>NZ_UEFQ01000022.1 GCF_900489465.1 Aequorivita sp. CIP111184 | reverse complement strand
TGAGTTTGATTCAAAAATTTGGTATGCCCGAAGCATACCTCTTTATTATTACTTTTCTCGTATTCTTTATTTCCAATATGTCAATGAACTGTCTGGATCTTCATTATTCCCAGGCCCGGATAACGGGCAGCTAATGGGAACAACAATTGTTGTCCTTGGTGGAGAATATCGGAGTCGAACCGATGACCTCCTGCGTGCAAGGCAGGCGCTCTAGCCAGCTGAGCTAATCCCCCATTTTTAGTTATGAGTTATTAGTTATGAGTTATGGATACCTAAACCCGCAACAAACCCAACTTCTAAAATTTCCTTCAGTATGTGTTAATGAACTTTTTTAAATCAAAAATCGACAATCGTTAATCCTTAATCTAAAATTATGTAGTCCCAGGCAGACTCGAACTGCCGACCTCTACATTATCAGTGTAGCGCTCTAACCAGCTGAGCTATGGGACTTTAAAAAAAGTCTCCAATGTTCAGTATTCAGTTATCAGTTTTGATGTGCTGACACTGTACCTGTTGACTATAATATTATAAAATTGACAGCTAAACCAAGCAAAACTTCTTTAATCTTCATAGTAAGAGTCTCTCTTGTTGAATTTTCGGTCGTCTTTCTCTAGAAAGGAGGTGTTCCAGCCGCACCTTCCGGTACGGCTACCTTGTTACGACTTAGCCCCA
>NZ_UEFQ01000020.1 GCF_900489465.1 Aequorivita sp. CIP111184 | reverse complement strand
AATTACTTGTCCAGCAGATCAAACTGTTGATCCAGGAGCAGGTAACTTGTTCTACATTGTACCTGATTATTTTGCAACTGGCGAAGCTACTGCAATTGACAACTGTACAGACCCTGTAACAATTACTACCCAGGATCCTGCTCCAGGTACAAGCTTGTCTGATGGTGTTTACACTATTAACTTGACTTCTACTGATGAGTATGGAAACACTTCAAACTGTAACTTTGAACTTACAATTGAATCCATCCTTGGTGTGAACCAAAATTCTTTGGACGCTGGAATTGCTTTATATCCAAACCCAGCTAGCAATGTTGTGAACCTTGTTAACAAGACCAACATCTCTCTAGAGAAAATGATGATTTATGACATAAACGGTAAACTAGTAAACCAGACAAACCTTCGCACAATGCAAGGTGAAAAAGCAGTAGATGTTTCATCGCTTGCAGCTGGAGTTTATGTTGTTCAGATTATTGGTGACAACGCAAGCACTGTGAAACGCTTGATTAAAGAATAATCACCAAATAACCAACCAAAAAAGGAAACCCCTTCAGCTTTTGCTGAGGGGGTTTTTCATTTTATCACATTCAAATTAAAAAGTGCGCTAATTCCGTATCTTTACAATCCAATTCAAAATAGATTTATAGAATGAAAAAAGTAATTCCCTTTTTAGCGCTTGCCCTAATTGTTGTGGCTTGCAACAATTCCAAAGAAAAAGAAAATCCAAATAACAGTAATGAAGAGATGAACAGTACCGAAAACCCTTTGCTTTCTGAAAGTACGTTGCCCTATGGAGCACCAGATTTTTCAAAAATAAAAGACGAAAACTTTCAGCCAGCAATGATTGAAGGAATAGCACAGCAGAAAAAAGCGGTAGAAGCAATCGCCAATTCTGAAGAAGAACCCACCTTTAATAATACCGTTCTAGCCCTCGAAAAAAGTGGCGAACTTTTAAATAGGTCTTCACAAATATTTTATTCACTGGCTGGTTCAAATACAAATGAAACCCTGCAAGCTGTTGAAGAGGAGATGGCACCAAAATTTGCCGCTCAACGTGACATGATTTATTTGAACGAAAAACTGTTCCAGCGCTTTAAAACACTATACGAAAAGAAAGAAACCCTAAATCTGGATGCAGAATCTTTAAAACTTCTTGAAGAATATTATGAAGATTTCGAAATAGCAGGAGCCAATCTTTCTGCTGATGACAAGGAAAAACTTAAAGAATACAACTCCAAAATAGCTACGCTGACAACAAAATTTGGTAAAACGCTTTTAGATGCCAACAACACTGGAGCTGTAACCTTTACAAACAAAGAAGATTTAGCAGGAGTTGATGAAGATTTCTTAAAATCAAAGGAAAGCAAGGATGGCAAGGGATGGACTATTCCTTTGCAGAATACTACTCAGCAACCTTTGTTGCAATCTATGGATAACAGAGCAAGCAGAGAAAAATTATTTAAAGCCGCTTGGCATAGAGCCGACCAAGGCGCTAATGACACTAGAGAGATTATTAAGGAATTGGTGGAAGTACGCGCCCAGAAAGCACAGCTTTTAGGTTTTAAAAATTACGCAGAATGGAGTCTTCAAAAAACAATGGCTAAAACCCCAGAGAATGTAAACAAATTTTTCAGTGGACTTATTCCTGCAGCTACTGCCAAAGCGCAAGCAGAATCTGATGAAATTCAAAAAATGATTAAATCTAAAGGTGAAAATTTCACTTTGGAGCCTTGGGATTGGAACTACTATGCCGAAATGGTTCGCAAAGAAAAATACGACCTAGATGAGAACCAGATAAAACCCTATTTTGAGTTAAACAATGTTTTGGAGAAAGGAGTCTTTTATGCGGCTAACAAATTATATGGTATTACTTACAAAGAAAGAACTGACATTCCGGTATATCAGGAAGATGTAAAAGTATATGAGCTTTTTGAGGAAAACGGAGATGCACTAGGCCTTTTCTATACCGACTATTTTGCACGCCCAAGTAAGAGTGGTGGCGCTTGGATGGATAATTTTGTTACTCAATCTAAATTGTACAACAAAAAACCAGTAATATACAATGTACTTAATATTCCAAAACCTGCTGGTAACGAACCTGTTTTGTTAACTTATGACGAAGTATCTACTATGTTCCACGAATTTGGACATGCGCTTCACGGCTTTTTTGCTAACCAGCAATACCCATCGCTTTCCGGAACGGCTGTGTCTCGCGATTTCGTAGAGTTTCCATCGCAGTTCAATGAAAATTGGGCTCTATATCCAGATGTGTTAAAAAATTATGCCTTACACTATAAAACTGGCGAACAGATTCCGCAGGCATTAATTGATAAAATAAAGAACTCAGCTACGTTCAACCAAGGCTATAGCCTTACCGAAAACTTGGCTGCTTCAAACTTGGATATTCAGTGGCACACTATTTCAGCCGATAAGAAGATAGAAGACGTAAATGCTTTTGAAAAAGACGCATTGAATAGAACAAAATTAGATGCTGTCCATGCGGTTCCACCAAGATACCGCTCCACCTATTTCTCCCATATTTTTGCGGGAGGTTATGGCGCTGGCTACTATTCCTATTTATGGACCGAAATGCTTCACCACGATGCCTACAATTGGTTTGAGACCCACGGAGGCCTAACACGTGAAAACGGACAACGCTTCCGCGATATGATTCTTTCCAGAGGAAATACTTTGGAACTTGAAAAAATGTACAAAGACTGGCGCGGTAGCGACCCAAAGATTGAGCCAATGCTTAAGGCTCGAGGGTTGAAGTAAAATAGAATGTAAAAGCACGAATCCCCGAAAAGTTATTATAACTATTCGGGGATTCGTTTTTAATGAAATAACGTTTCTTTTATCAGTTCTCGGGCTGTTGAGAACTATTCAATGTTAAAGCAGATTTCAACTGTACGCAAACTGATATTGCATTACTTCTTCTTTTTACGCTTACCCGCCTCTTTTTTAGGATGAACAAGCTTTAATTCATCGATCAAGTTTTTAGCACCAGCATATTTATCCATAATAAAAAGTACATAGCGAATATCTACCATAATATTGCGAGATAGGGCAGGGTCATAGTAGTAATCACTCATAGTGCCTTCCCAAACACGGTCAAAGTTTAATCCGATTAAATTTCCTTCAGCGTCAATGGCGGGACTCCCGCTGTTTCCCCCTGTAGTGTGATTGGTGCCAATAAAATTAATAGGCATTTTCCCATTCTCACCGTATTGACCGTAATCTTTGGCTTTGTAAAGATCAATTAGCTTCTGTGGCACGTCAAACTCATAATCGCCAGGAACATATTTCTGCATTACCCCCTCAAGATGAGTTACGGGTTCGTAATAAATAGCATCGGCAGGGGAGTAGCCAGCTACTTTTCCATAGGTTACTCGCAAGGTACTATTGGCATTGGGAAAAATACGTGCATCTTTTGGGCTCAAGTCCAAGAGCGCTTTCATATAATCGCGTTCCAATCCTGAAATATTCAACTCCAGTTCTTCATATTTGGGAGCTACTTTTTCAAAATAAGTATCGGCCATTTCTTTTACTATTTGAAATCCGGGGTCGTTATTCAACTTTGCAATAACCGTTTCTGCATCACCTTCCAATAAATTTTTCGCCGAAGTATAATCTACAAAGGCAGAATTTTTATAGATATTTTCGGCCGTTATTTGTGCATTCATAGTATTAAAGGAATCAGGCAGAAACTGTGCTGGAACATTTTTCGCGTATAATGCGATTAAAGCCTCAAAAACCTCTTTGTCCACTTGCTTACTATAATCTTTATATTGGCCCTCTAGGGAAGCCACCAAATTGTTTCTTCTGTCTTCAAAAGACTGGGCGCCTCGGTTTTCATAAACCTGTTTCAGCTGGTAGGTTTGGTAGCCCATCTTTAGTAGTTCCACATTTCTTAATACGGTTTCAAGAAAATATTCACGGGTAAGGGAATAGGGTTCAATCTCTGTGTAATATTGTTCAAATTTTGGCAATAATTGTCCGTATTCCTGTTGCTTTCCTTTTTTATTTATTTGGGCAGTCAGGGCATTTTCCTGTTGTTTTTTAATACCTACGGCGTTCGATTTTTTTAGACCAAGGGTTTCGCCTTTCCACTTTTTCCAGTAATTAGCGATACGAGCATACTTGGAAGCATACTGAATTTTGATCTGTGGATCTGCACGCATATACTTATCTTGAATGGCCAAGGCAGCATCACGAATGGCTATACGCGCTGGATTGATGGAATTTATAACTTGCTCAATGGCTACAGAAGGTAAGTATTCATCTGTAGTTCCCGGATAGCCGAAGACCAAAGTGAAATCATTTTCAGCTACGCCGTCTAAAGATATTGGTAGAAAGTGCTTGGGAGTGTAGGGCACATTGTCTTCTGAATATTCTGCAGGATGATTATTTTTGTCCGCATAAATTCTGAATAGGGAGAAATCTCCTGTGTGGCGTGGCCATATCCAGTTATCTGTATCGCTACCAAATTTCCCGATTGAAGATGGTGGAGCACCAACCAAACGAACATCTTTAAAAGTTTCCACCACAAAAAGCATATACTGGTTACCTTCATAAAAGGTACGCACGCGGTTTTCCTGCCAAGATTCTTTTGGGGAAGTTTGTATAATAACGGCAATGTTTTCTTCTATCTTTTTTAGCTTATCAGCTTCACCCATTGTAGGGGTAATGCCGTTCATCACTTTTGTAGTTACATCTTCAATCCTCACCATAAAACTTGCAGAAACCCCTGGATTCGGAAGTTCCTCTTTTAAGCTCATCGCCCAAAATCCGTCTTGCAAATAGTCGTGCTCCAAAGTGGAATGACTTTGTATCTGCGAATATCCACAATGGTGGTTGGTAAGTAAAAGCCCTTGGTTGCTGATCACTTCAGAAGTACAGCCACCATTAAAATGGGGCACTGCATCTTTTAAACTTGCATTGTTTACATCATAAATATCCTTGGCGCTCATTTTCATGCCGAGGTTGGTCATTTCAGATTCATTCATTCCTTCCAAAAGCGAAGGAATCCACATACCGCCTTGTTGGGCGAAAAGTGGGACAGATAAAAAGATAAAGAGAAGACGTAGAAATTTCATAATTTTTTTTTTGAATGATAGTGTGCAAGATAATAATATAGGGGTGATTTTAGCACTATTAATTTGACTTATGGCTATGCATATAGCTATTCATCTTATAAATAGGTTTGGGTCTGTGGGAAAAATAAACATCCTTGGCTAAGGAATTCAATAGCATAGTCTGTAGGTTTTATCTACAATCAAAGCACTCCAAAAGTTCTTTGGAAAGCACTACATCATCAGAGCCTTTTAAGGGTTCGTGTAATATGCCTTGTCTGTCTATCTCTTTTTTAAATGCTTTAGCATATGCGACTAACTGCCCTCTTCTTGCAATTATATTGGTTTTAATTTCCGCTCCGTGCAGTTTATATATTTCCTTAGGCCATATATGCAATGCCTCTTCTATTGCTTGATCAGTTAAATTATTTTGTATGAATTCTGCCTGTTCTATAAAAATTTCAATTGGTATGTTTAGTAAAAAATACCTATCAAAAGGATATACCAATCCTGGAATATAATCAATCTCCTTCTCAAAAGATCGCAAGCGTGGCTGTATATTTTTGGAAGATACTATTGTTGGTATTACACCATCTGTTGAAAAAAATGCATTATCGCGGTCTCCGGGTAATGGGATGGCCAGAAATTTATCTTCCCTTTGTTGTAGCACCCATCCCCATTGTTTGGCATGCCGGTCCCAGTCGCCAATCACTAAATCGAATAAACGATTTCGAACTAATTCTTCCTTTTTAATATTTAGATCATTGCCTAATTGTTTTTTTAATTTTTGCAGTTTATCGGTGTCCACTATTTCCTTTACATTTTCTATATCTGTCCAGTTTGTAGGCCCTTCGGTTTCGTATTCAAGCCAATATAATTTATTCCCATACTTAGTATTGTATTTGCCTAGACGTTCTTGTTTGGGAACAAATACCAAGGATGGATGTGTGTGTAATATTGAAATAGATTCGGCTAATTTGGCTACTACTATAGCTCCATAGGGGTGCTGTGCGGAGATTCCATCAATAATAATATTTTCAATCCCTAGCGTTTTTGCAAACTCCGGAATTAAAGGCTCGGGATTTTTTGCCACGCTTCGTAGTGTATAGTAAATTCCTTTTGGGTTTTTTAATCGTAAGGATTGTGTTTGATGTCCCCCTCCCTTTTTTATAATGGTGAGTCCTCCATTTAATGTGTCTAAGAAAACAACAGGTACTTTTACGGGGATCGCCCATTCATCCCGATATTGCTCACCCTGCACCATATTTTTTAACATATTCCCCTCATACATTGTGGTTACTGCAATAGTTACTGAATCTTGCTCTTTAAAATTTAAAGTATTAATATTCTCGGTATTCACGATAATTTGGGAAGCGACTTTTGCCGGTGTACTCCAAATTGAAAAGTAAATGATTATTAACACAATTATAATTATACTTAGAAAGATTGCAATAATTTTCTTCATTGTAACAGTCTTAATTTAAGCGGGCAATTTATTAATTTTCTCTAAAATAATGAAATGCTTTTAAAGCGAAATATCTTATTAATACAGCGATGGAGCGAGAAAGTGGGAAATAGGGAGTATAAATATTAGCGATGTGTTGCCATAAATTGTACAATTTCGTTAAACCTTTTATTCCACGGCCAAAAATATTGCAAAATCATAGGTATGTGTTTTTTTGAAAGCACCATGGGTTCCACCTTGGGTTGAAAAGGGTGTAGCGCATCTAAAAATCTACGGCTCCCTTCCTTAATTGAGGGATATGTTTTGCTCCCCAAATACATCATAATGGGCGGTGTATTTTCATTTATATAATAAATTGGGGAAGCATTTTTCCAAGTTTCAGGATTGTTCGTCCAAGTGGTTAAATAATTATTTTCGGTTCCGGGCGGAATCTTTTGTAGATAATTATACATATCCAATCCGGCGGCATCATTCAAAATAATGCCCGAAATAGTAGTTGGATCAATACCGTATTTCGGGTTCATTGTTGCCAAAGCCACTAAATGTCCACCGGCGGAATGGCCAGTTAAATAAATACGATCAGGGTCGCCATTGTAATCGGCAATATGTTCTTGGGTCCATTTTATTGCCTCGGCAGTTTG
Source organism: Aequorivita sp. CIP111184 (assembly GCF_900489465.1). GTDB lineage: Bacteria > Bacteroidota > Bacteroidia > Flavobacteriales > Flavobacteriaceae > Aequorivita. The sequence goes on along the minus strand of NZ_UEFQ01000020.1, from coordinate 145,852 downwards.
TTGGGTCATTTCATCATAGCTCACTTCTGGGCTTAAGGTGTAATTGGGAATAACGGTAATAACGTCTTTTTTGGCGAAATTTCTTCCGAAAAAACCATAAGTATCTTTACCGCCACTGTTCCAATTGCCCCCGTGTACAAAAATTAAAACAGGCTTTTTTTCTTCAGAAGCCTTTCGCGGAGTGAACACATTTAGCTTCGGGCTATTTACAATATTGGGATTGACTTTATTGATATACGATATATCCTTGTGTTTTTTGGCTGCACAGCCTGTAATAAGAATTCCGAAAAATGAGAGAAGCAGTGTAGCCGTTAAGCGCATAATTTTTTTATGGGAAGATACCGTTTTGAATAAAGGTATTTTAATAAGGGAACGTTAAAGGAGTGTATTTTTAAAAAGAAGGTCGGTTTTAAAAAGCTTCTTTACTTTTCATTTGAAAGCTTCACTGTTTTAATTTGGTCTAAAGAGTTATTAAATATTAAACCCCTTTGAGATGAAATAATAAATACTATTTATAGTTTGATATTTAAATGCTTAACTAATAAAAATCAACGTGATAAAGAAAGGAATCTTACTGGTGTTTTTGATGGGACTTACTATTTCATGCACTGCCTTAAAGGAGTATGAAAAGATAAATCTAAATGATCCGGATATGGCGCTTTCACAGAAAAAGCAAGATAGGTTTGAGACTAATTTCCAAGTATACAGAGAGTCATCTGCGGGCGCCAACGGCGGTAAATCTGGAGGAGGATGTGGTTGCAATTAATAATTTTGAAGTAAGAGCGGAATGTCCGTAATTATACTAATTTAAAAGGAATCCCCTTTATCCAATAAAATGAAAAACCTTTTTTTATCCCTCGCATTGGTTTCATGTGGAGCCGTAAGATCACAGAAAGAACCTACTACTTATAAAAAGCGTGTATTGGAAACTGCCGAATTGGAATTTTTGGGCAGTTACTATTCACAGGATGGTGACAATGCATCAGTTACTGGTGGCATTGGCACCGAAAAACTTACCGATTATACTCCAACAATTGTAATAAGTATTCCTATTAATGCCGATGATGTTTTAACGATGGATATTGGCATTTCGACCTATACATCGGCCTCTTCCAGTAATGGCAATCCTTTTGATATTACCGGCGCTTCTGGCAATGGAAATGGAGATGATGACGATGAAGATAAGGGCGTAAATCGGCCTGCTGGCGCAGTTATAGGTAGTCCGTGGGTGGCTTCAACGGGAGCTTCTAGGCAAGATACTTGGGTTGGGGCAACTGTAGATTATTCACACAGCTCTGATAGTAGAAATACAATATATAATGTGGACGCTTCCTTCGCCAATGAATATGATTATAGCAGTTTTGGAGTTGGGGCGGGAATAACCCAATTGTTCAATGAGAAAAATACAACCTTAGGATTGAGTGCAAAGGTGTATTTGGATAAATGGAGGCCAGTGTATCCTACAGAGCTTAAAAGTTATGAAGAAGTAGATGGGCATTTGAATACCGGTTTTTTTAGGGATGTTTCTATTTATGATGAAAATGGACTGCACAGCAATGCTTGGAAACCCCTGAATGGTTTTCCCATAATAGAAAATACCTCCCGTAATTCCTATTCTATTTCATTGAGTGTGTCTCAAATACTTTCTAAAAATGCGCAAGTTTCTTTGTTTGTAGATTTATTGCAGCAAAAAGGTTGGCTCGCCAATCCGCTGCAACGGGTCTATTTTGCCGACAAGCCTAATTTTTTTATTGGGAATATTGCCAGCATTCCAAACTACACCTCTCCTTCAAACACGGATGTTTTCCAGTTGGCCGATGATATAGAGCGGTTGCCATCGTCACGCTTTAAAATACCTATTGGGCTTCGTTTTAATTATTACGTCAATGAAACATTTGTTTTGCGAACTTACTATCGCTATTATTTCGATGATTGGGGGGTAAGTTCACACACTGCAAGTTTGGAGATACCTATTAAATTAGGGAATTCTTTTACGTTATATCCATCCTATCGTTATTACCAACAAACACAAGCGGATTATTTTGCCCCTTTCGACCAAAATTTATCTACATCTGAGTTTTATACTTCAGATTATGATCTTTCAAAGTTTACTGCCAACCAGTATGGTTTGGGGATAGGGTATACAGATATTCTTACAAAGTTCCATTTTTTTGGTGCTGGTCTTAAGAGTATTGACTTAAAATATAGTATTTACAAACGCAACACTGGGCTTAGTGCTTTTATTATTTCTGGTGGTTTTAAATTTATACTTTAAATGAACGGTTAAGGGACCTGCGTAGATATCCCTTTTCAATATGCAATAGAAACAATTTTTAATTTTTTTGCATTTCCCCCTAATTGAAATGGCACTTCATCACTCACTTTATGGCCGGTAAGCGCTACTGCTATTGGTGCCACAAAAGCAATTTTACGTTGGGCTACATCGGCTTCGTCAACACCTACAATTTGAAAAGTCTGGGGAGTTGGAGCGGGAGCTATTTTATAGGTAACTGTAGCTCCAAAACGCACTTCATCTTTTGGTTGTGAAGCAGGTTCTAGAATTCTTGCAGAAACAATGCGTTCATTTAGCAGGTCCAGTTTACCGTTCAATACGGCTAATTCAATACGCCTTTGCTGTTCATCGGTAGTGGCAAGGGTTGTGCGTTCTTGTTCCAGCTGTTCCCGCTCGGTATGTAGCAGTTTCATTCCATTCGGGGTAACATAATTGGTGGCTCCAGCTGGCAGTGCAGCACGGGGTGGAATGATGGGGGTTTCTTCTTGGTCTCCTTCTTTTACAAATCCTCTGCTCATTGTTTTTTTTTAATTAAAGATACTTATTTTTTGAATTTGATTCTTCTACTGCTTGGGTTTGGGGTACTTTTCAATTTAAGTGTTAGCCACATTTTATCGCAAAATGATTTTTCTTTTATAAATCCATTTTTTTATAACTGCCTGTATTAAAACATTTAACAGGGCTTTATAACAGTTCGAAAAATAGAACGCTTAACTTTATAAGAATCTAATTATAAAGTAAGAATGTTGAATTCCATTTGCTATATCAGTAATTCCAGAATCCTTTTTGATAAGGATCTACTGCACCTATTTTTTGATCTTATAAAAAAAAGGAATGACGCAGTAAAAATCAGTGGTTTATTGTTATATCACGACGGAACATTTGTACAGGTATTGGAGGGAGACCCTAGTGCCGTCGAGGTAGTTTTTTCAAAAATAAAAAAAGACGGTCGCCACAACCAAATAACAATAATGATAGATCGGGAAATACAGCACAGACATTTTACGAAATATCAAACTAGTTCTATATCTTCAGGCAACGATTTAGAATTGCGAAAGTTAAGAACTAGAGTAAATTTGCCAAAAGCGTCTTCTTATACCAAGAGCCTTTGGGCAGTTTTGAAGCCATTTTATCTAGATCGCCCACCAATACTTTACGGATACGGTTTACAGGAGCTTGAGAATAATTTTACCGTATGATTATTCCATTTAGTAAAACGGTTAAAATTTTACAAAGTCGCATTAATTTTGCTTGTTAAATTTTTACTTTTTTAGCTAAGATTTTCCAGTTGGCTTAATTAGCAGCTCATTTATGTTTACTCCGTCTGGCTCACTGAGGGCATATACTACTGCCCGCGCGATATCTTCTGATTTTAGCTTTGGTTCGTTCTTACTGTAATCTTTATCGTTTAGTAATTCCTTATCAGTAATATCATCACGTAAATCGGTTGCAACAGTACCTGGCTCAATGGAGGTTACTTTAATGCCAAATTCTGGTGAAAGCTCCATCCGCATAGCACGGGAAAGTGCAATAATTGCAGCTTTGGAGGCGCCATAGACGGCACCACCTTTATACAATTCTTTTCCATCCACCGAGGCTATGTTTACAATATGCCCTCCGTTTTGCTTTTTCATATACGGCAGTACGCCATCTATCATTCGCAAACTGCCTTTTACATTTACCTCAATAGTTTGAAGCCATTCCTTGAGATGACGATTTTTAAGATAGGATAAGGGCATCACTCCGGCGGAGTTTACTAAAATATCCACTTCCTCAAAATGATTATTTATGGTTTCAAAACCTTTATTTACACTTTGGCTGTCCGCTACATCTATTTCAACTGTTATGCTTTCACCGACCAATCGTTCCTTTAGTTTTTTTAGCGCTTCCATATCACGACCTGCCAGTGCCAATTTACAGCCTTTTTCAGATAATTTCTCTGCTATGGCTCCGCCAATACCACCGCTGGCGCCTGTTATAACCGCTACTTTATTTTTTAAATTCATTATTATTGTTTTGACATTGCTAATTCTTGTTCGGCTATTGGGGTTTGGGCTTTATCATAAATAAGTCCTTCTGCTTTTAATTCCTTCCAAAAATCGTTGGGAATATCTGTTTTCCATGCTTTCACATTATCGGCTACCTGTTCTATTTTACTCGCCCCAGGAATAATGGAGGCAAATTCGTCTGCAGCTAATACAAAATGCAGGGCTGCCGTAATAATATCGATACCGTGATCTTTTGCAATAGCAGCTATTCTATCGCGTTTTTCCTTCATTCCTTTGGGAATGTGTTGCTTATAATTATAACGATCTCTACCAGCAATGAATCCTGAGTTATATCCGGCTCCAGAAACTAATTTAACACCATTTTTTCTTGCTGCAGGCAGTAATCTATCTACCGCATCTTCATGTTCTAAGATAGAGTATTGGGTTGCTGAAAGACAAATATCTGGATCTGCCGCCTCCATACAATCCAAGATGGGCCGTATTTTATTAACCCCCATTCCCCAAGCTTTAATAATGCCTTGTGAGCGATAGTCTGATAGTACTTTAAAAGCTCCCTTTTTCGCAATTTCCATATGATAGTCGTAACGGTCACCCACTTGGTCTTCAGAGAGATCATGTACATATACAATATCTATGGAATCTAATCCAGTTCTTTCCAAACTTTCATCTATAGAGCGTTTCACGGCATCTGCTGAATAATCGTGCTTATAGTCAAAGTTTAGTGGATTTTGCCACATAGTAGGTGGTACTTTATCTTCCGCTACTTTGTTAAAAACTCGGCCTACTTTTGTAGAGAAGAGGAAATCATTCTTGTTTTTTTTGCTCAAAAATTCCCCAAACCGGCGCTCACTTTTGGTCAGGCCATACCAAGGAGAGGTGTCGTAATAACGAATACCAAGATCCCACGCCTTATTCAATATATGTTGCGCTTGTTCATCGGTAATATTTTCAAAACCAGTACCTATAGCTACACCGCCTAATCCTAGTTCGTGTTCTTTTTTTATCTCTAATTTTTTCATAATAATTAAATTTATCTAACTAATCTTAGAAACTTCCAAGCCAATTATTTTATATCATTTGATTCATTTCAATATAAATAGTTCTCATTATGTAAGTCGTTAAGGAAAGGTTATATTTTAATAGTAGCGGTGTGTGGAACACTTTTTTATGAGTTTTTTGGCTGGATACATATTACAATTAACTATATTTTTGGAATTAACTCACCACCTTAAATATTTCTTTAATTGAGATACTGAAAATACTTTCTGTGTATTTTGACATACCGTTTTTTATTGCAGAATTCAAAATCTGTAAAAACGGTAATGAAACCCATATGCGGAATTGTGTAAGTATTAATCAGTTTTATACGAATAAAGTTGGTTGGGGAAAACTAACTTTGTGTATTAATTCTGAAAAGGGAATAATGGCACCCATTATCTAATAAGTGTCTTTTTAAAAGTACTGCAACAGAAATGTCATTAAATTTTAAAACCCAATAAAATGAAACATACCTATCATATACACGGAATGACCTGCAGCGGATGCAGAAGCCACGTTGAAACCACCCTGTCTGAAGTAGAAGGTGTATCACAAGCAACGGTCAATTTGGAAAAAGCCGAAGCAACCATCGAAATGGAAACTCATATTCCAATAGAAAAATTTCAGGAAGCCTTAAAAAATGATGGCGGACGTTATACCATTCACAAATTGGGAGAACAGCACCACCATTCAGAAGCTAAAAAAGAGGAAAAGCCAAATGGAAAAGGAACGGGCACTTTTTATTGCCCAATGCACTGCGAAGGCGATAAAACCTACGATAAACCAGGAGATTGTCCCGTATGTGGCATGGACTTAGTAGAAGAACAAAACTTAGCTACCAGTGCAAGCGAGCAATGGACCTGCCCAATGCATCCCGAAATAGTAAAAGATGAAGCAGGAAGCTGCCCTATCTGTGGGATGGACTTGGTGCCTATGAAACCCGACCAATCTGCAGAGGAAAAAACTTATATCAAGCTTTTAAGGAAATTTTGGCTGGCGGTAGTTTTTACAGTGCCAATTTTCTTAATCGCAATGAGCGAAATGATTCCAAACAATCCGTTGTATGATTTGATGCAGCAGAAATATTGGAACTGGGTTCAATTCGCATTATCTATTCCCGTGGTATTTTATGCTACTTGGATGTTTTTTGAACGGGCTTACAAAAGTATCAAAACGTGGAATCTAAATATGTTCACCCTTATCGGAATTGGTTCGGGGGTGGCTTGGCTTTTTAGTGTTTTCGGGATGTTTTTTCCAGACTTTTTCCCCCAGCAATTCAAAACAGAATTTGGAGCAGTCCACGTTTATTTTGAAGCCGCCACGGTTATTCTAACCTTGGTTTTAATGGGGCAAGTGTTGGAAGCTCGTGCGCATGGTAAGACCAATTCTGCAATCAAGGAATTATTAAAACTCGCACCTAATAAAGCTATTCGTGTAAAGGACGGAAAAGAGGAGGAGGTTGCTATAGATAAAATTCAATTGGGCGACATATTACGTGTAAAACCAGGAGATAAAATACCCGTGGATGGCAGCATAACAGATGGGCATACAACGGTTGATGAATCAATGATTACAGGGGAGCCTATTCCCGTAAATAAAGTTGAAAACGATAAGGTAAACAGCGGGACCATAAACGGCAACCAATCCTTTTTGATGAAGGCCGAAAAGGTAGGGGCAGATACGTTGCTGTCACAAATTGTTCAAATGGTGAATACTGCCAGTCGCAGTAGGGCGCCAATCCAAAAATTAGCTGACACTGTATCTGGCTATTTTGTTCCCATTGTGGTACTTGTTTCAATCATCACATTTGGTGTGTGGGTCTTTTTCGGCCCAGAACCTGTGTACGTCTATGCCTTTGTAAATGCTATTGCGGTTCTTATTATTGCTTGTCCGTGTGCTTTAGGATTGGCAACGCCAATGTCCATTATGGTGGGCGTGGGGAAAGGGGCACAAAACGGCGTGCTTATAAAAAATGCGGAGGCCTTAGAGAGGATGGACAAAGTAGATACACTTATAATAGATAAGACGGGAACGATTACAGAAGGAAAGCCCACGGTTGAAAAAATTGGTGTGTTTGGAAATGATTTTTCTGAAAAAGAAGTATTGCAATACATCGTTTCACTTAACAGTAAGAGCGAACATCCTCTTGCCGAAGCCATTGTAAAATACGGAAAGGAACAAAATAATGGCACAGAAAATTCAGGATTAAACACTGAAAATTTTAGTGCCGTTACCGGAAAGGGAGTGGAAGGAACTGTCAACGGAAAAAAAGTGACTTTAGGAAATGTAAAGATGATGGAATATGCCAAGGCTGAACTAACATCAAAAATGGAAACTGAAGCACAACATTTTCAAAAGCAAGGAAAAACAGTTTCTTACTTGTCACTTGGAGGAAAAGTTATAGGATACGTTGTAATTAGCGACAAAATAAAACCAACCAGCGCCAAAGCCATCAAAGCCCTCCAAGATAAAGGGATTGCAGTTATTATGCTTACTGGTGATAACCACGATACCGCCCAAGCAGTAGCGAAGCAATTGAACCTTGCAGATTTTAAGGCAGGAATGCTACCGGAAAACAAACTGGAAGAAGTAGAGAAATTACAGAAAAGCGGCAAAATCGTGGCAGTGGCTGGCGATGGCATCAATGATGCACCGGCCTTGGCAAAAAGTGATGTGGGTATTGCAATGGGAACAGGTACCGATGTTGCAATAGAAAGTGCTATGATTACTTTAGTAAAAGGCGATTTGCACGGCATTGTAAAAGCACGGAATCTGAGCGATTCAGTAATGAAGAATATAAAGCAAAACCTATTTTTCGCTTTGGCGTACAACACTTTGGGAATTCCAATAGCTGCGGGAGTTTTATTTCCCGTTTTCGGTTTATTATTGTCACCAATGATTGCCGCTTTGGCTATGAGTTTTAGTTCCGTATCGGTTATTGTAAACTCTTTGAGGTTGAGAAATGTTAAACTTTAAATACTAACACTATGGAAAATTCTAATCAACATTCCAAAAACAACAATTACACAAAATTTATTTTAATGCTTGCAGCTTCATTTGTTGCTATGTACATAACAATGTACTTAAACACCTATGAAATAGATCACGTTTATTTTAGCCTGACGCGATTTTATATGTCTTGTTTGGGCATTGCTGCAATGGCCGTTATTATGTGGTTTTTTATGCGTAATATGTACCAAAACAAAAAAAAGAATATTGCCATTCTCTTGGGCAGTTTCGTTCTGTTTGTCGGAGCTCTTGGTTTGGTTAGGGCCCAAAGTCCAATTGTTGGCGACGTGCTTTATATGAAAGCGATGATTCCACATCACTCTATTGCAATTTTAACGAGTAAAAGAGCTGCTATAAAAGATCCTGAAGTGAGAAAGTTAGCAGATGGAATTATTAAGGCACAGGTTAAGGAAATCGCCGAAATGAAAGAATATATTAAACGCTTGGAAGCTGAAAAATAATTTAATTTTTTTACTCGATCTGGCGATAATCCTTCTCGTGCAAACATTTACTCGCAAACTTTAAAGTTGGATTAATTCAACTTTCTCCAAATACAAATTGAGGTTATTAAAACAAACCATTACTAACAGCCATAAAAAAAGGAGCGGCAAAACCACTCCCTTTTTTTTGATTGTACTATACGATTAGGCCGGAACGCTTTCAGCTATTTCCCTACGATCCCAATTTCTATGTTTCTGGATAGATTCTTTAAAGGCTGTCGCGTTTTCGTTAACTAAAACCGCCTTGTCATCAGTGTACTTTCCGGCGTAAGTTTTCTTGAGAAATTCTTCTCCTTCTCCATCAACCGCTATTGGCTTGCAATGTTTAAAGGCTTCGTTTACGAATTTAATATACTTCACATTTTCGCCCAAGGCCTCAATAGATTTCTTACCCCCTGGAATATACACTGCGTCAAATAGTACACTCTCAGTAGTCATAATGGAAGCATCAACTTTGTGATCCATATTTTCATCACAAGTAATGCTACCGCCCATAGGGGCAATTATTTTTAGAGTAGCACCTTCTTTCTCTAAGACAGATTTCATCTTTTTAAGATTTTTCATACTGAAACCGTCAGCAGCCAATACTGCAATTTGGCGCGTAACAATACTGTCAAATTTTGTTTTTGCTTGACTCAAGGCTGGCGATTTATCCAAATAATTCTTCTTGGCAGCTGGTTGGTGTTTTTTTACATCGGCGTCTGCACCTATAGCTTGATTGATAGGTTGTTCTATATTTTTAGGTACTTTCATCCCTAATCCTTTCGCCACGTTTTTTGCAAGGTCGCTATCTATCTGGTCAATTAACCAAAGCATGCGTTCCTTTATGGCATCTTGTTTACATTTTCCAAGTTCAAAAGTGTAGGCGCCAGCAACGTGTTCCTGTTCCCATTTGGAGAGACTTCTGTAAAAGAGTGCGGGTTGCGAAAAGTGATCGCTAAAACTTTCGCTTCGGGTTCGTATTTTTCTTGCATCTATGCGTTCCTCATAACTGGTGAAAGCACCCTCCGCCATTTTTGATAAATGTGGACAGCCACCGCTTATAGAATTTGGAAAATATGCCGTTTGTCCTTTAGGAATATCCATTTGCATATGCCCATCTCTTTGATTGTTGTGCCCGTCAACAACTGGTCTATTAATAGGGATCTGGTGAAAGTTAGGGCTTCCCAATCGTGAAAGCTGCGTATCGCGATATGAAAAAAGACGCCCCTGTAAAAGTGGATCATTTGTAAAATCGATACCCGGAACTATATGTCCTGGCAAAAAAGCTACCTGCTCTGTTTCAGCAAAGAAATTCTCTGGATTTTTATTGAGGGTCATTTTGCCCACAATTTTAACGGGTACCATTTCCTCAGGGATAAGCTTAGTAGGGTCAAGCAAATCAAAGTCATATTTATGTTCGTCCTTTTGAGGAACTAGCTGCACCCCAAGTTCCCACTCGGGATAATGGCCAGCGTCAATGGCTTCCCAAAGATCGCGACGATGAAAATCGGAATCTGCACCATTTATTTTTACCGCTTCATCCCAAGTTACGGAATGAACGCCCAATACGGGTTTCCAATGAAATTTTACAAAATGTGATTCTCCCTCCTTATTGATAAAACGAAAGGTGTGAATTCCAAAGCCTTCCATCATTCTGAAGCTACGTGGAATAGCACGGTCGCTCATTGCCCAAATGTGGTTGTGAAGCGTTTCGGTGGTATGGGAAACAAAATCGTAAAAAGTGTCATGTGCTGAAGCGGCTTGGGGAATTTCATTATTAGGTTCTGGCTTTACAGAATGAACGAGGTCTGGAAACTTCATAGCATCCTGTATAAAAAAGATGGGCATATTGTTTCCCACCAAATCCCAAGTGCCTTCCTCGGTATAAAACTTAGTTGCAAAGCCTCTAACATCCCTTGCTAAGTCTGGTGAGCCCTTAGAGCCAGCTACAGTTGAAAAACGAACGAATACAGGAGTGCGACGTTTGGTATCATTAAAAATACCAGCCTTGGTATATTCAGGGATGGGATTGTACAATTCAAAATACCCGTGTGCGCCGCTACCACGTGCATGAACAATGCGCTCTGGAATGCGTTCATGGTCAAAATGGGTTATCTTTTCGCGAAGAAGAAAATCTTCAAGTAGGGTAGCACCACGTTCGCCTGCTTTTAAGGAATTGTTAGTATCATTGACTTTTAAGCCTTGATTTGTTTTCATTGTGGAGTCTTCAACCTCCCAAGAACTTTGCTCTAATTGGTCAATTTTTTTTGTCGGTTTTTCAGAAGTATTATCTTTCTTATTCATAGTAATTAATATTATGATGGATAGTTTTTCATTAAAATTACAATTTTTTAGATGCAACTAACTTAAAGGAATCTTAATGTTATTGGAAATAAATGAAGAATTCTTAGTTTCATTTAGGCATTTGAATAAATAATAATTGAGACTACTGCAAGTAAAAATGATATTCCAATAAGTATTAGAAGTACATATTTTATTATCCTTGAAGCTAGCAGACCATAGCGGACAGCTTTTTCCTTTGGCATAAAAATTAATATATAAGTTGGGCAGGTTAGAACTTATACTAAAATGGGAATCAATTTGGGAAGGTAAATTTATAAGCGGCTAAGAAAACATATTAGCTCATATGCTATTTTTTATAACAAGAATGATAAAAGCGGAATGCTTTTTTTTGAGAATTATTTTATGTTTCAATGCTAGTCTGTTCTTTCTTTCCCGATTTATCCAAAAGATAATTTTTATTGAGCATAAAAACTATTTTATAAATAAATGCTAATTTTAAAAAATGCAAAATTTACTTGATTTTTTTGTGCACTTAGACAGTCATTTATTTACGATGATTATTGATTATGGTCCGTGGGTATATGGCATTCTATTTTTAATGATTTTTATAGAAACAGGGCTGGTAATTTTACCGTTTGTGCCAGGAGATTCCCTTTTATTTGCTGCAGGTACATTTTGCGCAGGTGTTCAGAATGAGATGGGGGAAACCGCTAATCTCAATCTTTATATTGTACTTTTTTCCTTGATTCTTGCTGCTGTATTGGGCGATAGCCTTAATTATTATTTGGGTAATACAGTAGGGGTCAAAATATTGTCGTGGAAACTGCGGGGAAAGAATCTTGTAAATGAAAAATATATTGAGCGTACTAAAACTTTTTTTGAAAAACATGGCCCCAAGACCATTATCATTGCCCGCTTTGTTCCCATAATTAGAACTTTCGCTCCCTTTGTAGCAGGAATAGGGGATATGCATTATGGAAAATTTATAAGGTTCAATATTATTGGAGGTACAGTATGGGTAGTTTTTTTATTGTTTACAGGCTACTTCTTTGGAAATTTACCATTTGTAAAAAACAATTTTGAGTTTGTGATTCTTGGTATTGTTGCAGTTTCAATGATTCCGGTAGGGATTCAATTTTTTCGTAAGTAAAGGGCTGATGGTTCATGCGGTGGCCTCGACACCCTTCGACTCCGCTCAGGGTAAACTCCCAATACTTCGTCCCTCTTCCCTCGTCGCTCGTACTTTGAAGCTGCTACTGAAAAGAATCACACTGGGTTCTTACAGTTATGTCGCTTATATACACAGGCCTCTTGGTTCATTGCCTCGGCTCATTGGCATATCTTTAAAACAGGATAAAGAAGCAACGATAACTAGTTGCAATTGTTAAAGGTTTACTTATATTGTCTGTGGTTTGAAGGTTTTTTCATAATTTAGCACTACATGAAATCATTAATTCACAAATCAATAGCTGTTTTTATGGCAGGAGTAGTTCTTTTTACTACCATGTCCTTTGCTGTAGATATTCATTATTGTGGTGATACCTTGGTTGATTTTTCTTTTACTCAACAGGTAGATTCATGTGGTATGGAGGAAATGCCCACTGTTGCAAATTGTGAAAATTCTTCAATAACTGAAAAATCTTGTTGTAAAGATCAGCAGTTTATTAAGCAAGGAAAAGACGATTTAAAAATTTCCTTTGAACAATTATCCTTGCAGCAACAAATTTTTGTCGCTTCTCTCACATATTCTTATATCAGTATTTTTGAAGGAACAGAATCTAACGTTGTTCCTTTTGTTGCCTATCCGCCTCCTTTCATTGAACGGGATGTGCAAGTGCTGCACCAGACTTTCTTAATTTGATTTTTAGACAGTAATTTTTTTGCCCTGCGGTATTCCGTTTTGGGCACGTTTTGTTGTGTTCAATTTATTGAAACCAGTAAAACAATAAATCTATTAACTGTTTAATTATCAAAGTTTATGCTGAATAAAAGCATCAAATTTCTCATAGAAAATAAACTCGTTGCTGTTCTAATGCTCATTGCTTTTGTGGGCTTTGGAACGGTTTACGCACCCTTTAATTGGAATACTGGTTTTTTGCCATCAGACCCTGTGGCTGTTGATGCCATTCCAGATATTGGCGAAAACCAACAGATTGTTTTTACTAAATGGGACGGTAGGTCGCCTCAGGATATTGAAGACCAAATAACCTATCCGTTGACCACTACGCTTTTGGGTATTCCCGGTGTGAAAACCATTCGTAGTTCTTCCATGTTTGGGTTTTCAAGTATCTATATCATTTTTGATGAGGATATTGAATTTTATTGGAGTCGCAGCCGCATCCTTGAAAAACTCAATTCTCTGCCCAGTGGTCTTTTGCCCGAGGGTGTAAACCCAGCTTTGGGTCCTGATGCCACAGGATTAGGACAAATATTTTGGTACACACTCGAAGGACGCGATAAAGATGGTAATGTAACTGGCGGCTGGGATTTGCAGGAACTGCGAAGTATTCAGGATTACTACGTTAAGTATGCACTTGCCTCAGCCAGCGGTGTTTCTGAAGTAGCATCCATTGGCGGCTACGTAAAAGAATATCAGATAGACGTGAATCCTGAACTGATGCGCCAGTACAACATTAGCTTGGCCGAAGTTGTAAAAGCGGTAAAGGAAAGCAATAAGGACATTGGCGCGCAAACCTTGGAAATTAATCAGGCAGAATACCTCGTTCGGGGTTTGGGTTATGTGAAATCTGTGGCAGATATTGAAAATGCTGTTGTTACATCAGAAAATTATACGTCTATTAAGATTAGTGATATTGCCAATGTTTCACTTGGTCCTGCGGCAAGAAGGGGCATTTTGGACAAGGAAGGTGCCGAGGTTGTGGGGGCTGTTGTGGTGGCCCGATATGGGGCAAACCCAATGGAAGTCATCACGAACGTAAAGGAAAAAATAGCGGAGTTAAGCAAAGGATTGCCTACAAAAGTGCTGGCCGATGGCAGAACTTCACAAGTAACTATTGTTCCTTTTTATGATCGGACCGAACTCATACAGGAAACATTGGGCACGCTCAATGAAGCACTTACGTTGGAAATCCTTATCACTATTTTGGTAATTGTCGTGATGGTTTTCAATCTTCGGGCATCGATTCTTATATCGGGTCTCTTGCCAGTAGCAGTGTTGATGGTTTTCATTGCTATGAAATTTTTTGGGGTTGACGCCAATATTGTAGCCCTTTCAGGTATTGCAATTGCAATAGGCACCATGGTCGATGTGGGAATTATCTTGGCAGAAAATATTATTCGGCATTTGGATGAGGAAAATGAAAAAATGGAAGCTGGAAGTCAGAAGTTGGCAGAGGCTGAATCCAACAAAAAGCCCGCAGCCTCTAAATTCCAACGATTACCTATTAACACCATCGTGTATAACGCAACTGCCGAAGTTTCAGGGGCTATTGTTACTGCGGTATTAACAACCATTATTAGTTTTATTCCCGTATTTACGATGATTGGAGCAGAGGGTAAGCTCTTCCGTCCGCTTGCATTTACAAAAACATTTGCCTTAACGGCTTCTATTATCATTGCTTTGTTTTTAATCCCTCCATTTGCAGCCTTCTTATTTAAAAGTAGAAATATAAGAAGAAGCACCAATTATGGCATCAACGGATTGCTATTGCTGGCAGGGTTTATTGCGGTTATTTTTGGGCATTGGGTTGGTATTATCCTTATTGGCTTCAGTTTTGTTGCATTTGCTAAAATTCGGGGCAGTTGGTCAAAAGAGCGTTCCAATAAATATAGCATCTATTTATCTGCGGCGGCCATAGTTTTTCTTTTGGCGGAATATTGGCGGCCTTTGGGAGTGGATAAAAGTGTTTTTTTGAATCTCATTTTTGTCGCGATTATTTGCTTTGGCCTGTTGGCAAGTTTTTTACTTTTTAAAAACTATTATTCCCGAATCCTTAAATGGGCAATGGACAACAGATTGTTGTTCTTGTCTATTCCCACAACGCTTTTGATCCTCGGGTTCATTATATTCAAAAATACGGGCAAGGAATTTATGCCTTCTCTCAATGAAGGTTCCTTCCTATTGATGCCAACTTCAATGCCTCATGCAGGCGTGGAAGAAAATAAACGGGTGCTTCAGCAATTAGACATGGCGGTGGCAAGCATACCCGAAATTGAAACAGTTGTCGGTAAATCTGGGCGTACGGAATCTGCGCTCGATCCGGCACCTTTATCAATGTATGAAAATATGATTCAGTATAAATCTGAATATATGTTGAATGAGGAGGGAAAACGGCAACGATTTAAAGTTGATGACGATGGGTTTTTTATCAAGAAAGATAGTACACTGGTTGTCAATCCAAATAATAATGTCAGTTCGAGCCCTTCGGCTAAGCTTAGGACAGGCGCAGTTGAGAACGCACGAAAAGCTGGAAAAAGCATCTCGACTGCGCTCGATGTGACAGCAAAAGATTTGATAGAAGATGACGATGGTGAATTCTTCCGAAATTGGCGACCCGAAATCAATTCCCCAGACGATATTTGGAATGAAATTGTAAGAGTTACAAAATTTCCAGGCGTTACTTCAGCCCCCAAACTGCAACCCATTGAAACCCGCTTGGTCATGTTGCAGACCGGTATGCGTGCCCCCATGGGCATAAAAGTGAAAGGTCAGGATTTAAAGCAAATTGAAGCCTTTGGGGTTCAATTGGAAGGTATCCTAAAACAGGCAAAAGGCGTAAAAGAGGAAGCTGTTTTTGCAGATCGGATTGTGGGCAAACCTTATTTGCTAATTGACATTGATAGAACAAAATTATCCCGTTACGGAATTACTATCGAGGAGGTTCAAAATGTGCTGAAGGTAGCCGTTGGCGGAATGGTGTTAACTCAAACAGTGGAAGGTAGGGAACGTTATGGGGTTAGGGTTCGTTATCCTCGTGAATTACGTGGAGATCCATCAGACTTGAAAAGCATTTATATACCAGTTGAAAAAGGCAACCCTGTTCCTTTGAGCGAGGTGGCAACCATTAAATACGAACAAGGTCCACAAGTGATAAAAAGCGAGGATACTTTTTTAGTGGGTTATGTACTTTTTGATAAACTGGATAGTTTTGCCGAAGTGAATGTCGTAGAAAATGCACAGGCACTTATTCAACAAAAAATAGACAAGGGCGAATTGGTGATGCCGAAAGGCATAAGTTATAAATTCACTGGAACCTATGAAAACCAGTTGCGTGCCGAAAAAACCTTGTCCGTTATCGTGCCTTTGGCGCTGGCAGTCATCTTTTTGATATTGTATTTCCAGTTCCGTTCCGTTTCTACCACTTTAATGGTGTTTACAGGAATTGCGGTTGCCTTTGCAGGTGGTTTCGTTATGATTTGGTTTTATGGGCAGGATTGGTTTTTGAACTTCAATTTTTTTGGCGAAAATCTACGGGATCTTTTCAATATAAATACTATCAATTTGAGCGTGGCGGTTTGGGTTGGCTTTATTGCGCTTTTCGGCATTGCAACTGATGATGGGGTAGTAATGGCAACCTATCTCACGCAGACTTTTGATAAAAACGACCCAATAGATATTACAGAAATTCGAAGATCAACGATGGAAGCCGCTTCAAAAAGAATCCGTCCTTGTTTGATGACCACCGTTACCACCATTTTGGCGTTGTTGCCGGTACTAACCTCTACTGGAAAAGGTAGTGATATAATGATACCAATGTCCATTCCTATTTTCGGGGGGATGCTTTTAGACACCACATCCTATTTCCTAGTGCCAGTACTTTATAGTTGGAGGAAGGAACGGATAGCGAAAAAAAGAAATCAAGAACTAAGATCCAAGAATCAAGACTAAAAAAAATGAAGATGCAACGATCAAATTATTTTATAAAACAAAAAGCCATGCTGTTTCTTGGCTCTTGGCTCTTGGTTCTCAATAGTTATGGGCAAGATTTACAGACGTACATAGACGAAGCTATCACCAACAGCCCCGAAATCCAAAAGGTTCAGCTTCAATCTGATATTGCTGATGAAAAAGTAAATGAAGCCAATTGGCTACCGAATACTGAAGTTAGCGCAGGATATTTTGTAAGTGAGCCAGAAACCCGAGTGGGTGCTCAAAAGGCGCGTTTTTCCGTGAAGCAGATGCTCCCTTGGTTTGGGACTATAACGGCGAGGGAAAACTACGCTTCTTCAATGGCCGAGGCCCAATATGTGGAAGTGACCATCGCAAAACGCAAACTCTCACTTTCCGTTTCCCAATACTATTATCAGCTTTATGAAATAAGGGCCCAAGAAGAAGTGCTTGATAAAAATATAGCGCTCTTAAAAACCTATGAAAAGCTCGCACTCAATTCAGTGGAAGTAGGTAAGGCATCTGCTGTGGACGTTTTGCGACTACAAATGCGGCAGAATGAGCTGCAACAGGAAAAAGACATTCTACTGCAACAAAACAAAGGAATACAGGCGGCTTTGAACAGTTTGCGGAACCGTGATTATGATACTGATGTATTGGTGGTGTCTTCCCTGGAAGTTCCAGAAGAGGACAATCTTTATAGTTATGAGTCACTTTCGGTAAACCCAGAATTACTCAAATACGATAAGCTTTATGAGTCTGTAACCCAATCGGAGCTGTTGAACCAACGGGATGCTTTGCCAATGTTCGGCTTAGGGCTAGATTATATTCCAGTTGCCGAACGCACGGATATGAGTTTGATTGATAACGGAAAGGACATTGTGATGCCTATGGTATCAGTATCGATTCCCATTTTTAACAAACGCTACAAGTCCGTTTCCAAGCAAAACGAATTGCGCAAACAGGAGATTCAATCGCAGAAAGACGAAAGGCTGAATGTACTGAAGGCCGATTTGGCAAAAGCCATTTCCCAGCGGAACCAAGCCCGTATAAAGTTCAATACCCAACAGAAAAACCTAGTACAGGCCAAAAATGCAGAGGACATCCTTATTAAAAATTACGAAACGGGAACGATTGATTTTAACGATGTGTTGGATATTCAGGAACTGCAATTAAAGTTTCAAATAAGCCAAATTGAATCGGTTAAGAGCTATTACGTACAATCGGCATTAATAAACTATCTAATCATTTAAAGATGGAAAAAATTTTCTACATAAAAAACATGGTCTGTGATAGGTGTATCAAAGTATTGGCGGACGAATTAAAAGATAAGAATATCGATTTGCTCGAAATTGAATTGGGAAGAATAATACTAAATATTCAAGATACCGAATACAAACAAACCTTAATTTCTATTTTAGATAAAAACGGATTTTCATTGATTGAAAGTCCTGAAAATCAATTGGTAGAACAAGTAAAAGTCGAGTTGATTAAGCTTTTGAAAAATTTACCATTAGATATAAATAGGAAACTTTCCACTTATCTCGAAGATAAACTCAATAGTGAATATTCCAAAACAAGCAAATTATTCTCAGTAACAGAAGATATTACAATAAAAAAATATTTTATCAAATTGAAAATAGAAAAAGTAAAAGAGCTCATTCAAAACCAAGAATACAATTTCACTGAAATTAGCCAGATACTTAATTATAGCAACTTAAACCATTTAAGTAGACAGTTCAAAATTGAAACAGGAATGAGCCTTTCCAGTTATAAATTACAACAAATAAATGACCGCACATCGTTAGACCGAATTATATAACTATGAACCAAGATTATGATAAAAGATGCTGAACATCAATATTAATTTTGAAAAAAAAAGAGTAATCCAATGAAAAAGATAAGTTATGCTTTTATGCTCGTATTTGTTTACATCAATTCGGCATTCGCACAAAATGAAGGAAATGTAGATAATCTACCAATTCATGAATATACCTTGACCATCAAGGAAGAAATGGTCAACAAAGCTGGAAAACAGGTTAAAGGAATGACCGTAAATGGAACAATTCCTGGCCCAACAATCGAATTTACCGAAGGCGAATATGCAGTCATTTATGTAAAAAATGAAATGAGTGTAGAAACTTCTGTGCATTGGCACGGCCTATTATTGCCCAACTTTTACGATGGTGTCCCTTATCTGTCAACCCCGCCCATAAAACCTGGCACAACTTTCAAATATGAATTTCCTTTGAAACAATCAGGAACTTATTGGTACCATTCACATACAATGTTACAAGAACAAAGTGGTGTTTTCGGGTCAATAGTGATAAAACCAAAGCAAAAAACTTTGGATTATGATAAAGATTTGGTGCTGATGCTTTCCGATTGGACCAATGAAAAACCAAAGAATGTGATGCGAAACCTAAAACGTGGCAACGAGTGGTATCAAATGAAAAAAGGTACTTCAACACCATTGAATAAAGTCATTGCTCGTGGTGCATTCGGTGCACAGCTCAATTTTTGGAAACAGCGTATGGAAGGTGCCGATATCGCTGATGTGTATTATCCTGCATTTTTAATAAATGGTAAAGAGTCAGTGGAATATCCAGAATACAAACCCGGCGAAAAGTTGCGCTTACGAATTATCAATGGTTCAGCCACTTCACAATTTTGGATGACCTTTGGAGGCGAAACCCCAATGTTGGTATCTGCAGATGGGAACGATGTGGTTCCTGTTGCACATAATAAAACATTTATTGGGGTTGCGGAAACCTATGATTTTATTGTAACCGTTCCCCAAAACGGAAAAATTGAGTTTAGAGCTATGGCCCAGGACGGTTCGGGCATTGCCAAAGCATATATTGGAAATGGCGAAATACTTCCTGCGCAAGTTATAGCCAAACCCGATAAAATCAAGATGATGCAGCGAATGGCAAAAATGGATATGAAAATGGGTGCACACGCGTTAAAATTTCAACCAAACAAAGATGAGCGTTTTGAAATGAAGAAAGAATATGGAATGCATATGGACAAAATGAAAATGGACGATTCTAAAATGAAGATGAATGATAAAATGAAAATCCCAAAAGATTCTGTGATGAATGAAAAAATGGACCACTCAAAAATGGACCATTCCAATATGGAAATGATAAAGGATTCAACTGCAGCTATGGATGGGATGAATATGTTTTCTGAATACAATTACGATTATCTGAAATCGCCCGAAAAAACAACGTATGATAAGAAACTTCCAGTCAAGGAAATATTACTGAATCTTACAGGAAATATGCAACGCTACATCTGGAGTATGAATGGAGTTCCGTTAAGCGAAGCAGATAACATAAAAATTAAAAGCGGCGAAGTTACCAGAATGACCTTCAATAATTTGACGATGATGCACCACCCAATGCATTTGCACGGTCACTTTTTTAGAGTCATTAATGAAAATGGCGAGTATTCGCCCTTAAAGCATACGGTTAATGTACCACCAATGCAACAAGTTACTATTGAATTCAGCGGTAACAATGGCGATGAATATGGCGATTGGTTTTTTCATTGCCACATCCTGTACCATATGATGAGTGGTATGGCAAGAATTGTAAGTTATGATACACCTCGCGACCCACGGATGGCAAAATATCCGGTAAAGAACTTAATTAACGAAGCTGACCAATATTATACATGGGCAACTGTTGATGCCGCATCAAATATGACAGGGTTTAATTTTGTTTCTTCAAATATTCGAAATCAATTTAATGTGATGGCAGAATATGGTTGGAACCAAAATCTAGAAGCTGAAGTAACCTATGAACGTTATCTGCACGATTATTTACGGGTTTTTGGTGGTGTGAACATTGAAAATGAGATGGAAGATAGTTTAGATGAGATTTCCACCACGGCAATTGCGGGTATACGATTCTTAACACCTTATTTGTTCAATCTCGATGTGCGAATCGATAGTAAGTTGCGACCTCAAATAAGTTTAAGTCGTGAAATACTGATTTTTCCAAGAACAGCCATTTTTGGAATGTATGAATACCAAGCTAATTTCGGTTGGGTTGATGACCTTTCTTTTGGAGATAATTTCACAAACGAAGTTACTTGGAAGGCAGGAGTAAAATATTTTTTATCACGAAACTTTTCATTGATGGCGAGCTACGACAACCGTTTTGGAGCGGGTGGTGGACTTTCAGTGAGATTTTAATAAATAATAATATTAATTTAAATGTAAAACAAAATGAAGAATTTAAAAGTAGCAACAGCAATTGTGGCAATGGCTTTCGTAAGCCTAACAACAATGTCATGTAGAGACACCAAAAAGGAAGATTTGCACGACGATGGAATGCATTCTGAAATGCCAGAAGAAGGTAATCATGATGATTCTATGATGAATCACGAAAATTCAATGATGGATGAAAATGATTCAATAATGAATCACGATACTTCAATGATGGACCACAACAATACGGATAGGTCCAATACTGTAATGGATTCCAAAATGCAGAATTCCGATGCAAAACAAGTGGTGGCAGATTATATGGCACTGAAAGATGCTTTGGTGGCAACCAATAAAGAGGATGCTGCAAAGGCTGGAAAGAAACTTGAAAGCACATTGAAGGGTTTTAATGTAAGCAGTTACTCTGCTGAACAGCAAAAGGAACTGAAAGATATTATTGAAGACGCAATGGAGCATGCAGAACATATTGGCAAAAGTGAAATGGACCACCAACGTGAACATTTCAAAATATTGAGCAAGGATATAACCGATATGGTTGCCATTACCGGCACGGAAACTACTTTATACCAACAATTTTGCCCAATGTACGATGGTGGCAGTGCGTGGTTAAGTAGGAGCAAGGACATAAAGAATCCATATTATGGTAGCAAAATGCTGAATTGCGGAAAAGTGGAGAAAGAAATAAATTAAGGGCTGTAAGCTGTATGCTTTAGGCTGATTTTGGGATGTTGAACCATTTGATGCATTAAATCAATCTTATTATGAAGATTCTAAGAATCATATTGATTATTTTATTGATTGCGTTTGTGGGCATGCAGTTTGTGCCCACAAGGCGTAACCAAAGTAATATAGTGCCAAAAACCGATTTTTTGGTGGTCAACAATCCATCAAAGAACGTTAATACTATATTGCAAGAATCCTGCTATGATTGCCACAGCAACAATACGGACTATCCTTGGTACAATAAGATGCAACCGATAGCTTGGTTTTTGGAGCATCATATAAAAGAAGGAAAGGACGAATTGAATTTCAACGAATGGGATACGTATTCCGAGAGAAGAAAAAATAGCAAGCTCAACGCGATGATCCATCAAATTGAAGACGAAGAAATGCCTCTCTATTCGTATGTTTTAATGCATAGGGATGCTGAGATTTCAAAAGATGAAAGACAAACTCTTGTAGCGTATTTAAGGATTTTAAAGAAAAATCACGAATAATGAAACACACATATAAAATACACGGAATGACCTGCGGAGGCTGTAAAGCATCTGTAGAAAAATATTTGGGTCAGTTAGATAATGTAACTAAGGTGGTCGCAAATGTTGAAAAAGGAGGGGCCGAAGTTACAATGAGCGGCCATATCTCTGCCCAAACCCTTCAAAATGTTCTTCCTGAAAAGTATCTTCTTTCGGAAAAGGAAACCAAAAACATATTCCATTCTGCATACAGCACTTCGCATAAAATTGAAGAAAAATCAAAAATCCAACAATAAACATGATCACGTCAACGAAAACAGAATAAATAGTAATCTAAAAATTAAATATTATGAGAACATTAGTAACACTTTTAACGGTAATTGGTCTTTTTACATTAACATGCTGTAAACAAGATACAGATGGAAACACAATGATGAACCATAATGGAGGTTACCATTACTGGGGAATGCATGTGGGCTGGTGGTTTTTCATACTCCTAATTGTAATAGTATTGATAGTGTTATTTTTCAATTTCACAAAAAGAAAAGGAAACCAATAATATATTCCATTCTGCAAATAACACTTCTGATACTGTGGAAGAAAATTCAATAATAAACATAATCACGTCAACGAAAACAGAATAAATAAATAGTAATCTAAAAATTAAATATTATGAGAACATTAGTAATGATTTTATCAGTAGTAGGCTTAATGACATTAAATAGTTGTAAGCAAGAACCAGATGTTCAGGCAATGCTTGAAAATACAGAAACAAGAAATGAGATTATGCAAACAATTGCAAATAATCCCAATTTTATGAATGAATTTATGGAGAATATGCAAGGCAATAATCAAGCAATGCAAATGATGCAGGGAAATCACAAAATGATGAATATGATGATGAAGGGCGAAGGTATGAATATGATGAATGACAGTGTAACGTCAATGAATATGATGCAATCAATGATGAAAGATGGAAAAATGATGAATCAAATGATGCAAATGATGCATAATGAAGGGATGATGAGCGAAGATTGTATGAAATCCGGTATGAAGATGATGAGCGATAAAGGTATGAATATGGGCGGTATGGCAGACAATCACAGCAATAACCTTGAGTAATAAAATCAAGAAATTATGATGTATTTATGGATTATTCCATTTCTAATTGTCCTATTGGCACTTTGGTATTTTAGAAAAGAAAAATAGTATAAACCAGTAGGAATTTAGGGACGCTTATTGCCAATGTGAATGTATCCTTACCGTTTCCGGTAATCCACGTACCCGTTTTGCCGCCTTCGGAAATGGTTGATTTTATTTTGAACAATATATAAAAGAACAACAGATGAAAAGTTATGATACCCTTTCAGAAGCAATGAAAGATTTACAAGCAAACGGATACACCTATGATTTTAATTTATGTTCGGGACATATTGAATGCAATGCATTAAAGTTGAAATTACACCCAGAAGATTTTGATGTGGATGAGATGCATCGTTTTGAAGGAATGAGCAGTACAGACGACAATAGTGTGCTGTATGCCATTTCATCCAAAAACGGAATTAAAGGATTATTGGTGGATGCATACGGAGTTTACGCCGAAAATATTTCTGATGCAATGCGAAAAAAATTAAGATAAATAGTTGCCAAATGAACCCCTTAAAAATAAACACCCAAAAATTGTCATTATTAGGCTCTGTATCATTAGGAACAGGCGTGATGATAGGTGCAGGTATTTTTGTGTTAATGGGGCAGATAGCCGAATTGGTTGGCGATTTATTTCCTGTTGTTTTTATAGTAGGAGCTGTAGTGGTAGGATTTAGTTCTTATTCGTATGTAAAATTTTCCAATGCTTATCCATCTTCTGGTGGGGTTGTAAAATTTTTAACAAAGGCCTATTCGCCAGGTACACTTGCAGGTTCATTTTCCTTGTTAATGTACGTGTCTATGGTTGTTGCCGAAAGTTTAGTGGCAGGAACTTTTGGGGCGTATGCTTTACGGCTGTTTCCGCAGGAGTATGCCGGGTACGCATCTGTGTTGGGAGTAATCCTTATTGCTATTGCATATATTGTCAATATTTCTGGCAATAAAATTATTGAACGTACCGCCACCATTACTGCAATTATAAAAGTAGTTGGTATTGTGGTATTGGCCATTTCGGGATTGGTTATTTCTGGTTTACCTACTATTACAGGTAATTATAGTCCTGCAAATAGCCAATCCCTACCTGAAGGTTTTGGATTTGTTGCTGCATTAGCCTTATCGATTCTTGCTTATAAAGGATTTACAACAATCACAAATCAAGGAGGCGATATAAAAAATCCTCATAAAAATGTAGGGCGTTCCATAATTATTTCAATTGTCGTTTGTACAATCATCTATGTTACCTTGGCATTATCGGTTGCTGGCGGATTGAGTGTTGAAGAAATTATAGTGGCAAAAGATTATGCTTTGGCCGCAGCCGCAAAACCCCTATTTGGCGAATGGGGTTCTACTTTAACAATTTTACTTGCCATTGTTGCAACTGTTTCCGGTGTAATTGCCAGCGTGTATTCTGCTTCAAGAATGTTAGGAATGTTAAGTAGTATGAAACAAGTTCCTAATTTGAATAGAATCAAGAAACTTAAAAATCCTTCCTTGATTCTTACCGTTTCATTAGCAATACTGTTAACTATTTTGTTCGACTTAACTCGAATAGCTTCCATTGGAGCAATTTTCTACTTGATAATGGATATTGCCATTCATTGGGGACTATTTAAACACCTTAAAAAGAAAGTAAAATTCAATCCAGTAATTCCCATAATTGCCTTGCTAATGGATATTGTTGTTTTGGCAGCATTTATCTTTTTAAAATTTTTGACCGACCCCTTTGTGCTTATTGTCGCAGCAATAGGGATTGCTCTCATTTTTTTGTCTCAATTTCTATTTATGAAATCACATACAGATAAGGACGGAAACATGAATATGGGAATAGAAATGAGTGAAGATGAAATGACGAAAATGTAAAAAATTAAGATAAAATGAAACACACCTATCACATTCACGGAATGACCTGCAATGGTTGCCGCAGCCACGTTGAGAAAACCTTAAGTGAAGTCAATGGAGTTACAAAGGCATCTGTAGATCTAGAAAAGGCAGAAGCGGTTATAGAAATGGAAGAGCATATCCCTTTGGAAGCTTTTCAAAAAGCATTGAAAGACGATGGAGGGAGCTATTCTATTACACTTCCGGCTGATCCTGGAGCGGAACATAAGCACCAAGCTGAGAAAAAAGCGAAAAAGGAAAGTCAACAAACCAACGGCACCAGTACCTATTATCGCCAATGATAGCAGCCTTGGCTATGAGTTTCAGTTCAGTATCTGTAATTCTGAATTCATTACGATTAAAAAAAATCCAACTATAAACACTAAATATTAAAACCATGGAGAATTCAAACCAACACAACAGCAAAGGCAATTACACAAAGTTTATATTGATGCTCACTGCCTCATTTGTAGCAATGTATATCACGATGTATCTTAACACTTATGCGTTAGACCACGTTTATTTCAGTGTAACCAGATTCTATATGAGTTGTTTGGGCATAGCAGCTATGGCAGTAATAATGTGGTTCTTTATGCGCAAAATGTACCAAAACAAGAAAAAGAATATCGCCATTTTATTGGGAAGCTTGATTTTGTTTGTTAGTGCACTTGGCTTGGTAAGAGCACAAAGCCCTATTGTTGGCGATATACTCTGGATGAAAGCAATGATTCCCCATCACTCCATCGCAATTTTAACGAGCAAAAGGGCAGACCTCAAAGACCCAGAAGTGCGTAAATTGGCTGATGGTATCATTAAGGCACAAGAAAAGGAAATAGCCGAAATGAAACAATACATCAAGCGTCTGGAAGCAGAAAACTAAAATTAGTGGGTAATGGACAAATCAATTTTCAAAATACAAAAGATGGATTGCCCTTCTGAAGAATCAATTATTCGGATGAAGTTGGAAAGGTTTCATCAAATAAAACAACTGGATTTTGATATTACCAATAGGACATTAGTGGTCTATCACAATGGGAATCTTCAGAAAATAGAGGGTGCTATACGCGATTTAAAATTTAATGAGCAATTGATAACAACAATTACTACTGATGAGGTGATTTTTGATGAACCTTCAAATCAACGCAAATTGCTTTGGGCCGTATTGGCTATCAATTTCCTCTTTTTTATAATTGAAATAACAACTGGATGGCTTTCAAAATCAATGGGTTTGGTGGCAGACAGTCTTGATATGCTTGCAGATTCATTTGTATATGGTTTGAGCCTGATTGCAGTAGGCGGTTCATTGTCCCGAAAAAAGAATATCGCTACCATGGCTGGAGGCTTCCAAATTTTATTAGCCATTATTGGATTTATGGAAATAGTAAGGCGTTTTTTTTCAAAAACGGAAACGCCAGATTTTTTAACAATGATAATCGTATCAATACTAGCATTGTTGGCAAATGCAGCCTGTCTTTATTTATTGCAAAAATCCAAAAGCAATGAAGCACATATGCAAGCTAGTATGATTTTTACATCCAATGATATAATAATAAATTTTGGAGTAATCATCGCAGGGTTTTTGGTACTATGGACAAATTCTAGAATTCCTGATCTAATTGTTGGAGCGATCGTGTTTATAATAGTAACAAAAGGAGCTATTAATATTTTGAAATTGGGAAAATAAATTTAAGAATATAATTATGGAATGCCCATTAACTAAGGGTAAATCAACCGAAGGAGTATAACAGGTCATTACGTCTTCCTTTAAAAAACAAATATTTTATACAGATGAAAAAATACATCATTTATATCGCAATTTTAGCCGTAGGATTAGTCATGGGCTATGTCTTTTTTGGGACTTCTTCAGAAAGTTCAGACAGCAACAAAACAGAAAAAGCTGAAGCCAAGACCCAAATGTGGACCTGCTCTATGCACCCACAAATTATGCAACCCGAACCAGGCGATTGTCCCATTTGTGGGATGGATTTAATTCCTGCGGAATCAGGTGCGGATGGCCTTGCAGTGAACGAGATTAAAATGACAGAAAACGCCATGGCATTGGCAAACATCCAAACTACTATTGTGGGAAATGCGTCGGGAACGGATGAAAACACAATGTTACTTTCTGGAAAGATAATGGCCAATGAAGAAGCCAACGCCGTTCAGGCAAGTTATTTTGAAGGCCGTATTGAAAAACTGAACGTCAATTTTACGGGCGAAGAAGTCCGAAAAGGGCAATTATTAGCCACTATTTATGCCCCCAACCTTGTTGCTGCACAACAAGAACTTATAACCGCAACTTCTATGAAAGCTTCGCAACCCGCTCTTTATAATGCTGTTCGCAACAAGTTAAAACTTTGGAAACTATCAGAAAGTCAAATCAATCAAATAGAGACATCGGGAAAAGTACGTGAGAATTTCCCCATTTACGCAACGGTTTCAGGTACGGTTTCCCAAAAAATGGCAGAGGAAGGCGATTATGTTAAACAAGGACAACCCATTGTAAAAGTGAGCAATCTGAGTACCGTATGGGCAATGTTTGACGCTTATGAAAATCAAATTTCACAGCTAAAGGAAGGCCAAAAAATAACAGTTACCACCAATGCCTATCCCAACAAAGAATTTGAAGCGACGGTATCTTTTATAGACCCAGTCTTGAATACCAAATCCAGAACCGTTTCAGTGAGGACAACCTTGAACAATAAAGAAGATATATTGAAACCGGGAATGTTCGTTACCGCAAAAGTACAGATGTCCAAAGGCAATGCAGCCCAAGCAAAGATAACCGTTCCCGCCACTGCGGTTTTATGGACAGGAAGCAGGTCCTTGGTGTATGTAAAAACAAATCCCAACGAGCCTGTTTTTGAAATGCGTAAAGTAACCTTGGGCACTAAAAATGGCGATGTTTATAACATTGTTGATGGACTAAGAAATGGAGAAGAAGTGGTAACCAATGGCACCTTTACGGTTGATGCCGCTGCCCAGTTACAAGGTAAAAAAAGCATGATGAATACCGAAGGAGGCAAAACAACGACCGGCCATGAAGGACATGTAGGTATGGGAAATACAACCAAGATAGAAACGTCAGACCACATTGCGCATAACCAAAGATTGGAAACCGCTGCAAAATTCCAAACACAGCTCAAAGGTATTTTTGGCGCTTACATCATCTTGGAAGATGCCTTGATAAAAGACAATGCTGAATCTGCCAAGGAAGGCGCAAACAATTTGCTTAAAAGGATTTCAGAGGTTGATATGAAGCTATTGAAAGATCAAAATGTCCATAACCATTGGATGCAATTGGATAAAGAACTAAAAGAAGCAGCTACTTCAATATCCAAAACATCAGACATTAAAAAACAAAGGGAATACTTTGTGCATCTATCAGCTCATTTAATAAATGCCGTAAAAACTTTTGGTATCAATCAAAAAGTCTATGTGGAATTTTGCCCCATGGCAAACAACAATGTGGGTGCGTATTGGTTGAGTAAGGATAAGGAAATCCGCAATCCATATTTTGGAGCGGAAATGTTGGACTGCGGAAGTGTTACCGAGGAAATAGACTAATCTTTTGATGACGGGGGCCTCGATATCCTTCGACTCCGCTCAGGACAAGCTGCTCAGGGTAAACTTAGCTCAGCACAGGCGAATTTGAAATTGCTGTCGCACTTTGAATTCACTCTTTTTGAGATTAATTTAATACAATTATCTTCCCCAAACTACTTACCAACGCCAAAAAAAAATTAATACTTATCGTGATAAAACTCATTAGGACGTTTTTCCTTTTTCTGTTTGCTAACGGCTTCTTCGGCACGGAGTTCGATTCTTCTAATTTTCCCAGAAATCGTTTTGGGCAATTCGTGGGTAAATTCAATAATTCTTGGAATTTTGTAGCGCGCCAGTTGATTCTCGCAAAAATCAAACAGCTCTTGTGCTACTTCAGCCGTAAGTTTAACTTCAGGAGCCAAGATTATAAAGGCTTTAACTGCATTGCTGCGCAAGGCGTGGGGGCTGGCGATTACCGCTGCCTCCAATACTTTTGGGTGCTCTAAGAGTACGCTCTCCACTTCAAAAGGGCCAATCCGAAAATCGGAAGCTTTAATAACATCATCATCTCTGCCCACAAACCATAAATAACCTTCTTCATCTTTATACGCTTTGTCTCCCGTATAATAGAGGCCGTGTTTAAAAACCAACTGATGTCTGCCCGTATCATTCAAATAGGTTTTAAACAGCCCATTTACATTTTCTTTATTGTGGGTCAGGCAAATATTTCCTTCCTCTAGGTTTTCTAATTGCTGGCCATGGTCATCGGCTATTACAATATCATAAAGAAAAGTAGGCTTACCCATAGATCCAAATTTAACATTGCTATTGGGTAAGTTGACCACCAAAGCCGTAGCCTCCGTCTGTCCATAACCATCCCTGATAAGCACCCCTGTGCCTTTTTTCCAAACCTCTATAATTTCAGGATTAAGAGGTTCGCCAGCAGCCACACATTCCCTAAGCGAAAATGTATAAGCACTCAAATCTTCCTGAATTAACATTCTAAGCGATGTGGGTGGCGAACAAAAGGTATTAACTTTTAGATCTTGTAATGTTTGTAATTGTTCTTTCGGATCAAACCGGTCTATGTGATAACCCAGTATAGTAGCACCTACATTCCATGGGGCAAAAAAGCTACTCCATGAAAACTTCGCCCATCCAGGTTGTGAAATATTGTAGTGCAAATCTCCTCGTTTCATACCTACCCATGTGGTGGTGGTAAGATGTCCCATTGGATAACCATAGTGGGTATGTACTACTATTTTAGGCATGCCCGTAGTACCAGAAGTGAAAAAATAGAACAGATCATCATCGCTTTGGGTTTTAGCACCCTCCGCCTCAGTGGATTCAGAAAGAATGTTATCTATAGGCTCCCAACCTTCGCGAGTACCTTCGGTAATAATCTTAACTTTTATCTTTTTGCCTGTCGCTTTTTCAGCCGTATCTATTTTTTCAGCATTGGCTTGATCGGCTAAAGCCACTTGGGGAAATACAGATTGGAATCGGAATTCCAAATCGCGCACATCCAAACTGGTGGCAGCAGGAATGATTATCATTCCTCCTTTTATACAAGCTAAATAGCTATACCAATTGGGAGGGACCAATGGCAATTGGATAAATATATTATCTCCATGTTGCACGTCATGTCTCCGAATAAAATTTAAAAACTGATTACTTCGTGCAGCGATTTCTGCAAAAGTATAGGTTTGCTGTTGGTCATTATATTTCCATATCAAGGCCAGATCATTGGGATGTTGCTGTACGTTAAGTGGCTCAAAAATATCAGTAACCCAGTTAAAATATGTGGGTTTGATAGGTTTTAGTTGATCTAAAATATCAAAATCCTGCTCTGCTATGGCTTGGGCCACGCGGCGATATATTTCAATAGTATTCATAAACAGTCTGATTTTCTTTAAAAGTATAAATATTTATCAGTTCTGCAATGTGTTTTATGGGAAGCTTACAAATGAAAAAGGAATACTCTTAAGATTAGTAAGTAGATCTAAAAACGGAAATTAAAAGAACGGGAGTCCCGATAAAGAAAAGAAAATTAGTCTCTTAAAGAACTAAAAAGTACTGTTCTTAAAAGGAGAAAATAATAACGCCAAAAATGAAATACAGTATCGATCAAGAAAACTGGAAAGGCTTATCCATTCCCGAGGCTACCTTGCTTAAAAAAGTAATGTCCTTAAAGTTAATGGCCATCTTTTTTGGCATTGTTACTCTCGCGATCATCATTTCAGGATTTATATTCAATGTATTATTATAACCAATAATACAGCCTTACCTTATTTGATGAATTTTAAGCCAATCTTAAGAAAAACCAAATCTTAACTTAATTAAAAATTGTAACTTTTGCAGCATGAGAATTTTAATTGTAGAAGATGAACCCGGTATATATAATTTCCTCAAACAGGGGTTAGAGGAGGAGTCATATGCGGTGGATATTGCCGAGGAAGGGAAGAAAGGCCTTCATTTGGCGCTTTCTGGGGAGTATGATTTGTTGCTGCTGGATTGGATGTTGCCAGGAATGAGCGGAATCGAAATTTGTAGGCAATTCCGAAAGGAATTTAAAGATACCCCTGTCATTTTTTTAACTGCAAAAGACACCCTTGATGAAACCATCTTCGGACTCCAAACCGGTGCTAACGATTATATAAAGAAACCATTTCATTTTGAAGAGCTTTTAGAACGAATTAAAGTGCAACTGCGCCCTAAATCTGGGGAACATTCCATTTTTAAACTTGGAAATATAACCCTGAATACAGCAACACATCAAGTGCTTAAGGCTGAGGAAGTAATCAGTCTGACCCAAAAAGAATTTGCGCTTCTGGAATACCTGATGCGCAACAAAGGTATAGTATGCCGACGATCCCGTATCATTGAGAGTGTTTGGGATATTCACTTTGAATACAACACAGGGGTTATTGACGTATATATTAATGCCCTTCGCAAAAAATTAAAACTCGGAGAAGATGAAAATTATATTCAAACCGTGCGTGGAATTGGCTATGTAGCAAAAGAAATATGAACTTAAGTTTTCAAAATAGAATTGCATTACATTATATGATAGCCACTGCCATGATTATGGCCGTGGCTTTTACAGCTGTTTATTTTGTAGTGCAGGGAACAGTTTTTCAAAATCTGGATAGCGACCTATCTTTTGAAGCTGAGAAGCACACCGGAGAAATTAAAATCTTAGGAGATAGCATAAAAATAAAAAATAAAAAGGGATGGGAACAAAGGGAGCATCGGGAAGTTCAAGTAAACCCTGTCTTTATTCAAATACTCGATAAGAATGGCAAATTTATAGACAAATCGCCTAACCTTAAAAATGATGTCCTCACCTTTAATCCACAACAAAACTTCGGTGGCCATTTTAACGAAAAACTCAACGGTAAAGCTATCAGACAAGTTCAAGTGCCTATCGAGCAAAATGGCAAAATTAAAGGCTTTATACTCGCTGCAATGTCATTAGAATCATCTAAGATGGTATTACTCAACCTACGCAATGTTTTGTTTATTTCTTATCTGTTTCTATTAGTGGGATTGTATTTCATCTCAAGATACTTGGCGGGACGCGGCATCATTCCAGTAAAAGTTATAACCGAAACCACAAAGCGGATTACAAAAAATAATTTTAATGAAAGAGTGGTTTTACCACAAAACAAAGACGAACTCTATGAATTATCATCGAGTATCAACCAATTATTACAGCGTATTGAAAGCGCCATTGAACGCGAACAGCAATTTACTTCAGACGCTTCCCATGAACTGCGCACCCCTTTATCGACCTTAAAAGGTACGCTTGAGGTATTGATTCGAAAACCAAGGGAGCGGGCGGAATATGAGGAGAAAATTAAATTCAGTCTTACGGAAATAGACCGAATAACTGGCACTTTGGAGCAACTTTTACTGCTAGCAAGGTTAGATACCAATTCTAAAACAATAGACCAATCCCTAGTTCCTTTACCCACTGTAATAGACGAAATTCTTTCAAGGCGTAAAAAAAGTATATCAGAAAAAAAACTTGTATTAGATTTTCACAAAGGTGCTGCACTAGTAAATGTTGTGCCGAAGTATTATTCCAACTTGATTTTAGACAATATTATTGGTAATGCCATAAAATATTCCGAGGAGCATAAAACGGTACACATTACCATTACTGAAGCCAATTCTAAAATTGTTTGCAAGATCCAAGATGAAGGAATAGGCATCAAAAAAGAGGATTTGAACAACTTGTTTAACCACTTTTTCAGGTCGGATGCCCTAAATCATAAAAGCATTTCAGGAAACGGTTTGGGTCTTTCCATAGCCAAAAAGGCTGCCGATGCTATAAATGCCGAAATTCACGTAACAAGTGAATTTGGTTCGGGAACCACCTTCACCATTAAATTTTAAGCAGATCTTAAGAATTCCTTTAGCCCAGCCTTAGTTTGCGCTGCTACATTTGATATGTAATTAAAAAACACATAAAAATGTTAACAGCACCCCACATTCACGCAATGGTTATCCACTTTCCGATAGCCTTAATCTTAGTTGGTTTTCTTTCAGAAATAATAGCACTAATCAGTAAAAAGCCATTTTTCAAGAATGCTGCATTTTATCTCTTACTTCTAGGTGCTGTAGGTGCTATAGTAGCTTACATTAGCGGAAGTTATGCAGGAAGTGGGATGACAGACGGCATATTACAAGAACCCATGGAACTTCACGAAGAAGCTGCTGTCATAACACTATGGCTTGCTATCATTACCGCATTATTTCGTGTGGCAATATACTACTTCAAATATGAAAGCATCTGGACAAAATGGGTTGGCATTTTTCTATTTGCTGCTTTAGTAGGTTCGGTTGCCAGAACAGGTTATTTAGGCGGGCAATTGGTATTCCAACATGGAGCAGGTATTGAATTGACACTGCCAGATTTTGGAGATCAAACCACCGAATAACATAAATTTTTTAATCAATTCTTAAGAAATACTAAAGAAAACCCACAGCTATGTGGTGATACATTTACTCAATAATTAATATAATTTAAAAATAAATAAAATGAAAAAATCAGTAGTAGTATTAGTACTTGGAATGGTATTCTCAAGTATGCTTTTTCAATCTTGTAAAGACAATGTTGACAAAATTGAAGTGAAATCATCTGAAGAAATAGGGCAAGAGGTTATGGGCGATACAACGGAAAATAAAGACCCTCAAAAAGCAACTATTCAGAATATGAAAGATGCGTTTAAGGGTGAAACTACCGCACATGCTAAGTATGCCGCGTTTAGTAAAAAAGCAGTGGAAGAAGGCTATCCTGAAATTGCGATGCTTTTTAAAGCGGCATCTGAAGCAGAATTGATACACGCCAATAATCATAAGGTTGTGTTAGATAGAATGGGTGAAAAAATCCCAGACGTTAAACCAGAATTCACTGTTAATTCAACCAAAGAAAACTTAGAAAATGCCATCGAAGGCGAGAGCTATGAGTTTAATACCATGTATCCTAATTTTATAAAAGATGCCCATGCTGCTGGAAATTATATGGCTCAAATAAGTTTAACTTATGCCTATAAAGTGGAACAAAAACACAGAGATTTCTATATAAATGCCTTAAAAGCTTTGGAAGATGGAAATGTAAAATCATTGCCTTCGCTTTATTATCTATGCCCTACTTGTGGAAACACATACGCAACAACGGCTCCAGCAAGATGTGAAATATCAATGACGGATTCCAAATTATTTATAAAAATAGATTCACTATAATTTAAAATTTGGTTTTTTATAGTGTTGATTGGTTGGTAAGGGCCCCAGACGATGTTTGGGGCTTTTATTATTTGTAGATTTTCCAAAATACTATTCTTAAGCCAATTTTAAGAAACCGTTTAGAAGGCTCTTAGATAGGCCATATACTTTTGAGGTATTATAAAATACAGGTACAAAATTTAATAATCTAAATATAAAAATCATGAACGATGCACATCTTCATTTAGTAGTAACACATCTTCCCATTGTGGGAGTATTGATTGGGTTTTTTGTCTTACTCACAGGTTATTTCACAAAAAGCCCCCAAGTAAAGACAATGGCACTGGGTATTTTCATTTTTAGTAGTCTAGCGGCTATTGCTGCTTTTTTTACAGGGGAAGGAGCAGAGGAAATCGTAGAGAAGCTACCGGGAGTAAGTGAAACCCTTATCCATGCACACGAAGAACAAGCAGAGATTTTTTATACGATGATGTTGATTTTGGGGGGGCTTTCACTAGTCACCTTTCTTATACACTATAAAAAATACGCTTTTGCAAAATATGGCTTTATCGTAGTACTCCTTCTGTCCATAAGCAGTATTGTTATGTCCAAATTTGTGGGTACAAGTGGGGGTGAAATTGTTCATACTGAAATTAGAAGCGATGGCAATAATTTAATTCAACTAGATTCCAATACTGACGATGATGACGATTAAAGGTGTTGCGAGCTATTGCTCAAACACACTTAAAAGTGTCAAGCCTCTGCCTTTTTCCAACTTTGTACATATCCTAAAGGTGAAATAAAAAAGGCATTTTAAAGTCGGGTCACAGCTGTAAAGCGCTTTGGAAGACGAGTGTTGGAGAGTTGGGAGTAGGAAGTAGGAATTTTAGTTTGTCGCTGATACTTCGTATTTCGCACCTCATAATTCGTCGCTCTTACCTCCTCTTTATTTGCAACTTACGACTATTTAGAAAGAATTTTGGTTAATATTCTTTTAGTTATCCAAGTCAAACTGTATTTTCGTGCTTTAATTTTAAAAATCATACTATGAAAGACTTAATCGAGAAAATCAACGCGGAATTTGAAACCTTTACAACAGAGGCTAATTCGCTTACAGAAAAAGGAGTTAAAGCTGCAGGGGCAAGAGCGAGAAAATCTACGCTTGAATTAGAAAAATTATTGAAACAATTTAGAAAAGTTTCTATCGAAGAATCAAAAAAATAGTAGCAGTACATTATCAGCAAATCAATGCTGATGCTATATTACTATTTAAAAGGCTGGTGGTTAACACTGGCCTTTTTTTATTCTATTTATTGAGTGCAGGAATGACGAATTATGAGTGAAGAGCAACGAACAACGAAGGAAGTTGGAAGTCGGAACGAGGAAGTAAATTTGAATTTTAAGTTATTAATGTGGGCGGGAACTTTTTGCTAGTATCTAGTTTCTAAATATTTCATTTAGGAAAACAATCCAACTATCCAATAATCTAATCTAGCAAATCAACAACCGTAGGCGCTCTCGGGTGGAATTTATTCCTCAGAATCATCTATTTTTCCATCCCTTTTATCTTTTCTATATTCTTTTTCCTGATTGGCATTGTTTTTCTTTGGGTCAATCGGACTTTGTTCTGGCCGATTTGAATCTTCTTTATTTTCCATAATTACATATTTTAAAAAGTTGTTTTGAAATACCACCTCAATCTGGCAAGTTTGTGTTTTACTTCCATTTTCGGTGTTTCAATTGGTGCTACGTTTTATACTTGTAAAGTAATAGTTCTTTTTTTGTTCGGGCAGTTAAGGAAAGGTTATAATTGGGAAGTTAGTATTTAGTATTTAGTATTGAGAAGTTAGTATTGAGTATTGAGAATTTAGACGGGATAGGGAAATCGTCTTTGTTTTACTCTCAAATGTCAGGTCGAGCGCAGTCGAGACCTCCAAGCTCGTCGCTCTTTATTAAAGCAAACAAGATAAATCAACAAATCAACAGCAAACGCCGTTCTCCGGCATTTTCCATTGGGGCGCGGTGTATGCAGGGGAGCACTTTGCTTTTAGGATGATCAACCGCCAACCGCCATAAGTTGCAAACCCCTAGATTAATGGGTTGTGCATTTGGATTTTCTTTATAGTGTAGATCAAAGAAGTATTCCCTTAAAAAATCTTCAAAGCCTGCGCCTTCATCTCCTTGATATAATTTTTTGAGCTCTGCCCGTATTTCGGGAACACGGATTTTTTGGATGGCTTGTTCATTTGGAATAATGTCACTTGCCGCCCCATAATAGGTGCATAAAAAGGTGTCGGTTGGTACGGGAGACCGATCTACATGAAAGGAATAAACATCCGTGGGAAACCAGGGAAAGTCCTCATCGCGTTCATAATGCTGTATTACATTTAAAATGGGAGCTGCGCCGTAGCCTTCCAATAGTTTCAAATCGTTTAAAAGTATTTCTCGAGCAAGTTGTCCTTGCTCACTCAATTGAAGTTCGAGCAGTTCCTCTCTACTAACAGTCGCCATAGTTTCTGTGCAATCTACCTTGTTAGCAATTTCAGAGAAATCACCTTCCAATTTACGGTTCCAACATAGCGCATTTACGGCTCCTTGAAAAGGGGTAGCCACGAGGTCTTGAAAATTTGTGACACTTTGAATTTGATTCTTGGTATGGGATACGTCTTTCATAGCATTAATAAACATACAATAGTTTATCAAAAGTAGTGATAATGGACTCTTTAAAAAACTGGTGAAAAGAGCTTCATGTTACGATCGACGTTTTTTTAGGGGAAGTTTATCATAAACCTCATTTAAAGCCCGTTAATTCGTCCTTCGTCTCATATAATTTCCCCGTTGTACTTATTCTTTTGAAATTTGTACAACCCGCTTGGTACTTCCAATCTAGTTCTTATTCCTTAATCAATTTTTGGGTAAGGATTCCTTCTTCTGTAGTAATAATCAAAAGATAAATCCCCTTTGGAATTGCTGCCATGCTCAATTCAATAAGATTATTTTTTGGCTGTAGGTTCTTGAGAATCATCAGTTTTCCTTCCAGCGAATAAAGGCTTAAGGAAATGGTTGTATAAAAGGCTTTGGATTTTATCTTAACCACCTCCGTTACTGGATTAGGATAAATAGTTATTGCAGCTTTGTTAAAATTTTCTTTACCAAGAGCGATTTCGGGATCCAGAAAGTCGGGGATATTATTGGTATTAATATCGTCATCCAATGGGGTGCCGTTATTATTGTAATCCTCGTTTTTTGTGAGCACTCCATCACCATCGTCGTCATTATCCAAATAATTCTGTATACTGTCCCCATCCGTATCTATAGCAATTATCCCTGCACCAATTCCTTCTATCTCAATGGCAGTTGGCACGGTATCGCCATCATCATCGTCATCAAGGTAGTTAGGTATTCCATCCCCATCGGTATCATCATCTTCTAGATTGCCGTTTCCGTTTACATCCTCATCCACATCGGGTATGCCATCATTATCACTGTCTAACGGAATTCCCGTTTCATCAGTTTCAATTTCAAAATCGGCTAGTGTAAAACAGCTAGTTGATAGATTTTCTATTCTTATAAAGATGGCCTGTGGGTTGGATAGATTTGTATAAGCAGTGGGAGTACTTATCGCATTCATATTTTCGGTAGCATTAATCAAATTTTCAAAATACGAAATGGAAAAATTCGATGGGTTTTGGGCACCGAGCATCATAGATTCATTCACTGTAAGATCAAAGATTGCTATTCCATCGCCATCACCTTCGTTTAAATAAATGTTATTGGGCTGCTGAGCCAGTTCAACGCCCTGTACTAACAGATTGAAGGACTGTATTCCCCCTGCGTAGCAACCTGTTTGGATGTTCTCGATACCGGTGTAAATTGTTTGTGGGTTTAAAGTATTTTGATAATTGTTGGGTAGGATTATTTCATTCGTTTTCATTTCGGCATCTGCGGCTGTTTCATAGAAACTTACCTCATATAGTATAGGATCCTGTCCGTTGAGGATTTCTGGAATTTTATTAGTCAGGTCAAAGGTGGCAATACCATCAAAATATATTTCACATATCTCAAAATCGTTTATGGAAGCGGTATAATCTGGTAATGGAAGGGCTTCCAATTCAAACGAACCTGTACTGAAGCATCCCGATGCATTGTTTTGTAGGCGTACATAAATAGTTTGATTACTTCCCATAATAACGTAGAGGGAGGGATCGGCAATTGGCGAATTATTACTTTGTGCATCTGCCAAGGCCTCAAAATAGTTCAAGGAATAATCTGATGGGGGCTGGGATCCGTAAATATCGCCAGCTCTTAAGGTAAGATTAAAGACGGTGCCTCCGTCCGTATGGCAGTTGACGATTGGTTGCAAGTTAGTAGGTATTGTTACGGTCCCATTTACTGAAATACTGAAATTAGTAATGGCAAAGCTTCCATTTACCGTGCTTTCCAATCGGCCATAAATTTGTTGTGGGTTTGAAGTATTGATATAAGACTGAGGGTTGCCAATAGCGTTGGTGGCATTTTCTGCATCAACCTGGCTTTGATAATAGGACACCAAAACATCGGTTTGGTTATCTATAATGTAGGGATTATTTAGCGTAAGGTCAAATTCCTCCGTTCCATTGAATGGAGCGTTGGTATCGCAAAGGTTGAGGTTTTCAGGGGGATAGGCTATAACAGGATTTGGTGCCTGCAGTTGGAACATATAGGTAGCACCTGCTTTATCTATAGGGTTGTTGTCATTGCTATCGGTATCCTGATAATAAGCCCCGGCAACTATTCTTTGGTTGCTAAGGCTAAGCCCAACCCCGAGCGCATCGTAAGCATGGGGATCGTGATGATTGAGTTTCTGCAGTAACTGCCATTCCATATTGGAATCGAGTTCATATACATAAATAGCACCTGCTTGGCCTATGCTTTGTCCCCCTATAATTGCATTAGCCCCATAGGATCCGATAGCCAGCATATTATTTTCCGCCTGCATGGAGGTTCCAAAGAAAAGAGCACCAACTAATGTTTGGGTTGCTTCATATAGGGCGGTGGCAGTATTATATTTATATACATACACCTTATCTGCATCTAATGCAGTTATAAAAAGGAAATCGTCATAGATATAGACGTTTCTGCCAAAATTGTCATCTTCGATGGGAGTGGGAGCTACAATTTTTTGGAATTCAGTCCAATTATTGGAAGCATCTTTTTTATACAGATATACCGCTCCGGAATTTGGAACATTTCCTTCATTAAAAATGTAATTACCAAGAACAATTATATTACCATCAGTATCAATGGAGGAAGAGCGTGTGCCCCCATCAGAAGTGGTTAGTTCCTGCTGGAAGAGCCATTGATTGCTAGGAACGTCTAAGCTATAAACATTGACGTTTTTAAGGC
This sequence comes from Aequorivita sp. CIP111184, assembly GCF_900489465.1. Classification (GTDB taxonomy): domain Bacteria; phylum Bacteroidota; class Bacteroidia; order Flavobacteriales; family Flavobacteriaceae; genus Aequorivita. The sequence goes on along the minus strand of NZ_UEFQ01000020.1, from coordinate 105,751 downwards.
TTGAAGCTGCAGCAAAAACATTTCCTTTTAAGGCAATCTTTTCACCAAAATGCGCATTAGCCGTTTGCAAGGGAGCTGTGATTTTTTGGGATTGGATCCAATTTCCTGCAGTTGTTTTATTGAACATATATACAGAACCCGTTTCATAAATGGAACCATTATTAGATCTTGGGGCACTTACCATAAGGGTATTGGCATCTAGCTCAAGTTCCCTTCCGAATTCGGCCAAATCAAATCTATCACTGGCTACCAATTTTTGTCTCTGTGTCCATTCAGTACCGTTAAATCCAAAAATATAGGCGCTACCCGCATTCCATTTATAGCTCTGCTCATTAGCATCGTGGTCTTCCTTAAAGGCTCCTACGAACATTGTATTGTTTTTTAATATAACTCTAGAGCCAAAAAAATCACTTTCGCCTCTGGTATTGGCAACTATTTTATGGGTTTCGAGCAATTGTTGCCCCTGAGTTGCACTTCCACACATAACTGCATAGATCAATAATAAAAAAGTAAGATTTTTCTTCATGATTTTGAAACTTGCGGCAAATATATAATAATTAATGACTGAGTTTAGCATTAATTCAAAGGACTAGTTTTTAAAGTACTGTGGGTAGATTGTCTTTTATAAATTGAGGGATAAAAATATTCAAGTATGCTTTCACTAACTACTAATCCATCAATTCAAGTTTGTCACTTCGTTTTATTAAGTAAATAATTATAATTGGATGGTTTTTTAGGATTTGCTCCAGAAACTATAATTACAATTATAACCGTCATCATGTAGTGTGATTTTTTTATTTTTCTAGCTTACAATACCAATTCAACATATATAGGATAATGGTCGGAACCTATTTTTGGTAAACGTTCCAATTTTTTCAATCTGAATTCCTTGGTTACAAAAACGTGGTCCAAAGGCCATTTCATTAAAAGGTTTTCTGCATTGTAGGTATTATAAAAACCTCTACCCACTCTCAAATCGTAAAGTATATTTTGTGTATTCGTCAAATCATTTACATAAGACCATACCACATCATTTAAATCTCCAGCCACAACGGAAGGAATCTTACTATCGTTCACTATTTTCCCCAATTTTTGAAGGGCTGTTTCTTTTTGGCCTTTGTTATCCGGTAAATCCTCAAAGTGGGTTGGAGGAACAGGATGCATGCAATGGAAATTGATATCCTTCCCATTGCTGAGTGTTACAACACATTCAAAAGAAGGCACATTTTTATTATTTAAATAAGCAACTTCCACGTTATTTAAGGGCAATTTACTATACAGAACCATACCATAGGTAACCTCATTAATAGTGTGTTGGGAATAGGGATATTCTTTATTTATAACACTCAGTTCTTCATCCCACCATTCGTTAACTTCCATTGCAAGCACCAAATCCGGCTTTTTTTCCGCAATCAAATCGATTAAGGGTTGAGCATTTTTATTAGACATTTTCACATTGCTCACTAAAAGACTGAATTGAACATCAGCAGCTTTTAAATCTGTTGCAGTTGGTACTTCTACAGGAACTAAAGTAGTATAATTGATTATGAAAGCTCCATTTATTGCCAAGCCACACAGAAGAGCAAAGCTTACCAAATAAGTATACCATTGCCATTTTTTTGTTATTAGTACTAAAACTAGAAGGCTAATAAATGAAAATACAAATAGCTGAATGCGCGGAAAGTCCAGCATCTTCAGATAGCGAATTTCAGAATTTCTGAATATTGAAAGTATGGTGGCTGCAGCTAGTAGCACTGCAATTAAATACAACAGCCAATATAAAATCTTTCGCAGTTTTTTCATTCGCTGAAATTAAGTAAGTAGATTAAATTCATTAGTTAGTGTATGGTATGCAATCATTGCCTTGGACTGGTCAACCTGCCCCGAACCGTGGAAATGTGATATTCAGGATTATATACTCCAATTATATCGAGTAGCTAAAAATATAAATTTTAATACAAACTGACTCAAATCGAGCCCTGAAAAGCATAGCGTAAGATTTCAATCTCTTAGAATCCCTGATAGCGCGACACTTGTTTAACCCTTATACTTCTTCGTTCGAATGTCAGGTCGAGCGCGGGCCTGTCTCGAGCAGAGTCGAAAGGTCGAGACCTCATGATCGTCGCTCGTCACTCCTTTTATCGAGAAAACCATTTTAAATAGTGCAGTGTTTTAGGGTTTTGTTATATTTGGTTTTCACCCTTCCAATTATTATTTTTAATTGACTCAAAAAAAACCCCCAATAATCTATCTCCTAAGAATAGGGTTTTCAATTAATTGGGGGGTATCGATCTAATCTCCAAATCGAAATATATTAAAAATCTTTAGTGGATTTTCTGTCGTTTTGAACATATAAAAAAACAAGAGCGCTTCGCTAGGGATATAAATTCAGTCCTAGTGAAATAGGCATATTTATTTAACTTAAGACCTTCGTTTTTTGAGACAAATATTCATCATCAGTAAGGATTCCTTTTTCTTTTAATTCATGAAGTCTTTGAAGTTGTTCTAAAATACTAGGTGGGTTAGTAGCACTATGTCCTGGCACATTGACAACGATATTATTAGTATTGGTATTATTTGAATTTCCAAATTGTTTTCCAAATAGCGCATTATAGGTGTTAACTTGGCTGCCAAGGGTAAATAGATCAATAAGCCAGCCTATTCCAAAAATACCGAAAGTGAAAAGATAGAGTATCCCCATTCCAGTCTTGCCAAGATAAAACTTGTGGGCGCCTAGGATTCCCAAAAAGAACCATAATAAATAAGCTGTAGTCGTAGATTTCATATTTGTTTAATTTAGTTTTTTCTTACTCATAAGGCTTTTCAGTACCGCCCCGTTTTTGTGGTTACTGGTCTCCACTTAGATTAATTCAAAAAATGTTATACCGCCAAATATAAAAAGCCAAAACCTACCTATTTTACGGGAAACCTCATTAACACCCAAAATAAATTATTTTAAGAGTAAACGGAACTTCACGAATTCGTTTAAGTAGTATTTAATACAATCATTGACGCCGCCCTTGACTTGCTTTTTAAACCCTTTTTAAAATGCTCCAAGCAGGACCTTTTGAATATTATTGATGTGAGTCTTACAGTTAGAATTTTGATAACCTTATTCATAAAGAGAAATACAATCAACTCAAAATAACTTTACGGGATCAGCCTAGTCCAAAACTTCTATTTCTTTTTCGTGTCAATTTATTTTTCGATTTCAATTTTAATACTACGCTTATCTATTGGGGTGGATGATTCCGTTTTAGGGAAAGTTTGGTGCTTTACGGTTTTCCGTAAAATACATATTACAGGATATTTTAGATTTGTTTTGTTGGGGAAGCCGAAAACCAAAAGAGTAGGCAATTATATAATATTATCTATATGGCTCTAAAATGGTTTCAGTGTAAAAATTGTGCAATTGCAATTAAAAAAGATTCAACTCCTAGCACTTCGGGATGCTCTGTAAAAACATATCACAGTTGGACAAAATTAGGCGATGTTGGAGATACAAATTACAGTTGTAAAAAGTGTGGAACGGTAGTGCAAACTAAATCAACACCTTCAACTTCTGGGTGCCCGCAGGCTACTTATCATTCTTGGAATAAGCTTTAAGCCTTTGTAAACAAACTTTAGCATGCCCCTATGGCACTGCCTTAAAGGCAACTATTATTTTAAATTAAAACTAACCAATCTAAATTAATATGATAACAATCGAATTAAAAAGTCATTTTCTACGCTTATATCAAATTGCTTTTTCTGATGATAATTTTGATGTTTTAGAAATGCAAATGCTCTATAGGTTTGCTGAAGAACGCGGCCTTTCTAAAGAGCAATTGAATGATATTTTATTAAACCCTTCACATGATTCCTCAATTCCTGATTCTCTGGAAAAAAGGGTTGAATATTTATATGACCTAGCAGTTATGATTTGGGCTGATAAAAAAATAACTGAAGATGAATATATAACCTTGAAAAAATATTGCAGAAAATTTGAGTTTTTAGAAGAGAACATCACTGAGTTGGCAGATTATTTATTAGACAGTGCTAAGAAGGAATTACCCAAAGAAGAAATTATTAAAAATATAAATTCATAATTATGGCTGCAATTAATAATTTATTCAAGCTCAAAACTAAAGTAGCGACGAAACCAATCGAAGATGAAACTCAAGAAGCTCGGGAACAGGTTAGAATTACATATTATCAGAACGGCTATGGAGCGTCTGCCAAAGCTAGTGGGAACCCAACGACCTTTAGAGTAGCCCTGCATAATCTTTTTAGCAGTTTTGAAGAGTTGTGTAGAAAACAACTGAATGAACAACGACTATTAAAACAACCTTATATTGAAGCTCAAGAAAAACAGAGAACGGAACTTAAAAAGAGGGAAACAGCACTTTCAATATATGAAGATTCAAAGGATAATTTAGATAAGGATCTTGATAAACATAAATTTGAAATTGTAGACGTGAAACAACATCCGGATAAATATGGTATTGATTCCGATAAACGCCCTAAGGCACAATTTTATATTGGACTTTTTCTTTTGCTACCCATAACAATTTATCTTTTTGTGTTCTATATATCTGCTTCCTATTCAGGTTTTTTCAAAGATTTTGAAACAGGAAGTTTAACTGCTGCCATTTTTGACTCCAATGCACTTGGTAAGGCCATAGAAGATGGTTGGCTAGAAGCAGTTTTTGTGGGGACTATCCCCTTTGTTTTTATGGGCCTTGGGTATTTGGTTCACATGTTTCAAAAATCAAAAGGATGGCGTGCTTTTGTGAAGCTTACTTTCTTATTTATTTTGACCTTCACATTTGACCTAATTCTCGCCTATCTTATTGAAAAGAAAATTTTCTTGTTTGATGCCGTACTTGGAGAAAAATTCACACCCACAGATGCAGTACAGAGCGTTAATTTCTGGGGGATAATATTTGCGGGATTTATTGTCTATGTTATATGGGGTTTAGTCTTTGATTTTGTAATGAAGGAGCATGAAAATGTTGATAAAATAAAAGCCTTTATCAGAGGTCAACGTGAAGAAATTAAAAACATAGAGAATAAAAAGAACGAATTGACAACGCAAATTGAGGAAATCAAAAAAGATATTTCACAGATTAACGGCGTTATTTCAGAACTTCAATCTAAAATCGATGGCTTTATTTTTCCAGTAAAAGAATACCTTCATTATCACTATCAATATGTGGAAGGTTGGTATCAAGCTATTAATTCCGAACTTAAATTTCCTATTAAACAATTAGATGATTTGCATGTTAAATGTGAGGAAGTAGCAAAAACACATCTTGAAGTTTTAAATCTGAATAATATAGATTTTCAAAATATAATATTCGAAAAAAATTAAAACAATGAAAAACACATATACTATTATTTTAAGCTTTTTAACAATGGTCGTATTGCTGTCTTGTGCAGATGAAAAAAAAGAAGATCAAAAAGAAGTAGAAGTGATGGACTTGGTTACCAAGCCTGAAGACAGTAATAATTTAAATATTAGTTTCCTTTTAGATTTGTCAGACAGAATAGATCCTAAAAAATATCCAAATGAATCAATGCAATATTATTTGAGGGATGTTGCATACATAAAATCTGTTTCTGAGGCATTTGATACACATTTAAGGACTAAAAAAGTACGGCAGATGAATGACAAGATGCAAGTGTTTTTTGATCCTGAACCCCAAAATCAAAACATTAATTCTATTTCTAACGATCTTCGATATTCCATAACACGTGATAATGCTTCATTAGAACTATTAGATAAAATAAAAAACACCTATGCTACAAAACCATTAGAAATTTATAATCTTGCTATTAAGGATGATAAGTATGTAGGTTCGGATACATGGAAGTTTTTCAAAACAAAAGTGAAGGATTTTTGCATTGAAGAGAATTATAGAAATATTTTAGTCATTTTAACAGACGGCTACATCTTTCATAAAGACACTAAAATGAAGGAAGGAAACTTAACTTCTTACTTAACACCTCAGGATATAAGAGGCTATAGATTGACTGACAAAGATTGGGAAAGTAGAATAGACGAAAAAGAATATGGTTTTATTCCTGCTACAACTGGACTTGAAAACCTAGAAGTACTTGTTCTCGGCATTAACCCCGACCCCAAAAACCCTTATGAAGAAGAAGTAATCAGAAAATATTGGAGTGACTGGTTTGATTCTATGAAAGTGGGACGGTATGATATTAAAACTGCCGGTTTGCCATCAAATATGGATAAAATTATAAAAGAGTTCATTTTAAAATAATTTTATTGTTTTCACACTAATGACAAAAAAGTTAAAAGACGTTTCAAAAATCACAAGAGCAGTGTTTCACACACTGCTCTTAATTTTTGTTTTTATTTCGTGTAATTCAAAGACAGATAAAGGTTATTCAGAACAAACATCTGCGATAAATCAAATATCACAGAACGTTGCATTCAACAACACAAAACCTCTTACCTATAAAAACACTACCCTCGCCTCCTGGAACATCCGGGATCTAGGAAGAACAAAAAACCCAGAGGAGCTAAAAGAGATTGCGAACATCCTTAGAAATTTTGATATAGTAGCAATACAAGAAGTAGTAGCCAAAGATCCAGCAGGAGCCCAAGCTGTAGCTAAAATTGCTGATGAACTAAACCGTATGGGCTCTAAATGGGATTACCGCATTAGCGACCCTACTAGGAGTCCTTCAGTTTATATAAGTGAGCGCTATGCTTTTTTATGGAAAACATCGAAGGTGAGTTTGATCCATCGAGCCTATTTAGATAAAGAATTGGAAGATATATGCAACCGTGAACCCTATATTGCTGCTTTTAAAATTGAAGGGCAATCAGAACCTTTTTATGTGATTAACTTCCATTCTCGAAAGTACAATGATAGACCGGAAGAAGAAATTATTGATTTTCTAGATTACCCGACTCGATTAAAATCAAGTCGAATTATAATTGCTGGCGATTTCAACTTAGATGAAAATCATAAAGTGTGGAAGCCTTTTTATAATAAGGGTTTTAAAAGCGCCCTTCAAAATACCCCAACTACTTTAAAAATGAAATGCAAAAATGGCGAATATTTAAACCACGCTATTGACAATATATATTTTACATCAAGCATTAAGCTTCTCCAATCGGGCAGTGTTGATATTGTGGACTCTTGTCATGAACTTGAGTGGGCGCGTGCGCTTTCCGATCACTTGCCTGTTTTTATGGAATTTAAATTTGAAGAATATGACAATAACTAAACTTATAAAAATTGCCTTGGCAATCTTATTTTTCCTCTGCCTCCTAAATATGCCCTATGGCTATTACCAGCTAGTACGCTTTTTGGCATTCATAGGCTTTGGATATATAGCCTACCAGGCCAACCAAGAAAACAACAATACAGCAAAAATTATTTACGCTGCTCTAGCATTATTATTCCAACCTTTCGTTAAAATAGCCCTTGGTAGAGAGCTTTGGAATATTGTGGATGTGTTAGTGGCAATAGGGCTACTTATAAGTATATTTCAAAAAAGAAAAACAACTATGGAAAAGCCGAACTCCAGGAAATAGTAGGCATCATTTTAAAATAAATAGCTATGGCTAATGGATTTAAGGAAGGTTATGAGCCTACCCAAGATGATTTGGATAATCATTCAGATCAATTAAACCCTAATAACGATGAGTATAAGGGAGAGGAGTAAATAATCTCTTAGGAAACCGATGGTGATTTCACCATCGGTTTTATTTCACTTTCATAAATCGTCCTACAAACCAAGCGATTTGTTTATACATTACATCATACCAAAAACTATAAATGGCAATAAAAAAATCAGAATTATACAGCTCCCTTTGGGCGAGTTGCTACGAGCTAAGAGGCGGATTGGACGCCAGCCAATACAAAGATTATGTATTGGTAATGCTCATTCTAAAATATATAAGCGATAAATGGGCGGGACAGCCGTATGCGCCTATTACAATTCCACAGGGCATGAAATTTTGACAGCTATTTAAACCCCCAACAACATCAAAACAACAACAGGAACTGGTTCTGTAATAGTATAAATAACCGTATTGTAATCCCCCTTCCCTTGTCTTAAGTAAGTGCCATCCCAAGTGTAAAGCACGGTATTGTATTTCCCTTTTCCTTCACGAATATACTTTCCATCCCAAGTGAGCAGAACCGTGTTATAAGCACCCTTTCCTTGCCGAAGGTAATGCCCATCCCACGTATATAAAACAGTATTATAGGCTCCTTTTCCGATACGGATGTATTCCTCATCTATCGTATAAAGTACTGTATTATAACTTCCTTTCCCTTGCCTTAAATAGTTTCCATCCCAGGTATATAGTACCTCATTGTAACAGCCTTTCCCTTGGCGTATATATTCTTGACTTAATAGCATAGCAGGAATAAAAATGAATAGTAGTAAAAATTTCACTTTCATAAAAAAGTATCATTTTATTGTTGCCCATTTCTTAGAAGGCCTAAATTAAACTTTATGTAGTTGATCAACCCTTGCCTGTTTTGCAATCAAAATTGCCTGAACCAAGTCATTAATTTTATCAATATCCATGCCGCGTGGAGCGAAGTTAAGTTGGGAACCTCCGTTTGAGGAAATAGAAATTAAACGTTTTCGAGTAGCCCACCATATTCCAAGACATAAAACCCCCAATGTAATTCCGGCTAGAGTGGCTATCTCACCAATATAAAAATCACCGAGGAAAAAACCACTTAAAATAATTAATGGCGCCAGAATTAGAAGCCAGATATCGTTCTTGAATTTTGTCTCTATTGAACTGATATCCTCAAGAAAAATAGTAATCGAACTAGATTGTCCCCATTCACTCTCAACCATCTGAACTCGATGATTGGTTAAAATCATTTTCTTATTTTTTGATATTAAGAGTTGCTCTTCGTTTGGTAGCAGTTTCATTCTGAAATAAATTTAATTTTCGCCAATTTTATTTGGTATTTGGCTTTCCCAAATATATTATCTCAATCTTACTTGTGGTTCGTGATTTGCGTATTTATCGCTGTAATATATCTTGAGTTATCCATTCAAAAATATAAACAAAAATTTAAGCGACCGTAAGGAAATCCTTATCTACCACCAAAAAACCGCTCGCTTCCCACTTTATCGCTCGTACTTCGTATTTCGTATTTCGTACTTCGTCACTCGAAGCTCGTCCTTCCCACTTCCCATTTCGCACTTCGTACTTCGTCCCTCGTCGCTCGTCCCTCGTCCCTCGTCCTTCGACCCTTCTCCCATACTTGTTCGAACATTGTTCGAAGAAACGGCCCTCTATTCGAACAAAATACGAACAGCATTCGAACAACACTCGAACAAAGCGCCTGGAAAACAAAAATAGGCTTGCTTGCAATTTTGGTGAAAAGCAGTCAAAAGTGGGTAAATGCTGTCACTGGATACCATTTTGTGCAAACCCTTAGCAAAGGATAAACCAAGGTCGAAATGCTCAGGACAGGCTACTCAGGGTGATATTGGAATGTCATTATGAAACAAGATGTCAGGGTGCGCGCAGTCTTTTTAAAATCACACTCTTCTGGGTTTGATTGTTTCCACCTCTACAAAAAAAACAAAACCCCTTGTACAATTTGCACAAGGGGTTTTTTATGAATTTTAAAAGAAAACTATTCTTTTAACAGGCGCTTGGTTATCTGACCGTTTTTGCCTTTGATGATCACTACATAGGTAGCGGCAGCAAGATTATCTACGTTTAAGGTCTTGGCAGTTGCCATTCCCTTTAAGTTGAACGACTGCACCAATCTTCCCGTTAGGTCATAAATATCAGCACGCTCAAGCTCTAGGCTCTGTGGGTTGCCGATGGTTACATTTCCTTTTGCGGGGTTGGGATACATCGCGATGCTTCCAAGGCTCTGATTGTTGCCTCCCGTGCCAAGTACACTATCCACAACAAGCTCAAACTCGCAGGTTCCAATATTGCCATACGCATCTGTTGCGGTTAGCGTGATGGTATAAGTTCCATCGGAAAGCGTCGTTCCCGCGGCCGGGTCCTGAGTGGTAACGGTAACAGGATCGGTACAGTTGTCTACTGCCGTTGCCTCTCCCGTTGCGAAATAATCAGGAACAATATAGAACAAGTTCCCCTGACCTGGATCTACCGTTTGGTCTGCTGGACAAGTAACCACCGGCGCAAGGTTATCAACCACGGTTACAACCGCAGTACAAGTGGCAAGGTTGCCGTTGTTGTCTTGGCTGAAGATCTGAACGGTTACAGGAGTACCAATATCGGCACAGCTGAACTGTGTAATGTCCACGGCTACTGTAAAGATACCACAGGCATCATCGTTGCTCGCTATCACATCGCTTAGGTCAAGGGTGGCGGTGCCATCTGCTCCAAGTTCCAATGTGAAGTCCTGACATACAAGTACCGGACTTGTATTGTCCTCCACCGTTACGATGGCGGTACAAGTTTCAGTATTTCCGTTTACATCGGTTACGGTCAGTATTACAGTGTTGTCTCCTATGTTCGAGCAATCGAAGGTATCTATATCAAGATCATAGCTCGCAATGCCACAGGTATCGGTAGAGCCATTGTCTATATCAGTTCCGGCTATGGTAACCGTTCCCGTTACAGGATCAAGTTCCACGGTAAGGTTCTGACAGGCTACCACTGGGGCGGTTACATCTTCTACCGTTACGATGGCGGTACACGTACTTGTATTTCCGTTTACATCGGTAACTGTTAGGATTACGTTGTTGTCCCCAACATTGGAACAATCAAACGTATCCATATCTATTGAAATAGTAGCCACACCACATTGGTCGGTGCTGCCACCGTCCACATCTGCTGCAACTATAGCTGCGTTACCAGCGGTATCCAACTGAATGGTGATGTTCTGGCAAACTGCTACAGGCGCCTCGTTGTCGATCACCGTAATGGTAAAGCTACAAGTGCTTACGTTTCCGTTTACATCGGTGGCGGTGAACTCAATCGTGTTCACGCCAACTGGGAACTGGCTTCCGCTTGGAAGTCCCGCAGTTTGAACTACTGTGTCAATGCTACAGTTATCCAGAACAAATGGTTCGGTAAAATAAGCAAATGAAGAGCACTCACCTAGATCGGTATTTGCAATAATATTTGCAGGACATGCTATAATTGGAGCGATAGTATCTTCAACCGTGACCACTGCGGTACAAGTAGAAACGTTTCCGTTATTATCGGTTACTGTAAGCACCACATTGTTCGTTCCTATGTTAGAGCAATCGAATGATGAAACATCAATAGTTGTACTTGCAATTCCGCAGGCATCAGATGAACCACCATCCACATCAGCAGGCGTTATGGAAACGTTGCCAGTAGCGTCAAGCTGCACAGTAATGGGCTGGCATATTGCCGTTGGAGCTATATTGTCTTCCACCATTACTGTAGAGCTACAGGTAGAACTATTGCCATTAACATCGGTTACCGTTAGTGTTACGGTATTTGGCCCTATATCGGCGCAGCTGAAGTTATTTGGACTTACCGTTATGCTAGCAATTCCACAATTGTCAGTACTGCCTCCGTCTACATCGGCAGCATCCAATACGGCTTGGCCATTGCCATCTAACTGCACAACTAGTGGCGTCGCGGCTGTCCACACATAATTTACTTTTGTTAAATCAACATGGTCATTCACCCAAGAAGATACTGCGGTATCGTAGTCTCCGGGATCATTATAACCGGGTGCGCCTGTATCTAAACTATAACCTTCAGCATTAATGGCAAAACCATCGCCCCAACTATCAGTCCAGGCTGTATGGGTAATAGTGTTTGGGTCGGTTGTATTCGGATCAATAGATACGGCATAATCTGAAGGATTTCCACCAAAAATAAGGGCTGCGGTTTCTTGGGCATTATAAACGGGAGGATTGGTAACCCAAGAAGGGCCATCGCTAACCCTAAAAGAGCCTACGTATATTGGAGTAGAGCCAAGACATACAGCTATTGGTGCTTCAGTATCTTCTGCAGTAAAAGTGAAACTTCCATTCGTGGAAAGACCTCCTGTATCAGTAGCTGTTACAGTGATAACTGCACTGCTTTGTATTCCGGCCTCTGAAGTACCTGTTACAACAAAGTTGGTGCCGTCATAACTAACGGATAGATTAGTGTCTTGAACCAAAGTCTGATTATTAGAAGCTACAGTAACTGTAAGATCTGTAACGGCATCCTCCACGTCTGAAATTGTAACATTCTGGGTAAAGCTACTTCCGGGACATCCCGCTACATTTGCAATGGGATCAATTATCGGCGCATGGTTAAGTAATACTATTTTGTTATTGGAAAAGGAAAAACATGACTGATCTCCCGCAAGACCTCCATATTCCACAATATAACCCATGCTTTGGCCTGTTCCTAGATCGTTCCAACGGCCATCATTGGCAAAATATATTTGCATATAATCTTCGGTACCTCCTGAATTATTTGGTTCGCTAGGATTCCAATTTACGTATTGGCCAGGCAATGGATTGCTTCCAAAAGACATTTGTGTTCCTGCTTCAGGTCCCGTTATCCAATACCAGTTATTTTCTGCTGCTGCTTGGTTTGCATAAAGTGGGCTTCCCACTGCTTGATTTATTTGGCTGAACTCATCAGAGCCACCAAGCCAACCGTCATCTGTTAACTTTGTTTTTATAAAGTTGTTTTCTTCAGCAGAGGTAGAAGTGGCCAAATATCCTTGAAGACCATAAAGGGTTCTTGTAGCTGCGGCAGCTTTTGCCTGCACCCAAGAAAGACTTTGGTTTACATATTCGTAATAGTGGTTGTTATCAGGGTTAGACACGCTGCCTCCTATAATAAATTCAATAGTACGTTCAGAGGTGTTACCGCTTGTTGTACGGAACTGAATATTTTGGAATAAGGTTTCCAAATCAGTATCAGTTAAGGTTCCTATTATGGTAAAAACTCCCGTAGAACTGTTATAATTAACGCTTACTCCTCCCGGAATGGTGTATCCTGGATCCAGGGCCAATTCATCTCCTGAATAGAAATTATTGGAGATGGAAACCAAGGCTCCGTCTGCATTTCCATTATAAGTAATTGCGATGGTGGGATCAACCGTAGTAAAGGTGCTAATATCACCCATTTGAGTTGCTCCCGCTGAGGTAACCACAAAGGGTTCTGGTGCGGTAATCGTAATATCTGCGTTTGTTGTATTCACATTTCCGCTGGCATCAGTTGCTGTTAAGGTTACAGTCTGCGTACCAATATCGCTACAATCAAAAGTGGTTTTACTCAATGATAGTGTAAAAGTACAGTTGTCTGTACTGCCATTGTCAACCATAGCTGGAGTAATTGTAAGTCCAGTGGGATCGGTTAATTGAAGTATTAGGTCCTGGGCTTGTGCAACTGGGTTAATATTATCTGTTACAGTAACCGTTACCGGTATTACTGTACTATTTCCACTATTATCTGTAACAGTATAGTTAATATTATTAGTGCCCGTATTGGAGCAATCAAAACTTGTTTTGCTCAGGGTTTTAGAAGCTATTCCGCAGTTATCGCTACTGCTAACTTCAATGTCAGAAACTGAAATTGAAGCATTCCCAGTTGCATCCAAAGTAACAGAAAATGGTGAGTTAACGGACACACTTGGATCTTCGGTATCTGGGGTAGTTATAATGTTTACCGATTCTGTAGTGGTACAACCTTCTTGGGAGGTAACAGTTACCGAATAGGTGCCGGGAGCTAATCCAACTATAGTTTCCGTAGTTGCGCCTGTATCCCATAAGTAATCGTAGGGAGGTGTTGCAAAATCGGAGGCAACGGCAGTAGCCGTTCCATCACTTGCTCCTAAACAACTAACATCGGTTTTATTGATAACCGTAGAAAAAGGAAGCGAAAAATTCTGGTAGCGTACCGCTTCTTGGGAAAAATTATAAAAACCAAAACGACCCGTAGTATAGGTGCCGTCTACATCAAAAATTAGAGTGCCATTTATCCATACACTAATATTGCTGGCGCCATATTGCACTTGAAAGGTATAGAGGGTATTGTCTGCCCATCCCCCCAAGCTTGAATTGGTTCCAAGCACTTCATTGATTGCACTGTTTTGGCACCAAAATGTAGAGATGAAATCTGTAGAAGTACCCTGAATCCGTGAGAGGCGTATGGCAGCGGGTGCAGTACAACTTCCAGCAGACTGAGCTGCCTGTTTCCAATCAAAAAGAATGAAATTGTATTCATCGTTGGGTGTAGTAGTGTTCGGAGATTGGTAGCCAATCACAAAACCGATAAAGTCATCATCACTGGTAGTTTCTACTCTAAACTCACCTTGAATGGTGGTGTTGAAATAATCAGCGTTACTCACATAAAAGGACGGATTACTATTTACTGTTTGAAGCACGCTGCTCCCATCTGGGGCAGGTACCCAATTTCCATTTGTAGGATCACCTTCAACACTCCAAGAATTTAACCCTAAATTTATAAAGCAGTCAGGGGATTGGGCATTAACCTCAAACAAAGTGGTTAAGAAGACCATTATTAGGAGCATGAATTTCCTAAGATGAAATAAATGGATAAAATTGGTTGTTAAAAATTTTGAGTAATTTTTTCGATTCATAAGTAGAATATTAATTTGATTTTATATTGAAGAAATTGTTAAGAAGCTTTTTCCCCAATGAAGGGAAATCCAAAATAAATTGTGGAGGTAGGAACGCCTGTAGCGCAAAATTGTAAAAGAATTGAAACGTCAGATAAGAAAAAAAGACATCTTAGCATAAATAGGTTTTAAAAGATTTGGGTAAATCTAAAAGTTAAATTTTTTAACATTGCTGGGCAAATAAATGATGATTTTGGGAGAAATAAAAACAAATCATATAGATAAAATATAGATAGTTTTAAAAACTATAGAAATCTTAAATGGAAGGATTGACTTTAAGAAACTATAAATCAATTATTTGGGAATTTAATGTGTCTATTGCACTATATTTTAGAAATTATAGGTGCCCATTTAAAACTGAAGATGGTACAATCGGGCGAAAGACAGAAAATGCGGGATAAAATTTAAATTGTCATTCTTTAATTGAATGTTTTATAGATCACGAATTAAATTTTCAAACGAAACATCGTCATCCTGAAGTGCCATTTTCCTTTTAATTCTATATTTTTTTGAAATTACACTTTGGTGGCTAATTCCCATGAGGGAGGCAATTTCCTTGTTGGTAAGTTGAAGTTTTAAGAGGGAACAAAATGCAATATCGTTGTCTGAAAGCATCGGAAACATCTGTATAAGATTCTGCCCAAACTCGGGATGTACCTCCACAAACTTGGTTTTAAAGTGTTTCCAATAATTCTTTTGATTGAAGATGTTGGTAATTTGGGAGGCAATTTCGTTTGAAGCTTCTTTGTTCTGTCTGTTATCTAATAATTCAGTAACCTGATTTTGTAAATCGGCCATCTCCAAAGATATCGCTATAAGTTCACGTTCCTTATCTGCCAATGTTTTTTCGCGCTCCTCAAACAATTCATGTTCTAATTCCTGTTTCTCTTGGAGGGCGATATGCGACTTTTCCAAGTTTTCTACTGCAGTCTTTTGAATCGCTATTTTATTTTTATTGGTATAGTATATTATAAATGGAATAGCAGAAACCAAGGCAAGGGTGAATAGCGTTAAAAAGATGATGTTTTGCTGTTTTGTGTTATTCTCAACCAATAGTGCATTATTCTTTGAAAGTGAAATATTTTTTTCGCGTTGGAGCTTATTTTGGTACTCCTCCTGCAATTCATTTATCTTAAGAACATTGTTTGCATTATTTAAGGAATCTTTTAAAAAATCTACCCGTTCATACATGGGCACCGATTCCTCAAATAACTTTTTTGCATTATAGGTAATAATTGCATTTTGTAATAAGAGAATCTCATTGTCCGCGTTCATTTTCAACCGTGTGTTGAGTACTGGCTTTACACTATTAATAACAATAAGCGCAGTTTTATAATCTTGCACTTTGTTTAAAACCTTTAAGTATTCAGCGGCTACTTCCGTAAAACGCGGCGAATTAATTTCATAAAGCCCTTCATAGGCTTCTTTTAAATTACTGATAGCTTCTTTTGATCTATTGGTGATACCATATAGTTTTCCCAATAAACTAGTGGTGAGCAACCTATGCTCCAGGTTTTCTAATCTTCTTAAGCCAGCCTCCGTTTCCAACAATGCCTTTTCTGCGCTTGAATATTCTTCCAATGCCATCAGGCACTGGCCATAATTCATAAGTGTATAATAATAATTGAGCCCTTTTTCCTTAGCAAAAATAGGAAGCAGCTCTTCAAAAATATCCTTGGCGAAAACGTAGTTCCCATTATTGAAATAAAAATTCCCCAATTTTTGTTTTATGATATAAACCTCTCTGTCGTTACCGGTTTTATTGAAAATGGCAATAGCTTTTTTTAAATAAATTATTGCCTTTTCGGGCTGTAGCATATAATTATAATTAGACGCCATTTCTCCATATACAATTGCCTCCCCATCTATGAATTTTGCCTTTCTGTATAGCGCTAAGGATTTTTTTAAAGCTTCCAAAGATTCGGAATAGCGGGAAGCAGTTCGCAGTGTAACTGATAAGTTTGAATACAGTCTTGCGGTAATTAAGGCTTGGCCCTGTGCTATTTCAATTCCCTTATTAAAATAATATTCCGAAGAATCCAAGATTCCCAATTGGGTGTAGGTAATTCCTAGATTACTGTAGGTTTTGGCTACCACGGTATCGTGGAGATCAGAAGATTTTCCCAACAATCGCAAGAGATAGACCTTAGCGGAATCGGGCTTTTTAAATACCGTATTTTTTATTTGGGAGTTAAGCTTTTCTACTTCTTTGGTTTGTGAAAGCAAGGAAATGGGGAAGACGAAAAAGAGAATGGCTACGTAAAAATGCTTCATACTTTTATTGATGTCCAAATTTATAAAAAAATGAAAGAATTAATAAAAGGAAAAGTTTTGTTTTTTTGCTTTCTGCAGTCATCAGCTCAAAAGAATGCCCTCCAAGATGGAGGGCATAGGGATATAAATTAATAGTTATTAGTGGATTATCTGTGTCCCGCTATTGGGGATTATTGTTTTCCAAATAGACGTTTAATTTTTGATATTATCAAGAACTACATATAGATTAAGTATAGACAGTAGCAGATGAAAGCTTGGGTTACATTTTATATGAAAAAGAAAGAAATTATGCAAAGTTCAGAATACAGTTTTATTTAGTATTTAAGAATAGTCCCTTCTTGTTTTTTATTGCTCCTATGAAATTGATCAATAATTCTTGAAGTAAAATAATTGTGGGAATATCTTTTTATGTAACCTTCAATATCACGAAAGGAATTAATATTCGCATCGTTTTCAATAAAGCCAAAACCCTGATAAATTCCGTTTTTAACTAATACAACAGCCGATTCAAATATATGTCGGCCTCCTAATTTAATAATATAGCTGGGCCTTTCATCAAAAATAAATTTCAGTGCTGCAGCCACTCTTTCATTGTAAATGCTTTTATCTTCGAGCCCTTGGCAAATTCCCTTACAAAAAACGGGGTCGCTACATTTAGCTGCCGTTCTTTCGATGCCTGTGAAGCGTCTGCATAAATTGAACTTTTGTTGAACTTGCTTCATTTTTAGTAAAACCGAATCGCGGTTGTAGTAGAATTCATTTTCACTATCTGCATAAGACTTTTGGATTAATTGTAGGCGTAATATCCCTCTTCCATCTGTCTTAGATCTGATGACATAGGGGTCAATAAGTTCTTTTTGATTGGTATTGCAAATAGGTTTTAAAGTAGTGATATAATGAGATTCCAGCAGAAGGGCAAGGGTTTCACTGCCTGTTTCCTCAAAATCAAGAAAAGCAGTTTGGGCGCATAATTCTCTTTCAAAAAGATTAGAGGCGGTAAAATGGCTCCGAACCCTTTTGAGGATATTTATCGCTTTCCCCACATAAATAACTTCCCCTTCCTTATTGCGAAAAAAATATACTCCCGGAGTTTTTGGAAGGTGACTAAAATCCACAGTATCCAAATTGGGTTTTTCTTTTAGTAAATCAGAACCATTACTTGTTCCAGAAGAAATTTCAATGAGGGCGAAAAATATTTTTTCCATAGCCTTAGAATGTTCTAAAGGTGTATTGGCAAAATATTTTAAACCTAGGGATTGAAGGGCAACGGCTATAGTAAATGTTTTTGTTCCCGTAATATTCTTAAATAGTTGTTGAAGGATATATGTGGCCCTTCCAGGAGAATACCCAATTTGCTTAAAAGATTTAATAAAAAGACGTTCCGAGAATCTATCCATAAAAACTGTTTGACCGTTCTCCACCAAAGCAATAATTTCTAAAGCGATATCACAAAAAGGGGGTGCCGTTTTTATTCTGGAATAGTCTATTGTTAAAGAAGTTCTTTCAGTCATTGACAATCTGGGCTGAGGTTTTATATAACTTTCAAATTCTGCTATACATTGCTCGTCTTCGCTAGTACGTACTGCCAAATTTATAATTCTTGCTGTGGCAAGATTGTTGCTAGAGGCTGTGACGGAAATAAAAGAGAATTTCATAAAATTTCAGATTGGAAAAATGACAAAATTATGGAATATTTCCAAGTATGGGATATATACTTTATCTTTAAAGCAAAAAAATACTGCATTGGAATTATATAATAAAGAACAAAAAGAAGCCATAACTTTTAATGGAAAACATTTACTGTTATTGGCAGGAGCGGGGACGGGAAAAACAAAGACTATAGTTGGCAGAGCAGCCCATTTGATTGAAAATGGAACTGCTGCCGAAAAAATACAGATTCTAACCTTTACCAAACGCGCTGCCAGCGAAATTGTGGAGCGGGTAAAGGCTGGAATTCCGGGCCGGGATGCACAGGCTCTAAGTGGATCCACTTTTCACAGTTGGTGCAACCAACTTATCACTAGTTTCCCAAATTTGTTCGGAGCTGCCAATTACACGGTGATCGATTCAGATGACCAACTCAGCTTGATGAAGATGGCTTGTGGTAATGAAAAAACGGGCTATGGAAAAATTCGTATTAAACCTCAACAAATATTAGATTTGTTTTCTTTCGCTAGAAACACGAGAATTAATCTTACCGAAACCATTCGTATTCAATTACACAAGGGGAAGGATGATTCTGAAACCAATGAAGAGATAGAAGAGTTGCGCCCAGTGCTCGAACTTTTGATTAAGGAATATCAGACTCTTAAAATGCAACAAAAATATCTAGATTATGACGATCTGTTGCTGGTAGTTGGAAATAGGTTACATAAGGATGAAGAGGCGAGAAATATACTTTCCAAAGCTTATGATTATATTTTGGTGGATGAAATGCAGGACACAAATCCGTTGCAATGGTATTTGCTTGCGCCATTTGAAAAAATCTGTAAGCTTTTTTGCGTGGGCGATGACGCACAATCTATTTATTCCTTCCGAGGGGCAGATTTCCAGAACGTACACTCTTTTACAGAACGTGTTTCAGATTCCGAAGTGAAGAAATTGGATAAAAACTACCGCTCAACGCAAAAGATACTGGATATTTCAAACTGGCTTCTCCAAAAGTCGCCAATTGGCTATAATAAAAAGCTCACGGCGCATAGAGGTCCGGGTAAAACGCCTGTGATACTCAATGTTGCCAATCAGTTTGAGGAAGCCAATTATATAGCTGAAAAAATATTGAAGGACTTTCGTGAAGGAGGAAAGACATTTTCAGATTTTTTAATATTGAGCCGTTCGCAGTATTACACCAAACCTTTACAAGCTGTATTTCTTCAAAAGAAAATTCCTTATGAAACTTACGGCGGACGTAAATTTTTGGAAGCCGCCCATATAAAGGATGTACTTGCAATTTTACGCGTAATAAATAATCCTTTAGATCAGATTGCTTGGATGCGATACCTCACTTTTATTCATGGTATCGGGGAAGTAAGAGCGAGTAGTTATTTACGGGAAATACTAAAACTTGATACCAGCAAAATTACTGGTGAAGCACTTAGCGGCATTATACCTGGACCGGAAGGGGGAAAAATAAAAGCCTATTACAATGCGGTGAACGCAAACAAGAATAACGTAAAACTTGCAGTATCCAGCTTGTTTAAGGAAATGGAACTTGATCTGGCTTTGAAATATGCAAAAGACTGGCAAGAAAAAAGGAAAGGAGACTTTCCCGTCTTAGAAATATTGGCAGAACACTATTCAAGTTTGGGGGAATTTATAACGGAAGGAATTTTAGATAACTCCACCGGTTTAGGTGGCACTCCTGTATTGGAGGGGAGTAAAATTAAAACTACCGAAAATAAGGATCACGTAATTATCTCCACTGTCCATTCTGCCAAGGGTCTGGAGGCTGATGTTTGTTTTGTGCTCAATGTATCTCCAAAAACCTATCCATCATCCTACAGTTTGGGAAGCACAGAAGAAATTGAGGAAGAAAGACGTGTTCTCTATGTCGCTCTTACTCGGGCAAAGAACGAACTTATAATTACTAGAACTACAGATTCTCTCAATGCCCATCACAGTAATGCTGTTACGCCTACACAAAATGAGGAAATAAATAGCGCCTATTTTTTGGAAGGTCTACCAGAAAGTTTGGTAATACAGGAGCGTCCGCAGGGCAGTTTTTCAAAATCACAGGATGCAAAAAAAGCTAATAAAATTGATTTGGACTTTGGATTTGATTTTAGTTAAAGCCAGATTTTGAGGTTTATGTGTGGGGATCATTGTGTATCTAAACTACTATTGAATAAAAAATAACAACCAAAAGTATCTGGTATTCAATTATTTACTACATTTACATAAGTTTGTTTCCAATTGTGGTAGCGAGCTGAAACTCTCCTCTTCTTAAGCAGTTTGCTTTTTATTCGGCAACTAACTTCCCAATTGTTTTACTGATTGTTCAACTTCAAAATTTTAGTAAGATGACTGCAAAAAAAATCCTAAAATCAGAGGCTCCATTAAGAAAGACACCCTTGACAAAAATGGCTACTACTAAAAAAATAGCCGCAAAGAACACGACTAAATCTGTTCTTAAAACCCGTGTTACACGTATTTCAATTGTGAATTCGGGAAAAGTTTCTGCCGTAACTCCCCAAAAGTTAGAAACCATTGCCCAAGTGAGGCATTTTAAATTTAAGGAGGATAACCCCGTCCGCTTTGATCCTTAAAAATTGACGCTGAGCTTTTTAAACGAGGCGCCAATGCCCCAAAAAACATTGAATTTTCCATGGAACCCACCGAAGACGACACCGCAGGGTGCCATTTGTCATTCTTTCTAACCTAAAGAAGTACTCCTCTGAAATCAGTTTTTATTTGACGTTTCCTTAAAAATGACTAAAATCTTAAACATACCGCCCAGTATTTTATTGGCGCCTTTTGTGAGCACCTACACCCTTTTGAAATTTAATACCTTTCAGAAAGAGCTATGCTGGCCGTGTTATTCTGGTCCCGAAATGTGTCTGCTGTTTTTTCTAGACCAACTTCCAAGAGATTTGCCAATTAGCAGCAATGATTCCATCGAGAATGAATCAAAACGAGCTTTGCTAAAAGGACTCTTTACCCGGTTTAGCTGGAGTTGGAAGTTTAAAGGCGAATACTCCATTTTTAGAATACAGTTTACCCCTAATGGATTCCATACCCTTTTAAATTTGCCGTTAAGGGAATTCACAAATAAAATTGTGGATGCACAAACCGTTTTTGGTAAAGAGATTTCCATGCATTGCGAGCAACTGCAACAAACACAAAACATTTTTAAAATGGCAGCGCTTACGGATGAGTTCTTAAAGAAGTATGTAACCCAAAAAAAAGCAAATGCTAATAAAAAGGGAGTGGACTTAATTTCCAATGCCATATTGCGGTCCAATTGCTCAGTACCTATAGAACAATATGCAGCAATGGCCAAAATGAGTCTGCGCAATTTTGAACGAAAATTTACGAAACAGGTAGGAACTTCCCCTAAAACATTTTGCCGCTTGTTACGATTCAATCGCGCCATAGAAATAAAATTAATGAATCCTGAAAAATGCTGGACTAGCATCGCGCTGGATTGTGACTACTATGACCAAATGCATATGATAAAGGATTTTAAAAAATTTGCTGGCAATAGTCCCACCCATCTATTTGAAAATAGTTTACAGGCTGCACTTCGTATTGAAAATGTAAAAAGGAGGATATAGCTATAGGTAGCCATCAGCTAAAAAACACTTTATAATAAGCCTGTAAAATATTTAGCTTCCTTTCTTTTATTAAAATAAGCTGTCGCTTTTGTACTATTACAACTGAAGATTGATTATTAATTTAATAGCTTCATTTTAAGGTGTTTAAAAGCAAAGGTTTTCTCTCCTCTAACAGAACCATTTGGCTTGCACAAGTGAGTATATACAAAAAGAACTTCCCATTTAAAGAATGATTTGTTGATAACCGTCAATAAGCAATATTAATTAGTGGAGTATGCCCAAAATCCAAATTGAAACAGAGTAGGCGCTAACCTATAATTATGTAATTATGGCAAAAAATCCTGACTACCCGAACAGAAACTTCAAAATCCGAGTGGATTTTGAACAACCCCCAGAAAGAGATTTTCCACTTATTGGTTTTCTTTTTCATTGCAGGGGTACATTGCTGCAGTGGCAATATGTGAAAGACAATATTCTGGAATTTAATTTAGAGAAATTACCTCAGCAAACCCGGAAATTGAAAATAAATCCTGAGCAGTTGAGGTTGTTTATTGCTCCCGCTTCCAATAAAAATATTACCCGTATAAGCAGCATCAAGGAATTGCAAAGTTATATGGCCTATGAGCCAATGATAAATATAGACGCAAACAATGGCCTAAACATACTGCCAATTCCTGAAGTATTATCGCGCTTTTGGATAAGGTGTAAATGTAGGGTTGGGGGTAAGATTTCAAAATGGTTTCGCTCAGGGAACAGTTGGCAAGATCGCGCTGTTTGCAAGGCGCGCGTTCATATTTGTGAAATAGACCCTATTTTATATTGGATCAACAAAATACCAGATTATATAATTGCAAAAATACCCGATGCAATATTAAAACCAGTCTTTAAATATCCAATACCCATTCCAGATCTGGGACCTTTTCAGCGTGTTGAACGGTTTTCATTGGATTTGCAAAATCAAGATAATATCTTTAAAACACAATCCATAGCGGAGATCCGTAAGGAAACTATTTCTAAATTACCCGAATTAAACCCTGAAATAAAGCAACAACTTGCTTCTGGTAACCTAAATATGATACGGGAAACTTTGGCTAAAAATTATACCTTGTTACATCCTTGGTTCTGTTTTTGGCCTTGGTGGTGGCCTTATTTTTACCGTTGTAATGAATTGGCAGTGGTAGATACCAATGCCAGCGGCAGGTTTGAAAAGACCATTTATTACAATTGTTTTGGCGATAAGCCTGATATTTATATTTGGGTAGAATATTTCATCAATGGCGAATGGATAACAGTTTACAGACCACCCATTCCTTGCAACACTCATTGGAACTACAGTTGCGGTACTGATATTAATATTCATATAACGCATCCTATGGTTCCAGGTAATTGCTGTTGTGATTGTCATTCAGCGGGAAATATTGTGTTTATAAATTCTGTAGGTCACACCACTGTTTCACACATACAGCAATCCCACCAATTTTTACCGCCTATAAATCAAACTGAAGCATTTGATCGCATTGGACTAACGGATGCTTGGGCGAATAATGACAGTTTTTTAAGTACCACAACAGATGATTATAAAAGACCGTTTGGCGGAAGTCCAAGCCTTAGAATGGGCTTTGGTACTGATCTGCCTAATGCAAATATGTATTATTACCGCTGGAGCTATCGGAAAATATCACTTACAGATTTAACTCCTGAAAGTGCATATGAGCCCTTAAAACCTGTTGGGGACCAAGTAAGGAAATCTTATAGATATATTTTCACAGATTTATACGGCGATTATCAGCTTGGCACTGATAGTGTAAAACTAGGTCCGATTTCGGGTGAAGGTCTTGCAAATGAGAACTTATATATTATTCCGCCAGAACAGCCAGAAATGGAACCGTTCAATAAACCCGAATCTTCAGATCCACATTGGGTAGAGGAAACCTATAATATGAATACCCTACATTTTGATTCCACCGGGCTTAAGGGCGATGGTTTGTATCAACTAAAGTTGGAACTTTTTGACCAAGCAGGAAATTTGTTGCACAATCTTCCAAAAAATAGTTTTAAAACCTTAAAACATGACGATGCGAATTTTAGCGAAAACGCACCCAATAAATTTTTGGAAAACCCAACAGATGATACAGCCGATGCTTTCAATATGATTATGCGTATAGACAATAGCATGTGTGAAGGAAACATCTACACTGTAAACGTAGATGGAGTAGCTGCATCTCCCAACTGTTGTGGTTTTGTGAAATATAAATCAGATGGGGAAGAGGCAAGACTTGAGCTATCCTTTATGGCGAAACATCCCACCAACTTTGCTGAGTTCAGTTTTGGTGTAGTAAAAGGAAGTTGTGGAACAGTGGGCATTGCAGGCGCAAAAGGAATGGTTATAGATAGCGCCTCTGGTTATAACTTAAACACAAGCACCGGTATATACAGTAGGAGTTTTGATCCTGAAGAATTACTAGGTGAGTGTTATGCAGATGGAACTGGAAAAGGTGCATTCGCAGAAACATTGCATATTATAACCACCGCCACCGATGGTCAGACGAGAATTGCAAAAGATTACGGCAGGACCATAGCATTTGCACTTGAACCCTAAAATCTTTAGGTTCTTGTAAATAAAAAGCTCGTAGATGTGAGGCTACGGGCTTTTTGTATTGTACTCTAATTCTTAAAACAAGAAAAGTACTGCTTCTTTACTCTATTTGTATATAATATATTTTATTTTCAGTAATAAAAGACCGTCTTTTAGGACGGTCTTTTTTATAGCAAACATTTCAGTTTTTATTCCACCAATAATTTTTTTACCTGTGTGGCTTGTTCATTTATGAACCGCAGAAAATAGGTTCCAGTTGCTAAATTATTGATTATCTGGGTGGTACCTGTAATATTTTGTGTGTCTAGCTTTTTGCCCAAAACGTCAAAGATTTCTAAAATGAAAGTCTCATTTGTCTTGATTGTAAAGTTGCCTTTGGTAGGATTTGGAAATACTGAAATAGTTGTGAAGGAGAGGGCATCTGTACCAAGATTTGTATTTACTCCTTTTTCATAAATTACTTCTCTTTCGTCAAAACCTTGGCCGTCATTAAACCGGAAATCACTCCACACTACATGCAAATTTCCCTGTGGGTCAAATCTCGCATTTGGTGCGTCAAGCCCAGGGCTTTCTTCATTTATTATTAGCGGGCTGCCAAAACCTGTTGTTGGGTTGTATTCTAAAAAGGAATTGGTCTCTGCCAGAAAATCTGTGTAAATTATGGCGCAGTCTCCTTCGGCATTACAGTCCATATCTATTCTTTTTAACAAACCACCTGCATTTGCAGCAACTTCATATACGTTGGAAGAAAGGTTAAAAGAATCGGCAGCACTATCGTAATCATATATATTGAGTATATCGCGGTTTGGGCCTGTTGCCTTGTGGATAGTTAAAACCATGATGTCGCCAGTACCTGAAGTAGCCAACACATAATTGTTGCTAAAAATATTCTCAGTAGCAATGATCTTTGCCTCACTGATATTGTGGGTGGCTTCATCATAAATTTTATATTTCAGTTCCATACTGCCGAAATTACCTTCAGCATAAACAAGCATTGCCTTGTTGCCACCAATACTTTTAATATATGGGAAGCCGGCATCCAGATTATCGGTAACATCAGAAACAGCAATATCGCTGGACCAATCGTTACCGTCAAAATACTTCATATAGATTTCTTCATTTATTTGATTTTCCCGGAAATCATACCCCCAAACTACGACTGGGAGGTTATTATCGGTGCTGTACAAATCGTGGTGGCTGTTGTTGTGGTTTACAGTACCGCCAAGATCAGATATTTTTAGGCCATCGCTCCAGATACTGGTAGCGGCATTGTAATAGGAATAACCAATATAGTTACGCACATTTTCATTGGCCCAAACGTTGTAGATAACGTGTAGGTCACCATTGGGAGAGCTTGTAATGGCGCCATAATGATTGTTTTTTCCGCCAATCTCGCCGCCTTTGTCCACAAAAAGAGGAGTAGACCAACCTTGGCCTACCACTTTTTTTCTGAACATAATTTTTTGCAATCCATTAGAATAGTTATCGCTATAAACAACATAAACGGTACCTGTATTTCCAACAGCTAAGCGGGAGTCCCAAGAATCCTTTGAGGGGTTGTTCGAAACGTCATAATCTGGATTGCTCCAGTCCAAGGACAGCTCTGTGGGGCCACTATTATTTTCTTGTGGAACAAATAGAACGGGGGTGGGACTCTGATAAAAAATTTTACCATTTACATCAGTTTCATAGGTGCCGTAAGTTTGGGCAAAGCACAATCCCATTGAAAAAAATGAGGTAATGAGGAGTAATTTCTTTTTCATATTAAAAGATGATTTAAAATTAAATATTCATAAATATAGTAGATTTTTAAATAATAAGTAAGTGAAGAGTTAGTAATGAGTATGCGTAATCGCTCTATAAGTCAATTTCAAATAAATTACAATCTTTTCTTAAAGTCCCTTTTGGAAAGCGCTCGCATTTGTAAATTAGTAGGTAACAACAAAAAAAAGAAAACTATGAAAAAGCTAAGAACATTTTTGTCCGTTGGATTACTTGCCCTTCTAACCGCTTGTGGTACAACGAAGAACAGCACCGCCGAAAACCAGGCAACCAATAGAGGCAGGGCAAATACAGAAGTAATCTCCAGTGGAAATTCCGTAAGTGGCAGTAGGCCTAAAACCGAAAATAGAACCGCCGCAACAATTACCACCAGTACAGATGTGGAGAATAAAGCTGCAATGGAACAAATGTATTCCTACTTGAACATGAGTGACGATCAAATTAGCCGTTTTGATAGGGGATGGAAAAGCACAACTGATACTTGGAAAAAAGCCAATCCAAATAAAAGTATGAACAGTTTTGAGCGTACCGAAACTCAGGATAAGATTCTAAAAGACATTTTGGATGAGTCTCAATTTGAAAAATACCAGCAGTGGGCTAGAGAAAATGCTGAATCTAACAAGTAGATTTATTCAGCTTTGCAGAAAAATTAAGGAAAGCGAATTCGGAGCGCGTTTTTAGAATAAATTACATGCTGAATAGGTCACTTTTTATATGCTATTATTTGCCATTTAATGAAACTGTAAAAAATGAAAAACCCTGTAAATCATAAGATTACAGGGTTCTTTTTGTTGACTTGGTAGTCGAAAAGTGGAGCCGGAGGGATTCGAACCCTCGTCCAAACAAGCAATTATACTGCCTTCTACATGCTTAGTTTTCATTTAGATTTTCGTGAGATTGCCGGTCGAAAACTACCAACGCACTCCTTATCTTCACTTGAGCTTCACAAGAGCATCAAAGCCCTAATCTTGCTAGGTTTACTTTTACGAAGCCACTATATCAACCGCCGCAAACCAAGGCCGTTGAGTGACTTCCTGCTTGCCCACCTTGTGGGCCGAGGCACATCCTACTGTAATTCGGATTATGCAGCTAGGGCGTAGTTATTCTCGCCGTTTAAAAAGTGTGAAATATGATATTAACGAGCTATATCCCAGCGCTCGACATGCTTACAATACAATTAGACCCGCTGTCAAAACCAGTCGGCCCCAAAATCCCTGCGAAGGCAGGGATCTCATGAAAAATGTTCCAATCATGAGAATGTTTTCAAAGATCTTTTTCTGAGCGTTCCCCCGCCAAAAGGGCGGGGCGGGCTTTCAGCTATATCTTTTTATAAAAAATAAAAAGGATGCCGCTTCGATCCCTAACGCGGGCCGCAAAGATACATGAAAAACCCTATCTTTGCCACTCTAATAATTACTCAAAAAATATACCAAATGCCTATAACCTTTGCCATCATCAAAGAACGCAAAAACCCGCCCGATCGTCGCGTGGTTTTTTCGCCGGAAAAGTGTCAAGAAGTCATAAAAAAATTTCCCGATGCACGGATAATCGTAGAATCTTCAGATATCCGCATTTTTTCTGATGAGGCTTATGCTGATGCAGGTTTTGAAGTAGTGGATAATGTTTCTGAAGCAGACGTAATGCTGGGTGTAAAGGAAGTTCCGGTAGAAGCTTTAATTCCAAACAAAAAGTATTTTTATTTTAGCCATACCATTAAAAAACAGCCATATAACCGCAAACTGCTAAAAGCAATGCTAAATAAAAGCATTGAAATGTTTGATCACGAAACCATCGTGAATGCAGACAAGCAAAGATTGATTGGTTTTGGGTATTACGCAGGTCTAGTGGGAGCTTACAATGGCTTTAGAGGATTAGGCTTACGCGATAAATTGTTTGCACTTCCAAAAGTTGAAACCCTTCCCGATTTGGAGGCCGTGAAAACTGAATTAGATAAAATAAGAATTCCAAATATAAAAATTATCCTTTCCGGAACGGGCAAGGTTACAAGAGGAGCGAAGGAAATTCTAGATCACTTAAAAATACGCGAAGTAACCGATGCAGACTATCTTTCAAAAAATTTTAACGAGCCAGTTTATTGTTTAATAGATGTTTCGGAATATAATAAACGCAAAGATGGCGGTGAATTTGAAAAACAAGAATTCTACAACGACCCATCCGAATACGATAGTGATTTTATGAAATATGCAAAGGTAAGCGATATGTTCATTACCGGTCATTTCTTCGGAAACGGTGCACCATATCTTTTTACAAGGGACGATGCCAAAAGTCCTGTCTTTAAAATAAATTTAGTAGCTGATATTTCTTGCGATGTTGATGGACCGGTGGCTTGCACACTTCGCGCTTCTACTATTGCTGATCCTTTTTATGGTTACGATCCAATAAATGAAAGTGAAACTGCATTTGGTGCTGCTGGAGCAATAGCTGTAATGGCGGTAGATAATTTGCCCTGCGAACTTCCTAAAGATGCCAGCGAGGGTTTTGGAGATATGTTTTTGGAAAATGTAATCCCCGCTTTTTTTAATAACGACAATGATGGAATACTGCATCGTGCCCAAATCACGACAAAAGAGGGGAAATTGACTCCCAGATTTGCATATCTACAGGATTATGTTGAAATTGCCGATTAACAAATTAACTTTTTGTTAACAATCATGCAATTAAAACCTAATGAGCACCCCACAAAAACCGCTTTAGTAACTGGAGCCGCTTCAGGGCTGGGATTTGAGTTGGCCTTATTATTGGCCAAAGATGATTATGACCTTATTTTGGTGGATGTTGATGCCGAAAAACTAGAAACAGCGAAACGGGAAATTAATGCTCTTTACTCCCCAAAAATTCAATTAATAATTAAAGACCTTAGTACCTGCAATGTTGCTGGAGAAATTTTTAAGGTTATAGAAAATAGGCAAATTGATGTTCTTATAAATAATGCCGGTTTCGGAATTTTCGGAAATTTTAACGATACTGACTGGGAACGTGATGCGGAAATGCTAAATCTGCATGTGGTTACAACTACCCATTTAACCAAACTAGTTTTAAAGGGAATGGTGGAGCGCGGTAGTGGAAAGATAATGAATATGTCTTCTCTTGCAGCTTTTCAGCCTGGTCCATTAATGTCATTATATTATGCTTCCAAAGCTTATATCCTTTCCTTTTCTGAAGCCATTGCTAATGAACTGAAAGGCACAGGGGTTACTGTTACGGCGCTGTGTCCAGGGCAGACCAAAACCTGTTTTCAGAAGGTGGTTTCCAATGGGAGCAAAAATTCAGAGAATAAAATAAAATTCAATGTTGCCTGCCCGAAGGAAGTTGCTGAATATGGCTATGAAGCCATGAATAAAGGAAAAGTTGTGGCTATTCCCGGAAACTTCAACAAGTTCTTGTCTAAATTGCCTCGTTTTGTTTCAAGAAAAACCGCTACAGCGGTCATACGTAGAATTCAGGAAAAGAATAGGGACACCTAACAGCTATTACTTTATATCTTCTTTAGCTGAATAGGTTCTTCCGATTGTATTTTTATAAGCTCTGTAAAAAATTCACGGAGCGTTTTATAAGCTTCTGCAGAAAAAGTATAATTGTCCAACTTAACACTTAATCTAATATTAACCTTATTTGCTGTTTGATTGTAAACAACAGACATTTCGCCATCGTTATTGGGTAATTTCAAAAGACGGTTGGTAGGCGTTTGTACAATTTCGTATTGGTCTGTAACGTCAATGGAAATTAAATAATTATTTGTAACGGGAAACCCAAACTCTATAGGGTATTGACGGTTTTCTTTTTTGAAAGGATTTTCAGAAAAATAAGTCTGCATCAAAAACGGAAATACAAATAGTTTATCGCCAACGGGCTGTTCAAACAATGAAATATCATAGCTTTCCTTATAGGGCTGCTCTAGATCCTTTTCATTTTGAATTTCAAGATTTGTGATATTCAAACTTTCGTTTTTGCTTTGTTTTCTTTTAATGATTTCCTCTTTACTGTATTCATTGTATTCTTTTCGTTTTTCAGCAGCAATGTAACCTGTGGAAACTTCACTTACCTTTCCTGAAAACTTGCCGGCATCATCTGTTGAAAGTTGCATATTTACATAGTGCATATTTTTGGCATAAGGATCAATAGGCGCCCAATAACTTCCTTTTTTGAAATCCAAAACACGGCCTTCCACATTAAGATCACGGTAGGGAAGTACTCCAAACGGAGTGTATTTGTCCGTTGCATCCAGTAAATACTTTGTGTTGTTGATGTCTAGATGTACAATGGCGTAGTTAAAATCTGTTAGAACTGGGTATTGTTTGGTAGGTATTGCTCTATCCCGGGTTGCTAGGAGCATTATTTTTGCATTCAGACCAGCTGCTTCCAAGGCGTTAATAAGTCCTAAATTGATTTCTGAACTATTGCCAACATTCTTTTCAAAAGCTTCTTTTACACGAATGTCATCCAGAATTCGTGTTTCGTTATTCCAAGACATTTTATCCTGAATAAAATAGTAAACTGCCTTTGCGCGTTCCAGTTCATCAGATATAGCGAATATAGAGGCGGGCAGTTGATCTTTAAAGAAATTGGTATATTTTAATTGACGTCCCAAATCTTTATCATACCTAAACTCGTGATCCACATCGTCCCAAGATTTCGAAAAGGCAGATTTGCTTTCATCTAAGTGAACTATATCCTGAAGCTCAAACTTTAATGCGGGCATATAATTATCCTTAGAAAGCATATATTGCTCTTCCTTAAAAGCAGGAATTCCTTTCATTACATAGGTCGCCGATTCGCAGTCGCCAGGAACCTTAAAGCCAGGGAGGTGGAAACAATCTATTTTTATTTCGGCGTGGTTCACATCAAGTTTTCTATCACCGTAAAGAGTTCTGTTAAAAGTATAGTTTCCAGGAATCTCTGTGTGAAGCTCTGAATAAATAGTTGGTAGGTTATTCATAAATGCCCAGCCGCCAAAGTTGAAAAAGTAAGGGGTTTCTACTCTATAGGAATATTCTAGAATACTGCCATCCTGAACATTGGCAAAAGTAAATTTTTTAAGGGACCAGTGCTGGCTTTCGTCAGTATCAAAGATTGCGTTACTGCTCACATAAACTTTCGATTTGCCGTTGTGGGTAACAGCTTTAAGGTCTTTTATATTTTCCCGAACATTGTTTTCGCGGTAATAGGGTATTTCCACGGTAGAATAATCAAAGTTTTTTGCATCGAATACCTTAATTTTTCGGTGTACTTCTTTTATAAGCCTTATGTAGCCATCGGCGGCGTCTACGGTATAATTTCCTCTTTCGTAAAGCACCACTCCAGCTGCGTCCTGATCTAAGGAATAGCTGGTCATGGCAAATTCTTCACCAATTGGTTCCCCAAAGGTATGCACAGACTGTGTTTGTGAGGAACAAAGCCATACTAAAAAGAAACAACTAGTAAAAAGTAAGGTTTTTAAAAACATATTATATTTTTTTTAAAATAATGGATTCTTCTTTTAGCATAGTTATCATAGTGCCGAAAAATTCTTTTATTGATTGATATGCATCGGGAGGGAAACGGTATGTGGCAAGTTTCATATTAAAGCGAATATTTATTTTGCCACCATCTAAAACATAGGTTACTGAACATTCTCCATCTTCTCCTTGAAGTTTTATGACCCTGCTTTTGGGTAGTTGTTCAACTTCATAAACATCGCCTAAATCTATGGAAACTAGATAGGTGTTTGTAAAAGGAAAGCCAAAATCCATCGGGTAGGTACGTTCCTCCATTTTAAAAGGATTTTCGTTGAGGTATGTTTTGTTGAAAAAAGGATGCAGAATTACTTTATCACCCACTATTTCGGGCTCTATGGAAATGTTATAATTTTCTTTTAGGGGTTTTTCTATATCTTCAATGTCTTCTACTTGATAAGCTTCAATCTCTATACCTGCTTTATCCTTTTCTTCGGTCTTTATGTATTCTTCCAGATTCTCATCTGCAATGGTATTTCTTTTTTCAAGACCTATATAACCATAACTTGCCTGATTCACTTTTCCGGAAAAACTGCCATTTTCAGCTGCAGTTATTTGCGCATTTGCATAATGGATGTTTTGTTTAAAAGGCTCAATGGGCATCCAGTAGCTTCCATTTTTGAAATCCATAACGCGGCCTTGTACGTTTAAAGCTCGAAAGGGAATGACTCCAAAAGGGGCTTGTTTATCTGTAGCGTCCAACAATATCCTTTCATTGTTTATCATTACTACCGTCAAAACATAATTAAAATTGGAGAGCACGGGATAGAGTTCTGTGGGCAGTCCATTATTTCGGGTGGAAAGGATAACCGATTTCGCGTGTAGGTTAGCCGCCTCAAGTGCATTTACGAGCGAAAGGTTAATGTCTGATACACTTCCTAATTTTTCTTGAAATGAATCTTTAATATCATTGCCATAATTGAAATACCATCCATTCCAAGTATAGTTGTTTTGAATGAAGCCATATACCGCTTTTGCACGTTCCGTATCATCGTTAATTTTAAGAATGGCATTCGGCAATTTTCTTCTGAAATAATTATTTTTATTTAGTTGATCCCCAAAATCGCTACGACTCTCAAATTGATGGTCTACATCTTTCCAAGAACGGGTATAAACTTTTTCTTCCCCATGAAAAGGTTTATATGATAAGGGTTCATAAGCAATTCGGCTAATATAATTTTTTCTCGACAACATAAATTTTTCTTCTTCAAAAGAAGGAATATCTTTCATTACATAAATATTTACTTCTGAATCACGGCGGCCATTGTTGGAAGGTATCAGGAAGTCATTTTTTTTAATGTAGTTGCTGTGGTTGTCCAATTTTTTTGGTCCATAAAGAACCCGACTGTATTTTATATTTACTGGCAATACAGTTTGAAAGAAGCTATAAATGGTAGGATAATCGTGCTGAAATTCCCAGCCATCCATATTAAAAAAATAGGGGGTGACTAATGTATATTTATATTCTAATATGCTTCCGTTCTGTACGTTTGGGAATGTAAATTTTAAAGCTTTTCTCCCGCCAGATTTTTCAATTACATAGAACGAATCATCCTTTACGGCATCCTGTAAAATTCCATTGTGGGTTATGGCTTTATAGTTCAATATTTCCTCTTCATAGAATCCGTTACCTACATAATATGGAATTTCTATCGTGGAGTTGCCAAATCTTGTGATATCTAACACTTTTATTTTTCGATGTACTTCCATCACCAATCTAAAAGCGGTTTTTTTGACTATGGAAACAGCATAATAATTACCGGATTCATATAAAATCACCCCGGCAGCTTCCGGTTCGGCTTCATAATATTTAAGTTCCATTTCCTGCTTGCTAGGCTTGCCAAACTCGTGAATATATCCCGATTGGCAATATGATAAATAGAAACTTGAAAATAGTAATAGGAATAAATATCTTTTAAGAAACATACAGATATGTCGAAATTTTATGGCGCAAAATAGAATAAATATTGGAATTAAAAAATGATCAAGCTTGTATGTAGTATGAAAAATATTTTTCAAAAACCCAATACACCAATCTTAAAAACAGACCGAAAAGAATTGTAAATGCCCACGCTTCAATATTTTCAATTGGATTTGTAATTATTACGAAAACATCGGTAAAAAGACTGAAAGGTTTATGAAGAATATCCCACGAATTCCAACGTAAAATACGCCCAAGATACATCCCAAAACTTACTAAAAAAGGAAGGATTGCGATAAACTTTGAAACCATTTTTTCGTTGAAATTTTGAAAAAGCACTGTTTTTATTTCCTTAATTGACAATACATAAAATGTTATTCCTGTAGTGGCAAAAGCGGCAATCATTAAACCGTCAAACCCAATTCATTCAATTGGGCTCAAGCGCAGGTGGATAAAATCTGTCAATAAATAGGGCGCGTTGGGAAGAAACAGTAGCCAAATGAGCAATAAAAAATATAGTTTAGGTTTATTTTTTTTTTTGATGGTTTTCATATAAGTTGAAATGAAAAAAGGAATCATCGCCAAGAATAAATTCCACACCAAGAAAAGATAGAAAAATGAATGTGTGACTTTTAAGCGAACAGAAAGCAATAAAATGCTTAAAACTGTTAGCGAAAAAAGAGGAAACAGTATATGGAAACGATTAAAGAGAAATGTTTTTAAGGTTTTCATTTTTCATGAGAATTTTTCGATTAGTAGAATAAGTAAAAAGCCGAGGAAATATGCAAGCAAGTCCCAAAAGTCGAAGACCGAACCAAAAATGATTAATAGTATTTCTGACTGTATATTGAGTTTTTCAACAAGTTTAAATAATTGCAGCAGTTCCACAAAATAGGCAAAAGCCAAAACCGAAACAGCAGTTTTAAGAACGTTGTTTTTTATAAAGATTTTTAGAAAAGAATAGAGTAGCAGTATTACAAGCACATCGCCCAGAAATCCTCTTATGAAAGAATTGAATTGGAAATAAGCAATTGCTAATTCTAGCAGAAGGAGTATTATAAATAAAATTAAATAGTTCTTCATTTTTTTAGATTCATTTGAAATATTTGAATGTCCTTTCGAGCGCAGTCGAGAAATTTTGCTTAGTAGCCATATTTTTCTAACTGCGCCCAATAGGAAAATAATTTATTCATTTTTCCAATCAATTCTTCTTGACGCAAACATTATGATTGCCAGAATTAAGAAAAGTCCGATACTGCCCACCAATAGCGCATAGTTTTCCAACTGAATTATTACATAGATGAAACCATACAGCGAAGCCAACGAACCGCAGATAAGCAAAGGGTACTTAAACCCTTTCAGAATTGCCCGCGAATAAACCGTTATTAGCGCAAGTACCGAAAAGGCAGCAATGGCATAGGCCTTTAAAAAATTACTGTGTTCGGAAATAGAGATAAGCAAAGTGTAAAACATTACTAATGCCAGCCCAATCATTACATATTGAAACGGATGTATGTAGATTTTGCTCACCAATTGAATCAGCAAAAATACCAGCAGCGTTAGTCCAATAACCATAAAACCATATTTGGCGGTGCGTTCGCTCTTTTGGTATTCGTCCACGGGAATAATAAGTTTGGTTCCAAATGCAGATGCGGAAAGGTCTGGAAGATGTCCAAAAAATGATTGCTCAAACTGCCGGTTTATTTGAAGAATACGCCAAGTGGCTGTGAAACCATCTTTACTGATTTCTTTGTTGGTGTCTTCAGGTAAAAAGTTACCATCAAAACTAGGGGAGTGCCAGTTTGATTTCATCGTGGCATCGGTTTCTTTTCCTATGGGTAAAAACTTCAGGCTTTCACTACCGTTTATTTTTAGATTGAATGAAAAGGGAAGTGACTCCGTAAAAATTTCTTTTGCATTTGTAATGTAATTGCTTTGGATAGTATTCAGATATTCCTTGGAATACTGGGGTGTCATAGATAGAGCTTCCGAAGCTAAGTTCACGATAGGAGTAGTCTTTATTCCCTTTAAATTTGATGTTTTTAAAAGAATCGTCGCTTTTTCCCAAAGTATATTTTCCTCGGGAATATCGGTATTCATAAAATCAATTTTTGGAAAACTTCCCTTAATGTCGATGGCAGCGGAATAAACAACCGATTCGTAGATGCTTCGGTTTAACGGTTTTGTGTCAACTTGAGAGGTAATATTTAATTTATCTGGAAAGAAATATGCATTCTCCACAGTTTCCTTTGTTTTTGTGTAATAGGAATCGGTTTTCTCGTTAAAAATTATTTCTTCGGAAATAACTTTATATGGAATTTTCAAAATAGGTCCGGAGAGTAGCACCTCGTTTCCCCACTTTTCGTTTATTTCTCGGACCACTTCCTCTTGCCTGTATGCTCTTTCGTTGATAAGGGATTTTACAAACTCCAACGGGATCAATAATATCAATAATAAAAACCCGACTACTAGCATTCTTGCGGTGATGGAGTTCCGCATCCAATTGCTAAATTTACCTTTTGTTTGTTCCATAATTTTTGTTTTAAATGTGAATAGTTGAATGTAAAGTACTTTGTATTTCAAAGTGAATTAATAAAAAAATATACTTCTTACTTTCTAGGTTTTTGAATCAATTTTTCGAGTGCTTCTATATGTTTTTTGAATTCGGCTTTACCAAGTTTTGTGGCAGTGTAATTGGTGTTTGGTTTTCGACCTACGAAACTTTTCTCCACTAAAATATATTCGGCCTGTTCCAAAGCTTTAATGTGGCTGGCAAGATTACCATCGGTAACTTCAAGTAGCTCTTTAAGACGATTAAAATCGGCATTCTCATTCACCACAAGAATGCTCATAATTCCCAGACGAATGCGATGATCAAAAAGTTTATTTATGTTGTCTATAATTCCCACGCTTAATTTTTTTCCTCTTTTAAGTACATAATACTTCCGTAGATAATGTGGAAAAGGCCAAACCCCAAGAGCCAAAACCAGAGGCCGTAACCGGGCAGAGCTGCACAAATTAATCCAATACTAATTTCGGCATAGCCCAAATATTTTACATTGCCAATGGTGTATTTTGAGGCATTTATGAGTGCCAGTCCATAAAAAATAAGCATTAAAGATGCGCTAAGCCCATAATGTTGGCTGTTCAGTTTTATGATTATATAAATTCCACCAGTAACGAGCGGTACTAAAAAGTTTATTAATAAACGGCGGGTAGTGGTATCCCAAATTTTTTCGTTGTTTCTTTTTGCTCTTTGGGTTGTCAATAGATAGGCTGTAATAATACTGAGTAAAGCAACAGAAGCTAATAGCGCAAGCAGCAGTTTAAAGTTCCAGCTATGAATAGTAAGAAATTCACCAGCTGCTGGGAATAGATATAAATATGCAATTAACGCCCCAATAATGGCATACATTCCCGCGAAAATTCCCGAAAGTCCGCTGAGTGAGATAAAACGGGAAGAGCGGTTCATTAAGTTTTTGATCTCGCTGATGTCTTTCAAATAATCCTTTTCGCTCATAATAAAGTACTTTGAAAAACAAAGTAAATGTAAAAATATTTATTAGCCAAATTAAAATCCTAAATATTTTAGACCTTATTTTTTAAAATAGTATTATGTAGGAAATATCTTATATTAAAAAAGGGGTAAATCCCCCATGAAATTCAGGCTTTTTCCTCTTGACTGATGTTAGTCTTCTTCGCACCTTTACAGTATCAAATTAATTGGGGAGTTAATTTAGACATGAGGTTAAAAGTTGTTTCTTAAAAGAA
This sequence comes from Aequorivita sp. CIP111184, assembly GCF_900489465.1. Lineage (GTDB taxonomy): Bacteria > Bacteroidota > Bacteroidia > Flavobacteriales > Flavobacteriaceae > Aequorivita. The sequence continues at coordinate 68,018 of NZ_UEFQ01000020.1, read as the reverse complement.
GCAACTTTTTCTTTTTTTAATACATATCCAAAATATTCGGAACAGGAAAAACCCTGTTGAAAATTGGGGGAAATCCCTCTTGATTGGTATCTGTTTTTAGCCCGATATTTGAATACTTATTTAATTGGGGAGTTTTATAAGTGTTAAATTCTAAGACTGTTCCCTAAAAAGGAGCAGTCTTTTTTTAGTTAAGAATCAACATTTCTTATTATATAAAGTTCTGTTTTTAGCCGAAGAGCCCTGTCAACAAATGTTGGCAGGGCTCTTTTTTATAATTTATTAATGGTTTTTCGGATAGCCACAAGATCGGTTAGCAATTTTTCCAGCAAGTTTAAATTCAACATATTGGCACCATCGCTTTTGGCGTTTGATGGATCGAAATGGGTTTCTATAAAAATTCCGTCTGCCCCTGTGGCAATTCCCGCCCGGGCAATGGTTGATATCATTTCGGGTCTTCCGCCTGTAACGCCTGCGCTTTGGTTGGGTTGTTGTAAGCTATGGGTTACGTCCAAAACTACAGGAGCGTATTGTTTCATTGTAGGAATTCCACGAAAATCCACAATCATATCTTGGTAGCCAAACATAGTTCCACGGTCCGTAATTAATACTTGCTCGTTGTTGCAATCAGTTACTTTGGTCACGGCATGTTTCATACTCTCCGGACTCATGAATTGTCCTTTTTTCAGGTTCACCACTTTTCCCGTTTCAGCAGCTGCAACTACTAAATCAGTTTGACGAACCAAGAATGCTGGTATTTGTAAAACATCTACATATTCTGCAGCCATTGCTGCATCGCTTATTTCGTGAATATCGGTAACCGTAGGAACGCCAAAAGTTTCGGAAACTTTACGCAATATTTTTAATGCTTTTTCATCTCCAATTCCTGTAAAACTATCTATTCGGCTTCGGTTGGCTTTTTTAAAACTTCCTTTGAAGATGTAGGGAATTTCAAGCTTGTCAGTAATTTTTACAATCTTTTCGGCAATCTGCATCGCCATTTCTTCGCCTTCAATGGCGCAGGGGCCAGCAAGGAGAAAAAAGTTGTTGGAAGTTGTGTATTTTATATTTGGGATCTTATTCAGTTGCATTATATAAGCTTATTTTTATACAAAGGTAGTTAAAAGCTTCTTTCGCTCAACTTTGAAAAATCAATGGAAGTGTACGAAGATTTATTCTTTCACAATTTTATGGGTTTGTGAATTTCCGTTCACATCTTCAATCTTTAAAAGATAAACACCAGCCTCGGCCTTGGAGAGGTCAATCTGGTTGGTTTTTTGCTTTGTTTCAATGATTTGCCCCAAAATATTAAAAACAGAAATTGAGGCAATTGGCAGCTTTGATTCTATGTGAAGAATTCCATTTGTTGGGTTTGGAAAAACAAGATAGTTGGCAAATTCATTTTCTGAAATACCCAATCTGTCGTTTTTGTACCAAGCTAATTTGTTGTCGGCAATAGATGCTGAAGTAATATCCAGCCAGCCATCTCCATCAAAATCTGCAGCTTTTGCGTCTCTTGGAACATCAACAGAAGTGGTAATAATTTTTGGTGTTCCGAATGTTCCTTGGCCATTTTCGTTTTCTTTCCAAATTATGCTATCCAAATTTGGTCTCCACAACAAAATATCATTATCATTATCATTGTCTAGATCATAAAAATGATATTGATCATTAGTATCCATTATGAATTGAAGGTCTCCAAAATTTCCTTGATTGTCCAAATTTTCAAGCCAATGGGTATTTACGAAAGAACTGTCATCCACTGAAGTCATAACAATATCCATCTTCCCATCTGAATTAATATCAACGTATTGAAATTCAATAATACTTGTTCCTCCAGACTGAACCCAAGCAAATTGATAAATAATTTGCGCATTTCCAAAGACTTCATTGCTTAAGTTTTTATACCAAAAAATCTTACCTTGAATATATACATATTCTGTTGCCAAAATATCCAATAAACCGTCATTGTCAATATCTTCTAATGCTAATTTAGCATAAGGATTACTGTTTTGAATCAACATTTTTTCATCTCCAAATGTTCCTTGCCCGTCCTCATTTTCATACCAAACTATCCATCCTGAGAATGTATCTGTTATAGTTGCAACTATATCTAGATCTCCATCCCTATCCATATCGGTTGTAATTACAGTTTGAATAAAATCCTGTTCATTTATAATTTGTTCTGGTCCAAAATTTCCTTCACCATCAAGATTTTCTAACCAAGCAATATAACTTGGATTGTTACTATGATATAAAATATCCATATCTCCATCAGTGTCTATGTCCACAAAGTCAACTGATAAATAATAAATTCCAGTTTCGTTTATAATAATTTCTGGACCGAAATTTCCGAGTCCATCCAGATTTCGATACCAACTCATTTTATATGTTTGTTCAGATGCAGTTAAAACATCCATAAACCCATCATTGTCTATATCAAAAGGAATTGATAAATATGGTTTCAAGGTAGAATTAGAAATTACTTGTTGCGATCCAAATTGCGAAAACCCCGAAATAGCCCAAAAGATTGATAAGGTGAGTAGTAATTTTTTCTTCATCTTTTAAAAATTTAACATAAATATACTTCATTTATATTTTATGGGATAATAATTTTCTATCAAAATAAAATCCCAACTTTTAGTTCTAATCCACTTAGAAACACTACTTTTGCACCCTCTTAAAAAAAGGAGCAAGTTTATGAAAGTCAAAAACATCGCTATTATTGCCCACGTTGACCACGGTAAGACCACGCTGGTTGATAAAATTATGCACTATTGTAGTATTTTCCGTGAAAACGAAAATACAGGGGATCTTATCTTGGATAACAATGATTTGGAACGAGAACGTGGCATTACTATTACCTCAAAAAACGTTTCCGTAATATATAAGGACACTAAAATAAATATTATCGATACTCCTGGTCACGCCGATTTTGGTGGTGAAGTGGAACGTGTATTGAATATGGCAGATGGTGTTTTACTTTTGGTAGATGCTTTTGAAGGGCCAATGCCACAAACACGCTTTGTATTACAAAAGGCTATCGACCTTGGTTTAAAACCTTGCGTTGTTATCAATAAAGTAGATAAAGAGAACTGTACTCCAGATGAGGTACACGAATCTGTTTTTGATTTAATGTTTGAATTGGGTGCTGAAGAATGGCAACTTGATTTTCCAACAGTTTATGGTTCTGCAAAGCATAACTGGATGAGCGATGATTGGAAAAACCAAACAGATAACATTGAGCCGTTGCTTGATATGGTTTTGGAACACATTCCAGCACCAAAAATCGAGGAAGGAACAGTGCAGATGTTAATTACTTCTTTAGACTTTTCATCATTTACAGGTCGTATTGCTATTGGTCGTTTGCAAAGAGGAACATTAAAAGAAGGAATGCAGATTGCCCTTGTTAAACGCGACGGAAAAATAGTTAAATCTAAAATTAAGGAGCTCCATACTTTTGAAGGTTTGGGCCGTAAAAAAGTTACGGAAGTAAAAGCAGGAGATATTTGTGCTTTAGTTGGTTTGGAAGGTTTTGAAATTGGTGATACTGTTGCCGATGTTGAAAATCCAGAAGCTTTAAAAACTATAGCTATAGATGAGCCTACAATGAGTATGCTTTTCACTATTAATGATTCACCTTTCTTCGGAAAAGATGGAAAGTTTGTTACTTCAAGACACATTAGAGAACGTCTTGAAAAGGAGTTGGAGAAAAACCTTGCTTTGCGCATGGAACCAACTGATAGTGCTGATAAATTTATTGTTTTTGGCCGTGGGGTTTTGCACCTTTCTGTTTTAATTGAAACGATGCGTCGTGAAGGTTATGAATTGCAGATTGGTCAACCACAAGTTATTATCAAGGAAATTGATGGGGTTAAATGTGAGCCTGTAGAGGAAATGACTATTGATTTACCCGAAGATGTAAGTGGAACCGCTATTAACATGGTGACCATTCGTAAAGGTGAAATGATAAGCATGGAAGGAAAAGGAGATAGAATGATATGTAAATTCCTAATCCCTTCTCGTGGAATTATAGGTATGCGTAACCAATTGTTGACAGCAACTGCCGGTGAAGCAATTATGACACACCGTTTTCTTGAATACCAACCTATGAAAGGTGGAATTCCAGAAAGACAAAACGGAAGTTTGGTTTCTATGGAAACTGGTTCTGCAATTCCGTATTCTATTGATAAATTGCAAGATAGAGGACGTTTCTTTGTAAATCCTAACGAAGATATTTATGAAGGACAGGTTATTGGTGAAAATACACGTCAGGATGATATGGCTGTAAACATCACTAAGACCAAGAAAATGTCAAACGTACGTTCTTCTGGAGCGGATGATAAAGCAAAAATTATTCCTGCAGTTAAATTTTCTTTGGAAGAAGCTTTGGAATATATTCAAAAAGATGAATATGTTGAGGTTACACCGCACCATTTAAGACTGCGAAAAATATATTTGAAAGAAACAGACCGTAAAAGGAATAAAATTTAATAAGTTTAAAAATATACTTTTTAGTAAAGGCACCCACTTGGGTGCCTTTTTATTTTTTTAGCCCTAGTATACTGAAAAACAAACTGAAAAGTATAATCTGGACGCCCAATAACATTAGCGTAATAGCAGGAATAACAATTCTAAAAATTTTGGCATCATTGATATCTCCAAAACTGAGTTGCTGCCAATCATTATAGGCCAAAACGCTTAAAATAATTCCTATAATAACCATTAAAAATCCTGTGATTAATCCTTTTTCCAAATTGATAAATTTAAAAAGACGATCATATTTCTTCGATTTTGGGAGTAATTCATTTTCAACAGTAAAAACTTTGGTTAGCCCATAAAACAAAATGAATTGAAACCCAATAAGTAGAATTCCAGAAGTAAATAAAAGTGTATGCACATCAAAATTAATGGAGCCAATAGTTAGGGGGCCATTTATTAAAATTAAGGATGCAATAAGCCCAATAAACATTAATAGCATGCCTGGGATCAAAAAAAGCCAATTTGGGCTGTAAAGGACTAAAAAACGCAGATGCCGCCAACCATCGCGCCAGGTATTTAAATGCGGTGGCCGGGTACGGCCGTCTGGAGAAAGTATGGTGGGCACTTCAGCGATTTTCAGGTTTTTAAGGCTTGCCTTTACAATCATTTCACTGGCAAACTCCATTCCCGTTGTTTTTAGTTCCATTTTATAATAGGCTTCTTTACTAAACCCACGCAAGCCACAATGAAAATCTCCAATATTACTTTTAAAGAACAGTCTGCCAATAAATGAAAGTACGGGATTGCCGAGATATTTATGCAGAAAAGGCATTGCCCCTTTTTTAATGCCGCCTTTAAATCGGTTTCCCATAACCAAATCATTGCCTTCACGAAGTTTTATAATGTAAGGCATTAAATTTGTAAAGTCGTAACTATCATCAGCATCGCCCATAATAATATAAGTGCCATTTGCAGCTTCTATTCCTCCGCGTAATGCGCTTCCATATCCTTTTTCTGCAACATTTATAATACGGGCATTTTCAGTATTTGCGATTTCAAGTGAGCCATCTGTACTGCCGTTATCTGCAATAACTACCTCGCCCTGAATCCCTTTCTCTTTAAAGAAAGAAAAAGCCTTTCGGATGCATATTGCAAGAGTTTCTGCCTCATTAAGGCATGGCATTACTACACTAACTTCTAGCTGCATATTGTTTTGTTTTTTTTAGCAAAAGATCTATCAGAATAAAGAATATAAAAAATAAAATCCAATCGTTATAAAATGTAAATCGTTTAATGGTGTGCATTCCAATTGCAATTATGCCAATATTAAATAACGTGATAGCACTTCCCAATAAAATAAATTTTATTTCTGAAGAAGGAATTCTGAAAACAGAAAATAAAGCTACAATTAAAAGCAAAAGATACAGCATTACAAAGCGGGAGCCATTCAATCCGTATGCGAAATTTTGATAGTAAAGTTTGCTCCATTTTGCAAGATTCTTTAGCGTTAAAGGGAGCGACATTTTTTTTGTGAGAGTATCCAGTTTTATAAAAGTTTCTGCATCATCAATGGGAATTCCAAAAAAATATCTGCCTTCATTGAATACTGTTCCATTAGCGATTTTGGTAAAGTTCTGTATATAAAAAATGGTGGATTCTGAATTTTTTTCATCTAAACTTGAAAGAGTAAGTCCATTTTCCTTTAATTTTTTAAAAATTTTCAAAAAGAAGGATTTTTCTTCTTCGGATGAAAAAACGGATTCGTCACTTTCAGTAGCGACAAAAAGTGCCGGGGTAATTAAATGAATCCCGGTCCAAGGAGTGGTAACAAAATGTTGATGCACCACATAATGATATGTTTTATCTGTAAAATTCGCAATAAAAGGAAGAGCAATAAATGCAACCATAATCCAACTTTGGCGTATTACTCTTTTTTGTTTCCAAAGAATAAATAGAGCCAATAAAAGTCCCACGACTGCCAAATAAACAAACTGTCCTCTTGTAAGTAACAAGAGTAATAGAAAGGGAAATGATATTAATAAAGGCTTTGTTTTAGTTTCAGTAAATGCTTTTATAAATAAAGAAAATATTATTAAATACAGTGGATACGCAAGAGCTTCTGAAAGAATTCTGGTGGAGACGTTCACTTCATAAAGCGCGGGTGATAGAAGAAGCAAGACCAATAAAAGATACCAAAAAGACTGGATGTTATATAGTTTTCTTAAAGTAACTACAAGATAAAAAATAGCTAAAGACATTATTACAAACTGTATGCAAACTGCTGCCGTAAGAAAATAATCTCCAAATATTTTTTCAATAACATTGATGAAAATAGGATATACTGGGGAGCGAATCAATGACATTTCCAAGTATCCTTGCGAGTCTTTTAAAAGCTCAATGGGCTTCAATAAAATTAAAACAAAAGAAATTGAGAAAAGCCCAAATAGAATATAATTGAAATATTTTTCTATGATATTTTTAATTTCCCTAAGCATTAATCTAAAATCTTTCTGTTCAAGGAGCGCAAGATAAAACTTAACATGAATATTCTTTGGCATTCAACTTATAAACTCTTCTTTTTTTAGTTAATTTGCACCGTTTTAATAATTGCTCATTCAATTTTATCAACAAGATGATACATTTCTTATATTTCGATCCTGGCTTAGGGGCAATGATAGTACAGGCAGTAGTGGCGGCAGCGGCGGGCATTTTGCTTTTTTCAAAAGGGGTTATGTATAAGGTGAAATCTTTTTTCGGATTGACAAAAGAGAAAGAAGATACTTACGATTCAATTGACGTTGAAGAGGAAGACACCGATAAAGATGACAAAAAAAACTGACTCACACCAAGCCTCGTTCCGAGATCCTTCGGGATACATGTTTTATGATGGTAAAACTCTAAGAAGGGCCATCAAACCTATCTATTTTCCGCAGTATAATAAACTGAAAGAGAGTGGGTTTTTTAAAAACCTAATTTCCAATGGTTTGTTAATTCCTCATGAGGAAACTTCAGCTACTTCGGAAGAAATAATAATCACTCCGGAAGAAATTCCATTCATTACAAATCCGTATGAATGGAGCTTTGAGCAATACAAACACGCCGCTCTTCACACACTGAAAATTCAGAAATACGCACTTTCAAAAGGATTTATTTTAAAAGATGCTTCAGCTTACAACGTTACTTTTCACAAAGGGAAACCTGTTTTTATAGATACACTTTCCTTTGATTTTTATGAAGAAGGAACACCTTGGCGTGCTTACAAACAATTTATTACGCACTTTTTGGGGCCTTTGGTTTTGGCGAAATATCATGGCACTGAAATTTTCAAAATGATGCAAACCCATATTGATGGGATTCCCGTTAAATTGATTTCCTCTTTGCTTCCCACGCGTACCAAGTTGAGCTCAGTTATTTATCCAAACATTCACTTGCTCGCAAAAATGGAAAGCAAGCACAGCGAAGACTATAAAGCTGAAACTAAAATTGCGACCCTTTCAAAAAAAGCGCAAGAAAATATTGTAGAAAGCCTTTTTGACTACATAAAAGATTTGACTCTCAAGGAAGCTAGCGAGTGGGGAGATTACTACAGCAAAACCAATTATGACGCGGCTGCTTTTGAAGCCAAAAAAGAACTTATAAAACAATGGATAAAACCATTGGCTCCTCAAAAACTGATTGACGTTGGTGGCAATGACGGAACTTTCGCGAGAACCGTTATTGAAAGTGTACCGCATATAATTGTTACCGATATTGACAGCAATGCCGTAGATTATAATTATAAACAACTTCAAAATAACAAAGAAACTAATATGCTTCCCTTTGTGTGCGATGTGTTGCAGCCCGCACCCGGTATTGGTTTTAACAACACCGAGCGAAACTCTTTAATAGAACGGTTGGCGCAATATGCTCCCGACGTTACAATGGCTCTCGCTTTGATCCATCACATAACCCTTTCGGGAAATGTTCCTTTTGAAAAATCTGCTGAATTCTTTGCTTCATTTTCAAAAAACCTAATCATTGAATTTCCAACCCGAGAGGATTCTTGGGCGCAATCATTACTAGTTCGCAAACGCGAATTTATAAATCACTTTGATTTTTACAATGAAACGGAATTTGAAAAGGGCTATATGCAATTTTTCACTCTTGAAAAAAAGGAGGTTGTTAAAGGCACCAAACGTTTGTTATACTTCCTAAAAAACAAAACCAATTGAAACTAAAAAAAGCAGAGTTTTTTCTCAGTTTTTTTGATAACAAAACATATACTGCCCCTGCAGAAATTTAAAAAAAAATGAAAACAGCATGAGCCTATTCCGCATTTTTGTTTTCCTTTTAAATGTAAATCCTTCGTATCTTGTAAATTTACAGCATGATAATTTTTTTTAGTATAAATTTTGAGTAGCTAAAAGACATTTATGAATTTACTTACTGAGGGCAGCGTAGTCTTTAATAAAAATTGATGCAATCTAAACGAAACAACAATTTTGGAAAAATTTTTGAAAATGTTTCAAGAAATCCCCTTTTCATAGGTCTTGGAGTAGGTCTCTATCCGTTAGTCTTTTATTATTCCCGAAATTTTGGAATGATTAATTCTTGGGAACAGTTTGGATATTTTCTCTTATTGTTTCTCTTATTTCCCATTGTTCTCTTTTCAATTTTAAAATGGTTTTCTGGGCTTTCTTTTGCTTCAAAATGGGGGAAATATGTATTGCCTTTTTTTAGCGTTTTCCTCTTTCTTTTTTTTATAAAAATTATTTTATACACTGACATGCAACGGAAAATAATATTGGGAATCTTTATTATATCGGCATTGGCAGCATTTTTTTTTAAAAAGCATTTTAAAAAATGGGTAGTAATTCAACTGCTTTTGGCGGCTATCGGGCTTATTGGCTTAGCGCCAGTATTAATAAAATATCTTAATTATTCCCATACTTGGAAACAACAGCCAGATGCAATAGAAAGTGTTGTTTTTGAAAAAAGACCGAACGTATATTATATTCAACCAGATGGCTACGTTAATTTTGCTGAACTTGAAGGCGGATTTTACAATGTGGATAACACCGAATTTAAAAACTTTTTAGGCGAAAGTAAATTTAAAAATTATCCAAATTTTAGAAGTAATTACATCTCAACATTAACATCTAACAGTGCTACATTTATGATGAAGCACCATTATTACCATAACAGAAAAGACTATTCGGAAATGCTGAATGCACGGAAAAATATAATTTCCGAAAATGCGGTACTTTCCATTTTCAAAAACAACGGCTATAAAACTCATTTTATCACTGAACATCCCTATTTGATGGTAAATCGACCTAAAATTGGATACGATTATACCAACTTCATGTACAGTGATATTCCCTATATAACAACAGGTTTCAATGTTGGAAGGGATGTTTATAATGATTTGGAAAATACAATAGCTTCAAAAAAATCTGATGGAAATTTCTTTTTTGTCGAAATTTTTGAACCAAGTCACATTTCAAGTACAAAAGCAGCCTCAAAGGGAAAAGTAAATGAGCGATTGCAGTGGCTTGAAAAAAGAGAAATCGCAAATAAGAAAATCGAGAAATTAGTGAACCTAATAATTGAAAAAGACCCAGGTGCGCTTATTATGATAATGGCAGATCACGGCGGCTTTGTAGGCTTAGATTATACCTTAGAAGTGTATAAAAAAACGACAGACCGTGATATTATTTACAGTACTTTTGGAGCTATGTTGTCAATAAGATGGCCAGATAATGAAGTTCCTGTCACCGACACGAATCTAAAAACTTGCGTAAATGTTTTTAGAATACTTTTTTCCTATTTGAGTGATGATGAAAAATATCTTCAAAATTTGCAAGATGACAAAAGTTATTTGATAATTAAAGAGGGTGCAGAGCCAGGAATCTATGAATATATTGATGAAACCGGAAATATTACATTCAAAAAAATATAGTACATTCTGTCAATACAACAAGCTCAATTTCTTTTAAAATAAAACACAAGAGGAGTGATAGATTATTCAGTAAAAAAATATGAGGCGAGTAACAGAAAACAGTGGGATGAATTCATTGACTCTGCAAAAAACGCCACATTTCTTTTTAAGCGTGATTTTATGGATTATCACAAAGATCGTTTTGAAGATTATTCATTGATGGTCTATAAAGGTGAAGAGCTGTATGCCGTTATGCCAGCTAACCGAAGAGATACCATGGTTTACTCGCATCAAGGACTTACTTATGGTGGATTTGTATTGCAAAGCAGTGCTAAATTAATATCAGCATTTGAGGCTTTCAAAGCAATGCTCCAGTTTCTTTCTTCCAATGGAATATCAAAACTTGACATACGGATAATTCCCTCATTTTACAGTGTATTACCTTCAGATGAATTGATCTATTTTTTATTTTTAGCGAATGCCACTTTAATAAAGAGGGATGTGCTTTTTTTAATAGATTATCAGAATAAAGTTAGGTTTCAAAAAAATAGGAGAGAAGGTATAAATAAAGCCAACAGAATGGGGCTTGAAGTGAAAATGGATACTAATTTTGACGGGTTTTGGAACGAAATACTCATTCCCAATCTAAAAAACAAACACGACGTTGCGCCAGTACATACATTGTCCGAAATAAAATTATTGGCAGATCGTTTTCCTGAAAATATCAAGCAATTTAGTGTCTATAAAGACGGTAAAATCGTTGCTGGAACAACAATTTTTTTAACTAAAACTACTGTCCATCCACAATATGTTTCGGGAAATGCAGATAAAAATATATACGGGAGTTTAGACCTTGCTTATAATTTTATAATTGAAAAATACAAAGACAGTAAAAGATATTTCGACTTTAATATTTCGAGTGAAGAGAATGGCAAATACTTGAATAAAGGACTGGTTTTTTGGAAGGAGAGTTGTGGCGCACGTTCATACACTGTTGATAATTATGTGGTAGATACTAAGATTGCAGATACTTTAACACTCAATTTGCTATGATTCCATTTTTAGATATTCACGCAATAAATGCACGGTTTGAAAAACAGTTTCAACATAGTTTTCAGCAATTTTTAGATTCCGGCTATTACATCTTAGGAAATCAGGTAAAATTATTTGAGGCCAACTTCGCAAGGTTTTGCGGCGTAAAACATTGTATTGGTGTTGGGAATGGTTTGGATGCACTGCGATTGATTTTGGAAGGTTACAAAATACTCGGAAAACTAAAAGAAAACGATGAAATTTTGGTTTCTGCCAACACATATATCGCCACAATTTTGGCAATAAAACAAGCTGGTTTAAATCCAGTTTTGGTAGAAGCAGATTTCAAAACCTATAATTTTGATATCGATTCGCTAAAAAAATCAATTTCAAAAAAAACGAAGGCAATAATGCCAGTTCACCTTTACGGGCAGCTTTCGCCAATGGAGGAGATTTTAAAAATTTCAAAGGAAAATGATTTACTCGTCATTGAAGATTCCGCGCAGGCACATGGTGCAAAAGATGAATTTGGCAACAAAGCCGGAAATATTGGTGATGCAGCGGGTTTCAGTTTTTATCCCACTAAAAATCTTGGTGCGTTGGGTGATGGGGGAGCGGTAACCACCAATGATGATGCCTTGGCCGAAGTGATCAAAAAACTTCGAAATTATGGCACTTCAACTAAATATGTGAATGAGTTGCTGGGTTTCAACTCAAGGCTCGACGAGTTGCAAGCGGCATTTTTAAATGTAAAATTGCCAATGGTAGATACCGACAATCTTCAGCGAAGAGCAATTGCCCAAAAGTATATTTCAGAAATAAAAAACAAAAAAATTACACTCCCAAAATATGACGGCAGTGAAAATCACGTCTTCCATCTTTTTGTAGTTCGCGTTGAAAATAGAAACAAGTTTATGGACTATTTGGACCGGAACGGGATTGGCTATCTAATTCATTACCCAATTCCACCACACAAACAAGAAGCGCTTTATGAGTATTCGCATCTATCATTTCCAATTACTGAAAGTATGCATAATCAAGTTGTGAGTATACCTATAAGTCCTGTGCTTAGTGATAAAGATGTGGACATTGTGATTTCAGTTTTAAATAAATTTTAATTGAAAATTCCAGAATCCATACGCGGTAATTTACTTTTAAAGATGACATCTTTAAATGCAGGTGCTATTGGCGTTCGGTTAATTATTTCAGCAATACTTCAGCGCTTTTTGTCAGAATATGTTGGCCCGGTAGGTCAATATAAAATTGGGCAACTTAGAAGTTTGTCACAACTTTTATTGTCAGTCGCTTCTTTAGGAACTTTTAATGGAGTAATAAAATATATTGCCGAATATAAAAAAGATGAAATAAAGTTGCAGCGGTTATTTTCCTCTGTTTTTGTATTTCTGATTATTGGCACCTCTATTACAACTTCCGTTCTTCTTTTATTTTCCTCGCAAATCAGCAACTATTTATTTTCTACTGCAGACTTTTCATATTTAATAAAATTAACGGCCGTTGTTATTCCTTTTATAGCCGTTCAAAGAGTTTTTAATGGTGTTATAAATGGTCTTTCTGAATATAAAAAGTATGCTAAAATAGACTTGATTAGTTATCTGTTTAGTGCATTGCTAACAATAATTTTTCTGTTTCAATACAATCTGGACGGTGTTTTAATTGCAATTGCTATTACGCCAATTATTCAGGTTTCGGTTATGCTTTTCTTTTTTTATAAAATACTTCGCGAATATATTCAGTTTAAGAATTTGAAGCTTCAAGCTCCTATGGCAAAAGCGCTTTTGGCTTTTACAGTGATGTCTTTTGTTTCGTCAATTTTATTACCGATTGTGGAAATAGACATTCGCAGTATGCTTGACGAAAAATTATCTGGACGCGATGCGGGAATTTGGACGAATATGACGTTTATTTCGCAAAATTATATGGTGTTTTCAAGTTCTATTTTTACGCTTTATGTAATACCGAAGTTTGCTGGAATTTACAGTGCAGGTAATTTTAAGAAGGAAGTTATTTCAATATATAAAACGCTTCTCCCACTTTTTGCTATGGGCATGGTTTTAGTCTTTTTATTTAGAAATGTAATTATAGAAATAATATATCCAGGACAGATAGAGATGGCTCCGCTCTTTAAGTGGCAGCTTATGGGAGATTTTGTGCGTCTGGCTTCTTTAGTTTTAGCACATCAGTTTTTAGCAAAAAAACTTGTACTCAATTTTATTATTACTGAAATAATGTCGCTCGCTCTCTTCTATGGTTTTGCATATTACTTTGCCGGAATTTACGGTATTGAAGGCGTAGTGATGGCACACTTTTTAAGATATTTGATTTACTTTTTTGTAGTGCTTTTTCTTGTATATCGTTATTTCAAAAAGAAAGATAGCGTTGTTGATTAAGTAGCGAAAGCATAATTTTAATTTTTGTTGTTTTAATATTTCTGCAGGAATCTCTTTGGAATTAATGAGAAGCAAACAATAGTTAATAGTTATCTTTGCACAGTTTTTTTATAGCTTATTTTTCCGAATTTTATGGCTCAAACCCTTTTTAATCCCTTTGAGGATTTGATTTTTGATGAACATTTTTGTTTTCTCTCCGGAGCATTAACAAACGAGCATATCTCCGTTTTTCCTGAATGGTTGATGAAACATTTTAAGTTTGATGATGAAAGGATCGAGATGATGGATAAAACCAAATCTTACACATACACCGACCTTAGATTGCCATGTTCACCTGAAGTTAAAACTGCTTTTAAAGAACTAGATATAAAGGTTCAAGACGCTTATAAAAATGGTTTTGAAGGAATGGCTTCCCTAGACCAAGAGTTGCTTTTCCAGTGGACTGGTAGAATGGTCTATGGCCTTCTCTATTACGAAATGCTTTATGAAAGGGATAGGTTACTAAAACAAGGTGAGGAATTTGAACTTTCTGCGCATCTTAAAGAACGCTTTGGTCGCTTTCATTTAATGTTACAATCTGTAATAGCACCAGTTTCATTCGTTGGAAAAAAACCGTGGAGTATCGCTGTATTTCCGCTTAAATATTCTGCAGATATTTTTAGTTATCGTGATGATGCAATCAATTTAATGTTTTCATTTGGCGTTAATGGCTTTGGTTTTATTGCGTGTTTGCAGGATAACGGTATAATCGGTGATAAACAGAAAGACATACTCGATAAAATGAAAGGTCACGTTTTACATCCTATCCAATTTGAAGAGTTGTACGCCCGGTTTCATTATTCAGATTACATACTGCAATACAAACCTGAATACAAAATTGAAAGCGAAGATGATAAAGTTATCGTTGAAGCTCTTCCTATTGAAAGTACGGCAAACAAACCCATTTTTGGGTTTTGGGATGAGGATATATTTGCACAATTACTCTCTAATTATTGGCAGGTTTATGGTATTGAAAGAGAGGATATACTCAAATTTCAAAAGCCGCCACTTAGCTTTCTTGAGAATCCATATACCAAAGATTTTATTAATCCAGAATCTATTGATTTACCATTTTAACAATTTCCCCAAACGTCCAGATATTTATTGGCGACAGAAATATAGTTGTGTTCACGTTCAATAAAATCCCGTGCGTTTACTGAAATTGAAGCTAATTTTTCTGGATTTAAAATTAAGTCTTCCAGTTTTTCAAATAGATATTTTACATCTGGAAGTGCATTTATGCACACTTCATCTTCCTTCAAGTTATAATGATCTAAAAACTCAATTTCGGCTCCTGTAAAAACCACTTTTCCCTTTGCCATCGCTTCCAGGGCATTGTACCCTTGGTCATATGCAAATACTTGATCCAAAAGAATATGTGCCGAATTATATTTTACTATATATTCAGAATAGGGAATATTTTCTACTGAAATGATGGAAACTTTTTCAGCATATTTCTGTTGAATTTTTTCAAGTGCCATTTCAAAATAATCATTCCCTTTTTTTAAATAATTGGCTCTATTTATCCCGTGAAAAATGATGATTTTTCCGTCTTCTGAAAAGGGTTGATAATTTAATTTTGAAGTATTTATGGGGTTTGGAATCAGTCCCAAATACTTTTTGTTTCCCGCCAGCGGAATGTGATAATCTAAATCTGAGGCTACTATTCCAGCTACATTTTTAAATACAAATGTGTGCAGCTCTATGTACTCAGTTTTTAAATATTTTAGAATTGAATAAAAATCTTTTTCTGAAACCCTTCCTTCAAATAAAGGATTGAAAATGGAGTAGCGAAACTTTTTTTCAGAAGCATATTTCACGCTTATGTAATCAGTTCCACAGGAAAGAAGAAAGAGGTTTTTGTTGTTTGTCTTTAAAAAGGAAATGATTTCTTTTTCATATTTGGGTAAAATTCCAAAAGGACTTTCGTTAATCAGCTGAACAATGTCAAAACCCTTGAATTTTTCTTTATGCTGAAAAAACTGATGTTTTAAGGATAATGATGTGATATCCAAACCGAACATTCTATATAGTCCGACCTTCACTTTTCTTGAAATTCCGGAATCGTATTTTCGCTTTAATAATATATCTGAAGGAAAGCTTTTAAATTCATCACCAGATGAAACCAACGTTACTTCGTGGCCAAGTGCTAACAAACCTTCCTTAAGGGAATTGTGCAACCGGCTGTATTCGCCCACTAAAAGTATATTCATGTGTCGATAATATTGTATTTAATGGTCACATGCAACATCCCAATACATTTTTTTTGAAGGATCAAAAGTTAGCCTTGGATGTTTCATAAAAGCTATATTTGCCTTTTGCAACCAAAAATACATAATAAATAGCGATGCCCGCTGAAAAGAAATTTAAAGTATGCCTAGTTTCCATCTCACTTGCAAAAGGTGGTTTGGAGCGTTCTTGTGCCATGCTTTCGGAAATGTTGGAAACTTACGGGCACGATGTTCATTTGGTAATATTGAATGATGAAGTTGATTACCCATACAGTGGAAAAATGCTGAATTTGGGAAAAATGAAGGCGAAAAAAGACTCGATGGTGAAGCGTTTGCTGCGCTTTCGAAAATTTAGAAATTATTTAAAAAATGAAAAATTTGATCTAATTATTGATCATCGTCCCAAAAATAATTTTGAGCGAGAACTATTTTATTCAAAATTTATTTATCGCGAACTCCAAAAAATTTATGTAGTACACAGTTCTAAAAAGGCTGAATATCTTACGGAAAATCCATCAAAATTTTCAAAAATATGTCAAAAAAATATTTTGAATGTAGCAGTTTCAGAATATATTGAAAATGAAATATTGAAGAAGGAAGGAATAAACAATTCCGTCACCATCCACAATGCTTTTAATCCTAAATGGGAAAATGAAAGCGGTGATTTTCCCAAAATACTTCAAAACAAAAAATACATACTTTCTTATGGCCGATTGGACGATTCAATAAAGGATTTTTCATTTTTGATTGAAGCTTTTTCGCAATCAAAAGTTTGGGAAAAAGAGGTTCAGCTTGTTATTTTGGGTGACGGGAAAGACAAAGAAAAACTTCAAAAGTTGGCCTTTTCGAAACCCTGTGCAGAGCAGATTTTATTTTTGCCATTCACAAAAAGTCCTTTTGAAATTATTAAAAATGCACGCTGCGTAACGCTCACCAGCAAATACGAAGGTTTTCCAATGGTATTGGTAGAATCACTTTCATTGGGAACGCCAGTGGTTTCATTGAATATAATTTCCGGCCCTTCGGAAATCGTGCAGCACCAAAAAAACGGTTTGCTGATTACCGAAAGAAGTTTACCTTTATTTTCGGAAGCGTTGCAAACTTTATGTTTTGATGAGCAGTTGTATGAAACACTTAAAAAGAATGCAAAACCTTCTGTAGAAAAATTTTCAATGCAGGCCATTTCTGAAAAATGGAATCAAACTTTACAGCATGCAATACCTTGATTTAGATAAAATAGCACTCAAAGAAATACCTAAAATCAGCGATCCGGACGGTCGCGGAAACCTATCAGTAGTTGAAAAGGATTATTTGCCATTTGTAATAAAACGAGTTTATTATTTGTACGACGTTCCTAGTTCGTCCACGCGTGGAGGCCACGCGCATAAACAATTACAGCAATTTTTAATTGCCTTAAGCGGTAGTTTTGATGTGGTGTTGGACAATGGAAAAAAACGAAGAACAATCACCTTGAACAGGCCTGACAGAGGTTTGTTGATACCAAGTGGGGTTTGGCGGGAACTGGAAAACTTTTCATCTGGAGCTGTTTGTCTTTCTTTGGTGAGCGAAGAATACAGTGAAGAAGATTACATTCGCGAATACAGCGAATTCAAATTATTTAAAAGTGCCTAATCGCAACCCTAGCTTTTCCAGATTGTCTTTCGTTTTTGAAAGATACTTTAATATGGTTTTATTTTGCCGTAGCAGAAACTGCTGCTTTTTACTCAGATTTTCTTGATCTATTTTCTTAAAATTTTTTTGAAATGCTTCTTTGTTTCCTTCAATTTTTGCCAAAACACAGAGCGAATATCTGTTTAAATCCAGAAATTTTTTAAGGGCGAGATTGTCTTTTTCGTGAACTTCATACGCTTCAAAATTTGCTTTTTCTTCGAGTTTTTTTACACTCTGAAATAAACTGTTTTTCCGAACCATATAAGTTGCACAGACTTTTGGACTAAAAACTACTTTATATTTTATGCCTATTCGAACGTAAAGATCAGTATCCTCACCACTTTTAATTTTTGGATCGTACCAACCAACATTCTCAAAAACATCTTTCTTTAATACTGTGGAAATGCTCAGCAAAACAGAGTCAAGCTGGCTTGCTTCAAAATAATCTACAAGAACCGAATCTTTTCCAAAGGTTTTAATAGAATAATTGTTAGAGAAAATTTTTCCATTTCGTTTTATTTCTGTTGCAGTTGCAAAGACGGATTCTTCGGGAAAATCATTCAATAATCTATTTTGCTCTTCCAAATAGAAAGGGTACCAATAATCATCGGCATCCATTAATGCTATATATTCTGTTTCCGCTTGTTGGATTGCAAAATTTCGGGCGGCTGAAGCACCGCTATTCTCTCTTGAAAAGTAACGAATCCGAGGGTCTTTGAATTTGAGGATTTCTGCTTCGCTATTGTCTGTGGAGCCATCGTTTAAAATAACTACTTCAAAATTTGAAAAGGTTTGGTTCAGAACACTTTTTATAGTTTCCGCAATGTACTTTTCTTTATTGAAAACTGGTATGACGACGGAAAACCTACGCATCTTTCGCTTTTAGAGAACTAAGATAACCCAAGCGATACAAATCAAAAAGGAAAAGTGAGGGTTTCGAAGAAGTCAGATTTTTCAGTAAAGGGTTTTTAAAAACAGCGAAAATTGCTCGTGCCGCAAAAAGCAAGTTCCATTTTTTTAATTTTAAATAGGTTTTTAAAATTTTTACGTTTTCACCGTCAATAGAACCCTCGTTGTAAAAATTCAGCAAATTTTGAAGTGCCAAGTGTGATTTGTATATAAAATCTTCATTGGTTTCCAAATTTAAATGAATTACTGGATTGTCAATATGAAGCAGGGAAATGTTGTTTTTTTGAAGTTCATATCCAAAAACAGAATCTTCATAACCATAACCCGTAAGCTTTTCGTTGAATTTAATAGTTTTAAAAACATCTTTCTTAATGCCGAATCCCATTGTTATAAAACTATGATATGGATTTTTGATGCGTTCTGAAAGGGTTAGACTTTCGCGTTCACTGCCGTATTTATATCGCAATCTAACATTTTCTGAAGTGTTTTTAGGATATTCAATTCCACCAAAAACAACGGAACTTTCTTCGGAAAATGCCGCAACGTAATTTGATATAAATTTTGAACTTGAAGGAAACGTGTCTGCATCCAAAAAAAGCAACCAAGTATACGTTGCTTTTTCTGCCAAAAGATTTCGGATTTTGCTTCTGCCAATATTTTTGTCCAAAACCTGAAAACTGCAATGCGCCAACGAATTAATTTTTGAATTTTCTTCCAAGGATTTCTTATCAGTTGAAGCATCATCAAAAACTAATATTTCATAAACAACATTTGCACTTTCACATTGTTTTTGCAAGTTTTCTACTAACGAAAAAACAGTGTAATTGTATGTTGGAATAAGGATGGAAATCATTTTTTGGCGATTATTACAGTTTCTTCCATAAACCCGTAACGCTCATTTGCAGGAAAAGTTTTGACTTCAACATTTTGAAAGCCGTTTTCTTTCAGCCGGTTTTTCAATCCTTTTACTGAATAGATGCGCACGTGATCTTCCTGCCCAAAGGCTTCCAGTCTTTCTTCGGGAGTCTTTTTTGAAAAATCTTCGTAAATATTTCCTTCTTTAAACGGCGTTTGAATTATGCAGGTTCCCTCAAGTTTCAAAACGCGATGCAATTCTTCCATTGCTTTTTTATCGTCTTCAATATGCTCTAAAATATGGTAACAAACTATGAGGTCGAAAAAATCATTTTCCAATGGAATTTGGGTAATGTCATACCGATAATCTGCAAGAAATTCATCTTCAAAATCGGTGCTGAAATACTTTATTTTAGAATTTTTTTTGAGCAACCGGTAAACACTTCGCGAAGGTGAAAAATGGAGCACTTTTCCACGAATTAAATCATCTTCATTTAAAAAAGAATAAAGGCGGCGGGTTCGGGAACGACTTCCACAAAAAGGGCAGAGAAGATCACCATCAGGAATTGTGATAAATTTTTTAAGTCCGTTGCCACAAATACCACATTCGTAATTTTTTCCGCGTAAGTGAAATGCAAAAATAGACCGAAAAAAAGTCTCGTTTTCAAGGAGTATTTTTTTGGGAACTACAGAAAGTGCAACATTTTTAAGCATCTGGTACATCCCGCTAAAATACAGGAAAGTTTCTTATAGTTTAAAAACAAAGTTGTTGATTGTTCAGCTAATTAAACAAAAAAACCAATGCGCTCACCCATCTTTAAAAGGTGTATTGTTTGTATATTGCAGAAAAAAATAACAGCAAGTAGATGCTTTTTAATACCATAGATTTTGCTATTTTTTTCCCAACAGTACTTCTTTTATACTGGACGGTTTTTAAAAAATCCCTCTCATTACAAAATTTATTCTTAGTAGTTGTAAGTTATGTTTTTTACGCCTTTTGGGATTGGCGTTTTCTTTCCTTGATTTTTCTGAGCACCATTGTAGACTACTCTGTGGGATTATGGTTGGGCAAAACCAATAATTTAAGTAAGCGAAAAATACTTTTAGGAATTAGTCTCATCTTTAATTTGGGACTGCTAATGACATTTAAATATTTCAATTTTTTCGTTGAAACATTTGTTGATGCTTTTGCCTTATTTGGAACTCCTTTAAAAATTACTTCGTGGAATATTCTCCTGCCGGTTGGGATAAGCTTTTATACGTTTCAAACTATGAGTTACACCATAGATTTGTACCGCAAAAAAATTGAGCCTACACATGATATAGTTGCATTTTTTGCCTTTGTTTCCTTTTTTCCACAATTAGTGGCAGGTCCAATTGAGCGGGCTTCACATCTATTGCCGCAATTTAAGGTTAAAAGAAAATTCAATTATAATGAAAGTGTAGATGGGCTACGATTAATTTTGGGAGGGCTTTTCAAAAAAATGGTGATTGCTGATAATTGTGCATTGTTGGTAAATAATATTTTTGAAAATTATGAAGTGAACAGCGGCAGCACCTTGTTTTTTGGTGCTGTATTTTTTGCTTTTCAAATTTACGGAGATTTCTCTGGCTATAGCGATATAGCAATTGGTACTTCTCGTTTGATGGGTTTTGACTTGATGAAAAATTTTAATTACCCCTATCTATCCCAAAATCTGTCTGAGTTTTGGCGGCGCTGGCACATTTCTCTATCCACTTGGTTTAGGGATTATGTTTACATTCCGCTGGGTGGAAGTAGAGTTTCTAAAGGCAGACTTATAGTTAATGTTTTTATAGTTTTTATAGTAAGTGGATTGTGGCATGGAGCGAATTTAACCTTTGTTTTCTGGGGCTTTATACATGCCTTGTTTGTGATTCCTGTTATATTATTTTTTAAAAAAGAAACCCCCTTTGCTAAAGATAAAAAGTTACCCACTATCAGCCAGTTTTTAAAAATTACAACAACATTTTTTATTGTAGTTATAGCTTGGGTGTTTTTTAGGTCAGAAAATTTGACAATGGCTTTTAGTTACATTGGAAAAATATTTTCAAGTAGTTTGTTTACAATGCCTCAAATTCCTAGAAGTGGTATTTTTTTACTTTTCTTTTATATGGTCATTGAATGGATCCAAAGACATCGCGATCATGTATTGGACATCGGTTATATTAATAATAAATGGATTAGATATACCATTTATTATTTGGTGGTTTTTGCAGTTTTCTATTATGCGGGCGATTTACAACCTTTTATTTACTTTCAATTTTAACGATGAAAAAATTTTATAAAAACCTACTGATTTTCTTAATACCTGTTTTTGTGGTATGGGGTATTACGGAGGTTTTTTATCGTACAGCTGAAAATAATTTCACTTTCAAAAATCAACGAATTATTTCGGAATATAACCAAATAGAAACATTGGTGTTCGGCGATTCGCATGCTTTCTTCGGAATAAATCCTGAATATTTCACTTCAAATACTTTCAACATTGCCAATGTAAGCCAAAGTCTATATTTTGATGAATTACTGCTGAAAAAGCACATTGACAGTCTTCCCAATTTAAAAAATGTAATTTTAAATATCAGTTATTTTACCCTTTCTGCCGTAGATAATTCTTCAGAAGATAGATGGAGAAGATATTTTTATCAGCAACAAATGAATTTAAATATCCCTTCTATATTCGTTTTTGATCCAAGCCAATATAGCTTGGCATTAGTTAGAAGGTTTGATAAATCTGTAGATTTATTTGGAGAATATCTGCAAAATGGAACTATTGTAAGTTGTTACGAAAATGGGTTTGGAATGCAGGACGAAACCAATATCGTTCCCGATAAAGAAAAAATAGCTGTAATGATTGCCAAAAAGCACGAAGATCATTTATTGGATTTTGAGGTGAATAAAAACCGTTTGCAACGAATTATTGATTTGTGCAATAAAAATGGCGTTGCAGTATATTTGATAGAAATGCCCGTTTACAAAACGTATTATAGCTTATTGGACACTGCAAAAAAGGAAAAAATAAATGCAACCTTAACTAACTTAGAAGAACAAAATAAAGGTGTCCATTTCTTTGATTTCAGTCAGGAAGAAAGTTTTATTGATTCAGATTTCCGTGATGCCGATCATTTAACTAACGAAGGCGCAGAAAAATTCAGTAAAATTTTAAATGCTATTTTGCAGAAAAAGTGAGCTTAATTTTAAACCGTTTTTTGAACTACTTCAAAAATTTGGTTTTGATCACACTTTAAGGTTTTGGAAGGATATTTTAATAGCAATGCATAATCGTGTGTTGCCATTAATATAGTGTTTCCGTTTTTGTTTATTTCGCGTAGCACTTCCATTACCTCCACACTTGTTTGCGGGTCTAGGTTTCCGGTAGGTTCGTCTGCTAAAATTAATTCAGGATCGTTTAAAAGGGCGCGTGCAATGGCAATTCGCTGTTGTTCACCTCCAGAAAGTTGATATGGATATTTAAAGGCTTTGGTTTTCATGTCCACTTTATCCAACACTTGATTTATTTTACTTTCCATCGCGGCTTTATCTTTCCAGCCAGTGGCGGTAAGTACAAAACGGAGATTGTCGCTTACAGTTCGGTCATTCAATAGTTTAAAATCCTGAAAGACCACACCTAGTTTTCTTCTTAAAAAAGGAATGTCTTTTTCTTTTAGCGTTGCCAAATCATAACCCACAATATGTCCTTCGCCTTTTTGAAGTGGAAGATCGCCGTAAAGGGTTTTCATAAAACTACTTTTTCCAGTTCCTGTTTTCCCAATAAGATATACAAATTCGCCTTTTTCCACAGAAACGGAAACATCTGAAAGTACGAGATTTTCACCTTGAAAAATAGAGGCGTTTTCTAATTGAAGAACAGCTTGGTCCATAAAATAATTTATTTTTTAGCAAATGTAACGCAAAGCAAATGGAAACAAAAATGTGATTTATTATTTAGATGAAAATAATATCATTTAAAGATCCTATCGTATTTTTTGGGAGGTTGCGGTTCGCATTCTTTGTTTGGTATGTTGGGATCAATGGCTAATATTATTTTTCCAGTTGCATTGGGCTTTAAATGTGTGTTTGGTTTTAATATTATTGCATTTCGCGCTTTAAAATCTACAGATGCAGCCTCACGAAAAGTTTGATTTTGAATTGTAATATTGTGTTGTGCGCGTTCTATTTTAAAATCGAACCTATAAAATTCCCGACCCTTTATGATGATGTTTCCGTTTAAGTTTTTCATATCATTCGCCATTTTTACGGCTTTATAAGCATCAAGCCTCCCAGCGCCCAACATTCCTTTAAAGGGAATATTTCCATTTAAATTTTCAACATCTGCAGAAGTCAATTTTAAAATAGTTTCTATTTCATAGGAAGAAAGGCAATAATTTACAGACCACATAAGGCCGATGGTGCCAGTAACATAGGGCGCTGCACTTGAAGATGCTCCGCCAAAAAATTCATCTTTTCCGCAAACCTCATGCCCCAATAAATAGCCTTGACGGGGAGCGAGCAGATCCACAGCGGTGTTTACTTGAACTCCTTTTTCAATTGGTGTTGGGTTAAATACTCCGTTTTCATCTATTATAAAATATCCACTTCTTCGATCACTTATTTCATGGGTATAGTTAATGTTGTCTTTGGTAAAGTAGCCATCTTCAATTAAAGGATATTCAGAAAATACTCCTGTTACGGAGATAACTTTATCAAATGATGCCGGATACATTAAATCGCCAATAGAAGTTTTATCGAAATTACAGTCCCTGCCATTTCCTGCGGCAGCTACAATTATAATTCCGTCTTCGTAATATTCACTAATTCGTTTGTTAATAATCTCTTGTTGAGAACCCATACCGCACATAGCCCAACTTGTATTTATAACTTTCGCACCGGCGTCAACCAGATCTTCTATATACTTAAATGAACCATAACGGGTGCTTATGCCATCACATTCGCTACAGATGCCAGGTCTGCCAAAAGCATTGTCCATTCTAGCGAAAGCAATGCC
Organism: Aequorivita sp. CIP111184; assembly: GCF_900489465.1. Taxonomy (GTDB): domain Bacteria; phylum Bacteroidota; class Bacteroidia; order Flavobacteriales; family Flavobacteriaceae; genus Aequorivita. The sequence continues at coordinate 43,450 of NZ_UEFQ01000020.1, read as the reverse complement.
TGCTACATTGGTTCCATGGCTACAGTCACTTGCTTTTGCTGGATTTTCGGGGTGTAAATCTTTTATTAGTTTCCCTTTCATATCAATATTTAAAGTGTCTATCCGTGAATCTGATATTCCAATAATTACCTTTTTATCACCTTTGGTAATACTCCAAGCGCCAGGAGCATTTATTATATCTAAATCTCGACTTGAATAGGGGTTGCCTAAATTTTCAACTGGGCTTGTATTGCCATAATCATTCGGGTAATATGGGTTTGGCGCTGGGAAAAATTCTAGAACTCGTGTATATTTTTTTGGATATTTTTCTTGAAGTTCTATTAAAAGATTTTCGTCATCTGTTGAAATATAATAAACGTCTTTAAATAATTTTTTATCTGTGTTTGGGTATGCAATATTAAAAGTTGAGATTTTATATTTCTCATAAATAGAAGTTTCTGTAGTATCGTATTTGCTAATTACCGAAAAAAAGCCTTCATTTTTCTGCTTTATAATTAGGGAAGAAACGTCTGCAATATTCACATAATAGTGAAATTTTTGAGCTTCATTTTTTTGTGAAAAGCTTTGTTTAAAAATAAACAGCGAAAAAATTATTAAAACCTCAATCTTCATTTATTTGTTTTTTCAATGTGCTTAAAATTGCTTTTTAATTCCTCAATTTCCTTCTGTTGCTGAAGCGTGTAAAGTGTCAATTCTTCAACCTTTTGTAGTAAAATTAAATTCATTTCTTTTAATGAAATACCTTCGACCTGCATCATTTTAGCGGAAGGCACATTGGGTAAATGTTTATTTTCTTTTAAAAATGCTTCCAGTTCTTTCAAAGAAATCAATTTGTATTCTGGCATCATTTCAGAAAAACCGTTGAAATAGTTTTCAAAAACATAATCAGGTGCAACGGCTCCGTCCAAATCGACTAATACTTCCTGTGTGTGGATTTTTCCCTTTACAGTTAAAAGCTCGTCGGGAGTGGTTGTGCCAATACCTATTTTTCCATTTTTTTCAGTCAGACTTGTAAAAGGACTGCGTTGTGCGGTTGCGGAAATTGTGAATAATATAATAGAGAAAATTAATAATCTGTTCATAACAATGCATTTAGAATTTGTGAAGTTTTAAAATTACAGTAATTTTTTTAAGCGTTTCAATGAATGTTAAATTCTCTTGAAGAGGTATATACTTATTCAGTTTTTTGCACGTTATCACTCATAGAAATTCAACTTAAAAACCAATCGTTAATTAAACCTTAAAAATTTACAGTATCGCCGAAAGCTACATTTAAAGTTAAATACCTTTACGCCACAAAAACTGTAAATAATGATAAAGAATTTTCTTGTCTTTTCGCTTTTTCTATTCCTTTCATCTTCATCCTTTTCGCAGCAATCAGCGGTCTTTACAAATGACCTCGCTGACTTCAATCAAGCGCTTGAGCTTTATAACAATGGTCAGTTTTTAGCTGCGCAAAGTCTTTTCGACAAAATAAAAAATAGCAATAATGATGAAACAGTTCAAAGCGATTGCGCTTATTACATCGCGAATGCCGCTGTTAGATTAAATCAGCAAAATGCTGACCAGTTAATGGAGGAATTTGTGGAGAAATATCCAACGAGTTTGAAGCGAAATTCTGCATTTATAGATGTGGCGAATTTTTATTTCGAAAACGGAAAATATTCATATGCCCAAAAGTGGTACGATAAGGTTGACGAAGGAAGTCTAAGCCCAAGCCAACGGGATCAGTATAATTTCAATAATGGTTACGCATATTTTAAGGCGAAGCGATATAACGATGCGAAAAACTATTTCAACAAGGTTTCAACGTCTCAAAAATACGGTTCGCAAGCAAAATATTATTTGGGCTTTATTGCTTACGAAGGCGATGATTATGAGGAAGCCAACAAAAATTTTGAAGAAGTAAAAGGTGAAGAGCGCTATTCTGAAGATTTAAGTTATTACCAAGCCGATATGAATTTTAAGCTTGGAAACTTCCAAAAAGCAATCGATATGGGGAAGGAGCAGTTTGATAAAAGCAGTCCCGCAGAGAAAAGCCAACTTTCAAAAATAATTGGTGAGAGCTATTTCAACCTCGGTCAATACGCTGAAGCGATTCCATACTTAAAGGAGTATAAAGGAATGCGCGGCAAGTGGAGCAATACAGATTATTACCAATTGGGGTATGCATATTACAAACAAGAAAATTACGAAAGCGCCATTGGAGAGTTCAATAAAATTATTGGTGGAAAGAACGCCGTTGCGCAAAATGCATATTATCATTTAGCGGAAAGTTATTTAAAACTGGACAAAAAACAGGAAGCTTTGAACGCTTTTAAAAATGCTTCGGAAATGAATTTTAGTGTTGAAATTCAGGAAGATGCATATTTCAATTATGCAAAATTGAGCTATGAAATTGGGAACAGCTATAAAAGTACCCCACAGGTTTTGCTTTCATTTATTGAAAAATATCCTGACAATGCCAATAACGAAGAGTTGAAAAAACTGTTGATAGACAGTTATATTACTTCAAAAAATTATAAGGAAGCATTGGATTTGTTGGAAAACAACAAAAATTTTGCTGATAAGGCAGCTTATCAAAAAGTAGCGTTTTATAGAGGAATCGAACTTTATAACGAAGCCGATTACAACGAAGCGATTTCGTTTTTTGATAAAAGCATGAAGGAATCGCAAGATCAAAGTTTCGTCGCCCGCGCTACATATTGGAAAGCTGAAAGCGATTACCAACTTTCAAACTTTGATAAATCCTTGGCCGGTTATAAAAAGTTTATGCAAATGCCAGGCTCGCAGAATACTTTAGAAAACAAAAATTTGAAATACAATTTGGCGTACAACCAATTCAAACTTAAAAATTACACCGAAGCCATTTCAAATTTTAAAAGTTACGTTGTGGCTGCTTCCGCTGAAACAGTTCGAAAAAAAGATGCTTATTTGCGTTTGGGCGATAGCTATTTTGTGACAAGCCAATATTGGCCAGCAATGGAAAACTACAACGCAGCTGCTGAATTGGGCGGTGATAATGACTATGCTGAATTTCAAAAAGCTATCAGTTACGGTTTTGTAGATCGCCCCGAAAAAAAGGTTGAGGAATTGATCGCATTTGCGAAAAAATACCCAAAATCCGTTTACCATGATGATGCTTTATATGAATTGGGAAATACCTATGTAGCCCAAAACAAAACTAACGAAGCAATTTCTGCATACGATCAATTGGTTCGAGATGTTCCAAATAGCAGTTTTGTTTCAAAAGCGTTGCTAAAAAAAGCTTTAATATATGACAACACTGGAAAAAGCAACGAAGCGTTGGCTATTTTCAAACGCGTAGCAAAGGATTTTCCTTCAACACCAGAGGCTTTGCAAGCGGTTTCTTCCGCAAAAATTATCTATATAGATCAGGGAAATGTTGACGAATATGCGCGTTGGGTAAAAACCTTGGATTATGTGCAAGTGGGCGATACGGAGCTTGATGATGCAGCTTATTTGGCTGCAGAACAACCATATTTGGAAAATAATCAAAGTCAAGCGAAAGGTCGTTTTGAGGATTATTTAAAGCAATTTCCAAACGGACAGCATGCGCAGAATTCGCATTTCTATTTAGGGCAAATTTATTTCGCTGATGCAAAAGCAGATCAAGCTATTCCACATTTTGAATATGTTGTGAATCGCGAGCGAAGTGAATTTACGGAACAAGCTTTGGCGCGAATTTCAGAATTGTATTTGGGCAAAAAAGATTATCAAAATGCGTTGAAATATTTAACTCGTTTGGAAGCCGAAGCAGATTTTCCGCAGAATATAATCTTCGCACAGACCAACAGTATGAAGGCTTCGTATGAATTGAAATACTATTCGGAAGCAGTTAATTACGCCGAAAAAGTGCTTCAAAATTCAAAAATTGACAATTCAATTAAGAGTGACGCGCAAATAATAATCGCTCGTTCGGCGATGAAAACTAATAACGAAGCAAAAGCAAAAACCGCTTACACAGAAGTTCAGAAAATTGCAACTGGCCAACTTGCTGCCGAAGCACTTTATTACGATGCCTATTTCAAAAATAAAGAGGGAAATTATGAAGCCTCAAATGCTTCCGTGCAGAAATTGGCGAAGGATTATTCTGGCTATAAATTATATGGTGCCAAAGGTTTGATGCTAATGGCAAAGAATTTTTATCAACTCAAAGACGCTTATCAAGCAACCTATATTTTGGAAAGTGTAACCAAAAATTTCACAGATTATCCCGAGGTAGTTGAGGAAGCAAAAGCGGAGCTCGCAGTAATCAAAAATGCTGAGTCGAAAACCAATTCTTCCGTTGAAACTGGCGGTAATTAAGCAATTATTTTAAACGATATTACTATAAATATGTCAAAGAAACGCATAGTATTATTTTCATTCACAACAATTTTATTGTTCAATTTCTCGATGTTTTCGCAGGAAAAAGAACTTGATACTGAGGTTGTAAATATTGTGAAACCATATACGCCAACAATTTCGGACGCCTTCAAAGTAAAGGAAACTCCGTCATTGAATGATTCTATTTCCACCACAAAAAAGGAAGTGAAATACAGTATTTTCTCGGTTCCCGTGGCTTCCACTTTTACACCAGCAAAAGGAAAGGCAACTACAGTTGAAAAAGCAAAGCCTGTAAAATTATATGATAACTATGCAACGCTTGGCTTCGGGAATTACACTTCCATTTTAGGTGAATTTTACAGCAATTTTGAGCTCAGCCGTACCGATAATGCTGGGTTTTTCTTTCGGCACAATTCATCGCAAGGCGATATAAAAGGGGTGAAGTTGGATAACAAATATTACGACACTAGCCTTGATGCTAATTATACAAGCCGCCAAAAAGATGCAACTTATAGACTTGAAGCAGGCGTGGAGCACCAACTTTACAATTGGTACGGTTTACCTGAGGAATTTGCAGTTATCGTTGATGAACTTACTTCACAAATTGATCCAAAGCAGAACTATATTAGCGGGTATGCTGGCGGAAGTATTGCCTTGGACGATTCCTTTTTTGAAAGAGCTGCTTTGAATGTTCGCTATTTGACGGATGCTTTTTCTTCATCGGAATTCAATGCCGTATTGAAACCTGAGTTTTCCTTTCCGTTAGAAAATTTGACATTAAAAATAGATGGTGATATTGATTATTTAAGCGGAAGTTTTGACAAAAATTATCAAAACACTTCCGATATTAAATACAGTTATTTAAATGCAGGATTGGCACCTTCCATAACTTTTGTAAATGATGATCTTTCGGTTTCACTTGGTGTTGCAGCATATGTAAGTCTGGATTCTGAAAACAACAATACTGACTTTTCGTTATACCCAAGATTAAATGCTTCGTATCGTTTGCTGGATGAAACCGTAATTGTTTATGGTGGGGTAGAAGGAGGACTTCAGCAAAATTCCTATTATAATTTTAAGGAAGAAAACCCATTCATTTCGCCAACATTGAATATTGCGCCAACAAAAAAACTCTACGAAGGCTTTGGAGGAGTCAAGGGAAAATTGTCTAATTCCGTGGCTTATAATATACGAGCTTCCTATGGAAAAGATGAAAACAGACCATTGTTTCAAATTAATCCCTTAAGGTTATACACTGGTTTGGAAGGTTACCAATATGGAAATTCATTTAATGTAGTTTATGATGATGTAAATACCTTGTCATTTTTCGGGGAATTGAAAGTTGAAGTTTCTGATGTGTTTTCATTTGGAATAGACGCCAATTATTACAGTTATAGTACAAATTTACAAGAGGAAGCATGGAACCTTCCTGATTTAAAAGCTTCTATATTTTCAAATTTCAGTATTACGGAAAAACTTTATGGGGGTGCTTCAATTTTCTATGTTGGTGAACGAAAGGACCTTTATACAGATTTATCCATAACTCAAAAAGTTACTGTAGACGGTTATGTTGATGCCAACCTTCATTTTGGCTATAGATTTACAGATAGACTTTCGGCTTTTGTGAAAGGGAGTAATCTTTTTGGTGATAACTATCAAAAATGGTTGAATTACCCAGTTCAGGGAATTCAGGGATTGGCCGGGGTTACCTATAAGTTTGATTGGTAACTTCCTATAAAAATATAATTTCTGAAAACATCCGTCTTTGGCGGATGTTTTCTATTTTTACACTTTAACAAAACCAATGATGAAAAAACTACTCTTTCTTTTATTAGCAATATCAATTGCATCATGCGCCCCAAATAAAATTCCAGCAGATTTATTAATCAAAAATGCAACAATCTATACAGTTGATAAAGATTTTAGCACTGCAAATGCTTTGGTTGTAAAAGATGGAAAAATCTTAGAGATAGGTTTAAAACCTGAACTTGAACTAAAATATAATATTAAGGAAACCTACGATGCTAAAGGCAATACCGTAGTTCCAGGTTTGATTGATGCCCACGCCCATTTATACGGTCTTGGATTAGGTCTGCAACAGGTAGATTTGGTGGGAACAACAAGTTTTGATGAGGTTTTGGGGAAAGTTGTCGCTTTTCAGGAGGAGAAAAAAATGCCGTATATCATCGGTCGCGGATGGGACCAGAATGACTGGGATGATAAAAATTTTCCAACCAAAAAAGAATTGGATTCCTTATTTCCCGATACCCCTGTTTCTTTACGCAGGATTGACGGCCACGCTATGTTGGTAAACTCGAAAGCATTGGAGTTGGCGGGAATTACTTCAAAAACAAAAGTTGCTGGAGGTGAAATAGTTCTGGAAAACGGTGAGCCAACAGGAATAATTATTGATGCGCCAATGGGTTTAATTGGGAGAACCTTCCCAGAAATAACCTCCGAAGTTTCAACCGAAGCACTTTTGGAAGCAGAAAAAATATGCCTTCAATATGGTTTAACAACGGTTGACGATGCAGGTTTGAATAGGAATATTATTGAGTTGATTGATACACTTCAAAAAGGCGGAAAGTTTAAACTGAGAATGTACGTTATGGTCAGTAACAGTTCTGAAAACCGTGATTATTATCTGAAGAGAGGAATATATAAAACCGATCGATTAAATGTGCGTTCCTTTAAAGTATATGCCGACGGCGCACTGGGTTCACGAGGTGCAGCGATGCGAGAAGAGTATAGCGATATGCCCCATCATTTTGGAGCTATGATTACTACAGCAGATAGTTTATTTTATTTTGCGGATAAAATTTCAGCTTCCGAATTTCAAATGAATACACACGCCATTGGAGATTCTGCAAATATTGCAGTTTTACGAGCTTATAAAAATGCGTTGGAAGGTAAAACAGACAGACGTTGGAGAGTGGAACACGCTCAGATTATTTCGCCACAGGATTTCAATTATTTTGATGAAAATAACAATATCCTTCCTTCGGTACAACCAACGCACGCAACTAGCGATATGTATTGGGCTGAAGATAGAGTGGGAGCGGAACGAATGAAAGGAGCTTATGCATATAAAGAATTACTTGACAAAGCCGGAATGGTTGCTTTGGGAACCGATTTCCCTGTGGAACAAGTAAACCCGATGTACACCTTTTACGCCGCTGTTGCACGAAAAGATTTAAAGAATTATCCAGAAAACGGTTTCCAAATGAAGGATGCATTGACCCGTGAAGAAGCTTTACGCGGAATGACTATTTGGGCAGCTTTTTCAAATTTTGAAGAAAACGAAAAGGGAAGTATTGAAGTTGGAAAGTTTGCCGATTTTACGGTTCTTGATAAAGACATTATGAAAGTTGACGAAAAAGAACTTCCAAATACAAAAGTACTTGCAACCTTTATCAATGGTGAAAAAGTTTATGAAGCAGAGTAATGGAAGAAATCTTGAAACAACTTCCGCAGAAAGCAAAGGAGGCTGAAACCGAAAACAAAAAGTTCTTCGCGAAGCTGAAGAAAAAGCCGCCCAAACATCTGGATAGTTTGATGCAGGAACTGCACGAGGAAGAGTTCCAAAGAACAGATTGTTTAACTTGTGCCAATTGCTGTAAAACTACCGGCCCGCTTTTTACAGATAAAGATATAGAGCGAATTTCAAAACATTTCCGAATGAAACCGCAACAGTTTATTGAAAACTATTTGCGGATTGATGAAGACAAAGATTATGTATTGCAAAGCGTTCCCTGCACTTTTTTGGGAGCCGATAATTATTGTAGTATTTACGACGTTCGCCCAAAAGCTTGCCGCGAATTCCCGCATACAGACCGAAAGAAATTTCAGCAGATTTCAAATCTAACAATGAAAAATGTTGCCGTTTGCCCGGCCGCTTTCAATATTGTGGAAGAGATGAAGCGAAGAATAAACCGTTAAGTAATTAATTGTAGATTAAGTATTTTTCACGAATCTTCTTAAAACTTTCAAGCCCATCCTTCCAAGAATCCCGAATTTCTTCCGCAGATAACCCTTGCTCAATCTGTTTTTGCAACTTGTCCGTTCCGGCAAGTTTCACAAAAAACGAATTGAAAAAATCCTTCTTTTTTCCGTTGGCATTATAAGCATCAATCAACCATTCCAAATTGATTTTATTCAAACGCGGTTCCTTCCGAAGATCTTTTCCGTGGCATAACTGCCCTTTAAATTTTGGACTTTTTGCACCTTCGTTGGATTGAGGCGTATATTCAAAAGAATATTTTGAAGCAGGTAAGCTAGGCGCGCCAAAAACCTGAAACTGCATATCCGTGCCGCGACCTGCACTTATAAATGTACCTTCAAAAAAACAAAGGCTAGGGTAGAGGTTTATAGCTTGATCATTCGGCAGATTGGGTGATGGTTTTATGGGAAGCGAGTACTCTTTTTGATGATTGTAGTTTTTCATTTTAATAACAGTCAGCTCACATTTCACTTTATTCTTTAACCAACCTTCGCCATTGAGCATTTGTGCATACTCCCCAATCGTCATTCCATGAACAACAGGCACAGGGTTCATTCCTACAAAACTTTGGTTTTCTGGTTCCATAATTGGACCATCAACGTAATGTCCGTTTGGGTTTGGTCTGTCCAAAACAATTACAGGTATTCCCGCTTCGGCACAAGCTTCCATTACATAGTGAAGTGTGGCAATATAGGTGTAAAAGCGGGCGCCCACATCTTGTAAATCAAAAACCATTACATCAATGGCGGAAACTCCTTTATTAATATCCTCTTCTATTTTTTTAGCTCCAGCCAATTGTTCCAGCTTCGGTTTTTTGTTGTCGCCATAAAGCGATATAAGTGGAATTCCAGTTTTAGTGTCAATCCCATCTTTAATGTGTTCCCCAGCATCTGCTTTGCCTCTGAATCCGTGTTCTGGTGAAAAAACTACTTTGACCGAAATATTTTTTGAAATTAAAAAATCAATAAGATGTTGGTTTTCATTTTCTAAAAATGAAGTCTGATTGGCAACAACGCCTACATTCTTACCTTTTAGCAGTTCAGAATATAGTTGAAATTGCTCCGCACCAAGTATGATTAGTTCGTCTTTAATCTTGGCAGTTGCTTCTTGCTTCTCTTTTCTCTCTTCATTTTGATCTTTATTCTTCGAAGTTGTTTTACTTCCACAGGAAAAAATAGTCAAAACAACCAATAAAACTGTATTTTTGAAAAAAGTTAAGCCCATAAAATTTCAGTGAATTTCGAATTTTTCATCGCTCGGCGCATCATTGCTTCCAAGGACTATAAAAGTAGTATTTCGGCACCGATAATAAAAATTGCAATCACTGCAATCGCGCTCGGCATTATTATGATGCTTATCTCCATCGCCACAGGTGTTGGGCTTCAAAAAAAGATACGCGAAAAGGTTTCTGCTTTTAATGGTGACATCATTATCACAAATTTCGACACCAACTTTTCCAATGATTCCCAAAATTCTATTTCAAAGAACCAGGATTTTTACCCAACTTTTAAAAATATTGACGGTATAAAACATGTTCAAGTTACCGCTTCCAAAGGTGGCGTAATACGTACCGAAACCGATTTTGAAGGCGTGGTGGTAAAAGGCGTTGGTGACGATTACGATTGGGAATATTTCAAGGATTATTTAACGGAAGGAAAACTGCCCGATTTTAAAGGCGATTTGAATGAAGATATTTTGATTTCGGAATATTTGGCTAATAGACTGCATTTGAAACTTGGTGATAAAGTGACTACGTTCTTTTTAAACGATGAAGTTTCCAAAACCCCGCGAAGCCGTGGTTTTGATATTGTGGGAATCTACAATAGCGGTTTTCAGCAGTTTGATGAACAGTTTATAATTACAGACATTCGCCACATTCAACGTTTGAATAAATGGGAAGATGACCAGATTGGCGCCTTTGAAGTTTTTGTAAATGATTTTGATGAAATAATCCCCATCGGAAACGAGGTCTACAACGAAACCGGAAGCACGCTCGATACCCAAACCATTCGCGATAAATACGCCTCCATTTTTGAATGGTTGGATTTGTTCGACTTCAATATTATAATGATTATAGGGATAATGATTTTGGTGGCGGGCATTAATATGATTACGGCCCTTTTGGTGCTAATTTTAGAGCGAACCCAAATGATAGGAATTTTAAAAGCCTTAGGCAGCAGCGACTGGAGCGTACGAAAAGTATTTCTTTACAACGCAATATATTTGATTGGCGTAGGCCTTTTTTGGGGAAATGTTTTTGGTATTGGATTACTTTTGGTTCAGAAATACGGCAAGGTTTTTAAACTGAACCCAGATACCTATTACGTAAATGAAGCCCCTGTTTATTTACATTGGGACTATATTTTAATTTTGAATGGTGGAACTTTTCTGCTTTGCCTTTTGATGCTTTTGATTCCTTCCTTTATAATTGCGAAGATTTCTCCAGTGAAGGCGATCCGGTTTGAATAACATTGCGGAGAACGACGCAATGGAAAACCATTCACTTTTGTACCTTTGCACTTCTAAAATTTAATATGGAATACGCAGAAAACATCTTAGGAACCATTGGTAACACACCTATGGTGAAAATCAATAAAATAATTGGGGATATTCCCGCTTTGGTACTTGCCAAATACGAAACTTTTAATCCGGGAAATTCGGTGAAAGACCGTATGGCTTTAACAATGATTGAAGACGCCGAAGCAGATGGAAGGCTAAAACCCGGCGGAACCATTATTGAGGGAACTTCAGGAAACACCGGAATGGGCCTCGCACTTGCCGCAATTGTAAAAGGCTACAAAATGGTTTGTGTAATAAGCGATAAACAAAGCAAGGAAAAAATAGATATTTTAAAGGCCGTTGGCAGTAAGGTTATTGTTTGCCCAACAAACGTAGCGCCCGAGGATCCGCGCAGTTATTATTCTACTTCAAAAAGATTGGCGGAGGAAACCCCAAATAGTTGGTATGTAAACCAATATGACAACCCAAGTAACACCAAAGCACATTATGAAAGTACTGGTCCGGAAATCTGGAAACAGACCGATGGAAAAGTAACGCATTTTGTGGTAGGAGTTGGAACCGGCGGAACTATTAGCGGCGTTGGAAAATATTTAAAAGAACAAAACCCCAATGTAAAAATTTGGGGAATTGATACCTACGGAAGTGTTTTCAAAAAATACCACGAAACCGGAATTTTTGATGAAAACGAAATCTATCCCTACATAACTGAAGGGATCGGCGAAGATATTCTTCCGAAGAATGTTGATTTCAGTGTAATAGATGGTTTTGTGAAAGTGACCGATAAAGATGCGGCAATCTACACACAGAAGCTTGCGAAAATGGAAGGTTTCTTCTTGGGGAATTCCGCTGGAGCTGCAATTAAAGGCTTGCTTCAACTGAAGGATAAATTCACGAAAGACGATGTTGTTGTCGTACTTTTCCATGATCACGGAAGCAGATATGTTGGTAAAATGTACAATGATGAATGGATGCGTGAACGAGGTTTTGTAGAAGACGAAGCCAAAAACGCTTCTGATTTGATAAAAGAACATGAAGACAAACCTTTGATTACCGTAAAAACTGAAGAACTTGTAGGTCACGCCATTGAGCGAATGAAGAAATACAATATTTCTCAGATTCCTGTGGAAGATACTACTGGCTTTGTAGGCGCTTTGGACGAAACTGATTTGTTGCGCAAATATTTGGAAAACAAAAATATAGCTGATCTTCCTATAAAGGAGGTGATGCACAAACCTTTTCCAATTGTAAAAAAGAGCACGCCAATTGAAGAGATTTCAAAATTGATCCACAAAGAAAACAATGCTGTTTTGGTGGACTTGGGTGATGGCAACTATAATATAATTACCAAGCACGATATTATTCGCGCACTATAGTTTATTGAGTATTTAAAATAATATCCCGCTTCATTCTAAATGGAGCGGGATTTTTGTTATTTTTAGGCTGTTATGAAGAATGAAGCTAAAAAGTTATTCCGGTTTTTACGAACTAGGCCATTACCCGAACATACCAATGAAATTTTGGCATTAGAGCGAACTAAACTTGCCAATGAACGCACGCTGCTTTCTTACATTCGCTCCTCACTTTATCTGCTTTTGGGCGGTATTGCCATACTTCAACTTAAGGATTTTAGAAATATACATTGGCTAGGTTATATTGCACTTGTTGTTTGTGTTTTCTTTTTAACAGTGGGCGTTTTTCGGTATGTACTTCTTTCGCGAAGACTTTACAAATGGAATCGAATTTTATTTGTAGATAATGCAACTGAAAAAGTAGAGAAACAGGCTAATGCTCAAGAGAAACTGGAAAAACAAGAAGCGTAACATTTTTTCATTATATTTATAGAATCTTATTTAAGACTCCCCCTAATATTTTTTCAAATGAAAGAGGATTTTCTGCACTATGTGTGGAAATTTCAGAAGTTTGATGTATGTGGGTTTCTTACAACAAACAATGAAAAATTTCACATTAGGAATAATGGGAGCCACAATTTAAATTCGGGCCCAGATTTTTTTAATTCGCAAATTGAACTTGACGGCCAGCTGTGGGCGGGCAATGTTGAAATTCATATTAAATCATCAGATTGGTATGCACATGGTCATGAAACAGATCCTGCTTATGACAATGTAATTCTACACGTAGTTTGGGAACACGATGCAGAAGTTTTCAGGAATGATGGGAGCAAGATCCCGACTTTTGTAATTAAAGAGCACGTTCCAAAAAGTACTTTGGAGCATTATAAAAAACTATTTTCAAAAGATAAAAAGTGGATCAATTGTGAAACAGATTTTGAATCTGTTGATGATTTCATAATTGAAAATTGGTTGGAACGTGTTTTTTTTGAAAGGCTTCAAAAGAAAGAGTCACAACTTCTGAAAGAGTTGGAAGATTCCCAGAATCATTGGGAAAGCTTACTATTTAGAATGTTATGTAAAAATTTTGGACTGAAAGTAAACGGTGATTCTTTTTTCAGCATTGCCAAATCTTTAGATTTTTCTGTAGTTAAAAAATGCAGTCAAGAACGGCAGGATTTGGAAGCAATCTTGATGGGCCAAGCAGGTTTGCTGGAAGGGGAAAATGAAGATTGGTATTTCAAAACTTTGAAAAGCCAATATGAATATTTAAAGCACAAGTTTAATTTACAGAACGAAAATGTAATTACCCCAAAATTTTTCCGATTAAGACCTCCAAACTTTCCTACGCTACGATTGGCACAGTTTGCGATGCTTTATTTTGAAAGGGATAATCTATTTTCAAAAGTAATCGCCGTCCAAGACGTTAAAGATTTTTATGAGCTTTTCAATATTTACGGAAGTGATTATTGGGACACACACTACAACTTCGGAATTTCTTCATTGGAGCGAAAAAAACGCATTACCAAAAGTTTTGTAGATCTTTTAATCATCAATACTATTATCCCTTTAAAATTTTGTTACGCCGTGCAACAGGGCAGGGATATTTCCGAAGAATTACTAAATCTGGCTTCAAAGATTTCTTCCGAAGAAAATACTATTGTGAAGAAATTCAATTCGCTAAGACATACTTCCAAAAACGCATATCAAAGTCAGGCCCTGCTTCAATTAAAAGATGAATATTGTGATAATAACAAGTGTTTGCAGTGTGCTGTAGGTAATTTAATAATTGGTTCAGAAAAAGAAAAGAGAAAAAACTAACAAAATCAAAATTGATTTTTATCTACGTTGTTTCGTCAATTTATACCAAAAAAACGTAATTTGCAGCTATGTTGCAAGCCATTTATTCATTACGTCATTACCTTGAAAAACGTGGGTTTTATGTGTCTTCCCGTTTGGCTGACAGGTTGGGAATGCGAGCCAAAAGCGTGCGGCTATTCTTTATCTATGTTTCTTTCGCCACTTTAGGTGCTGGGTTCGCAATTTATCTCACACTAGCTTTTTTATTAAAGCTTAAAGATCTTGTAAACACAAAACGAACCTCTGTTTTTGATTTATGAAGAATATCTTCAACTCTAAAATAACGGTCGCACTTCTCTTATTGCTCTTGGTATTCCTGTCAGGCGTATTGGGTTTTCGTTTGTTTTCGGAGTACAGTTGGATTGATTCTTTTTACATGACCGTCATTACCATTACAACCGTGGGATACGGTGAAGTAATGCCTTTGAGCCCTTCGGAAAAAGTTTTTGTTTCGCTTCTCATCATTTCAAGTATCTTTATAGTTGGTTATTCCATTTCGGTAACTACTGAATATATTTTAAGTAAAAACATAGGTATTTTAAGACAGAAAAAAGTGCAAAAAAAATTGGAATCTATGCATGACCACATTATTGTATGTGGCTTTGGAAGAAACGGAAAACAAGCCGCCCAGAAATTATTGGCCTACAACCGTCCCTTTGTAATTATTGAAAAAGATGAGGAGGTAATCGATCGATTTTCGGACGATAATACGTTGTTCATTTTAGGAAATGCCATTGAAGATGAGATTCTTCTAAAAGCAGGTGTAGAAAAAGCTTCCACATTAATCTGTGCCACGCCAAGTGATGCCGATAATCTTTTTGTGGTGCTTTCTGCCAGACAGATGAATAAGAACCTTAAAATTATTAGTCGCGCAAGTGAAGAGACCAGTTATAAAAAAATGAAACTTGCAGGAGCAGATAATGTTATTATGCCAGATAAAATAGGTGGCGACCATATGGCTTCTTTGGTAGTAGTGCCTGATCTTGTGGAATTTTTGGATAATCTAACTGTTTCTGGAATGGAAGACAGTATTAACGTTGAGCAAATTTCCTTTGAAAAAATGTGTCCAAACGGAAATGAACAGGCAATCCAAGATTTGGATGTTCGCAAAAAAACAGGCTGTTCTATAATAGGTTATCGTTCTCCAACAGGAGAATATATTGTTAACCCAGAACCTTCACTTATTCTTCAAAAAAATTCTAAATTAATATTGATAGGACGTCCCAACCAAATTGAGAAACTTAAAAAGGAATACGGGGTTTAAGAAGGCGTTAACAAATTTATGTTTATTTCTTTGAAATTGTAAACTTTTTTAAGCATCTTGCTTTTTTTATCTTAAAAATGTTAACCTGAAAATTTCACTATGAAGAAATATCTTCTTTCGCTAATTACATTTCTTATTCCAATCTTCACTTTCGCACAAGAACAAAAAAGTTTCGGAGATAAAATCGATGATGCGTTTGCTGAATACACTACACCACTTGTAGATTTAATTTTTTATCCTGTAACAATAGCGGGAAAAGATATGCCAATAGTAATTATTCTTTTGCTGGCGGGAGCACTCTTTTTCACGCTTTATTTTAATGGGGTTAATTTTAGATATTTAAAAATCTCTATTAAAACAGCATCTGGAAAATATGATAAACTAGATCATCATGTTCCTGCTGATCAAGAGATTGAGGTAAAGGATGGTAAAATTATTGATACTGTTCAGTTAACAGGAGAAGTTCCGGGCGAGGTTACACACTTTCAGGCACTAACGGCTTCCTTGTCGGCAACAGTAGGATTAGGAAACATTGCAGGTGTTGCGGTTGCCATCGCCATTGGTGGTCCAGGAGCAACAATATGGATGATTGTAGCTGGACTATTAGGAATGGCTTCAAAGTTTGTGGAATGTACTTTGGGTGTAAAATATAGAGAAGTAGACGCCGACGGGAAAACATATGGGGGGCCAATGTATTATCTTGCCAGTGGTCTCAAAGAAATGGGAATGGCTGGTTTCGGTAAAATTTTGGCTGTCTTTTTTGCAATTATGTGTATTGGAGGATCTTTTGGTGGTGGAAACATGTTTCAATCCAATCAAGCCGCAGCACAGTTAACGCAACTAATGGGTTGGGACGGTCCTAATGCTGGGCTCTATGTGGGGCTAGTAATGGCTGTTATTGTAGGTCTTGTGATTATTGGTGGAATTAAAAGAATTGGTTCTGTTACGGAAAAAGTTGTTCCATTTATGGCAATTATTTATGTTGGGGCAGGTCTAATAATTTTAGGGATTAATTATGATATGATTCCTTATGCTGCTAATCAAATCTGGGAAGGAGCTACAAATCCGAATGCCGCGTTTGGTGGTGTGGTTGGAGTGTTGATAGTTGGATTTCAGCGCGCAGCATTCTCTAACGAAGCTGGTGTGGGGTCTGCTGCCATTGCGCACTCCGCTGTAAAAACCCGATATCCTGCCAGCGAAGGTCTAACTGCTTTATTGGGGCCTTTTGTGGATACCGTTATTATATGTACAATGACCGCTATTGTGATTATTATCACCAATGCAAAACACAACCTGTTTACTTACGGAAACCTTGATGCGGCAAGTAACGTTATGCTCAATGCTACAAACCAACCAATTAATGGGGTTGATTTAACTTCAGTGGCTTTTGACTCTGCTATTCCAAACTTTTCTATAGTACTTACCATAGCCGTAATTTTGTTTGCTATCTCCACCATGATTTCATGGTCCTATTACGGGCTTCAATCTTGGAAATTTCTTTTCGGAAAAGGAAAAGTTTCTGATATAACTTATAAGGTGTTATTTTTAATATTTTTAATTGTAGGTGCCTCCTCAAGTTTGGGTGCTGTAATTGGTTTTTCCGATGCTATGATATTTGCTATGGTGTTCCCCAATATAATAGGTTTGGTCTTGCTTTCACCTAAAGTGAAAAAAGAACTGAGAAAATACCTAAATGCAATTAAAATAGATAAAATGGATGCTACCATTCATAAAGAAAGTAAGGAAGTTAAAGAAATTTAAAATAGCCTTCAATTTAAAATCTCACTTCGTCGTTATTAATTGAAGGTGAAGTGGGATTTTCAATTTAGAATACTTTGAGACTCCTTCCGCAGAATGATTCAATCCAAATTCAATCAAAGAATTTAAAAACCATATTCTAAAAATTTCCAATAAAGAAATTGTTCGCTTCACTTTATTACTTAAACATTAAGTATAGGGTTTGGTTCTATAAGTATTTACGGTTTTTTTATGTGGAATTGAGGCTCTATTTTAAATTCTCCCAATGGCAACCTCTTAAAGAAAAATTGAAATTCTTAAAAAGAAATTTGGGTTTACGAAAGTGTTAACAAATAACTTCACAATTTTTTAAAAATATAGTTTTTTTTAAGCATCTTGCTTCGCTTTATTTAAGAAAAGCGATTCATCTTAAAAAACTACTATGAAGAAACATTTGCTTTCGCTAATCGCATTTTTAATTCCAATACTAAATTTTGCGCAAGAAACGCCTCCAGAAATAGGTATTGATGAAAAAATTAATCAGGCTTTTCTGCCTGTATCTAATTTTTTCTCGAATGTGATATTCTTTCAAATAGCTGGAATTCCGTTTGTTCTTATACTACTAGTTTTTAGTGCTACTTTTTTCACATTATATTTTGGGTTTCCTAACTTCAGATACTTTTGGCGGGCAATACAAACTGTGCGAGGCAAATATGAGGATATCGAAAACCATGGAGCTAAAATTTTATATGGAGAAGGCGGAATTGCCCAAGGAGTTGACATGAATAAAGTTGATGACTTTAAAGCACACATCGAAACCCTTGACGATGATTTAGCCATAGATGGTAATATTGTAGATACAATACGTGATGAAAGCTCGGCAGGAGAAGTAAGCCATTTTCAAGCTTTAGCAACAGCAGTTTCGGGCACTGTAGGTAATGGAAATATAGCCGGGGTTGCCTTGGCTATTGCACTTGGTGGACCAGGAGCTACTTTTTGGATGGTAGTCTGCGGGCTCTTGGGAATGTCTACAAAATTTGTGGAATGTACTCTGGGTGTTCAATATCGAGATGTGGGTCCAGACGGTACTGTGTACGGAGGTCCAATGTATTATTTAAGCAAAGGACTCAAGGAAAAAGGCTTTGCAACATTAGGCAAAATAGCAGCTGTGCTATTTGCTATTTTTTGTATTGGGGGTTCTTTTGGTGGGGGTAATGCCGCACAATCCAATCAAGCAACTATTGTATTGAAAGATTTGTTCAACCTTCAAAGTACAGCTGCTGGTTTTTGGATTGGTGTTTTGCTTGCTATTTTGGTAGGTATCATTATTATTGGAGGTATAAAAAGAATTGCTCAAGTAACCGAAAGGGTGGTTCCCTTTATGGCGATTTTTTATATAATTGCTTGTTTATATATAATTTTAAGCAACTATACATTAATTGACGATGCTATAAATCTAATTATCACAGAAGCATTTAAACCAACTGCAATCGGTGTTGGTTCTTTAATAGGAGTATTATTGGTTGGTTTTAAAAGGGCGGCCTTTTCCAATGAAGCTGGTGCAGGTTCTGCATCCATTGCACACTCTGCCGTTCGTACAAAATATTCTGCAAGTGAAGGTTTGGTCGCACTATTAGAGCCTTTTATAGATACAGTAGTTATATGTACTATGACGGCTCTGGTAATTATAATTTTTAATATGGGAGGTTATTTTGAATATGGTGACGTAACTGGTCACGGTGTTGCTATTATTGACGGTGTATCTTATGAAGGCTCCGGAATAACCGCTCAAG
Organism: Aequorivita sp. CIP111184; assembly: GCF_900489465.1. Classification (GTDB taxonomy): domain Bacteria; phylum Bacteroidota; class Bacteroidia; order Flavobacteriales; family Flavobacteriaceae; genus Aequorivita. The sequence goes on along the minus strand of NZ_UEFQ01000020.1, from coordinate 24,577 downwards.
CATTTCACGCATTTATCCCGTATTCCAATATTTTCTTGACTATTGCTGTATTCCTTTTTGCTGTATCAACAATGATATCTTGGTCATATTATGGACTACAATCCTGGAAATATCTATTTGGAAGAGGTAAAACAATGGATTTAGTTTATAAAGTTCTTTTTTGTATCTTTATTATCATTGGTGCCGCTGCAAATATGAAATCTATTTGGGACTTTTCCGACGCGATGATATTTGCAATGATTTTTCCAAATATGATAGGATTGTTCTTCCTCTTCCCCGTAGTAAAAAAGCAATTGCGCCGCTATTTGGATGCAATAAAAATGAAAAGAGAAGCCATATCGGATTAAATTTTTTTAAAATGAATATAAAATCCCACTTCACGTTCAATAAGCAACAACGGAGTGGGGTTTTGCTTTTGTTGCTACTCATCGTTTTGTTGCTGTGTGTTTATTGGTTTGTGGATTTTTCCGAAGAAGACACCTTTGATACCTCTTCAGCAGAAATTGTTGCAATGCAGAAAGAGTTGGATTCGCTTCGCCTTGTTGAAATGGAAAATAGGAAGCCTAAAAAATATCCTTTTAACCCCAATTTTATTACAGATTATAAAGGGTATACCCTTGGAATGTCAAACAAAGAAATTGACCGTTTGTTTCAATACAGAAAGAAAGATAAATGGATTAATTCTGCAGCCGACTTTAAAAAAGTAACGGGCGTTTCAGATTCTCTATTGAAAGAATTGAGTCCTTATTTCAAATTTCCTGATTGGGTGACAAATCCAAAACCAAAGAAAGATTATAAAAGTGAAAAAGGTTTTTCGGAAAAATCTTTCACCCAAAAAATTGATCTCAACAAAGCAAGCGAAGAACAATTACAACAAATAAGTGGAATAGGGGAGGCGTTGAGCAAACGAATCATTTCATATCGAGACAAGTTGGGTGGGTTTTCAGATGATATTCAATTGTATAGTGTTTATGGATTAGATCCTACAGTAGTGCAGCGAACACTGAATATTTTCACAGTAAAAACCCCAAAGAAAATTTCAAAATTAAATATAAATATGGCCTCCGCTTCCGATATTTCAACCATTCCTGGCATCTCATTTGAAATGGCAAAGAAAATTTGGGAATACCGCAGACTTCGTGAAAAAATTACCAGCATTCAAGAGCTGAACAAAATTGAAGGAATCACGGAAAGAAAGTTACAGCTATTTCAATTATATTTGTCCACAGAGTAAATAAAATAAATTGCCGAAAGGCCTATAAATATTAGTATTAGAAAAGCATGAGTACAATGTATTTTACAGAGGAACACGAATTTTTCAGAAAGAGTTTTCAGGATTTTCTTCAAAAAGAGGTAGTACCACATATTGAAAAGTGGGAAAAAACCGGTCATATCGAGCGGTTCATCTGGGAGAAATTTGGCGAAATGGGTTACTTCGGAATTTATCAACCCGAAGAATACGGCGGGCTTAATTTAGACCTTTTTTATACTGTAATCTTTTTAGAAGAACTTCAAAAAGTAAACAGTGGCGGCTTTGCTGCTGCAATGTGGGCCCACGCATATCTAGCGATGACGCATCTTAAAAAAGAAGCTAACCACGAACAAAAAGAAAAATATTTAGCACCAAGTATTACAGGAGAACTGATAGGCTGTCTTTGTATCACTGAACCTTTTGGTGGTAGTGATGTTTCTGGAATGCGTACTACTGCGGTTAAAAAAGGCGATAGCTATATTTTGAACGGTTCAAAAACTTTTATCACCAACGGAATTTATAGCGATTATTTAATTGTAGCTGCAAAAACGTCTCCTGAATTGGGTAATAAAGGTATAAGCATTTTTGTTGTGGATCGCGATACAAAAGGCGTTTCCGCTACCAAATTGGATAAATTGGGATGGCGTGCTAGCGACACCGGGGAAATAGCTTTTGACAATGTTGAAATTCCTCTAACTAATTTACTGGGTGAGGAGAATGCTGGATTTCCTTATATAATGCAGCATTTCGCATTGGAAAGACTTATTATGGGTGTCAACGCCCACGCCCGTAGCGAATTCGCTTTGGAATATACCATTCAATATATGAAAGATCGTTTTGCTTTTGGTAAAAGTATTTCGAAATTTCAAGCGTTGCGTCACCGCGTTGCGCAAATTGCAAGTGAAATTGAAGTTTGTAAAACTTTCAATTACGTTACCGCAAAACGTTTGAACGATGGCGAATATGTAGTAAAAGAAGCCACGATGAGCAAATTGATTTCCACCAAAGTTGCAGACGAGGTAATGACTGAATGTTTACAGTTTTTGGGAGGTTATGGGTATATGGAAGAGTATCCTTTAGCGCGTTTGTTACGCGATAGTAGATTAGGGCCCATTGGCGGCGGAACTTCAGAAATCCTTCGGGAGATTATTGCCAAAATGGTCATAGAAGGAAAAGAGTATAAGCCAGCAACATAATATTTTTTCATTCTTAAATCTAATTGCCAGAAATGAAGCATTTCACTTTAAAAAGTTTTTTCGCATTAACTGTTTTTCTTATCGGCGCATCAGCTTTTGCCCAGACAGAATTGAAGGGAAAGGTTGCTGATTTCTTAACTTACGGACCCATTGAAAGCGCCAGTGTTTATATTGAAAATACAACTATAGGTTCCATAACCAATGCGGATGGTAATTTCGTTTTAAAAGTGCCGCAGGAACATTTAAAGGATACGTTGGTTATTTCCTCTATTGGCTACAAAAGTTTTAAAGTTGTTATAAGTGAATTTGAAAATGGTTCCGATATATTTTTGGAAGAAGACGTAGCTTCATTAGATGAAGTTGTAATTATTTCAGATCCGCGGCCAACAACAGGGAATGGCATTGTGCAAAAGGCAATTGAAAAACTTCCGAAAAACTTACCGGAACAGCCTTATTTGCAAAAAGGATTTTTACGTCATAAAGAGCGCAATAAAAAGGAGTATAAATGGCTTATTGAAAGCGCCATCACTTTATATGATTCCAGTTACGCTTCCGGCGCAAAAAACAATCTGAAAATAAATGTTGACGAAACTCGAAAAAGTTATGATTTAAGGGATGTTGACAGTCTTTTTACCTTTTCGGCATATCTTAAGAGTATGGGTTCCAAAGCTGGTAATTTAAATAGGAATTCAATCAAAACCTCGTCTTTAATTGAAGCCATAAAATGGAACGATAGCCGGGTTAATGGTTTGGAAAATCTTTTTAAAGGAAAGCTCAACTTGGTTCGAAATTCTAATGCTATGGGTTCTTTGCTTGGTAAGAATATTTTGGAGAAACATCAGTTTAACCTAGATACGATTCTTGTTGATAATGGAAGGAAAATTTATAAAATCAAAATTTCAAAAGGTGCTGATTTTGTTGGACTGAACACGGCAAATATCTACAATGAAGGCTTTGAGCCAAAAGGATGGATCTATATTTATTATGACAATTATGCCATTAAAAAAGTGGAGTACGAATTGGTAGCAGCTTCCGATGTACAGAAAAAGCGTAGCAAAAGCCTTTTTGACACTCAAACCATTCACAAACTTATAATGACTTATATAGAATATAATGGAAAGATGTATCCTAACTATATATATTACGAAACACCAAAACTGGTAAATACAGGCGATAGATCTTCAGACAGAGTTAAAACCGAGGCAGAACCCGGATTTGATAAAGACGAACAATATTACTATACTATTCAAGAAATATTGTTTAGCGACATTATTCAAGATCCTGAGCTCATAAAACAGGAACTACAGCAAAACGATTGGTCTGCAGATATTTTTTCCACAAAACCGTACCATGAAGACTTTTGGAAAAATTACAATGTTTTGTTGGAAAGTAAAGAGGAAGAAAAGCTAATCCAAGATTTGAGTAAGCGCGCATCTTTATATAAAGAGTAATTTATTCTATAAAATTTTTATTACCCACTGCTCATTATTCATTATTAATTATTATTTTTGCCGTCCTAAAGAGAGGAGGTGATGACACTATGTTAATTATACCAGTTAAAGACGGAGAAAATATCGATAGAGCGCTAAAGCGTTTTAAGCGTAAATTTGATAGAACCGGAACAATGCGCCAGCTACGTTCCAGACAAGCTTTTATGAAGCCTTCTGTTAAGAAAAGAGCACAAATTCAAAAAGCTCAGTACATTCAAAACTTAAGAGATCAGGAAGATATTTAATTTATATCCTTTTGAATAAAAATAGAGATCCGTTGGAATTTTTTTTCCAACGGATTTTTTTAATTCAGGCAATTTTAAATACCAATAATAAATTCGCTAAATTTAACTCCTATCCAATATTCTAAGAAATGTCCTTTCAAGCATTCACAGATTACCTTCAGCTCGAAAAAAAATATTCCCCGCATACAGTGATTGCTTATTTAAAAGATTTAGAGGACTTCCGTTTGTTTGCTTCGGAAAACTATCAATATTCTGAAATTGTAAATGTGAATTACTCCATTGTTCGAAGCTGGATTGTTTCATTGGTAGATTCGGGCATTTCAAACCGGACGGTAAACCGAAAAATTTCTTCACTTAAAACATACTATAAATTTTTATTGAAAACGGGCCAGATTAAAATAAATCCTTTGGCAAAGCATAAGGTATTAAAAACCTCAAAAAAAATTCAAGTGCCTTTTTCCGAAAAAGAAATAGTGAACGTAATGGAAATACTGCAAGCAGAAAATACATTTGAAGGATTACGGGACAAGTTAATAGTTGAGCTTTTTTATTCAACGGGAATACGACGGGCGGAGCTCATCAATGTAAAGCTGAATGATGTTTCCTTTGCGCAAAAAACTATCAAAGTTTTGGGGAAAAGAAATAAAGAACGTATCATACCATTATTGCCTTCCGTTCTTAATACAATTAATGAGTATTTGCCATTTCGGGATCAGGTTGAAAATATAAAGGAAGTGGATTTTTTATTTCTAACCCAAAAGGGGGTTAAAGTTTATGAAACACTTGTCTACAGGATTATAAATTCATACTTTAGTAAAACTTCGGAGAAAGTAAAGAAGAGTCCGCATATTTTGCGGCATTCTTTTGCAACACACCTTTTGAACGAAGGAGCAGATATCAATGCGGTGAAAGAGTTGCTGGGTCATTCCAGTCTTGCCTCAACACAAGTTTATACACAAAACAGTATAGCAAAGTTAAAAGAGGTTTACAAAAACTCACATCCGCGAAACTAAACTAAATTAAAAGAGGCTTATGGCGTAAAAATACATAGTATATTAACTTTTTAAAATAATATAATATGAAAGTAAACGTGCAGACCCCAAATTTTGCGGCTAAGGATGAGTTATTGGTCTTTGTTGGTAAGAAGTTGTCTAAGCTTGAACAATTTTATGATAAAATAGTTTTTGCAGATGTATTTCTGAAAGTCCAGAAAACCAGCGAGAAAGAAAATAAAATAGTAGAAGTATTGCTGAGTATTCCCGGGGATGATTTAATGGTAAAGAAAGAGGCTAGGACCTTTGAAGAAGCGACAGATGAAGTTGTAAAGACTTTAGAGAGGCAGCTTAAAAAAAGAAAACAGAAACAAAAAGCATATTTGTAGTATAATTTTTTAGAAAAAGTTTTGTAGAAAAAATAATTTCTCTACATTTGCAGTCCGTTAGAAATAGCGGACTTTTTTATGGCTAAAAAATAGCCTTAAAAAGGGATCAAAAAGCCGATGTAGCTCAGCTGGCTAGAGCAGCTGATTTGTAATCAGCAGGTCGTGGGTTCGAGTCCCTCTATCGGCTCTTTAAAATTTTGAAATACACATTTGGAATTTAAGTTTTAATATTTAAATTTTGAATGTCTCGGGGAGATACTCAAGCGGCCAACGAGGGCAGACTGTAAATCTGCTGACTACGTCTTCGCAGGTTCGAATCCTGCTCTCCCCACAATTAATTTTCGCAGCTGCGAAAACGTAGAATTGAAATATTGAAAACCAAGATTCTAAAAATTAGAATCAAAATGCGGGAGTAGCTCAGTTGGTAGAGCGTCAGCCTTCCAAGCTGAATGTCGCCGGTTCGAACCCGGTCTCCCGCTCAAAAACCTGTGAAGGCAGGAATATCTTCCTTTCTTTTAAAGGAAAAAATAAATACTTTACGCCGGTGTAGCTCAGGGGTAGAGCGTTTCCTTGGTAAGGAAGAGGTCATGGGTTCAATTCCCATCATTGGCTCAAGAAAAAATTGTCAGTGCCTAATTTATTTTAGGCAATGGGTATTCCCGAAAAGTCGGGGCCTTCATGACTCGGATTTGATTACAAGTAACACTAATATATTATAACTAAGATTAAAATAAATACAAAATGGCAAAAGCAACATTCGATCGTTCAAAACCACACTTAAATGTTGGTACAATTGGACACGTAGATCACGGTAAAACAACTTTAACAGCTGCAATTACTAAAGTAATGGCGGATGCTGGATATTCTGAAGCACGTTCATTCGATCAGATTGACAACGCGCCAGAGGAAAAAGAAAGAGGTATAACAATCAACTCTTCGCACGTAGAGTACCAAACAGCTAACCGTCACTATGCGCACGTTGACTGTCCTGGTCACGCGGATTACGTAAAAAACATGGTAACTGGTGCTGCCCAAATGGATGGTGCTATTCTTGTGGTTGCTGCAACAGACGGACCAATGCCACAAACTCGTGAGCACATCCTTCTAGGTCGTCAGGTAGGTATTCCACGTATCGTTGTATTTATGAATAAAGTAGATATGGTAGATGATGAGGAGTTATTAGAATTAGTTGAGATGGAAATTCGTGACCTTCTTAGCTTTTATGAATATGATGGTGATAACGGACCTGTAATTCAAGGTTCAGCGCTTGGCGCACTTAACGGTGAAGAAAAATGGGTTAATACAGTTTTGGAATTGATGGAAGCTGTTGATAACTGGATTGAAGAGCCAACTCGTGAAGTTGACAAGCCATTCCTAATGCCTATTGAAGATGTGTTCTCTATTACTGGTCGTGGAACTGTTGCTACAGGTCGTATTGAAACTGGTATCGCAAAAACTGGAGATCCTGTAGAGATCATCGGTATGGGTGCAGAAAAATTAACTTCAACTATTACAGGTATTGAAATGTTCCGTCAAATCCTTGATAGAGGAGAGGCTGGAGATAATGCAGGTATCCTTTTGAGAGGTATTGAAAAATCACAAATCTCTAGAGGTATGGTAATCACTAAGCCAGGATCTGTAACACCACACGCTAAGTTTAAAGCTGAGGTTTATATCCTTAAAAAAGAAGAAGGTGGTCGTCATACACCATTCCATAACAATTACCGTCCACAATTTTACGTTCGTACTACTGACGTAACTGGAACAATTATGCTTCCTGATGGTGTTGAAATGGTTATGCCTGGTGATAACTTAACTATCCATGTTGAGTTGCTTCAAGCAATTGCAATGAACGTAGGTCTTCGTTTCGCTATTCGTGAAGGTGGGCGTACTGTTGGTGCAGGTCAGGTAACTGAGATTTTAGACTAATTATAATATAATTAAAAGCACTGGGTGTCCCGAATTTACTTCGGGATACCTTGGCTTTTATAACGGGTTTAGCGTACTTGAGTTAATGTTGCTAATCCTAAATAAACGGGTTTAGCTCAGTTGGTAGAGCACTGGTCTCCAAAACCAGGTGTCGTGAGTTCGAGTCTCCCAACCCGTGCAAAAAAAATATTTTTCTGAAATGCTTAGCACAAGTCAAGAATTTTCAGAAATATTCAAAATTAATACTGCGACAAAATGGTAAATTATATTTCAGAATCGTATAAAGAACTTAAGAACCACGTTACATGGCCTACTTGGGTAGAGGCGCAGAAGCTTACCGTTATTGTAGCGGTTTTTTCTGTATTGTTAGCTTTGGCAGTTTGGGGAGTAGATACAGTATTCCATTGGGTTGTAGATCAATATTTCATCTGGATCAAATCGTAAGAAATGACCGAAACAACAAGTACAAAAAAGTGGTATGTAGTCCGTTCAGTAAGTGGACAGGAAAATAAGATCAAATCGTATATCGAAACTGAGATAAAACGATTGGAGCTTGAGGATTATATTGATCAGGTGCTCGTACCCACTGAAAAAGTAATACAGATCCGTAACGGAAAAAAAGTAAACAAAGAACGTGTTTACTTTCCAGGTTACATAATGATACAAGCAAACTTAGGTGGTGAAATTCCACACATTATAAAATCCATTAACGGTGTTATTGGGTTTTTAGGTGAAGTTAAAGGAGGAGATCCTGTGCCACTTAGACAATCTGAAGTAAATAGAATGCTAGGTAAGGTAGATGAGCTTTCAGTGAAAGACGATAATGTTAATATACCTTTTATAATTGGCGAAACAGTAAAAGTTATAGATGGTCCGTTTAATGGATTTAACGGTACCGTAGAAAAAATAAATGAAGAAAAACGCAAGCTTGAGGTAATGGTGAAAATATTCGGAAGAAAAACACCATTAGAATTGAGTTATATGCAAGTAGAAAAAGTTTAATTGTTACGCTTAATAGGTTTTTTCAAAGGCTTCCACTTTTGAAGGGCCGCATTAAAAATTAGAAATGGCAAAAGAAATCAGTAAAGTAGTTAAGTTGCAAGTTCGTGGAGGTGCTGCTAACCCATCACCACCAGTTGGACCTGCTCTTGGTGCTGCCGGTGTTAACATCATGGAGTTCTGTAAGCAATTTAATGCTAGAACTCAAGATAAGCAAGGTAAAGTATTGCCAGTAGCGATCACGGTATTTAAAGACAAGTCTTTTGATTTTGTTATTAAAACCCCACCCGCTGCAGTACAAATACTTGAAGCTGCTAAAGCAAAAAAAGGCTCCGGTGAACCACACGCAAAAAAAATAGCCACTATCTCTTGGGACCAAATTAAAACGATCGCGGAAGATAAAATGCCCGATCTTAATGCATTTACCGTAGAGTCTGCTATGAAAATGGTAGCTGGTACTGCACGTTCTATGGGAGTTAAAGTAAAAGGTGACGCACCTTTTTAATCTGAAAAAGAAACTATAAAATGGCACAATTAACTAAAAAGCAAAAGGAAGCTAAACTTAAGGTAGAGGATAGAACCTATACCGTAGCTGAAGCTTCTGCTTTAATAAAAGAAATCACCAGCGTAAAGTTTGATGCTTCCGTTGACCTAGCGATACGTCTTAACGTGGATCCACGTAAAGCGAATCAAATGGTTAGAGGCGTTGTTACCCTTCCGCACGGAACAGGTAAAGACGTAAAAGTATTGGCATTGGTAACTCCAGACAAGGAGGCCGAAGCCAAGGAAGCAGGAGCAGACTACGTAGGTCTTGATGAGTACCTCGACAAAATTAAAGGAGGATGGACAGATGTTGACGTAATTGTAACTATGCCAAGTGTAATGGGTAAATTGGGTCCCTTAGGACGTATATTAGGTCCTCGAGGTCTAATGCCAAACCCAAAAACAGGTACCGTAACTATGGACGTTGCTAAAGCAGTTTCAGATGTAAAAGCTGGTAAAATTGACTTTAAAGTTGACAAAACTGGTATTGTACATGCAGCAATCGGGAAAGCGTCTTTTGATGCTGATAAAATTGCAGGAAACGCAAGAGAATTATTAACAACCCTCGTTAAATTGAAGCCTCAAGCGGCAAAAGGTATTTACATAAAAAGTATTTTTATGTCTAGTACAATGAGCCCGGGTGTTGAAATTGACACTAAAAGGTTTACTGAGCAGTAAAAACTGGAAATTATGACAAGAGAAGAAAAATCACAAGTAATCGAAACGTTGACTGCGCAGTTGTCTGATAATGCTAATATTTATTTGGCAGACATTTCAGGTCTTGATGCAGGGAGCACAACTAACCTTCGTCGTGCTTGTTTTAAGGCAGGTATTCAGTTGGCAGTTGTTAAAAACACATTGCTTAAAAAAGCAATGGATAGTTCAGATAAGGATTTTGGTGAATTAACAGAAATACTTAAAGGAAACACTTCTTTAATGTTCTCTGAAACTGGTAATGCACCAGCCAAAGTAATTAAAGAATTTAGAAGAAAATCTGATAAGCCTCTTTTGAAAGGAGCCTACATCCAAGAGTCAATTTACGTTGGCGACAATCAATTGGATAATTTGGTTGACCTTAAATCTAAAGACGAACTTGTTGGAGAAATTATCGGGTTATTACAATCACCTGCTAAAAATGTTATTTCTGCTCTTAAAAGTGGTGGTAACACAATCGCAGGTCTTGTTAAGACCTTATCCGAAAGAGAAGGATAAAATTTCATTTAGCACTAATTTATTTACATAAACATAATTATTTTTAAAAACGATAGAAATGGCAGATTTGAAAGATTTCGCAGAAAAATTGGTTAACCTAACAGTAAAAGAAGTTAATGAGTTAGCTACAATATTAAAAGACGAGTATGGCATTGAGCCTGCTGCTGCAGCTGTTGCTGTTGCCGCTGGTGGAGGTGCTGCTGCTGAAGCCGCAGAAGAGCAATCAGAATTCACAGTAATGTTGAAAGCTGCTGGTGCTTCTAAACTTGCAGTTGTAAAACTAGTTAAGGAATTAACTGGTGCTGGTCTTAAAGAAGCAAAAGAATTGGTTGATAATGCTCCTTCTCCAATAAAAGAAGGTGTATCTAAAGATGAAGCTGAGGCTTTAAAAGCACAACTAGAAGAAGCTGGAGCTGAGGTTGAGCTTAAGTAAGCTCCTTACGTTCCAAACCCTAAGGTTTAGGTCTTCCGTTTCGACGGAAAGACCTAAACCATTTTGCGTATATAATGGTTAACACCTTTTTTATACGATTTTCATTATTATTTTAATTAAAATTCCGTCCATAGATGTCAGCAACGCAAACTGAAAGATTGAATTTTTCCTCTGTAAAAAATAAGCCGGCTTATCCCGACTTTTTGGACATTCAGATTAAATCCTTTCAGGATTTTTTCCAGTTGGAAACCAAATCAGAAGAAAGAGGCCAAGAAGGATTATATAAAACCTTTTTGGAAAATTTCCCGATTACCGATACCCGCAACCAATTCGTTTTAGAGTTTTTAGACTATTTCGTAGATCCACCAAGATATTCCATTCAGGAATGTATTGAGCGTGGTCTAACCTATAGTGTGCCTCTTAAAGCGCGGTTGAAACTGTACTGTACAGATGCCGAGCACGAAGATTTTGAAACTATCGTGCAAGATGTTTATCTTGGTACAATACCTTACATGACCCCAAGCGGAACTTTCTGCATTAACGGGGCCGAGCGTGTTGTTGTTTCGCAACTTCACCGTTCACCAGGTGTATTCTTTGGCCAGTCGTTCCACGCAAATGGAACTAAACTTTATTCTGCCCGTGTAATTCCTTTCAAAGGTTCATGGATTGAGTTTGCCACAGATATTAACAGTGTAATGTATGCATACATTGACCGTAAGAAAAAGTTACCTGTAACCACACTTTTCCGTGCAATTGGTTTTGAAAGGGATAAGGATATTCTTGAAATATTTGACCTTGCGGAAGAAGTGAAAGCTTCAAAAACAGGACTTAAAAAATACATCGGCCGTAAACTGGCCGCCCGTGTGCTTAAAACTTGGCACGAAGATTTCGTAGATGAAGATACTGGCGAGGTTGTGTCTATTGAGCGTAATGAGATTATTTTAGATCGTGATACTGTTCTTGAAAAAGAACACATTGATGAAGTAATTGACTCTGGTTCAAAAACCATTCTGTTGCACAAAGAGGATAACCTTTTGGCAGATTATGCCATTATCCACAACACTTTGCAAAAAGATCCTACCAACTCTGAAAAAGAAGCGGTAGAACATATATATAGACAACTCCGTAACGCTGAACCGCCTGATGAAGAAACTGCTCGTGGTATTATCCACAAACTTTTCTTTAGCGATCAAAGATATAATCTTGGTGAAGTAGGTCGTTATAGAATGAACAAAAAGCTTGGTCTTGATATCGCAATGGATAAGCAAGTGCTTACCAAAGAAGATATCATTACCATAGTTAAATATTTGATCGAGCTTATCAACTCTAAAGCTGAGATTGATGATATTGACCACCTTAGCAACCGTCGTGTACGTACTGTAGGTGAGCAATTGTCTCAACAGTTTGGTGTGGGTCTTGCCCGTATGGCACGTACCATCCGCGAGCGTATGAACGTTCGTGACAACGAGGTGTTTACACCTATTGATTTGATTAATGCGAAGACTTTATCTTCTGTTATCAACTCTTTCTTTGGTACAAACCAGCTTTCACAATTTATGGATCAAACCAACCCATTGGCAGAGATTACGCATAAGCGTCGTCTTTCAGCTCTTGGACCAGGTGGTCTTTCACGTGAAAGAGCAGGTTTCGAGGTTCGTGACGTTCACTATACACATTACGGAAGATTATGCCCAATTGAAACTCCGGAAGGACCAAACATTGGTTTGATTTCTTCACTTGCGGTTTATGCAAAAGTGAACAATCTTGGTTTTATTGAAACCCCTTACCGTAAAGTTACAGATGGTAAAATCGATTTGAAGCACGAACCAGTTTATCTTTCCGCTGAAGAAGAGGAAGATCAACACATCGCGCAAGCAAACATTCCATTAACAGATAAAGGTGAAATTGATACGGATAAAGTAATTGCCCGTATGGAAGGTGACTTCCCATTGGTTGATCCAACCATATTAAATTACGCCGATGTTGCGCCAAACCAGATAGCATCTATTTCAGCATCGTTGATTCCTTTCTTGGAACACGATGATGCAAACCGTGCACTGATGGGGTCAAACATGATGCGTCAGGCAGTACCTTTATTGATTGCAGATTCACCAATTGTAGGAACTGGTCTTGAAAGACAAGTTGCTTCAGATAGCCGTGTATTGATTAATGCAGAAGGAGACGGTGTGGTAGAATATGTTGATGCAAATGAAATCACTATTAAGTATGACCGTACCGAAAATGAACGTATGGTTAGTTTTGATTCTGACGAAAAAACATATCAACTTGTAAAATTCAGAAAAACAAATCAAGGTACTTCTATTAACTTGAAACCTATTGTTAGCAAAGGTGACCGAGTGAAAAAAGGACAAGTGCTTTGTCAAGGTTACGCTACTGAAAAAGGAGAACTTGCTCTTGGACGAAACATGAAGGTTGCCTTCATGCCTTGGAAAGGTTACAACTTTGAGGATGCAATCGTGATTTCTGAAAAAGTGGTTCGTGAAGATATTTTCACTTCTATCCACATTGACGAATATTCATTGGAAGTTCGAGATACCAAATTAGGTAATGAAGAATTGACCAACGATATTCCAAACGTTTCAGAAGAAGCTACAAAAGATTTAGATGAAGCTGGAATGATCCGTATTGGAGCCGAGGTAAAACCTGGCGATATCCTTATCGGAAAAATCACACCAAAAGGAGAAAGCGATCCAACGCCAGAAGAAAAACTACTTCGCGCCATTTTTGGTGATAAAGCAGGTGATGTGAAGGATGCTTCCCTTAAAGCTTCACCTTCTTTAACAGGTGTAGTAATTGAAAAGAAATTGTTTGCCCGTGCCGTAAAAGATAAACGTAAACGTGCAAAGGATAAAGAAGACATCTCAGAACTTGAGGCAAAATATGAAGCAAAATTTGTTTCGCTTCAAGATGTTTTGGTTGAAAAACTTTTCACTATTGTAGGCGGAAAAACTGCACAAGGTGTTAATAATGATCTTGGCGAAATAGTTTTCCCAAAAGGGAAGAAGTTCACATTAAAAATGCTTCACGCCGTTGACGATTACACCCACTTAACTGGAGGTGTTTGGACGACTGATGATGAAACCAATGTGTTGGTTGCAGATTTAATGCACAACTATAAAATTAAGGAAAACGACCTTCAAGGTAACTTACGTCGTGAGAAATTTACAATTTCTGTTGGAGATGAGCTTCCAGCCGGAATCTTAAAACTCGCTAAGGTTTATATCGCTAAAAAGCGTAAACTAAAAGTAGGTGATAAGATGGCTGGACGTCACGGAAACAAAGGTATTGTTGCACGTATTGTACGTGAGGAAGATATGCCTTTCCTAGAAGACGGAACTCCTGTAGACATCGTGTTGAACCCACTTGGGGTGCCATCGCGTATGAACATTGGGCAGATTTATGAAACGGTTCTTGGATGGGCTGGACAGAAATTAGGTCGCAAATATGCAACCCCAATTTTTGACGGTGCAACCATAGACCAGATCAATGAATTGACTGATGAAGCTGGAATTCCAAGATTTGGACATACTTATCTATTTGATGGTGGAACCGGAAAGCGTTTTGATCAACCTGCAACTGTAGGTATAATCTATATGCTGAAACTGGGCCACATGGTAGATGATAAGATGCACGCACGTTCCATCGGGCCGTACTCACTTATTACGCAACAACCTCTTGGTGGTAAAGCACAATTTGGTGGTCAGCGTTTTGGAGAGATGGAAGTTTGGGCCTTGGAAGCATACGGTGCATCCAGCACACTTAGAGAAATATTGACTGTTAAATCTGATGATGTTATTGGAAGGGCCAAAACCTACGAAGCAATCGTAAAAGGTGAAACCATGCCAGAACCAGGATTACCGGAATCTTTCAACGTACTTATGCACGAATTGAAAGGATTGGGTCTTGACATTAGATTAGAAGAATAGCCGAAAGGCGGTGCCGGTAGGCGCGCGATTAATCGCGCGCCTACAATGGGTACATTGCGTACCCCAAAAAAAAATTAATTTTTTTTCAACATGATGAACAGAAATAAAGAAAACACAGTACAGAAATTTGACAAGATTTCTATTGGTTTGGCTTCCCCTGAATCCATTTTGGCGGAATCACGTGGTGAAGTTTTAAAACCCGAAACAATAAACTACCGTACGCACAAACCAGAGCGTGACGGTCTTTTCTGTGAGCGCATTTTTGGTCCGGTAAAGGATTACGAATGTGCCTGTGGTAAATATAAAAGAATCCGCTACAAAGGTATTGTTTGTGACCGTTGTGGTGTGGAAGTAACGGAGAAAAAAGTACGTCGTGACCGTGTGGGGCATATCAATTTGGTAGTTCCTGTGGCACACATTTGGTACTTCCGTAGTCTTCCAAACAAGATTGGTTACCTTTTGGGGTTGCCTTCCAAGAAATTGGATATGATAATTTACTACGAGCGTTATGTAGTAATTCAGCCAGGTATTGCAAAGTACGAAGGTGGTGAAAACGTTAAGAAAATGGACTTCCTTACTGAAGAGGAATATCTTGCAATTCTTGATTCAATTCCACAGGAAAACCAATATTTGGATGAAAGCGATCCAAACAAATTCATCGCGAAGATGGGTGCAGAGTGTTTAATTGATCTTTTACAAAGAATCAATTTGGACACCCTTTCATACAACCTTCGTCATAAAGCAAACAACGAAACTTCAAAGCAACGTAAAACAGAAGCCTTGAAACGTCTTCAAGTTGTGGAAGCACTTCGTGATTCAAACAAAAACCGCGAGAACAAAGCCGAGTGGATGATTATGAAAGTAGTTCCGGTTATTCCACCAGAATTACGTCCATTGGTGCCGCTTGATGGTGGCCGTTTCGCAACTTCAGATTTGAACGATTTATACCGTCGTGTAATTATACGTAATAACCGTTTGAAGCGATTGATGGAGATTAAAGCTCCAGAAGTTATTCTTCGTAACGAAAAACGTATGCTTCAGGAATCAGTAGATTCATTGTTTGATAACACACGTAAATCTTCCGCAGTAAAAACTGATAGCAACCGTCCGTTGAAATCCCTTTCAGATTCATTAAAAGGTAAACAAGGTCGTTTCCGTCAAAACTTGCTTGGTAAGCGTGTGGATTATTCGGCTCGTTCGGTAATCGTTGTTGGACCGGAATTGAAATTGTTCGAATGCGGTATTCCAAAAGATATGGCTGCCGAACTTTACAAACCTTTCGTAATCCGTAAATTGATTGAAAGAGGAATTGTAAAAACTGTAAAATCTGCAAAGAAAATTATAGATAAGAAAGAGCCAGTAGTTTGGGATATTCTTGAAAATGTATTGAAAGGTCACCCAGTTATGCTTAACCGGGCCCCAACTTTGCACAGATTGGGTATTCAAGCTTTCCAGCCTAAATTAATTGAAGGAAAAGCAATCCAATTGCACCCATTGGTATGTACCGCTTTTAACGCGGATTTTGATGGTGACCAGATGGCTGTTCACCTTCCATTAGGGCCAGAGGCAATTTTGGAATGTCAACTTTTGATGCTTGCTTCACATAACATTTTGAACCCTGCAAACGGTTCGCCGGTTGCTGTTCCTTCTCAGGATATGGTTTTGGGTCTGTACTATATGACCAAACTTAGAAAGTCTACTGCAGATGTAAAAGTGAAAGGTGAAGGACTAACTTTTTATTCAGCTGAAGAAGCTATTATCGCCTACAATGAAGGGATGGTAGACTTGAATGCTGAAATAAGAATTCGTACTACAGACTTTAACGATAAACGTGAACTGGTAAAACAAATCATAACCACAACTTTAGGAAGAGTAATCTTTAACGAGAAAGTTCCTGAAGCTGCTGGATACATCAACGAAGTTTTGACTAAAAAGTCACTTCGTGATATTATTGGTGGAATTTTGAAGGTAACTTCAGTTCCTGTTACTGCAGCTTTCCTTGATGAAATTAAAACCCTTGGTTATAAATTCGCTTTTGAAGGCGGATTGTCTTTCAGTCTTGGTGATATTATTATCCCTGCTGAAAAACAAAGTATGATTGACAGTGCCAACACCCAAGTGGATGGTATTATCAACAGCTACAACATGGGTCTTATTACAAACAACGAACGTTACAACCAAGTAATTGATATTTGGACTGCAACCAACGCTGAACTTACGGAGCTTTCTATGAAACGTATTCGTGAAGATCAGCAAGGTTTCAATTCTGTGTATATGATGCTTGATTCTGGTGCGAGGGGTTCTAAGGAACAAATTCGCCAGTTAACTGGTATGCGTGGATTGATGGCAAAACCTAAAAAATCAAACTCAGGTGGAGGCGAAATTATTGAAAACCCGATTCTTTCTAACTTTAAGGAAGGTCTTTCAATTCTTGAGTACTTTATTTCTACTCACGGTGCGCGTAAAGGTCTTGCGGATACGGCTCTTAAAACAGCAGATGCAGGTTACCTAACACGTCGTTTGGTGGATGTTTCACAAGACGTTATTATTAATATAGAAGATTGTTACACCCTTCGTGGAATTGAAGTTTCGGCTTTAAAGAAAAACGAAGAGATTGTTGAAACACTTCGCGATAGAATTGTTGGGCGTACTGCACTTAACGATGTGGTTAATCCATTGACTAAAGAATTGCTTGTTGCTTCTGGCGAACATATTTACGAAGAAATTGCAGATGCTATTGCAGCATCTCCATTGGAAAGCGTAGAAGTTCGTTCTGCACTTACGTGTGAGGCAAAACAAGGAATCTGTTCACAATGTTACGGACGTAACCTTGCTACCAATAAAATGGTTCAGCGTGGTGAAGCTGTTGGTGTTGTTGCAGCACAATCAATTGGTGAGCCGGGAACTCAGCTTACACTTCGTACGTTCCACGTGGGAGGTATTGCAGGTAACATTTCCGAAGAGAATAAATTGGTTGTTAAATTTGATGGTAAAGCTGAGATTGAAGATCTTAAAACCGTTAAAGGTGAGGACAATCAAGGAAAAACGGTTGATATTGTTATCTCCCGTACTTCAGAAATTAAACTTACCGATAAGAAAACAGGAATTACACTTAGTACCAACAACATTCCTTACGGTTCAACACTGTATGTGAAAGATGGCGACAGCTTAAATGCTGGAGATATTGTTTGTTCTTGGGATCCATATAACGGTGTAATTATTTCAGAATTTGCTGGAAAGATTAAATACGAGAACATTGTTCAAGGTATGACCTTTCAAGTTGAAATCGATGAGCAAACTGGTTTCCAGGAAAAGGTAATTTCTGAATCAAGAGATAAAAAACGTATTCCAACCCTTCAAATATTAGGGAAGAAAGACGAAGTTATACGAAGCTATAACTTGCCTGTTGGAGCTCACTTGATGGTGGACGATGGCGACAAAATTAAGATTGGTAAAGTACTGGTAAAAATTCCACGTAAATCTGCGAAATCGGGTGATATTACGGGAGGTCTTCCACGTGTTACTGAGCTTTTTGAAGCACGTAACCCTTCAAACCCAGCGGTAGTTAGTGAGATTGACGGTGTAGTTTCTTTCGGAAAAATTAAACGTGGTAATCGCGAAATTATCGTTGAGTCCAAATTGGGCGAATTGAAAAAGTATTTGGTGAAATTAAGTAACCAGATTCTAGTTCAAGAAAATGATTACGTTCGTGCAGGTATGCCACTTTCCGATGGTTCCATTACACCAGAAGACATTCTTCGTATTAAAGGACCTTCAGCAGTACAGCAATATCTTGTGAACGAAGTTCAGGAGGTTTACCGTCTGCAAGGGGTGAAGATTAACGACAAGCATTTTGAAGTTGTTGTTCGTCAAATGATGCGTAAGGTTAGAATCCAAGATCCGGGAGATACTACTTTCCTTGAAGATCAATTAGCTCATAAAGATGATTTCATCGAAGAAAACGACAAAATTTTTGGAATGAAGGTTGTTACAAACGCCGGTGATTCTGAAAACTTGAAAGAAGGTCAGATACTTTCTCCACGTACACTTCGTGATGAAAACTCTTTGTTGAGAAGAAACGATAAAGTACTTGCAGAAGCACGTGATGTGATTACAGCAACGGCTACTCCAGTACTTCAGGGTATTACGAGAGCGTCGTTACAGACTAAATCATTCATCTCTGCGGCTTCCTTCCAGGAAACAACCAAAGTATTGAACGAAGCTGCTGTTGCGGGTAAAGTTGATACCTTGGAAGGCTTGAAAGAGAATGTAATTGTAGGGCATAAAATACCAGCCGGAACAGGTATGCGTAGATATGATACTATAATTGTAGGTTCTAAAGAAGAGCTCGAGGAAATGAACCGCGTAAAGCAAGAAGTAAATTATAATTAATATTGAAAAAGGTGCGTTTTCCAAAACGCACCTTTTCTTTTTAGGCTTATTTTTTAAAATGAAAATACAAGTCTAATATTTAAAATCTAACATATAGAATGGCAGATCAAAAAAAAGAACAACCCAAGCAAGGACAGATAAACATTGAGTTGGATGAAGCTGTGGCACAAGGCATTTATAGCAATTTGGCCATCATCAACCATTCAGTTTCTGAATTTGTAGTGGATTTTGTAACCATTATGCCCGGAATTCCAAAAAGCAAAGTGAAGTCAAGAATTATTTTGACGCCACAGCATGCCAAAAGATTTCTAAAGGCTTTGAATGACAATGTAAAAAGATTTGAAAACGCCCACGGAGAAATTAAGGATTATGAGCAACCGCCTATTCCATTAAACTTCGGCCCAACAGGCGAAGCATAGAAATAAAAAAGCCCTGCATTTGCAGGGCTTTTTTATTTTAAATAATTTTTCAGTTTTTAGCTTTTTCAAACTCACTAACAAAGTGAAACTTAACGTTGGGATATTTTGATTGCGTCATTTGAAGTGTGAATGATGAATCAGCAAAGAATACCAATTGTCCCCGTTTATCTTTCGCCAAAAATTTGGATTTAACTCTTTTGAAATCTGCAAACTCTTCACTTTTAGGATCTTTTGCTTCAACCCAGCAGGCTTTATGTACATTCAGATTCTCATAGCTACATTTAGCACCGTATTCGTGCTCTAATCTATATTGAATAACTTCAAACTGGAGCGCACCCACAGTTCCAATCACTTTCCTTCCGTTGAGCTCCAAAGTAAAAAGTTGAGCCACCCCTTCATCCATCAATTGGTCTATACCCTTTTCAAGCTGTTTGCTCTTCATTGGGTCTGCATTGTTGATGTATTTAAAGTGTTCTGGGGAAAAGCTTGGAACACCTTTATATTGCATTTCTTCACCTTCGGTAAGCGTATCACCAATTTTAAAGTTCCCAGTGTCGTGAAGTCCCACTATATCGCCAGGATATGAGGTGTCCACTATCTGTTTCTTTTCGGCAAAGAAAGCGTTCGGACTAGAGAATTTCAATTTCTTTCCATTGCGTACATGCAGATAGGGTGAGTTTCTTTCAAAAGTTCCGGAAACAATTTTAACGAACGCCAAACGATCACGATGCTTTGGGTCCATATTGGCATGAATTTTAAAGACGAAACCTGAAAATTCCTTTTCGTCCGGCTTCACCAAACGTGTGCTGCTTTCCTTTGGGCGTGGGGTAGGGGCTATTTCAACAAAACAGTCTAATAGCTCTCGCACTCCAAAATTATTAAGAGCAGATCCAAAGAATACAGGCTGAAGTTTCCCGTCCAAATATTCTTGTCGGTCAAAATCTGGATAAACTTCATAGACTAATTCAAGTTCCTCTCGGAGCGTTTTGGCAGGTTTTTCGCCAATCAGTTTTTGCAATTCTGGACTGCTTACGTCTTCAATTTCAATGGTTTCTTCAATATTTTTTCTGCTATCGCCACTAAATAGGTTTACGTTCTTTTCCCAAACATTATATATTCCCTTAAAATCATAACCCATTCCAATTGGGAAACTTAGCGGTGTAACACGTAGATTTAGTTTTTGCTCGATTTCATCCAACAATTCGAAAGCATCTTTTCCTTCACGATCCATTTTATTGATGAAAATAATCATGGGGATGTTTCGCATTCGGCAAACTTCAACTAATTTTTCAGTTTGTTCCTCAACACCTTTCGCCACATCAATAACCACAATCACGCTATCAACAGCAGTTAAAGTTCTAAAAGTATCTTCAGCAAAATCCTTGTGGCCAGGAGTATCGAGAATATTAATTTTTATGCCTTCATATTCAAACGCTAAAACTGAAGTAGCCACAGATATTCCACGTTGACGCTCAATTTCCATAAAATCGCTGGTAGCTCCTTTTTTTATTTTATTGTTTTTAACTGCACCAGCTTCTTGTATTGCCCCTCCAAAGAGTAGCAATTTTTCGGTTAAAGTAGTCTTTCCAGCATCTGGGTGACTAATGATTCCAAAAGTTCTTCGCCGGTTTATTTCTTTTTGTAACGACATTTTTTTTCTATATATATGGGCAAAGATAAAGTTTGTTAGTGGAGTAATATAGCTGGGAGTATCTAAAATAATTATGACTTTATTTTTTTTAATTCTCTCTACTTATAAAACAATTTATCATCTTTGTTACATTGCCTTATATAGCTATATATTGGTAAGTATACTTATCTTTGGTAAAAGACATTAGTTTTTTTCTTACCTAAAATATCTTCAAAAGCCTTATAAACAGTATATATACGTATTAACACGTATGTCTTTTTCCTACAAAAAATACTGTTTTTTCATACAATTTATGTCGTTTGCCGACTATTTTTTACAGTTCAACTAATACTTGTTTATTAGTAATTCCTTAACAGATTTTCCACTGTATATTTGACCTTTAATTGAGATTGTATATTCAATTATTGGATTGTCAAAAGATATCGGTATTAATAAAATTCTAACTTATGTTTAAAATAATTACTAAATTATTTACTTCTGATAAGAGGTTTTTAATAGGTCTCATTTTAATAGCTTGCTTGGGTACAAATGGATATTCTCAAGTAAAAAGTAATGGTGATGGGGGAGAAGTGATATTGCCATATACCCAAGCGTATTTGGATCAATATAATGCTGCTCTGGATAAAAAAGCTGCGGACTACAATGCAACATTCCGCTCTAGATCAAAAGCAGTAGCTTTTAATACTAGTAATAAAGGTCCTAATACTGTAGGTGCATGTAATTTAATAACATGTGGGTCTTTTGAAAAGGACGACGTGGATGGAGGTACATTCCGAACTGCTGTTGGTGGTACCAATGGTCAATACCAAGCTGATGCTAAATATACCTGTTGGAATGATGACGGTACAGTAGATTGGTCGGAAGGACAATATATATCATATTCTACAACAAATGCAAACGTTGTTTATCCTGGAATTATTCAGCCTTCAACATTTGATGGAGGGGGATTTGCTATATTTTCATTTCAAAATGAAGCTATACGGCAAACACTTAACGTTACTCCAAATACAGTTTATACTGTATGTTTTGAGATTGCAGTAATTCCTCGTTATAATACTGTGAATAGTAACAATCAAGGAGGAGCTATAAACGAATATGTTCCAAATTTACAATTTGGTGTTAGAAATGGGGCTGTTCAAATTAGCGACCCACTAACTTATACGCATGCGAATTTAGTTCAACACCCTATTAGTGATTTTCCAGCAAGATTGTCCACATCACCAACTGGCATAAATCAAAACCCAGGTGGATGGACAAATATTAACCCTTATTGGGAAAATAGATGTATTACATTTAAAGCAGGGCCAAGTGCTACAACTGTTGAAGTATTCTATAAAACTGGAAATCCAGGTAGATCAGTTGTTTTAGTTGATGGTTTAAGGTTATCAATAGAAGGTTATGCAAATGCTCCAGTTCTTTCTGTAACTGAGAAGACATATTGCACACCGACACAAGTGCAGCTTAATTCTTTTGTTACATCACCAACTCCTGCTGGTGCTATCCTAAAATGGTCTGCTAATGCAGATTTAAGTAGTCCATTACCAAATAACCCAACGGTAACAACTCCCGGTGTTTGGTACGCATATTATCTAAATTCAGACCCGAATTTGAATTGTACCTCTCCATCGCGAAAGCTTACATTAACAAATACAGATCTAAACTCAAGTTATACAAAGCAAAATGTAACATGTTTTGGACTGGCTAATGGTACTATAGATTTAACTGTTACTGGCGGATCAACGCCATATACTTATGAATGGACTACTAACAACGGAAGTGGATTAAACCCAACATCTCAAGATCAGTCTGGTTTAACTGCTGGCACTTATAATGTAACTGTAACAGATCATAATGGTTGTACAGTTCAAAAAAGTGTAACAATAACCCAGCCTGCAGCTATTCCACCACCTATAAGTACAGGTGATATTACCCAATGTAAGACAAGTCCAATTCAAACTTTGGATGCCAATGATGCTATTACGCCGGTTAATGGACAAACAATCACTTGGTATGACCAGCCAACCAATGGTACTGAAGTACAAGATCCAACATGGAATACTGTTGGCACAATAACTTATTACGCTGAATCTTATGATATTGTAAGTAAATGTTATAGTGTAACTCGTACTCCAGTAAAACTTACAATACTTAACACGCCAATAGCTGACGACCCAGCGGACGTTACTGCTTGCGATGGCTATATCTTGCCTGCCTTGACAAACGGAAACTATTTCACTGGAAGTGGAGGAACAGGAACTCCATTGTCAGTTGGTGCAAGTATTACTAGTACACAGACTATTTATGTTTATGCAGAAACGGGAACCACGCCAAACTGTACTGCAGAGAACAGCTTCTTGGTTACCATCAACGCTACACCAGTAGTTGACGACCCAGCGGATGTTAGTGCTTGTGGTAGCTACACATTACCAGCGCTTACCAACGGAGCTTACTTCGCTAGTAGTGGCGGACAGAACCCAATAGCAGTGGGAACAGTAATAACAGCAACTCAGACAATCTATGTTTATGCTGAAACTGGAACTAATCCGAATTGTTACGCAGAGAATAGCTTTCTGGTTACCATAAACAATTGTGGAATTATTTTAGAAAAGATAGCAAGTCCAAATAATCAGCAAGGATGTACTCCTATTGCTCCTGGAGAAGCTATAACTTATACATTTAATGTTTCAAATCCAGCAGGAAACGCTCCTATAACTAATGTTGAATTAAGAGATTTATTAATTGATCCAACAAATAACCCTTTACCTGGTCCTATTGGTGGAGACACAATAAATCCAGGTGTATTGGATGCTGGAGAAACTTGGGTATATACAGCTTCATATACTGTAACCCAGCCAGACATAATAATTGGTCAAGTTCAAAATACTGCTACAGTAAATGGACAAGTTCAAACAACAGGCGGCTCATATCCAGTTTTAAATTCTGATTCAGTTACAGTAAATCTTTGTCAAAACGCTGCAATGTCGATTGTGAAATCGAGCACAAGTGCAACAGGAGATTGTATTGCTTTTGAAGAAAGTAATACTATAGATTATAAATTTGTAGTAAGTAACAATGGTGATGTAGATATTACAAATGTTGTTATAACTGACCCATTATTTTTGGCTCCAAACCCAGTAGTATCTATTGTATATGTTTCGGGAGATGATGGTGATGGAATTTTAAATATTGGTGAAGATTGGACATATACTGCAACTTATATAATAACACAAAGTGATGTAAATGCAGGTTCTATTGTAAATACGGCAAAGGTAGATGGTAACTCAGTTTTGGGTGCTGTTGATACTGCTACTAGTAATACTGTAACTGTTTTAATCTGCCAATCGGCTAAGATTGCAATCGTTAAGAGTTCTGTTTACGATCCAATCGTAAACGGAGAGTGTACCAGTGAGGTAGGCGATCTTATCGCTTATACTTTCAAGGTAACCAACGAAGGCAACGTAGACCTGGGCAACATCCGCGTAACGGAT
>NZ_UEFQ01000017.1 GCF_900489465.1 Aequorivita sp. CIP111184 | reverse complement strand
GAAAAATACCACGGGGTCGATACTCTTCTGGCCGCTGTCGCCATAAAAGTCCCTTGTAAGTGCATATAAGTACTCTAGGTCCAGAGCCGACCGGAGCCGGCGGTAAAAATTGTGCGCTGGAACGCGCTCGCTCAAACGGAAAGCGTTGAAGAGCTTTTCTTGGTAGATCTTTTTTCCTTGCATACCATGAAATTAAGGAAAATTGCTAACTTGTGCAACAGGCACAATGTATAACCGCAATTACGGCGGATTCGACTGCGTCCGAATCCACGCGTAATTGTTAACGTCAGTTCTAAACCGATAAACCTCGTATATTTATCCGTAACTGCGGTTATACTAAACGTTACCCACAAGCTAAAGAAAATGAGTGCTTCAAAAGAAATTATAGCAAAACTATCAAAATTGAAAGCGGATAATTCTATATCAAGCTATCCTCACATTAAAAATATTCTCAAAAATCAACGAATTCCTATAGCTTACACTGAGCTGAAACCCTTCAAATTAATTAGATATAGAAGTCATAATGACTCTAATTTGGATAAGCTTTTTGAGAGTTCACAAGATTTATCATACAGAACAGATATATTAAATATTGATAAACTCGGACGTGCAAATGAATCTGGACAAGGACTGTTTTATTGCAACGATAACGAAAATCAAAAAACAGGAATTACAGAAATTGTATCCATATTCCGTGGAAACGAAAATAGTGAAGAAGAAGTTTTAACTATCGGTGCTTGGGACGTAAACGAGAATCTGACATTGGCAATGATACTTCCAAGCGAACAAATTATCGGTAATAATAAAGACTTTGATATGATGAAAGCTGATTTTAATCGCTTCGAAGAAAGTCCAGAATTTGAAGACTTAAAAATTTTTAATGAGTTTTTAGCAAATGAATTTACTCTTGATATAGAAAAACATAACTCTAATTATAAAATCTCTTGTGCATTTGCAATGTACATTAAAGAACAAATACCAGAGGTAGATGGAATTATGTATGCCAGTGTAAAATCTGAATATAAAGGTGTAAATATTGTACTATGGCCAGAAGTTGTTGATAAAAAGTTGGAATTTGTAGCAGCTCGAAAAACAGTCTTCAAAAGAACTGAAGGTAAAACATTTGTTGAGCAATTAATTAATGAAAGTATCAGCTACAACAAAGAAAAAGACAAAATCAACTGGGAAAAGCCAGTGGGTAACAACGTATATAAAACATAGCGCGAGTCGTTGCCAACACAAAGGTTCGGGCATTTTTAGGAAGTCGCCAAATTTTTAAATTTACTGTAGTTTATATTTAAAATTTTGGAAACAGTAATCCTTCGGTGGACAAATTTCCAAAAATAAAATAATTAGTAAAATTTAAAAATCAGGCTTGTGTTTCCCAGAAACCAATATCTCTGCTTCCTAGCGGTAAAAAATCTGAATCCAATACAAGTATGTTTTATTAAATTTATTTAACAATAATTGTTCAATTTGATTTATACCATCACCAAAGAAAATTAGTGCAGCACCTCATTATTCTTTCAAAATCCATTCAAGACATACAAATAATTTCACAAATATAGGAATGTGAAATAATAAAATAAATCCTTATATTTAGGAACATCCTTATTAAATTATATCAATATGGTATAAATACCGTTAAAATTTTTTCTTTTTAGATTAGTGTGATAGTTAAACAATCTGTAGTTTTAATATTAGATTTATAGAAATCTAGGCTCGCACTAAAAGTTCTCGAAATTGCTACACGCATATTTATTCATTAGCTTTTTTAATAACGAATTTTGAAGTTTCAACTTTTATGTTGCATCTCAAATAGTATAATCGTAAACTTAATAAGTTACAGTTATTAGTACGTAAAATTTAAACCGAATTTAAAAAATGACACAAGAAAAAATAAAATCTCTTCAACTCCTTGAAAGAAGAAAAAAAATCGTTGCAAATGGCGTTGGTGTTTTTAATACGGCAACAGTTGCACACGCCAAAGGAGCCATTATTACAGATGTAGACGGCAATGAACTCATTGATTTTGCAGGTGGTATAGGCGTTGTAAATGCTGGCCATTGTCCAGAACCGGTTGTTGCAGCAATTCGCGAACAAGCTGGAAAATATCTTCACACCAGTTTTAATGTTGTAACCTACGAGCCATATATTGAGTTATGTGAGGAGCTTGCAGAAATCCTTCCACATGGCGACCACACCAAAGTAATGCTAATAAGTACAGGCGCTGAAGCTGTAGAAAATGCCATAAAAATTGCAAGACAAGCAACAAAACGTCCTGCGGTTATTTGTTTTTCTGATGCCTATCACGGACGAACCATGATGGCAATGACCTTAACCAGCAAATTAACATATAAACCCGGTTGTGGTCCTTTTTCTCCCGAAGTTTATAGACTTCCTTTTCCAAATGTTTACAGATATAAGGGCAAGCAAGATGAAGATACTTATATAGACGAGCAATTAAGACTGTTACACGAAAGCGTATTAAACCTTGTTGACCCTGAAAGCCTTGCCGCAATTATTATTGAACCAATACAAGGTGAAGGTGGTTTTAATCCAGTTCCAAAAAAATATCTACAAGGTCTGCGTGACTTTTGTGATACTTATGGGGTTATGTTAATTCTTGATGAAGTACAAAGTGGTTTTTGCAGAACAGGCCATTGGGCAAGCTGGCAACATTATGGCATTACACCAGATATAAGTACATACGCCAAATCTATGGGCTCTGGATTACCTATTGCTGCTGTTGTTGGTAAGGCAGAAATTATGGACTCAGCTGCTCCAGGTTCTATTGGTGGCACTTACATCGGAAGTCCTGTTTGTTGTGCAGCTTCGTTGGCCACCATTAAATTTATGAAGGAAATTAATTTGAACGAAAAAGCTTTAGTTGTTGGAAAAACTATTATGGACCGACTGTATAAATTGAAGGAAGAATGTCCAGAAATTGGCGATGTTCGTGGCGTTGGTGCGATGATTGGTTTTGAATTTGTAAAAAACAATGACCCAACACAACCAGACGCCGATTTATGTTCGCAAATTGTTAAAGGTTGCTCAGACCTCGGATTAATTATGTTAAGTGCAGGGACACATAAAAATATTATCCGTATTTTATCTCCATTAGTTATTACTCCAGAACAATTAGATAAAGGAATGACAATTTTAGAAACAGTAATTAAAAAAGCCACCAATAAATAATAATATGAGACAATTCGCAATCGCAGGAATACAAATGAAAGTTTCAGCAGTCACTTCTAATGTAGAAATGATGAAGTTGAAAATAGACATTACAATGAATTTGTATCCTTGGATAGAAATGATAATGTTCAGTGAACTTTGTGCATTTGGACCATTAACGCATACCGCACAAGCTATTCCGAATGATTTTGAAAGGGAAATGCAGGCAAAAGCCAAGCAATATGGAATTTGGTTACTACCAGGTTCTATATTTGAAAAAAGTGAAGATAAAATTTACAATACTGCAAGTGTAATTAATCCGCAAGGCGAAGTTATAAAGCGTTACAGAAAAATGTTTCCATTTTATCCGTATGAAACTGGCGTAACTCCAGGAACGGAATATTGTGTTTTTGAAGTGCCAAACGTAGCGACTTTCGGCGTTTCTATCTGCTACGATATGTGGTTTCCAGAAACGGTTAGAACATTAGTTTCAATGGGTGCCGAAGTAATTATGCATCCAACATTATCTGGAACAATTGATAGAGAAATTGAATTGTCGATAGTGAGAGCAATGGCTTCCATCAATCAATGTTATTTCTTCGATATGAATGGACTGGATACTGGCGGTTGCGGCCGTTCCATAGTTTGTGGTCCAGACGGTCGTGTACTTCATCAATCTGAAGGTACAGAAGAAATTGTTCCATTGGAATTAAATATTGAAAGAGCAAAAAGAAGTCGTGAATTAGGAATACTAAGGCTTGGACAACCGCTAAAAAGTTTCCGAGACCATATTCATTCTGGTATTTTCAATATTTATCAACCAAATGTTGAAACGCCTTATCTAGATTCATTAGGACCATTAATTAAACCTACTCGATTAGACAAAATAGCAGAATTAACAATTAAGGAAAATCAGCTTGAACAAGAAGTAGCCACCACACACTATAAAGGCGACGGTACAATTTAAAACGAAAGATAAAATGGGAGGAACATCAGTAAATAAGAAGAAGTTAAAAGTTAAAGATTATGTTAGTTGGTTTGAAATTCCTGCGATTGATTTTAAACAGGCAGTAAATTTTTACAATGAAATTTTTGACATCGAAATGACACAAAATAGCACAGATGTTAATATGATGGCATTTTTTCCCGAAACATCAGGAATTGGAGGTGCTGTAATTGCAGGTCCAGGTTCCATACCTGCAGCAATTGGTCCATTGATCTATTTAAATGGTGGCGATGATCTTAATAATGTGCTGAATAAAGTTGAAAAGGCTGGCGGACGAATTATTATGACCAAAACTTTAATTAGTAAAGAAGACGGCTACTTTGCTATTTTTATCGATTCTCAGGGAAATAAATTAGCATTACATTCAAATAACTAAACAAACATGAAAAATAAAACAAAGAGTGCACCTTATTTTAATATTGGGCAACTCCGTGTTGATTTTTGGAATAAATTAAAAATTGAAACTTCTGAACTTACCCGTTGTAATAAAGGCTCTGCTAATGAAACAGCTCATAAAGAAAAAATTAAAGGGCTGATAAAAGATTTAAAAGGAGTTGAATGTTTTTTCGCTTCTCCAGGAAAAGAAAGACTGAACAGACTTGAAAAAGCATTTCTTAATAATGAATTTGCTTCGCTGTCTCATCTAGTATTAGCAACCACAAAACAACTTGTAGGAGACAACTATAAAAGCAATCCAGATTTTGTGGATTACGATGAAAATAGTATAGAAAGCGTAGAAGACCACGAACTTTATAATGGTGTTCGAAAAAATCATTTTGAAGTTTTATTTGTTGATAATATTTCAGAAAAAGAAGAAATTGTTTTAAAACAAAAATTAAATAGTTTACAAACGCCAGATGATTTGTTTAGCTATGGCGTGGTTGTTCAGCGTTCTTTTCAAGATGCCCTTATTTCCTTACTCTTCAACCATAATATTCAAGCGGTTGTAGTTCGCTTTGCAACACCTTACCGTTCGGTTATTATAAACCCCTTAATTAAACCTTATATTGAAGAAATTAATAAATATGATTTTTCTTCGAAGCAAGAAACAGATTTAGGACCACTTTTGGGAGAGGTTATCAAAAAGTTCAGACCTGAATTAGATATGTATTATGTAACCGATACTTCATTAGGTCATTTAAAAGATAGCACCATTAAAGGTTTTAAACGTATTTTTTATCAAACTGAAGATATACAGGAATTGCATTTAACAATTATGCGAGGCATTGATGAGCGGTACAATACACCTTTCTTTTCTGCACTTGTAGCGTACAGTAAAAAACCAACAGGCGTTTTTCACGCAATGCCGATTTCTAGAGGAAATTCTGTTTTTAAATCGAGATGGATTAATGATTTCGGTGAATTTTATGGACGTAATATGTTCTTAGCTGAAACTTCTTCTACAACTGGAGGTTTAGATTCATTATTACAACCAACTGGTCCAATTAAAAAATCGCAGGAAATGGCGAGTGACGCTTATGGCTCCTTAAACACCTATTTTGTTACAAACGGAACTTCAACCGCCAATAAAATTGTAATGCAAGCTTTAGTGCAGCCAAATGATGTTGTGCTAATTGATAGGGATTGTCATAAATCGCATCATTACGGTTTGGTCTTGGCAGGTGCATATCCTGTTTATTTGGACTCCTACCCTATTGAGGAATATTCGATGTATGGAGCTGTTCCATTAGAACAGATTAAAACTAAAATGCTTCAACTTAAAGATGCTGGAAGACTTGATAAAGTTAAAATGTTGCTTTTAACCAATTGTACTTTTGATGGTTTGGTTTATAATGTTGAACGTGTTATGGAAGAGGTTTTAGCAATAAAACCCGATATGATATTTTTATGGGATGAAGCTTGGTTCGCCTTTGCAGGTTTTGCCTACAATTATAAACAACGAACAGGAATGTTTGCAGCAAGAAAATTACATGAGAAATACAATTGTGAGGCATATAAAAAGAAATATAAAGAACATATTAAAGGATTAAAGGAAGATGAAATTGCTACTTTACCGAATCCCGATAAAGTTCGAATCCGTGTCTATTCCACACAAAGTACGCATAAAACGTTAAGTAGTTTCAGACAAGGTTCCATGATTCATATTTGGGATGAGGATTTTCGAAGAAAAACGGAAAATACTTTTCTTGAAGCATATATGACGCATACTTCTACTTCACCAAATTACCAAATGTTAGCATCTTTAGATATTGGAAGGAGACAAGTGCAATTAGAAGGATTTGAATTGGTTGAAAAAAGCATTGAAATGGCAATGGTTCTTAGAGCTAAAATAACTAACAATCCGCAATTAAGTAAATATTTTGATGTGCTTTCGGTTGGCGATTTTATACCAGATGGCTATAGAGAAACTGGACTCAACGAATATTACACAAAAGAGGATGGTTGGAATAGAATGGACGAAGCTTGGGAAAAAGATGAATTTGTTTTAGACCCAACAAAAATCACGTTATATATTGGAAAAACAGGTGTTGACGGCGATACATTCAAGAATAAATATTTGATGGACAAATTTAATATCCAAATAAACAAGACATCAAGAAATACAGTTCTGTTTATGACAAATATCGGGACTACCAGAGGAAGTGTAACTTATCTCATAAATGCACTTTTAAAAATTTCGGATGAATTGGATGACGAATACAAATCGTTGAATGATAAGGAAAAGGAAATCAGAGAGAAAAAGATTTATTCATTAACAAAAGAAGTTCCACCATTGCCTGATTTCAGTTATTTCCACGACTCATTTAGAGCCGTTCCCGGCGTTCCCGGAGGGAATTTACGTGAAGCTTTTTTCTTAGCGTATGATGAAGATAATTATGAATATGTGCCTTTAAATAATTGTTTATCAATTATTCAAAATGGACGAATATTAGTTGCATCAACATTTGTAATTCCGTATCCACCAGGATTTCCGGTTTTAGTACCAGGACAAGTAATTAGTGAAGAAATAATCAATTTTATGAATGCATTGGATGTAAGTGAAATACACGGATATAGAGCAGATTTAGGAATCAGGGTATTTAAGGAAAAAGTACTTGACCGTCATAAAGTAGTAACTTCAATGGGCGGAATGTCTATGGGGAAAGTGAAATGAAAATAGACTTTAGAACGCTGCGTTTTTAGACTTGAAACCTCAGAATTATTTAATAACAAGTTCAATATTTGGTAATTTTCATTAAAAACAATGAATATTTAGAAAATAAATAAAATACAGAATGTCATTATAATTTGGTTTTAATGACTTGAGAAGCGAATTATTTCATATTGAAATAATTCACATTATAAAATAAACCAATAATTTAAAATTTATAGAATTCAATGGCAACAGAAAAAACAATGACTGCAAATAAAAATACTAAAACAACTACTAAAAAAGCGACCGATAAGAAATTAACTGTCGCTAAAGCTAAGGTTGACGAGGGAAAAGTCAGTTCTAAAAAAGAAACTGCCAAAAAAATGGTTGTTAAAAAAACTGCTCCAAAACAAAAAGCAGTAAAAGACGAAGTGTTAAATGGCATTCCAGACATTAGACGTTATTTCCACAAAAATGAAACACCACTTTATTTTATAAGTTCCACAAACTTTAATATGTTGGGTGCAGATGAGTGGATTAAAGGTTTCAAATTTATTTGCCATATAGAGTGTTTTGATGGATTGCATCCCAATGTTTTTTCGCCAAAAAATGAAATTCCGCACGATGAATTTACAGGAATTGAAGATATAAATAACTATTTGCTTCAACATCCAGAGGTGCAAGAGTATATAGATTCAAGACGAAACGGAAAAGATGTAGGAAAAGCAATGTTTTTAATGTTTGATGAAAACACAGAGAAACTTGCCAAAAAGTTAGGTCTTGAAATTATGTTTCCACCTGCCAAGATGAGAACATTAATGGACAACAAAGTAAACACAAACCGCATCGCCGAAAAAGCGGGCGTAGCTTGTGTTCCTTATGTGCTTTCTAAAGTTAAAGACTATAAACATTTGAGCGAAGTTTCAAAAAAATTAGGTACAGATTTAGTAATTCAAACTCCTTTTGGAGACTCTGGTCACACCACTTTTTTCATTACAAATGAAGCAGAATATAAAAAACACGCTGAGGAAATTGAAAAGGAAAAAGAAGTAAAAATAATGAAGCGTATTAATTGTAAAGGCTCTGCAATTGAAGCTTGTGTAACCAAACACGGAACCATTGTAGCTCCATTAATGACAGAGCTTGTCGGTTTTAAAGAAATGACCCCTTACAAAGGTGGTTGGTGTGGTAACGAAATTTATCCGAATGCATTTACCAAAGATATTCGAGATAAAGCAACCAAATACACCCAACTTTTTGGAGACCAATTAAGAAAAGAAGGTTACAAAGGCTATTTTGAATTAGACTTTTTAATAGATCAAGACAACGGTGAAGTTTACTTAGGCGAGTTAAACCCAAGAGTTACGGGCGCAAGTTCAATTACAAATCACGCAGTTTTTGCCTTGGCAGATGCACCACTTTTTGTATTTCACATATTAGAATGGATGAATGTAGATTACAAGCTAAATGTGAAGGAACTTAATGCAAGATGGGCAAGACAAGCAAATATTGATGGTTGGAGCCAATTAATTATCAAACATACAGAAGATACAATCGAATACGTTTCTGAAGCCCCAATGACAGGTATTTGGAAAATGTTTGATAACGGACATATTCAATACGATAGAATGGATAGTCATAGAAGAGCCGTTGAAAGCGAAAGTGAAGCATTTTTCTTGCACATTTCTAAAAAAGGCGATTATCTATATGAAGGCGCAGATATGGGAATCTTAGTTTCAAGAGGAAGAATGATGACAAATGATTTCCAACTAAACGAACGTGCTCAAAATTGGATAAAAGCTATCCGTGGACAATATGTTTCAGAAATTGTGGAAGACAAAAGAGAGAAAGTTGTGTTAACTGGAAGTCTTACTAAATAAAAAAACCGAAAAAGTTGAATTTCATTTTAGACCTCATAGGTATTAAAAACCTGTGAGGTCTTTATGTCCAGCAAATAAACTCAAATCTCTGTGAATCTCTTTTTTCTCTGAGTAACTCCGCGTAATAGCTTAAACACTGAGTTTCGCAGAGTATTATAGTGATGCACAGAGAAAATTAACTTTGAAAAAGAATTAATAAATATAAAAAAAAATGCAATTACAATTCAATACAGTTTCTGAACCATCAAAAGCTGGCCAAAGATGGAAAAGTTTATTCGACAAATTTTGGCCAAACTATAGAATTTGGTTTTTATCGCAAAACACATCTTCAACTCCAGATTTAAAGACTTCACAAGAAGCATTAAAAAAATATATGCCCAAAATGTGGCTTACTTATGAGCATTTGTGCAACATCACGAATGCAGATAAAGACCCAGAACTCGCAAGGTTTTTAACAGGATTTCAACCACCAGCATATATTAGTGCATGCGCACAAGCAGTTATAGATACAGATGAAATTCAATTAGTCAGAAATTACGATTATCATCCAGATTTATTGGAAGGAATAGTTCTGCTAAGTAAATGGAATACCCATAAAGTAATGGGAACTTCAGATTGTTTAATTGGTCTTGTAGATGGTATGAATGACGCTGGACTTTGCGTTTCCCTAACTTTTGGAGGTCGCAAGGAAATTGGTGTTGGCTTTGGTATTCCATTTATTTTACGATATGTGTTGGAGTTTTGTAAAACTACGGCAGAAGCTGTAAAAACGTTGAAAAGCATTCCGTCTCATATGTCTTATAATGTGACCGTTGTAGATAAAAAAGGAACAATTAAAACCGTAATGTTAGCGCCAGATAAGGAACCATTTGTTACCACTACCCCATTCGCTACAAATCACCAAGGAACGGTAGATTGGCCAGAAAATGCGCAATTTAATCAAACCGTAAAACGCTATAATTTTATCAAAAATTATCTAAAATCTAAAAATGTAAGTTCTTCAGAATTGGCAAAGGCTTTTTTACATCCACCTTTATATAATACAAAATTCAAAGAAGGGTTTGGAACGCTTTATACTTCAGTATATCAACCTGAAAAAATGAGAATGCAAATTTTGTGGCCAGACGTAGCAATCGAACGAAGTTTCGATGATTTTAAAGAAGAACGGATTTTAATTCAGTATAATTTAGGATTTCAAGCTGCGCCTTCAATTTATACTCCAGCTCAAACATCTGCTACACCAATTCAAACTGCTGAATATGTTGCAGAAAATTCATATAGATGGCAAGATGCTGTTGTAGATTCCTTAGTGAAAAGTATGGTTGGCAATGAGTCTAAAGCAAAACAAAAAGAACTTCGGAATAAATTAATGCCAAATGGCGAAGTGGTTTGGGAAGAAATAGCGAATTTCTGGAATCAACCAACAACCTATTAATCTTATAACTACTGAATAATATGGAATTTAAAAGTGTAAATCCGTATAACGGAAAAGAAATAAAAACATATAAAGCATTAACCAATAAAGAGTTGGTTGAAAAATTAGAGAACAGTCAAAAAGCTTTTCAATCTTGGCGAAATGTTCCGCTGAAAGAACGTTGTGCACTTATTAAAAAAGCAGGACAAGTTCTTCGTGATAATGTAGACGAATATGCTAAGATGATTACCTTGGAAATGGGAAAACCCATTACCGAATCTAAATCTGAAGTAAATAAATGTGCTACAGTTTGTGATTATTATGCTGAAAATGCGAAAACTTTCTTAGCCGATGAAATTATAGAAAGTGACGCAACAAAAAGTTTTGTAAGCCATAATCCAATTGGCGGTATTTTTGCCGTAATGCCATGGAACTTTCCTTTTTGGCAAGTTTTTAGGTATGCAGCACCTACTCTTACTTCAGGAAATGTAGGCTTTTTAAAACATGCATCAAACGTTTTTGGCTGTGCCCAAATGATTGAAGATGTATTTACAAAAGCTGGTTATCCAAAACACGTTTTCCAAAATCTAATTGTTGACCACGATGTAACTGAACAAATTATTGCACACGATGCCATAAAAGCAATAACATTAACAGGAAGCGAAAAAGCGGGCTCGACCGTAGCATCTTTAGCCGGAAAATATATAAAGAAAACAGTATTAGAACTTGGCGGCAGCAACGCTTTTATAGTTTGGGAAGATGCAAATATAGATAAAACGGTAGAAATTGCCCTAACGGCACGAATGATGAATAGCGGCCAAAGTTGCATTGCGGCAAAACGCTTTATTTTATTGGAAGGCATTTATGACGAATTCGTTGAAAAATTTACCAAAGCCGTAAAAGGTTTAAAAGAAGGCGATCCGATTAATGAAGAAACAACAATCGGCCCTTTGGCACGAAAAGACCTTGCGGACCAATTACAAAAACAAGTAAAAGAATCTGTGAAACAAGGCGCAAAATTAATACACGGCGGCAAACAAAAAGGATGTTTCCACGAACCAACTATTTTGGGCGATGTAAAACCTGGAATGGCAGCTTTTGATGAAGAAAGTTTTGGACCTTTAGCTGCAATGATTAAAGCTAAAAGCATAGAACACGCATTCGAACTTTCAGAAAACTCAAAATACGGATTGGGCGTAACCGTTTGCACAAAAAATACAGAACTGGCATTAAGCCACTCCAATAAAGTAAGCGACGGCGCATATTTTATAAATCAACTCGTAAAATCTGACCCAAGATTACCATTTGGAGGAACTAAACTATCAGGCTACGGTCGCGAACTTTCCAAAGACGGAATGATGGAATTTGTAAACCGAAAGACGATTTATTTGAAGTAGGTTTTTTTATTAGTACAATATAAAAGTAAAAAAAGAAGGATTTACAATTTAAGTTACTTTATATCGACGACAAAATATATTATACCACATTTGTAAAAAATTACTAAGAAAATATGCATAATGAACATTACGTATTTCAAATCAATAAAGCGTTAACAAACCCATTTGGAGAAAAAGCAAATAAAGTAAATTGGATTGTAAGCGACATTACGGAATTTGAAACAAATATGACTTTTGATGTTTGGCACGATAGAGCAACCTTTCATTTTCTTACAACGACTGAGCAAATAAAAAAATATATGAAAACCGCAAGAAATTCGGTAAACGGATTCTTGACAATCGGAACCTTTTCAAAAGAATGGACCTGAAAAATGTAGTGGTCTAGAAATAAAACAATACAACGAAGAGGAATTAACAACGGATTTGAAAAAATAAACAGTATAACAGAAGACCATTTAACACCTTTTGGAAACAGTAATCCTTCGGTGGACAAATTCCTAAAAATAAAATAATTAGTAAAATTTAAAAATTCGGCTTGTGTTGTATCCGAAAATTATCGCTTATTTTCAGCACTACTTTTAATACACAAGACCGTGTGCTTCATTATCAGAAACCGCTAACCAATGATAAAATTCTTTAGAAAAATTAGACAAAAAATGCTGATTGAAAATAAATTCAGTAAATATCTGATTTATGCGATTGGTGAAATTCTATTAGTGGTAATTGGAATTCTGATTGCTTTGCAGATTAATAATTGGAATGAAGTTCAAAAAGGCAAAATGAAAGCTACCACAATCTTAAAAGAAATTCGTTCGGATATGTTTAAAGATTTAGAGTTAATCGAAGAATTAAAACCTTATTGGGGAAGAGAGATTATGTACTTTAAAAAGATTTTACCTTCATTTAATCCTCGTAAAGAAATAGCTTCCTTTGCAGGCTTTGATACTATTAGCAAAATATCTTATTCGGAGTTATTTGGATATGATATGCCCTTTCGATCAAACACAAGTGCATATGATGCTATGATTGCTGATGGCAATTCTGATCTTATAATAAATGACACCTTATATTCAAATATTCAAAGGTTTTATACTTTTAATGCACCTACCAATGAAAATTTATTTGAAATCTTGAGGCAGAGTTCATCGGATTTAGATTATAAGTATGCTCATATAATAACATACAAGCCATATAAAAATATTAGTGATTTAACGGATAAAAATTTAATAGCTGATCTTAATATTTATTTTGAATCAAAGAATTTTTATTATTGGAGGACATTTGTCATAAACCAAGAAAGTCTTATAGATATTATTGCTCAAATTGACAAAGAATTAGAACAAT
Source organism: Aequorivita sp. CIP111184 (assembly GCF_900489465.1). Lineage (GTDB taxonomy): Bacteria > Bacteroidota > Bacteroidia > Flavobacteriales > Flavobacteriaceae > Aequorivita. Next base: position 46,477 of record NZ_UEFQ01000017.1, on the reverse strand, counting down.
AGCTGAATAAAAAATAACGAAAGTACTAAAGTGTATAATTCATTGCTAGTTCTCGTCTACTTGGAAATTCCTTCGGAATTTCCTCTGGTTCGTTTTAGTTTACTAATTTAGTTGCTGAAACACGTAACGAAATCATACACAAAACCGTTCACAATAATTAAACCGCACATTCAATTTAAAATATAAATGATGAAAAAATATTTAAAAATTTTAATAGTAACAGTGCTTTTTAGTGGTTGTAACAACAACAAAAAGTTAGACACAAACATTGTTGCAGTAAATCAAACAACTATTGGCAATCATATTGAACGGCTATCATCAGATGAATTTCTAGGAAGAAAACCATTTACTGAAGGAGAAGTAAAAACCGTAAGTTATTTAAAAGATGAGTTTGAGAAACTCGGGCTTTTACCAGGGAATGGTGAAAGTTTTTTTCAAGTTGTTCCAATGGTAGAAATTGACGGAACACCTTCTAAACACATGACAATTAGTGACAAAAATAAAAGTTTTGATTTAGCTTACTTAAAAGATTTTGTAGCTACCACAAATAAAACAGTCACAGAAGTGAGTCTTGAAAACTCAGAACTTGTGTTTGCTGGTTACGGGATTGTTGCTCCCGAATATGGGTGGAATGATTATGAAGGCATTGACTGGAAAGGAAAAACAGCCGTTGTTTTAATCAATGATCCGGGCTTTAAATCAGCAGATTCAACATTATTTAAAGGCAACGAAATGACCTATTATGGCCGTTGGACATACAAATATGAAGAAGCAGCAAGACAAGGTGCAGCCGGAGTAATTATAATTCATGAAACTGAACCGGCTTCTTATGGCTGGAATGTGATAGAATCTAGTTGGAGTGGCGCTAAATTGGTAATTGAAAGCGATTCACCACTTTTAGCTGTAGAATCTTGGATAACTAATGAAAGTGCTCAAAAAATGTTTGATGTATCAGCCATGAAAGGACAAGATTATAAAACTATTGCACATGATAAAAATTTTCAACCTATTCCATTAGATTTAAATGTTTCCGTTAGTATTGAAAATAAAATTAAAAAAGATGTTTCTAAAAATGTAGTTGCCATGATACCTGGAACAGATCAAAAGGATGAAATAATCATCTATTCTGCACATTGGGATCATTTAGGTGTAGGTAAACCCATAAAAGGTGATTCTATTTACAATGGAGCGGTAGATAATGCGACAGGTACAGCTGGTTTATTAGCAATAGCAGAAGCATTTAAGAAAAGTAAACCTACTAAACGATCTATTGTGTTTATCGCATTAACTGGGGAAGAACAAGGCTTATTAGGTTCTGCCTATTATGCTGCAAACCCTATATTCGACCCAGAAAAAACGGTTGCCAATATAAACATGGATGCGATTGCTAGTCTAGGAGAAATGAAAGATTTAACCATTACTGGATTTGGTCAGTCCGAAATGGACGAATACGCAAAAACAGCAGCCAAAGAACAAAACAGGTACATCATCCCAGATCCAACGCCAGAAATGGGCGGTTTCTTCAGATCAGACCATTTTAATTTTGCCAAAATTGGGATCCCTGCGTTGTATGCTGCTGGTACTTATGAAGGATTTAATAATAGTATTGAAGAAGTGAAAGCGTTTAATGATAATTATGGAGCATTTAAATACCATCAGGTATCAGATAATTACGATGCTAAAACCTTTGAATTGAGCGGTATTAGATTAGACCTACAGCTATTTTATAATGTAGGACTGAAATTATCTAATGAAGATTATTTCCCAAAATGGTATGATGGCAGTGAGTTTAAAGTAGCAAGAAAATAAATTAAAACTATGCCAACAAAGAACTGAGGTAAAAAACAAGACATTTCTTCATTAATTTTTGACACTATTATTCTAGGCTTACAGATTGAAAAAATAGATATGTAAGCTATTTTTTTGTTTGAAACTCAATTATTTTCCAGTAAGCACCGAAACGAATTCCGGATCATAAGGAAGCCCTGATTTTGCAATAGCAAAACACTGTTTCAAAAGCTTATTTGCAACCGCTATAAGCGCGAGTTTCTTACTCTTCCCTTTGTTTACGATGCGCTGGTATAGCTCTCGGCACGCCTTGTCTTACAGGCATCGAAGGCGCAAAGAAATAATAGGTTACGAAGTTTCTTATTGCCAACCTTACTGATCCTGCTACGACCACGTACACTACTTCCAGATTCACTAATAGTAGGCGTGATACCCACATAACTACAAAGTTGTGCTCCCGTCTCGAACTTGGAAAAACCATCGGTTACCACAATTAAAAATAAAGCTGTCTTGTTGCCTATGCCTTTAACGGTCTGCAAAAGTGTGAGCTGGTGCTGCTTCTCTTGATTTATAAGCGATAACAGGCGTTGCTCGATCCCAGCAAGTTCTTTATCCAAGTGCTTTTTATCCCGCTTTAAAGAACGGTACACGAACTTGGATGGTATTCCCAAGGTTTCCTCACCATGCAGTTTGTTTTTAGTAGCGGTACGCTTTTTAAGGTAGCTGTCCATTAAACGAAACAGCTGTAAACACTCTGCCTACACATGAGGGCACTGTACAAAGACACCTCATTAATCAGTGCATACTCGCAGATGGCCTTGACGTCGCTCTTTTCGGTCTTTACCTTGGCAAGCTTCATCTGTATAAATCGCTTTACCGACAAAGGGTTTACTACCGTTACCACCAACATTGTTTTTGTAAATAAACTGTGCGAGCCTGTAATGGTAGTAGCCTGTGGCTTCCATAACCACGATTGAATCATTAGGAAGTATCTTTAAAAAAATTTTAAACCCCTTTTCATCATTTTTGAACTGGTTGTGGCTACTGGTACTGCCGTGTACATCAAAGACATCCTTGCTGATGTCAACTCCAAAAGTTTCCTTATATATTTATTCATAGGAACTGATCTTATGAAAGAACCAGCTACGTGGGTTACAACAACACTTCGACAGGCTCAGTACAGCGCTTGAAAACTAAGTCTAGGCCTCACAGAACTGAACGTGATGTAAGTAGTAAAAGAGCGGGGATTATTTCCGAAGTTTCGGGATTGCCGAAGTCGAAAGCTTCACCGTATAACATAACCTTACTCCGCTCTTTTGTTCTTTCTGATTAATACTTAAAGTTAACTGATTTATTAAAAATCAAACTTAAGATGTATAAAAATAATTGCTCAATTTTGGGCTTAATTAAAGGTTGTTGCAAGTTTACTACATCTTATTTTCCTGTAGAAAATCCTCGTAAAACCCGCAACTATATTTATACTAACCTATGAATAAGAGAAAAAGCCTGTGATTTTAATTATTCTTGGCGACCCAAATTCTTGCGAAGCGTTGAGCTTCATAAAAAATACTGTGGACATAATCCGAATATAAAATTTAAATCAAATAAATTTAAAGACGCCTTCAATTCCAAAAATTGGGAGGCTGTGTTTCTATGCCACATTAGCAGTGTTTTAGCCGATACTGCCTATATGCCGACACATTTGCAGGATGTCCATATCTATTAAAAAATTTAACAAAATTTTAAGGAACTCTTCCCAGCTTGTTTAAACAGCGGCTTATCCTCTCTTTATTTCTAATATAGAATATAATTAAAAATAATATCCCTTTACAGTACAGTCCTTGCACCTATATACCCTAAATAATAAAACTAACTATGAAAGTACTAGTAATTGGAGCAGGAAATATGGGATTGACCTATGCGGAAGGCATGGCAAAATCGCCCTATTTAAATCGCAGAAATTTGATGATCTATGACGTTTCACCAGAAAAAACATTGGAGTTAAGGGAAATTCCAAATTTTGATGTTTACGATAAAATTGACGATTGCCTTCCAAAGGCGGACGTTGTTTTTATAGCCGTGAAACCTTATCACAGTGAAGAATTATTTAATTCCATAAAAAAACATGTAAATGAAAGTCAGCTTTTTATTTCCTTAATGGCAGGTATTACAATCAATACCATACAAGAAGGATTAGGGATTAAAAAAGTAGTTCGAGCTATGCCTAATCTTCCCGCAAAGGTAGGCTTGGGAATGACTTCATTTACAGAATCAAAAGAAGTAAGCCGTATTGAATTAATAATGGTTCGCAATCTTTTAGATACCACAGGAGAAGCTATCCATGTGCAGAATGAAAACTTCATTAATGCCTCTACCGGTATTTCTGGAAGTGGTCCCGCCTACGTTTTTTACTTTATGCAATCTATGATGGAAGCAGCTTTAAAAATGGGCTTTTCTCAAAACGATTCAAAAATATTAGTCACCCAAACATTTGAAGGTGCCGTTGCATTGTTCAATGATTCAGACCTTTCCCCAAATGCATGGATGGATATGGTCGCCTCAAAAGGAGGTACAACACGTGCCGCCTTAGATTCCATGGAAGATAACAACGTTAAAGAATTAATTAAAGAAGCTGCATACGCAGCATTTGATAGAGCAACAGAGCTCGGAAAATAAACAAATACCAAAATAAAAGTTATGAATAAAAAACGAGTGGTTATAAAAGTAGGAACCAACGTTATGACGAATAGAGATAATAGAATTGTAGGTCCAATTCTAAATGAACTCGTCCGTCAAATTGCTGTAGTGTATGAAAATGGGTACATGCCTGTTTTAGTTTCATCGGGGTCTGCAATTGCCGGAAAAGAAGTTTTAGGCGAGTGTAGAGCAAAAGATGATTCTACCCGGAGACAGATTTATTCTTCAGTAGGACAGCCCCGAATGATGCGCCATTACTACAGTTTATTTCACGATCACGGTATGCGTTGCGCACAGATTCTGGCAACAAAGCGTGATTTTTCACCAGGAAAACACCGTGAAAACATGATTAACTGTTATGAAGGTTTGCTTGACGAAGGAATTGTTCCCATTGCCAATGAAGATGATGCCGTATCATTGACACTGTCTATGTTCAGCGACAACGATGAATTGGCAAGTTTAGTAGCAGAGCTAATTAATGCAGACGCTTTAATTATATTGACAGATACAGATGGGCTATATACTGGGCATCCAGATGATGAGGATTCAAGAAAAATTCAAGAAGTGCATCATGGCGAAGAAGTTGAACAATATGTCCAGAAATCCCGAAAAGGTGAAGGTGAAGGTCGTGGTGGAATGAAGTCTAAATTGAAAATTGCCAAAGAAACTGCCCGAAAAAATATCCCTACCTATATCGCAAATGGAAAACAGCAAAATGTTATTGTAGATATTCTGAATGGAAAAAAAATCGGAACAAAATTTTACGCATAATAATAATTTAAAAATTGAAGAGAGAACATATGAAATTGATAGACACTAAATTAAAAAATAAAGTACTTGATTCTATGATAAAAAACATAGATCAAAACCGAACGGCTATTTTAGATGCCAATAAAAAAGACCTGGAAGCTTTTGAAAAAGAAGACCAAGCATTATACGATCGTCTGGTAGTTGACAATTCCAAAATTGATGGAATGATAAAAGCTATTTCTGAAGTACGTGCGCAAGAAGATCCCGTTAATCAGGAAATTTCTAATATTAAACTAGATAACGGACTTAACATCATAAACAAGACAGCGCCATTTGGAACAATTATGATTATTTATGAATCCAGACCAGATGTTACTGTGGAAGCTGCTGTTTTAGCTTTTAAAGCGAATAACAAAATTTTATTGAAAGGTGGTAAAGAAGCCTATAATAGTAATAAAGAATTGGTGGCTTGCTGGCACAAATCACTAGCAGAAAATGGACTGGAAAACAACTGGATTAAAATGTTAGTATTAAACAGAGAAGAAACCCAAGCGTTTCTTAAAAACCCAACCGAACCATTGGATCTTATTGTTCCCCGAGGTGGAGAGCGATTGATTAATTTTGTAAAGGAGAATGCAAAATGTGCCGTTTTAATTAGCGGAAGAGGAAATAACTTTTTATATGTTGCCGAAGATGCAGATTGGGTAAAAACACTTCAAGTAATTCTAAATGCAAAAACTGATAAAATTTCAGGTTGTAATGCTTTGGATAAAGTTTTAATTGATAAAAAACTTCCCCATTATGAAACCCGTCTTCAAGAATTAAAAGAAGTTTTAGAGAAAGCCAAAGTAGAAATTTTGGTAGATGATGAAATAAAGAAAGTGCTTTCAGAAAATAAATCTATTCCAAATAAAACCACTTGGAGTGAAGAGTTTTTAGCTCTTAAAATCGCCATTGGAAGCGTTGGTGAAATAGACCAAGCCATTTCGAAAATAAATAAATATAGCGGCGGTCATTCAAGCGTTATTCTTACCGAAGACGTTGAAAAAGCACAACAGTTTATGGAAAATGTGGATAGCGCTGCTGTATATCACAATGCCTCTACTCGCTTTACAGATGGTGGGCAAATGGGTGTTGGTGCAGAACTTGCCATTAGCACAGACAAATTGCACCATCGTGGACCATTAGGCTTAAAACAACTTGTTACCAATAAATATTATGTTTATGGAGATGGTCAAGTGCGTGTTTAAATTCTAAACTTTAATAATTTTAAAATGCCTTCATTACCGTACTTTCGGTATTGAAGGCATTTTTTTTTAAACGTCACGCAACTTTTTAAAAATTTTCAGACTATAGGGTAACAACGTAATAAAACTATTATGAAAAACTTTCTTTATTTACCCCTTATCCTTCTCATCACTTTTTTCAATTCCTGTGAAGACGAGCCTATAAGTAAAGCAGACCCATCAAAAGTTATTCAGGTAGATTCTGAACTCTATAATCTTATAGAGAGAGCAGCGGGAAAAGATTTTGAAAACGAAATAACCTGTATTGATTTTAATTATGCTTTTACATTGGTTATTTATGATGAGAATATGGATATTTTCGATAATCAAGTTATACAAAGTGACATAGAATTTAGTGAGTTTTTGGGCATGTTAGAGGAAGGAAAATCTATTAGCCTAAGCTATCCAATAACCAGTATATTAAATAATGGAGAGCATTATGTGATTAATAATAATGACGAGTTAAAAGAAGCAATTGATAAATGTATACAGGCAGACACAATTACAACCTGCAATAATATACTCTGCCAATCTACTTGCATCTGGAAAGTTAAACATCTTGACGGCCCCAATAGTGAATATGAAGGTTCTTACTTTGAAGTAAATTATTCCGGAAATGTGGGACTCTATTTTCAAGAAAACGCTTTTAGCGGAACTTGGGTTACTTATTTTATTGAGGATGAATTGCATCTCAATATATTCTTAACCGGCGGCGAAAGTGTTAGTAATGATTGGAATTTTGATTGGAAAGTAATCAATTTTGACGAAACGCAAATGCAAATAGAAAATGGCACAGATAGTTTTCTTCTTACTAAGGATTGCTACGAACCCTGCAGAAAATTTCTTTTTGAAGAATGTGAAACCCAGCCCGGTTCCCAAAGATCGATTTTTGATTTGGAGAGTTATTTTGAATGTTTCTTCCCATTCACAGGTATTTCAGATCCTTCAGTTATAACTTGGAATTATTATGAAACCTACGAAGATATGCTTGCAGAAACAAACCCTATTACCAATTTAATGTATGAAAACATTAGAAACCCACAAATAATTTATATTAGATTTGATGATATTAGTACAGGTAACCCGCGGGCTTATGTTCCAATAATTTTAAAAGCTATTAACTGTTAATTTAAAAAATTATGAAAAAAAATAAGCTAAAATATTTCGGCAAATTATTAATTGTAGCGTTGTTATTTTCTGCTTGTAGCAATAATGATGACACACCAGAAGAAAACTTAGTATTAGAAATCGGACAGGAATATCAAGGGGGAATTATATTCTACTTAGACGATACACAGGAACATGGATTAATTGCCTACCAATCAGATCTTGCAGAAGCTGCTTGGGGTTGTTTCCATCAACCAAATCCAATACCTCCAACAGCTCCAATCGCCCAAAATGACGGAATTGGCTATGGTGCACAAAACACACTTGCAATAATTAATTTTTGTGACGAATCAGATAGTGCGGCTAGTTTGTCTTTCGACTTAAACGCAAATGGTTTTAACGATTGGTATTTGCCTTCAATTGAGGAATTGGCATTAATCTATGAAAATAGAGATTTGATTGGAGGTTTTCCAGATTTAAACAACGATCCAAATGAAGCCTATATTATGTATGCAAGTTCTTCAGAAGGTTGGGGAACAAATGATGGAAATGGAGGTTTTTTATATTTAAATTATCAGGTGTATGATTTTTCAATGACAACGGCTTTTCCAGATGATAGAACATTATATACCGGAAAAGATAACAAGATGATCGTGCGACCTATACGCTCATTTTAAACTTAATAAAGCCTATTTGAAAATAGAAGAATTAATAAAACAGTGTATTAAAAACAACCGGGCAGCCCAAAATGAGCTGTTCCGACAATATAAAGACACCCTATATTTTACCTCTTTAAAATACTGCAGGAATGATGTAGATGCCGAGGATAACTTGCACGATTCTTTTATAACAATTTTTCAAAAAATAAAAACCTACAAACACAAAGGATCTTTTGAAGGTTGGATGAAGCGGATAACCATATATAAAGCCATTGATAAGTATAAAGCAATCAAACCTATCAATATCGAAATAAAAGATGATATCCTAGAAGAAACAATTACTGTTGAAGAAACCGAAAATCTTAATTTGGAGCAGCTTCTAAAGCTTATTCAAGATCTTCCGGATCAATACAGACTTGTCTTTAACCTTTACCAAATGGATGGTTTTTCGCACAAGCAAATTGGAGCGGTTTTAAATATTTCCGAAGGAACATCAAAATCAAACTATCACCGCGCAAAGCTGATTTTACGGGAACAAATTATTGCAATAAATAAATCCCTTAAACCAAAAGCACATTAAAATGGGACAAAAGAAAGATATAGGAGCGCTTTTTGAAAACAAGCTGAACGACGGAAAAAAGATTCCCAATAAAAGTCTTTGGGAAAAAATAAATACTTCATTGGATGAAGAGAAACGCAGAAAAAAAAGAATTCTTTTCTATTGGCTCATAGGTGGCGGAGTTTCTGTTTTATTAGGCTTAGTTTTAATGTTTGGCTCTGAACTTTTCTTGCATTCAAATTTACAAACACAAGAAAACAAAAATTCTTTAACAGAAGAAAACAATACTTATACTAAAAAAGAATCACTCAAAACTGTTATTGAAAACTTAAAAGTGGATTCTTTAAATTTTAAAAAGAATGGGGACGAAAAACTTTTCAGAAACCCTAACGCATTAGAAATCAGAACAGCTAATGAAATTGAAAAATCTTCACAAATAGATTCTGAAAACAAAACAAAAAAATCTACTTCTAAAAAGAATAATATTGATGAAACATATACCGTCTCTAAAAAATATTACTATTACAATAGTAAGGACGGGAAGCAAATAGTAACCAATAGTAAAAGTGAAATTGACAGTTTAATATTAAAAGAGTATAAATCTTCGGATACAACAGCAACCAAAAAAAATGACAGTCTTGAATAAGAGATACTATTTTCTATAATCTGAATCAGCAAAATCTTAAAAAAAGTTGAAACCCTTGTAACCTTTTCGGCGTTTGTTACGTATAACTTAATACACAAGTTAAACCTTAATCTACAGGACAAACCTTAAATGAGACAACTTAAAATTACCAAGCAGGTAACCAACAGGGAAACTGCTTCATTAGACAAGTACCTACAAGAAATTGGAAAAGTTGACTTAATCACCGCAGACGAAGAAGTAGAATTGGCACAACGCATAAAAGCGGGTGACCAACTTGCTTTGGAAAAATTGACCAAAGCTAACCTTCGTTTTGTTGTTTCGGTGGCAAAGCAATACCAAAACCAAGGGCTTACCCTTCCAGATCTTATCAATGAAGGAAATCTTGGCCTTATTAAAGCCGCACAACGTTTTGACGAAACGCGTGGTTTTAAATTTATTTCATACGCTGTTTGGTGGATTCGCCAGTCTATTTTGCAAGCTTTGGCAGAACAATCTCGTATTGTACGTTTGCCATTGAACAAAATTGGAAGCATCAACAAAATAAACAAAATGTACGCTTATTTGGAACAAGCCAATGAGCGCCCACCTTCTGCAGAAGAAATTGCAAAAGAATTGGACATGACCATCAACGACGTAAAAGAGTCCATGAAAAACTCAGGGCGTCACGTATCGATGGATGCCCCGCTTGTTGAAGGAGAAGACAGTAACCTTTATGATGTTTTGCGTAGTGGTGAAAGTCCAAACCCAGACCGCGCATTATTGCACGAATCACTTAGAACTGAAATTGAGAGAGCTTTGGAAACCCTTACTCCTCGTGAAGCAGACGTTATTCGTTTGTACTTTGGTCTTGGCGATCAACACCCAATGACTTTGGAAGAAATAGGTGAAACTTTTGATCTTACTCGCGAACGCGTTCGTCAAATTAAGGAAAAAGCAATCCGAAGATTAAAGCACACTTCAAGAAGTAAAATATTGATGACTTATTTGGGTTAATCCCTTAAAGATAACTTACAGTATCAGTTTCTCAGCTTGCCTGAGAAAATACTGTTCGTTTTTTGATTGATGAATGACCTCCGGCTGATTACCGGAGGTTTTTTCTATCTTTACATTATAATGGAACATACAATCTGTTATTTAAGCAAACAAACCGAAGCGCTGAAAAATTCAGAGCTGGAAGAGCTGTTTAAATATATCTTAGCGATAAATCCAACCCTTAATATTACTGGAGCGCTTCTCTATAACAATAATTTTTTTCTTCAAGTTCTTGAGGGTAATAAAGAAACCGTAAATGAACTCTTCGCAACTATTCGAAAAGATAAAAGACATAAGAATATTTTAATAATATTGGATCAAAAAATTGAAAATCGAATTTTTGAGAATTATGAAGCAAATTTCAGTATTATGAAGACTAAAGCAGATATTGAAAGATTAAACACATATCTATCCCAATATGATTTTGAAAATAAATATCCAAAAAACCTCAAAACACTAATAGAACCCTTCTTACTTTAAGCTACATGAAAAACATAATAATAGCCCCATCCATACTTGCAGCAGATTTTGCGAACCTTCAGCGCGATATTGAAATGGTAAATAATAGTGAAGCCGACTGGTTTCATTTAGATGTAATGGACGGTGTTTTTGTTCCAAATATTTCTTTCGGAATGCCTGTTATTAAGAGCATTGCAGCCTATGCCAAAAAACCTTTGGATGTCCACTTAATGATTATTGATCCTGATCGCTATATTAAGGCATTTGCAGATTTGGGAGCGAATATTCTTTCAGTTCATTTTGAAGCTTGTACACACCTTCACCGCACTCTACAAGGAATAAAAGCGGAAGGGATGCAGGCAGGCGTTGCAATTAACCCACACACGAATGTTTCTTTATTGGAAGATACTATAAATGATATTGATCTGGTATGTATGATGAGTGTTAACCCAGGTTTTGGTGGTCAAAGTTTTATAGAAAACACCTATAAAAAAGTAATACAGCTTAAAAAGATTATAGAAGCTAATGGAGCTTCTACCAAAATTGAAATAGACGGTGGCGTAACCAATAAAAATGCAAAACAACTTGTAGATGCAGGTGCAGATGTTTTGGTTGCCGGTAGTTATGTTTTTGGTGCAAGCAATCCAACACAAACAATTCAAGATCTCAAAAAACTTGTACAATAATATTATAAATGTCCACTCTTTCCTCTTCTGAAAAAATATTTGATGTATTAATTATTGGCGCAGGCCCGATAGGTATAGCTTGCGCTCTGGAATGTAAAAAGAGAGGTCTAGAATATGTTGTGGTTGAAAAAGGGACATTGACCAATTCGCTTTATAACTATCCACTTAATATGACTTTTTTTTCCACTTCGGAAAAACTTGAACTTGACGATATCCCATTTATTAGCATTAATCCGAAACCCACAAGAAACGAAGCTCTGGAATATTATCGCCGGGTAGCGACTTCAAATAAGCTCTATATTAATTTATATGAAAGTATACTTTCAGTTAAAAAGGTAGAGAATCACTTCTACATAACTTCAAATAAAAATACTTATACATCCAACAACATCATTGTCAGCACTGGTTTTTATGACATTCCCAAAATGCTAAATGTGCCCGGTGAGTCGTTACCAAAAGTTATGCATTATTACAAAGAAGCACATCCATTTGTGATGCAAAAGGTTGTAATAGTAGGTGCTAGTAATTCTTCTGTAGATGCAGCCTTGGAAATTTGGCGTAAAGGTGGCGATGTAACAATGGTTATTCGTGGCTCAGAAATAGGGGATCGAGTAAAATACTGGGTAAAACCAGATATTGAAAATCGGATTAAAGAAGGAAGTATTAAAGCATATTTTAACTCCGAAATAGAAAAAATTACAGAACCCGAAGTTTTTATAAAGACTCCCAAAGGTACAGAGGTTTTAGAGAATAATTTTGTAATAGCACTTACTGGCTATAAGCCAGACTTTAATTTTCTAAAAAGCTTGGGGGTTAAATTTTCTCAAGACGGGAATTATTTTCCCATATACAATCCTGAAACAATGGAAACAAATGTGGGAGGAATTTATTTGGCAGGTGTAATTTGTGGAGGATTGGAAACCCACAAGTGGTTTATTGAAAACTCCCGGATCCATTCTAAAATCATTGCGGAGAATATTTCAAAAAAAGTCAATACCCTGCAAAATTAAAATTTAGTAGCTTCTTGGTATAATCATATAGCTTTGGGAAAAGGGTTTTAAAGTCCTGTGGAGATTCAAAAAAATATTCAGCAAGCACAGCCATAAATTCGTATTGATTGGTAAAGGCATAGGCTCTAAAGAATTTAGTTTTATCCAATTGATCCTTGACTTCCTGTTTGGTCAATAAATTCAATATATTTTTAAACTGTTTGGTGAAACGAGCGGAATCAATGTCTCCCCTATTTTTTGCTTCCAGCTGCATGGCGTGCATAAACTCGTGTATACCCACGTTTAAATTATCATTACTTATTTGAAAACCTTCTTCAAAGTCTTTCCAAGAAAGCACCAACGCTCTTTCTTTGGGGTTAAATTCCCCTTTGTGAAAATTATTGTTTACTGTGCTGTAAAATTCAGCTGGGTAGATTAAAATAAAATTAATCAAAGAATACTTGTAGTTTTTCCTTCCAAAACTAAGCATACAGGCAATAGCAGCGACTAAGATCTTCATTTGTTCAGTAACAATTAATTCGCCTCTTCCAATATATTGCTTTTCAGAAAGAAATTGAGCTATTCTGTGCTGAAATTGTTTTTTATGTTTCTCTGAAAGTTTGTTATAAAATTCAAAATTTGATATAAGAATTTTAACCTGGGAAGTGGTTAATTTTTTATAAACCAAATAATTTCTAAAAAGAGGCTTGTCAAAACTTTTTGCATAAAAATTTTCAAAAACCCTAAATAGAAAAAAAACAAATCCAAGTAAAACAATTCCATATGCATATGGAGCAAGCCAAGGCGCATAGGCTTCAGACTGGAAAAAAATATACATACAGCAATAAAATTATAAAAGCCTAAATATAACGTTTTATTAAAAGCTTTATTTCTTCATAATATTATGAGGTAAATAGTGTCTATAAAAAAACCCCGACATTTCTGCCGGGGTTTTTATAATTAAAATTTATTGTATTTCTAAAAATCGAAAGTATAAAACTTATCCCAGAATAATTGAGTTTCTGGAGCATCACCGCCAATGGCACTTGATGCAGAATCATAGTTCAGACCATTTAAAGTTTGCTCTCCAACTGGATATGTATATCTTACTGGAAAACCAGATTGAGCGCTAACTGGCTCTACAAGTACTGGATAATCCAATCTTCTAACAGAAAGATACGGAGCAAAAGTACGGTTATACAAGCCAAAGTAAGCTTGAGTTCCAATTACCTTTTTCCATGAAGGAGTAGAGGTACTTGCTGCTAAAGCTGTAGTGTAGTCAACTTCAGGCTTAGCTAAATATCCAGCAACACCACTAACATTCCAATAATCAAATGAAGCAGTAATAGCTGCTATATAATGGCTCTCGGCATCTCCACCTACAGAATATCCTCTTGCTGCTGCCTCTGACAATAAAAACTCTACTTCATCATAAGACATAATTACACCTGGTTCAGCTGCATTAACAATACGGTCTGAAACGTGAGAAAAGTTAGCGTAAGAAGATCTACTTCCAATTGTTCCACCAATATATTCACCATCAACTGTAGTAAAGTATGCAGCTCTTCGTGGATCTTCTAAATCATTCATCATATCAACGATTGTTTTTCCAGCAACATAGTCATTACGTCCGCTCAACACCAAATTGTTGTTCATTGGGTTGTTGTTAGGTGCCGCATTTCTGTAAATATAGCTAGCATTATCTGCGTTGCTTCCGAATACACCACTAGTATATGCAGATTGTACTGTAGATTGTGACAGTCCAGCATCAACATCAGAAAGCGTGATACCCATACGAAGTTTTAAAGAGTTAGCAAATTTTTTCCAATTTGAAACATCACCTCTATACATAAGATCTTCACCACTTTCAAAGCTATTCAGACTAGTATCCATACTATTGATTGCCGCTGTTAAGCGAGAAATCAAATCTTTATAAACAGTAAGTCCGTCATCATATTTCGGCAAAAGATTATCAATATCTAAAGCTTCAGTATAAGGAATATCCCCATAAGTTTCCACCAAATTGCTATAAGCATACACAGTTAAAACTTCTATGATAGCTTGCTTGTTTGGCTTTCTTCCGTTTAACTCATCAGTAAGATAAGTAGTTTCAGCTATATTCTGTGAGGCTTGATCTAAATCTTTTAAAACATCACGATATAGTTCTCTCCAATGGTTATCTGGAATTGAACGGGTTACTTGATTATACCTACTCTCGTCTGTATATGTAGTTTCCTGTAATTGTTGTGTCCATAACCTTAAGTTATTTAGGTTAACGTTAGGAGTAACAACCTGGTCAGCAAGTTGCTTTTGGGCAGAAGCAAATAAGCTTTCACCACTTACACTTGCAGGGTCTTTTATATTCTCGTTCAAATCCTCAAGGTTATCTGAACATGACACGGCAAATATTGCCGCCGTTAAAATTAAAATCAGTTTCTTCATTTTTCTATGTATTAAAATTGTGCTTTAATATTAAACCCATAGTCTTGGGTAGTTGGCAATGCACCAGTACTATAACCTTGCAAGTTACCAGAGCTCAATCCAGATTCTGGATCAGCATAAGGCATGTTTTTGTCAATTATCCAAAGATTAGAACCTGAAAGACTAAATGACAAACCTGTCATAAAGGTATTGTCTAAAAATTTAGATGGCATAGTATAAGTAAGCGATACTTGACGCAATTTTATATAACTCGCATCATATACAAATGCAGCGTTAGGTAAGGCAGCATATCCAAAACCACTAAATCCATTAGCATCAGTTCTTGTGGTATTAACTGAACCATCAGGATTTACACCTGGGTTGATATAACCACCACCATTTTCAATTGTATTTCTTACAGGATTTCCTAAATCATTAGTATAGGCAGTATTGGCATAAACACCTGTTGACTGTCCGTAGTATTGATCTAATGAGAAAATACTTCCTCCTTCTTGAATATCAATAAGGAAGCTAAATGAAATATCCTTATAGGTTAAGGTGTTTGAAATACCAGCCAACCAATCTGGATTGGTATCACCGATTATATTATTAGAAGTTGCAGTAGCTATGTATCGACCACTTTCTGGATCAACTACTTTTTCTCCATTTAAATAGGTATAATCTTGACCGTAGATAACTCCGTAAGGTTCTCCCAACACAGCGTTAACTGTAACTCCTCCTTGAAAACTTCCTAATTGAAGTGTTTCGATTCCGTCAGGAAGAGCTAATACTTCACTCTTGTTCTGAGACCAGTTAGCGGTTAAGCTCCAAGTAAAATTATCTGACTTTACAGGAATAAGGTTCAAAGAAACCTCAATACCTTTATTTTCAATTTCACCAGCATTCAAAAGTTTCCCAGTATATCCTGTAGCTGCAGAAACTGGTGCTGCGATAATTTGATCAATAGAGTTTGACTTATAGTAAGCAACATCAAAACCAATTCTGTTTTTTGCAAATTTCATTTCAAGACCTGCTTCATAACTTTTTGTAGTTTCAGGCTTAAGTTCAGGATTGTTTTTAGTATTTGGTATAGAAGTACCAATATCATTGTTGATGGTATAAGTATCAACTAATCTATCAAATGGTGCACCATTACCTACTTCAGCATAGTTTAAACGTAATTTACCAAAGCTAATAGCGTCGGAATTAATCAACTTGCTGAATACAAAACTTGTAGATACTGAAGGATAATAGAAAACGCTATTATCAACTGGCAATGTAGAGAAGTGATCTCTTCTAATTGTTCCATCTAAATATACTATGTTTCCAAAACCAAAAGAAGCACTGGCATAAATACCATCAACTCCAATTTTTTCAGCTTGTTCTAATGAACGAGGGTTTGCAGAAACTGTATTCTGAAGTGAATAAAGTCCTGGTACAATTAAACCTCCAGCTGTTGAAGATGTTAATGAATTGAATTCGTTTCTTCTAACGTTAGTTCCCAAAATACCTGCAAAGCTGATGCCTTCTGAGAAATTGGTATTAAAATTAAACATCAAGTCATAATTTGTTTCAGTCGCTGTAATATCTCTTCTTAAATAACCAGAATCAACATTTCCACGAGTTAAACCGAAGGTAGTTGCTACAGAACCTGAAGCTCTACGTTCTTCTTGTTGCTCATTATAAGTATCTGTAGAAACTCTACCAGTTACATTTAACCAACTAGCCAATTTGTAGTTCAATTCAAAGTTACCTATAAAACGGTTTCTACCGTCATTTTGATAGTTTTCATATCTTGTCCAATATGGATTGTCCCAATAAAGTGGAGCAGCACCAATTTCAGAAGTAGAAGGGTTCCAACTTACGTTTCTTTTAGTTGCAAAGTATATATCTCTTTGTTCCTGTAAATCTGTAGTTGTTGACCACCATTGTTTCATGTTACCTACAACGTTGTCATTATAACCTGTAGAGTTACGTCCCAATGCATCTGTTTTAATATAATTAGCAAAACCGCTCACTGTCATTTTTTCAGATAGGTCGTAAGTTCCACTCAATATAAAGTTATGTCTATCCAATCTACTATTTGGCAATAAACCAGATTGATCTAATTTGGTATATGACAAACGGTAAGAACCATTTTCTAAACCATTTGAAACCGAAATAGAGTTAGTTAAAGTTATTGGAGTTTCAAAAAAGGACAATGGTCCATTTTCAGCAGCAACATATGCTGTTTTCTTTAAGTAATTAGGTGAAGCTGGATCAAATGAATCATATTGGTATATGAAAAGATTTGGATCAAACGCAGGACCGTAAGAAGCATCATCTTGATAATTTCCAACTTGATCATCTATACCATCTCCGTTGATATCTTCAAAAGTAAAGTAGTCATCACCATAACCAGGTCCATATTGATTTTGGTATTCAGCAAATGTACTCTTGTCAATAAAGCCAACAGTTGCATTTGAGTTAATAGTAACTCCAAGGCCTTTGGTCTTTTTACCTTTTTTTGTTGTAATAATAATAACACCGTTAGCGGCACGTGAACCATAAAGTGCAGATGCAGCAGCACCTTTCAATACGTTTATAGATTCAATGTCATCTGGGTTAATATCAGCAGCAGCATTTCCATAGTCATAGTAGTTACCAGACGCTTGACCTTGAGCGGCAGCGTTAGTGTTTCTGTTACTAATTGGAACACCGTCAACAACAAACAATGCTTGGTTGTCTCCAGTTAATGAGGTATTACCTCTAATAACTACGTTGGTAGAACCACCAAAGTTGTTGTTTCTTTTAATGTTAAGACCAGAAACCTTACCAGAAAGGGCATTTGTAAAGTTGTTCCCTTTAACAGTAGAGATATCTTCTCCTTCTACTTGTTGTGTTGAATAACCCAATGATTGTTTTTCACGGGAAACACCAAGTGCAGTTACTACTACCTCATCCAATACTGAACCAGCCTGTAAAGTAACATTCATCTTATTTGAGGCCCCAACAGCAATCTCTTGGGTCTCAAAACCTACATAACTATAAACAAGTGTTTGCCCTTGTGCAGCGTCAATGGAATAGTTACCATCAAAATCAGACTGCGTTCCGGTACTCGTACCTTTTATAATTATATTAACTCCTGGAAGCGGCAACCCTGTGTCATCGGCTACAGTTCCGGAAATCGTTTTTTCTTGTGCAAAAGTAATCTGCACAACCAACACTAATAAAAGTGTTAAAATTCCACTAAACTTTGTTTTCATTTTTTTGTTTGTTTGAATTAGCACATCAAAAGTGCCAATAAAATCTTACAATTCCAACTTTTAATGAAAGTAGATTATTAAAATTTTAACCAAATGTTAAATTAAAAAACAGGGTTTAGCGGGCTTTTTTATGTTAATTTTATACAAACCCTTGATTTCCTAGTGGTTTCAAGAGGTGTTTAAAAAATAAAAGTGATTTTTTTTAAATCAAAAAAAAACTATTTATTTTCAAATACATTATCAACATTCCTCCAAACAACACAAATAATCTAACTTTAGGAGGTTTAAACGAAATTTAAGAGGCTTAATAAATTTATTATTGAAATGTTAACTTATTGAAGATAAGTCAACATAAATAGAACAATACTCATAATTCTTAATTATTGGCAGCAAATAATTATTTAGAAGAACTCTCACCCTTAAATTGCTGTGTATTTTGCTTGAATAGCACATTAAAAGTAGTCAAACTGCCATAGCAGCGTGTTATATATTGTTGAAGGTCTACTTTATTTATTTCACCCAGTTCTTTACTGGCATTTATTTTTTGTTCCATCACTCGAAGTCTATCCCGAAGCATAACTATTTTATGAAAAAAAGTATCAATAGGAATTTCTTTTGAAGACAAATTTTTATCCAATGGCTGTAAAACTATATTCCCGCCCTTCCATTTGTCTGCAATAGGAACTATTTCACTAAATCCATTCCATTTTTTTAAAATATCGCGAAGACTTTTTTCAACTTCGTAAAAGCTCACTGTATCTACTTCGTCTTCGGCGGCTTCAATAATTTCAAAATCATCATCTGTCGCTATTGTTTCCAGACCGTTTTCAATAAATGTCACCCAATACATTTTTGCTGTAACATTTGTAACTACACCTTTACCATGTTCGGGATGATCTATACGTGATCCTATTCCTAAAATTTGTTTCATCTAATTATTATTTAGGGAGTAAAAATAAATAAAATGATTTTATACCTTCTTAGACAAACTACGTTATTGTAAAATAAAAAAAACCATCCAAATTTTAAATCTGGATGGTTTTTGGGTCTATCGAAACAGACCGGCCGAAAACTACTTCTTCTTAGGAGCAGTTGGCGAAGCCTTCTTAGGATCCTGTTTTTTGGCTTGTGAACCATTTGCAGGCTGAGGCTTTTTGTTTTGCTGTTGTTGTGACATAACAATTATTTTTTAAAATTAACTATATAAAGGTAGAAGGAGTCTTTGTTAAATTATCCGCTCATTAGCTAAAGTTTAACAATAGGCTTTTCTTGAAAAAAATTAATCGTTTTGGTGGTCGTCAATAACTTGCTGATCGCGATATTTACAGCAGGGGTCAATATTTTCATAAACCTCATCCTTGGCCTTTATATCTTGCGTATCGTGCCCGCTGTCCGCAACACTTTGCTGAATTTTCGTTAAATCCGTCTTCTCTTCATTATAAATTAGAGCTAATTGATGTGTATCTACATCCCAAATGGCAGACTTTACTCCTTTAGCTTTAATGGAAGCTTTTTCAATTCGTTGTTTGCACATTCCACAAACACCATCTACATCAATAGTTGCTTTTGCATTTTTGTTTTGGGCGAAACCAGTAGCTCCAATCAAGAATATTCCTAAAATTGCAATTATATTTTTCATAAAGTATGATTTTAAAATTTATTGTTTAAGTTAATTAATACTGTATCGTAAGCCTGCGTAATAGGAACTACCAAAGATAGGTCCATAAACGTAAGTGGTGTCAAAAGTTGTTCCAAAGGGATAGTCGCTTCCCACAATTGGATTGGGTTGTGTTACATTGGTTATATTTTCCCCGCCCACATAGATTTCAAAATTAGTTGAAAAAACTTTGGTTACCTGTGCATTCAAAGTTGAAACACTTGGAGAGAATTCTGAAAGTCCAATTGTATTCAAGTAGCTTTCAGTAGAAGCAAACCGCTGCTCGCCCAAATAATTGAAAGTTGCGTCAAATTTCCAATTTCCTCCTTTTGCATTTTGATGTGTTTCATAGGAAGCATTTGCAAAAAAGCGATGGTTGGGTGTTAAAGGCGTTTGCTTTTTTCCGCTTAAATATGTTGTTTCCACATCGTAATATTTGTAGGCCAGCCGCATATCGAAATGTTCAAAAGCATTATAATTAAATTCCACTTGAAAATTACTAGAATAACTTTCACCCTCCAAATTATAAAAATTTATTTCTGATGGATTTTCCCAATCCACTACAACTTGATTCACAAAATCGGTTCTGTAAAAATCGAAAGTGATGTCTGCTTTTCTACTAAAAATATTGAATCCTTGCATATATGAAACGCCATAATTCCAAGCAATTTCCGGATCTAATCCATAAATTTTACCGCCATTGTCTAAAATATTCAAGGTGCGCGAAGTTGCAAAAAGACTTTGGTTTTCAGTAAAAATATTCGCACTGCGTTTTCCTCTTCCTGCTGAAATTCTAAAAGCAGATTTTTCCCAAGGTGTGTAGCGCAAATGGAAGCGCGGCGTGAGGAATGTTCCCAACCTATTGTGAACATCGGCACGAATTCCGGCAGTAAAATTCAAATCGCCCAAATTATCAAAATTATACTCAAAAAAAGCTCCTACTGAATTTTCAACCCTACTATAGCTTTCTGTTAAAACCAATTCATCATAACCATCATAGGTTGCACTTACTCCAGTTTTAATTTTGTGTCGCGAATCGCTGATTATTGAATTGTAAAGCAAATTGGCATACAAGCTGTTATGCTGAATATTGTAATCATTCAATCCAAAATAGGACTCTTGGTCGTGATGACTGTAAGCTAGCTGCAATCCACCTGTGCGCCATGGAATATCCGGATTTACAAAACCAAATTTTCCCGAAACATCAAATCGCTGGGTTTTTATTTCACTTCCCCAGGCGTTTGTGGTTCCACGATCTCTGTCTGGATTAAAAGATAATTGCCCAGTCTGTTTTTCATCATTTAAATATCTAAAGTTAAAAAACCCCACATATCCGTTTTCAGTGTCAGTATATTGCCAGCGATTCATCACGTTCACTTGTTGCATCAATGGAGCATCCAGAAAAGAATCGTCGTTTTTATCAAATTCAGTATCACGCATATTACCATGAATATAAAGGCCTGTACTCCATCGCTCACTAACTTTTGTGTTAAGATGCGTATTCAGCTCAAAACGTCCATTGCCCGCGCCGTAGGCGTTTACAAAAAGCTTATCGTCAGTAGTGGGTTTTTGCAATTCGGCATTAATTTGCCCTGCAATACTTTCGTAGCCATTGACAACACTTCCGGCTCCTTTTGTAATTTGAATACTTTCCACCCAAGTTCCCGGAATAAAACTCAAACCATACGCTTGCGAAGCTCCGCGAATGCTCGGCACATTTTCAGTCGTAATCAAAATATACGGACTCGTTAGTCCAAGCATTTTAATTTGTTTGGTTCCCGAAATAGCATCGGCAAAATTAACGTCTATCGACGGGTTCGTTTCAAAACTTTCCGCCAAGTTGCAGCAAGCCGCTTTTAAAAGTTCGGCGCTACTTACGTTTAAAACATTCGCTGATTGGATGAAAGAACGCGACGATGCCTTCTGCCTTGCAGTAACTGTAACCTCGTCAAGATTAGCGGTGGATTTTAATGAATGTGTTATTTGCTTCGGAGAATTTACCGTAATAGTATCAGTTTTATAACCCACAAAACTGATCACCAATTTTTTGTATTCAGGCTCATAAGAAATTTCAAAATTACCTTCAAAATCGGTTACTTCTCCCACCGAAGTATTCAGCCAATAAACGTTTGCGCCTCCAAGCGGCACTTCTTCGTTATTTATATTTTCAGTTATTGTTCCAGTTATTTTTTCCTGTGAAAAAATACAGAGCGGGAGTATAAAAATTATATATAAGAGATTTTTCATTTTTTAAATTTGATTAAATATGAGTAATTACTCCAAAAATTTGGAGCTATAATCATTAGGTCCCGCAAAGCGGGTATTAATCAAATAAGGAAAGTCTCGTACAGAATATTGAAATCCTGTTCGAGTGGTGGCGGATTGTAATCCGCAAAGAAGATTTTTTTAGTGGAAGCTATTTCTACTTCATTCAGAACGAATACAGAAATGAAAGCAGCTATAAAGGTTTTGTTCAGTTTTAAATCGAACGAAGCTTTTGCGAAATTATCGTCTGTGTGTATTTTGGTTATATGATTTTTACAACAGTCGTGGACTTCGGGGGCAGCAGTTTCAGCACCACAACCAGAATCTGGAGCATTCTCCTCCATTCCGCAGGAGAGATGTTTTTCACCCAACGTAATTTGAGCCATCATTTCCGTCCCACTGCAGAAGTGTTGTGCATAGGCTATTCCCGAACTGCTTGCAAGCATTAGTATTGTTAGGAATATGGAAACTGCTTTTTTCATTTGAGCACAAAAATACAAAAAAAAGCCTCCCAACTTAGGTGGGAGGCCAAAATAAAGAGTTGTGTATAATTACAGCTTTAAAAAATTAAAAATGAATGAAATAATAACAACGTAAATTCATTTTATTCAATCAACTTATTTCCATTTTCAATAGCTGTATTCATCTGCTCTTGCAATTGATTTACGCTTTTCTCATAGCTTTTTAGCAATTCTTGTTTTTCTTCAGAAAGGGGTGCGCCTTTATTGATTTCTTCAAAAGTGAAATTCTTACCAAAGTCCTTCATCCATTCCATCATATCTGCATTTGCTGCTTTTAAGTCGTTCAGGACGCTAACTTTTTCATCGTCAGGATTCTCCACATCTATACTCGCTTGGATTTTCCCGCTCAATTCACCAATTGTGCTCATTTTAGGCATTAAAGCATCATGAACAGCTACAATTCTCTGCATTTGAGTAACTTCAGTATTTACAGGTACCGTCTCACTTTTTTCTTTGTTGTTACAGGAGCTCATCAATAATATTGTAAGTCCCAACCATATTAAATTTTTCATACTAAATGTTATTTTAAGTTTTATTAAATTAAATATTTTTGCGCAAGTCGTAAAAGTTTCTTTACCCTTAAACTGAACGCCAATTAAATATTGATATTGTGCACTTTACAGAACGAATTTATAAGAAAATGCAAACTCGCCTTTTCAATATAGCCACGTGATAAAAACTGGCAAAGCACAAGCAGTATCGCAGTGCAGCTACATTAAAAAATTGAAAATTTATGAAATAAAAACTTGCGGAGGATGATATATTTTGTTGATAAAACCTGAAGTCTCAAAATGTAGGATATTAAAATTGGGAAGCAAAATAATTTTAACAAAAGGTTTCGGTAAACTAGTTTCATTTGATTGATAGTAGAGCGGAAAGAAAGCTTCCAAAAAGGATACCGCTGCACGGTTCGGCGTAGGGGTATTTTCCGTATCAAAATTGAGTTTTTGCATCAAATGGCACTTGCCGTTACAGTGCATTTGCGGTTTATCTTTATTGATACAATATTTTTGGATAATCACATCAACATTAAGCTGAAAGTAAAGTAAATAACTGACCGTATATGCCGGACGGACAGCAATTAATAAGAAGAAAGTAATAGCCAACAGTTTTTTCGGCATATTAAAAATTATGAATTATTCCAATTTGGAATCCACTCTCCCGCACTTCAACATTTTATCACCAAAATAAGGGTTTAAAATATCTTCACTACTGCTTATCCAATAGGCCCCTTTATTGTTGAAAGCCATCGGGCAGAATTGCTTGTAAAGTGTGCCAGATTTTAAAGCTCCTTTAAGCATGCCTTCAAGCCCGTTGCTTAAAGCTTCAAAATTTTCGCGCTGAACTTTTATATCTTCAGAAGTGGCCATTGCAGCAACTACATTTTTGGTAGTCTCGTCTGCATTTATCTCTTTAAGTTGTTCCTGCAACTTTGAAGCCGCTATTGCCGTTTTGGAGGCATCAGTATTTACAAGCCCTGCTTCTATTTGTAGGTATTGATCAAAAATTGCTTCCACTTTTGGATCGTTAAATTCGGCTTCCGTTTTGGCTATTTCGTAGGTTTTTGACTCGGCATTGTCTACGGTTACGACTTCTGCCTCGCTTTGTTTTGAATTATCCTTGCACGATGAGACTGCGAATGCTGTAATCGCGAAGAAAATAAGAGAAAAATTTTTCATTTGTAAAATAGATTTAGAGATGCAAAGGTATCAAAAAATCAACGGGTTTTATATTTCTGAAAATAAAAGGCCGGTAGCAGAATAAGCAAAAATAAAGGCTGGATTAGAAATCGGCGCACGTAAAAAAGAACCAAATGACCTCCTGTTTCTTCCGAAGTGAAAATAATAAAGGTAAAAACCATAAAAAGGCCGACAAATAATAAGCTATATAAAAGAGCTGAGAGTTTAATTATTTCCTTATCAAAAAAAACCAACCATAAAATTGCAAGTGAAATGATGGTATTCATTAAAAACCGAAGTACAATGCCAGTTTGCAATGCAAAAGAATCCATTTTAGGAAGTGGCAAGGCCTTGTAATCCATTTTGAAAAATTCCAAGAGCGGATCATAAAAAATAGTATTCTCAAAAGCCCTTATCAATACCAATAGGCTTGCAAGGATTGTAATAGCACCTATTTGTAAAACATTTTTCATTTTGCCGCAATGGGTTTCAGCATCCACACCCAAATCATCCACAAAATAAAAACCATACTATATATAATTCCAGGAAATACTACAGAGTGAAGGATGTTTTCATATTCGGGAAAATTGTATAAAGCAATAACGAGAATAGCAATTCGCAAAAGATTGACGATATAAATCAAGACCGATCCAGCAAAAAGAAACATACATGTTTTTTTGAATTTTTCCGCAAAAGCGATTATAAAAGCCACGAATAAAATAATAACACTAATAGCATTGCAACCTTCCACAATGTTCACGGTATATTTATTTTCAATGGTCAGTAACATTCCCTGTTCCAAATGATCAGGTTTTAGAACAGAACTATAACCAAAACCCTCAAGCACTGCAGCACTTTGCTTTGCTACGAGATTGGTTATATAGTCAGGAAAATATGCACTGTTTTCAGAAACTTTTAAATAAACAGAATAAAGAATTCCGAGAACTAAATAGGTTCCCAAAAAGAGGGCGACAAATTTTAGTACTGTTTTATTTTTTTTGAAAATCGCTCTCAATGCTTCCGTTTGGGTTTTAACAAAAATACAGGATTTGTTTTTGCTGTATGTACCCATTTTGAAATACTTTTACCGCATAATCAAGATTTAAAAAAACCTATGCCATTTTCCCACTTAAAACACAACGTTAAAACCATTTTAGCAAACAATTCAGAAAGTACTGATAGCAGATTGACAGAGGTTTGTGAACTATTACAGTCTTCCATTGGCTATTATGATTGGGTAGGTTTTTATTTTACAAATGAAGCCGAAAAAACGCTTCATTTAAAAGCTTTTGCTGGAGAGCCAACAGATCATACTGTTATTCCTTTTGGAAAAGGTATTTGCGGACAAGTTGCCGTGAGCAACAAAAATTTCGTAGTGCCAGATGTGAAAGCGCAAGATAATTACATTGCTTGCAGCATTACCGTGAAATCTGAAATCGTAATCCCGCTTTTTAAGGACGGAAAAAACATAGGACAGATCGACATTGATTCACATGTGGAAGATCCATTTTCTTTAGAGGACGAAAGGTTTTTGGAATGGGTAAATGAAGAGGTTTCACAAATTCTGTAAATTACATTCCGGTTCTAATAGCTTCAACAGGATCCAGTTTTGAAGCAGAAATTGCTGGAAGAATTCCGGAAATTAAACCAATTACTGCAGAGATTGCTGTACCAACAAACATATTCCATGGCGACAGAACAAATTCAAAATCGCCTGTAAATTGAGAAGCAATTATTGAAACAATAAAAACCAAAAACAATCCAATCAATCCACCAATTACGGCGAGAATTACCGCTTCAAATAAAAATTGAAATAGTATAAATTTGTTCTTTGCACCCAATGATTTTTGAATGCCTATTAAATTGGTTCGCTCCTTCACGCTCACGAACATAATATTTGCAATTCCAAAACCACCCACGAGTAGCGAAAACCCACTAATTATAAGTCCGATAATATTCATGCTGCCCGTTATTTCATCAATAAAATCTGTAAAACCTTGCATTTGGTTCACGAAAAAGTTACTTATTTCATCGGGTTTCAACCCCCGTTTTAGTCGAAGTTTCTGTGAAAGTACCGCAATAAATTCGGCCTCATCTACTCCTTTTTCAGGTTTTACTACTATCTGAGGAAATGTTTTTTTATTATTATCACCATAAATGCGCCTAACTACATTTACGGGCATCCAAACGGAAGTGTCTTTTGAATTTCCAAACAAGCCCGCCCCTTCCTTCTTCAAAACTCCAATAACGTTAAATTTTCTTCCATAAATACGCACTTCCTTCCCTATAGCATTTGCCGCTGTTCCAAATAACTGATTGGCAATTTCATCTCCCAAAACCACGACCATAGAACCACTATTAGATTCAGAACCATTAAAAAACCTTCCTTCGTCAAGTTTTAAAGCTTCAATATCATAATAACTGTCTGTAACAGCTCCAATGGGGACGTTATCAACCTGATTGTTTTCATACTTTATGCTTTCATTCGGAACGTTTAGCGTAAAAGTTGCAGCTTCAATATTGGGTGTATTTCGGTCAATATATTGGTATTCATCGTACGTAACATCCGGAAACTGTTGCCATTTCCAGCGGGGAATTTCTGTTGGACCAAAATTATAACGCATCACTATAATTGTACTATTATCCAAACCACTTATACTACCTTCAATTTCACGTTTTAAAGAATCTACCGCAGCTAAAACGGCAATAATGGAAAAGATACCAATTGTTACCCCCACCAAAGAAAGGAAGGTTCGCAATTTATTGTTTCGCAGCGCATTGAGCGCAAAATTGAAACTTTCCTTTAAAAGGCGAAAATAAATTAGCATTTACAGTTTTTAATTAAGATTCTGGATTTTCAAATGATTCGTCCCAAACTCAAAAAGAAGGGTTGATAAAATTATTAAAAGTAAGACGTTTTCTCTCTGGTTATGTTACAAATTTACTATTCAATTATGTACTTTTGCACCTTAATTTTTCATAATGAACAATTCCAAAAAAATTACGTCGGCTTTAATTTCCGTTTTTAGCAAAGATGGCCTCGCGCCAATTGTTAAAAAACTGAACGAACAAAACGTAAAAATCTACTCTACCGGAGGCACCAAAAAATTTATCAACGATCTTGGAATCCAGGTAATTGCCGTAGAAGACATCACGGATTATCCTTCCATTTTGGGCGGCCGTGTTAAAACCCTTCACCCAAAAGTTTTTGGTGGAATATTGAACCGTCAAGACAATGAAAGTGATATTGCCGAAATGACTCAATATAAAATTCCGCAGATTGACGCGGTCATTGTTGACTTGTATCCTTTTGAAAAAACCGTTGCATCGGGCGCTTCGGAAGAAGACATTATTGAAAAAATAGATATCGGCGGAATTTCCTTAATACGCGCCGCTGCAAAGAATTTTAAAGACACCATTTGCGTTTCTTCGGTTGACGATTACGCTGAGTTTTTGGATTTAATTTCAGCAAATGACGGCCACGTTTCTTTGAAAGATCGCAAGCATTTTGCCGCAAAATCCTTCAACGTTTCTTCAAATTACGATACAGCCATATTTAATTATTTCAATAAAGAGGAAAAATTATCTGCTTTCAAGATAAGTGAAACACGCGGACAGGAACTTCGCTATGGCGAAAATCCACACCAAAAAGGATATTTCTTTGGGGATTTTGACGAAATATTCAACAAACTTCACGGAAAGGAATTGAGCTACAATAATCTTTTAGATGTTGACGCCGCTGTGAGTTTGATGAATGAATTTAAAGGAGATGCTCCAACTTTTGCAATTTTAAAACACAACAATGCCTGCGGAATTGCACAACGCGAAACAGTTCAGCAAGCTTATATGGCTGCTTTGGCGGGCGACCCAGTTTCGGCATTTGGTGGAGTTTTAATAAGCAATGCTGAAATTGACGAAGCTACGGCAAGCGAAATTCACGATCTTTTCTGTGAAGTAGTGATTGCGCCTTCCTATTCAGAAAAAGCTCTAGAAATTTTAAAAGGAAAAAAGAACCGCATTTTGTTGGTTCAAAAAGAAATTACACTTCCTCAAACTACCGTTCGAACTTGTTTAAACGGTGTTTTAGTTCAAGATAAAGACAATATTACCGACACTTCTGAAATTTTAACGTCCGCCACAGACAATAAACCCAATTCAGCAGAGTTAGAAGATTTGTTGTTCGCTTCCAAAATTTGTAAGCACACAAAATCAAACACAATTGTTTTGGCAAAGGGGAAACAACTTTGCGCCAGCGGAACCGGACAAACAAGCCGCGTTGATGCATTACGGCAAGCAATTGAAAAAGCAAAAGCCTTTAATTTTAATCTTGAAGGTGCTGTAATGGCAAGTGATGCTTTTTTTCCATTTCCCGATTGTGTGGAAATTGCGGACAATGCAGGAATAACTGCAGTAATACAGCCTGGAGGGTCTATTAAGGATCAGCTTAGCATCGATTATTGCAACGCTCACGAAATGGCAATGGTATTTACTGGAACGCGCCATTTTAAGCATTAAATTTTATTACATTTGTTGAAACCAAACCCAAACCAACACGTTAACTCTCAATACCACGAATTATAAACTATGGGATTTTTTGACTTCCTGACTGAAGAAATAGCCATTGACCTTGGTACCGCAAATACCTTGATCATCCACAACGATAAAGTTGTTGTGGACGCGCCGTCCATTGTTGCGCGCGACCGAACTACCGGAAAAATAATCGCAGTTGGCCGCGAAGCAGCGATGATGCAGGGGAAGACCCACGAAAACATTAAGACAATTCGCCCATTGAAAGATGGTGTAATTGCAGATTTTGACGCTAGTGAAAAGATGATTAATATGTTCATCAGCGACATTCCCGCATTAAAAAAGAAATGGCTGAAACCTTCTTTGAGAATGGTTATATGCATTCCTAGCGGTATTACCGAAGTAGAAATGCGTGCGGTAAAAGAAAGCGCTGAGCGCGTTAATGGAAAAGAAGTTTACCTAATCCACGAACCAATGGCAGCCGCAATTGGCATTGGCGTTGACATTATGCAACCCAAAGGAAATATGGTTGTAGACATAGGAGGTGGAACCACTGAAATTGCAGTAATTGCCCTTGGCGGTATTGTTTGCGACAAATCTATAAAAATCGCCGGCGACGTTTTCACTAATGACATTGTTTATTATATGCGTACCCAACATAACCTATATGTGGGTGAGCGCACTGCTGAAAAAATAAAAATACAAATTGGTGCCGCAACTGAAGATCTTGAGCTTCCTCCAGATGAAATGGACGTGCAGGGACGCGATTTGCTTACTGGAAAACCGAAACAAGTACAAACATCTTACAGAGAAATTGCCAAAGCACTGGACAAATCAATTCTTAGAATTGAAGATGCAGTGATGGAAACACTTTCACAAACACCACCAGAACTTGCAGCGGACATTTACAACACTGGTATTTATCTTGCAGGTGGTGGATCTATGCTTCGCGGATTAGACAAGAGGCTTTCGCAAAAAACCGATCTTCCAGTTTATATTGCTGAAGATCCATTGCGTGCCGTAGTTCGTGGAACAGGAATTTGTTTGAAAAATCTCGCAAAATATAAAAGTGTATTGATTAAATAATTTTTAGCAAAAGTTTATTTTGCTGAAAATTTTAAAAAGAATAGTTGCCCATTTATGGCGTTGCTCCCATTAGAAAGCAGAATTTATTAACCCCACAAAGCAATGCAACAGATTATCTTTTTCTTCATTCGGAATAAAAATTTCCTGTTGTTTGCTGTGCTTTTTACAATTTCTGTTGGTCTTACTATTCAAACTCACAATTATCACAACAATAAATTTATAAGTTCTTCAAATTTTATAACTGGTGGCGTCTATACTTTTAGAAATAATATAGCTGATTATTTAAATCTTGGAAAAGAGAACGAACAGTTACTCCAAGAAAATTTAATGCTGCGAAAAAAACTGGATCAATTTAAGGAAGTAGTTGTTTTTGAAAAGCTTGACAGCACTATTCTTCCGAATAAATATAAATATTTCACGGCGCGTGTTATCAATAATAATTACTCCAAAACAAAAAACCAGCTTACAATAGACAAAGGTAAGAGAGACAGCATAAGGATAGATTTGGGAGTGATTTCTTCGAAAGGAATTGTGGGTATTGTGAGTGACGTTTCTGAAAATTATGCAACAGTTCAATCCATACTTAATACAAAAAGCAGGATTAACGCTAAGCTAAAAAAATCAAGTCATTTTGGCTCTTTAATTTGGAATACGAAAGATCCAAACGTAGCGCAACTTATTGATATTCCACGATTGGCTCAACTAGAAAAAGGAGATACAATCATTACCGGCGGCCGTTCAACCATTTTCCCTGAGGGTATTTTAATTGGCACTGTGAAAGATTTTGATTTGGATAAAGATGACAATTATTACTATGTGAATGTTAATCTTTTCAATGATATGACAAGTTTAGAGCACGTGTATTTAATTGAAAACAACCAAGCCTCAGAAATTTTAGAACTTGAGAAAGGAGTAGAAGATGAAGAACAATGATATAATTATAAATATAGTCCGGTTTATCGTACTTGTTTTTCTTCAAGTATTGATGCTCAACAATATAAACCTTGCTGGATACATAAATCCATATTTGTATATCTTTTTCATTTTGATGTATCCGTTGGACGGAAACAAGGGCCTTTTGATTTTTCTTAGTTTTCTGTTGGGACTTTCCATAGATATTTTTGAAGATTCAGGAGGCGTACACGCTGCTGCATGTGCATTTATCGCATTTATTCGCCCTGTGGTTTTAAAATATTCTTTTGGGGTGAGTTATGAATATAACAGTGTAAAAATAAAAAAAGCAGATCCTATAGAAAAGCTCACTTATATTGCCTCTTTAGTTTTTATGCACCAGTTTGTTATGTTTTCTCTAGAAATTTTCAGCTTTGAACACATTTTGTTATTATTAAAAAGCACATTGTTTTCTGGATTGTTTACTATAATTGTAATTGCGTGTACAATGATTCTTTTCAATAGAAAATCTACATGAGAAAGGTTGTACTTATAGCACTAGTATTGTTGACCGGCTTACTTTTTTCAGCCCGGCTCT
The DNA here is from genome assembly GCF_900489465.1 of Aequorivita sp. CIP111184. Taxonomy (GTDB): domain Bacteria; phylum Bacteroidota; class Bacteroidia; order Flavobacteriales; family Flavobacteriaceae; genus Aequorivita. The sequence continues at coordinate 14,929 of NZ_UEFQ01000017.1, read as the reverse complement.
TCTATCTACAGGTTTATGACGCTTCTCCCGATTCCCTTTCGGAAAATAGCGCAATTAAAGTAATGTATGATTATCCGCAGCGAGGCTACATGTTTGACCGCAATGGAAAACTTTTGGTTTCAAACCAGCCTTCTTATGATGTAATGGTAATTCCGCGCGACGTTAAACCACTTGATACGCTAGAATTTTGCGGTTTATTGAAAATTACCAAAGAAGAATTTAAAGAAATACTTCAAAAAGCGCGAACCTATTCGCCCAGGTTGCCTTCGGTAGTACTTCCGCAACTGAACAAAGCTGATTACGCTTCCCTTTCGGAAAAAATGTATAAATATGAAGGGTTCTACATTCAGCGCCGTTCCCTTCGCGAGTATCAAGTAGACCATTCTGCCAACGTGATGGGCTACATTGCTGAAGTAAACAACGCCATAATTGAAAAAAACCCATACTACCAAATGGGTGAACTTATTGGCACTGCTGGGGTTGAAAAGGAATATGAAGAGGTTCTTCGCGGAATAAAAGGCGTAAAATATATTCAGAAAGATCGTTTTAATAGAGACATTGGTCCCTATAAAGAGGGAATATTTGACACGCTACCACAACGTGGAAATGACGTTCAATTGACCATTGATGCTACACTTCAAAAGTATGGCGAGGAGCTTATGATACATAAACGTGGCGGCATTGTAGCCATTGAGCCCGATACAGGAGAAATTCTCGCATTGATTACCGCACCAAGTTATGACCCCTCATTATTGGTGGGGCGGGAACGTTCCAAAAATTTCACAAAACTATGGTATGATACTATAGGAAAACCATTATACGATCGTGTTTTGATGGGAGAATATCCTCCTGGGTCGCCTTTCAAAACATTAATTGCCCTTATTGGTCTTCAGGAAAATGCCGTCACCACAGAAGATGCTTTTCCGTGTTATCGAGGTTTCCGTTATGGCAATCGAACGCTTGGGTGCCACTCCCACCCTAGTCCACTTTCAATGATTGGTGGGATAGCTAATAGCTGTAATGCCTATTTCTGTAATGTATATAAAAGAATCATAGATAAATACCCCACTCCTCAGGATGGAATTGATGCCTGGAGAAATGATCTTATGAGTTTTGGTCTTGGTGACTTTTTGGGATACGATCTTCCTAGTGGAAAAAAGGGCAACATACCAACGTCAGATTATTATAATAAAGTTCACAAATTTCCAGAACACAGATGGTCTTCCTTGGCAACAATATCCAACGCCATCGGACAAGGGGAAGTTTTGCTTACCCCCATGCAAATGGCGAATTTTACTGCTGCAATCGCTAACCGCGGTTATTATTATACCCCACATATCATAAAAAATATAATTGGTCCAGACACCATTCCCAAAAAATTTACTGAGAAACATTTTACAGCGGTAGATGAGGAAAATTTTTATCCGGTTGTTGAAGGAATGCACCAAGTTTATCAACGTGGTACTGCGGCCTCCATACAAGTTCCAGGAATAGAGATTTGCGGAAAAACTGGAACTGCAGAGAATTTCACTAAAATTGGAGGAAAACGCGTTCAACTTACAGATCATTCCATTTTTGTAGCATTTGCACCAATGGACAACCCAAAAATCGCCATAGCTGTCTTCGTAGAAAATGGTTATTGGGGCTCTCGTTGGGCAGGACGAATAGCCGGTCTTATGATTGAAAAATATCTGAAAGGTGAAATAACCCGAACCGATATGGAGAAATATGTGTTAGAAGGTAGTCTTGAAGCTGAGTACGCTAAACCTTACAGTGGTCAACCCTTTTCAATAAACCATTAATGGCAGCAAGCAAAACTTACGTCCGGTTTGATTGGTTAATGATTTTTATTTACATCGCTTTAGTTTTTATGGGATGGATAAATATCTATTCCGCCTCTCTAAGTGATGCGGCCAAAGGATTTTTTGATTTTGACCAAATCTATGGCAAACAAATGATTTGGATTGGTTTGAGTATTGTGATAATAATTTTTGTTCTCGCAATTGAATCCAAATTCTATGAACGTTTTGCTAGTGTTATCTACATAATTTCACTTGTTTCACTTGTAGGCCTATTCATTTTTGGAAAAACTATTGCCGGATCTACATCATGGTATGATTTCGGAGGAGTAAGCATCCAGCCTAGTGAATTTGTAAAAGCAACCACAGCCTTGGCACTCGCAAAATATGTGAGTGATATACAAACAAATATGAAGGATTTAAAGAACCAGATAGGGGCTCTTATTATTCTTGCCCTACCCGCAATTTTAATCATTCTTCAACCCGATCCAGGGAGTGCGCTAATTTATGCTGCCTTTGTTTTTCCGCTTTATAGAGAAGGTCTTCACGGGGTTTATTTATTATTAGCCCTTTTTGCGGTTATGCTATTTGTTTCAACACTCGCTTTTGGTGCGGTTTGGGTTGCCATTGGTGTAGTAATATTGGCCGGAGTACTATTTTTTAGGAATAGAAAAAAACGACCCAATATTTTAAAATATGTTTTAATTGTGATTGGCTGTATTGCATTTGCTTTTTCGGTGAGCTACATTTTCAACAACGTTTTTAAACAACACCACCGTGACCGTTTCAATATTGTTTTGGGAAAAGAAGTAGATGCCCGAGGTATTGGTTATAACACCAACCAAAGTGAAATTGCAATCAGTAATGGCGGATGGCTGGGCAAAGGATGGACACAAGGAACCCAAACTAAAGGTAATTTCGTGCCCGAGCAGCACACAGATTATATTTTCAGTACTGTGGGCGAAGAGTGGGGCTTTTTGGGAAGTATGATTGTTGTTCTGCTATTTGTAGCATTAATAACCCGAATAATTTTTAAAGCAGAAAAACAAAAATCACAATTTGGAAGGGTTTATGGCTATAGTGTTGCTGCAATACTTTTTCTCCATTTCTTTGTGAATATAGGCATGGTTACAGGTATTTTCCCAACCGTGGGTATTCCACTTCCTTTCTTTAGTTATGGAGGTTCTGCATTATGGGGCTTTACTATCTTACTGTTTATCTTTGTGAAATTGGATGGAGCGAATTACCATTATGCGTAAGAAATTGATATAAAGTATTGCAAAATATTATTGAAATCTATTTCCTTCCCCAAGCTTTTAAATCAATCATCTGTTCCAAATTATTTTCGATTGAATCGGACAATTCCGGGAAAAAATCAATTCCGGTTTGTGCTTCAATTTCATCAATGGAAACGGCGTATTCATAAAAAGATTCTCTAGAAGGTTTATTGGGAATAACAAAGGCGATGGCTTTATAGTTTCCATCAGAAGCATCCACAATTATTTTATAAAATTCATTTGGGACCGAAACATTTTCATAACCGATTGTTTTCATATTTCCTTTTAAAACACCACCAGTAACTATATAAACCCCATCATACTTTTCTGCCCAAAACCTAACTTTCTGCTCCAATCTGTTCCAAATTCCAGCATTGAAGTCATGGTTTTGCGGGCTAATATTACTGGTTAAAAAAGTTTCGTTGTAGGCTTGAAAAGAATTCCTTCTATCGCCTGCCGGGCAAAGATGTCCGCGATCATACCCTGATTTTTTATAGTTTCGCCAATCTGCAGATATAGTTTTCACGCTTTTATCTTCAATAAAATAAGGTCGTTCAAATTCGTTCTGAGAAAGGTCAGTCTTTTTTAATTCATAGGCTACCCATTCTGCTTGTTCGTCTTTTTCGGAATAGGAAAGTGTAAAAAAATTATGCTTAACAATAGCTCCCGTGGTTGAACTGGGTAAAAACGAATCATCAAATTCATCGGAATTGTTTCGGGCTGTTTTTGATGTTTGTGCAACAGAAGAATCTTCTTCCACCAAATAATCATCGGCATAATACAAAGCAACGGTTACAATTAGTATTACTAAGGGGTAAATGTATTTTCGGTTCATTAAAATTCAATTAAGAATTGCGCACATCCAAGGCGTCGCGCAAGGCATTTCCTATTAACATAAAAGCGGTGACTAAACTCATAATTGCCAGCCCAGGAATTAAGGCAAGATAGGGTTTTCCCAAAATAATATACGCGTAGTGGTCTTTTATAATCCCACCCCAACTAGGCATAGGCGGCTGCGCTCCGATTCCTAAAAAAGAGAGTCCACTTTCAATAAGAATTGCTCCTGCAAAATTGGCTGCAGAGATAATAATAACGGGCGCCATACTATTTGGCAAAATATGTTTTACAATTATTCTAAAATCATTAAAACCTAAAGCGCGTGCAGCCGTTACGTATTGCATCTGTTTTACGCTCATAACCTGTCCGCGAACTACACGGGCCACTTCTACCCACATGGTGAGTCCTACAGCGATAAAAACCTGCCAAAAACCTTTCCCTAGAGCCAAAGTTATGGCAATTACCAAAAGTAAAGTAGGAATAGACCACGTAACGTTGATAAGCCACATAATTGCAGCATCCACTTTTCCTCCAAAATAACCTGCAATAGCTCCCATGGTGACTCCTATCAATAAAGAAATGAAAACTGCTACAAAACCAATAGCGAGTGAAATTCGAATACCAATTAACATTCGGCTCAATAAATCGCGACCGTATTTATCGGTCCCAATCAAGAATTTTCTTTCTGAAATGTATTTATTTGGAATTTCGCTTACTGAAGAAGTGTTTGGAAAAAGAGAAAGCGCGTATTCTTTTTGTAATCCGTCAGTTCCATCTGTAGTATATTCAGTGATTTCAATAGATTTATCCTTCAATAAAAATTTTGAAATAGGAATTTCTGTATCTGCATTCTTCTTTCCGAAGAAAAAAACAGAAAATGGATTTTGTGCTTCTACAGCTACAGGGATTGTAAGCATTTGAACAGAAAATCCTGGATTTTTAGAATGTATTGAAAGATGCATTTGGTTTACATTCTGCGAATTATCTGGCGCCAAAGCATAGGCAAAAAAGGCAATTAATACGCATAGTGTTAAAAATCCCAAACTAAAAACGCCCCAAAAGTTTTTTTTGAACTTTTGGAGCGCAATTTTGGTTAATGAAGTGGAATTTTTCACACTTCAAATTTAATAAAAATTAGCTTGGTTCATTAAGAAAGAAGCTATGGGTTTCACCTAAATATTAGTTTTTAATATCCGCTACTTTTCCAGCTTTTATATTGTTCAGCTTTAAATCTTCAAGCACGTGTACGGCTTCTTCTACATACATATCCTTGCTAAGGTTTTTGTGCCATCTCATTCGTTTTGCCGACAAAGTGGTGTCTTGTTTCATCAAAGCAGTTTCATACGGTAACGATTCAAAAGTTAATTGGTTGTCATACTCATCAATAGCATCAAAACGTTTAGTTTCTTCTTTACGCTGTTCAATTTCTGCGCTGTAATCTTTAAAGTTAAGATTTACTTCTTTTTCATCCCTGCGCTCTTTTATCCATTTGGCATTATCATCAATTAATGCCAATTGTTCATTTTGAGTCATTCGTGCTTTGCTCTTTTGAATAGTTTCGTCATAATCTATATACCCATCCCAAACGTCATATTTTGCAGCATCAATTTTATCATAAGGCAATGGATTTGGATAATCACGTTCGCCAATATCAATATAACTGTAACGGTCTGGCATTACCACATCACTCTTAACGCCTTCCAGCTGAGTTGAACCCCCGTTGACACGATAGAATTTTTGGGACGTAATTTTCAATGCTCCCATATCTCCTAAATCGTTTTTGCGCAGCCACTGGTTTAAGTCGATTACGTTTTGGACCGTACCTTTTCCGTAGGTTTGCTTGCTACCTATAATAATGGCGCGTTTGTAATCTTGCATTGCAGCGGCCAAAATCTCAGAAGCTGAAGCAGAAAGTTCATTTACTAAAATAACCAAGGGTCCGTCCCAAACTATTTCACTGTTTTTATCCTCAAGCACTTCTTTATTACCTGTGGAAGCAACTTGCACAACGGGGCCTTTTTTAATGAACAGTCCTGCTATGTCTACAGCTGTGCGTAAAGATCCACCCCCATTATCGCGAAGATCGAGAACAAGACCTTCCATCCCTTCTTCTTTTAAGCGGATAATTTCTTTTTTAACATCAGTTGCAGCATTACGCTCCTTATAATTTTCCATATCGAAATAGAACTGCGGCAAATTTATAAGTCCAAACTTGCGATCGTCTTTTTCGATAAGCGATGATTTTGCATAGGTTTCTTCAAGTTCTACCACATCTCGAGTTATGGTTTTATCTGAGATGGTACCGTCAACATTTTTAATTGTCAAGGTTACATTAGTTCCTTTTGGACCTTTTATAAGTTTCACGGCATCATCTATGCGCATTCCAACAATGCTTACAGCATCTTTATCGCCTTCCTGTCTTACTTTCATAATGGCATCTCCTACTTCAATCTTTTCACTTCTCCACGCTGGGCCACCGCTGATAATTTCGATAACGGTTATATAATCATTTTTCTTTTGAAGCCTCGCCCCAATGCCTTCAAGTTTACCCGACATTTGCAGGTCAAACCTATCTTTTTCAGGTGGTGCAAAATAATTGCTGTGTGGATCATACTCTTCCACAATTGTATTTAAATAAATTGCGAAATAATCTTTTCTTTCCAAATCTTTAGTAAAATCAAAATATTCGTCCAAAGAACTCTTTGTAGTTTCGCGGGCTTTCTTTTCAAGGTCTGCTAAAGGTTTTGGCTTGAATGGCTCATCAGCTTCAGACTTTGATTTTTTTGAAGTTTTAGAAGCCTCCATTGTTTTCTGAACTTTGTTTTCTTTGGAAGAAGAAATAGCTTCCTCTTTATTTTTTTGATCTTCAACCAAATCATAATACCCTGAAAGTGTTGTAAATTTTAATTGCTGTTTCCAACGTGATTGAAGATCTTTTAATGATGTAGCATAAGCAAGGTTGTCATAATCTACGTTAATAGTTTCCTTTTCATTAAAATCAAAAGACTTACTAAGAACATCTGGATAGATTTTTTTCACATCTTCCATGCGTTCCTGAAAACGGCTATAAACTAAATCGAAAAAAGAAAGATCTTTATTTTTAATTTGATCATCTATTTCCGTTTTGTATTTGCTGAATTCTGCAATATCAGAAGCCAAAAAATACCTTTTTAAGGGATCGAGTCCTTTTATGAAATTTTCATATACATCTGCAGAAAATTGGTCGTTTATTTCTTTTGGATCATAATGCCCTTTTTGAAGCACATAGGAAATAAGGTCTAAAAGTAGTTTGTCTTTATCAGGATCATTAAATTCCTTAGTAGTGAAACTGCAAGAAGCCACCGAAACAAAAACAACAAGGAACAAAACTTTAAAATTCTTTTTCATTATCCGCATAGTAATAGTATTATTTAAGAGTGCCTAAATTATATAAAAAACTGTGCCAATAAAGGATTTCGATACTAATTTTTTGTTAAACAGTTTCTTGGGCACTGCATTCCAAATTCAAGATTATAAAATGTATTTTTGTTTCCTTAAAAATTTATAAAATTATGTCCAAAAAAAGACCGCTCATTTTAGTTACCAATGACGATGGCATTAACGCTCCAGGCATCAGAACTTTAATTGAAGTTATGAATACTTTAGGTGATGTTTGCGTTGTTGCCCCCGATTCTCCACAAAGCGGAATGGGTCACGCAATAACCATTAACGACACACTCTATTGCAATAGTATAAAGGTAGTAAATGGCGATCCGCACAAAGAATACAGTTGTAGTGGAACTCCAGTAGATTGTGTGAAAATAGCTGTAAACGAAATTTTGAAGCGGAAGCCGGATCTTTGCGTTAGCGGCATTAACCACGGAAGCAATTCATCCATTAACGTAATTTATAGCGGCACGATGAGTGCTGCAGTAGAAGCCGGGACACTTGGCATTCCTTCAATTGGGTTTTCGCTTTTGGATTATTCCCTGGAAGCAGATTTCAAACCCTCCAAGAAATTTGTAAAATCAATCGCAGAGCAAGTTATTAAAAATGGATTGCCAAAAGGAGTGGTATTGAATGTGAACATACCAAAACTTAATGTGTCCGAAATTAAGGGTATTAAAGTCTGCCGACAAGCAAATGCACATTGGGAAGAAAAATTTGATAAACGCACCAATCCACTTGGCCGTGATTATTACTGGCTTACCGGAGAATTTGTAAATGAAGACAAAGGTGAAGACACCGATGAATGGGCGTTGCATAACGGTTTTGTTTCCGTAGTTCCCGTACAATTCGATCTTACAGCACACCACGCTATGAAAGAACTCAATACTTGGGATTTTTAGATATTAATTTTGCATTTTAAATAAGAAAAGATTCAAATGAAACCGCATATAAAAGAGATATTGATTGGCTTAATAATAGGTTTAGCAGCAAATATGGCAGGCACTTATTTGTATATCTTCTTTTTTTCAAAACTTAGTTTCGAGTCAACAGTACAAGCAGCCTTGGAAAATGATTTTCTGGGAAGTTTAATCGCTTTGGGTGCAGTTTTAAATTTAATTGTCTTCTTTATTCTTTTAAAAAAGAATCAATACTATAGGGCGCGAGGCGTGGTTCTAGCAACCATAATTGCAGCGCTAGCAATTTTGATTTCGAAATTTTTCTGAAAACAAAGAAATTCTGCCAATAACTAATTAACTTAGTAAACAAATAATCTAAAATGAGACGCGCAGTTTTTCCCGGAACCTTTGATCCCATAACACTTGGACATGTGGATATAATTAATCGTGCACTTCCCCTTTTTGATGAATTAATAATTGCAATTGGTGTAAACGCCGATAAAAAGACAATGTTCTCTTTGGAAGAGCGGATTCTCTTTATAAATAATACCTTTAAAGGAGAATCTAAAATAATTGTAAAAAGCTATTCGGGGCTGACCGCGAAATTCTGTATTACAGAAGAAGCACAATTTATTGTTCGGGGTTTACGAAACACTACAGATTTAAATTACGAACAACCCATTGCGCAAACTAATTATAAGATGGCGCAGGTTGACAGTATCTTTCTTATTTGTTCACCTGAAGTTTCAAATATATCCTCTACCATTGTTAGAGATGTAATGCGCAATAATGGTGATTATTCCAGCTTAGTTCCTAATGCAGTTAAGAAATAATAAAACTTTAAAAATATACAACTAAAAAACCCTTTCAGTTTCCTGAAAGGGTTTTTCTAATTTCAAATAAAAGGAATTAAAGCGCAGCTACGTGCTTAGCCAAATTCGATTTTAAATTGGAAGCCTTGTTAGAGTGAATAATGTTTTTCTTTGCCAATTTGTCGATCATAGAAACAACAGTTGGAAACATAGTTTCAGCTTCTTTCTTGTCAGTAAGCTCTTGAAACTTCTTCATAGCATTACGGGCAGTTTTGTGCTGATAACGATTACGCAAGCGCTTTGCCTCGTTGCTTCTTATTCTCTTTAATGCTGACTTGTGATTTGCCATTTTATTTTTGTTAAATTCTAATTTTGTAGTCCGTAGGGGAATCGAACCCCTGTTACCAGGATGAAAACCTGGCGTCCTAACCCCTAGACGAACGGACCATATTTTGTTTTAAATGCGGATGCAAAAATACAACTATTTTTGAATCGCGCAAATACTAAATTACTTTTTTCAAAAAAAATTAATAAGCTCGTGCAAAAAACACTTTTCTAACTGATGGTTTTCCAGTAACCATGCACACTCCCGCTTCAATCTTTCCATCCAAAGGAATGCATCTTATTGTTGCTTTAGTTTCATTTTTAATTTTTTCTTCCGTCTCTACTGTTCCATCCCAATGTGCTAAAATAAACCCACCTTTGGAGTCCAAAACTTCCTTAAACTCCTCATATGAAGAAACTTCAGTTGTGTTTTCTGCTCTATGAGATAAAGCTTTATTGTACAAATTGTCTTGAATTTCCTCCATTAACGAAACTACTTTATCAACTACATTTTCATAAACAATAAATTCTTTTTTAAGCGTATCTCTTCTTGCTAACTCAACAGTTCCTTTTTCAACATCTTTTGGACCGATAGCAATTCTGACAGGAACGCCCTTTAATTCATACTCATTAAATTTCCAACCTGGCTTGTGAGTATCCCGATTATCATACTTTACTCGAATTCCTTTAGCGCGCAGTTTTTTCATTAAATCCTTTGCCACTTCATCTACTGCCTCAAACTCTTCATCTTTTCGATATATTGGAACAATAACCACTTGATCTGGCGCTAAATTTGGAGGTAAAACCAAACCATTATCATCGCTGTGGGTCATAACCAAAGCACCCATCAATCGTGTGGAAACACCCCACGAAGTTGCCCAAACATAATCAAGTACGCCTTCTTTGGATGTAAATTTTACATCAAATGCTTTTGCAAAATTCTGTCCCAAAAAGTGTGAAGTTCCTGCTTGAAGCGCTTTTCCATCCTGCATCAACGCTTCAATACAATACGTTTCCAAAGCTCCAGCAAAACGTTCACTTTCGGTTTTTGTTCCCTTTATAACCGGCATAGCCATATAATTTTCTGCAAAATCTGAATATACATTCATCATTTGCTCCGCTTCTGCTAGGGCTTCGTCTTTGGTTGCGTGAGCTGTATGCCCTTCCTGCCAAAGAAATTCCGCTGTGCGAAGAAACAGTCGCGTGCGCATTTCCCAACGCACTACATTTGCCCATTGGTTTATTAATAGCGGCAAATCACGATAAGACTGGATCCATTTTCTGTAAGTATCCCAAATAATTGTTTCTGAAGTTGGGCGAACAATTAATTCTTCTTCCAATTTTGCATCTGGATCAACAATAATCCCACTGCCATCTTCAGCATTTTTTAACCTATAATGAGTAACCACAGCACATTCCTTTGCAAAACCATCCACATGACTTGCTTCTTTACTAAAATAGGATTTCGGAATAAAAAGAGGAAAATAAGCGTTTTGATGTCCTGTTTCTTTAAACATTCTATCCAGCTCGGCCTGCATTCGTTCCCAAATTGCGTATCCATAAGGCTTAATAACCATACATCCACGAACTCCAGAATTTTCTGCAAGATCTGCCTTGATTACCAATTCGTTATACCATTTGGAGTAATCTTCTTCCCTAGTTGTTAAATTCTTTGCCATAGTCCTGTTTTTGGCACAAATGTTGTGTCAATGTTAAATGATTAGTTATTGTCCGCAAAACTACTTATTTTTATGAAGTTCAACAATTAAAATACCACAGATATGTTCACTCAAATTTTTAATATAAAACGTACGATTTCCATAGCAATTTCGGGAATTTTGACTCTTTTGATCACATCTTGTGGAACCTATAACAATGGATATAATCAAAATGATGGTATTTATTCCTCTGGAAATGATACAAATGTAAGTGAGGAAGGTAGTGATGTTTCAAACGAAAAATCCAATTATTACCAGCAATATTTTCAGAGCAAAACCAATGCTTATTCAGATCTTCCCGAAGAAGGTGCTATTTTCACAGATATTGACGCCTATTCAACCACTGAAAGCTTAGATGAGGACGGAATTATAGTTATTGAAGATAATTATAGTGAAGATGGTTATGGTCCTTGGGGGAGCAATGCAGAAGATATTACAGTAAATATTTATAATTATGGAGGTTATGGCTATGGATTCTATCACAGACCCTATTGGTATGGTGGCTATTGGGATTATTATCCATATTATGGCTTTTCACCCTATTGGGGTATAAGCTATGGATGGAATTATCCGTATTATGGTTATGGATATCCTTATCATTATGGTAATGGGTATTATAACTCTTATTACAATAGTTCTTATTACAACAATAATCCATATTATAATAGCGCATCATACAATCGAGGCAGAAGAAATACAGATTATAGCAGAACGGAATCTCGAGGAAGATCAAATAATGTATCTACAAGAAAATCTTCTTACAGCCGCTCTGAAATTTCTCGTCGTGTAAATCAAAATAATGTAAGAGCTAATAATACTACACGAACAATTCGCAGCAATAATACCACACGTTCCAATACAAATAATGTAATAAGAAATACGCGTTCTAACACAAACCGTAGTGGTGGTTATAATCAACCCACTAGAAGCAACACTACCAGAAGCAGCAACTACTCTACACCCACTAGAAGCAGTAACTCAGGTTCTGTTAGAAGCTCAGGTAATAGTGGACGTTCTAGTAGTGGAAGCAGCAGTAGTGGACGCAGCAGCAGCGGAAGTGGACGCGGTGGACGCGGTTAAAATAATTCATTAAAAATATTTTTTTAAGTTTCTATCTATGAAAAGAATCTCATTCTTCATTATAGCTATTTTTTCTTTGGCACTTACACAAGCCCAAAACACAACAGATGGCTTAAGATACAGCACCGAACAAAATATAGGCACAGCCCGTTTTACAGCTCTGAGTGGGGCAATGGGCGCTTTGGGAGGTGATTTTTCAGCAATAAGCATAAATCCTGCCGGCGGAGCAGTTTTTCTTAATTCAAGCTTAATGTTTTCCGCTTCCCTCTTCGATGTTGAGAATAAAGCAAATTACTTTGATAACAGCGAAAAAAGTTTTTCAGATGATGTGGCTTTAAATCAATTAGGCGGTATATTCGTTGTAAATAATTCAAACGAAGAATCGGCTTTTAAAAAGTTTACGATTGGATTGAATTATACAATCAATAAAAATTTCGACAATGAATTATATATAGCTGGAACCGGAACTAATTCTATCGGCGATTTTTTCTTGGCACAAGCTCAAGGTATCCCTTTAAATCTTCTACAATTACAGCCTAACGAATCAATTTCAGATTTATATCAATATCTTGGAGAATATGAGGGGAATGTTGCCCAAAATGCTTTTTTAGGTTATCAAGCTTTTCTTTTTGACCCCATTGACCCTAATAATCCTTCCAATACAGCCTACACTTCCAATATTTCTGGTGGAAATTTCAATCAAGAATACGCATACCTTTCACAAGGATACAACAGTAAATTTTCTATAAACCTTGCCACTCAAATCACAAATGATTTTTTCTTCGGAATAAACATAAACACTCACACTGTTGAATTTGATCAAAGTTCTTTTTTACTGGAAAGCAACGGAAATCCTGGCTCCACAGTAAATAGAGTTGGATTTGAAAATAACCTATCTGTAACTGGTGCTGGGATTTCTGCACAAATTGGAGGAATTGCAAAAGTGGCTGACAATTTACGTTTCGGGTTAAGCCTTGATACACCAACTTGGTTTCAACTTTCTGAAGAAACCACTCAAAGCCTCAAAAGCCGACGCGTTTTTGAAGGCCAAACTTTCAATGAATTTTTGGATCCACGAATAATAAATGTATATGAAGATTACACTTTAAGAACACCCGGAAAAATTTCAGCAAGTGCTGCCTATATTTTTGGTCTGAACGGATTAATTAGTTTTGACTACTCCTATAAAGATTATTCCCAAATAGAATTCATCCCCATCAATGGTCCAAATTTCAATGACTTAAACAACACTTTAGAAAATACATTAAAAGCTGTTTCTACATATAGTGTAGGTGCTGAATTTCGCCGAAACCAATTAAGCCTTCGCGGAGGATTTCATTATGAAGAAAGCCCATATCAAGACAGTACAATTATTGGTGATTTAATGGGTTTTTCATTTGGTGCAGGCTATAATTTTGGACGCTTTACTTGTGATCTTGCCTACTCTAGATCAGAACAAGAACGAAATCAACCATTATACTCAGTTGGTTTAACTAACGCCGCCAATATAAATTCTATTTACAGCAATTTTGTAGCATCTTTAGGCTTCAATTTTTAATTACTTTTGAATTAAGGGTCCATTTAATAAAATTCTATTTGATTGAATATTTTCTTTTGAAGGTTCTTACTTAATCTATTTCCTGAAGATTTACTTCTTATTCTGCAACTCAGATATAACTTCACAAGTCTTATCTTATATTTTACCCAACTAAAATAGCCTAAAAAAATTTTATTATAAAAAAACCCCGCAAAACTGCGGGGTTTTAATATTACACATACAATAGTATTTATCGTTTTAAGGTAAAATGTCCTTTAAATTCCTTTGTCTGTCCCTCTTCGGTGTACTCGATGCGGAACCAGTAATCGCTCGATGGCAGTGGGCTTCCCCCGTAGGTTCCGTCCCATCCCTGGCCCAGTGGGCTCAGCTGCTTGAGCAGCTTTCCGAAGCGGTCAAAGATATAGATTTTTGCCGTAGGGTCGCCCGTTGCAATACCGATGATATTCCACGTGTCGTGGTAGCCGTCAGCATTGGGCGTAAAGTACGGCGGGTAATCAATCACCCCGACGTTTATGGTCACGCTACCACAGCCGTTGGCGTCGCGGATGGTCACCGTGTGCCCCCCAGGCGATACGTTTTCAAAGATATTGCTGTCTTGGAACGGACCGTCGTCCAGTTGGTACACGTAGGTACCCTCACCCACCGCGGTCACCTCAATTGTGTGGCTGTCGGCAAAGGCGCCATCCACCAGCACCGCACCATACTCAAAAGGTGGTGATGATACCGTAACCGTGGCACTGGTTGTGCTCTCGCAGTTGGTGGCAAGCTCGGTGATGGTCACCGTATAGACACCGCCCTGCAGCGCGATGATTGATGGTCCGGTCTCCCCGACCAGTATCACCCCGTCAAGGTCCCACTGGAAGGTGTACAGCGCAGGGTCAAGGCCCGTGTCTATAACAGGCGGCGACATGCTGCCCTGCTCGGCGGCGATCGGGTTGCCATTGGCATCCACGCACAGTCGGTAATCTCCGTCCAAGACAACGTCTGGAAGGCTCTCCACCTTCAGCAGCATATCCACGACGGCATAGCACTTAGGCTCAAAAATATTCAGCTCGTTGGTCACCCGAACATAGATGCGCTGCGGATTGATGATGTTCACATACGGAAAGGCAATGGCCCCAACGCCGGTCTCAGCCCCTTCAAGGGTTTCATAAAATGAAAGGCTGAATTCCGTAGGGTCCTGCCCCGCCAAGATCCCC
>NZ_UEFQ01000037.1 GCF_900489465.1 Aequorivita sp. CIP111184 | reverse complement strand
TGGGGCTAAGTCGTAACAAGGTAGCCGTACCGGAAGGTGCGGCTGGAACACCTCCTTTCTAGAGAAAGACGACCGAAAATTCAACAAGAGAGACTCTTAATATGAAGATTAAAGGGGTCTTGCTTGGTTTAGCTGTCAATTTTATAATATTTATAGTCAACAGGTACAGTGTCAGCACATCAAAACTGATAACTGAATACTGAACATTGGAGACTTTTTTTTAAAGTCCCATAGCTCAGCTGGTTAGAGCGCTACACTGATAATGTAGAGGTCGGCAGTTCGAGTCTGCCTGGGACTACATAATTTTAGATTAAGGATTAACGATTGTCGATTTTTGATTTAAAAAAGTTCATTAACACATACTGAAGGAAATTTTAGAAGTTGGGTTTGTTGCGGGTTT
>NZ_UEFQ01000019.1 GCF_900489465.1 Aequorivita sp. CIP111184 | reverse complement strand
AACATCTGTATTTGTATTTGCGTAGGAATAAGTAATACCCCAAGCGTTAAGCGTTCCTGAATCACCAGCGACAGCATCAGAAATAGTAATAATCCAGTCACCCATTGTGCTTTCACCGTTGAAAGCAGCAAGTGGGTTGTTAGGAGTGAAAGTACCATCAATTGTTGGTACGCCTGCACCACATTGGGTTTCTACTGCGCCTGTACCTGCATCATCAAGTGTTGCAAGGATATCATCACCACTACAGCCAAATCCTGTTCCGGTATAACCTGGACGGTCAACGATCGTAACGACTGTACCTGTAGGAGAAGTAATTGTTGTAGTAACATCACCTACCCAAGTATGTGAAATATCTAGGTTTACATTTAAATCTGTTATAACAACATCTTCAGTTATTGTAAGTATAGAGGTTGTTCCAACTGGATCACCATCTGGAATGGCCAATCCTGGGCTATCAGATGCAGTTTCAGAAACTGTTGGTTCTGGACCGCAAGTAATAACTGGTGCTGTAATGTCAATTACATTAACGACAGCTGTACAGGTAGAAACGTTTCCACTGTCATCGGTAACGGTTACCTCAACAAGGTTTTCGCCAAGATCAGCACATGTGAAATCTAGACCTGAACTAGCAACTGTTTCATAATGAACAGTACCGTTCCAAACGCGAGGAGTGAATACAGAACCTGTAAACAATCCAGTAACTGCAGAACCTAAACTAATTGATAAATCTGCATTGTCATAACATTGGTTTCCAGGACATCCTGTACCATTTGTATAAGATTGGCCTACGCCTGTTGTTACTACCGCAAAACCATAAGTGGTATTTGCCGAAAGAACTACAGGAGCACTAAGAACAACATTGCTAGGTAGATCTGTACCGGCACCGGTTCCAGAACCAGTTGCTGCGGCAGCGCCCCAAGCACCTGGATTGGTCTCATTGCCCACATACGTACCCTCAAGAACATATAGGTCTAAAGTGAAAGCAGTTGTAGCGCTTGTATTGATATCCAATTCGGTTACTTCAATATCTGATGGCCCTACGGTTACATCATACATTACAGCCCATCCTGAAGATCCACCATTATTTGTAGCGAAAAGTGTACTCAAAGAACCAGTAGTTCCTCCACCAACACCGCCAGCGGTGATCGTGTAGCCACAAGCTTCGTTAACACCAGTAACAAGATCATTAGGATCTACACTGGCCATACCGTTCGCGTCAAGGAAAACGTCAAGTCCGCCACCTGTGGTAGCTTCGTAGGTCAACAAGAAATTGTCAACACCAGCTCCCCAAGCCCAGTCACCTTCGTCATCATAAGTAAAACGCACTTGAAATGCAGGGTTTGCGAATGCAGAAACATCAATATCTCCAGTGTTTACCGGGGTAACGTCCATTTCATCAATAAATAATACTTGTTGCCAAGCAGCACCATCCCATACCTCAGCTTCAAATGTACCTGAGCCTATAAAATCCTGTATTGCGTATTCAAAAGAAAGTTGCACGTTGCTAGCTCCCGTAAGATCATATGCAGGAGAAACAAGTCTTACAAGGTTTACTTCACCATTACCAGCAGCATCGTCATCAAAGATTGCGGCATTGGTAGCAAAGTTAGGTCCTAAAGGCATAACATTTGAACCAAAAGTCCAATCTGCACTACCACTTTCAATTACGGTTGACCAGCCTGATGGGATAGTCGCACCTTCAAAATCTTCAGATTCGGTAAATTGACCAAAACCTCCAATACAGAAAACTTCTGGAGCCGTAACGTCTTGAATTGTAACTGTAGAAGTACAAGTAGCTACATTCCCTGAGTTATCGGTAACTGTCATTACAACTGTATTTGCACCAGTCATAGAACAATCAAAAGATGAAACATCTAAGGTCATAGAGGCAATACCACAATTGTCTGTAGAACCATTGTCTACATCAGCACCAGTAATACTAACCATACCGGTTATTGGATCAAGATCCAAAGTTAGGTTTTGGCATACTGCTACAGGAAGCTCGTTGTCAATTACTGTAACGTCAAAAGAACAATCAACTGTGTTTCCATCGCTATCAGTAACAGAAAGTGTTACGGTAGTGCTACCAACAGGGAAAACAGTTCCGCTTGCTGGAGTAGCTATAATATCACCGGAAATGTTACCATCTTCAACATCGAAGGCAACACCCGTAAAGTTAACAACTGCACCACAAGTTCCTGGAGCGTTGTTTGCTACAATGTCAGCTGGACAAGCAATTACTGGAGGGTTACCAACAACAGGTACCGGGAAACCAGAAACGTTAAGTTCAAATGTACCAGTAGCTCCTCCAAAAGAATGAACTAATACATAATATGTAGAAGAACCATCTGTGGTAAAATTCACAGCACTCTGAACACCACAGGAATCATCATTTCCCGTAACACAAGTAAAGGTTCCACAACTACCTGAATAAACAGAAAGCTTAGTATCATAAGATGTTCCTGTACAAAGACTCAAATCTACAGTACTTCCTGTTCCCGAAACATCAGTAAATTTGTACCAAACACCAGGTGAAGAAATTGAAGTTACACAAGTTGGAGCTACATCAGTTGTTGCTCCAACTGACGTACCTACAATTACGCCATCACCAGTCACTTCAATAGCACCTGCGCAAAGATCGTTTGCTGGTGCCGGTGGCGGTGGTGATATAAGTTGAACGCTGGATGTAAAACAAGATTGGGCAGTACCGCAAGTAGGAAATAGACTACTGTGTATGTGAGATCTAAGTGTTGTTACTGTAACACCAATAACAGTAATAGGAGACGGACCAAAAGCAATAACATTGTTGCTGGTGTCGGTAATTGTAATAGAAGCAGCCGTAGAGGTAAAAGTGTAATCTTCACCAATTAACAGACCGCTTACTGTACCGTACTCGCCACCAAAGTTACAGGTCGTAATACTCTGAACATTTCCAGAATTATTAGACACAGCAGTGCCAAAGGGCGAAGTAGCAATACATTGACTAAAAGAACTCCCAATTGCAAATAAGAGCAATAAGAGTGTTAACGTAATTTTCTTCATAATTTAATAATTTTAAATTTATAGTTACTAGTTAAAATGTCGTTAAAAATACTTTAAATTATTGCTAATTACAAATTAATCCTAAAAACTAAACTTTTATATATTTAAAAAATTTTATAGCTAGGCGAAAGCAAAAAAATATTTTCATTATAAAAATCTCACTATGAGCTATTTAATTCGTTTCATGAAAAAAGCCTTCAACATAACTCTTATTTTTTCAACACTTATGATTTTTTGTTCAGAAACTTCAAAAAAGAACAATATTTAGAATAATCTGATAATGCAACTTAAAAAATCTTTCGCTTAAAGAAATTGAGATGGTTTCCAAACCTGTTTTTCAGATTACAACAACAATGAAGACCTAGACCTTTTAGTAACCGGCGCGTGGATGGCTCCCATTTCTTTCACCAATAATAATGGAAAGTTTACAAAAAACGAAACCATAATTGGCTCGAAAACACCGAGGGCTTGAGGTTTATCGTAAGTGCCACCGATTTTTAATTTTGCGCTTTAAATTTGGCAAACCTAACAGATCTCTTAAACCTGTTAGGTTTTTACATTTAAGTATTTGGCTTGACCCAACCCCTTAGCGGAGAGTTTTAATGGTATTTAAAAGAAAGGTCGGTACTGCTCTACCCGAAAATCTATTGTAGTAAGCTCGGGATTTTCATCTTTCATTTTTTTATAGCCGGAAAGACTTCCCACTGCTCTATTTGCTGCGCCCGAAGGTGCAATCAATGAAACGGTATTTACAGTTCTACCATTTTCTGGCAACTGGAGTGTGTGGATACGAGGCACTTCATTAGAAATCAGCTTTAATGGAATATTATAATCTTTTAATTTTCTTCGGAAGAAATATTCCGGACCATTTTTACTGTTACCTCCAGTAAAAAGTAGTGTGTCAATTTTAGGATTTTCCTGAAGTACTGCAACCAAATCGCGCAGTTTCACTTCCAACATACCTATATCTGAAGCATCAATTTTTTCTCGCTTCGCTGAAGCGACCATATCGCAAATGCCGATACCCCTATTTATAAGAAAATGTTCGCGTTGTTTTATGGCTTCGGCAGTTGTTTCAAATTTTAAATTTAAACCGAAGATCTTGTCCAAAATCACCCATAGTTGCCCGTCACGGCTCCCGTAACAAAAATCTACATCGCCCGCTTTCAATTCCCCTGTAGTAAATCTTGGCGGCGGCAGAGTGCCAACAATTAGTTTGGTTGCGTTTGCGGGAATAAAAGGCTTGTATGGATGTATGTGGTGGAACAAAATGATTGACGATTGTAGATTTATAATTGTTGATTATTAATTGTTAAACCGCAACTTGAAACCTAACGTATAAAAACTGGCTCATTCGCCTTCTCTGTATATTGTTCGCTATAACCATAACCATCATAATCAAACCCCTTTAATTCGTCCAAGGATGTAACATTTTTATCGATAACGAAACGCGTCATACTACCGCGCGCTTTCTTTGCGAAAAAAGAGATTATCTTCAATTCCCCGTTTTTGAAATCTTTAAAAACTGGAGAAATTACAGGTACCTTGAGTTTCTTTTCGTCTATAGCGTTAAAATATTCTACACTTGCAAGATTTAAGAAAAGTTCATCATCTTCCAACTCTTTGTTTAAGGTTTCTGTCAGTGTTTTTTTCCAAAAGGAATACAAATCTTTTTTACGATTTACGGGAAGTTTTGTACCCATTTCCAAACGATAGGGCTGCATTAAATCCAACGGCCGCAACAGCCCGTACATTCCCGAGAGAATACGAAGCGAATGTTGCAAAAGATCAATTTTTTCAGAAGGAATTGTGTAGGCATCCAACCCCGTGTAAACGTCACCAGCAAAAGCATAAACTGCGGGACGGGCATTTTCTTTTGTGAATGGGGTATTGAATTCTTTATAACGTTGGTAATTGAGCTCCGCTAATTTATCGCTAATGTCCATCAATGTGCCGATAGCTTTTTTGCTTTTCCGCTCCAGTTTATTGTTTATCATTTCGGCTTCTTCCAAAAACTTGGGTTGTGTGGCGCGTGTGGTGGGAAGTTTGGATTCAAAATCCAATGTTTTGGCTGGGGAAACTACTATTTTCATTAAGAATACTTTTTCTTCAAAAATAAAGAAAACTATTGGGATTGGGGATTTGAAAATTTAAACCTTAAAGAATACGGTTTATTCAATTCGTTTTCCCTGAGTCGTGAAACTCAATCCTTGCGAACCTCGTAAAGAAGTCATTATTGCCTCAAAAAGCGGTTCGGGAGTTTTAGGCTCTGCTGCCCATTCAAAAATAAAATTGGCCCCGCTACCACCCTGTTCATCGGTTTCATCTATTACAATTTCAACTGTTTCCAAAGGATTTAGTTGTATTGGCTTTTCGAAATAATTTCGTATCAATTCCCCTTTAGTGTTGTAATATTTAGCCGTTGAAATATAAATTGTGCTTATATCGCTCACATTCCGCAAACTGACCATTGCAGTTAGGTTCTGCGATTTTTCCATCGAAAAACTGTAAATGTGCGAATAGATACTCAAATAGGTTTTTCCATGTTGCAGGGAATCTTTCTGTATTCCCGAAATTTCTGAATTAACATAATGATCTTCCCAATGATTGTCATGGTAGGAACTAATTTCCTTTGGTTCATTACACGCCCAAAACAATCCCAAAAGAAATAGTAGAATTAAAATTTGTGATATTTCTTTAAAGAGTTTTTTCACCATTTTCAAAGTTAATTGAAAAATAGTAATTCTCCTTTTAATATTTTGATTGCTTTTAAATCACATTTTGTAGCTTCACCTAAATTAATTGAAGTAATCAAAATTTGAAAAAACACTATTTTCCCGTTTATACGCAAGTAAGCCAAAAACCTATTACTTGCTTTAAAAAATTGCCTGCCGAAGTTTTTAACTATCCCTTTTTTAACGATGCAGTTACTTTGTTGCATCCCACTAATTCTTTTAGAAAAGAGCTCGATCTAAATGTTGGATCAAATTTTCAAAATTCCGAATCCTTAAACTTAAAAGGTTTTATATTTCACACTTCGCATTGTGGTTCAACCTTACTGGCGAATATGCTGGGCGTTTCAAAAAAAACACGGATTGTTTCTGAAACGGAAGCAATAAATGGCTTGTTGCTTTCTGCAGTATTTTATAAACTAGAGGAAACAACTCTTTTGAAAAATCTAAAAACGATAATTTCGGACTATCTAGAACCATTGGGGGAAACAGAACAAGTTATCTTTAAACTTACCTCATGGAATATTTTCTTTGTAGAACTTTTTCAGAAAGCATACCCCAATGTACCGTGGATCTTTATTGACAGGAAAACAGAAGATGTAGTTAAAAGTCTTTACAAATCTGGCCGTGGTTTTGTAGAATGGTTTTATCATCCCACAACGGTACTTCAGGACTATTTTTTAGGTAATAAAAAAGAGAATGTATCCTTTGAAAAATATCTTACGGCGATGGTAGAGGCACATAAAAGTTTTGCTGCAAACGCGGACTTCGGAAAAAATAAATTTTTAGAATATCCTTCTTTTATTGCGGAGTTTGAAAGTAAGATACTTCCACATTTCGAATTGACTTATTCCCAAGATGAACTAGAAGCCGCAAAGGGGATGGTCAAATATAACGCAAAGATTTTTCCGAAAACCCTCTATAATTCAAATTGAATTACAACAAATGCTCATGAATGTTTAAGGATTCATATACATTTTTAATTCCCTTTTTGGAGTCTGAGAGCACGATCAACATATCGTCTTCATTTATCACCGTAGCGCCATTGGGAGTGATATATTTATCGTCCCTTTTTATCATCGCGATAATGGCATTCTTAGGAAATTGAATATCGACGATTTTTTTGCCGACCGCCAAATTCCCGTTGTCAATTCCAATTTCACGCATCTCTGTTTTTGGATGCTCCAACAGAAATTCATCAGAGGCACTTCTTGGTTTCGCTTTTTCGGGCAGACCAACGCCCAACCATTTTGCCACAATAGAAAGCGTGGTGCCTTGTATTAAAATTGATGTAAGCGAAATAAAAAATACGATATTAAAAATCATACTAGCCTTATCAATCCCCGCAAGTAATGGATAGGTGGCAAATACAATTGGCACAGCACCCCTCAATCCCACCCAAGAAATATAAAAACGCCGGCGTAGTTTCATTTTAAACGGTATAAGACTCAAAAAAACACTAATGGGCCGCGCTACAAACATCAAGAAAAGGGAAATTACAAGGCCAATTCCAAACACAGGCGCAATATGTGTGGGAGTAACCAATAACCCCAAAGTAAGAAACAATACAATCTGCATAAGCCACGCGAGCCCATCAAACATTTTTAAAATGGTTTTTTTATGAATGAGATATTGATTCCCTAAATAAACGGCACAGATGTAAATAGCCAAGAAACCATTACCTCCCACAAAATCGGTTGCGGAAAAAGTGATAAACATTAAAGCAATTACCAATACCGGATACAAACCTTCAAAATCCAACTTAATCCTGTTAATCACAATTTTGCTTAATTTTCCAAAACCAAAGCCCGCGATTCCCCCAATAATCATTTGCTGTAAAAACAGCGGAATCATTGAAGCCACTCCTTGATTATCATTAATCACCAATCCCAAAAAAGCAATAGTGAGCACATAGGCCATTGGGTCGTTACTCCCACTTTCCATTTCCAAAGTAGGTCTTAAATTGGTTTTAAGTGCAAGATTCTTGGAGCGCAATATTGAAAATACCGCGGCTGCATCTGTAGAAGAAACTATACTACCCAATAACAGACTTTCATAAATAGTAAAATCTGTAACGTAATACACAAAAGTTCCCAAGGTAACAGCGGTAAGTAAAACCCCTAAAGTTGAAAGTGCTATTCCTTCCCTTAAAATGGGTTTAACCGTTTGCCAATTTGTATCCAAACCTCCAGAGAACAATATAAAATTTAATGAAATAACACCAATCAGTTGCGCAATTTGCGGGTCGTCAAAACTGATACCACCTATACCATCTTCACCGGCAAGCATCCCAATTCCCAAGAAAAGAACTAAAGTAGGGACGCCAAATTTATAAGAAGTTTTACCTGCAATAATGCTTATAAAAAGCAATACAGAGCCCACAAGTAAAATGTTTTCAATGGTTAAATCCAATAACTTTCAGTTTAATGATTCACAATTTTAGCAAAATACGAATTTAATATTTCAAAAATAAAAGCAGACAAATTTTAAAACCAACAAAACATCTTGTCATAATTAGAGCATCATATTAACAAATAACTCTAATTTTGCAGTCAATGGGAAGCAAAAAAATAGAACTCCGAACTGTAAACGTAACGCGTTATATAACTCCGCTTCGAGAAGGAGGTTCATTACCTGCTTTGGCAGAAGCAGATGATGATTTTAAATACGTTTTAAAGTTTCGCGGCGCAGGCCACGGCGTAAAAGCTTTGATTGCGGAATTACTGGGTGGTGAAATTGCAAGAACGTTGGGACTACAAGTGCCCGAACTGGTTTTCGCCAATCTAGATGAAGCTTTCGGCCGTAGTGAAGGTGATGAAGAAATTCAGGATCTTTTAAAGGGAAGCCGCGGACTCAATCTGGCGCTTCATTTTCTTTCGGGCGCACTTACATTTGATCCCGTTGTAACACAAGTTGATGAACAGCTGGCCTCGAAAATTGTTTGGCTGGATGCATTTACAACAAATATAGACCGCACCGTAAAAAATACCAATATGCTCATTTGGCACAAAGAACTGTGGCTAATAGATCACGGTGCTACTTTCTATTTTCACCATTCGTGGGACAATTGGGAAAAAACGGCCCTAAGTCCTTTTCCATACATAAAAGACCATGTTTTGTTACCTCAAGCAACTTTAGTTGAAAAGATAAATGATGAAATGGTAGCGCTTCTCCCCGATGAAAAGCTTAGGGAAATAACAAACCTCATCCCCTCAGATTGGCTAGATTGGGAAGGTTCAGAAATGGAAGCTGATGCAATAAGGGAAGTGTATTTTCAATTTTTAATGCAGCGAAGAAACCATGCTAATAACTTTGTAAAACAGATTCAGGATGCCCGGGAGACACTTGTATGAATATGCGGTAATACGTTTGGTACCCCGCGTAGAACGTGAGGAATTCCTGAATGTTGGAATCATTCTTTTCAGCAAAGGGGCTAAATACTTAAATTGCAAACACCAGATTGATACTGAAAAACTAAAACTCTTTTCTTGCGAACTTGAAGTGGAAGAGATTGAAAACAATTTAAAAGCCTTTGAGAAAATTTGTTCCGGCTCCAAAGATGGTGGCCCTGTAGCAGTTTGGGAAAAGTCTGATAGATTTCGATGGCTTACAGCTCAGCGCAGTTCTTCATTACAAACCTCACGGCCACACAATGGTTTTAGCAATGATTTGGAAGCTACCTTGCAACGTCTTTTTGGGGAATTGGTTTTATAAAACCTTTCCTGCTAAATATTTCTGCACTTCGTAAATATCAATGCTTTTATTGAATTTTTTACTCACCGTGGGCAAATCTTCACTGGAAATCCAAATTTTAAGCTCCGCGTCCAAATCAAATGTTCCTGCGGTTTCCAACGAAAATCTGGAGATATGCTTATAAGGAAGACACTTATATTCTGCCTTGCTGCCCGTTAACCCTTGTACATCAATTAAAATCAAGCGTTTGTTTGTAAACATAAAAACGTCCCGAAAAAGAGAAAAACCCAGTTCTACCACTTCACCCTCAATTAAAAGACGCTCGTATTTTTCGTTTAGTTTTTCTGCGGAAACCTCACTGGAGTTTCCCAATATTTTGTTGAATATACTCATTTGTTCAATTGTTTGATTTTAAAAAACTTACCTCTGGATTTTTACAATTTCACCTTGATAGGTAATAGTCCCGCGATCATTACTACTTATGGTAAGAGAAGCATAACCGGAACTGCTCACGGAAATCGAGATGGAATAGGTATCCCTTTCACCCTTTACATCAGTATTTACTTGATATTCATTGTTGCTTTCAATAGTAAAATTTTCAGGTTTCCCTTGAAATTGCATGCCTTTGTCACGTCCCAAGGCCATGCCGCTATACCCTCTTCCGTAAAAAGGCATATTACTGATTACCTCCTCGGGCGAAAATGTAATTGAATAACCACTACCAACTAAATCTTTCGTGGGCCCACTTAAGGGAATTGCGGTATTTGCAATAAATTCAAAACTCTTTGACTTCAATAATGTCTCTATTGGAGTTTGTACTTTTTCAGTTTTATCTTGCGCGTTTGCACTACCGAACATAAAGAGAACAAGTAATGCATAAAAAATTCTTAGTGCTTTCATAATTCTTTCTTTTTAAAATCTAGAACAAGGTTTATGCCAATAATATTTGTTAGATCCAACCGAAGTCTAGCCCATTTTATTGTCGATATAGAATTCTAGTAAAACCTACTAAATACTGTTACCGTTTCCAATCCTGCAATTCTTTTAAATGGCATCAGCTATTTCGAAATATAAAATCAGGACTAAAAAATACCGCGAACAATACTAGTAGACAAAGGCTTGGACAATAAACCCTTTACTAACGGATTTGCCTCAGCTTTTTCCACGTCTTTCTGTTCGATGGATGACGTAAGAATATAAAAAGTAAACTGTTCCCGTATGTGTTGTGAAAAACTGTTGAAAATTTCTAAAAAATCCCACCCTGTAAAAACCGGCATATTAATGTCAAGAAAAAGTATTGTAGGCGTAGGTGATTGGTTGTCTAGATAGCAATCTCTTATAAACTGAAGGGCGTCTTCAGGATCTACAAAAGTTTTAATTTCTGTGATGGAAGAAAATCTACGCAGAGAAAATTCGCATATCATATTACTGGTACGATCATCATCGACCACAATAAAGCGTTCAGGTAATTTCATATGGGGCTTTAAACACGTATAATCATTCACGCATTCAAGGAATGGCTGGCTTGATGCTGTATCGGCATTTATATCGCCGATAAATATACTTAATTGTTATAGCAGGGCAATTGCATACCTGATATTTAACATTGCGCAATTATTGTTCCCCGTATTCAAATTCAATGGTAAACACAGTTCCTTTATTTACCTCACTATTTACCGAAATTTTACCGCCTAAAGTTTCTACTTGTGTTTTAACCATATACAACCCCATTCCTTTTCCTTCCGTATCAGAATGAAATCTTTTGTACAGTCCAAATATTTGATCGCCTTTTCGCTCCATGTCAATCCCACTTCCATTGTCTTTAAAAATTAGAAACAGTTTATTTTTATTGATGTGTGAGCTTATCTCTATCTTCGGATTGACAGTTGGCTGTCTATATTTAATACTGTTTGAAATAAGATTATAAAATATACTTTGCATATAACTTTTAATCGTACTGAAATTGTCTACCTCAGTAAAATCTGTTGTTATTGTTACTTCTTCTTTGTGGATAAGATCACTTATGCTTAGTTCAATATTGTGTGCTAACTCTGAGAGTATAACGCGCTCTTTACGTTCCGTAATCTCCGTTTTTGTTTGAAGTATGGTGTTTAGATCGGCAATTACATTTTCTAGACGGTTTGCATCGGAACTTAACGCTTCCCCTAACATAAGTTTTATTTCTGCACTATGTGTTTCGTCTTTCAATTCCTCCGTTATACCAATAATATTTGCTACTGGCGAGCGAAGGTTGTGCGATATGATATACGAAAATTGCTCGAGGTCCTTATTCCGTTGAACAAGGTCCGATATCATTTTAAGCCGCTCAATCTCTGCCTTTTTTTCTTTTGTCAAGTCCCGTAAAATACCATAAATGTATATGGGGTTTCCAAGGGAGTCAAATTCATACTTCCATTCGGAAGATGCATACCCTAATTCCCCATTTTCTCTTATAAATCGGAAATGAAATGATGAATCTTTAGATTGAGAAAATTTTTCTTCGGTAACATTGATTACCATTTCCCTATCATCGGGATGGACTGATTGCAAAAAAGCGTCCCGAGAAGGTATAACAGATTCATTAATTCCTAATACTCTATAAAATTCGTCAGACCAACTGTGCTCATCATTTAAAATAGTTACCTCCCAACTACCTACGTGGGCTATAAGCTGCGCTATTTTTAATTTTGCTTCGCTGCGTAAAACTTTTTCTACGGCATTTTTACGTTCTGTAATATCCTGGAAACTCCCATAAATTTTGCTGCATTTTCCTTTTATAAAAACTGCTTCGCCAATGGTGCGTATCCATTTTAAGTTTCCTTTAAACGTGGTGAATTGCAATTCTTCATCCCAAGGAATTCCCTTATCCATGCACTCTTGAACTCGCTGGGATATAATTTTTTTATTGATGCCTTCAGTAAAAAACCCAATTCCAGTTGAAAGATCAGGAATAAAATCAGGTTCTGCTTCACGGATTTCCTTTGTAATATCTGACCAAAAAACGGTACCGTTAAGCACATCAATCTCCCAACTTCCAATTCTCGCAAGCCTGTTTGATTTTTCTAAAAGCTCTTCTAAGTGTTTCTTCTCAGTAATATCTGAAACCATTCCCAGTGACCCTTTAAAGTTTCCCATATCATCAAAAATGGGATTGGCCGATATCTTAGTGAGAACATGTTTTCCATTTTTAGATATAAACTTATATTCAAGATTTTCAGCTACCCCTCTTTTTCTTCGCTCCAAAGCAATCAAAGCTTCTTTCTGTGCTTCCCCTTCCATAAAGAAAAAATTTGTTTCCCCCATCATTTCCGCTTCAGTGTATTCAAGGATTTCACACATCTTTTTATTTACAAAAGTTGTCCTACTGTTTTCATCGAGCAGCCAAATTCCTTCCTGTGCCGTTTCTACAATTCGGCGGTATTGCTTCTCACTTTTTTCAATTTTTTTCTTCTGGACCACTTGTTCAGTGAGATCATTTATAAAAAAGAAAACACCTTCTATAATACCTTCACTATTTCTATAAGCCTGGTAAACGAAATCTATATATAAATCAACCAATTTCCCATTTCCCTCTCTATCAACCTTAACCAATTTCTCTTTGCCAGAGTATGATTCGCCAGTTTTATAAACATAATCTAACATGCTAATAAATCCTTGCTCAACTACTTCCGGAAGCACTTCTGCTACTGTCTTCCCTATAACATCTTTTTTGCCGGTCAAATGTAAGTAAAGGGGATTAGCCATTTCGAAAACGTGGTTTGCACCTTTCAACATGCCAATTGCCGATGGTGCCTTTAAAAGCATTTCGTAAAACTGATCCTTTTTATTTTCTATGGTTTTCTCCAACTTTTTTCCCTTAACTCCTTAGCTACGCAATATACTAACCTCTGCTAAAACAATGTTCTATAAGTATTCTGAATTGTATTCAGTGTCTGTACTATTTTTCAAAATAGGTTGCAAAATTCAAGAAAATCTAAACCTTCAAATCAATATCCTTCAAATTCTCAATTCTATTTCGTTGAAGGAAATCGTCTATACTTTCAAAATGCTCAATCACACGTTTGTCTTTAAATTCAAAGACTTTTTCGGAAAGACCCTGCAGGAAATCGCGGTCTTGGGAAATCAAAATTAAGGTACCATCAAAGTGAAGTAATACTTCAATTATTCCTTGATCAATTTTTTAATTCCAACGTTTCCAATTCCATCTATAATCTTTACAAAATACAATCCTTTATTCAAAGTTGAGATATCTATTTTGGAAGAATTTTTATTTGATAAAACAAGCTGACCTAAGTTATTCCAGATATTAACCTCAATAATTTCAAAGCGAGACTTAATAAAAATATTTTTTTCTGAAGGGTTAGGATAAATGATAAAATCATCATTAAGGTTTTGGCTAATTCCCAAACTTCCAGTATTTTCAAACCAAGTAATTCTATTGGTAATAAAAGCTGGCGCGATTACATCAAGATCTCCATCATTGTCAATATCATCAACATCAAATGTGTTACTTCCCATTCCGATATATACTCTATCACTAAAATCTCCTTGTCCATCTAAATTTCTATACCAATAAATATTTTGTGAGGACCAATTGGAGATTAATAAATCCAAATCCGCATCATCGTCAAAATCTACTAAAACTATGTGGTCTGCTCCTATATTAATATCATCAATAATGTTTTCTGAGCCAAAAGTTCCAAGACCGTCCAAGTTTTGGTACCAAACTATTTTATTATTATCGGTTGCAACAATATCATTATCACCATCATTATCCACATCGCCAGATGAAATTCTGCGGACATACGATAAATCAGTAACAAGTATATTTTCAGTTCCAAAGTTACCATTGCCATCATTCTCAAACCAAGCAATTTTGTTTACACTAGCACAAACAACAATATCAAGATCTCCATCACCATCGATGTCTACGAGAGTATAGAATGTGGAAATACCAGTCCCGTTCACTTCATTTCTAGTGCCAAATGTGCCATTTCCATTAGTATTTTCATACCAAGCTACTCCATAATTTGTGGAAAAAGTGATGAGGTCATTTAATCCATCATTATTAATGTCCTCCCAAGAAGCTGCAAGTACGCCCAAGTTATCAGATTCTAATATATGTTCTATTTCAAATAAACCTTCATTGTTTGAGTTTTCGAACCATTTTAAAGTTGAGTTTGTATTCGAGAGTATGTCCAAATCACCATCTGAATCAATATCTAGCATTTTGGCAAATGTGGTACTTTCTTGATGATAGCCAATAATTTGTGGTGAAGTGAAAAGACCTTCATTATTTAAATTTTTGAACCATACAATTTTATCACCTGAATGCGCCGCACATACAATATCTTTTAAACCATCTCCGTCAAGATCACCAGTGTCGGTAATCCATGGGCCACTCGTAAGGCCCGCAATCGTTTTTCGTCTTCCAAAATTTCCTGAACCTTCTAAATTTTCATACCAATCTACACTTTGATCAATGGCAGAATTGGAAATTACGTCTACATATCCATCTCCATTTATGTCTGCAGATATTATCCTAATAGGAATATCATATAGGGGATCAATGATAATTTCTGGACCAAAATCGCCTAAGCCATCAAGATTTTTATTTAAAATTAGCATATCACTGGAGGCATCTGCCGTTACGATATCCCAATCACCATCAATATCTACATCAATTGCAGCAATGGATTGTAAACCGAAATCGGACTGAATTATTTGCCGAGTACCGAATGTTCCCAAGCCGTCTAGATTTTCAAACCATGCGGTTCTGTTTTGATATAGCGTTACTACGTCATTATCGCCATCATTGTCAATATCCTTAAAATAATATTCGTAAATGTCATCTACAATATCTGATATAAGAATGGGATTGCCAAATGTGCCAAGCCCATCAATACCTCGAGATCTAGCTTATTATCTCCATTAATATTTTCAGCCGAAATAAAACTGGGTATAAAAGAATAAGATTCAATTATATGTTCTACAAATACTCCACTATTATTTTCCAACCATAAGGACTGATTGGTACCATAGGTGGCACATAATATGTCGATATCCCCATCGCCATCCACGTCTGCATGATTTATAAAAATTCTACCTCCATCAAACACGTTGGTATAAATTAATTGCTTAACTCCAAAATTTCCACTACCATCGGTGTTCTCATACCAAAATATTTTATCTTCATCATATCTCTCTGAACTAACCAGAATATCAAGATCTAAGTCACCATCAATATCTATTAAATATATATTAAAGGCCGAAAATAAATTATTTTCAATAACTATTGGTCTGGCAAAGGTTCCATTACCATCCAAGTTTTTGTACCAAGAAATATTCTTATCCTGTTCAGAAGTTGAAATTATGTCAATATCCCCATCACCATCTATATCGCCAGCTGCTATATCACCCAGTCCATCCAATCCATCATTTTGTATAGTTATTAAATGTGAATCAAAATTTATTTGAGCAATAGTTTTGAAAGAAATTAGAATGAGAAAAAATAATAATTTGGTTTTCATATGAATGAATTAATTTCTGGCAATATATAAAATATCCTGTATTTTCGTTTACAATGAAAATTCTAAACCTTCAAATCAATATCCTTCAAATTCTCAATTCTATTTCGTTGAAGGAAATCGTCTATACTTTCAAAATGTTCAATCACACGTTTGTCTTTAAATTCGAAGACTTTTTCGGAAAGACCCTGCAGGAAATCGCGGTCGTGGGAAACCAAAATCAGCGTGCCATCAAATTGTAGCAATGCCTCTTTAAGCACATCTTTCGACTTTAAATCTAAATGGTTTGTAGGCTCATCGAGAATCAAAACATTTACGGGCTCCAACAATAGTTTTACCATTGCCAAACGCGTTTTTTCACCTCCAGAAAGCAATGCCACCTTTTTATCAATATCATCACCACTAAACATAAAACGACCAAGTATGTTTTTTATTTGCGTGCGTATATCTCCTTTTGCAACCTCATCCACCGTTTGGAAAACCGTGAGTTCCTTGTCTAAAAGAGCGGCTTGGTTTTGGGCAAAGTAGCCCACTTTGGCGTTATGGCCCAAAGCACAGTTTCCGTCAAAATCAATTTCGCCCATTATGGCTTTGATCATTGTGGATTTTCCTTCGCCATTTCTTCCTACAAAACTCACTTTTTCACCGCGAGAAATACTCATATTGGCATCTTTAAATACTACCAAATCGCCGTACTTCTTCGTGAGCCCCTCCGCAACAACTGGATAATCACCACTGCGCTGTGCAGGCGGAAAACGAAGTGCCAAAGCTGAAGTATCAATTTCATCAATTTCAATTATCTGCAACTTTTCTAGCATCTTTTCGCGAGAGTTTACTTGATTGGTTTTGGAGTAAGTACCTTTAAATCGATCTATAAACTGTTGGGTCTCTGCAATAAATTTTTGTTGCTCTTCGTAAGCTTTTATTTGATGTGATCTTCTATCGGCACGCAATTGCAGGTAGTGGCTGTAGTTTGCCTTATAATCGTAAATCCGTCCCATTGTAACTTCAATGGTTCTGTTTGTGATATTATCGATAAACTTTCTGTCGTGCGAAATAACTATTACCGCTTTTGCTTTGTTAAGCAAGAAATCTTCAAGCCAAATTAACGATTCAATATCAACGTGATTAGTAGGCTCATCTAGCAGAATTAAATCTGGTTTTTGAAGTAGCAATTTTGCAAGTTCAACCCGCATCCGCCATCCACCACTGAACTCACTCGTTTGACGATGAAGGTCGCTTCTTTTAAAACCAAGACCACGTAAGGCTTTTTCTACTTCGGCTTCGTAGTTTATTTCTTCGAGCGCATAATACTTTTCGCCGAGCTCTGCCACTTTTGTAATGATGTTCATATACGCATCACTTTCATAATCGGTACGGGTTTCCAGTTCTTTATTTAAACGGTCCATATCGTCCCGCATTTCAAAAATTTGCTTAAAAGCTTTCGAAGCTTCTTCAAATACAGTACAATTATCATTAGTAAGTAAATGCTGTGGCAAATAAGCAATAACCGCATCTTTTGGTGCACGCACATTTCCGCGTGTGGGTTTTTGAACACCGGCTATTATCTTCATCATCGTACTTTTACCCGCGCCGTTTTTCCCCATTAGGGCAATTTTGTCGTTTTCATTTACCACAAATGAAACGTCACTAAAAAGGGTATCGCCACTAAATTCAACCGCTAAATTATCTATTGAAATCATATCAATTTTTTAAGGCTGCAAAACTATTAAAAACTTGTGGATTGTGTATCAATTTGAACATAAGTTGTTTTGAATAAATTTGAAGGTATAAACATCAAATTTTCTTTATTTGGTAGTAATCTTCGCACAGCGAAAACGAATATTTTTTTAATTACATTTTGTACATTCACATTCAATATTTTTTTTCTTTCCCTAAATCAATTTTGCCCTTAAATTCCTACACCAAACCTATGTGATATTAATTTTTAATCACTACGGCATGCCATTACATAGTTTTTTAACCAACCGTTTTTTAAAATTAGAGGGGAGATTATACAGTGGGAACTTATCTGAAGTCCAGTTTCGCATTGAATCTGCATTGGACCGAACACCTTCATTAATTGTAGATTTGGATCCATTAGAGAAAATAGATGCTGCTGGAGCATATATGCTTTATATCGCTTCGGAAAATGCAAGGGAAAACAACAAAGAAATTATTTTATTCTGTAAGGAAAATGAAATGGTAAAACTGATTTTCTCCTTTGTTGGAATACCATATTACAATAAAATCCCTAAAAATACGAGAAGCAATAATAAATCTGTTTATTAATATTTCGATAAAATTGCCTGTAATTTATTAATTCAAAAACCCGCCCCTATAAAGTGCGGGTTTTATCAT
Organism: Aequorivita sp. CIP111184; assembly: GCF_900489465.1. Classification (GTDB taxonomy): domain Bacteria; phylum Bacteroidota; class Bacteroidia; order Flavobacteriales; family Flavobacteriaceae; genus Aequorivita. The sequence continues at coordinate 141,612 of NZ_UEFQ01000019.1, read as the reverse complement.
ATTAATTGGGGAGAAATAAGCCCGTGGCTCACATCAAATATACTAAAAAAAATCATAGTAATCATCTCTACTTCAAAAGAATGGAAACCTCAAACTTCTTTACTAAAAATGCGCCGTTAACGCAAGAATAAAATTTCTTCCCGCACCCGAAATACCCGAACTATAAGGACGGTATCGCTGATCTGTCAAATTCTCTATGCCCCCACTAACGTCAAAAGTATCGTTCATTTTGTATAAGGCTTTAAAATTAAAAGTGTACCAAGCTGGCGAATAGGGATTGCCATTTTCGTCTAAAGCATAGATTTCCGTTTTACCTTTTTCCTCGTCGGGAAGATCTTCAAAATCCTTCTCTCCTTGGTAATTAACATTCAGTTCCATACTTAGCTTGTTCACTTTGTAATTTAAACGGGAAACTCCGAAAAATGGAGAAGCATGGCGCGATGGACTCGTATCTCCATTATCAAGTTCCTCTTCTCCTTTTTGGATATTCACATCTGTAGAAAACCCAAACCCTTTTGGAAGTTTCACCTCAACGCCAACTTGCACACCATAAACGTGAGCAACAGCTGCGTTTTGAATTGCCTGCACTTGGCTCAATTCACCTTGGTACATAATACTATCTAGACCATTCAATTTAAAATCACGACGAACAAGCGCGTCTTTCAAATGTGTGTAATATCCGGTAACATCAACCTTTACAACATCTCTAAAAACTTTTGCAATCCCCAAATCTGCATTATAGGCGTATTCAGGTTTTAAGTCTGGATTGGGAACCACAACACTTCCAGGTTCAGAATCAAATACTTTTCCTAGATCGTCCACATTTGGCGAACGGAACGCAGTTCCTAAATTGGCACTTATAACCCAAGTATCATCTGGACGGTAAACACCACCCAAACTTCCCGTAAGCGCTCCATGGCTTAAACTAGCTTCAGTAAAAGGAAATGGATAAAAAGTAGTATCGAACTCTGCATCCAGTAAAACATAATTGTACCGTGCTCCAGCGCTTAAGGTAAAATTATCGGCTACTTTAAATTCATCGGTAACATAAACAGCCATGGATTGCCATTTGGATTGTGGGTAACGAGCAGGACCTGCTTCAGAAATATTAGTAGAAATATCAGTCAATTGTCCTTCAGAATTTACATCGTTCAACACGTATTCAAGCCCGTAAAAAAAAGTATTTTTTTCACCTGTAGCCTTTATAAAATCTAGGTTTGCAGAGTAGGCACTCACTTCTTCGTTTTGAGTGTTACGCTCAGTTTTATTGAATGTTCTATCAATTCTACTTTCCTCAAACCATTGATGGGCCAAGCGCAGACTCATTTGATCAAAAACAGAATTATTTGAAGTATAGTTGATGTTAAGATTGTTCATCATCCAAATCTGTGGGCCATAGTCCCATTCGGCATACCGAGGCAATCCATCGCGAATTCGTTGGTGCCTGTCGTATCTGCCATAGGGCGAAGTCTCAGAAAAATGAAAACCGTATTGAAAGTCCCAATTTTCATTAGGTTGAAACCGAATTTTCTGCATCATATTAATTTGCGAATACGCTGAAGGAATTTGCAACAATTTATCATCCTGAGTAATCACCACATCTGTACTATCTTGGCGCTGCACATAATAATCTTTTATGTAATCATCTGGGCCGTGGCTTCCTTGGCGAAGGTTGTCATAATCCCAAGAGCTAATGCTGGTTACGAACGCCCACTTTTTAAAACCTAGGTTTACATCAAAATGTCCGGTTTTTTCATTGTTAGCGGAAGAATAGCGTGCACTAGCTTTTCCAGTAATCAAAGGTTCATCTGTAAATGAAAGCTGGGGTGTTAATGTTTGGAAGCTCATTACACCTCCAATGGCGTCGCTTCCGTAGATTACAGAACCTGGACCAAAAAGCACTTCGGTATTTTCTACCGCGAAAGGATCTATATTAATTACATTCTGTAGATTTCCAGAACGGAAAATTGCCGTGTTCATTCGCACCCCATCCACGGAATACAATAAACGGCTGGTCGCAAAGCCACGAATCATAGGACTTCCCCCACCCTGCTGACTTTTCTGAATAAACACTTTTCCCGAAACACCCAAAAGGTCTGCAGCACTCTGTGGATTTTGTAATGCCACTTCTTTTGCCGAAATGGAAATGATTTTTGAAGGCACATCGTCACTGCTCTGCCTCCATCGCGAGCCTGAAATCACTACTTCGTCTAAACTGAAGTTGGATACTTCCAACGAAATTTTAAACCCTTCCAATTCCAACTCGGAAAAGCTTTTTATAACCGTTTTATAACCAAGACTCCGTATTTCAATCTTTTCGGATTGTTTAAATGCTGAAATATCTGCTTCCCCTTTAAAATTAGTTGTAGCGTAATGTTTTGAATTTGCACTAGTAAGCGTCACCAACTCTATAGGCTGGTTGGTTTGTTGCTCTGTAATAGTTATTTTTTGGGCGTAGGCACCACCTACAAAACCAATTAATAACCACAGTATGAATAGTCTTTTCATTTAATGATTTTTAAGTTAACTAAAATTTAAAAAATAGCTTTATGTGTCTATTTGGGCGCAGTCTAGAACTACACTTTATAGGTTATTAATGTGATCACGATTCTCTTTTATACTAATTATATTAGAAAAATGAGATCAGACATTTTTTCAATGAGCTACAGTTTAAACATTCTAAAAAATGCTACTTCCAGTTTGAAGCAACAACAAAATAAATTTTGGTCAAATTAGAATATTAACTTGTCTTAGGTGGAGGTGTTGGTGGTGTAATGCGGATGGAATTAATGATATTTGAATGCATACCATCCTGAAAAACGAGATCGATATTTTGAGAAGGAATGGCTTGCCAATCAAAAGTGGCTGTGCAGAAAAAAGACCATAAATAACTGTAAAGATTCTCTTGGGTTTCCCGGTTTTTCTCGTCTTGGTTAAAAGCGGTTGCAACCAACTTTTTTAGTTTTTTGTTAAGGTCAGTTTCTTCATTATCTAACCAGCATCTGTAGAAAATGGAGTTGCCTTTTATTTCTGATGAAACAATATCATACATCTGGCCTTTGTACTCAAACTCTTTGGAATGTTCCCAACGCAGTAGTGTTTCGGTTTCGTCTTTAGTAAATTTCAGAAGTACCAATTCCTCGTGGTCCATCCCCGCAATCATCTGTCCTTTTATTTCCCGACGTATTGCCGATTTTTCAAATTGCAGAAAAGCGTATATACTTGCAACTGGGGCAAATAATATAAAGAGAAGCAATATGGCAATTAGACTTTGTTTCAAATTAAAATAATTTGTGATCCAAATGTCGGGAAATTGAATTTATTAATTGTGACATTAGGTTTGTTTTTAAGTAAGATTAACCTGAATTCAAAAACACTCAATGTTTTTTAATTAGTTTCCCCCATATTTTCTTAAACCCCATTACCACTAACAAGCAAACAAATCCAACCAATAGCCCCACAATAAATTCCAAAAGAAAGGAAGGTAACTGAGGCATAAAATGATGAAGAAAATCAATATTGTGTACAAATATTCCACCAGCAACCAGAATCAAAGCTATGGTGCCAATTACACTCAAAGCCTTTATAACCTTAGGAAGTGCCTGTACCAACAATGTGCCTACCTTTTTTGAAAAGCTATTTTCCTTTTTGCTCTTTTTAATTAATTTATAGCCTGCTTCATCCATACGTACAATGAGAGCTACTATTCCGTAAACGCCTATTGTTGCAAGAATAGCGATAATACTTACCACCATAATCTGGGTGGTCAAGGTTTCCTCAACTACGCTGCCCAGTGCTATGATCACTATTTCAATAGAAAGAATAAAATCGGTTACAATCGCAGCCTTTACTCGTTCCTTTTCAATTGCGAGTATTTCACTTTCGGTCAACCCATCTGCTACAAATGATTCCTTTGAATGTGTGTGCGGAAAAAAGAACTCATATATTTTTTCAGCACCCTCATAGGCCAAATACAAACCTCCAAGCACTAAAATAACGGTAACTGCCCACGGTAAAAATGCACTCAGCAAAAAAGCGATTGGCAGTATAATCAATTTGTTTAAAAGGGAGCCTTTGGTGATGGCCCACAATACAGGAATTTCACGGGAAGATGCAAATCCAGAAGCCTTTTCAGCATTTACCGCCAAATCATCGCCGAGAATCCCGGCTGTTTTTTTTGCCGCAACTTTACTCATCATCGCTACATCATCCAGCAATGCTGCTATATCATCCAATATTGCAAAAAATCCTGATGCCATATATCTTATTCTATTTTATATAACTTGATTAAGTAAACTTTTTATTAAAGCGCATTTTGAAGATGTCCAGTTAATTGTTCAAATATAAAAATAGGCATTAACATAAGCTTAAATATTCCTAATATATCTTTGCCTCTTAAATCGTTTAAATGAAAAACAGCACTTTTCTATTTTTTGCATTTTTTTTATCCATCTCATTATCCTCTCTTGCACAAGACATAAAACTATACCCAACGCTGGCAGAAACTTGGCAGTTAGATTCCACTTCTCGAACTCAAAAAAATGAATTCAAAATATTACCCTATAAACCTGTGTATATTTTATTTGCAAATTATACTACCAATGTAAATGACAAGCCCACCAGCATTAATGAGAACAATGTTGTTGAAGAGCCCATTGGTTATAACAATATTGAGCTGGCGTTTCAAATAAGTTTCAAAACTAAAATCCTTCATAATATCTTTGGTCAAAAGATAGGTGGTGACGTTTGGGGTTCATATACACAAAGTTCGCGCTGGCAGATTTATAACAATACGCTCTCAAGACCATTTAGGGAAACGAATTATCAACCTGAAGCCTTTCTAATATTTAGCACCCCTTACTATATAGGAAATTTTAAAGGAGTCTATTCCGGATTTGGGCTTAATCATCAAAGCAACGGCCGCTCAAACCCCTTGAGCCGAAGCTGGAATCGTGCTATTTTTCAATTTGGTTGGGAAATAGAAAAAGTACAGATTGTTTTAAAACCTTGGATACGTCTGCCAGAGAACGCTAAAAATGATGACAACCCAGACATTGACGACTATATGGGCCGCGCCGAACTTGACGTTAATTACGCCTTTGGGAGACATGATTTTCAACTGATAACACGACATTCCCTTAGGGGCGGCGACAACAATCACGGAAGTGCGAGACTGGATTACAGCTACCGTTTTATTAAAAACCTAAAGGTTCACGCGCAGGTCTTCACAGGCTATGGCGAAAGTTTAATAGACTATAACCACAACCAAACTACTTTTGGTCTCGGACTTTCACTATACTAAAAACTACAAAAAAACCACAAATCCAAAATTGTCGGATTTGTGGTTTTTTGAAATTGTATAGTAAAAAACTATAACATTACTTAGCCAAAGTCAGCTCATCAATAATATGACTTGCACCGGCAAATTTATCTATCAAAAATAGTACGTAACGAATATCAACATTAATAGTGCGTTGCAGTTGATCATCAAAAATAACATCCCCTGCCATTGCTTCAATGTTTCCATCAAATGCCAAACCAATTAGCTCCCCTTTTGCATTCAAAACGGGCGAACCGGAGTTTCCGCCAGTAATATCATTATCAGTCAAAAAGTTTACGGGCAAATACCCATCTTTATCTGCATATTGTCCAAAATCTTTTTTCTCATAAAGATCTATAAGTTTTTTGGGCATGTCGAACTCATCATCTCCAGGTTGGTACTTTGCAACCGTGCCTTTTAAAGTGGTATAGTAATTCTTCGCTGCGTCATTTCGTTTATCTTCTGGCAATGAAATTACTTTTCCATAGGTAAGTCGTAAAGTGCTGTTGGCATCAGGATAATATTTTTCATCGGGGTTTTGCAAACGCATTCCCTGCACCATTAATCTGTAAGCACGTTCAAAATTATTATCCAACTGCTTTTCTTCCTCAGATTTATAACGATAGCGGATCAACAGATCTGTAGAAAGTTGAAATAATGGATCGTTCTTTAATACTTCAGCATTAGGATTTGCCATAAATGCTTTTATCTTTTCCTTAGTTTCAAAAATGCTATTGTTAAAAGCAGTGTCCACATAGTTCTTCCAACCTGCATCACTCTTGTTGTTTTCCGCAGCTACTTTTGCTATCATTGGCGCTATGTTTTTAGCCTTCGTGGAATAAAGTTTTAGCTGCGCAGCCATAACATCTTTTTCCAAAGGAAGGTAAAGTCCTTCATAAAAATCATCTATTTCGGCATTTAACTTAGGTTTCAATTCCTCTTGTTTGGCTTCATTTTGCTGCAAATAATAGTCAATATCATTCCCTAGGCGATATGGAATAGTCGCCATTTGGGTTCTTAACAACAGACCCAAATAATTATTATGTTTACTGTTTTCGTTAGTCTTGCTGTAATAATCATTGATAACTGACATTACATCTTCATACTTTTTATTGCCTTTTTTAGATGCCCATTTCTGAAAAGCCTTTTCATCCTTGCGTTTGCTCTCTGCAGTTTTATGTTGTTTCAGCGCATCTATCATTCCTTGACGATTTTTCCAATAATTGGCAGTTGAGGCATAACTTGAAGCATAGTCAAGTTTAACCTGCTGGTCTTTATCCATATAGTTCTTCATAACATCCATAGACGTTTTTGAAGCCTCTACCCAAGCAGGATATGCATACTCTACATTTTGTTCAATTCCCCCGGCAGGCATCCAGCGGTTGGTTCTGCCCGGATAGCCCATAATCATTGCGAAATCATTTTCCTCAAAACCTTTTAGGCTAGTGGTTAAGTGATATTTTGGCTTTAGCGGTACGTTGTTTGGAGAATATTCGGCAGGATTTCCGTCTTGGTCGGCATACACTCTGAAAAGTGAAAAATCTCCTGTGTGGCGTGGCCATTCCCAGTTGTCAGTATCGCCACCAAATTTTCCGATATTTGCTGGAGGCGCTCCCACCAAACGTACATCATTGTAATCTTGATATACGAAATAGTAAAACTCATTTCCTTGGTAAAAAGATTTTACTGATACTGTATATTTTCCACCCTCATTGTTTTCCTGTTCAATCTTGGCAATCTCACGATTTATTGTGGCTTCGCGATCAGCTTCAGTCATGGAATCGTTCACTAAGCTTAAAATACGCTTTGAAACATCGTCCATTCTAACAAAAAAGCGAACCGATAAACTTTTCGGTTTCAACTCCTCCCCTTTGTTATCTGCCCAATATCCATTGGTCAAATAATCATTTTCAGCAGTTGAAAGTTCTGCTATTGCACTGTAACCACAGTGATGGTTTGTAAGCACTAAACCACTATCAGATATAATTTCTGCAGTACACCCGCGATTAAACTGCACGATGGCATCTTTAAGGCTAGAATGGTTTACACTGTAAATTTCTTCGGGAGTAAGTTGGAGTCCCATTTTTTGCATATCGCGGTAGTTTAACCGTTCAATGTGCATTAAAAACCACATACCTTCGTTAGCCTGAACAGGCAATACAAAAGCAGCGAGGAGAAAGGAAATAATTAATTTTTTCATTAGTAAGGGGATTTTATATTAACAAATACGATAAATAACCACCAAAAAGCAATGATATTTATCGGTCTGTAAATATAAACGGATTCCCCATTTTTTCTTCTTTAGCGCATCCAAAAAGCACAAAAGGAAAGTAAATTTAACTTTTTTTTAAGACAGTAGGAAGATCTATATAACATCGATATTTTTGAATTCTTTGAAAACCCAATAATTATGAATAGATTTATAAAAATATAAATTAAAAAAAACCTGATGAAAAAAACAATTACCCTCCTATCGGTTCTATTCCTCGGAGTAGCGCCCATTGCCACTGCCCAAGAGCAAGGCAAAAAAGCCACCCTAAATGAAGACGGAACCATTTCTGTTGAAACAATTACGCTACCAGAAAATTATTATAACGCAGAACAAACACAAGTCTTTGATCAACTTTGGCGTTTTGGTGAGCCAGCACACCCAAACTTCAAAAACAGCCGAGGTACAACTTTGGCCGATATAAATAATGACGGAGTAGATGAAGTACTTTACGGAATATGGAACACCCTATACGCCCTAAATGGCGATGGCTCTATTCTGTGGGAGAAACCCGTAAGTGGCACAATATTACTACCCCCAACTGTTGCAGATTTAGATGGCGATGGCACACTTGAAATCATACTAAACACAGGAGGCGTTCCGAATGCTGGCCGCGTATATTTAATGGACAATCTTGGTAATGATTTTGCTGGCTGGCCATTAAATTTTAGCAATCATTGGATGCTGAATGCTCCCGCCGTAGCAGATTTAGATGGTGATGGTACTCTAGATATTATTACAGGCGAAAGGGTAGCAAGCGCCCAAGGTTTTGTTCATGCTATTAAAATGGACGGAACTCCCATAAACGCCAACTGGCCTGTGGAGATAGCAGCTACACCAGCTTTTACGCCTTCAATTGCGGATATGGACCACGACGGTAGTTTAGATGTGGTTATAGCAGCCTCATCTGCAGGGATGTATATTTTTGATAACCAAGGCCAAGTATTTTCTGGATTTCCAGTATTTGACCCAATGGTAAATTATTCGTACCAATCACCAATCCTCGCTGACCTTGATGGAGATGACGACTTAGAAATTATAGGAAGCAACCACGGAGACTCCCCTGGCTTTTATGTTATGGAACACGACGGCACCTACAAAGCAGGATGGCCCATAGCACTAGGAGGTTGGACCTATTCCCCGCCAACAGTTTTGGATGTTGATGAGGATGGAACCTTCGAAATCTTTATGTCAGATAGAAATACTAGCGGAACACCAGGCGCAGAATTGCCCGTTATATATGGTCTTGATCCAGACGGTAACGATCTACCAGACTTCCCAATACAAAAATATGGTGGTACCGAAGGTGTTCTTTCCATTGCCGATGTTAATAACGATGGCGTCTTAGATATTATATTTCCAAGTGTTCTTACAGATGCTGCGGGTGAAGGTTTTATTCATGCCTATTCCTTAGACGGTACTGGTGAAATAGCTGGTTTTCCTTTACGTCCTCATGGTTTTACATTTTTAAACGGAGCCGTATTGGGCGATGTGGATAATGACGGACTTTTAGATCTTACAGCTAATAGTTACACTCAAACTTTTGGCGCAGGAGTTGATTCAACTTTTGTAAGTGTATACAACCTAAATGTTCCATATAATCCAGATACCATAAAGCGAAATGGCTACAAAGGCGATAATACCCGTGACGGTTTTGTAGAACTGGAACCAACGGCTGGAATTTCTGACTATGCCTCAGCATCTTCAATAAATATCTTCCCGAATCCTTCGGAAGGAATATTATCCTTTAAAATCCCTACAGCTATGCAAAATGCAAAAGTGAAAATCTTTAGCATTGATGGAAAGCTAGTATTTTCAGAAGAAGGAAATCTAGAAACTACAAGTAGCTACAACTTAAAACATTTAAACAACGGCTTGTATTTTGTAACCATTTATGACGGAAAGAATAAATTTACCGCGAAGTGGGTGAAGAATTAGATTGACAAAAAATATATCTGCAAACAAAAGTCCCTTTTCCAATTTTCTTGGTTAAGGGACTTTGTATTTTAATAGAAGTTACAGGATTTTTGGCGAAGAATTATCAAAATTGAATTAGCAATTCATACCAGCTTAAACCAAAAGTTGGAAATAGCGAAACGGTTAGTTTTTTATTCAACCACATTCTTCGAGTAATTCCGCCACTTATCCAAACACCCTTCCATATCCTCAGGAATCGGACTTTCAAAACGCATAAACTTTTCAGTAACTGGATGCACAAAGCCTAAAGTGCGTGCGTGCAATGCTTGGCGGGGTAATACTTTAAAGCAGTTTTCTACAAACTGTTTATACTTAGTGAACGTGGTTCCCTTCAATATTTTTTCACCTCCATAACGTTCATCGTTGAAAAGCGTATGGCCAATATATTTCATATGCACCCTAATTTGGTGGGTCCTACCTGTTTCCAAACGGCAAGAAACAAAGGTTACATAGCCCAAACGTTCCAAAACTTTATAGTGCGTAACGGCAGGTTTTCCTTTCTCTTCTTCGTCATTTTCGTAAACGGTATTTTGCAAACGGTTTTTGGGATGACGGCCTATATTGCCTTCAACCGTTCCTTCATCTTCTTCCATATTTCCCCAAACCAAAGCTACATATTCGCGCTCGGTACTTTTGTCAAAAAATTGTTTGGCGAGGTGTGTCATCGCTTCTTCAGTTTTGGCTACTACCAATAATCCGCTGGTGTCTTTGTCTATTCTATGAACAAGACCTGGGCGATTACTACTGTTATTCGGAAGGTTTTCAAAATGATAGGTAAGTGCATTTATTAGCGTTCCGCTGTAATTGCCATGCCCAGGATGCACAACCATTCCTGGTTGCTTGTTCACTACAAGTACGGCATCGTCTTCGTAAACGATATTAATTGGAATATTTTCTGGCACTAAAAGAAATTCATATGGCGGATGCTCAAAAAGCACCGTAACCAAATCATTGCCCTTTACTTTGTAGTTTGATTTTACAGCAACGCCGTTAACGTGAATATTTCCAGCGGCAGCGGCTTTTTGTATTTTATTACGCGTAGCTTTTTCAATCAGGTTCATCAGGTATTTATCTACCCTTAGTGCGCCCTGACCTTTGTCTGCCTTAAATCGGAAATGCTCATAAAGATCATCATTGCCTTCCGTATCGTCTATTTCGTTTTCATTAAAATTCGCCATTGGTATCTTCTTCATTATTGGTTGGGGCTTCTGGATTATTTTCAGAAGGATCATCTTCAGACTGAATTCTATTGAGTGATTGGTCGCCAACAATCAAATCTATTACCGAGGTTTTTTGAAGGGGGGTGCCGGGATCTAGCTTTTCACCTTTATATCGCAGTTCTAAAACATTATCGCTAATGTGTGGACGGTAACTTATTTTACCAATCACAAAACCCATAGCTAATAATGTTGGTTCAACTTGGCGGCGTGTGCGGCCCAAAACATCAGGAACTTCAATTTTACGGTATCCCGAAGGGTTTAGTGTTAAATATAGTTTTCGGTCTTCCTTTACATATTTGCCCGGCTTTGGAATCTGCTCTATTACAGAATATTTTGGGAATTCTGGGTTATAATTTGCAGAATCTAAAATTTCATACCGAAGATCCATTTCATCCAATTTCTCTTCTACTTTGTCTAAAGACATTTTGGCAAGGTTTGGAACTTCTATTTTTTCATTGTGGTTTGTACTTATGCGAAGCCACCATAAAATCAAAAATGCCAACACAAGCAATGCAACAATAGCCAAGAGCAATTGCTTTAAAAATGCCTTCGAAAACACGAACTGGAAAAAAGTCATAGGTTTGTTTGTTAATGCACAAAAATATAAAACCCAAAGTTAGTATCTTTCTATGGATAAGTGATATTTTTGTTTCACCAGATATTTAACGCAGGTTTTAAAGATTTGTTATGAATAAAAAACATATTACCGTGGCTATGGGCGGCTATTCCAGCGAGTTCGAAATTTCACTTAACAGTGGTGGCATAGTTTGCAATGCACTCGATAAAAATAAATATGAAGTGTATCCAGTCCATATTATGGAAGAAGGCTGGTACTTCGTCGCAAAAAATGGCACCAAACATCCCGTAAATAAAGCAGATTTCAGTTTTGATAATGGCACCGAAATAATCAAACCAGATGCCGTTTTTAACACTATCCACGGAACACCGGGGGAAGATGGTTATTTGCAAGCTTATTGGGAGCTCTTAGGCATTCCACACACAAGTACAGACTATTATCAGGCGGCACTAAGTTTCAACAAACGAGACTGTCTTTCTGTTTTAAAGAATTTTGGTGTTCGTGCAGCAAATTCATATTATGTGAATGAAGGCTCTGAAATAAATGTAGATGAAATTATACTAAAAACAGGCTTACCTTGTTTCGTAAAACCAAATCGTTCCGGCTCTAGTTTTGGCATTAGTAAAGTGAACAATATGAGTGAAATAATGCCAGCAATTGAAAAGGCTTTTTTAGAAGACACTGAGATAATAATTGAAACGGCTCTAGTTGGGGTTGAAGTTTCGGTTGGCGTTTATAATAAGGGCGAAGAAATAATTGCACTGCCTGTGACAGAAATTGTTTCAGAAAATGAATTCTTTGATTATGAAGCAAAGTATCTTGGAAAATCACAGGAAATAACCCCTGCAAGAATTTCTGATGAAGAAACAGCAATGGTAAAAAAAGAAGCTATTCGTATTTACAAATTGTTAAATATGAAAGGTATCACCCGTAGTGAATTTATAATTGAAAACGGAAAACCCTATTTCTTGGAAATAAACACCAATCCCGGTCTTTCATCAGAAAGTATTATTCCCAAGCAAGCTCGAGAGGCAGGAATGACGTTGACAGAATTTTTTGATATATTGATTCAAAATGTTTTAAAAACAGAATAACGAAAAAAGAACAACGAGATAAGACAAGTTAGAATGTCACCCTGAGCACAGTCAAAGGGTTTAACTAAATCCAATTAATGAAATACTACCTCATAGCAGGCGAAGCCTCTGGCGATTTGCACGGAGCCAATTTAATGAAAGCCTTAAAAAAGGAAGATGCTGAAGCAGACTTTCGTTTTTGGGGTGGCGATTTGATGAAGGCTGTTGGTGGGACTGAGGTAAAGCACTATCGCGAATTGGCTTTTATGGGTTTTGCCGAAGTGGTTATGAATCTTGGCACCATTCTCAAAAATATAAAACGCTGCAAAAAAGATATTGAAAGCTATAATCCAGATGTAATTATATTTATAGACTATCCCGGCTTCAATTTTCAAATAATGAAATGGGCGCGGAAAAAAGGCTATAAAACCCATTATTATATTTCACCCCAAATTTGGGCCTGGAAAGAAGGTCGCATCAAAGACATAAAACGCGATGTGGACGAGATGTACGTCATTCTCCCTTTTGAAAAGGAATTTTACGAAGATAAACACAACTTTCCAGTACATTTTGTAGGACATCCCCTGATTGATGCAATTTACAACAAACCCCAGGTGGATCCGGAAACTTTCAAACAAGAAAACGGTTTGGACGAACGCCCAATCGTGGCTCTGCTCCCTGGAAGCCGAAAGCAGGAAATAAAGAAAATGCTGGAAATAATGATTTCCGTAGCAAAGGATTTTAAGGAATATCAATTTGTAATTGCCGGTGCGCCAAGTCAGGAAAAATCATTTTATGAATCTTTCCTCAGCACAAAAAATGTACATTTTGTGACCAATAAAACATATGATCTTTTGAGTATTTCCAAAGCGGCATTGGTTACTTCAGGCACTGCCACTTTAGAAACTGCTCTTTTTAAAGTACCACAAGTGGTATGCTATAAAGGCAGCCGAATTAGTTATGAAATTGCAAAACGCGTTATAAAACTAGATTACATTTCTTTGGTGAATTTAATTCTTAATAAAGAAGTGGTTACAGAACTTATCCAAACAGATTTTAATACAAAACGTTTAAAGGAAGAACTCACCAAAATATTGGACCCCTACAAAAGAGCCACTATGTTTCTGGATTATTACGATTTGGAAAAAGACTTGGGAGGGCGTGGAGCAAGTGAAAACACCGCAAAACTAATATATTCCGCTATAAAGGCGAAGTAAATAATATTTTATACTTTTAAGCATTAATCATCTATTTACAATAAATGAGAAAACTATTTCTTCTTTCCTTTTTCGCATTATTATTTATTTCCTGCGGAAGCACTAAAAATACGGGAAAAGTTCCGGAAGCCATTATTGGCAAAAATGAACCGAGAACAAAAACAGTGCGAAAATTGAGCCCGCATAAAAATGATAAGATTTCGGCTCAGGAAACTGAAAAAGATCTCGAAGCCACTATTAAAGAAGAAAGCCCTAGGGCAATAAAGAGAGAAATTATAGATTACGCTAAAACCTTTCAGGGAACGCGCTATAAGTTTGGCGGCACTACAGATGCTGGAATGGATTGTTCTGGATTAGTTTATACAGCCTTCCAAAAAGAAAATATAACATTACCCCGTATCTCTCGGGATATGGCCACCAAAGGAATTCTTATTTCCTTTAAAGATATTGAGGAGGGCGATTTGGTCTTTTTCAAAACGAGTCGCAAAAATACCATAACCCACGTGGGTTTGGTAGTGGAATCTAAGCGCGGCGAAGTTAAGTTTATTCACTCCACTACACACGCTGGGGTTATTATTTCATCACTCGATGAAGATTACTGGAAGAAAGCCTTCGTTGAAGTTAGAAGGGTTATTTAATTGCAGGTTTAAGTAACATTTAGTAATTTTAGGTAATTCTCCCCTGTAAATTTTAAGTTTAACTTAAAGTCGTGGGGTATGAAATTCATCAACTTCGCAGTTGTAAAGTTTTCTATTTTCGTTGTATCGGGAATTCTCGCTGCTCACTTCTTCCCTATCTCCGCTTTTTTATTGAGTTATGTTTTATTGCTTCTTTTTAGCGCAGCAGTTTTATGGCTTCGGGCTAGAAAGCAACTTATCCAAACTGTTTACTTCGGAATTACTACTTATCTCTGCTTTTTCGCGATTGGATATTTCAGTTATCAACTACATCAACCACAGTTTCAGCTCAAACATTATTCACATGTAATCTCAAACGAAACTGTCGAAATACTTCAAATTAAAGTAACGCAAACACTAAAACCCGATATCTATAATTTTAAATATTTTGCAAACGTAAACGCCATTAATGGCATAGCTACCCAAGGAAAAATATTGCTGAATGTTTCCAAAGAATCTCTAAAGAAATCATTTTACCCAGATGATATATTGTTGGTTTACGCGCAAATTTCCGAAATTCCCAAACCGCTGAACCCACACCAATTTGATTATTCATCATATATGGAATCACTTGGAGTTTATGGGCAATTGCGAATTTCAGAAAAGGAGATTTTAAGAACCGCCACAGGTTCAAAAACTATTCTGGGTAGCACCCAGAATTTCCGTTCGGGTATTGTAAAAAAACTTCAAGAGACTAAACTGAAAACTGACGAACGCGCCATTATACAAGCTCTCGTTTTAGGCGAAAAGAAAGACATAGACAAAAATCTGTACAATGAATATGCAGCTGCTGGCGCTATTCATATTTTGGCAGTTTCTGGATTGCACGTGGGTATTTTATACTTTATACTAGCATTTCTATTGAGCCCTTTAACTCGTTGGAAGTTCGGTATATATTTTCGCGCGCTTACAGTCGTAATTTTGCTTTGGGGTTTTGCAGCACTCTCAGGCTTATCACCTTCGGTTACGCGGGCGGTGACAATGTTTAGTTTTTTCGCACTTGCAAAAATTTTCAACCGGGAGACCAACTCTATAAATACATTGTTTCTTTCTTTTTTGGCACTTTTGATTATCAACCCTCTTTGGCTTTTTCAAGTGGGGTTTCAATTGAGCTATATAGCGGTGTTTTTTATTGTTTGGCTACAACCACTTTTCTACAAGATAGGCTATTCTAAATATCGGATTGTTCGTAAAATATGGGCAATCGTGTCTGTTACAATTTGTGCGCAGATTGGCGTTCTGCCTTTAAGCTTGTATTATTTTCATCAATTTCCCGGAATGTTTTTGGTAACCAATCTCGTGGTACTTCCCTTTTTAACCATTTTGATGTGTGGCGGAATATTAATCGTTCTTTTAGCGAATTTTAATTGTTTGCCAGATTGGTTAGCCGAAAGTTATAATTTCTTGATTGAAGGGCTTAACGGGTTCATTCATTGGGTCGCTGTACAAGATGAATTTCTCTTTAAAAACATTCACTTTTCTAGCTTAAAAGTATTGGGCACCTATCTTGTAATAATCTCGCTTGGATTATTATTTAAAAGAATAAACTATCGAAGATTGATCATTGCATTTTTTACGATTTCGGTATTAGCAGCAATTTATATTTATGATGAATTAAATACTTCAGCAAACCAATTACTAATTTTTCAAAAAAGCAAACAGACCCTAATTGGCTATAAAAATGGGAAGAACCTTATTGTTTTCAAAAGCGATTCAACCAATAACATTTCTGAAAAATATCCTTTAAAATCATTCAGAGATGCTGTCAATATCACTAGTTATTCGGAAGAAAGGCTTCCACAAATATTTCAATATAAAAGAAAGAATATTTTGATTTTGGATAGTTTAGGAATTTATCCAAAGCAAAAAAAAATACATACAATTTTGCTAACCAATAGCCCCAAAATGAACCTCAGCCGATTAATTGATAGTTTAAAACCTGAGCAGATAATCGCGGATGGGAGCAACTATTTTACCTATGTAAAGCGCTGGGATAAAAGCTGCCAATTAAAAAAGCTCCCATTCTACCATACGGCAAAACAAGGAGCTTTCTCAATAGAATAGCCCGAATATGAAACCGAAAGTGCTATTCTAAAATGTAGGTTTAAAATTTTTCTGATACTCTTCCCAAGCTTCGGCAGTAATAATTTCCAAATAATCATCACTGTAGATCATCTTTAGGAAGATTTCAAGTTGTGGTGGCGTTCTATACCCAGGAACTGCCTGAATTAAATCTCCATTTTCACGAAAGAAAACTACAGTTGGGTAGGCAGTTACTTTCATGGCATGGGCAAATAAATGTTGGGAGTTTCTTCCTTTTCTAGCTGGATCATAATTGGGATTAGTATATACAAAATCCTGATAATCTACCTTCTCTGTTCCTTCAGCATTGAACTTAACAGCGTAATAATTTTTATTGACATATTCTATTACTTCTTTGTCGCTAAAGGTATTTTTATCTAGCATTTTGCAGGGTCCGCACCATGTAGTGTAAACGTCCATAAAAATCTTTTTGGGAGTTTTCTTTTGCGCCGCTATAGCCTCATTCATTGTCATCCAATTAATTTCTTGGGAATTAACAGTACCAATAGTTAAAAGTAAAAAAAGTAGTAAAATATTTTTCATCGAAAAGTTTTTAAAAAGTCTAAAAAAATGAAACAAAAAGCGTTCCACAAAAAGGAACGCTTGTTTGATATAAAGTATTGTGTATTAACGAATGCCGTGCATTAATTTTTTTAGAATTGGGTTTAATAACATTGAAATAATACCCACTCCAATTGGAATTAAAGTGAAAATCAAAAAGAAAGTTCCCAGTGAATATTCTGCTGAAATTTTATCAATCATTCCACCCATCGTATTGGCAGCCTTTTGCCCCACCGCAATGGCAAGGTACCAAACCCCAAACATAAAACCAATCATGCGCGCTGGCACCAATTTACTTAAATAAGAAAGACCTAAGGGAGAAAGACAAAGCTCACCCATGGTATGCAGTAGATACGCCAAAATAAGAAAAATCATACTTACTGAAGCCGTCATGGCGCCTGGAGGAATGTCTGATGCTCCATAAGAAAGCACTGCAAATCCAAGTCCCAAAAGAACCAATCCAATTCCGTATTTTATGGCAGCACTTGGGTTGTATTTGCTCTCCCACCATTTTGAAAAAAATGGAGCAAGTGTAATTATAAAGAATGAATTAAGGATCCCAAACCAGGTGGCATCTACTTCTAATTCTGTCTGTGTGAATTTATCTATTAAACGGAAAATAACTAATCCCCAAATCCCTACGAAAGCAAGTGATAGCGCTACGTTTGACCATGCTATTTTATTATGTGTCTTTTTAACAAGCAAAAAGATTACCCAAGTAATTATTATTAACGGCACCGTTGTTAAAAGGGCATCAATTATTTTAAAAATAACTGCAGAATCTCCAGTTAAATTTCTATTCGTGTAATCTTGTGCAAAGAGTGTCATAGAACCTAATGATTGCTCAAAAAACGCAAAAAAGAAAACCGTAAAAAGTCCAAAAATTGAAACAGCAATCAATCTATCTCGAACTATTGGAAGATAACGAGCAATACGCGTGATTAATAAAATCAGGAACATTGCCAATGCAGCTAGAACTACAATATTTGTCCCGCTCATTCCTCCAATTTCAAATGGCACTAAAGAGGTGTCGTAGATTTTTTCTAAGGGATCATTAAAAAGATATAGTAAGCCTCCAACAGATGATAATACAATAAGAATATAATCATAAAACGTGAAAGGATTCAATTTGATTGCCACTTTATCTTCTTCATTTATGCGCAATTCGGGTCTTTTCTCATTTATATCTTGAGGTATTTCAACTTCGTGCACCTTAGAAGGCTTAGCACCAATTTCACCGAAAATTTTATTCGCCAATAAAAATTGCAACATACCCAAAAACATAAAAATACCTGCAAGCCCAAAGCCCCAAGACCATCCAAAATTTTCAGCTAAGTAACCACAAAGCATCATTCCGAAAAAAGCCCCTGCATTAACCCCCATGTAAAACAACGTATAGGCTCCATCTTTTTTGGATTCTTTGCCTTTATACATTTCAGAAATGATGGAAGTAATGTTCGGTTTAAAGAAACCTGTTCCAATAACCAAAAGCGTAAGACCTAAATAAAATGAAGCTGTTGTTTCTATAGCCATTGAGGCATGTCCCAAAGTCATAATAATACAACCAATAACCACCGCCATTCTATATCCTGTTATTTTGTCGGCTATCCAACCACCAATGATGGGTGTTAAATAAAGCAGTGAAGCATATGTACCTATAAGCGCTAATGCATGCTCCCGTGGCCAGTCCCATCCGGGATTATCGCTAAGTAGCGGTGCAGTTAAAAACAGCACCAAAAGGATACGCATTCCGTAAAAGGAGAAACGCTCCCACATTTCAGTAAAGAAAAGTATAAAAAGTCCCGCAGGATGTCCTAAAACTTTGTCTTTAAATAAATTTTCTATATCGGTATTCATCAGCTTATGCTTTGGTTAAATATATTTCTGAAATTAATTTGCTTTATTGAAATCTGGATCCGCAATTTCATACGGCTCATTATCGTCATTAATTTCACGCTCATTATCTTCAGCGCCGTGGGTCAGTTTTTCCAATTTCTTTCTAATTAACATAACTAATAATCCAAAGACTACACAAAAAATTGCAATTCCAGTAAATACGGTGTATTCTCCCAAATCTGAGGCAGATTCTCCAAGCAATCCCGCCACTTTGTTTCCAAAGCCGGTCATTGCAAAGTACACACCCATCATAAGAGATGCGTATTTTAGAGGAGCCAATTTTGTAATATATGAAAGCGCCACTGGTGACAAACATAATTCTCCAACTGTGTGGAATAAATATGCCGCAACTAACCAATACATAGCTGATGAACCATCGGCATTATATTGAGCTGCTGCTCCTGTCATAAAAAAGAAACCTGTACCCATTATTATTAAGCCGAGACACATTTTAAAAAGGGAAGTTGAAATTTTTCCTTTCAATTTTCTATGTGCCCAATAAGCAGCAACACTTGTACCTAAAACAATAATGAAAAGTGCATTTAAAGATTGGAACCAAGAAGCTGGTACCTCCCACCCCATTAACATTCTATTCGTTTTTTCAGAAGCATAAATATTCATCAAACCTCCTGCTTGTTCAAAAGCACCCCAGAATACAATTACCAAAATGAAAGAAATGAACAATACAATCATTCTATCTTTTTCAATTTTTGAAAGCGGTCTTTTCATTGCTGCCTGTTCTTCGGGATCAATTGAATTGTTGGTATTGTTACCAACATATTTCAAATGTTTTTGACCAGCTACATATTGAATCAACCCTAAGAGCATCCCTATTGCGGCAAGTCCAAAACCATAATGCCATCCATAAACTTCACCAACGTAACCTACTATCAAACTTGAAAGAAAGGCACCTACGTTAATACCTATATAAAATATTGTAAAACCCTTATCTCTTCTAATATCGCCAGTCTTATAAAGACCCCCAACCATGGTAGAAATATTCGGTTTTAACATACCTACCCCGGCAATAATAAGTCCAAGCCCTGTATAAAACGCCCACATTTGCTCAATAGATAGGATTCCGTGACCAGCTACAAGTAAAATACCACCAACCAATACAGACTGTTTTTGCCCTAAAAATTTATCAGCAATCCAGCCTCCAGGAATGGAAGCCACATAAACTAACATTGTGTAAGTTCCATAAAGCGAAAGAGCATCTCCATTTGTCCACCCCAGCCCAGGGTTGCCACTACCTGCTTCTGCAACTAAGTAAAGAACCAAAATGGCACGCATTCCATAATAGGAAAAGCGTTCCCACATTTCGGTAAAAAATAGTATATAAAGACCTACCGGATGGCCAAATAATTCCTTTTGCTTTTGGTATTGAAGTGCGTCTGACATAAAATTCGATTATTAGTTAGTGTTGATTTTTATAAGTTTTTTTTGATGAAATCGGTCATTAAAGTATATAAATGCAATCGGGTATTGCCCCCGTAAATACCGTGGTTTTTATCTGGATATATTCTCCAGTCAAACTGCTTGTTGGCTTGAACTAATGCTTCTATCAGGCGCATACTGTTCTGTACGTGCACATTATCATCAGCACTTCCGTGAACAAGTAAGAATTTCCCTTTCAATTTATCTACGTGGGAAAGCGGTGAGTTCTCATCATAACCTGAAGCATTTTCCTGGGGCGTTTGCATATATCTTTCAGTATAAATACTGTCATAAAATCTCCAGCTAGTAACTGGGGCAACGGCAATTGCCATTTCAAAAGTATCGGCACCTTGAAAAAGACAGTTGGAAGACATAAAACCACCATAACTCCAACCCCAAATTCCAGTTCGGGATTCATCAATATAGGGCAGCTCACTCAATTTTTTCGCGACAGCTATTTGGTCTTCAACTTCATATTTACCCAGTTCCTTTTGGGTCATTTTTTTGAAATCTCTTCCTTTAAAACCCGTTCCGCGGCCGTCCACACAAGCTATAATATAACCTTCCTGCGCAAGCAATTCATGCCAATAATCATTTGTGCCAATCCAGCTATTGGATACATTTTGAGAACCGGGACCTGAATATTGATAAAGAAATAGCGGATACTGCTTTGTTTCATCAAAATCTAATGGCTTGATCATATACATATTCAGATCTTCGCCATTGATATTTATGGTTGAAAACTCTTTAGGGGAAATTTTATATGAAGCTAGTCGATTTTTTAAATCGCTGTTGTCTTTTATTTCGCGAAGCAATTTTCCTGTTTTTGCTTCTCTAAGTGTAAAGACGAAAGGGGTTTTTGCATCAGAAAAAGTATTGATAAAATAAGTATAATCCGCACTGAAATCTGCATCATTAGTCCCTGTTTGTTGCGTCAAGCGTGCTTTGTTCTTTCCCGAAGGAAGTATGGAATACACATCGCGGTTAATACTTCCGTTTTCTGTACTTTGGTAATACACACGCCCGGTGTTTTGATCAAAACCATAATAAGCGGTTACTTCCCAGGGACCTTTGGTTACTTGATTCATCATCTTACCATCTTTATCATATTGATAAATATGGTTCCAACCATCCTTTTCGCTGGTCCAGAAAAAACTATTATTATTTAAAAAAGTTAGATTATCTGTTACATCTACGTATGCATCATCTTTTTCCTGTAAAATTAATTTTGTAGAATTGCTTGAAGCATCCACAAAAACCAAGTCTATTACATTTTGATGGCGATTGGCGAGCTGCACGCTCAATAAATTATTGTCTTCGGTCCAAAGTAATCTTGGAATGTAATAACTATTGTATTTTGAAAGATCTACAGAAGTAGTTTTAGCGCTAGCAAGGTCATAAAACTGCAACGAAACTTTTGAGTTAGCCTCACCTGCTTTTGGATATTTAAAAGTGTCTGCAAAAGGATACAGATCATTACCATAAACGTCCATAGTAAATTCAGGAACCTCCGTTTCATCAAATTTTATATAGGCAAGTTTATCACCGCTTTTACTCCATTCAAAAGCACGAACAAATGCAAATTCCTCCTCATATACCCAATCTGTAATGCCGTTGATTATGCTGTTCTTCTTTCCGTCTGAGGTTATTTGTTTGGTTTCGCCAGAATTCAAATCTTTTACATAAAGATTGTTCTCAAAACCGTAAGCCACTTTGCTACCATCATTGCTGAACGTTGGCTCTTGAATTTTATTAGTGGATACAAGGCTGAAATCCTTTGTTTTCAAATCGTAAACATAATAAGTTCCAAGTGAAGAACGTCGGTATATCTGTTTCAGTTCAGTTGAAAAAAGAATTTTGGATTCATCTTTACTGAACTCATAAGAAATTACGAAATCAATTCCCTTTAAATCTTTACTATTAAGAAGCGTTTTTACCTTTTCACCGCTTTTATAATCATAGACATCAACGGTTGAAACCTTATCCTGCCTATCATAATTAAGCACGGCATATTCTTTTCCATTGTTCATTGAATGGAGTACATCCAAGCCTTGTGTGCGAAAGGCACCACCCCAAATTTCTTCTAGGGTTATGTTCTTTTGTTGTGCAGTAAGAGTAGAGATAGCTGTTATAAACAGCAGTAAAAAAGATAGGGAGATTATTTTTTTCAAAGTGTTAAAATTTTAATACGCCAAGTTTACTAATTTTTTGTGAAAGAGGGAGCGGTTTTTTTGTTAAATAAGCCTTTGAAGCGTTATTTAATGCGAATAACAAATAGTTACAATGTCTTACAAATTGTACACTATTGATAAACCGTATGCAAACCCTTGAAATGTATTTCGTCCACCAAAAATATAAGATAGATTTAATGCAGAACCAAAGTTTTTTGAAAAAGAGCGATACAAAGTGCCTCCCACTTTATGATAATCAACTCCCAATGCACTGAAATTTTGAGGACGTGGTGTACCCCGATAGTCGATACCGCCAAAAGAATATTGGTAATCATAAAAAACGTCGTAATACCATACGGACAAAGCTTTTCCCGTTTTGAAGGTAATGGGAAGGCTGTTTGGGGTTTCTTCAAATTTAAAGGAAAAACCACTTTGCAATGTGGCAAACCAACCAGAATTCCATTTGTAATGTGCCACTGCGCGGGTTTCTATAATTGTAGCTTGTTGACCAATATCATTGAGTCCGCCAATATTATAATTTGAAATTGGCGTTGATAAACCTGTGCCTAAACTAAATTCAAGATTTCCGTTTTCAGAAGCAGATTGAAAAAAACGATATTTCAACATAACTGAAATATCCTGAAAATCACTTTCATTGTCGCTCCTCAAGTAGGGAAGAGAGGTATTTATATCAAGATTGTCAGTTATCCCGTATGTGGCATATAGATTTATGTAGTAAAGATTTCGGCCTAAATCTATTCTTTCGGTACCCACAAAGTAACTTTTGGGATCTTCAAAGCCAACTCCAAGAACCACGGAACCTTTACCTCTCCCTTTATAAAATCCGTCAATTTTTCCCTGCGAGAAACTGTTTGAAAAAATAAACAAGGAAAAAGTAAGGGAAACCAAAATCTTCATGGAACTTTTCTATAAAAAGGATTATTTACATATATACGTAAATAATGGGCTTTTGGTTGAAAGAAAAGAAATTACGTTAATCCCGAATAAGAGGCATTGTAGTACAACGAAGCAAGCCTTCCTGCTTTGAAATTTCGGCGTAGGGAACTTCTTCTACAGTAAAACCCTGTTCGCGAAGCCAAGTATTTAATCTTGTAAAGTTTTTTTCTGAAATCACAACATTTGGAGAAATGGAGAAAATATTGCTGTTCATATTATACATTTCCTGCTTGTTAATATGAAAACAATTTTCTTTTCCGAAGAAATTAATAAGCCATTCGTATTCTTCTTCAATTAAAAATCCTTCTTTGTGTATTATTGCCTTTCCTCTTCCCAAGGGCTGAAAGCAACAATCCAGATGCAGTGCGTTTTCATCAGCAACAGTATTGCTTTTTTTAAGATTGAAAGATTTAACTTTTTTATGAGGAAACAATTTCTGAAGATGTTTAACGGCATTCATATTGGTTCGGGCCGTAATAAAACTTGGATAATCTTCGCCATAATAGGCACCCACAAAAATATAATCTCCCCAAGGCATTACGTCGCCGCCCTCTATATGGGCATTTTCAGGAAATTTAATAATTTTTGAAGAATCAATATGGTTGATTACATGTTCAATGGCCTCAATTTCCATAGAACGGTCTTCAAGGATATTTGCAATTATAAATTTATCTTCAATAACAAAAGCGATATCACGCGAAAATATTTGATTATAATCCTTTATGGAATGGGGTCTATAGACCTTAACATCATATTTTTTGAACACAGCCGCAACGGCTTCCATTTCATCAACCATATCTTCATCTTTGGGATACGTGCCTCCTTTAATGTGCTCAGCAGATTTAGGGTCGTAGGCGTTTTCCAGTTTGGGAATAGGACCATTACTATCTGCGCGGCCCAGTATTACAGCTCGCAATCTTGAAATTTCGTCGTTGATGTTTAATTTAATCATAAGGCAAATATAAAAAAAGCACTTCGATACCGAAGTGCTTTCAAATATATTAAAAAATAGGATTTATCTCTTTTCAACAGGCAAGAATTCTCTATGCGTTTCGCCAACATAGATTTGACGAGGACGCCCTATTGGTTCTTTGTTTAAACGCATTTCTCTCCATTGTGCAATCCAGCCTGGTAAACGCCCTAAAGCGAACATCGGGGTAAACATTTCAACTGGAATACCAAGTGCTCTATAAATTATTCCCGAATAGAAATCTACATTTGGATATAATTTTCTTTCTACAAAGTATGGATCTTCCAATGCTTCTTTTTCTAAAGCTTTAGCAATATCTAGAATTTCATCTTCAATTCCTAAATTTTCTAAAACGTCATCGGCTGCTTTTTTAATGATTTTTGCACGTGGATCAAAGTTTTTATAAACCCTATGTCCAAATCCCATCAAACGGAACGGATCATCTTTATCTTTTGCTTTCGCCATAAATTTCTTAGTGTCTCCGCCATCTTCTTTAATTGCTTCAAGCATTTCTATAACAGCTTGATTGGCACCTCCGTGAAGTGGACCCCAAAGAGCTGCAATTCCCGCAGAAATTGAAACAAACAAACCGGCGTGTGAAGAACCAACGATTCTTACGGTTGATGTAGAACAGTTCTGTTCATGATCCGCATGAAGAATTAATAATTTATCTAAAGCTTCCAAAACAGTTTCATTGGTTGAGTATTCCCCACTTGGTTTTTTGAACATCATTTTCAAAAAATTATCCACATAACCTAAGGAATCTCCGCCGTAATCTAACGGAAGCCCCATACGTTTTCTGTATGTCCAAGCAGTTAAAACAGGGAATTTTCCAAGAATTTTTACAATTGCCTTGTACATATCTTCCTCACTATCAACATTCACTGAAGAAGGGTTAAAAGCCACCAATGCAGACGTTAAAGAAGATAAAACTCCCATTGGATGTGCAGCTTTTGGAAAACCGTCCAAAATACGTTTCACATCCTCATCGACATGGGATTGTGCTTTTATATCTGTGTGAAATTTATTGAGTTGTGTTTCAGTAGGTAATTCACCAAAAATAAGCAGGTAACAAACCTCTAAGAAGTGTGCTTTTTCGGCAAGTTCTTCAATAGCATATCCGCGGTATCTCAGAATTCCTTTTTCGCCATCTAAAAAGGTAATTGCACTTTCGCAAGCGCCCGTATTTTTATAACCTGGATCTAGTGTAACAACACCATTAGTATCGGTACGAAGACTTTTAATATCTATTCCTAATTCATTTTCAGTTCCTTCCACAATGGGAAACTCGTATTTTTTACCATCTATCTCGAGGGTTGCCATCTTTGCCATAAAATATTGTGTGTTTTAATTTATTCAGAAATGCTAATTTACGAAATCTCAAGCAATTTTTTTAGCATTACTGCGTTATCTTAGGTTAAAAAATCCTTAAATCATAGGTTATTGAACGAATTTCGGAATATAAAAAAACCCCGCAGCTTGCAGGGTTTTTAAATTAGTGATTTAAAATTATATTTTAAAAGCGTTTCGCTGCGGAAAATAGGCAACTTCGCCCAATTGTTCCTCTATTCTAAGCAATTGATTATACTTAGCCATTCTATCACTTCGAGAAGCAGAACCGGTTTTTATTTGGCCACAATTGAGCGCTACTGCAAGATCTGCAATTGTATTATCTTCTGTTTCACCGCTTCGGTGGCTCATTACTGAGGTATAACCTGCATTGTGAGCCATATTCACCGCTGCAATTGTTTCTGTTAAAGTACCAATTTGATTCACTTTTATCAAAATTGAATTGGCTATTTTTTCCGAAATTCCTCTTGAAAGTCTTTCTACGTTTGTAACAAACAAATCGTCACCGACCAACTGTACTTTATTACCTATCTTTTCGGTTAAATATTTCCAACCCTCCCAATCGTTTTCGTCCATTCCGTCTTCAATTGAAATGATTGGATATTTTTCACATAACTCAGCCAAATAATCTGCTTGTTCTTT
Organism: Aequorivita sp. CIP111184; assembly: GCF_900489465.1. Lineage (GTDB taxonomy): Bacteria > Bacteroidota > Bacteroidia > Flavobacteriales > Flavobacteriaceae > Aequorivita. The sequence goes on along the minus strand of NZ_UEFQ01000019.1, from coordinate 115,216 downwards.
TGAACTTCTCACTTTCCCATTTTCGCCTTCAAATTTGCTGTAATCGTATTTATTCTTCACATAAAATTCCGCCGCAGCACAATCTAAAGCAATCATTACATCGTCGCCCAATTTGTAACCTGCTTTCTTAGTTGCTTTTGCAATAGTATCCAAGGCGTCTTCGGTTCCATCTAAAGTTGGAGCAAAACCACCTTCGTCACCCACAGCTGTACTCAAGCCACGGTCATGCAATACTTTTTTAAGATTGTGAAAAATTTCTGAACCCATTTGCATAGCATGGGTAAAGCTTTTAGCTTTTATAGGCATCACCATAAATTCCTGAAACGCGATGGGAGCATCACTGTGCGAACCGCCATTGATAATGTTCATCATTGGCACAGGAAGCGTTTTGGCGCTCACGCCACCTATGTAACGATACAAAGGCATCCCCAACTCATTGGCTGCAGCTTTTGCACAAGCCAGGGAAACTCCCAAAATAGCATTGGCTCCAAGCTTAGATTTGTTTTTTGTCCCATCCAAATCAATCATTATTTTATCGATAAGTTCTTGTTCAAAAACCGAAACTCCCAGAAGTGTGCCTGCAATTTTGCCATTTACGTTTTCAACAGCTTTTGAAACACCTTTGCCCATATATGCTTTTCCGCCGTCGCGAAGTTCAACTGCTTCGTGCTCTCCGGTTGATGCGCCAGAAGGAACTGCTGCGCGACCCATGAAACCGTGTTCGGTAATTACGTCAACTTCTACTGTAGGATTTCCACGGGAATCGAAAATTTGTCTGGCTTTGATGTCGATGATGATACTCATTAGTTTATTATATATAGTTATTACTTATCTTATTGTGTAATATTAAAAAACCTGACCAGTTTTGGAAACCTGTCAGGTCTAATATTTTATGCAGTTTGCAACTTATGGTTTTCAATACTCTCGATAAATTGATCAAAAAGATACGAAGCATCGTGCGGTCCCGGACTTGCTTCGGGATGATACTGAACCGAAAAGGCAGGTTTATTTTTCAGTCGTATTCCAGCTGCGGTGTGATCGTTTAGATGCTCGTGGGTTATTTCAATATTTGGATTGGCTTCCGCTTCTTCTCTATTTATTGCGAAACCGTGGTTCTGTGAAGTGATTTCACCTTTACCGCTTAACAGATTCATAACGGGATGGTTTATGCCTCGGTGGCCGTTATGCATTTTATAGGTTGAAATACCGTTTGCTAAAGCTAAAACTTGATGTCCTAAACAAATGCCAAACATTGGCAATTCTTTATCCAAAATTGTTTTTACAACTTCTATTGCATCATGAAGTGGTTCCGGATCGCCAGGACCGTTTGAAATAAAATAGCCATCTGGATTAAATTCTTGCATATCTGAAAAAGTGGCGTTGTATGGAAAAACTTTTATGTAGCAATCTCTTTTATCAAGATTTCGGAGGATGTTTTTCTTTATTCCCAAATCCAATGCTGAAATTTTAAATTTGGCATTTTCGTTTCCAAAGAAATAAGGGGCTGTAGTAGAAACTTTTGAAGCAAGCTCCAAACCGTTCATTTCAGGCACTTCAGCCAATTGCTTTTTAAGCCCTTCAATGTTATCAACTTCGGTAGAAATTACCGCATTCATTGCGCCATTGTCGCGAATGTAGCTTACCAAGGCTCGTGTATCAACATCGCTGATGGCTAGCAAATTGTTTTTGTTTAGAAATTCTTCCAAAGAGTCATCTGCAGCAGCTCGTGAATAATGGTAGCTGAAATTACGGACAACCAAACCTGCAATTTTGATTCCATCAGATTCCACTTCATCTTTATTAACACCATAATTCCCAATATGGGCGTTAGTGGCAACCATAATTTGTCCAAAGTAGGATGGGTCAGTAAAAATTTCCTGATAGCCCGTCATACCTGTATTGAAACAAACTTCTCCAAAGGCTGAGCCTTCTTTGTTTCCAACCGCTTTTCCGAAGAAAATGGTTCCATCTGCGAGTAAAATAAGTGCTTTTTTTCGTGTTTGATATTTCATTTATAGAAGGTTTCAAGTTTCAACCCTTTGACAAGCTCAGGGTGACAATTTTAGGTTTCTCAAAAATCTTTGCAAAAATAGTATAAAAAAAAGGGATAAACGAAAACGCTTATCCCTTTGTTATTTAATGAATTTAAATTCATCTATTCTTCTTCTTTCTTAGCTTTACTTTCAGCTTTTGCTGGAGCGGCTTTTGCAGCTGGTGCAGCAGCATCAGCTTCAGTAGGAGTTCCGCTTCCACGACGACTTCTACGCGTAGTTTTCTTCTTGGTAGCTTTGCCTACATTATAAATTTCGTTGAAATCTACAAGCTCTATCATTGCCATATCAGCGTTATCACCTAGACGGTTACCCAATTTAATGATTCGGGTGTAACCTCCTGGACGATCACCAACTTTTGGTGCAACAGTTCTAAAAAGTTCTGCAACTGCTTCTTTTTGACGCATTTTTGCAAAAACCAAACGACGGTTATGGGTAGTGTCTTCCTTAGATTTTGTTACCAATGGCTCAACAAATTTTTTCAACGCTTTCGCTTTCGCTACTGTAGTGTTGATACGTTTGTGTTCAACAAGTGAACAAGCCATGTTTGCCAACATTGAATGTCTGTGGGCGGTTTTTCTTCCTAAGTGATTTATTTTTTTTCCGTGTCTCATGACATTTTTGTTTTAATCATCATCTTGCTACGACCCATTTTGGGGAGCAAAATATGACGTATTAACTAATCTTTATCTAATTTATATTTTGCAAGATCCATTCCGAAGTTTAGGCCTTTTACATTTACAAGCTCTTCAAGCTCTGTAAGCGATTTTTTACCGAAGTTGCGGAACTTCATCAAGTCATTTTTGTTGAAAGAAACAAGATCTCCCAAGGTATCAACCTCTGCAGCTTTCAAACAGTTTAGCGCACGAACAGAAAGGTCCATATCTACTAATTTTGTTTTAAGCAACTGACGCATATGAAGGGATTCTTCATCATAAGTTTCAGTTTGTGCAATCTCATCAGCCTCTAAAGTAATACGCTCATCGCTGAACAACATAAAGTGGTGAATCAATGTTTTTGCAGCTTCGGTCAAAGCATCTTTTGGGTGAATAGATCCGTCTGTAACGATTTCAAAAACTAATTTTTCGTAATCTGTTTTTTGCTCTACACGGAAGTTTTCAATGCTGTACTTCACATTTTTTATTGGAGTGTAGATAGAATCTGTAAAGATGGTTCCTAAAGGAGCGTTCGCTTTTTTGTTCTCTTCAGCGGGAACATAGCCACGACCTTTTTCGATAGTGATTTCGAAATTAAGATTCACTTTTGGATCCATATTGCAAAGAACCAATTCTGGGTTCAATACTTGGAATCCTGAAATGAATTTTTGGAAATCACCAGCCTTTAACTGCTCGTTTCCAGAAACGGAAATAGTAACGGTTTCGTTGTCTATCTCGTCAATCTGTCTTTTGAAACGAACTTGTTTCAGGTTCAAAATAATTTCGGTAACATCTTCCACTACACCAGCGATGGTAGAAAATTCGTGATCCACACCTTCGATGCGAACCGAAGTGATGGCGAATCCTTCCAAAGAGGAAAGTAGTACACGTCTTAATGCGTTACCAATGGTAAGTCCGTAACCTGGTTCCAAAGGACGAAATTCAAATTTCCCTTCGAAATCGGTAGAATTTACCATTATAACTTTATCAGGCTTCTGAAAACTAAATACTGCCATAATTGACTTTCTGTGTTTTTATTATTTAGAATATAATTCGACGATAAACTGCTCGTTAATGTTTTCTGGAATCTGGATTCGCTCAGGGACAGAAACAAATGTTCCTTGTTTGGTTTCGCTATTCCAAGTGATCCACTCATACACATGACTTGCATTTGCCAACGAATCGTTGATTGCGCTAAGAGATTTTGATTTCTCTCTAACGGCCACTACATCTCCAGCTTTCAACTGGTAAGATGGAATGTTTACTTTTTCACCATTAACGGTGATATGACGGTGAGAAACTAATTGTCTAGCACCAGAGCGACTTGGAGAAATCCCCATACGATACACTACGTTATCTAGACGAGACTCCGCCAATTGAAGCAATACTTGACCTGTAATACCAGGTGCAGCAGTTGCTTTTTTGAACATGTTTCTGAATTGACGCTCCAAAATACCATAGGTATATTTTGCTTTTTGCTTCTCCATCAATTGGATTGCATATTCAGATTTTTTTCCACGACGACGTGTGTTACCGTGTTGCCCTGGAGGGTAATTTCTCTTTTCGAAAGATTTATCGTCTCCGAAGATTGCTTCCCCGAACTTACGGGCGATTTTAGTTTTTGGACCAGTATATCTTGCCATTTCTAATTTAAGGTTATGAAGGAAAACTAAATTAAGGTCTTACGTTAATCCTTTAGTTTTTTACCCTTCAGATTGATATTTATAATTAATTAAACTCTTCTTCTTTTTGGAGGACGGCATCCGTTGTGCGGCATTGGCGTAACATCGATAATCTCTGTAACTTCAATTCCTGCGTTGTGGATGGATCGTATTGCAGATTCTCTACCGTTTCCTGGCCCTTTTACATAAACTTTTACTTTACGCAATCCGGCATCGTGAGCAACTTTTGCGCAATCTTCTGATGCCAATTGAGCTGCATAAGGAGTGTTTTTCTTAGATCCACGAAAGCCCATTTTACCGGCTGAGGACCAAGATATAACATCTCCGTTTTTATTAGTTAACGAAACGATAATGTTGTTGAAGGAAGCTGTAATGTGTGCTTCACCAACTGATTCAACATTAACCTTGCGTTTTTTAACTGTTTTTGTAGTCTTAGACGTTGTCTTTGCCATAACTCTAGGTTTTATTTAGTTGCTTTTTTCTTGTTAGCAACAGTTTTACGTTTTCCTTTTCTTGTACGAGAGTTATTCTTAGTACGTTGTCCTCTTAACGGAAGACCCGATCTGTGACGAATACCTCTGTAACAACCAATGTCCATTAAGCGTTTAATGCTCAATTGAACTTCACTACGTAATTCACCTTCGATTTTGAAAGACGATACAGCGTCACGAATAGCACCGATTTCATCATCGTTCCATTCACTTACTTTTTTGTCTTCGTTAACCTCGGCTTTTTTCAGAATATCTTGGGCACGGCTTTTACCGATTCCGAAGATATACGTTAACGCGATTACACCCCTTTTGTGCTTCGGGATATCTACACCTGCGATTCTTGCCATAACTTATCCTTGTCTTTGTTTGAACTTTGGGTTCTTTTTGTTAATTACATATAATCTGCCTTTTCTGCGAACAATCTTGCAGTCGGCACTTCTTTTCTTTACGGATGCTCTTACTTTCATCTGTTTCTGTTTTTATATTTCAATGAACCGTGAGGTCCGTTGTATTAGTATCTGTATGTTATTCTTGCCTTACTTAAATCATAAGGGCTCATTTCTAATTTCACTTTATCTCCGGGCAACAATTTAATGTAGTGCATACGCATCTTGCCTGAAATGTGTGCTGTTACAATATGACCATTTTCCAATTCTACACGGAACATCGCGTTTGATAGTGCTTCCACTATACTTCCATCTTGTTCTATTGCGCTTTGTTTTGCCATAATTATGCTACTGCCTTTCTATTTTTGCCGCTTTTCATCAAACCATCGTAATGACGGTTCAACAAATACGAGTTTACTTGTTGCATTGTATCAATAGCCACACCAACCATAATCAATAGTGATGTACCACCGTAAAATAGTGCCCAACCTTGCTGAATGCCTAATAACTTAACCGCAAATGCTGGTGCAATAGCGATTAATGCTAAAAACACAGATCCCGGAAGGGTAATTTGTGACATTATTCGGTCTAAATATTCAGCCGTTTGTGATCCTGGCTTAATACCTGGAATGAAACCACCGCTTCGCTTCAAATCGTCAGCCATCTTGTTTGTCGGAACAGTGATAGCTGTATAGAAATAGGTGAATATGATAATCAATATTGCGAAAACCAAGTTGTACCATAATCCAAATATATCACTGAATGTAGCTTGAATTCCCTGAGCAAAATCACTTTCGGAAAGACTAGCAACTGCAGATGGTACAAACATAATTGCTTGCGCAAATATAATTGGCATTACCCCAGAAGCGTTCAATTTTAATGGAATAAATTGTCGTGCTCCGAAAATATTCTTTTCGTAACCACCACTTGCTGTTCTTCTTGCATATTGTACAGGTATCTTTCGAACTGCCATTACCAACATAATTGATAATAGAATAATTATAAACCAGATAACCAATTCAATAAGTATCATAATCAAACCACCGTTTGATTCAATAACTCTTGAAACAAATTCCTGAGCAAATGATTGTGGCAAACGTGCAATGATACCTACCATAATAAGTATGGAAATACCGTTACCAATTCCTTTGTCGGTGATTTTTTCACCCAGCCACATTGCAAATATTGTTCCTGTTACCAATATAATTACTGAAGAAACATAGAACATTAAGCTTTGGCCCATTATAAAAGCTTCTGCTGGAACACCCATTGCTGGAAGGCCTGCAAGATAACTTGGGGCTTGCACCAAACAAATTCCTATCGTTAACCAACGTGTAATTTGATTGATTTTCTTACGGCCACTCTCGCCTTCTTTCTGTAATTTCTGAAGGTAAGGAACAGCAATCTGCATCAACTGTACAACAATGGAAGCAGAAATATATGGCATAATACCTAATGCAAAAACAGAAGCGTTAGCAAAAGCTCCTCCTGTAAATGCGTTTAGTAATCCACCAATACCACCGGCATTGAATTTACCTGCGAACTGTGCCAACATATCTGCATCAATTCCGGGAAGCACTACTTGCGCACCAAAACGGTAAACCAATAGCATTCCAAGAGTAAGCAGAATGCGATTACGCAGTTCCTCTATTTTCCAAACATTTTTTAAGGTATCGATAAATTTCATCCTTAGCTTTTGTTACAATGTTACTACTTCGCCACCGGCAGCTTCAATAGCTTCTTTTGCCGAGGCAGTGAACTTGTGAGCAGATACCTTTAATTTTGCTTTTATTTCGCCTCTTCCTAAAATCTTCACCATTTCGCTTTTTCCAGCAAGACCCAAACCTACTAGAGCTTCGAAGTCAACAGTATCATTTATTTTTTTGTCATCAACCAATTGTTGCAAAGTATCAATGTTGATACCTTTGTATTCTTTACGGTTGATGTTTGTAAATCCAAACTTAGGAACACGACGTTGTATTGGCATTTGTCCACCTTCAAATCCAATTTTCTTGGAATAACCTGAACGTGATTTTGCACCTTTATGTCCGCGGGTGGCAGTACCACCTTTACCGGAACCTTGTCCGCGACCTACTCGCTTGCCTTTGTTTTTCGCCGATCCTGCGGCGGGTTGTAAGTTACTTAAATCCATTTTTAATGTGTCCTTATTTGGTTTCAACAGAAACCAAGTGATTAACTTTATTGATCATACCAAGAATGTTTGGCGTATCTTCATGTTCAACAGTTTGGTTCATCTTGTGAAGACCCAAAGATTCCATGATTCTTTTTTGGTTTTTTGGGCGCTTTATAACGCTTCTTACCTTTGTTACTTTAATTTTTGCCATCGCTCTGATATTTTATCCTTTGAATACTTTTTCAAGTGAAATTCCACGTTGGTTGGCTACAGTTTGTGCACTTCGCATTTGCAAAAGAGCATCAAAAGTAGCTTTTACCACGTTGTGTGGGTTGGAAGATCCTTGTGATTTTGACAATACATCGTGAACTCCTACTGCCTCCAATACGGCACGAACAGCACCACCAGCAATAACTCCTGTACCAGGCGCAGCTGGAAGAAGATTAACTCGGGCTCCGCCGTATTTTCCTTTTTGTTCGTGTGGAAGAGTTACTTTGTTAAGTGGAATGCGAACTAAGTTTTTCTTAGCATCTTCAATAGCTTTTGCTATTGCGCTTGCAACATCCTTGGATTTACCAAGTCCGTGGCCTACCACTCCTTTTTCGTCTCCAACAACTACAATAGCTGAAAATCCGAAGGCACGACCACCTTTGGTCACCTTGGTTACACGTTGTACACCTACCAAGCGGTCTTTCAATTCAAGTCCTCCTGGTTTTACTAATTCTACGTTTTTATAATCTTGATACATAATATGACTTAGAATTTAAGGCCACCTTCTCGTGCACCTTCAGCTAATGATTTTACTCTTCCGTGGTATAAGTAACCGCCTCTATCAAAAGCAATGGCTTCAACACCTGCTTTAACAGCTTTTTCTGCGATTGCTTTTCCTACCAATTTTGCCGCTTCAACTTTGTTTACTTTTGAAGCGTCAATGTCTTTATCTCTTGAAGATGCAGCGGTAATGGTCTTTCCATTTACATCGTCAATAATTTGAGCGTATATTTCTTTGTTGCTGCGGAAAACAGCTAAACGTGGGCGACTTTCGGTCCCCTCTACCGTTTTTCTGATCCTCATGCGCAAGCGCTCTCTTCTTTCGTACTTTGATAATGCCATAACTCTATTTGTTATGCAGATTTACCTGCTTTTCTTCTTAATTGTTCACCTACAAATTTAATACCTTTTCCTTTGTAAGGTTCTGGTCTACGGAAGCCACGGATTTTTGCCGCTACTTGTCCTACCAATTGCTTATCGTGTGAAGTTAATTTTACGATTGGATTTTTACCTTTATCAGATACCGTTTCAACTTTTACTTCTGGAGCAATTTCCAAAACAATGTTGTGAGAATATCCTAAAGCCAAATCCAATTTTTGTCCTTGGTTGCTAGCGCGGTAACCCACACCTACCAATTCCAATTGCTTGGTCCATCCGTTGCTTACACCTTCAATCATATTATTGATTAAAGATCTATAAAGACCGTGCTTAGCGGTATGATCTTTCGAATCTGAAGGGCGTTCAACCAATACTTGTCCGTCTTCAACTTTCACCGTTACATCAGCATATTGCTGTGTTAACTCGCCTAATTTTCCTTTTACGGTAATTACATTGTCTTTTACATCAACTGTAACTCCTTGTGGGATTGCTACCGGGTTTTTACCTATTCTTGACATTTCTTTGTCTATTTTTTAGTAAACGTAACACAATACTTCGCCACCTACATTCTGTTCCTTGGCTTGTTTGCCGGTCATAACTCCTGAAGAAGTAGAAACTATGGCAATACCCAAACCGTTCAGAATACGAGGAAGTTCTGTTGAACCTGCGTATTTACGTAAACCTGGTTTACTTATTCTTTGAATTTTCTTGATCACTGATTCTTTAGTAAGCTTGTCGTATTTCAACGCAATTTTGATGATCCCTTGCGGGGTACTTTCGTCATCAAATTTGTAGCTTAAAATGTAACCTTGATCAAAAAGGATCTTTGTAATCTCCTTTTTAAGGTTTGAAGCTGGAATCTCTACTACGCGATGTCCGGCTTTCGCAGCATTTCTAACACGTGTTAGATAATCTGAAATTGGATCTGTATTCATTTATTTCAATTTTCGGAAGTGGTTTTTGGACTATTCCAAACCTACGACCAGTTTATACTTTTTCTTTTGAACAGTAAATATGTTCTTACCAAGATGCTTTGCGCACTCCTGGAATTAACCCTGAATTTGCCATTTCACGGAAAGTTACACGTGAAATTCCAAAAGTTCTCATATACCCTCTTGGTCTTCCGGTTAATTTGCAACGGTTGTGCAAACGTACTGGTGAGGCATTTTTTGGTAGTTTTTGTAAACCTTCCCAATCACCAGCTTCTTTTAAAGCTTTACGTTTGGCAGCATACTTCAATACCGTTTTTTGTCTCTTAACCTCGCGGGCTTTCATTGATTCTTTAGCCATCTCTTAGTTCTTTTTAAAGGGTAATCCCAATTCTTGTAGTAATGATTTCGCTTCTTTATCAGTAGCTGCAGAAGTAATGAATGTAATATTCATCCCTTCAATTTTCTTCACTTTATCGATATCGATTTCTGGGAAGATAATTTGCTCAGTAATTCCCAAAGAGTAATTTCCTCTTCCGTCAAAACCGGTTGCTTTAATTCCGTTAAAGTCACGTACCCTTGGCAAAGCTGAAGTTACCAATCTATCCAAAAATTCATACATACGCTCTCCACGCAACGTAACTTTCACACCAATTGGCATGCCTTTACGAAGTTTGAAGTTTGCAACGTCTTTTTTAGAGTTTGTTGAAATCGCTTTTTGCCCAGTTATTTTTGTAAACTCATCAACCGAATAGTCAATAAGTTTCTTATCAGCTACTGCTGCACCCACTCCGCGGGAAACAACGATACGCTCTAATTTAGGTACCTGCATGACGTTTTTGTAACCAAATTCGTCAGTAAGTGAATTGATCACTTTGCTTTTATACTCTTCTTTAAGTCTTGGTGAATATGCCATAACTATATTGCTTGATTCGATTGTTTTGAAAACCGTACTTTTTTACCATCTTCGGTTTTATACCCTACACGTGTAGCTTTTCCAGATTTTGGATCAACCAACGAAAGGTTTGAAATATGGATAGGAGCTTCTTTCTTTGCAATTCCACCTTGTGGGTTTTTTGCACTTGGCTTCTCATGTTTTGAAACCATATTTACTCCTTCTACGATTGCTTTGTTTTTGTCAAGGAATATTTTCATCACTTTACCTTCAGAACCTTTGTGGTCCCCGGCAGTAACTACTACTGTATCGCCTGATTTTATTTTAAGCTTTGTCATCTTAGTTTTCATATTAAAGCACCTCTGGTGCCAATGATACTATTTTCATAAATTGCTTGTCACGAAGCTCTCTTGCTACTGGTCCGAAAACACGTGTTCCTCTCATCTCGCCTTGGGCGTTCAAAAGTACACAAGCGTTGTCGTCAAAGCGGATGTAAGAACCGTCAGGTCTTCTTATTTCCTTAACAGTACGAACTACAACTGCTGTAGAAACTGCTCCTTTTTTAATACTTCCGTTTGGAGTGGCTTCTTTTACAGAAACTACAATTTTATCACCAATTGAAGCATACCTTCTTTTAGTACCGCCTAATACACGAATAGTAAGTACTTCCTTAGCACCGGTATTATCTGCGACTTTGAGTCTTGATTCTTGTTGTAACATAATTACTTCGCTCTTTCAATTATTTCTACTAATCTCCAACATTTGGTTTTACTCAAAGGTCTTGTTTCCATGATCTTTACAGTATCACCTTCGTTACAGTTGTTTGTCTCGTCGTGTGCTACGTATTTTTTCGTTTTCAAAACGAACTTTCCGTACATAGGATGCTTTACTTTTTTCACCTCTGCAACTACAATGGACTTGTCCATTTTGTTGCTGGTTACTACACCTATACGTTCTTTTCTTAAGTTTCTTTTAATTTCTTCCATCTTTCAGCTGTACAGTTATTGCACTTCTCTATTAGTTAGTTCCGTCGCTAATCTTGCTATCACCCTTCTTTGGGATCTTAGTTGAATTGGATTTTCCAACGGCGAAATGGTATGAGCCATTTTAAGGTCTGAATAAGCTTTTCTAGAGTCAGCGAAAGCTTCCTGAAGTTCAGCCGTTGATGCTTTTTTAATTTCTGATTGTTTCATCGTTCAAAAAATTATGCTTGGAAATCCCGAGACATTACAAATTTAGTTTTAACGGGAAGCTTTTGTGCCGCAAGGCGTAAAGCTTCTTTTGCTGTTTCAAGGGTAACACCAGATACTTCGAAAAGCATTCTTCCTGGTTTTACTACAGCAGCGTAATATTCTACAGCTCCTTTACCTTTACCCATACGTACTTCAAGAGGTTTTTTGGTAATTGGCTTATCGGGAAAAATCATAATCCAGATAGAACCTTCTCTTTTCATAAATCGAGTAGCGGCAATACGAGCAGCTTCAATTTGTCTTGCTGTAAGAAATTCTGATTCCAACGATTTTATACCGAAGGTTCCGTACGCTAGCTGATTGCCACGACCGGCATCGCCTTTCATACGGCCTTTCATTTGTTTACGGTACTTTGTTCTTTTAGGTTGTAACATTTTCTTCTATTTAAAAAATTACTTTCTGCGACGTGCTTTGTTGCCACCGCGTCCTGCTGGAGCTCCTTTACCACCACCTTTTTTGCCAGTTGATAAACCAACAAGTGGGGAAAGCTCTCTTTTTCCATATACTTCGCCTTTCATAATCCATACTTTAACACCCAATCTACCATAGGTAGTGTGTGCCTCAACTAAAGCGTAGTCAATATCGGCTCTAAAAGTTGATAAAGGAATACGACCTTCTTTGTAAGATTCTGAACGAGCCATTTCAGCTCCGTTCAAACGTCCAGAAATCTGTACCTTAATACCTTCAGCATTCATTCGCATTGTTGCCGCGATTGCCATTTTAATAGCACGACGGTATGAAATACGGCTTTCAATTTGGCGTGCAATACTTGCAGCTACCAAAAATGCATCAAGCTCAGGTCTTTTGATCTCGTGAATGTTGATCTGTACCTCTTTATCTGTAATTTTTTTAAGCTCTTCTTTTAGCTTGTCTACTTCCTGACCACCTTTACCGATAATGATACCGGGACGGGCAGTGGTTATAGTAACGGTTACAAGCTTAAGCGTACGCTCAATAATTACTCTACTCACACTAGCTTTACTTAAACGAGCGTGGATGTATTTCCTGATCTTGTCGTCTTCGGCAAGTTTATCGCCGTAGTCGTTGCCTCCGTACCAGTTGGATTCCCAACCTCTAATGATACCCAGGCGATTTCCGATTGGATTTGTCTTCTGTCCCATTTAATTAATTGCTTTGTGTGTTATCGTTAGCTGCCAATACCAGTGTTACGTGGTTGGAGCGCTTTCTAATTCTGTGTGCGCGGCCTTGTGGTGCTGGACGAAGTCTTTTCAACATTGTTCCACCATCCACACGGATTTCCTTAACAAAAAGATCTGCATCTTCCAATGAAGCGTCTTCGTTCTTTTGTTGCCAGTTATTAATGGCAGACAAAAGTAGTTTCTCCAATTTGCGTGAAGATTCTTTTGAACTAAACTTCAAAATATTAAGTGCTTTGTCTATTTTCTCACCACGAACCAAGTCTGCCATTAAACGCATTTTTCTTGGTGAAGTGGGGCAATTGTTCAATTTAGCAAAGTACATTGTCTTCTTTGCTTCCTTGATTGCTTCTGCTCTTTCTCTTTTACGAACTCCCATGGCCTATTATTTTTTACCTTTGTTTTTAGCACCTGCGTGACCACGGAATGATCTTGTAGGTGAAAATTCTCCTAGTTTATGCCCAACCATGTTTTCTGTTACATACACAGGAACAAATTGGCGCCCGTTGTGTACAGCGATGGTTTGACCAACAAAATCTGGTGTAATCATAGAAGCACGTGACCAAGTCTTGATTACAGTCTTCTTATTATCATCAACATTTTGTTGAACTTTCTTGTCTAGTTTGTAATGAACGAACGGTCCTTTTTTTAACGATCTTGCCATAACTTATTTCTTTCTTCGTTCTAAGATATATTTATTACTCGCTTTCGTTTTAGTACGGGTTCTGTAACCTTTTGCAGGGATACCTTTTCTAGAACGTGGATGACCTCCAGAAGATTTACCTTCACCACCACCCATTGGGTGATCAACAGGGTTCATCACAACTGGTCTTGTACGTGGTCTTCTACCTAACCATCTACTTCTACCAGCCTTACCAGAAACTAATAATTGGTGGTCACTGTTTGATACAGCACCAATGGTAGCCATACAGTTTACCAAAATTAATCGGGTTTCACCTGAGGGAAGTTTAACGGTAGCATATTTTCCATCACGAGCCATAAGCTGCGCGAATGCACCAGCACTACGAGCCATAATAGCTCCTTGACCGGGACGAAGCTCGATGCAAGAAATAATAGTACCTAATGGAATAGCTGAAAGTGACATTGCGTTTCCAATCTCGGGAGCTACTGCATCACCGGATAGGATATTTTGCCCAACTTGTAATCCGTTTTGCGCAATTACATATCGTTTTTCACCATCTTGATAGTTCAAAAGTGCGATAAACGCAGTACGGTTTGGATCGTATTGTATACTTGCAACAGTAGCAGGAACACCTGCTTTGTCACGTTTAAAATCGATAATTCGATATTTCTTTTTATGACCACCACCTATGTAGCGCATGGTCATTTTACCTTGACTGTTTCTACCACCAGATCTTTTGTTCGGAGCAAGTAAAGACTTCTCCGGCTTATCGGTTGTAATGGCGTCAAAACCATTTACAACCCTAAAACGCTGACCCGGGGTGATTGGTTTTAATTTTCTTACTGACATTTGTGTCTAATTAGATCTAAGTTACCTTAGATGTTACTGTAAAAATCTATTGTATCACCTTCCGCCACCTGTACAATTGCTTTTTTGTAAGCATTCGTTTTACCAGTCTGGACACCTGTTTTTGTATAACGGGTCTTCCTATCAGGGCGGACATTCATTGTGCGAACTTTTTCAACAGAAACTCCGTAAGCAGCTTCCACCGCTTTCTTGATTTCTACCTTATTCGCCTTTGGGTTAACTACAAAGCCAAAAACATTTTTGTCTTCAGCATCCTTAGTAGCTTTTTCCGTAATTATAGGTTTAATTAAGATGTTCATCTTGTTTCTATTTACTTAAGTTTGTTTCAATTCCTTCCAAAGAACCTTCAAACAGCACTAAACTGTTTGCATTCATAATTTTATAAGTACTTAATTGTGAGTTAGTTATAACTTCAGTACCTTTCAAATTGCGAGAGGACAAATATACATTATTATTTAAGTCTCCCAACACAAATAAAGATTTTTTGTCATCAAGACCTAAACTCTTCAAAACCGAGGTAAAATTCTTGGTTTTTGGAGCGTCAAAATTAAGGTCTTCCATTACAAAAATGGCTTTATCGTTAGCCTTCATCGATAGAGCAGATTTACGTGCCAAACGCTTTAGGTTTTTGTTCAATTTAAAAGAGTAGCTACGTGGACGTGGTCCAAACATTCTACCACCACCTTTAAATACACCAGATTTGATGCTACCCGCACGAGCAGTACCAGTTCCTTTTTGTTTCTTTATCTTTCTGGTAGAACCAGAAATTTCAGCACGTTCTTTAGCTTTGTGAGTTCCTTGTCTTTGATTGGCAAGATATTGCTTCACATCAAGATAAACTGCGTGATTGTTAGGCTCTATTCCGAACACATCTGCAGAAAGTTCAACTTTCCGACCTGTGTCTTTTCCGTTTATGTCTAATACAGCTACCTTCATTATTTCTCGATCATTACATAAGCGTTTTTATGGCCAGGAACTGCTCCTTTTACCACAAGTAGATTCTTTTCAGGAACTACTTTCAAAACTCTTAAATTTTCAACTTTTACTCTTTCGTTCCCCATTTGGCCTGCCATTCTCATTCCTTTGAATACTCTCGCAGGATAAGAAGCAGCTCCAATAGAACCTGGCGCACGTAAACGGTTGTGCTGACCGTGAGTCGCTTGCCCCACACCACCAAAACCGTGACGTTTAACAACCCCTTGGAAACCTTTACCTTTAGATGTACCCGCAATATCTACGAACTCACCTTCAATAAAATGCTCCACAGTAATTGTGTCACCTAATTTGTATTTTTCTTCAAATCCCTTGAATTCAACAACTTTGCGTTTTGCAACGGTTCCTGCTTTTTTTGCGTGCCCTTCAGCAGCTTTAGTTACAGTCTTCTTGTCATCGAAACCAAGTTGAAGAGCATTGTACCCGTCAACCTCTATGGTTCTGACTTGGGTGACAACACAGGGTCCTGCTTCAATAACGGTACACGGAATATTCTTTCCGTTCTCGTCAAAGATGCTGGTCATCCCTATCTTTCTTCCAATTAACCCAGACATATTTAATTATTTAGTTATTATTACTTATTTTAATATTTCTATTCAAAAAAACAGGGTCAAAATAAATTCAACCCTGAATATTATTTTGTTTCCGTTTTTCCCTTGCTTACAAGCTCAGGACATTTTATAAAGGAACATTCCGTTCCTCCTGATAAGATTTCCGCCTTCGCGGAAATGACACTATACTTTAATCTCTACTTCTACTCCACTTGGCAACTCTAATTTCATTAGAGCATCAATTGTTTTTGAAGAAGAACTGTAGATATCCAAAAGTCTTTTGTAAGAACTTAGTTGGAATTGCTCTCTACTTTTCTTGTTCACGTGTGGAGAACGCAATACGGTAAAGATTTTTTTGTGTGTTGGCAAAGGAATTGGTCCTGTAACTACAGCTCCAGTACTCTTTACAGTCTTAACGATTTTTTCAGCAGATTTGTCCACTAAATTGTGATCGTAAGATTTTAGTTTTATTCTTATTTTTTGACTCATTGCTGAAATTAATTTACGTTAGCGGTTCCTCTTGCTGCTGCTATTACACTTTCTGAAATATTAGAAGGTGTTTCAGCATAATGTGAAAATTCCATAGTTGAAGTTGCACGACCTGAAGACAATGTTCTTAATGTGGTTACGTAACCAAACATTTCAGAAAGTGGCACTTCAGCCTTGATAACTTTTGCTCCGGCGCGGTCACTCATATTAGTGATTGTTCCACGACGACGGTTAAGGTCACCAACAATATCACCCATATATTCTTCTGGCGTAAGTGCCTCAAGTTTCATAATAGGTTCAAGTATTACTGCTCCTGCTTTTTTGGCAACTTCTTTGAAACCAATTTTGGCAGCTAGCTCAAAAGATAGCGCATCAGAATCCACAGGGTGGAAAGATCCATCTTTTAAAGTAACTTTCATACTGTCAACTTCAAAACCTGCAAGCGGGCCATTAACCATTGCTTGTTTGAAACCTTTTTCAACAGAAGGGATAAATTCTTTTGGCACGTTACCACCTTTTACAGCGTTTACGAATTCCAAACCAATTTTACCTTCTTCAGCTGGTTCAAGTGTGAAAACAATATCAGCAAATTTACCACGACCACCAGATTGTTTTTTGTAAACTTCTCGGTGATCAGCAACTTTTGTAATAGCTTCTTTATACTCAACCTGTGGCTGACCTTGGTTTACTTCAACTTTAAATTCGCGACGCAAACGGTCTACAATAATATCTAAGTGAAGCTCTCCCATTCCGGAAATAATAGTCTGTCCAGAAGCTTCGTCTGTACGTACTTGGAATGTTGGGTCTTCTTCGGCAAGTTTTGATAAAGCCATACCCAATTTATCAACATCTACTTTTGTTTTAGGCTCCACCGCGATACCAATAACGGGATCAGGGAAGTCCATACTCTCTAAAACAATTGGGTGTTTTTCATCAGACATGGTATCTCCAGTCTTAATATCTTTAAAACCAACTGCCGCTCCAATATCTCCAGCTTCAATAAAATCGATAGCATTTTGCTTATTGGAATGCATTTGGTAGATACGGGAAATACGCTCTTTTTTTCCTGAACGATTGTTCAAAATATAAGAACCCGCATCCAAACGCCCTGAATAAACACGGAAGAAAGCCAAACGACCCACGAAAGGATCTGTTGCAATTTTAAATGCTAATGCTGCAAAAGGAGCAGTAACATCTGGCTTGCGAATTTCTTCTTTTTCAGTATCTGGGTTAACCCCGATAATACCTTCTTTATCCATTGGAGAAGGTAAGTAACGACAAACAGCATCTAAAAGAAACTGAACGCCTTTGTTTTTAAATGAAGAACCACATACCATTGGAATGATACTCATATCCATTACCGCAGCACGAAGCGCAGCATGCACTTCATCTTCAGTAATTGAATCTTCATCTTCCATATACTTTTCAAGCAAGTTTTCATCATAAGCAGCAACTTCTTCAATAAGTTTACCACGTAATAATTTAGCTTCTGCTTTAAGGTCTTCAGGAATTTCAACAACATCAAAGGTTGCTCCGAAAGAATCTTCATGCCAAATTACAGCACGGTTCTTTACAAGATCAACAATTCCTTTAAAGGTATCTTCTTCACCAATATTCAATACAATAGGCACCGCATTGGAACCCAACATATCTTTTACTTGCTGACAAACCTCCATAAAGTTTGCTCCTTGACGGTCCATTTTGTTAACGAAACCAATACGAGGCACTTTATAGTTATCCGCAAGCCTCCAGTTAGTCTCAGATTGTGGCTCAACACCATCAACTGCACTAAAAAGAAACACCAAGCCATCAAGAACACGCAGCGAACGGTTTACCTCTACGGTAAAATCAACGTGGCCGGGAGTGTCAATAATGTTGAAATTGTATTCATGCGTTTCAGGAAGCACTTCGGCATTTTCCATTGGAAACTTCCAAGTACAAGTGGTAGCAGCTGAAGTAATAGTAATACCACGCTCCTGCTCTTGCTCCATCCAGTCCATGGTTGCAGCTCCATCGTGAACCTCACCAATTTTATGGCTTACCCCAGTATAAAAAAGGATACGCTCTGTAGTTGTAGTCTTACCGGCGTCAATGTGCGCGGCAATCCCAATATTTCTTGTGTATTTTAAATCTCTTTGTGCCATTTTTTAGAATCTGAAATGTGAGAATGCTTTGTTAGCTTCTGCCATTTTGTGAGTATCCATACGTTTCTTTACAGCAGCGCCTTCTTCTTTGGCAGCAGCAAGAATCTCACCTGCAAGTTTTGCAGCCATGGATTTCTCGTTTCTTTTTCTTGAAAAGGTAATTAACCATTTCATTGCAGTTGCAATTTTACGGTCTGGGCGTATTTGCATAGGAATTTGGAAGGTTGCCCCACCAACTCTACGACTACGCACCTCTACGTGAGGCATAACATTGGAAAGTGCATCTTTCCAAAGCTCCAACGCAGTTTTTTCCTCGTCTTGTTTCTTTTCATCTACAATGTCAATAGCATCATAGAAAACTTTGAAGGCGACACTCTTTTTTCCATCCCACATCATGTTGTTTACGAAACGCGTAACCAACTGGTCGTTAAACCTTGGATCTGGTAAAAGTGGTCTTTTTTTGGCCTGTCTTTTTCTCATTTGTTTTTTGTTAATGGTTGAGAATCAATTTTTCAATTTATTCTTAACCCGTTTTCATTTTTACTTCTTTGGGCGTTTTGCTCCGTACTTAGATCTACGTTGTGTGCGGCCTGCAACACCTGCGGTGTCTAAAGCTCCACGAACAATGTGATACCTAACTCCTGGCAAATCTTTTACCCTTCCACCTCTAACCAATACTATCGAGTGCTCTTGGAGATTGTGACCTTCGCCTGGGATGTATGCGTTTACCTCTTTACCGTTTGTAAGCCTAACCCTTGCTACTTTACGCATAGCAGAGTTTGGTTTCTTAGGTGTAGTAGTATATACACGCGTACAAACACCACGACGTTGTGGGCACGAATCCAAAGCAACCGATTTACTCTTCTTGGTTATTTTGGTCCTTCCTTTACGTACTAATTGTGAAATTGTTGGCATATAAAATATGTATTATTAATGTTTAAAAATAAAACACCCCTATTTTTAGGGGATGCAAATGTAGAAATATTTTTCCACTAATCAAACCTTACTGAATTAATTTTCAGCATACTTTCATAATTTTTTTATTTTGAATATGAAATGGCAACTTGAAACGTTAGTTTTACAATGCTAATTATCGCCCCGTTTGAAAAAAATTCTGTACATTTTTCTATACCTTAATATATACAACTGCTTTTTCTTCGGAATATACGCGCAAGAACTTACGCTTTCCATACAGGCAGAAAAACCTATTTCCCAAGGAATAAAGGATTCTTTATTAATGCAAAAATCTTTTAAAGACCTTGCTACACTACAAAAAGAAACAGACACGCTTCATCTAAAGTTCCAACGCATGGGGTTTATTGAAAGCGAACTGCTTCAACTTCAAAAAAAAAATGATAGTAGCTATGTTGGAGAATTCTTCCTTGGAAAAAAATATAGCGTAATTAAAGTTTATTATTCTGAAGTAGATTTCAGCAAAAAAGAGCTCCAAATTGTTTCCTCTGAAATTAGCGATGAATATTTTATCCTCCCCTTTGAAACAATTCCAGCTTCACTGAGGAAGCTAACTACACTTCGCAACCAAAAAGGAAATGCCTTTGCCAAGCTAAAATTGACAGAACTTGAAAAAGATGAGGCAGGAAACTTAAATGCAACTCTATTTGTTGAAAATGGAAACATACGCACCATAGACTCAATTGCTATAAAAGGATATGATAAGTTTCCAAGATCATTTTTAAAATATTATGCAGGAGTTAAAAAAAGAAAGCTTTTCAATCAAAAAAAATTGGTGGAACAAAACGAAAATATAAACAGTTTAGGATTTGTAAACACAATTAAACCTCCCGAAGCTCTTTTTAGAAAAGACTCTACTACTGTCTATTTTTATTTGGAAAAGCAGAACAATAATCTTTTTGACGGTATACTGGGTTTTGCCACCAACGAAGAAACCCAAAAGCTGGAACTAAATGGCTATCTCAATCTGGAACTGAACAACAACCTAAATTATGGAGAGCAACTTTTAATAAACTATAAGGCAGATGGACAGGAACAAGTAAACTTTAGGGCCAAAATAACTTTACCTTATTTACTGAAGAGCCCATTTGGATTAAGTGGCGAATTGAAAATTTTTAAACGAGACAGCACTTTCATAACTGCCGCACAAGAAATTCGGGCTACATACCAGATAAACCCAAAGTCAACAACCTATATCGGCTATAAAGGGTATGACTCCAGCAATTTGCTTGACGAAGTAATTGCGGGTACGCCCATTGAAGATTTTAAATCGAAGTTTTTTATTTTGGGAGCTACCTATGTAAAATCACAAAACAAAAAACTCTTTCCAATAAAAACTAAAATATTACTTGACACAGGTATTGGTTCCCGTGAAAAAGAAAGCACCAGCGAAGATCAATTATTTTTTGAAACCACCCTTAATAACATTTTTAACCTCAATTATAAGAATTCAATCTTCGTGCAGAATACAACGAGCGTCCTTATCAGCGACACCTATCTTGTAAATGAATTATTCAGGTTTGGCGGTATAAACAGCATACGGGGCTTTAATGAGAATAGTATAGACGCATCACTTTTCTCTGTGATTAACACTGAATACAGATACCAATTCACAGACGAGGTATACCTTCATAGCATAATAGATGTAGGATATTTTGAGAACCAAACTATATCATTGAAACAAAAACTATATAGCTTCGGACTGGGCCTAGGATTAAAGACAAAGGCAGGCTTATTTCGGTTTAATGTAGCAAACGGTAATTCAGAAAATCAAACCTTCACACTCTCAAACACTAAAATTCACATAAGTGTTTCTTCAAAATTTTAAAGTATCGCACTAAAACAATCTTCATTGCTAAATAAAACTTAAATTTTGGGATTAAATACTTGTGTAATTAACTTTTTATTATGATTTTTGCCGTTGGCTAATTCAAATAATTTATAAAAATGAGAACAAAGTTTAGTGGAATTTTAACGCTATTATTAGCGTTAGTTGTGCAGCTTACCTTCGCGCAGCAAAAAACTATTACAGGTACGGTGACGGACGACACAGGTCTGCCATTGCCTGGTGCAAACGTTATTATTAAGGGCACAAGTTCTGGAACACAGACAGATTTTGACGGAAATTTTACCGTCTCTGCAAATGTGGGACAGACCATTGCTTTTAGTTATGTAGGTTTCAGCGCCAAGGAAGTAAAAGTAGGATCTCAGAATACTATCAACGTTTCATTGCAGCCAGATGCTGCTGCTTTAGAAGAAGTTGTTGTTACTGGGTATTCTACAAGAAACCAAACGGTACAAACTTCGGCAGTTGTTTCAATTTCAGCTGCAGAACTTTCCCAAATGGCTCCAACAACCAGTATAGACAATATGCTGCAAGGAAAAGCCGCGGGTGTGCAGGTAACTGCAGCCAACGGTAAGCCAGGTCAAGGAGCTTTTGTTCGTATTCGTGGAACAGGATCTCTTGTTGGTGGTGCATCTTCTCCACTTTATATTGTGGATGGCGCTCCAATTAGAGAACAAGATCTTGCAAACATTCCCAATGAAGACATTGAGAACATTACCATTTTAAAAGATGCCGCTACTACTGCTCGTTACGGGTCGCGTGGGGCAAACGGTGTAGTTGTAATTACAACCAAAAATGGTAATAGAAATAAAGATGCTGTAATCCGTTTTAGTTCTAGATATGGGGTTTCTTCTATGATAAACCCAAATTACACTATGATGAATGCATCTGAAAAAATGCAATATGAAGCAGAGCTTTATGCATTAGGTGTTAGTGGTGCTGCAGGTTTACCTGGAGTAACTACACAACCTGGTTCTCCAGAACGTCAACAACTTTTAGACAGAGAAATAGACTGGAGTGACACTATTTTAAAAGATGGTATAATTCAGAACAACAGTGTAGCTATCTCTGGCGGTGCAGACAAAGTAGATTATTATTTTTCTGTATCAAACGATAGAAACACAGGTATCATTGATAATATTGATGGTTTCGAAAGATTAGGAACACGTTTAAATGTAAATTTCGACGCAAAAGAATGGCTTTCTGTTGGTGTTAACGTTGGTTACTCCCGATCTATGAGCGACGAACCTCGCGATAGAAACAATACTCAAAACCCATTCCGTGGAATACTTGATTACAACGCATACGAAACTGAGTTTTTACTTAACGAAGACGGAACTACACAAGTTGATGATAACGGAAACCCTATCTACAACCCTACCCATACAGGCTTTCCTATTCGTGGAGCTTTATTATCTGAGCCTTCAGAAGATATTGACAACCAAACAATTGGTAGTGTAGACGCAGTAGTAACATTCAGCAAAAACTGGAGTTACGGTTTTAACGTTGCCGTTAACTGGGGTGCAACTAGACGAGAGAGCTATTCTAAGCCAGGTGGAATATTGGACGTGATTTTAGAAGGTGCTGATAATCCAACAGGAAATAAATTTGATGACCAACAACACAGATTAGATTTCACGGTAAGTAACCGTTTGGTTTATAATTTAAAGAAAAACAATCACAGCTTAAACGTTTTGGGTCTATATGAATACAACATGAATGAGTTTAACCGTGCTTTTGTAAGAAGTAAAGGTTTCCCATCAGCATTGTTAACAACTCAAAGCAACGCCGCTACTCTTGATGATGGTTTCACTAACAGAAGCAGATTAACATTAGTTTCTTACGGAGCATTTGCAGATTATGACTATAAAGAAAAATATCTTCTTTCTGCTTCCGTTCGTCGTGATGGTTCTTCTAACTTTGGTACTGATGTAAGATTCGGAACTTTCTACAGTGGAAGTCTTGGGTGGAACATTGCTAAAGAAGATTTCTTTGCAATTGACGCAGTAAATGACTTGAAGATTAGAGCTGCTTATGGAACTGTAGGTAACAGAACGGGTATTAACCGTTATGCCTCTCAGGGTACTGTAGACTTTGGTTCATACCCAGGTGGATCTAGTACTATTCCAGCTCGTGTAGCAAATCCAGAATTACAGTGGGAAACAACTGAAACATATAACGTTGGTTTAGAACTTAATATGTTCAATAAAAGAGTTAGTTTGGTGTCTGATTATTTTATTAGAAACACTAGTGATCTTCTTTTTCCAATTCCAACAGCTTATGAGGCAGGTATAATTGACCCAACTAATGTAAAAGGTATTGCTGGAAACCTTGGAGAAATTCAAAATAAAGGTCTTGAAATTTCATTAAAAGCTGATATTTTCAGAAGTCCTGATTTTACTTGGACTTTGGGTGGAAATATTATCTTCCTAGATACAGAAGTTGTTTCTTTACCTGATGGAGAAGATGTTACTCCAACAACAGCATTTAATATTCGTTATAGTGAGGGAAGAAAAATTAATGAGCATTTTTTAATACGTTATGCTGGTGTAGATCCTGGAACTGGACGTTCTTTATTCTATGGTGCTGATGGCAACACTTATTTTGCTTCAGACCTTCCAACAGATGAAAATGACAACCGTGTATTTCAAGGAAAATCAACCATTGCTGATAAAGAAGGTGGATTTTTCTCAAACATCACATATAAAGGATTTGGTCTTCGTACAGATTTTGTTTTCAAAGCTGGAAACTGGATCAATAACTTTGTTCGTTCTGATCGTGAATCTGATGGTTTAGCAATTGCAGATAATCAAGCTACAAATGCTTTCAATTATTGGCAACAACCTGGAGACACTGGAGTACTTCCTAGTCCAATTTATGCTGCAGACGATGCAACTGTTTCAGGAAATTCAGACAGATGGCTAGAAAAAGGAGATTATATCCGTATGCGTAATGTAACGTTATCATATAGTTTCCCGAACAAATATTTAGAAAAAACTCCAATAAGCTCTTTAAGAATTTATGCACAAGGACAAAACCTTTTGACCTTTACAAAATTCTGGGGTGATCCTGAAGTAGGTCTTTCATCTGGAGAAACTATTTCTTTTGCAGATGCAGTAGCACCGGGTGAAGCAACATTGTATAGCTATCCAAACACCAAATCAATCCAAGTAGGTTTGGATGTTAGTTTCTAATTCTAAAAAAAAAGTAAAATGAAAAAAATATTTTATAAAATAACAGTTTTAGCATTAATCATAGGGGGCTTTACCTCTTGTGATAATGAACTGGATCAAGTACCTTTTGATGAATTTGGTACTGAAAATGCCTATGTAACGGCTGCCGATTTTGAAAATGCAATTCGAGGTGTATATGCATCACTAACTTTTGATTCCTTTTATGGAGGAAGCGACTCAGGCGGAATGCTTGATGCACCGGATGTATTGTCAGACAATGTTACTTTCGCCCAAAAGGGTCGAGGAACAAGAAGAACACTTCACAACTGGCGTTATGGAGCTTCTGATGAGCCAATGGGAGGTTTGTACGAGCGTGCATATCAATTAATATATCGTGCAAATGTACTTTTATCTAAAAGTGAAACATTTGAAGGTGAAAACAAAGCTAATATAATTGCTGAAGCAAAAGCTTTAAGAGCATTGGCACATTTTGACCTTGTAACATTTTTCGGAAAAATACCAACCCAATCTGGTGATGCTAATGGAAGTTTAGGTATTGCTTATTTAACAGAACCTGATCCTTTGGCAGAACCTGCTAGAGAAACAGTTGGAAGCGTATATGATAAATTGGTAGTGGATCTAAAAGATGCCGCAGCAAATATCAATGCTGATAACGGAGCTGGAAGAATGGGCAAAGATGCCGTTAATATTCTATTATCAAGAGTATATTTATATATGGGTCAATGGCAAAATTCCATTGATGCTGCTAATGCTGTTACTACCCCTATCGCTCCCCGCAATAAAGTTGTTGGTGTTTGGGAAGATGGAAATCAAGAAGGTTTAGCCTTTTACATACCAGTTGAAGCACCAATTCTAAACAATAGTATAGGTGTAACTTGGAGTCAAGGAAGTAATACTACTTTAATTCCAGAATATGTTATCTCTTTTGAACTTTATAACCTTTTTGCTGATGATGACATCCGTAAAGATGCTTATACATTTCAAGCTACTAATGCCAACAATGGTAACCTTTTGAGCTTTAATGCAATAAAAAAGTTGTATAAAAGAGATGGTGGAGCTCCTGGAAAAGTGGACATTAAAATATTCCGCGCTGCAGAAGCTTCTATGAACAAAGCTGAGGCTTATTTCAACTTAGGTTTAGAAGGTCAAGCAAGAACTGCCTTGGATGCTGTTAGAACTAAAAGATATTTAACACCTCCAAGTGGCGAAACCGGTACTGCTTTACGTGATGCAATACGTTTAGAAAGAAGATTAGAATTTGCTTTTGAATATCAGCGTTTCTTTGACTTAAAAAGATGGGGACAAGCTGTTGAACGTTCAAACGCTGGTGACTTAGCTGATGGTTCAGGAACAGCATCTGATCAATTATCATTACCTGCTGCAAGCAATAAATTTCAATTACCTATTCCGCAAACAGCAAAGGATCTAAACCCTAACCTTGTTCAAAATCCTGGGTACTAATAATTCTTAAAATCTATAAAAATGAAAAAAGTTAATATATTACTTGTAATACTTGCCTTAGCAATCGTTACTGTTTCTTGCGAGACGTATGACGACTATAACGCAGAACGCAAAACTACTGTAGGTTTTATTACCCTCACTAAGAACATTAGTGTTCCAGAAGGTGGTTCCAAAACAGATAGCGTTAGTCTTTTTGTATCTGATTTATCAAGTTCTGCAAGAACTTTTACAGTGATTACTGTACCAGTAGATACATTGCCAACTGCGCCTGAGAACTATTCTTTTGAAAGTACAGTTACCGTTCCAGCAAATACACGTGAAGTAAAATTTGGCGTTACTGCTATAGATAATTCTATTGATGATACTAGACGTTTTTTCCGTATCGCAATTCAAGGAGACGCTAATATTGTTTCTGGAGGAAGAACTCTAATAGGAGTTAAAAATTAATTTTTAACTTACTAATATTTATAAAGCATCCCTTTTTCAAGGGATGCTTTTTTTTTAATGCCTATTTATAAAAATACATTCGTTATTCTCTTTACCTTTGCAACCAATATTATATAAATTGAAGACTAAACTATAAGTATGCGAGATAAAACCAGTACCATTTTTGGAATTTACCCCGTAAAGGAAGCACTGTCTTCAAAAATTGTTTTTGATAAAGTTTTTATTCAAAAAGGAATTGATAGTGATAAGATTGAAAATATCATCAAAGATCTTGAGAGAGAAAACATTCCGGTAAGCATTGTTCCTTTTGAAAAACTTAACAAACTTACAAAAGGAAATCATCAAGGCATTGTTGCAGTTACCTCTCCAGTTGCTTTCCATTCATTGGAAGAAGTAGTTGAAAAAGTTTTAGAAAATAAAAAAGCACCTCTATTTTTAATTTTGGATCAAATTACTGATGTTAGAAATTTTGGAGCAATCTTAAGAACAGCTGAATGCACAGGTGTTGATGCGGTTATTATACAAAAAACAGGAGGCGCACCCGTTTCCGGTGATACAGTAAAAACCTCTGCTGGTGCAATTTTTAAAATTCCAATTTGTAAAGTAGAGCATATAAAAGACGCTATCTTCTATCTTCAAGGCTCAGGAATAACAACTATTGCCGCTACAGAAAAAACCCAATCAGAAATATATTCTTTAGATTTAACAGCACCATTGGCAATCATCATGGGTTCTGAGGATAAAGGAGTTTCAAAATCTGTTTTGAGCTTGGTAGATCAAAAAGCTTCATTACCCCTACTCGGTGAAATAAATTCATTAAACGTGTCTGTAGCTTGTGGAGCATTGCTTTATGAAGTAACACGCCAAAGACGTTTATAACTGCTTATCAGTTTTATTTTCGGGATTCTTTTTTAAGCTATATATTATTCTAATGCCAAGAGGTTTTGGTTCTAACGCCTCTTCTTTCGGAAGTTCTTTTGGCAATTCAATAAAATTACCATTTTCATCAAACTGCTTTAAAAATGGATCATTTTCAGGGTTATAATCTTCTTTTTCCCAATCATACTTTTTGTTTTCTATAGGAATTTCTTTGTATATAAATGCAAACAAAATTCCAACAAAAAAACCTGAAAGATGTCCTTCCCAAGAAATATCGGGATTTACAGGAAACACATACCAAAGCATTCCTCCATAAAGAAAGACAACAACCAATGCCAGTGCAGTAAGTTGAAACTGTTTGGAAAAGATTCCCCTAAAAAACAAAAAAGCCACAAGTAAGTATACTACCCCACTTGCACCAATGTGCAAAGACGCCCGGCCAATACACCAAGTGGCAAAACCTGTCAATAGAAGACCAAAAAACAATACTTTCCAACGTACATTTCTATAAAAATAAAATAGCGCAGCCGTCAAGACAAATAAGGGAACAGAATTGTTAAATAGATGTTCTAAATTACCGTGAATAAATGGACTAAAAATTACACCACGTAAGCCCTCTATCTTTCTGGGATAAATACCATAGGAATTGAAATTATATCCAAAAACACTTTCTACCCAAAAAACTATCCATAACACCATAACAAAAAGTAAAGGATAGAGAATTACGGAATTAGAAAATTTCAATTGATTTGACATAAATACTTAATTACAAAAACAAACCCAAAATCAAATTTATGATAAATTGTCAGTGAAACCGATTTATTAAAATTGTAATTTTGCATATATATGAACGCTCCACTCGCCGAACGAATTCGCCCCAATAATCTCGAAGGATATTTAAGTCAGCAACATTTGGTTGGACCTAAGGGTTCGCTTACCTCCCAATTAAAAACCGGAATGATTCCCTCAATGCTTTTTTGGGGACCGCCCGGAACGGGGAAAACCACGCTCGCAAATATTATAGCCAATGAAAGCGGAAGGCCTTTTTATACATTAAGCGCAGTGGACAGCGGTGTGGCGGCAGTTAGAGAAGTGATTGAGAAAGCGAAGAAAAGCGACACACTGTTTTCTACAAAAAACCCGATTCTTTTTATTGATGAAATACATCGTTTCAGCAAATCGCAGCAAGATTCACTGCTTGGCGCTGTAGAAAAAGGCTGGATAACACTTATAGGTGCTACTACTGAAAACCCAAGTTTTGAAGTAATCCCTGCACTTTTATCGCGGTGTCAGGTTTACGTTTTGGAAGCTTTTAGCCGCGAAGATTTGGAAGCCCTGCTCAAAAAAGCCATCAAAGAAGACAAACTTCTATCCTCTAAAAAAGTAAAATTGCAGGAAACTGAAGCGTTAATAAGGCTTTCAGGCGGTGATGCAAGAAAACTCTTGAATATTTTGGAGTTGGTGATTCTTTCGGAAAGCAGCGACAAAGTTTTAATCACCAACGAACTCGTAATGCAAAAAGCACAAAAAAACACGGTGCTTTATGACAAAACTGGTGAACAACATTACGATATCATTTCAGCTTTTATAAAATCAATTCGAGGCAGTGATCCGAATGCTGCCGTATATTGGTTGGCCAGAATGATTGAAGGCGGTGAAGACATAAAATTCATCGCTCGCAGAATGGTAATTCTCTCTTCCGAAGATATTGGGAATGCAAACCCCAATGCTTTATTACTCGCTAACAGTACCTTTCAAGCAGTAAATACCATCGGTTATCCAGAAGCTCGAATTATTTTGAGTCAATGTGCAATATATTTGGCAACGTCACCTAAAAGCAATGCATCCTACAAAGCCATTGGCGAGGCACAACAAACTGTTCGGCAAACAGGCGACCTATCTGTACCTTTATCTATAAGAAATGCCCCAACGAAGCTTATGAAACAATTGGGCTACGGAAAGGAATATGAGTATGCGCACAATTATGAAGGCAATTTTGTTCCGCATGAATTTTTACCTGAAGAAATAAAAGGTACCACGTTTTATAAACCTGGAAACAACCCAAAAGAAAATGCGTTGAAAAATTATTTAAAACAGCTTTGGAAAGAAAAATACAATTTTTAGTTCTGGGACAGATAGATCATTTTAGAAGAACCATTTCCAACAATTAGATTCCCCGAAGGATCAAAAGCAGCATCAGATACATTTCCGGAAGAATCCATATATCTCACCACATTGTCCATCACTATTATTTTTCCTTTTAGCAAGAGTCCATCTTCAGAACTAGCAGATTCTTCATATAAAGAATAACCTTCTGTGGTTTTTCTAAGTAAAAAGGTTTTTCCATTATTGGAATAATTTGAAAATTTTGCGTCGGGAAGCAAGATTCCCGAAACTCTTGAAACTTTTGGTTTTGTTAATTCAGGCTCCTCTGAATTTATATTTGTTTGTTTAGAAACCGCGGTACTATTGCTACTATCAGTTAGCAGCACCAAATCTTTTTGATTCACCCCCATTGCTTCAACACTATTAAATGCTTTTCTAAGCGCATCTTGATATGTTTTATCATATTCTTTATACTTGCTTTTTCCTTCTTGGCTTCTGTATATTTCGTTATCGTTACAGTCTTTTAATACTATTTGTAATTTTGTTCCTAATATACTTTTAAGCTCTTCAACATTTGCATAAAGACCATCACAACGGTTGGCATTGGGAGCAGAATCTGCCAAATAAGCATTGAATCCGCTTTTGTCAAAATAAAATTTTGACATAGAGTTCATTTGATACAGATCTCTACCCTTTAAAAAATCAAACTGTTCAGGAATTACAACGTAGCTGTAATCACTCAAATTTGTATTTTGTGAAAAAGCGTTTGTGGCAAGTAAGAAAGAAATTGAAAGTAGTAAAAATCGTGTCATTCTTCGTCAATTATAATATTAAAACCTAATTGTAAAGATACACTTTTTGCTTTTGCCAAATTGCTATATTTTATCAGGTTATCAGCAGCTATATAGACATTAAATTTTCCAATATCTGCTGAAACACCAAGGCCAACATTAGAAAACGAATAGGAATCTACGGTATAAGTTGCTTTCGCCGAAAGATACTCTGTGAGCCTCCTGTGGTAAAAAAAAGTTCCAGCCATTTGTGGTCCTTTCGGCCTAAAAATAGAATAAAATTGAAGCCCTACATTCTGTTTGTGAAGCGTGCCTCCCCCCATATTTAAACAATCACAAGCCCCAGAGGAGTTAAATCTACCAAAACCAAAACTTAATGCTGCATTAAATTTTACGGGGCGAAATTGTGTATATGACTTATGAAGCGTATCAATAGGAATTTCGCGTTCTATTTCATCCTCTAGATTATTATAATACGGAAATGTAGATTCACCTTGATTCAATGGAGGAAAAACTAGATTTATCCCGTTCAATGTGTAGTCTCCGTGAGCGCGATAACTTTCAACATCTTTTGAATGAAAAATAGCGCCAACATCCTGTGCACTCGCAGAGAAAGTGAAAGCTTCATTAATATCATAAGTAAAACCCAAGTCCACTCCTACTCCTAAGTTACCTCCAAAAAAAGCACGCCCCAAAATTTCACTTGTAACCTGAGCAGAACCATCCAATTCCCGTAGTGAAGCATAACCAGAGGTTTCTACAGTAACATCTGCATTTCGAACAGTATGCTCGTAGATATTTTCAGCATTTTCATCTCCCAATGTAGTTACAAAAGTTCCCGTATTATCAACACTTCTATAGCTAAACATGCTGGAATATAATTTAATCCGCGCTCCTACTGTTAGTTTATCCGTAATCTGTTTATTTACTCCAAAATGATACACGGTCATAAAATCACCGGTCGTGCTTATTTCTCCCAAATCGAATTCATAATTCAAATAATCGCGGTTTCCTTCCCACGCAAGAATTGCCAAATCTCTTGGGAAGTAAGTTATAAAATCAAATTCTTGATAAATACCTCCCGAAAAATATATTTCATTCTTCGCACGCCACCCAAAATTGATAATTTCTAACTGCTGTGTGGCTGTGAAGAAATCAGTATTCTTCATTTCGAATATTTTTTTTGTTATCCGGTCATTTATATTGTCATTTCCATCTTTAAAAATATCATATACTGATACTCCCGATGAACCTCCATTAAAGTGTATTTGGGACAAAAAAGGAATCCCATAATGTTTTTTTTGGGTTACTTTCATTCCAGGATTGAGCATTAATGACTGGGGAACATCATCAAAACCATAAAGTATTTGCTTATTTTGAGAAATAGCAAAGAAGCCCAAAAGGGATAGTATGATAGTTAAAAAATTTCGCATGGTATTAGTATTCCAAAAAGTAGGTGGTTTTGGATTTTAGATTCAATGTACCTTCCAAATTTTCATCAGAAGAAGGTATGGTTACCGAAACCACAACCTTATTTGCTTGCGTAATTTGCAAAATATCATCGCCTTCTACATTTTCAATAAATTCCGTAATTATGGGAGCGGCTAGCGTGCCTTCCGCAACCGAAGTGCCTGTAACATATGTGGTATCGTTGGTTTCACTTAAAAATTGAAAATCTACTTGAAAAGTTCGGGGAATGCTATTTGTAAACTTAAAATAGAACTCAGCTCTTTTCAGGCTTTCCTGTAAGCTACTATCGTCCAGAAATTTAATCTCGGTAGTATCACGAACGGTAAGGATTGGACTGGAATTTATAGTATCAAAAAATTGATCGGCCCGAAGGTTGAAATAAATCAAGTCCAGTTCAACAACTGGAGTTAGGGCAATATCCTCGGCTTGGTCAAAATTGGTATCCTGTATGCAGGCCGTAAAAAAAAGACATAAACATACCGCAAAGATAGGTAGGGATAGGGATTTATTCATAAGTGGGGATAATTTACTTGTGGTTAACGTATTTTTATGCAGGATTATTACTACAAATACTTTTTAATTTCCGAAAGTTTAGTAACAGAAAAATAAGTGTCGGCCACAATTTCATTTCTGAAATTAAAAAATAATGTATGCATTCCCACGTTTTCTGCTCCAACAATATCAGCTTCAAAACTGTCGCCAATCATTATACTTTTTTGTGGCACGGTGGAAGCTTTTATGAGAGCAGTTTCAAATATAACAGGATTGGGCTTCTTTAACCCTACCTCTTCTGAAGTGGTGATAGAGAAAAAATATTTTTTTATATCACTGTTTTTAAGCTTGAGATACTGTACTTCCTCAAAACCGTTAGTTATTATGTGAAGATTATATTTTTTAGAAAGGTATTCAAGAATTTCAATTGCATCATCAAAAAGGTGATTGTCTATAGGAAGTTCTTCAATGTAGCAAGTTGCCAGTATATCTATTGTTTCAAGTGGAAATTGTATATTGAAAAAATCAAAAGTCTCGGTAAGTCGTCCCCTTCGAAGTTGCTCTTTTGTAACCGTTTCTTCCCTATATTTTTTCCAATAAATTAAATTAATGGGCTCGTATTCTTTCAAGAAATCTTTTACAGGTAAATCAATTTCATGTTTTTGAAAAACTCGTTCAAACGCCAAAGCAGAGTTTTTGTCAAAATCCCACAGGGTATGGTCTAGATCAAAAAAAACGTCTGTAATATTACTATTGGGCATATTCGTCTAATTTTTCAGAAAATATGTTCCGCCAAACTTTATTGTTTTCTGTGTAAGCAAAGTCCTTGTTTGAAAAAATCATCGTAAAAGTTCCATTAACTTTAGCTACCGCATTTATGGTACTGTTTATCGTTTTTTCAATATCTGACGCATATTTCTTTTGAAAAGCAAATGTGGTCATTGCTGCTGGATGAACTACTAAAGGTGTTTTAATTTCGTAATCCAAATCATAGAAAAGAAAAGGCGTGCAAGTGCCGGCCCTAAAGCCAACCGTATCACGAAATACCATGGTATAATCTTTTTTCACTTCCAGCTCTACTAAATGGCGGTATATATCAGGTAGGTTTACCAAATATTCAGAATTCATGGAACTCCCCAAGGAACGATTTGTAATTTCTTCCATTCGGCGCTTTTCACTTTTCAGCAATTCATAATTACTCAATGAGCCATATGAAAAAATAAGCCCCACTTCTTTATAATCAGACACATATTTTATGAGCATTTTGAACTTCTGCCTATGCGTGTTCATGCTTTCATCAAAGACAAGGGAATTGCCCAAAAGAAAGAAAACGGTAAGATTAAATTTGCTTCTTGTGGCTTTGTTTACAATCCATTTAAATGTGTCCAATGGATCGCGTTTTAATCCCGATATTACTTGAGTACGGGCTATAATGTTTCTGAGCTTCCCTTGAAAAAAACTATTTGCATACCCCACAAAAGTACGAAAAATACCTTTTTGTTTATAAGCGTATGGCTGGGCGGCCTCGATTACAGGGTGAACCGTTAGTTTTTTTTCTGGGAAAATCATTTCGGGAAAAGCTTCCAAAAGTTTTTCCTTGAAAATATATGTCCAAATATCTACAACAGGTTGATGGAGAAATCCCTCTTTTAAAGCCAAGCTTTCCGATGCCATAAAACGCCCAGTTTCATCTTTTACATGAGGTAGATATTCCTCATAACGAGAAATCATATAAAAACTGGCAGAAAAGATATCAAATGGCAAATGGCTTTGCGCTGAAACCGAAAAAAAACCAAATGTATCACCCCATTTTTTTACAGTTATGTCAATAGACTCAAAACCTTGTTGTTCCAAAAGACCATAACTTTGAAAGAAAAGTTCGTTACCCAAAGGCTTTTTCACATAAGAAATTTTAGGACCAGTATGTGAAATAAACTCCTCAATTACAGATGTGAACAAAACATCAATACCCAAAATGCGCAAGCAAATATGCTTAAAGATATAGGAAATACGGGGGGTAAGTTTTTGGGTGTAGATTAAAATCATAGCGGATTACAGCATATTTTCATCGGCAAAGCTAAAGTACGCTTTTTCGGTAATTATGAGGTGATCCAGCACTTTTATGTCCAAGCTATCTCCAGCTACTTTCAATTTTTTAGTAAGTTGAATATCTGCTTGGCTAGGCCTTAAGGTTCCTGATGGATGATTGTGAGCCAAAATAATACCCACAGCTCCAAGCTGCAAAGCTTCCTTAAAAGCCAATCTAACATCTACCACTGTTCCGGTTATTCCACCTTTACTTAGTTGGGCGCTCTTTATAACTTTGTTGGAATTGTTTAAATATAATATCCAAAATTCTTCGTGTGGAAGTTCGCCAATAATGGGCTGTACATATTCGAAAACCGAGTTACTGGAAGTAATTTTTTTACGTTCCAAGGCTTCACCCGTTCTTCTTCTTCGCCCCAGTTCCATTGCTGCAGCTATACTTATTGCCTTGGCCTCTCCTATCCCTTTGAATTCAATTAATTCAGGAATGGATAGCCTTCCCAGTTCGCTTAAATTATTATCGACCGACGCTAAAATTCGTTGGCTTAAAGAAACGGCACTTTCATTGCGACTGCCTGAACCAATAAGGATTGCAATTAGCTCGGCATCACTAAGAGCTATTCGTCCTTTAAGTAGTAATTTTTCGCGCGGGCGGTCGTCTTCGTTCCAGTTTTTTATGGAAAAAGAAGTGTTTTCTTCCATATGTAAGGCTTTTTTATAAAGATAACTAGGAATGCGGAAACCGCATAATTTTTTTGAAAACAATTTTAAGGGTAGCCGATTATCGAATTTTTAATGAATAAATTTATATCTCAATTTTAAATTTTAAATAATGAAATCACTTTTTGAGACAGAATCCTTAACAGAAATAAAAGATAGGTTAAATTCACTAACTTCAGAAAGCGAAAGAAAGTGGGGGAAAATGGACGTTGGCCAAGCACTTCACCACTGCCAACAACCCTTAAATATTTCATTGGGTAAAATAAATTTAAAAAAACAGTTTTTTCCTTTAGCGTTTCTTTTCAAAAAATCTCTTTATAACGACAAACCTTGGCGACAGAATTTGCCGACTGCAAAGTCTTTCAAAATTTCAGAAAACAAGAATTTTGAAACCGAACGCGCTGAGCTTGAAAAATTAGTGGATGAATTCCACACAAAGAAAAATAAAACACAATGGGATCCACATCCGCTTTTTGGAAAATTTACGCCGCAACAATGGGGGCAAATGCAATACAAACATTTGGACCATCATTTAAAACAATTTGGCGCCTAGAAAAAAGAGTCTTGATAATGAAAACGGAGAAAAAAAGTTCCTTGAGCTTGCTCAAAATTGGGGTAATTTACGAACGGGATTACCTGTGGTGATCCCTCAAAGCTCGGCTTTGAAAATGAAAAGGGAGAAAAAAGTTTCTTGAGCTTACTCAAAACTTTTTTCTCCCTTTTCATTTATTCGTGACCGCGAAGGGATTCAAACCCCCAACCCTCAGAGCCGAAATCTGATGCGCTATTCAGTTGCGCCACGCGGCCATTAAAATTATTTTAAGACAATCTAGCCTTCACCACTGTTGAAATGGTTTTACCATCAGCTTTTCCCGCAAGCTGTGCGCTAGCCAAGCCCATTACCTTTCCCATATCTGCCATTGATGATGCTCCCGTTTCAGTAATTATTTTATCAACAATTTTACTTACTTCTTCTTCACTTAACTGTTGTGGCAAAAACTGTTCTATTACTTTTGCTTGTATCAATTCTGGTTCAGCCAGATCAAGTCGATTTTGCTTTTCATATATAGCAGCACTATCCTTTCTTTGCTTTACCTGTTTTTGAAGTAATTTTATTTCTTCATCTTCAGTCAATTCTGTTTTAGAGCCAGTTTCAGTCTGCGCCAAAAGTAAAGCAGATTTTACGGAGCGTAATGCCTCTAAAGATTGTGCATCTTTTGATTTCATTGCGGCTTTCATTGCCTCCATTACCTTTTCCTGTAAGCTCATTTCTGTGTGATTTTTTGTAGAGTGCGAAGATACTTAATAAAGCGGAAACTGGAAACAGTTAAATTTAGATTGTTGAAATCAAAAAGTCGTTAAAAAAAAAGGCCCGAAATCAAAAACTGAAATTCGGGCCCTGCCTTAAGTGAAAAGGTATTACTTAGTCTACATTATCATGTAGAAATGAATTGTTTTTACGCAGCTCAATCTCATCGTCATCCGTATTCACGGAAGTTCTAGAAATATTGGTTTCATTTTTGCTTTCGTTCAGATCAATGCCCATACGTTTGTATGCAGGTTGCTTTTCAATCTCATCAATACGCGAAGGACTATTCTTGAATTTATAATTGAACTCCTTCATTTTTCTTTTGCGCTCTTCGGTACGATCACTCAAAATTTTTGAGATTGGCGAATTTAATGGATCTCCTTCATCATTAGTGTCTGTACTGTTTTTATCCGGCTCAGAAAGAGTTCTTTTTTCAAAAACAATCTCCTCCTCCGGAATTTCGTCGGCAATTACTTTTGAAGGCTTGGCATTGTTTAAACGGTTTTCAACTTCCTGATAATCGTCCAAACTATAACGCTTAATTCCTTCACCCGAAACTTCTGTTATAGGAATAATCTCAACGTGATCCTGAACTTCAATTTCTTCCAAATTAAAGAAAACTGTTTCTTCTTTTTTTTCGTTTTCTGAAGATTTTTTAAAAGAATTAATTGGAAGATCAAACATTAGTATCTGTTCTTCTGCATCATTTTCAAAAGTATTTTTCTTTTCTTCTTCCTGTTTTTTTGGAGCCTCAACGATAACAAACTCGTTTACATTTATTTTATTGACTTCCACTTGGCTGAATTGGTCAATATTTTCAGCTTCAACTTCTTCATAGGAAACATGCAAGTTTTTAAGTAACTCGGAAGTCTTGATATACCCTTTAAAAGGCAATTTTTCTTCCACCTCCTCGTCATCAAAAAGCGTATGCTTTACTACTGGAGCTTCTGCTTTTAGGGCTTTTTCAGGAAACCGAATGGGAGAAGCTGTAGCTTTTGGCGTAAGGGTCTGTTCCGCCTTTTGCTCGTCTTCAAGCGTATGAATTATTTTTTTTGTTTCTGTATTTACTATTTCGTTTTGTTGCTCAAAGTTAAACCCCGTTGCAATCACGGTAATTGAAATAGAACCCTCAAGGCTTTCTTCTTCACCCACACCCATAATAATGTTAGCACTATGGCCAGCTTCGTCTTGAATATGGTCACTTATCTCGCCAATTTCATCAATGGTGATCTCATCTGTTCCAGAAACGATAAGCAGTAGAACGTTTTTGGCACCTTTAATTTTATTGTCGTTCAGCAATGGTGAATCCAAGGCTCTTCCAATGGCTTCTTTTGCTCTATTGGCTCCAGAGGCTGTAGCGCTTCCCATAATGGCGGTACCACTATTAGCAAGTACGGTTTTGGCATCCCGAAGGTCAATGTTTTGAGTATAGTGGTGTGTGATTACTTCGGCTATACCACGAGCAGCGGTGGCCAAAACTTCATCAGCTTTTGAGAAACCAGCCTTAAAACCTAGGTTTCCATATACTTCACGTAACTTATTGTTATTGATAACCACCAAAGAATCTACATTTTGGCGCAACTTTTCAACCCCAATATGGGCTTGTTCATTTCTGGTTTTTCCTTCAAACTGGAACGGAATAGTAACTATCCCCACTGTAAGAATATCCATATCCTTAGCCATTTTTGCAATAATTGGCGCTGCACCAGTACCCGTACCTCCGCCCATTCCGGCAGTGATGAAAATCATTTTGGTGTTTGTGGTAAGCATACTGCGAATCTCTTCCATGCTTTCCACAGCAGACTGCTCACCCACTTTAGGATTTGCACCTGCTCCCAAACCTTCTGTAAGGGAAACTCCCAACTGAATTTTATTAGGTACCGGACTGTTTTCCAATGCTTGTGAATCTGTATTACATATTACAAAATCAACTCCCTTTATGCCCTGGCTGAACATATGGTTTATGGCGTTACTTCCTCCCCCGCCTACTCCAATTACCTTGATTACGTTGGATTGGTTTTTCGGCAGATCGAAGGAAATGTTGTCAAATTCTGTTTTGCTGCTCATATTTTTTTCTATTTGTGGTCTTTTTCTTTTTTCAATTTTTTATTACTCCGCGTTATCCAAAAACTCTTTGAATTTTTCGGCCCATTTATCAAAAAACTTTTTTGATGTCTTCTGTTCTTTTTCTTTGAATTTTTCTTCCTCTTTTTCAATCTCTAGGTCAGCTTTCGGTACTTCAGCCTTCTCCTCTTTTTCTTGTTCACTTTCTTCGTGAGAAAAACGTTTCATTAATGAAGATTTTTCTTTGCTTTCCAAACTATTCAGCACAAGACCAACTGCTGTGGCATACATAGGGCTGGTGGTTTCTGAATCACTATCCCCAGCTAAATGCTCGTTTGGATAGCCTATTCGTGTATCCATGCCGGTAATATATTCCACCAATTGCTTGATATGCTGAAGTTGCGCTCCACCTCCTGTAAGTACTATTCCTGCAATAAGTTTCTTTTTTTGATCTTCGTGCCCGTAATTTTTAATTTCCATATACACCTGCTCGATAATCTCGATTACACGTGCGTGGATTATTTTTGAAAGATTTTTTAAACTTATTTCTTTCGGCTCTCTACCACGAAGACCTGGAATAGAAACTATTTCGTTGTCTTTATTTTCACCTGGCCATGCTGAGCCAAATTTTATTTTCAGCAATTCTGCCTGCTTTTCAATAATAGAACAACCTTCTTTAATATCTTCAGTAATCACATTTCCGCCAAAGGGAATTACAGCTGTGTGCCGAATTATTCCATCTTTGAAAATTGCCAAATCTGTCGTACCCCCTCCAATATCAATTAATGCAACACCTGCTTCTTTTTCCTCTTGGCTCAAAACTGCTTTTGCAGATGCCAAAGGCTCCAACGTAATTGCAGATAGTTCTAAGCCTGCACTTTTAATACATCTTCCAACATTTCTGATAGAAGAAACCTGCCCAACAACCACGTGGAAATTAGCTTCCAAACGTGCGCCGTACATTCCTATAGGTTCCTTTATTTCAGCTTGTCCGTCAACTTTAAAATCTTGTGGCAATACATGCAATATTTCTTCACCAGGAAGCATTACCAATTTGTGCACTTGATTACAAAGTCTGTCAATATCTTCTTCACTAATAACATCTTCCCCATTGGGGCGCGTAATGTAATCGCTGTGTTGTAAACTACGTATGTGCTGGCCTGCAATACCAACAACCACTTCTTTTATTTTCATCCCCGAAGAAGTTTCAGCATCCTGAACCGCCTGTTGAATGGACTGGATGGTTTGGGTAATATTGTTAACAACCCCACGGTGCACACCAAGACTTTTGGCTTTTCCGATTCCTAATACTTCCATTTTGCCATAATCGTTCTTTCTACCAATCATAGCGACTATTTTGGTAGTCCCAATGTCCAATCCTACAGCAATATTTTCGTTTTCCATGGCCTTACTTTTTTGTGGCTATTACCTGACTGTTAAATTTCAGGTTTACCATATTGTACCCATATAGCGTACTGTCTTGTTTTGTTTTTTTATAAAACGCTTTAAAGTTTTGAAACTTTTTTTCAATGTTTTCCGGTTTTCCAAAAAGCACTTTAAAATTCACTTTTCGAAGCTCCAGCTCAATGTCTCCATCTGGCTTTCGATTTATACCTACCACGCTGCTTCTCATAAAATCATCCTTCTCAATTTTAAGCATCAATGGAGTAACTTCATTGAAATTATTTTTTGAAGTCCCCGTAATTATGGGTACTCTCGCAGAATAAACATCAGACAACGGCATCATTTTACCATCTGCGTCTAAATAATAATCTGGCGAAGCAGACACTCTACCAATAGGTTTGCGCTGTTCAATTTTTGCCCCCAAAGCACCATCAACCGATATATAGACCTGAGCGTCACGAACCATAGGGTTTTCACGCAGTCTCTGCTCCATCTTCTTCAAAACTAAAGTTTCTTTGCCTATGCTCGTAACCTTCTCTTGATTTTGTATCAACAATTTATTAACTGTATTGTAGGTGATAAAAGGACTATTTTCATCTACAAATTCAACGTCTAGTTTTGTAATTTTTCGAGCATTGTTTCTCTTTTTGGTAAAGCTGAAAAGGAATGCCATCAACCCTAGCAAGAAAATAAATTTTATGATTTCGAGACTACGCTTCATTCTTCAGTTTTAGGGTTATTTTATTTACTTCAGCACCAATGTCTCCTGCACCTACCAGTAGTTTTATCCTGCACTTCGATTCCAACAACACTTCAGCTATAGCTGATTTGAAGATCAATCTTTTATGTTGCGCATCTATTTGATTTAAAAGCCATTCTGAAGTAATTCCTTCAATGGGTTCTTCTCGGGCTGGGTAGATATCTAACAATACTACTTCGTCAAACTGTGAAAGACTTTTAGCGAAACTAGCTGCAAAATCTCTGGTTCTACTAAAAAGATGTGGTTGAAAAACAATCTGTTTGTGATCGTTCGGATACATTTCATCCACTGCTTGAAACAATGCATCAATCTCTGTTGGATGATGTGCGTAATCATCTATTAAAACCAAATTCTCTGATTTAATTTTATATGAAAACCGCCTTTTTACTCCTTTAAAAGTTGCCAATGCTTTGGACAGGCAATCGGTCGGGGAGCCTGCTAAAATTGCCATGCCCAAAGCCATAATGGCATTTGTAAGATTATGGTGACCGGGAAGATGGAAGGTTAAATTTTCCAAAGTTCCGTTCGGGGTTTTTAAATCGAAAAGATATGATCCGTCTTTTATTTTCACGTTTTGCGCTTCATAATCTGCCGGTTCTTCAACCCCAACAGTTATTCCATCCAACGGAAGATTATTTTTAATAAAAATATTTTCGTCCTTTTCAACTAAACTTGCAAAGGTTCTAAAAGCGTTTTCTATTTCCGAAGCATCTCCATAAATATCCAAATGATCAGCATCCATAGAAGTTATACAAGCAATATCCGGACGCAGTTGCAGAAATGAACGGTCAAACTCATCAGCTTCCACCACAGTTATTTCACTGCCTTTGTAAATAAAGTTTGAATTGTAGTTCTCTGCAATTCCACCTAAAAAAGCTGTTACTGGCATATTGCATTCCGCTAATAAATGTCCCAAAATTGCAGAAGTTGTTGTTTTACCGTGTGTTCCAGCAACAGCCAGACAAAGTGTATTTTTTGAAACTTCACCCAAAAGTTCGGCGCGTTTCATAATTGAAAAATCTTCAGAAAAGAAATGAACCAAAATTTTATTTGCCTTCGGAATTGCTGGCGTATAGACAATCAATACATTTTCACTTGAGAGGACTTCTTTTTGAATTTCAGAAATTTCATCAATAAAAGTCACGGGAATTCCTTCGGCAATCAATTCATCCGTTAAATCTGTTGACGTTTTATCATATCCAAAAACAGCTTTGCCCTGCATTTTAAAATAACGAGCAAGCGCACTCATTCCAATGCCACCGATGCCAACAAAATAAAAAGTTTGTATGTTTTTAAGGTTACTCAATTTCTATCTTTTAATAATTTTTCAATCTCTTCAACTATATCCTTTGTAGCATTTGGTTTTGCCAGTTTTTTAATATTTTCGGAAAATGTCTTCTGCTTTTCTTCGGAAGAAATCAATCCAGAAAATTCATTTTCAAAATTAGAATCCAGATCACTTTCTTTAAGTAACAATGCGGCATTTTTCTCTGAAATTGCCATCGCATTCTTGGTCTGGTGATCTTCCGCCACATTTGGCGAAGGAATAAATACAACAGGTTTTCCTACCAAACACAATTCTGAAACCGAAAGCGCTCCCGCTCTTGATATAATGAAATCACTCGCCGCATATGCCAAATCCATGCGATTTAAAAAAGCATGAACCTGCACGGTTTCGGTTGCTTTGTTTTTATAGGTTTCTTCGTAAAATTTTCCACATTGCCAAATGACTTGCAAGTTGTTTTTTTCAAAAAATGGCAATGATTTTTCAATCAATTCATTTATTCGCCGCGCGCCTAAACTTCCTCCCAAAACCAATAATGTTTTCTTCTCTTTTTTTAAATTGAAGAAAGCCATGGCCTCTTCTTTTTTGGAAGAAATTTCAAGTAAATCCTGACGAACAGGATTGCCTGTAAGCCTTATTTTTTCTTGGGGAAAGAATTTTTCCATCCCTTCATAAGCCACACATATTTTTTCAACTTTATTGCTCAACCACTTATTCGTGATTCCAGCATGGCTGTTCTGCTCTTGAATCAAGCAAGGAACACCTCTTAAAGCTGCCATTCGAAGTAATGGAGCACTGGCATAACCACCTGTGCCTATAGCAATATCGGGCTTAAAATCCTTTAGAATTTTCTGGGATTTCTGCAAACTAGAAACAAGTTTTAACGGAAAAGCCAAATTTTGAAGTGATAAACTTCTTTGTAAACCTGAAATCCAAAGACCTTTAATTTTATAACCTGCTTGCGGAACTTTCTCCATCTCCATTCTATCCTTTGCGCCTACAAACAAAAATTCAGCCTCGGGGAAACGAATTTTTAACTCATTCGCAATAGCAACCGCTGGGTAAATATGACCTCCGGTTCCTCCGCCTGATATGATGAATTTATGTTTCAAATTGCTTCGCTTAAAATATCCAATGGATTTTCTTCTTTTTCTTCTTTTACAACAACTTCTCTTTTAGCACTTACGCTTAAAACCATACCCAACGCCAAACACGTCATCCAGATGGAGGTTCCTCCACTACTTATTAATGGCAAGTTTTGACCGGTTACTGGGAATAACTCCACCGCAACTGCCATGTTTATCATCGCTCTAAAAATGATTGGTAAACCAACGCCAATAACAAGTAATTTTCCAAAAATAGAGGTTGATTTATGCGCTACGACAACAATTCTGAAAAGAAGAAACAAATAGAGAACCATTAAAAACAAACCACCTAACAGGCCAAATTCTTCAACAATTATTGCGTAAATAAAATCTGAAGAAGACTGAGGCAAAAAGTTTTTCTGAACACTTTTACCCGGACCTAAACCAGTTACACCGCCTGACGCGATTGCTATTTTCGCTTTTTCTATTTGATAGTCTGCTTCGGTATCTTTATCATCACTAAAATTTTCAACACGACTAATCCACGTATCTACACGATTGGGAAAAACTCCTGGAAATGCCTTTGCGGCCAATACAAACAAGGTTAGAAAAATTAGGCCGGCACCAAGAATGATTCCTAAATATCTCAATGGATAACCGCCGATAAAAACCAATATCACAATCATTAAAAAGAAAATGGCAGTAGTAGAAAAGTTAGCTGGCAGAATTAAAGCAAGTACAATAAATACAGGAATCCAAAGCGGCAAGATTGTTTCTTTAAAAGTAACGGTT
This sequence comes from Aequorivita sp. CIP111184, assembly GCF_900489465.1. Lineage (GTDB taxonomy): Bacteria > Bacteroidota > Bacteroidia > Flavobacteriales > Flavobacteriaceae > Aequorivita. The sequence continues at coordinate 71,626 of NZ_UEFQ01000019.1, read as the reverse complement.
TTATCCTTGATTCGCGATAAATAGCGCGCAACATAAGTCATCAAAACCACACCGGCCAATGTTGAAGTCTGGAATGTAACCCCCACAAAAGGCACCCGAATCCAACGACTCGCGTTAGCACCTTCAATTGTAGTTCCTTCGGCCATAGTAATAATTAAAAGCAATATTACTACGGGAACTGCAATAATTGACAAGCCACGGAAATAGTGGTATGGAATTTTATGTACACCATACAAAATGGCAAACCCTAAAACTAAATGCGCAAAATGTTTAAATAAATAAGGCAGTGTACTTCCATCTCCATACAAGTACGCAAGATTACTGCTCGCGCTATAAACAGGCAAAAAGGAAAATAGCGCCAAAAGGCCTACTACTCCCCAAATTGCTCGATCGCCCTGTATGTATTGAAAAATGTTTTTCACTGGAAATATCTTGTATTTAAAAAATGTTATAAATTCCTAACTGCTTCCTTAAATTGTCTTCCACGGTCTTCGTAGTTTTCAAATAAATCAAAACTAGCACAAGCAGGGGAAAGAAGTACAGTGTTATTTCTTTCTGCCAATTTATATGCAACTTGTACTGCCATTGCCATTGAATCTGTTTCAATTATTGTATCAACAACGTTTCCAAAAGCATTAATGATTTTTTCATTATCAACTCCCAAACAGATAATTGCCTTTACTTTTTCGTTTACCAATGGCAAAAGTTCACTATAATCGTTTCCTTTATCCACTCCTCCTAAAATCCAAACGGTTGGATTCTCCATACTGTCTAGAGCGTAAAAAGTTGCATTCACATTTGTGGCTTTAGAATCGTTTATGTAAAGTACATTGTTGATTTTCAAAACTTTTTCAAGTCGGTGTTCAACGCCTTGAAATCCTTCCAAACTCTCACGAATTGTCTGTTTTCTAATTCTCAATAAAGTGGCAACTGTTGAAGCAGCCATTGCATTTTTAACATTGTGTTCTCCTTGGATTCCTATTGTTGCGATTGGCATATTGAATTCTTTATTATTTATTTTTATTATTATTTCGTTATTTCTTTTAAATGCTCCCTGATTCAGTTCTTTTTTAGTTGAAAAGGGTAGCGGTTGCGATTTTATTGGGTTTTGCGAAAGCCATTTAATTATTTCCACATCGTCTGCGTCATATATAAAATAGTCCTGCGACGTTTGATTCATCGTTATCCTGAATTTTGAAGCGATATAATTTTCATATTTATAATCATATCTATCCAAATGATCTGGACTTAAATTGGTTAAAACTGCAATGTGTGGTGCAAAGGTTTCAATGCCGTCAAGCTGAAAACTGCTGAGTTCCAATACAAAATTTTCATACTTTTCTTCGGAAACCTGTTCCGCGAAACTCTTCCCAATGTTTCCTCCCAAAGCCACATTCAATCCTCCGTTTTTCAGCAAATCATAAGTCAAACTTGCGATGGTTGTTTTTCCGTTACTTCCGGTAATTCCTACTATTGTTGCTTTGGTATATTTTGCAGCAAACTCAATTTCAGAAATAACCTTCACTCCTTTCTCGTGCAGCTTTTTAATGATTGGTGCCTTATCGGGAATTCCCGGACTTTTCATCACTATAGCTGCTGTAAGAATTTTTTCTTCGGAATGGCCTTCCTCTTCCCATTCAATCCCATTATTTATAAGAACTTCTTTGTACTTCTCTTTTATCTTTCCGAAGTCTGAAACAAATACTTCGAACCCTTCCTTTTTGCCTAAAATGGCAGTTCCAACTCCGCTTTCGCCTCCTCCTAGAATCACCAACAGTTGCTTCACTTTATCTAATTTTAAGTGTAACAATAGTAATTATGGCCAGAAAAATTCCAACGATCCAAAATCGTGTTACAATCTTACTTTCGTGAAGCCCCTTTATTTGATAATGATGATGTAAGGGCGACATTCTGAAAATCCGTCTTCCTTCACCAAACTTTTTCTTCGTGTATTTAAACCAACCTACTTGCAAAACCACCGAAAGATTTTCCATCAGAAAAACGCCGCAAAGGATTGGTATTAATAATTCTTTTCTAACTGCAATTGCAATTACCGCTATAATCCCACCAATTGTCAAGCTTCCTGTATCGCCCATAAACACTTGTGCTGGATAGGCATTATACCATAAAAACCCGATAAGCGCCCCTACGAATGCCGTGATGAAAATGGTCATCTCTCCCGTATTTGGGATGTACATAATGTTTAGGTAGTCAGAAAGAATAACGTTGCCGGAAACCCAAGCAAAGAGCGCGAGTGTCACTCCAATAATTGCGGATGTTCCCGCCGCTAGTCCATCAATTCCGTCAGTGAGATTTGCGCCATTGGAGACTGCGGTGATAATAAAAATTACAATTGGAATGAAAATCAGCCATACATAGCTTTTGTAATTTTCTCCAGCCCAGCTAATTAATTCTGAATAGTTAAACTCATTTTCTTTTACGAAAGGAATAGTGGTTAGCATCGCTTTGTCCTTAACATAAAATTCATTGGTTGGTCCTTTTGCTATTATTTCAGTCTCTGTGCCCGGATCCACAATATTTCGTTGAACAACAATATCTGGATGAAAATACATTGTGGCGCCCACAAAAAGCCCTAAACCCACTTGGCCGATAATTTTAAATTTACCCGGCAAACCTTGCTTGTCGTTTTTAAATTTTTTGATATAATCATCAATAAAACCGATGGTTCCCATCCAAAGTGTAGTAACAATCAGCAGGATTACATAAATATTTTCAAGCTTCGCAAAAAGTAAAACTGGAACCAAAGTGGCAAGAATTATAATGATTCCTCCCATAGTTGGCGTGCCCGCTTTTTCGTTTTGGCCTTCTAAACCTAAATCCCGGATAGATTCTCCAACTTGTTTTCTTCTCAAATAATTAATTATTTTTTTTCCATAAACCGAAGCGATAAAAAGCGAAAGAATAACCGCCAAAATAGCTCGGAACGTAATAAAATTGAATAAGCCTGCGCCCGGCAAATCGTATGTTTTATCCAAATATTCAAATAGGTAATAAAGCATTGGCTATTTGTTTAGGGTTGCTAAAAGTTGGTTCACTATTTTGAAATCATCAAAATCAAAGCGTTCTCCGTTAATTTCTTGATAGGTTTCGTGACCTTTTCCGGCAATTAAAATGATATCATTTTCATTTGCCATTTGGCAGGCAGCCTTTATGGCTTCTTTTCTGTTGGTGATTGAAATTGTTTTTTTATAATGTTCGGCAGGAACGCCTGTCTCGATTTGTTCTATGATTTTTTCAGGATTTTCAGTACGTGGATTGTCGCTAGTGAAAACCACTTTTGTACTCAATGAAGCTGCAATGTTACCCATAACAGGACGTTTTTGCGCATCTCGATCGCCCCCGCAGCCTACAACTGTAATAACTTCTTCATTACCTGTTCGAATACTGTTTATGGTTTCTAAAACATTTTTCAATGCATCTGGTGTGTGTGCGTAATCTACAATTGCTGTAATTTTCTTTTCAGATATCAAATATTGAAAACGGCCGTCTACACTTTCCAAAGTGCTCATTATTTGAAGTATTTCTAATTCCTCCAATCCTAAAAGTTTTGCAGTTCCGAAGATGGCCAATAAATTATATGCGTTAAAACCGCCTATCAATCTCACCCACAATTCCTGATTATTTATTTTTAAAAGTTGCCCTGTGAATTGGCTTTCCAAAACTTGAGCTTTATAATCTGCATAGGTTTTTAAAGCGTAGGTTTGCTTTTTTGCTTTCGTATTTTGAAGCATTACCACACCGTTTTTGTCATCAACATTTACCAATGCAAAAGCAGTTTTAGGCAATTCATCAAAAAAGGATTTTTTTACATCGCGGTATTCTGCGAAATCTTTGTGATAATCTAAATGATCGTGTGAAAGATTAGTAAAAACACCACCCACAAAATGAAGTGCTTCGGTACGTTTTTGATGGATTCCGTGGGAACTTACTTCCATAAAACAATATTCCACACCCGCATCAACCATTTTGCGCAGATATTTATTGATCGTTAAAGAATCTGGCGTTGTATGTGTAGCTTTGAATTCTATATCGCCAACCATTATTTTTACAGTGGAAAGCAAGCCAGCTTCCATTCCAGCTTTTTTGAAAAGCTGATATAAAAGTGAAGAAACCGTTGTTTTTCCATTGGTTCCGGTTATTCCAACAAGTTTCAATTCAGCGGAAGGATTTCCGTAATAGTTAGCGGCCATAATTGCCAAAGCTTTATGCGAATCTGAAACTTGAACGTAAGTGATTCCATTCACAATATTTTCAGGCAAGGTTTCGCAAATAATTGCCAATGCGCCTTGGTCTGCAGCTTTTTTAATAAACTGATGCCCATCTGAAACAGTTCCTTTTATTGCAATAAAAACATCGTTTAAAGAAACTTTTCGCGAATCAAATTCTAGATTGTTTATGGCCATAGAAGTACTTCCAACGACGCTTTCGATGGTAACTTTGTACAATATGTCCTTTAATAATATCACGATAGATTCAAGGTTATTAATTGTCCTTTTTTAAGATTTTCTCCAGATTTTATAGATTGGCTGGAAACAGTTCCGTTGCCAACAACTTGTACTCGCATCCCAAGGTTTTCCAATAATGAAACGGCGTCCATTCCTGCCATTTCGGTAACATTGGGAATCGTTTTGGCGGGTTGCTGCAACTTTGTGTAATACTTTTCAAAATCTTTTTCAATCACCGGATCTATTTTTTCAACTCCTTCCACGGAATCGATATTCGGAGAATCAGTAAATATTTTTTGTGCAATTCTTTTAAAAACAGGTCCGGAAACATCGGCGCCATAAAATCCTTTTTTGGTACTTGGCTTATGAATAATCACGATGCAGGAATATTTTGGATTTTCCGCTGGAAAAAAGCCTGCAAATGAAGAAATATAGCGACGGTTATTCTTCCAGTCTGGCATCCAATATTCGGTTTGGGCGGTTCCTGTTTTGCCTGCCATTGAAAAATCTGGAGAATAGAGTGATTTTCCAGTTCCGCGTTTCACTGTATTCTTAAGTATTTCTCGTACCTGTTTCAACGTTTCATCGGAGCAGATTTGAGGGTTTATAACCTTAGTATCGTAAGTTGTTACTTTTTCATTCCAAGCTCTCACTTCTTGTATAAAGCGAGGTTTTACCATTACCCCATGATTTGCAATTGCGTTATAGAAAGTAAGTGTTTGCAAAGGCGTCAATCGTAAATTATAGCCATACGCCATAGATGGCAACGCATTCTTGCTCCATTTTTTATCGCCCGGCTCTGGTATCATCGGTTTCCCCTCGCCTTTAATTGCCACTCCCGTCTTTTCGTTTAAATGCCAACTTTTTAAACGATCAATGAATTTATTCGGATTTTTAGAATAATTGTCATTTATAATTGTGGCCATTCCAATGTTTGAAGAAACTTCCAAAACTCGTGCGGCAGAAATTTTTCCAAAACCTCCCCGGTGGGAATCATTAATAGGCCTCCCGTAAAATAATTTTCTACCATTTCCAGTATCAATTACGGAACTTGTGTCAATAACTTTATCTTCCAAAGCAGCCATAAAAGCCATTACTTTGAAAGTAGATCCAGGTTCATGGGATTCACCGATCGCGTAATTTAGTTTTTCATAATAAGTCCCATCAGAAGTGCGGCCCAAATTTGAAACTGCTTTTATTTCACCGGTTGCCACTTCCATTACGATTACCGTCCCGTGTTCGGCTTCGTAGTATTCCAATTGCTTTAATAATGCGTGATGCGCAATATCTTGTATGTTTACGTTTATTGTTGAAATAATATCGAAACCATCTTGCGGTTCAATTTCGTTTTCGTCGTAAACCGGTTTCCACTGACCTTGAGCAATTTTTTGCTTTAAGCGATGTCCTTCCTTTCCAGTCAATAAATCGTTAAATGCACCTTCAAGACCCACGGCATAATAGCCGGGACGATCAAAAGCCTCATCGCCAACGGTCCGCTGTGCAATTAAACCAATGGGATGTTCACGAACAGTTCGTTGTTCCACGATAATGCCGCCTTTGTAGGGTCCTTTTCGAAAAAGAGGCAAATTTTTCACTTTAATATAATTAGAGTAGCCCAAATTTTTAACCACCAACAGGTAGCGGTTTTTATCTGCGCGGGCTTTTCGAAACATGTTTTGGTAATAGGAAACCGGTTTTCCAAACATTTTGCTCAAGCCTTCGGAAAGCGGCAGCAAGTTTTCTTTGAAATCTTCGGAAGAAACCGTTACTGCATCAAAACGAATATCATACTTAGGAACGGAAGTAGCTAAGAGACTGCCATCATCTGCATAAACGTTACCTCTATTTGCAGGAATTACAAAGTTCTTTGTAGTATTTTCCTTTGCCAGTTCACGATATTTCTCGCCGTCTACAAACTGAATATTCATCAACTTAATGCTGATGGCAAGCGCGAAGAGAAACATACATCCGGCAATGATGTATAAGCGGTTCAATATGTTTTTTTCTTCAAAAGCCATGTTCGGTTATCAGTTCTCGATTTTCAATTATTATATTTTTTTAGTCTTTTTTTTTCACAATCAGGATTCTCTTAGGCGGTGTTCCAGACGGTTGCAGTCCGCGACTTTCCATTGCTGCTATTATTTTACTTTCCATTCGGGCTTGCATCAACAACATCCGAACGTCCACATACTCGCTTTTCAATTCTTTAACCTCAGCATTAAGCTTTGATATTTTATGCACTTTTTTATCCGCAGTGTGAGAACTACCTATCATCACCAAAGCCAAGACTGAAAGAAAAATAATAAAGCGCCAGTTTTTCAGCGCGTCATCACTTACCAAAAACTTTCCTTTTATTATGTTATAAAAACCGTCTTTCATTTTATATTTTCTCAGCAATACGAAGCTTTGCACTTCGGGCGCGGTTATTCTGTTTTATTTCTTCTTTCGAAGGAATTATAAATTTCCCAACTGCTTTGAAAGGAACTTCCACTCTTCCAAAAACATCTTTTTCAGGCTCGCCTTCAAACATCCCGTTACGGATATAGCGCTTTACCAATCTGTCTTCCAAGGAATGATAGCTTATTAAACTGATTCTTCCGCCAGCTTTTAAAACTTCATTTGTTTGAAGTAAAAATTCCTTCAAAGCTTCCAACTCTTGATTTACTTCAATCCTAATAGCCTGATAAATCTGGGCTAGAATTTTATTCTCTTTATGTGCGGGCAGAAATCTGCTGAGCACCTTTTTTAGCTGTTCACTCGTTTTTATTTTTTCTTCTTGCCTTGCCTCAATAATTACACGCGCCATTGCGGCAGCACTTCGTAGCTCACCATAGTCTGACAGTACATTTCTTAATTGCACTTCTTCATATTTATTGACAACCGTATACGCCGAAAAGTTTGTGTCACGATTCATACGCATATCTAAATTGGCTTCAAAACGTGTTGAAAATCCTCTTTCGGCAACATCGAACTGATGCGACGAAACACCGAAATCACCCAAAATTCCATCAACTGTTTTATAGCCATGGAATCTTAAAAATTGTTTCAAAAACCTAAAATTTTGGTTGATGAGCAGAAACCTTGGGTCTTCAATCGCATTTTCCAAAGCATCTTTATCTTGGTCAAAAGCAATAAGTTTTCCGCTTGGTCCTAATTGATTTAATATTTCTCGGGAGTGTCCGCCCCCGCCAAAAGTAACGTCCACATAAACTCCATCGGGTTTTATATTTAGCCCTTGGACTGTTTCATTCAGCAAAACCGGGTTATGATATTCCATCACCATTACTGCTTTTATTCCCCATTACTTCTTCGGCCAAATCAGCAAAATCATCTGCAGCATCATCAATGGCTTGTTCATACTTATCTTTGTCCCAAATCTCAATAATATTTATTGCGGAAGAGAGCACTATTTCTTTACTAATCCCCGCAAAAGAAAGCAGGTCTTTAGGGATCAATAAACGGCCTGTAGCATCAAGCTCTACTGTTTTTACACCAGCAGTAAATCTTCTAATGAAATCGTTATTTTTTCTGCTAAAACGATTAAGTTCGCCCATTTTCAGCATTAGAGCATCCCACTCCTTCATTGGATACATTTCCAAACAAGGCTGAAACACGGCACGTTTAATCACAAACCCTTCTGGCGCTAAAGATGCCAGCTGCTTTTTTAAAGGCGCAGGCACCATGACCCGTCCCTTTACGTCTGCCTTACATTCGTATGTGCCTATTAGATTGAGCATTGTGAATATTCCGTGTTTGTAATTTGTAGTTTCAAATATATATAACTTTTACCACATTTTACCACATTCTACCACTTTGTTGATAAGTTTCACCACTTTGTAGATAAAGTGAAATCGGAGCAGTAATCAACAAAGCGTAATTATAAATAGATCTTATGAAATAATTTTGTTTACTTTTGTCATTCTAAATTGCAGCAACCAACGCATGTCGGAAAACTTAAAGAAAGAAGGAAAATTTTCATATTTAGAAATAGGTGAAGGCACTCCAATAATCATCCTTCATGGGCTTATGGGGGGATTGAGTAATTTTGACGGGGTTGCTAATTTCTTTCCTCCAAAAGGTTACAAAATCCTAATTCCGGAATTGCCTATTTATAAAATGACTTTATTGCGAACAAATGTGAAAAATTTCGCAAAATACGTATCGCAGTTTATTGACCATTTGGGCTACGAGGAAGTAATTCTATTGGGAAATTCCCTAGGTGGACATATCGGTCTACTCTGCACAAAAATGTACCCTGAAAAGGTGAAAGCATTAATAATTACTGGAAGTTCTGGACTGTACGAAAGTGCCATGGGCGAAAGCTACCCAAAACGTGGTGATTATGAATACATAAAACAAAAAGCCGAAAACGTTTTTTATGACCCTGCAGTTGCCACAAAGGAAATTGTAGACGATGTTTACGAAACCGTAAACGACAGAAATAAACTAATTAGAACACTGGCAATTGCAAAAAGTGCCATTAGGCACAATATGGCGAAGGATTTGCCAAAAATGCACAATCCAACCTGTATTATCTGGGGAAAAAATGATAATGTTACTCCTCCAGAGGTGGCAATAGAATTTGATGAACTTTTACCGGATTCTGAACTTTTTTGGATTGATAAATGTGGTCACGCCGCCATGATGGAGCATCCGGACGAATTTAACAAATTACTTTATTCCTGGTTGGAAAAGCGAGGCTATTAACGATTCAGGTTTTTAAAACGCGTAATTTCCAGAATAACTTATAATTAAAAACAATGCAAATTAAATCTGCGGAATTTGTGATGAGCAACAGTGATGTTGCCAAATGTCCAAAAGACCGTATGCCCGAATACGCTTTTATTGGCAGAAGTAATGTGGGGAAATCTTCCCTAATAAATATGCTTATGTTGCGCAAAAGCTTGGCAAAAACTTCAGGTAGACCAGGAAAAACGCAACTTATCAATCACTTTCTCATCAACAAAAACTGGTATTTGGTAGATTTGCCGGGTTACGGTTACGCCCGCGTTTCAAAAAGCAGCAAGAAGGTTTTTCAAAAATTTATTACTAATTATTTTGAGAAGCGAGAACAAATGGTACTCGCATTTGTTCTAGTAGACTGTCGCCATGAACCCCAGCCCATCGATATGGAATTTATGCAATGGATGGGTGAAAGCGGAGTTCCTTTCAATATTATTTTCACTAAAGCAGATAAACTAAAGCCAAAAGTATTGGAACGAAGTATTCAAGTTTACAGTGAAAAAATGCTAGAGACCTGGGAAGAAATGCCACCCTATTTTATTACTTCGGCGAGTGATTCTTCAGGGAGAGACGAGGTTTTGAATTATATTGAAGAACTTAACAATACAATTCAAACCTCAGAATTTTAATTTTTGTTACTCCTTCTTCAACTCTAACTTTTCCGCAAAATAATCGCAAAAATCACGCATTGTGGCGCTCATTTTATCATCATTCGTGGCACGTTGAAACGTGTCTGCCATAGCGCTTAACGTTTGGTGAAAAAATATTTTCATTTCATCCACAGGCATGTCTTTCGTCCAAAGATCTATTCTAAGAGATTCCTTTTTTTTACTATCCCAAACAGAAAGCATTACTGCCTTTGTTTCTTCATTTGAGACACCACCATCTTCAGCAGTCCAATGAACGGTCTCAGGAATTTTATTTTCGTCAAGGCCTATGTTTAGTTTTATTTCAGAAGTATGTTTTATTGCCATTATTTCTTTGGTTTGTATTTTGAATTTGTAAATATTTCGTCGGCATCTGTAATCATTAATTGCTGGATGTCTGTGTCATTATTTTCCATATAGGCACGCACAATTTTCCATCCCAAATAACGTCCCAACATTCCGGGAGATTCGTTGTCAATGTCTAGATAAAATTTTGAAAATGGCGCAGGACTTATAAAACGAGCACCCAGTTTAGAGTCAGTGCTATAAAGCAATTCTTTCTCCACAAAATAGCGCCACATATATTCCTCATTCTCCTCAGCCCATTGAAATTCTTCTTCAGTGTAACCTATTTTTTCGGCATCGTTAATATTTGGAAGCCAAAGATCCTTCAAATAAAGATTTTTCCCAAAATATACAATCTGACCCAAAAATGTAGCTTTACTCGGCGGCTGTATATATAGTCTTGCATAAGCATCCGCAACGTCTGGCTCAATCTGAGATGGCTTCATTTCCTTTGAAATGTATTTATCAATACCTTCGTAAAAACGATGCTCACTACCCAAATAATTATCTAAGCCTATTATCAACATATTATTCGAAAGAATCACTTTATTGCGATAATCTACGTCTGAAGTTGTAGTTACAACCACGGGAGTCTGAAATTTTGGAAAATAGTATTTTATATGCTGAAACAATGTGACAAGCATCTCATTAAACACTTCATTTTTTGGAAAAGTTTTCGCCACTTCACTTTCTAGTTGATCTTGAAGCGTATCATTTAATTTTTCTATCCAAATACTGTCGTTGTATTGCTTCGGAAAAAATGCAGGGTATTCTGTTTTCAATTTAGGAAGATCTGCTGGAGTGGCTTTAGCAAACTCTCTATCAAAACGAATTATCTCGAAATTTATAGGGATTTTTTCAATTTCCTTTTCAACCTTGTTTTCATTGTTACACGAAAAAAGGAGAACCCCGAAAATGACCAATAGGCAATATTTCATCTGTATAAAATATTTGAGAAACAGGAATATGGAATGCCCAAATTACCAATTTTAGTTAATACACTATTTGTTAAGGGGCTTTTCATAACAGAAAAAATGTTGTTATTGGTTAACGCCATTCCTTTATATTAATTTTATCTTTAACAACTTTTGCGCTGCAAAGGTATTATTATAAAAGATTAAAAACACAGAAAATGCAAACCGAAAAAGTAATAGATCACATTGTAAATTGGTTAAAAACCTATGCAGAAAACGCAAAAATGAATGGTTTTGTAATTGGTATAAGCGGAGGCATTGATTCTGCCGTAACTTCAGCGTTATGCGCAAAAACAGGACTTGACTTAGTATGTATAGAAATGCCCATACATCAAGCACCTTCCCAAGTAAATCGTGCTTATAACCATATAGCATGGTTAAAAGAAAATTTTCCAAATGTCACTAAGATTGAAGTGAACCTTACCTCAGTTTTTGATTCAATGATTGAAGCATTACCAAAAGTTGAAAAAGAAGAAGATCGCTTCATGTCACTTGCAAACACTCGGGCACGATTGCGTATGACAACGCTTTATTATTTTGCAGCGCTGCAAAAATATTTAGTTGCAGGTACTGGCAATAAGGTGGAGGATTTTGGCGTGGGGTTTTATACAAAATATGGTGATGGGGGCGTGGACTTAAGCCCGATTGCTGATTTAATGAAAAGTGAAGTTTATAAAATTGCCCTACAAATGGGTATAAATAATGAAATCATAGAAGCAGCTCCCACCGATGGGTTATGGGGCGATGACCGAACCGATGAAGACCAAATTGGCGCAAGTTATGATGAGCTAGAATGGGCAATGAAAATGAAAGAAGCTGGTAAAATTAGCTCAGACTTTTCCGGAAGGCAACAAGTAGTTTTTGATATTTATAATAAATTGAATAAAGCCAATAAACACAAAATGATCCCGATTCCCATTTGCGAAATCCCCAAAGAACTGAAATAGCATTGCTACTTATCGAATAATTTAACCATTAAACGAAAGGTTTATTATTCTTCTCCTTAAGATTTTATATATCCGAAATGTAGTATTAATATTACTATCATAAAACTTAATAACTCCCCAAGTCTGATGGTTTTATATATTGAAGAATCTATAAATACAATAAGATGAAAAAAGTTGTAATTGCAGACCACCACCCTATCACTAGAAAAGGGATTGCTGTTTTGCTAAATAGCTCAACCGATTATTCAATAGTCGGCAAAGTAGCAAGAGGGTCAGAATTATTGAAATGTTTAGAAAAAGAACGTCCAGACATTCTAATTTTAGAGCTAGATATTCCTGAAATCAACGGGTTTCATGCCCTGCGAAGCATTCGTGAAGAATTTCCAAAAACACGAATAGCCATTTTTTCATCACACCCTGAAGAAATTTATGCACTGCGCTCCATAAAATCTGGTGCTGCTGGTTATATTCCAAAAACATCCTCTAAAGAAATATTTCTTCAAGCAATTAAACGTATAGCAATGGGGGGAGTATTTTTAAACGAGGAACTTGCAGCTGCATTGAACAGCAAAGCCATAAACGATAATACTATTGTAGGACGCTATAAAAAACTTTCTGCACGTGAAATTGAAGTGCTCAATCTGCTATCTAATGGCAAACGCAATAAAGACATTGCCACACTTCTTGAAATAAATGAGAAAACGGTAAGCACATACAAAACACGTCTTTTGAAAAAACTAAATGTTACAAGCTTGGCAGATTTGATTAACCAGGCACGGATGTTTCAATTTAATTAATTACAATACTCTGTTTAATTTTTCGGAAAGAACTTTTTTGAGACTAATGTAGTCTACAATTTCCTGCAAGCCTGTTTCTTTTTCGGAACTATTTTCCTGCTTCATGGTTTCGGAGAGTTCATTTATTTTTTGCGAAACCAAATGCCTACGCAGATTTAGAATAGTTTCACTAACCATTTGGGCTATGGTTTGTTCCTTTTCCTTTACATAAATTTCCTTTCGCTCCCAGTTGTGGAGTATATACCTTTCCTCTTCCATCAAAACGTGAGTAACTGCAGATGCCATTTCTGGCTCTAGTTCATTGATAAAAGTTTCTGCTCTAGCCTCAGGATTTTGGGTAAAACGGTTTACCACTTCGTAATACAATTCTTTAAATTCTTGGTTTGTAAATTCAATTTCGTCTTCCTGCAAATCCAAAAATATTTTCTCATAAACCCTTGATTTGTGAATCTCAGGCTTTAATGAAATTTCACCTTTATCGTTTGCTTCAAGAATTAATTCCTCAAAATTCTCTTCCACATTGCCATAAAGAAGTAACAATTCTATTATTTTCTGTTCTAACTGAAACTGCACATCTACTTTTTCAATCTTTTTTTCTGAGGAAACAACCTCAAACGGCTCGCGTGGAGTTTCAGCTTTTTTTGAAGAATCTTTTCTTTCCTTTTGAAAAATTTGAGCAAGTGTATTAAAAAGCACCTGCTCCGAAATATCCATAATACGCGAACATTCCTTTATATATACTTCACGTTTAATAACATCGGGAATTTTAGCAATACTATTGACCATATCGTGAATGGTCTCGCTCTTTTTTATAGGGTCATTTTTCGCATCCAAAGCGAGTAATGAGGCTTTAAAAGTGATAAAGTCTTTGGAGTTTTCCTCCAAAAAAAGCGTAAGCTCCTGTAATGAATTTTTACGCGAAAAACTGTCAGGATCCTCCCCTTCTGGAAAGGTGCAGATCTTAACGTTCATTCCCTGTTCCAAAATTAAGTCGATACCGCGGAGTGATGCGCGAAGTCCAGCCGCATCACCATCAAAAAGCACAGTTATGTTTTTGGTAAGCCTATTTATGAGCCTAATTTGCTCCGAAGTTAAAGCCGTTCCCGAAGAAGATACTACGTTGTGAATACCCGTTTGGTGAAATTGAATAACATCTGTATAGCCTTCAACTAAATAACAATTGTCTTCTTTGGCTATGCTCTGTTTGGCGTGAAAAATGCCGTAGAGCACTTTACTTTTATGATAAATGTCGCTTTCGGGAGAGTTTAGATATTTTGCAGCCTTTTTATCAGAAGTTAAAATCCGTCCCCCAAAACCAAGTGTACGACCACTCATACTGAGAATTGGGAACATTACCCTTCCCTTAAAACGGTCAAATTGTTTTTCTTCTTTTACAATAGATAAACCTGTTTTGTCAAGAAATTCTAGCTTGTAGCCTTTTTTTATAGCGTGGCCGGTAAAGGCATCCCAAGAATCGGGCGAATAACCTAGCTCAAACTTTTTGATGGTTTCATCAGTAAATCCACGTTCCTTAAAATAGGAAAGACCAATAGCTTTTCCTTCTTCAGTTTTTAATAATGTACTGTGAAAATAATCCTTTGCGAATTCGCTTACCAAATATAAACTTTCCCTTTCATTGGCCTGCTCTTTGTCTTCGGCTGTCTGTTCGGTTTCATCTACTTCAATACCGTATTTTTTTGCCAGATATTTTATGGCTTCGGGATAAGTAAAGTGTTCGTGCTCCATCAAAAAAGCAACTACATTCCCTCCTTTTCCGCTACTGAAATCTTTCCAAATCTGCTTTACGGGACTCACCATAAAACTTGGCGAGCGTTCATCTGTAAAAGGACTTAACCCTTTAAAGTTACTTCCAGATTTTTTAAGCTGAACAAAATCGCCTATCACCTCCTCTACACGGGCGGTTTCAAAAACGTTGTCTATGGTGGTTTTAGATATCAGAATTTTGGAGTGTTAGATTTTCGATTTGTAAAAATAGGGATTTCTTTATAGTTTCAAGTTTAAAGTTGTAAGTATAGATTGACACACTTGCGGTTCTATGCGTTTTGCTGCTTTATGACTTAAATAATTATTTACTATAAAAAAATAAAACCCTGTAAACATTCATCTACAGAGCTTTTTCAAAAACTATGTATTAACGCTAACTAACTTTTGAAAGCTTTAATACTTTTTCTACTTCTATATTGCAGGTGATGGAACGAGTATAGTCCATTATTAGATTTACGGACACATTTTTTAAGGAAACGCCTTGATTGTTTCCATATCGATGTATGTAGTATTTTTTGAAGTTCTTTATTGCATTATCATCTTCTATTTCTATTTGCTCAAGTGCGTCGAAACTATTATTAAGCGTTTCGTAATCTTGGGCGTTGATGCTTTTGCCTCTAGATAGATCCAAAGAAATAAGGTAATGCTGATCATCTATATCCTTAACGTAGCAGCTGTCTGAAATTAGCGAAGGAATATTTAAACCTTTATTTAACTGAATTTTCAGTTTTAGGTTTTGTTTACGGAGGTCTCTTTTCATAGTTTAAGAATTATGATGTTGAAACGCTCAGTTTTTGTCTGATATAAAAGTAGTAAAAAAACCTGCACTTTAAAATATAAAATGTGCAGGTTTTAAACAATCAATAATGAAATCGTTTTGGCTAATCCATATCAAAACGCAGTCCGAGAGATACATTGCGCTGGTCCACAAGATTATTTTTAAAGATTGTATTTAAATCATATTTGGCATATACAGCCACGCCCTGCCAACCTATGTAAGCACTTAATCCGTAGATGAAGTTATTTGTATTGTAATCTGCTTTTAACTTTAGCTTTTGATCTTCGCCGTCTTCTTCAAATTTTAGTTTTTGGCGCGCGCCCAAATTGATACCTGCATAACCACCAAGCCCTACTTTTATTTGGTTTTCTGTGTTATAGCGAAAGTAGCCATCGTGTTCTTCTTTTTTGGAAGAGCCAAACTCAAAATGAATTGGCACCACCAAATTATCCATTCTAAATTTTGATTTGTCGAGATTTAAAGGATATTCCTGAAGCACAGTTTCTGAACCAGTATCTACATAGAAACGATTTTCAGTCGGTTTCAATCCATTAAATTGAAAAGAAACCCCGTACTTAACCCGTAACCAATTAGTGTTTTTGAAAACACGTGTTTTCCAAGCCCAGCCTAACTCTGCAAAGCGACTACCTCCAACTTTAAAGTCTGAATCCTGCAAAGATTCTCCCTCTGTAATTACGTTGTTTAAACCGAAAGCGAAAACGAGGTCTGAGGTAGTACGGCGGTCATATTTGCGTTTTTTGTCTTTTGGGCCGATATAAAGTACATTGTCATTCTCATTGTTTTTGCCACTGGAACCAATGCGAATAACCATACCGCTGTCTTCGTCTTCTTCAACACTTCCATTACGTTTTAACAGTGCTACTTTATTGTCAATGATAGCAAGTCGATTTTCAATATTAAGCGCGTGCCTTTCTGCAGCTTCCTGCTTTAATGTTTCGGCCTCTTCTTTTGTAATTGCCTCATTTTCCAAACGGGCATTGATGTTTTCAACATCAGCGAAAAGGGCATCTTTTTCTTCCTGAATTATTTTTTCTTTTAATTCCGTTAGCTGCTCCACAGCTGCCTGGGCGTCGTGGTCCATTTCCTGAGCCTGTGCATACATTGCCGCAAATAGCCATAAAGAAAAGGCGATAGTGATTGTAATTAATTTCATAACTGTTCGATTTTTGATTAATGATGAATTTTACTATTGATGAATTTGTGAATAAGTGAGTATGTGAATCAGTAATATTAATTATTGATTGATTAATCATTCCGTTCGTTCACGGCAGTGCGCACTTTTTGAAAACCTTCCCCAAGGGCGTCAAACACTTTGTCGCGGAAGCTTTTTTCGAGTTCCCACTCAACATCCTGCAACAACGCCATAGCATCTACTTTTGGACTGTTTAGTATCCGCTGGGTCTGTATTTCGCGACGCGCGCTGTTCAGTAGTGCCTCCACTTCGGTTGTGGATACTTCTGTATTATTCTCTTGAAGTTTTTTTACAGAGGCTACTACCTCGTCCACTTTCGTGTTAAAAATTTTATCTTCCTTAAGTTTTGCTATGGATTCAGAAGACAGCTCGGACTTAATTGGTTTTTCCTTGTTTCCAACTTGTGGCATTTCCTCATTCGTAACTTTAGCGATGGCATCTGTTTTTTCAATCTTTTTGTCAAGTGCAGACTTTTTCTGCGGAAGTGGTTTCAATTGAACCGAATTTGATTGTTTCTTTTCAGTTTCCTTTTTGGAAACATTCGTTTCAATTTTTTCTGAATTATTGGTTTCAGAAGCAATTTCTTCAGCTTCAGAATTATTTGGAATAATTTCAGATTCAACATCAATATTTTGTTTTTCTGAATTTTCATCCACTATTTGGTTGTTCACTTCAGTATTATTTCTACTAAAGAAAACCGAAGCCAAAATGAGCAGCCCCACAAAACTTGCGGCAATGTAATACCAAACAACAGTTTTCTTTTTGGGCTGTTTTGTCTCCAATTGTGCTTCCAATTTTTTCCACGCCTCTGCGGAAGGTTTCATTTCCCTCGCTTCTAGCTTTTCGCGGATGTTGTCTTCCAGTTTATAAGGTGCCATAACTTAAATTGTTTTGTTGTTTAACCATGTTCTGAAGCATTTTACGGGCTTTAAAAAGTTGTGTTTTTGAAGTGTTTTCGCTTATCTGCAATAACTCTCCAATTTCACCGTGTTTGTAACCTTCAACTGCATAGAAGCACAAAAACTGTTTTGTAACCGTCTGGCAGGCTGTCTATCATTTTTTGAATTTCAGCTGTTTCCAACTCGGTTTCAATGTAAGTGGAATGTTCGGTCGTGTTCTCTATTTCAGTTTCAGAAATAAATTGCAGCTTTTTGTCTTTCCGAAGTTGAGAAATACTTTCGTTCACCATTATCCTGCGAATCCAACCTTCAAAACTACCTTCGTTTTTAAAATCGTTTAAGTGGGTAAACATTTTCAAAAATCCAGAAAGCATTACTTCTTCTGCTAAATCGTTGTTTTTTAAATATTGTCTGCAAACTCCCAGCATTTTTGGCGAAAACATTTCGAACAATTGGTGTTGCGCGCGACGGTCGCCGTTGGACGCTTTCTCAATTAAATTTGAATAGTTTTTATGTAACGATATTATCTTCACGCAAGCTTTGCTGTTTGTGCTTCTATTTTAATAGACGCAGGTTTTTGAAGAATGGTTGCCTGAGGAGAAAAAAATTCTTGTTTCAAGTTTCAAATTGAATAAACAAACTCACGAATTCAAGGATTCATAATTTCATTTATTTACTTTTTCCGGTCAATAACATAATTCACCATCAACTCTAGAGATTTCTTATAGGGCGAAGCGGGATAAGTTTCCAATAGGCGAAGAGCTTCTTTTTGGAATTCCTTCATTTTTGTAACGGCATAATCCAGGCCGCCGTTATCTTTTACAAAAGTGATGACTTCCTTTACGCGCTGTTTGTCTTTATTATGGTTTTTAACCGAATTGATGATCCATTTTTTTTCTTCGGAAGTAGAATTATTTAGTGCATATATTAAAGGTAGTGTCATTTTCTGCTCCTTAATATCTATACCCGTCGGTTTGCCAATGTGTTCGTTTCCGTAATCGAAAAGGTCATCTTTAATTTGAAAAGCAGTTCCTATAAGTTCCCCGAATTTGCGCATTCTTTCAACTTCTTCATCGGGAGCCATTACAGAGCGGGCGCCCATTGCACAGCAAGCAGCAATAAGTGTTGCTGTTTTTTGACGTATTATTTCAAAATAAACATCTTCAGTAATATCCAGGCTTCGGGCTTTTTCAATTTGAAGTAACTCACCTTCGCTCATTTCACGAACGGCTACGGAAATTATTTTAAGTAAATCAAAATCATCGTTATCTATAGAAAGCAACAATCCTTTAGATAATAAATAATCACCAACAAGCACGGCAATTTTATTTTTCCAAAGTGCATTTATGGAAAAGAAACCACGGCGGCGGTTGCTGTCATCTACAACGTCATCGTGAACCAATGTTGCTGTGTGTATAAGTTCGATGACCGAGGCGCCGCGATAAGTTCGCTCATTCACTTTGCCATCGCCTGTCATTTTCGCAATAAGGAAAACGAACATGGGGCGCATCTGTTTTCCCTTTCGATTAACTACATAATGTGTAATTCTGTTTAAAAGCGAAACTTTTGAAGACATGGAAGAAGAGAACTTTTTTTCAAAAAGCTCCATTTCCTTTTCAATAGGAAGTTTGATGTGAGAAACTATCTTCATAAGGTTCAAAGATAGTTAAAATTGGATGATGGTTTTAATGCGTGAACTAAGTAGAATTGATTGTTTTCTGAAGACTGAACTTCACATTTAACATTTTTTAATAATTACGCTTTAAAGCAGTATAATAAAATAACTAAGCAATGATAGGCAAAAAATAGAATGCTTTAAAAAGGCTGTTAATATCAATTAGATAATTTAATATTTCAATAATATTTTGATGATTTTCAAAAAGGCGTTAAAATCATTAAAAATCCTATATTTCTAAAGGAGTCGTCTTATTTTTGAAAAAATCAATTTTTAATCTCTTAATTAATAATTACAATGAAAAAAATTACATTATTTTTCACATTATTTGCTGGCTTTGCTATGAATGCACAGACTGTTTTCTTCTCAGACGATTTTAACGATGAAGACGTTTCAGATTGGACACGTTATGACGAAGATGGTGATGGAAACTTTTTTGCTGATCTTTTTGTGGTTGAAGACGGAAGCGGAAACCCTGTAACTCCAGTTTCGATTATCTCAAGATCTTGGCAAGGTGCTCCTCTATTTCCAGACAACTGGATTGTATCTCCTGCAATTGATTTGACAACTGCAACTGGTCTTGTTCAATTAACTTGGAAAGTTCAAGCTGCCGCAGCTTCTTGGGATTTAGAAAAATACAGCGTTTATGTAGGTACAAGCAGCGACATAGCTGATTTAGAATCTGCTACTGTTACTTTTACTGAAGTTTATGATGATCCAGCAGACTTGGGAACACAATACGATCGTACTTTAGATCTTTCTAGCTTAGCTGGTGAGACTGTTTACCTTGCTTTCAGACATCACGATGTTACTGATCAAGATTTTCTTTCTATTGATGATGTAACTGTTGCTGGTGTATTGGCAGTTGGAACTAATGAGTTTAAAGGCTTCAACTATTTTGTAGCAAACAACCAATTGAGCCTTTCAGCAAATACTTCAATGGAGAATGTTGTACTTTACAATATGTTGGGACAACAAGTTGTTTCTCAAAAACTAAACAACAGCAACGAAACTATTGAGCTTTCTGGATTGCAATCTGGAGTTTACATTGCTACTGTTTCTATTGATGGTGCAAGCAAGTCTTTTAAAATTGTAAAAAACTAATTTACTTTTTATATTGAATTGAAAAGAGCGGCCAAAAGCCGCTCTTTTTTATTGTTTATTAGCCAACTGCCCGCAAGCAGCGTCAATGTCTTTTCCACGGCTTCGGCGAACCGTCACGGGTATTCGACTGTGCTCTAAGGCTTGTATATAATCATCGATTACTGTTGAAGAAGCTTGTTGAAAATGGCCATCGTCAATTGGGTTGTATTCAATAATATTTACTTTACACGGCACATATTTGCAGAAAGTAACCAATGCTTCCATATCTACCCATTTGTCATTGATGTCTTTCCAAACGATGTATTCGTAAGTTATTTTACGCTTCGTTTTACTGTACCAATATTCCAAAGACTCACGCAAATCTGGCAAGGTAAAGTTTTTTGCAAAGGGCATAATTTGCTCACGGGTTTCTTGAATTGCCGAATGAAGAGATACGGCAAGATGGAATTTCACTTCGTCATCAGCCAATTTTTTTATCATTTTTGGCACTCCAGATGTGGAAACCGTAATTCGTTTTGGTGACATTCCCAAACCTTCATCAGATGTGATCTTTTCAATAGATTCCAGAACGTTTTTATAATTCATCAGCGGTTCACCCATTCCCATAAAAACGATATTTGAGAGCGGCTTGTCGTGATAAAGGCGACTTTCTTTATCTATTGCAACTACTTGGTCGTAAATTTCATCAGGGTTTAGATTTCGCATTCTTTTCAACTTTGCAGTGGCGCAGAATGTACAATCTAAACTACAGCCCACTTGTGACGAAACACAAGCAGTAGTCCTTTTTTTTGTTGGAATCAAGACAGATTCAACAATTAAATCGTCGTGAAGTTTTACTGCATTTTTTATTGTACCATCAGCGCTTTTTTGAAGATGATCAACTTTTATATGATTGATGACGAAATTTTCGTTCAAATGCGCACGTGTTTCCTTTGATAGATTTGTCATTTCATCGAAACTGTGACTGCCTTTACTCCAAAGCCATTCGTAAACTTGCGTTCCACGAAAGGCCTTATCGCCAATGCGTTCGAAAAAACTTCGAAGTTCTTCTTTTGAAAGTGCCCGTATGTCTTTTTTTTCTGAAATCATTTTGCAAAACTACTTTAATTTAAAGTAAAAAGCCCCTTCCTTTTCAGAATAGAGGCTTACCAGTAAATAGAATTATGGTTTACTTTTTTATTATTACTTTTTTTGTGATACTATCTTTACTGTCTTCATCTAATAAATAAAGAAAATAAACGCCCTCTGCAAGATTATCAACAGCAATGGTGTTCATAGTATTAGCCAATGATCCAGCGTGGATACGTTGCCCAATTACATTAATCATCTGAAAGGACAAATGCGGATATCTGTTGTTCATAATTGTGATGGTAGTACTTGCAGGATTTGGATAAATTTTAAGCTCACCAAGAAGTTCAAAATCTGGAGTATTCAAAAGATTTTGAAGTGTTTCTACAGTAGTGTGTCCCGAATTGGCTGGATCCAACCAATCCATTAAACGAGATTCGGGGGTTGTCCCGGTACTCCAAGAAACCCCGAACCTACCATAAATATCATAATCGTGGTTGTTTTCTAAACCGTTACAGGCAGATTGCCCTGCATACAGCTGTCCAATAATTCTTCCATTTTCATCAAATAAAGGAGAACCCGAAGATCCACTTTCAGTTGTACCTATTTCCCAGCCATTACCATTACCGTGTGATCCACCGCCAATTAGCCAAACCTGAGTGCCATTGGCATCTATTTTTTGGGTTCCAGAATCATCACGACATATTTTCATAATATCTCCGTTAGGATGATGGATTCCCACTTCATACAAAGGGTTGTTGTCTGAATTATCCCAACCAGCAAAAGCAACATCCCAAGACTCTGGGATGGGATCAAAAAGTTCTACCAACGCAAAGTCACTTTTGCTATTGTTTGCTCTTAATTCTGCACCGCTAATGGTAAAATTGGTCTGCAGATCTCCACTCTCATCGCCTGTTCCACAAACCGGGACAGGGCTTACCCAGTTAAACCGGATAGTCCAAAGACTGGGGTTACTGTTTTCCAAGCAATGGTTTGCGGTTAGCAGATACGGAGTTTTGTCATTTGTAGTATTGTTCACTAAGGCAGCAGAGCATAAATATCCATTGCCTAAATTCAACAATGCAACTGTCTTTTTAACTAAATCCTTTTTTGAATCAAAATCATTTCCGATGGGGCAATTTACGTCATAATTGCATTCTCCGGAATCATTTATACCGCGGTTTTCTCCAAGCAGTGCATTTACCCTTCCCATTCTATAACCGTGAATAACACTATTAATTTGAAGTTTAGGGGAATCCTGCGTTCCTGGAGGCTGATAATATTCTACCCAAATGATATCCCCTTCAACAAACCAAGTACCTATACTTCCATCCATTCTATTATGGGAATTAGTATAAGTATTTGTAATATCAGTATGATCTTGATTGTAAAGCTGAAGACGTGAACCTTTTGGCAAATAGTAATCGTTAAAATTCACACTAAGATTCAATGCTCCCGATGATTTTATAACTGTTTGCCATATTTTTCCTCCATCGGGCAAAACAGTCCAAAGTCCACCATGTTGCATATTTATAGCCACAGATCTTTCAATTCCATAGCGCCAAGGCATGCTTTTATCTAAATCGTTAATACTGTCTTGCTCTATTATCAATTCAAAATCTAAAGCTGGAAGACGAACAATATTGGGCTGTTCAAGTAAATTAAGACTCCAGCTTTCGGGCAGGTAGTCTTCGCCACCTTGTGGAAAGGCAGAAAAAAAAGCAAGAAAAAAAATGAAAAGTATAGTTTTTTTCATTCAAACAGCCAATTAATTTTTAAATGACAGACTAAGGTAAATTATTATTTTGACATTTGAAAACCAAACGCTTATAAAATAAAAAATCCTGATTAGCATCAGGATTTTTAAAATATATGTACTATTTATTAGATAATCAACATTGCGTCTCCGTATGTGTAAAATCTGTATTTTTCTTTTATTGCTTCAGCATATGCTTCCTTTATAAAATCATGACCTGCAAAGGCGGAAACCATCATCAACAAAGTAGATTTTGGAGTGTGAAAATTGGTAACCATTGCGTTTGCGATACTGAAATCATAAGGAGGGAAAATAAATTTATTTGTCCACCCCGTATATGCATTAAGTGTATGGTTTGAAGATACTGAACTCTCTAATGCACGCATCGCGGTTGTTCCCACCGCGCAAACACGTTTTTTTCGTTTTATACCTGTGTTTATAACATCTACAGAGTCTTGAAGAATACTCATTTCTTCAGAATCCATTTTGTGTTTAGAAAGATCTTCAACCTCAACAGAGCTGAAAGTTCCCAAACCTACGTGAAGTGTAACTTCAGCAATGTTTACCCCTTTAATTTCAAGGCGTTTCAATAGATGTTTTGAAAAATGCAAGCCTGCGGTTGGGGCAGCTACAGCTCCTTCAATCTTTGCGAAAATGGTTTGATAACGGTCTGCATCTTCTGGCTCAACTTCTCTTTTTATATATTTTGGAAGAGGCGTTTCACCCAACTCAGTCAATTTATTTCTAAATTCTTCATAAGAACCATCAAAAAGAAAACGAAGTGTTCTTCCACGTGAAGTAGTGTTGTCTATAACTTCAGCCACAAGAGTTTCATCATCGCCGAAATACAGTTTGTTCCCTATTCTTATTTTTCGTGCTGGATCAACCAAAACGTCCCAAAGACGAGTTTCAGAATTTAATTCTCTCAAAAGGAAAACTTCGATACGCGCACCTGTTTTTTCTTTATTCCCAAATAAACGTGCGGGAAAAACCTTGGTATTATTGGTCACCAACACATCATCCTCCTCAAAGTAATCAATAAGATCCTTGAACATTTTGTGCTCTATAGTTTTGGTTTTTCTGTTAAGGACCATCAGGCGTGATTCGTCGCGGTTTGGTGCTGGATATTCGGCTAATAATTCCTCTGGAAGGTTAAAGCTGAAATTTGAAAGTTTCATTCCCATAATTCGTTGCGTCTTTAGATTTTAAAAGGGTGCAAATATACAACCTCAAAATAGGCGTTGTCAAGTAAATGACTGTTTATTATTTAGAAATGTGTATTGCTGGGTGTTAGAAGCTAGAAGAAAAAAACCCAGTAGCTATTTTAATGAATCTGCAAACTCACACTTAATGCCTGCTTTTTGCAAATCTTCCCAAAAACGAGGGTACGATTTTGAAACTACTTCGGCATCATTTATAGTGAGATTAGCTTTTACCGCGAGAGGCGCAAAAGCCATGGCCATACGGTGGTCTTGATAGGTTTCAACTGTTTTACTTTCAAAAATATGAATTGTTTTTTCAAGATTTAATGAATTTTCGTCCACCTGAATCATAGCTCCAAGTTTTTCCAATTCATTTTTTAAAGCTAAAAGCCTGTCCGTTTCTTTAATTTTTAAAGTATGAAGACCCATTAACTTACAGCCAATGCCCAATCCGAAACAGCTTACGGCAATAGTTTGTGCTAAATCTGGAGTGTCTGTTAAATCGAGTAAAAGTGAATCTGGGAGTTCTGTATTTTTTTTTGAAAGTGAAATGGTGTTATCAGAAATATTAAAAATAGTTTCAACTCCCAAAGAATCATAAATCTGTACTAAAGCAGAATCCCCTTGCAGACTTTCTTTTGAAAAGCTTCCGAGAGTTATCTCAAAATTTTCTGAAAGAGCAACCAAACTATAAAAATAGGATGCCGAGCTCCAATCTGACTCAACAATCAAGACATTTTCTTCAACATTATTTGCGGCAGGAATTGAGATTATATTTTTATTGAAATTTCCTTCTACTCCAATTCTTTTTAGCAATGAAAGCGTCATTTCAATATAGGGTACTGAAGTAGATTTGCCTTCCAAGGAAATTTTAAGACCATTTGGGAGCTTGGGCGCTACAAGCATCAATGCTGAAATATACTGGCTGCTGATGTTGGCTTTGATTTTTACTTCATTTTTTTCTAAGGATTTTCCTTTTATTTTTAATGGCGGAAAACCATCTCTTTTAATATATTCAATATCGGCACCTAATTTTCTTAGTGCGTCTACCAAAATTCCGATGGGTCTTTCCTGCATACGCTGACTTCCGGTGAGCGTTATTTCTGCTCCTTCTTTTGCTGAAAAGTAAGCAGTGAGAAAGCGCATAGCCGTTCCTGCATGGTGAATGTCTACTGTTCCTTTTGTTATTTTTAGTCCCTTTTGAAGTACGGAGGTATCATCACTTTCCGAAAGATTTTCAATAGAGATATGCGGAAAGTGCGATTGCAGAATTAACAAACGGTTCGATTCGCTTTTGGAACCTCCAATGTTAATTTTTACTTTTTTTAAGGGAAAATCTCCACGTTCGAGAATGACTTTCATCGTCCAGAATCGTTTTCTTTCAACTTAGCTCTAAACTTTCCAAAGGTTACAAAAAACCCATAAACAAAGCCTGCAAGCACTATTGTAAGTATAAGCATCACTGGATTTCTTTCAGTAAAATATGCCATTTCAAAACCTTCTATTGCCCATTTTATAAATGTAAAAAGCACAGAGAAAGCAACGGCCAAAGAAAAGACAGATTTCCAAAAACCTTTTGTGTTTATTACTCTTTTGAACATTTATTTTAGTTTTTTATTTTCGTGATGCCTATCGTGATCACGTTTAGTTTTAATCTCCAACTTTTTTTTGAAAGCTTCCTCCAGATCAATGCCGGTTTGATTGGCGAGGCAAAGTACTACAAAAATAACATCTGCAAGCTCTTCGCCCAAATCTTTGTTTTTATCACTTTCCTTTTCGCTCTGCTCGCCATAACGTCGGGCAATGATTCGTGCCACCTCGCCCACTTCTTCCGTGAGCTGGGCCATATTGGTCAACTCGTTGAAATAGCGAACGCCATGTTCCTGTATCCAGTTATCAACTGCTTTTTGTGCGTTTTTTATATCCATTATGCTTTTGAAAGTACAACTTTTTCGTTTTCCTTCGCTATTAAAAGTTCAAAGAATTTTTTCAAATTTCCATATTCTTCAGCTGCGATGAAGGATTTGTTTATGGAAAACTCCACGGATAGTTGCAGTTTGTTGCCTAGCTGGGAAATTAAATAACGATAGCTTCCTATATTTTCGCCTAAACTGAAAACCGCATTTTCGGGCATAGACTCAACTTTATATCCTTCGGGCAAAGCTATATTTATAATGTATCGATCTTTCATGGGGTAGTTAAAATCAACTGGATATTGACGGGTTTCAGGCTTGAAAGGGCTTTCTTTGGTTGCCATAAAAACCATTGGAGAAAAATATAATTTCCCTGCAACATCTTCCACTGCATCCAAGGATTCGAAATCATATTCCAGAGAAACTGGTTTTCCAGCAGTTTCTAAATTTTCAAAATGAAGCGCTGAAATTTCCACTTGGCTACTGTTCTTTTCAATTGCTTTGCGCTGTGCATCTTCGTTTAAGCTTTTAAAGTCTGTTCTGTAGTGAAAGGCATAGTTACCAGTATATCTGTTTTGCGCTTTACCAATAACTGAAAAATCTGGTTTGATTTCAACATTCACCATCGCGCTCTTTACTGCGGGACTTTGAGGGCTTAATGACACCCAACCAGAAGTTCCATCTTTCATAATAATTCGGCCTTGCCAATTCATTATATTTGATTTCAAAATGCCCATTTCGGCATCCTTGCTTGTGGCGTCTAGCAATATAGTACCTTGTGGCAATTCTACAGCGGCAATAACATAATTAAAACCATTTCGAGTTGGGAACAACGGAATTCCATGCGAGGTAGTACTCACCAAAACAGGGTTTGCAGGCAAGTTTGCATAGCGTAACATAGCTATTAGCATGAGGTTGATATCTGCAACATTTCCTGAGCCTTTTTTATAGGCGGTTTTAACGCCTTCATTGGTGTAATATCCATTAAAGCCATTCCAACTCATTTTGTTTATAACATATGAAAATATAAGCGCTGTCTTTTCTTCGGGATTGCTTACACCATTCAGTAGGTTTTTTAAATCATCTTCAAAATAATTGTTTCGCTCCAACTCTGCTCCAAACAAATCAACTTTATAAATACCTTTAGAAACATCTTCCCAAGTTGTTGAGTATGTTCTTAAAGGGCTTCCCGGAAAATCCATATAGCTCATTTCAAACTGAAGAGCAGTAGCGTAATTATTTATATTCCCAGCATATGGTTCTTCCTTAATTGCTGGAACTTTTTCCAATTCTACGGTATATACGTTTTCTTTAAATTTCACTTCACGAGTTGTTGTTTCTGGAAGTCCAGCGCCAGAAAAAGCTTTTATATCTTGGCTCGTTTGCCGATAGCTCATCGTTCTATCTCTAGTTTCCGAAGCAACTTTATAAGGAATCCACCCTCTTTGATGTGTCTTGTAAGCAAAATATTCCGGTGAATTGAAAACCACCTTTACCTTATCTACTGGAATTGTTTCTTGAAATTTAAACTCATCAATATTAAATATAAAAGGAGAATTGATTGTGTACTTGTATTCAATAATGCAGCCCTCCCGAACATCTGGCATAGTAATTTTTGTTTGTGAAAGATATTTAGTGGTTTCCTGTTCAAAAATACCGTCACTTTTAAGCTTCACTTCTTCCACTTTTCCATCGGCTCCTAAATAATATGTGTAGCCTTTTAGGCCTATAAGCTTATCCTCTCCTTCACCTGTGAAAAGATCTATAGTGGCATTTGCCCAATCAAAACCTTCTTTAGAATAAATTTTTACCCGCTCAAAGTAGTCAGTAACCATATACCATCCGGCATCCTGAGTATATTGAAACTCAGTCTTGATTTCCCTATAAAGCACGGCAGCATCTGCTGATGGTTCTGTGGGATGCTGTTTTTGGGCTAATTCTTCTTTGGAAACTTTTCCGAATTTATAATTTTGTGCAACTAATACATTCAGAAAACATAATATTACAAGACAAGTGAGTAATGTTGACTTCATAGAGTTTGAGGTATTTATTAGATATTTTGTTTTAAAAGTATTTTTGTTTTGTCCAAACGGGCGATTGATCGTAAAAAATCTCTGTAATTCTCGTATTCAGAAGGAGGATATTCGCCTTTATTGATTAATATTTTTCGACTGTAGATTAACTTATTGTCAGATACTTTACTGAAACTCATTTCATATTTACCAAATTTGGTTTCCAAAACGGTTTCTTCCGGAAGCCCATCAATACTAAAATTTTCAGGAATTTCAATTTCTACTGTATCAACATCCATAAATCCAGTACCTATAAAAAGATTTTGCTTGCGGTTTTCAATACGCGGCGGAATGTATTGGTTTTGGTTAAAAATATTAGCACAGAAAAGATAATCATTACCTACCGGATTTGCATAATTGGGAATAGTGAGCGATAAGTTTTCAGTGAAAGCAATCTCCTCCCTATCATTATTTAAATTCACATCGTTTATTGAAAAACCGTTAATATAACTCCATCGGCTTTTGTATTTTTCATCCAAATCTTCTTTTTTTTCCTTCGGAAGCAAATATTTGTCATCATACTGAAGCCCTTTTGAAACACCTTTAAAATTAGCAATTACATTTCCCTCTTTATCAACTTTTACTTTTGATACATTTTCTTGGGAATTATCTTCAGTTTCATAAACTTTTGTGTGGGCTATTTTCCCGCCTTCCGGCGTAATTATCAACACATCCCTATCGTCTGTAAAATCTCCAATAAAGCCATAAGGTGTATCTTGACTTGTACACTCCAACCAAGTTATTTCTTCACCATCGGGAATGGCTAAAATCATATGGTTTCCTTGTAGCGACGAAAAGTCTGCAACAATATTTCTTTTACTTCTATCGCCATACAGAATAGTGTAATAAGATGGAACGCCAACAGCTTCAAGCATAGCTTTGGTGTAATTTGTCAGCGCTTTGCAATCGCCATAACTCAGTTTATCAACATCAGATGCAAGCATAGGTTTCCACCCGCCAATGCCTATCTGTATACTTACGTAACGCACTTTATCTTGAAGAAATTGATAAATTTTTCGAGCCTTTCCTTCATTGGTGGTTTCATTGGCAACCAAACTTTTTACCCGTGCTAAAGTGCCTTCGGGTAAATCACGGACATCTGATAGCAAACTTTTGTCCATCCAACTTCCAAATTGTTTCCAATCCTTACCCGAGCCAGAAGTACCTTTCAATCGGAAATTGTCTAGGGCAATGGTTACATTTGGAAAAATATCACTAGGTGAAGGACTGTGCTCTTCATAACGTATTGTAGTAAGATTTGAAGCCGAAAAAGTGATTTCTTCAGGAGTTTCTGAAATTTTTATATCCCAACCTTCCAGATTTTTAGGCTTATATTTTGGTTTGTTTAATGGATCAAACTTAATTTTTAAAACGCTTTTTTGGGTGCTTTCGGCATATCCGCTTAAAGGATACCACGGGCTTATGAATGCAGAGTCCCCTGTTTCTGTTTCACTATCGTAAACCACAATATAAGGATAGGTTGTGGGCGTATATCTTAAATACAAAGCTCGCGAATCCATGTACATATTATTGCCAGTGCGGCTCACGTCCATAAAATCTTTCTTTTTAAAGTGTTCAATTTCCTTTCCAGCAGCATTGAAGATTCGCACTTCAATATCCTTTACTCGCGAGTTTTCATTATAATATTCATAAAGGTTGGTATCTTCATCCCCAAGCTTATTAAAAACCGCGATAACTCGATGGGCTTTTTCTTTCATTTTGCCAATGTCGGTAACATCAATTTCTACCAATTCATCAATCAAAACGCTATTTGAAGATTCTGTTAACTCTTTAGGAATGGACTTTATAGAATAGTCCTTTTGGGAAAATATACTAGCTGAGCAAAATAGCATTGCCAAGCAAAAAATCTTTTTCATGGGTACATTTTATGGCTTGGCAATATATAAAATATATGAAAGGTTAAAAAAAAGTTAAAGAAATTATTCTCTTTTTTTTGAATCAATCCAAATTGTAACGGGACCGTCGTTCACCAAAGCAATATCCATCATAGCACCAAAGCTTCCTGTATATGTTTTTTTATTGGTCTCATTTTCAAGCTGAAGAATGAATTTTTCATAAAGGGGAATAGCAGTTTCTGGCTTTGCTGCATTTATAAATGAAGGTCGGTTGCCCTTTTTGGTATTTGCGTGAAGTGTAAATTGGCTAACAACCAAACAATCGCCTTTTACATCTTGAACAGAAAGGTTCATTGCATCATTTTGATCAGAAAAAATCCGCAAACGGGCAATTTTTCCGGCTAACCAATTTATGTCTTCTTGGTTATCTGCGGCTTCAATTCCCAAAAATATAAGCAAGCCCTGACTTATTTCAGAAAAAACTTTTCCTTCAATACTCACGGATGCTTTTTTTACTCTTTGAATTAAAACACGCACTATTCTTTGGATTATTGGCTCTTTGGATTGCTATTTTTCATAGATGTCTTTTCTGAAATGGTCTTCTTCGCCTTCCAGAATCTGCAGATAACTTTTGTAGCGGGACCAAGCTATTTCTTCTTTTTCCAAAGCTTCTTTTATTGCACATTGTGGTTCTTCCAAATGAAGGCAGTTGTTAAACTTACAATTTTCTTTTAGATCAAAAAACTCTGGAAAATAATCTCCCAATTCTTCTTTATCAATTTCAACCACTCCGAAGCCTTTGATGCCAGGGGTATCAATTATCTGTCCCCCAAAAGAAAGGTCGAACATTTCAGCAAAGGTTGTAGTGTGTTGCCCCTGTAAATGTTGTTCAGAAATTTTTGAGGTTTTTAAACCTAATCCTGGTTCCAAAGCATTGATTAAAGTAGATTTCCCAACACCGCTATGGCCTGAAAACATCGTTACTTTATCCTGCATTAAAGCTTTTACTTTGTCGATATTTTTTCCTGTAATTGCTGAAATTCCGATGCACTCATACCCAACTTTTCGGTAAAGCGCGGCAAGAAGTTTTATTTCCAACAATTGATCTTCGTCGTAAGTGTCAATTTTATTGAAAAGAAGCACAGCTTTAATGTGATATGCTTCCGCAGTAACCAAAAACCTGTCGATGAAAGTAGTAAATGTTGGTGGATTGTTTAGGGTAATCAATAGAAACGCAATGTCAATATTGGCCGCAATAATATGTGTTTGTTTGGAAAGATTAACAGATTTACGAATGATGTAATTATCACGCTCATCAATATGTGAAATTACGCCTACGGTTTCATCTCCTTTTTTTTCAATTTCAAAACCCACATGATCCCCCACCGCTACGGGATTAGTACTTTTGATCCCGCCAATACGGAATTTGCCTTTTATACGGCAATCGTAAAAATTGCCGTTTTCAGCTTTCACACTGTACCAGCTTCCGGTAGATTTATAGACAAGGCCTTTCATTCCACAAAGTTGCAAAACTTTTTAATCATTAATAACCTTTTTCTGATGGTTGATGGATTCTTGGTGAATTGCTTTATAAATTTTTAGCACAAACTCCTCGCTAAGTTTATTCTCTTCGCCTTCAAGAATCATTCTTCCCAAGACTTCGTTCCACCGTTTTACTTGAAGGATTGCAACATTATTCTTCTTTTTCAAAGCTCCAATATTATCCACAATTTTCATTCGCTTGCCCAACATATCCATTATTTGGTCATCAATTAAGTCAATTTGTGTTCGCATTGTGTTCAATTGGTTCTTGAATTCAACCTCATCACCTTCCACTTTTCGAATTTTAAGATCAATGGTCATTTTTTCCAATGTAGCTGGCGTAATTTGTTGTTTGGCATCACTCCAAGCATTATCGGGATCAAAATGGGTCTCTACCATTAAACCGTCATAATTTAAATCGAGCGCAGTTTGGCAAAGTTCAAAAATTATATCGCGTCTACCGGCAATGTGTGACGGATCCAAAATGAGCGGCAGATCTGGAAATGTATTTTGAAGATCAATAGGGATTTGCCATTCTGGATTGTTGCGGTAACGCGTTTTTTCATAGGTAGAAAACCCGCGGTGGATAACACCGAGTTTGGTTATTCCAGCTTCATAAAAACGTTCAACGGCGCCAAGCCACAAAGCCAAATCTGGATTAACTGGATTTTTAACCAAAACAATTTTATCGGTTCCTTTCACGGCATCTGCAATCTCTTGTACAATAAATGGCGAAACCGTTGTGCGGGCCCCAATCCATAAAATATCTACATCGTGTTTCAGGGCCAAATCAACGTGATTGGCGTTTGCCACTTCAGTAGTTGTAAGCAATCCTGTTTCTTCTTTTGCTTTTTGAAGCCACTTTAATCCCAAAGCACCCACGCCTTCAAAATTTCCGGGACGGGTTCGTGGTTTCCAAATTCCAGCACGTAAAACTGAAGTGTCTGTATTTTTTAGCTGATGTGCAATTTTCAGCACTTGCTCTTCAGTTTCGGCACTGCATGGCCCAGCTATAACAAGTGGATGATCCAATCCAAAAGCATCTAGCCAACCGCGTAATTCTTTCTTATTTTCCATAAATTCAATTTCATAAAAAAAGCCCCAAGAATGGGACTTTTCATAGTATATTTAAAATACAATTACCCCACTAGCGAATGCTTCTGAACATATGCCACCACGCCTTGGAAGGATTGTATATAAGATTTGTATTCATTGCGGCTAAATTAGCCAATAAATGTGATTTTTAAAACGTTTTATGAAAAATTTAAAATCGAAGAGTAGAATCACTTCGGAAGAAATTTATGTAGCTTTGTTTTTGTAATAATATGTCTATAAAAGTTGAAAATATCACCAAAACCTACGGCGAACAAAAAGCGCTGAACAAGGTTTCGTTCTCCATTGAAAAAGGTGAAATCGTCGGTTTTCTGGGTCCAAATGGCGCTGGAAAATCTACCATGATGAAAATTCTAACTACTTTTCTTCCTGCTTCGGAAGGAGTTGCTATCGTGAACGGTTTTGAAGTAAATAAAGATGGTATTGCCGTTAAAAAAAGTGTGGGCTATCTGCCCGAACACAACCCCCTTTACTTGGATATGTACGTTCGCGAATACCTTCTTTTTAATGCGGGGATTTATAATATTCCAAAATCTGAAGTGGAAAGCATCATTGAAAAGATAGGATTGACACCAGAAGCGAATAAGAAAATTGGTCAACTTTCAAAAGGATACCGCCAACGTGTTGGGCTTGCAAATGCGTTGCTGCACAACCCCGCAGTTTTGATTCTTGATGAGCCAACAACAGGCTTGGATCCAAATCAATTGATTGAAATTCGTCAACTCATAAAAAATGTTGGAAGGGAAAAAACAGTTTTGCTTTCCACGCATATTATGCAGGAAGTAGAAGCCATTTGCGACCGCGTTATAATTATAAATAAAGGTGAAATTGTTCTTGATAAAAAGCTTTCAGACTTGAAGAACAAAAAGCAACAAATTATTGAAGTGGAATTTGATTACCGTGTTGAAGAAGTGGCGCTTCAGCAGCTTCCAAAAATTGATAAGGTTGAAAATTCAATTGGTTTTGTTTATCAGCTTTATTTTGAAACCGAACAGGATATGCGCGGAAAGGTATTCGATTTTGCGCACGACAATGGTTTGAAAATACTTCAACTGCATCAAAAAAATACTACTTTAGAAAAGCTATTCAGCGAGCTTACTATTCAAAAATAAGTTTCCCGCGATACAATTCCTCCACCTCAACAATTGGCGGTCTTGTTTTTGAAATCACGTTGCCCAAACCCACTATTTTACCTCTAATGGCCTGCTGTGGATTTACAACCATTTCTCCCGTACTTCTGTGAAAAATAATCAGATTCTGAACGATTAAATTTTCAGAAAAAATTCTACAATCGCTTGCATACAGACCAAAACTGGCACTTGTGGCACTTCCGCTTAAATAAAATTTAGAAAGACCATTCGCCACAACATTCAAGTGCCCAACGTCCAGATTCATTTTAAAATCACCATCAGTGTGGTATGCGTCTTCGTTTAGTTGGTCTTCAGATAAAAGCGTTAAAGATGGATATTGTAGTACTCCAATACTTTCCACCGGCAAGCCTGTGCTACTGCGTATTTCAGTAATATTTGGTGAAGTGATGTACACTTTTGTCATTCCATAATTGCGGACCAAATTACAGGAATTGTTATTGTGAATTTCAAGCTTTCCATCGATAACTGAAACTTCAACATCATTCATTAAATTCTCACCAGTTTCTACAACTACTTTTTGTTCGTCGCCTTGCTTAACAAA
This sequence comes from Aequorivita sp. CIP111184, assembly GCF_900489465.1. Classification (GTDB taxonomy): domain Bacteria; phylum Bacteroidota; class Bacteroidia; order Flavobacteriales; family Flavobacteriaceae; genus Aequorivita. The sequence goes on along the minus strand of NZ_UEFQ01000019.1, from coordinate 37,039 downwards.
AAGTTGTATACGCTCCCACACAAGTATTTTTGTAAATGGTTGCACGGTAAATTCCGTTTCTACAATAGCGCCTGCTTTTTGTGTACAATCCCAACCATTTTCCGAATCACATCCGGCAAAAAGTAGCATCAGTACAACGTAAATTATATTTTTCATATTTATTGTTTCTGAAAAAAAATTCTATAATCGATATCCAACGCCAAATTCTACAGCTTCAGCCTTGGCCCAGTGCGCATGCACTGTTACGGAAGCAAATATGTTATCATTAAAGAAATAACGTTTTAAGCCCAAACGGTTATAAACGCGATTTTCAAAATCATAGGGCCAGTAAACATAATAGCCCAATTGAGAAACAAAAGCTACTCGATTAAAACGCCATTCATGGCCTACAAAAACACCAACGCGTTTGTAATCTTCATCCCCAGAAAGTCCATCTTCAGGATATGCAATGGAGCGATAGGTGATCAATTCCTTTAAAAAGGTTGAAAAGAATACATCTACACCAGCGGTAAATGTGCTTTTGTAGTTAATGCGTTTATCTACAAAGAATGAAAGTTCATAAAATGGTTCTTGCCCAAGGCCAACTACATCACTTTCATTTAAACCAGTTCTAAAGGCAAGATTATATTTAAATCTTTCGGCATGTGTTTTACTGAGTGAATCTTCTTTATGAATGTATTCGGGAAAGTCTTTATAATCCAATTGATAACTTACCCCTGCATTTAACAGAAATGAGTTAGTACTATTATTTGGTGCTTTAAAATTAGCATTGCTGTAATGAATGATTGTGAAGCCCGCATGAAGCCCGAGACCTTTCCAAATGTTTTCTCGTACGTAGTTCCCTTTTAAAAAAGTTGTGCTTAAAAATTGTGTGCCGTAAGCGTTATTATTATAGTTTGATTGGGTATCAAATGAGTTTCCAGAATAGGCTATTCCTTGTCCCACCCGAACCATAAGATTTCTGTTTAAAAAATACCAATTGAAGTGTCCATAAGCCCCAACAACTTCGCCCAAATATTCATCGTGCAAATCTTGATAAGCAACCGTAAAACCCCAATCGGGATAATTATAACGGCGTTCCCATTCATTAAAACCGTATGTTTTTCTGTTGAATGAAAAAATAAAACCTGTGGGATGCCCCGATATTAAATGTTCAATATCTGGGTTGTGTTCCAAAACACTTCCGTAGAAAAAATCAGCCTCCAAAGAAACTGGCTTTAATTCTTTTTCCTGCGAAAAGAGCGGAAAACTTAAAATTAGAATTGTGAATACGGAAAGAAGGTGCTTCATATTTTTTTCAACGCGAGTAAAGATAAACTAATCTTCAAATAATAACCTACCTGTAAATAATTCTTTTACATCTACCAAAGCAGGGCGATTGTAGCTAACAATATCACCCGTTGCCACGATTTTTCCGAGAATACTTTGTTGCGGATTCACTATCATTTTATTCGCACTTCTTTGAAAAACAATAAGTTCATTTATTAAAAAATCTTTGCCTTCAAATCGGGGCATTTCATCATTAAAACTCAATGTGGCTTTATTAGCATTTCCGGTAATGTAAAAAACACTTTGCCCATTGGCAGCTACCCGGAATTCGTCGCAGATAATATTTAAATAAAAATCACCGCTCTTCCTAAAAGTTTCAGGTCCGGCAGTAGTATTACTTACCAATGTAAGTTGTGGAAAATTTAAAATTCCTTCCCCAATTACATCGTAAGCCGAACTATTTCTAATTTCAGAAATATTTGGGGTTGTTACAAAAACTTTTGTGATTCCGTAATCGCGAACCAAATTGCAATTGTTATGATCTTTCACTACAAGTGTATTTTCTTCAATACTTACGGAAATATCGCCCAAAAGGTTTTCACCGGTTTCAAGTTTTACCTGTTGTGTTTCACCTTGTTTTAAATAAAGTGTAACATCATCTTCGATCCTAATTTTTGAAAAATCTGAAATAAAGTATTCTTTGGAAACAGAATCTCCTGCGGCTTGAATACAATCCCAACTCTTTTCGGAATTGCACGAAAACAGTAAAAAAATCAAACCGATGGTAAATAATTTCTTCATAATTTATATTCTAATTCCCACTCCAAATTCCACACCTTCTACTTTGGCGCCATGTGATTTTAAAGTGATTGCGCTGAAAAATTTATCGGTTATATAATATTTCAAACCAACCCTAAAATAAGTTCTTCCTTCAAAATCATAGGGGTAATAAACATAGTAGCCTACTTGAGAAACCACTGCCAAATTACTGATGCGCAATTCATGGCCCGCAAAAATCCCCACGCGCTTAAAATCTTCATCGCCTTTAACGCCGAAACTTGGAAAAGCTACTGAAAGATATTCTATTTCTTTTTTTAGAAATGGTAAATAGAAAAAATCTGCGCCCAATTGCAGCGTACTTTTATAACTCAACCGTTTATCTGCAAATGCTGAAACTACAAAAAACGGATGTTTCCCAAGATTTAAATAATCACTTTCATTCAAGCCGCCGCGAAGCACGAAATTGTATTTAATTGCCTCAGAAATTTTCTTCGGAAGCGAATCGGAAATATATTCTGAAGGCTTTTCTGAAACCGAATATTGCACCCCTACATTTAAAGTAAAAGCATTCGTACTCGAATTTGGCGCTTTAAAATTTCCATTGGAATAATGCACCAAAGCAATTCCTGCCTGTAGCCCGAAATTTTTAAAAATATTTTGCTTATTGTAATTCAGCATCAAATACGTTGAACTCAACAAACGGCTTCCGTAAGCATTGTTTTTGAAATTGGTTTCCAAATCAAACGGATTTGTATTATAAGCGATGCCCTGCCCTATTCGGAAGAAAAGATTTCGCTTTAAAAAGTAAAAATTGAAATGTCCATAAAGGCCATAATTCTCACCCAAAACATCATAATGTGCGTTTTGATGCACAAATGAAAAGCCCCAATCGGGGTAGTTAAATTCCTGATGCCAGCGTTTGGTTCCGTAAGTTTTTCGGTTAAAACCAACAATGAAACCATCGGGATGATTGTTTACCAAATGCGAAATATCCTTATTATGCCGAAGAATGGTTCCGTAGAAATAATTTGCATCCACGAAAAAATCCTTGTTCTTTTCCTGTGAAAAAACAAAAGAAGCCGTGATAAGAAATAAAAAAAATACGATTCGGGACATTGTCGCAAAATAAAGCAATCTTAAAATACCTGCGAAGCGATTTCCTTAATATTGCTGCTTTTCCCCATAGAATAATAATGAAGAAAAGGCACGCCAGCTTTTACAAGTTCCTGACTTTGCTTAACGCACCAGTCAATCCCAATTTGCCGAACGGCTTTATTATCCTTCGCTTTCACAACTTCCATAACCAAAGCATCGGGTAAATCTACTTTAAATCTATGTGGAATTAGATTGAGATGCGACTTTACTGCAATAGGCTTCAATCCTGGAACAATTGGAACGGTAATGCCTTCTGCTCGACATTTTTCAACAAATTTGAAATATTTTTCATTGTCAAAAAACATCTGCGTTACAATATATTCTGCACCGTTTTTAATTTTCTTTTTAAGGAAATGAATATCGCTTTCGCTACTTGGCGCTTCCATATGTTTTTCGGGGTAACCCGCAACGCCCACACAGAAATCCGTCGGAAAAGTATGCTGAAGTTCATCATCCAAATAAGCGCCTTTATTTAAGAAATTTATTTGTGAAACGAGGTCGCAAGCGTATTTATGTCCGTTCTTTTCTGGTGAAAAATAGGTTTCACTTTTCACCGCATCGCCCCGAAGTGCCATCACATTATCAATCCCCAAAAACTGAAGATCGATTAAAAAATTCTCTGTTTCTTCTTTTGTAAATCCGCCACAAAGAATATGTGGCACCGCGTCAACCTCATATCTATTTTGAATCGCGGCACAAATACCAACAGTTCCCGGACGTTTGCGAACCACTTTCTTTTCTATTAAACCGTCTTTCAAATCTTTAAAAACATATTCCTCGCGATGGTATGTTACGTTGATATAGGGCGGCTTAAACTCCAGCAATGGATCAATATTTTCAAAAATGGAATGTATGTTTTCACCTTTCAATGGCGGTAAAATTTCAAAAGAAAATTGTGTTTTTCCGTTACCGTTTTTTATGTGTTCTGTTACTTTCATAGTAATGCCCGTATTTCGTCTCCGCTCAATATAAACTTTGGCGGGTATCTTTTTGTTATTAATCCGCTAAATTGGTTTTCAACCACTTCGTGGCTTCTTCTAAATTCATATTCTTTCGAATTCCGAAATCTTCAATTTGATCTTCCTTTATTTTCCCAATTCCGAAATAACGCGCTTCGGGATTCGCAAAATAATATCCCGAAACCGAAGCCGCCGGCCACATTGCCAAGCTTTCGGTAAGCTCCACGCCTATATTTTTTTTCACTTTCAAAACCTCCCAAATAGTAAGTTTTTCCAAATGATCCGGACAGGCGGGATAGCCTGGCGCGGGGCGAATTCCTTTATATTTTTCTGAAATCAGATCTTCGTTGCTAAGGTTTTCTTCGGAAGCGTAGCCCCAATATTCTGTCCGTACTTTTTTGTGAAGATATTCCGCAAATGCTTCTGCCAAGCGGTCTGCCAAAGCTTTTACCATTATTGAATTGTAATCGTCGTGCTCTTTTTCATATTTAGCAGCCAATTCTGCCGTTCCAAAACCAGTACTCACGCAGAAACAGCCAATATAATCTTGAAGTCCACTTTCTTTCGGAGCAATAAAATCTGACAAAGCGATGTTTGGTTTTCCTTTTGCTTTTTGGGATTGTTGGCGTAAAGTCCGGAAAATGGAATTTGGGATTTGGTCCCGAAGCTTCGGGATGGAATTTGGATCTTCGACAGGCTCAGACTGACAAATTTCCAAACCAATATCATCATCATTTACCGTATTCGCTTCAAAAATTCCAAAGACAGCTCTTGCTTCCAACAGTTTTTCTGAAATTATTTTTTGAAGCATTTTTTTTGCGTCCTCAAATAATTCAGAAGCTTGTTCGCCAACAATTTCATCTTTCAAAATATCGGGATATCTTCCGTGAAGTTCCCAACTTCTGAAAAATGGCGTCCAATCTATATATTGTTCCAAAAGATTTAAATCGAAATCCTTTATAACCTGAACGCCAAGTTGTTTCGGTTTAATTATTTCTGAAGTATTCCAATCAATTTGAAATTTATTTTTTCGCGCTTCGGAAATCGGCAAATAAGTTTTTACTTTTTGACGTTTCAGGAAATCTTTTCTGAAGACATCGTAATCTTTTTTCAAATTCTCTTTATACAGAACCGAAGTTTCCCTTTTCAGTAAATCCCCAACAACTGTTACCGCTCGTGAAGCATCATTTATATGAACCACCGCGCATTCGTATTGCGGATCTATTTTTACAGCTGTGTGTGCTTTGCTTGTAGTTGCACCACCAATTAATAAAGGAACCTTGAAATTTTGTCGTTGCATTTCCTTTGCCAGAAAGACCATTTCGTCCAAAGAAGGTGTAATCAAGCCGCTTAAACCTATGGCATCCACGTTTTCTTCCTTTGCGGTTGCTATAATTTTTTCGGGCGGGACCATTACGCCTAAGTCTATTATTTCATAATTATTGCAAGCTAAAACAACGCCAACAATGTTTTTTCCAATATCGTGAACATCGCCTTTTACGGTTGCCATCAATATTTTTCCCGCGTTTTTTGAATCACCTATTTGTGGATTTTTAAGTTTTTCTTCTTCAATGTACGGAAGTAAATACGCCACGGCTTTTTTCATAACCCGCGCCGATTTAACGACTTGGGGTAAGAACATTTTTCCACTTCCGAAAAGATCGCCAACCACATTCATTCCGGTCATTAAATTGCCTTCTATTACCTCAATGGGTTTATTGGCATTTTGTCGAGCTTCTTCAATATCTTCTAAAATAAATTCATCGATTCCTTTTACCAAAGCTCTCGTAATACGGTTTTGCAAAGGTTCTTCCCGCCACGATAAATCAATTTTACTTTCTTTTGTTGTGCCTTTTACGGTTTCGGCAAAATCCAACAATCGCTCTGTAGCATCATCGCGACGATCGAACATTACATCTTCCACTCGGTCCAAAAGATCCTTTGGAATATCGTCATAAACCTCGATCATAGCGGGATTTACAATCCCAATGTTCATTCCAGCCTGAATCGCGTGATACAAAAACACAGAATGCATCGCTTCGCGAACGGGATCGTTGCCGCGAAAACTGAAGGAAACATTGCTCACGCCCCCACTTACACTTACGTACGGCAGATTTTCACGAACCCAGCGGGTAGCTTCTATAAAATCGATTGCGTTTTTTCGATGCTCATCCATTCCCGTTGCCACGGGAAAAATGTTTAAATCGAAAATGATATCCTCTGGGGCGAATTTCACCTGATTCACTAAAATATCATAAGATCTACTGGCGATTTCAATTCTTCGATCGTAATTGTCGGCTTGCCCTGTTTCATCAAAAGCCATTACAATTACCGCGGCCCCGTAACGTTTTATCAATTTTGCGTGGTGGATAAATTCTGCTTCGCCTTCCTTTAAACTGATGGAATTCACAACGCATTTCCCTTGAACAACCTGCAATCCAGCTTCAATGATTTCCCATTTACTACTGTCAATCATAATTGGAACGCGGGAAATATCTGGTTCGGCAATCACGAGATTTAAAAATTTCACCATCGCTTCTTTGCCGTCAATCAAGCCATCGTCCATATTGATGTCGATAATTTGCGCACCGTTTTCCACCTGTTCGCGAGCCACGGAAAGTGCTTCTTCAAAATTTCGATTTTTTATAAGTCGAAGGAACTTCTTTGAACCCGCCACATTAGTGCGCTCGCCCACATTTATGAAATTACTTTCGGAGGTGATGATAAGTGGCTCTAAACCTGATAATTTCAGGTATTTTGGTTGTTGGTTGATAGTTGTTGGTTGTTGGGCTTTCATTATAATTTCTTGTAATAATTAATAAATCCGTTCAACAGCTTTTTACAACTTCCTATCTGGGAAACGATTTCATTCAATTGATTTTCACTTATAAAATTTTGATCCAAAGCAAGGAATAATTGTGTTTCCAATTCATATAATGAACCACGAGAAATATATAAAAATTGAATTGTGTCTTTTGATGTTCTTCTACCGCAACCTTCCGCAATATTTGATGGAATGGAAATTGCGCATCTTCTTATTTGATTTGTCAATCCATACAATTCTTCCTTCGGAAAACTTTTGGTCAGTACGTAAATAGAATTGACTAGTCTCCGAGAAAATTTCCACACATCTAAATCTCTATATTCCATAAAAATTTGGTTTTTGGTTATAAGTGGATAGTTGATGGATTTTCATATTATTTTTTGATATAAAGATTCCCTTTAATTTCCTGTTTTTAATTTGAGCTTTAAAAAGACTAATTCAATTTTTATTCAATATTTAATTATAAAAAAATCAAGATTTTCACCCATCAACTATCAACCAACAACAATCAACTAGAAAGGTAAATTCTTCAAATCCACATTTCCGCCGGAAATTACAATACCAACTTTTTTATGTCTAAATCGTTCTTTCTCGCGAAGTAAGGCTGCAAATGCAACCGCGCTGCTTGGTTCCACAATAATTTTCATTCGTTCCCAAATTAGTTTCATTGCTGTAATGATCTCGACTTCTTCAACTCTTATAATTTCTGAAACCAATTCTTTTATTATCGGAAAATTTACGTCGCCTAGGAAAGTTTTAAGTCCGTCGGCGATTGTATTTGTGGTTTCGTTGAATTCTATTTTTCCACTTTTTAGACTTCGGAAAGCGTCGTCAACCTCAAAAGGTTCGCCGCCGATTGTTTTGCAATCAGCACTGAAATATTTCACAGAAAGCGATGTGCCAGCAATCAAGCCACCACCGCCAACTGGGGCGAAAACATAATCCAAATCGGGATGGGACTGCAATAATTCTGCGGCGGAAGTCGAATTTCCGAGAATCACATTTTTATCGTTGGAAGGATGAATAAAAGTCGCCCCGGTTTCTTTCTGAATACGTTCCGCCTCATTTTCACGGGCAATTGGCGTTGACTCTGACTCTGTAATGATTCCACCGTAGCCTTTTACTGCTTCTTTTTTTACTTGTGGAGCATTCTCAGGCATTACTATGTATGCTTTTACTCCAAGATTTTTAGCAGCCAATGACAGTGCCTGTGCAAAATTTCCAGAGGAATGTGTTACAACACCAGCTTTTTTCTGTTCTTCGGAAAGTTGAAGAATTGCGTTGGTAGCACCTCGCATTTTGAAAGCTCCCATCTTTTGAAAATTCTCACATTTAAATAAAATTTCAGCGCCTGAAAGTTCATTTAAATAGGATGATTTCAATACTGGCGTATTGTGAACATATGGTTTTATGCGTTCACAAGCTTCTTCTACTTCTATTTTTGTTGGAATCATATTGAAATATTTTCAGATGAAAAAACTGCTCGCGGCTTGTATTGCGAAGCGATTTCGGCGATGGCTTTTATGTGTTCTGGCGTTGTTCCGCAGCAACCACCTATAATGTTTACTATTCCTTTGTCTAAATATTCTTTTATCTGCGCAGCCATTTGCTGCGGAGTTTCATCATATTCGCCAAATGCGTTTGGTAATCCCGCATTTGGATAGGCGCTCACGGCAAGATTGGTGCGGTTTGCAATAACTTCCAAATGAGGAGTGAGTTGTTTGGCGCCCAAAGCACAATTGAAACCAATGCTTAACAGTGGAATATGCGAAATTGAAATCAAAAATGCTTCCGCGGTTTGGCCAGAAAGTGTTCTTCCCGAAGCATCTGTAATGGTTCCGCTTATCATTATTGGAATGTCGATATTTCGTTCTTCCTTTAGTTCATCAATTGCGAAAAGTGCTGCTTTGGCATTTAAAGTATCAAAAATAGTTTCGACCAAAAGAAAATCTACGCCGCCATCAATAAGCGCTTCGGCTTGTTGCCTGTATGCAACTCGTAATTGTTCAAAAGAAATCGCACGAAATCCAGGATCGTTCACATCTGGGCTCATACTTGCGGTTTTATTTGTCGGACCCATTGCTCCCGCAACAAAACGAGGCTTGTTTGGTTCTTTGGCAGTGAATTCATCCGCGATTCGTTTAGCAATTTTGGCGGATTCATAATTTAATTCATAAACCAAATCCTGCATATCATAATCGGCCATCGCGATTGTGGTACTAGAAAAAGTATTGGTTTCCACAATATCTGCGCCTGCGGCAAAATATTTTGAATGGACATCTGCAATTGCTTGCGGGTGCGTAATGGAAAGCAAATCGTTATTCCCTTTTACCGATTTATGGAAATCCTTGAACCGCTCGCCACGGAAATCTTCTTCGGAAAACTTATAGCGCTGAAGCATCGTGCCCATTGCACCGTCCAGGATCAATATTCGGTTTTGAAGTGCTTGTTGTATTTTATTCATCATTGTTTTTTGATAATTCTATATATCTAATGATTTCCCATTTAACACAATACTATATGAAATTTTCACTGAACCTTCCAAGGTAATGGAAACCGAACAGTATTTTTCAAAACTCAACTGCGCTGCGCGAATTGCTTTTGCTTCATCAATTTTGCCTTCCAAATAAAGGGTTACGTGAATTGCCTCAAACGGTTTGGAATCACGAACTTCCTTTCGTTGGCCCTCAACTTCCATTTTATAGGAAGTGATTTCCTGCCGTTGTTTTTGTAGTATTAAGATTATATCTATGGCGCTACAACCGCCAACGCCCATTAACAATAATTCCATTGGGCTGGCACCTTTTGAAGCTTCATCAGATTTGTTATCGATGAAAACTGGAACGCCGGAAGAGCCTTTTGCTTCAAAAAGGAATTTTTCGTTTTTTCTGTCTAGGGTAACTTTCATAATTATATATTTTTTTTATTTAGTTGAAAATGACATAGTACGATAAGACTTAGGGCGTAGGAATAAATTTTTTATTTTTTTAGTCTTACGTCTTACATCTTTTAGCGCAGCGGTCTTATGTCTTTTTTCAATCTTTATCGCTTATTCGCAAAATATCACCAAAAACACCTCTTGCCGTAACCGCTGCTCCCGCTCCGGCACCTTGAATAACTATTGGATTATCACCGTAACTTTCGGTGTATATTTCAAAAATTGAATCGCTGCCGCGAAGTGCGCCCAACATACTATTTTTTGGAACCGATACCAAACTCACATCCAATAGTGCGCCTGTTTCTTTTGACAAATCGCCGTGCAAATCTGCCACGTAACGGAACACACAGTCCTTCGATTGATTTTTCTTTTTTATTTGAAACGGAACGTCCAATTCCTGTACTCGCGTCAAAAATTCTTCTTTTGAAACGTTTCGCAAATCCTTTGAAATTAGGTTTTGTATTGAAATATCAGCAAACTCGTTATGCAAATCCAATTCACGAGCCAAGATAAGTAATTTCCGTCCAACGTCATTGCCGCAAAGGTCTTCGCGCGGATCGGGCTCTGTAAATCCTTTGTCTATTGCCGATTTTAAAACGGAGCTAAACGATCTCTCTTCTTCGGAAAAAGTGTTAAAAATATAACTCAACGAACCTGAAAACACACCGCGAATTCTCGTGATATTTTCTCCCGAAAGATGCAAAAGTTTGATTGTATCAATCAACGGAAGCCCTGCGCCTACATTCGTTTCATATAAATACTGCCTCTGTTTTGAAATCAGTTTTCTGCGTAATTCTTTGTAAAACTTCAAATCCAACGTATTGGCGATTTTATTTGAGGAAACCAAATGAAAACCGTTTTCAACAAAAGCTGAATAATTATGGACAAAGCCAGCATCTGCTGTATTGTCAACCAAAATCAGGTTTTGAAGATTGTTGGTTTTTGCGAAGGAAATTACTTCTTTAACATTATAAGATTGCCCAGATTCAACTTTTTCTTCCTTCCAATCTGCATTCAAACCTTTCTGTTGAAGCAAAACCGTTTTTGAATTGGCAACTGCGAAAATATTGAGGTCTAAATCGCGTCTTCTTGAGATCTCCTCCTTCGAGGAGATGATTTGATCCACCAAATGGCTGCCCACATTTCCGTGGCCAAAAATGGCGATGTTTATTTTTTTCTTTTTTATACTGTTTAGGTCAATTCGGTCCAAAACCGGATTATCTAATATTTGCGTGCTCATAATTTTTTGTTTTTGTAATATTCTTTTCTGAATTAAAAATGGGGCCCAGAATTCCCGCCAATTGTTCGTATTCTATTAAAAATGCATCGTGCCCGTGAATGGAGTTTATTTCAGCAAAATGCACATTGCTTTTTATAGGTTTTAATAAAGAATAGGTCTCTTTTATCTCTTCATTTAAATAAAGTCCGTCACTGTCTATTCCCACCAAATAAATGTTTCCTTCAATTTTTGAGGCTAATTCCAAGAATTCATCTTCTGTTTCACAAATCGCCGTCATCAATAAGTGATTCATCAATTTATAGGCTTGCAACTGAAAACGTTTGTCTAAAGTTTTGCCGTGATGTAACAACCAACTTTCCACATTATAAATATTCTGTATGTCACTCAAACTTCTATTAAATTTCTGCTTAAAAGATTGCGGCGTTCTATAAAAAGTCATTGCGTGAATACGCGCATCGTGCACAGGATTATCAGAATTATTTAAAATCTGCTTTTGCACCCTGCATTGCGCAATCACCCAATCTGTCGCTTTCCAATCGGTTGCAATGGGAATTAAATTCTGAAACAATCCAGGTTTCAAAACTGCCATTTGCCAAAGAATACTTCCACCCAATGAACCGCCGATTCCTGCAAAAACCGACGGTATTTGTAGTTTTGCTAATCCTATTAAAAACAATTGGGCAACATCGTAAATGGTGAAATCTTCATAGTTTTCAATGAAAAAATCATCGTATCCATTCCCGGGAATATTAAAAGCAAGAATGGAATATTTGTTAACATCAATGCACTTTTCAGTACCAATCAAAGATTTCCACCAACCGTTTTCACCACACACATTGCTGTTTCCAGTTAGTGCGTGCGTCACTAAAACAATGGGCGCCGTGCCCAATTTCTGTCCAAAAACCTGATAGGTTAATGGAAGGTTTTTAAAGTGAAATCCACTTTTGGTGGTGTATTCTTTTATGGTTTGAGATGAGATGTTAGACATTAAGAGTGAGATATTAGACGTGAGATTAAAACATTAAACCAATTCTTCTTTAAAAACACTTTCGAAAGCTTGTTCGATATCTGCCGTTAAATCTTCAATATTTTCCAAACCAATAGAAAGTCTAATCAAATCTTGACTCACGCCAGATGCAGTTTGATCTGCCAAACTTAATTGTTGGTGCGTTGTACTTGCTGGATGAATTATCAAGGATTTTGTATCGCCAATATTTGCCAAAAGTGAAAATAACTTCACATTATCGACTACTTTTTTAGCGGTTTCAAAACCACCTTTTACGCCGAAAGTAACTAAACCACTTTGCCCCTCGGGAAGGTATTTTTGTGCGAGGTTGAAATAAGGATTTTCCTCTAAACCGGGATAATTCACCCAAGCCACTTCTTTGCGACTTTGAAGCCATTTAGCAAACTTCAGTGCGTTTTCGCTGTGTTTTTTAATTCGAATTTCCAAAGTTTCCAAACCTTGAATAATTTGAAAAGCACTAAACGGACTCAACGCAGCGCCGAAATCGCGAAGACCTTCAAGACGTACTTTCGCTATAAAAGCTGCTTCCTTTAAAACTTCGGAATAAACCAAACCGTGATATCCGGCGGAAGGTTCCGTGAATTCGGGAAATTTCCCGTTGGTCCAATCAAAATTACCGGCATCGATAATTGCGCCGCCAAGGGTTGTCCCGTTTCCGTTAATGTATTTGGTTAGCGAATGGATTACAATATTTGCACCGTGCGCAATGGGATTCAATAAAGCTGGAGAAGCAACCGTGTTGTCCACAATAAGCGGAATTTTATTTGCTTTCGCTTCAGTTGCAATCGCTTCAATATCTAAAACATCCAACTTTGGGTTTCCAAGAGATTCAATAAAAATTGCACGGGTATTTTCTTTAACTGCTTTTCCAAAATTTTCAGGCTCCGTAGCATCCACAAAAGTGGTTGTAATTCCCAAACGCGGTAAAGTAACATTCAACAAATTGAAAGTGCCGCCATACAAACTGCTAGATGCTACAATGTGGTCGCCAGCACGAAGCAATGTTAAAAATGTGGTTGAAATGGCAGAAGCGCCAGAAGCTGTAGTAACTGCGCCAATGCCACCTTCCAAAGCCGCCAAACGTTTTTCCAAAATATCGCACGTTGGATTGTTTAAGCGCGAATAAATAAATCCGGGTTCAGAAAGATTGAAAAGGTTTGCAGCGTGGTCGCTGTTTTTGAAAACGTAACTTGAAGTTTGATAAATTGGCACCGCTCTGGTTCCTCCGTTAGCGGTTACATCGTGTCCTGCGTGCAACAAGTTTGTTGCGAATTTGTTTTGTGTACTCATTTTTCTAGTTTTTTTGAGTTAATAAAAAGATTAAAACAAAAGCCAAAATGCGCCTTGCGACGTACTTTAATAGAAAAATGTTAAAAAGAATAAATGAAAAGCAATTTCAGATTAGAAATTGTCTTGTCGTTATCTATCGTCAATTCTAAAAATTCCAGAATCGTTGTAGAATGTAGCACCTTCTTTCCTGAGAAAGGGTTGCTAAGGCGTCATAGGGTCTAATCCCTCGGCCTTTCTTGATAACATTTCAATAAAGGTTTGAACTTTGTGAGCGCAAATATAACGTCAGAAAAATTTAATAACCAAATTTTTTTGAAATAAATATAGAAATTCCCAACCCCAATCTAACGATCCTCCAAATTCTATGGGTTGCCAGAACACAAAAAATTTAATTGCACCGAGGATTTATTATCATAATATTAGGAAAAATAAAACTATAAAGTATTATATTCCAGCGTTCATTTTTCCCCTCTTCCAAGAGAACTAACCAAAGTAATTGAACCATTTAAAACAACATCTTGGGCAAACCATTAAAGAACCTTACAAAATCTGCTAACAATTTCCCAGTAGTAGGCATTGGCGCCTCCGCCGGTGGCCTTGGCGCATTTAAAAAATTAGTAGAAGCCATCCCGGAAGATTCGGGTATGGCTTACGTACTTGTGCAACATTTAGATCCCAACCACGAAAGTCTGTTGGCAGAGCTGTTGCAAAAGGTTACAAAAATCCCGGTGCTGGAAATCGCAGACGATATTAAAGTAGAACCCGATCACATATACATTATCCCCAGCAACAAAATGCTCTTGGCCAATGATGGGGTTTTGGAGCTTAGCCCGCGACCCACTCCCAATAAGAGCGTGCGAAACCTGCCCATTGATCTCTTTTTCAGATCGCTGGCAGAAGTGCACCAAAATCATTCATTGGGCGTTGTGCTTTCCGGCACAGGGTCTGACGGTACCGCGGGGTTAATGGCCATTAAAGATAATGGCGGGATTACCTTTGCACAAGACCAACAATCTGCCGAGTGGGACGGGATGCCCCAGAGCGCTGTAGATGCTGGCGTGGTTGATTTTATACTCAAGCCTGAGGAAATACCAACCAAAATTTTGGATTTGATTCGCTCTATGGATAGAAATGGCTTTGAGAAAGAAGACATTTCACATCAGGAAGAAGAGGTTTTCCGGAAAATACTTTCATTGTTGCGCATACGCAAGGGCACAGACTTTACCTATTATAAACAGACCACCATCCGCCGAAGGATACTCCGCAGGATGGCCATTAATAAAAACAAAAAGCCAGCATCCTATCTTGCTTACTTAAGGGAAAACAAGAACGAGCAGGATGTGTTGTACCAAGATTTGCTGATTCCCGTAACATCATTTTTCAGGGATGTGGATGTTTTTGATTCGCTGTGCGAACGCTTAATATCGATGCTTCAGCAAAAAAAAGGTAATGAATCCTTACGTCTTTGGTCTGCAGGATGCAGTACCGGCCAAGAAGCTTACTCCCTAATTATCTGCTTGAAGGAATACTTAAATGCCAACCCGTCACTTATTGGCGATTCAGCAACTAAGGCAGGTATTAAAATACAGTTATTTGCGACGGACATCAGCGAGCCCGCGATAGCAAAGGCACGAAAAGGGTTGTACACAACTAGTGAAGTGGAAAATGTAAGCCCTAAGCGGTTGAAGGAATTCTTCACCAAAACTAAAACCGGCTACCAACTTAATAAAGAAATCAGGGAAATGTGCGTATTTGCAGTTCATAATTTCCTGAGCGATCCTCCTTTTGCCAATATGGATATTATAAGCTGCAGAAACGTACTCATCTATTTGCAGCCATACTTACAGAAAAAAGCCCTTTCTACGTTTCATTACTCTTTAAACGAAAGTGGGTATCTGTTGCTTGGAAAATCGGAAACCAATAACAGTATGCCTGAGCAATTTAGCCCAGTAAATAAGAAAGACAAGCTATATACTCGGAAAAATACGGCTACTTCCGTTACAAAGACCTCCACTAGGTATAGCGAAAAAAGATCGCAAACCGATAAAGAATCTGAACCCGAAACCGAAAAAAAGCGCACCGATTTTAAAAAAATAGCAGATGAACTATTATTAAGCCGCTTTACCCCTGCCAGTGTTGTGGTGAATGAGGACATGGATATTATCCTTTTCAATGGAAACACCAACAGTTATTTAGGGCAGCAAAGTGGCAAACCCAGCCATAACCTGTTCAAAATGGCAAAAGGGAGTTTGACGATTGAGTTGCGAAACATCATCCATAAAGTAATGAAAGAGGGCACTTCGGTTACAAAAGAAAATATCGCTTTTGTTGAAAATGACGTCCGGCAGATGATTTCTTTGGAAGCCGTGCCGCTTCCAAATGTGGTTGAACCGCATTATTTGGTGCTGTTTCACCAGCAGTTAGCAGCCCGGGAAGATCTTACCCTAAATAAAAAAGATTCCAAAAAAGATGAAAAGGACCTGCGCATCCAGCAATTGGAAAAAGAACTTGAGCAGACTCTTGAAGATATGCGTGGCATCACCGAAGATCAAGAAGCCGCCAATGAAGAACTACAAAGTGCAAATGAAGAACTGCTGAGCGGAAGCGAGGAACTGCAAAGCTTAAACGAAGAACTGGAAACCAGTAAGGAGGAACTGCAAAGCACAAATGAAGAAATAACAGTAATAAACCACGAGCTCATCAACTTAAACGAGTTGGTAACGGAAGAGCGTAATTATGCCGAAAGCATAGTGGAAACCATCCATGAACCCTTGTTAGTTTTGGACAAGAACCTCAAAGTAACCGCCGCTAACAATTCTTATTATAAAGCCTTTCATACTAAAGAGAAGGAAACAGAAGGCAAGTTGATCTATGAACTGGGCAACAACCAATGGAACATCCCTGAATTACGTAGGCAACTTGAAACCATTCTGCCAAAAAAAAGTAGCTTTGAAAATTTTGAGGTAGTCCATACTTTTGAAAACATTGGGGAACGCACTATGTGTTTGAATGCCACGGAGATTAAACGGGAGGACCGATCCAAGAATTTGATTCTATTAGCCATTAAGGATATTACGGCACAAAAGCATCATTGGAAAAAAAAACAAGAACTTTTAGAGAAATTTAAAAACTTAGTAATGCAGGCCCCCGTGGCCATCATGTTCTTAAAAGATAAAGATTACAAAGTAGAACTAGCTAACGATCTTTTCTTGCATTTGGTTGAAAAAGAAAAAGACTTTGTGGGCAAGCCTATTTTTGAAGCCTTGCCCGAACTTAAAGAACACGGTCTCAAAAAACTTCTTTACAACTCACTAAAAAGCGGGGAACCTTACTACGGTAACGAAATGGAAGTGAAGATGGGCAGGGAAAAGAAAGCCGAACCGGGATTTTATAATTTTGTGTGCCAACCCATGCGCGATCAGGACAATATTATTACGGGTATTATGGTAATAGTAAATGAAGTAACCGAGCAAGTACTTGCCCGAAAAATGGTAGAGGAAAGTGCGCACAGGTATAATGAAATGATACATTCTTCGCCTTCCCTTATCGCTATTTTTGTAGGAGAAGATTTAGTGATATCCACGGCCAACGATGCCATTTTGGAAGCGTGGGGCAAAGATAAAAGTGCCATCGGCAAGCCCTTAATGGAGGCTATACCGGAACTGGAAGGGCAGGGTTTTGATAAGCATTTGCTGGACGTTCTAAAAACTGGCAAAGCCTATCATGCCCACGAAATGCCCATGAACCTTATTCGCAACGGTAAAATGGAAATGCCATATTTCGATTTTGTTTACCAAGCCCAACGGGATTTGGATGGAAAAATTGAGGGTGTTGCCGTTATCTCGACCGAAGTTACTATCCAAGCCGAACTGCATAAAAAACTAAAACTGAGCGAAGCTCGGTTTCATCAAATGACCGACTTGGTACCAGATATGATAATCAATGCAACCGTGGATGGGGAACTATTTTATTTCAACAACGTCTGGACCGATTTTTCGGGATTGACTATGAAAAAAATAAAAAAAGAAGGCTGGGGGAAATTGATGCACCCAGAGGAGTTACCTACAGTAGAACAAAACTGGATGAGTGCAGTGAAAACCGGGAATGATTTTGAGATGGAATTTAGACTTCTTGACAGAAATGGGGATTTTAAATGGCATATTAGCCGCGCCAATCCCGTTAAGGATGAAACCGGAAAAATCATTATGTGGGTAGGTGCCAGTACCGAAATACAGAAATTAAAGGATGAGGAAAAACGTAAGGAGGAATTCATGAAAATGGTAAGTCACGAGATCAAAACCCCCGTTACCTCCATTAAAGGATATACCCAATTGTTGTTGATGATGCTGAAAAGTGGGACGCAGGATACCTTAGGCAGCATTCCATTAATACCCAGCCTAGAACGTATAGACAGCCAAGTATCGCGGCTTACCCGCCTAATTTCAGAAATGCTAGATCTTACACGGGTGGAGGAGAGCAAACTGGAATTGCAACGGGAAGCCTTCAGTATAAATGAACTTGTGGAAAGCAGTGTGCAAGACATAAAATATACCACCCACGAATATAAAATAAAGATAATCCAGGATGATACTTTCAGCGTATATGGCGACAAGGACAGGATAAATCAGGTTTTAATTAATTTCATAACGAATGCCATAAAGTATTCCCCAGATAATAAAAACATTACTGTTCGTGTTTACAAAGTAGATGAAGAAAATGGGGCCGTAAGCGTAAAAGACAAAGGAATCGGGATCGACAAAAAGGATCACGAACACCTCTTTGAAAGGTTTTACCGTGTAAGTGGAAAAGACGAAACCACTTTTACCGGTTTTGGGATTGGTCTCTTTTTGGCCAAAGAGATTATAGAGCGTCACAATGGGCGCGTTGACCTAAAGAGCAAAAAAGGAAAAGGATCTGAATTTATTTTTACCCTTCCCATTATTTCTGGAAGCGATAAAATAAAGGATGTATGAAGAACATATTAATAGTTGAAGATGACCGCATAATTGGGGAAATGTTAAAATATATGTTTACTTCTAAGGGATATAAAGTTTGGGTGCAACAACACCCGGGCGAAATAGATAATAATATCCAGGAAAATAGGATAGACCTGGTGCTCTTGGATAAGTTTCTGGGCGGTTTGGACGGTTTGCTAATATGCAACAAAATAAAAACCAACAGCTCCACGGCACACGTTCCCGTTATTATGATGTCTGCGCTGGAGGAGGCAAAAGCAGAATGCATACAGGCTGGAGCCCATGATTTCATAACAAAACCGTTTGATATGAATGCCTTTTTTAACAAGATTGAAAAGGTCTTCAACCAAACCGACTAAAAATAAAACTATACTAAACAACCTACCCAATGAACAAGATACTAATAGTAGAAGATGATCACAATTTGGGAATCATGATCGAAGAAATGCTTGGGTTTAGCGGCTACGATGTTATGCTGTCAAGAAAACCCCTGCACACCAATGAAGATATAATTGAACATGACATAAAACTTGTGTTGCTGGACAAACTTATCTACGGGGTGGACGGCACGGACGTTTGTGCCAAAATCAGAAAAACAGCCGCTACCTCCAAAACCCCTGTACTAATGATGTCTGCACTTAGCAACGCACGAGAAAACTGCATGAAGGCAGGAGCTTCAGATTTTATCTCCAAACCCTTTGATATGGCCGATTTGATAGCAAAGATTGAACAGCTTTTACCTAAATAGGAGGTAATTCGATTATAAGGTTTTTAGTAATAACATAGATGCATACTTGTTGGTATTGCACCACTACTAATTATTTCGCCAAAAAACTTCAAATAAAATTGCTATTCATTTAATTTTTTTACTTTTGCCCAAGACAAATTAAGAGGACAGATTTGACTGATTGCAACCTCATTAAAAAATGCTAAAGGCAGTGAAAACTACCCTTCGGCACTTTCGTCAAATCTTCTGTAATAATGACATAAGACTATTATATATTTAATCCATATTAAGAAATAATTTTAGTCTTACGTCTTACGTCTTTTTATCCTGCGTCGTTTTCAATTTTTTAAAATTTAAAAAACATTTTATGGCCTATTTATTTACTTCGGAAAGTGTTTCTGAAGGACACCCAGATAAAGTTGCGGATCAAATTAGCGATGCGCTTTTAGATAATTTTTTAGCTTTTGATCCCGAAAGTAAAGTTGCTTGTGAAACACTTGTTACTACAGGACAAGTTGTTTTGGCGGGCGAGGTGAAAAGCAACACGTACCTGGATGTACAGCATATTGCCCGGGAAGTGATCAACAAAATTGGTTATACGAAAGGAGCTTATAAATTCAGCGGTGATTCCTGTGGTGTAATTTCCTTAATTCACGAACAATCCCAAGATATTAATCAAGGTGTGGATCGTGAAAATAAAGAAGAACAAGGCGCTGGCGACCAAGGAATGATGTTTGGTTACGCCACAAAGGAAACCGAAAACTATATGCCTTTGGCGTTGGATATTTCGCATAAAATTTTGATTGAATTGGCTGCGCTTCGACGTGAAGATTCTGAAATAAAATATTTGCGTCCCGATTCAAAAAGTCAAGTAACCATTGAATACAGCGATGATAATGTTCCGCAGAAAATAGTTGCGATTGTGGTTTCAACCCAACACGACGAATTTGATGCAGACGAGCCGATGCTGAAAAAAATCAAAAAAGATATTGTTGAAATTTTGATTCCGCGAGTGAAAAAACAATTGCCAGAATACGTTCAGGAATTATTTAACGATGATATTACTTATCATATAAATCCAACCGGGAAATTCGTAATTGGCGGACCCCACGGCGACACCGGACTTACAGGAAGAAAAATTATCGTTGACACTTACGGCGGAAAAGGCGCTCACGGCGGCGGTGCTTTCAGCGGAAAAGATCCGAGTAAAGTTGACAGAAGTGCTGCGTATGCTTCGCGACATATTGCAAAAAACCTTGTTGCAGCTGGCGTTGCAGATGAAGTCTTGGTGCAGGTTTCCTATGCAATTGGCGTTGTGGAACCGACTTCTATTTTGGTGAATACGTACAATTCCAAAAACATAAAACTTTCAGATGGTGACATCGCGAAAAAAGTTTCAGAAATATTCAATATGCGCCCAGCAGCAATTGAAAAAAGATTAAAATTGAGAAACCCTATTTATTCTGAAACAGCTTCGTATGGACATATGGGAAGAAATCCCGAAGTGATTACCAAAACTTTTGAAAGTCCGTACAATGGACAAATTACAAAAGAAGTGGAGCTTTTCACTTGGGAAAAATTGGATTATGTTGATGCCGTGAAAAAAGCTTTCGGTCTATAAAATACCTTTCCATTTAAAATGAAATTGAAAACCATTCTGAAATATCAGGATGGTTTTTTACATTTAGTAAAAATTTCTATTATGAAAAATATCGCAATCCTTTTTGCTTTTGTTAGCATAGTAACCTTTCAGTCGTATTCGCAGGAAACGCTTTGGAAATCACAGGATGAAACCGAAACAATTCAAAAACAACAAAATCATCCTATTGAAAGGATGCGATACAAATTGATAGCTTCTAAATATTTAGATAAAAATCAAGTTTTTCAACCCCTATATTCTGAAGTGCAGGCTTTTTCTGAAAAACGTTATGATGCATTGTTGCCGCTTATTTTAGATAAAGATATTCCAACGCTACAGAGCGAAATTTCCAAAGGCAAATTTTCTTATGAAGAACTTACGCTGTTTTTCCTAAAACGTATTTACAAATATGAATTGAATCCGGAAAAGACGTTAAATACAATTATTGCGCTAAATCCAAATGTACTAAATGAAGCCCGCGAGTGCGACAAAAATAAAAGTTCAAAGAACAATCCAATCTTCGGAATGCCAATTCTATTGAAGGACAATATTGATACGAAAGCGATGAAAACCACTGCGGGCGCTGTGGCGCTAATCGACAATACTCCTTCAGAAGATGCATTTATTGTTCAGCGATTGAAAGAAAACGGAGCTTTGATTATAGGAAAGGCCAACCTGAGTGAATGGGCTTATTTTTTCTGTAATGGCTGTCCGGTTGGATATAGCGCGGTGGGCGGACAAACTCTTAATCCATACGGTAGCATGATTTTTGAAACCGGTGGAAGTAGTGCCGGTAGCGGAACGGGAGTGGCGGCAAACTATGCCGTAGCTGCAGTAGGAACCGAAACTGCGGGCTCCATTATTTCGCCTTCCAGCCAGAACTCTTTGGTGGGGCTAAAACCTACTGTGGGCGTTTTGAGCCGTTCGGGTATTGTGCCAATTTCACACACACTCGACACACCTGGCCCAATGACAAAAAACGTGATTGATAATGCGATTCTGCTAGATGCTATGAAAGGGAAGGATAATGAAGATGCGGCTTCCATTGCTGTATCTACAAATTATATTAACGAAATTAAAAATACCACTCTAAAAGGGAAGCGCCTTGGCGTTATGAAGTCGTTACTCTCAGATTCCATTTATGCGACCACAGTAAAAAAATTGCAAAAAGAAGGAGCTATTATTATTGAATATAATCCCGAAGAAATAGACCTGCCCAACTTTTTGACATTGCTAAATCTTGACATGAAAGAAGACCTACCGGTTTATCTGAAAATGAATACTTCAGAAAATATAAAATTTAAAAATCTTGAAGAAATCATGACCTTCAATGCCACGGATAGCCTAAATAGAATGCCTTACGATCAAGGAATTTTTGACGGTATCATTGCAGACACAACTTCCGAAGAAGATTTTCAGAAAATCAAAGAAACGTTGAAAATAAACGGCACTGAATTCTTTCAAAAACCGATGAAAGAACACAACCTTGACGCTATTTTATCCATAAACAATTATCACTCGGCCTATGCAGCGGTTGCCTTGTACCCTTGTTTAACGATACCTATGGGCTATAAAAATACTGGCGAACCGCTTGGACTAACGTTTATTGGAGCACCTTTTCAAGAAGCAAAATTGCTACAATTGGCACGTGCCTTCGAAATAAAAAACCCAGTTAGAAAAAGTCCTTCGGAATATAAAGAATAACTATTGCCCACCTTTTCTTTCAGGAACCCTTGGCGTAGGCCAAGTTTGTGGTTCTCCTGTTTTATCATCAATTGGCAAAATAACTTGTTCCCGTGAAGTTTTTGAATCATCTTCCGAAGCCATATAAGCTAAAATTGCAGTGAGAATTACATTGCTTTGCACATCGTCAAAAACTATTTTATCATAGGTGTCACGATTGGTGTGCCAAGTGTAATTCCAGTAATCCCAACTCAAAGAACTCAAACTGAAAGCGGGTGCTCCAGCTGCAACAAAACTTGCATTATCGGAACCACCACGTGCTGGCGAGCCGGGAAAAGTGATTTCAATATTTTTGCGAATGGTATCGGGGACTGCCCGCAACCAGCGCGACATATAATCATACGATTGCAAAAAACCTGCACCATTGATGCTAGTAACTCTTCCGGTTCCATTGTCCTGGTTAAAAACTGCTTGAATATTGCTTACAGTTTCGGGATGATCAGCTACAAAGGAAGAAGACCCGTTCAGACCTTGTTCTTCACTTCCCCAATGCCCTACCAAAATGGTTCGCTTTGGATTTGGATAAACTTTTTTCAGAATCCGCATTGCTTCCATCATTACCAAAGTTCCTGTTCCATTATCGGTTGCGCCCGTTCCGCCGTCCCAAGAATCAAAATGGGCTGAAAGAATTACATATTCCTCAGGTTTTTCAGTTCCTTTTATTTCCGCAATTGTATTGAAAGTTGGCACTCTTCCCAAATCTTTCGATTCTGCAACCACGTGGATTTTCGGCTTGTCACCGTGTTCCACCATTCTGTAAAGCATGGTGTAATCTTCCAATTCCATATCTATAGAGGGAATTTTTTTAGTTCGGGCACTAAAAATTTTATTTACCCCAAAACCTTTTGACCAATAGGAATCAACTATTCCAACTGCGCCAGCTTCTTCCAAAGCGGGAATTATACTTCTTCTGTCGTATCCGCTTCGCTTTATATTTTCGTTCCAAGCTTTAGCCTGTTCACTCCTTTCCCTCTTCATTTTTTCAAAAGATTCTGGGGTTGCAAATTCCTTCCAATTTTCGTCTGGTCTTCCTGTGGGTTGTTTCATCGCAATCATCACAAATTTTCCTTTTACGTTCGGCAGCCAATTTTTAAAAGAAATTGAGTCTTTTATTTCTGGCAGCACCATCACTTCTGCAGTTACACCTTTTGAAGAAGTGCCGGGATTCCACGCTAATTGCGTTCCATCTAAAGTTTGCACTCTTGGATAAACCATATCAATATGCGTTATACCACGCTCCCAACCTTTCCACTCGCCCCATTGCTGATTTTCTGCGGAAATGCCCCAAGTTTTATATTTTGATACGGCCCAGTCATGAGCCTGTTGCATTTGGGGTGTCCCTACCAATCGCGGACCAATATCATCAAGTAATTCGTGACCGAGAATTTCAAGTTGTGAGTTTTCGTAAGCTTCTTTTTGAATATTTTCAATTACAGGGTTTTTTTCCTGTGAAAACACTGAAAGTGAATAAAATAAAAGAAAATAGAGTGTAAAGTAGAATAGTTTTTTCATAGTGATAATGTAAACTTCCGAAGTTTTTTTTCAGAAATGAAACATAAAACTACAACTATTTTTAGAAAGGAAAATTTAAATAATATTGTGATTACGCGCTTTTTGGACCGCCTCAATCTTACTGTGCACCTGAAGTTTTTTGTAAATATTCTCAATGTGTTTTCGGACGGTGCTGGGCGAAAGAAAAAGATGATCGGCAATTACGGTATAGCTCAAGCCTTTACTGAGTTGTTCCAAAACCTCAACTTCGCGTGTGGAAAGTGAAATTTCTTCTTGGTCGCGAGGATTTTGAATATCAATTGGGTTTCTGAGCAATTTCAAAGTTTTCATTGCGATGGAAGGATTCATTGCCGCTCCGCCATTTAAGGTTTCAACGATTCCTTCGTATAAATCTTTTGGGTTTATTTCTTTCAACAGATAACCGTCTGCACCTGCTTTTATGGCATTAAAAATATGTTCATCGTTATCAAATGCGGTGAGCATAATTATTTTGATGTGTGGGTATTTCTGTTTTACTATCTGCGTGGTTTCAATGCCGTTGAGAACGGGCATTTCAATATCCATCAAAATTAAATCGAGGTTGTGATTTTCCTCAAGTTTGGTAAGAAGATCGCTACCATTTAATGAAGTATGCTTTACCGTGATGTCGTCAAAAAAGGAAAGTTTTTCCTTTACCGCATTTATGAGGAAGGTATTATCGTCAACTATTGCAATTTTAAGCATCTTTGGTTGGTTAGTTGTTTATAAAGATACTAAAAATACATTTTAAGAATTACAGAGAAAATAGGGCAATTGCCGTATTAATTAATTTTTTCTAAAGGTAATTTTGGCGCATTTAACGTAATAGAAGTTCCCTTTTTCGAAGACTTTATTTGAAATGTCCCCTTAATTTCACGCGCGCGTTTTTTCATGTTGTTCAATCCATTGCCCAGTTCAATGGTTTCTTGGTCAAACCCGTTGCCGTTATCAGCGATTTCAATTTGATATTGGGTTTCCTTTTCTGAAATATTTACCTCAATTTCATCTGCTGAGGCATATTTCAAAGAATTGTTTACTGCCTCTTGAATAATCCTGTAAATATTCATTCCTTCCACAGAAGTAAAAACGTGAGTCTGATCAACATTTTTATCTATATTAAAAGAAAAATCAATTCTGTCGGAAGCATTTTTGGCGTGCTCTATAAAGTTGGCGATTCGCGCCTGCAGGTCTTCAAAGGTGATATTTTCCTTATTCATTGCCCAAATAGTATCGCGCAATTCATAAATAGTTTGGGATGTGAAATTGCTAATATTGGTAAGTTTATTGCCCAATTTTTCACTAATGTCTGTAAACCCAAATTTCAGATTGTCAATGCTGGAAATGATGAAGGTGAGTTGTGCCCCAATGTTGTCATGCAGATCGCGCGAAATTCGCAAACGCTGCTCCTGCAATTTGTTTTGAGTTTCTATTTTAGCCAACGCATTTTTTAGCTCACCCTCCTTTTGAAGTTGCCGATTTTTCAATTTTTGCTGACTGTAAAGTAAATAACCCAATAACCCCAAGACTAGAGCAAGCCCTAAACTGCCAAAAATAAAAGTGTTTTTTCGGCGGACTTCCAAATCCTTTTCTGCTAATTGAGCGCGTTGTTGAAGGATTTCATTTTGTTTCTTTTCGGTTTCAAATTCAATATTAAGAGAAGCGATGCTTTCCTGGACTTTTATACTATGCACACTATCTTTTACCGTTGAATATTGCTCAAAATAATACAAAGCTGAATCCGTATTATTCAACTTTTTGTATATATCTGAAAGCATTTTGTAGTTATACTGTGTAAGGTTTTGGTATTGTTTTTTAAGCGAAATAGGCAGTGATTTATGCATTAACGGAATTGCGTCGTTCCATTTCTTTTCTGCCATAAAAACCTCGCCCAATTGAGTGTAGTTTTCTGCAATTCCTAACGAATCTGCCCACACCAATCGTTGCTGAAGCGATTTGTTGAAATATTCCCTAGCCTTTGAATAATTTTCCTGCAAACCATAAACTCCAGCCATATTGCTCCAACTATACGGAATGCCAATGGTATCATTAATCTTTAGTTTAATTTTTAAACCTCGGTTATAATAATAAAGTGCACTGTCCAACTCTTGGTTAATTTCTTTTAAGACCCCGTAATTGTTATAAATGTCCTTTAATTCTTTCTCAAAATTATTAGCTTCAGCAACAGTTTTTCCCTTTTGCATGTAATAAATCGCCTGTTTTAAATCGCGGTATTTCATGCTGTAACCCATTTCAGCGTAGTAATCTGCTACCCTGTCTAATTTGTTCAGTCTTTCATAGATTTTTATTCCTTCAATTGAACTTTTGGCACTTTCCTCATATTTGCCTTGATAGCCATAAACCAAGCTGAGTTGTGAGTAAGCATCAGCCATGCCAAGCTCGTATGAGATTTTTTCGGCGTCTTTTAAATTTTTTTGAAATAGAGAAACTATGGAATCCTGTGGAATATTAAGTCCTTGAACATAGAGTTTATTTATGGAATCAATGATTTGTTTATTCTGCGAAAAAGTGGCCGTAATACTGAATAAAAGAAAATGGAGAAGAAGAAATCGCTTCATATCTTATAGTAGGGTTTCCGGTTGTACTATTAATGCTTCATTAAGATTGAACTTTAAAAAATCGTAGGTGTTCAAATTCGAATTTCTAAAATTTATTTGAAAACGATTGGTAGAAATGGCCGTTTCAAGCATAGAAATTTCTTCATTGTGAATGCGCACCAACGCCCTTTTCCCGGTAAAGAACCAAACCAAAAGCCCAATAATTAAGCTGAGTATAATTATGATTATGGCAGTTTGAAAAAACATATTTTGAGTTTGGTTTTAAAACCTAAAGATAACTCATTTTCATTTTTAACCATATAGGGCAATTGCCTTATTTAATTTTGAGATATTAATGTCTTCTCTTCTGGATTTTCTTCATTTAAGACTGATAAAAAAATAAACCCCATAGTTGAACATGGGGTTTCAAAACCGTAGACGCTCCTCACTTCGTCCTCGGTTTGATAAATAATCTGGCTAGTAGATTATTTTTTAAGATCATACGCAAAAATTGAGTTGTTATCTGCTTTGTAATAAAGCAACCCTCCAATTTCATCTACTATATATTCCGGCTGTTTGTCTTTAAGCACAATTTCCTTTCCTTTTTCACCAGTATCCTTACTCAATTTCACGAGACCTACACCATCTTCAAGTTTGGTAAGTATAAATTGGTCGTCTTTAGTAGCTGCGGTTGCTTTGAAACGTTTAAGCATTTCAGCAATTGACGCTCCCGTTGCGGCAGCCATTCCTCCGGCTAGATCGGCATCAATTTCAGACTGCCTGTCATATCCAGCCAATTTGTTTTGCATAGAAGAGTTTGCAGCAGCCATTGCTGTTGTTGCCGATGCTACTGCTGCTACTGCAGCTAAAATAGCACCCATAGCACTTTTCCCCGGCGCACGGTAATATTCTTGCCATTGCTTACCGCCATTCCAGTCCATTAAAAGCATATTTTGATCACTGGTCAATAGAATTCCGCCATCTCTAATTTCTACGTGTGAGGGAGCTTCCTTGCCATCAAATTTTGACTCGGCCAACGTAGTTACAGCACCAGAAGTGGCATCTACAGCAAATAAGTTTTCGTCTGCACTAATAAGATAGCGATTGTTTTTACTATCAAAAGTTGAGCTCACAGCGTCAGCTCTTTTATATTTTAAAGGTTTGTCCCAAACTTGATCGCCAGTTTTAAGGTTTACAATATTAGCATCTTCAGAAGTGATATAAATCAACCCTTGTGGTGTTTCAGCCATCGTTAAAATATTCTCTCCTGTTTTTAAGGGCTTTTTGAAAAGCGTCTGTCCATCAAACGAAATCTTGTTGATTCCTCCTTGGTAAATTCCGAAAAGAATTCCGTCTTCCATTATGTAGAAATGCTGAACGTAGCCTTTTGTTTTTGGTGCTTTCTCCCAAAGATCTTCCCCGTTTGAAGCATTCAAAAATGCGATGTTAGATTCGTTGCTGCGCGCAAAAACACTTTCATTGCCGCCATCGCTTTGATTGCTCACCACAGCAATACCATTTGGAAGAATTTCAAAATTCACTACTTGCCCTTTTACTTTATGATCGTCTTTCCAAAGCTCAGCGCCGTTAATTCCTAGTTTGTGAATACGAGTATTTTTTCCTTGGTTTACTAGTTCAAAAGCATAAATTTCAGTTTCTGATGCATCGGCAACAAGTGAATTCATATTCTTCATGTCATTTTGCCAAATAAGTTCTCCTGTTTGAGCCTTCATATTAAAAACCCCTTGGGAAGTTGGCACAACCAGACTATTCTTTAACAGAAGCGGTGTTCCTGTAACAGCATAAGTTTTCGCTATACCTACTCGTCCTGGCTCGCCTATATCAAACCTATAATCTTCTTTTCCAGTGTTAAGGTCATAAACAGCGACTTGTTGTGCATATTTTTCTTTTGAAGTTCTATTCCCGCTTACCACTAATTTATTTTGAGGCATCATAACAGTGCATGTTATAACATCTTTCCACCCATTACTTTCTGTACTAAAAAGCGTTTTGCCTGAAATATAATCAATAACTGTTTTTTTAGAGCTCAAATTGGCAAAACCACCTTGATAAACTATTACATAAGGTGCATTGGGAATATAAGTAAGCTCCTCTGGTTTTACTCTTCCGTATTCTGTGAAATTAAACAACAGTTGGTTGCTACCTGGTTTTATCCCCACAAGACCATCGTTGGTAGCAACAACCATTGTTCCTCCTTGCGTTAATGACATTTCGTTTATTTTGGCTCCGGTATCATATCGAAAATCCGGTTGCTCTGCTTTTTGGGCAGCAATGGTAAATGTCATAAACAAAGAAAGACAAGCCATTGCGTAAAATTTAATTGAAGTTTTCATAATTGTGGTTTTATACGTTGATGATTCAAAGATGCTTCAGAAAAAAAGTGAAATCAATAGGGCAGTTGACGTATTTTGGTTGATGGTTGATGGTTAATGGTTAATGGTTAATGGTTAATGGTTAATGGTTAATGGTTAATGGTTAATGGTTAAAAAATAAAATTTAAACTTCTAAACTCATAAACTAATCGACTCAATAAAAAAACCGGAGGAAAAACTTGCGTTTCGCCCCCGGCCCACGTAAAAACCTCAACATAGAGATTTTCTTTATAGCTTTTATTAAAAGTTTACATTGAAAGAACCTTCGGTAATTTCTTTAAAGGTGCCATCTGCATTTTTCCCTCGAAAATTAAAAGTTCCTTTAATATTTGTGCTTGAAATATCAGAAACTTTTATTTCACCAGCAACGCTAGTATCAAAAGGTGCAGTCCAGATTTGAGCATCAGTTGGATTGCCAGCATCTATTTCAGTATAGTTTGCAGTGTTAAAAACATTGGCTCCACCACCAATATTGTAGGAACCAACTCCATCAAAACCTCCCGCAATAGATAAAGTAATATTTTTTCCATTCATTGTGTTAGCCGTTATTAATAAAGTACTTGTTCCATTAGCATCACTGCGCACGGCACTTGTAAGAAGTGGTTCTGAATTATAACTGGACCCATTTACTTTTGCACTTACAGTTCCTGAAGCTGCTCCACCGCCACCGTCGCCACCGTCATCGTCTTTCTTACAAGAAGTTAAACTAATGGCAACTACGGCCATCAATACTAAAATTGTTTTGTTGAATGTTTTCATTTTGCTTGGTTTTAATTCTCCGCCTTAGCGGATACGTGATTATTAGTTGAAGCAAAATTGTCCCAAATGCAAACGTTTCACAATAGGGCAATTGACGTATTCTTTAGAAAGCAGTATTTGGATGCAGAGGGTAGTCCTTAAAATTGAATGTGTGGAAGCTGTTCTTTAAGTGCGGAAATTTTCTGTAGAAGATTTTCCAAAAACTGATGATGTTCTGCACTTGTTGGGTTGAAAGGTCTATGAAGCAAACCACTTTGAATGGAGGCAATTTCCATTTGAAGAGATTCCGTTTCAGAAGAAATCCACACGGTGAAAAATTTTTGCCAAATAATTTCGATTGCAGTTTTGTTGGGATGAATCATGTCTTCAGCATAAAATCTATAATCGCGCAGTTCATCCATCATTATTTCAAAAGAAGGAAAGTAATGGAATTGAAGATTAACGATTGAAGATTGCTGCCCTTCGACAAGCTCAGGGTGACAAATTGTTTGGTGGATTGCGGAAAGTAAATGTGCTTTACTCAGCGAATTTTCCACAAAACCATCTTTAATATGACGAACTGGTGAAACCGTATTTATTATAGTTGCATTTGGATTTATTTCTGAAATTCGATCAAAAATATTTTGAATGCTTTTTGAAATCGCTTTGATGGAAAGCAACTCTTTTGTGAAGTTTTTCTGCGGAAGTTTATGGCAATTGGCAACAACTTCTTTGCTTTCTTTTTCCCGATAAACCCATGAAGTTCCGAACGTAAAAATAATGTGAGTTGAAGAAAATAGTGTTTCGCGTAAACTTTGAAGCGCCGAGTTAAGACTCTTTAAAAATTCATCTTTGACCAAAGATGAAAGTTCGGAATGGGCTTCAAAACATTTCCAGATTTCGTTGTGATGAAAAATGTCTTTCTCAGAAAAAGAAACTTTTTCAATAGCACGAACAATCAGCTTTTCAATGGAAACTGGATTGAAAATAACCCCGAACGGATTCTGCAAATTCTGAAACTTATAAAAATCAAACTTTCCTCCAATATTTTCCGAAAAACAGCTTCCCAATAAAAGAATTTTCGAAGAATAATCTATTTGATATTCTTCGGGCTTTAGTGGTATTTCGGTTTGAAGTTTCATTTTTTAGTATTCAGTTTGCAGTTGCAGTAATCAGTTTTCAAGCTGCCACTGCAAACTGTTACTTTATAAATTCCTGTGCTTTTTCCAACGCCTCATCAATTCCCCCGGGATTTTTTCCACCCGCAGTTGCAAAGAATGGCTGTCCACCGCCACCGCCTTGAATGTATTTTCCAAGTTCACGGATAATTTTTCCAGCATCAAGTCCTTTTTCAGTAGCTAATTCTTTCGAAATGTAGCAAGCCAGTATCGCTTTGCCTTCGTGTTCTGATCCAAAAATCAAAAACAGATTTTCGGTTTCACCACCCATTTCAAAAGCTAAATCCTTCATTCCACCAGCATCCAAATCAATCTTTTTTGCGAGGAAATTTATGTCGTTTATTTGCTCTATTTCAGCTTTCAATTCGCCTTTTAAATTCTTCGCTTTGTCCTTTAACAATTGCTGAATCTGTTTTTGCAGATTGTTGTTTTCTTCCTGCAAGCTTTCTACAGCTTTTACAGGATCCTGTGCATTGTTCAAGGATTTTTGAAGCGTTGCAAACGATTCACTTCTATCAATAAAATATTGTTTTGCGGCATCTCCAGTAATGGCCTCAATCCTTCTAATTCCAGAAGCAACCGCGCCTTCAGAAGTGATTATAAAATGCCAAATATCATTTGTATTGGGTACGTGCGTTCCACCGCATAATTCCATCGATTTTCCAAATTTTATTGCTCGAACGGCATCACCATATTTTTCACCGAAAAGAGCAATAGCACCTTCGTCAATAGCTTGCTGGTATGGAATGTTTCTTCGTTCTTCCAAAGCGATTCCTTCACGGATTCTTGCATTTACAAAATTCTCAACTTGCTTTAATTCTTCATCATTCATTTTAGCAAAGTGTGAAAAATCAAAACGCAAATTTCTGCTGTGAACCATACTTCCCTTTTGCGCCACATGTTCGCCCAAAATATTTCGCAATCCTTGGTGTAGTAAATGCGTTGCAGTATGGTTTGATGCGGTTCGGCTGCGCTGTTTTTCGTCTACTCCCGCTTTAAAAGTGGTTGTTGGGTTTCGTGGAAGCGTTTTCGTAAAATGAATAATTAAATTGTTCTCCTTTTTGGTATCAACAATGTAAGTTACGCCACCATCCGTAGCTTCCAAATACCCTTTGTCGCCTACTTGGCCTCCACCTTCTGGATAAAAAGGGGTTAAGTTGAAAACAAGCTGGTACATTTCGCCGTCCTTTTTACTTTCTACTTTTCTGTAACGCGTAATTCTTACTTGAGTCTCCAAAGTATCGTACCCCACAAATTCCTCCACATCATCCTTTTCCAAAACAACCCAATCGCCAGTTTCTACTTTGGTAGCTGCGCGAGAACGTTCTTTTTGTTTTTTAAGCTCAGCATCAAACTCTTTTTCATTTAAAGAATACCCGCGTTCACGAAGAATTAAAGCCGTTAAATCTATCGGAAACCCAAAAGTATCGTATAATTCAAACGCCTTCTTTCCTGAAATTTCTTTTGAATCTGCGGTTTCAATAACATTTTCTAGCAAAACCAAACCTTGATCAAGTGTTCGCAAAAAAGAATTTTCCTCTTCGCGGATAACGTTTGTAATCAAATTCTTTTCATTAATTAACTCTGGAAAAGCATCGCCCATTTGCGCGCTCAGCGTTTCAATTAATTTATAAATGAAGGGTTCTTTTTTATCCAAAAACGTAAATCCGTAACGGATTGCCCTTCTTAAAATTCTACGAATTACATAACCAGCACCAGTATTACTTGGCAATTGCCCATCTGCAATTGAAAATGCAACGGCACGAATGTGATCGGCAATTACGCGGATGGCGATATCTTTCTTTTCGTCTTTACCGTATTTTGAATTTGTTATTGCACCAATTTCACGAATTAAAGGTGTAAAAACATCGGTGTCATAATTGCTCTGTTTATTTTGCAAAACCATACACAAACGTTCAAAGCCCATTCCTGTGTCAACGTGCTGTGAAGGTAGTTTTTCAAGACTACCACTAGCTTTTCGGTTGAATTGCATAAAAACCAAATTCCAAATCTCTACCACTTGCGGATGGTCGTTGTTCACTAAATCTTTTCCTGGAATTTTCGCTTTTTCTTCCGCTGAGCGAATATCTACGTGTATTTCGCTACACGGGCCGCACGGACCTTGGTCACCCATTTCCCAAAAATTGTCTTTTTTGTTGCCATTTAAAATTCGGTCTTCGGGAACAAATTGTTTCCACAAATTGTAGGCTTCAGTATCCCGTTCCAAACCTTCACTTTCGTCGCCTTCAAAAATGGTGACGTAAAGAATGTCTTTATCAATTTTTAAAACTTCGGTCAAAAGTTCCCATGCCCATTCGATGGCTTCTTTTTTGAAATAATCTCCAAAACTCCAGTTTCCCAGCATTTCGAACATGGTGTGGTGATAGGTGTCCATTCCCACTTCTTCCAAATCGTTATGCTTTCCGCTAACGCGAAGGCATTTCTGTGTATCTGCAATTCGGTTGTTTTTGGGTTTTCCATTTCCCAAAAAATATTCCTTAAACGGGGCCATGCCACTATTGATAAACATTAGGGTTGGATCATTTTTTACAACCATTGGAGCCGATGGTACAATAAGGTGTTGTTTTGACTCGAAAAACTTTAAAAATTGGGAACGTATTTCCTTAGACTTCATTTGTTATAAATTTATGCTAAAATTAAGGGTTGGGCGCACTGGTAAACAATTTCTATATTTGTAAAACGTTACATTTAATTCGCGCCAACAAGCAACGCGCAAAAATAGCAATTTTTTAACGCATGTCTAAGGTTAAATATTATTACGATAGTGAAACGCTTTCGTACCGAAAAATAGAAAAGAAAAAAGGGAGAAAACTGAAGATTTTCGTCCTTAGTCTTTTGGGAATGTTTCTAAGTGGTTTTTTGCTGCTTCTTATTTATATAAACCTTCCATCTGTTCAGACCCCAAAGGAGTTATCATTACAACGAGAGCTAAACAATATGGAGCTTCAGTTTGAACTTCTGAATAAAAAAATGAATCAAGCCCAAGCAGTTTTAGCGGAAGTGGAAGACCGCGATAACAATTTGTATCGCGTTTATTTTGAATCAAACCCCATTCCCGAAGAGCAGCGAAAAGCAGGTTTTGGTGGGATAAACCGTTACAAGGATTTGGAGGGCTTTGATAATTCAAAATTGATTATTAACGCAACACGAAACCTAGATATCTTGACGAAGCAAATTGTGGTTCAATCTAGATCTTTAGATGAAATAGCAAAACTTGCAGAAAAAAAGGAAAAACTTTTGGCTGCCATTCCTGCAATCCAGCCAGTAAAGAATGAAGATTTAACCCGTATGGCTTCAGGATATGGTTACAGAACAGACCCTTTTACAAAAGCTAGAAAGTTTCACTACGGAATGGATTTTACCGCTCCACGCGGAACCCCTGTTTATGCAACGGGTGATGGTGTTATTTCGCGAGCAGATAATACCGCCACTGGCTACGGAAACCACATTGTAATCGACCACGGTTACGGCTACGAAAGTCTTTATGGACACTTGTATAAATATAATGTTCGCGCCGGACAAAAGGTACAGCGGGGAGACATTATAGGTTTTGTGGGCAGTACTGGAAGAAGTGAGGCACCGCACTGCCATTATGAGGTGTTTAAGGATGGTGAACGCATTAACCCGATAAATTTTTATTACGGAAGCTTAACTGCGGAAGAATTTGCAGAAATACTTACAAAAGCACAACAGGAAAATCAGTCTTTAGACTAATCTTTCAAAGCTTACAACTAAAAATAGATTACTTAAAAAATGCACATAGACCTACCCGAAAGATTATATTATAGCATTGGCGAAGTAGCCGAGGCTTTTGGCGTGAATACATCGCTGATACGTTTTTGGGAAAAGGAATTTGACGCATTGAAACCAAAAAAAAACGCCAAAGGCAACAGAAAATTCACGCCACAGGACATAAAAAATTTGGAACTGATCTATCATTTGGTGAAAGAGCGTGGATTTACGCTGGAAGGAGCAAAAATTCATTTAAAGGAAAACAAACAAAAAACACTAGCCCAGTTTGATATTATACGTAAATTGGAATCAGTAAAAGCAGAACTTTTAAAAATCAAAGAACAACTCTAAAAACTAATCGCATCATGAAAAAATGGTTACCCATTATTATTATTCTTGGCATTATTCTTCTCATTGGCGCCTATATGGCCAGCCTAAACAATAAACTGGTTGTACTGGACCAAAATGCAACAGCCCAATGGGCAAATGTGGAAAGTTCTTACCAACGCCGTGCAGATCTTATTCCAAATATAGTAAGCACCGCAAAAGGTTATGCCGAATTTGAACAGTCAACTTTAATTGCTGTAACTGAAGCTAGAAGCAAAGCAACGTCTGTCACTATTGACCCAACGAATATTACACCTGAACAATTAGCGCAATACCAAGAAGCACAGGCAGGTGTTACCTCCGCTCTTTCGCGCTTGTTGGCCGTTTTTGAAAGATATCCAGATTTAAAGGCTAATGAAAATTTCAAGGAATTGATTAACGAACTGGAACGTACCGAAAACCGCATAAACGTTGAGCGAAATAGGTTTAATGACACTGCGCGTGAGTTTAATACAAAAGTAAATCAATTTCCCACAAAAATGTTTGCGGGTATGTTAGGCTTCCACGAAAAAGCATATTTCAAGGCAGATGCTGGCAGTGAAAATGCACCAAAAGTTGATTTTGACTTTGGAAAAGATAAAAAATAATGTCTAAAGTAGAAGATTTTCTTACTTCGGAAGAAGAAGCTGTCATTGTTGGAGCTATTCGTATTGCTGAAAAAAACACTTCAGGCGAAATTCGGGTGCATTTGGAACCAACTTCCATTTCCGCAGAAGAACCCCACGAAGCTATTGATGCCTTTGACCGAGCAGCAGAAGTATTTGATATGCTGAATATGCAAAATACTGCAGAAAGCAACGGTGTGCTCATTTATGTAGCTGTAAAAGACCGTACGCTTGTAATAATGGGCGACAAAGGCATTAACGATATCGTTGGCCAGAATTTTTGGGAAAGCACCAAAGATATTATCATAAACCATTTCAAAAATGGCGATATGAAACAAGGTTTGGTGGAAGGAATTTTGAAAGCTGGAGAACAGTTGAAAAAACATTTCCCTCACAAAAAAGACGACAAGAACGAACTTCCAGATGATATTTCGGTAGGTTAATTTAGTAGTCAGTTCACAATAATCAGTATCCCGTAAAAAAAATTAATGAAACTATTTCTTCAGAAATATAAAATTCTATTTGTAGTAATTGCCATTTCATTTTTTTCTGAAAATGTTTCGGCTCAATATGATATTCCACCGGTTCCTTCGGTTCAGACTTCACTGTATGATTATGTAAACCTGCTTACTCCTTCACAGAAAACTGCTCTGGAAAGCAAATTAATTCGTTATGCAGATTCCACGAGCACGCAAATAGTTTGTATTATTATTGGTTCTACTAACGGGGAAGATATTTCCATGCTCGGGGCAGAATGGGGTCAAAAATGGAAAATCGGTCAAAAAGGTGAAGACAACGGAATTGTAATCACGCTGGCAAAAGACGACCGCAAAGTAGATATAAATACGGGTTACGGCATTGAATACCGAATTACCGATTTAATGTCTGAACGAATCATCAACCGAATAATGATTCCTGAATTTAAAGCTGGGAATTATTATGAAGGGCTCGACAAAGGCAGTGATGCAATTTTTGCAGCCTTGAAAGGCGAATTTAAGGAAGACCGCGATTTTGAAAAAAAAGATAACGGCAAATTTCCATTTTTTATCATCTTCGTTTTTATCATTATTATTCTCGCTTTAATCCGCAAAGGTGGCAAAGGCGGTGGTAAAGGAGGCGGCGGAAGTCTATTAGATATTATTGTGCTCAGTAGCCTTGGACGTGGTGGTTTTGGAGGTGGTGGCGGAAGCTTTGGCGGTGGCGGAAGTTTCGGCGGCGGTGGCGGCTTTGGTGGCGGTTTCGGCGGCGGAGGTGTCGGTGGGGGGGGCGCTAGTGGCGGGTGGTAGATTTTAAGAGAGAATATTATGATATTTAATTATCTATTTTAATCAAT
>NZ_UEFQ01000042.1 GCF_900489465.1 Aequorivita sp. CIP111184 | reverse complement strand
GTACGAAAGTAGGACATAGTGATCCGGTGGTTCTGTATGGAAGGGCCATCGCTCAACGGATAAAAGGTACTCTGGGGATAACAGGCTGATTCCCCCCAAGAGCTCACATCGACGGGGGGGTTTGGCACCTCGATGTCGGCTCATCACATCCTGGGGCTGTAGCCGGTCCCAAGGGTATGGCTGTTCGCCATTTAAAGTGGTACGTGAGCTGGGTTTAAAACGTCGTGAGACAGTTTGGTCCCTATCTGCCGTGGGCGTTGGAAATTTGAAGGGGGCTGCTCCTAGTACGAGAGGACCGGAGTGGACGAACCTCTGGTGTACCGGTTGTCACGCCAGTGGCATTGCCGGGTAGCTAAGTTCGGAAGAGATAACCGCTGAAAGCATCTAAGCGGGAAACTTGCCTTGAGATGAGATTTCCCAGAGCCTTGAGCTCTTTGAAGGGTCGTTCGAGACCAGGACGTTGATAGGCTGGGTGTGGAAGTGCAGTAATGCATTAAGCTAACCAGTACTAATTGCCCGTACGGCTTGTCCCTATAACCTTAGCAGGTGCAGAGGATAAGACGGTACAACGT
>NZ_UEFQ01000016.1 GCF_900489465.1 Aequorivita sp. CIP111184 | reverse complement strand
AATATGTTGGCATCATTGTCCGTAAGGTTGAAAACCCCAGAGGTCGTGCCATCGTCGCACTGGTACAAATCAACAGCAGGGTTGGCAATGGGCTGGGGTGCCAATATAAGATTAAACTGAGTAGTAGCAAAACAACCTGGAACAGTATTGTTTTCTACACGAGCAAAAATAAACCCTGAACCCGTAACCAAGTAAGGCTGTGGCAATGGATTGTTCCCTGAAATTGCATCTGCGGGATTACTGTGGTAAGTAACGGTAAACTGT
The DNA here is from genome assembly GCF_900489465.1 of Aequorivita sp. CIP111184. Lineage (GTDB taxonomy): Bacteria > Bacteroidota > Bacteroidia > Flavobacteriales > Flavobacteriaceae > Aequorivita. The sequence continues at coordinate 330,170 of NZ_UEFQ01000016.1, read as the reverse complement.
AAAGGGTTTTGACCATTTAGAATAATAGCGTCAAATGTGGTGTTTAAATTAATTGGCTCTTGCCCATTCCCTCCTAAATCGCAAACATAATATGGGCTCGCAGGAGCTGTTGCCGTAGCTGCAGCATAGGTAATTTCAAAAAAGTCAATAGCATAACATGAACCTGTAGGCTCTTCAATTCGAACCCAAATAATTTCAGAAGAACCAACTATTGGATATGCATTTGCAGGAACAATAGGATTTGCACCAGTGGAAGCTTCCAATTGACTATGGTGATATGTTATAACAAACAAAGGATTCTGACCTCCCCGAACATCGTCATCATTTTCTGTTAAATCAAAAATACCTGGATTAGTGCCATCATTGCAAATATTAATATTTTGAGGACGACTTGCTATAACAGGTTGAGGAAGAAAATCTATATCAATACTATCAGAGATTGTACAACCATTATCAGAAGCTTCAACAGAGTATGTTCCGGAGTTTGGAGGATTAACAGTATAAGTAGCGTTAGTTGCCCCTGCAATAGGAAATCCATTAAGAAACCATTGATAAGTTACAGTGGGGACACCTGTTTCAGCATCTAATGTAATTGGTGCTGGATTACATGTTTCAATATCAGGGCCCAAGTCTACAGAAAACGTAGCTTGAAGAGAAACTTCAACATCATCTGTTAAAATCACAACATCGCCATTACAAGAGTTGGTATAAGTAACTCTTGCTGTATATGTTTCTGTTCCAGAGGGGCAAACATTTATTGTGGGAGTTGTACCCACAACATTTCCTAGGGCGTCCAACCATTCAAAGACATAGGTTTGAACTCCATCTGGTGAAAACTGCCAAGCCTCGTTTGTTGTTGCCCAAGGTGAGTCTGAAGTATTTCTACCAGGAGGAACGTAGGCTATAGTTCCAGCATCGTTTTGAATTCCTAATGCCGCATTTCCATCATTCCATCCTGGGCAGGAGGGCTTATTCAAAATATACATTTCAATTACATTCGAAAACTCATAAAAAACGGCCATTTGAGTTGCCAATAAGCCATTGCAAGCGACTGAAAACATGGGCACTTGGTAATAAGAAACCACTAAAACTCTATTAGGGTATACACCAATTACTTCATAGCCTATCTCTTCCGAAGAGGATTGAGTGGGATCCATATCATGTACCGGCAATAAGATATTTGCTTCCCCTAGTGCATCTTCAAAATTATTTGGGAGATCACTATTAAATTCCCAAGCATTGGAAGCCGCACCCGTGTCTCCTGGGTCTACATCAAAGCGAACTACACCGTTTGATCCTATTTGAAATTGAGTTTCAGTATTTCCAAAAAAACAAAAGTCAAAAGGTAAATTATCTACTGGAGACCAAGCATCGTCTATATTTGGATTCAGAGGGTTGGCAAGCCCATTAAATGGAAATGGAGGTAAATACGGTATAGAAGTTATAGTATATGTACTTCCAGAAGTATCGAAAGTCTGTAGAAAATCTGCTGTTAAATCTGTGCAACCAACACTACAATCAACTACAATATTTGGACCGGCGTCAACAAATAATGACCCGGGGCCTTGTGAGAAACTAATTAACGGAACTGTTAATAAGAGTATTAAGATATAAAAATCACGTGGGGAGTAAACTTTATTCATATTTTTTGGAAATAAATTGGGGGAAAATTAAGAAAATTTTATGAAAACGTAAGGTTTATAAGTCTTAAAATAAAAATTTACAGTTTCAATACCTAAATGGTAATGCGTATCTTTGCAAGCCTATATAAGGAGATAATAAATGGATTTAGAAAAACAACTTAAAGAGATTGAAGCAATGGGGAATGACCATATTGGGAGTTCTTCAGAAACACCCATGCGAACAGATGCCTTTGAGATGAGCGATATTGAAAAGATTGCAAGTATCAAAAAAGATGTCCAAAATATCATGCACACTTTAGGACTTGATCTTAATGACGATAGTCTAAAAGGAACACCAACCCGTGTTGCAAAAATGTTTGTGCAGGAAATTTTCGGTGGGCTTCATCCAGATAGAAAGCCAAAAGCATCAACTTTTGAAAATAAGTACAAGTATCAAGAAATGCTAGTAGAGAAGAATATTACCCTCTATTCTACCTGCGAGCACCATTTGCTCCCTATTGTAGGGAAAGCACATATTGCCTATATTTCTAACGGATCTGTCGTTGGACTTTCAAAGATGAACAGAATTGTTGATTATTATGCAAAAAGACCTCAGGTTCAAGAACGCCTAACCATGCAAATTGTAAAAGAATTGCAAGAGGTTTTGAATACCGAGGACGTAGCCTGTGTAATTGACGCTAAACACCTTTGCGTAAATTCTCGCGGAATTCGGGATATTGATAGCAGTACCGTAACTAGTGAGTTTGGCGGTGCTTTCAAAAATTCTGAAACACGAAGAGAATTTTTGGACTATATAAAATTAGACACCCAATTTCAATAGTATTTTTAAAAGAAAATTAATGGGCCTTTATCAACAGCAAGAACTTTACATTTACAATTCCCTTTCAAAAAACAAAGAAAAATTCACTCCCATTCACGAAGGCGCAGTAGGCATGTACGTCTGTGGACCTACGGTTTATAGTAATGTGCATTTAGGCAACTGCCGAACTTTTCTATCTTTTGATTTGGTTTTTCGCTATTTAAAACACTTGGGCTATAAAGTCCGCTATGTGCGAAATATTACTGATGCTGGCCATTTAGAAAACGACGGCGAAAGTGGTGACGACCCAATTCTTAAAAAGGCGCGAATCGAGCAATTGGAGCCAATGGAAGTTGTACAAAAATACACTGTGGATTTTCACACTACCATGGCGAAATTTAACGCCTTGCCACCAAGCATTGAACCTACAGCTACCGGCCATATTTATGAACAAATTCATATAGTTGAAAAAATAATTAAAGAAGGTTTTGCATATGAAAAAAATGGCTCTGTCTATTTTGACGTGCTAAAATTCAATGAAACCAACAACTACGGAAAACTGAGCGGAAGACACTTGGAAGATATGATTGCCAACACGCGCGAGCTTTCTGCACAGACCGATAAGAAAAACCCGCAGGATTTTGCGCTTTGGAAAAAAGCCGAACCGCAGCACATTATGCGCTGGCCATCGCCCTGGAGCGAAGGTTTTCCCGGCTGGCATTTGGAATGTACTGCAATGAGTACAAAATATTTAGGAAACAACTTCGATATCCACGGGGGTGGAATGGACTTGAAATTCCCACATCATGAATGTGAGATCGCACAAGCAGAAGCTTGCAATCACACTTCTCCAGTAAATTATTGGATGCACGCCAATATGCTTACGCTTAACGGTAAAAAAATGTCAAAATCTACTGGAAACTTTATTCTTCCGAATGAAATGTTTACTGGTGAAAATGATGTTTTAAGCAAGCCATTCTCACCTACGGTTACTAAATTTTTTATGTATCAGGCTCATTACCGGAGCATTTTAGATTTCAGCAGTGACGCTTTGGAAGCTTCTGAAAAAGGCTTCAACAGATTGATGGATGCCCATAGAATGTTAGGCTCAATCACTTCTTCAGAAAAAAGTAGCGTTGACATTCAAAATTGGCGAAAAGCTTGTTATGACGCGATGAATGATGATTTCAACAGTCCAATTTTAATTGCACAGCTTTTTGAAGCAGTGAAATTTATAAATTCATTAAAGGAAGAAAAAGAAACTATTTCAGCAAACGACTTGAAATTGCTAAAGCAAACGATGAACGATTTCCTTTTTGATGTTATGGGATTGGAAGATAGTGTTTCGGAAAATTCACTGGACGGCGAAAAACTTTCTGCTGCGGTTGAACTTCTTATTCAATTAAGAAACCAAGCTCGCGCCAATAAAGATTTCGCGATGAGCGATAAAATTCGCGATGAACTTTCATCGAAAGGAATCCAACTGAAAGACGGAAAAGACGGGACCACTTTTTCAATAAATTAATTCTTGTTTGAAAAAGATAATCACATATCCTTTTGTTTTGTTGATAAAAGGATATCAATATTTTATTTCGCCAGTATTGCCTTCCAGTTGTCGCTATACGCCAACGTGTTCTCATTATGCAGTTGAGGCGTTACAAACACACGGTATATTAAAAGGCGGCTGGCTTGCAGCAAAAAGAATTGCAAGCTGCAATCCTTGGGGTGGCTCTGGCTACGACCCCGTTCCACCAAAAAAAGAAATTATAGATAAATGAACTATTTGAGTCACAATACTTTTTCGGTTTTGCTATCTTTACCCTGCTCAATAAAATCCCTATTATGCACTATTTAAGTTTTACTTGGAACCCTTCCGAAGGAATTGACCTTGGTTTTTTTATGATCCGTTATTACAGTTTAATGTTCGTTGTCGCGTTCACACTAGGCTGGATCTTGACCAAAAAGATTTATGAAAGGGAAGGTCTTTCGCAAGAAAAACTAGACAGTCTGTTTATCTACATGGTTGTTGCTACTCTTGCGGGTGCGCGTTTGGGTCACGTTATCTTTTATCAACCTGAGCTTTTTGTACAAGACCCACTTTCCGTGTTTTTACCAATACAAACAGTTCCCGAATTTGAATTTACTGGCTTTCAAGGTTTGGCTAGCCACGGGGCAGCAATTGCTATTTTAATTGCGATGTATTTTTACACGAAAAACGTTATTAAAAAACCTTTCCTATGGATTATGGACCGCATTGTTATTGCTGTGGCTGCTGGTGGTATTTTTGTGAGAATTGGGAATTTCATGAATTCTGAAATCATCGGAAAACCTTCGGGAGACTTTCCGCTTGGGGTTCGTTTTGTACACGAAGGCATTCGGAAACAGGATGCCGTAAATGCAACTGGAATTAAAGAACCAAGCAAAGCTTACGATGCCATTGTGCATAATCCGCAGTTTTCAGAATTACTGAACGCTGTTCCTTTTCGGCATCCGGCACAGCTTTATGAAGCAGCCGGTTACGTAATTGTGTTTTTGGTGTGCTGGTATTTATACTGGAAAACAGAGCGCAGAAAACAGATTGGTTACATCTTCGGAGTGTTTTTGATCCTTCTTTTTATGGTCCGTTTCTTGGTTGAATACGTAAAAGCAAGCCAAGGTGGGTTTGAGTCTGCACTTGGCCTACTTTCCACGGGACAATGGCTCAGTATCCCTTTCATAATAGCGGGAATCTATATTATGTGGAAAGCTTCAAAAAAACCAATTACTGAATAAAAAAACAACCGCGAATACACAAATTATTTTTTTAAAAAATATTCTTGTATTTGTGGTCTTTAATATTTCTTTAAATGAAAAAAATACTTGTTTCCGCCGCAATCGCTGGCTCCATTCTTACCTTTTACAATTGTAAAGACAACACAAATTCAGAGAGCAAAAGCCTTACAAAAGAAATAAAGTTCACCAATGAAGGGGAACTTTATTTATTAAAAGCCGAAAGTGATTCCATCATCACAAAATTAGATATTGAAATTGCTGATGACGAGTACTCAACCCAAACGGGACTAATGTATCGCCATTCTATGGCCGAAAATCAAGGAATGCTTTTTGTTTTTAACGATTCAAGACAGCGCTCGTTCTATATGAAAAATACCGAAATTCCGCTGGATATATTATATTTTAATTCCGAAAAGGAAATTATAAGCATCCAAAAAAATGCAAAACCATTTGATGAAACTTCGCTTCCTTCAGATGCAGCTTCACAATATGTTTTGGAAGTAAATGCGGGGCTTTCCGACAAATGGAAGCTTGAAAAAGGAGATAAAATTCAGTTCACGAAAAATTAAATAAAGCTTTAATTTTTTAAAATTTCAGAATCAAATTAATTCAAAAATAAAAAGACCTTTCCAAATTGGAAAGGTCTTTTTTTATTTATTAAAGAAACGACTTATGCATCCAATGCAGGAGCAGCCTCTTCTTCTTTTTTATCGATTAAATCTTCGACTTTTTTACGCTTCACTGTATCATACATAATTGGCGTTGCAATAAACAATGATGAATAAGTACCGACTACGATACCTACGATAATCGCAAACAACAACCCTCTAATAGATTCTGCCCCGAAGAAGAACATACATAACAACACGATAAGCGTGGTGAAAGAGGTGTTCAAGGTTCTTCCTAACGTGCTGCTTAAAGCTACATCGATAATACGGTTCATTTTCCAAGTTGGGTGTTCACCAAAGTATTCACGAATACGGTCAAATACAATTACAGTATCATTAAGCGAGTAACCAATTACGGTAAGGATAGCCGCAATAAATGCTTGGTCAATCTCCATGCTGAATGGCATAAATCTATAGGTTAAAGAGAAAACTCCAAGAACAATAAGCACATCGTGGAATACAGCTGCAACCGCACCCAAACTGAACTGCCATCTTCTAAAACGCAATAATATGTAAAGGAAAACTACAACCAGAGAGCCAAATACTGCCCAGAAAGAGTCTTTCTTAATATCATCTGCAATGGTAGGGCTCACTTTGTAATATTCCATTCTACCAATGGTTTTTCCTTCGCGGTCTCCAACGAAATCCTCGTAGGTCATATCTGCCGGCATATCCTTTTTAACAGTTTCAAAAAGCATATGCTCTATTTCCTCATCTATATCGGTTCCCGTTTCATCAACCTTATATTTGGTTGTAACCTTCAACTGGTTATCACCACCGTAAGTTTTTGCCTCGGCACTTCCAAAGGTTTTAATCAGATTGTCCTGAATTTCCTGTGAATTTACATCTTTTGCAAAACGAACCGTGTAAGTACGTCCACCCACAAAGTCTACACCTTGGTTAAGTCCAAGGGTAAATAAAGAACCAAGACTTATCAATATCATAACTCCAGAAATAACATAAGCAACCTTACGTTTTTTCAGGAATTCAATACTTACATTTTTGAACAGATCTTTTGTAAAAGAAGTTGAACAAGGTAATGATTTTCCATTTTTTGTATAACTGTCAATAAATAATCTTGTAATGAAAATTGCAGTAAACAAGGAAGTAGCAATACCTATTAATAAAGTAGTTGCAAAACCTTGAATTGGCCCCGTTCCGAATACCAAAAGAATCAAACCAGTTAAACCTGTGGTTATGTTTGCATCAAGAATAGAAGATAATGCATTATTGAAACCATCTTTAATGGCGTCTTTTTGGGCCTTCCCTTTTGCGAGTTCTTCCTTAATCCTTTCAAAGATAAGTACGTTCGCATCTACAGACATACCTATGGTCAATACGATACCTGCAATACCTGGCAAGGTAAGTACCGCGCCAAGACCTGCTAATATTCCAAAGATGAAGAGAATGTTTACCAACAAAGCGATATCGGCAAAAATACCTGCTTTTCCATAGTAACCAATCATCCATAAAAGAACGATTACAAGTGCAATCAAGAAAGACATTACACCACTGCTTATTGCTTCGTGACCAAGTGTTGGTCCAACAACTTCGCCTTGAATAATCTCAGCAGAGGCAGGCAATTTACCTGCGCGCAATACATTGGCCAAATCCTGACCTTGTGGTACGGTAAAATTTCCTGAAATCTGGCTACGTCCTCCGGCAATTGGACCTGAAGTTACGCCTGGTGCAGAATAAACAATATTATCAAGCACAATAGCAATCTGGCTTTGATCTTGGTATGCATTGCCTGTCATTTGTTCCCAAACTTTAGCTCCTTGACCATTCATTTGCATAGAAACAACTACACGGCTCAAATTGTCAAACTCTTGTCTTGCATCTACAACAACACTTCCGCCAAGTGGAGGAAGACCATCCTTTTCGCTTTTTATGGCATATAGTGCTGTAACTTCTTCTCCATTAAGCTGTGGGCTTGCTTCTGGCAATCCCCACATAAATTTTGCGAAACGTAATTCGTTAGGCAATAATGATTTTATTTGCGGGTTACGCAAATAACTATTGATATCTGAAGTATCTTTTAATTTAAAGGTAGCAATTACCGGACCTCCTTGGCTTCCCAATGAAACCATTTTTGAAAGTATTGGGTTAGTTTTGTTATCATCGGTAAGAGAATCTTTTACATCTTGACCACCCAACAATTTGCTAACATCATCTTCTTCCGTTTTGGTAGTATCACCAGCAGTTTCTGTTGTCTCTAAAGATTTTGTTGTTTCAGTAGCATTTTTCGCAATAGCCAGTTCACCTGCTTTGGTATCAGCGGCTTGAAGGAAGCCTGCCATGTCTTCAAATTTATAAACGTACCAAAACTCAAGCTGAGCAGTACTTTGAAGAAGTTTCCTCACCCTGTCCACATCTTTCGCGCCAGGAAGTTCTACAAGAATTCGTGCAGATTTTCCTAAACGCTGGATGTTTGGTTGGGTTACCCCAAATTTATCAATACGTTTTCTCAATACCTCAAATGCAGAAGTAATTGACTCATCAATTTTCTTTTCTATAACTGGTTTTACCTGTGCATTAGTCATCCCAATGTTAATAACATCTTCTAAATTTTTGTTGAAGAAAATATCTGGTGATGCCAGGTTGTTTTCGCCCGGAAGTGCTTCAAAAGCCTTGAAAAAAGACTCTAAGTATGTATCTTGGCTATCCTTTTGAAGAACAGTGGCATTTTCCAACGCTTGGTTGAATGCAGGATCTTTGGTTTTGTTAGCAAGACCTTTCAAGATATCTTTTACAGAAACCTCTAGAATCACGTTAATACCACCCTTAAGGTCAAGACCTTTGTTCAGCTCTTTTTCTTTAGCTGTTTTGTAGTCAATTCCTAAAAATACGGTATTGTTAGCTACAGAGTCCAAATAGCGGGCTTCTGCATTGTCTCTTTCGTGTGGTTGCTCTTCAGAAAATTTGCTATTGGCAAACTCTTTAGCGCTGTCTTCCACTTTGTTCGCGACAAATGTAAAAGAGAGCTGATAAATACTCACCAATCCAAAGAGGATGGCAAATACGGTAATTAGTCCTTTGTTTTGCATGTTTATATTTTTTGGTCAGATTTTAAAAACGGGCAAATATATGATTTGCTGTTAGATCTGACAATTATCGTGGTTATATAAAATTAATTTTTGTGACTTCGTAATTTTAAAAAAAGAAGTCATTTTTGAGAAGAATTTCTTTTAGGATAAAGGCCCTGCCCTTACCTCTGGAATTTTATGTGTAGTATTATCAAATAAAAGTGAAGCATCACGGTAGTTTTTATACAATACCCTTTCAATACTATGTTTGAAACAAAAGTTAGTTTCAGAAGTACCCAAAGAAACTATCGGGTTTAAATACTGGTCTTTTGCAGACTTTACTTCTACAGGCAAACCGTGAAGCCCCAAATCAGAACCAGAATCTTTTTGGATTTTGCTAACAGCTAATCTATAGGTATTATGTTCATCACCAAAAGGAATTTTAGAAGAATCTCTCTGTTCATCAAAAGTGCTATACCCAAGGCCGAGCTTGTTCTGATTATCAAACAAATCTTTTATTATAGCGACATCAACTTTGCTATAATAAGTTACTTTAAGCTTTCCGCCACGTATTTCTGAAACCTGAAACACCTCAATGCCAACAGCTTTTAATTGGCTTGTTATATTTGAAATAGCTTGTTCCGCTTCATCAGTACTTATTGAAGATGCATTAAACTGAACCACAATTTCTTGGTTAGGCATTGTAGATTGCTCCATGCTTATTCCAAAAAAAGCAAGGATAATTATTATTCCGGTAAAATACCATCTCCAGTTCACGCGCCAAATATAAAAAAATAAAGACTGTATTGCTACAGTCTTTAAACATTATACCATTAACCTCCTGAAATTAAAACTCCAATTCAAAATAAAGGCTACTCTCTGGATTTAATTCTGTTACATCCTCACCTTTCAAAACATCGCCACTTGCACTCAAAAGTTTTAAATTTATTTTCCAGTAACCGGTCATCGTTAAAGACAACTTACCATTGTACATTTTGGTCGCTGCATTATAGGTTAAATCCTGATTATTTGGCGAACTGTGGTTGCCCATTCCCGGCATTCTTGGATCGACAGTGATTTTAAAATTTTCTACAATTGAAAAAGTCATCATATTTTCCATTTTGTAAAGCACCGCCTGAAAATCGTTGATTGCTACCTGCGGTTCTTTAGGATTTACATAGGCCATAACATATCTGTTATCGTCGCTTCCCATAAAAACTTGTACTTTATTAAGGCCATCTGCTGGTTGGGCTACAGAAACACGGTGAGTTTCTGTCATTGCTTGACCATTTAAATTATAGTTTAGCGTAACGTCCCAATATTCTGTAGCGTTACCGGGCATCTGAAAAACGATATATCCTTTATAAACTGAGCCCTCTTCAGAATTACTCAACATACTGTGTGGCGCGGAATGTTCCAATGTTTCCATATGCATCATTGGCATCCAAGTTGCTTCGGCATTCGTAACATATTTGCTACTAGCCATATCTTTTATTCTGATTGAAATTTCATTGTAACCCACTTCCAATGCAGTTTTTTCCGAATAGATTTCTACAGAATGATCCGCTGAAGGAAATTCATAAATTTTGTTCAGACCTTCCACAGGATTAGTTTCCATTGAGGTTTCGTCATTGTCCTCGGAACAACTTACGAAAGAGATTGAAAGAATTAGTATTGCGAAAATATATTTTAGTGTTTTCATATTGTTATTTTTAGAAATTAATTTACTGAATAAGAAACGGTTAAATAAAAGTTTCTGCCCATCCGGGGAATGTTGTTCCAATCGGTATAGGACGAATAATTAGTGTCAAGAATATTTTCAATTCCAGCTTTTACGAAAAGGTCATTTTCATTTATAAAGAAACGCTTGCCGAAACTTGCCGAAAGCGTGGCGTAAGCTGCGGTTTTTGTTTCGCCATAAGCAGGATTGTAATTAGTTTGCTCCCCAGCACCTTCAACAGAAAGCGATGCGGAATATTGGTTTTTATAGAAATCGAGCCCACTTCTATATGAGAGAGGACTTATAAGCGGTAAATTTTCACCCCCTTCATCAATGCCGCGATGATACGAAATCTGACTCATCAATTTAAAAGCATTTGAAATATTATACCTTCCCGAGAGTGAAGCATTAAAAAGCTGCGCATAATCAAGATTGGTATAAATTTTTACTCCATCGGCACCAATGGTCATCGTGCTGAGCGAATTATCCACCACTCCAATTATATAATTGAAAATATGGAAATAATTTGCCCCAGCAGTAATTTCAAAAATTGGTTTTTTATAGGTTACCGAAAGGTTGGCATCTGCAGAACTTTCGGTGTTAAGGTCTGGGTCGCCAATATAATCATGGTTATCAAAACTATTGAACAGATAAAATCCATACCCTTCCGAAACCGAAGGCGCGCGTTCGCCATACGAAAGACCACCGTTTAAGTGAAAATCATTCAGCATTTTGTGATATTGTGCCGAAAAGCTTTTCAAAAAACGGGTATTTGTCTTATCCATTTCGGGATAGAAAATTTTTAAGCTATTCAACCCAAAATCATCTGCCACTGTATTTGAATGGTAAGCCAAACGCGTTGAAAGTTTTAACGAAGATTTTTCAAATGAAATGTGATCTTCGGCATAAAAACCAACGTCTTTGGTGCGCACATCTGGCCACGTTAACATAAACATCAACGGCTCGTTGCTGTTGGTTGGGTACATTGTCATTTCAGCATAACTCTTATTATAAAACCCATCCATCTTGAAAAAGAAATGATTCTTTTCTTTGTTGAAATTCAGTTGCGAATAAAACCCAGCAGTTTCACTCCAGCCCGGCATATCCATATGTATCAATACATCGGGACGCTTGGTGTCATCCATTATATGCTTAATGTTATTATAATACACTTTGGATTCCCAATTGGTAAAATTGCCCAACAAAGTATCCTGATTAAAACTCACCGAACCGATTACCGCCCGCGCCAAGGAAACGTCCATTGTTAAGGCTGGATAACCCACATCGTTCGCTTCATCATATATTAAGGTAGCAGAAATAGATTTGTCCGCGGTCAATTTATAGCCAGAATTGACAGAGAAATTATATTTTTCAAATTGCGAAAAATTTACTTCTTTATCACCTCCAGCATAGTAATTATCAGCCTTACGATAAATTGCATCGGTATTCAAATAGAATTTTTCATCGGAATAATTCAGTTCGCCTCCAAAAACGCGCATTGCATTGTTACTTTCAAAAGCACTTTCCAAAGATCCGTTCCATCCGGTGGGTTTAAAATTGCTTTTGTCCAGTTTCAAGTTGATGCCCCCGCCAATGGTATTTCCAAAGGCAGCACCTTGTTGGCCAGAGCCAATCTGTGCTTCCGAAAGATTTGACACGTCAACATATGAAGTTATTGGATCCATTTTATCGGTACACGCGCCGAAAATCTGCATCCCATCAATGGTGATGGCCAAACGTTCCGAAGCCATATCGTTCATCGTTGGCTCCCACGCATAGGCGCCTCGTTTCACCATATTGATACTGCGCGATGATTCCAAAAATTCGTCGAGCGTGGATAACGGTTTTCGTTGTTTTTGATGGTCTAATTGTTTGCCCGCCGAGATTACAATAACCTCATTTAGTTGGATTAATTTTAGACTATCAACGGGTGTTTCTTGGGCATAGATTTGCGATGTAAAAATTCCGCAAAATATTGTGCACCAAAGACAGCCCATAAGTATTCCGCTTGAAGGAAATACACTTATAAATGCTTTCATTTAATAATAGTTTTGATAATTTATTAAGAATAGTCATCTTAAAATTTCCTGTAGAAATTTCAAAATAAACCTGAACTATAAATTATACAAAACGTGGCGGATGCAGAATTTTTGAAGTAAAAAGAGAAGAATTCAAATTTGGGTTATACCCAATATTCTCTATAGAATTGATTTCTATTTTGGAAATAAAAACATATTCATTTATATTTTCTGAAATAATAAACTGCGGAATCTCGGTTTTTGAAGTTTTGCTGCTGAACGGATTTTTATCCTCTGCCCCAGCCTCCTTTGCCAATTCTTTTGTTAAATGGCACTTTCCATTACAATGCATTTCTGGTTTGTCTTTGTTCACGCAAAGCACGTTTACTATATAATCATAATTTATTACATAATCAACAACCGGCCACATAGGTTTTGTGAGCATTATTAAGGAAGCGACAATGAGAATTGCATTTTTCACCTGGCAAAGATACATTCATAATGAACTTAGAAGAATGATTTTCATCATATATTAATCTAAATTTAAAATATTCGAATAATTAGAATATATTTTCAAAATTTGTCAACTTTACTGTGTTGATAAATTCTTATACAATTGAATATTAATATATTAACACCTATTTCTTGACAACTTTAAATTTATAATATTAATTGGACGTTACTAATTGGTTATATTTACCTACTTTAAATACGAAATTAAAACAATCAAAATTTTATAAAAATATGCAAGTAAAGACAGTCATCTCTAACCCAAAAACTTACACTCAGGAAGAAGCTTTTAGCTCCTCTGTTGAATACTTTAATGGCGATGATCTTGCTGCCCGCGTTTGGGTGAATAAGTATGCTCTCAAAGATTCTGAAGGCAATATTTACGAAAAAACTCCGGACGATATGCACCGCCGAATTGCAAAAGAAATAGCGAGAATTGAACAACGCTATGAAAATCCTTTGACTGAAGAGGAAGTTTTTGAAGCAATAAAAGGCTTCAAATACATTGTACCACAAGGAAGCCCAATGGCAGGTATCGGTAACCCATACCAGATTGCTTCGCTTTCCAACTGTTTCGTAATTGGTAATGATGGCGACTCAGATTCCTATGGCGGAATTATGAAAATAGACCAAGAGCAAGTACAATTAATGAAACGTCGCGGTGGAGTAGGTCACGATCTCTCACACATCCGGCCAAAAGGATCACCTGTAAAAAACTCAGCGTTAACCTCAACCGGAATTGTTCCATTTATGGAGCGCTACTCAAACTCTACTCGCGAAGTGGCGCAAGATGGCCGCCGTGGAGCCTTGATGCTTTCGGTATCAATAAACCACCCCGATTCCGAAGATTTTATAGATGCCAAAATGGAGCAGGGTAAAGTTACCGGAGCCAATGTTTCAGTGAGAATGGACGATGCTTTTATGCAAGCCGTGAAAGACGGGACAAACTATTTACAGAAATATCCTATTTTCAGCGAAAACCCAAAGAATACAAAAGAAATTGAAGCTGGAAAGCTTTGGAAAAAAATTGTACACAACGCATGGAAATCTGCCGAACCTGGAATTCTTTTTTGGGATACTATCATTAACGAGAGTGTGCCAGATTGTTATGCAGATTTGGGCTACAAAACAGTTTCAACTAATCCATGTGGCGAAATTCCACTTTGCCCCTATGATTCTTGCCGATTGTTGGCCATCAATTTGTTTTCCTATGTAGAAAATCCGTTTACTGATAAAGCCGAGTTTAATTTTGAACTTTTCAAAAAACACATTGGTATTGCCCAAAAAATAATGGACGATATAATTGATCTGGAACTCGAAAAAATAGATGCAATAATTGCTAAAATAGACGCAGATCCACAAGGAGACGAAATAAAAGCTGTTGAAAAAAATCTTTGGAAAAATATTCAAAGAAAAGCCGAAGAAGGCCGAAGAACAGGAATTGGAATCACCGCGGAAGGCGATATGCTTGCTGCTTTGGGAATAAAATACGGCAGTAAAGAAGGCAACGATTTTTCAGTTGACATTCATAAAAAAATGGCAATTGAAACATATCGCGCTTCAGTTTATGCCGCAAAGGAAAGAGGGGCTTTTAAAATCTTTGATTCTGAAAGAGAAAAAAGCAATCCGTTTATTCTTCGCCTAAAAGATGCCGATGAAAAACTGTATTACGATATGCTTGAATACGGCAGAAGAAATATCGCTCTTTTGACTATTGCCCCAACAGGCACTACCAGTTTAATGACACAAACATCTTCTGGTATTGAGCCTGTTTTTATGCCAGTTTACAAAAGAAGAAGAAAAGTGAACCCAAACGATAAAAACGCGCGCATTGATTTTGTTGATGAATTGGGCGACAGTTGGGAAGAATATGTAGTTTTTCATCACCGTTTCAAGCAATGGATGGAAGTGAATGGCATTGATACCAATAAAAATTACAGCCAGGAAGAGCTGAATAAGATTATAAAGAAATCGCCTTATTACAAAGCAACCTCTAATGATGTTGATTGGCTAAGCAAAGTTAGAATGCAGGGAGCAGTACAAAAATGGGTGGATCATTCAATCTCAGTAACCATTAATTTACCAAACGATGCTACAGAGGAATTAGTAGGGAAATTGTATTTGGAAGCTTGGCAAGCAGGCTGTAAAGGAGTTACTGTTTACCGAGATGGCTCACGTTCCGGAGTTTTAATTTCAAATGAAGAAAAGAAAGAGGAAGACAATGAAACACTGACCGCTTTCCCAACAAAACGCCCGGAAATTTTAAAGGCAGACGTAGTTCGTTTTCAAAATAGTAAAGATAAATGGATTGCCTTCATCGGTTTGATTGATGGAAAACCTTATGAAATTTTTACTGGTTTTGCTGATGACGAAGATGGGATTATGATTCCGCGCTGGGTGAATGACGGGGTGATTATCAAAAATCGAAACGAAGACGGAACTTCACGCTATGACTTTCAGTACAAAAACAAAAGGGGTTACAAAACCACTATTGAAGGACTTTCACATAAATTTAACCCAGAATTTTGGAACTATGCAAAATTGATTTCAAGCACGCTTCGCCACGGAATGCCCATTGAAAAAGCGGTAGACCTAATTAATAGTTTACAGCTGGACAGTGAAAATATAAATACTTGGAAAAACGGTGTTGCTCGTGCGTTGAAGCGTTACGTCGCAGATGGTACTGAGGCCAGAAAACAGAAATGTGAAAACTGCAAGAGCACTTCGCTTATTTATCAAGAGGGTTGCTTGACTTGCAAGGATTGTGGGTCTTCGAAGTGCGGATAGTTTTATAATCAGCCCTCTCACTCACATAATCTATTAAATAAAAAAGCCGGCTATTTGCCGGCTTTTTTATTTACTATAAATTATCACTTAAAATTACAATTCAAGCAAATCATTTGTTTTACGAACACCTTCGGCACTTTCTTTCATATGTGCTTTTTCGGCATCGTTCAATTCAAGTTCCACAATTTTTTCGATACCGTTTCTGCCCAAAATAACTGGAGCGCCAATACAGATATCTTTCAATCCGTATTCGCCATCAAGCATTACGGAGCAAGGGAACATTTTCTTTTGATCGCAAGCAATTGCCTGAACCAAGGATGAAACTGCTGCGCCTGGTGCGTACCAAGCCGAAGTTCCCAAAAGTTTTGTAAGGGTTGCTCCGCCAACTTTGGTATCTTCCATTACTTGATCCAATCTTTGTTCGGAAATAAAAGCAGATACGGGAACACTATTTCGAGTTGCCAAACGGGTCAACGGCACCATTCCGGTATCGCTGTGTCCACCGATTACCATTCCGTCCACATCGCTTATTGGAGCGTCCAAAGCTTCTGCTAAACGGTATTTAAAACGAGCGCTATCCAAAGCTCCACCCATTCCGATGATTTTATTTTTATCTAACCCTGATGTTTTATGAACCAAGTATGCCATGGTATCCATCGGGTTGCTCACTACGATTATAATAGTATTAGGAGAATTTTTTACAAGATTTGAAGAAACGTCCTTTACAATTCCAGCGTTTATGCCAATCAATTCCTCTCTGGTCATTCCCGGTTTACGGGGAATTCCACTAGTTATCACACAGATATCGCTTCCGGCAGTTTTGGAATAATCGTTGGTTACACCAGTTATTTTGGTGTCAAAACCGTTTAATGAAGCGGTCTGCATTAGGTCCATTGCCTTTCCTTCGGCATAACCTTCTTTAATGTCCAACAAAACTACTTCGCTTGCAAAATTCTTGATGGCAATGTACTCTGCGCAACTTGCGCCCACAGCACCTGCTCCTACAACTGTTACTTTCATATTAAATGTTTATGGTTTATAGTTTTTCCGACGAAAATCGGAATTGTTTTTAATCAGCTTTCAAGAACCCTTGAAAAGTTCTACAAAAGTACCAATATCTACTTAAAATAATGATAATAAAGGGTTAAAAACCTAAATAATCATTTTGAACAAATTAATGATCCCCGAACCATTCTTTCCGAACTTGGTAGGGATAGTGTTCATAAATTACATTGTCTTCATTGATTGTATTGCCTTTTAAAATATCTTCTTTTGCTTCATTAAACAATTTCATTGCTTCTTCCTTTTTTCCCAATCTATAAAGACAGCCCGCTTTGTAATATTTTACATCGCCGAAGTTTGGATATTTAGACAAGGCTTCATCAAAGTCTTTTATAGCGTTTTCATTATCATCCAACTCCATATTTGCAATTCCCAAGTACATTAAATCTAAATGATGGACCCAATCTCGACCACTTTTCTCCTCAATTTGGCCAACGCTTTTTTTCAAATAAATTTTTGCTTTTTCAAATTCGTTTAGCTGCAAATAACTTATCCCGATATAAAAATAATATGTGTGATCCATTACATATCCTTCGCCAAACAGTTTTATATATTTCTCAAAATCGGCGATTGTCACTTTGTAATTTTTCGAAAAAACACATTCCATAAAGCCTTTATAATCCAAATATTTCTGAGGGTTTAATTCGGCTGCTTTATTTAAAAAAGGAAAACCCAATTCATCTTTATCCTGTTTATATAAAGGCATTGCACGTTGTTGGTAGAATTCTGCAATTGTGGGATACTTCGCAATAGCTGTATCCAATAAGTTTCTTCTTTTTTGTGAATTGAGCCCGTAATTCCGCAACGAATGCATCACATTTTCAACAATTGAATCTTTTTCAAAAACGGTATAGGAATGCGTTGGGATATTTACCTTCTCTACTTTTGAATGGCAGGCTGAAATAAATAGTCCGATTAAAAGAAGAAAGGCATATTTAAGAGTTAAGATTAATTTCATAGTAATGGTTTTCATTAAAATTAAAATAAAAAAAGACTCCCGCGGAGAGAGTCTTTAATTTAAATATAATTTAGAGAAACTTACGCATCAATATTTGCATAAACTGCATTCTTCTCAATAAATTCACGTCTTGGAGGAACTTCATCGCCCATAAGCATAGAAAAAATTCTATCAGCCTCTATACCATTATCAATCACCACTTGACGAAGAATTCTAAAATCAGGATTCATTGTAGTGTCCCACAATTGCTCAGCATTCATTTCACCTAGACCTTTGTAACGTTGAATAGATGCACTACCTCCCATTTCTAAGTTTAATTTATCGCGCTCTTTATCACTCCAGGCGTATTCCTTTTTAGCTCCTTTTTTCACTAAATATAATGGTGGGGTCGCAATGTAAACACAACCAGCCTCAACCAATTCCTTCATATAGCGGAAGAAAAAAGTTAAAATCAGCGTTGCAATGTGGCTACCATCCACATCCGCATCACACATAATAACTACTTTGTGGTAGCGCAATTTATCTAAGTTCAATGCCTTGCTGTCCTCTTCCGTACCAATGGTTACACCAAGAGCAGTATAAATATTTCGAATCTCTTCGTTTTCGAAAACTTTGTGCTGCATTGCTTTTTCCACATTTAAAATCTTTCCTCGAAGGGGAAGAATAGCTTGGAAATTACGATCACGCCCTTGTTTTGCAGTTCCACCTGCAGAATCACCCTCTACAAGGAATACTTCACATTTTGTAGGATCCTGTTCGGAACAATCTGAAAGTTTACCGGGCAATCCCCCACCGCTCATTACAGTCTTACGCTGAACCATTTCTCTGGCTTTTCGCGCTGCATGACGTGCTTGAGCTGCAAGAATTACTTTTTGAACTATTATTTTCGCATCGTTTGGATGTTCTTCCAAATAATTTTCGAGCATTTCTGAAACTGCTTGACTTACCGCTGAAGTAACTTCACGGTTACCCAATTTAGTTTTTGTCTGCCCTTCGAATTGAGGTTCCTGCACCTTTACAGAAATAATTGCTGTTAAACCCTCACGGAAATCATCACCCGCAATCTCGAATTTCAATTTATCGAGCATGCCGGAAGCGTCGGCATATTTCTTTAACGTACGGGTAAGACCTGCACGGAAACCAGCAAGGTGCGTTCCACCTTCATGGGTATTTATATTGTTTACATAGGAATGGAGATTTTCACTAAATGAAGTGTTATAAACCATCGCAACTTCAACTGGAATATCATTTTTCTCACCTTCCATTGAAATTACATCCGTGATTATTGGTTCACGATTTCCATCCAAAAAGCGGATAAATTCCTTTAAACCTTCCTCACTGTGAAATTTTTCGGTTGTAAATTCGCCATTTTCATCTTTTTCCCTTTTATCGGTAAAATAGATTGTAATTCCCTTGTTCAAATAAGAAAGCTCGCGCATTCTGCTTGCAAGAGTATCATAGTTATATTCTAAAGATTGTTGAAATATTTGAGAATCTGGTTTAAACGTAACAATAGTTCCACGCTCATCTGTTTCTCCAATGGATTTTACAGGATAGATTGCTTTTCCGCGCTCATATTCCTGTTGCCAAACTTTACCATCGCGATGTACTGTTGCTGTTAGGTGCTCGGAAAGAGCATTTACTACAGAAACTCCAACCCCGTGCAAACCTCCAGAAACTTTATAGGAATCTTTATCAAATTTTCCCCCGGCCCCAATTTTGGTCATTACAACCTGCAATGCGGAAACACCTTCCTTTTTGTGAAGATCCACCGGTATTCCACGACCGTTATCTTTTACAGTTATTGAGTTATCTTCGTTGATCCAAATTTCAATAGTGTCGCAATAACCACCCATTGCTTCATCAATGGAGTTATCAACTACTTCATAAACCAAATGGTGCAAACCACGTACTCCAACATCTCCAATGTACATGGATGGTCGCATACGCACGTGCTCCATTCCCTCCAAAGCCTGAATCTGGTCGGCTCCGTAAGCGCCTTTTTTCTGTTCTTCGCTCATATTTTATTTTGAATGATTTTCGATTTTTTTCGTAACGAACAAATATAACCAAATCCCCAATAAAATTAAGGGTTTCGGCAATTTATAAGCCGTAAGTTATTAACAAGTTACTGTGGAAAAACGCCAAATTTCAAGCCTAAATAAACAGATTCAGAACTTGGCGTAATAGTTGCGCACTATTTTCGACCTATTAAACGTTTTACAATATAAAATTTATTGAATTTTAATTTAATTTAAACTTTTCGCTTAACTATTCGTTCTATTTTAGAATCGGTAATTAGCTTTTTTAAAATCCTCTATTTATGAAAAAAATAATCTTAATAGTTTTTATTGCTTTTTCTTCTTTGGCTTTTCAAAATTTACAAGCACAGAGTTTTCCAGATATGGATTCCTCCCCAATGGATCTTTCTATGGCACGTGTTGATAAAAAAAGTTTACCCTTGGCTAGAGTTATTTATAGTCGCCCACAGAAAAAAGGTCGTGATATTTTTGGAGGATTAGTACCTTATGGCGAAGTATGGCGCACTGGCGCTAATGAAGCTACGGAATTAACTATTTATACCCCTTTAAAATTTGGAAATACACTTTTAAAACCCGGAACATATACACTTTACACAATTCCGGATGAAGAAAATTGGACCATTATTGTAAATAGCGACACTAATGTTTGGGGCGCTTTCAGCTATAAAAAAGAAAAAGATGTTGCTAGAATTACTGTTCCATGTGAACAAGCGGCCGCACCAATTGAATCGCTGTCAATGATTTTTAAAACAGACAGCAAAGGAACAATCTTGATGATAGGTTGGGACGACCATTACGTAGAAATTCCCTTTAAAAAACCTTAAATATATTTAAGGAATATTAAGATATTTATGTGTTTGTAATGAAACTTTCCATTGGGGGTTTTGCATTACATAATCTACAATCAGTGGGCTCATTTTTTCGCGTTTACTCCATTCGGGCTGTAAGTATAAGATACAATCTTTGTTTACTTTTGAGGCCTGTTCTTCCGCAAATCGGAAATCATCCTTATTGAAAACAATTACCTTCAATTCATTCGCGGCTTTATAAACTTCTTCTGTAGGCAACTTCATTTTTTTTGGTGATAGGCAAATCCAATCCCAAATTCCGGTTAGTTTATAGGCGCCAGAAGTTTCTACGTGCGTCTGCATTCCCTGTTTTTTGAGCATTTCGGTCAGAGGTTTCATATCCCAAGTAAGTGGTTCTCCCCCCGTAATCACAATAGTTTTTGAATGTTTTGCAGCATTTTCAACAATTTCTCCAATTGCTGTTGGCGGATGCAATTTTGCATTCCAACTTTCCTTAACATCGCACCAATGGCAACCCACATCACAACCGCCAACTCTTATAAAATAAGCGGCCGTACCTTTATGAAATCCTTCTCCTTGAATGGTATAGAATTCTTCCATTAATGGAAGCATTTCTCCCTTTTCAACTAACATTTTAGTTTCCTCTTTCATAGGCTGCAAAGGTAGAAAAAGAGAAGTTTATATACTCGCCAAAGTTTTAATTAAATACCTTAAAATTACTGAGTCGTTTAGCCTCCATATACAGATAATCTGATTTAAATGTATAATAGTCGAAAACTTGAATGAAAAGAGAACACGTCTTTCTTTTATTTATTTGATAATTATATTTTTCCATTTTATTTTAAAAACCAAATTCCCTTAAAGTTCTCCCCAAAGATGATATCCCCTCCTCAATTTGTTCAAAGATTATTATTTTTTATTTTAATTTTTAGTTTCGTTATTAAAGCACACGCCCAAGTGGGTATAGGAACAACAAGCCCCGATGACGGCTCTGCTTTTGAAATTGAAAGTACTACGGCAGCCTTTGTTCCTCCAAGAATGAACAACGCACAAATGCTAGCCATACCAACACCATTAAAAGGAGCTACAATTTTTAATATTACAACCAATACAATTTTCGTTTTCAACGGCACAACGTGGAAAAATCAATTACGCGCCACCCTTTCATCATTGACACTCTACCGTGATTTCTCGGGGTCAGAAACAATTAAAGGGAATAGCACCTTTAATAATTTTATAATTGGGGCAGCAGCTAGCGAGATTAAAAGTATAGATACGGATGTTTTTGAGGTAATGGGAGATGGTAAGATTAAAGTTAAAGTAGATGGTGTTTATCAATTTTCCGCAGGATTAAGCGTTCAAAATTTTGATGGCGGAACATCTGGTAGCGCTAGAAAATTTATAATTGCCATCTTCAGAAACACCACCCTTAGATACGGTTATTTTTCAAGAGGATTTGCCTACATACCCAGTGCCAGTGAGTATTGGGGCACTTCCGGCGTATTTCAGGCAGCATTTAGCGCAAACGATATTATAGATGTGCAATATTATTTAGACAACAGCGGTGCTGCTAACCTAAAGGCAGATTTTATGAATATTGGGGTGGTGTTGGTACAATAATACTTTTCATAAATTCTTTAGGATATTTCGCTGACTTCTTTACAATTGCTACTTTTGAATAAAATTTAAAAGATGGCAGACAAGCAAGCTTTTTTCGATTATATAAACGGCGGCTATACCACAAAAGGGGATTTCATAAACCTTGGTGCCGCGATGCTTGATGGCGAAACTGTAAAAGATGCCTACGTAAAAATTCCCCTAAAAACTCTAAACCGCCACGGACTGATTGCCGGTGCAACTGGAACTGGGAAAACAAAAACGCTACAGATAATTGCCGAAAACCTTTCTGAAAAAGGGATTCCAGTACTTTTGATGGATATAAAAGGTGATTTGAGTGGAATTGCCGAACCGGGAGCCAACAATGCGAAAATTGAAGAACGTCACGCAGCCATCGGCTTTCCGTATGAAGCTAAAAAATTTCCATGCGAAATACTTTCACTTTCAGACCAAGAAGGCGTTCGTCTTCGCGCTACCGTGAGTGAATTTGGACCAGTTTTGCTCTCGCGAATACTTGATTTGAGTGACGCACAATCGGGTATTGTTTCTGTAATTTTTAAGTATTGCGACGACAACAAAATGCCCCTTCTCGATTTAAAAGATTTCAAAAAAATATTGCAATACACCACCGATGAGGGTAAAAAGGAGTTTGCTGATGCTTATGGACGCATTTCTTCTTCGTCAACAGGTGCCATTCTTCGGAAAGTGGTAGAATTGGAACAACAAGGCGCCGATCTCTTTTTCGGTGAAAAATCATTTGATACAGACGATTTGCTTCGAGTAGACGAAAACGGGATGGGTTATATCAACATCCTTCGTTTGACAGATATTCAGGACCGCCCGAAGCTTTTTTCTACATTTATGTTGAGCCTTTTGGCCGAAATTTACGCAACCTTTCCAGAGCAAGGAGATAGCGGCAGACCGGAATTAGTGATCTTTATTGATGAAGCTCATTTAATTTTCAACGAAGCCAGCAGCGCACTGCTCAACCAAATAGAAAGCATTGTAAAATTAATACGCTCCAAAGGGGTCGGGCTTTATTTTGTAACCCAAGATCCCACAGATGTTCCTGATGCTGTTTTAAGTCAGTTGGGGTTGAAAATTCAACATGCACTAAGAGCATTTACGGCAAAAGACCGAAAAGCCATCAAATTGACAGCGGAAAACTATCCGCTTTCAGACTATTATAAAACAGACGAAGTATTAACAGCTTTGGGAATTGGGGAAGCTTTGGTAAGTGCTTTGAATGAGAAAGGAATCCCTACTCCCTTAGCACGAACAATGTTACGTGCCCCCATGAGCCGCATGGATATTTTGACCGATGGAGAATTAAAAGATTTATTGATAACTTCAAAACTTATCCCTAAATACAACGAAGTAACTGACCGCGAAAGTGCTTATGAAATGTTGACTGAAAAAATAGAGATAGCCAACAAAGAAGAAGCAAAAGAAAAAGCTCAAAACGAAAAAGAGGCTGCAAGAAAAACTACTTCTAGCCGCAGTTCATCAAGGCGCAGGAGCACTTCAAATCCTTGGATAAAAACACTTTCCAGCCCGACTGTAATTCGTAGTGTATTGGGAATTTTAGGAAAAATGATGCGGTGATTTTTTAAAAAAAAATTTAATAATTCAATAACTAAATAATATAAATGAAAAAGACACTTTTAATAATTGGAATAGTTTCACTTGCTTTTGTACAATGCGGAAAGGACAGCGATCCTTTTTTAATTAAAAATGGCTCAATTGGAAAATTGAACAATGAAATAAAAATCAAGCAAATCGATTCCATCTTTGCATCAGATTCTATTGTAAAAATAAACTCTTCTCCCAATGCTTTGGAAACACAGGGCGAAGTTGAAATATATGAAAAAGGGAAAGGTGGAACAAAACTATTGTTATTAGGTCCAGAAGATGAAACAGACCCTAATTCAACTATAAAAAACATACAAGTTTTTGATTCCAGATATAAAACTGAAAAAGGTCTAAACCCTGCAAGTACTTGGAAGGATGTTAAGGCAAATTACACCATAGACAATATTGAAACTACTATTAATGCTGTTGTAATATTTTTGAAAGAAACAGATGTATATTTAACTATTGACAAAAAAAGTCTTCCGGAAGAGCTTCGCTACAACATGGATTTAAAAGTTGAAGCAAGCCAAATTCCTGATAACGCTCCATTTAAATATTTTATGATAGGTTGGGAACCTTCAGCTAAATAATTTTCGCCTGCAAAGGTTTTGTTAACATTCATTATCATATGAATGCTTTCCTTTAATTTTAATCCAATTAACCATCAAAATAATTGAATTATGATTAAGATTTTAGGTTTCATTTTAACCATTGCAGGAGGTATTGGTTTAGTAATGGGCGTTCTTGGCGCATTTGGAAGTTTCAACGTTGGGATGAGCCCTTGGGCGTTGATTATATTGGGTATAGTATTCTTCTTTGCAGGTATTGGCCTTCTTAAAAATAGAAAAGATACAGATCAAACATAAATATTAATTTTAAACCCTCTGTTTTTTTAGAGGGTTTCATGTTTAAAAATTATTATTACTATGCCAAATCAAAGAATCATAAATGAAGACCAGTAGGAGGCATTGCGGGATAAAAGATATAGCAAAAAATAGTCTGCTCTCATTGCAAACGCTCCCAATTCTGGAAATAAAAGACGGTGAAGCTAAGCCTTATAACAAATGGACCAAAAAAGAGCTATACGAACAAGCAAAAAACGTTGGCATTGAGGGTCGTTCAAAAATGAAAAAGAAAGAACTAATCCTACCTTTAAGAAACAATTAATGAGCAATCAATTGAGACCGTTCCACCTAGCAATTCCAGTGGACAATTTGGAAGATAACAGAAAATTTTATAGAGATGTCCTTGAACTTCCTGAAGGGAGAAGTAGTGACCATTGGGTAGATTTTGACTTTTTTGGGCACCAGCTTGTTATTCACTTGAAAGAAGAAAACCCCAAATTAAAAGAAATTATAAATCCTGTTGACGGCAAAGAAGTGCCGATACCACATTTCGGAGTAGTGTTAGATATGAAAACCTTTAGGGATTTTTCGGAAAAACTAATTCAAAAAAACATTACCTTCATCATAGCCCCATATATCCGCTTTGAAGGACAGGTAGGCGAACAGGCCACAATGTTTTTTAAAGATCCGGCAGGAAATGCATTAGAATTTAAAGCATTTGAAGATCTAACTCAATTATTCGCTAAATGATCAAACATATACCCGCTCAGTTAATACGTCAAATATTTGTAATCTTGCTCATTTTATTAATGGGCAGTCTCATTTTTAGAGAACTCCTTCCATATCTCACTGGAGTTTTGGGTGCTGTAACCATCTATGTTCTTATGCGTAAATGGATGGCAACATTGGTTAATAAGAAAAAATGGAACCCGTCCTTGGCAGCAACGGTTTTAATGGTAATCTCCTTTTTTTTAATTCTTATACCTATTGCCGGAATAATTTTAATGCTCACTAACAAAATTGGAAAAGCCGTTCAGAACTCTGAAGAAGTAGTTAATGCGCTAAAGGAACAGTTGGGCAAAATGGAAGATAAGATAGGATATGATCTCAATTCACAAATTGATCCTGGAGCAATAACAGGGTGGCTTTCTGAAAATCTCCAAAATTTAGCTGGTGGTACTTTTAATGCTTTTATTGCAATTGGTTTGATGTATTTTATGCTCTATTATATGTTTATAAATCGTACCGATTTAAGAGAGTCTTTGAAGGAGTACATCCCTATGAATCGTGAAAATTTAAAAGAAATAGGTTCTGAAGTGCAGACAATGGTTCGTTCCAATGCGCTGGGAATTCCTTTGGTGGCATTAGCCCAAGGGGTTGTGGCTCTTATTGGTTTTCTTATTTTCGGAATTGAAGACCCTTTCTTTTGGTTCGTTATTGTAACCATTGGTAGCATGATTCCCTTTGTTGGGACATTGATTGGAATACTACCTGTTTTTGTGCTCACGCTTTCAACAGGCCATAGTTTTCAGGCCTGGGGAATTCTTATTTATGGTTTTGTAGTTGTGGGCTCAACGGATAATATAATTCGCCTTTACGTACTTAAAAAGCTTGATAATGTTCACCCACTTATTACACTTGTTGGGGTGATTGTAGGAGTACCGCTATTTGGTTTTTTAGGGTTAATCTTTGGCCCATTGCTTATAAGTCTTTTTATGGTGATTGTTCGTAACTACAGGAAAGAATACGGGAAAGAAGATATAACCAACGATGAACAAGCAGTGTGAATTTATTTCCCCAATAATTTATTTGTAGCTTCATCAGTATTTATAACATAATTTTAAATGTATTCGAATTTCCATTCATTACTTTTAAATAAAAATAAAGATTATGATTTTCGGAAAAAAGAAAAATAAAGACTCTTCAAACATCGCGATGATGGACTCCAAAGTCAACCAAAATTACGTTGAGGAAAAAGTGACTAAAATTAAGGATGAAGATGTTGAAATAGTGATGGACAATGAAGAAGCTATTTCAGAAAAACTGAGCAATGCGAGTCCTTTGCGCAAATATGCCGAACTCGGAAAAATTATGTTTGCAATGTTGAAAGATGTTAAGAAGGGTAATTACACAAGCGTTCCGTGGTTTACTATTGCTTCAATTGTTGTTGCTTTACTATACGTATTTAACCCTTTTGATTTAGTTCCAGATTTCATTCCAGGAATTGGGTATATTGATGACTTGGCTGTTCTCTCCATCAGTATGGGCTGGATAGAAACTGACCTCCATAAATATTTGGATTGGAGATTGGGAAATACTGAAAAAGCTTAAACTTTTCGTTGTTCCCTTGCCAAGAGTGTATTTTTCAGAAGCATTGCAATGGTCATCGGTCCTACTCCACCAGGGACGGGAGTTATATAGGAAGCCTTTTTACTAACGTTTTCAAAATCAACATCTCCTGTAATAACATATCCTTTTGGATGGGTTGGATCTTCTACTCTAGTAATCCCTACGTCAATAATAACTACATCATCCTTTACCATTTCAGCTTTTAAAAAGTTTGGAACTCCCAATGCTGAAATAATGATATCTGCTTGCGTAGTTATTTGAGCAATGTTTTTTGTATTGCTGTGTGTTAAAGTTACGGTACTATTTCCAGGCCATCCTTTTCGGCTCATTAAAATACTCATGGGGCGACCAACAATATGGCTTCTTCCAATAACTACGGTGTGTTTTCCCTTAGTATCTACATTATATCTTTGCAATAATTCCAGAATACCAAAAGGTGTAGCTGGAATGAAAGTACTCATATCTAAAGCCATTTTTCCAAAGTTTTCAGGATGGAAACCATCCACATCTTTTGAAGGGTCTACCGTAAGCAAAACTTTTTGTGTATCAATTTGTGGAGGTAATGGAAGCTGAACGATGAAACCGTCAATATTGTCGTCTTCGTTAAGTTCTTTAATCTTTTTTAATAATTCTAATTCGCTGGTAGTATCTGGCATTTTAACCAATGTTGATTCGAAACCAACCCGTTCGCAGGCCTTAACCTTGCTTCCAACGTATGTAAGGCTAGCGCCATCATTTCCCACAATGATCGCTGCAAGATGTGGTACTTTTTCGCCATTGGCTTTCATCTTATCGACTTCGGCAGCAATTTCGTTTTTTATGTCGTTACTTATTTTTTTTCCATCTAAAATGGTCATACTTCCTACAATTAAATATTAAAAACTCTCGATTGTGCTCGAAATGACATCTTAAAAACTTACCTCATCTTCCCCATTGCCTGCATCATCTTTCTTCCGCCGCCGCCTTGCATCATCTTCATCATTTTGCTCATTTGATCGAATTGTTTTAGCAATTGATTTACTTGCTGAACACTCGTTCCACTACCTGAAGCAATTCGTTTTTTGCGACTACCGTTTATTACTGATGGTTGTGTTCTTTCAGTTGGTGTCATTGAATGGATTATTGCTTCAATTCCTTTGAAGGCGTCATCATCAATATCAACATCTTTTAGTGCTTTTCCGGCGCCAGGAATCATTCCCACCAGATCTTTCATGCTTCCCATTTTCTTAACCTGCTGAATTTGGTTAAGGAAATCATCAAACCCGAATTGGTTTTTCGCAATTTTTTTCTGAAGTTTTCTGGCTTCCTCTTCATCAAATTGTTCTTGTGCTCTTTCAACAAGCGAAACAACGTCTCCCATCCCCAAAATACGGTCGGCCATACGGGCTGGGTGAAACACGTCAATGGCATCCATCTTTTCACCGGTACCAATGAATTTAATAGGCTTATCAACAACACTTTTAATGGAAATTGCGGCACCCCCACGAGTATCACCATCTAATTTTGTAAGTACAACACCGTCAAAATTCAACCTTTCATTAAAAGTTTTTGCAGTATTTACAGCATCCTGTCCCGTCATTGCATCAACCACAAATAGTGTTTCCTGTGGATTGATTGCTTTGTGAACATTTGCAATTTCAGCCATCATCGCTTCATCTATGGCGAGACGACCAGCAGTATCTACAATCACAACATTAAAGCCGTTTTGCTTAGCGTGGGTTATTGCGTTTTGGGCAATTTGAACTGGGTTTTTATTTTCGGGTTCACTGTAAACCTCAACACCAATTTGGTCTCCCACTACGTGTAATTGATTTATTGCCGCAGGACGGTAAATATCACAAGCAACAAGAAGCGGTTTTTTTGCTTTTTTCGTTTTTAAATAATTGGCAAGTTTTCCAGAGAAAGTGGTTTTACCACTACCCTGAAGACCAGACATTAATATTACCGTTGGCGTGCCGCTTAAATTGATTCCGGCAGTTTCCCCACCCATCAATTCGGTAAGTTCATCTTTCACCAATTTCACCATTAATTGGCCTGGTTGCAACGTAGTAAGTACGTTTTGGCCCAGTGCCTTTTCCTTTACAGTATTGGTAAATTCCTTGGCAGTTTTGAAGTTAACATCGGCATCCAAAAGAGCGCGACGCACTTCTTTTAGAGTTTCGGCTACGTTTACTTCTGTAATGCTGCCGTGACCTTTCAGTACGTGCAGTGCTTTGTCCAGCTTATCGCTTAAATTATCGAACATATTCTTGCTTTCTTTTTACGAGGGGCAAAGATAAAAAAAAGTAGGCAGTATTCTGTTATCAGCGCTCAGTATTCCACAGTGGTATGATACGTTTCTTGTTTCTAAATATGATTTAAAAATGTTTAACTAAAAAAAAATGTTTGAAGGTTTCGTATATTGTCAGTTCGAAAAAAATATATGATAAAAGAAAAACTACTCTCCCCTTTTCAAAAATTCGTCAACCTTCAAAGTTCCAGTGGAATTCTGTTATTGGCAACAACAATCATTGCTTTGGTATGGGCCAATTCAGCTTTTTCGGAAAGTTATCAATCATTTTGGCAATATGAAATTGGGTTTATCTCAGATAGTTTTGAACTTAAAAAACCGTTGATCCTTTGGGTAAATGATGGGCTGATGGCTATTTTCTTCTTTTTGATTGGATTGGAGATCAAAAGAGAGTTTTTAATTGGAGAGCTCAATTCGACCAAAAAAATTATGTTTCCCTTGTTTGGGGCCATCGGCGGAATTGTACTTCCGGTTCTTATATATGTTATTCTGAATCAAAATCCAGACACACTCAAAGGCTGGGGAATTCCAATGGCAACAGACATTGCTTTTTCGTTGGCAATTTTAAAAGTTCTTGGAAATCGGGTGCCTTTAAGTCTAAAAATATTTCTCACGGCCTTCGCCATTGTTGACGATTTGGGTGCGGTATTGGTAATTGCAATTTTTTATAGTAGCAGTTTGGATTTAGTTTTATTAGGTTCCGCCTTTGGATTATTGGCTATTATCTATTTCTTAAGTTATAGGGGTTTATATTTCGAATTTTTAACCATAGTTTCCGGATTTATAGTTTGGTTGTTGTTTTTAAAAGCGGGACTACATCCTACCCTGGCTGGAATCTTGATGGCATTTGCCATTCCCGTTAGACAAAAAATAAGCACCCACGAGTTTACCAATCAATTGGAAAGTATAGTGGGTAAAATAAAAGAGAGTACCATTCTTCAAAAACCTGTGCTTTCACCTAAACAATTGGAACTCATAGATGATTTAGATGGTTGGGCCGATAAATATAGATCACCCTTACAGCATTTGGAACATAAACTTCACAATTGGGTAGCTTACTTAATAATACCAATTTTTGCACTTGCAAATGCCGGAGTCGCTATAAATAGTGATGGCGGATTGGAAACTGCTTTAATAGTGAATATTATGGTCTGTTTGATTTTGGGGAAAAGTATCGGTATTTCAACAGTTATCTTTTTGGCGAGAAAATTTAAGATCATCGATGTGCCAGAAGATATTAGCAACAAACAAATAATAGGGGTTTCATTTTTGGCGGGAATTGGCTTCACAATGGCCATATTTATAGCCAGCCTCGCTTTTAACAGCAGTCCAGAATATATAGATTCTGCCAAGATTGGGATTTTGATCGGCTCCTTTATTTCAGCTATTATTGGTTTTGGGATTCTTCGTTTTAATACCGTAAAGGGAAAGTTTGACCATTCTCCTCTGGAAAAAAAGGAATGATAATAATTGCTTCTTTGGGTCTATTAAAATTCAAAATGTTTAAACAGCGTCCATGTGTTCTGCTTATTATTTATTATTCTCAATCACGTAGTTAAGTACTTTTGTCATTAAATGTACCCGATCCTTGCCGCGTACATTGTGTTCGTGCATTGGATATACGAAGAAGTCCATTTGCTTTTCATTCTCGACAAAAGATTTGATCAGAGATAAATCGTGCTGCATGACTACAACGGGGTCTATCGATCCATGGATTGTCAATAATTTCCCTGTTAAGTTTTGGGTTTTGTTCAGTAAGCTTGCAATTTCGTAGCCTTTTGGATTTTGCTGCGGTGTATCCATATAGCGCTCACCGTACATTACTTCGTAATATTTCCAATCGGTTACTGGTCCCCCAGCAACACCAGTAGTGAAAACTCCAGGATTACGCAACATCATCGATACTGTCATAAACCCTCCAAAACTCCAGCCATGCATTGCCAAGCGATCTGAATCAACATAGGGAAGTGATTTTAAATATTCCACACCTACTAATTGGTCTTTCAATTCCTCAGTGCCCAATTGTCTGTGGATTACGCTTTCAAAAGCAAAACCTCTGTTTGCCGAACCTCTTCCATCTAAAGTGAAAACGAGATAGCCTTGTTCTGCCATCCATTTCATCCAGAGCGATGCGCCGTCGTTCCAAGCGTTTGTGATCAATTGTGCATGCGTGCCTCCGTAAACATAAACTAAAACTGGATATTTTTTCGTTGGGTCGAAATTGGACGGTTTTATTAAACGCGTATAAAGATCAAAACCATCATGCGACTTTAATTTTCCAATCTCGGTTATTCCAATTTTATATTCTGCCATTGGGCTTTCTGCTTTTACAAAAGTTTGGATTGTTTTTCCTCTGTTATCCAATACCTGCGCAACGCTTGGTGTTTCATGATTTGAGTATTGATCAAAAATATATTTTCCATCTGTAGACATACTGGCATTGTGAGTGCCGCTAGTTTGGGTTAAACAGGCTTGTTTTCCGTTAGAAATGCTCACGGAATACATTTTAGTATCTAAAGGAGATTCGCCCGTTCCAGAGAAATAAACCTCAGTTCCCTTGCTGTTGTTTCCCACTATTTCTTCGGCTACCCATTTATTTTTGGTAAGCTGTTTCACGAAACCTTTTGTGGTATTGCACAGATATAGGTTCATAAAACCATCTTTTTCACTCATCCAAATAAAGTCTTCGGAAGAATTGGAATAAAAATAGGCCGGATGTTCTGGCTCTACCCACCTATCATTCCTCTCTTCAAGAATTGTGCGGACCAACTTTCCCGTTGTGGCATCGAAAAGCTGGAGTTTCATATGGTTTTGATCGCGATTCAGCTCGGCAATTAGCAAATTTTTTTCATCGGGCGCCCAAGATAGATTTGTAAGGTAATCGTCAACATTTCCAGTAGGAGAGATAAAAACTGTTTGTTGTGTCGCTAAATTATAAATACCAACTTTCGGACGCTCACTTTTCTGCCCAGCCATTGGATACTTAATTGAATTTAATTCTCCCGGAGTTGGATTGATGTTTACCAGTGGATAATCTGAAACCTCGGTTTCATCTTTTTGGTAAAAGGCTAAAAAATTTCCTTTAGGTGACCAGAAAATACCATTTGTAATCCCAAATTCGCTGCGAGCAATAGCTTGGCCCGAAACAATATTTGTATCCGAATTTTTGGTGACAGTTACAGTCGAACCATCAGTTTTCTGAATATATAAGTTGTTATCGACTGTATATGCTATGTTTCCAGTTTCTTTTTGAAGTGTACTGTTTTCTGCGGAAGCGTCAATTTTTGAAATTAGTTGCCCTTTCTTTTGTGAGTAATCATACAAGTAATAGGAATTGTTATCCGTCAAATAGAAAGCATCGCTATTTTTCCAACTCAACTCAGAGAAATTTTTCAAATCAGAACTTAGGGCTTTATTTACTTCAGCGATTGAAAGATCTTCAGTTTCGTTTTTATTATCTGCATATCCTTTTTTAAGTGTAGTTCTATTTTCAAGAAAAGTATATGAAGTTGTCCCAGGAATCCACTGAAAACCTTTAATATTTTGAGGATAAAACTTTCCGTATTGTTCCATCACGGCATCTTTGAGGGTCAGTTCCTTTTGCTGTGCATTAACATTTAGGAAAAATAAAAAGGAAAGAAGAAAGGCTATGTAGTATTTCATAAAAAAATTTTGGAAGGAAACAATAATATTAAATTTTAAATATTTTAGGAATTGGCTAAGATAAAAAACCTTTATTATCTTTAGATTCTAAGTAGCGTTTATTTAAATAGACCAAACCAACCAATTCACAATTACGGTAAATGATTCAATTAAAACGAACAGATTCAACAAACAAGGATTTTATTGAGTTGGTAAAACATCTCGACGCAGACCTCGCTATTCGCGATGGGGAAGACCATCCTTTTTACGACCAATTCAACAAATTAGATTCCATTAAATATACAGTTGTTGCATATAACGAAAGCAACTGCGCAGTTGGTTGCGGCGCCATCAAACAATTTGAACTAAATGTTATGGAAGTGAAACGCATGTTTGTTCCCCTAGACCAACGCGGGAAAGGAATTGCATTGAAAATTCTTCAAGAACTTGAAACTTGGGCGATGGAATTGGACAACAAAAAATGTATTTTGGAAACAGGCATAAAACAGCCCGAAGCAATTTCGCTTTATAAAAAAAGTGGTTATAAATTTATGGATAACTATGGCCAATACGCTGGGGTGGAAAAAAGTGTTTGTTTTGAAAAGCTTTTAAGAAAATAAAAGTCAATTTGAAAAAATCCAAAGACACTATAAAACTAAAAGACGCAATAGCTATAGGTATTGGCGGAATGGTAGGAGGTGGAATTTTTGCGGTTTTGGGTTTGGCCGTTTCACTTGCAAAAGGAGGAACTCCAGTAGCCTTTCTGTTTGCGGGAATTATAGCCTTGTTTACAGCTTATAGCTATTCCAAACTATCTTTATCATTTCCAGACAGAGGCGGAACCGTGCGGTTTGTAAATGAAGGATTTGGCAAAGGTATTTTTAGTGGTGGCATCAACAACGTCTTGTGGATAAGCTACATAATTATGCTCTCTCTTTATGCCAGTGCGTTTGGTTCGTATGCTCCCAATTTAATTTCTATTACTGGCACCAAGTCTATAGACACTCATATTTTTGTGAGCAGTGTTATTTTATTGGCAACCCTTATAAATTATTACAGCTTAAAAGTTGTTGGTAAAATTGAAAGCCTTGCCGTTTTCATAAAACTTTTTATTTTATTGGCTTTTGCAGGGATTGGAGTTTATGGCTTGTTTGGAAATGCAAACATCAGTCAGCTGAATCCAGCAAACTGGGAGAGTCCGTTGCAACTTCTTACAGGTGGGATGGTAATATTTGTAGCCTACGAAGGTTTTGAACTTATCGCCAATGCCGTTCCCGATATGGAAAACCAAAAGAAAAATGTACCCCGAGCGTATTTTATTTCTGTTGGCTTTGTGGTTTTGCTCTATATAATTATAGCCTTAGTAACGGTGGGTTCCTTAAGCTTTAATAAAATTGCCACCGCAAAAGATTACGTTTTGGCCGCCGCCGCCAAGCCTATGATCGGGCAAATTGGCTTTACCATTATGACGGTTGCTGCGCTTATTTCAACTTTTTCGGCTATAAATGCTACACTTTACGGCGGCAGTAGGGTAAGTTATGAACTTGCAGAAGACGATGAACTGCCCCATTCCTTTACAGACCAATTTTGGAACAAACCTATAGGATTACTAATTACGGTAATACTTACATTACTGATGGCAAATTTTCTGAACCTCGTAAGTATTTCAACATCGGGAAGTGCTGGCTTTCTATTAATTTTCGCAGTAGTAAATTATGTGAGTTTCCGCAAAGCGGAAGCCATAAATGCCATTAAAACTATTAGCTTGATCGGCGCTTTACTGTCAGCCATTGCCTTTATTGTTTTAATTGTACAACAAACCTCCTCAAACTTTTTGGGCGCAGCCATTTCAGTGGGAATAATCTGCATCTGCTTTATAATTGAATGGTTTTATAAGAAAGAAGAACCAAAAGACAATCAATAAAATTTTTTATACATTTTTTTTAGATTTCTTCTATTCAACTCATTCTTTAATCGTAATATTGCAATAAATATATATAACGATAATGGGAATTACCAAAACAGAAATATTTACGGATCAACAGAATCAAGTATCGACCTTTGCTAAGGCGTTTGGGCATCCTGCCCGAGTGGCTATTCTTCAACATTTATTTAAGATAAATGCTTGCATCTGCGGAGATTTGGTAGAAGAGATTGGCTTAGCCCAACCTACCATAAGCCAACATTTAAAAGAACTTAAAACACTTGGTTTGATAAAGGGGAATATTGAAGGCACCAGCATCTGTTATTGCATCCACACTGAGAATTGGACGAAAATGAAAGCTGTAATGTTACAGTTTTTGGACCAAGATATTTCAAAAGAAAATTGTTGTTAAAACATTTTATATTAATTGTAAAAAAACATTCAAAATGAAAAACGAACAAGAATTAAAAGAAATCGTAAAAGAGAGATACGCTAAAATTGCCGAACAAGGCAAAGCAGAGAATGCTTCCTCCTGTTGTGGTGCAACAACACCTTCCAATAAAGTTTATAACATCATGATGGATGACTATTCCGAAACTGGCGGTTATGTAGAAGATGCAGATCTGGGATTGGGCTGTGGCTTGCCAACACAATTTGCAAAAATAAAAAAAGGCGATACCGTGATCGATTTGGGGTCTGGCGCTGGTAATGATTGCTTTGTAGCTCGCCACGAGACAGGAAGTGAAGGAAAGGTAATAGGTGTAGATTTTACACCAATAATGGTGCAAAAAGC
The DNA here is from genome assembly GCF_900489465.1 of Aequorivita sp. CIP111184. GTDB lineage: Bacteria > Bacteroidota > Bacteroidia > Flavobacteriales > Flavobacteriaceae > Aequorivita. The sequence continues at coordinate 294,264 of NZ_UEFQ01000016.1, read as the reverse complement.
CCGTGCAAATGCAGAAAAGTTAGGCTATAACAATGTAGAATTCCGTGAAGGGGATATTGACGCAATGCCGGTTAGTAATGACGTTGCTGATGTAATAGTAAGTAATTGTGTGTTAAATCTCGTTCCCAATAAGCAGAAAGTAATCGCTGAAATATATCGAGTTTTAAAACCTGGCGGACATTTTAGTATATCCGATATTGTTTTGGTTGGAAATCTTCCCGATGCTTTAAAAGAAGATGCCGAAATGTATGCAGGTTGTGTTGCAGGTGCTGTTCAAAAAACAGAATACTTACAATTTATAAAAGATTCAGGTTTTCAAAATATACAAATCCAAAAGGAGAAGCCTATTGTAATTCCAGATGATATTCTTGAAAAATATCTTTCTTCGGAAGAAGTGAAAACTTTCAACAAAGCTGCAACAGGAATTTTCAGCATCACTGTTTATGCCGAAAAGGCGGGAAATAAAGAGGAAAAAGCAAAATTAAAAATGGCTGATTTGCAGAATGAAGAGTCTTGTTGTTCTCCAAAGTCAGGCTGCTGCTAGGAAATAATAAATCAGAAATGTTCAAAGAACTAAAAAATTATATCGAAAAGCTGGACACGGCAACCCTGTCTGAAGAACGAAAAGGGTTGCTTAAGCCTTTGATTGATTATATAAAAAGTAAATCAACGCAAAATCAACCGATTTTTCTCAACTTTATCTGTACGCACAATTCGCGGCGAAGTCATTTAGCACAGATCTGGGCACAGACTATGGCGGATTATTTTGATGTGCCAAACATTAATTGCTTTTCTGGTGGTACTGAAGCCACAGCCGTTTATCCAATGGTAGTGAAAACTTTGAAAAATGCCGGCTTTCAAATTTCCAAAGAAACCTCAGCAGAAAACCCAGTTTATCTCATTAAATATTCTATTGACAAAGAACCTATATTGGGTTTTTCAAAAAAATATGACGACGATTCCAACCCCAAAAGTGGCTTTGCTGCAGTAATGACCTGCTCTCAGGCTGATGCTGGTTGCCCATTTGTTGCTGGATCGGAAAAACGAATTTCCATAATGTATAAAGACCCAAAAATTTCAGATGGAACTCCGCAAAAAGAGAACGTTTATAAGGAACGCAGCGAGCAGATTGCGACCGAAATGAAGTATGTATTCTCAAAAATAAATTTATAAAATGGCAGCTCCCAAAAAATTAAGTTTTTTAGATAGTTACCTAACCCTTTGGATTTTCATTGCAATGTTTTTGGGTGTTGGAATCGGTTATTTTGTTCCTTCATTTCCAGACATTATAAATTCATTCAGTAGTGGCACTACAAATATTCCCATTGCAATTGGGCTGATTTTAATGATGTATCCGCCTCTCGCCAAAGTAAATTATGCGCTATTGCCAAAAGTGTTTAAGGATGTAAAAGTACTTTCCATCTCCTTAATTTTAAATTGGATTATTGGACCAGTACTCATGTTTGTACTAGCAATAACCTTCCTTAGGGATTATCCAGAATATATGGTAGGTCTTATTTTAATTGGACTTGCCCGTTGCATAGCGATGGTTTTGGTATGGAACGATCTTGCCGAAGGAAGTAGCGAATATGGCGCAGGGTTGGTTGCGCTCAACAGTATTTTTCAGGTGTTTGCCTATAGTTTTTACGCTTGGCTTTTTATTACCGTATTACCTCCCTATTTTGGGTTTGAAGGCGCTATTGTAGATATTTCCATAGCAACCATAGCCGAAAGTGTGGCAATTTATTTAGGTATTCCTTTTGTCCTCGGCATTTTAAGTAGGTTCATTTTAGTGCCGTGGAAAGGTGAAGAATGGTACACAACTAAATTCATTCCTGCCATTTCACCCATTACGCTTATAGCTTTGCTATTTACCATTGTTGTGATGTTTTCATTGAAAGGAGAATTGATCGTAGAAATCCCAATGGATGTGTTGCTCATTGCAGTACCGTTGTTAATTTATTTCACCCTAATGTTCCTTATTGGGTTCTTCTTTTCAAAAGCAATGGGTACGCCTTATGACAAAACTGCCTCCATAGCATTTACTGCGGCTGGAAATAATTTTGAATTGGCAATTGCCGTAGCCATAGCAGTTTTTGGGTTGAATTCAGGGCAAGCTTTTACTGGGGTTATTGGTCCTTTGGTTGAAGTTCCTGCTTTGATTTTATTGGTAAGGGTATCATTTTGGTTGCGGAAGAAGTATTTCAGGAAGCAAACATTTTAATAATACTCCAAATCTCCTTTTTGGATTTGGATGAAAAAAATGTTTTATTTTGGTAGAATGAAACCAAAACTAAAAGCCAAACTATTCATATTCAGCTTTCTGATAAATGCTTTTATTTTTTTGTTAGGCGGATTAAGCCTTTTAGAAGAAGGTAAAAATGCGCTTGCCATTCTCCAGTTTATTACTGCGCTTTTCAATCTTTTTATGTTGCTGAAAAAGTTTTCGCCAAAAAAACGCATAACACTAAACTACATTATACTTATTCTCAATATTCTTGTGGCGGCCAGTGTTGCTTTTGATTACTATTTTATGGGGAAAGAAAAGATTAAATATTTATGGTTTTTTGCCGCTATTATGTACACCGTTGCCCTTATTGTGCAGGTTAGAAAGCAGCGAATTTCTGAAAACAAAGTCAGTTGAAAAATTAATATTTCTGGATGTAATTAATCTAGTTATCCTTATATCTCTATTGATTACTGTATTTTTATGGCATCAAAGTAACATTTGCCAATGACGAGAGATTTGGAAATAATAACTACCATTTTTAAAGACCTTTCTTTCACCCAAGAAGAAAGTCAACTATTGGTGCGCAGTTTTGAAAAATTACACCTTCCCAAACACAGCTTGCTGTTGGAAGCAGGCCAACATGTATATGACCAATATTATGTGGCCGAGGGATGCTTACGCACATATTATATAGCTCCTGACGGCAAGGAACACACTGTACAATTTGCGATACAAGATTGGTGGATAAGCGATTATACTGCTTTCTTCAATAGCAGCACAGCCTCAATGCATATTGAATGCATACAGGATGCCACGCTCTTTAAAATATCCAAAGTTGATATGGAATTACTATATAAGGCCATGCCGAGAATTGAATCTTACTTCCGAAAGAAGATGGAACGCGCTTTTGCTTCCTTTCAAAAAAGGATTATTGCTAACCTATCACAATCGGCTACGGAGCGTTATTTAAATTTTATCAACACCTACCCAAACATAGAACAAAACGTTAAAAACTACCACATTGCTTCATATTTGGGTGTCACAACCCAAAGCCTGAGCCGTATCCGTAAGGAATTGGTGCAAGGATAGCTTAATTACCATAGGTCAATTTTTTTGTCAGTTATGGCACCTAACTTTGTATTCAACAAAAGTAGCTGCAATTATAGTCTATATGTCATACTGATTTCAGCACTTCAATAGTTATTATGAAACAAAAAATGATACTTCTAGCGGTGATAATCACTGCTTTGTTTACTTCCTGCGAAAATAAGCAAGAAGATAAATCAAGAAATGAAGAACAAACAACATTAAAAAACGAAAAGATGAAAAAGGTATTATTTGTATTGACAAGCCATTCTGAATTAGGAAACACTGGCGAGAAAACAGGATTTTGGATTGAGGAATTTGCTGCCCCTTATTATTTATTAAAGGATAAAGGAGTTGAGATTACTATTGCATCCCCAAAAGGCGGACAACCACCTATAGACCCAAAAAGCGCAACTCCAGACGCCCAAACGCCAGCAACTGTTAGATTTAACGACGATAAAGAAACACAAGCAATCCTTGCAAATACTGTGAAACTAGAAACAGTTGACCAAGCAGGATATGATGCTGTTTTCTATCCAGGAGGCCACGGGCCATTATGGGATTTAGCTGAAGACAAAAACTCCGTTGCACTTATAGAATCTTTCTATAACAATAACAAGCCAGTAGCGGCCGTTTGTCACGCCCCTGCAATTTTTAAAAATACAAAATCAGCTGATGGTTCACCTTTAGTAAAAGGTAAAAAAGTTACTGGTTTCACAAATAGTGAAGAAGAGGCCGTACAACTTACTGATGTTGTTCCGTTTTTGGTAGAAGATATGTTGAAGAAAAATGGAGGTGAATATTCCAAAGGTGATGATTGGGCTGTGTATGCTGTTGAAGATGGTCTTTTAATTACAGGTCAAAATCCAGCATCTTCAGAACTAGTTGCCGAAAAATTATTGGAAAAATTAAACCATCAACAATAAAAAATTCACATATGAATTTATTAGAAGATTTAAAGTGGCGTTACGCAGCTAAAAAGATGAATGGTAAAACCATTCCGCAGGAAAAACTGGATTATATCTTAGAAGCGGCACGATTGGCTCCTTCCTCCTCTGGGCTTCAGCCTTATAAAATTTTTGTAATCACAAATAAAGACCTGTTGCAGAAAATAAAACCTGTGGCTTGGGATCAAAGTCAGATTGTAGATGCTTCACACGTATTAGTTTTTGCAGCTTGGGATGGATACACTTTAGACAGAATAGAATCTGTTTTCAACTATACCATGGATGAACGTGGATTACCACATGAAACCATGGATGCCTATAAAGAAAAACTTTGGGGAATGTATGAACCATTAAGTCAAGATTGGCAAGCAGACCACGCAGCAAAGCAGGCTTATATTTCTTTTGCTATGGCAATCGCAGCCGCAGCCGAACAGAAGATAGATGCAACCCCAATGGAAGGATTTACCCCTGAAGCGGTTGATGAATTATTGGGATTGGGAGAACAAGGTTTAAAAAGTGTTTTAATATTGACCTTAGGGTATCGCGATGAGGCGGGAGACTGGCTGGTAAATATGAAAAAGGTACGCACCCCGAGAGAAGAGTTCCTTACAGAATTAAATTAGAAGTTAGGTTAATAGTTAGTTTAGATTGAAAAGGATAGCATTTTTGGTTAAGTAATTTTGATTAAATTGTTCCTTTGTAAAACCCCCACTATTTCTTGTAAAAGAAATTGTTGGGGGTTTGTTTTTAATAAAAAACCGCCCACAACATGTGGACGGTTATAATTAACATTAAATAAATATCTATTCTTTAATCAACTGTTTTGTGATAGTAGTTTTTTCACCATTAATCTGCAAAAGATATATTCCCGATTGTAAATGGGCTATGTCAATCGTTTCTTTTTGACCCATGTTTTTCAGATCAACAGTGTTTATTAGCCTTCCAGTAATATCATATATAAGCACAGCATTCAGTGAAATTGCTTTACGCTTTGCAATGATTACTTTAGTAGTAGCTGGATTTGGGAAGATACTTACAGAATTTTCAAGTGTATTATCCTGAACTCCCAAAACAGATTCCACGGTCAATTCAAATGTACATTCGCCTGTGTTTCCGTATTCGTCTTCAGCAGTTAACGTAACTTGATACACACCATCTGCAAGCAATTCGCCTTCAGCAGGATCTTGAGTATAAATAGTTACTGGATCTGTACAATTATCTAGAGCAGTAGCATCTCCTGTTGCAAAATAATCAGGAACTTCATAAAACAAGTTTCCAGCACCTGAATCTACCGTTAAATTGTTAGGGCAGCTTACTTCAGGAGCTAAGGTATCTACTACAATAACTGTTGCAGCACACTGTGCTAAATTTCCATTTACATCTTCTGTAAAAACAATTACAGAAACAGGAGTTCCTATATCTGCACAGCTAACTTCATTAACATCTATTGCTAAAGTAGCTATACCACAAGCATCAAAACTGCTTGCAATTACGTCTTCCGGCAAAATAGTAGCCGTTCCATCTGCACCCAATTCAACCGTAATATCCATACAAACTAGCTCCGGAGCAATATTGTCTTCTACAGTAATTGTAAATGAACAAACAGTAGCATTTCCATTTCCGTCGGTCGCTGTAAACTCAATTGTTGAAGTTCCCACCGGGAATTCACTTCCCGAGCTCAAACCGTCAGTCTGCACAACCGTATCCAAATCGCCATCTACATCTGTAGCCGTTGCATCTGGGAAAGTAACAACTGCGCCGCAAACACCCGCATCTACAGTTTTGGTAATATTTGTTGGGCAAAGAACAACAGGAGCATTATTAGCAGGGTCTAGATTCATTCCCACTAAAATAGGATCGTGATCTGATGCCCTAAACATATTGGCTTCATAAATAGGAAGCGCATTTGATTCACGCTCAAAAGACGATTCGCCTGCATCTTGAATATCATCGTTATAATCGAACACACTTACCTCATCGGCGTTTATATTCCAAGCAGTAGCACCAGTTACTTGTGATAATAAGTTAGTACTTGCCAAACCGTAATCCAAATAACCCAACTGACCATCAAAAACATAGCTATAGGCATCTAGACCAACGAAGTTCTCCAAAAGATCCGTGAAATCATCAGAAGTACCTTCAGTATCATCAGAGCCGGCTTTAATAGCATCAATAGGAGTTTCGCTTTTGTATGAATTTAAATCACCAATAATCAGGAAATCTGGATCGCCACTATTTGTTGGATCTGTTGCCAACCAATCTACCAAGGCAGCAGCAGCATCGGTACGCGTGATGTTGCAATTTCCAGAGCCATCATTTAAATCTGGGTCACCCACATCATTACACGAAGAACCTTTCGATTTAAAGTGGTTTACTACTACCGTTATTTTAGCTCCAGATGCAGTTTCCTTAAACGTTTGCGCCAAAGCTGGGCGGTTTTTATTGTCGAGAAAACGAGGATCAATAGAACTATCCAAAATAGCGTGCGCACCTTCCAAAGAAACTGTTGCAGTATTGTAAATAAACGCTACGGCAATTTCATCTGTACCAACAACACCTGTGTCAACAGCTGCATAGCTTGCTGAGCAAGTTTCGTTGACTCCACCGGGACCGTTTAAAAGATCGTTTATCGCCAAAGTTCCGTTGTTTTCAATTTCTATCAGTCCAACAATATCTGCATTCAATGCACAAATAGCAGAAGCTATTTTTTCACGTTGACGATCCAATTCTGCAGAAGAATCTGCTCCGCGGGAATTAATAGTGGTGAAATAATTAAGAACGTTGAAACTAGCTACTTTAAAGGTGCCACCAACTACAGGCGGAGCAATTTGTCTTGGATTATCAGACGTGAAATCGTAATTAAAGACATCCACAACTGGTCGTATGCGCCAAGCATCGGTACCACTTTGTCCAGAAAAAGACCAGTGCATAATTCCCTTAAGATTGCTAATTTGGTCTCCACCGCGTATTAAGTTTGTATTGCTTAAACCATTACGGGGCCAAAAATAAGGTTCATCCGAACTACCCACAGTAGCATCATTTTGAATATTATTGTCGTCATCTAGAAGAATTCTATTTTTGTTTAAATCATCTAGAAAAAGAGCATATGCAGCAGGATCTGGGTCGTTAGAATGTGTAAACTGATGTACCCTTTCATTTGCAGAAAGTACCAATGTTCCATAGCGAGCTAACTCAAAATACTCACTTACCACTAGGTTTGTAGTAACATTAATAATCATTCCTTCCACATTTTCAAAAGTGCTTTCAGCTTCTGTGCTTGACACTGCAGGTAGAGTGATAGCAGTTTCCGTTGGAAGTATATTGGCGTTACTGATAACAGTAACCATGCTTCCTGGTTCCGTAACATCAATTTGTGTCATTCCGAAAAATTCTTCAGCAAGACCAGTAACTTCTACCAAATCACCTATATTAACTGCGTCTGCACAAGTGTTGCAATACACAAACACACCTTCTGAAGTATTATTATCCGCATCCATGTCTACGTCTTCTTCCTGAATGAAAAAACCGCTCAACTGATCTGTAGCTTGGTAATTTGCGGTAACAATAGCAGAAACTTTCACCATCTGTCCCGCTAAAGGCGAACTTAAGGAAGCACCCTGCACTTCGTGTATTTTATATTCGGCAACAGGAACCATACCACAAGAGCTTTCAGTTCCAGCAGTGGTAGCAGAAGTACACCAAGTATTCATTAAGTCTTCCGAAGTTTCATCGTGGCCATTAGCACCGTTTCCTCCAGTAGTTATTTCCATTCCCTCAAAAAGATCTTGTCTTTGGAAAGATTGCCCACTAGCATGAGCAGAAGCACTTACCAATTGCTGTGTTGCAATAGGGGTATCGTTATTATATGTAGAACCAACATTATCGGCATCGGGGCCATCAATAGTGATTCCTGATTTATCTACAGCTTCGGCTGTATCGCCCCAGATAACATAATCAAGATCGGTAACCAAATCTGTTGTTCCATCCCAATAAAAAAGTATAGCCACTTCGCCTCCATTGGTCAAACCACCTTGGTTGTTTATTGCACCTGGAAGACCTTCGCGCATATCTGGAATACCATCTGCAGTTGCATTGTCCTCAAAAAGTTCATAATCTGGATTGATTGCATAGGTTGCGAAAAAATTATCTGAGCCCGCAAGCGCGATGGTTTGATATACCCCAGGAGCAATAGTTGCTCCATCAGGAAAACGTGCCAAGAAATCGCCAAAGCTTCCTCCACCCGCATTGGTGCCAGTTACAATATTATAGTAATACGTACCTCCCCCGGCAAAGGTTGCATCTGTGATATATACATTGCTTAAATCTATGGCGGTTGTATTTGGATTATATATTTCAATAAATTCACCCGCAGTTGGTGTTACTACAACTTCACTGATAAGCAAAGGCTGAACTCCACCTGTTATTAACCCTGGCGAACCTATATCAGCTCCTGAATTACCTCCCAAGACATTACTAATATAAGCAGTAAACAAAGGGGTTGTAGCTCCATCGGTACTCAAAGTCCAATTTGTTCCATCATTATTGTCTGCATTAAGGTCATTCAAAAATATGGAACCGTTCCCATCATCACTGGGCCACCCGCTGGCATCGTCATAAATTACTTGTTCAATAGTATTCAATTGGGCTTGATGATCTCCTGAATAATCAGCAAAGTTTTCCCAAATTCCAATAGTATCACCTCCATTGTTTAATGCCATCGCAGTCCAATCGGTAACTGGAATAAGAACAACATTGCCCCAAGCATCTGTAAAATCAGCGGCAGAAATATCATCCGCATTGTATAAAACCGCTGAAGCACCAGCAGCGATTGTACCACCAGCAATATTTGCTACTGTATGGGCAACACCGTTATTATCATCAATTACAAAACCTGTAAAATCAACAGCAACCGCTCCTGCATTGTAAACTTCTATCCATTCCCAATCATCTTCAGCGCTTGATGGATTGTACATAATTTCTGAAATCACTAATTGTGGAGTACCTCCACTGATGGTACCGTTAACAGTAATATTATCAATCCCCATAGGTTCGGAGCCACTTGGAGTGCCTTCCCAGCGAATTCTAACTTGAATTTCAGTAGCTACTTGGCCGTTTAGAAGTTGAGAGGTATAAGTATCAAAATTACCTGTTGTTGCATCAGATTTATCTAAGAAACCAACAGCGGTTGTGTTTCCATCAATAAATAATTCCAAGGGATCGTCATCCGAAAATACAAAACCACCATCAAAAGGACGATATGTTTTTGTAGCAGCTTCATTGGTTGCAGCTCTAAATATTTCCTGAAAAGCACCTCCCTCGATTGCTGCTTCAATAATGAACCCATCACTGGAAGCAGATTCAAAATTACCCATAGCTGCAATATCGATAGTTATATCACTTACAACTGCTGAACCCCATCCCGAAAAGGTCCAAACGGCATTGTTTACGCCTATGGCATCCATATCATTTAGGGCAAAAAAGGCTGTTGTGTTTTGACCGGCTATACCAAGCTGATCAGCCGGAAAACTTGTTCCTGCACCAGCACCACTAACATCGAAAGCAGTATCATCGGCAACATCAAAGGGCATTCCCACTCCGCCAGCTTGACCGTTTACGCGACCAAAAACATCGCCACCAGTACCTCCAGCCATGCCGTAATCGGAAACGTTAGCTGTATTGGTTAAATTGATTTCATTTCCATCAAAATCCTCAAATCCAATCACATTTTGTGCAATTAGCAAATTGGAAAAAGTAGATAGAACTAAAAAAATAATTAAATAGTTGAGTTGTTTCATTTCTTGTAAATCATTTAAAAAGATTAATTTTTTTGCGAATATACTTATGTTTTTAAGGCAAGAACAGAGCAAACCGATATCATCAAGTAGACTTAACCTTTATTTAAAGTTGAATGAAAAGAAGCTAAAAATATCTAGTTGTGGCTAGTGTAGGGAGGATTGGGAAAGTGTTTGCGATATAAGCTTTTAGCGTATAGTGTCACTTCAATTTCTAAGAAGGGATTATTAAGAATTAGCTTTTACCCCAAATAATTCATATATAAATAGAATCATTTCGATAGAGTTTTGCTTTATAGAATAATCTAAACTATTTCAAGTTTTGTTCCGCAGTTAAATATTAAAGCAATCTAAAATGAATTCATTTAAGCACTCGCATTATTCAAAAGTTCCATATCGTCTTCATCTAGTTTTAACTGCGGTGCTTTAATGATAGACTCCATTTGTTTCAAATTCGTAGCACTTACAATGGGAGCAGTTATAGTTGGCCGGGCAATCAGCCAAGCTAATGAAATTGCAGCTTGCGCGGTATTGTACTTTTCCGAGATTTTATCTAAGCTTTCCAAAACTTTAAATCCTTTTTTATTAAGATATTTATCAACACCATCACCTCGCTGACTTTTATCGAGATCGTCTTTGCTTCGATATTTTCCTGTAAGAAAGCCAGAGGCCAAAGAGAAATAACTCAAAACGCCCATATTATTTTCTTCAACAATACCGCGCAAATCCGTTTCATATTTTTCGCGCTCCATCAAATTGTATAGTGGCTGCAAAGTTTGGTATTTTGGCAAGCCTTCTTTTTCTGAAGCTTTTAACGATTCCCGAATTCGTTCGGGAGACATGTTGCTAGTGCCGATAACGCGCACTTTTCCCTCCTTTATTAATTGCTGATAGGCGGAGAGGGTTTCTTCAACTGGCGTACTTTCGTCATCAAAATGGGTTTGGTAAAGATCTATATAATCTGTTTTTAAACGCCGAAGGGAATCTTCCACACTTTTAAGAATAAACTTTTTACTTACGTTTACGGGATGTTCATTGTTTTTGGAACCTACTTTGGTTGAAAGAATAATTTTGTCGCGATTTTTCCTTTCGGTAAACCAATCGCCAATGATCGCCTCGCTCTCTCCTCCCTTATTGCCATCTGCCCACCAAGAATAAGTGTCTGCAGTGTCAATAAAGTTAAAGTCCGCATCCACAAAAGCGTCCAAAAGTTTAAAAGACTGTTTTTTATCAACCGTCCATCCAAATACATTGCCACCAAAAGTTAAAGGCGCTACTATCAATCCTGATTTTCCGAGTTTTCTTTTTTCCATTTTTATCTTTTTTTATAAAATTAATTAAAATGAATCGTAACTACTGTGAAGGTTTTTATAATAGTACGGATCTCTTTCAGCATTTGTTACTTAAGCAACCTTAAAACTGAATTTATTCTGAAGCAAATAGCTATAGGCAACCGTTATAATTACTGTTAAAAACCTGGAAGGCGTGGGGTAAAATTCTAGCAGGTCCACCAATATTTTCATACAAATATAACTAAGCAACAATGCGCCCATTCCAACAATAAAATATCTAAAAAACTGAACCTTCCACGGCAAATTTGAAGCTTCAAATGTGATAAACTTTTGAAGTAGAAATCCAGTAGTAAAAGTAATGGGAAACACAAAAAAGAGAGAAGCGATATGCGGACTCAGTACCACAAAATAAAGATCGAGATTCTGTTTGTCGAAAATAAAATTATAAAAAATAAAATACAGGCAGATATCAAACACTAGATTACTTCCTCCACAAACCGCGTAACGGTATGTTTTTAAAGGAAACCAGCGCCGAAACAAAAAATAGAAGGCGTCAATAAATTTGGTGATACCGTTTTTCATATTTTAAATTGCGGACAAAGTTAATGATAAAGTTTATGAGCTGTAGGCTGTAAGCTTTAGTCCGTAGACATTTTTTTGGCGAATCTTTGAGTTTGTGAATCTGTGGGTTTGTGAATGGCTGAGGTGGTGGGTTTTGGGCTGTATAGTTCTGAATTTTGGAAGAACTTAATAAAAAATCAACTAATTATTTAAAAACTTCTCCCCAAAAGGTCTCCGCAACTCAAAGGTATTGGGTTCAATATTTTCTAAAACAGGTTTCAATAGTACATTTTTAAGTTTTGAAGTGTGGCGCGCATATAAAGTCATTTCAACCGGCACGGCACCCAAAGCACTTTTAATAAGTTCGCTCGTGCGACCCAAGTGTAATTGCGATACTTTTAAAGCGATTGCCTCTTCTACATAATCGTACAAAAGCCTTTCGTAAACTGCATACTTCGTATTGTACTTATAATCAATTCCCACATAATTGGCTTCCAAAGTATTGCCATTTATAAAAGCGGTGCTAAATGCTATTAAATTATCATCCAAAAACACTCCTTTGCAAATAAACAGATTGCCCAAATTTTCTTTTAAAACTGAAAAGGAAGCAGGATAATTTTCACCATAACGATATTCAGACTTATTGAGAACATTGGAAAATAATTGGTAAAGCTGACTCTCATATAGTATTATTTCTTCGGAAGTTAGAGAACGAACGGAAAGGCTATCTGATTTTTTATAGGCACTATTTGCTTTGGTACGATACTTCGCTTTCATACTTTGCAGATAGTGGGCAAATGTTTTCCAAGAAGGGTGAAGCTTCAATACCATATTTACATCGGCCTGAAAAGAACGGTATTTATAGTTTTCCAAAACACTAGCGTTTTTTAATGAAGCTGGCCAAAACTCCTTAAAGAGAATCACTTTAAACAAATCTTCCCATCGCGGATCTTTTTGAATTTGTTTTGCGGCTTTGGCAAGTAGCTCGAGTGCTTTTTGTTTTGAAATTTTTTCTGAATACGCAAACCCATGTTCCCCCGTAGCAAAAATATTTCCGCACACCAATCCTCTTATTGAAAAACTATCATCCACATTTCTGCAATCTTGAAAAAGTTTGATGAACACATTTTGTTGTGTAGCTTTTTTATAGATAAAAGTGGCTATTTGAAATACACCTGCTAAGATCGGTTTTTCGTCTGCATTGTAAGCCAGAATATAAATTGGTTTTAGAGCGCCTTTTAAGGTTTCTTCCAAAGCCTTTAAATAAGGGAAAGTTAAAAAAACATGCTGCTCGCTAACCAAATCGTTCCAAAGTAAATGTGGGATTTCATCTACCGATGGATAGAAAGAGAAACGCTGAGGAATATTTTTGGGCATAAAAGAATTTGAATGGTTATAAAGATAGTAACAGTTTTAATTGTGATGAATAATAGAAATAAATATGTTGCTACTTTATATTTATTAAATATTAATACGCTGAAATTTAACTTCTTATACTTGACCTGTTTCACTTAAAAGCCAATATTTTTTTTGAGTATCTTTGAAATAGCTGACAATTAATCCAATTAAAATAGCTCTCATGAAATCTGAAAAAATACCTAATTTGCCTTTCGAAAGTTGGATTGAAACACGAATCACAATTCATATAATTCTTCAAATTATAGGAAAAACAAGGCTTGCTTCTAGTCCAAGGAAAAATCATTGGTGGAATATAACCCTTTACGTTTCACCAAAAGGATTTAGCACGTTCAATATTCCAGTAAACGAAGGAGTGGGTGGTGTTGAAATAGAGTTGAATATTCCCAGAAGAGCTGTTATAATATCACAAAGCGCGGGAGCGGAAATTGTTATTTCTCTTGCGCAAAACCCCACCATTGCAGATTTTTATAAGGAATATACTTCCAAATTAATGGGTACGGGCCTAAGCATCGATTTTGTTGAAAAACCTTTTGATGTTAATATTGAAAAACCGTTCAACAGCATAACAGAGTACCATCATTTTGATTGGAATTATATAGAAAATTTCTGGAAAATTATGCAATGGAATAACAGCATTTTCCAAGAATTTAGTGGCAGGTTTTATAGAAAATCCTGCCCCGTTCATATCTATTGGCATCATCTGGATTTGGTAGTAACAAGATTTTCAGGAAAGAAACTACCACCTATGGACGCTTCTGCCAGAGTTTTGGAAAAAGATACTTACTCGCATGAACAGATTAGTTTTGGATTCTGGGTTGGTGACAAAAATATGCCAGAACCTATGTACTACACCTACACTTATCCTTCCCCTAAAGGCATTGATAACGAAACCCTACAACCTGAAGGCGCAAAATGGCAAGATAGCAACGGCAGCCCCATGGCGTTGTTAAGCTATGAAACAGTTAAATGTTCAAGCAACCCAAGAAAGGCTGTTTTAGATTTCTTGGAAAGTGCTTATCAAGCCGGAGCAAAATGCGCAAATTGGGATATTGAGGAACTTCGAGTACCAGATTTGGATAAATTATAAATACAATTCACCAGCCGTGGATTATCTTTTGTTCCTTCCTCGGTTACTTTTGGTTTTAGTGTGTGTATTTACCTTAGTGCCCGCGTTCCGCCCCCGACTGTGTCGCTGCGCTTTTTGTTGTTTCTTTTCTTCCTCGGCAGCTTTTACATCGGCCATGGTTTCTGTGAGCTGAAATTCTGGAAGGATTTTGGGCTGAAGGCGTTCGCCTATCAATTTTTCAATATCCTTTAAATAACCAACTTCGTCTAAACTTACCAAAGAAAGTGCTTCGCCACTAGCTCCAGCCCTACCTGTTCTTCCAATTCGGTGAACGTAATCTTCAGAAATATTTGGCAACTCAAAATTGATAACGTGCGGCAATAAGGGAATATCAAGTCCACGGGCTGCAATATCGGTTGCCACCAAAACGCGTACTTTTCCTTCCTTAAAACCAGACAACGCTCTTGTTCGTGCGCCTTGGCTTTTGTTTCCGTGGATTGCTGCAGAAGTAATTTTTGCCTTTTCAAGTTTTTCACTTAAACGATTGGCACCGTGCTTGGTTCTTGTAAAAACCAAAACCTGTTGCCAATTTCCTTCGGAAATAAGTTTTATAATCAGATCCGTTTTTTGGGCTTTATCGACCCGGTAAACAGTTTGTTCAATTTTTTCAACTGTAGTATTTTCAGGCGTAGCTTCAACCAATACTGGATGGTGTAAAAAATCGCCTGCTAGTTTTTTTATTTCTTTTGAAAAGGTCGCAGAGAAAAGTAAGTTCTGTCTTTTGGAAGGAAGCAACGCCAATATCTTTTTAATATCGCGCAGAAAACCCATATCGAGCATTCTATCGGCTTCATCCAAAACAAGGATTTCTACTTTTGAAAGTGTAAGGGCACGTTGATCGACCAGATCCAAAAGACGGCCGGGCGTAGCTACTAAAATATCCACTCCATTTCGCAAAGCTTTAATTTGTGGATTGGCACCCACACCACCAAAAATAACGGTGGAACGCAGATCTGTAAATTCACTGTAATCCTTAAACTCATCTTGCACTTGTGCAGCGAGCTCACGGGTTGGAGTAAGTATTAAAGCGCGAACGGGACGTTGGCGCAAGGGAGGTTGATCGCTTAATATTTGTAACATTGGCAAGGCAAAACCGGCTGTTTTTCCGCTTCCGGTTTGGGCCGAGGCCAGCACATCTTTTCCTTCCAGTATTAATGGGATTGCTTTTTGTTGAATTGCCGAAGGCGTTTCGTATCCTTTTTTGCTGATAGCTTTCAGCAGGGCATCGGACAACCCAAGGGATTTAAATGACATATTGTATTTAGATTATTGGAGCGCTTCGCTTTTAGATTCTTCTAATTTTAGAATCCGAAAACTTTTCACTTTGTATTTTTTTAGACCGCTGCGCTTGGAGATAGTATATCGCGGCGCTTTTAGAATTCGGTCTTTTTAAAAACCATTAAAACTAAGAAGACGGTTTTAATAAGCGGCGAAGGTACGTTTAATTTTCTCCACAGGAATTTTTATTTAAAAAACAATCAAAACCAAAATTTAAAAAATGTAAAAACCTAGTTTATATATTTTTAGCATTTGATTATAAAATTAATCTGCCTATATTTATAAGCAACTAACAACCAATCATCACAACAATGAAACGACTATTACTCTTTGCAGTATTAGCTTGCGTTTCGTGGAGTAGTCTCCCCAAAGCTTCTTCTCAAACACAAGAGGACACTCTTAAAAATTCCTATTTAGAAAAAAAACTTGAAAAAGAGAAAGACACGCTTTTGGAATACAACAATTTCAAAAAGACAATTCAACTTTCCAAAAAAAGCAAGGATTTTGAAGCTCTTGGAAATGCTTACATCGGTTTAGCAAAGTGGCACGAAAACCATACCGTGTTGGATTCTTCCATAGTTTATTTGCAGAAGGCCATTTCGCTTTACAAAAAACGGGAAATGACCAAATCTTTGGCAGACACTTACCTTTTATTAGTTTCCAATTACAGCGGCACTGCGGAATATGACAAAGGCTCTGAAACAGTTTATAAAGCTTTGGCGCTTTATGAAAAAATAAACGATCAGCGTGGTGTTGCGCAATGCTACACTAAAATTAGCGACCTTCTTTATTATTCAGACAGTTATGCTGAAGGCGCGGATTATTGTAAAAAAGCCATCGTGATTCAAGAAAAATATGGTTACGAGGAAGATATGGCACTCTCCTACCGTCGGCTTTCCGAAAACCAATTGTTTTTAGGCAATCTTAACGAAAGTTTATCTAATATGAATCGAGCAATTGATTTGTATAAAAAAATTGGTGAAAACGGGCCACCGCTTTTGGCTTGCTATAATGGTCGAGGGAATATCTATAAATACATGGAAAAATACCCCGAAGCAATTGCAGATTATAACCGTTGTTATGAAGGTGCAGAGAAAATTGGATTTATCCGTTATATGATGCCCCCTACCGCAAACATTGGTCACGTTTATATTTTACAGGGAAAATATGCCGAAGCATTACCCTACAATTTAAAGGCAATAGAAATTATGAAACGCATTGGTAACACCAAAAATCTTTGGGAAAACTATATGCACGTTTCCAATATTTACAGTGAATTAGGTGAGTATAAAAATGCCTTAAAATATCACGAGCTATACGAACAAGGTCATTCTGAATACCTTAATACAATCATAGCGCGGAAGGATAGCGAATTGCAAGTAAAATATGAAACCGCTCAAAAAGATTTAGAAATTTTAGACAAAGAGGCAAAAATCTCACAACAACGAAAAACACAAATTCTCTATATAGGCATCGCTGGATTGCTTACTGTTATTCTCTTCGGAATGTATTTTACGTTGAAAAATATTCGCAAAAAACGAAAAGCTCTTTCCCTTTTAAATATTGAATTGGATACTAAAAACAAACAGAATGAATTGCTGCTAAAAGAAATCCACCACCGCGTAAAAAATAATCTTGAAATGGTGAAAAGCCTCATCGCCCTCCAATCCGCTAAACTTGAAGATGGTGCCAGCAAAGAAGCTATGCTCTCCAGCCAAAACCGAGTACAGAGTATGGGCATTATTCACCAAAAGTTGTATCAGGGTGAAAACTTGGGTAGTATTGAAATGAAGGATTACTTTATGAATTTAAGCGAAGGCGTGCTGGACACTTTTAATGCTGAAGAAAAGGTTAAAATTGAATGCGCCATGGACGATTTAAATCTGGACGTAGACACCGCCGTTCCCATTGGGCTTATTGTAAACGAACTTTTAACAAATGCCCTAAAATACGCGTTCCCCGACGGAGTAAAAGGACAAATAAGCATTAGCCTTACCAAAAAAGATAACGATCTATTATTAAAAGTTTCAGATAACGGTATTGGCAAAACGGAAGGTTCAAAACCAAAAGGAACAGGTTTTGGCACACAGTTGATACAACTGCTCACGCAACAATTAAACGGCACGATTTCCGAAGATTATAAAAATGGCACCGCAGTATTTTTCAACTTTAAAAATTTTAAAATTGCTTAATGGAGAATGCAATAAAAATATTGATCGTTGAAGATGAAATGATTATTGCCGCCAATATTTCGTTGCAACTAAGCGAGCTGGGCTATGAAATAACAGGAATTTTGCCCCGTGGCGAAGAAGCCATCGCTCATATACAAATAGACAAACCGGACATTGTGCTTTTGGACATCAGTTTGAAAGGCGAAATGGACGGTATTGAAACTGCCCAGGAAATTCAAAAATATCACAAAATTCCGATAATCTATTTAACGGCTAATTCAGACGAATTCCATTTTAACCGTGCTAAGGAAACTCATCCATACGCTTTTATATCGAAGCCCTTTAAAAAATTGGATTTGCAACGCGCGATTGAACTTACCGTGAATAGAATTTTATTAGAAAACGTTTCAGAAAATGGCAAAACCGAAAATGGAAATAGCGCAGTTGTAACTAACGGAAATGCCACGGACTTTATATTGAACGACCGTATTTTCGTTCGCCATAATGAGAAAATGTTAAAAATAGACATTAAAGACATTTACTACATTGAGGCCGAACGCAACTACTGCCGTATTTTTTCGCAAGGCCGGGAATATCTTTTGGTTATGACTTTAAAGGATATTGATGAAAAGCTTCCTCAGAACCATTTTCTCAGAATTCACCGTTCGTATATTATCAATCTTTCCCAAATAGACGAAGTTGCGGGCACGCACGTAGTTATTTCAAAAAAAGCCATCCCGATGAGCAAGACAATGCGCACTGAACTTTTGAAACGGCTGCAAACCATATAATTACTCTTCGATAAACAAATTACTCTCTTGGGACACAAATATAGTGTGCTCGTCCTAAAACGCTTTCTATTTTCTTTGATTATCAGTTACTTAGATCTCCCCCACAGCATTTTTCAATTAAACAACCATTTAAATCTTTCAAAATCATGAAAAGATAACTGTTTATGGGGCTTGTAATACTCCTTTCAATTTCTGCTTGCCAAACACAAGAAAAGTGGCATATCCAACAATCGCGAGAGATTGAAGCATATAACCTAGTAAATGATCCTTTTGTAATGAGGCAAAAGATTGTTATAGAACTCGGGCTTTTGAATATGTCAAAAATTACCTCAGACTTGGAAGAATTAAAAATACGCTCAGAAAAGATTTCAAAAAATCTGCCCTGATTTGTAACGCCACCCAAATTTCATTTAAGCTGTATAAATTAAATTAACTAACCAATTTAAATATTTAAAATTATGAAAAAACTATTTCTTCTAGGACTTGCAACAGTCCTTTTATTGACCGCTTGCCAACAACAAGAAAAGCGTTACACTCAACAATCGCCAGAAATAGACACCTACAAAAAAGTGATTGAAGCTTATGATAAGCAAGATTGGGAAGCAATGGTTAGTCATTATGCAGATACCGCAAAAATAATGAATAATGTGGTTGAAGCTGAAGGGCAAACACTAACAGAATTGGTTGCTAGCAATAAAGACGACGCCTCACTTTTTTCAAGTTGGGACTATGTGGATGGAGAATCTGAATATGAGATGGTAGTAACCGATAAAGGTCAAACATGGGTAAACTTTTGGGGTCTATGGAAAGGAACGCTTGCTGCCAATAACAAAACATACACCATTCCCACGCATATTACCGCACAATTTGTGGATGGAAAAGTTGTAAAAGAATTTGGTTATTGGGACCTCTCAAAAATAATGCTGGATATTCAATCTATGCACGAAGTACAAAAAAGTGAAATGGACGGAAGCACAGTCCCTGACGGAGAGGGAGAACAGTAATTACCAAGGCCTAACGGGCATTGCAAGTGAGGATGTAATCAACCCGTTAGGTCTTATCTTAAAAGAAAAAATATGAAAACAGTAGGCATTATAGGTGGTTCAGGCTTTATAGGAAGCTATATAACAAAGAAGTTTTTAGAAGAAGGATACAATGTGAAAGTATCGGTTACTGATATTAAAAAAAGTGAAAAATACAAGCATCTTTTCAATCTCGAGAATTCAGACAATCTAAACATCAGCGCATTAAAGGTGGAAGATTTAGAGGTTTTAAAAGACTTTATAAGTGATTGTGAAATTGTAATTCACGGAGGAACCCCATTTCAGCTTGATGTGAAAGATCCGCAAACAGAACTTTTCGATCCCACGATTAAAGGAACGGAGAACTTTTTAACGGCGGCAAGCGAAACCCCTTTAATTGAAAAGGTTGTTATAATCGCTTCGGTCGCGGCTTATAATACAAACTTTCCGATGCCTGCGGGCACCAAAAAAAACACTGATTTTTTCGATGAAAACGATCTAAAATTTACCAGTGCAGAAAGTCATCCGTATGCTCAAGCAAAATTTATTGCGAACCAAACGGTAGAAAAATTCATAAAAGAAAACCCAAACCTTTCTTTTGAAATCACTTCCGTTTCACCAGTTGGGGTAATGGGGAAAGCACTTTCTACTCGAGAAGATTCAACATCTACGGGACTTCAGTTCCTATTCAAAAATAAAATCGCCCCAAACCCTTTTGTACAAATGCTTTATGATATCAATGTAAATTTTGCCATTGTAGACGTACAAGATGTAGCCGAAGGAATTTTTAAAGCTGCAACCACTTCAGGATTGCACGGTAAAAATTATTTGTTGAGCAGTCAAAGCTATCCGGTTTCAGACTTGAGCTTAATGCTGAACCACGAATCACCAAAAAACAACCCATTTATTGTTTATAAAAATGGATTGGCGCAAAAAGAATTGGGGATGCAATTTAGACCCGTACAAGAAACTTTAAACAATTATTCAAAGTAAAAATCAAAAGGAATATTAACCAAATAAATATATAAAAATGAAAACAACAATTCTATCGGTAATGATGCTAATAGCATTCATTGCCACAGCACAAAAAAAGAACGGAACTATTTACAGTGATCATCCCGCCATTACCGCCGTGGAGGCCATGACCCAAGCCTTTGTTAGTGGAGATACTGACAAGGTAGCCAGTTATCTGGCTGATGATTTTATGGCTTATAACGGCACGAGCATCAACCCAAATGACAAAGGGCAGGACAAAGCTGCATTCTCTAATTCGGCCAAAAGCTGGCACGACAACCTTGATTATTTTTCCATAAGTCGTTCAAAAGGCGCCTATCCCGATGCTTTAGAATATAAAGACGATAATTTTAAAGATATGGTGTGGGTACAAACCTGGGAAGATATGAAAGGTGTCCACAAAAAAACTGGGGTAAAGATTAATCAACCTATGCACCGATTGTTTGTAGTGAATAAAAATAATAAAATACAAACCATTATAACTTATAGCAACGACGATGTTGGTTCAGAAATTCGCCAAAGTTATTCCGATAGGAAAAACGGCACTATCTACAACCACCACGAAAACATAAATTCCGTTCGCAAAATGATGTATGCCATTGAGAACAATGATTGGGAAAAAGCGTATAGTTTTTATGATAAAGATGCACGGTTCACAGATTCAAGCTCAGCTGATAACCAAGGTATTTCATTAACAGAACAAAAAGCCATTGACAAACAGATTTTAGAAAAATATGACGTTGCCAGTATAGATATGGTAGGTTATCCAGACTATTTACACTACGAAATGGGCGATGCCCGCGTGGTTATGTCTTGGTGGAATATAAATTTTATTCGCAAAGCTGACAAAAAAGCAATTGTCTTCCCCATTCATTATATACAAGATTTTAATGAAGAGGGAAAAATCACTTCCGAAACAGCTTATTACAACGCGAAATTATTGGATTAAAAATCTCTTAATAACTCCCCGTTTAATCAAGCAAAACGATTTAACACTAACCCGTTTCCCTTAAATACGGAGACACAAATTAAACATTATGAAAAAATTAATTTTTATTATGCTTTTACTGCCATTTTTGGCAATATCGCAAAACAGTACCGAATACGGTGTATTCGAAACAGCGAACTTAATTCCAAACCCTGGACAAATAAGCCAATTTGAAAAAGGGTTAATGGAGCACAACAAAAAGTACCACGGCGAAGGACCCTACGGAGTACGAGTCTATTGGATAATGAATGGTCCAAATACCGGAAGCTATCACTGGAGTATGGGACCATTTCCTTGGAGTTCATTAGACGACGGACCTGCCCAAAAGGAAGGTCATGATGCTGATTGGGATAAAAATATTGCTCCTTACACCACTGCAAATAGTGGTACAGAAAGCTATTGGCGTGCACGAAGTGAAATCTCTAGGTTTCCAAAGGACTTTACAATAAACAAAATGTCAGTAGATTATTGGGACATAAAAAGAGGCAAATTTGAAGATGCCATGAAACTCGTTGAAAAAGTCAATAAAGTGTACGCCGCAAAATCTCCCAATGAAATTTGGGGTATCTATACTAACGAATTTGCAAGCACCAAAGAAGGAAGAGACCTAGCAGTCATTTCATTTTTTGATAAATCTGCTTGGTTGGGCCAAGACAATAGCATAGCAAAAAAATATGACGAGATGAACGGTGCCGGAAGTTGGGCCCAGTTTTTAAAAGACTGGATGGACTTAACCAATGGTGGCGAAACCGAAATTTGGGTTTTCCGGCCAGATTTGAGCGGTATTAGTGGTGATGTAAAAGCAGCTCCACAAAAGTAAACTTTTAAAAGAGAATGTACGGTATGGCATTGCCGTGCCGTACATTTTTCATTTTAAAGTATTCATCTAAATAACATAGTTATGAAAACAGACGAAACAAAATGGAGTAAGGAAGAATTGAAAACCTATATACTAATTCTTTGCGCAAAGGCCGATAAAGTAGAAGCTGAAGAGGAAATCTCATTTATAAAGACAAAAACTTCCACAGAAATTTTCGATAAAATGTACGGGGAATTTCAAAATGACGATGAAGATGAAAGTCTTGAAAAAATTCAGGATGCTTTGGAAAGGCATCATTATTCAGAACTGGAAATCTGTGAACTTAAAAATGAAATTCAGAAAATATTTGCCGCAGACCGGAAGATACCGATGGCTGAAAGTAATCTGGGTAGGATTCTGGACAATATTATTTATTAAAAAAAGACATAAGATATAAGACCGGTTCGCTTTAAGACGTAAGACTAAGGATAAAACTCATAGCTAATAAATATCAAATACTATGAAATCAAAAATAACATTACTACTGCCCTTCATTTTTATATGCATAGTTGCTGTGCAGGCACAAAATGAAGATCCGCATGGAAGTGCCGAATCTGCAATTACAGGAATAATTTCTTCAAAAATAAATAACGATACTATGTTTGATATCAATGAATTTGCCAAAGACTACGCCGAAGCTTGGTGTAGCCAAAATCCAAAAAAAGTGGCTTTGTTTTATGCTGAAGATGGTTCATTAAATATTAATAACGGCACTCCCGCTGTTGGCAGGGCAGCCATTGCCCAATCTGCCAAAGCTTTTATGGATGCCTTTCCTGACGATATGATTGTTGCTTTTGACAAATTATTAAAAACATCAAAAGGTATTGAATTTCATTGGACGTTGACAGGAACTAACACAGGTCCGAACGGCACTGGAAAGAAAGTAAATATCAGCGGTTTTGAACTTTGGGAGTTTGATCACAACGGTTTAATAAAAGAATCTAAAGGCACTTTTGATGCTGAAGAATATAACAAGCAGATTAAATATGGTATTTAAAAATAAAGAATATAACTATTAAACAATCAAAAATGAACTCTTCAAAGAAAAATCACGAATACAGAAAAAGCAATAAAAACTCTATGAGTAAAACAACAAAAATTACAACATTAGCAATTGCTTTGCTAGCAGTAATGTCACTATCAAGTTGCGACGAAAAAACCAAAACAGAAAAAACTGTAGAAAAATCAGAACCTATTGAAGTTACTGTTGTCGATGAAACCCCAGACTATTTCCTACTACGTCCCGAAGTTGAAAAAGCCTATGGTTATTCACATGCGGTAAAGATTGGAAATAGTATAAAAATCTCTGGTGCCGTGAGTATGGACGATGAAGGCAATCCAACAGCCGTGGGGGATTTTGAGCAACAAATGAAAAATTGCTATTCAGATTTGGACAAAATTCTAAAACACTACGGTTGCACTTTTGATGATGTGGTTAAGGAAGATGTATTTACTACAGATATGCCAAAGTTTTTAGAGTTTGCTGCCTACAGATCTGAAATCTACAAAAACCACTTTCCAACAGGTTCGTGGCTTGGCGTAAAAGAATTGGCAATCCCAGAATTTATGATTGAAATAGAATTAGAAGTACATAAAACAAATTAATAAACTAAAATCAAAAATTATGAGCACAAATCAAAACATCCAAGTCATTGACAATTTATATAAAGCATTCGCAACAGGCGATATGCCAACAGTTCTTGGAGCAATGAACCCCAAAATTGAATGGAATGAAGCCGAAAGTAATTCTTTGGCAGACGGCAATCCGTATATAGGCCCAGAAGCTATTTTAAATGGAGTTTTTGCACGTCTTGGAGCTAATCATGAATATTTCAGTTTAACAGATATTACCCTTCACGATATGAGTGATAATAAAGTGTTAGCAACTTTAAGGTATGATGCTAAAAATAAAGAAACAGGAAAAGCTTATAATGCTCAAGTTGCGCATTTCTGGTCTTTGGAGGAAGGTAAGATTGTGAAATTTCAGCAGTATGCAGATACCAAAAAATTGGCCAAAGCGGAAAACGAATAAAAACGCTTCAAAAAAGTCAGCTTACTATTTAAGCTGACTTTTTTATTACTTTAATATAGCAAAAGTAAAATATGATAAAACTCTTCCGAAACATTCGTCAAAAGATTTTTTCCTAAACTAGTTTCAGCAACTATTTTTTTATGAATATAAATTTTAAACCAATAAAGCAAAATCATTCAAATCTTAAAATTTGAATTGTATATGGGGAATAATTAACTAACTAAAACTAAATATAGCATGAAATATCTTTTTCTGATTACAGTAGCCCTATTGCCATTGTCAATTTTTGCCCAGCACGAACATCATAAACCTGACGATTCTTCAGAGGGAAACCATAATCACTTGGCTCACATGATGATGTCTCGGAAAGAAATAATTTATGTGCACAATCTTCCACCGCCAAAGCTTATGAACGGCATAGGTAATTCAACATTAAAGATTGAAACCACATCTGAAAAAACACAGGCTTATTTCAATCAAGGCATATCGCTACTGCACGATTTTTGGGATTTTGAAGCCTATCGCGCATTTAAAGAAGCCATTCGCAATGATTCTACTGCGATAATGCCCTATTGGGGATTATTGCAAATGCCTACACCCAACAAAGACAGCATTTTTACATCCAATATGGAAGATGCCGTAAAGCAAATAAAAAAATTGCTGCCAAAAGCCAATGAACACGAAAGACTATATGGCGAGATTGCGCTATTGAAAGATTCATTGAAATATGAAGCCTATCCCGAAATCTCTAAAAGATGGGAACTTATTATCCATAAATTTCCGGATGATGTAGAAGCGAAACTTTTTCTAGCCCTCAATAAAATGAATGGTTTTGATACGGATATGAAACCGATGGAAGGTCAAATGTACAGTGAGTTTCTATTAAAAGATGTACAACGTGCTGCCCCCAATAGCCACGCCTTTCATCATTATTGGATTCATTTAAAAGAAAATTGCTGCCCCGAAGAAGCACTCGCCAGTGCCGATGCACTCACGGCCCTTGCACCCGATTCTGGCCACATCGTGCACATGCCCGGCCACATTTACAATCGGGTAGGCAATTACAAAAAAGCCCACGATGCCTTTGTAGCGGCAGTAAAAGTAGATTCTACCTATATGAAAAATGAAGGTATAGAGGAAGTCGATAACTGGAATTACATACACAATATAAATTACCTCATCAATAATTGTGTGCACGACGGCAGGCACAAAGAAGCTTTATACTACGCAGAACGACTCAAAAAAATGCCCATTTCCAAAAACCGAAAAGATATCTACGATGGCAGGTTTTTCCGTCAAGGTTTATTGGCTCCCGGAAAGATGGAAATGGCGTTTGGTAATTGGGAACAAGCAACGGTAGAGTTTGAACAGATAGTAGATAAAGATTCTGTATTCAGTAATGAAAACATGGAATTCAAAAAAGCACTGACCTTATTTACAAAAGGTATGGCTGCACTTAATAAAAAAGATGTGTCAGCAGCAATAAATGCTTCCAATAGTTTAGATGCATTGTTATGGCGAAATGCCAAACAAATGGATAAGGAGAGCACACTCAATGAAGACTATCAAAACACAGTAAATACGGCAAGTTTGGAATTGCAAGGCTGCATCGCGAGCCATCAGGGAAATTATGAGCAGGCAATGACACTCCTTAAAAAAGCACATAAAAACGAACTAGACCTCGGTTATGGTGAACCTCCTTTGTATGCAAGACCAGTAGCTATGAGTATAGCAGCGGCACAGATAAAAGCCGAAAAATATGATGATGCCGTTGACACCTATCAGGAACTTTTAAAAAGATTTCCAAAAAGTGCTTATGTGTATAACGCGTTGCGAATTGTGTATGAACAAAAAGGAGATACTGCCAAAGCAAAAGAATATTCAAAATTGCTATTGACGGCGGCAAAGTATGCCGATGATGGTATTTATGGAAAACTCTGAAGCGGAAAAATTTGTTCGCAAGAAGCTTGAGAAAACCTTTAAATATTTTCAAAAACTATCAACCATTTTAATAGTAAACAAAAAAGGTAAACACTTGTATTCTAAAATTACAAAAGGAAAGGAAATTAAATTCAAAGCTAAAATCAAATTATGAAAACAATATCTAAAATTCTTATTACAGCATTCCTTTTTTTAGGATTCACCGCAAACAGCCAAACACTTCCACAAGCCCTTTCAAAAATTAACACCGAAGGTTTTCAAAAATCGGAAGTCATGAATTTAATTGGGGACCTATCAGATGTTTATGGCCCGCGATTAACGGGAACCGATCAATATTTTACCGCAGCCGAATGGGCAAAGAAAACCATGGAAAATTGGGGTGTTGACAAAGTGTATTTTGAAAACTATTGCGACGATTGTATGGGTTGGGAAGTAAAATCATTTAATGTAGAAATGATTGCACCTGCTTATATGAAAATTCAAGCCTATCCGTATGCATGGACGGAAAGCTCAAATGGCTTACAAACAGGCGATTTGATTTGGATTGAAAGCCATGATGATATGGAAAAAGTAAAAAAACAATGGAGCGGAAAATTAAGAGGGAAAACAATTTTGATGGGAGCTGCTCCAAAACAAAACATGTTGTTTGATCCACTTTCAAAACAATTTACGAAAGACCAAATTGAAGAAGCTGAAAAATCTATAACACCTGTGGTAGAGAAACCTTTAGGGTCATCTGCAGGAAATCTAGATTTAGTCAAAGACTTTGATTTTCTTTTTGAAAAATTTGCACAAAAAGAGGATGCATTTTTTGAATTTTTAAAAGAAGAAGGTGCAATAAGTACTTTAGGAACAACACCTTTTTTCCCGGGTATTATCCACCCTGGTGGCACTTATAATTATAAAAAAAATGATGATAAACCAATCCCCTATTTCGCCATTTCTCCAGAGAATTTCGGAAAGTTAAGTCGATTAATAAATAAAAAAATCAATCCAAAAATTAGATTCCATTTAGATTCTGAATTGTATTTAACACCTGAAAACAATGTAAATATTATTGCAGAAATAACAGGTTCTGACCCTAAATTAAAAGACGAAGTGGTGATGATCGGTGCCCATTTTGATTCTTGGCATTCAGCATCTGGCGCAACAGATAATGGCGCAGGTTCAGCAGTAATGATGGAAGTGATGCGCATTATAAAAGCTTCGGGCTTAAAACCAAAAAGAACGATTAGAATTGCACTTTGGGGCGGTGAAGAGCAAGGACTAGTAGGTTCAAAAGCGTATGCAGAAAATCATTTTGGAAAAATAAAGGAAACGACTCGCAAAAAAGAAGTCGAAAAAATTTCGGCATACATAAATATGGATAATGGTGCTGGGCAAATGCGAGGAATATACTTGCAAGGCAACGAAGCTGTAAGACCGATTTTCGCTGAAATGTTGAAACCTTATGAGCATTTAGATGTGAACAATCTAACCATTGAAAACACAAACTTTACAGATCATGATGTTTTCGATTATTTCAAAATTCCAGGATTTCAAATTATTCAAGATCCGTTAAACTATAGCAGCGTAACGCACCACACCAATTTAGATGTTTTAGAATATGTTCCGGAGCGTGATATGATGGTTAATGCCACTGTTATTGCAGCACTTGTGTATCAAATTGCACAGTTGGATGAACTTTTGCCGAGGGAAGAATAAAGATTATTGGATAGTAATATAGAAGCATAAAAATGTGCTCAATGAAAAGAACTAATTAATGACAAAACTCTTCCGAAACATCCGCAAAAACCTAATCGCAGAAGGTAAAACTTCGCGCTACCTAAAATACGCCATTGGCGAAATAATCCTCGTGGTTATTGGTATTTTGATTGCGCTTTCAATTAATAATTGGAATCAAAACAGATTAGATTCCTTAGAAAGAAAAGCGTTGATTACAAAACTGCACGTAGAATTTAAAGAGAATAAAAAAGTAATTGAGAACAATAGAATAGCTGAAGAGCAAGCTATAAATTCCAGCATAGCATTAATGAATTTAATAGGTATCACTGAAGAAGAACTTTTAAAGCATAATCTAGATAGCCTACTCTTTCAATCGTTCCCAGCAAACGAAATAGCTTTTGCCAATAATGCAGTTAATAATGTTGTTCAAAATGGACGACCAAATCTTCTTAAGGACGACACCATAAGTACGCTACTTTATCAATGGAACTCTTTGGAAAAAATTCGTAAAATTAGATTTGAAAAACTTGATTCGTGGGTTAACGAACTCTTCTTACCATATTTACTCCCATACATTTCATTTAAAGAAATGGATTCAAATGCAAACCCTCGTTGGGGAGGAAAATCTAAAGTAAAACCCAATTATTATCCATTATTCCAAGACGTAGCATTTGAAAATTTATTGGACAATTCATTATGGTTACACAAAGAAGTTGTTGTGAGGCTTGAAGAAACCGACAAATTGATAGATGAAATAATTAAAGCAACCAAGCCTGAATAATATGATCAAAAATTTTAGAAATATCCGAAGAAATCTCATGAAAACAGGAAAAACAGGCAAGTATTTAAAATACGTAATAGGCGAAATAATCCTCGTGGTTATAGGGATTTTGATTGCTTTGAGCATCAATAATTGGAATGAAAATAGAAAACAAGAAAAACAAATACTAAAAGCACTTTCAGAAGTAAGGAATAATTTAATAGGTGATAGTCTTGCCATATCCAATACCCTTAAATTAAAGCTTGAAGATATAGAAATTCAAAACCGAGTGATACAATTACTCAATAATGATAGGCCATTGGATAGCACTATTAATAAAGACTTGGGAAGAATAATGATTGCCAGAAAAATTAAATTAATCCCAAATGGATACAGCTTATTAAAACATATAGGTTTAGAAAGAATTGAAGACTTAAACTTGCGAAACAAGCTTATTGAATATTATGAGATTTCAATAAATCTTATTGAAACAGACACAAATGATGATTTATTTGAGTTTGTAAACACATTCCTTCCCTATGTCCGCAGTCATTTTTCCGATTGGCAGTATGAAGCATATGGAATTCCATTAGACTATGTTAAACTTAAAAATGATGATTATTTTAAAACATCACTTAAAGTTAATATTGGTAATGAAGAAAGTACAGTTATAATGCTTACTGATGGATTGAAAAATATTAAAACACTTCTCCCTTTAATAAACATTTATATACGAAGTAATGATTAAACTCTTTAGAAACACCCGCAAAAACCTTCTCAATGAAGGCAAAACCACAAAATACCTAAAATACGCCATCGGCGAAATCATCCTTGTGGTCATTGGGGTTTTGATTGCATTGCAAATAAAAGATTGATAAACATTTAATATCTTAACAACCAACAACTTTATGAAAACCGATAATATGAAAACACTTCTCCTGACAGGTATTATTTCACTTTATTCTTTGGCAATTTTCTCCCAAGATTATCAAAAAATTCACAATAAAGCCATATTAGTGGACACCCACAACGATTTTCTTACCCAAACAATGGAAAAGAATTTTATTTTCGATACCGACTTAAAAGGCAAAACTCACAGCGACCTCAACAGGATGAAAGAAGGTGGCGTAGATGTTCAATTCTTCTCTGTTTGGAGCGATGGCGAACAGATAGATCCGTATGCCTTCGCCAACCGCCAAATAGATAGTTTGGATGCTGTAATAAAACGGAATTCTGATAAAATCGTGAAAGTCGCCAATTCCATAGAGCTTTTAAAAGCAGTAAAAAATCGTAAAATCGCTGCGTTAGTTGGCGTGGAAGGCGGCCATCAATTTGAGAACGATTTGGGCAAACTTAAAGCACTTTACAATCGCGGCGTTCGCTACATTACTTTAACTTGGAACAACTCCACTCCTTGGGCAACAAGTGCTTCCGATGAAACCAATCCCGATGGCGCAAAAAATTCCGAAGGAAAAAAAGGGCTTACCGCTTTTGGGAAAGAAGTAGTCCAAAAAATGAACAGTTTAGGGATGCTGGTAGATATTTCGCACGTTGGTGAGCAAACGTTTTACGATGTAATTGCTACGACTACAAAACCTGTTATCGCTTCGCATAGTTCAGTTTATGCCCTTTGTCCGCACAAGCGGAATTTAAAGGACGATCAAATAAAAGCCATTGCCAAAAATGATGGGGTAATTCAAATAAACTTTAATTCAGGGTTTATAGACCCGACTGTTGATAAACGGGAAAGTGCTTTCCTCGATAAACACAAATCTGAAATAGATTCACTAATGCAAGCTGGGGTGAATCCGTTTTTCGCACAAGAAAGTATCTACATAAAATATGCAGATGAATCCCAACAGCTTCGCGCACCTTTTGAACTGGTAATTCAGCATATAGAATACGTCATCAATTTAGTGGGTGTGGATTATGTGGGCATAGGCTCCGATTTTGATGGAATTTTTCTGCCGCCAAAACAATTGGATGACGTTACCAATTATCCTTTAATTACAAAAGCTTTGGTTGAAAAAGGCTATAGCGAAAAGGATATCGATAAAATCCTCGGTGGAAATCTGCTTCGGGTTTTAAAAGCGAATGAATAAAAGATTCATATAATACCACAGAGGCACAGAGAACACAAGAAATCTCTGTACACTCTGTCCTCTGTGGTGAAAATTCAACTAAAACCAAATAATAATGAAAAACACAATTTTCTTTCTAATTATTTCGGCAAGCCTTCTTTTAAGCTGCGCCGAAAAACAACAATTCGTAACAACGGAAACAGATTGTAAATCGACATATTTCGACTATTCAAATAGCGAAGACCAAAATACGGGCGGTATTAAAATGATTCCAATCACAACAGCAAAAGGTACTTTCAACGTGTGGACAAAACGCGTAGGCAACAACCCAAAAATGAAGGTTTTGTTACTTCACGGTGGTCCCGGCGGTACTCATGAATTTTTTGAGAATTTTGATGGCTACCTTCCAAATGAAGAGATTGAATACATCTATTACGATCAGCTAGACAGTTATTACAGCGACAAACCCAACGACTCCACCCTTTGGACCACAGAACATTTTGTGGAAGAAGTGGAGCAGGTTCGCAAAGCATTAAACCTCGACAAAGACAACTTTTACTTGCTCGGTCAATCGTGGGGTGGAATTTTAGCCATGGAATATGCCCTGAAATATCAGGACAATTTAAAAGGGTTAATTATTTCAAATATGATGGCGAGCATTCCGGAATACGAAAAATATGCTGAAGTATTGGGAGCCCAACTTCCTCCAGAAATTTATAAAGAAATTAAGGAATTGGAGGCGAAGGAAGATTTCTCAAATCCCCGATATACCGAGTTGGTGATGAATAATTATTACACAGAACACATCCTTCGCAAACCTTTGGATGAATGGCCAGAGTTCATCAATCGCGGCTTTTCGCACCTTAACCCAAATATTTATATCTATATGCAGGGCCATAGCGAATTTGGTGTAACTGGAAATGCTACATTAAAAGGCTGGGATGTTTCCGATAGATTGAAGGAATTGACTGTTCCAACCTTAATGATTGGTGGAAAATACGACACTATGGATCCAAAATATATGGAATGGATGAGCACCCAAGTGCAACGCGGTAGAAGCCTCACCTGTAGTGCAGGACACGTTTCACAATATGATGACCCGCAAACTTATTTCACTGGATTGATAAAATTTATTATAGATGTGAATATAGGAGAATTCAAATAAGGTGGGTGTGAAATCAACTAACTAACAACCAATGATACAAAAAGATGAAGGATTAAAAAGAAGAGTTGGTGCGCTAGGTTTATCAGCTAATATCATTAATATTATTATTGGCTCAGGTATTTTCGTGTTACCTGCAATTGTTGCCAGTTATATGGGTGCATCCAGCATCATTGCATATTTATTTTGCGGATTGTTAATGGCTATGGTTATGCTTTGTTTTGCAGAGGCTGGCAGTAAAGTAACCAATACCGGCGGCCCCTACACCTATATTGAAACTGCTTTTGGTGATTATGCTGGCTTTGTTGCTGGTATTTTTGCTGTTGGCAGTAATTTGTTTGCAGATGCGGCTGTTTCTAATGCTTTAGTAAATGTTGTTGCTTCAGCATATCCCATATTTGAAAATGGATGGCCTCGATTTTTATTTTTATTTATTCTTTTTTCCGGTTTGGTTTATATCAATGTAATTGGCTTAAAACAAGGTATGGGTTTAGTGAAGTTCAATACCATAGTTAAACTTATACCATTGCTTTTATTAGTCTTTATTGGTTTTAAGGATGTCTCGATGAGCAATTTATATTTTGACCATTTTCCAAGTGTTAAAACATTAGGTGAAACCTCACTTATTTTATTTTTTGCCTTTCAAGGTTGTGAAACTGGCATCATTGTAGGCGGTGAAGTTATTAACCCAAAACGCAATATTCCTAGAGCTATTTTAATAAGTATTGTTACCGTTGTGGTTGTTTATATACTAATTCAAACAGTTTCTCAAGGTGTTTTAGGCGATGCTTTACCAAGTTTTAAGGCGGCTCCACTTGCTGAAACTGCCAGAGTTGTTTTTGGTCCTTTTGGATATATGCTTTTAATTGTTGGCGCAGTTATTTCCATGTTTGGCTATATGAGCGGTACTATTCTGAATAGTCCAAGAATAGTTTATGCGCTTGCCAGAGATAAGGTAATCCCAATAAATGCTTTTTCAAAAATTCACAAATCATTTGCTACTCCGCACATCGCCATTATTATATATGCAACCATCGGTTTTATTTTGGCTGTTACTGGCAGTTTTGAACAATTGGCTGTTATAGCCAGTAGCGCAATGTTAATGCTTTATTTAGGTGTAGCGTTATCTGTAATTAAGTTGCGTAATTCTGAGGAAAAATATACTGGAGGATTTAAAATTCCAGGGGGTTGGACTGTCCCTATCATAGCTATTGCAACAATCCTTTACTTTTTATCAAGTCTTTCGGCAAATGAAATGATTGGAACAGCAATAGTTTTAGGTGTATTAACGCTTATATTTTTCGCTATTAAATTTCTAAAAAAGAAAACTATATGATAAAGTTTTTTAGACATATTAGACAAAACCTTCTCAACGAAGGCAAAACAACCAAATATTTCAAATACGCCATAGGCGAAATAATCCTCGTAGTGATTGGGATTTTGATTGCTTTGAGCATCAATAATTGGAATGACCAACGCAAACAAAACACCAAAGAAATTGCCTATTTAAAAAACCTGCGTGAAGATGTTGCTTCACAAATAATAACATTTAACCTCAACTTAAAAATTGAATCTATTATTATTAGAGACGTTGATGATATTTTACAACACATTAAATCCAACGGGGGTTTCAAAAACCTGGACAGTATCAATTCTAAAATCAACGATTTAACTATTAGATACACACTTCGGATAAATAATACAACCTTTCAAGAACTCAACAATACCGGGCAGATCAATATTTTTCGCAACCCAAACCTTAAAAAGGAAATCGTGGCATTTTATCAAATCACCGAGCGTGCTTCTGATAATATTCAAAACAATAACACCAACCTTATTGACAATTTGATGATTCCAGATATTATGAACCTAACTGCTTTCTCGTCTGCTGCCTATTCAGATGAGTTATTAATTTTAGTTTCAGAACTTGGTCTTCAACCTTTCGAAAATGATATGGTAAAAACTACAGCTGAAAACCTATTGGCAAAACCGGAAAACCAATTAAAACTCCTAAATCGAATAAAATACCGAAGTATTCTTGCCAATTACAGCAAAAAGCGTGTTGCTCTTTTAAAAGAAATGGCCTCACAACTTTTATATTCGTTGGATGTGGAATTGGAAAAAAAGCAGTAAAAAAATAAACCACAATCAAATAACTTAAGTGGCTAATAGCCAAATAAGAAAAGGTTAAAATTAAAATTGAATTGAAATTGTTACCTTTAAGCACCTATCTAAATTATTAATTATGAGATTCATAACATCCTTTTTTATATTGCTTTTTATAATTTCCTGTAAACAACCAGAAACGAAAAAAAATTATCTGGGTGTAGTAAATATTACAATCACAGGAAAGGAAAGTGCCCAACCCCACTTTGAAAAAGGATTATTGCTTCTGCATTCCTTTGAATATGAAGATGCTCGTGAAGCATTTCAAAAGGCAAAAACCGAAGACCCAGAAATGGCCATGGCATATTGGGGTGAAGCCATGACCTATAATCACAGTTTATGGCAGGAACAGGATTATGAAGATGCAGTTATTGTTTTGGAGCAGCTTGATAAAATTAACTCTAAGCAAGAAACAACGGAACTTGAAAATGATTTAATTGAAGCAGTCCATATACTTTACCAACCAAAAATAGAGAAGAAGGAGCGAGATATTGCCTACTCCGAGTTTATGGAAAGTTTATATAAAAAATATCCTGCCAATCAAGAAGTAGCAGCGTTTTATGCATTGTCATTACTAGGTTCTGTGCCTGAAGGAAGGGACGATATTCTTTACGGGAAAGGCGCAAAAATTGCTCAAGGAATTCTAAAAGAAAATCCAAACCATCCGGGTGCATTGCATTATTTAATACATTCTTATGACGATCCAAACCATGCATCGCTTGCTTTGGGTGCCGCCAATGCCTATTCAAAAGTAGCGCCAGATGCCAGCCACGCATTACATATGCCTTCACACATCTATGTAGCAATGGGCATGTGGGATGATGTAATTTCTTCAAATATTGATTCATACCAAGCAAGTATTAATAGAATGGAGTATAAAGGATTGGACAACGATGCGCGTGGATATCACGCTTTTCATTGGTTGGAATATGGCTATCTTCAAAAAGGAAATCAGGAAGAAGCAAAAAAAATGGTTCTTGACATGAAAAAATATGCTACCGAAAAACCATCCAAAAAGGCAAGGGTACATTTGGTATTTTTAAAAGGAAGTTATCTTACCGAGACCGATAAATGGGACGATGCAATAGCAGATATCCCCGTAAACGTGACCGATTTAAATATTTCCATTCGTTCCCAATATCATTTCTTGGAAGGGATGAAAGCTTTTAAAGAAGGGAATATTTCAAAATTAGATAGTGTCCTTAGCATTATTGACCAAGACCAAAAAAGGGAATCTTTTGTTGTAAAGGAAGGTAGTTCCAAACTTTGTTCTGCAGTTACACGAGATGAAGCTACGGAAATGGATTTAAAAGAATCTGAAATCAGGCAAAACCAATTAATGGCGCTTCGTGCTGTACTAAATAATAATGTAAAACTGGCAGAGGAACATTTTATAAAATCCATCGATATTGAAAACAGCATAAGCTATAGTTATGGCCCTCCTTCCATTCAAAAACCTACGCATGAACTTTATGCAGATTGGTTACTTTCACAAAAAAGAAAAGAAGATGCTGTAAAACAGTATGAACTTGCCCTAAAAAATGGTCCTGGCAGATTACGGATCTTAGAAGGAATTGAAAACACAAGACAAGTAATCTAACCAGCTTGCCTGAGGAAGAATATAACTTAAATTTTCAATTTTCACAGTGTAGGCGCAAAGGCTTTTACTTATCTTTAAATTCTGAAAAAAACTTCAGAAAAAACCATGAATATCGATCAAATTTTCAAAAACAATGAAGCCTGGGTAAACGAAAAATTAGGCACAGATCCTGATTATTTCAAAAATCTTTCCGAAGGCCAAAATCCCGACGTGCTTTACATTGGGTGCAGTGACAGCCGCGTTACTGCCGAAGAAATTATGGGTGCTAAACCAGGAGAAGCTTTCGTGATGCGAAATATAGCAAACATGGTTTCCAATTTAGACCTCAGCGCGATGAGCGTAGTCAATTATGCGGTAAGCCATTTAAAAGTAAGCCATATAATTGTTTGTGGCCATTACGGTTGCGGCGGCGTAAAAGCAGCAATGCAAAGTCAGGATTTGGGAATTTTAAATCCTTGGTTACGAAACATTCGCGATGTTTATAGGTTGCACAATCAAGAACTCAACCAATTAAAAACCGAAGAAGAAAAATACCGTCGGCTTGTAGAACTTAACGTACAGGAACAGTGCGTTAACGTTATTAAAACCGCAGATGTACAAATAGCTTATCGAAACCGAAACCTAACAGTACACGGCTGGGTAATGGATATGGAAACCGGAAAGTTGATTGACTTAAAAATTGATTTTGACAAAGTGCTGAAAGGGATAATGGAGATATATCACCTAGATTAAAATTTCTTATAATTAAAAATGCTGCTTTCTATAAAAGAAAACAGCATTTTTCTGATAAAGCACCCTTTTTATAATTGGGGAAGAAGCACTTTATCGATAGCATGAACAACTCCATTTACGGCTTGAACATCCACAACTATAATATTACTTACTCTTTCGTTTACATCAGTAAGTGTAGCATTTGAGGCGTCAACCACTAAGTCTGCACCAAGTGTTGTTACCGTTCCGTCTACCAAATCTGCTGCACGTACATTTGCACCCGCAATAACGTGTGTATTTAAAGCGGCAGTTAGTGTAGGACCATCAATATCGTTTAAACTACTTGCTCCCAATTCAGCCAAGAGTGCTACAAAAGCACCATTTGTTGGAGCAAAAACTGTAAAAGGTGCTGGAGCAGTTCCCGCAGGAGTAGATAAGACACCTACAAAGTCAGGTTGATCTCCACGTGTTAAAGCAGCCACCAATGTAGAAAAAGTTGGATCAGCAGTTGCGAATGTAACCACTGATGGTAATGCAATTACAGTGTTTACTGCATGAATCACTCCATTATCTGCATCAATGTCTGCTGCAGTTACAGTGGAGATTCCATTTAATTTTACACCAGAGGAAGTGTTTACATACATACTCAAGTTAGCACCTGAAGAAGCTTCGGTTGCCAAAGAGTTAATATATCCAGTACTCAAATCTGCTGCCATTACTTTACCACTCACAACATGGTTTAATAGCACATTGGTTAGCAAAGCTGTTGGAACTTCATCTAAACTGGCAAAGCCATTCGCACTTAAAAAAGTTGCAAAGGCAGCATTATTTGGAGCAAAAACAGTAAACTCTCCTTGGCCTGCAAGCGTTGCTGTAAGACCAGCTTTATCTAAGGCTGCTTTTAAGGAAGAGTAATCATCATTGGAAACTACAAAATCTGCAATCGTGTTCGTTTGCGGATCTGTGTTTGAATCGTCGTCATCACTACAAGAGACTATACCCAAAGTAATGAAAAGGATTAAAGAAATTTTAAAGAAATTTTTCATCGTTTTATTGTTTTGTTTATTAAGGTTTTATAAGTCGCAAATCTATCGCATGGATCCCCCTACTAAAAGAACTTTAACTTTTGTTTATCTTTTTGTGTTAAAAGTTAAACAATAATTATAGAAAAGTAATTTTGCAATATCAGTTCAAAAACTATCTTTATACATCAATTAATCTTTCTTAAATCTATCATGAAATATATCCTTTTATTTATCTCGTTACTGCTAAGCACTATTACCCTCTATTCCCAATCTGATAAAGAGAAAGTAGAAGCTACCATCACAAAAAATAAGATTGAAGGTCACATATATTTTTTGGCTGATGACCTTTTAAAAGGAAGAGAAACTGGAACGCCTGAAAACAAAATTGCAGCTTCCTATCTTGCCAATTCTCTTAGAGGGTATGGAGTAAAACCTGTTACACAGAACGTCTTAAAAGGTTCTAATACTGAAAGTTATTTTCAAGAAATTAAATTGAATAAAATCAGTCCTGTAAAACGTTTATTATTAGCAATAGACGGTGAAGAGTTTAAGAAAAAAGTAGTTATAAAACCAAATAAAATGGAGTTTAGAGGCGAAGCTATTTATTTAGGTTACGGTCTTGAAAACGATTATAAAGGAAAAGATGTAACTGAAAAAATTGTAATTGTAAGATCTGGCGGACCTAACATTCCTGATGCCCGAGCTGCATTTGGTTTAATTGAACAAAAGGAACAACTAGCAAAAGAACATGGAGCCGTTGCTGTAATTGAATTTGTGGATACCAATGAAACCACTTGGGGATTTATTGATCATAATTTTAATACTTCCCGTATTGAAATTGCAACGGATAAAGAAAAAAAAGAGGGAAAAAAAGAGCTAGCCTATCTATGGGTTTATGATGAAAATAACATTCAGGCAAAAAAGCTTGAATCTAAAGATAAATTAAATTCAAAATTGATGATGGAAGGTGAAGAAATCGAGACTGTCATTTCCCAGAATGTAATTGGAATGGTTGAAGGAACGGATCCACAATTAAAAAATGAATTCATAATCTATTCAGCCCATTACGACCACATAGGTATTGGCAAACAAGATGCAACTGGCGATGAAATCTACAATGGTGCACGCGACAATGCTGTTGGAACGACCACAGTCTTGAGCATGGCTGAAAACATGACGAAATATCCCACCAAACGTTCGGCACTTTTCATTTTTTTTACCGGCGAAGAAAAAGGTTTATTAGGAAGCCAATATTATGTAGAAAATCCTTTACTTCCACTCAATAAAATGGTTTATTGTTTTAATAGTGATAATGGTGGTTATAATGATACATCCATAGCAACTATTATTGGTTTGGGAAGAACCTCAGCCGAAAAAAACATAAAAGATGCTGCCACAGCTTTTGGGTTAAATGCAATAGATGACCCAAATCCAGAAATGGGTCTTTTTAATCAAAGTGACAATTTTCATTTTGCTGAAAAAGGAATTCCAGCACCAACTTTTTCGTTAGGCTTTAGATCGTTTGATGGCGATGTAACAAAATATTATCATCAAGCGGGAGATGAAGCGGATACATTGGATTATGACTATCTGCTGAAATTTTTTCAAAGTTATGTTCTAGCTGGAAGGTTAATTGCCAACGAACCAAAAACACCAACATGGACAGCTGGTGATAAATATGAAGAAGCAGGGAAGTCATTATATGGAAATTAAATATTTTAAAAAAACAAAAAGTCACGGAAAACCGTGACTTAATTTTAGGGATAAAAAAGGCTATTATAATTTTTGAAAGGTCAAGTAATCAGTACCACCGTTGCCACCACTAATATCAAATAGTTCAACTCTTGTACTAGTGTAAGTAACAACATCCCAATCATCATTAAATTCGTCAAAAGGAATTGCACTTCCAAAATCTAATATTACGTCAAGACTGTTGCTACTGTTAACAACACTCCAAGTTCCCGTAATTGTATTGTTGCTGTTTTCTGCAATCACACTTCCATCTGTGTTAAAGGTAAGTTTATAACCATTATAATCGTTTGTTTCGTCATTGCCATCATCTATATAGCTCTGCACGAACCATTGCCCATCTTTTAAAATATTGGTAAGCTCTGTAGTGTTTCCTCCACCATTACAATCTTCGTAAGGGTTTCTTCCAAAATTTAGGTAATCTGTACCGCCATTACCACCACTAACATCAATTAATTTTACGTTTTGGGCATCAAAACTGGTTACATCCCAATCATCATTTAAATCTTCAAAAGGATCATTACTTCCGGCTATTTCAAAATTTAGAACAAGGTCTATTCCACTACTGCTAGTAGTAACTGCCCAAGTACCGTTAACCGCGTTGTTCGTGCTGGTTGCAGTAACTGTTTCATTTACGTTGAATTTGAATTCATAAGCAACATAATCACAAGTTTCATTATTCCCATCGTCTTCCAATAGGTTTACATACCACACACTATTTGTCAAATTATCAGTAAATTCAGAAGTGTTTCCACCGCCTCCACCGCCGTTCGGAGTGCGTTCGTAAGTTAAAAAGTCAACACTACCGTCGCCACCACTAATGTGTTTTAATTTAATTATATCTTGGGTTGCTTCAATAATATCCCAATCTTCATCAAGCTCATCAAAAGGAGTATTGGTTCCGAAGAAAAGATTTAGATCAGGTGTATTACTATTTGTAAGGCTCCACGTGCCAGCAACCGTATTGGAAGTATTTATTGCTTGTGCGGTATTGTCCGTTGTGAATGTAAATTCATAACCCGCAAAATCACTTGTTTCATCGGTGTCATCGAAAAAATATGTAACAAACCAAGAGCCAGTGGTTAGTATAGTTTCAAAATCTGAAGGAAAACCTCCTCCATTGGATGAGCAACCCGAAATTAATGTTACCAATTCGGCATTGCTATTAACTTGTGCGGTAGAACCATCTTGTAATATCACAGAAACTGGAAACTGCAAGGCAATATAAGTTCCTGGGTTTAAGGAAAGCAATAAGGCGAGTAGTTCTCCATCGTTACCAACCGTCTGTGATCCGGTTTGTTGCTGATCTGAATTGTAGATAAAAAATGTAAGTGGATAAACAAGGTCTATACAATCTATTGAAGTTGAACTATTGCTATCTGAAGTACGAAGCAATAAATCTCCCAATTCAGAATTTACTGCTACTATATCTGTGTTTGAATCATCAAAAGGTTGTGAATCTTCTTTTGTACAAGAGCTTACCAAAAAAATTAATAAGAAAGCTAAAAAGGTGAAGTTGGTTAATTTATTCATGATTGTTTCTTTTTATGTTTTATATAAATAAGACAGGCAACTCTTATAAAACCCTACCTTAAATTTTAATTATTTAAATAAAAAAACCATCCTTAAGTGGGATGGTCTTAAATAATAGATGAAAATTAATTTTTAGATTTTTTCAAAAGTTAAAAAGTCTGTACCTCCGTTGCCGCCGCTTACATCAGTCAGTTCAATTTTTGAATTGCTCACTGAAATAATATCCCAATCATCTGATAGGTCTTCAAAATCTGGGGGAGAAGCAAAGAAAATATTGAAATCTGGACTAGTCGAACCACCATCATCGTCACTAGAATTGCTATCAGTTACTGACCAAGTTCCTGTAATTGTAGTACTTCCATTTACAGCTACTAAGGAGCCGTTTTCATTGAAAGTAAATGTATAACCCGTAAAATGGTTCGTTTCATCTTGATCTGTATCAAAGAAGTAAGTAACCTTCCAAGAGCCCGACTGGGCAGTGGTTTCGGTCTGTTGCAACGTTGTATTTTGTTCCGAATTATTATTGTCGTCTTTGTTACAAGCCGCAACAGTGACAATGTACATAATGATTACAAACATACTGGCTATTTTTGTTTTCATAGTTTTCATAGTTTTCATAGTTATTAAAATTAATTTGATTGTTTAAATTATTAGGGTTTTGATTTTATTAGTTCTTTTTAAAAATTAAAGTGTCTTCAATATTACCGTCACTATTTTTTGTAACGAAGGTTACCGAAGTTGATGAATATTGCAATGCTTTGTACTCATCATCATTAGCGCCATTTATGGGACTGTCCATATCCAATTCAAAATTTAATTCTTGCCCTGTCACTGTTACAATCCAAATTCCATTCACATTTTGCGACCCATTTGTGGCAAAAATATTTTGATTGCTAAAGAATGTAAAATCATAGCCGGAATAATCTGAAGTCTCATCATCACCATCGTCCAAATACTTTTCAACATACCAAGTTCCCGATTGCAGAATATCACGAAGTTCTTGTGGATCGGGACCACCTCCGCCCCCACCATTTGGCTCCCGGCCGAAAGTAAGATTATCTGTTCCGCCACCGCCTCCACTTACGTCAGAAAGGCGAATAATACTTTGCGTGGCTTCCAACACATCCCAATCGTCGTTCAGTTCGCCAAAACTACCGTTAGTGGTTGTTTCAAAATTTAGAATGAAATCCAAATTGCCACTATCAACTTCCGCAGTCCAAAAACCATTAATTGTATTGTTGTTGCTTATAACAGTTGCAGCACCATTTCTTAAAAATGTAAATTCATATTCATTGAAATTTGCAGTGTGGTCTGTTCCATTTTCTTCCAACAAGTTCACAAACCAGCTTCCCGTTATCAGGTTTTCTATAAAAAGATTTAATTCTGTATTGTTTCCGCCAATATTAGGATTGCGGCCAAAGGTTAAATAATCTGTGCTACCATCACTTCCGCTGATGTGTTTCAGCTTAATGATATCTGCGGTTGCTTCTAGTATTTCCCAATCTTCATCAAGCTCATCCAAAGGTGAATTTGTTCCGAAGAAAAGATTGAATTTAAAATTATCAACAAGTGCCCAAGTTCCAGGAACATTTGTTCCAGAATTTACTGCTTGAGCCGTTCCGTTTAAAGTGAAACTAAACTCAAAGCCAGCATAATTATCTGTTTCATCATAATCATTAAAAAAGTATTCCACATACCAAATTCCCGTGGTCAGATTTTCTTCAAATTGTGAAATATCTATCGGGTCATTATTTGTATTTGCCACACAATCTGCAATCAAGTTTTGCAATTGTTGGTTGCTGTTCACTTCCGTAGTGGAACCATCGGCGAGAATTACCGAAATTGGGAAATCTAGACTAATAAAATCATCAGGTCCCAAGCCTTGCAGAAATATAAAAAGTTCTAAATCAGTAGTAACAACAACAGAACCCGTTTGTTGCTGATCTGAATTATAGGTGAAAAAAGAAATAGGATATACAAAATCCAAACATCCAATTTCAATATCATTTACACCACAAGTGGCGGCAAGTGCATCTAGTTCACTTTGGTTGTTAACTATTACTTGTGTAAAATCAAACAACTGTAAGCTGATTGGAAAGGCTATCTCTAAGGTGTCAGTATCATTTGGAAACTGATTGAAAATTTGTTGGATCAAAAGAATATCTTCGGAAGTATTTATCGCTAGCTGTTGTCCGTTTGCAAAAACAGTAATTGGCAAAAGTACAGAAGCACAACCATTGTCATCAATTATATCATCGTAACTGCCTGGATTTTGAGAGGTTCGTAAAAGTAGACTCGTTAATGGTGAACTTGCTTTTATTGTATCTGCCGGAATTTCATCTATATATTCTTTTTCCTCTTTTTGGCAGGAAAAAAAAGTAATGCTCATTAAAAGCAAAACGAAAAAATGGATAAAGTATATTTTTTTCATACCATCTATATTGAGTGGTTTCTATTAATAACAGACAAATTAAAATATACCCTACCCATCAACTTGAAAAAGTTTTAAATATATTTGAATTCAATCAAACTCATTTATGAAAGAGCCTGAAAATGTTTGTAATGAAAACACATTCAACCGTCTTTATGAAACTCATGGAAAGCCGGTTTGGCGTTTTATTTATTTTAAATGTGGCGATGGCGCGCAAGCTGATGATTTGGTGCAGGAGGCTTTTATAAAATTGTGGCAAAACTGTGCTAAGATAACGAAAGAAAAAGCAAGATCATTTTTATACACCGTTTGCAACAATGCTTTTTTAAATGAAGTGGCGCACAAAAAAGTGGTTTTAAAACATGCCAAAACTCAAACCGACCACACCAATTTCCAGTCTCCAGAATTTTTAATGGAAGAAACAGAATTTCACAACAAGCTTAAAAATTCACTTGAAAATCTTACCGAAGCCCAACGTACCGCTTTTCTTCTAAATAGAATAGAAGGAAAAAAATATGCTGAAATCGCGGAAATGTTGAATATTTCTGTAAAAGCAGTGGAAAAGCGTATGAGCCAAGCTTTAGCAAAGCTTCGGAAAGAAATTGGAAATATTTAAAATTTTAAAGGTAGGGTAAGCAACACTTCAGCTGTTTCACTTATGAATACAAAGAATATGGAGAAAAATTACTTATTGCACAAATGGCTCAACAACGAAGCCACTCCCGAAGAATTTGAACTGTTAAAAGCCGATCCAGAATATACTTCCTATGTTCAGATTGCGGCTGCCAGTTCTAATTTTGAAGTTCCTGAAATGAACAGCGAAGCAAACTTTGAAGCTATTTCAAAACAACTAAAACCTGTTCACCAACTTAATAAGCCGAACATATTTTCAGTTGTTTGGAAAGTGGCTGCAGTGTTTGCGTTTTTACTGGCTGGCTATTATTACACAACAACTTTTGACACTTCGGTAAAAACTGAAATCGCGCAAACCGAGACTTTTTCATTGCCCGATAATTCAGAAGTTGTACTAAACGCAGGTTCAAAAATCATCTACAACAAAAAAAACTGGTCTGATTCCCGCGCGCTCTCTTTGGATGGCGAGGCATACTTCAAAGTGAAAAAAGGAAATAAATTTAGTGTAAAAACCGTTGAAGGTATTGTAAGTGTTTTAGGAACGCAGTTCAATGTTTTTGCGAGAGATGGATTTTTTGAGGTCGCTTGTTACGAAGGTTTGGTTAGTGTAGCTTTCAATGATACACTTGTAAAAGTGCCCGCGGGAAGCAAAATACAAATTAAAAACGGAAAGTTAGCAATTAACGAAGCTACCAAAAACCCTTCGCCTGTGTGGCTTTCAAACGAAAGTAATTTTGAAAACACACTTTTGCCAATTGTGCTGAATGAAGTTGAAAGACAATATCCTATTA
The DNA here is from genome assembly GCF_900489465.1 of Aequorivita sp. CIP111184. Lineage (GTDB taxonomy): Bacteria > Bacteroidota > Bacteroidia > Flavobacteriales > Flavobacteriaceae > Aequorivita. The sequence goes on along the minus strand of NZ_UEFQ01000016.1, from coordinate 249,348 downwards.
AAGTCATTTTGGAAGATATTGATTCCGAAAAAAGATTCACGGGGAGTTTTACCCACGAAAATCTTGACCTTGCCTTAAAAGCCATTTGTGAGCCCCTTCAGTTAAACTATAATATAAATAAAAACGGAGTTGTAAGCATTTATGCCAAAAATAGCAAGTAGCTACAAAATACTCTTTTTCCTATTAGTTTTCTGTGCTTTCGGAACTAAATCCGTTGCTCAAGAAACTGATGAAACTACACTTTTGCCCTATTTAAAATCGTTGGAAAAGGAATATAATGTTCGATTTTCATTCGTAAAGGAAGAAGTAGAACTTATTGTATTAAAGCCATTTTCAAAAACTGAAAAATCCATAGAAATTATTCTTTCCTATCTTCTTGAAAATACTCCTCTGCTATACAATCGTATCAACGAACGCTATATTACCATTACTTCCAAAGAAAATAAAGGCAGTCTTTGTGGACGAATTATTGATATTGAAACGCAGCTGCCATTGGAAGGTGCGACAATTATTTCGGAAAACAACTCGTTCAACACCATCTCAAATGCGGAAGGTTTTTTTTATATTCCTGAGCAAACCAAAAATATAAACTATACGATTTCGTATGTTGGTTATTCTTCAATTAAAAAAAACACTTCCAAATTATCCAATGAATGTTCTGCCCTACTTTTAGTTCCATCGGTGGCTGAATTGGAAACTGTTATGATTCAAAATATTTTCACTAAAGGAATCGATAAAAATCTGGACGGGTCCATTTTGCTTTCAACAGAACATTTTGGGTTGCTTCCCGGACAAGTAGAAAACGATGTACTGCAAATTGCACAAGCTCTTCCAGGCGTGGAAAGTGTAGATGAAACCATTTCAAACATAAACATTCGTGGCGGAACTCACGATGAAAACCTATTGCTTTGGGACAATATAAAGATGTATCAAAGCGGACATTTTTTTGGGCTCATTTCGGCCCTAAACCCAGACATCACCAAGAATATAACTATCTATAAAAACGGAACTAACGCCCGTTTTGGCGAAGCAGTTTCGGGTGTAATCGATATGCATTCAAAAAATACCATTTCCTCGGAAATCGAAGCTGGAATTGGTTTCAATTTGATTAACGGAAATGGATTTTTAGATTTTCCCATTTCAAAAAAACTCGGTATTCAAGTTGCTGCACGAAAATCAATCAACCATCTTTGGGAATCACCCATTTATAAAAATTACACTAAACGTATTTTTCAGGATAGTGAAATTTCGAATATTGAAAACACGGAGAATAATGTTTCAATCGCTACCGATGAAACTTTCAGCTTTTATGATTTCAGCACCAAATTGTTGTGGGATATTTCAGAAAAAGACAAAGTACGCATCAATTTTTTGACGATTGACAATTCACTGGATTTTACTGAAACTTTGGAAACCAATTCCCAATCCAAAACCAGTGAACTGAACCAAAGCAGTTTGTTGGGAGGCGTTTCATGGAATCACAGATGGAGTGAAAATATTGAAACTACTGCTTTGCTTTACGGAACCTATTATCTGCTAGATGCTACCAATAAAGATATTTTCACTACCCAAGAACAAATACAAAAAAACGAGGTTTTAGAAACTGGCGTTAAACTAGACGTGAATATTAGGCTTTCGCAAACTTTAAAATTTCAGTCGGGCTATCATTTTTCTGAAGTAGGCATTGCTAACACCCAAGATGTAAATCTACCGCGGTTTCGCAATTACGAAAAAAATGTTTTGCGAACACACGCGCTTTTTGCGGGATTGAATTATATGTCCACCAATCAAAAAACCTCCATTTTTGGAGGAGTGAGAGGAAATTATTTTTCGAAGTTTGAAGAAATTTTGATTGAGCCGCGATTGAGTTTACATCAAAAGTTTGGAAATGGTTTTGCCGTTGAGGTTTTGGGAGAATTCAAAAGCCAAAGTACTACCCAAAGAATTGACTTTGAAAGTGATTTTCTCGGTATCGAAAAAAAAAGATGGATTTTGGCTGACGAAGAAAACACACCTATAATTAAAAGTAAACAAGCTTCTGCGGGTTTTGTTTACAGTAAGAAGGGACTTTTTATAAATGTGGAAGGATTTTATAAAATAGTTGATGATATAAATAGTGCAAATCAAGGACTACAAAATCAATTTCAATTTTCTAAAGCCATTGGAAGTTATACTGTAAAAGGTGCTGAATTTGTAGTGAATAAAAAAACAAAGTCATTCAGCACTTGGCTAAGTTATATGTACAGTAAAAACGATTATGAATTTGAAAGACTCGAAACATCAACGTTTCCAAACAATCTTGATATTCAGCATTCCGCGACACTTGCAGGTAGTTATTCGTGGAATGCTTTAAAAATAGCTTTAGGGCTTAATTGGCACAGTGGAAAACCCTATACAATTCCTTTGGAAAATTTCGAAACAACCACAGAAGGTGGCATAGCAACTGTCCAATTTGACACTCCTAATAACCGGCGATTGCCAGATTATTTTCGCGCAGATCTTTCTGCGGAATATCTTTGGAAACTCTCCCCTTCTATTGATGCCAAAATAAACATTGCGCTTTTGAACCTTTTGAATACTGAGAACACGATTAACATCCGCTATGCTGTTGCAAGAGACGAAAACAATGAAATAACCGTAAACCAAGTCGAGGAAGTTTCTTTGGGTATTACTCCAAATTTTTCGTTTCAGGTTTTATTTTAAAAATTACATACGCTCCGGAACTTCGATTCCCAAAAGCGCAAAAGCACTTTTGATAACTTCGCCAACAGCTCTTGAAATTTTTACACGAAATATTTTTTCAGCTTCGTTATCCGTTGCTAAGATTGGCACGTTTTGATAGAAGCTATTAAATTCTTTCACCAAATCATAAGTATAGTTAGCAATTAAAGCCGGGCTATAATTTTCTGCAGCCAATTGAATGGTTTCGGGGAATTGTTGGATTATTTTAATAAGTTCTTTTTCTTTAGGCTGTAAGATAATATCAGAAGTAATCTGCTTCGACAGGCTCAGCATGACATTTTCATTTTCATTAGCTTTTCGAAGAATAGATTGTATCCGCGCATAGGTATATTGAATGAACGGCCCCGTATTTCCTTGAAAATCGACACTCTCTTCAGGATTGAAAAGAATTCGTTTTTTAGGATCTACTTTTAAAATATAATATTTCAAAGCGCCCAAACCGATCATTCTGTAAAGCACTTCTTTTTCTTCTTTTGAAAAATTATCAATCTTTCCAAGCTCCTCAGAAATAGATCGAGCGGTATCTGTCATTTGCGCAATCAAATCATCTGCATCAACCACAGTGCCCTCACGACTTTTCATTTTTCCGGAAGGTAAATCTACCATTCCATAACTTAAATGATATAAGTTTTCAGCCCAATTGTAGCCCAGTTTCTTCAGAATTAAAAACAACACTTTAAAATGGTAATCCTGCTCATTACCCACGGTATAAATCATTCCGCCAACATCTGGATGGTCTTTCACTCGTTGTACGGCAGTGCCAATATCCTGCGTCATATAAACCGCGGTGCCATCACTACGTAAAACCAGTTTTTCGTCAAGACCGTCCTCGGTTAAATCGCACCATACGGAACCGTCGTCTTTCATAAAGAAAACATCTTTTTTGATGCCTTCTTCAATAATATCCTTTCCTAAAAGATAGGTATCACTTTCATAATAATAAAAGTCAAAATCTACGCCGATAGACTTATAAGTTTCCTCAAAACCTTTATAAACCCAGCCGTTCATTTTGTTCCAAAGCGCAACAGTTTCTTCATCGCCAGCCTCCCATTTAAGAAGCATTTGCTGTGCTTCCTTTAAAAGCGGGGCTTGTGCCTTAGCTTCTTCTTCTGTTTTTCCTTCCGCTTTTAGCGCTTCTATTTGCTTCTTATATTCTTTGTCAAATTTTACATAATAATTCCCAACGAGTTTATCGCCTTTTAAATCAGTTGAATCTGGTGTTTCGCCATTTCCGAACTTTTCCCAGGCTAGCATACTTTTACAAATATGAATTCCACGGTCGTTGATGATTTGTGTTTTATAGACTTTTTTCCCAGCGGCTTTTTCGATTTCCGCAACGGAATATCCGAGCAAAACATTTCGAACGTGACCCAAATGCAGAGGTTTGTTTGTGTTAGGAGAAGAGTATTCTACCATCACAGCTTTTCCGTTTTGATCCCCTTTTCCGAAGGAAGAAAAATCGGTTACTGAATTAAAGAAATTCAAATAATAGGAATCACTCAAAACAATATTCAAAAACCCTTGAACTACGTTGAATTTTTCAATTTCTGAAACATTTTCAACCAAATAATTACCAATGGCCTCACCAATCTGTACCGGATTTCCTTTAACAACGCGGAGCATCGGAAAAACAACGGCAGTAATATCACCCTCAAAATCTTTGCGGGTAGGCTGTAATTCTACTGATTCAAGTTTTGCGCCGTACAGATTTTCGACTGCATTTTTAATTTGGGTTTCCAGTATCTGTTGAAATGTCATCAATATAATATTTAAAGAGTAAACGAAATCCGTTGCCGTAGCTCCAGATTTTGGGAACAAAGATACACGTTTTTAAATTTGAAGTATTTGTGAAAATCTTATCTTTAAAGGAAAAAAATGCTACTTCAAGTTTCATATAATGACAAAGAAATTACTAGAAAAATAGACGCCGAACTTGGCAAACCATTCACCATACACGAACGTTTTAAAATGGGCGGTATTGGTTCCCCGAAACTGATCTTAAATGAGACCAGCATTCAAATAAGCAATTTGATGAATTTGGACAACAACAGAAACGTTTGCAATATTGAGCTACGGCCAAAAGGCATTATAGTGGGTTTCCGAAGCAGATTGAACTCTTACGCACTAATTATTCCTTATTATAAATTGGTGCTTTATAAAGGCAAAGCAGAAGAATATTCTATTTATAAAGACAATTATTTTTTCAAATTTGAAGCGCACGCTGAGAATAAATCGGTTCACAACTTTATGAAGAAATTGATGGAAGCAAAAATTGCCGCTACGCCAGACAGATTGGAAGATATTTAGAGAACTCAATTGTAATCTTTTGGTAACACTTAAGTAAACTTGAAGTAGAAAAAGCAAACGTCCTTTGCCGAAAAAACTATGGACATTTTTTTATATGTTTTTGCAGCGCTATTTTCGGTGATAAACCCTTTGGGAACTGTACCCGTATTTGTAGGTTTAACAAGCGATGAGACTCCGCAGGAGCGAAATAAAACTTCGCTTCTGACCACGATAAATGTGATTGTCATTTTAATCATTTCCTTCTTTGCCGGAACCTATTTATTGGCCTTTTTCGGAATAAGTTTGAATGCGCTGCGCATTGCGGGCGGAATGATCATCGTTACTTCTGGTTTTGCGCTGTTAACGGGAACTTTTTCAAAACACAAGGGGATGAAGAACAAGCGGGTACAGAAAGATTTGGACAAGCGGGAAAAATTTTCATTGACCCCACTTGCAATCCCAATGCTTGCTGGTCCAGGCTCTATTTCATTGTTAATTACCTTTAATCAAAAGTATCAGAATACTAATGATATTTTATGGATTGTTTTAGCAGTATTAGCAGTTGGTTTGGCAACTTTTATCATTTTGAGAAGCTCGCATTACATCAGCAAATTTTTAGGTGCTTCCGGCATTAATGCTATTTCGCGCATTGTTGGATTTATAGTGATTTCCATAGGTGTAGAATACATCAGCGCAGCTGTTATTTCTATTTTTAAAACAATAAATCTTTAAAAATTAGCGACGGTTTTTAAGAAGTGCGCCAGCAATAAGCGCCAAAACGCCAATACCAATCATTCCTAAAGTTTGGTTAGTCAGGCCTTCTTTTGCATTAACTTCCAAAGGGCCGATATCCAAAATTTGTTGGGGTACGAAAGCGTTGTAAAGTCCAAAAACAATTAGAATTACTCCAACAATAAGCAAAACGATTTTTAAGATTTTCATGGATTTTGGAATTGATTAGTTAAAGATTTAAAGATACCGTTTTGAAAAATAATGAAAGCCATAAGTTAACGGGTTTTTAACTACTGTGTAATTATTATAAATTATCTTTAAACAAAACTAAAAAAATTGAAAATTCTACTCACAGGTGCCAACGGATATATAGGAATGCGATTGCTTCCCCAGCTTTTAGAGAACGGACATGAAATAATCTGTGCGGTTCGTGATAAAAATCGACTTCCACTAAATCCAGAAACTATAAAAAAAATAACCGTATTTGAGGTTGATTTTGCGGAAGAAGTGAACACCGAATCTTTTCCGAAAGATATTGATGCTGCGTATTATTTGATTCATTCCATGAGCGGTGCCGACAATAATTTTGACGAAATTGAAGCGCGCGCAGCAGAAAATTTCAATAAATATATGGCGGTAACTTCCGTGAAGCAGGTTATATATTTAAGCGGAATTGTAAATGAAGAACAACTTTCTAAACACTTGGCTTCACGAAAAAAAGTAGAAGATATTTTATTTAAGGGAAACTATCATTTAACAGCATTGCGAGCGGGAATTGTGGTGGGCAGCGGTAGCTCTTCATTTGAAATAATCAGGGATTTATGTGAAAAACTACCTGTAATGGTCGCTCCAAAATGGTTAAAAACCAAGATTCAGCCCATAGCGATTCGCGATGTGATTGCATTTCTTTATGGCGTCTTAAACAATGAAAAATGTTTCGATCAATCGTTTGATATTGGCGGACCCGATGTTCTGACTTATAAGGAAATGCTGTTGAAGTATTCTAAAATTCGCGGCTTAAAACTTTGGATAATTTCCGTGCCTATTATGTCGCCTCGACTATCTTCCTATTGGCTTTATTTTGTTACTTCAACTTCCTATAAACTTGCCGTAAACCTTGTGGACAGTATGAAAATGGAAGTTGTTGCAAGAGACAACAAACTGCAGGAAATTTTAAATATTCAACCCATTTCGTATGAAGAAGCCATTAAGTTAGCCTTCATTAAGATTGAGCAAAATCTTGTTATTTCAAGCTGGAAAGATTCGTTAGTGGCGGGCCGAATTTCGAATTTGAAAGAATACATTCAAGTACCAACATTTGGATGCTTAAAAGACAGAAAAGTGTTGAAAATTGACAATCCTGAAAAGGTTTTGAACAACATTTGGACTATTGGCGGAAATCGTGGTTGGTATTACGGAAATTCACTTTGGAAAATCCGGGGTTTTATAGATAAAATTTTTGGTGGGGTTGGTTTACGTCGCGGCAGAACCCATCCTGATCAAATTTACACGGGCGATGTGTTGGATTTTTGGCGTGTACTTTATGCTGACAGGGAAAGTAAAAGACTCTTACTTTTTGCTGAAATGAAATTGCCAGGCGAAGCTTGGCTGGAATTCTGCATTAACGATAAAAATGAATTAGTACAAACTGCCACGTTCCGCCCAAAAGGTTTATGGGGAAGGTTGTATTGGTATTTAATGCTTCCGTTTCACTATTTTATTTTCGGTGGAATGATTCGAAATATTACCAAAAAAGAAGTTTTGTCCTAAAATTTATTCTCTCGGAAGAAAAACTTCAGCCATCATACAGCGTGCACTTCCGCCACCACATGTTTCAATTGTTGTAAGATCGCTGCTCAGGATTTCGCAATGTTTTTCGATGGCTGCAATTTGTTCTTTATTTAGGCTGTTATGAGCTGCGGCGCTCATCACCAAATATTTTTTATCTTTTCCCTGCAGTTGGAGCATATTTCCGGCAAAATGATGCATCTGCGCTTCCGTTATTTTAATGATTTCTTTTCCATCTTTTTTTAAATGCTGAGTAACATTTTTCTTTTCAGCCACATCGTCTATAGAGTCTAAGCAAATCACGCAAAATTTTTCCGCAAGGCACATCATTACATTGGTATGATAGATGGGTAAACGTTTGCCATCCACGGTTTGGTTTGCTGTAAAAATTACTGGCAAGTATTCAAAATCTTCACAGAATTCAATAAGTAACTCTTCGTCTGCTCTAGGCGAAAGTGCGCAATAAGCTTTTTTGTTTACACGGTCCAACAGTAGACTTCCAGTTCCTTCTAAAAACAACCCTTCATCTTCTGCTGTTGTATAGTCATATACATTATTGATTATAAAACCTTCGGTTTCTAAACGTATTAAAATTTCCTCACGTCTTTCACGACGGCGATTTTCAGCAAACATTGGGTACAATCCTATATCGCCATTTTCATGAAAACTGATCCAATTGTTCGGGAAAATAGAATCTGGCGTATCCAATCGCAAATCATCGTCTTCAACGATTACATTTACGCCCACCTTTCGAAGCTTCTGAACAAAAGCATCAAACTCTAACTGAGCTTTTTTATTAATTTCAGCATTCTTAAGCGCTATGTCTTCCTGAAAAAAATTATTTACTGCCGTTTGCTCGTTCATTCGAAACGCTACGGGGCGAATCATTACGATTGTATCTGTGATTTGTTTTGTCAATTGAAGAAATTTTAAGGTGTAAATTTAAAGGAATTTACTCTTGAAAAAATACTTTTAAAGAAGTAAATTAGTTTTAGAAACTATATTTCAATACGCTCTAAAATATTGAAATTTCCAATGAAAAATATTGCAACTACTTTTAATAAATTGCAAATATGAAAAATTATGGATACACTAAAAAATTTAAAGGACAAACTAACCGAAGAGTTCAACATTACTAGAAAATTTTTAAATAATTTTCCATAAGACCAAAATGATTATGCACCACACGACAAAAGCATGAAAATGATGGATTTAACAACACATATTGTTGATATTTTTGGTTGGCCAAATATAATTTTAAGTAGCGAAAAGCTAGATTTCGCTGATAGTAATATCCCAGAAAAAATGGATGGTAAAGAAAGTTTGCAAACCCAATTGGAGAAGCAGTATAAAGCAGCATTAACGGCTTTAAATACTGTAAAAGAAGATGACTTAAAACCTAGTTGAAGCATACAAATGAATGGTCAAAAAATAATGGAATGGAGCAAGTATGGCGCCATTCGCCATGGGCTTAACCAAATTACGCACCACAGAGCGCAATTAGGCATTTATTATAGATTATTGGATATTCCGGTTCCGGGAAGTTACGGTCCATCTGCAGATGAAACAAAAGGATGAATTATTGCAATCTAAAAATATATTTTGAAAATTGGGAAGTTAATTAGCATCTCGGCACTAATTTTGAAACTGCTACGTTATTAAAAATATTAATATCCAATGAAAAAAACTTTTTTTATAGTATCGATACTGCTATTTTCATTTTCTTTTGTCAACGCTCAAGAATGGCAAACTGATTTTAAAACTGCAGAAAAATTAGCTTCAGAAGAAAACCGCCCCATAATCCTTGTTTTTCAGGGAAGCGATTGGTGTGCACCCTGTATAAAATTAGATCGGGAAATATGGAGTTCAGATGAATTTAAATCTTACGCTAAAGAACATTTCGTAATGCTACAGGCAGATTTTCCACGCAGAAAAGCTAACGCACTCAGTGATGAGCAACAAGAAAAAAACAATCAACTTGCTGAAAAATACAACACACAAGGTTATTTCCCATTTGTAGTGGTTCTTGATAAAGATGGCCACGTTTTAGGAGAGGCAGGTTATGAAAAAACCACGCCTACAGCATACATTGATAAACTTGAATCTTTTGTAAAATAATTTGAAAAGAACAGTCCTAATATGTGTCGCACTTCTTTGTGCTAATACTATTTTTTCACAGGAAATTTTTAAACGTACCCTAAAATTAATGGGCAGCCGTTTTGAAATTACAGTGGTTGCAAATGATTCAACCGAAGCTAATAATTATATAGATATGGCGGTAGGTGAAATAACCCGTATTGAAAAACTCATTTCTTCATGGGATCCAGCTTCGCAAACTTCAGAAATAAATAGAAATGCCAGCATTAAACCCATAAAAGTTGATGAAGAACTCTACAATTTAATTGGGCGCGCCATTGAGATTTCGAAATTGACCGAGGGCGCTTTCGACGTCAGTTTTGCTTCCATGGATAAAATTTGGAAATTTGATGGTAGTATGACTGTAATGCCTTCTAAGGAAGCAATAAAAGAATCCGTAGCAAAAGTTGGGTATAAAAATATTATTCTTGATCCTGAAAATTTTACTGTTTTTTTGAAATTGGAGGGAATGAAAATAGGCTTTGGAGCTATAGGCAAAGGATATGCTGCTGATAAAGCAAAAAAACTTTTGATGGAAAAAGGTGTTAGCGCAGGAATAATAAATGCTTCGGGTGATATGAACACCTGGGGAAGACAACCCGACGGTGAATTTTGGAAAGTTGCTATCACCAACCCTATGGACAAAAATAAAGCTTTTGCACTACTGCCTTTAAAAGATAATGCCGTGGTTACCTCTGGAAATTATGAAAAATATGTTACTTTTAATGGCGTGCGTTACACGCATATAATTGATCCGCGTACGGGCTATCCTGCCACAGGAATTATCAGCGCCACAGTATTTGCTCCAAAAGCCGAAATTGCCGATGCATTAGCCACCTCAATTTTTGTGATGGGAAAGGATGTTGGGATTGATTTTGTAAATCAATTGCCAAAAATAGAATGCATCGTTATAGATGAAAAAGGTGAGATTTTCACCTCAAAAAATATTGAAATAGAAACTTTAAAAAAATAAGAAGTCTTCAAAAAACATGAAAAAGTTACTACTGCTATCAGCTATCATAACATTGGGAACTTTTAGTTCCTGCACTGTTGTTAAGGAATATGAAAAAGTAAAAATCAATGACCCTGATATGGTTTTGGGTGACAAACCTGTGGATAGGTTTGGGATCAATGCGCAAGCCTATCGCGAAGCTGCTTCGGGCGCCAATGGAGGTAAAACAGGCGGCGGTTGCGGCTGTAATTAATACAATATCAATTACCAAAACTCACTTTAGCCATTCCATTTTCCTATTACTCAAATATATTTTACAGATGAAACACATAATTAGTTTATTTATCATTCTGTTTTCAGCAACAGTTTTTGCCCAAGACTCTACTTCAACATATAAAAAACGTGTACTTGAAGCCACCGAAGTAGATTTTCTTGCAAGTTATTACACCCAAGATGGCGATAATGCCGCAGTAAGTGGTGGTATAGGCTCAGAAAAACTTACGGATTTTACTCCAACAATCGTAGTTGCCGTTCCTTTAAATGACGACGATGTTTTAACAATTGACGCCGGCGTTTCTGCTTACACTTCGGCTTCATCGAGTAATATTGACCCTTTTGATGGTAGTGAACCTGCCGATCCTTATGTGGCTTCTTCGGGAGCTTCGGCAAGCGATCTTTGGGCTGGTGGAAATGTAACCTATTCGCACAGCAGCGATGACAGAAATGATATTATAAGCGCTAAAGTTTCCGTTTCTTCAGAATTCGATTATTTTTCATTCGGTTTTGGAGGAAGCTACACCAAGCTTTTCAATGAAAAGAACACAGAATTAAGTGTGCACGCAAACGTTTATTTAGATACTTGGAAATTATTATATCCAATTGAATTACGACAAACTTCTTTTAATGGTTTAGACAAGAAAAATAGAAATTCATACTCTGTAGGTTTTGGGTTTTCACAGATACTATCAAAAAGCCTTCAAGGTTCTCTTTCTTTAGACTTAGTGCAGCAACAAGGCTTACTATCCACTCCTTTCCAAAGGGTATATTTTAGCGATCTTGCAGACCGTTTTCGCGAAAATTTCCAGTTGGCGGATGACATAGAAAGGCTGCCTGACACGCGTTTTAAAACGGCAATTGGCGGAAGATTGAATTATTTTATTAATGAAATGTTTGTAGTAAGAACCTATTATCGCTACTATTTTGATGATTGGGGAATAACGTCAAACACTGCGAGTATTGAAGTTCCTATAAAAATTACTGATAAATTTACTCTTTATCCAAGTTACCGATATTACAATCAGACCGCGGCAGATTATTTTTATCCGTATGAAGCAGCGCTATCAACAGATGAATTTTACACTTCAGATTACGACTTATCTGAATTTTCAGCAAATCAATATGGTTTTGGAATTGGCTATACAGATATTTTCACGAAGCTGAGAGTATTAAAATTTGGACTGAAAAGTGTAGACTTAAAGTACGATTATTACAAGCGCGACAGTGGGTTGAACTACAGTCTAATTTCGATAGGGTTTAAATTAATAGGAAATTAATTTAGGCTAAGCACTTAAAACATCTCCATCTTTTTGGGGATAATCTCCAAACTCAAAAAGCATCTTTTTATAAAAACTGTGTTGAAGTTTTCCTTCTTCAACACATCCTGTAAGTGTTTCTTCCAAATTTGAATACGATACTTTATCTGCTATCGCTTCATTTAAATCAAAAAGTCTGACAGGGTTTGTAGTTAAAGGTTTGGAATTCCAAATGGAAATCAATTTATCTTCGTAATCAATATTAATATCAATTGCGTTAAAGAAAAACTTTAAAAACATTTTATGAAAATTGCTAAATTCTTTGGCAGGAAATCTGTCAAATTTGCAACTAATGGTTATAAGATTTTTTATTTGATCGAATACTATTTCTTCTCTATTTTCCATATCCCCTGTTTTACATACGGAATATACGGAGTGTTGTAATGAAAAACTTTTTAAAACTATAATTTAGCGTCAGTTTAACTTGGAGGTTTTCAATTCGTTAAAAAATTAAGAAGAAAATCATTATTTCTCTTGAAATCCTTCGCTTTCCCAATTCAAATAACCGCCTTGCATATCGTAAATTTCCTTAAAACCGAGATCTTTTAAAATTAGGGCTGCTTTAGCACTTCTTTTTCCACTGCGGCAATAAACATATACAGGTTTCTCCAAATTCAATTTTTCAGCTTCGGTATTAAAATTTGTTTCTAGAACATCAATATTTAAAGCATCTTGAAGATGTCCTTCTTCAAACTCTGCCTCGGTGCGAGCATCAACAAGTTGAATATCTTTGTTTTTAATAATTGAATCGTGAAACTCCTGTGGTGTTAAAATCTTTATATCTTGAGCAATACTGTGGTCTTTACAAGCTGTAAAAAAAAGTATTACAGTAAATCCAAAAAGGAATGCTGCTTTTTTCATCATCAAATTATTTAATTATTTAATTTCCCTTTCCATTCCATAATCCCGCCTTTTAAATTATATGCATTTTTTACTCCTACGGAATTAAGCAACATACAGGCTTGGCCACTTCTTCCTCCGGAGCGGCAATAAACATAGTAATTTTTCTGCGGATCCAATTGTTTGGCACGCTGAAGAAATTCAGCGCCATTAAAGATATCCATTTGAATCGCTCCAGGAATATAGGCCTCCGCAAACTCCGCATCTGTGCGTACGTCCAGAATTACTGCATTGTCATCATTTTCTAGTTGTTCGCTCCATTGCTGTTGGGTTAAATCTGCCATAATTATTTTTTTTGTAAAAGTACTAAATGTATAAGGTTTAAAAATCTATTGCTTCACAGAACATCCAATTGCTTTGGTTTCTTTCACAGATATTTGTTTCCCTTCTAAAAGCTCATTTACAGCATTAGCCAAAAACTGTTCCTTCACCGCAGAGGCATTACGTACATTATCATCAATAGCACCAATGTATTTCACAATATTACTTCCATCTTCTTTTTGCAACAAATAAACATGAGGCGTTTTCGTGGCACCGTACTTTGCATAAATCGATTGGCTTTCATCATACAAGTACGGAAATGTAAATCCAGCCTCTTTCGCCTTTTGTTGCATCAATTCATAGGTGTCATCCTCTTGAACCTCTGGATTATTCGGATTGATGGCAATTACTGGATAGCCCTTTGATTTAAATTCCTTGTCTAACGCAACAATCCTTTCTTCACTTGCAACAGCAAATGGACAGGTATTACAAGTAAAAATCACAATAAATCCTTTAGCATCTGGGTAATCTGAAAGTGAAACCATTTTTCCATTTACATCTTTCAACTTAAAATCTGTTGCTTCGTCACCAATTTTATATCCAATCACACTAATTTCTGAATCTGGACTTATATTATTTGCATCATCATTTTCATTGATTGCAACTTCTTCTAAGTTCTTTTTCTGTTCATTTTTACAGCTATTAAATGCCGTTATTGCAATAAGCGCAAACGCTAAACTGGAGAGTATTTTTATTGTTTTCATAAAATATATTTTTAAAGAAATGTTTTTAATTCGGTTTCAAGTTTTTCAAAGGTAAATGATTGTTCGTAAAATTTCCGTTTGTCTTTTTTGTAAATAACCGTTGCGGGAATTGCACCGCTCCATTCAGGAGAAACTTTTGGAATCCAACCATTGGCATCGGCATCATCAAGTAAAACAACTTCAGATTGGATTTTATTTTTTTTGATAAAAGGAATTACTTGACCTTTAATTTTATCAGGAAAATCAAGACTTACCAATAATACTTTTACTTTTTCACCAGCATAATCTGAAGCTATTTTTTCAAAAGCGGGAAGCTCTTCAACACAAGGTTTGCACCACGTAGCCCAAAAATTTATAATATAAACTGAATCATTTTCTTTCTGAAAATAATTCTTTTCAAATTCTTCAAAATTGATGGAAATAATTTTTTTAGCATTAAAATCTTGTTTTTTCACTTGAAGATTTTCTGTCAACGCAACTTCAGAAGTTATCCCACTAATTTTAGTTTTACCTTTTTTATCAGAGCAGCTTTGAAGTATTATAAAAAAAATAAAAACTGGAAGTAATTTCATCCTCTAAAAATATTGAAATCCCATCTATTTGCAACTTAAATTAACGAATCATTAATAAGACTAAAAGAATTTAAGTCTTTCCAAAATCTTAAAATTTTCTTTAAAAAAAATTATTATTGTAAAAATAATATATCTTTGAGCCCACAATGAAAACAATCAGAACAAATACTTGGTGGTGGTCTACTTTACGAAAAACGTCGTGAACTGAACACCTATGGTATTAAACATATACGAAAAGGCTTGTCAATCACGACAAGCCTTTTTTTATTGCATAAATTGAAATTTTAAAATGAAATACAACTTAAAAACACATTCAAAAAAACTATTGGCAGATACGCTAACGCCCGTTTCCGTGTATTTACGTTTGCGCGACAAATTTCCAAATAGTCTTTTGCTGGAAAGTAGCGACTATCACGCCAACGACAATAGTTTCAGCTATATCTGTTTCAACCCAATTGCTTCCATAAAAGTTGAAAACGACATCATTTTTCAGCGTTTCCCGGATGGAAAAAGTCTTGAAACTAGAATTACTGAAAGCACAAATGTCCCAAAAGTTTTAGATGAATTTGCGGCTTCATTTTCTTCGGAAGAAAGTAATTTTAAGTTCATCAACAACGGTCTTTTCGGCTTTATGGCTTTTGATGCAGTGCGGTATTTTGAAGATATTGAACTTCACAAAAAAGAAGAGAATTTAGAAATACCCGATCTGTATTATGCAGTTTATCAAAATATAATCGCGATAAACCATTTCAACAACGAAGCCTATATTTTTGCGCACTGTTATAATTCTGAAAACAACATTCCGCAGATTGAACAAATCTTAAAATCGAAGAGTTTTGCCGAATATTCTTTTAAAAGAAACGGCGAGCGAACAACAAATTTAAACGACGAAGATTTTAAAACTTTGGTTCGAAAATGCAAAGAACACTGCCAGCGTGGTGATGTTTTTCAAATTGTTCCCAGCAAACGCTTTTCACAAAAATTCACAGGAGATGAATTCAACGTTTATAGAGCTTTACGAAGTGTGAATCCTTCACCCTATCTTTTCTATTTTGATTATGGAAATTTTAAAATCTTTGGAAGTTCACCCGAAGCGCAATTGATAGTAAAAGGAAATCGCGCCGAAATCCATCCAATAGCCGGAACTTTTAAACGCACCGGAAATGACGAACAGGATGCAGAACTCGCCAAAAAACTTTCCGAAGACAGAAAAGAAAACAGCGAACACGTTATGCTGGTTGATTTGGCTCGAAATGATTTAAGTCGCCACGGAACGAATGTGAAAGTGGAAACCTATCGGGAAGTTCAGTTTTTCTCGCACGTTATTCATTTGGTGAGCAAGGTTACAGCAACCAAAAATCCACAAACTATAACAATGCAGATAGTTGCGGACACTTTCCCCGCAGGAACTTTGAGCGGTGCGCCAAAACACAAAGCGCTGCAATTACTCGAAAAATATGAAAATAGAAGTCGGGAGTTTTACGGTGGCGCCATTGGTTTTATGGATTTCAGCGGTAATTTTAATCACGCGATTATCATTCGTTCGTTTGTGAGTAAAAACCATACATTACATTATCAAGCAGGTGCTGGCGTAGTTTCTGAAAGCAATGAGGATAACGAATTACAGGAAGTTTATAACAAATTGGGCGCACTCACTAAAGCGCTGGAATTAGCTGAAAGTATATAAATATGAAAATATTGGTAATAGATAATTACGACAGTTTTGTGTACAATCTAGTTCACTATTTAGAGGAATTAGATTGTGAGGTAACCGTAAAACGAAACGATAAATTTTATTTGGAAGAAGTTGAAAACTACGACAAAATTCTGCTTTCACCAGGTCCAGGAATTCCTGATGAAGCGGGTTTGCTAAAAGCAGTGATTCAAAAATACGCAACTTCAAAACCTATTTTGGGCGTGTGCTTGGGGCAACAGGCAATCGGCGAAGTTTTTGGTGGAAAACTGGAAAACTTGAGTAAAGTTTTTCACGGCGTTGCTACAAAAGCAATTATTATCTCAGAGGAAGAACCGCTTTTTAAAGGACTTGAGAAAGAAATTGAAATTGGCCGATATCACAGTTGGGTGATTTCAAAAGAAGATTTTCCGGAGGTTTTAGAAATTACTTCCGTAGATGAAAACGGACAAATTATGTCCGTTCGTCACAAATTTTATGATGTTTGTGGCGTACAATTTCACCCCGAAAGTGTGCTGACGCCAATGGGAAAACAGATTATTAAAAATTGGATTGAAAGCTAAATGAAACAGATTTTAAACAGATTAATAAATCACGAGCAACTTTCAAAAGAAGAAGCAAGAACTGTTTTGGTGAATATTTCCGAGGGAAAATACAACCAAAACCAGATTGCCGCTTTTTTGACGGTTTTTATGATGCGAAACGTAAGTTTAGAAGAACTGGAAGGTTTTCGCGATGCCTTGCTAGACCTATGTTTAGCGGTAGATTTCAATGAATACAACACCATTGATTTATGCGGAACAGGCGGAGATGGAAAAAACACTTTTAATATTTCAACCTTGGCATCTTTTGTTACGGCTGGCGCAGGTTTGCAGGTTACAAAACACGGTAACTACGGTGTTTCTTCTGTTAGCGGAAGTAGCAACGTGATGGAAGCTTTGGGCATAAAATTCAGCAACAAAGAAGATTTTTTAAAACGCTGTTTGGATGAAGCAGGAATCTGCGTTTTGCACGCGCCACTCTTCCACCCCGCGATGAAAAATGTAGCTCCCATCCGAAAAGAATTAGGCGTAAAAACCTTCTTCAATATGCTTGGGCCGATGGTAAATCCAGCATTTCCAAAAAACCAATTAGTTGGGGTTTTCGATTTGGAATTAGCCAGAATGTACGGCTATCTCTATCAAAAAAGCGAAAAAAATTACGCGATCCTGCACGCAATTGACGGTTATGACGAAATATCGCTGACTGGTCCCGTAAAAGTCATTTCTAAAAGTTCAGAAAATATTTTAAATGCGGAAAATTTCGGTGTGAAGAAAATTGAGGAATCTGAAATATTTGGTGGCGAAACGGTAAAAGATTCTGCAGAAATTTTTATGGATATTTTAAACGGAAAAGGTAAAGAAGCCCAAAATAACGTAGTCTGCGCAAATGCGGGAATGGCAATTTCAGTAGTTGAAAATTGTACGATAAAAGAAGGTTTTGAAAAAGCGCAAGAATCGTTGCAATCCGGAAAAGCATTAAATTCTTTAAAACAATTACAAAAACTGAGTAAATGACAATTTTAGATAACATAACAGCTTACAAAATCAAGGAAGTTGCGGCAAAAAAAGAAGCGATTCCAGTACGCTTGCTTGAAAAGTTTTCGCTGTTTGCGAAAGAAACAAAATCTTTGGCGGAAGCTTTACGCATTTCAACCACGGGAATTATAGCAGAGCACAAACGCCGTTCGCCCAGCAAATCGGTAATAAACGATAAGGTTTTGTTGCACGAAGTGGTTTCTGGCTATGAACTTGCTGGCGCCAAAGGAATTTCGGTATTAACGGATTCCAACTTTTTTGGTGGCTCGTTGGACGATTTATTAGTGGCGGAGAAAACGGTTTCTATTCCAATTCTTCGGAAAGAATTCATCATTGATCCCTATCAAATTTACGAGGCAAAAGCATACGGCGCCGACGCCATTTTATTGATTGCCGCCTGCCTTTCTGCGGAAGAGCTTAAGCAATTTTCACATTTGGCAAAAAGGCTAAAACTGGATGTTTTGTTGGAAGTCCACAATCTTGAAGAGCTTCAAAAATCTTTGTTGCCGAACGTAGATATAATTGGCGTAAACAATCGAAATCTGAAAAACTTCAAAGTGAATATCGAAACCAGTAAAAAGCTCTCTCAAGAAATTCCAGCCGATTTCGTAAAAATATCCGAAAGCGGAATCAGCGATGTTGAAACAATAAAAGAATTGAGAACATACGGTTTCGAAGGTTTTTTAATTGGTGAAAACTTTATGAAAACCGAAAATCCCGGCGAGACTGCAAAACAATTTATTGAAAAATTAAGATGAAAACATTGCTAAAAATCTGTGGAATGAAACACAATGTAGCTGAAGTTGCAGCACTTCAGCCAGATTATTTGGGTTTTATTTTTTATGAAAAAAGTCCGAGGTTTTTTAATGGTGAAGTTATTTCGGAGCTGCCGGCTGGAATTAAAAAAGTTGGTGTTTTTGTAGATGCTTCTTTGGAAGAAATTTTAGATAAGGTTGAAAAATATAAGTTGGATGTAATTCAATTGCACGGTAATGAAAGTGTAGATTTTTGCGAACAGTTAAAAGCGAAATGTCAGGCTGAGCTTGTCGAAGCCTCTAAAATTGAAATATGGAAAGTATTTTCGATAAAAAATGAATTCGATTTCGAAGTTTTACAATCCTATGAAAATGTTGTGGACAAATTTCTTTTCGATACAAAAGGAAAAGAAAAAGGTGGAAATGGTTTCAGTTTCAATTGGGAGATTCTCAAAAATTATCCTTCAAAAAAATCTTTTATTTTAAGCGGCGGAATTGGTTTAGAAGAAATTGAGTCCCTTAAAAATTTACTAAAAACAGACCTTCCCATTCACGCGATTGATGTGAACAGTAAGTTTGAAAATGAGCCAGGCATGAAAGATGTTTCGGCTTTGAAGAAATTCATTTCTACTATGAAACAAGACTAATGGCAAACCCGAACACGACTCAATACTCAATACTCAATACTCAATACTCAATACTCAATACTCAATACTCAATACTCAATACTCAAAATATGAATTATAACGTAAACGAAAAAGGCTATTACGGCGAGTTTGGCGGAGCGTACATTCCTGAGATGCTTTACCCAAATGTGGAGGAGCTTCGGCAGAATTATTTAAAAGTAATGGCGGAAGAATCTTTCCAAAAAGAATTTCACGAATTGCTGAAAGATTATGTGGGACGCCCGACTCCCCTATATTTTGCGAAACGACTCTCAGAAAAATATAATACAAAAATCTATTTAAAACGCGAAGATCTTTGCCATACAGGCGCGCATAAAGTAAACAATACTATTGGGCAGATTTTAATGGCAAAACGTTTGGGCAAAACACGAATTATTGCCGAAACCGGCGCCGGGCAGCACGGCGTCGCAACCGCCACAGTATGTGCTTTGATGGGCTTGGAATGTATTGTTTTTATGGGAGATGTCGATATAAAACGCCAAGCGCCAAACGTTGCCCGAATGAAAATGCTTGGCGCAAAAGTGGTTCCTGCCACAAGCGGCAGTAAAACCTTAAAAGACGCCACGAATGAAGCCATTCGCGATTGGATAAACAATCCTGTTGACACTCATTATATAATAGGTAGTGTGGTAGGGCCACATCCCTACCCTGATATGGTGGCGCGTTTTCAAAGTGTAGTTTCCGAAGAAATAAAATTGCAGCTCAATGAAAAAGAAGGTCGTGAAAATCCGGATTTTGTGGTAGCCTGTGTTGGTGGCGGCAGTAACGCCGCTGGAGCTTTTTATCATTATTTGGAAACTCTGGAAGTTGGTATTATCGCCGTTGAAGCTGCAGGAAAGGGAGTTGATAGCGGGGAAAGCGCTGCAACATCGGCTTTGGGAAAAGTTGGGATTATTCACGGAAGTAAAACCCTGTTGATGCAAACTGCCGACGGACAAATTACCGAACCCCACTCCATTTCGGCAGGATTGGATTATCCGGGTGTTGGGCCTATGCACGCCAACCTGTTTGCAAGCGGGCGCGGGGAATTCATTTCAATAACCGATGACGAAGCTATGGAAGCTGGACTTGAACTCTGCAAACTGGAAGGTATTATTCCAGCTATTGAATCCAGCCATGCACTCGCAATTTTTGAAAATAGAAAATTTAAAAAGGATGATGTTATCGTGGTGAACTTAAGCGGGCGTGGGGATAAAGATTTGGATACTTATATTAAATATTTCAATTTATAATGAATAGAATTAAGCAAAAACTTTCAGAAAACAAAAAACTGCTTTCCATTTATTTCACAGCAGGCTATCCAAAATTGGATGATACCGTTGAAATACTTCAGCAATTAGAAAAAAGCGGAGTTGATATGGTTGAAATTGGTTTGCCTTTTAGCGATCCCTTAGCTGATGGCCCCACTATTCAAGCAAGTTCACAAGAGGCTTTGAAAAACGGAATGACAACCGATTTACTTTTTCAGCAATTAAAAGACGTGCGCAAAATTGTTTCCATTCCATTGATAATTATGGGTTATTTTAATCCCATGCTTCAATTTGGCGTGGAAAATTTCTGTAAAAAATGTGCAGAAGTTAGCATTGATGGATTAATTCTCCCAGACCTCCCTTTAGCAGAATATGAAGAACATTATGCTGAAATCTTTAAAAAACACGGCTTGTTGAATATCTTTTTAATCACGCCCCAAACTTCCGAAGAAAGAATTAGGCAGATAGATAATACTTCAGAAGGTTTTATTTATATGGTGAGTAGCGCCAGCGTTACTGGGAGCTCAGACGGTTTTGGCAAGGAACAGGAAAGTTATTTTGAACGAATCGCTTCCATGAAACTTAATAGCCCCCTAATTGTGGGTTTCGGGATTAGCGATTCAAAATCTTTTCAACAAGCCACAAAACATACTAATGGCGCCATAATTGGCAGCGCTTTCATAAAAATGCTTTCGGAAAAAGGTTTTGCAGGAATTTCATCTTTCATTAAATCAATTAGATAACTTTTTCTCTTTTTAAATGATTCTGAAGAAACTACAACGAAACACTATCTTTGCATTTAACTTTACTTATTTACATGAACCAACCCGTTTCTGGATTTTCAAAAAAATCAAAGGAAGAAAAAATTGAATGGCTTGCAGAAAATTACCTGCAAAATAATCCAAACTCCGTTCAAATTTTAAAAAATTACTGGAATGAAGATACTTCATTGCAGCAACTCCACGATGATTTCATAGAAAACACACTTTCAAATTATTACTTGCCTTTTGGCATTGCGCCCAATTTTTTAATTAACGAAAAGCTTTATGCTTTGCCAATGGTTACTGAAGAAAGTTCCGTTGTAGCTGCGGCGAGTAATGCTGCCAAATTTTGGCTGGAACGTGGCGGATTTAAAGCCGAAGTGATTTCCACAGAAAAAAATGGTCAGATTCATTTTAATTTCTTTGGAAAGGAAAAGGATATTGAAGACTTCTTTGAAGAGGTTAATCCGAAACTGCGCGACAGCATCCAATCCATTGAAAAAAATATGAAACAACGCGGCGGCGGTCTTTTAGAGCTATCATTAGTAGACAAATCGCACATCTTGGAAGGCTATTTTTATATTCATGCAACTTTTGAAACGTTGGATGCCATGGGCGCCAATTTTATAAACAGTTGTTTGGAGCAAATGGCGCATACTTTTGAAGCAGAAGCCAGGAATTTTAAACCCTTTCAGAAAGACGAAATCTATCCAGAAGTGGTAATGAGCATTCTTTCCAATTACGTGCCTGAATGTTTGGTACGTGCCGAAGTAAGCTGTAAAGTTGAGGAACTCACAACAAAACATTACGAAGGAAAACACTTTGCAGAAAAATTTGTCCGTGCCATTGAAATCGCAAAAACTGAGACTAGACGCGCTGTTACCCACAATAAAGGAATTATGAATGGTGTGGACGCGGTTGTTCTCGCCACTGGAAATGACTTTCGCGCAGTGGAAGCTGGCGTGCACGCCTATGCCGCACGAAATAGTTATTACGGAAGTTTGACACACGCAAAAATTGAAGATGGTATTTTTACTTTTTGGATTGAGTTGCCTCTGGCCGTTGGTACCGTTGGCGGATTGACATCACTTCACCCATTAACAAAATTGGCTTTTGAAATTCTTCAAAAACCCGATGCGAAAGAATTGATGAAAATTTTGGCTGTGGCGGGACTTGCACAAAACTTCGCAGCAGTGCGCTCTTTGGTGACTACGGGAATTCAAAAGGGGCATATGAAAATGCACTTGATGAATATTTTAAACCAGCTAGCAGCTTCAACAGATGAAAAAAATGAGGCGGTGGAGTTCTTTAAAGAAAATGCTGTTTCGCATAGCTCGGTAGTTTCATTTTTGGAAAATCTCAGAAAATAGTTATGCAGAAATTCCACAGCAACGGAAAACTATTGCTCACGGGAGAATATGTGGTTCTTGATGGCGCAACGGCCTTGGCTATTCCCACAAAATACGGGCAATTTTTGGAGGTTCAGATTTCAACTAAAGATGGAATTCATTGGAAAAGTTACGATGAGAAGGGGCTAATTTGGTTTGAGGAAGTTTTTAATCTGACTTATTTAAAAGGTTCCAATCCAGAGAATACTTTTTCAAAAACATTATCAGAAATACTTATACAAGCAAGAAAACTAAACCCTGCTTTTCTTGCTGAATCCAAAGGATTTGCAGTTTCAACAACGTTAGATTTTCCTCGCAATTGGGGTTTGGGAACTTCCTCTACATTAATAAATAATATTGCACAATGGGCTAATGTGGATGCTTTTGAGCTTCTGAAAACCAGCTTTGGGGGCAGCGGTTATGATATTGCTGCCGCGCAAAGCGACTCTCCTATTTTATATGAATTAAAAAATAACAATCCGAAATTTAGACAAATTCATCTTTCATGGGATTTTACAAATTCAATATTTTTTGTGCATTTGAATAAAAAACAAGACAGCAAACTGGGGATTGCTAAATACAGAAATACTTTAGTTGATACTAAATCGATCCAAAGAATTTCAGATATAACCAATAAACTTTTGATGTGTTATTCCCTTTTAGATTTTGAAAAGTTGATGGATGCTCACGAGGAAATTATTTCAGAAATTATAAACCTTCCAACAATCAAAGAACAACTTTTTAGCGATTACCCAAACACAATCAAAAGTTTGGGCGCTTGGGGCGGCGATTTCGTTTTGGCAACGGGAGACACTTCAAATATGGATTACTTTAGAAGGAAAGGATTTGAAACTATTGTGCCTTTTAAAGAAATGTTACTTTAATAATCTAATTACAAACCATTTAAAAACAAAAAATCCCCAAACAAACTGTCTGGGGATTTAAGTGGTGCCTCCAACCCCGAACCATCGGGGGAACTAGGGACTATTTTCTTTTTAATATATCTAACAGTATTTTGGGATTGTCTATAACCTTTTCAATAAACACCCTGCTCTTCATTTTCTTTATAAACTTTTCAAGAAATAATGCTTCCGATCTATTTGCACACTCATATTCCAGTGAAATTTTCCAATCAGTCGCGGCTTTGGTAAAATTTGATTTGAAATAATGCTCATTGTGCTGTTTAAGCCTTTTATGTATATCTGGACTTTCACCAACATAATAGCTATCGAGCGTGAGGGAATGAATTATATAGAGATAATGCATAATTAAAACAAAAAATCCCCAAACAAATTGTCTGGGGATTTAAGTGGTGCCTCCAAGAATCGAACTAGGGACACACGGATTTTCAGTCCGTTGCTCTACCAACTGAGCTAAGGCACCATTATTGAGACGGCAAATATAAAGCTATTTTCTTTTTCGCAAAACATTAATTCAAAAAATAAACGAAGAAAATTTCACCAATTTAATATCCCCTTAACAAAGAGTTGATTAACCAAGTTGTATTTTTAACGCCTTAAATAAAAAAATGAACCTTGTTATTGATGTAGGAAACACACTTGTAAAACTTGGCGTGTTCGATGCTGGAAAGCTTAAGCTTAAAAAAACATGCATCAAGAATGATTTTTTACGGGTGCTTTCTGAGATTTCAGAAGCTTTTCCCGATATTAAATATGCTCTTGTGTCTTCTGTTAGCAATTTTACAGAACACCAAATTTCAAAGTTACAACAACGGTATAACGTTTCACTTCTTGATCATCATACTAAAGTCCCATTTATAAATAAATATGAAACTCCCCAGACTTTGGGTGTAGACCGTATTGCATTAATAAGTGCGGCTACTGAACAATATCCCAAAAAAAATATTTTAGTTATAGATGCCGGCACTTGTATTACCTATGATTTTTTGTCTTCGGAAAACGAATATTTAGGAGGGGCAATCTCTCCAGGTATTTCGTTGCGTTATAAATCCTTAAATACGTTTACCGAAAAATTACCGTTACTTGATGCAATGAACACACAATTGTTGACTGGAAACAGCACAACAACTTCCATGCATTCTGGAATTATAAATGGAGTATTATACGAAATGGATGGATTTATTGAAGCCTATAAAAAAAAATACAACAATTTAACAGTTATTTTAACAGGAGGCGACGCACATTTTTTGCTAGATAGTATAAAAAATGACATCTTTGCCAACTCAAATTTTTTACTAGAAGGATTGAACCATATTTTAGAATATAACAAACATTGATGTTTAGACAAATAATAGTCGGTTTATTTATACTTATTGGAGGTGTTGCAGTGGCTCAAGAAGGAACTACATCTCCTTATTCTTTTTATGGTATTGGAACCTTAAAATTTCGCGGAACTGTTGAAAACAGACTCATGGGTGGAATTGGCGTATTCTCAGACAGCATACACCTTAACCTTCAAAACCCAGCATCCTACGCAGGATTGCAGCTGGTTAACTTTTCGGTGGGTGGTAGCCATAAGGCCTCTACTCAAAAAAACGAATCGGAAAGCCAAAACACTTCAGCAACAACTCTAGACTATATTTCTATGGGAATTCCTATGGGAAAATTAGGTATGGGTTTCGGGGTGATACCCTACACTTCAGTGGGTTATGATTTTTATTCGGAAGTGCCTGATGGACTTACACAATATTCAGGAAGCGGAGGTTTAAACAAAGCTTATCTTTCTGCCGGATACCAAGTGACCCCTGAATTAAGTGTGGGTATAGATGCCAATTATAATTTTGGGAAAATAGAAAACACAACAACTACACAAAAGGATACCGAACTGGGAACCCAAACCTACAACCGATCCGAGATTTTGGGCTTTAGTTTTAACTTTGGAGCTCTCTATAAAAAAATGATTTCTGATAATTTGGAACTCACAGGATCTGTAACCTATACACCGGGAACCAGTTTCACTTCCGCAAACTCTCGAAAAATATCTACCGTAAGTATAATTTCGGCAGGAATCTTTCCTGTAGATGAAAGAGATGTTCCGGTTGCAGACACAGATTTTACTTTCCCATCACAATTTACAATTGGCGCGGGTATTGGAAAACCAAAATATTGGGGTTTAGGTGGTGAATATACAAATCAGAAAACCAGTAATTTCACAAATCGATCTGCTAATATTGATAATATAATCTATAAAAACGCTTCAAAATACCGCCTTGGGGGCTATTATATTCCAAATTATAATTCTTTTGGAAATTACTTTAAAAGAGTGGTTTACAGAGCTGGTGCGCGGTATGAACAAACAGGCCTTAACGTAGATGGGCAAGACATTAACGAGTTTGGCATATCTTTTGGAGTAGGTTTACCCGTAGGCCGATTATTCTCTAATATGAATTTAGGTATTGAAATAGGAAGCCGCGGAACAACCGATTTTGGTTTGATAAAGGAGAACTTTTTTAATACATTCTTAAGTTTTTCATTAAACGACCGTTGGTTCGAAAAAAGATTATACGATTAATACCATTAACATAAATACCATGAAAACAAAATTTGTCCTATTATTCACAATTCTACTACTTTCATTCTCTGGAAAATCTTTTGCTCAGGCGCCAGATGATTGTGCAATTTCATTATCCTATTTTACAGAACCAGCTAAAATAAAAAACTATGAAGCTGCTCTTCCTTATTATGAAAAACTTATAAAAGAATGCCCAAATTATAATTTAGCCATCTATCAATATGGTGTAAAAATGTTTGAGTATTTCATTGAAGAGAAAGGTGATAAAAGCAAAATAAATGACCTTATCCTGGCTTACCAATTACGTTTGCAAAACTTCCCAGAGCAAACTAAGGAAGGCGATGTACTCTTAACAATTGCGCAAATAAAATTTGACAATAACATTGGCTCAAAAGCGGAGCAATTTAAAGCTTTTGATGAAGCTTTCACTAAATATCCCGAAGACTTCACCAGCGGAAAAAGCTTATATACTTACTTTTCTCTAGCGGTAGATTTACATAATAGTGGTGAAAAAGACCTTCAAGAAATCTTTAATCTCTATGATGTTGTAATTTCAAAAATTGATACTGAAAAGAACAGTCTTGCTGCAAAACTTACTCCTTTAATGGATAAAGAAGAAGCTGGCACAGCATTTACAGATAAAGAACAACGTGCAAAAGATGTTTACGAAAATAATCTTGGCGTATACGGAACTGTTGAAGAAAGTGTAAATGGTAAATTGGGTCAACTGGCAGATTGTCCAAACCTTATTCCTCTTTATGAAAAAGATTACGAAGAGAAAAAGAACGATATTGATTGGATCAAATCAGCTAGTAATAGACTTGACGCTAAAGATTGTGACAGCCCATTGTCAAACAAATTAGCCGTTCGTCTTCATGAGTTGGAGCCAAGTTCTACTTCTGCATACTTATTGGGTAAACAAGCCGAAGCTGAAGGTAAAGCTTCAAAAGCTTTGGAATACTTTAACCAAGCGGCCGACCTAGAAAAAGACAATTCTAAAAAAGCAAGAATCTATTATAGTATTGCTGAGAACTACCGTAAAAAGGGAAGTTTTGGAACTGCAAGAAACTATTACAATAAAATGCTTGATGTAAAACCATCTGCAGGTATTGCTTACTACAAAATAGGCGCAATGTATGCTGACAGCGCAAACAATTGTGGAAACACTGTGTTCGAAAAAAGAGCAATGTACTGGTTAGCTGCAGATATGATGGACAAAGCTGCACGTGTTGATGGTACTGTAGCAGGAAATGCTAGAGCAGCCGCAAGTTCTTATAGAGCTCGTGCTCCACAGAAAAGTGATATCTTTTCTGAAGGAATGGCTGGCAAAACCATTACCTTTAACTGTTGGGTTGGCGGAAGCGTAAGAGTTCCTAACTTATAAGAATGTACACCAATATAAATATGTTTAAAAGCGTGATGGCACTGGTATTTGCCATCACGCTTTTTGCATGTGAAAGCAATTATCAAAACGTAAAAAAACTCAGCCTTTCTGACGGAGCACCCATTGCAGAAGGCAAAGACATCAACTTTAAATACACAGATTCCGGAAAATTGGTTACCAACCTCCTTGCCGCTAAATTGCTTGATTATTCAAATCTAGAATTTCCTTACAAAGAATTTCCAAAAGGAATAGAAGTACTTTTTTGGGATGAAAACGGAAAAAAAAGTACCGTTAATTCAGATTATGCCATTCAGTATGACAATACGGGGTTAGTTGATTTGAGAGATAATGTAGTTTTGGTTACTGCAGATAGCGTTGTTTTAAAAGCCAATCAACTCTATTGGGATCAAAAGAACAAATGGGTATTTACAGACCAACCATACCAAATTAAATTTAAGGACGGCTCCTATAACGATGGAGCAAGGTTTGATGGCAATCAAGATTTCACTATCTTTTTATCCAGAAAAAATCAAGGAGTCCAACTAATCGATAAAAATAAAATAGAGGATGTTAAGTAAAGTGTATCGTTTTTTTGAATATGCATATCTGGTTATTGCAGTATTTTTTGCCTATGAAGCAGTAAACAACTGGACCTCTGAAAGAAACCGGGCTTATTTATTTATCTTTTTTGTAGTTGTTGCTATCTTTATGTTTTTCTTTAAGAGAAATTTCAGAAAGAAAATGGAAGAACGGAATAATAATTAGTTCAAAGTTAAGGTTTTAGAAACCTCAATTACAAAATAACTTATAACTAATAACTCATAAATTGGATTATAGCATCATAATCATACTAACAATGCTCATTCTCTCAGCCTTTTTTTCGGGGATGGAGATTGCGTATGTTTCTTCAAATAAAATACACATTGAAATTGAAAAGAAACAAAACAATTTCTTGGCAGGCATTCTTAAAAAGATAACCAAACGTCCTTCAAAATTTATAGCCACTATGCTCGTGGGCAACAATATTGCCCTAGTTATTTATGGCTTTTTTATGGGCGACCTTTTAATGGAGTACATCCCATTGGCTGGTTTTAGTGGTCTTTTGTTACAAACCATAATTTCTACACTAATTATATTGATGACTGCTGAATTCCTTCCAAAGGTTTTCTTTCAAATCTACGCCAACAGTTTAGTGAAAATATTTGCCGTTCCAGCCTATTTTTTCTATGTGCTTTTTTCATTGATTTCCGAATTTATTATTTGGATTTCAGACTTAGTGCTAAAACTAATTTTTAAATCTGAAGGTGATACCGTTCAACTTACTTTCAGCAAACTGGAACTTGGAAATTACATTTCGGAACAAATGGAAATTGCCGAAACCAAAGAGGAAATGGATTCCGAAATACAGATATTCCAAAATGCATTGGATTTTTCTGAAGTGAAATCGCGAGAAGCCATGATTCCCCGAACAGAAGTTGTAGCTGTAGATATTGACACTACCCCAAAAGAATTGGCCAAAATTTTTACAGAGACTGGTCTTTCCAAAATATTGATCTATAAAGAAAACATAGACGACATTCTAGGCTATGTCCATTCCTTTGAGCTTTTCAGAAAACCTGCCAACCTCAAAAAGGTTTTAATGCCTGTGGTTTTCGTACCGGAAACGATGTTGGCAAAAGATGTACTAAATATTCTCAGCAAAAAAAGAAAAAGTATCGCCGTGGTGATTGACGAATATGGCGGAACAAGTGGTATCATTACTGTTGAAGATATTATTGAAGAACTTTTTGGAGATATAGAGGACGAGCATGACAGTATCGCGCTTATTGAAGAAGATTTAGGAACCGGACACTATAAATTTTCAGCCCGTTTAGAGGTAGATTATCTTAATGAAGCCTACAAACTTAATCTTAAAGAAAGCGAAAACTACGAAACCCTTGGTGGACTTATCGTAAATCACACCGAAGAAATTCCAGATCAGGGCGAAACCGTTGAAATTGAGAATTTTCTATTTACAATTCTTGAGGTTTCAAGCACAAAAATTGAACTAGTTGAAGTAAAAAACATCTCTGAAGATTAGATTTTCAATTATTCCTCACTTTTTTTGATTTACTTTTTTATTAATGAGATGAAAATGCTATTTTCGCCACCTATAAATTTGAACATCAAATGGCAATTTTAAACAGTATTAGAAAAAGAGGGATATTTCTTATCCTAATTATTGCATTGGCTCTTTTCGCCTTTATCTTAAGCGACGTCTTGACAAAAGGCAGTAGCGGCCCAAAAGGGCAGGATAACATTGCCACAGTAAATGGCACAGATATTTCCAGACAAAGTTTTATGGAAGAAGTGGAAGTCACACAACGCAATATGGGGCCAAATTCCAATGCCACACAAGCTATGAATATGGTTTGGGACAGAGAACTTCGCCGTGTAATTATGGATGAACAGATTGAAAAAGCTGGTATCACTGTTGAAAAAGCACAAATAGACAACGCTCTTAAAACTTCATTGGCCAGTAATCCTACCTTCCTAAACGAAGCTGGACAGGTTGATGACGGTAAAATCCAAGAATATATCGCTAGCATAAAAGCATCTTCTCCAGAAATGTACAAGCAATGGCTAACTTTTGAAGAAAATACTGCAAGCAACGTACTTCAGGCTACCTATTACAATATGATTAAAGGTGGTTTACGCACCACAATCGCGGAAGGCGAACAAGAATATCATTTTCAAAATGACAATATAAATTTCAACTTTGTTTTATTGCCTTACAGTAAAATTGCTGATGAGGAAGTAAAAGTTTCTGATGATGAAATTAAAAAATATGTAGCAGCGCATAAAAATGATTTTCAGGTAGAGGCGCAGGCAGATATGCAATATGTATTTTTCTCTGAACAACCATCAGAGGTAGACGTTAATGCAGCCAAAACAGCTACAAATGTTTTGCTTGACAATAAAGTAGAATTCAACCAAGACACAAAAGCTAATGACACTATTTTAGGCTTTAGGAATACAAAAAATTACGAAGAATTTGTAAATGTAAATTCAGACGTACCCTACTTCGATCGTTGGATGTTTAAAAAAGAACTTCTCCAAACTGTTGCAGATACGCTTATCAACCTTAATCAAGGTGACATATACGGACCTTTCAAAGTAGATAACACATTCTATCTTTCTAAAGTTCTTGAAACTAAAAAATTGCCAGACTCTGCTGAATCAAAACATATTTTAATCCGTTATGTTGGCACTATGCGTGCTCCTGAAACCGTAACCAGAACTAAAGAGGAAGCTCAAAAATTGGCTGATAGTATTTTAGGCGTTGTTAAAAAGGACAAAACTAAATTTGCAACACTTGCTACAGAATTTTCTGATGACAGCTCTAAAGATAACGGCGGGGATCTTGGAAGCTCAACACCAGGAAGAATGGTACCTCCATTTGACAAATTTATTTTTAATAATCCAGAAGGCACTATTGGTCTTGTAGAGACTGATTTTGGATTCCACGTTGTTCAAGTTGGCAAACAATCAGAGCCTAAAAAAGCAATTAAACTCGCTACAGTTGTAAAAACAATTGAGCCTTCAGAGAAAACAATCAACCAAGTATTTTCAGACGCTTCAAAATTTGAAGTTGCGGCAGATAAAGGTAACTTTGATGAATTGGCAAAAGCTCAAAACCTTGAGATAAAACCCGTTAATAAGCTAGGAAATATGGATGCCAATATTCCTGGAATAGGTGCTAACCGCACCATTGTTAACTGGGTGTTCAATGAAGACACCAAAGTAGGTGACACTAAGCGTTTCAGCGTGACCGATGGTTATGTTATCGCTCAGGTTACAAATAAAAACCCTAAAGGTTTAATGAGTGCTGCCGATGCTTCCGCTACTGTAACGCCTATTTTGCGTAACGAGAAAAAAGCTGCGAAAATTCGTGAATCTATTTCTGGAACAACCCTTGAAGAAATTGCAAAAAACCAAAATGTATCTGTACAAACCGCTTCAGAAGTGAGTATGTCAAATCCAATTATTCTAGGAGCTAACAACGAACCTAAAGTTGTTGGTATTGCTTTTGGAACAAAACCTGGGGAAACCACACAATTAATCGATGGAAAAAGCGGGGTATTCAAATTAAAAACAACAGCCTTCAATCCAGCGCCAAAACTTGAATCGTATGTTAATTATGCGAACCAAATGAGCACCAAGGCAATTCCTGCTGCTCAAAGTGCAGTTTATAATGCCTTAAAAAAGCAAGCCGATATTGAAGATAATCGCGCTACTTTTTATTAATAGCTTAAAAACATTACAATTAAAGCCTTGTTATAAATTTATAACAAGGCTTTTTCTTTGAAACTCATTTCAGAATACTTTAGAAAACAGAAAATAACCCTTATTTTTAAAGGGTATTTTTTTAAATAAAATAAAATGATCAACGACGAAATTATAAAAGCACTTGATGACAAATATGTTAACCTTGGTGAAAACCCGGAAACTTATCTAAACGGGCTTTTACAAGCCAAACCAATCACCTATTGGGACTATATTCAAGTGGACACGTTGCTTACCCTTCAAAAAACTCGGACTGATTTTAAGGATGAGGAAATATTTGTAATGTATCATCAAGTTACTGAGCTCACCTTGAAAATGATGATTCACGAAATAAAACAACTTTCTGAAGGAGAAAACCTTCCCGAAGAAATTTGGTTGACAAAATTAGATCGATTAAAAAGATACACCCGAATGCTCATTACCAGTTTCGATATTATGAAAGATGG
The DNA here is from genome assembly GCF_900489465.1 of Aequorivita sp. CIP111184. Taxonomy (GTDB): domain Bacteria; phylum Bacteroidota; class Bacteroidia; order Flavobacteriales; family Flavobacteriaceae; genus Aequorivita. The sequence goes on along the minus strand of NZ_UEFQ01000016.1, from coordinate 216,865 downwards.
CATGAGTTATGAAGACTATAACATTTTTCGAGCCACCCTTACGCCAGCAAGTGGTTTCCAAAGTGCACAGTTTAGAATATTGGAACTTTACAGTACGAGGCTTAAAAATCTCATAAATTCCGAAGGAAAGGAAAGATTGTCGCAAAATCCAACTACAGATGATTATTTTAAACATATTTATTGGAAGGATGCTGGATTAAACCGCAAAACTGGAAAGATTACGCTCACGCTAAAACTTTTCATTGAAAAATATGAAAATGATTTTAAGAATCTATCAGAGAAAATAAAAGGAAAAACCCTTGAAGAACGGGTTGCCCAAATGGAAAATCCCTCAAAAGAACTAAAAGAAAAACTACAACAATTTGATCATTTCTACAACGTAGCTTGGCCTCTGGTACATTTAGAAACCGCAAATCATTATTTAAACAGTAAGGGAGAAAACAAAACTGCTACCGGCGGTTCTGAATGGAAAAAATACCTGCATCCAAAATATCAGCAACGCAAGTTTTTCCCTGAATTATGGACGGAAGAAGAAATTGCTAATTGGGGCGAATAGCAAATCAATTTTTATAAATAATGAAATATTTTATTGCGCTTATTATAACTTTTGCTTCATTAAATGTTCAAACACAAATTCTCAATGCAGAGTCTCTAAGAAAAGTAACTGACACTTCGGGGTTTTCTGGTTCAGCAAGTATTGATTTTTCTTTAAAACGAGATGTGAATGATTATCTTAGTGCTAGTTCTAGCCTTCACGTTCAATATAAGATGAAAAGGCATTTGGTATTGTTGAAAAACGATATAGAGTTTCAAAAAATAGAAGGCAACCAATTTGAAAATGCAGGCATAGCACATCTGCGTTACAACTATCGTTTTCTTCCACGTATTGCCTGGGAAGTTTTTACACAGGCACAATACAACAAGCTGTCAAAAATAGAATTAAGAGCACTTGTGGGTACAGGACCTCGATTTAAATTGACCTCTTCAGAAAAATTTAAAATCTATCTCGGCACCCATATAATGTACGAATATGAAGAACTCAACGATGGCATTACCCCTATCCAAAGGGGTTTTAGAAGTACTTCCTATCTTTCCTTCAGCTTATACCCTACAAAAACCTTAAGTATTATCAGCACCACCTATTATCAACCTAAAATAGAGGATTTTGGAGACTACCGCGTTTCCAATCAAAGCTCTCTTCTAATTGATGTTTTTAAAAATTTCGATTTCAAGACTTCCTATACCTTTATCTACGATGAAACTCCTGCAATCGGAATTCCAAATTCACAGTATAATCTTGAAAGTGGGTTTGTTTATTCTTTTGACTAAAAGTTTAAAAAGTTTCGTAAGCAATTTTCTTTTTGAAAGACTACTTCCCTATATTTACCATTATTGAAAACCAAAATCACTTCAATTTCGTAACTATAAACAAAACCAACTATGGCCTCCCATAATTATTATGATCCTGCTGACCTCAAAAAATTTGGAAACATAACCGAATGGAGCAAAGAGCTCGGCGATAAATTTTTTGATTACTACGGAAAAGTCTTTGAAGAAGGCGCACTAACAGCTCGTGAAAAAGCTTTGATTGCCCTAGCTGTAGCTCACACAGAACAATGCCCTTATTGCATCGATGCTTACACAAAAGACACATTACAACGAGGTGTTACAAAAGAACAAATGATGGAAGCCATCCATGTGGGCGCGGCAATAAAAAGTGGGGCAACCCTTGTTCATGGTGTAATGATGATGAACAAAGTAAATAAACTTGAAATGTAAAAACTAGTTTTACTAGCTATTTAATCAAATAAAGTGATGAAAAAAAAAGGTAATTTAATCTTACTTTCTATAGGACTGTTATTTAATGCAGCGGTACTCCTACTTTCACATTATACTAAACTGCCAGATTTTGTTATGGGAAGTTTAATGGGAATAGGCATCGGCATAATGTTGCTTTTTGTTATTAGAAGAAGACGAGCAGCCTAAATTTATTTTTGCCCAAATTTCAATTGAAAAAACTTTTATGCTAAAAGAAAAAAACAAGAAACAACAATCCCTTCATAAACGTCACAGCGAACTTGCAGTGGCAAATAAACAACTCGAAAAACTTTCCAACGGTATTTTTGCTAGCGGGGAACTTCCCACTTTTTCTGAAAAAATAAAGGAAACAGATCAATTTCCGCTTCGGCCTAATAAACTGGAAATCCTCCAAATAAACGTTGGCTATATGTGCAATCAAGTGTGCGAGCACTGCCACGTAGATGCCGGACCGGACCGAAAAGAAATAATGACTCGGGAAACGATGATGCAATGTCTGGAAGTTATAAAAACTACTGGCGCACATACCTTAGATCTTACGGGCGGCGCACCAGAAATGAACCCAGATTTCCGTTGGTTTGTAGATGAAGCAAGCAAAGCAGGTATCAAGGATTTTATCGTTCGTAGCAATCTGACTATCATTCGCGCCAATAAAAAATATTACGATCTACCAGACTTTTTCAAAAGCCATAACGTGCATGTGGTAAGCAGCATGCCACACTGGACCCGCGGAAAAACAGATAAGCAAAGAGGCGAAGGCGTTTTTGACCTATCAATTAAAGCTTTGCAGGAATTAAACGCAGTAGGTTACGGAATGCCAGATAGCGATTTGCGATTAGATTTGGTTTACAATCCCAGCGGCGCTTTTTTACCGGGTAATCAAGCCAGCCTGGAAAAGGAATTTAAACATGCTTTACTTGAAGATTTTGGTATTCATTTTCACAATCTATTTGCCATTACCAACCTTCCCGTTTCCAGATTTTTGGATTATTTGATTGCTTCGGAAAACTATGAGGATTATATGTATTCCTTGGTGGAGGCTTACAATCCTGCCGCAGTTAAAAATGTAATGTGCCGAAATACCATTTCTATTAGTTGGGACGGCTATCTGTACGATTGTGATTTCAACCAAATGCTAGAACTGAAGGTTGCGAGTAAAATTCAACACATTTCAGAATATAACGAAGCTGTTTTAAACGACAGAAAAATAATAATTTCACAGCATTGCTATGGCTGTACTGCCGGCGCTGGAAGTAGTTGCCAAGGTGCCGTTGCGGAGTAAGCTGTAAGTAAAATAATTAAACATTCGTTACCTAGAACATTGTAATTGATTATTGAACATTGAAAATCAAAAAGACCGCCATATTAATTTTTGCGAATTCAGCCCAACAAGAGGCTGTCAATAAACCTTTCAGCAAATCTTCGGTGCTTTTTGATGAACTAAATAAAAAGACACTTCAAAAAGTAAAACGAAGCGGATTGCCCTATTTTCTTTTTTCCGAAGAAGAACAGAAAGGTGCCACTTTCGGCGAAAGATATACCAATGCCATTCAGTTTGTATACGACCAAGGTTTTGAAAATGTAATTACCGTTGGGAATGATACACCCCAGCTTCAAACACGACAATTGGTTGAAACTGCTGAAAAACTGGAAAAGAACCCAATTATTTTAGGACCTTCAAAAGATGGTGGTTATTATATGATGGGATTGAACAAATCTCAGTTTAGCGTTGAAACATTTTTAAAACTTCCGTGGCAAACTTCACAATTGACGAAGCATATTTCGCGCTTGCTCACCGCCAAGAAGGTCAAGATTGTTTTTCTGAAAATACTAAATGACATTGATTCCATTTCCGATATAAAATCAGTTTTAAACGGTTTCAGAAATATTGGTTTTACCCTTAAACAAATTCTAATTTCCCTATTTTCTTCGGAAAATAATACAATTTCTTATTCGCCTTCTTTCTTTCAAAACACTTCGGAAGAAATAAATTTCAACAAAGGCTCTCCCCTATTGCTTCCTATTTTGAATTAGTCAAAGCTTTTCTTCTTCTGAAGAATTCTGCTAAAAAACCATTCTTTTAACCAACTAATTTTTTATGAAGCATATATACTTATGCATATTGCTGTTGTTTTCTATTTGCAGCTACGCCCAAACCACAATTACTGGAACAGTAATCTCAGCGGTTGATGATACCACCGTTCCGTTTGTAACCATACAAGCGAGCAATGGCAAGGCAACAATCACCGATGAAAATGGAAAGTATATTATTTCCGTTTCTGAAAATGATAAACTAAAATTTTCTGCAATTGGTTATGCAACGCAAACCGTTTCGGTTGAAAACAGAACGAGAATCGACGTTATATTGACCGAATCGACTACTAGTCTTGACGAAGTTGTAGTTACGGCACTTGGCGTAAAACGTGAATCAAAGGAATTGGGCTATACCGTCCAAACATTAAAATCTGAAGAAATTTCTGAAGTAAAATCGGTTAATTTTCTCGATAATCTTTCTGGGAAATTGGCTGGTGTTACCATAACGCAAGGAGCAACTGGCGTTGGTTCTTCTTCAAAAATTACCATTCGAGGCGAAGCTTCCTTTTCAAACAACAATCCGCTATTTGTGATTGATGGAACGCCAATCAATAACAATACTGTTTTTAACGTAACAAACGAAGCGGCAGCAGGATTTCAGGAAATAGATTTTGGAAATGGCGCAATGGAAGTAAACCCAGACGATATTGAATCTGTAACCGTTTTAAAAGGCCCAACGGCGGCTGCTCTTTACGGAACACGCGCTGCCAATGGTGTTATTGTAATTGAAACTAAAGATGGCAGTAAAGCCAAGGGAATGGGTATTAGCATAAATACTTCCCTTTTTGTGGACACCGCCTTTAAATTGCCAAAATTTCAAAATGAATACGGACAGGGAAATTCTGGTCAATTTGAATATGTTGACGGACTGGGTGGCGGAACAAATGACTTAATCAGTTATTCGTGGGGTCCGAGGCTAGATTCGGGCAATTTAATTCCGCAATATGATAGTCCTGTTTATTTACCCGATGGTAGTGTGGTTCGTGGGGGCGATACTTCGCTATATGATGGACTGCCAATCACACCTACTCCTTTCGTTTCGCATCCCGATAATTTGAAGGATTTTTATAAGACAGGCACGACATCAATTAATAATATTTCGGTTTCTGACAACTTTGGAAACGGAAATTACCGTCTTTCGTTTACAGATTTGAGAAGCGAATCCATCATTCCCGGTGTAAATCTTGACCGACAAACGATTGCAGCAAATCTTACTTTTCGCCCAACCACTAAAACCGAAATCGCAACTTCCATAAGTTATGTAAATTCAAACAGCGACAACCGTCCATCAAATGGTTACGGTAGCGAAAACGTTAATTACGCTTTGGTAGCTTGGGGTCCACGCTCGTTAAATATTGAAAATATGAAACAATACTGGCAGCCAGGCTTAGAAAATGTGCAACACTATTCCTTCAACTACACATATTTTGACAACCCATATTTCACGTTGCTTGAAAACAGAAACGCTTTTGACCGCGACCGCGTTTTTGGAAATGTTTCCATAAAACAAAATCTTGCGGAACATTTAAGCATTTCTTTGCGAACTGGAATGGATTATTCCTCCGAAAACCGCGAATTTCGAAGAGCTTACAGCAGTAACCGTTTTAAAAATGGAGCTTATGCCGAAAACGACGTTTTATACAGAGAAGTGAACACAGACTTTTTGCTAAACTATAATAATCTCTTTGGAAATTTCTCTTTTGATATTTCTGCTGGAGGAAATAGATTAGACCAAACTGCTTCTACTAAACAATCACAAGCATTGAATTTAGCACAACCCGGAATTTTCAGCTTAAACAATGCGGCATCGCCAATCCAAGTTTTTCAGTATGAATCGCAGAAACGCATCAATTCATTTTACGGGGTTGCAAAATTTGGTTTTAGAGATTTCGCTTATTTAGATATTACAGCGCGCAACGACTGGTCCAGCGCTTTGGCAACACCTTTCTCTGTAGATGGCACTTCGTTCTTTTATCCTTCTGCTTCTTTGAGTTTTATACTTTCGAATGCGGTGAAACTTCCAAGTGCAATTTCCTTTGCGAAACTTCGCGCAAGTATTGCCCAAGTTGGGAACGATACCAGTCCATATCAAACTTCGAGAGCATTTGTTTCACAAACGCCTTATTTGGGGCAACCAACTTTCAGTGACCAAAACTTTATTCCGAATGCAAATTTAAAACCCGAGCAGGTAACTTCCTATGAAGTGGGCGCCGATATTCGCTTTTTTAGAGATAGGCTGAATTTTGACTTTACTTATTACAATGCGCTGACTGAAGACCAAATTATTTCTTTGCCAATTGGAATTTCTTCCGGTTATAACCAGCAAGTTGTTAATGGTGGAAAAGTACGTTCGCAAGGGATAGAATTAGTTGCCGATATAATCCCCATAAAAACTGGTAATTTTAGTTGGAACACTACGTTCAACTTTAGCACAAGCAAAGCAGTTGTGGAAAGTCTGCCGCAAACAGATGGTAGATTGACGCTTGCTTTCAGCAGAATTTATGATAGCGCAGATCAAACCGTTTGGTTTCAAGTGGAAGAAGGTGGCGAAATTGGTGACATCTATGGAACTGGTTATTTAAAAAACGAAAATGGCGATTTCATTCTTACTTCAGAAGGAAGATATATTGCAGACAATACTCTAAAAAAAATAGGAAACTATAACCCAGATTTTATATTGGGCTGGAATAACAATTTCAACTATAAAAACTGGAACCTTGGTTTTTTGTTTGATTTGCACCAAGGAGGCGAATTGGTTTCACGAACCCGTGCTTTAGCAACCGTTAGCGGGCAACTTGCAGAAACAGGTGGTGATCGCAGCGATATCGTGCCGCAAGGTGTTGTGAATATTGGTACAGATGAAAATCCACAGTACGTTCCAAACACTACAGGCGTTTCTGCAGAAAGTTATTATCGCCAGTTTTACGATAGAAACCACGAGGAAAACAATACCTACAATGCTTCCTATTTAAAGCTTCGTCAGTTTTCTATTGGCTATACCTTCAAAACTAAAAAAGATTTTGCGGGTCTTGAAGACGGTGCAGCAATCAATTTTTCTATTATAGGAAGAAATATTTTCGCCATTAGCGACATTCCACATTTCGATCCGGAGCAACTTGCCGTACAAGGAACAGGTTTTGTAAGCGGTGTGGAAGATATGAGCTATGCCTCTACCCGAAGTATCGGATTTAAAGCGGGTCTAACTTTTTAAAAAAACGACGATGAAAAACATTATATATATTTTCGGTTTGGTTTGCCTGCTTATTGCAAGTGGATGTACCAAAGATTTTGAAGAAATAAATACAAATCCAAACGCCCCAAACAGTGTGCAACCAAGCCTTTTGCTCCGCCAAGTAATTTACGATTTTGGAGAGCAAATGAGTTATGAAGGCTTTGTTGCTGGCGATTTACTCTCACAACACAGAACCGCGCTCGACTTCAACTTATTTGACCGTCACGCATTGAAATCACCACAATTGGGCGGGAATCCTTGGCCTGTTTTTTATGTGAACCTTCGCGATAATGAGATTTTACTGAACCAAGCGCAAACCTTACAAACCTATGCTGTTTATGAAGGCCCTGCTCTAATTATGAAAGCCTATATGGCAGCAGGATTGACCGATCTTTTTGGTGATGTTCCATATAGTGAAGCCTTCAACGGCGTGAACGGAACCGTTACTCCTAAATATGATAAACAGCAAGACATCTATTTGGCCGATGGCGGAATTTTGGACAATCTCAATAAAGGTATTGCCGCAATCAACAATTACACCGATGTACTTCCGCTGGAAGGCGATATACTTTTCAACGGTAATTTGGACGGTTGGGTGAAATTTGCAAATTCTTTAAAAATAAAAGCTTTGCTCAGAATTTCAGGAAAAATTGATGTTTCAACACAACTACAAGCAATTTACAGTTCTGGAAATTATATGCAGAGTAATTCTGAAAATGCAATTTTCAATTTTACAAATACAGATCCAAATCGTTTCCGATTGGCAAAGCTTCGGGTTGGTGATTTCAACAATGTTGTTCTTTCAGAAACAATGGAGGATATAATGATTCCTTTAAACGATACTAGAATTACAAAATTTTTCCGTCCTTTTGAAAATTCAACAAACGGCGAATTTAATGGCTTGATAAATGGAATTGACGCATCAAACACTTCCATTAATCTGGCAGATTATTCACTTGCTGGAACAATTTTCAGAGAAGATACTTCCACCCTCGACGCCAACTTTTTGACTGCGTGGGAAACCTATTTAAACTTAGCTGAAGCCGCGCAAAAAGGTTTAATCACTGCAAACGCAAGAGATTTATACGAAACTGGTGTAGCACTTGCTTTTGAATATTGGAATACGCCATTGCCTTCAGATTATTTAAGTGGTCCTGCAGCTTTTGACGCTTCGGGCACAACTCCCGTTCAACAAATTGTTACCCAAAAATGGATAGCAAATATTATAAATGGTTACGAAGGTTGGGTTGAGTATCGCCGAACAGGTTTTCCAATGTTGAAACCTGTTGCCGCAAGTTTAAACAATGGTCTAATTCCCGTAAGAATGCCATATCCTGCAGAAGAACAGGCTTTGAATGCTGATAATTATAACCAAGCCGCTTCAAATACAAACGGAAATAGCATCAATTTTCCAGTTTGGTGGGATGAATAGAAATAAGCTGTAAGCAAAACTAAATTTTTATTAATGAACGTAGAAACCTGGCAATGGGCATTGATAATCGTATCGAGTTTGATACTGTTTTTTCTTTCCCCATTAGCAAAAACAACCGACGAATTTTTTAAGGCAACCCATCGCAAAAAAGCCCCTAGCGCATTTATGCTTACAGGAAGCCTTATCATTTCTTGGATTATGGCAAAAAGCATTACCAATGCCGCCAACCTCGGTCTCGATTTCGGAATTGTGGGCGGCGTTGCTTATGCTGGATATTATTTATCTTTTGCCGTGGCCGGAATTATTATTTATTTTCTCAGAAAAGAAGGTGGTTTCCAGAGTATCCACCACTTTTTAACGAGCCGTTTTGGAAAAGGCGCGATGCGGGTTTTTTCGGTATTAATCGTTATTCGTTTGTTCAACGAAGTTTGGAGTAATACAATGGTAATCGGCACCTATTTTGGCGAACAAGGAAGTTCCGCCTTTTATTGGGCGATACTTGTTTTTACGGCTTTAACGTTAGCTTATGCGATTAAAGGTGGGTTAAGCAGTTCCATTTTTACGGATGTAATTCAAATGGGGCTTTTTGCGATACTGCTTTGTATTATTCTTTGGAAAATATTTTCGGTAGAAAATTTTTCGGTTTCAGAAGTTGCAACTTCGGGAACTTGGAGTTTTGAATTGGGACTTAATTTATTTTTTGCAGCAATAATTCAATCGTTCAGTTATCCTTTTCACGACCCAGTTTTAACGGATCGCGCGTTTTTAAGTTCGCCAAAAACTACATTGAAAAGTTTTTTGTGGGCAACACTGTTCGGAGCGCTTTGCATTGTTCTTTTTAGTGTAATTGGTATTTACGCAAAATCACAAGGAATGGAAGGACAAGCCGCGGTTGAAGTGGGGAAAGCATTTGGTGTAATCATTCTTTTGGTAATAAATTTTATAATGATAACATCAGCAGCTTCTACTTTGGATTCCACTTTTTCTTCGTTTTCAAAATTATTGGCAGTAGATTTAAAATTGGGGAAAAACCTAAGTTTCGGAAGATTATCAATGGTAATTATTGCAATATTGGGTACCATTCCAGTATTTTTGAATGCTGAAATACTTTCCGCAACAACTGTATCAGGAACAATGGTAATTGGGCTAACACCTGTATTTTTATTTTGGAGAGTCAAAGCCCCAAAAGTAAGTTTTTATGCGAGTGTTCTTACGGGAATTGTTTTCGGCTTTATTTTGGTCTTTGAAATTTTTCCAAAGCAACTCATTTTCACAGAAGGCAAATACGCCGACTTACTTTGGGTAAATATTTGGGGGATTGGCTGTTGCATACTTTTATATTTAATACCAACGTGGATAAAAAAATAGAACATAAAAAAAATCTGAAAGGCAAAGTGCTCCTTTTCGGTGGCGTTTACAGCAATCTGCAAGCTTTGGAAAAGCTAAAAAGTATTGCTGAAGAAGAAAATATTTTACCTGAAAATTGTATTTGCACGGGCGATATTGTTGGCTATTGTGCCCAGCCCGAAGAAACTGTTCAACTTTTTAAACTTTGGGGCGCCAAAAGTATTGCCGGAAATGTGGAAATTCAGCTCCGCGAAGGTGCCGAAAATTGTGGGTGCGATTTTAAAGCCGGAGGCAGATGCGACGGATTTTCACAACTATGGTATCCGTATGCGCAAAGCAAACTTTCAAAAAGTTCCTTGGATTTTATGAAAACGCTGCCCGATAATCTTCAGTTTGAACATGCTGGAAAAAAAGTGACCGTTGTACACGGATCCTATTTCAATATTTCGGAATTCATTTTTAAATCGACTCCATGGGAAACGAAATCCAAAAATTTTAAAGCAACCAAAAGCGATGTCATTATTGCAGGTCACTGCGGTCTGCCATTTCATCACATTGAAGAAAACAAAATGTGGTTAAATCCCGGCGTTATCGGCATGCCCGCAAACGACGGCTCGCCTCAGGTTTGGTATATGATTTTGAACGATGAAAAAGAGAAACTCAGTTTTTCCCATCACACAATGGATTATAACTATACGTTGACCAGCAAATTGATGCAAAATGATTTGTTGCCTCAGGAATACGCAAGAACAATAATAACCGGAATTTGGGACAATTGTGAAATACTTCCGCCCATGGAAAGCGGTTGGCAGGGTTTTGGCATTCCTTTATAAAACATTCCGCCCTTTGACTCCGCTCAGGATAAACTGAAGTGGGAATATCAATCTTATGAAACAAAAAACAATTTTCTTTCTTCTATTATTAATCGCAGCGAACAGCTTCGCCCAAAAAAATATGGGCGAACTTCTGCAGACCTATAACACGCGAAGCATTCCATATATTTCTGTAGAAGAATTGCGAATGTTACAAATGAATGATTCTGTAGTAATTTTGGATTCACGTGAGCCGAACGAATTTAACGTAAGCCATATTGCTTCCGCGAAAAATGTTGGTTTTAACGATTTTTCTTTGGAAGAAAAACAACTTCAAAAACTAAAGAAAAACGCTCCAATAATTGTTTATTGTTCTGTTGGAATTCGTTCTGAACAAATTGGTGAAAAACTAAAAAAAGCTGGGTTTACCAATGTCAAAAATCTTTACGGCGGTATCTTTGAATGGAAAAACAAAGATTATCCGGTTATTGATTCTACAGGAATTGAAACGGAAAATGTGCATACCTTTTCAAAAATGTGGAGTAAATATTTACACGCTGGGAATCCAATATATTAAATTGAATTATTACTAAAAAAATGGGCTTACTTTCCTCAAAAGACACAAGCGGCGATAATGAAATGGCATTCGACTTTCATTTTCCCACTTCAAAAAAGGCACTGATTATTTTTACCCGAAACCCTGAATTGGGTAAAGTGAAAACGCGTTTGGCAAAATCTGTCGGCGATGAAAGTGCTTTGAAAATCTATAAATTTCTACTTAAGCATACGGTAGAAATAACAGAAAAATTAAACGTAGACAAATACGTTTTTTATTCTGAAAATATTCACCGTGACGATATTTGGAACCCTGATAGTTTCAGAAAAAAATTGCAAAATGGCGCTGATTTGGGCGAACGAATGGAAAATGCATTTTCAGAAATCTTCGGAATGGGTTATGAAAAAGCAATTATTATTGGCAGCGATATGTTCGATTTAAATAAAAAAGATATTGAAACTGCTTATGACGCACTTGAAACAACTCCTTTTGTAATTGGTCCCGCAACTGATGGTGGCTATTATCTATTGGGAATGAAGGAACTCAATTCTGAAATTTTTCAAAATAAAGCTTGGGGCACCAGTGCCGTTTTGGAAGCTACTTTGAACGATTTAAAAGATAAAAAATACCTACTACTCGATGAAAGAAACGATGTAGACTATTACGAAGACATAAAAAATGTGGACGCTTTTCAGCAATTTCTGCCACCTTATTTAGACAACAACTTTTTATAAATTATGAGCACTACAAAATATATTGAGCAAGCTGCAGACTATTTAAAACAACGCGGATTTGATAATCCCGAAGTCGGAATTATTCTCGGTACCGGTCTGGGCAAAATCGTAGAAAAGTTGGAGATTGAAAGCGAAGTTAGCTATAATCACATACCAAATTTCCCAACAGCGACAGTTGAATTTCACAAAGGGAAACTTATTTATGGCACTTTGGAAGGAAAAAAAGTTGTGGTTATGCAAGGTCGCTTTCACGTCTATGAAGGTTATTCGCTTCGTGATGTTACATTTCCTGTACGAGTAATGCATATTTTGGGAATAAAACAATTGCTGGTAAGCAACGCTTCGGGTGCAGTAAACCTAAACTTCAAAAAAGGAGAAATTATGCTTATTGATGATCATATCAATTTACAGGGCAGCTCTCCCCTCGCCTTTCGCGGAGTTGAAAAAATGGGCGAACGCTTTGTGGATATGAGCGCACCTTATGATACAGAAATGAATAAGAAACTGGAACAAATTGCTTCAGAAAAAAATATAACGCTGCACAAAGGTGTTTATGCTAGTGTTGTGGGTCCGCAATTGGAAACACGGGCGGAATACAGATATTTAAAATTAATAGGCGCAGATGCCGTTGGGATGAGTACTGTACCAGAAGTAATTGTTGCAAATCATTTAAAGCTTCCCGTTTCGGCAGTTTCAGTGTTGACGGATGAATGTGATCCAGAAAATCTAAAACCTGTGGATATTGCCGATATTATCGCTTCTGCGGAAAAAGCAGAACCAGATATGATTGTTCTGTTTACTGAGTTGATAAAGCAGTTGTAAACAAACTCGTATTATTGCGACAAAATAAACATTGGAAAAATACTTCGAAATATTCAAAAATTCCTATAGTGGTTACTTCAATTATTTATGGAGCGAAATAACCAGTTTCCATTGGGAAAATTATTTCTATGGCCTGATTATATTATCTCTTTTAGTTTGGATTTTGGAGCTACTATTTCCGTGGCGAAAGAACCAAAAAGTCTTCCGAAAGGATTTTTGGCTGGACACTTTTTATATGTTCTTCAATTTTTTTCTACTGAATTTAATTGTGCTTATTTTCCTATCCAATGCGACGGAAACATTGTTCAATGATTTATTAGGATTTATTGGTTTGAATATTTCAGATTTTCAATTAATTAATTTGAATACACTTCCCTTTGGGCTAGGGCTTGTAGTTTTTTTCTTGGTTACAGATTTTGTTCAGTGGAACACGCATCGCTTGCTCCACCGAGTTCCATGGCTTTGGAATTTTCATAAATTGCACCATTCTGTTAAGGAAATGGGCTTTGCCGCACATCTTCGCTACCATTGGATGGAACCCGTTGTTTACAAATCTTTGCTTTACATTCCATTAGCAATTATTGGCGGTTTTGACGTTGAAGCAGTTGCAATAGTTCATTTCTCAGCGCTTGCTATTGGGCATTTAAATCACGCTAATATTGGATGGGATTATGGAATATTCAAATATGTGTTCAACAATCCTAAAATGCACATCTGGCACCACGCTAAAATTTTGCCAAAACATGCACAATATGGCGTTAATTATGGAATTAGTTTGAGCCTTTGGGATTACCTTTTCAAAACAAATCACATCCCCTATAATGGCCGTGACATTGAGCTGGGCTTTGATGGAGATGAAAATTTTCCAAAGAATTTTATGGAACAGGAGCTTTATCCAATCAAAACCAAATAATGAAATGTTTCGTAGATATTAGAAACTTAAACTACAAATTAAAATGAAAACCTTATTTAATATTGCCACAGTACTATTTGTGATTTTTACGATGCAAAGTTGTAATCTTCTTTCTGCTGCAGGCGTTAGCAGCCAAGGGCAACCAACTAAAGAAGTTAAAACGGAACTTACTTCAACTACTGCTAACTCGGCAGTAAATTTAGATCATACACAATGGGACAAATTGCTGAAAAAATACGTTAACAATGCTGGTTTAGTTGATTACAAAGGATTTAAAAATGACAAAGCAAAACTGGACGATTACCTTAAGATGCTTTCTGAAAAAAATCCTGCCGACGATTGGAGTGTACAGGAATTATTAGCATATTACATAAACCTATACAATGCTGCAACAGTAAAGTTAATCGTTGAAAATTACCCCACTAAAAGTATAAAAGATATTGATGGCGCTTGGACCAAAGGTCGTGTTACCGTTGGAAATAAAGAACTTTCACTGGGCGGAATTGAAAACGGAATTCTTCGTAAAATGAATGAGCCGCGAATCCATTTCGCTATAAATTGCGCTTCTATTTCCTGTCCCAAATTGATAAACGAAGCATATACTGCTGCCAAAATTAATGAGCAACTGGACCGTGCCGTAAAGGAATTTATCAATAGTGATAAAAACGATATTTCCGCTTCAAACCCCAAAATTTCCTCCATTTTTGATTGGTATCAAAAAGATTTTAAAGTAGACGGAAAGCAGAATGTGATTGGTTTTATTAATCAATATTCCAAAACTAAAATAAACACAGGAGCTACAATTGCCTACAAAGATTATAATTGGGATTTGAATGAGCAGAAATAAGTTTTCTGTTGAAAATGAAAAATCATATTTTAAAGGAAACTGAAACTTTTTAATGATAAGTATCGTCATCCCGGTTTTAAACGAAGCCGCTACCATTGAAAAACTATTGACCCATCTTTCGGAAAACATTTCTGAGGAAAACGAGTTGGAAATTATTTTGGTGGATGGGGGAAGCATTGACGGAACTCCCAAAATCATTAAGGAATTTTCCGAATCGCAATCAATTTCCGTTCAGCTAACAACTTCAGAAAAAGGCCGCGCAAAACAGATGAATAAAGGCGCAAGCGTAACCTCAGGCAGAATTCTTTATTTTCTGCATGCAGATTCTTTTCCGCCAAAAAATTTCGACAAATATATTATTTCCGAAGTTGATAATGGAAATCCAGCTGGCTGTTTCCGAATGAAATTTGATAGCAACCATTGGTGGTTGCAAATGGCGGGATGGTTCACTAAATTTAGTTGGCGAGCTTGCCGTGGAGGAGACCAAAGTCAGTTTATTACCAAACACCTTTTTGAGGAAATTGGTGGTTTTAATGAAACTTATGTTATTTACGAAGACAATATTTTAATAAATGAACTTTACAAACGGAAGCAATTTGTAGTTATACAGCAATTGCTAACCACTTCTGCACGTCTTTATAAACAAAAAGGTGTTTGGAACCTACAGTATCATTTTTGGGTTATTTATGTGAAGCGATGGATGGGAGCAGACGCGAAGGAACTGCACAATTATTATTTGAAAAATATAAAAGAAGTGCACGCTAAAAAAATTTCAGATCAAAAAATTTCCCAGCAAATAGTTGAAAAATAAACAGTTTTACATATTTCTCTTTTCAACTTTTTCTATTTGGAAAATTTTTAGGATATTGTAGTTAAAATCATATAAAAGTATAGCCATGAATATATTTGAAGCCATTAGAAAAGACCACGACAAACAACGTGAATTATGCCGTCTGGTAACATCTACTTCGGGTGAATCAAAAGGTAGAAAGGAAATGTGGGAGAAATTGAAACACGAACTACAAATTCACGCTGACGCTGAGGAGCGTACTTTCTATTCTCCGTTGATACATAACGACATGATGCAGGAACACGCTCGCCACGGAATAGCCGAACATCATGAAATGGATGAATTAATGGAGAAAATTGATGATACCCATATGGACTCACCAGCTTGGTTGGTGTATGCAAAACAGTTGTGTGAAAAAGTAGAGCACCATCTTGACGATGAAGAACACACTTTTTTTCAACTTGCTGGAAAGGTATTCTCTGAAACTCAAAAAACAGCTATTGCCAAGGATTATCTAGAAGAAATGAAAAAGCACCGATAATTCAAATCTGCTTTATTTTCCGAACTTTTTATAAAATTTTGCCACAATAACTTCTGCAGGTTTATTTTGTGGTGTAAACTGGTTGTCCGTTTCTCCGCCAACTCTCTCGTGTGCAATAAACCATTTCCAAAGAAATCCGCCAGCAAACCATTGTTCATTCCAAACTTCTTCATATAAACCTCGTAACGTATTATTTTGCGCTTCAAAATTTATGGAAGTTAATTTATAGTTACTTTCCCAAGGTTCCTTTCCCGCGAAATCGACGCTTCGGTAGCCGTATTCGGTAAATAGAATTTTTTTATTTTCTCTTTCTGAAACTACTTTCAATTCATTTTTCCAACGTTGCCAACCATTTCGTGATTCTTCAATAGTTGGGGTTTTACTTTCCGAAACTGGAAAATAGGCGTCTACACCAATATAATCCAAAGTATTCCAAAACGGTACGCCTTTGTATTCATCCCAATTGGCGGCATAGGTTAATTTTCCGTTGTAAACTTTTCTTACTTCAGCAATCAGATTTCGCCAATATTCTGGACGGTGTTCAATAAATTTTTCCAACTCTGTACCTATGCAGAAGATTTCTACCTTTTCTACTTCAGCAACTTTCGCAAAATCCAGTATAAATTTTTTGTATGATTTTTCAAGTTCAACCCAATCCTCTTCCGAAGCCATTTTCAGCAACCCTGTAAACTCGCCACGCCACACCCAAATTTGTGGTTTCATCATAACTTTAATTTCGTTTTTATGGAGTATTTCTATGTATTGCTTTGCACCTTCGCGCCTTTCGCCAAACCATTGTCTTTCCTGATTATAAATAATCTCAGGATGTTCCAAACTTTTAATAAAACCGAAAGGCATAATTGCTGCGTAGTCTGCATGAATATTTTTGAGGGGCGCTATATTTTCTTCCAAAATAGAATCTTTGGAAGCCACGAAACTAACTCCATTTATTTTTGGAAAAGTAGGCTCTTTAATTACTTCTTCATTTTGTTGAGTAATTAGCAATTTTGAAGAATCACGCTTTTGCCCGCATCCCATAAGAATAGAAAAAAGAAAAGCACAAATTAGCAAGAAAAGTGATTTGGTCATTTTAAAATAAATTATTGATGAATTTAGTATAATATTTTAGAATTATAGAAACTTTAATATCTCTTTTCAAACTGCGCCAACTGTAATTCCGTAAATTTATAAACGACTGAAGAAATACCAACCAAATACTAATTCAATTATGGAGCACATCGTCATTATAGGCAACGGCATTGCGGGCGTAACAGCAGCAAGGCATATAAGAAAAATTTCCGATAAAAAGATAACCATAATTTCTGCAGAAACTGATCATTTTTTCTCCCGCACTGCTTTAATGTATGTATATATGGGCCATATGCGATGGCGCGATATTGAACCCTACGAAAGTTGGTTTTGGGGAAAAAATAGACTGGAGCTTAAAAAAGGGTATGTTGAAAAAGTTGATACCGACAATCAAACGCTTCACTTTAAAGAAGGTGGGTCAATAACTTACGACAAATTGATATTAGCCACAGGTTCCGTGACAAGTTATTATGATTGGGAAGGCCAAGATTTAAAGGGAGTACAAGGATTGGTTTCCAAACAGGATTTGGAAGACTTGGAAAAATACGCCCCAAATAATAAAGAATGTCCCCGTGCTGTAATTATTGGCGGCGGCCTGATTGGTGTAGAAATGGCCGAAATGCTCCGTACCCGAAATATTGAAGTAACAATGCTGGTTCGTGAAGATGCTTTTTGGACTGGAGTACTCCCAAAGCCTGAAGCAGAAATGATTTCGCGCCACATAATTTCCCACGGTGTAGATCTTCGGCATAATTCAGAACTTGATAAAATTTTAGCCGACGAAAAAGGTCACGTTCGTGCAATTGTCACAAAAACGGGAGAAGAAATTCCATGTGGCGTAGTTGGAATTACTACGGGTGTAAAACCACAAATTTCTTTTCTGAAAAATTCAAAAATTGAAACAGACAAAGGTATTTTGGTAAACCGATTACTAGAAACCAATATTAAAAATGTATATGCCATTGGCGACTGTGCGCAACAACGTGAAGCTATCGGGAATCGGCCGCCTGTGGAAGCTGTTTGGTATACGGGAAGGATGATGGGCGAAGCTTTGGCACAAACCATTTGCGATAAAACATTTGAATACAATCCTGGAAACTGGTTTAATAGCGCTAAGTTTTTTGATATTGAATACCAAACCTACGGCTGGGTTTTTTCAGAAAGCAGAAAAAAAGAGTACGAAGCACAATTTCATTGGAAATGCAAGAGCGATCTTAGGTGTATAACCATTTCATATAAAAAAGAATCAGGAGAATTCTTGGGTATAAACACTTTCGGAATTCGAATGAAACACGAGGTCTTTGATAGATGGCTTAATGAAAAAAGAAGTGTGGATTACGTAATCCAAAACCTAAAACAAGCCAATTTTGATCCTGAATTTTTCAAAAATTATGAAAAGGAAATTCAGGCAGCATACTTCAATCAATCTGTAACTGTATAATTTATGAGCACTGTTCAACGAAATATGTCCCTTACGGGCGAGCCGCCAAAAACCATCAATACCCAACAAAAAATTGCTTCAGCCATTGGTCTTATTGGCTTAGCGGTACTTTTTTTGGCATTTTTCAACCTAGATTTTCCTAATAAACCTTTATGGCTAACCCTTTCTTTGGTTATGATCGGTACTGGAATTATTTGGTTTTCCACTGCAGCGTATTTAAATAAACACGAAGGAATAAAAAACGATGGGGTTTATTTTAAATCGCTTTCCTCCCGTGGATTCTGGGCTTGGATTTTAGGAATAATTGTCACACTTTTCTATGTTGTTCTTTATTGGTTTCCACAATATTTAGGTTTAGTTCAGGATGGTGAAAATAAGGGCATTGTTGCACTTTTTGACCCGTTGAGCAAATTGCTGAACGGTGGGCCTGCAAGTCAATGGTTTGTTTATGGCACCCTTTACACAGTAGCCATATTGGCTTTTGGAATAAAATTCATTCTAAAATACCGCCATAACAAATACGAAAAACTTCGGACGTTTTCAGTTATGTTTTTTCAATTAGGTTTTGCTTTTTTAATACCGGAACTTATGTCCCGTTTAAACTCAGATAGTTTTAAATTACCATATTACGATCTAAAAAATATTTGGCCACTCAATTATTATAATTTTGAACAATATCGAGTAGATGAATTTATTTCCGCTGGAGATATTGGTTTAGGACTTCTAATTTTTGGGGTTGTATCAATCTTTATAATTACTCCAATATTAACCTATAAATACGGTAAACGATGGTACTGCTCATGGGTTTGCGGTTGTGGTGGCTTGGCAGAAACCGCTGGGGATCCTTTTCGTCATTTAAGCGATAAAAGGCAGGTAGCTTGGAAAGTGGAACGTTGGGTAATTCACAGCGTTTTGGTTTTTGTGGTTTTAATGACCACAGCAGTGATTCACTCTTATTTAGGCGATGACAGTTCAAAATATTGGCTGACGAAAGATGTCTTTCTTATTAGTGTAGCCGCACTCTTAACCCTAGTGTTTTTAGGTGTTTGGATTTTTAAAAGAGAAGAATTACAAAAAGATGCCCGAATTGGTTCTATTGCTTATTTCGTAATTATAATTGCATTGATTGCGCTACATTATACTACGGGGAAAACCTTGTTTCTTTTTGAAGCTGAAACTTTGCGTCAATCGTATGGTTTTATGATTGGAGCTGTATTTAGCGGAGTAATTGGTGTTGGGTTCTATCCTATTTTTGGCAGTCGCGTTTGGTGCCGTTTTGGTTGCCCAATGGCTGCAATTCTTGGCTTTCAGCAACGCTTGTTTTCGCGTTTCAGAATAACTACCAACGGTGGACAATGTATTAGTTGCGGAAATTGCTCTACCTATTGCGAAATGGGTATCGATGTTCGCGCTTATGCTCAAAAAGGTGAAAATATTGTGCGTTCCAGTTGCGTTGGCTGCGGAATTTGCTCTGCAGTTTGCCCTCGTGGGGTTTTAAAACTTGAAAATGGACCCCTTGAAAAACGAATTGACAGCAACGAAATTCTGCTTGGGAACGATTTGGATTTGATGAGCTATGTTAACAAATAAAGGATTTTCGCTTAAAATCTGTTAGCTATTACCATCACTTCCGTCCAAAGGATTGTCACAAATTTTTATCAACTTCGCAATCCATAAAACCAACAGTTTTTAATGCAAAAAAATATTAAAGTAATCATTCCCGCTTTTAACGAAGAAGATTCTATTGGGAAGGTGATTGCTGAAATTCCAAGTATCGTTTCAGAAATAATTGTTGTAGATAACAATTCTACCGATACCACTGCAGAAGTTGCCAAAAAAGCTGGAGCAACCGTGCTTTTTCAACCAAATGCTGGCTATGGAAATGCTTGTTTAAAAGGAATGGAATACATTTCAGAAGAAAACACAAAACCAAATATTGTGGTCTTTCTGGATGGAGATTATAGTGATTATCCTGAGGAATTGACAAAAATTATCGCACCTATTATCGAGAACGATATCGATTTTGTAGTGGGTGCCCGAGTAAAAGAATTGCGCGAAACTGGGTCTATGACTTTTCCGCAACGCTTCGGCAACGAACTGGCAACCAAATTAATGAGTCTTTTTTTCAATTCAACGTTTACCGATCTCGGACCTTTTCGCGCCATTAAGTATGAAAAGCTTATTGCGCTAAACATGGAAGACAAAACCTACGGATGGACAGTAGAAATGCAACTGAAAGTATTGAAAAAGAAATATACCTATATTGAAATTCCTGTAAAATACAAAAATCGTATAGGTGTCTCAAAAGTTTCAGGTACGGTAAAAGGTGCTATATTTGCTGGCATAAAAATCTTGACCTGGATTTTTAAATATAGTTTCAAAAATGATTCTTGAATCCCTAATCATTATAATTTACACCATTGCGTTGCTCCTCATCTTTATGTACGCATTGGCACAATTGAACCTGTTATTCAATTATTTAAGCGCTCGAAAAAAACATAAAAACTCCCCAACTTTCGATTTTTCAAAAGAAAAAGAAATCCCCTTTGTAACTATTCAACTGCCGGTTTATAATGAACTGTATGTAATGGATCGCTTGCTCAATAATATTGCGGAAATTGATTATCCAAAGGACAAACTTGAAATACAAGTGCTGGACGACAGCACCGATGAGTCTTTTGAAGAAACTGCAAAACACATTCAAGAGCTACAGAAAACGGGATTAGACATTCAACACGTAACTCGTGAAAACCGTGAAGGATTCAAAGCTGGTGCTCTAAAAGAAGGTTTGAAAACCGCCAAAGGCGAATACATAGCAATTTTCGATGCAGATTTTCTTCCAAAGAAAAACTGGTTAAAAAATACCATTCCTTACTTTAAGGATCCTGAAATTGGTGTAGTTCAAACCCGTTGGGGTCACCTAAACCGTGATTATTCTATACTTACCCGCGTACAGGCTTTTGCGCTCGATGCACATTTCACTTTGGAGCAGGTTGGAAGAAACAGCAAAGGACATTTTATAAATTTTAATGGAACGGCAGGTGTTTGGCGTAAAGAGTGCATTCTGGATGCAGGCAATTGGGAAGGCGATACCCTTACGGAAGATTTGGACCTCAGCTATCGGGCGCAGCTTAAAAACTGGAAATTCAAATTTTTAGAAGAAGTAGAAACTCCCGCAGAACTTCCTGTGGTAATTAGCGCAGCCCGTTCGCAACAATTTCGTTGGAATAAAGGCGGTGCAGAAAACTTTCAGAAAATGGCTTGGCGCGTTTTTAAAAGTCCCGACATTCCTTTCAAAACCAAAATACATAGTTTTCTACATCTGCTGAACAGTACCATGTTCTTAAATATCTTCATTGTTGCTATACTAAGTATCCCAATGCTTTATATTAAAAATGAATACGAACATTTAAAAATGTATTTCTATGTTATGAGTTTCTTTGTGGCAAGCACGATTATCTTTTTTATCTGTTATTGGTTTACGTACAAAGTGATTTATGGCGGTGGTTTTAAACATTTTTTAAAATATTCCGCCATGTTTTTTACGTTTTTTTCAGTGGCGATGGGTTTTTCGCTCCACAATTCTATAGCAGTTTTGGAAGGACATTTTGGAAAGAAAAGTGAATTCATTAGAACTCCAAAATTCAATATTAGCAACTTAAAAGAAAGTTGGAAAGGAAATAAATACCTCACCAAAAACATTTCGCCCAACGTGATTTTTGAAGGCGTGCTGATGCTCTATTTTGCTTTTGGAATGTACAGTGCTTTTGTAGTGGGGGACCAAGGCGGAGATTTTGGACTATTCCCGTTTCATTTGATGCTTTTCTTGGGCTTTGGATTTGTGTTCTTTTCCTCTTTAAAATCTTCCCATTAAATTATTTTCTTACTGAAAAAATAAATTGTTGGGGAGTCATCAGTTCCAGCTTTTTAAACTGGCGGTTGAAATAGCTCACATTGTTAAACCCAGACTTAAAGGCAATTTCAGAGATAAGTATGTTTTTGTTTTCCTTCATCAATTTCTTGGCGAATTTTATTTTTTCAGAATTCATAAAATCAATTGGCGAAATTCCTAAAGTGTTTTTAAACTTTTTGTGAAAACTGGACGAGCTCATATAAGCTTTTTCTGCCAGCTGATCCACACTGATGCTACGGTCCGTTAAATTTTCTTTTATATACTTAACCACCGTTCCAATACGCGTATCACTAAAAATATTTAAGGTGTCATTGAGTATACTTTGCTTTGCTTTTGTTTGCAATAAACGAACAATCAACTCCTGAATCATGAGATCCAGCAGAACATCTTTTGAAGTTGAATTATGGGTAAAAGTTTTCACCAGCCGCTCAATAAGATAATTTACTTCTATTTGGTTGGTCAAATGGGAAGCGGCTCCTTTATCCAAATTCCAATTGTTATTTTCTTCTTCAATGGAAACCAATTGATTGAATTTAGAAGCAACTTCACTGATCTTTTCGGGATCAATGCCTAAGGCCAAACATTGCGTGGGACTGTCATTGCGCGCAATCGGGAAATCAATTATCATTTCTTCATTGGCTGGCATTACTACCGATTCCCCTGGAAGAAATTCAAAATCGGGCAGGTTTTTTAAATGCATGATTTTCTTTCCAGTAAGCATACTGGCAATTACGGGAAAATCAAAAGTAAGGGAGACTTTTTCAGCGGGTCGGTGGGTTTCAAAAATATTTAGCTCAGCATACTCCGCATTATAGGTCGTCCGGTTTTCCACCAACGTATAAATTTTTCGGCTTTCCCTATGTTTTCGCAATGAGTGCTCCATACTCAATATTACGAAAAAAACACCTATTCTGTACATAAATACAGAAATGTGTTACTCTTTTATAGAATTGTTCAATTGATTGAGATATTATCAAAATATCTTTAAAGAAATTATATAATTCACAGTTTAACATTCTAAAATTATTATTATGAGCGATATTCAGACAGATACCGGAAAGACTTTTGAAAAGCCAAAGTTTAAAGATACTTACGACAATTTTATAGGCGGAAAATGGGTGGCACCTAAAAAAGGTGAATATTTTGAAAGCATCTCCCCTGTTGATGGCAAAACTTTTACAAAAGTAGCGCGTTCCACTCAAGAAGATATAGATTTAGCGCTGGATGCTGCATGGGAAGCGGCTCCAAGCTGGAACAATACTTCTGCAACCGAAAGAAGTAATATGCTTCTTAAAATTGCTGATGTAATAGAAAAAAATATAGAGGTGCTTGCAAGAGCCGAGACTTGGGATAATGGAAAACCTATTCGTGAAACTACAGCTGCGGATCTTCCTTTGGCGGTAGACCATTTTAGATATTTTGCAGGTGCAATCAGAGCCGAAGAAGGCGGCGCCAGCGAGCTTGACGGCAACACATTGTCACTTAATATTTGGGAACCTCTGGGAGTTGTTGGACAAATAATTCCTTGGAACTTTCCGATTTTAATGGCCACTTGGAAGCTCGCCCCAGCCCTCGCTGCCGGAAACTGTGTAATTTTAAAGCCAGCTGAGCAAACTCCCGTAAGCATTATGATTCTTGCAGAATTAATACAGGATATTGTTCCCGCAGGTGTTTTGAATATTGTGAATGGATTCGGCTTGGAAGCAGGAAAACCTTTGGCTTCCAGCTCTAGAATCAATAAGATTGCCTTTACCGGTGAAACTACCACTGGGCAACTTATTATGCAGTATGCTTCAAAAAACATTATCCCTGTGACCTTGGAGCTTGGCGGAAAATCCCCAAATATTTTCTTTAAAAGCATTATGGATGCAGATGATGAGTTCTTCGACAAAGCCATTGAGGGCGCTGTGCTCTTCGCATTCAACCAAGGTGAGGTTTGTACCTGCCCCTCGCGTATATTGGTAGAGGAAAGTATTTATGATGATTTTATGGCTCGTGTTGTTGAACGTACCAAAGCAATAAAAATAGGAAACCCATTAGATCCAGAGACTATGATGGGCGCTCAGGCTTCCAATGATCAATATGAGAAAATCCTAAACTACCTAAAAATAGGAAAAGAAGAAGGATGTGAAGTGCTTACAGGTGGAGAAGCAGCCTACAATGAAGGCTTGGAAGGCGGTTTCTATATTCAGCCTACAATTTTTAAAGGCAATAACAAAATGAGGGTTTTTCAAGAAGAAATTTTTGGACCCGTAGTTTGTGTTACAACATTCAAAGATGAGGAAGAAGCTATTGAAATAGCAAACGACACTCTTTACGGTCTTGGTGCAGGCGTTTGGACACGCGATATGCACCAAGCTTATCAAGTTGCCAGAAAAGTGAAAGCAGGACGTGTTTGGGTAAACAACTATCATTCATATCCAGCACACGCTCCTTTTGGAGGCTATAAAAAATCTGGAATTGGGCGTGAAAACCATAAAATGATGCTCGACCATTACAGACAAACTAAAAATATGTTGATTTCTTACGACAAAAAGAAATTAGGCTTCTTTTAATTGTTTATTTAATTAAGTAGGGTGCCTTTAACATAAGTTGAGGCACCCTTTTTTTTAAATTGAATTCATTAAATTCAAAAAAATGTCAAATAAAAAAGTGGAAATAACAGAAAGAGCAGCAGCGGTAGTAAATGAATTGAAGGAAAAATACGGAGAACTTATATTTCACCAAAGCGGCGGTTGTTGTGATGGCTCTGCCCCTATGCTATTGGAAAAAGGAGATTTGTATTTAGACGAAAGCGATATCCTTTTGGGCGAAGTGGAAGGCGTTAATTTCTATATGAACAAAGACCAATATGAATATTGGAAACACACCCACTTAACCGTAGATATTACCAAAGGCAGAGGCGCAAGTTTTTCACTTGAAATACCTTTGGGACTTCGTTTTTTAATTCTTTCCCGGCTTTTTTCTGAAGAAGAGCAAAAGTATTTTGCAAGTGCTTCAAAAGAATAAATAACACATTTCAAAATTTGGGACGCAGTTTAGTATCTTAGTGTTTTCAACAATACATTTATGTACCCACCCCCACATCATCAATCAGATGAAATTGGCAAAATGATTGCTGTAATCAAACACTTCCCTTTGGGAATGTTAGTTTCGGCAAAAGATGGAAAACCATTTGTCACCCACATCCCTTTTATTTACAACGAGACCTCCAAAAAACTGGTTGCACATATAGACCGAAACAATCCGCAGCTGGAAACCTTAACTGAGAATGCCGAAGTCACAATTGTCTTCAAAGGTCCGGATACCTATATTTCACCTAGTGTTTATAATACGCCACAATTGCCTACTTGGAATTATGTTATAGTTCACATCACCGGAAGAATTAAGCTTATAAATAAACCAGAGTCTATTAAGAATACAATGATTGATATGACAGCTTTTTTGGAAGACGAAGCACAAAAATTTATTTTAAAAAATGACGATCCACGAATGGATCGGCTCATTAATTACATTCAAGCGTTTGAGGTTGAAATCACTAATTGGGAAGGAAAGTTTAAACTTTCGCAGGATAAAAATGCGCAGGATTTTGAGAATGCAAAACAGGAATTAATAAAAAAATCCAGAAAGGATGTCTCGGGATTTATTGATTCTATTTATAAGTCGAAGTCATAATTTTCAATATATTTCGATGGAAATTTCTGTTTTAACCTTTGTTGATCGAGAAGATATTTCTCATCGTTGGAATACCTTTCGTTATACTTAACAAGCGCATCCTTATCTCTCAACTCAAAAATGGCCTGTTTATATTTTGAAAATACCGTAATATAATTTTGATAAGTAACATTATCTGCATATTGAAAATGAAAATATGTAATACTATCAATAAGCCTTTTAAAAGTTGGAAGCAAATCTTGTTTCTGAATAGGCTTTCCATCTATTAAATAGTTGTCTCCTATTTTGACTTCAATTTTAGTTTGATTTTTTAAATATTCCTTTTCTGGAAAAGGCGGTGGCAGCCTAGGAAGCGGGACAACAGACAAATTGCTGAACTTTTCAACTTTACTTTCATCAAAATAAATAAATCGATCAATCCCATTTAAATCTACACGGCTTGTAAACTCAGGATTCTCTTTTTTGGCGACATATATAATTTTATTACTATTTATAGCAAACAACTGCATCTCTACTTTTTTCACTTCTGAAATTGGTAAATCAAAAGGAGCCAAAATAGGAATAACATCATACCTCCTATAGTAATTTCTCCTTAAATCGCTTATTGCTACTGGAAGTTCTTTAAGAGTGTAATTACTTCCATTTAAGTTGTAAACTATTTTATTGTTTCGTTTTACAATTTTTAAAAAATTAGAATACACCCCTTCTGTTTCTGTTGGTCTAAAGTCACTTTCTGGAAGTTCAACTTTTGGATTGTTTTTAAGTAAAATAGCATCGTGTTTTTTATAGTTAAAAACTGAAGTTGTCGCAAACAAAAATGACAAAACCAAAATTGTTGTAAAATTCATCATTAAAATGAATAAACCCTTTTTCTTAAAAACCAGTAAAATTGTTTTCCAACTTTCAAAAAATAAAACAATGAATAGGACTACAAATAATGAAGTAAAGTCTAATAATGGGCTTAAATCAAAAACAAGTGTGGTGAAGAAACCAAAAAGAAAAACAAATTTTGTAAAAACGTAGAAAAAATTAAAAGGCAAAAATATTTGATCGTTGATAATTTCACGCCTTTTAAAATTAGACATTACTGATTTTGATGGCCTTTTAAATAGCGTGGCTATGAAAAGAGCATTCCCCACAACAAGTGATATCAAAGCAATATTGAAATTTTGCCAATATCTAGTAGATTCATCCAAAATAAGGGGTCCATTACTGAACCCGAATTCCATACTTCTGAATGTAAGCCTTAACAAACAGAACAAACTATAAATGCAAAAAGATGCTCCAATTCCTAATAGAATACTAAACAAAAAACTCTTTTTTGAAATGTTTAGTTTAGCTCTATTGCGCAAAAATCCTTTTTGGAGCATTTTTCTATTTTAAATACCCCTTCACCTCCTCAAAATCCAAACCGCCATAATTCCCGCTACTCATTAAAAGCAAACATGTATTGTCGTAATCCTGTGAAAAAAGATAGGTTTTAAAGTCTGCTGGATTTGTAAAAACCATCAAATCTTCACGATCAAAGGCTTCGTCAATCTGTTCCCCTTTTATTTCTTCCAGCTGTTTTATAAGCACCGCATGTGGAGAATAGAATACTACGGCACTGTCTGCAGCATCCATTGTTCCTTTGTATTCCTTCAAAAACTCGGGACTTAGGCTGCTATAGGTATGTAGTTCCAAACAAGCAATCAGTTTCCTGTCTGGATATTGGGCTTTTACCGCTTCAGTAGTTGCTTTTACTTTACTTGGCGAATGTGCGTAATCCTTAAATGCTATCGCAGTTTTGGTTTCAGCTATCTTCTCCAAACGTTTACTGGCACCTTTAAAGGTGGCAATGGCTTCGTAAAAATCGTCGGCATCCACGCCCATCAATTGGCAAATCCAACGTGCGCCTTCTAGATTGTTTAAATTGTGTTTTCCGAAGATTTCAACAGGCATGGGGCCTTCCGGAGTGTTCAAAAGTGTGGTTCCTTCTTCCACAGTATATTCGGGTGTATGGTAGGGATATTTTTTTATGTGATTTGTCGAGGCTCCAACAACTCGTTTTACCTCAGCATCTTCTTCATTATAGATAATTGCACCGCCGTTTGTAATTTCATTCAGAAATATTTCAAACTGCTCCACATAATTTTTATAGGTTGGAAAAACATTTATATGATCCCACGCTATTCCACTTAGCAAAGCTATATTCGGCTTGTAAAGATGGAATTTTGGTCTTCTATCAATTGGCGAGGAAAGGTATTCATCCCCTTCAATGACCATAAAGTCATTGTAGTCGGTAATTTTCACCATGGTGTCAAACCCCTCCAACTGTGCTCCCACCATATAATCTACTTCTTTCCCGTTATAGTTCATAACGTGAAGTATCATAGATGTAATTGTGGTTTTTCCGTGTGAGCCTCCAATAACCACACGAGTTTTGTTTTTGGATTGCTCGTAAAGAAATTCAGGATAGCTATAGATTTTTAAACCGAGATCCTTTGCTTTTAAAAGCTCCGGGTTATCTGCTTTTGCATGCATTCCCAAGATGACTGCATCAATATTAGAAGTCAATTTTTCTGGAAACCACCCTTCAACTTCAGGCAGCAATCCTTTGTTTTTCAACCTCGTTCTTGAGGGTTCAAAAACCTCGTCGTCACTTCCGGTTACGTTATCTCCTTTTTCGTTTAATGCCAATGCAAGATTGTGCATTGCGCTGCCGCCAATTGCTATAAAATGAATTCTCATGTGTGATTTAATTTTAACCCTTCGACACTTCGACTGCGCTCAGTGCGGGCATGCTCAGGGTGACATTTAGTTTTGTAAAGATACTTTTTCTAATTCTGAATTTAGAATTCAACATTGAGAATTACAAAGCTAAAATTAGCGATTTTTCCAATTGTGCTTCCTTAAAATCTGTTCGTCCAATTAGCGCTTTGTTTATCCAAGTGAGTGCAATTTTCTTCTTTCCCAGATTTTTATAGATCTGCGCCAAACGAAAATACGCCCAGTCTTTTGGGACGCCATCTTTTATTGAATAATTGGCCAAATACTGACTTAGGCAATCAATGCCGTATTCTGGCTCCAAGTTGTATTGGGCAGAAATCTTCCCAATTTGATAATTAAGCTGGTTGCGTTTGTGCTTTTTTAAAGCTTCGGAATTAGTAACAATAGCTTCCTTAGGTTGATTGTTTTTTTCGTAAAGATTTGAAAGCTTTTCGTAAGTATGTGGCGAACCGCCCACATCTATCGCCTTTTTGTAGTAACGCTCTGCATCTTTTGGATTATCTGTATATTCGGCGATATAACCTTGGGCGAGATACCCATCTACTTCAGAGATTTTACCCAGTTCCTTGGCATAATCAATTGCATTGTTTTCACTCCCGCCAAAAATACCGGGCAATTGTATGTAAAATTCCACCAAAGCCCAACGCGCTTCTATGTGTTTTGGGTCGAGTTTTGCAGCCTGTTCCAATTCGTGTTTAATGTCACCTATATATGTAACAGCGCGAATTCTACTAATGGACATTGCTTTCAGCCCCATTGCACCTCCATATTTAAAGTGATAGTTGGCATTTTTTTCTTCATCCTGTGCCAAGGCTTCATAGTAGGAAATGGCAGTGTCCCAGTTTTTAGCATATGCGGCGATGTCTCCCAAATATTCCCGAGTTTTTTTATCGCCGGGATGTTGCTTCAAGTAATTTTCAAAAATAGGTTTTGCCTTGCTGAAATTTTCCTGTTTAAAATATTCTTCTGCCTGATTATAGTTGGTTTGGGCAACTGCAAACAAAGGAAGTATATAAAGAAGAAGATTTATTTTTCTGAAGTAATTGATATGATTAGAAAATTAAAGATTAAAAAAACTGACTACTTAGTTTTAGGTGGATATTTAGAAAGAATTTTCTGAATTACTGAGAAATAATAGGCTTCCTTCTGCTGCGGTGTTGCCCGCTCTTTCATTTCGCCCTCGGCTATAGCTTGCCAAACAAGATCATCTTTTTCAACATCTATAAAGTCCATCGTTAACTTTTGGTTTAGCACATTGCCCCCAATGGGAATACCACCACTAACACCCACACCCACATTGCCGCCCCCGCTTCCAATACCTATACCGATGGTATTTCGGGAATTTGAAATACTTTCACGAGCATAAAAGTTGACATAAATGAGCGGTGTTTCACTTTTTATAAAACCGCGTTGTTGAAGCAGACTATCTGTAATTTTTATAATTCGGTTATCATCTAAAGCATTAAGACCGGAATCTATATTCGGAAAATAATTATAGCTATTGTATTTTGAAAAATCCACTTGCTGGTCATAATCTACAGCTACAGAGGCTCCACAAGATGCTAAAAGTATGGAAAGCAATATTAGGATGGGAAATTTCATAATGTATTCTCTTTTCATTAAAAATACGTAAAAAAACTGCCTTTAGTTTGGGGTTTGCTATTCTTTAACAGTTAATATTTGATGCGCAAATTGAATCTAATATGCATTGTTTTTAGGAGGATATTTTATTAAAATTTCCTGAAGAAGTTCTGTATAATATTTTTCTTTTTCGGAAAGTGAAGCGTTTAGTTTCAACTCTTCTTTTGCAACTGCCTTCCACAACACTTTATTATTGGATGAGTCTATTATTTCAAAATTAAATTCTTGGCTGTGTACCTTTTTACCAATAGGAACAAAAACAACTGTCACAGTATTTTTGGACAAAACCGTTTTTTCATTCACATAAAAATTAATGTAAACTTGAGGAGTTTCACTTTTTACAAAATTTTTGGTTGGCAGCAACTTATCTGCAATTCCCTCAATCAATTTATCATCCGATGGGGATAAGTGTGAATCCATCTCAGGATTATAGCTGTAGGTTTTATAATTTGAAAAATTGGTATCGTAATCATATTCAACACCTACGGTTGTTGCACAAGAAACCATTATAAATAAAAGAAGAAAAACACCTAAAATTTTCAATTTGCTATTTTTTAATAATTTTTTTTGTAACGCTTCCTTTATCTGTAACAATCTCAACAAAATAAATACCTGCAGAAAGGTTTTCGAGGTTGATTTGTTTTTCTGCCGTATCAAGAATTTGTTTGCCCAATGTGGAATAAATGGTTGCTTTTTCAAATACAATTAAATTTGATGTTTTTATTTGTAGTGTTTTAGAAACCGGATTGGGAAATAATTTCATCATTCCATCCAAACTGAATTCATCAACATCAAGATTTTCCACTATTGTTGTGGAAATGGTATTGGTCACGATGGCAGCATTAAAGTCGAAATATATATCTGCTGTATTTTGAATCACATCGCCCAAAGCAATATTTGGGATCGGTTTAATTTGAAAAGCGACATAGCCATTGCTGCCTTCGGGGTCGGATACATCTGGCGGCAAGTTGATGTCGTCAAAAATGAAGGAAACATTGTTGCCGTCAAGAATTTCTATTCTGTAATTGTGGCTTGCGGTTAATGGACGAAATGAATTCCAATCCAGTTTATCGCTCAACAAATCCTCAATACGTACGTTAATAGCATCTGCCGTTCCCGTGTTTTGGAACCGAACAATATAATCCAGATAATTAGTTACTTCACTTTCATAGATTTCTTCTCCTTGGTTTACTTGTTTATCGTTGGGGTCGTAAGAGTTTACAACAATCTGTTTAAGATTGTAAGTATTGTCTTCGGGATTTGCATCATCAGCTAAAGGATTTATAATGGTTTGGAAAGTTAAAATATCTCCTGAATTATTTGTTGGTGGAGGAAAATTTTGAAAATCAACATATATTATGCGCGATTCAAAAGGTAATAGATCAGTATAGTTCCAACTTAAAATATTCCCATTAACATCATCTTCAGTAGGAAGAGATTCCATAAATTGTTGACGCAAATCATCAAATTGTAGTCTAACATTTCCAGAAAGTGTAGTAGTCCCAATATTTTCATATATTATTTGATAATGTGATAAAAAGCCAGGACGTGCTGCACCAAGTGGCAATAACATAATTTTTAGATCATTATAGACTGTAGTGGCAGTAAGGCAGAAATCCAAAACTTCCACAATACCTGTTCCGTTAAAAATAACTTGTTCACTCAGAGGATTGGAAGTATAGTTGTCAGGCAAAGAAGATCCTAATATATCTATAGTATATTCTCCCTCGGGAAGTTTCAGTTCAAACTCACCTTCACTATTGGTACCAGTGCTTGTAGATTGGTTAGAAGGGGTAGTAGCAACAACAATTAAATTTCCGGCAGGATAATCATTTGAATCACACCCATTGTTATTGAAATCAAAAGTTATTTTGCCCAAAACTGTATTTAATGAAGTATTGCAATTGTCGAGCACTTCAGCGGTTGAGTTACAGCCTACGGCATTATTATTAAAAAATAAATTAGTGTTTCCAGCTTGCAAAGGCAAACAAAAACTTAATATACTACAACTGGACAGGCTTGGATTATGACTGATGAGTACATTGTCAAAGCTATCTGGATCAATAAACTCCAGTCCACTTATATCGTTTAAGGAATCATTGAATTGCAATTCCAAGGATAAGTTCCCAAGACCAATGTTTGAAACATTTGACAATCCATTTACATTCTCTAATTGAGGATTATTCTTTATCCATAGTAAGCCATAGATATTCTGAATTCCTTCCAAACCGTTCAGATTACTCAATTGTTGATTTTGTGCTATTGATAAAGTGCTTAAACTAGTCTGTAAATTGGAAAGTGCAGATATATCGCTTAACGAAGCATTTTCCTCAATGTCCAGATTGATGATACTTGCTAATCCCTGAAGCCCATTAAGATTCTCCAAATTCGCATTTTGTCGAATTGTTAAAGCTTCTGTATTGCCAATATTCTGCAATCCTTCAAGCGATTGAAGCTGATCGTTCTGTGTAATTTCAATACCAAGACTGGCGTTGGTCAAAGCATCCCAACCCACAATTTCCTGTAATGAATTATTTGCATCCACAGTAACTCTGTAAACCGAACTAATATGGGCTAAAGCACTTACATCAATAAGCAACGGATTATTCCGGATTAGTATTTCATTGCACTCGCTAACATTGTTTAATCCTTCTAAGGTCGTTAATAGCGGATTATGTTGCACAAGAACATCAGTTTTTATAATATTTTGAAGTGGTGTCAGATCTACAATATCTGATCCTGATATCAACAAGTCTGCTTCCCTACAAGTTGGGAAATTTACACCAAACGCATCCACATCTGCTTGGCTAGAAAGAACATATCGACCATACGGACAGCCTACACAAGCTGCATAAATATCTCCGTATTCCTCACAACCAATACCATTATTATTTATCGATACCGTTCCTGATGCACTTATTATCGTACAAACCACATCAATTGCACACGCAGTCAAATTTGGATTGTTGGTAAGCCGGATTTGAGAGTATTGAGTAAAGTTAGAGATTACATTTAATGCTGAAATATCTATTAAAGAATCATTAAAATCAACAAATGTTGTCTGCCCATCTGTATAGGAATCCAACCCATTTAAATTTAACAGTCCATCGTTTTCCAACAAATAAATGCCTCTTCCTGTAAAAGAATTCAATCCTTGTAAATCTTGAAGCAATGGATTATTGACAATTTTAAACAATTGTCCCGTATAAGTAAGATTTTCTAAACCTTCAAGACTCTGCAATTGTGGATTGTTTCTAATTTCGAAATTGCTACTACAACTCTCAACTTGATTTAACCCTTGAAGATTTGTAATATTTGCTCCTTCCACGGTAATATCTATAAGAAAGTTTGTGCAACCAGGATAAGATGTGGCAAAATTATCAATATCACTTTGTGTACTTAAAATAATTGCAGCAGTAGGGCAAGTAGGACAATTTGCCTCAACCTCTGTTTGGGTATTACAGCCTGATCCATTATTCTCAATAATTATTGCCCCTTGATTATTCGCAAGAATAAAACAAATGGGGGCAATACTACATTCAGAAAGCATTGGATTTCCACTTATCAACAAATTTCCATATTCAGAAAGAGCGGTATTAGAAAAGGCAGAGATATCACTTAAAATGGGATTGTTCTCAATTTCAAGCCCCACAATATTTGTTAGGGATTGAAAGCCATTGAAATTCTCAAGATTTATATTATCCCTAATTATAACACTACCAGTATTTGAAATGCTATTTAAACCAGCCAAATCTGTTAAGCCATCATTATTGATAATTAATATATCATCGGCTCCGGTTATATTTTGAAGACCATTTAAGTTTGTCAATAAATCGTTGTTTTCAATATGTAAGTCATCATCTCCTGGATTAGTAATATTATCCAAACCAATCAAACTTGTAAGCGCTGGATTATCTTTAACAATTATGGAATAACCAATTGCTCCCGACAAACCCAAAAGCGCTGTAACATTAGTAAGTTGCGGGTTATTTTCAATTACGAAATTTCCATAGCTAATGGAAGTGAGGTTTTCCAAGCCAGTTAAATCTGTTAATAGTGGATTGTTTATTATCTCAAATCCTCCCTGGTTTACAACACCAATTTCAGTAATCATTGAAAGAGGTGACAAGTCCTCAATATCTGAACCATTAATTATTAAGCCTTGTGGATGTGTACATCCAGGATATGTTGTAGCAAAAGCATCAACATCTGCTTGTGAAGAAAGTGTTATAGGACCTACCGGACACTGCCCAAACCCAACCACCGAAACCAATAACAAAACAAAGAGTAATCCTTTCTTCATAATACCTATTTTAAAGGCTGTAAGAAAAAAGAAAAAAATGACCTATGAAAATTTATTTAAGAAATTTTTAAGAAAAGTAGCGCCAGCAACTAACAACTAGAAACCAGCAACTAATTAAGCATCTTCCAAAGCTTATCTTTCAACTCTGTCAAACCTTGCTGTGCCACAGAAGAAATAAACATATAAGGAATCCCCTTAAACTGCTTATCCAAAATCTTTTTCATTTCGGCTTTAAGCTCGTCATCCAGCATATCGCTTTTGCTGATGGCTACCAAACGTTCTTTGTCCAAAAGTTGTGGATTGTAGCGACGCAATTCGTCTACTAACACTTCATATTGTTCTTTGATATCTGGGGCATCTGCGGGAACTAAAAACAATAGTGTAGAGTTACGTTCAATATGGCGAAGAAAACGATGGCCAATCCCTTTTCCTTCGGCAGCGCCTTCAATGATTCCGGGAATATCTGCAACTACAAAAGTTTTGAAATCGCGGTATTCCACTATACCTAAGTTAGGTTTTAGCGTGGTGAATTCATAATTGGCAATCTTCGGCTTTGCTGCGGTAATAACCGAAAGTAAAGTGGATTTCCCCGCATTTGGAAAACCTACTAAACCTACATCGGCTAGTATTTTTAGTTCCAGGATAATATCTATCTCTTCACCTTCTTCACCAGGCTGAGAATAGCGAGGAGTTTGGTTGGTGGCTGTTTTAAAGTGTGCATTTCCCAAACCACCACGCCCACCTTTGGCAACAATTTTTTCTTCACCATCTTCGGTGAGTTCAAAGAGTATTTCCTCAGTTTCCTTATCGCGTACTACCGTACCTAGCGGTACTTCAACGTAAACATCGGCACCATCGGCGCCAGTGCTGGTTTGCTTGCTACCATGAAGGCCGTGCTCAGCTTTAAAGTGTCTTTTAAATTTAAGGTGATAGAGCGTCCAAAGGTTTTTGTTGGCTTTAAGGATTACGTGACCTCCACGACCACCATCACCACCGTCTGGCCCACCTTTGGGAATATACTTTTCCCGCCTCATGTGCTTGCTACCTTGCCCTCCCTTTCCGGAAGTAACATGAACCTTAACGTAATCTACAAAATTGCCTTCAGTCATATAAAATATAAATGTAAAATGATAAATGTAAAAGTAATAAGTTTAGACTATGCGGTTTTTACACTTTAAGATTTTGCTGTTTTAGATTTTTCGGTTTTAAATTTTACAATTTATCAATCACTTCGCTCAAACGCTCGGTAATTTCTTCAATACTTCCTACCCCATCAACACCAAAATACTTATCCTGTTTTTGGTAATAGTTTTTTAGAATAGCGGTTTCACCGTAATAAACCTTAATGCGGTTGCGAATAATGCTTTCATCCGCATCATCTGCCCTACCGCTTGTTTTGCCTCGCTCCAGTAAACGTTTCACCAATACTTCATCATCAACTTCCAAAGCGACCATGGCGTCTATTTGAGAGTCTTTATCATCCATTAAATGGCCTAATGCTTCTGCCTGCGCTTCAGTACGAGGAAAGCCGTCAAAGATAAAACCGTTAACATCCGGATTGTTATCCAATTCGTTGCTTAGCATATCAATGGTTATTTCATCTGGCACCAACTGTCCTTGGTCCATATAGCTTTTAGCCAAATTGCCGAGTTCAGTTTTGTTTTTTATATTGAAACGAAACACATCTCCTGTAGAAATATGCACCAGATTATATTTATCCTTTAAGAAAGCGGCCTGAGTGCCTTTTCCTGCGCCAGGAGGGCCAAACAATATTATATTAGTCATAATTATGATTTAATAAATAAAAAAATGAAGGTGCAAATTTACGAAATTATAATTGGGGATGCGTTAATTCGAGATGTGTTAATTAGTCAATTCAGAAATAGTTGGCTTGAAGTTTTAATTCATTAATTTAGATAGCCACTCCCACAGCCTTATATAAAAAGTTCACCAAGGCATTCCAAAGTTTTTCAATAGTTACCGCCAAAATACCTTTTAGGGTATTCACAAAATTGAGCGCCATAGCCTCAAGCCCATCCAGAAAAAACTCTCGGAGATCTTCGTCAATATCACCATTCTCTACTCCATTTTGAATCAGTGCCGTTTGTTTGGCGATCGCTTCAACCTGGCGTTCACTGAAACCGCGAACTGCAGAAATATCCTTTTCCAATATGCTTGAAGAAATATCTTTTATCTCTGTAATAATATTTGCTACATTTTCACTCATATCATTATCGTTTTAAGAAACTTTCATAAGTTATAGCCTGGTCCAAAAATATTTCAACTTGCCCTTTAAATGCCTCTAAAGCTAGTGGCTTTAAACCTCTATCGCTATCCACTACTTTCATTTTTATAAATGTTTTGGCTATCTGTTCAAAGGCAAAGGCACTGGGATAATCACCGGTAATCCCATTACTACCTCTAGCTTGTAGTAGTTGGTTTATCTTATCCAAAGCCACGTTTTTAGGTACGGGGCGCGCTTTAGCTTGCAGTTTAAGCGATTCAAAAGCACCTATTAGCACATTATAAGTTTCTTCTCGCAGTTCAAAACTTTCAACCTCTGTACCTCCATCCAGCTCAGCAAAAAAACGCATTGCCAACTCGCTGTTTTCTGTAACACTCTTTACAATAGCCTGATCATAAGCAGGAGCTAATGTGGCTTCGCAACCCGTAAAAAGGATAATGCTAAAAAGGACTAAAAAAGAAAAATGTAATTTGATAAGTTTCATAATGCTGATTATCACCACAGCACTAATTTAGTGATTAATAAGGAATTAGCGTTATTTTTCAGACTTTTTCCATTCCTCTTTGCTGAGTGAATAGAAATTAAGAAGGATTCCTTCATGAAAAAATTCGTTCCTTTTAATTAAACCTATGTTTGTCAAAATAATATTGGAGGCAGTATTTGCTTCCTCGGCAATACCTACAATTTCCTTATAGTCAAGATTTGTAAACCCATGATGCAAAGAAGCTATGGCAGTTTCTGTAGCATATCCTTTTCCCCAATATTTTTTAATGAATCGGTATCCAAGATCATAATAATTTGATCTGCCATTTAGAATATCTGTATTAAACTTAAACCCACTCCAACCCATAAAGCTACCCGTTTCTTTTTCTACAACAGCCCATCTGCCTATGCCTTTTTCAATGTATTGTTGTTTTATAGAATCAATATACTTTTGTGCTTCAGCTATAGTAGCAATAGGTTTGTTTCCCAAAAATTTATGCACCTCAGCATCACTATCCATCGCAAACATGCCGTGCACGTCTTCGTCCACTAAATCGCGCATAAGGAGTCGGTCTGTTTCTAGGTGGATTTTCATTTTAGTATTTGTTTAAAAGAAAAAACTTACAGATTAAAAAATAAACCCATAAGCTAATATAACAAATTACAGATCAAGAGTAAGACACTGAAAACAAAAGAAAACCGATACTTAATTATTGAATAACTCTTTTTTAACAGCGTTATAGTAACTATCACTAACAGGTATTTTTTCCTTGGAAAGTAATAATTCTCTATTCTTTAAACCAGTTACTTTTTCTTTGTTCACAATATAAGACCTGTGGACTCTCAAAAATAAATTTGGCAATATGGATTCCAACTTGCCCAACGATTGGTTGGCCATTATTTTTTTTCCGTTTTCAAGATGATAGTTTACATATTCACTATCACTTT
Source organism: Aequorivita sp. CIP111184 (assembly GCF_900489465.1). Classification (GTDB taxonomy): domain Bacteria; phylum Bacteroidota; class Bacteroidia; order Flavobacteriales; family Flavobacteriaceae; genus Aequorivita. The sequence continues at coordinate 178,420 of NZ_UEFQ01000016.1, read as the reverse complement.
CTATAAAAATAATATCTTGATATAATACTTTATGAAGGTCGTACCCAGATTTTATAATGATGTAATTTTCTTCATTACTTTCTTGTTTTGGCAATCTTTCCACGGCGCTCAAAAACCGTTTGAAAGTTATGGGTTTCACCAAATAATCCAGTGCATTTAATTCAAATCCTTTCAGCGCATATTCTGAATAGGCGGTGGTGAAAATAATACGGGTATCGGTAGTATTTATAAGTTCAGCAAAGTCGGTGCCTTTTATGTCTGGCATTTGAATATCCAAAAACAACAGGTCAATTTTGGAAGATTTCAATAGCGAAAGTGCTTCTAGTGGGTTTTCAAAGGTTGCCACACATTCAAGGGAATCTACTTTTTGGATATAGGTTTTTATCAACTTTCTCGCCAATTCCTCATCATCAACAACTATACATTTTATTTTATGCATCTGCGTAAAGTTTTAAATCAACTTTAAAAGTTGATCCATTTTCAATATTTAAATCATGTTGGTTTGGATAGCTTATCTCCAAACGCTTTTTTGCGTTTTGCAGCCCGATTCCGCTACTTTTATCCTTAATTATTTTTACTGTTGGTAAACTGTTTTCAACACTAAAGGTAATTGTATTGTTTGATGATTGCAGTTTAATATCCACAAAAGCTTCGCCTCCTTTTTCTATTCCGCTGTGCTTAAAGGCATTTTCAATAAAGATAATGAAAAGCATAGGTGCTACTTCCACCGAAGTGTTTTCCAATTGATTTATGAAGGTTATATTGAAGGATTTGCTGCTTCTCAACTTAAATAATTCAATAAAATTTTCAATATAATGTATCTCTTTTTCAATAGGCACTTTAGGTCTTTCGCAATCATAAATTACATAACGCAGCATTTCAGAAAGCGAATGTATGCTTTCTGGGGTTTTTTCTGAATTCGAAATTGAAAGCGCATAAATATTGTTTAGTGAATTAAACAGAAAGTGTGGATTGATCTGCATTTTCAGAAATTTAAGTTCGCTTTCCGCAAGTGCCGCTGTTTGTTTGGCAATAGCTTCTTCTTTCTTTTGGGCAAAGAGAAAGGTTTCGGCTAAAACACTTAAAATATAACTTACCGAAATAAGTAGTAAGTGTATCAAATAAGCAGAGGGCGGACGAGGTCCATTGGGGCCAAGAAGTCCTCCCTGCCGCGGGGGTGGATTTATTGTTAATTCAGAAGAAAGGTAGGCGCTCAAAGCTACAACCGCCAATGAAACCACTAGGAAAATTGCATATTTCTTCTGAAACAACAATTTTGGAGCTATAAAATAGGATGCCGCTACTATCAACAAAACCTGAAACCCAAAGGCGCTCAAATTTGCCATTAAAAACCGAGTGATATTTTGTTGGTTTAAGCCCATAATAAGCCAAACAACAGCCCATAAAAGTATTTGGGCAAGGATGTGATATCGAATTTTCATACCACAAATAAAACACATTTTTTTTCATACTGTTTCAATTTAGCCTGTTTTGGAATGGCTAATTTGAATGGTTGAACCGTTTAAAAAGCCCATTCGCTTAAAACCGATGGCGTTTCACTTAATGTTCCAATTCAATATTTGCATTTACAGCATCTTTGTTCCTGAAATTCAATTAATACTCAGGAAATATGAACCAAAAAAAACTAAGAATGAAACAATTAGGAACACTTATGCTAACCGTAGTTATTAGCATTTTTGCAAGCCAGAAATCCTTTTCCCAGGATTTATATGACATCAGTACCATACAGACTATTGAAATTGTTTTTACACAATCCAACTGGGACGAACTTTTAGACCTTGAAATGGCAGGCGATAATAATTATACACAAGCCGAATCTGTAACCATTAATGGAGAACTTTTTGAAACAGTAGGTGTGAAATATAAGGGGAATAGTTCTTATAATCCCAATTATACTAAGAACCCTTTTCATATAGAATTGGATACTTATGTAGACCAGGATTACCAAGGTTATAAAGATTTAAAGTTGGCTAACGTTATTTTTGATCCCTCGTTTGTTCGTGAAACGGTTTCGTACAATATCGCCGGACAATATATGGATGCCCCAAAAGCAAATTATGCAAATATTTATGTGAACGGTGTATTAATAGGTTTGTACACAAATACCGAAGCCATTACCAAAACATTTGTGGATGACAGGTTTGGCTCCAAAACAAATGCTTTTTTTAGCTGTAGCCCTCCAGATGGAGCTGGCCCGGGTTCAAATGCGTATCCTAGTTTAGAATATTTAGGACCTAATAGCAGCAGCTATGAAGAAGCTTATGAAATTAAATCTGATGGCGCCGGCGATTGGGACGATTTAATTGAATTAACGAACATCCTTAACAACGATGTTACAAATATAGAGACTGTTCTTGATGTTGACAGAGCTTTGTGGATGTTGGCCTTTGATAATGTTATGGTGAATCTAGATAGTTATATAGGGCAGTTTAAACAAAACTATTACCTGTATAAAACCGATTCAGGAGTATTTAACTCCGTTGTTTGGGATTTAAATATGTCTTTTGGAACTTTCAATATGACAGGCGAAGGACCACCATTAAACTCCACTACACAGAAAGCACAAGTAAGCCATTTGTTGCATTTGAACAATTATCAATTTCCTTTGGTTTCAAAATTATTGGCGATTCCGCGTTACAAGAAAATGTATTTGGCCCACTATAAAACAATTCTAACGGAAAATATTACCAATTCAAATTACTTGACATTGGCCAACGATTACCAAAACCTTATTGATGCAGCAGTACAAGCCGATAACAACAAGTTTTACACCTACGCACAATTTGTTGGGAACATTAATACAGATTATAATCTTGGACAGAATACAGCTTCAGGGTTAACCAATTTAATGAATGCACGCGGAAGTTATTTGTCGGCTTTATCAGATTTCACAGTGACTCAGCCTACAATTTCAAACGTAGCTCCATCAAATAATGACCCTGATGTTGGGGATGCCGTTACATTTACTGCTACCGTGACCAATACCAATGCCGTTTTTTTAGGGTATAGAACAAATCAATACGCCCCTATCACAAAAATTCAAATGTATGATGACGGCGCCCATAATGACGGGGCTGCTGGCGATAATGTTTTCGGAATCGATTTAACGATAACCAATGACTATACACACTATTATGTGTACGCAGAAAACACCAACATCGGCGCCTTTTCCCCAGCACGGGCACAACATGAATTTTATACGCTTAACGCTAATTATATTCCGTTGCCCGTAGGCGACTTAGTGATAAACGAATTGATGGCAGATAATGAAACAGTTATTGCAGACCAAGATGGCGAATACGATGACTGGATAGAATTGTACAATAACTCAAATGCAACGGTAAGTCTGGACGGTCTATATCTTTCTGACGATCCGACTGATTTATTACAGTGGGCATTCCCTGATGGGCTTACTTTGGCTCCCGATAGTTATTTGATAGTTTGGTGCGATAAAGACTTAGACCAAGATGGACTGCATGCCGATATTAAATTCTCTGCCGGTGGTGAAAGCGCCATTCTTTCGTATGCAGATGGAACCATCATTGAAAATATTGAGTTTGGCCAACAGGAAACAGATTTGAGCTATTCAAGAATACCAAACGGAACTGGCGATTTTATTATTAAACAAGCCACTTTCGGAATAAACAATGAAATAATCCTTGGGACGGATTCTTTTGATGTTGAGTCGGCATTGAATTACTATCCAAATCCAACAAAATCGGTATTGAATATAACCAATCCCAACGGCGGTATTACCTCCGTAAAGGTCATTTCAATATTAGGACAAATATTGTTTTCTCAAGCCTATAATAACTCCTCATTGGTCGAGGTAGATTTTTCTGCCTTTGCAAAAGGAACTTATTTTGTTTCCGTAAATGAAAATACCGTGATTAAGATTCTTAAAGATTAAGTATTGAGGTTAAATTAAGAGGAATAAAACGGTTTTGTAAAAAGCTTCACTGATTATCGTGAAGCTTTTTTCATTTGCAATAAAACATTTTGGCTCAGTCTTAAGATGAAACATCGAATCATTTCAAAGAATTCTCTAACGCTTTAAAAGCCTTTCAAAATTACATATTGATTAAAAACACTCGTTCACTTAAAAGCGAGGCGAGTTCGCTGAAAACCCAACTTTTATATAAATCTATTGCAGACCTTTGAGGTCATAAGTATGAATTTAAAAAAATTATAATATGAAAAAGATAGTATTTACAGCAGTAATAATGTTCTTCGGAATAACATTTTCAAACGCACAGCAAAAAGGTGAAAGACCCCAAAAGCCACCAACATTTAGCGAGTTGCTAAAAGATTTAGATAAAAATGACGACGGAAAGCTTTCTAAAGCCGAATTGAAAGGCCCCTTAAAAGATGACTTCACAAAGATTGACACAGATGAAGACGGATTCCTTTCAAAAGAAGAATTGGAGAAAGCTCCAAAACCAGAAAGGAAAGAACGAAAAAGAGATTAAATAATAAAAGATTTTGTTTGGTTGGTTAGTTAGCAGTTTGTTTAGAGAAAGTTTCGTGAGCGATTGCGGGACTTTCTTTAATGACTACCCAAATAAGATAGAAGTGAAGATCACAAAAAACGTAATTAATCAAAAAAAAAATCATGAAAAGAAAATCAAAATTACCATTTTATTCAATTCCTTCTTTAATAGCGCTGATAGCTGTTTCATACATTTCATGTAGCAGTGATGATTCCAGTACACAAGAAGAAGAAGAAGAAGTTGTAACAGAACTACACGCTGCTTTTGCGGCATTTAATACCGAAGCAGTAACTATTTATTTAGATGGATCGAAGGTGGTTATAGAAACTACAGGCCTGCCCAATCACGAAACGGTGTATTGGGGTGAAGGTCATCCATTATACAGAGAAGAGCCTGGGGTTCAAGTTACACCTTCTATTATGTCCAGTAATAATAATGCATCAACTCTTACTGTGGATGCTACTCCAAATTTAACTGGCAGTACCGTGTCTACTCAACTCGGCACCGTCGGTATTGCAGTAAGTGGTTCGACAATTTTTAACGACCAAGAAGGTGGCGGACCTTTAGATCAAGCAGCTGCAAGTTTAGATTGGACGGGAGCGCATATTGGCCCAGGCGTATATCACTATCACTTAGAGCCAAAAGCTTTTACAGATGATGATGATAAATTAGTTGGAATCTTGCTTGACGGTGTTTTTCTCTACGGAAGAAAGTGCAATGCTACTGGCACCTATCCAACAGACTTAGATGCCTCAGGTGGCCACACAACCGCCACGCAATATACTTTAGGTGAAGCAGAATACCATTACCATATTATCAACGAATTATATTCTAATACAGGATCTTATTTAGCTTTTGCAGGTCCTTATCAAGGGTATTAATATAGTGGTACTTCCATTATTTGTTAGGAAGGAAATGAAGTTTTTTTAAATTGGACGTAAGACATAGGACTAATAATCTGCTCATTTTTATATTTTTTTAGTCTTACGTCTTATGTCATACAGTCTTATGTCAGTCTTTATACATTAATATCAAATTATCTCCATAACATTTGAAATAGAACCAAAATTTTTTATGAAACCACTTCTTTTAATACCCTTCGCACTATTCTTATTTATAAATTGTAATAATAAGGAAGTTGATATGGCTGTTGCTACTAAAGAAGCATTAGTTATTGAAAATATTGAGGTATTAAAAGAAGAATTGGTTCTAAACCAAATAGAGGGAAAATGGTATTACAGGAATGAACCCTTTTCTGGCTATTCTATCAAGCGCTATGCGAATGATACTTTAGCTGAAAGACTTGGTTACGTCAATGGCAAAAGAGAAGGGATTGCTAGACAGTGGTCAGACAAGGGAATTCTTCGTTTAGAATCTTATTACAAAGAAAACCGTTTAGATAGCGTTTATAAAACCTGGTGGGATAATGAAGAGTTATCTGCACAATCAAACTATGTAGCTGGCATAAAACTAGGCGTTGAAGAAGAATGGTATCCCACAGGACAGATAGCCAAACAGCGGCAACTTGTTGATGGGCAAGAACAGGGCTTGCAAAAAGCTTGGCTGCAAAATGGCACCTTATATGTTAATTACGAAGCCAAAAACGGACGCATTTTTGGAATGCGGAAAGCTAATTCATGTTATAAACTAGAAAATGAAGTTGTTGTTAGAGATAAAAAAATATAGCCCTTTTTTAATTTTAATGCTGGTACTATTAGGTACGAGTTGTAAAAATGAGCTCAAAAAAGAAGACATCAAAACTGTTGAAACCAGCAGAGTGGATCACCTACCCTATTATAATGATGAATCATTCACGCCAAATTGGTTAACTCCCGGTTCTCCGGAAGAAAAGAGTTTTCATAAAATTCCTGATTTTAAATTGATTAATCAATTAGGAGACACGATTACCCAAAAGACTTTTGAAGATAAAATCTATGTTACAGATTTCTTCTTTACAATTTGCCCCGGCATTTGTCCGCAGTTGGCGGAAAGTATGATTCAGTTACAAGATGAATTTAAAGAGGATGATGATGTACTTCTGCTTTCACACTCGGTAATGCCATCTACAGATACGGTAGAAGTTTTGAAAGAGTATGCTGAAACCCATGGTGCGAAAGCTAATAAATGGCATCTAGTTACTGGTGATAAAAAAGAAATTTATTCGTTGGGCAGAGATCAATATTTTGTTGAAAATGATTTAGGGGTTCCAAAAGGTATAGACGATTTTCTACACACCGAAAACTTTTTGCTTATCGATAAAAAAAAACATATTAGAGGTATCTATAATGGCCTAAACAGAGCTTCAATTGTGCAATTGATTACAGATGTCAAAACTCTAAAAACAGAGTAAAAGCTTAGTCATTTTTTCAAAGTACTACTTATAATTTCTGAATAATTAAAGCTGCCAACTCCCTAGCCTTTTCTTTATTAGCTTCGGCATCATCAGAGATTCTTACATGTAGATGAATCATCGTTCCCTTTGCCAAAAAGGTAAGCTGCGACAACGTTGAACCCCACATCGCCATATCGCCAACGCCGTCTACGGTCACTCCATCTCTATAAACCTTAGTAGAAGTTTCAAACATTTTATCTGTAGCATCTTTAACCAATACGATGCTCGCTTCAGCTGGATAATTAAGAATTACCTCTTGCCCTGCAATACTTTTTGTTGTGGAAAATGCAGTTGTCTTCCATTTGTAAAAACATGTGGGATATGTTCGCATCACATCTTTTATTTCGGCAAGATCATCAGCTGGTATACCCAATACTTCCTTTATTTTTTCCTCTGTTAGGAAACTACAGGGAGATGAAGCACTTTCAATTAATTCAGGGGCTGCCTCTTTTTCATTTGTTATTGCTTCGGTTTGGGTGGTTTCTGCTTTGGAAGTTTCAGAGTTTCCGCAAGCTATTGCGAAAATGCAGCAGGCAATAAGAAGTAATGATTTCTTCATAATGTTAAATTTGGGGTTGGAGTTCTTAGTTAAATTTTTTTAAGCCATTGAATATTTGACTACTAGCCAATAAAAATACACAATGGAATCCAATTACAAACTACCAATTAGAAACAAAAAAGCTTACAGATTCAATAAATGAACCCGTAAGCTAATATAACATTCAAGAGTCAGGCATAACCTAAAACTGAAAACTGAAAACCGTTTACAAACTATTCTACCCGCTTCCCAAGAATTTCCTGCCCGCCTTGAAATAAGGTCAAGCTCTCAATACTACCACTTTCGTTTTTATTAAAAGTGATTTGCGCCGCAACCACTTTCACATAAAACTCAGTATCATTTTTGGGAAATATTTCAAAAGAAGGCTGGCCGGTTGCTTGTGCTTTTAGTTGATTGCCTTCTTTTGTTATTGTAAGAATAAAACCGGGCTGCAATTCATATTTGCCCACATAGCTTGCCAAAATAGCCTCAGGTACGGTTGCATCCTTTACCATTCCTTCGGTTTCCACACCCATTTTTTTCAGCATATCAATCCCGTTTTGGTTAGCAGGATTCAACTCGACCGATTTCTTATAATTTACAATCGCCATTTCGTTTTTTCCTTGCTCCATCAAAACTTCGCCGTAACTGTCATACACATTTGAAGATTTTGGAAATGCTTCTACATTTAGTTTAAAAAAAGCTTCCGCTTCGTCTTTCTTTCCAGCTTGTAGCAAGCTGTAACCCATACTGTTCATTGCGCTTTCGCTTAATGAATATTCCTTTGATTCTTTGTTTTTTTCATAAAACGCAAGACCTGTTTTTAAATCTTTATCAATAATTACATTGTACACTGATTTGGCCAAAGACTGTTTCGGGAGGGCGTAGGTTGCGTCGTGCAATATTCCGTTTATAGCTATAGTAATAGCTTCCAAAGGTGCGCCGCCAGTATTATTAAGTAAAATAATGGTCGATTTTTCTTTCGGTATTCGTGTAATCAAAGTATTAAAACCATTTATGCCGCCGCCGTGACCAATTATTTGTGTACTGTCCTTTGTATTACCAATGGTCATTATGCCAATCATCCAACCATAGCCGTAAAAATTTCCAAAAGCTGGAATGTATTTTTGATACATCATATCCATATATTTCTTTGGAAGTAACTTTTCAGTATACAATGCCTGATCCCACACGTACAAATCTTCCACAGTGGAATACAACGAGCCTGCGGCATAAGGTGTAGACATATCTATATAAGGCGAATTTTCAGGCTGGCTGCCTTTCATTTCATAACCTGTAGCACGCTTTTTTAAGATAGTGCTGTGGTGGTCATAGCCAGAATTTTTCATATTTTGGGGGTCGAATATTTTCTCTTGCAAAACGGCTTCATAGGTTTTACCTGTAACTTTTTCAATGATTGCGCCTAATAAAATATATCCAGAATTACTGTAGGCAAACTGTGTTCCTGGCTTAAATGTTAAGGTAGAATCTGCAAACATTTCTAGCATTTCGGTGGGCGTGTATGGATTGCGACTAAGTTCTTTAAAGAAGTTAGGAAATGAAGTATAATTAGGCGTGCCCGAAGTATGCGTCAATAATTGGTGGATGGTGATTTTATCTCCATTGGTTTTGGAATAATCTGGAAGATATTTTGAAACAGTGGCTTGCAAATCTAACTTTCCTTCAGCTACCAATTGCATAATTAGCATGGCGGTAAATTGTTTGGTAATACTCCCCAAACGGTGCTTGGTATCGGGCGCATTGGGAATGTCCCATTCCAGATTTGCCATCCCGAAGCCTTTTTTATAAATAACCTTTCCTTTTTCGGCAACTAGTACTGAGCCACTAAACTGACCGTATTCGGTATATTTGTTTAAAAGATCATCTAGCTGTGCTGTTTTTGTTTGTGCAAAGCTAATAGCAACGGTTGCCACAAAGGCAATAACCGCAACAAAGGTTGTTCTGCGGAAAGATGTTTTTTGAGATTTCATGATTTGATTGATTTTGATTGATGAATTATTTTGATTGTAAATAGGACGCATTTAGAGCAATAGTGTTACAAGTAAAATTTCATCAGCTTATCACTTAGCTCTCAAAATCTGCCTTACTCAAACCATTATTGAATTTAATATCAGTCCAAGTTACTTCTATCCAAGGTTCCTCACTAAGATCTGCATTCCAAGTAGATTTTTTATACAATCGCTTTGTGGGAATCAACATGCCATCTACTTCTTCATATTGAAGATGCATTAAATAAGGTGTTTCCATAACGCCAAAATCGACTACACTAAATAGAAATTGATCCACCAAGGAAGTATTCTTATTTATATATAATTGATACACATCTGTAGGCTTTTCATCTGAGGTAGTAAAGCTAATCTTCACCACATCATAGGCCTTTTCAGCTATAGTTTTTTCACCCAAATATTCATAATTCACCCCTGGATCCAATAATTTTTGAAACATAGTAAACCAATAAAAGTTGGTGGGTCTATTAAAGGCAACACGTTTCAATTGTGTGGTATCACTTAATAATTTTCCCTTGTTTCTTAGCCAATATTCTCTTCCGTTATATCCCTGCTCAATTGCTCCATCAAGTTCAGATAAAGTACGCTCGTGTTGATGGTATACGCCATAGGAAAGCTCCCCATCAAAAAGGTATTTCTCTGTTGAAACATCAGCTTTCCCATCTGGAGTTTGATATTTATAGGTATATACAACATCCTTCTTTTTGGCTAGCGAATCATAATTGCCAACTTTTTGCACCATTGTATAAACTAACTCATGCCCTTTGTTTTGAAAAGTAGGAGTAGTTTCTTGAAGTGTGGTTGCTTGAGGCACATCTGCCTGAGGTTTATCTTTACAGGAGATAAAGAGGATGCTTAGTAGTATTGCTGTTAGTAGGCTAAATTTCATAATAGATTTTTTTCAAAGAATTAATTTGTCTTGGTCGGAGCAGTTTCATTATAATTTCAGTCTAGAAAAAATAATCACTATGCGCTTCCAAACGAGTTATTTATTTAGTTATCTGTTTAATAGTGCCATTGATAGCACAAGAAATCTTGACTGTATTGTAAATAGTACCAAACTTTTCGATATTCTTTTTCAGCAGATCAAGATTTAAATTATTGTCTGGGCTATAAATAAGCAGCTCGTAATTTATTTCATCCATTCGCGGCGGTTTCTCCAATCGGGTAGCATTGATTGTTATTTCGGCACGGGTGTATTCAAAATTCATAAATTCTGAAAAGCGTTCCACGTTTTTAAGAATACAGGACGAAAGAGAGCCTAAAAATATTTCAGCTGGATTAGCCAAGGTATCAGCAGTTTTGGGAGTAATGCCAAAACTTATCTCCGATTGCTTAATGTGAATGGAAGCCTTACTTTTTGAGGAGGCTTCGGCTTTTACAGTGTAGTTCATGTATGGTTATCAGTTTTGGATTGTCAGTTGTGGGTTGTGCACTTCGACTGCGCTCAGTGTGACAGTTGTAGGTTTGCGTTTAGGCAGGGACGGTGCTAATGTCCGTTTTTATGAAAATATCCTGTAACTCTTTTTCTAATGGAAATGGCTTTAAGGGAGGTACGTTTGCACCACCGGGATTTCCAACGGGAACTTTTCCAACAAAGGACTTCACACCCCCAAAAAGAAAACGCGGTATTTGCCCTACTATTTCCTTTACACTTTTAATTGCAAACCCAAATTGCAACATTTTCCAATGCACAAAAGTATGGGCGAACGGATATTTTTGTCCGAGTATATGGGCTCTTTCCAAATGGTGCCAAGCAGCTTTTAAATTTCCGTCTGTGTATTCCGTTCGGTACTTTTCTAGTTCTATTTCGTAAAAGGGTTTTAGCTCTTTTGGAAGTGAAGTGTAAAGTTTCATTTTTAGATTTTTTCTACCCTGTTTTTATTGACGATATGTGGCGTGACATTGCACGCAAAGATTCATTGTATTTGACAATGCTTTTAATGATTTGTTTTTATCGCCACTTTTAAAAACTTCGCTCATTTTGTCTGCACTTTCATGGAATTTTAATCCTAAATTTTCAAAATCCTTATTGCCAAATGATGCACACATTAATTTCATTTCAGTGGTTGAACCTAATCTAGTATAGGCAATTTTTGAAGCTTCATCATATTTTTCTTCAGATAAAAGAAGAACAATATTTTGAACTGCATCTAAATGATCTCTCATATTCATCAATTGATGTTCCTTTTGCATTGGGTTTAGCTTTAAAGATACTCTATTATCATCTCCCATTGTGGAATTTTCCATCATTGAAAAATCTGCTTCTTTCTTTACTACTTCCTTTTCTTTGGGTTTGTTTTCATTACAAGAAGTAAAAAAAATTGCTGAAATTATTGTTAGTAGAAGTACTATTTTGTTTGAGGTTTTCATAGTATGATTATTCGTATTTATCCAAAGCTAGAAATACAGTTTCGATAATATATCAATATTTTCAATATATAGACACTAATTCTCTTTAACCGCTGGTTTTTCAACAAAGGGTTTAATACCAAATTCTGGATATACTTCACTCGGGAAATAAATTACTCCCCCACGAGATACCATGGAAATCTTTTTAATAGCCTTAATATCTTTAGTTGGATCGCCTGGAATTAAAAAGAAATCAGCCAGCATTCCTGGTTCAATAATGCCTCTATCTTTTTGTCCAAGATAGTTGGCCATATCATAACTGCCCAATTTCAATAGTTCTGCTGGAGTGTAGCCAATTTGCTGGTAGAGTTCCAATTCCCTATGTAGGGTAAAAGCGCCACCCAAATCGGTGCCTGGCACGATTAAAAGACCACGCGCTTTCATCATTTTTAAGGTCTCTACAATTTTATCATACGCCCCTCGATACGCTTTATCTTCCTTTTCATCGGCTATACTTGCCATAGCCTCTTTAGCGTCACGTTGTCTACTAGCGGGCATATGGTCTATATAGTCTAAAGTACCCACCTGCGTTTCCCCATTGCGGGAAAGCAATAAAAGTTCGTGAATAGCCAGCGTTGGGTCCATGGCTACTTTATTCTTCACCATTAAATCCAAGGTTTTTTGAACGGGCGCACTGTTTAAATCCAAATCTGGCAAACGTTGCAAAGCCGTTAATCGCAATAAAGAACGGGTATCTTCCCCGGGTTCCAGCACCCAACCCAACATCGTTTGGTTAATGTGGGTCAATTCATCAAAACCTGCATTCAGCATATCGTTTGCAGTGGAAAAAGCAGGCACGTGCCCCATAACAGGCATATTCAATTCGTGCGCTTTTTTAACAATGGCAGGCGCCCAAGCCCCAGTCATACTGTTGTATAATTTTATCCCGTAAAACCCTTTATCGGCATAAGTCTGAACCGCTGCAATCGCTTCTTCTTCACTATCAACAAGAATCCCCAGATTGGCACTAAACGGACTTTTACCCTCTATAAAGCCCATTCGAGTGATGTTTGGGCCTGCTAAAGTTCCAGATTTTATCTTTTGAACAAGACTATCCAGCACATCGTTGTTATTTCCCATATCGCGAACTGAAGTAACCCCCGCCAAAACATTTAGAATGGCATCATCTTCGCCCATATGGCCGTGCATATCATAAAGTCCTGCCACTATGGTTCCACCAGCGCCATCTATTTCTATTTCGTTTTCACCAGCTGTGGCATCTGCCGCATCTATGCTTTGTATCTTATTGCCACTCACCAATACAGAAGCCAAATCAGTAAGCGCTAAAGTTTTTGGATCGAATATCTTAACGTTGCGAATGCGAATATTTTTATCGTAGTTGTGTGCAAATCGCTTTTGCAAATCTTCAAAACGTGCTGCCGAATACTTCTCGGCAAGCATCCGCATTTCTTTTTCTTCGCTCTCATAACCCTCTCTTATTATGATAAACCGAGCATCAATCATGGCGAAAAACTGGTTGTTAGCATCCAAAATAAAATAAGAAGGATTAAGATTTACGCCAGACAAAGCATAGGTTTTCAGCTTTAATGGACTATCGCCTGTCTTCGATTCTATACTTTCTAACTCTGTCAGTTTCAAATCTCCAGCAGGAAGTGCAGAAACCGATTGATCTTTTGAATTTAACAGCACTCGCGCTGTCATAAACAGCGAATATGGACTGCCGGACTGGTTTACATAAAAGGAAGGTTTTTCCACAGTTGCAGTAGCTTTGCCAGAAGCGTCTTTCCAACTTGCGTTTTTTCCGTCCAGCTTAAAATGTTCGTCTATAGTGTTGCCAAAAGTAGAACTACCGGCAATATCCCATTGCACCGGAAACCCATCGGCATTAAGCACTACGGCTTCCTTTATAGTTGGGCCTCTGCCATTGTTTTTATAATCATAATCTATAGCAACCGAATCGCCAGCACGCGTAACGTTTAAATGGCCCACTTTTATACCGCCAGTAATCACGGAAAAAGTTTCTTTTTCGGGCAAATCTGCTTGTGAAGATACCTTCTCTGTTTTTTCTTTACAGCCTTGGCTCACTAGCAGTAGCAGTGCAAAAAGGAGATAGTAGGGTTTTAGTTTTTGGAGGGTTGGTGTTTTAAGAATGAAAGACATAATTGAAATGGTTTTGGTTGGTGCGTTGATTTTTAGTTGAGTTAAAACTACGCTATAGTTTGTTTACATACAAGCTTTTAGACCACGATAATACATAAAGACTTACAAGGGATGAAGGAGGAAATACGAAGTGCAAAATACGAAGTGCGAGCGACGAGCGACGAAATTCGATTCACGATTCACGATTCACGACTCACGACTCACAACTCACGACTCACGACTCACAACTCACGACTCACGAATCACGACTCACGAAGTTTATACCAGCTGGAGGGTTTATTTGTTTTTAATTTCAACACTTATAATATGTATATCATTTTCACCTACATTTTTTAATCTATGGGGTGTTAGTGGTTCTGTCCAAACGGAAGTAGATGGTAAAGGAGCTTTGTCAAAATTTCTTGAATCAACTTCAATATTATTTTTATCATCATAGCGCACGAAATCTGACCAGCTCAATATATAAAGTGTTGCTGGCCATTTATGGGTATGAAGCTCTGTTGTTTCATTTGGAGGAATAAGCGTGTCAATTACCCGTACTGTTTCATTCTCTAATAATATTTTATGATGCTGTGGGGAAGCAATTAAAGCATCTAATTCGTCAGGCCACATCCAGGTTGAGTTGGTATTATCTTTCATGATTATTTGGTTTTTCTGTGGTTGTTCACAACACAACAGTATTGAATATCTAACATATACACGTTAGGTATTTTACGAACCAAATATAAAAATAATTAAACCCAGCAAGTACGGAAAACCATCAATGGAAATTAATTTTAAAAAACAACGCCACCCTATTAGGCTCCTTCCCCTAATCCAAAACCCAAATAAAAAACGAGAACATCATTAAAGGGGAAGGTGGCCCCGACTTTTTTGTCGGGGACGGAAGGGGTAGGTGCATTACAAATGCTTAATTTAAATAGGCACGCTTTTTCAAAAGCGCGCCAGAGGGTGAGGGAAATGGGTGAATATGTGAGTTTGTGAGTAAGTAAATAAAGAGTTATGGGCTGTAGGCTATAGACTATAGGCTATAGGCTTTAAGCTTTAAGTAAGAACCAACCATCCAACAATCCAACAATCCAACCATCCAACCATCCAACAATCCAACAATCCAACAATCCAACAATCTAATTCCTAATCTAGTCCATCAAACTTAGCCTTCATAGTAGGATTGCCATAAGTTAATTTCTGAATGGTTAAATCATCTGCTTTATTATTGGCCAGTCGCAAATTGTTTTCCGAGGATAACAAAGCATCTTTTGTTTTTTGCAGATGACTTATGGTTTTATCTATTTCGTCAATCGCGGTTTTAAACTTTCGGCTCGCTAAATCATAATTGTATGCAAACCCTTTTCTAAAAGCGTCAATCTTATCTTCAAAATTGGTAATATCAATATTTTGGTTCCGCATCAAATTCAGTTCCGCTTTGTATTTCATGGAATTCATCGCTGCGTTTCTTAGTAGCGTGATAATAGGAATAAAAAACTGAGGCCGCACCACGTACATTTTTGGAAACTTATGCGAAACATCAACGATCCCCGTATTGTAAAACTCACTTTCCGACTCCAACAGCGAAACCAAAACAGCGTATTCACATTTTTTATCTTTCCGGTCCTTATCCAGTTTGGCAAAGAAATCCTCATTTCTTTTTTTGGTAGCGGTTTCGTCATTTTCGTTTTTCATTTCAAACATGATTGAAATGATTTCATTTCCCGCTTCATCGGTTTCCTTATAAACAAAATCGCCTTTGCTCCCACCGCTGGAGTCGTTGTCTTTTTCAAAATAGGCATTCTGAAAAGCCGTGGCCCGCAGTTTATTAAACTCAGATTCACAATGTTGCTCCAAGGTTTCCCCAACCATTTTTGTGGAGAGTTTTTGCTTATAGTCTTTTAGACGCGCAATTTCATCGTCTTTCATTTTAATGGTTTCCTCCTTCACCATTAGGGTATTATTAAACTGCTCTTTTATGGATTTTTCGAGCAACTGTGTTTCAGTTTCTTTTACCCTTAAATTATTGGCAAGCGTATCGCGTTCCTTTTCAATGAGCTTCACTGCCTCTGAAACCGACAGTCTTTTATCCATTTCCGCATTTTGGATTCTGGAATTCATTTCCGCGATTTCTGTTTCCTTTCTAGATTTTAGCTCAGCAAGTTCCGCTTCTTTTTTTGACAGTTTATTGGCAAGATCGGCAGCGCTGTTTGCTTTTAATTGCGTTAGCTCATTATCTTTTTTGGCAAGTTGTTCTTGCAGCGAATTTCTTATGTTAGCTTCTGCAAGCTTCACCGCACTATCCTTTTCCCGCTCCGCAAGCGTAAGCCTATTGTTTAACTCTTCCTCAAATTGATGGTCGCGAACTTGTTTAAGTATATCTGCAAATCCAGCTTCATCTACTTTGAAGGCTTTTTTGCAGTTTGGACATTTTATTTCGTTCATGATTGTTGTATTAAATGTAGCAGAAAGATTGGTCAGGTCTTTTATTTAGTAAATATAAAAAATAATTAACCCCACCAATTACGACAAAATTGACCGTTGATTTGACTTAATGAAATTAAATCAGGCTGGGTCGCATTCCAAATGCACAATATGGTTATTGATATTTTTTTATGGAATATTATCAAAATTGAATTTATTCATATATCTTTTTAATATAATCATATGCCTTCTTAATTGCCTTCTAATTTCCGGCGCTTCCATAATATCAGATGCTCTGTACGCATATTTAATAAAGTTACCTCTATACTTTCTTGTAAAGTCTTTTTTTATAAGCTTGCCTTTTAAATACACAACTTTAGAGCCAGGTAATTCTCTAGATTTTATTCCTCTAAAACTATATAACCTGTAAATTTTTCGCTTAAAAATAATAGCGTCATTTGTCAAACATTTACTTTGAATTTTATCCACTCGCTTCGCTTTCATTGCTATGCTTTCCTTCATCTCCCGATAAAATCTTGAAACATTAGCAGATTTTATTAAAGTTTTATAACCGTAGAAATCAAATCCTAAATATTGTAAGTATGAATTTGAAATTAACTTATCATTTTTGATTTTAAAGCATTCAAGTTTATTATCAACTCTTTTAAATATAAATTTTTCAGTTTTATCTGTAGAAATGGTCAATTTTATCTTTTCTATTTCTTCTTTTATAATCTTTTGAGTCTCATCAATATCTTCAACGTCACAAATGACAACTAAATCATCTGAATATCTTCGATAATAGCAGTCTTTCGATTTAACCAATTTTTGAACAATATTTTCATCAAACGGTAGCATATATAAATTGGCAAGCATAGCACTTATTGGCAGTCCTTGTGGAATCCCCGAAATAACTCCATCTTTCTTCTTTTGATTTTTATAAACCTGAATTTCTGAATCTTTAAAATCTTGATAGTTCTCAAATAATTGAAATTTCCCTTGATTTTTTAGATTGGCTATTTTTTTTTCATTTAAATTTCCATTTACTCCTACTCGCAAATCATCATAATAAAAATAGCTATAATTGGTTATTGATTTAAACACGGCATAATGATCCTTAGGTAAACTTTTAGTCCCTAATATTTTACTCCATATTTTCTTTAACTGTAAATGATTTAAGGTAGGAAAGAAATTCTTAATGTCAAAAGCTAATACAGCGCAGTTTTCCTTTTGTTTAATTACTTCAAAAACTTCCTTCGCAAAATCAACATTATATTTAAAACGGATTCCATCGTCATTTACGATTTGTCTGTAAGCAGTAATACAATCATTTAAAGCCTTATCAGTTTTTAAATAATTTTCATAATTCGGTTGAATAATTTTGTGAGAGTAATATGAATAAATATGAGAGTCGATATGCGTAGAATACATAATCGGTCTCATTTTGGAATTTGTAATAATTTCACCTTTATCATTTACTGCTTTATGCGAACGCCTATTTAAATCTTTTGAAAATTTGTAGCGCCTGTCATTGGTCTGTTTTAGGATAAATGGGGAAAATCTATGATTTTGTACTTTTTTAAAATTTGAAACATAATGTAGCACATTGGTTTTATCAACCTTATTAATTCTATTCGTCAAATGGAGGTAACCCCTATCTTTAAACCAATCTTTTTTATTTAAGGAAGAATTTTGCATGTTTAAAAAAAAGGAAGCCCTCAAAGCTAGTTACCTAAAAATGCTTAACACTAAAGAAACTTAGTTGTACCACTAACCGAATTCTCGGTTCACTTTTTAGTTTTACGTTAATAAGATTGACCTTATATATAATAAACCAAATATTCAATGAAGTTATGAAGCAAAGAAATACCTCAAATGTAACAAATGACGTTTTGATTCGTCTAATATATACGGTGACCTTAGTCGTGTGCCAAGAAATAAGTGCGTTCCTCGAGGAAGGTGCTTATTTCTGGGCTACCAAAATATCAATCTACGTATGATTTATCCCTCTAAATTTTAAAGGTCTGATTGACTGGGGCATTAACCCACCATGATACAGTAGATGTCATTTTTAAATGTAAAGGACTTCCTAATTATCTTTCAAACTTAATCTTTTTTTTGGTCAATACCCCTACGCTTAGAAATAGAATCTATCTTCTTCAAAGGTTTATAAATTCTCTTGTCATCCGTAAAAAATTCTTTTGGCAAATATTCTTCGGAAAACTTTTCTTGGAATGCATTATACCATAAAACCTTAAACAATTCTTCAGAACATTTACGCTGTAATTCTCCGTTCTTTGCATTATAAATTGATTTTTGATTATTTAGTTTAAAGCCATTTAAAATAAATGCTGGAGATGTATGCGTCAATATAGTTTTTGTTGTTGAATTTGAATCTTGCCCTGCACTTCTAAATTTTTTCCTTTTTTCAAGTTTGTAGGTTTTAAAGAATATTCTTTTACCAAATTCATAACTTGAGTTTTTATAATCTAGAGTTTCTTCAACTAATTTTTTATGACCCTCTTTCAACTCTTTTTGTTCATTATGAAAAGTAACATCAGACAATAATACAATAGTATCTTGATATACATATCCTTCTTCAAATATCATTCGATGCTGATTAAAATACACGCATAGGTATTTAATATTATCTGCAATTTTAGCACTTGGCATTTCACTACTAAAAATTTGTTTCTTTTTTTCAATGTGAATTTCCTTAACGCACATAAATGGCGGGATTTGATTTACATATGCATCTATTTCCCCGTCTTCTTGATATGCTAATGGATGTGATTTAAGTGTTACAATATCTCCAATGTCAAATTTATTTTTCATATTTATTTTGTGATTTTTCTATTTTCCATTAATCAAAATGAATAATTCTTTTTTAAAATTAACAATCTCAAGTATTCCAATATATTTTTCAAATGTAACAACAATACAATCCCACCAAGTAAGGAAAACCTTAGCAATAAACTTTTTAAATAACCAAGCTGAGATATTTTTAATGTATTAGTAAATTTATTCTAATCGGTTTAATCATTATTTGCAGCTCTCATACCTGCTTTAAAACCTCTATTATATCCACCTCTGTATGAATCTTGACCTAGCTCAGGTAATGGACACAAAGGAGTGAGTGGACATAAAGAAAGTGATCCTTTAACGTCTTTCCAACCTTCACAATATCCATCTTCCCAACCGTCGCAAAAATCACCTACTGAAAGCGTTTCGATTTTTGTTAATTCTGTATTATTTGTTGAATTGAAAGCTGATAATACAGCAAAGCCAGCTATTAAAGTTGTAATAATCAATACTTTTTTCATTTTTATATAATTCAAATTTTTGCCTACTTCTGTTTAGGGTTTTTTTTCGGCTTATTTCAACCATCATTGTTTTAATTGTTCGTTTATGATGTACTAACAATATTGGATGTTCGCATTATCTACACGGGTTCCTATTTTAATGTATTTCCAAATGTAACAACAATATAAACCAACCAATTACGGGAAACCGTAAAGGGAGCTAAATCTCTTTATTTACTCAATGCCTTAATAATCCGTTCTTCGTTTATAACTATATCTCTAAATAATACGTGCGGAAATTCTTGATATTTGGAATCCTTAAATGTCTCAAATATTTTAGAAAGTGAAGAAGCCGTAATAAGCGATAAATTCATTTCAGTGTCCATTTCACAATCATAGACAAAATCATCACTGAATTCAGGTCCGACAAGTAGAATCTTGACAATTCTCAGATTATTTTTAAGGGCTAGATTCTGATATGATTTTAATTGTCTTGAAACAGTACTAAATTTATTATAGCCCTTTTCTTTTACTGTCTTACACTCTACGATGATTATTTCATCATTACCCAAATTCAAAAGAATATCCATCATATCCTTTTGAGTATTTAGTTGATTTTTAAACTTATCATCTACATTAAATCCTAGCCCTTTAAATATGATTTTAGTAAGCTCTTCAAATTTTAGCCCTAATTCACTTTCTTTAACCGAAATGCCATTTTCCTTTAATAAGTTTAAGTTTCGATATCCAACATTAGCATAATTTTCGAGATATAAATTCTCAACATCTTTGTAATGTTCTAGAATATTTAAAATATCATCCCCGCGCTGTTTGATACCGTTGTCTTTAATAAATTTAGACAAATCTGGTTTGGTAATTAAATCTAAAATATCTCTTGGTTTTATATTATAGTCAAGTAGATAATCCGCAATTAAAACATTTTCATCTTGTAACTCGAACTGATCTTTGAGTTCTTTATTTAGTTTAGGAAGTGATTGATTTAGCTCCAATAGCATCTTGTCAAAACC
Source organism: Aequorivita sp. CIP111184 (assembly GCF_900489465.1). Taxonomy (GTDB): domain Bacteria; phylum Bacteroidota; class Bacteroidia; order Flavobacteriales; family Flavobacteriaceae; genus Aequorivita. The sequence goes on along the minus strand of NZ_UEFQ01000016.1, from coordinate 157,677 downwards.
ATCGATTGATATCCCAACTTTTTCGTCTTTTTCAACGTTATCAAAATGCTCAATTAGACTGGCAATTTTGTCTTCTAATGTACTGCCCTTTAGGTTTTTTATATTTAATCCTTTTTCGCAAAGCTCATTTAAGGTCTTTTTCTTCTCGGTTAGATTTGTTCCTGGCTTGTATATTTCATTTATAAGTAAATCTGTAAAAGAAATACCTTCTTTGATTATCTGCTCTATCTTCTGGGAGTTATTTAATTTTCTATCAATATTATGCTCTTTAGCAATTTGATTAATAATTGGTTCTCTCAATAATTTCAATGTCCGCCTGTAAAACTTTTCAGCTACTTCTTTTTCTCTGACTTTTCTTAAGAGTCTAACCATTTCATCAGCTACGTAAATTGTATTTTCCTTTTTCGAAAAGAAAACAACACCAAGGTTTTTTAAGCTATTAATTACATCTTGAATATCTACTTTCTTAATTGGCAAAATCGAATAATTAATCAACTTAACGTCTTCTTGCGAAAGTCCAAGTTGTTTTGATAGCGTTAAGATAATTGATAACTCATCAGAAGTTATTTTTGCATCGCGATTATTTGCAATATCATTTGTATATGCAGTAGATAAACAAGCTTTATAAATGCGATAATCTCTTTTTCGAGATTCACTCAATTCCGATTTATCGCTTTCCAATTCTGCTGTCAGCGTTTTAATCTTTCCTTTCAGATTCTTTATTTCAGTTTCGTATAATCTTGAAAACCAATCTTGCTTCATCAAACAATTTCCATCTCGAATTATAATGTCAATTAAAATGTCCAATTGTGAATTGGCTTCTTGGAATTCACACTTTAAGTGCTCCGTAAACTCCGTTGAAATCAAACCAAATATATTCGACACATTTTGGCTATCAACCGATTTAAGCCCTTTGTCAGATGAACTTAATATTTTCTCAATTTCCTTTGAATTTTTTGGATTTTTTGTAATGATATGGTCTATAATCTTTATAAAAGAGTTCTTTTCTAAGGAACCCAGTTTATCTAGTATTTTTTCTAATTTCATAACTTTATTTAGTTCAGGTTCTTTAGTATTTTGTCATGACGCATATTCGCCTTAGCCGCTTACGCATAAACAACACAAGGACACTTCATTCTTACATTTTCAAATGTAACAACAATTCAAACCAACCCTTTACGGAAAACCGTAAAGGGGGCTTATTTAATCGGGGAGAGTTTCAAATATAGGGTTTTTTTTAATAGCTGTAGGCTGTAGGCTTTAGGCTGTAAGCTTTAGGCTTTTGTGAATGGGTGAATAAGTGAGTTTGTGAATGAGGAATTGTTAGTTGATGATTGTGGGTTGGAGGTCAGAGGTTTTTTATTTATAGTACATTTGAATACCAATAATTCACCGTGAACAAAAAAGAAAACCAACCCAAAAAAACAAAAACCCCCTGGCCCACTAAGGCTGCAATGGAGCAGGTTTATGAAAAGAAACTTTGGGGTGGTAACCAAACTGATTTCTATTCTGGCGAGGGGTCGCACCGTCCAGAAATAGTAAATCCGTATATAGCTGCGGTGACCGCATTTATAACTTCGTTTAAAAATCCACTAACGGTATGCGATTTAGGTTGTGGCGATTTTAATGTAGGGAAAGCATTGGTAACCCATACTGAGAAATACGTTGCAGTAGATATCGTGCCAAGCCTGATAGCCCGAAATAAAGAAACCTTTAAAGCATCCAATTTAGAATTCCAATGTTTGGACATCGCAGTAGCCGATTTGCCAACTGGGGATTGTGCCATACTGCGGCAGGTGCTCCAACATTTATCTAATGCCGAAATAGAAAGCATCTTAAGCAAGTTGGCTGCTTACAAATACATTATTCTAACAGAACATATACCTGAAGGGGATTTTACACCCAATAAAGACATTATTTCCGGACAGGGAAATAGGCTAAAAGTACAAAGTGGCGTAAACCTATTGGCGGCGCCTTTTAATTTTAAGGTTGCAGAAGCAATACAGTTATCGGCTGTTGTTTTGGAGGATGGGAAAGGGGTTATTGTAACTACGCTTTATAAAATATCTTTTTAAACCGTTGTGGAAGTTCATCTTTTAAAAAAACTTCTTTCTTTGTAAAAGGATGGGTGAATTTTAAAGAATAAGCGTGCAAATACAAGCCTTTCCCGTTTAAAATTAAGTTTTCAATGCCGTATTCTTTATCACCTAATATGGGGTTTCCGATAGCAGCGAGGTGTTTCCGCAACTGATGTCTTCTTCCGGTTTGGGGTTCTAATTTTACCAAATTGAGTTTCCCGAATCTTTCTGAAAGTACAGTTTCACAGAGCGTATAATTTGATTGTGCTTCTTTATAATCAACCTCTGAAGTGATTTCCCCCTGCTCTTCCATTTCCCCAATAGTTACTGCAAAATAGGTTTTGGTTACAGCTCTATTTTCAAATAATTTATTTAACGCACGAATGCAACTGCTTGTTTTGCCAACCAATAAAATTCCTGTGGTAGCATAGTCCAATCGGTGAACAGGCTGTGGTGGTGTTGCATCGGGGAGTTTGCTTCGTTTTAAGTTTTGATCTAGCGCATTTGCAATAGTTTTAAAACTATTACCGCTAACCAAAATACCGGCAGGTTTATGAATTGCAGCTAAGTGCTCGTCTTCCAACAATACTTCAAGCGGAAAGACAAGTTTTCTTTTCGGAATCACTTCTTCTGAAATGGATAAACAAATGCGTTCTCCCCCATTTATAAACGTAGCCGAAGTAGCAATAACTCCATTAACCGTAATATACTTTTTCTTCAGTGCTTTTTTTAATGCTGATTTTGTTAGAGCTGCCTGAAAAATACCTACCCCATATTCTTGAAGTCGAATAGGGTTTTCTAGCTTGGGAACAATATGGGTTTCGGTGGGTGTGATGTTGTTTTTATATATCTTCAAATGTAAATATAAATCAGACGTTAGTTGGTGAGTTTGTGAGTTTGTGAGTTTGTGAGTTCGTGAATTTGGGAGTTTATGTAGCTTATGACCATTGTCATATATATTCTTTTATTGAAACCCTACTTTTATTTCAAATTAACCTTTTTAAAAATAGTACAAAATGGAAAACAACCAATTACCTAAAAACTGGCTAAGAGTTTTTCTAGGTGTATTTTTAATAGTTTACGCATTGAATCAATTTTTCCATTTTCTACCCACAAGCTATGGTGAGATGCCAACGGACGCCAAGAATTTTATAGATTCGGTGGTAATATACCTCCCAATACTCTACATTTTTGAAATCATTTTAGGAATATTACTAGTACTTAATAAATGGACACCCTTTTTATTGCTGGTGCTTTTCCCATTATCAATAGCGTTTTTAATTTTTAGTATTTCAAACCAAGACCTTTCAGATGCTTGGCCGGCGTTGTTTGTTGCAATACTAAATTTCACCCTATTACTTTTTGAAAAGGAAAAGTATAAACCCCTTTTCAGTAAATAGAACTAAAGTTTATTCCATTTCTTAAAAGATATAATTTTATGACCGATATACAGATTGCGCAAAGCGTAACCCCTAGGCATATTAAAGAAATAGCTGCAAAATTGTCAATTCCCGAAGATAAGTTGGAGTATTACGGTAACGACAAGGCTAAAATTCCGCTACATATTATTGATGAAGCCAAATTAAAGGAAAGCAATCTTATTTTGGTTACTGCAATCACACCCACTCCCGCTGGCGAAGGGAAAACAACAACCTGCATAGGGTTGGGCGATGCGATCAATTATTTAAAAAAGAAAGCTGTTGTGGTAATAAGGGAACCAAGTTTAGGCCCTGTATTTGGAATTAAAGGCGGTGCTGCCGGCGGAGGTTGGAGTCAAGTTATTCCTATGGTGGACATAAATCTGCATTTTACGGGTGATTTTCACGCTATTGAAAAAGCCAACAACCTGCTTTCTGCTCTTGTAGAAAACAATATTCAAAGTAAATCCAGAAGTCTTGGTATTGATTCCAGAACTGTAGTCTGGAAAAGGTGTATGGATATGAATGATCGCGGTTTGCGGAATATTATTGCGGCCCTTGGCGGAAAAGCGGGCGGCATTCCCCGAGAAACGGGTTTTAATATTACGGCGGCTTCCGAGATTATGGCAATATTGTGTATGGCTTCAGATTTAGAAGACCTAAAAGAGCGATGCGGCAATATTTATGTAGCAGATACGTGGGATGGGAAGCCTGTGTATGCAAAAGATTTAAATGCGAATGGCGCCATGGCTGTGCTATTAAAAGATGCTATAAAACCTAATTTAGTGCAAACCCTAGAAGGAAATCCTGCCCTTATTCACGGAGGGCCTTTTGCAAATATTGCACAAGGAACCAATTCTATTATAGCAACGAAAATGGGGATGACCTTAAGCGATTATACAGTAACGGAAGCTGGCTTTGGCGCCGATTTGGGTGCTGAAAAATTCATGAATATCAAGTGTCGCGCAGCTGGAATCTCTCCTAAAACTATTGTCTTGGTTGCTACAATACGGGCTTTAAAATACCACGGAGGTAAGCCGTTAAAGGAAATTACTCAAGAAGATACTGAAGCGGTTAAAAAAGGACTTCCCAATTTGGAAGGGCATATTGCCAGTCTAAAAAGTTTTGGAATTCCTATCGTGGTGTCATTAAACGCCTTTAAAACAGATACGAAAGCTGAAATGCAAGTAGTTATGGATTATTGCAAAAAAATGGACATTCCCGTAGCCTTGAGTTATGGCTGGGAGAAGGGTGGTAAAGGCTGTGTAGATCTTGCCGAAGAAGTAATTAAAGCAGCAAAATCTTGTACTGTACAATTTCATCCTACCTACAGTATCAATGACAATGTGCGCACCAAATTGGAAAAGATTTGCCAAACTATTTATGGTGGGGAAAACGTTGTGTTAAGTGATATAGCTAAATCGCAATTACGCAAATATGAAGCAATGGGCTATGGAAATCTACCTGTGTGCATGGCAAAAACCGAAAAAAGTTTTAGTGATGACCAGAAACGATTGGGCCGTCCGCAGCACTTTGATATTCATATTAGGGAGTTTGAAATAGCAACTGGGGCTGGGTTTATTATTCCCATTGCCGGAAATATTTTACGAATGCCCGGATTACCCGCTACTCCTGCTGCCGAAAAGATAACTATTGATGAGAGTGGCATTATTGAAGGGTTGTTCTAACTAGTGAAATTTAATTAGGAGTCTATTTTGATGTTTGCTTGTATTAAAAATAACAAAAGCCAAATTTTTCAAATTTGGCTTTTGGCTTAATAAAAAAGATTTCCTTATTTTTTTGATTTATCTACAGTATCAGTTTGAAGGGTGTATTGTCTGTCTTGATATTCTTGACATTTCTCTACAAACTCCTCTGGATGGACAGTTCTAAAATTGTGTTTTTCCTGTGGAATTACGGCTATCATTTTATCAATCATTGATTGTGGGTTAAATTGATTTTCTGCCATACTTTTTCGGGCCTTTTCTATTGATTTTTTAGGCGTAAAGTGTAAATCTTCATCAAACCATTGCTCATAGGAATCATACATTCTGTCATTAAATCCTGTTTCAAACGGACCTGGATTAATGGTTGCTACTGTAATCCCTAATGGTTTTAGTTCATCCCTTAAACATTGGGCAATAGCTTCCAACGCGTGTTTTGAAGCATTATAGGCACCTAAATATTGTGTAGTAGTAAGCCCTGCAATTGAAGAAACAAAAAAGATTTTCCCCTCTCCTTTTTCCACCATTTTTCTAATAATAGGCTGCGAAAATTCCAAGGTTGAAAATACATTTGTTTCCATAACCTCTCGTATTAAACCTACAGGCATCTCAGCCACAGGGCCCGTTTGCCCCATTCCGGCATTATTAACAAGAATATCAATATCATATTCCCACGCTTTTTCACAATCCATTATATCTAGAATATCGAGTTTAATAATTTCAATATTCTTTTCAAATTTCTTTCCCTTAATTTCGTTTAGTAAACGGCTTATCTGTTCCCAGGTATGAACTGCAGCAATTATTTTATGTCCTTGTTCCGCCAAGCCAAGCGCTGTTCCTTTTCCTAATCCAGAACCAGCGCCTGTTATCATTATTGTTTTCTTTTTCATATTTTTATTTTAAAGTTATTTCATTCTATCCTGACTACCCATAGGTTTGTATAAATTTTAGCATAAACCGCTATTCAATTTCCTCAAGAATTTCATAATGGATAGGCTTAAAAGTCCCTCCATTACTATCTTCGGCAGAGCACGCAGTTAATGCCACAATAAGATCCATTTCTGCTTCAAATAATACAAAATCTCCCGCTTTGCTCAATGGGGGCAATACACTTAATTTCCCATTTGCCGCAAATTGCACATTCATAAAAATATTAAAAGCAGTAGGCACATCGTCTGGATGGATATCAAAGGGACGAAGATTGGTATATAAATTTTCGAAACAGCTGGGATGATATCCGTCATGATTATACATTATCTTAAAAGTCTCGGGGCTACAGGGCGCCAATAAAAAATCATTTCTTCCATTGGTGTCTTCCACTATTTTCATCATTTGTCTACTTCTGTTGCTCCACAGATAATTTCCAGTTGTAATAAGGATGGTTTCCTCAAAATCCATGGTTTTTCCAGAAGATATTTTTTCGCGAATGTCGTGGGCATTAAACAAAACCATGTCGCTCACCTGTTCTCCCGAAGGATCAATAACTTTTAATTTTTGTCCTTTTTTCAATTTAAAAGCGGCTCCAGATTGTTTTTCTATTTTATATTTCATTTTTAAGGTATTGGTATTTTCAAGCTAATTTTTTCTATTAAACTTATTGAGGTTGTAAAAATTATTTCCAGAAATTATTTTTGAGAATGAAATGGACATTTCCACGCCTTCCCCACACTTCTCCCACTGTATTGACGGGCTTCACTACTTTGACCAAAATCTTCTAAAACTGGATTTATATTTCCCTGTAAAGCTGTATCCCTTTCTCTTATTTTGTCGCGCACTTTTTGATAGGCCCCCATTTCTCGAAGTTTTTCAAATTGCCAATGTAAATTAAAAACTAATGTAGGATACGGGGCTCTTCTAGCCATGCGTGAACTTTTGGGGTGCATACCCACTACATAAAAAGCACGCCCTCCTATACTGAAACTAAAATTACTGTCTTCAGGATTTTTGCTTACTCGTGGATCCCAGGCTTCGGTATCCTTCTCGTGTATAAATTGCAATTGTCTCCATAAAAGATTTTCAAACTCTACTTCGGAAACTATTTCGGCATCTGGAAAAACTGCTATAAAGGTTTTAAATTTATTGTCGGAAAAGTCATAATTATCAACATACATTTTTAATTGTTCCAATAAATTGGCTGCAGTAGTTTTAGTGCTAAAGCCATCGTGGACATGAAGTTCATAATCATTCATACTAAAAACGGTATTTGCCATTATGCATGGATGATTTTTGTCAATAATAAATTCCTTGAATTCCTCTTCAATAGATTCAGAGATATACTTCTTTTGATTAGAGTTGGCAGTTGCTTTCATAATTTTTTTTATGAAAATAAAATGAAAACCGCAGTTAGACACTTTTTTTAATAAGGCTTTGACACAGATTTAATAGCCCTTTAAGAATCTTAATACAATACCGTTAACTGTTTACTCAATAAAGCAAATTAAATACGCAGATTTTGAAATTATGTAGAATAAAAAGGAAGAAGTATAAAGAAACAGGAAGAATGCTAGGAAAATTTGACACTCAAGCTCCAAAATGGCTCAAGACCCCAAAGCTTCTATTGCCTTTTCCATATCAATTCCCTTTTTAAGCACAGGCTTAAACCAATCTCCAGTTAGGGCTATACGCTCGGGCATATTTTTAATGGTGAAATCTAAAATTTCCAAGCCTGGTTTTACTTCCTTCCAGGATAATGGTGCAGAAACGGAAGCTCCAACTTTCGGCCTTGCGCAGTAGGGCGCTGCTAATGTTTGACCGCGGCGGTTTTGAAGGTAGTCTAAATAAATCTTGCCTTTACGGTTCTTTACCGCTCGCTCCATACTGGTTAACTTTGGAAGTTTCTCATGGATATAATAGCAGAGCAATTTGGTAAAATCTCTTGCCTCTTCATAACTGTATTTTTCGTTTAAAGGAAGATAAATATGCAGTCCGGTTGAACCTGAAGTTTTACAGTATCCTTTTATTTTCGCCAAATCTAAAACCTCTTTTGCTGCCAAAGCTACTTCAATAACCTGTTCAAAAGTGTTTTTATCTGAAGGATCTAAATCTATAACAGTATAAGTGGGATTTTCTAATTGTTTAATGGTGGAGTTCCATGGGTTTATCTCTATACACCCCAAATTTGCCATATAAAGGAGTGTAGCTTCATTCTGGCAGAGCAGATAGTCAATATCTTTTTTGGAAGATTTGGAATGAATTTTTACCGTTTCCACCCAATCGGGCAAAGTTTCATTATCTTTTTGATAGAAGGAAGGTTTGGAGATTCCGTTAGGATGCCTGTGTAAATTCTGTGGCCGATCTATTAGATATGGCAACATAATTTCTGAGATATTCAAATAATAATCAAGTAGATCATATTTCGTATAACCAGCCTCGGGCCAATATATTTTTTCCAAGTTTGAAACAGGTACCGAAATACCATCAACCTCCAAGTTGGAAGAAGTATCCTTCCCTTTTTTTGAGATTGATTTGTTTTGAGTGGGACTTACAACTTCATCTACATCTTTATCAAACCTCAGCCCCTTATAAACAGGATGGCGCATCAAACCGCTTTTAGTCCATTCAGAGAATTTTACCTCGCAGATAAGTTTTGGCGCCACCCAATGTGGATTTCTACCCTTTAGGGACAGTTTTTTATTAAAAGGATTGGTTTCAATTTTCAACGCTTGCATTTTTTTAAGCAACTCTTTTTGTTCTGCATTAGAAAATCCGGAACCGCAGTTGCCAACATACACAAGCTCTTCTTCCTTGTAAAGCCCGAGAATAAGCGAACCAAAAATAGCTCCGCCTCCTACAGAATCGGTATAACCGCAAATAAGTGTCTCTTCGGTAGTGTTACTTTTAACTTTCAACCAATTTTCACTCCTATAACCCGGAACATATACTGAATCGGCTTTTTTAGCAATCACTCCTTCCATTCCTGCATCTATTGCTCGTTTATAGAGTGCTGGCCCCATAGCTTCAATATGATCGCAAAAAACAACATTTTCTAAACCTTCTATAATTTGTGGCAATAGACTTTTACGCTCCAATAAGGGTAGTGAAATAGTATCGTGCCCGTTTAGGTGAAGTAGATCGAAAACATAATAACGGAGTTGGCCTTCCGTCTTTTCGGCATCGTATTTTTGAAGTTTTTGAAAATCTGGTTTCCCATTTGAATCTACAATAACTACCTCACCATCCAGAATACAGTCATGGGGAATGCTTTCAAGTTCTTTTTTTAGTAATGCAAATTTCGTGTTATAAGATATCCCATTGCGCGAATACATTTCTACCTCGGCATTAAGTATATTAGTTATAACTCGATATCCGTCCCATTTCAACTCAAAAACCCATTCGGGATCCTTAAAAATTTTCTTTGCCGGACTGGCGAGCATCGGCTTAATAAATTCTTTAGGGTTTAGGGCTTTTACTTTGCCAGCCTTAATTTGTTTTGTTGAAGAAGAAAAAACCTCAGCATCGTATTCCAAATCTGTGGCATACGCGTCTTTCTTTTTGATGAGCAACCATTGGTTTTTTTCTTCCCCCCTTTTAGTGTGAACTAGTGCAAAAGCACCCTTTATCTTTTTTCCGAAGAATTCAATTTTAAGGTCGCCTTTTTCTAATTGTTTAATAGGGTCTGTTCCCTCATCACTTTCTAAAACAGAAAAAGTGCCTTCATCCCAGATATCCATAACTCCCGCGCCATAGTTTCCTTTAGGAATGACGCCGTGAAAAGTGAGGTATTTAACTGGATGATCTTCGGTCATAATAGCGAGACGCTTATCTGACGCATTCATTGAGGGACCTTTTGGCACCGCCCAACTTTTTAAAACCCCTTCCATTTCTAGACGAAGGTCGTAATGCAATCTACGCGCTTGATGGCGTTGTATTACGAAACGATTGGCATTTTTTTCATCAAATTCACCTTTAGGTTCCGGCGTATTGTTGAATTTGCGCTTTTTTATGTAATCATCGAGAGCCACAACTAAGAGGCTTTACTTTTTTTCTTTTTCTTTTCCAGGCTGGCTTTTAGTTTTGCCATTAAATCGTCTGCCTTAGTAGGTGTAGTATCCACCTTTTTACTGCGCGATTTTTTACCTTTGGCTTTATTGTTTATAATTTTCATCAACTGTTTATTATAAACATCCTTATACTTATCAAGCTTAAAGGGAGTTGTGTAGTTTTCAATAAGGGAAAGTGCCATATCTACCTCTTTCTTTGATACCTTGGTAGAGGGAAGTTTTAGGTCTGCTGGATCACGTATTTCTTCTGAAAATCTAATTACGTGTAGTACCAATGCATTTTTATATACCCCTATAAGACTTAAATTTTCTTTTTGACGCATAACAAAGGTTGCGACACCCAGTTTGCCAGTTTTCTTTAAGGCATCCCTTAGCAAGTTGTAACTTTTTCCACCTTCCTTTTGAGGTTCCAAAAAATACGGACTTTTAAAGAGTAGATCGCTCACTTCATCTTCTTCCACAAATTCTTCTATATCTATGGTTTTGCTTTTCTTCATATTCGCCATTTCAAAATCCTCTTTTTCGAGGATTACGTAGGCGTCGTCCTTTTTAAAACCTTTTACAATATCCTTCCATTCTACTTCTTTCCCTGTATCTTCATTAACTCGTTTATATCTTATACGGGCATTATCGTGAACGTCCAACATATCAAGATCGAGTTTTCTATCTTCAGAGGCGCTATACATTTTTATAGGAATTGACACTAGGCCAAAACTGATTGAACCGTTCCAGATTGATCTCATAATTTTCTTTTAAATAAAATTAAAACTAATGTCAGGAAAGATTATAATATTTCACGATACTTTAACGGTAGTGGAGACTGCTTTAAAATGAGTTTACATTTTCAACTACTCAATTTTATCAATCTTACATATATTCTTTAAAGTGTTTTTCAAGAATAGAAAATAAATATTCTTCACTAAGAGGTTTGCTATAGAAGCCTTGCACGGTTTTATATTCATGTGCTTTTTGCTTATCTCTTTCATCAATGGAGTTGCTTAGCATTGTAAGAACGATTTCCCCTTGCTTCGCCAGTTCCAGCTTTTCATATTCCTCCAAAAATTCCCAACCGTTCATTCCGGGCATATTTATGTCCAGAAAGATAAGGGTGGGTTGGGGGTGTATTCCATCCAGCTCGCTACTTAAATACTCTAAGGCTTCAGCCCCACTAAAGCAGGTGTGAATATTATCTGTTATTCCCAATTTTTTTATTTTCCGAGCATGATAAAAATTGTCACTCTCAGAGTCATCAATTAGTAGTATGTTCTTAAGTTTCTTTTTCATTACTATTTTTTTATCGTAAAGTGAATAGTGCTTCCAACTCCAAAATTGGAAGTCACCCAAATATTTCCATAATGTAATTCTACAATTTTTTTACAAAAAGCGAGACCTATGCCTTGTCCTTCAAAATCCTTTGTACTATGAAGTCTGCTGAACATATCGAATATTTTCAAGAAATCCTTGTCTGGTATCCCTATTCCATTGTCTTTTATGTGAAAGTTATAGAAGTTATCGGTTTCCTCATAGGAGATTTCAATATGAGGCGCTATCCCAGCTTTTGAAAACTTTATAGCATTTGCTATTAAATTTTGAAAGAGCTGTTTTAATTCAATTCTATATCCACTAACAGTGGGAAGAGCGTCAGACTTTATTAAAATTTCACGCTCTTCAATTACAGCCGAAAAATCTGCCTTAATTTTCTCAATGGTTTTATTCAGGTCAATTTGTTCCATTTCTCCACTGGTGCCAATGCGGGAAAAGGACAAGAGACCACTTATTAAATTGCGCATGCGTTCTACTGCGCTATTAATAAATTGAAAATACATGGTTGCCTCGCCTTCCACTCGCTCGGGAAAATCTTCCTGAAATATTTCCAAATAATTAGAAACGGTTCGCAGTGGTTCTTGAAGATCGTGAGAAGCCACATATGCAAAATGATCTAATTGCTGATTTTTCACACTTAGAGATTCGTTCAGTTTTTCCTTTTCCTCAATTGCTTTCTTCTTTGCTTTAATCTCCCGTTCCTTTTCAACGTTAGATAAATTTAACTCTCCCAATGTATTTTTTAAACTGGCATTTGTTACTTCTAAATTTTCCTTGGTTTGTAAAAGCTCCTCTAACAAAGGCCTTATGCGGTTAATGAGATTGTAAAGGCTTAGAAAAACAATAATGGTTGCAATTCCCAGGCTAATAAGAATTATAATTTTCCAACTTTCATAATTGGCATTTCTTTCTTCGAGAAGTAGGTCTTCCTGTTGGACCATTTCTTCCAACCGGATATGGATAATTTCAGAAAATTCCATTTCATCTATGCTTTCCTGATTAATAATTATCTGCGATTTATCTTCGGAAATAGATTCATTGAAAGTGCCAAAATTTGTGTTTACAATTTCTTCAACATGTTGTAATTTATCAATTTGTGATTGGTTGTCATTGATCAAAAGGTGGAGTGCCAAAAGGAGAGAATCATATTCATCTTCTGCTGACTGGAAGGCGTGTTTGTATTTTATTTGGCTGGTATAAATGTAAGCGAGTTTTCTACTTTCCATTTCTGAAATGGAAGAAGACAGACTGCGTATGGTATTCTTTACTTCCCAGGTATGGGCTATTCGCTCAGCAGATGCTGCATTTCTACTAAAAGAAAAGGCAATTAAAACTATAACGAGAATTAAGGACGATATTAAAATAATAAAATTGGTAAATCCAATTTTTTTAATTCTTTTCATAGACAGTTTTAATTGTTTTATGGGATTAAAAATAATTTTAATAACGTTAAAAACATATTAAAATTTTCAATAATTTTATAGACAACCTTAAACCACTGACCAATGAACTTACCCGATAATCTAACTTTTTTAATTGTCGAGGATCTTGTATCGGATTCGTTTCTGATACAAAGGCAATTAAAAAAAATATGCCTACATCCCGAGATCCGCTTTGTGGATAGTGAAATAAGTTTAATTAATGCGATAAAAACTTATATTCCAGATATAGTTATTACCGATTTCAATTTGATAGGAATGAATGCTTTTGATGTTATAAGAGTTACAAAAGACTATAACAACAAAATACCCGTAGTAGTTATAACGGCCCATCTAAAGAATGAGGATGACAAAGAACGATTATTGGAAGCTGGCGCATCTGGTTTCTTTTTAAAAGAGCCCGTTAATGAATTAAACGAAAGGTTACTCCCTCTATTTACTCAAATTTTAGAAGAGAAGGGAAAACAATTGGACAAAATTGGAAAGGAGCGCAAAAAATATGATAGTAGTAAATCGCATAGTGATTTTCTAAGAGCCTTTGCTTTTAAGGAGGAAGAAGAAGATGAAGAGGAGCAATTTGTAGTGCAAAATAATGGGTTTATGTATAAGCTTCGGAATCTTTTCTCAGATAAAAAATAGGATTTTGGCTCAAATATTTAAAACTAAATTTGAGACTATAGTGCGGTTTTAAGCCAATTACTAACACTAAAATTATTTTTTTAACGCAAAAGAAAGAATCTTGTTAAAGCAATTATAAAAGTGGTTTTAGGTAAATTTTGTTTTGATAATTTTAAAATTCAAAACAAAAAAAAACTTACAACTATGAAAAATTTAGAAGCATTATTTGAACACCAATTACAGGATCTTTACAGCGCTGAAGATCAATTAACGAAGGCTTTGCCTAAAATGGCGAAAAAAGCGAAAGATGCAAAGCTTAAAAAAGCGTTTGAAGATCATCTTGAAGAGACCAAAGAACACAAAACCCGAATAAAGGAAATTTGTGATGAGTTAGACATAAAGGCCAAAGGGGAAACTTGTAAAGCCATGGAAGGACTTATTAAAGAAGCTGAAGACTTTTTGAAGGAAGTGGACGATGAAGATGTAATGCATGCAGGCATGATAGCTGAAGCGCAACGTGTGGAACACTACGAAATTTCAGGTTACGGTACAGCGGTTCGTTACGCGAAGGAACTAGGCCATAAAGATATTGCCGCGAAACTTCAAAAAACTTTGGATGAGGAGTACAAAGCAGATACAACTTTAAATGATCTTGCAGAAAAACGTCTGAACAAGAAAGCTATCTAAACACTATTATAAATTATAAAAGGCCCGATATACCGGGCCTTTTTCTAAATAATGATTATGGAAAAATGGTTTGAAACTACCCCCACAGCAGCCCTCGCTATTATATTAAGTTGTCTTGGTATTTATATAGCAGTAATTTTATTTACTCGTCTTTTTGGCAAACGTAGCTTTAGCAAAATGTCCAGTTTTGATTTTGCGATGACGGTAGCCGTAGGATCTATTATTGCTACTACCGTACTTTCTAGTTCCGTTTCTCTTGCCGAAGGAGTTATTGGCCTTTTTGCGGTTTACTGTTTACAATTAATTGCAGCTTACTTTAGACGCTACAAAATTTTTCGAGAAGTAATAGACAATCGCCCCTTATTATTAATGAGTAATTCGACCATCCTTTATGAAAACCTTAAAAAAGCTCGCGTAACGGAGGGAGATTTACGGTCAAAATTAAGGGAGGCAAATGTTTTAAAACTTTCACAGATAAGAGCAGTAGTTTTTGAAACTACTGGAGATATGGTAGTTCTTCACACGGATAATGAAGCGATTTCAATTGAGGATTGGTTGATGGAAGATGTAGCTTTAAAATAAGGAAGATGTAGCTTTAAAATAAGTATGACACTCGAAACAATCATCGGAATTTTGGCCGGCACGTTCACCACACTCGCTGTAATACCTCAAATAATAAAATCATGGCGTTCAAAAAAAGTTATGGATGTTTCTCCCATTATGTTCTCCATTTTAATATTGGGAGTGGGTTTATGGGTTGTGTATGGAATATTGAAAGGAGATATTCCTATAATAGTTACAAACGGAATATCGTTTATTCTCAACTTCTCTATGCTGGTTTTAATGTTTCTATATAAGTCGGAATCCTAGAATTCTATTTTATTAATTGAATATCCTATTCAAAATTATAAAATAGATCAACCTCTTATCTTCCAGAGTAGCTTCAGCGGTTTTCTATTTGCTAAAATTTAGATAAAATCTTTTTCGGAAAATAAATTTGTATTAATTTGAATGTTCAAAATTCAATTTTAAGAATTATAAAAGGTTAATTAGAAATGTGACTAAATCAGAAATGATTTAATAGCGTTTGCTGTTGTAAATATAAAAAGACAGTAGCTAAAAAAATATTGAATTTTAAAATTGTATTACTATAAAACTAAATAATTATGGGAGACACACAAGATGGCTTTGGAAAAGAACGCGACCACAATCAATACGGCGAAGTAGAAAAGGATGAAAATGATAAAGTAAACAATAAAAATTTACCAAAACCGCCCAACAAAGGAACTGAAGATTAACTCAAGAAATTGGGCGCTAAATCATTTTTGCATAGGCCTTTAATTAGGAGCTAAGTGGCTTTTATTGGAGAGTAATTAAATTATCTTTGAGAATCTTTACTTTTTTTCTTTCGAATATCTGAGGGAGTAAGTCCATATTTGTCCTTAAACATTTTTGAAAAATAACTTTTACTTGAAATTCCTACCATGTATGCAATTTCAGAAAAGGAATGGTCTGTTCCTTTTATTAAATTCTTGGCCAAATCCAGTCTTCTATTTTGCACAAATTCATTAATAGTAGTGCCATAAATATGCTTAAATCCGTTTTGAAGTTTTGTGGGGTTAAGACCTATATGATCAGCTAATTTTTTTATGGTTTTAAAATCCAAGATATCATTCTCAATTAATGCCGCTGCCTCCATAATTAAAATCTGATCGCGTCTTTTTAACAATGACTGATTTCCCTCCGAATTTTTTGAGTCGTGATATTCCACAATTTGAATAGTAAGCAACTTATAAGCACTTCCATGTAAAAATATGGTTCTTATAAAATTATTAAGTTGATTGGAATTGATTCGCTCAAATAAATCTGCCATTTGAACGCTGTAATCTCCATGGTAATAAAATTGCTCACTTGCTTTTGTATCTAAAAATAACTTTTCAAGAACGCTATCCAAGCTCTGGATTTGACAAGCCATTGTTTTAATAAACAGCTCCCTATTTATTTCTAGACTGTTTATAATAGTATGAACACCTGCTTTAAAACGCAGAACGTGTCCATTTTTTTTATTACTGGCAACTATAATATTCTCCAATACTCTTACTTTATGTTGCTCTTCTTTAT
This sequence comes from Aequorivita sp. CIP111184, assembly GCF_900489465.1. GTDB lineage: Bacteria > Bacteroidota > Bacteroidia > Flavobacteriales > Flavobacteriaceae > Aequorivita. The sequence goes on along the minus strand of NZ_UEFQ01000016.1, from coordinate 141,269 downwards.
TTTGGAAATGATGGGAAAATCCGCCCTTTTCACAAAATAAGAATTTTAAGGGATGGACTTCATTAACAATAAAATGGATTTCTAAATCTTCATTAAAGGTACAGTTATAGAAAAGCAGCCCTAGACCTTCTTTAAAATTTATTCCCTTAATGCTGCCGCTACCATATTTTTCGGGTATTATCAATGTGTATTCTTCGCAGGATTGTGTGTAGCTAGTTTCTAATTCAATTGCAAGATCATTAAGAACTTCCTTAAATGGAATAGAATGGCAGGTAATTGTCTGCATAATTTATAGATTATTAAAGGTTAAATCAAAAGCTATTAAAAATGCTTAAACTTAAAAATTTCGATATGCAGTTTGCTAAATGATCAAATCAAAATAATTAAGATGAAAAATTTTCTTACTTTTTAAGATAATGCACTCTTCCGCAAAATACTCTTTTTGGAATAATAAGTAAAATTGTTAAACACCTTTTGTCAGTACTCATTACTACTCTAAATTTTTTATTTGTTGAATGTCAATTTCATAAATTGTATTAATGAAAGTTAAACTTTGAGTTTTCAAAACTTTAACTTTCGCTGTTAAATTCTTAAAAAATTCTTTTAAACCTTCAAAATCTGTTATAATTTTATTGACATACTAACAAAAAACTACACATTATGATACGTTGGATTATTATTTTTCTTGTAATTGCTATTATCGCAGCCATTTTTGGATTTGGCGGAATTGCTGAAGGCGCAACTGACATTGCCCAAATTATTTTCTATATTTTCTTAGTACTATTAGTACTTGGATTACTTTCCCGTCTATTTAGAAAATAGTCATTACACAAACAATACCTACCTGGATAGGGAATTATTTATACTCATCCCTATCCAGTATTATTATCAATAATTAAAAAAAACACTATGAGAATTGAACCCTATTTATCGTTTCGAGGAAATTGTAAAGAAGCATTTCATTTTTATCAAGAAATTTTTGGAGGCGAAATACATAATACAGAAACCTATGAAAATAAAGAAATTGACATTCCTGAGAATTATAGAAAAAAGTGGCAGCACGCAGAATTAAAAAATAAAAATTTTATTCTTTTAGGATATGATGCCGCTCCCGACACACCATTAAGTGAAGGAACAACTTTACAGTTAGGAGTGGATGTTGATTCGGAAGATGAAGGCCGTGAGGTTTTTGAATCACTCTCAAAGCGTGGCCAAGTACATACTTCATTTCAAAAAACTTCTTGGGGTGCCCATTACGGACGGTGCACTGACCAATACGGTATAAATTGGATGATTAATTATAAAAAATAAAACGGTTTTCTAGAAAATTCCGCTAATTTTAAAAAAGCCCGAACAAGTTTACTTGTTGGGGCTTTTTTGTTCCTCTCTAATCTAAAAATTGGTCTTTAAACTCAATATATCACTGACGCGATTGATGTTATTGTAGCAAGACGCCACTACAAATCTTCTAATATCGCTATGATCTTATTTTAGAAAGTCAGCTTTTTTGAACGAAGGATTTGGATAGGTATAAAAACCTTCACCAGAAGCTACGCCCAACTTTCCTTTATCTATGAAATTTTCTTTTAGATAATTAACCACTTGTTGTTTCCCAGAGTCTCCTGTTTTTTCAGCTTCCATTTTATTGATGTTATATGCAGTGGTGATTCCAACGACATCTAAAATAGCAAAAGGGCCAGTGGGAGCGCCTGTTGCCACCATCCAAGTTTTATCTATGGTTTGAACATCTGCCACTCCTCTAACCAATAAATCCAACGCTGCACCTAATAAAGGAACAAGTAATGAATTAACAATATACCCAGGTTGTTCTTTCTGTAATGGTAAAGCGACCATTCCGATAGATTTTGCAAACGCAACAAGGGTATCAAATACTTCTGGATCTGTTCCTGGATGCCCCATAATTTCAGCCGTGTTGTGTTTCCATATTTCATTGGCAAAATGCAGGGCTGCAAATTTAGTTGGCCTCCCAGTTGATTCTGCAAACTTGCTAGGCAACATTGTAGATGAATTACTGGCAAAAATCGTTTTCTGTGGAGCTACAGCTGCTAGTTTTTTATAAAAATCTATTTTAATAGATGGATTTTCAGGAACAGATTCAATTACTAAATCGGCATCTTTTACAGCTTCTTTTAAGTCTGAAGTGTAACTCAAGTTTTTAAATGTTTGGTCTAACTGTTCTTGAGTAGCGTTTAAATCTGTTTTATATGCCTCACTCAATGTGTTGAATCTTGATTTCGCTTTTTCCAAAACTTCATCATTAATATCGTATACTGTTACATTAAACCCGTGAAATGCAGTTTGAAAAGCAATTTGGTATCCCAAAACCCCGCTTCCTGCTATGGTTACATTTTTAATATTCATAATTTTATTTTTTAATTAATTATTATATAATTTCACATCAATACCTTAAAAATACCTGCGTGATTTTCTAATTTTTAGTTCGCCCGCTACTCATCCATTTTTCTGTAATTTTGGATTATTCTTCATTTCGTTATTTTTAGATAGTGATTAGTTCAACCCCTAAATTATTTAGGAAAGACTAATAATTACTTTTCCCTTAGCTTTACCTGTTGCTAGATATTCGTAAGCATCTACCGCATCTTCGAGAGAATAAATAAAATCTATTACGGGCTTAATAGCTCCATTTTCAACCAAAGTTTTAATAGTGTTCAGCTGTTCAGCATTAGGCTGCATCCAGGTTAATTTATAAGTAGCTGATTTCTTTTCTATCAGTTTTGATAATTTTTCGGGCAATTTATAATCTGACATACCCATTTGCTTTGCCGTTTCTTCATCTGGAGGACCTACTATAGTGGCAACTCTTCCGCCTTCTTTAATGATTTCAAAGGCATCAAAAGTGTAATCTTTCCCTAAGGTATCAAAAACAATATCCAAATTTTTTGCAACCTCTTTATAGTCTTCAGTTTTATAATCAATTACTCGGTCAGCACCCAAAGCTTTAACCCAATCTACATTTTTACTACTGGTAGTAGTGTATACTATAGCGCCTTTAGCTTTGGCATATTGAATGGCAAAGCTACCCACACCACCAGATCCTGCATGAATAAGAATCCTATCATTTTCTTTTATACCAACACTTTCTAGGGCTTGCATTGCTGTAAGACCTGTTAGTGGCAATGCCGCTGCTTCTTCAAAAGAACTGTTTTTTGGTTTTTTAGCAACAACCTTATAATTGACCGCTACATATTCTGCCAAGGTACCCATTTGTTCTTGTGGCACTCTGGAATATACTTCATCCCCTATTTCGAAATTTATAACATCGGTACCTTTTTCAGCAACCACGCCGCTAACGTCGTATCCAATTGTACTTGGAAATTTTAAAGAAATCATATCTTTTAAATGTCCTTCCACCAATTTGTAGTCAATAGGATTGATTGAAGCTGCTTTAACCTCAACTAAAATATCGTTTGGTTTAATAGCCGGTTTTTTTACCTCATTGATTGATAGACTATCTTTAATTGCTCCGTATTTTACTATTTGTAATGCTTTCATAATGATTTTAGTTTTTATTTATTTTTTAGAATTCCTCCAAGTTTGCCATGCGCCAGATGACCAAATTGCCCAAGCTATAAGTACCGGTTGAAAAAAAAGCCTAATTAAACGAGCGGTATCAGAATTTAGGGCTCCAAAAGCATCTTTTCCGTCCAGATATTGGGCAACATTTCCTGGAAAAACAAGAACAAAAAATAGCGCCAATGTCCATCCAATTTTAACACGGTGTTTTTTCCATAACAATAAGGCAAGGCCTAAGCCCATTTCTACGATTCCCGACACTATCACAACCAGATCTTTGCTCAACGGAACCCAATCTGGAACCTGAGCATGAAAATCTATCCTGTTAAATGTTAAGTGGCTAAACCCCGCATAAATCATAAAAACCGCCAATAGAATTCTGAATATATTTTGAATACGTGTTGTTTTTACATCTTCTTTCATTAGTTCGATACTTTAAAGTGATTTAGTATTAAAGTTGCGATTACCTCACTCTCATAATCACACAGAACATTTGGATTGTATTCCTTAGAAAAACCGCCCGCAGTTTTCTTTTCTTTCAATGTTATTAGTCCTTTGGTAGCGCCAATGGTTCTTTTGGATTTTTTCGATATCTATAAATTTTAAACTGAAGCAGCAGTACCATGGCTATAAATGTGACGAAAACAATAGTTAATAATATTTTGATTTCGGGAGCTATGGATGCTACATCTCCCCCATAAAAAGCTATTTTTCTAAAAGCACTTAAAAACTGTGTTAATGGTATAAATTGAGCTACATTAGAAATAGCATCAGGAAAAGCTAATGTTGGCCAAGTAAATCCACTAAGAACAAAAGCTGGAGTAGAAATTACCATTAAAAGTTCAGTTGCTTTTAATTGACTTGGAATTGCAATTGAAAAAAGCATCCCAATAAACATAGATGCCAACGTTAAAAGCGTTACTAAAATAAGCATGGGAAAGTTAAATATAGCTGCTTCAATCTGAAAGTAGGGTATAAAAAGGCTTACAATTACCCACATTATGGGGATCATCAACAAAAACGGTGTAGATTTAACGGCTATATGATACAGGGAAAACCTACTTTCCTTAACCAATTTTCCAAAATACCCATCTTCAAAATCTCTAGCAAACACCAAAGCCATTGCTAAAAATATAATTTGTTGCATTATTGCTGCGAGCATACCCGGCAACATAAAAGTTACATAGTTTCCTGTAGAATTGTAAAGCTTATTAAAATTAATTTTAAAACTTTCATAGGCTGCAGCTGCTTGAGTTGGATGTAGCCCAGTTTTCTTTAGACCTTCTATTTCAATTCCGGCATTAAGCGTCATTAAAACCGACTGAATGCTTTTACTAGCTGTATTGGCATTCACAATATTTGCCATATTTAAATCAACTCTAATTTCGGGATGTCTTTTTTGAAGAATGTCCGCTTCAAAATTAGTTGGCAGTGTTATAACAGCTACATATTGCTTTTTTGGCATTTCAGCCAAAATATTCCCTGGAGTGTACCGAACATCACTTATCAATAAAACTTCATTATCTGAAAAAGCATCAATTATCTTATCTGAAGTAGGGCTGTTATCTTGATCTACTATTACTATAGGCAAGTTTACAACATTCCCTTGCTGATAGACATAACCGAATATGAGTCCGTAAAAAATAGGTGCTCCTATAAAAATGGCAAGTAAAACATTATTCGAAAAAATACGTTTAAACTCTACTTTTACCAATCTGAAAAAATCTTTCATAAGTTTATTGCTTAATAAGAATAGTTGCATTTAGAAAATACGATTGATTCGCTTCATTTGAAATTGGAACAACTTTTAATTCATAGATAGATTCGGATAAGTTATACAAAGGTGCTGTGCTCGTAATGTCAGCATAATTTGCCAATTGTTTTATCGTGGAGATTTCACCGCTAGTCTCCTGCTTTGTATATGGGTTGACTAAGGTTATCTTTTTACCAACTTCAAAATCATACACTTTTGATTCTGGCACTGTAAATCGAAAATACATACTACCCTTTTCATAACCATTGAACAATGCATAACCAGGTGTTAATAATTCGCCTTCTTGAAGGCTTATAGTCTCAATTGTCATGCTTGCGGGTGCTATCAGATATTTTTCATTTTCTGCTGAAAGCACTTCTTCTTTAGCACCAACAGCTCGATCTAGTTGGCCTTTAGCTTGATCAATTTGTTCAACTCTTGCGCTGCTACTCACCTCCTTGCGTTTAGCAGCTAATGATGACACTTGTGCCTTTGCTATTTCAAGCTTCATTTTAACTTCATCAAATTGCTGTAAACTTATAAGAGAGTCTTTGTACATAGCTTGCATTCTATTATAAGATTCTTGAGCAAAGTTTAATTGCGCTCGGCTTGCATCAATTTGACCGTCAATTTGATTTAATTGCTCTGCTGTGGCACCTTTATTGGCCATATTTAGCTGACCTTGTGCAGATGTTATTGCACCTTCTGCCTGCATCATTTTAGCATTTACCTCGGGGATATCAATGTAGGCAAGCGTATCTCCTTTTTTTACAGTTTGGCCTTCTTCAACATAAATCTTGCTAACTCTTCCTGCGAGTTTACTACTTACTGATATGGTTTCAAACTTTACCTTTCCCCTGTAATCTGTAATTGTATTATCATTTCCGCAAGAAATTAATGACATCATTAGAATTGAAAGAATACCTATGTTTGTTATTGATTTCATTTTAAAAATTTTATCAGGTTATTAGTAATTGAGTGTACCATTAGCATTTAGCAGATTTGCAACAGCCCTTCGCTGGTCAAAATATGATTGTTGTAATTTAAAATTTGCTTTTTCTAAATCATTTAAAGCATCTAGCACCTCTTTTATTGACGCCAGATTATTTCTATACTGCTTATCAATCATTTCATAGGTGTCATTGGCCAGTTCAATTTCTTTCTGTATCATTTCACTATTTTGTAATGAAGCTTCGTATGCCAATTCAGCTTTTATAATGCTTAACGCAATCATTTCATCAGCTTCTTCTAACTGCTGTCTGTATTTTTTTCCTTCTATTAAAGTTTTTTTACTCTCTAAGTGGGATTGGTTAGCGTCAAATACATTCCATTTTACACCAACACCAACATACCATTTTGGATCTAACAACGATAAATCTTCTTCTAAAAATTCATAATGCCCTTTCAAGGCAAGCTTAGGTATAAAGTTGTTTTTTTGCATTTTAGATTTATAAAGTGTCGCTTTTTCAGCTTCCTCAAGAGCTTTTATTTCGTTTCTTTTTTCAGACCTTGATAATGAGCTTGCAGTTAAGGGTTGTAATTGAGGATTAAGAAGCGCCAAGCTCTCCTTACTTTCATTAGTGAGTTGGTGAAGTACTTCAATCAACAACTTTTTATTCTGATTAAACTCCAGCATTTTACCAGCCAATTGTTGCTGTGCTAGTTCAACTTTCTTACGGCCAATGGGTGTTGCCAAACCATTTTCTATGGCTTTTCTCACATAGTGTTCTTGTTCGTTCAAGAAATTTTCTGAAGTATTTAATACACGTTCAGAAGCATATACCAATGCAAGCTTATCATAGGTCTCTATTATTTGTAAAGCTATTTTATCTTTTTCGGCCATAGCTAAATAATTTATTGATGCCTCTTTATGTTTACTTGCCTTGAGTGCATTACTTGCTTCAAACCCACTAAAAAGCACCCAATCTAAATCCATAGAAGATTTGAGAATGTTCTTGCTTTGTAAATATGGAACAGGCTCTAAAGGAATCCCTTCAGGAAAAGGGCTATTAAAAGGAATACCAGATGCCTCTTTAATGAGGAGCTTTTGTGTTGCTATTAAAAGGTTTTGCGTGTCATCATCAAAAGTAATGTCATCATCCAGGCGCGTGTAACTTCCATTAAAAGTGAGTTTGGGCAGAAAAACTGACTTTGCCAACTTTTGGTCAATTTTAGCCTGTTCAGCATTGAAATTTTGAATTTGAACACTATGACTTTTGTTTAGTCCTTTATTTATAAGATCCACAAGAACTGGATCCAACTGTTGCGCTACAGCGCTTGATGTAACCAGAAATACTGAGAAAATAAAAAAGAAATATAGCCTTGAGTTGTAGTTTTTCATTTTGAATGATTTACAATTACAATACAAATTTATTGGCTTTAAGATTATTTTCCTTTGACCTAAATCAAAAACCAAACTTCATGTTTTATGTTAATGATTCTTTCTAATGCGGCTAAGTGTTTCTTGTGTTATTCCCAGATAAGAGGCAATATGGCCTAAAGGAACACGATGCGAAATGTCTGGAAATTCTGCGAGCATATAAGTATACCGCTCTTTTGCTGTCTGGAATTGTATAGCGTTTAATTTATGGACAAATTTGGCAAGCGTTTCTATGGTTAATAACCTAATAAATTTTTCCATGTTTTGGTATTTGGCTAATAACATATCCATGTTTTTCTTTGTTATACTATACAAAACAGAATCTTCTAAAACCTCCAAATAATAAAAGCTTGGACTTTGTTGAAAAAAGCTGTCTACGCTCGACATAAAATTATCAACACCAAAAAACCATTGCGTTACATCCTTACCGTCTTTAGTAAGGTAATAACTTCTTCCTATACCCTGACCTACAAAATATAATTTACTACACATTTGCCCTTCTTTTATTAACAGCTCATTCTTTTTGACGTTTTCTTTTTCAAAATAAGGAAGAATGTCATTGAGTTCCTCGCAAGTAAAAGGCACTAATTTTATTAGAAAATCGGTAATCATAAATACTTCTTTGTTAAAACATTAAATATAGTTATTAATCAATTAAAGGTTATATTCTTATATCATTTTCAGACTATTTGAATTCTAAATTATTATGAAAAGCTAAGAATCAATAAGCCTAACTGAATGATTACTACAAGTAATTTTCAAAAATAGAAAGCAATTTTAGGGACAACCTCACAAGCAATTCACTCAACCCGAACAAAAAAAACTTACTTAACCATTCCCAAACTCACCTACTCACTTTTACTATCTTTGCATTCACAAAAAGCGAAAAGCGAAAACTGATAACAGATAACTGACAACCGCAATGAACTATTTCTCCACCAACTTCACCCTTGGCATCCTCGGCGGAGGACAATTGGGCAAAATGATGCTCTATGAAACTCGCAAATGGGACATCCGCACCAGCGTTCTAGACCCAAGCGCCGAAGCTCCTTGCAGAATTTCAGCAGATACTTTTGAGCAAGGCGATTTAATGGATTTTGAAACTGTTTATAACTTCGGAAAAAAGGTAGACGTCCTCACTTTTGAGATTGAAGGTGTAAATATTGAAGCCTTGGAGAAGCTAGAAAGCGAAGGCATAAAAGTATATCCCAGTGCCGCGACGCTCAGAAATATTCAGGATAAAGGCGTGCAGAAACAGTTTTACAAAGACCATCAAATACCTACTTCACCTTTTAAGGTTTTTAAAGATAAAAACGATTTAAACGAAGCTATTGTCCGCAAAGAACTACACTTTCCCTTTGTATGGAAAAGTTGCACCGGCGGTTATGACGGGAAAGGCGTAAGTATTATTCGTGCAGCCGAAGATGTGATTCCATTGTCAGAAGGCGCTTGCATTGCAGAAAAATTGATTCCCTTTAAAAACGAGTTGGCGGTAATTGTTGCCCGCAACCCTTCAGGAGAGGTAACTACCTATCCAGTTGTGGAAATGGAATTCCACCCCGAAGCCAATCAAGTGGAATACGTAATCTGCCCAGCACGTATTGACGAAGCCGTTGCAGCCAAAGCAAGAGCTGTAGCCACTAAAGTCTCCGAAGCATTTAAGCACGTAGGCCTTTTAGCCGTAGAAATGTTTCAAACCGAAGATGACGAAATATTAGTAAACGAAGTAGCCCCAAGACCTCATAATAGCGGTCACTACAGCATAGAAGCCAGCTACACCAACCAGTTTGAACAGCAAATAAGAGCCATATTAGATTTGCCTTTGGGCAATACAGACAGTAAAGTTGGCGGCATTATGGTTAATTTAGTTGGCGCAGAAGGACACACAGGACCGGTAGTCTATAAAAACATTGAAAAAATTCTAAAGATGGAAGGCGTAACGCCGCACATATACGGTAAAAAAGAAACCCGCCCTTTTAGAAAAATGGGCCACGTAACTATAGTAAACAAAGACCTCAGCAAAGCGAGAAAAATTGCAGAGGAGGTTAAGAAGACGATTGAAGTTATTTCGCAATAAAAATGAACTATTGCAAAAAATGTACAAGTTCGAATTTTTGATATTTAAACTGGTAATTTACCGTAAAACCTCGGTAGTTCAAAAGCAATAATGAAACTTCACAATAAGATATCTACAAGTGAAATTGTCGTTTATAAATCCGATGATAAATCTGCGGAGTTTCAGGTGCTGTTTGACGAAAACGAAGATACATTTTGGGCTTCTGAGCAACAAATTGCTGAATTCTTTAAAAGAGACAGAACGGTTGTAAGTAGGCACCTTAGTAACATATTCAAAGAAAAGGAATTAAATAAAAGTTCAGTATGTGCAGATTTTGCACATACTGCTGCAGATGGTAAAACTTATAAGGTTAAGCATTATAATTTGGACGTAATTATTTCTGTAGGCTACAGGGTAAAATCAAAAGTTGCTACGGAATTTCGAATTTGGGCAACAAAAACGTTAAAAGAGCATTTAATAAAAGGTTACACTTTAAACGAAAAACGCCTAAAACAACTTCAACAGACCATTCATCTAGTAAACAGAGCCTCGAAACAAATCTCAAATACAGACGAAGCACAGGGTTTGATGGAAGTGCTTGCCGATTATTCAAGAGCGCTCGATATATTAGATGATTTCGACCATCAAAAACTCTTAAAAACAGGTACAGACAAAACTGTATTATTCAGCATTGATTATGTTGAAGCGAAAAAGGCTATCGAACAATTAAGGTTAAAATTTGGCGGCTCAAGTTTATTTGGCAATGAAAAAGATCAATCTTTTAAAAGTTCCATTGCTGTAATAGATCAAACTTTTGACGGCAATGACCTCTATCCAAGTTTGGAAGAAAAAGCTGCCAACCTCCTATATTTAGTTGTAAAAAACCATTCATTTACTGACGGTAACAAAAGGATAGCTGCTTGGTTATTTATTTGGTATTTAGCAAAAAACCACTTTCTTTACAATGAAGATGGAACAAAAAAAATCGTCAATAATACATTAGTAGCCTTAACTTTGATGATTGCGGAAAGCAATCCCGCAGAAAAAGAAATGATGATAAACGTCGTTATGAATTTAATGAAAGAATAATCAGGTATATTAAATTTCATACAATTTCCTGAAACTTGAAACCTAAAACCAATGAGCAAAGTAGCAATAATAATGGGAAGCACCAGCGACCTGCCAGTAATGCAGGACGCAGCAGATATTCTAAAAGAATTCAATATTGAAGTGGAAGTGGATATCGTTTCTGCCCACCGCACCCCCGACAAACTTTTTGATTATGGGAAAAACGCACACAAACGCGGTATTTCAGTAATAATAGCAGGAGCAGGCGGGGCGGCACATCTTCCAGGGATGATTGCTTCGTTGTCACCATTGCCAGTTATTGGCGTTCCCGTAAAATCCAGCAACTCCATTGATGGTTGGGATAGCATCCTTTCAATCCTCCAAATGCCGGGCGGCGTTCCCGTTGCCACGGTTGCATTAAATGGCGCAAAAAACGCAGGTATCTTAGCTGCACAAATTATAGGCTCTTCAGATAAAGCTGTTTTGGACAAAATTATTGCTTATAAAGAAAGTCTTAAAACAAAGGTGGAAGAAGGTGCCAAACAAATGAAAAACCACAAAACCGAAAAATAATAAAGGCTAAAGTTAATATCCATCTATTAAGAATACTTTTTACTTGAAAATTTTACATTTAGAATTTTACATTTAAACTTTCTATGAACAATCCTCTTTTAAAAAAATACAAAACCGCTCCCTTTTCGAAAATAGAAAACGCACATTTCCTGCCCGCAATCAGCAAGCTGATTGAGGAAACAAAAGCGGAAATTGATGCAATTACTTCAAATTCTGAAAAACCAACTTTCAAAAACACAGTTGAAGTTTTGGAAAATACTGGCGAACTTTTAGAACGCGCAACAAGCATTTTCTTCAATTTAAATAGCGCTGAAACCAATGACGAAATCCAAAAAATAGCACAGGAAGTTTCGCCTATGCTTACGGAATTCAGCAATGATATGTTATTGAATGAAGCTTTATTTGAAAGGGTAAAAACGGTTTATAATCAAAAAGACACTTTAAATCTTTCCGAAGAACAGCAGATGCTGCTCGATAAAAAATACAAAGCCTTTTCTAGAAATGGCGCTAACCTTTCCGAAGAAAAGAAAACAGAACTGCGAAAGATTGATACCGAACTTTCAAAGTTAAGTCTCACTTTCGGTGAAAACGTTTTGGCCGAAACCAACAAATTTGAGCTTCACATTACCGACGAAAAAGATCTTTCCGGCCTGCCCGAAGGCGTAATTGAAGCTGCTGCACAAACCGCTGATGAAAAAGGAAAAGAGGGCTGGGTTTTCACATTGGATTACCCAAGCTACGTACCATTTTTAACCTATGCCGACAATCGCGAGCTTCGAAAAAAAAAGGCAATAGCCTTTGGCGCAAAAGGGTTTCATAATGACGCATTGGACAACCAACAAAATGTTTTACAGATTGCCAACCTTCGACATAAACGAGCAAATTTGTTGGGCTATAAAAGCCATGCACACTTTGTACTTGAAGAGCGTATGGCGGAAACACCCGAAAAAGTAAAGTCTTTTTTGAATGAATTGCTTGAAAAAGCAAAACCCGCCGCTCAAAAAGAATTTAATGAGTTAACAACTTTCGCAAAAGAATTGGACGGCATTGACCATTTGGAGAAATGGGATGGCGCTTATTATTCTGAAAAACTAAAACAAAAGCTTTTCAATCTGGATGACGAAAAGCTGAAGCCATACTTCGAATTAAAAAACGTTATAAATGGCGTTTTCACCGTGGCCGAAAAACTATACAGCCTTCATTTTGAAGAAGTACAAAACATCGACAAATACCACGCCGATGTAAAAACATATGAAGTAAAAGATGACGAAGGCGAATTGGTTGCAATCTTTTATGCAGATTTCCACCCTCGCGCAGGAAAACGAAATGGCGCGTGGATGACATCTTATAAACCACAACAACTAAAGGATGGCAAAAACGAGCGTCCGCATATTTCCATTGTTTGCAATTTTACCAAACCAACTACGAGCAAGCCTTCACTTTTAACTTTTAACGAGGTTACAACTCTTTTCCACGAATTCGGTCACGCACTTCACGGAATGCTTGCAAACACTCACTATCCTAGCCTATCAGGAACAAGTGTTTATTGGGATTTTGTGGAATTGCCTAGTCAGATTTTGGAGAATTGGTGCTATGAAAAAGAAACCTTAGAACTCTTCGCGACACATTACAAAACGGGGGAAGTAATCCCCATGGAATACATTGAAAAGATAAAAGATTCCGCTACGTTCAACGAAGGAATGCAAACACTTAGACAATTAAGTTTTGGAATGTTGGATATGGCTTGGCACGGCCAAGATCCTTCAGGAATCAAGGATGTAAAAGCTTTTGAAGTTGCAGCTTTTGAGGATACACAGCTTTATCCAGATGTGAAAGAGAATTGCATGAGCACTTCGTTTTCGCATATTTTCCAAGGTGGCTATTCAGCGGGATATTATAGCTATAAATGGGCAGAAGTGCTGGATGCGGATGCCTTTGCATATTTTCAAATGGAAGGAATTTTCAATAAAACAGTTGCCGATAAGTTTAAAAACTTTGTGCTTTCACAAGGAGGAACAATAGACCCGATGGAACTTTATATTAAATTTCGAGGACAGAAACCTGATCCAGAAGCGCTTTTAAAAAGAGCTGGGCTTTTATAAGTTCAAAAAATAGATATATTTTATCTGTTGTTTCTACTTATTTTTTGAAGGAAAACGCAACACCTCAATTCTTTAAATTCTATTGCTTTACGAACTTGCGGTTTGTATATCAAACTAAATGGCAGGCATTATCGTATATGTTTATAGAAACTTCCCTATTTTTGAAATAGGCTAAAAATTATTCTTTTGGAACTACTGAATCCCGACCAATGGGTTGAAAAATATGCAGATTACCTCTACAATTATACCATTGTACGGGTAAACGACCATATTGTTGCCCAAGACCTAATTTCTGAAACTTTTTTGGCAGGGCTAAAATCGAAAAAAAACTTTAAGGGTGAAGCTTCGGAGCGCACTTGGCTTATTTCTATCTTAAAGCGAAAAATAATCGATTATTACCGAAAGATAAATTCCAAAAAAGGAAAAGCCGAGGTACATATTTCCTATCGAGACGAGGATAGTGAAGGCGATTGGTTGGAAGAAAACGCTGCGGACCCTTTTGACAAGAATGCTGAGGACAAAATGGAAAACAAGGAGTTGGGACTTGCCATTCTAGAATGTTTGGATAAATTGAGCGAAAAGCAGGCAACTATCTTTAAAAAGAAAACCATTGAAAATTTTGATACCGATGCTCTTTGTAAAGAATACAACATTACGCCGTCTAACCTTTGGGTAATAATTCATCGAGCACGCAAATCAATGGTTGAGTGTTTGGAGAAAAATTGGTTTAATTAAAATATATGAAGTTTTTTTTAGAGTGTGATAAAGCTGTGCACGTGTGCGACAAAAGTCAATATAACGAAGCCAGCTTCCTCGAAAAGTTGATGCTGAAGTTGCACATACTTATGTGTAAACTGTGCCGTGGCCATGCAAAACGAAACAGCAAGCTAACCAAGACTATAAAATCTGCCAACATCAAAACGCTTCGACCTGAAGAAAAGCAGCAATTGAAAACTAGACTTCGGCAAGAAATAGATAACAGTCCACAATCCTAAAGATTTTCAAAAAGAATGAAAAGCGCTAACCAAAATATAGGGAGCCCTTCTACCCAAAAGGAAGCAAAATAACGTGACTGCTGGGTTTTTGAAACAACAATAAGCCACCCCAACACCACACAAAAAGACAACAAGCTTATAATATAAGAAACTTGATAGTCTTCCTTAAAAAATTCGAAAACCAAACAGAGCAACAACACCCCTTCTCCAATCAGTTTAGTGGCTTTAACACCCACTTTATGCGGCACGGTATTTAGATTTTGCGCATCATATGGTACATCGCGAATTTCAAAAGGCAGAATAAGGGCGATAACTATTAAAACACGTTGCAAAAAAGTAAGCATTAAATCCCCAGAAAAACAAACTTCAGAAGCAACTACAGGAACGATTACCGTAACACCAGCCCAAACAAAAGCCACCACAAAAATCTTTACACCGGAAAGTCTTCTTAAATTTTTACTTTTTATAAAAGGAACTGCATAAAAAAAAGTTGTCAATCCAAAACCTGCTGCAGCCAAAAGAGTAGTAATGGAAAGTTGAAAAGCAATTATCCCCAATAAAACGAAACACAATGCAGAAAAAACCTGAATGGTTTTTAAGGAATTAGTCAGGCGTCGATGGTGCAAACCCGCAACTTTGGCATATTTCACAAAATTATACCCCGTTAAAGCCCCGAGAAAAACGAATGCCCATAGTTCAATGGGGATCGTTAAATTGTATTCCATAACTGTAATTGCCAAAAAGGCTAACACGGCCAAAGCAACGTGAATACTACTATTTATATAAAAAGCAAATACCCCTCTTAAAACCTTCATAATACCAAAAATAATTAAAGTGTTGATAACCTCAATATTTAGTTGAAAAATTTAATTTATCAGGCACTTAAAAGCGAACTATTTTAGGTTAAATATTGTAATTTTGCCACCTAAATTTCAACCGCAAATTAATGAATACAGATTCTTTTGCTTTAAGGCATATCGGTCCCCGGGAAAATGACCTTCCTGAAATGCTTAAAACCATTGGCGCAAGCTCTCTTGACCAACTTATTTATGAAACCGTTCCAGACGATATTCTGCTGAAAAAAGCACTCGATCTGGATACGGCAATGAGTGAGCAGGAATATCTTGAGCACATTACCGAACTTTCCACAAAAAATAAGCTTTTTAAAACATACATTGGCTTGGGCTATCATCAGTCCATTACGCCTCCCGTAATCCAAAGAAATATTCTTGAAACTCCGGGATGGTATACTGCCTACACACCTTATCAAGCAGAGATTGCTCAAGGCAGACTTGAAGCATTGCTCAATTTTCAAACTGTGATAAGCGATTTAACTGGAATGGAGCTTGCAAATGCTTCCCTTTTGGACGAATCAACCGCTGCAGCAGAAGCAATGGCTCTTTTATACAACGTACGCGAAAAGGAAAAGAAAAAAAATAACGCAACTAAATTTTTTGTTTCAGACGAAGTGTTGCCTCAAACTCTTTCAGTTCTTGAAACACGTTCAATTCCTTTGGGAATCGAATTGGTTGTGGGCAATCACGAAGAGTTTGACTTTTCAGAAGGATTCTTTGGAGCGATAGTTCAATACCCAAGCAGAACTGGTAAAGTTTACAACTATAAAGGTTTCATTGAAAAAGCGAACGAGAACCAAATAAAGGTTGCAGTTGCCGCAGACATTTTGAGCCTTGTAATGCTTGAATCTCCAGGTCAATTTGGGGTTGATGTAGTTGTAGGGACTACGCAGCGTTTTGGAATTCCATTGGGTTATGGAGGACCGCACGCCGCTTTCTTCGCCACAAAAGACGAATATAAACGAAGCATTCCAGGACGTATCATCGGAGTTACAAAAGATACCGACGGCAATCGTGCTTTGCGAATGGCGCTTCAAACAAGAGAACAGCACATTAAGCGCGACAAAGCCACTTCAAACATTTGTACCGCTCAGGTTTTATTAGCGGTCATGGCTGGTATGTACGCTGTTTATCACGGTCCTGAAGGATTAAAATATATTGCTAGAAAAGTACACAACGGCGCTGTAACCCTTGCAAATGCTTTGGAAAAATTGGGCTTTGAGCAGATAAACGAAACCTTTTTTGACACCATAGCAATAAAGGCTGATGCTACTAAAATCAAGTTTTTGGCGGAAGCGAAAGAAGTAAATTTCTACTATCCAAATGCCGAAACAGTTTCCATATCAATAAACGAAACTACTACCGTAAAAGATCTGAATAAAATAGTCGCCATCTTTTCCGAAGCAATTAAAAAAGATTTTCAAAAGATTGCTGAACTGGAAACTGGCAATAAAATTCCAAAAGAAGTTGCCCGTAAAACGGAATTTTTACAACAAGAAGTTTTCAATAAATACCACAGTGAAACCGATTTGATGCGCTATATCAAAAAATTAGAGCGTAAAGATCTTTCGTTGAACCATTCCATGATTTCGTTAGGTTCTTGCACGATGAAATTGAATGCTGCTGCGGAGATGCTTCCTTTGAGCGATCCAATGTGGGGCAATGTGCATCCGTTCGTTCCGGTGGAACAAGCTGAAGGCTATCAAATTGTTTTGAAGAAACTTGAAAAACAACTTACTGAAATTACTGGATTCGCTGGAACTTCACTTCAACCAAACAGTGGTGCGCAAGGTGAATACGCCGGTTTAATGGTTATCCGCGCCTATCACGAATCACGCGGTGAAAACCACAGAAATATTTGTTTGATCCCTTCTTCAGCACACGGAACAAACCCTGCAAGTGCCGTTATGGCTGGAATGCAAGTTGTGGTTACCAAAGCTAACGATGAAGGAAACATTGATGTAGATGATTTACGTGAAAAAGCAATAAAATACAAAGACAATCTTTCGTGCTTGATGGTTACTTATCCATCAACACACGGAGTATATGAATCAGCAATTCGTGAAATTACCAGTATCATTCACGAAAATGGAGGCCAAGTCTATATGGATGGCGCAAACATGAATGCACAGGTTGGATTAACCAATCCTGGAGCAATTGGCGCTGATGTTTGCCACTTGAACCTTCACAAAACTTTCGCCATTCCTCACGGAGGTGGTGGACCGGGGGTTGGCCCAATTTGTGTTGCAAAACAGTTGGTTCCATTTTTGCCTTCAAACCCAGTAATTCATACAGGTGGTGAAAAAGCTATTACAGCAGTTTCAGGGGCACCTTACGGGAGCTCATTGGTTTGTCTTATAAGTTATGCCTATATCTGTATGCTTGGCGTTAACGGCCTAAAGAAAGCAACACAATTTGCAATTCTGAACGCCAATTACATCAAAGAAAGATTGAACGGCCATTACGAAGTGCTTTACGCAGGCGAACGCGGCAGGGCAGCACATGAAATGATCGTGGATTGCCGACCGTTTAAAGTGAAAGGAATTGAAGTAACAGACATCGCAAAACGATTGATGGACTACGGTTTCCACGCGCCAACGGTTTCTTTTCCAATTGCAGGAACGCTGATGATTGAACCTACGGAAAGTGAAAGCAAGATGTCTTTGGACCAATTTTGTGACGCGATGATTTCTATAAGAAAAGAAATTGAAGATGCCGATAAAGATGAGCCAAACAATGTTTTGAAAAATTCGCCACACACATTGCAAATGTTGACCGCAGATTCTTGGAATTTTCCTTATAGCAGACAAAAGGCGGCATTTCCAATGGAATATATTTCAGACAATAAATTCTGGCCTTCAATTAGAAGAGTGGACGATGCATATGGAGACAGAAACCTTATTTGCACCTGCAATCCGATTGAAGCTTACATGGAAGCTTAATGTTTTTTAAATGATGAGGATTTTAAAAATTATGAAAATCCTAAAATAAAAAGGAAAAAATAGCAATAAATCAAAAAGACAATAATTAATTTCAGAATAGTTCAAAAAGAAATTATTTGTGTGTTTTATGAGTCATTAGAATAACTCTTTTGTTTATTTTTAATAAAATTTTTCAAAACATGAATGTCAAAATAACCGGTATAGGCAGTTATATTCCGAGTGAAATTGCAAAGAACGAACACTTCGGCAAGCATCATTTTTACAATGAAGATGGAACCCGTTTTGGCAACGAAAACGAGGTTATTATTGAAAAGTTTAAGGCTATTACCGGCATTCACGAAAGGCGGTATATTCCAAAAACACTAGCTACTTCAGATATAGCTTCTTTTGCAGCAGAAAACGCTATTAAAAATTCTGGAATCAATAAAGAAGAGTTAAATTATATTATTGTTGCCCATAATTACGGTGATGTAAAAGACGGTTCCGTACAAAGTGATACCGTACCCAGTATTGCCACCCGTGTTAAACACAACCTAAAGATTCAAAATCCTACCTGTGTGGGTTATGATGTGCTTTTTGGCTGTCCAGGATGGATTGAGGGAATGATCCAAGCCTATGCTTTTATAAAAGCAGGAATGGCAAAAAAATGCTTGGTGATTGGCGCAGAAGCTCTTTCGCGAGTGGTTGATCCGCACGATCGTGATTCTATGATTTATAGCGATGGCGCTGGCGCAGCTGTGGTTGAAGTAAGTGATGAAGATGGAGGCATTCTCAATCATTTTAGTGCGACCTATGCTTTTGAAGAAGCACATTTCATCTTTTTTGGCGAAAGCAACAATTTAGAGATTAAAGACAATCGTCGCTATATAAAAATGTACGGTAGAAAGATTTATGAATTTGCTTTAAATAATGTGCCGGACGCGATGAAAACATGCTTGGATAAAAGCGAGGTAGGCATTGATGAAGTGAAAAAAATATTTATCCACCAAGCAAACGAAAAAATGGATGAAGCTATCGTCAACCGTTTTTATAAACTTTACGGCAAGTCTGCTCCTGAAAATATTATGCCAATGAGCATTGACAAACTGGGAAATAGTAGTGTGGCAACTGTTCCAACACTTTATGATTTGGTATTGAATGGCGAGTTAAAAGGTCATTCCATCCAAAAAGGTGATGTGGTTATTTTTGCAAGCGTTGGCGCAGGCATGAATATTAATTCGATAGTTTATAGGGTTTAAATTAATTCAGAATTGTAAATTCTGAATTCTGAATTAAAAATATGTACGAAGGCAAGTTTCCGAAAAAAAGATACAAGCACACCCTAAGTTTTCTAAACGACGTCATTTCCAAAGATGAAAAAATTCTCGATCTAGGCGTTACCAATCCTTTTTCTGAAATAATTATTAAAGAAGGCTATAAAGTTACTAATACAAAAGGCGAAGATCTTGATCTTGAAACCGACGTTGTAAAAACTGAGGATTTTGATGTGGTTACCGCCTTTGAAATCTTTGAGCATTTGGTTTCGCCCTTCAATGTTTTGAATGATATTCGAGCCAAAAAATTGGTCGCTTCCATTCCATTAAAATTATGGTTTGCTTCAGCGTATCGAAGCAAAACAGACAAATGGGATCGCCATTATCACGAATTTGAGGATTGGCAATTTGATTGGCTACTCGAAAAAGCAGGCTGGCGGATTGTGAAAAGTGAAAAATTTACAAATCCAGTAAAAAAGATGGGAATTCGACCTATTCTCAGAAGGATTACGCCACGCTATTATTTGGTTTATGCTACAAGATTATAACACATACTTTTTTTAAATATGCATATTTCGGGAAGAAATTAAAAACAGCACTTCATAAAATGCATTCAGTAACGTATTAATAAATGTATAGAAAATTTGTTTCCATTATTAAGAAATATACCCCAAAAAAATGGAGGTTTATTCTGAGAAAATTAAGGCGTTGGTTATTATATTTCACACAAGTTGTGGTCGGGTTAAAGTTTAATAAGAAATACTTTTGTCCGGTAAATGATAAAAAATACAGAACATTCATAAAAGATGGAAAATTATTGCTTTCGCTTGATTTAGGTGCAAGAGAGCGCCATAGATTTATTTGGCATTATATCGCTTCCCGCACCAAATTATTTACAGAAGAAGGAATAAAACTATTACATATTTCACCAGAATATTGTTTCTATGAAAAATTAAAAGAGAAAAAAAATATTCAATATTTCCCCGTAGATAAATTTGAGCCAGGTTACGATTATCTTTCCTTAACCAAAGACTTTGATTTATTAAATACCGGACTACTGGCGGAACAATATGATTTTATTATATGCAACCATGTTTTAGAACATATAACAGATGATAAAGTTGCAATTGCCAATTTATTCAAAGTTTTAAAAAAAGATGGAACGGCCATTATCAGTGTGCCCATTTTAGAAAATGATGCTCCTACTTATGAAGATAATTCAATCACGACTCCTAAAGAGCGTAAGCAACATTTTGGGCAATGGGACCATGTTAGATATTACGGGACAGATATTGAAAATCGCTTTATAGATGCAGGATTTAAGGTTAAAACCGTAAGCTCCTCAGATTATTTTAATGAAATGGGGAGAATAAGATTCGGTGTCCCTAAAAAACAATATCTTTTCCATTTAACTAAATCATAATTGAACCTAGTGGACCAAACCGAAAAGCAGAAACTTTTATTTAAATCAAGTTTTCCTTTGAATATCTACATAGTCATTCCAGCTCATAACGAAGAAACTTATCTTTCAAAAACTTTGCAGTCTTTGGTGGAACAAACCTTTCTTCCCAAAAAAATAATTGTTGTAAACGATGCCTCAACAGATGGCACACAAAAAATAATTGATCAGTTTTCAGAAAAATACTCTTTTATTGAAGGTGTTCTTCACATTTCGAAGGCAATGCATGAGCCCGGAAGCAAAGTTATAAATGCTTTTTACAATGGTTTTGAGAAGCTCGATACTAATTTCGACATTATATGTAAATACGATGCCGACTTAATTTTTCCGAAGAACTATTTAGAAAAAATTGATGCAATTTTTCAAGATGATCCTTCTGTGGGAATGGTGGGAGGGTTTTGCTACATAGAAAAAGATGGGGAATACATTTTGGAGAATCTTACAAATAAAGACCACATTCGAGGAGCCTTAAAAGCATATAGAAAAAAATGTTTTGAACAAATAAATGGCTTAAAAAATGCAATAGGATGGGACACAGTTGATGAAACCCTCGCCCAATATCATGGTTGGAAAATAATAACAGATAATTCTCTTCATGTAAAGCATTTAAAACCCACGGGGAAATTTTATGCGAAAGCTGCGCGATACAGATACGGCGAGGCTTTTTACAAAATGCGTTATGGTTTTTGGCTCACAACAATTGCTTCCGCCAAACTCTCTTCTAAGAAAAATAGTCTTCAATTTTTTATGGATTCATTGAAAGGATATTCAAAAGCGAAAAAAGAAAAGATTGATTTTATAGTTTCTGAAAGCGAAGGAAAATTCATAAGAAAACTGCGGTGGCAAAATATTAAAAAGAAAATTGGCGTTGGATAATTTGAAATTAATTTTTTTTGTGAACTTAATCCTAAATCACAACGTCTTCTTAACACTTAAAAGCATATAGGTTCTTTATTTTTGCAAATAAAATTTTACAATGAAAATCAAGTTTTTCTTCCCCATTCTTCTTTTTTCCTTTTCACTCATTTCAACTTCCTGTGTTTCTGTTCAAGTTAAAGAAAATACGATTTCCACAGCTCCTTCCGAAGTAAAAAAACCTAAAAATATAATTCTTTTAATTGGTGATGGAATGGGCCTTAGCCAAGTTTCTACAGCTATTTATTACAAAGATGGTAAACCAAACTTTGAACGGTTTCATACTATTGGTTTGAGCAAAACTTCTTCCGCTAGCGATTTGATTACTGATTCTGCTGCTGGAGCCACCGTTTTCTCTACTGGCGAAAAAACTTATAATGGTGCCATTGCGGTTAATATGGACACCATTCCCCTTCCAACTATTGTAGAGCAATTATCAAAAAGAGGCTTGGCTACGGGGATTATTGCAACATCTTCACTTCAACACGCCACGCCGGCAAGTTTTTATGCGCATGTAAAATCTAGAAGTCTTTATGAAGATATTACAACTTTTGCCCCAAATAGCGGAGTGAACTTTTTTGCGGGTGGAGGATTGAAATTTTTCAATAACAGAAAAGACGGAAAGGATCTTTTGGCAGAAATGAAAGCCAAAGGATATGATATAATTACAGACAAACTTCCTAACACCCCAAGTGAAAACAATGAAATCATTCTGCTTGCAGATGATGGAATGCCAAAAATGAGCGAAGGTCGCGGCGATTTTCTTCCAAATGCAACAAAGCTAGCTTTGGAAAAACTATCAAAAAACGAAAAAGGGTTTTTTCTAATGGTTGAAGGAAGCCAAATAGACTGGGGCGGTCATAATAATGATGCCGATTACCTGATTCAAGAACTCTTGGATTTTGATAAAACCTTGGGCGTGGCTTTAGATTTTGCAAAACAAAATGGCGAAACGCTCGTAATAGTTACTGCAGATCACGAAACGGGTGGGTATACCCTTTCTTCAGATGGTAACGATTACAACAAAATTAAGCCTAGTTTTTCTACCCCCGGACATTCAGGCACGATGGTTCCTGTTTTTGCAGAAGGACCTGGCGCTTCCTTTTTCAATGGAATTTTTGAAAGCACCGAGATTTATCATAAAATGATGACTCTTTTTGGTAAATAAAAGCTAAAAAAAGCTTTTTAAAAAAACCTTGCGCTAATTTTAGTACTTTAGCCGTAGCTATCTTTTTTATGAAGTATTTACAAGATATTGGTTCCTATTTTTTGATGCTTAAAAAGGTGTTTGGTAGTTTTACCAAAACATCTGTTTTAAAACACCTCATTTTTAAGGAAATCAACGACCTTATTATTAGTTCCTTGGGCATTGTTGCTTTTATATCCTTCTTTGTTGGAGGTGTTGTAGCAATACAAACCGCTCTGAATATGAACAATCCATTAATTCCGAAAAGCCTTATTGGTTTTGCCACACGGCAATCGGTTATATTGGAATTTGCCCCTACCTTTATTTCAATAATTATGGCGGGTAAAGTTGGATCTTTTATTACCTCCAGCATAGGCTCTATGCGGGTTACAGAACAAATTGACGCCCTAGAAGTTATGGGAATCAATTCGCTAAACTACTTGGTTTTTCCAAAAATAGTTGCATTAATGTTCTATCCTTTTGTGATTGTTATTGCAATGTTTCTAGGTATTTTAGGAGGCTGGGTGGCTGGCGTTTATGGAGGTTTTTCTAGTTCTACAGCTTTTATTTCGGGCTTACAGGATAGTTTTATACCCTATCAGCTATTTTACGCATTCTTTAAAACGTTTGTATTTGCCTTCATTTTGGCAACCGTTCCTTCTTGGCAAGGATTTTATATGAAAGGTGGCGCGCTAGAAGTGGGCAAGGCTAGCACAAATTCTTTTGTATGGACGAGTGTGTTGATTATCTCTGCAAATTATATTATAACCCAACTCCTTTTAAGCACATGATAAAAGTAGAAAACGTACATAAAAGTTTTGGAGATGAAGAAATCCTAAAAGGAATTACTACTGAATTTGACAAAGGAAAAACGAACCTTATTATTGGTCAAAGTGGAAGTGGAAAAACCGTTTTGCTCAAATGTCTCATCGGGCTTTTTAAACCAGACCAGGGGAAAATATATTACGAAGATAAGGCCATTCAAAATATGGACGACGAAGAACAGCGCAAACTTCGTGAAGAAATTGGAATGCTATTTCAGGGCGGAGCATTGTTTGATTCCATGAATATTGAAGAAAATGTAATGTTTCCATTACGAATGTTCACCAAACAGAAAAAAGCAGATATGGTGGCTCGCGTTAACGAAGTACTGAAACGGGTAAATCTTGAAAATGTAAATAAGAAATTCCCTGCTGAAATTTCTGGTGGTATGCAAAAGCGGGTTTCCATTGCAAGGGCAATTGTAAACAAACCTAAATTTCTTTTTTGTGATGAACCTAATTCTGGACTTGATCCAAAAACCGCAACATTAATTGATACCCTCATTCAGGAAATAACCCACGAATATGATATTACAACAGTTGTAGTAACCCACGATATGAACTCGGTGATGGAGATTGGAGAAAAAGTTGTTTTGCTCAAAAACGGTAAATTGGTTTGGCAGGGTGACAATCAAGAAATTTTTAAAACTGACAATGAAGACGTAACCAATTTTGTATATTCTTCAGATCTTTTCAAAAAAATACGTGGTGTCCAGTTAAAAGAAGGTTAATTTTTTTCCTTCTATCTCCTTATTTATCAATTATTTTGCTTTATTTTTAAAGTCCAAATTATTGATATTATGATAAATAAATTACTTTCCTTATGCACCATTTTATTTAGTGCATCCCTAATTGCCCAAGTAACATTCACAAATCAAAGCGGCCTTATTGGTAATTACCCAGACTATTCTGAAGTTGCTGTTGATATGAACGGCGATTATCTTGATGATTATGTACGTATTTCCGAAAATGGGGTCGGAATAGATTATCAGCTTACAGACCATACATTCAATTCTGTATTTATTACAACGCCAATACAAAATGTTCCTGACTGGAGTGTAGCCGCCGGTGATATTGATGGCAATGGGTTTAATGACCTTCTTCTTGGAAACAATTCTCGTGTTTCTTTTTTATTCGCGAATTCGGATGGAACCGCCTATACCGAAGTGCCAAAACCAGACTATATCTTTTCGCAAAGATCAACCCTTGCCGATATAAACAATGACGGCTTGCTCGATGCTTTTGTGTGTCACGATGTTGATCTTAGTCATCCCTACCGAAACGGTGGAGGCCAAAATATGATTTTGGACCAAACGCTAATTGTAACTTTAGACCGCCCAGGGAATTACGCCGCCATTTGGGTAGATTACGATAATGATGGCGATATTGATATGTATTTAACCAAATGTCGTGGTGGAGCGCTACCTGGTGATGAAAATCGTGACAATGCGATGTACACCAATAATGGCGATGGCACTTTTACTGAAAATGGTCTTGATATTGGAATGCGAGACAATGCACAATCCTGGTCAACCGTATTTGAGGACTTTGATAATGATGGCGATTTTGATGCTTTCATTGTAAATCACGATTTCCAAAATCGTTTGATGGAAAATGATGGAACAGGAATGTTTACTGATGTTATTGCAGGATCAGGAATAAACCCAACCGATCTTGGTGCTTGGGAAAACCAATCTGCCGATTTCAACAATGATGGTTTTGTAGATATTTTTTCCGAAATGTCAAAAGAGCTTTACCTAAATAATGGCGACATGACCTTTACTGGCCAAGACTTAAGTTTTGACGAAGGGGGAATTGGAGATTTTAATAATGATGGCTTTTTAGATGTAGTTAACGATGGAAACCTATACATAAATGATGGCAACTCCAACAACTGGGTAAAAGTAGGTTTAGAAGGCGTTGAAAGCAATAAAAACGGAATTGGTGCTAGGGTAAAAATTGTTGGCGATTGGGGCACACAAATGCGTGAAGTACGTTCCGGCCAAGGTTTTAGTCATATGAATTCGTTATTGGCCCATTTTGGGATTGGCACGAGTACAGCTATTCAAACCTTAATAGTTGAATGGCCTTCAGGAACCGTAGATGTAATTCAAAACCCAGATATGAATATGACCCATATCATCGTAGAAGGAAGTTATCCATTGGCTATCACAGACTATATAAAAGATGAATTAAAATTATATCCAAATCCAACTTCAGACATACTAAATTTTAAAATGAAAGGACTTGAGAATACTACCGTACAAATTATAGACATTAACGGAAAAGTAGTTTTGAGTACAAAAGTATCAAACCAAGGAGCCGTAAACGTTTCTTCCTTGAAAACAGGTACTTATTTAGCAATGCTTCAGGTAGAAAAGAAAACCGTCAGTTATAAATTTATTAAGAATTGATACTCTATAAAACCAAGAATTCACAAATAATTATTTATTATTTGTGAATTCGCGGTGAATATAAAACTGTATATCCCAGTAAAACTACTGGGATTTTTTTATGGATATTCTGAAACTTGCAGGGTGTCCAACTTCAATTTAAACTTAAGCCATTGCTGTATTTTTTTCAGATCGTCCCTTTTTTCTTTTGAAGAAACATCTTTTTTCCAGCGAATATTGATAACAGGCAAAGTATCGGTTTTTTGAAAGTTTGTAGTTATCTTGTTTGAATAACTGAAAGTCTCAACGCCTTCGTAATTAATCTTCAGTTCTTCACTCAACTCTTTAAAAGGTACATTTTGAACCTTTATGAGTGCAATCTGATTTTCCAAAAAGCGAATTTTTTCGTCTTTATCTTGAATGAGCTGTTCGTTTTTAACGTATAAATCCTCCAGTATTCCCGCTTTTATTTCACTGGAAAGTTTTGCCGATATTTCCCCGCTTTGATCCGCCCCTTGATAGATTCGCAAATGGGTTTCTTCAAGCTTGTCGGTTTTTTCCAGTTTGTCCAGCCATTCGTTTATTTTATCCTGAGGAACAGGACGACCAATTAAATACACATCAATATCTCTCGATTTATAATCCTGTGTAAATTTTACAACTTCAGCACCATCATATTTTATAACGGTATTTACAAATTCCTTTGTTTTATTTTCGAAAACTTGTTGGTCCAATAGTTTTATAAACAACCAAACACTCGGCACCATAACTGCTATGGCAATTAAGGAAGCTATTTGAGCAGTTCTTTTACGCCTTTTACTGTTGACATAACGCACCAAAGGAAACTGCAAAATTTTCGAAACAATAAAAGTGGAAAGTGCAATGAAAACTGCATTTATAGAAAACAGATAAAGCGCACCACCAGCATACGATGCATTTCCAATAGCCAGACCATAACCCACTGTACATAAAGGAGGCATCAACGCAGTTGCAATTGCAACACCGAAAATAACACTGGCAATAGTGCCGCTTTTGGTTTTAGCAACAATTAATCCCAAACCACCAAAAATAGCAATCAGAACATCTAAAATTGTTGGATATGTTCTAGCGATTAACTCTGGAGTTTCCTCTGTTAGTGGGGAAAGTTTAAAATAGAGAAACGCGGTAAGTACGCTCAAAAAAACCATCACCCCGAGGTTTACAAGAGAACGTCGTAATGTTTCAACATCATTAATTGCTACAGACAAACCAATACCCACTATTGGCCCCATTAATGGAGAAATAAGCATCGCACCAATAACTACCGCTGTGCTACTTACATTAAGTCCGATGGAAGCAACAAATATGGAGAAAATAAGAATCCAAGCTGTGTGGCCTTTAAAAGGAATATCTTTTTTAACGGCTTCAATCGTAGCGTCACGATCAGAATCCGTTCGAATATCAAACAGCTCAATGAAGAATTTTTTGATACTTTCCCAAGTGTTGAGCTTTACATTTTCAAACTCCTCATCATTCGGAGTTATCTTTATATCCTTATTATTTTCTGTGCTCTCCATCTATAAATATTTTTTTCCAAATTTATCCGAAACCTCCTTCAAAAGTTCTTTTATTTCCTGTTCTTTTTTCTTTGGAAACAATAACAGAACCTCTTCCTTATCCACAACAATGTAATCTTCAATTCCGTCCAAAACAACCAATTTTTTTGAAGCGGTAAAAATCATATTGTTTTTTGAATCCTTTAAAAGTGTTTCTGCATTTACAATGGAATTGCCAGCGTCGTCAGTATTCATTTTGTCGTAGAGGGCACCCCAAGTTCCCAAATCGTTCCAATCAAAAGTGGCCTTTTTTATATAAACATTCTGGGCTTTCTCAAGAATTCCGTAATCTATAGAAATATTCTCTGCATCGATATAATTTTTTTCAATAAAAGATTTTTCTTCGGAAGTATTCAAAACGTCCATTCCTTTCGAAAACAGCGAATTCATTTCAGTCAAATATTTTTCAAACGAAGCGACGATACTTTTCGCACTCCAAATAAAGATTCCCGCATTCCATAGGAAATTTCCTTCGGCAAGAAATTTTTTGGCGGTTTCATAATCAGGTTTTTCGCGAAACTGTTTCACCTTTACAATTTCCGAAATATTGTTTTTATCACTTTCAATATAACCATATCCTGTGTTTGGAAATGTTGGCTCAATGCCCAATGTCAATAAAATATCTTCATTCTGAGCAGCCTCAAAACAAGCTTGGATATCATTTGCGAAAGCCGTTTCATCTTCAATCCAATGGTCGCTCGGCGCTACGAGCATTAGGGCATTCGGGTTTTCTTTTTTAATTTTTAAAGCTGAAAGTAAAATACAGGGGGCGGTATTGCGCATTGCTGGTTCTAAAACCACTTGTTTTTCAGAAATTTCCGGTAATTGCTTCAATGTAATCTCCAGATATATTTCATTGGTAAGTATGTATATATTTTCTGCAGGAATAATTTTATTGAGCCTTGAAAAAGTTTTTTGCAGCAGCGTTTGCCCCGTACCAAGCATATCGTGAAACTGCTTGGGAAAAGCTTGTGTGCTCATTGGCCAAAATCGCGATCCAATACCACCGGCCATAATTACTGCGTAATAATTATTGTTCATATTTTAATTTTATTGACACAAGACTAAAGGGACGCACGACCCACGACAACTTCAGATTAATATTAATTTTATTTCGCCCTTTTAACAATAAACCTTCGCTGGATTTACTACCCTATAGTATTTTGTGATTCATTTCACTTCAAAAATTCCACTTCTGCATTTGGATTGAAAAGATACGTTCTTCCAGTGGCAACTTCTAAACATTCAAAACGTTTTACACGCTGTTTTCCGCGTTTAAAAATTTTCCCATTGTATAATCTGAAATGTCCCCCAAAGGGTATTTCAAAGATATAGTTTTTATCGTTTGCGGGGTCGAATTGCTTTAGCGCCAATGCAAGACTAGCGTCTGTATCACTTGAAGCTTTCGGGTTTTTGAAATGCCGGGCTAATAAAGGCAATAGTTGATCTGGAAAAACCTCGGGACGCAAAAAAGGTAACATCAAAAGTTGAAAGGTGCGTTTCCATTCCAAACCATGTGGTTTTATGAAACGGCCGTATTTTGTAAACGCCTCCAAATGGGCAATTTCGTGAATAAGGGTGATCAAGAAACGGTATTTATTGAGCGAGGTATTTACTGTAATTTGATGATGCCCGTTGGGCATTTTTCTGTAATCGCCGTGCCTTGTTACACGCTCATTAACGATTTTTAAATGCACGTTGTGATTTTTTATCAGTTCAAATGCAGAGGCTACGGAAGCTTGCGGAATATATTTTTCAAGAATCTCTGTCATAAATACCCAAACGAAGGTTTCTACCTATTTTTTATAGCTTCAAAAATAACCAGACTTAATCAATTTACTGCACAAAACAGGGAGATTTGAGTGATTTTCAAAAAAAATATTGCCTGCATATCTTTTGCTTCCAGCATAATGCAAATTACTATTTAAAACAATTCTGAATAGTTTTTGAATTATAAGACTTTCAGTAGGCGCAGGCGCTTATTATAGTGGTGAACACCCTATCAACGATCGGTCGTCAGAGCCTGTTACACACCAAGGGATTAAGCCAAATCAAAAACCATTTGATGTGGAAGCGTATTCATTGGTAAATATTCAAGCGGAATACAAATTCAACAGAAACTGGAGCCTTCAATTTTTAGCAAACAATGTATTCAACAAGATTGGCTACAATGCGTATAGAACCAGTTATATCAATCAAACTGATCCACGAAACTCTGCAGATGTGTCCCTTAGGATTTTACACCGCAATTTTTTTACTAATTATGTCGCTCACCGGCTTGTTTTGGTCTTTTGAATGGTATAAGGATGCGGGAAGCAGAGTGTTGGGAACGGAAGTTTTTGGCGGTCGCGGCGGCGGACCTAAAATTATTTCATAAGCAAATGCCAATTCAGAAACTGTAAGTTTTATGAAAATTCTAAAAATTACAGAAGTGGAATTGCCTTTTGAAGGAACCACCACTCTTCAAATTCCTTCAGCTAAAGATCCTATTTTCAGTATACGAAAATATCACGATACTGATTTTTTTGAAACAGCAGTAGATGAACTAAAAATCGATCGCGACGGAACACTTACTTCAAAAGAAATTTTTTCAGAAAAACCATTTAATGTACAACTTGCCAATTCTATCAGATCCTGCATATGGGGACTATTTTTGGTTGGTTTTCAAAAACCATTCACTTCATTTCTTGTTTAATTGCCACAAGTCTTCCCATAACTGGTGTGATTATCTGGCTTAACAAATTGAAGAAGAAACCTAAAAAGAAAAAGAAACCACTTAAGGTGTAGTACTTGAAACCTGCAATATTTTTCCGTTATAAAATTTATTTCCGCTAAGGGAAAAATCCATTATGTAGTGCGCCATTTCAGTTGCAGAAAGTGGTGCCTTAAAACCTGGGAAGGCTTCTTCAAGCATTTCGGTTTGCACAGAGCCCAAAGCCAAAACGTTAAATGAAGGACCGGTTTCCTTGTATTCTTCGGCTAGTATCTCGGTTAAAGTGATAATTGCACCTTTACTGCTGCTGTAAGCGCTCAGTCCTGGAAATTTTACACTGCCCTGCACCCCGCCCATACTGCTGATATTAATTACATGACCACTTTTATCCATTAAGGGAAGCACCGCTTTCATTAAAGACGCCACCCCAAAAACATTTACATCATAAGACCTTTTAAATTCTTCAGCAGTGATTTCAGCAAAGGGTTTATTGACCAAGAATCCTGCATTGTTTATCAATACGTCTACAGATTTCATGGATGTTTGCAGATAGGCTGAAAGTTTAACGATTTCAGATTCATCTGCAATGTCAAATTCGAGAGCCGTTACATTTTTCAGCTTTAAATCTGAAATGGGTTTTGAATTCCGAGAAAGCGCTAATACATTATGCCCTGCTTCGAAAAAAAGTTTTGCCATTTCGTAACCGATGCCTCGGGAAGTTCCTGTAATAATTATGTTTTTCATAATTTAAATATACATAAATCCCGATAGTTTCACCAAAAATGAAGCTATCGGGATTTTAATTAATAATTGATTTTTGTTAAACAAACATCGTCACAGGATTCTCAATATACTGTCGCAATGTTTGCAGGAATTTTGCTCCGGTTGCCCCATCAACTGTTCGGTGATCGCAAGCCAAAGTTACCGTCATTGTATTTCCAACTGCAATTTGTCCATTTTTAACCACTGGTTTTTGAACGATTGCCCCAACGGATAAAATTGCGGAATTTGGTTGGTTTATGATAGAAGTAAATTCCTTGATTCCAAACATTCCAAGATTGGAAACCGTAAATGTACTGCCTTCCATTTCCTGTGGAGTTATCTTTTTATTTCTGGCTTTGCCCGCAAGTTCTTTTACCTGCCCGCCTATTTGTGAAAAGGTCATTTGGTCTGCAAATTTCAAAACGGGAACCAATAAGCCTTCGTCAACGGCAACCGCGACCCCGATGTGAATATGTTTAGCGATTCTTGTAGCTTCCGGTGTCCATTGACTGTTTACTTGTGGATGTTTTCTTAAAGCCATAGCACAAGCTTTTATAACCATATCATTGAAGGAAATTTTAACATCCGGATCTGCATTTATCGCTTCACGAGCTGCGATTGCGTGATCCATATCCAACTCGATAGTTAAATAATATTCTGGAGCAGAAAATTTGGATTCGCCCAAACGTTTTGCAATGGTTTTACGCATTTGGGAGTTTTTCACTTCCTCAAAACTTTCGGTTCCTACGGGAGTGTATGCTTGTCCGCCGCCAGCTGCAGGTTGGTAATTTTCAACATCATTTTTTACGATGCGTCCATTTTCCCCACTTCCGTGAACTTGGCGCAAATTAATCCCTTTATCTTCAGCCAATTTTTTCGCCAATGGAGATGCGAAAATTCGACCTTCGTTTAAAGTTTGCTGACCTTCAGATTTATTATCTGAAGAAATTTCTTTTTTGGGTGCTTCTTTTTCAGAAGATTTATTTGAAGTTCCGCTTTCTTCCTTTCTATTTTTTTCGGAAGTATTTTCTTCAGAAGTATTTTCTTTTTTTTCTGAAGACTTTCCTGCGTTTTTAAAATTTTCAGCAACCCCAGAAATATCTGTTCCTTTTGGACCTACTATTGCAAGTAAGGCATCAACAGGAGCAGATTCGCCCTCGCCTATTCCAATTTTCAAGAGCGTTCCAGAATAGAACGATTCAAATTCCATGGTGGCTTTGTCGGTTTCAATCTCTGCAAGAATATCGCCTTCCTCTACTTTGTCTCCTTCTTTTTTAAGCCAAGTTGCTACCGTTCCGTCGGTCATGGTATCACTTAAACGCGGCATAGTTATAACCTCAACGCCTTCCGGCAGTTCAGCTGAATCTGAAGAGCTTTCAGATTTTTCTTCAGAATTTTTTTTGGAAGCGTCATCGCCATCCCCGTTCTCAGCTTTGGTTTTATCCTCCTTTTTATCAGATGATTTATTTTCTTGTTTGGAGTTGTCTTCTTTCGGTTTCGAATCTGAAGATTTTCCATCAATCAAATCTGAAATATCTTCATCTTTTTTTCCGATAATTGCCAAAAGTGAATCTACTGGCGCGGTTTCACCTTCCTTTATCCCGATGTAAAGCAATGTTCCTTCGTAGAAAGATTCAAACTCCATCGTGGCTTTGTCAGTTTCAATTTCGGCAAGAATATCGCCTTCTTTTACGGTGTCGCCCACTTTTTTAAGCCAGGTTGCTACCGTTCCTTCTTCCATCGTGTCGCTTAATCGCGGCATGTTTATTACTTCTGCCATCTTCTATAATTTATCTGATAAAAACGGGTAATCTTCCTGTTCGTAAACCGCATCGAACATTACATTCTTTTCTGGATATGGAGATTCGTCGGCAAATTTTTCACATTCTTCAACTAAATCCTTCACTCTTTTATCAATCTTTTTTATATCGGCCTCGGTTGCCCATTTGTTTTCGTAAATCTGATGAAGCACATACGTAATTGGGTCCTCTTCCTGTTTTTTTGCAACCTCTTCCTTCGTTCTGTAATGTTGGGCATCACTCATGGAGTGTCCACGATAACGATAGGTTCGCAATTCCAAAAATGTTGGGCCATCACCGCGACGGGCGCGTTGTATAGCTTCGTCCATTTCTTTTGCAACTACTTCTGGTTTCATTGCATCTACCGGTTTGCAAGGCATTTCATAACCTAAACCAAGCTTCCAAATGTCTGTGTGATTTGCGGTACGTGCTACGGAAGTTCCCATGGCGTAACCATTATTTTCTACACAGAATACCACTGGAAGTTTCCAAAGCATCGCAAGGTTGAATGTTTCGTGAAGTGAACCTTGACGCGTTGCGCCATCGCCCATATAGGTAAGGGTGACTGCATCTCTTTCAAAATACTTATCGGCAAAAGCCAAACCAGCCCCTAGAGGGATTTGTCCACCAACAATACCGTGACCCCCATAAAAACGGTGTTCTTTGGAAAAAATGTGCATTGAACCTCCCAAACCTTGAGAAGTTCCAGTGCCTTTTCCAAAAAGTTCGGCCATCACTCTTTTTGGATCTACGCCCATCCCAATGGGTTGTACGTGGTTTCGGTAAGCAGTAATCATTCGGTCTTTTGTAAGGTCCATTGCATGCAATGCGCCTGCTAAAACAGCTTCCTGACCGTTGTAAAGGTGTAGAAAACCCCTTACTTTTTGGTTGATATATACTTGCGCCAGTTTATCTTCAAACTTGCGCCAAAATAGCATGTTCTCGTACCAATCCAGGTACGTTTTTTTGGTGATTTTCTTCATCTATCGGCTATAAGGTTTTCCTATTGGAAAATTTATTAAACGGATAACAAAAGTAGCACTTTATACCGTTAAATCACAAATTACAAATCGTGTATTTGTGAATATGTGAGTGTGTGAATATGGAGTATGTGCTTTAAGCTGTAAACTTTGAACTTTTAAAGATATTTCGCATCAAAGCCGAGTGGCAACAAATCTAGTACTGAAGCAACTTTAACTATTTTTCCTGTTTCACCCATAAAGTAGATAGCTATAGGGCTTTTTTGTTTCTGTTCGTACTCTGCCATAGATTGGCGGCAAGCGCCACATGGACCGATTGGTTCATCAAGAACTTGGCTTGATGAGCTAGCAGATATAGCAATTGCTTTAATTTCTTGGTTTGGGTAAAGTGCTCCCGTATGAAAAATTGCAACACGCTCAGCACATAGACCCGAAGGATAGGCTGCATTCTCTTGGTTGCTGCCTATTGTAATTTGGTTTGAAGTAAGCCGTATTGCTGCTCCAACCCTAAAATGTGAGTAAGGCGCATAAGCGTTTTCACGTGCTTGCTGCGCCTTATTCATCAATTCTTGAATATCTTTTGGAAGTTCTGAAATGGTTTCAAAAACTTCTAAATAGGTTTCAATTTTTATTTTTTTCAAACTACTAATATTCGTCGTACGTATCGCCAAAGTTGAATGTTAAACCAAAACGAAGGGTTCCATCCAGAGGACTGTTTGCCAATTTAGATGTAGAAAACAAATAGGAAACATCAATATTGATAGCGGTATAACGGAAACCTGCACCAAAAGAGAGAAATTTTCTACTTCCTTTTACGTCACTTTCGTTGAAATAACCTGTACGGAAAGCAAATACATCTTGATACCAGTATTCAGCACCCAAAGCCCAAGTAAATTCTTTTAACTCTTCGCTGAAACCATCAGGCGCATCACCGAATGAAGAAAACATACCGCTTACAAAACTTTCAGTGTAATAATCATCTTCACTGTTTATAAGACCATCATCGTTTGAATCACTTGGCGTTGGCACCAAAAGTTTGTTAACCTGTGCAGAAACTCCAACCTTGTTATATTCATCAAGAATAAAATCAAAACCACCACCTAAAGCAAGGTTTGTTGGAAGGTTACTTTCTGAACCTACTTCGTCATACTTAAGTTTCGGACCAATGTTTGAGATATTGAAACCCAATCTCCAACGACCATCAAAGTCATCATAAGGAATTTCTTCACTTTGGTAATAACCAGCTACATCTACTGCAAATGAACTTGCGGCAGAAGCATCTGCAACAGAAGTTTGTAATTTTAAATCAGAGCGAATATATCTACCGGCAACAGCCATAGCAAAACGTTCGCTAAGGCGAAGTGAATAGGAAACATCAAAAAGAAGTTCGTTTGGCTTAACTATTAATGGAGTTTCGTCAGGAGTTTGACGAAGCTCTATTTCTCCTTGACTGAAATAACGGAAACTTGCGCCAACTGCACTTTTCTCAGTAAGACGGTTATAATAGGTAACATTACCTAAAAATATATCGTTAACCAATTTATTTAGGTATGGAGTGTAAGTTACACCAACACCTTGTTTTGAAAGTGAAAAGGCATATTTTGCAGGGTTCCATTGTTGCGAAAAAGCATCAGCAGAAGTTACAACACCTATATCACCCATACCACCAGAACGTGGATCTGCAGCTATTAATATAAATGGAACACCCGTGGTAATTACGCGATTTTCAATACCTGTATTATCCTGAGCAATCGACTTAAACGCCACAAGGCCTAACAAAATTGGAATAAATAATTTCTTCATATTAATTAATTTTGGACAAATATAATTTTAATTTTTAAAGGATGACGAGTTTCTCGAATTTTTCAACTCGCTGATTGGTTAACGTAGATTTAACAGTTATCTTATAAATGTAAACACCTTTTCCGATGCGATCGCCAAAATCATCGCGACCGTCCCAAGTAATTTCTCGGCACAAATAACTACCAGAGGGTGGCAAGGAAGCATTTTTTGTCCAAACCACTTTTCCGGTAACAGTGAATACCTGCACCTGCACGTCCAACGTTTCATCTGGTCTATTATGGTTGAACCAAAATTCAGTGTAATTAACAAACGGGTTTGGATAATTGAGTACGCGCTTAATTTCTAGTTTATCGTTTCCAGCAACGATGAATTGAATTTCTGCGGTAGATGAATTATTGTAAACATCCCAAGCTTTCAAGGTTAATGTATGTAGCCCATCTTCCAAATCTCGAAATTTAAAGTTGGTTACACCCTTTGTATAATCGTCAACTTCTGCTTGATAAAATTCATTTAAAATAAATGGATTGGATTCATCGCCGTCTAGAATTGCAACAATATCATGACCTATTCCGCTTGCGGTATTGATACCGTTGGGGTCTTCCAATTTTGCCAATAAAATTGGTGAATCGTCTGTTATTCCTCCAAAAACAAAACTCTCATCGTTCATATATAGACGAATCAATGGCCCTTCGTTATCTTCTGGCGCATTTTCATTAAGGCCACCTACGTTCAAACCCAGGTTTACACCTGCCTGATCTTCCAGCACATTGTCTCGTTTAGAATAAAGACTTACTCTCCCCTTTCCCACTGGGATTTGAATATCGCGCGGCACAACAAACTCAAATTCAAAAAGACCGTTTGAAACTGACGCCTGGCCATTGAAGAGACCTTCACCCAAAGTGATGAAATCCATAATGAAACCAACGCCATCATTATCCAGTGTTTGGCGCATTACATTTTTGTCAAAAACCTTCGCCTCAAGCACCCCATTATAATCTGTCATTAGCATTCCAGCTTCATTAATTACTTCGCCTTCAAGTTTTATTTTGCTTAAAGCTTTAAGTGTATCTGTAGCTTGGGCAACTGGAACACCATTTAGTTTAGTTAGCCGAATACTCTTTTTTGGAAATGCAAGACGCATTGCTGGGTCTCCAATATAAAATACAACACGTCTTAAAGGGCTATTTATATTATCTTCTTTTGCGCGCCTAAAGGCTTCAGCCGGTGGACTAGGAACGTCAACATTATAACCAAAAAGTTCACCTGCAAGTGCGTCATTAAAATTAACTCCCGTGTTAATGAAGATAGCCCGGGTAGTTGTTACCAAAGAAATGGCACCGCCATTTTTATTTTGATAGGTTAGTTCTCCAGCAGTAATGCGCAACGGATTATCAAATTTTGTAAACTCACAGGTAACTGTAATTATACACGGAAGATTATTTTTATTATTAAGTTCTTGTGCTGCTTCCTTTGTATAAATAAATTCTTTAGCCATGCCATCTTCACCTCCATGCCCAAAATAATCCAAAACTATAGCGCCCACCTCTATTGCACTTTTAATAGCTTCATTAACCTCCGGATATCTATTTCCTCCTGCGGAAGCTTCCTGTTGATAGGCATCTGAATGTATTTTCTTTACGTTTATATATGGCTTTTCTTGGGATATTCGGTCTCCCAATGCATCGAGCCGTGTTTCTAAAATATCTTCACCAGCCTCATCAACATCATCAGACACAAGAACAAAGTTCGTTCTCCAATTACCATAGGAAGTTTCTGAAGTGTAATTTATAATCTTATCAACCATTGCGTTGGCTAAAGAAACATTATCTACAAGTATTCTTCCCATTGCAATATCTAGCCTGTCCATATCCTCGGAGCCTCTACCAATGGTACCCTCGTTTTCATCCATATTTCCATAGAAATCATCAGACATAAAAGATTGGGCGATATCGATTCCCGAAACAGTTTGAAAGGTTGGCACTATATTATTATTGTTGGCAATCCGGTTTTTATAATCAATGGAAGCATCTCCCATGATACCAACATATTTAATCTTTTTGGATTCTGAAGAAGCGTTGTAATACACGTACCGAATAAAATTTCGGATGGCACTAATATCTTGTTTGCCAGAACTGAATTCCTCATAAATTTTATCGGTAGTTACCACTTTTACATTCAGTCCTTCTAAGTTTTTATGATATGTAGCCAATCTTAATGCTGGCTGAATCAAAAATGGAGCAGTAATAATTATGTAATCTACATCTTTAAAATTTCCGGATTCATCATTAAATATGGTTCCTTTTAAATTTTGATTGGGAACAGTAGACTTTGCTATTTTTATAGGAAGAAAATAATTATTAGGGTTTACTGCTACATATTCGCGTACTTCACCAAGAGTTTGTTTAAAGCTAAAAGATGATGCATTCCCTTCATTTTGCTTTGAAGTAATAAATTGAAAATCTGTTACATCCCAAACTTGCGAAAATTGGTTTGCATTGCTAATTTGATACTCTCCAACACCAGCCAAGGTAGCAGCATCTTTAAACCTAAAAGACAACTGTCCATCTACACCGCTCAATTGGCGAACTGCCCAAATTCCAATGTAGTCCAAATAAGCTATACTTGATGGGTTTCCCGCATTATTATAGGCAAGGTCTACTGTAACGGTCGCACTACTCGCTGGAATTTCTTCCCTTAAGCTCGCCAAGCTTAACAACCTATCACCCAATGCAGAAAAAACTAAAGGATCCAAGCTTGTACTATTTATTGATACTGCCATAGAGGTGCCACTTTCTGAAGCCGCACCAGCCTTAATAACAAGCTCCATGGGTTTTCCCGAGACCATATTTGGAAACTCGAAACTATAACTTTGTTCACTTTCAATATCAAAACGGTTTCCGTACCACACCCTACCCACTTTTGTAGGGCTCTCCTCGTCTTTCTCGTGAAACTTATAATCGTCAAATTGATTGATTGTAAATTCAACAGCGCCTGTTGGCTCTGTCATGGCTCTAACACGTTTTCCAGCACCACCATCGGCAGTAATGTAATAATAAGATTCGTCGCTATACGGATTTATGTGAGAGTCATTTTCATCAACATAGCCCTCTGTCCCTATACCATAAAACAATATATAATCGCCGCCGTCAAAATTCCCATCCTCTTCCCCCACTACTTGTATCGCATTTTCCGGAAGATCAAAAAATTTATTTTGAACATTCAGCAATGGTAAAGTCTTTCCACCATCACCGTATACTTTTAGATTTCTAGGATTAATACCATCGGTATTCATGCCCAGATTGTTCAAAAAAGATTTATCTATTTTATAAATTCCAGTTTGGTCAATCTTAAATTTAAACCATTGTCCGCTGGCAAGTACAGAATTTGTAATTCCAGGAGGCGCATTGCGACTTTGTGGCCCGTATTGATAATTAATATCAAATGAAATCACTTTTAGGTAACTTCCATTGGTTTTAATAATAGGCGTAATATTAAAAATAGTTAAAAGCCTATCTCTGGATTTTGTACTCCCAATGTTATATTTTAGTTTGCTCGGCACTATATCAGGATTGATCTTTTTCAGTTCAGCCGAAGAAATCGAACCATATTGAACGTTTGAAACCACTACGGAATTTTTATCGGAGAAACCACTATCATCCCACTGAGTGGTGTAACTAACAACTTCTTTATTCATTTGAAGCTTCAGTGCTTCAATCGCCTTTTCCTTTGAAAAAACAGCTTGTTTCTTAACTCCAAAGTTATTGGAGGATATACCGCTATCTCCCCAATCTATGGTTATACTTTTTGACTGTGCCTTTCCCAACAAAGGCATCACAATTAAAATAAAAAGAAGTATCGCTTTTCTCATTAGTACCAATAACGCTCCAAATATACACTTAGTATAAGGGAACTTTTTAAACTTTTTGTATAATACAGTATTAGGATAATAATTTTAAAACTAATACGTTTGCATTCGGGATTGGTAGTAAAACCTTTCAAAACCCCCAGCGCAATAATAACAAAATATTATTGTGTTTTTGTCGTTAATTACTATATTGCGAACCCAATTTTATCATATTTGAATCTATGATGTTAAGAAAAAACCTAGCATTTAAG
Source organism: Aequorivita sp. CIP111184 (assembly GCF_900489465.1). Classification (GTDB taxonomy): domain Bacteria; phylum Bacteroidota; class Bacteroidia; order Flavobacteriales; family Flavobacteriaceae; genus Aequorivita. The sequence continues at coordinate 101,196 of NZ_UEFQ01000016.1, read as the reverse complement.
CTATTTATTACTGTAATAGCGGCCTCTCTTTTTGTAGGTTGCAACAAAACTAGAGACTACAAAGACAGTTCCAGAGCTACTGGATGGAAGATGAACGCCAAAGAAGGTGGCTTTCAATACAATCCAAAATCTAAAGAACAAGAAACAGGCCCAGGCCTGGTGTTTGTTGAGGGTGGTACTTTTACCATGGGAAGGGTTCAGGATGACCCAATGCACGATTGGAACAACTCCCCAAACCAACAACACGTTCAGTCATTCTATATGGATGAAACCGAAGTAACCAACCTTATGTATCTTGAATATTTAGATTGGTTAAAGAAAGTATTTCCCCCATCTGATGAAAATTACAGAAGAATATATGAAGGTGCTGTACCAGATACACTTGTTTGGAGAAACCGTTTGGGCTTTAATGAAGTAATGACCAACAACTACCTTCGCCACCCTGCCTATGCAGAATATCCAGTGGTAGGTGTTAGCTGGATCCAAGCTGTTGAGTTTAGCAACTGGAGAACAGACCGTGTTAACGAAATGGTCTTGGAGACAAATGGAATTACATCCCGTAACGCACGTTATGACGCTGAAGCAGGAGAAACTTTCAATACAGAAACATACTTAAACGCTCCATCAATGACTTACGGCGGTAATGACTCCATTACCCGTGGCGGGAAGAAATCGGAATCCATTGCCAAAAGAAGCAAGGACAGTACAAATTTATACATAGGGCGCGAAGATGGGTTGCTATTGCCTGCATATCGCCTTCCTACCGAAACTGAGTGGGAATACGCAGCACTTGGATTAGTTGGTCTTCGTAATTATAATGTTTATAGAGGAAAGAAAAAATATCCTTGGGAAGGTCAATATACACGTTCTGGAAAAAGAAGATCTCGTGGGGACCAAATGGCCAACTTTAAGCAAGGTGATGGTGATTACGGTGGAATTGCTGGATGGAGTGATGACGGTGCCGATATTACTGCACAAGTAAAATCATACGAACCAAATGATTTCGGTTTATATGATATGGCTGGAAACGTGGCTGAATGGGTAGCAGATGTCTATCGCCCAATTGTTGATGATGATTTTAACGATTTCAATTATTACCGCGGAAATGTTTACACCAAAAACGCTATTGGCGAAGATGGCAAAGTAAAATTAGTTACTATGGATTCCATAATCTATGATACCTTAAGCAACGGAAAAATTATTGCACGAAACCTTCCAGGCGAGATACTTCAGGTGCCCGTTGACGAAAACGAAACTTATTTACGAACCAACTTCTCAAAAAGCGACAACCGCGATTATAGAGATGGTGACAAACGTTCATCTCGCTATTATCAATCTTTTGCAGACGATGAAACTGAAAGTGGCGACGGTTCACACCGTATGTACAATTCACCAGTCCAAAATGTATATGCTGACAGCACAGGCTCTCTTGATCGCGAATATGACAAATCCTCAAGTAGAACCACATTAGTTGATAATGAAGTTCGTGTATACAAAGGAGGCTCTTGGAGAGATCGTGACTATTGGTTAGATCCCGCTCAAAGACGTTACTTTCCACAAGATATGGCTACTGATTACATCGGCTTTAGATGCGCGATGAGTCGTGTAGGTTCAAAATCTAAAAAAGGAAAAACCCCGAGAAATTAAACGATAAAAATCTATAAAAAACTACCCTCCCTTGCACTAAGCTTCGGAGGGTTTTTTAGTATATTTATTTTATGAATACAAAATCTATCCATCAGCTTTTTTTAAAGAGTAGCGGCTTTAGTACAGACTCTCGTAAAATATTCAAAAACTGTATCTTTTTTGCTTTGAAAGGCGAAAATTTCAACGGAAACTTGTTTGCACAGGAAGCTTTGGACAAAGGTGCCTTCAAGGTAATTGTTGACGAAAAAGATTTTCATAAAAGTTCTGGTGAAACTATTCTTGTGAAAAATGTTTTATTAACGCTTCAAGAATTGGCAACTTTTCACAGAAAATTTTTAGGACTTCCAATAATATCCCTAACAGGAAGCAACGGGAAAACTACTTCCAAAGAACTTATAAATGCAGTACTTTCTCAAAAATTTAAAACCATAGCCACACAGGGTAATTTAAATAACCATATTGGCGTTCCATTGACTTTACTCACCATGAGCAAGGAAACAGAACTGGGAATTGTGGAAATGGGCGCTAACCACTTGGGTGAGATTAAAATGTTGAGCGAAATTACAGAGCCAGATTATGGATATATTACCAATTTCGGAAAGGCACATTTAGAAGGTTTTGGAAGTATTGAAGGTGTTATTCAGGGCAAAACCGAACTTTATCAATTTCTGAAGAAACACAATAAAAAAATCTTTGTAAATACAAATGATCCGAAACAAATGGATAATTCGGAGGGAATTGAACGAATAACTTTTGGAACACAGCAAAGTGATTTACACATTAAATTATTAGATAGCTCACACCATCTTTTGGTGGAATTTGAAGGCATCCAAATACAGAGCAATTTAGTGGGAGATTACAATTTTGCAAATCTTTCTGCTGCAATCGCCATAGGGGCCTATTTTAAGATTTCTTCTGAAAAAATAAAGGCTGGAATTGAAGGGTATATTCCATCAAATAATCGCTCACAATTGATAACCCAAGGCACTAACACTATTTTGATGGATGCCTATAACGCTAACCCTACAAGCATGCTCGCCGCTTTGGAAAACTTTAAACAAGCCAAAGGCGATACTAAAATTATGTTTCTAGGCGATATGTTTGAACTGGGGAAAGATTCTGATGAAGAGCATCAAAACATTGTTGATTTTTTAACCGAAAATCCATTTGGAAAAGCCTTTTTAGTAGGAAAGAATTTTTTCAAAACAACAAATAGAACGTCCCATTTAAAGCAATTTGAAACTTTTGATGATTTAAAAGAAGCGCTTAAAAATTATTCTCCATCAAAAGCTACAATCTTGATAAAGGCATCTCGTGGAATGGCTTTGGAGCGTATATTGAACTTATTATAAAAAATATTTGTGGGCCATGTTGGATTCGAACCAACGACTTCCACGTTGTCGACGTGACACTCTAAACCAACTGAGTTAATGGCCCAATATTTCAAGGATGGAAAATACAAAATCCAGAAAAAATAATACTCTGGAAGTTACTTGTCAAATTTTTTGATTGGTTTCTTTTTAATCATCCCACCTTTCGCATCTTTCACAGAAGTCATTATTATAAAAGCTTGTTTGTCAATTTTATCAATTTCTGTCTTGAGTTTGCTCATTTCCAAACGGGTTATTACCGTATAAACAACATCCACTGGTCTTCTAGTTTCGCCATTCTTTGAAAATCCGTTTTCAGCTTTAAAAATAGTACAACCGCGACCCATTTTTTCTATGATTGCCAAACGAATTTTTTCATTTTCTTCTGAAATAATAGTAATTCCCATAAATTCCTCAATACCATCTATCACAAAATCTACTGTTTTAGAAGCTGCGAAATATGTGAGAATTGCATAAAGGGCTATTTCCGTAGAAAGAAAATACGCTGCCGTTATAAATATAATTACATTAAATATCATAATTACATTCCCCACTGTTAGGCTCGTTTTCCTACTAATAAATATGGCCAAAACTTCTGTTCCGTCAATAATGGCTCCACCACGTATGGCCAATCCAATTCCCAATCCTAAGAAAAACCCTCCAAAAGCAGCTACTAAAATTTTGTCATCAGTTATGGACGGATAAGGTATTAGTGCTACTGCTATTGCCAAAAGAAAAATACCCAAAACGCTTTTAATCGCAAATCTTTTTCCAACAGAAAAATAAGCTAATGCTAAAAAGGGAAGGTTGAAACACACCAGTAAAAGCGGAAAGGAAATACCGGCCAGTTCATTAACCATTAACGAAATTCCCGTAACACCGCCATCAATAAAACTACTTGGCATCAAAAATCCTCTTAAACCGAAAGAAGCAGAAACCACTCCCAAAAGCAAGTAGAAAAAATCGCCAATTTCATGTGAAACCTCAACTTCAAGATTTTTCACACGTTTATCAAAAGGCTCAGCAAGCGGCGATGGCTTGCGATTTTTTTGCCGGTTCTTTACAACATTTACTATTATATTTTTAAAAAATGGATTCAACTTTGCTTTGGTTTTAAGTGATGAAGAAGTCAAAGTTAAACTTATTCCTTGGAATATAGAATGGAAAAAAATACAATAAAAAAAACCGAAGCTTTCACTTCGGTTTTTTAAAATCTGGTGGGCGATGAGGGGTTCGAACCCCCGACCCCCTCGGTGTAAACGAGGTGCTCTGAACCAGCTGAGCTAATCGCCCTCATTGTTTTGAGGTTGCAAATATAAGTTACTTTTTATTTTCAGCAAAGATTTATTTGAAAAAAATCACAAAACTTCTGCGACCACAAAAGTACTTCCTCCAACAAATACCACATCGGCGGTAGAAGCTGCTGCTAAAGCCGCTAAATACGCCCTTTGTACAGAAATATATTCCTCTCCAACTAATCCGAAACCCCTTGCTTGTGAGAGCAACAAAGAGGCGTCTAAACCGCGTGGGATGTTGGGTTTACAAAAATAATATGTCGCATCCTTTGGAAACAAAGGTAATACAGACGCTAAATCTTTGTCCATAACCACGCCCAAAACAATATGTAAATTATTATAGGTCTCCAATGCAAGTTGTTCCATTACCAACTTCAATCCTTCTTTATTATGGCCCGTATCGGATATCACTTTTGGAGTTTCGCTTAAAACTTGCCAACGTCCCATCAATCCAGTATTTCTTATAGTATTCAACAAACCGTTTACTATATTTTCTTCTGAAATATTCCACCCTTTTGCTTGCAAAACGTGCAATGTTGCCAAAACTGTTTTAATGTTTTTTTGCTGATAGCTTCCTTTTAAATCTGAAATATAATCTGAAGTAGCTAAAGTTTCAGCATAAGTGATTGGCGCATTTTTTTCTATAGCAATTCTTTCAAAAACTGTTTTTGTTTCCGAAAGCGTTTCGCCAATAACAACAGGTATCATTTCCTTGATAATCCCAGCTTTTTCAGCAGCAACTTTTTCTAAAGTATTTCCTAAAAACTGGGTGTGGTCCAAACCAATATTTGTAATTGTGGACACTTCGGGCGTTATAATATTTGTGCTATCCAGCCTCCCGCCCATTCCCACTTCAACAATGGCGATATCTATTTTTTCTTTTCTGAAATAATCAAACGCCAAACCTACAGTCATTTCAAAGAAAGACAACTGATTTTTTTCGAAATACAGTTTGTGGTTTTTCACAAATTCCGAAACATATTGCTCCGGAATCATTTCGCCATTAATTTTTATCCGCTCACGAAAATCTTTCAAATGTGGCGAAGTGTATAATCCAGTTTTATAGCCCGCTTCCTGAAAGACTGAAGCCAGCATATGGCTTGTACTTCCCTTGCCATTGGTGCCTGCAACGTGGATACTCTTGAAGCTTTTTTCAGGATTATTTAAATAGTTTGCGAGATTAATGGTTGCAGTCAAATCTGCTTTATAAGCAGACTGCCCCACCCTTTGATACATTGGAAGTTGGGCGAAAAGCCAGGCTATGGTTTCGGAATAATTGATGGCTGAACGGTTTTATTTTATAATCAGTTTTTTTGTGGTCTGCATTTTTCCGTCGGAAATTTTTAAATAATAAATTCCGGGCTGAAAATTTTCAACTGAAAATTGAATTTCCCTTTTATTTTCAAAATTGAACTGTTTTACTGATCTTCCCATAGCATCATAGACTATTAAAGAAGTTTTTCCGAAAGAGTTTTTAAGGGAAACAGTCACCATTTCCGAAGTGGGATTTGGAAATACTTTCACTTCGGTAGCAAAAGAATTTTCATCAAAATTTAAAATGTTTTCTGAAATATCAATTTTATAAGTTGAACGGCCAAAAGTGGCAGCATATAAAAATTCTGAACCCTCGTGAATAAACAAATCTGAAACCACTGCAGACGGCATATTTTCTCCCAAAACGTTCCAGTTGACCCCTTCATTTTTTGAAGCCAAAACCCCTACATCCGTTCCTATAAACAAGTTTCCAAAATTGTCTTGTTCAATGTCGTTTACAGGAATATCTGGCAAGCTGGTTGAAATATCAACCCAGCTGTTTCCGAAGTCAATACTTTTATAAACGTGCCCTATATCTTCCCCAAAGCGATAACCGGAAAGCGTTAAATAGACTGTATTCGGATTCGCTTTTGAAGAAAGAATCTTAGTAACCCATCGGTTCGGAACTCCTGCCGAAATATCTGTCCAATTTGCGCCACCATCTTGGGTAATCCATGCTTTTCCGTCATCAGTTCCTACGTAAATAACGTCACTATCAAAGTTGGAAACGCTAATAGTTGTGATGGTTCCGAAAGTGAGATTTCCTGTATGGGGTCCATTTGTTAAATCGGGGCTGATGGCGCTCCAATTGCCAGCAGCGTTTGTTGTTTTATAAAGTTTATTTGTACCGAAATAAAGTATTTGTGAATTATTGGGATCAAAAATTATCTGGGTATCCCAATTATTCCTATCGCCACTGGATATTCCATTTGTAGCATTGAAGAAGGTTGCGCCGTTATTAGTTGATTTTCCTAAAGAACCGTACTGATAAAGTGCGTAAATAACATTTGTGTTTGTAGGGTCCACCAAAGGCTGAAAACCGTCACCACCATAAATAATATTCCAATCACTAAGCCCTCCTGTTTGGGTTCGGCTCGTGCTATTATCTTGTGCGCCTCCGTAAATTTTGTTTTCGTCCTGTGCATCAACATACATTCTGTTGAATTGCGTAATAGGCAGTTTTAAATCTTTTACTGCAGAAGCACCTCCGTTGGTACTGTAATAAAGACCGCCATCATTTCCTAACAATACTTCGCCAGAAACGGATGCGTTAAAAGCCATTGCGTGCTGGTCCACATGTGCGCTTGTGAAAACACTGCTCCAACTGTTACCGCCATTAGTAGATTTCTGTACTTCAAAATCTACATTGTAAAGCACATTTTCATCGGTTGGATCAATAAAAATTCCACCGAACCACCAATGAAATCCAACATCCGTCAATTGACTTGAATTCACAGCGGTCCATGAATCCCCACCATTGTTGGTTTTGTAAACTCCTTGAATATTGCCCAAGGCATCTGCGTAACGCGCATAAAGCACATTTGGGTTTGATTGCGAAATATCTATACTAATTCGCCCTTTTTGAGAAGCGATGCTGGGTAAACCATTAGTGAGCTCATTCCAATTGGAACCTCCATCCGTTGTTCTATAAATTCCAGAAGTAATACCGCCGTATTGTCTTCGGTTTGGTCTTCGAATTCGTTCCCAACTAGCTGCATAAACAATATTTCCGTTTGTAGGGTTTATAGCCATATCTACAACTCCCGTGGAATCGCTCACGGCTAAAACCTGCTGCCAACTATCGCCGCCGTTTGTAGTTTTATAAACTCCACGATTAGTGCTATTTCTGAACAATGGCCCCATTGCACCCACAAAGGCTGTGTTATCGTTATTTGGATCCAAAACAATTTTGCCAACACTGCCAATATCTGGCAAACCTTTAGATTGCCAAGTAGCTCCGCCGTCAGTGCTTTTGTATATTCCATCGCCATCGTAAACCAAAGAGCCTCCGCCAGCATTGACTTCACCTGTACCTACATAAATTAAATTGTTGTTGTTTTTGGAAATTTCAATATCGCCAATGGAGAGCATTTGCTGTTCGTCAAAAATTGGCGTCCAATCATCTCCGCCATTTACGGTTTTAAAAATTCCTCCAGATGCTGCACCCACATAGTAAACATCCGGCTGGGTTGTAGGGATTTCAATATCGGTAATCCGTCCGCCAACATTTAGCGGTCCGCTGAACTGCCATATTTCATTGGCCATGCTTCTATTTACCGCTTGTCTTTTCCATTGAATTGCTTCGGAATAGGCAGAAGTATTTATTTCGCCACTAGGATAAGCGCGCTGCATAAATAGTAGATCAAAAGGGTATTTTTCGTTTTTTTCTTTTTCGGGAATCTTTGAAATGGATTTTTCAGAAGAATTTTTACATCCCACAAAACAGATTACAATAAAGAGTATAGTAGAAATACGAAGCATAGCACCTTTTTTTGAAGTTTAAAGATACTAAAAAAAATTACGGATTTATTATCAGGAATGGCTATTCAGAAAGACTGAATTTGTATATAATTTTTCCAATCTGCTTAGCAGGAGCATTATCGTCTGAATTAAATTTTGTGGCCAAAGCAGCTCGTCTTGCGGGCTCGGTAAGGCATCGGGAATTATTTGTAGTTCCACGCACTCCAGGCGTTGCACTAATTACTTTTCCATTTCTATCCACTTCTATACTTACTACCACAGTTCCGGCTTCGTTGCAATCCTGCACGAACTTTTCTTTGTTCAGTGCTTTTCTTCCGCCGAGTAAATAGTTACCGTCACCATCCAATCCTTTCCCAGTTCCATAATAGCTGCTAGCATTTGGATCGCCATCAGGACTTCCCTTATCGCCTGGCTTGTTGTCATTTCCTTCCCCCCCTTTTGCGGTACCATCACTTTTTGGACCGTTCAAAATGCTGGAAAGCGCATCTGTTGTAGATTTATCAGGTTTTGGGTCTGGCTTTTTTACTTCTTTCTTAGGCTGTTCTTTTACGGGAGTTTCTGTTTGTTCCTTTTTAGGTTTTTCTTTTTTGATTACAGGCGCTTCTTCATTGTCCTGCGTAACTACTTCTTCCTTAATTTCAGCTTTGGGTTGTGAAACTGGTTCGGGAATAGTTTTTTGCGGTGCGGATTGTATTTTTTCGACAGGTTGAATGTTTCCACTGCCAGTTTCGGTAGTACCAAAATTAATAGCTATGCCCTGCTCCAAAGGTGGGTCCAGATATTTCATTCCCACATAAAACAATAAAATAAGAATGATAACATGCACGATTACCGTGATGGCCATACTTTTTCTTTTATGTTCTGTATCGAGCATCTTCATGGTCAGTAGTTAACTTTACTTTTTCAAAAAATATCTTATGGAAGTAATGGCCTAATTTGGCCGTACGGCAAGTACAACTTTGAAGTTGTTTCTATTTGCAATATCCATAACGAATACTGCATCTTCTATTGGCACGCCTTCCTCTGCGCGAAGAATTATGGTAGGTTCATCCTGTCCGGCGAGCGTTTTTTTCAGCTCACTTTCAATGCTGTATTCACTTACCCGTTCTTTGTCCACATAATAAGCACCGTCTTTTGTAATGCTAACGGACGCTTTCTGTACGTTTGAAGTTTTTCCTTTTGCCTTTGGAAGAATTAAATCTAAGGCATCTGGCGTTATTGCAGGCGAAGTAAGCAAAAAGAATACCAATAACAGAAACACAATGTCTGTCATGGAACTCATGCTAAACTCAGCACTTACTTTATTTCTTCCTCTTAAATTCATTAAACTGGCTCATTTAAAATATCAAGGAAATCAACAGCAGTAGCTTCCATTTGATGGACTACTTTATCTGTTTTAACGACCAGATGATTGTAACCCATATAAGCAATAATACCAACTATCAATCCTGCCACGGTAGTAGTCATTGCTGTATAAATACCTTCAGCAAGGCTCCCCATTTCGGCTTGACCACTACTTGTAGCTAGTTCGTGAAACGCCAAAACCATCCCGATTACAGTCCCTAAGAAACCAATCATTGGTGCAGCCCCGGCAATGGTGGCCAAAACACTCACATTTTTTTCTAGTTTGTAAACTTCAAGTCGCCCCGCGTTTTCGATTGCTGTATTTATGTCTTCCAAAGGACTTCCAATTCTGGAAATTCCTTTTTCAGTTAAATGTGAAACTGGGGTATTATTTTGGGCGCAAAGCATTTTTGCAGCTTGAATATTTCCCTTGGCAACATGATCACGGATTTGATTCATAAAATTACCGTCCATTTTTGACGCCGCTTTAATTGCGAAAAGTCTTTCAAAATAAATATAAACTGCTACGAAAAGAAGCACAAAAAGCACTGCGATAATTATTTGCCCGGCGATACCTCCCGTTAATAATAGATCCATTATGGATAGGGTTTTCTCTTGTGCAACTGGCTCAAGATCTTGGGCAACATCAGCACCTTCTTGAATAAAGGAGTTTAGCATAAAAAAGGTTTTGTTTTAGTGGATAACGAAATTAGATTTCAGAAATTGTTAGGTATGGTGAAATAAGACTCTTTCAAATAAAAGGAATACTCCTGCTCCAGCAATGAAGCCAATAAAGGCAAGCCAGGATATTTTCTTGAGATACCATATAAAGTCTATACGCTCCATTCCCATAGCGGCAACTCCTGCAGCAGAACCAATAATCAACATACTTCCACCTGTTCCGGCTGAGTATGCAATAAAGTGCCAAAGCACGGAATCCATTGGCATGTCATACATTCCCATTGAAGCTGCAACCAGCGGCACGTTGTCAATAATTGCAGAAAGTACACCCAATAACAAAATAACAATATCTTGATTCGGTATGGCTTGTTGTAACACTTCTGCCACATAACGAAGTGTTCCAACCTCTTCTCCATTTACAACTCCGTAAACAAGGCTTTCAAGCCCTGCAACCGCCATCAATATTCCAAGGAAGAAAAGGATACTGGAAATTTCAATCCGAGAAAGTGCTTTATGTGCAGAATACAAATGCCTTCTTTCTTTACTGAAATCCTCTTCCGGGTGAATGTATTCTGAAACAAGCCAAACTACACCTAGCGCAAGCATCATCCCCATATAAGGAGGTAAATGTGTTAATGTTTTAAACACGGGTACAGAAACTATCATTCCCAGACCTAAGAACAACATGGTTTTGCTGCTTAAAAGAGCTTCTTCTGCTTTGTCTTCACGTGCATCTACATCAATAGTACCTCGAAAAGCAGGCATATAACTAGCAATAGCGAATGGCACTACAAAACAAACAATAGCGGGTAAGACCACGAATTCTATCAAGCCACCGGCAGATACAAGTTTTGCAATCCAGAGCATTGTTGTGGTAACATCTCCAATTGGAGACCATGCCCCACCCGCGTTAGCAGCAATAACCACCAATGCAGCATACCAAAGTCTATCTTCCCTTCTATGAATCAATTTTCTTAAAAGTGTAATCAATACAATTGTTGCGGTAAGATTATCTATTATTGCTGAAAGGAAAAAAGCAAGAATACCAATTATCCAAAGTAGTTTTCTTTTGCTTTTTGTGCGTACTGCGCTTTTTAATATTTCAAAGCCACGGTGAAGGTCAATAATTTCAACAATCGTCATTGCCCCTATAAGGAAAATAAGGATCTCTGCAGTTTTTCCTAAATGGTGAAGCAATGTACCCTCAAAACCTTCCATCGCAGATTCTCCGCCGGAAAGAAAATTAAAAGCTTGTTCTTCACTATTTATAACATCAAACCATCCGCTGGTAAAACCTATGGCGAGAACAGCCCAAATAAGTGAGGCCATTATAAGTGCCGGAACAGTTTTATCCAGTTTTAAAGGGTGTTCCAAAGTGATGGAAAGGTATCCTATTACGAAAATTAAAATTATTATTGATGCCATAATACTGTTGGTTATTGTGAATTATAATAACTGCTTCAATGCAATTTCAAAAGCAGTTTTGCTGATATTTGTTTTGGTGCTATTATTATCGAATGTGTTTTGGATAGCGTTTTTAATAGTAATAGAGGTATCGTTAAAAATTGCCTCATCCGTCATTTGCACTTTGCGTTCCATAAAATAGGCGAAAACTCTTGCCATACCACAGTTACTGATGAAATCGGGTATTAAACTTACCCGTTCATCGGTAAACTCCATAATAGATCCGAAGAAAATTTCTTTGTCTGCAAAAGGAACATTTGCTCCACAACTAATTACTTCCAGCCCTGTTTCAATCATTTGTGAAATCTGCTCTTTTGTTATCAATCGCGAAGCAGCACAGGGTGCAAAAATCTCAGTTTCCAGTTTCCAGATTTTATCATTTATTTCTTCAAAAGAAATCATATTCTCGGACACCAAAGTGTTACCATTCTTGTTAAGAAAGAGTTGCTTTATTTCTTCAAAAGAAAAACCATCCTTATTAATTATTCCCCCATCGCGGTCAATAATCCCGACTATTTTAGCTCCCATTTGCGAAAGATAGTATGCAGCAGCTGCACCAACATTTCCAAAACCTTGAACTATAGCACGTTTTCCTTGTACGCTTCCGCCATAAATATCATAATAATGACGAACAGCCTCAGCAACTCCGTAGCCCGTAATCATATCGGCCACTGTGTATTTTCGGGATACATCTGGCGAAAAATTTACGTTCTCCAGCACCTTTATTACGCCTTGGCGCAATTGCCCAATACGGTTGATTTTGTCAGCTTCCGTAGGCGAAAAATGGCCATTAAAAACCCCTTCCTGCGGATGCCAAACACCACTTTGTTCAGTGATTGGAATTACTTCATGTATCTCATCTACATTCAAATCGCCTCCAGTACCGTAATATGCTTTCAGCAATGGGGAAACAGCCTTGTACCAACGTTCTAAAACTCCTTTTTTTCCAGGATCTGCCGGATCAAAATTGATTCCAGATTTTGCGCCGCCAATAGCCGGACCAGAAACTGTAAATTTCACTTCCATTGTTTTGGCCAAAGAAAGAACTTCATTCATATCAAGTCCTTTACGCATACGGGTTCCGCCGCCGGCAGCACCACCTCGTAATGAATTAATGACTGTCCAGCCTTCGGCTTCAGTTTCGGGGTCATTCCAATGAAAAACAATTTCAGGTTCTTTGTCTTCGTACTTTTTAAGTAATTCCTTCATTCAGGTAAGATTATATAACTCTTTCGCTATAGCTTCAGAGTGAAATGGCTGTCCTTCGCTAAGGCTTCGGATAGTGATGACAAATATAAAAAACTTGTTAGGGTTTGTATTTATTTTAGGTAAAATTTATGCAAAGAAGATTTTTCCCGAAGAATGATCTTTCGAAGCTCCGGTAACACTCGCCAAACAGTTAACTTCTCCGCGTAGTTTCAAAACACCTAGAAGCCCAAAAATCAACGCTTCTTTGTATTCTATAATTTCTGGAGAAGGAATAATAATCTCAACCGAGGCAAGATCCTTAAGTCTTTCAATCAGAAAAGAATTATAGACCCCGCCGCCGGTTATGTAAACCAAAGTATTTTTAGAAAACTGATTGGCTAATTGTACAGCAATGTGCTCCGTAAATGTTCTTAAAATGTCTTCGGAAGAAATTTTAGACGCCTCCAAAAGTGGAAAAATAGTTGACTGAACCCATTCCAATCCCAAAGATTTTGGAGGTTTTTCTGCATAAAAAGAAAGTAAATTTAATTTTTGAAGCAAGTGGTTATTCACATTTCCCGAAGCTGCTAATTTGCCGCCTTCGTCAAAATCTTGCCCAAGCTTTTCGGCATATTTATTTAAAACGATGTTTACCGGACAAATATCATATGCGATCCGTTCGCCATTTTTTTCAAAGGAGCAATTCGCGAAACCACCCAAATTCAAACAATAATCATATTCTGAAAAAAGCAAGCGATCACCAATTGGCACAAGGGGTGCGCCTTGCCCTCCAAATTCTACATCTTGCACTCTAAAATCACAAACCACCGTTTGTTCGAGCATTTTTGAAATACGCGGTAAATTTCCTATTTGATAGGTCAACCCTTTATCGGGACGGTGCAAGATAGTATGACCGTGACTACAGACTGCGTCAATTTCAAGAATATTGTGCTTTTTGATAAATTTAGAAATTTCTTCGGAAAGTTTTTCAGTGTATTTAAAATCTATCCGCTCTAATTTTTCTTGGGAATAGTGGATAGCTTTCCGCAGTTCTTTTTTCCAAAATGAGGAATATGGAATAGTTTCGGCAGCGAGAATTTGAAAACTCCATTTTTTTTCAGAATAATTAAAAGTGACTTCCGCCAAATCAATCCCGTCCAGCGAAGTTCCGCTCATTACGCCAATAATATGATAATTGGTTTTATCCATATTATAAAAGTAAATAAAACATCTTCGTAGCCTTCTTCAAAGTTTTAATTTTATTCACACAAATTTCAAATTTTACTTTTTTGTTATTTGGAAATTGGAATTTGGCTTTTGCTCTATTTTTAAAGTACATTTGCAAATCTTAAAATCAATTTTTTTAAAATATAGCTTATGGACTTCAGTCTATCAGAAGAACAGTTAATGATCCGCGACGCTGCTCGCGATTTTGCACGTACCGAATTACTTCCGGGCGTAATTGAAAGGGATAACCTTCAAAAATTTCCGACCGAACAAGTCAAAAAAATGGGCGAGCTCGGCTTTTTGGGGATGATGGTAGACCCTAAATACGGCGGTGGCGGAATGGACACCCAGAGCTATGTTTTGGTAATGGAAGAATTGAGCAAGATTGACGCTTCCTGCTCTGTGATCGTTTCTGTGAACAATTCGCTTGTTTGTTACGGACTTGAAAAATACGGTTCAGAGGAACAAAAACAAAAATATCTTACCAAGCTTACTACCGGTGAAAAACTTGGAGCTTTCTGCCTAAGTGAACCAGAAGCTGGTAGCGATGCTACTTCTCAAAAAACCACAGCAATTGAAGATGGCGATCATTATATTTTGAACGGAACCAAAAACTGGATTACCAACGGTGGTTCTGCAGATTATTATTTGGTTATCGCACAAACCCATAAAGAAAAAAAACATAAAGGTATCAACGCTTTTATCGTTGAAAAAGGCTGGGAAGGTTTTGAAATCGGCCCAAAAGAAGACAAACTCGGAATCCGCGGAAGCGACACCCATTCGTTAATCTTTAACGACGTAAGAGTTCCAAAGGAAAACAGAATTGGAGAAGACGGTTTTGGATTTTCTTTTGCAATGAAAACACTTGCCGGCGGACGCATTGGTATTGCTGCACAAGCATTGGGAATTGCGGCAGGAGCTTATGATATGGCACGAGAATATTCCAAAGTACGAAAAGCTTTCGGAACCGAAATATGTAACCACCAAGCTATCGCCTTTAAACTTGCCGATATGCACACAAGCATCGAAGCTGCACGAAACCTGGTTTATAAAGCTGCTTGGGATAAAGACCAAGGTAATGACTATGATATGAGCGGTGCAATGGCAAAATTATATGCCAGCCAAGTGGCAATGGATGTTTCTATAGAAGCAGTTCAAGTTCACGGTGGAAATGGATACGTAAAAGAATATCACGTAGAACGTTTGATGCGTGACGCAAAAATTACTCAGATTTATGAAGGTACTTCAGAAATACAGAAAATTGTAATTTCTAGAGGCCTTTTGAGAGATTAATATTTGAATGCCTTCCCGAATGCTGGGTGGAGCAATTATTGAAAATATAATAGATAAATAAACCCGTCCAAAGTGGCGGGTTTTTTATAGGAAGAAATTCCAAACCAATCCAAACCGCAACACATTATCGCGATACGGTTGGCCAGGCGCCGCAAAATATTCGTTCTTTCCGCCAAAGAGGGAAGTGAAGTTTTCATACACAAAGAAAATACGAGTCTGCCGTATTTTCGCATTAAAGAAAATATCTACCAACGGAAAACCGCCTAATTCCTGATCATTCTGAACGTAAAACTCGGCAAGAACCGGATCATAAGCATTCATATTATATTGGGTGAAATATTTAAAAGTGACACCTGTTTGCATAAAAAGCGCACGTTTAAACCAATTGTCTTCGTAATAAAGTGAGTTTCTTGTAATTATTTGCGGCACATTAAAAACCGTTTCGCCACTTAACACCTGTTGATACATTACCGTATTATCGAGTCCAAATTTCCCAAACTTAAATTCCTTTTCAGCCTTTATTTTTAAATAATCCACGCGCTCGGAAGCTTGCAGAGGCGAAGGGGTGCTATCATTGGCTTTTATTCCGAAGTAAGCATAATCATCAATCCCGGTATAGCTTACAGAAGCATTCCCAAATTTTTTGGTGTTGATTTCAAATTTCAGTTCCTGGGTTTTTACGTTGTTCAGCTCGGTTTTCCAATTGTAGTTTTTGTAATCGCTTTGGTACAACAAAAAGTTGAAATTAGGCGCTACCGAATGGATTGTTAGGGAAGCTTTCGCATTATAATCTTCATTCAAATCATAGGATGCGGCACCTTGAATATAATTTCCGTCAAAATCTCCCGCTACATTTATGGCTCCCTTTCCGCTTAGTTTAAAACCGCGATATTCTTTTTCATAAGCCGCTCCGGCTTCAATGAGGTTTCCTTTAATTCTATTGGGTATTCGCTCTTCATCAAGTATTAAAACAGAATTATAACCGTAGTTAAAATCCGTATAGCCTGCCCATGCAGTAATTTTTCCCAAAACAGAATTGTCAAAATCTACATATCCCTTGGCATTGAAATCCTCAAGATAAGTGCCAGTAAACAAATCTGCGGTCTCATAGGAAGATCCAAATCCTGCAAATGGTGCATCCTGCCCATATTTAAAAGATTTTTCTTCATAACTTAAAATATTCCCCAGTGTTAATACTGTATGGCTCAAACTGTCACGCTGTGAAATAAGTTCATACGTGTGGTCTCCATAAAACCGAAGCCCTTCCAGCTTATTATCGGCATTTTCAAATTTCACATCCAACCTTCCGCGATCACTGAATTCGGGATCATTATTTATAAAAAGCGCCAAGGAATTGTCCGTTAAACCTCCATTTTCCTCATTCATAATATCCTGTGCAGCCACATGAAAACGGACTTTATAGCGTTGGTTTTTGGTATGATAATTTGAAGTGAATAAAAAATTTCCCGTACTTGTTAAAATGTGTTGGTATTTCCCGAGGGAACGAACGCCTTTATAACCAATCGAAAAGTTGAATTGGGGCGAAGTATTTATCGTGAAAAAAGCATCTAATTGCTGCCCTTGCTCATATGCAGTTTTAAAATAAAGCTCTGTTAAAGGCGTAGGCACGTTGAAATAATTTACATCTTCAATTTCCTTGTAATTGAAGTGATGCGACTGCGCAACAAAAAGCGGCATTAAATTCAATCTATCAAAGGAATACGCCAACGAATTATAGGTCTGCCCAACATTTGAAAATTGGAGGAGTTCAAAATTGTCCCTTCTTAAATAGTTGAATTTATACTTTTTTTTAATTGAAAGTGTTGTATCAACGAAGGTAGTGTCCCGGCTTGCAGAAATTATTTTGTAATAATCGATTGGAGGTTTTACCTTTTTTTCTGTGGGATTTTGTGAAAACACAGTTGCCGAGGCACATATAAAAAGAAATAGCAAAAGTGTTTTTTTCATCTGTTGTAAACTTTCATCGCAAAGGTAAATTTTTAAACGGAAATACTTATTTTTAATTTTCTATGTTGAAACTTAAAATCAATCCCCATTTATTGGAATGTGGCACAGACGAAGCTGGCCGTGGCTGTTTAGCCGGGCCCGTCACCGCCGCAGCAGTTATACTTCCAGATAATTTTCAGCATCCTTTTTTGACGGACAGCAAACAGCTTTCAGAAAAAAAACGATTGCAGTTGAAAGAAATTATTGAGCGGGAAGCCATTTGTTTTAAAGTTGTTCACGTAATGATGGACGAAATAGATAAAATAAATATCCTCAATGCCTCTATTTTAGGCATGCACCGCTGCATAGAAGGCCTGTCCCACGCTCCCGAGTTTATTGCCATTGACGGTAACCGTTTTAAGCCTTTCGGGAAAACTCCTTTTGAATGTGTAGTAAAAGGTGATGGAAAATTTTTGCATATTGCCGCAGCTTCAATTTTGGCCAAAACGTATCGGGACGAATATATGACTGCCCTCCATGAAAAATATCCGCAATACAACTGGAAACAAAATAAAGGCTACCCAACAAAAGAGCATCGTGAAGCCATACGCAACCACGGTAGCAATATTTTTCATAGGAAAAGTTTTAAACTTTTACCGGATCAGCTAGGATTGAAACTCTAAAATAGCTCCTCCTCCTTTTTCAGGGGGAGGTGCCCAAGGCGGAGGGGGCTGTTGAAAACCCGTCAATAAACTAATTCAATTATACACTCAACCATCACTATTCATTACTATTTTTGTATTATGGGAAAATATTTGGGCAAATCAATAGCGTTTTTACTTTTCATTCCAATGCTTTTGGGAATTTTTGGAAGCTGTGACAAAACACCTTCAAAAACAGGGACTTTAATGGATTTTGTTCCAGAGAATACTTCTGTGGTTTTTAAAATCTCAGATTTTGAAAACTTGCAGGCAGATATTGAAAACAATTCACTGCTTTCAAAATTTGAAAAAACAGTTCCTTATTTATTTTTTTCAGAAAATGCAGAGCTGTTAAAAAA
This sequence comes from Aequorivita sp. CIP111184, assembly GCF_900489465.1. Classification (GTDB taxonomy): domain Bacteria; phylum Bacteroidota; class Bacteroidia; order Flavobacteriales; family Flavobacteriaceae; genus Aequorivita. Next base: position 82,885 of record NZ_UEFQ01000016.1, on the reverse strand, counting down.
CCTGCATCCCACCACCCAGAGCCTTTTCTGTATAAACAAAGTGAATGATTCCGTTTCTGCATATACGTTTATTTCGAAACAGACGAAGAATCTTTTTCAGCCAGATTCCCTTAAAAACAAGACTATCGAAACCTTGAAATTGGACGAGCAATCGTTTCAAAGAATCACGACTGACAAACAAATAGCTTATTCAGCAATTATAGACAGTGTGTTTGTTGTTACTTCTTCGCAGCAAATTTTACTAGACATTTTAAAAGGAAAAACCGAGCGTGAAGACACGTTTAAAAAAGTTTTCAATCTGCCGTCTTCCAATAAATTCACTGCTTTAATCCGCGGAAATAAAATTGCGCTCAACGATTCCACAAAAGTAGCATTCACTTCGTGGAGCGCATTAGATGTTGCAATCACGCCAGAATCCTTTACTGCAACGGGAATCACGCTAGCAACAGATAGTATTCCGCAATTGCTGAATGTTTTTGAAGATCAAATACCGCAACAAAATGATGCATCCGCTTTGGTGCCAACAGATGCTTTAGGTGCGCTGAGTTTTACGTTTAACGATGCCGAAAAATTTCAAAAAAATCTTCGGAATTTCCGTGGCGAGAAAGATGTTGTACAAACTACCGGAATTTTTGGCTCTGTTAGTGAAGCAGGAACAATTCAGTTTAAAACCGAAACGGCGATTTTTATAAAAAGCATCGATGCCACTTTAACGAGTGATGCTTTGGCGCGTTATGTTTCTGCAAAAAGTGAATTTCGGGAAATCGAAATAAGCAGTTTCAGCGAGCCGGAATTGTTTCAAAAAACGTTTTCGCCTTTTATAAATTCTAAAAAGGCAAACTATGTTTTTCAAATGGAAAATTTCTTTGTTTTCACGGAAAGTGAAATCACCGCGCAGCAAATAATCAGTGATTTTCAAAACAACAACACACTAAAGAACACTTCCTATTTTCAAAATACGGCAACAGATTTAAGCACGAGTTCTTCACTTTTAATTTTCAAAATGAAAGGTGAATTTTCTGAAGCGGTTTCAGGTTTTTTTAATGCGAAAAGCAGCGAAAATATTAAAGATATTTCTTTTGATGAATTTCCGCTGGCAGCGCTCCAATTTAGCTTTGACCGAAATTTTGCACATGTAACGCTAAGCTGCAAAGAAGCTGGAGCGGCTGCGAAAAGTATATCAGGAAGCGTTTCGGAAAAATTCAATTTAAAACTAGAAAACGCGGTATTGGGTAGTCCGCAGATTTTCAGCAACCAAAATAATGGCAGCAATGTGGTAGTCCAGGATATTGCCAATAAACTTTATTTTATTTCTGAAAGCGGAAAAATACTTTGGTCCAAAAATCTTGGTTCCCCCATTTTAGGAGCAATTGAAACTGTAACCATATCGGGTAACAAACACTTGGCGTTTGCCACAAAAGACGCGTTCTATATTTTTGACAGAAACGGGAAGGATGCAAAAGGATTTCCCGTAAAATTTAAAGATAACGTTACGCAGCCTCTTTCTGTTTTTGACTATGACAACAATGGTAATTATCGTTTCGTAATTGTACAGGGCAAAGAAGTGCTAATGTATGATAAAACTGGAAAAACGGTAAAAGGCTTCGGTTTTAACAAAGCGAAAAGCAACATCGCGCAATCTCCCGTCCACATTAGAATGGGCAATAAAGACTATATAGCAATTGCGGAAGAAAGTGGAAAACTAAATATCTTAAGCCGCGTTGGAAAACCGCGTGTTTCGGTTTCAAAAAACTTTAATTTTACTGAAATTCCAATTGCTGAGGAAGACAATACTTTTGTTGTAATAACAAAAGAAAACACCAAGGAACGAATTTCGCAAAACGGAAAAATTTCTTCTCAAAAGTTGGATGTTGGTAGAAACTATTGGTTTGCAATAAATGGCACTGTTAAAGTAACGCTTGATGACAACCTGCTTCGCATCAACGGTAAATTGGCTGAATTGCCGTTGGGCGTCTATACAAACCCACGCCTCTTCAATGTACATAGAAATACATTCGTAACCATAACCGAAACGCAGGAGAAAAAAGTATACGTTTTTGACCAAAACGGAAAACTTTTAAATGGTTTCCCAGTTTACGGAACTGCTGCGGCATTTATTGACAGCGGAAGTGGTAAAAACAATTTAATGATAGCAACCAAAGGAGATGCCAATAGCTTAATTCTGTATTCAAGCAATTAAAAACTAAAGGCTTACGAGTTAAAAAGTCGGGAGTTAAAGTATTTTAATTAACTTTAAAACGCAAACCAACTTTTTAAAAAAACCATGAGAGCGCTCCTCTCTATACTCCTTTTCCTAATGGCTTTAATAGCTTTTGGCCAAAATGACCTACAGTCAAAGATACCTGTAGACAAAGATTCGGTTATACTTTCCAACTATCGATTAAAAATTACCCAAACCATCAATGCGTTTCCAGATAGTGCTTTTGTAGTTATCAAAAAGCTTGAAGCTTTTAGCGCTAAGGGAAATTATGCCAACAGTTTGGCAGATGCAGATTATCTATATGCGCAATATTTCAGGAGAGTTCAAAAACCAGATTCTGCGCTGCTTTACTTCAAAAAGATGATAACCAAATCTACCAAAACCAACTATTATCGTGGGTTGGCATTAGGCTACAACGGCCTTTGCAGAACCTATTATTTAATTGGCGAAATTGATAAGTCTATCGAAGCCTGCAATAAAGGGCTTGACTATACAACGAATTTTGAAGATACGGGAAACATAGTTTTGGCAGACACACAAAACGCTTTGGCTATAGCCTTTTCCCGTCAAAACAAAATGAAAGAAGCCATTTCGCATCTTCTAGTTGTAGATTCCATCCAAAAAAAGGAACCACTTCGGGAAGATATTATTGCTGCGGCCTATCAAAGTTTGGGCAATATTTATTTAGAACTAAAAGAATATGATTCCGCAGAAGCATATTACTTAAAAGCGAACAAAGAATTCGAAAAAATTCCGGGTGCTGGAACTTTTTATTTCAACACTACAAATGTTTTTTTGGGACAAGTATACTATCACAAAGGGCAACTTGAAAAAGCAGACACTCTTTTGACAAAAACACTCTCTTTCTTTCAACAAATTGAGGATGGACGCACTGTTGCTGAGATAAATAATTATTTAGGACTTGTAAATTTTGAAAAAGGAAATCTTGAAAAAGCAGAAAGCTATTTTCAGAATTCATTGAATTTTCAAAAAGAAAACGATTATATTCTTGAAGCGGCACAATCAGCCATTGAACTTGGTAAATTAAATATTCAAAGAGGAAAAGCAGCTCAAGCAATTAATTTCCTCCAAAGTGCGCTGGAGTATAACCGCGAAGTAAAAAATGGAGCCCTAAACCAAAAAGCATATTTCCTGCTTTCGGAAGCCAACGCCCTGCAAGGAAATTATAAAATTGCATTCACCAACTTACAGATTGCTACAAAAATAAAAGATTCCATCCAACAAGCTCAAAGTGCTGAAAAAATAAAAGAAATAGAAGGTATTTACCAAACCGAAAGTCGCGATAAGGAAATTTCACTGTTAACTACAAAAAATGATTTGGTGGAACAGCAAAAGAAAAACCAGCGCAATTTGCTTTGGGGTATTATAACAATCATTGTTATTGCGAGTATTTTTATATTTTTTCAGTTTAGAAACCGACAGAAAACTACGAAGAAACTGCGGGAGCTAGATACTGCAAAATCTACATTCTTCGCAAATATTTCACACGAATTCAGGACTCCGTTAACTTTGATAAATGGTCCTATTGAAGACCACCTAGCATCAGACAAGCTTTCGCCAACCGAACGTAAAAACCTTAAATCAGCATTAAGGAATACCCAAAGATTAAAAGATTTGGTGGATCAACTCTTGGCTTTGGCCAGGCTGGAAAGCGGAAACTTGAAGCTGAATATTCAGCAAGCCAACATGCCTAAGTTTATAATTGCTCAAGCAGAAGCTTTTGCCTTTAGCTGTGATGAAAAGAACATAGCTTTTAGTATTGAAGTTGGAAAAGACAAAAAAGAAGATTGGTTTGACCAAGATGTTTTGGAAAATATAATTTATAACCTAATGGGCAACGCCATAAAATACACGCCTGAAAGTGGTTTTATAAAACTGAAAGGAAAAAGACAGGGCGAAAAATTTGAAATTTCAGTAAGTAATTCCGGAAATTATATTTCTTTAGATCAACAACAAAAAATCTTCTTCCGATTTTACCAAACCGACACCAAAAACCCGGGAACTGGTATAGGCCTGGCATTGACCAAAGATCTAACTGAAATCCACAAAGGCGATATTTCAGTAAAAAGCGGAAAAAATGGCACATCAGAATTTACAGTAACACTACCTATAAATAAAAATGCTTTTGAAGAAAGCCAAATATTTCACAACAGCTCCGAAAAGAAAAGTATGGAGACGCATTCTTATATTGAAAAGTTTATTGAAAAAGAAATTGTCCTGCCCGAGGATGCGCCTGTAATTTTAGTTGTGGACGACAATAAAGACATTCGGGAATATGTACGTTCCATTTTTGAAAATACCTATTCCGTTTATACCGCAACCAATGGAAAGGAAGGTTTTGAAATGGCAATAGAACATATACCAGACATTGTTATTAGTGATGTGATGATGCCTGAAGAAGATGGCTTTACTTTCACCAAACATTTAAAAGAACACCAACTTACCTCCCACATTCCTGTGGTTTTACTAACTGCAAGAACGCAGATTACCTCTAAACTAGAAGGGATGGGAATAGGCGCAGATGCCTATGTAACCAAACCTTTTAATAGTCAGTTGCTGAAAGCGACAGCAGAAAACCTCATCGAAAACCGAAGAAAACTCCAACAACGTTTTGCGCAAGAAGTAGTTTTAATGCCAAAGGATATTTCGATTTCTTCTGCTGAAGAGCAATTTCTGGAACGCCTTCAAAAAGTGTTGGACGCAAACATTACTAATTCTAATTTCAACATTGAAGACTTTGGAAGCGAAATGGGTGTTAGCCGGATGCAACTTCACAGAAAACTAAAAGCACTTACGGGCCAATCGGCTTCAGAATTTTTACGAACACAACGGCTAAAATTGGCCATTAAGCTATTACAGGAAAAAAAGATTTCCATTTCAGAGGTAGGGTATACAGTTGGTTTTAACGACCCATCTTATTTTACAAAATGTTTTAAACAAGAATTTGGCTGTTCTCCTTCGGAATATATCTCTAAATAAATATTCTCCACCCATCTAAAAAGCCCTGCAAACAAAGGGCTGTTACATCTGTTATAGCATTGGTTACAAAATTTATACGCTCCTTAGCTGCTTCCCTTTACTTTTATTTTTCCTTTTCCCCCATTATGAAAAAAAACAAACAATATTCCGGCAGCCTGGAAATTGTACAGGGAAAACAGATTTTTTTAAACATAAATAATCTGGCAACAGGAATTTATACATTAAAAATAATGCTCAATAACAAAGTGATAAAAGAAGTAACCTTCAAAAACAATTACTATGAAAACAGTTTTAATCCTTTTTTTTATTTGCATTACTAGTTTATCCAATGCCCAATTTTTGGACAAACTTGGTGACAGAGCCGCCAATGCAGTAGAACGTACGGTAGAAAGACGTGTAGAAAAAGAAACCACAAAAAGTACCGATAGAGTTTTAGACACTATAGTGGATGCCCCCAAAACTAATAAAAAAGAGAAGAAGAAAAAGAAGAAAAAAACCGCTAACGGTAATATTATTGGCGGAGATCCTGTAGAAAATAATCCAAAATCCTCTAGCTCAAAAAAGACTATAGGAAGCCTTGAGGAAGAGAGCGAAAACCAAGTGTATTTTAAGCGAGGAAACCGAATCATTTTTAATGACAATTTTGAAAAAGACGCCATTGGTGATTTTCCCGCAAAATGGAATACAACAAAAGGTGGGGAAGTGAAAAAACTGAAAGGTTTTGACAGTAAGTTTTTAAAAGTAACGGCAGGAAGTATCACCAACATCGAATTGACTAAACCTTTACCTGAAAATTTCACCGTTGAGTTTGATTTGATCCTCCCAGCTGACCACCCCTACCGCAGACCTGGAATTGGTTTTGGACCAAAACCAGAAGGCATGAATAATTTGATTGCCAATCCTAACTCCATGACTTTTGACATTATGTCTGCAGAAGTTGGAAACGGCTATTATGAGCTAAGTTATGCCGAAAAGGAATTGGGATACGAAAAACAAAAAATAGCCTACAAAGCTCCCTTAAATACTGCAATAAAAATGGCCTTTGAAGTGAACGGAAAACGAATCCGCTTGTTTATAGATAGAAAAAAGATGGTAGATCTGCCAACACAATTCAAACCAGAATATAGAAAATCGCTATTCTTTACCTCTATAACGAGTGGATGGACTGAAACCGCAAATGCCTATTTCTACATTTCAAATCTAGTGATTGCAGAAACTGCTGGTGATGAACGCAGTCAAGTAATGAAAGATTTGATGGAAAAAGGAAGTTTTTCAACAAATGCTATACTATTTAATTCAGGCTCTGCTACAATAAAAAGTGGTTCAGACTTAATTTTAGCCGATATAGCAGCAGCGTTGAAAAGCACGCCTGTTTTAAAATTGAAAATAGTGGGACATACTGATGCGGACGGGGGTGAAGAAGCTAACATTGAACTTTCAAAAGAACGTGCCAACAGCGTGCGTAACTTTCTTGTTCAAAACCATGGAATTGATGCAAACCGTTTTTCTACAGATGGCAAAGGAGAGTCGAGCCCTGTAGCGGATAATAATTCTCCTGTAGGAAAGGAACAAAACAGACGTGTAGAATTTATTAAACTTTAATTCATTTAAACTTCAAATATTATGAATAGAATATTAATTTTCTCAATTGCCCTTTTAGGCTTAATGTCAACCGTTAAAGCACAAACTAGTTGTAGTAAATTCTACCCCTTTAAAGAAGGAACCAAGGCAGAAATAACTACATACGACAAAAAAGGAAAGAAAGCCGCTGTTATAGATTATACAGTTTTAAATAAAACCCAAACTTCTGAAGGAGAGGTAGCAGCTATGAAATCTTCCGTTAAGGATGAAAAGGGAAAACTGATAGCCGAAACAGAATATAATGTAACCTGCGATGGCAATAAAATTGCTATTGATTATGAATCCATGATTAGCCCAATGATGATGGAGCAGTTTAAAAATATGGATTATGACATTAGCGGCACCGATCTGGAAATTCCAAACAATCTTACTGTAGGCGAAACACTACCAGATGCGCAGATGATTATGAACATAAGTATGGGTGGTATAAATATGAAAATGGAATTGAATATAACCAGCAGAAAAGTTATTGGAAAGGAAAACGTTACAACGCCTGCGGGGACTTTTGACTGTTATATATTAACATCTGAAATGACTACCAAAATGGGAGTGTCACAAACAAGCAATTCTAAACAATGGATTGCCGAAGGCGTAGGAATGGTAAAACAAGAAGACTATCAAAAAGGAAAGGTAACTTCCAGTAGTTTACTTACAAAATTTGAAAAATAACCAATAACCAAATTAGATTTTAAGACCGGAGCTTTAAGCTTCGGTCTTTTCATTTATTTCCGCTTCAAAAAGCACCAGAAAATGTTTCAATAATTTGTCCTTTACTTCTTCAATAGAAATTTCAGCCTTTCCCAATTCTACATTCATTGAGGTAACTGCCTTGCCTTTTATACCACAGGGAATCATATTGTCAAAATATCCCAAATCTGTATTTACATTTAATGCAAAACCGTGCATAGTAATCCAGCGGCTGGCACGAACGCCCATAGCGCATATTTTTCTTGCAAAAGGCGTTCCCACATCAAGCCAAACACCTGTTTCGCCTTTGCTTCGTTCAGCTTTTATGTTGTATTCAGCCAAGGTTAAAATTATCATTTCTTCCAAAAAGCGCATGTATTTATGGATATCTGTAAAGAAATTTTCTAGGTCTAAAATTGGGTAACCCACGATTTGCCCCGGCCCGTGATAAGTAATATCGCCACCACGATTTATTTTGTAAAATTTTGCATTAATGGATTCCAGTTTTTCTTCGGAAATGAGCAGGTTTTCAATATGTCCGCTCTTTCCTAAGGTATAAACATGTGGATGCTCCACGAATAAAAAATAATTGGGAGTATCAAGTTTTAGATCTTCATTTCTGTTTTTGCTTTTTATCTGAAGTATTTCCTGAAAAAGAAATTCTTGATAATCCCAGGTTTCTTTGTAGTCTCTTAATCCTAAATCTTCTATCTGTAGGTGTTTGCCCATTTCCCGCTAATTTTATCAATAAGTAGGCAAAACTACCAATTAATTGTATTTGCATGATTTATATTGTAAAATTTTAAGACTGAAATCTAAAGTTAATTTCTTAAAAATTCCCTAAATTCCTCAAAGGGTCTTATATTTACAATTCTAAACATTCATACTAATAACATCTAAAATGAAAAAAAGTACTTTTAAACACATTCTCGTTTTATCCTTTGCATTATTTTGCTTTGGATTAAACGCACAGAACACAGCGTTTTGGACGAAAGCTTCGTCTAATGAAACGCAAAACCGACAAAAAACTTTCAGGAAAACAATGCCGCAGGAATACAACCTTTTTACGCTAAACACTTCAGCGTTAAAAAGTCTTTTGGCTCAGGCTCCTGCAAGAAACAGTGTACGCTCAAACGTAATTATAGAATTACCTACCAACAATGGCGAAATTCAACATTTTCGTGTTTATGAAGCTTCCGTTATGGAACCTGCTTTACAGGCGCAACACCCAAACACCAGATCTTATGCCGCTCAAGGTATTGAAGACCCTTCTGCCATTGCGCGCTTTAGCGTTGCTGATATTGGGGTAAATGTGATGATCTCTTCTGCAAATTATAGCACTATATACATTGATCCTTACACCCAAGACAAGAATTATTATATTTCTTACAACATTAATAAACTTCCCGCAGATCCTAATGCATTTGAATGTATGGTAGAAGACGCTGAAGGTCCTTCTCCTCTTGGCGAAAACAGAAATGCAGATGATGGTACACTAAGAACTTTCCGTGCAGCTATTGCATGTACTGGGGAATATGCTCAGTTTCAGCTTAACCAACAAGGAGTTGGAAATGGCGAGCCTGATGCGGTTAAAAAAGCTGCAGTTTTGATGGCGATGAACGCAACTATGACAAGAGTAAATGGTGTTTATGAAAAAGACCTTTCCGTTACTATGGTTTTGGTAGCAAACAATACAGATATTATTTATTTAGTTGCTGGATCAGATCCATTTACTAATAACAGCGCAAGCGCTCTTATTAACGAAAGTCAAGTTGTTATTGACGCCCAGATAGGTTCTGCAAATTATGATATTGGACATACCTTTAGTACTGGAGCAGGTGGTTTGGCACAATTGAGAGTTCCTTGTACTTCTTCTAAAGCACGTGGAGTTACTGGTACAAGTTTTCCACTTGGAGACAATTATGACATCGATTATGTTGCTCATGAAATGGGCCACCAATTTGGCGGAAACCATACTTTCAACAATTCTTGTGGAAACAACAGAAACGGAAGCACAGCTGTAGAACCTGGAAGTGGATCTTCTATTATGGCATATGCAGGTATTTGCCCACCAAATGTTCAACAACACAGTGATGATTATTTTACCGCAATAAGCATTCAGGAAATGTGGCAAAACATTACCAATGGAAATAGCCAGTGTGGTGCCCAGACTGCTACAAATAATCTAGCTCCAACGGCTGATGCAGGACCAGATTATACTATTCCAAAATCAACTCCTTTTGTATTGAAAGGTATTGCTACAGATCCTGATGGTGACGCTTTAACACATTGCTGGGAACAAATGAATCCACAATCTGGGGCCATGCCTCCCCAAAACACTTCAGTATTTGGACCGATGTTTAGAACTATAGACCCACTTGCATCTCCAGATAGATATATGCCAGCTTTACCAACCGTATTGAACAACCAAACTCAAAGTACTTGGGAAGTTGTTCCTTCAGTGGGAAGAATTATGAACTTTAGATATACCGTTCGAGACAATGTAGCTGGTGGTGCTTCTTCTGCTAGTGATAACATGACTTTAACAACTGATGGAAACTCAGGACCGTTTGTGGTAACCTCACAAGCTACTCCTACAACTTGGACCACACAAACAACTGAAACAATCACTTGGGATGTTGCTGGAACTGACGTAGCTCCTGTGAATAGCCCCACTGTTGATATCTGGTTTTCTACTGATGGCGGTTTAACATATCCTATTAGTATAGCTCTAAATGTACCAAACAATGGTAGTGCATTAATTAATGTACCAAGCGTTAACACAACTACTGGTAGATTGATGGTTATGTCATCAAACAATATCTTTTACGACCTCAATAATGCAACTATCACGGTAGATGGCTTAGTAGGTTTTGACGATTTCACCTTTGATAATTTTGCGGTTTATCCAAACCCATCTACTGGAACTTTCAACCTTACATTTAAGCCTGCTTCAAATGATAATATTGAAGTTGCACTTTATGACTTAAGAGGAAGATCAATCAATACATTTACATATGATGATGTTTCTGCTGCTAATACTTTCAGCAAACAATTAGACTACGGATATATTGAAAGCGGTGTGTATTTTCTTGTTGTTAAAAATGGCGACAAAGTGACCACCAAAAAGCTTGTTAAAAATTAATTTTTACATAACATAGCACATAAAAAAAGAGGCGTTCAAAATTTGAACGCCTCTTTTTATTTATAATATTTCTTATTAAAGTTTCACAGTTTCTGTAATATGTGAAACAACTTGTGAAGTTTTTTCAACTTTAAATTTGAGATCGAACATTAAAGCCGTATTGCTTTTTTCAACTAAAAGCTTTCCATTGGTAATGGGATAAAAACCTGCTTCTCCTCTACAAAAACATTGTTTCCCGTACAATAAATTCACCTCTGCAAGCTTAGCGTTTTCTTTGCTCAAATTTTCAGTAGTAGCAGGGATTTCAAAATGAATAGTTTCAGAATAGTTACCATCTGCAGTACCTTCCGGCCCTTCTTTAGAATATGTATATTCCACCACCATATTTTCTCCAGCAACCATTTCAGGGTATAGAGCCCCAGTACCGTCTTCCTTTATAACCAGATGCTTGTTTTTGTGTACTACTACGCTGCAAGTTCCCTCTTTTGGGCAGCCTGTATCTCCATTTTCTACTTGTTCCATTTTGGTGTTTTCTGATGAAATTACTGTTCCCGTCTGCGTTTTACAGGCATTGACAAAAAAGAGTGGAATTAAAAAAAGTAATGCTTTCATATTTTTAGGTTTAGTGTTAGTAATTCATAAGCTACATAATATAGTGCAGAAATGCACTAATTTTCCAATTCTACCTCTAGATCAAGTAAGTCTGGGTTTTTGAAATATTCCATAAAAGGTGCTTGGACAATAACAGTTTTTTTGTCTTCGGAAAATGTTGCTTCAGGATTTGAAATTGTCTTTATTTTCTTTGGGAAGGTATAATTTAAAGTATAGTTGGAGCCTCCCATAAAAGCTTCGGCCTGCTTCATACTGTCAATTTGTTGTTGATGCGCTATTTTATCCTTTATATAGGCATCACGCTTAAAAACACCTTTCTTAAACGAGTAATTTACACCAATAATTTCGGGAGAATCTTCCTCTTTCTTAATTTCAGTATTGGAATCTGCGTTTGGCATCAAATTGCTTGCTTGTTCCAATCCGTTCAAAATATCGTTCGCCTCAGTTATGTTTTTAAATTTTGTTGAAATATCATAAACCATTTCAGAGGTTTCAGAATTCATATTTATGTGAATGTTGAAATTTTCGAGCTTCTTTAATTTCGCCTGTTCTATGGCGGAAAGCTGGGAAATACTATCTTTTTTTTCTTCCAGAAACTGTTTCATATAAATAATGGTGTCCATCTTCACTTTCATAGAATCAGTAACGGCTGCACCCCCAAAAGCCATCATTTCGTTCAGGTTTGCCTCTACAGTCATGGTTCCGCTGCCATCATCATTCATAACCATGGTTTCGGTAAATTGGCAACTGCTTGCACTAAATGCCAAGGCGACAAGAAATAGTAATTTTTGCATAATAATTATTGTTTAGGATTATTTAGAATTATTAGTGCTGCAATCACACCCGGAATCCAGCCACAAACGGTAAGTATAAAAACGATTATTACGGAACCGCAACCCTTGCCAATAACAGCAAGTGGCGGAAAAAGAATTGCTAAAAGGACTCTCCATATACTCATAGAAACAAATTTACAATTAATATTTAAGCTATGTGTCAAGCCATTTTTCCTTTTGTTACAAGATATTGTTTTAAAAAATTGATCAACAAAGTATTCTGATTTCATTAATTCTATACTCTTCAACAATCACCCTCAACCTTTGTTCTATTTTATCTATTCTTTTTTTCTAATAAAGGCGCTTCGCAATTAGCACTTCATTTCCCTATCTTTGCAAACTTATTTTATACATACTTTATGCAACTGTCTGAACTGGAAATCATCCGAAGAGAAAAATTACAACAGCTACGCGACCGTGGAATAAATCCATATCCCGCAGATTTATATCCTGTAAACAATACTTCAAAAAAGATAAAGGAAAATTTTGAAGAGGGGAAAAAGGTCGTGGTTGCCGGAAGATTAATGTCACGAAGAATACAAGGCTCTGCTTCTTTCGCAGAACTTCAGGATGCCGAAGGACGTATTCAGGTTTATTTTAACCGCGATGAAATATGCCCTGGTGAAGATAAAAGTCATTATAACGATGTTTATAAAAAATTGCTTGATATTGGTGATTTCATCGGTATTGAGGGTGAGCTTTTTAACACCCAAGTTGGTGAAAAAACCATCATGGTAAAAAAATTCACACTGCTGAGTAAGGCCTTAAAACCCTTACCACAACCACGTGTAGACGCAGATGGAAAAGTACACGATGCTTTTACCGACCCGGAACAACGCTATCGCCAACGCTATGCAGATTTGGTGGTAAATCCACACGTAAAGGAAATTTTTGTAAAGCGAACCAAGCTTTTCAACGCCATGCGTTCTTTCTTTAACGATCGCGGTTATTTTGAAGTGGAAACGCCCGTGCTACAACCCATTCCGGGCGGTGCTGCAGCAAGACCTTTTATCACGCACCACAATTCTTTAGACATTCCATTATATATGCGAATTGCAAATGAATTGTACCTAAAAAGACTAATAGTGGGTGGTTTTGACGGGGTGTACGAATTCTCCAAAAACTTCCGAAATGAAGGAATGGACCGCACACACAACCCAGAGTTTACCGCTATGGAAATTTATGTTTCCTATAAAGATTATAACTGGATGATGGATTTCTGCGAACAATTGCTGGAATTCTGCGCCACGGAAGTAAACGGAACTACAAAAGCGACCTTCGGAAAACACGAAATTGATTTCAAGGCGCCTTACCCAAGAGTTACAATGGCCGAAGCAATCAAAAACTTCACAGGTTTTGATATTACCGGAAAGACTGAAGATGAAATCCGAAAGGCTGCTTTAGAGATGAAAATTCCTGTAGATGAAACTATGGGTAAAGGAAAGTTGATTGATGAAATTTTCGGCGAAAAGTGTGAAGGCAATTACATTCAGCCAACCTTTATCACAGACTATCCAAAGGAAATGAGCCCACTCTGTAAAGAGCACCGCGATAATCCCGAACTAACGGAACGCTTTGAATTGATGGTTTGCGGCAAGGAAGTTGCAAATGCATACAGCGAATTAAATGACCCCATAGATCAGCGTGAGCGTTTTGAAGCCCAATTAAAATTGGCAGACAGAGGTGATGATGAAGCAACAGCTTTTATAGACTTCGACTTTCTTAGAGCTTTAGAGTATGGTATGCCCCCCACAAGCGGTATGGGTATCGGAATGGACCGTTTAGTTATGTTCTTGACTAATAATGCCTCCATACAGGAAGTACTTTTCTTCCCTCAAATGCGTCCCGAAAAGAAAAAGGTAGAAATGACCGAAGATGAAAAAGCAGTGTACACACTCTTAAAGACTAACTCACCTATTGCTTTGGAAGAACTAAAAGCTCAAAGCGGACTGAGCAACAAAAAGTGGGACAAAGCCATAAAAGGATTGACCGCTTCAAAAGTTGCAAAAGTTGAAAAGACAGATGATAATTTGACAGTATCAATTTTATAATAGTCCTTCGCTATTAATTAAAAAGGAAATCATAGCAATATGGTTTCCTTTTTTTATGGAATAGAGAGACATTTGAATGAACTAAATTCAATTTACTTTACACAGAAGACTTTGAATTACAATTCATTAACATTACATTTGGAAAACAATTCACAAATTCTAAACCATATTTCTATGAAAACAAGAGTTTTACTCACTGCACTTTTAGTGTGCTTAACCCAGGTTTTCTTTGCGCAGAGCAGCAAAGAAAGTGTTGCCCAATCTTGGATGGATAACAATATGCCGATTAATAAAACAAACCAAAGTTTTACAATGAATAACAGCCACGCTGGCCCTTCAGGCGAAACATTTCGTTACCAACATACTGTAAACGGTGTGGAAGTTTTTGATTCTTCCGTGGCAGTTCACGTTTCTAACAAAAACCAGGTAACTTACCATGCCAGCACTTTTGACAGCGCTGTTGAAACTATAGACACAAACCCTTCAATCTCTCAAGACGATGCATTGAATGCTGCAAAAACTGCTTTGAACATTGAAGGTTATATTTCCCAAAAAGAAATAGGTCTCTATGTTTATAATAAATTAGGAAACAGTAAATTGGTTTACAGAGTAACCACTATGTCTGAATTCAGAATGGGAAACTGGGAAACAATCGTTGATGCAAAAACAGGAACTGTTTTAAGCACCCAAGATATTGCCATTTACCACAAAAAAAACGGAGAGGGTAATCCTAAAGGTATAAAAAACCCAAATGCTCCTACAACAATGGCAACTGGTACTGCAATGGTTTTTGATCCAGACCCGCTTACCAAAACAGGTAGTATGTATGACGGAAATTATGTAGATAATAACGACCAAACTAACGCCCAACTTGATGCTGCAAGAACAGCAGTTACACTTTTTGATATTGATTTTGATGGTACAAACTATAGATTAAGAGGCCCCTATACAGAAATAGCTGAATTAGGATCTCCTTCTACAGGGCTTTTTCTTCAACCATCGCCAGATTTTGACTTCACACGTGACGAACAAGGTTTTGAAGCTGCAAACTGCTATCACCACATCGATAAAAGTTTCCGTTATATCAATGATGTTTTAGGAATTCCATTAGTTTCAATTTACAATGGCGGCGTGATTCGTTACGATCCACATGGTGCCAATGGTGCTGATAACTCTTTTTATAGTGCAGGAAGTCTTCAGTTTGGTGAAGGCGGCGTGGATGATGCAGAAGATATGGACGTAGTGCTTCACGAATTGGGCCATGGTCTTCACGATTTTATCACTAACGGAAACCTTAGCCAAGTAAATGGTTTAAGTGAGGGAACTGGTGACTATTGGGCAAACTCTTATAAGAGAAGCACAGGCTTTTGGGACAGTTCAGACACACAATATTTCTGGGTTTTTGGCTGGGACGGACACAACCCATTTTGGGGAGGTCGAGTTACCAATTATGGCGCTATGTACCCAGGTGGACTAAGCGGTCAAATCCATACAGATGGACAAATCTGGGCTTCAGTGCTCCTTGAAATTTGGGAGATTGTTGGAAGAGAAAAAATGGACGCCGCAGTTTGGGAAGGGCTTGGTATGACCAATAGCAATACAAACCAACAAAATGCAGCAATCGCGGTAAGACAAGCAGCTATTGATATGGGCTACAGCTGTGCAGAAATAGATACTTTCACTGACAGGTTTGAAGCAAGAGGGTATACATTGCCTGTTTATATTTGTAATCCAAATGCTTGTGATATTTCTGAAATCGAAACTTCAAACATTTCTCCTTGTAATGATAACGGAACACCGGGAGACGGCAGTGACGATTTCTTTACAGCAGATGTTACAGTTACCTTTATAAATGCTCCAACAACCGGAACGTTAGATCTAACAGGTGATGGAACAGCTTCAACTGCTGTGGCAGGTTTGGTTTCTCCTCATACTTTTGTGGGTGTACAAATGCCTTCAGATGGTGGGCCAATTAATGTTACTGCAACTTTTTCAGCTGAAGGAACTTGTAATTTAAACGTTCTTAACGCAGGAACTGCACCAGCTCCTTGTATTACTGCAGGAGTTAATGATAATGAAGCTTTACTTGGTGTTTCCATCTATCCAAACCCGGCAGATGCTACAATTGCTTTATCAAATTTAAAAGAAAATTACAACGTTGCCATCTATAACATGCTTGGCCAAAAAGTAAAAGAACAACATGTTGATGCAAGCAACAGCAGCATCAATATCTCTAATCTTTCTTTGGGTGTTTACATCTTGAAATTTGAAGACTACAACAAAGTATTACGTTTTGTTGTGAAATAATTGTAAATTATTTTAATTTATGAAAGGAGCCACATTAAATGTGGCTCCTTTTTTTATTCATAAAAAACCAACCCCTAATCTTCCCCTCTATACATCGGGATTTGTAAAAGGGTTCTAGCATACCTGCTAGAAACTTGAGCGATAGTAATTAATGAACTACTACTGGTACTACCAACTTTCATAATAATCTTAAACCAATTTTGAAACAACCCAATTTTGGATGAGGGAGCACTACTTTTATATGATTTTTAATTTAACAGCCAAAAATCTACTCATTCATCCAATTTTTATATTTTTAGTTACTTAATTTTTAGTAAAATGAAGAAATTACTTTTTTTGACCCTTATCGGTTTAATGATTACCGCTTGCGGAAAGGATGATAGTTATGACCCTATGGAAGTTGAGGAAGTTGATACGCAAGCTCCTTCAAAACCACTAAACCTAGACGCCTCGGAGCAAACCGAAACTTCCATAAAACTTACTTGGGAAGCGTCAACCGATAACATTGGCGTTACTGGGTACAAAATTTATCAAGACGAAACAGCAATTACGGGGTTAATTACCGAAACCACTTTTACCATAGAAAGTCTTACCTCAGGCTCGTTATATAGTTTCTATATTACTGCATTTGATGCTGAAGAAAACGAATCTGCTAAAAGCAATACACTCGAAGCTTTTACTATTGAGCAACCCTTGTCATTTTTACCATTACTTTCAGAAATGGGTGTTTTTGATGGTAATCTTTCCGATTTGAATCCTTCCGATGGCGTGCAACTTTACGAAATTCACAGCACACTATTTACAGATTACGCACATAAACAAAGACTCATTCGCCTTCCAAACGGAAAAAGCATGCGCTACAACAACACCGATTTATTGCCTGCGTTTCCAGACAATACTCTAATTTCAAAAACATTTTATTATAATCTTGACGAACGCGACCCATCTTTAGGCAATAAAATAATTGAAACCCGAATTCAATTGAAAGTAAATGGAGAATGGATTGTAGGCGATTACATTTGGAATGCCTCCCAAACCGAAGCCACTTTACGCGAAACGGGTAGTACAGAAGCCATTAGCTTTATAGACGCAAATGGAAACACTCAAAATGTAAACTACCAAATTCCTTCAAAACAGGACTGTTTTACTTGCCATAATAACAACACAACAACCTCACCAATTGGCTTAAAATTGCGCAATTTGAATTTCATTCCTTCCTATACCAATCAAAACCAATTAAATTATTTTGGGGGCCTTGGGCTTTTGCAAGGTGTAAACTCTGGGAATACAAGTGTTTTGCCAAATTGGGAAGACGAAAATTTATTGATTGAAGATCGTGCTCGCGCCTATATGGATGTAAATTGCGCGCATTGCCACCAACCGAGAGGAAGTGTTCCGCCAGGGTTCATGCTGGATTTTAGACTGGAAACAGCTTTTCCTGATACAGGAATCTACGCAAACAGGGGCGAAATAATTGCACGTTTTCAAAGCACCTTGCCAACCTACAGAATGCCGCAATTGGGAAGAACAGTTATTCACGGTGAAGCATTGCAAATGCTCAATGAATATATAGATTCACTTTAAAATTTTTACTCTAAAAAATTGATACTTAGGGCCGCTAATTGCGGCTCTTTTTATACTAAAAAATAGAGCTGATTAAACTTATTCAATATTTCAGCGTCATAGTTATGTTAAACAATAAAAACATACACGATGAAAAAAGCAATGATAATTTTAATGGTATTTTCAACTTTCGCCATAACCGCACAGAACAAAAATTCTGAAAGAAAGGAGCACCGCAAGGAAATGAAAGAAAATTTCACGCCAGAACAAAAAGCTGAATTACGCACAAAAAAGATGACACTCGATTTAGGTTTGAATGATTCACAACAAAATAAAGTGAAACAAATCTATATTGAAATGGGGAAAAACAAACCAGCGCGTTCAGAAAATAGAAGCGAAATGACCGATGCTCAAAAATTTGAAGCAAAAAGCGCAAGGCTGGACAGACAAATTGAAATGAAGAAAAAGCTAAAAGAAATTCTTTCGGAAGAGCAATTTGCAAAATGGGAAAAGACTCATCAAAATAAACGCCACCAAATGAAAGGCAAAAACAGCTCAAAAAAATCACGCAGAAAATAAATTAATAATAAAATCATTTTTTTGGCGCAGTTATTGTCTTAGTTATTTTCAAAATAGTTACATTAGTAACTTTAAAATTTAAAACAATGAAAAAGATACTTACAGTAGTTGCCTTTGCAACAACAATGCTATTAGGAATACAAACCACCTCAGCACAGTCTTTATCTCAAGATAAAGGAAGACCAGAGGTAATTGCTAAAGCTGAAACTGCAAAGCTTACAGAAACATTAAACCTAAACGGAGACCAAGGCCGAACTATTTTTAGAGCACTTGTAGCCAAAGAGGTAGGATACCAAAAAAATGTTGATGGTAAAGACCTAAAAAATTCTTCTGTTGTTGCTGAAAAGAAAAAATTGGACGATCAGTTAAAGGAGGCAATGAAGAAAACCTTAACTGCAGATCAATATACCAAATGGCTGAAAGTGAATAATTAGTGATTATAATTATATTTAACCAAAACCCTTTCTAATTTTTAGAAAGGGTTTTTTTATTTAAGCTGCTTAGCAACTTTTTTACACGCTGCAATGGTTGCATCTAAATCTTCATAGCTTAAAGCATCACATATAAACCAAGTTTCAAAAGCACTGGGTGCAATATAGACTCCTTCATTCAGCAAGCCGTGGAAAAACTTTTTGAAATTTTCATTATTAGCTTCTGCTGCAGATGCAAAATCTATCACGGGCTTTTCGGAAAAATGAACCGAAATCATAGAACCAACGCGATTAATTGTAAATTTTATATTTTCTGAAGCGAGCGCTTCGTCAATTCCTTTATGTAAATATGCTGTCTTTTCATTTATTGACTTGAAAACTTCCCTGTTCTCATTTAATTCTTTCAACATCGCCAAGCCAGCCGCCATTGCCAGCGGATTCCCACTTAAGGTTCCCGCCTGATAAACTGGGCCAATTGGCGCCAAATAGTTCATTATTTCTTCTCTAGCGGCAAAGGCGCCTACAGGCAGTCCGCCACCAATCACTTTTCCAAAAGTCACAATATCAGCTTTCACACCAAACAGCTCCTGTACACCTCCAGCGGCAAGCCTAAAACCAGTCATTACTTCATCAAAAATTAAAAGAATATTGTTTTGGTCACAAAGATTTCGCAAGCCCTCCAAAAATCCTTTTGCAGGAGGAATACACCCCATATTTCCTGCCACAGGTTCAATAATAATACAGGCAATTTCGTCTTTATTGGCTGCAATTACATCTTCTACATTTTTTAAATCATTATAGTTTGCCAGCAATGTATCTTTTGCAGTTCCTTCGGTAACACCCGGACTATTAGGAGTGCCGAAAGTAATAGCGCCACTTCCGGCTTGGATGAGAAAGGAATCGCTATGCCCGTGATAACAGCCTGCAAATTTTATAATTTTATCTTTCCCACTAAAACCACGTGCCAACCGTACTGCACTCATGCAAGCTTCGGTACCACTATTCACAAAACGAATTTTATCAATATTCGGAACCATTGAAACTGCAAGTGCAGCAATTTCCGTTTCAATTTCTGTGGGCATCCCGAAAGAAGTTCCTTTTTTTGCTTTATCAATTACCGCATTTACTACAGGCTCATACGCATGACCAAGAATCATGGGTCCCCAAGAATTTATATAGTCAATCATTTTGTTACCATCAACATCATACAAATAAGCACCTTCGGCTTTTTCAACAAAAATAGGGGTGCCGCCAACTGCTTTAAATGCTCGAACTGGAGAATTTACGCCGCCTGGAATAACTTTTTGCGCTTCAGTAAATAGTGCGCTGCTTCTTTTGTAATTCATGCTAATGTTTGAGGGGTTTGTAATGATGCTATTTTTACTTTAATTGCTTTTGAAGGAAAATTTTAAAAATAACCAATGCTAAGGAAAACTTTCACGTTACTTATCTCTTTATTCTTGGCTCTGTACATTTTATTCTTCGCACGTCGTTCGAATTTTTTTCAATAACTATTGGTTTTTCACTGGATGAAGGTATAAAACCTGACCAATGGAAATGTCATTATTTCGAAGTCCGTTGTATCCTTTTAATGTTTCCACGGTAACGTTAAAACGCTTTGAAATGCTGTAGAGTGTATCGCCAGCCTGCACGGAATAGGTGCCTATTTTAGAATCGTCGGGATCTATGTTGCTAACTTTTCTACCCAGTACTTCGTTGTCATAAGCTTCAAGGTTATACCTTTCAATAATACCAATTAGCTTATCAGGATATTTTGGATCTGTTGCATACCCAGCCTTCCGTAGGCCTTTTGCCCAACCTTTGTAATCGTCTTTCCTAAGCTTGAATAAATCTTGATAGCGACTACGCTGTGTTAAAAAAAGCGAATGATCTCTATAAGAATACTTTGGATCATTATACTTTCGGAAGCATTCCCCGCGTTCATCATCATCGTGATATACACTATCGCCTTCCCAACCGGTGTGGCATTTTATGCCGAAGTGATTGTTCGCTTTTAAAGTAAGTTCTCCCGCACCAGCACCACTTTCCAATATACCTTGTGCAAGGGTAATACTCGCTGGAATTCCATACTGAAGCATTTCTTCTTTAGCAATCCCGCTAAATTCATTTATATAATTGGCCACTCGTTCGCTGTATGGAACATTTACAGGAATTTTAACAACCTTAGGTTCTTCGGCTTTTGTTTCCTTTTCTTTAATAGGCTGCTTCACCCGCACTACTCTTTCAGTTGTATGCTTTTTTCTGTGATTTACAGCGACTTTTTTCGATTTACAACTGCTAAAACAAATACTACATATAAGAAGAAGGGTAATTATTCTGCCAATCATTTTATTCAATTATAGGAAGGTTTTTATTTTTCAATTTTTGGTTCATACCTGCAATACCTTGTAGGCCGCCCGTATGGACTGCAAAAATACGGCTATTTTCTTTGAAATGTCCCTTTTTTAAAAGATCCATAATGCCGTAAATCATTTTTCCAGTGTAAACAGGATCTAAAGAGATTTTGGTCTTTTCTCTAAACTCATTTATAAAACGAATTAAATCAATATCTATTTTACCATAACCACCAAAACAATAATCGTCGGTGATTTCAAAGTTTGTTTTGGGAGTATATTTTGCTATTTCTGCAGCTTGGAATGTTCCTTTTAAAGCAGAAAAACCTAAAATTTGTTGTTCTTTATTTGATGCTTTCACCAATCCCGCCATAGTGCCCCCAGTTCCTACAGGCACACATATATAGTTAAAGGAAGCTGTTTCATTAGATAAAATTTCCTCACATCCTTTAACAGCCAATGCATTGGAACCCCCTTCTGGTAACAAATAGAAATCGCCAAATTGATTTTTCAAGTTAATTATGAATTCAGGATTGTCTTTATCCCTATATGCTTCCCGCGAAATAAAATAAAGCCGCATACCACAGCTCTTTGCAAAAGAAAGGGTTGCGTTTTCCGAAATTTTCACTTCCAGCTCTTCACCCCGAATCACTCCTATGGTTTCAAAACCAAATTCTTTTCCCGCAGCAGCCACTGCTGCAATATGATTTGAGAAGGCCCCGCCAAATGTGAGTAACGTTTTTTGCCCTTGTTCTTGGGCAGCTTGAATATTGTATTTGAGTTTTCGAAATTTATTGCCTGAAACGAAGGGATGCAACATATCTTCCCTTTTAATAGACAAAGAATTACCCAAAATATTAAAAACGGAAAGATCTATTTTGGCAATAGGTGAGTTATTATAAATAGAAAAGTGTTCCATAAATGCAAAGATACATATTGAAATCTCGATTTATAAAAAAGACAACCTTATTACTCTTACAAAAAATCCTACATATAAATAACAAAAAAATGAATTATGTAGGAAATAGCTGATAATTAATAGGTTATTTCATAATTTCTTTAACTTTTAACCCAAAAATTTGCACTTTATCGAATTAATATTATACTATTGTACTAATATTTTCAACATAACCCCAAATTATGAAGATAAAACTACCTACACTGTGGTCAGCTTTTGCGACCATTCTTTTCTTGACTAATAGTATTTCCTACGCTCAAGTAGGGATAAATACGACAACACCACATGGTATTCTTGAGGTAAATGGAAACAATCAAGGGATTGTTCTTCCAAGAATAGCCCTAACATCCAAAACAATACAAGCTCCTGTTCTAAACCCGCAAGGGGGAAATATTGTACCTGGCACTGTGGTTTACAATACCGCAATAACTTCTGGAATTAATGCTGTGTTTCCAGGTATTTATGTTTGGACAGGTACAGAATGGCAGAACAAGTTCACAAAAAAAGAAACGAAAATTTATAAACAAACCACTTTACTTCAGCCTGCGTCAAATGGCGGAGTTCAAAATGTTCCTGGCATGGGTCAAACATTTACACCAAAATATAGTGGTCCATATAAAATGGAGGTTAGTGTCAATTTCGGCGGAGGCTATGTTGCTGATGCTTCTCCTCAAATGGATATAGTTCCACAAACGGGAATTTTTGTTTTTACAATTAATGGCACTCCTTACAGCGTTCCCGCAAAAACAAATTGTACGCTTTTCGGCACACGATATTACGCAATTTGGCAACAAACTTTCATCATTGAATACCTTAATCTCAATGCAAATACGGCCTATCCATTTAATTTAACATTTGATATGGATCCAGCTCCAGGTTTTGAAAACAGTGGAAATTCAGGAAATGGTCTTGGTTATATTGGTGTCCCAGATCACGTGCCATGTTCAGTTGAATTTACTTATATAGGAAACTAAAAGAATAGAAGATGGAAAAAAACTACTTAATATTTTTTAAAATATGTCTCTTACTTTTACTAACCACCAGTCCGGCAGTTGCCCAGGTTGGCATTGGTACCACCACCCCGAAAGGTGCATTGGATATTGAAAGCACACAATACGGTGTTGTTTACCCAAGTGTAGCGCTTACAGCAACAAATGCAGAATTACCCGTATTAAACCCAACTACCGACCCATTAGAAGTAGGCACTACCGTCTATAACACTAATACAACAAGTAACGGCTCCTTTGATGTGGAACCTGGTATTTACTCTTGGAATGGTAGCTTATGGGTGCGTCATTATTATAAAAGACAGGTTGAAGGGTTTAAACAAACTGCTGTTCTTCGCAGCAGCTCAAATGGAGGCTGGGAAGTTGTGACAGGTTTCCCAATAACCTCTCCCAAAACTTTTTTTTCTAAATATACCGGTCAATATAAAATTGAATTAAAACTGGACTATGGTGGGGGAGCTATTATTGATAATGCCGATGTAAATGTGGCATTATTTGAGGGTGATTTTAGGTTTACTTTTGAAGGAACCCCCTATCTCATTCGTGCAAAATCTTACTCTACATTCAATAAATATATAGGTACTGCTCCGGGTACTCAATTTAGCAATATTTCTTCCCAAGTGTTCAAGACTATCTACGTTAATTTGGTTGCTAGCACAATCTATACATTTTCATTAGAATTTGATCAGTTTGCAGACCCAGACCCAGCTCTAAATATTGGCTTTCTGAATAATGGAAATAATAGCGGAGTTATTGATGGTCGTGGCTATGTAGGTAAGGATATCCCTTGTATTATTGAATTTACCTATTTAAAAGAATAATCCAAAAAATGCAAACCATGGAACGAATTTATAAATTAGGAATATACTTAGTGTTTTTATTAGCTTGGTGCTGGGCTAGTTCACAAGTGGGCATTGGCACATTGACTCCAAAAGGAATGTTAGATTTGCAGAATAGCAATTCCACCGGCTTAGTTTTTCCCAAGGCAGCACTTACCGCTACAAGCCTCGGAACTCCAGTAATTAACCCCAATGGCGGACCATTGGTAGCTGGGACAGCCATTTTTAATACTAATACAGTAAATGATGTGTCCCCAGGCATATATGTTTGGGATGGAACCCGATGGATTCCGCAATATATGCGGGAAGATTATAAAATTTATGAACAAACCCCATTGCAACAAAGAGTAACTTTGGGTAGTAAAGACTATAATAAACCTACTTCAAATTGGGTATATATTAATAATTTTGAACCTGGAGTTAATTCTTTTACTCCAATTTATACGGGCATGTATAAAGTAAAAGTAAACCAACAATTGGGGGCTGGTAAGGTAAAGCTTCCTGTTGCTCCCAATAAAATTATGATGGCTACTCAAGAAGGGTTGTTTAGATTCAACTTTAATGGCACTAATTATTTAACTTATAGTCATTCTTACTCAATGTACAACGCCGCTATAAACGGAGGTACTTACACCGAACAATTTCCACACGATACACAACTAACATTATATCTAAGTCTTACAGCCGGCGTTCCCTATCCTTTCACAATGGAATTTGACATGGTGGTTGGGGATGAATTTGACGATCCTGAAACAGGGCCAGGACGTGGTTATATAGGCGTTGACAAACCTTGCTCAGTAGAATTCACTTTTTTAGAATAAACTTGACACCAATTTCCATTAAATCAATAATAACTCCAATTATGAAAAAAATATTACTCTTAGCTGTTTTAATGAACTTTACCTTCACAATAGCTCAAACGCCTTGTTCTGGCGGTAATGCAGGTGGATATCCATGCAATGGACTTACATTACAATCTTTTATTTCCCTTGCATCCATGGGCGCCACCAGCGGAAACGATTCCTGGGGCTGGACCGACCCACAAACAGGCAAAGAATACGCATTAATGGGAGTGAATAATGGTACAGTTTTTATAGACATCACAAACCCAACAAGTCCACAAAATCTAGGTAAATTAAAATCGCATAATAACGTCAACAGTTTATGGCGCGACATCAAAACCTACAACAACCACGCCTTCATAGTAAGTGAAGCAAGCGGACACGGTATGCAGGTTTTTGACTTAACACGCTTAAGAGGATTAACTGCCAATTCCGGACGTACGTTCACAGAAGATGCCCATTACGGCGCTTTCGGTAAATCTCACAACATCGTGATTAATGAAGAATCAGGTTATGCATATATAGTGGGTTCCGGACTATACGGCGGAGGTCCTCACTTCATTAATATTCAAAATCCAACCAATCCCATAAATGCTGGGGGATATTCAGGAGATAGCTATACACACGATGCTCAAGTTATTGTTTACCATGGTCCAGACCCTGACTATCAAGGAAGGGAAATACTTATAGGAAGCAATGAATCAAAAGTGGTTATTGTGGATATTACAGATAAAGCCAATCCGATAAAAATTTCATCTCTTTCCTATAGTAATTATAATTATACACACCAAGGGTGGTTCACCGAAGATGAGCGTTATTTTATTCTTGGAGATGAAGAGGATGAAGTTCATGAGGGCTTTAATACGCGCACGCTTATTTTCGATTTCAACGATTTAGACGCCCCAACTTTAAAATTTACCTATTATGGCCCAACAGCTGCTATAGACCATAATGGTTATGTACGTAAAAACAGATTTTATCTTGCGAATTACGAAGCCGGCGTCCGTATAATAAAAATTTCAGATATAGCTAATGGCGTTATGACAGAGATAAACTCATTTGACACTTACCCTGAAGCAAACAGTGCAAACTTTCACGGTGTCTGGAACATTTATCCCTATTTCAACAGTGGAAACCTATTAGTAAGCGACTACACCCGCGGATTTTTTCTTCTGAAAGACCCAAATTACGATAATACTGATCCAAATGCAGTATGTCAAAATATTAATGCTACGCTAACAAATTCGGGTTCGGTTACTATTAACGCAAATATGCTTGATGGGGGTTCTACTGATAATAAAGCGATTGTAAAAAAGACCATCAGCAAAAACACTTTTACTTGCAAAGACCTAGGTCCCAACCTTGTTGATTTTACAGTAGAAGACGACTATGGCAATAAATCAACATGTACTGCCACAGTTACCGTAGTGGCCCCAACAACAACCTATTCTGGAAATTCTTGGAATAACGGCACCCCAGGTCCCGGTTCCAACGCAAAAATTAGCAGCAATTATGACACTTCAATAAAAGGCAGTGTTGATGCCTGTACCTGTGAGATAGATGCAAATAAAACCCTTACCGTTGCAGCGTATGATTATCTGAATGTAACAAAAGATATAACTGTTAATGGCAATCTTATTGTACAACATCAAGGTAGCGTAGTTCAATTTGAAGATGATGCTACAGTTGCTAACAACGGCTTAATAAATGTTGAATACACAACTCCTTTTATGCTTCCCAAAACCTTTTTAGCAACAGGAAGTCCGATGACGCTAGAAACCCGCGAAGGAGCCTTTGCCAGTTCTTATCAGGTTAAAAACCATTTAACCGAAAATTTTGTGCCAAATCCAGAGGTTGCTTTACAGTTTCCAGGCGCAGAAAACTTTGCCGACGATAATAGAGATGATTGGGTGAATTATTCTGGTGCAATAAATCCGGGGGAAGGCTATTTAGCATTTCCACAATTAAATGGAACTGATGGTAATAAAACCTATGATATCACCTTTGAACAAGGCACCCTAAATAGTGGGCATATTGATTTCAATGTAATTTATAACGGAGACAGTAACAGTAGCCCCAATGTATTGGCCAATCCATATCCATCGGCGATAAGTGCCATAGATTTTATAAACGCCAATTCTATGATTAACGAAGTCTATTTCTGGAATCCAAATACGCCACCAAGTCCATTATTGCCTGGTGCATATACTATGAATTTTAACATGGAAGATATTTCAATGTATAATCTTATGGGAGGTACACCAGCTCCATCAGACCCAACACAAACCGATCCAAGTGGTTATATTTCTACTGGACAAGGCTTCGGCATTAAAGCAACAGCAGCAGGTGTTGCTACTTTCACAAACGCTATGCGAGTTACAGGAAATAATAACGTTGCTCCCCGACCATTAGCAGATGGCAATGACCGTATATGGATACAGGTTAAAAACGAGCAGTTCCAAATGCAAAATAATACACTAATTGGCTTCTCTAATTTAACAACTTCTGGTATTGATCAAGGATATGATAGCCGAAGATTGGCAAATGTACTTTCCCTATATACACATTTGGAGAATGGAAGTGAAGAGTTTGGGATACAAAGCCGTGAAATCTTTGAAGATGGCGCTAAAGTACTTATGGGCTTTTCAAGTTTGTTGGACGAAAACCTTGAATACAACATTTCAATAAAAGACATACAAGGCCCAGGTTTCGATAATGCCACCGTTTTTCTTATAGATAATGAATTAAATATAAGCACCAATTTATCTCAGGAAAGCTACACCTTCAAAGCAGAAAAAGGAACTTACAATAGTCGCTTTACCTTACAATTTAGAAGCAATGAAGTTTTGGGAGATACTGCCACTGCTCTTGAAAAAGTAAGCGTTTACCCCAACCCAACAACTAGCATACTCAACGTGGTTTCACCAGAAGCAAAAATTTCCACCTTAGAGATTTTTGACGTAAGCGGAAGAAGACTAAAAAATATGGATCTTTCTACTGCAACACATTATGAAGTTGATATGAACAACCTTCAAAGCGCTATTTATTTTGTAAAAATAAGTACCGATAAGGGTTCTGTTACTAAACAGATAATTAAACAATAAATCCCCACAATACATTATTCGCTTAACCTAAAAATGACCGCTTAATAGCGGTCTTTTTATTTGGCAGAAAATCACATTTAAAATTTGAAGGGCCACTATTTACATATATACTTCCCTATCATATACCGCGTAATAGGCTTCAATGTCTTCCCAGTCAATGGATGCAGCTCATAACTAGTAAAATACTCAAGATCCCCATCCTTGTTTTTTCCATACCAAATGCGAACAGAGCCATCATCATTAAAAAATTTGGAATCACAATTAGGTGTCACCTTTTTAAAACCCGCTATTCGTTCCTCTTTATAAACTTTAAGGTTTCCCTCCCTAAGCTTTTCTGAGTCATAGGAAGCCTCAACATAATGAGTTTCCTCCCATTCCATCCATTTTTGCTTGGTAAAAAAAGCGTATCCGAAAAAAGAAATAATCAATAAAAAAGATATTGAAATAGTAATCCAAAAATACCTGTTATTTCGCCTTTGATTATTGCTACCACCATCCGTCATAACTTCCTTTTCCTGTCTATTATTGAAGTCTGTCTCAGCAGTTATTTCTTTAGTATCTTTTTTTAAACAACTTTGATTTTGAAAATCAACATAATCCTTATACCCTAAATATTGAGCTAAAGCTAAAATAACTTGTTGTTGTGGAATATCAATATCTCCATCGGTTCTACTTTTTGCTTTCTTATAATAATCTCTCAGCCTACGGTCACCATAACTAAAACTTTTAGAAATAATAGATGAAAGTTCTTTTGCGCATTGGTTATTTGATGGTGAGTTTATCCCCTCACTAACTAGTTCCTCACGCACTTTCGTAAAAGCTTTCAAAAGTAATTCTTTATGCATATACCCTATTTTTCAATGATTTAAAACTACAAAAACCAGATGGAAAATACTTGGAAATTCTTCTCCATAACGTTTCCATTTCCTTTCCATTTCCTTTCCACACTTTCCAATCCTTTCTTTCTTCATTTGCTTCAGTATTGCAATGCCGCCTTAGGTGTAATAAGGTTTCCGAAACATTTCAATACTACTAATGGAGCCGCAGCGTAAAGTGATTGGCCATGTTGAGAAGTAACCCCTTGCCTTACTTCTGCGCTCCACACTTCTCAAAATCAGAAGGGTTCCCCCTTCCAATTTCACGTGTTGTCATAAAAAACTACTGGGAAAAACCCGGAAGGCATCACCAATATCAATTTTTAAACTATACAAAATGAAGAAAATAGCTTTAATTTTATTTACGGTTTTCCTCAATATGGGTCTTTCTTCCTGTACCCCACAAACAATGTCAGAGGAAGTGAAAAGTGCACAAGCCTGTTGTGGCGATGACGGTGATTTTCCTCCACCCCCACCTCCTATTGGTGGTACTGGCGGCGGATAAATATCTGCCAATTTGTTAGTACTTTAGAGGAATGAAAAACAACCAGCTTTCATTCCTCTTTTTTTTCATTTTGGCGGTATTTTTATTTCCCTCTTCGGCATATTCCCAAAAATCAAAAGATTCCATCCATCGGCTTTACCAGGCAATTGTAAGTCCGAATAGTACTTCCAACATTCCCCAAGGAATAAATTTCTATACCCTAAAAAAGGATGTGGATCTAAAACGGAAAGATACCTTAGCTGCCGTCATGGATTTACGGCTTATAGCAATGGGGCAGTTTAAAATCGGCAATATATATGACAGTGAAAATGCAGTGGTGGAGGCCCTGAGCCTAATAGAAAGTTATCCTCAAAAAGACACCGTAATAGAGGGCAGAAAAGCGCTTTATAACCAATTGGGACAAATCTACAGGGAATCTAATAATTATGATAAAGCCCTGGAAACCTACAACCTTTCACTTGAGTACTCTAGAAGTTTATCTGATAGTATTACAATTATCAACAACAAAGCTAATGTATATAAGGATTTAGGCAACTATGAAAAGGCGGCAGAAAACCTTGCCTTAGCATATAAGAAGATAGAGGTCAGCGCCGATTCCTTAAAACTTGCGATGGTGCTTGATAACTTGGGTATTGTCCAATCCAAATTGGGAAACCCCAATGCGCTTTCTAATTTAAACAGAGCCCTTCAAATTCGTGAAAGCAAAAACGATCTTTCAAAAACCTATTCCAGCTATAAAAACCTTGCGCTTTATTTTTTTGATATTAATAATGAGAAGCAAGCACAGCTATTTGCCAATAAGGCATACCAAGCAGCCACAAAGCTAAATAGCATTACATACCTACAAGATGCGCTATCCCTTTTTGTCAGCATGAATGCAGATCCTAAAATTGTTCAATTCAAAAAAATTACCGACAGCATTGCAAAAGCAAAACAATTGGCGGAAAACAAAAATGCCTTTATAAAATATAATGTGGAGAATGAGCGAAAAAATACAATGGCAGCACAACTTCTTCAAGAAAAGGAAAAAGGGCAAAAAGTATTATATATGATACTCGGAATATTCACATTGATTATGGCTATTTTTATTATTTTACTTTTAAGAACAAAGCACAAAAAAGAAAAAATCCGTCAAGTGTATAATACCGAGGCGCGCATTTCAAAAAAAGTACATGATGAGGTTGCGAACGACTTATATCACGTAATGGTTAAAATACAGGGCAACACCTCAGCCAATGATGAAGTACTAGATGACATCGAAAATATATATAACAAAACCCGCGACATTTCAAAAGAAAACAGCGCAGTAGAACTTAGCGAAGATTTTACCGAGCAATTATCAGACCTCCTCCTGAGTTATAAAAATCAACAAACTACAGTAATTACCCAAAACATTTCCAAAATGAATTGGAAAGCGGTTTCCGATATAAAAAAAATTACGGTTTATAGAATTCTGAAAGAGCTAATGACCAATATGTCAAAACACAGTCAAGCTTCGTTGGTAGCTTTATCCTTCAGCCAAACTAACAGTAAAATAAATATTACCTATTCAGATAATGGGGTTGGTTGCCAAATAAAAAATAAAAATGGTCTGCTGAATGCGGAAAACCGTATTCAAACCTTAAACGGAACTATTATTTTTGAATCAAAACCCAATGAGGGGTTTAAGGCAAAAATCACTTTGTAAGTTATGTTCAAGAAAGTTTTAATTTCGGAAGATCTAGGCAGCATAAGCAATGGTATTGTTTCCATTTTAGAGGCCCTTCATATAGACAATTTTCATCAAGTACAATATTGCGATGATGCTTTTTTAAAAATCAAAAAGGCAGCCCAAAGTGAACAACCCTTCGATTTGTTGATTACAGATCTTTCCTTCATAGCAGATCATCGTAAGCAAAAATACGCTTCAGGAGAAATTCTTATAAAAGCGCTTAAACAGGAACATCCCACTATTAAAATAATAACCTATTCAGTAGAAGATCGTGCACAAAAAGTGCGATCCGTAATGCTGGACAGTAAGGCGGATGCCTATGTCTGTAAAGGCAGAAACGGCCTAAAACAATTAGAAGAGGCGATCTTTAAAGTATACAAAGGTCAAACCTACCTTTCACCACAAATTAGCAATGCGTTACGGAAAACATCAACATCTGAAATTGACGATTTTGATATTGAATTGATGAAACTCCTCGCTAACGGATTATCTCAAGATGAAATAAGCCAAAACTTCAAGAGTCGGGATATCATCCCAAGTAGCTTGAGCGCCATTGAAAAACGAATTGTAAAACTTCGCGCGAATTTTAATGCAAAAAATGCTACACAGCTTATATCTATCGCAAAAGATTTAGGGCTAATTTAACCTATCATACAGCTAGAACTCCTTGTAAATGCTATCTTTTCCTAACTAAATAGTTTTATTTTTAGTAAACCAGAAAAAAAAAGCCTCAATTACGGAAAACCGCAACGAAATGGTATTAAGGATCCCTATTTTGGTATCGATTTAGCCGCAACTTATTTCTGGGGAGAAAAAAGTGGCTAAAATCAGTCCCTTACGGGGTTCCGTAAGGGATTTTTTGTTATTTAAGAATTAAAGCTTTATAGTTAGTACAAAGTAATCTCTTTGGCTGCGTATATAGGTCACAAACAATACTAAAAAGTAGGTCTAAGGGATGGAAAATTAATGCTAACCAAAACCAATAAAGTTTTTAGAAAAGAGAAATAGTTATTATACTTTAAAAAAGGAGAAGTTTACAATTCATATAAAAAATAATTAGAAAGTAAACCCAAAGACCCCAGTCACTCCAAAGCTACGGGCATCAGGATTGTCAAAATAATTCCCACGGAAATTGAAGTCCAATCTAAAAACACGGAAAATATTACCCACACCTACACTCCATTCCCAATAGATATCTTCTGGAGCTTGGTAAACAATATTGGAGGCATTAAGATCCTTATTTTCTTGAGATATTGAACCATAAACAGCCCTAAAGCCAACCACTTCCCTCAAATCAAGTTTTCGAATTAAAGGGATACGTGAAAAAATGCGACCACCAAAATTATGCTGCAAGTGCAAAGAAGCATAAGTGTCACTTACAAATTCGTAGTAATCCAATTGGGTAAAAGTATTATAAAGGCTAAAATATGTTTGGTTTCCAGGAATAGGATTCAACAGACTTAACGGAACCGCTCCAATGGTTGTACCTACTTCAACTGTAGACAGCAGTCTTCCAATTCCTCCTATATTCCAAGGCTGGGTGTAAAGCGCTTGTATTTTTTTGTATTCAAAATCACCCCCTAAAACGTCTTTTAAACCATAGCTATAGCCTGCGTAGAAAGAAGGGAAATCCCCTTCATTTATAACCGTCCGCTCCACACCATAACCAGAGGTTTTTCTACCGGGAGTATATAAGAAGCCAAATTGTATTTCGGCCTGTTTCAGTTCGCTTTTCACTTCGCCAGTAAAAATACCATCCTCCATAATATTGTAATCAATACTAAATGTTTCGGTTGCAGATTCCAAAGTTCTATAAGATCCGGTAATACGGAATATAAAATTCTTTAAGGGTTCAATATCAAATCCAATAGTACTAAGGTTTATTCTTGAAAGCCTGTCATTGGCTCCAACTGACAACAATGAAGAAGATGCAAGGCTACGCCCTAAAACGTCATTGCTATTGGTTAAACTGGCACCCGTTTGTTCTACATCACGACGGTTACCGCCAAAAATGGTTAATCGCGACTTTCTATCCAAAAGCCACTTCGCGCTAATGCCATATTTAAATCGATCATCCTTAAAACCATAAGCTCCAAAACCTTCTAAGCGCCACTGATCATTTTGACTGAAATAGGTTCTTCCGCCCAAACGTATGCGCATTCCTTCGGCTTCATTAAATCCAAAAATTGAAAATACGGGGCCAATATCAAAGTTTTTTACTTCATAATATCCGCTAGCTAATGTAGCACCAACATTATACAATGCTTTAAATCGCGGGACAGTTTTTAGCGTGTCAAGCATTTTATAAACCCCAGTTTCATCCTTGCTCAACTTTTCCATTCGGTTTTTATCCCAAAACTCATCGGGTCGGTTGTAAACCTCATAATTGTATGGATCTACTTGCTGGGCATAAAACTTTTTGTCTTTCGGGATATCGAAAACATAGTTGTCATATAAGGTTGTTCGCTTTCCATAAACTCCTTTTGCCTCTTCTTTTTTTCTAAAGCTAAAATCACTCATAAAATAATCACGAGTAATAAGGAAGGTAGAATCATTTAAAACTTCAAATTCCTGCTCTATATATACATCACGCACCCAATTTAAATTGGCGCTTTTAGATGCTTGTAAGTTAATTTCCTTAATGGCCCAAGTGGTATCGTTTACCCAAAAATCTCCTTTAAAGGTTAATTCGTTCTTACGGCGTGGATAATATACAATATTGTAGCACCATTTGTTATCGCGATAGGCGCTGTCTTGAAGTACATAGTTATAAACATCAATTCCTGTTCGCGAGAGCGGACTTGTAAAAGCTTTGTCGAAAAATTTTAAATAATTGTCATATACATCATATTCGCTGTAAAGATCCTTTACAAAGGCAATGAGTGTTTGGTTATTGTCAAAACCTGAATTTTTGTTTCCTTGTAAAACTTCTTTTTCTTCCTTTATATTATTATCCCCGTAGACCTTGGAAGAAGCTTCATTAATAAAAATTGGCAGATAGGTATTGCCCGTTATGTTTGAAGTATCGGTCTGGTCAAAGATAAATTCCATTCCCTTAAAAACTTTGCTTTTAATAAGGGCACTGTCAATAGTGTTTAAATCAAATTCAAGTTTTTCGTATTTGTCGTACTGATACTGTTTGAATTTTTTTACGCCATTTTCCCTTCGGTTTTCCCAAATCTTTCTAAGAATATCAAGGGCGGGATTGTTCTTTTTTGAAGTTTTTCCTGCATACACAACTACCTCATCCAATGCGTCAGCGCTTTCTTCCATAACCACTTCCATATTGTAGGTGGTCCGTGAGGTGAGTTCCACTTCTTTGGTGGTATAGCCAATAAATGAAAATATAACCGTTTTATAGGTTTTGTCACTCTCCAAATAGAACCGTCCGTTTTCATCTGAAATTGTACCCTCTTGCGAATCTTTAAAAATTACATTGGCAAAGGCAACCGGATAATCTGTAGCGTCTTTAATAACACCACTAACTTTGGTTTGGCCATATACCGAAGCACCAAAAACAATAAAAAATGACAATAGAAGGTACTTCATAAATTTAGGGGAACTGATATTTCTTTAGAATATTTAAACTTAGTCTCTATAAAGAACTTTCTTTACAGCCTTAATTACATCTTCACTATTTGGCAACCATTCTTCCAATAAAACTGGCGAATATGGAGCAGGTGTATCAGCTGTATTTATCTTTACAATGGGCGCATCCAAATAATCAAAAGCCTTATTTTGCACCATATAAGTTATTTCAGTAGCTATATTCCCAAAAGGCCATGCTTCTTCAAGAATAACCAAACGGTTTGTTTTTTTTACTGATTCAAGTATCATTTCCTCATCCATTGGTCGTATGGTGCGTAAATCAATTATTTCACACTCAATTCCTTCTTCCGCAAGTGCTTCAGCAGCTTTATAAGCTTCCTTTATAATTTTTCCGAAGGAAACTATAGTTACGTCCTTCCCTTTTCTTTTGATATCGCCAACTCCAAGTGGAATTAAATATTCCCCTTCCGGCACTTCCCCTTTGTCACCGTACATTTGCTCACTCTCCATGAAAATCACAGGATCATTATCGCGAATAGCACTCTTCAACAATCCTTTTGCATCAGCTGGATTGCTCGGCACTACTACTTTTAAACCTGGACAATTTGCATACCAGCTCTCAAAAGCCTGACTGTGTGTTGCAGCAAGTTGACCCGCAGAAGCCGTTGGTCCACGAAAAACAATTGGAATATTAAACTGCCCACCGCTCATTTGGCGCATTTTGGCAGCATTGTTTATTATTTGATCTATCGCAACCAGTGAAAAGTTAAAAGTCATATACTCTACTATTGGTCTATTTCCGTTCATTGAAGAACCTATAGCTATTCCAGTAAAACCATTTTCTGAAATAGGAGTGTCAATAACGCGTTTTGCGCCAAACTCATCCAACATTCCTTTACTGGCTTTGTAGGCGCCGTTGTATTCGGCAACTTCCTCGCCCATTAAATATATAGTGTCGTCACGACGCATTTCTTCGCTCATCGCTTCCTGTATGGCTTCTCTGAATTGTAATGTTTTCATCTGCTAAAATTGAAATGTAAATAACTGAAATTTTTCAGGGATAGCAAAAATACTATAATTCCAATCTGTTTAAGTAATATTTCCTCATTTTTAACCAAATTTTATTATGCGTGCATAACAAAAAAAGGAAATATATTCTTAACTTCGCACACGAGCAAATTTGTTTGTAATTCAACGTAAAATTTGCCAATATTTTACAATCCAAAAACACTTCAAAAATGAAAATATTAGTCTGTATAAGTCACGTACCGGACACTACTTCAAAAATCAATTTTACCGACGGTGATACCAAATTTGACACCAACGGAGTACAATTTGTAATCAACCCAAATGATGAATTTGGCCTTACCCGCGCTATGTGGTTTAAGGAAAAACAAAGTGCTACCGTTCACGTTGTGAACGTAGGCGGTCCAGAAACAGAACCTACCCTTCGTAAAGCCTTGGCCATTGGCGCTGATGAAGCAATACGCGTAAACACAGCAGCAACCGACGGTTTTTCAGTAGCAAAACAACTCGCAAACGTTGCCAAAGAAGGTGGTTACGATTTGGTAATCGGGGGAAGAGAATCAATAGATTATAACGGCGGAATGGTTCCTGGAATGCTTGCAAAACTTATAGGTGCAAATTTTGTAAACACTTGTATAGGTCTTGAAATTGAAGGAGATAAAGCTACAGCAATTCGTGAGATAGACGGGGGGAAAGAAACCTTAAAAACTTCACTTCCATTGGTAATTGGATGTCAAAAGGGTTTGGTACAGGAAAGTGATCTTCGTATTCCAAACATGCGCGGCATTATGCAAGCCCGAACAAAACCTTTAAACGTAAAGGAACCAATAGCTTCAAATGCGGAAACTAATACAATTTCTTTTGAAAAACCAGCACCAAAAGGAGCTGTAAAATTAGTGGACAGCGTGGACGAGTTGGTAAATCTTTTGCACAACGAAGCGAAGGTAATTTAAGAATCAAAAAAAAGAAAACATGTCAGTTTTAGTATATACAGAATCAGAAGAAGGAAAAATCAAAAAAATTGCATTGGAAGCAGTTTCATATGCAAAAGCACTTGCAGACCAAATGGGAACTTCCGTTACTGCGGTTAGCATTAATGCTAATGACACTTCAGAATTGGGCAAATATGGGGCTTCAAAAGTTTTAGAGGTTTCCAATGAAAAATTGAACAAATTTAATGGCGAAGCTTATGCTGATGTAATAGGTCAAGCCTTAAAAAATGAAGGAGCAGAAGTAATTGTGCTAACATCTAGTGCGAATAGCAAATTTTTAGCTCCAACATTAGCTGTTAATCTAGAAGCCGGTTACGTAGCAAATGTAATTTCACTTCCTGAAAGCACCTCACCATTTAAAGTGAAGCATAGCGTTTTCACTAACAAAGCTTTTGCAACTACAGAAATTACAACCAACATCAAAATTATTGGTTTAGGCAAAAACTCATTTGGACTTAAGGAAAAAGAAACTTCAGCTACAAACGAAGCTTTTTCGCCAAACTTGGACGCCCACGATTTTGATATGGAAATTGTTTCCGTAGATAAAGCTACAGATAAAGTAACTATAGCTGATGCAGAAATAGTTGTATCTGCAGGCCGCGGACTTAAAGGTCCTGAAAACTGGGGAATGATTGAAGACCTTGCAAAAACATTAGGCGCAGCCACTGCTTGCTCTAAACCTGTTAGTGACATGGGCTGGAGACCGCACAGCGAGCACGTTGGACAAACAGGAAAACCTGTTGCTTCAAACCTTTATATTGCAATTGGCATCTCTGGAGCTATTCAGCATTTGGCTGGTATCAACGCTTCAAAAGTGAAAGTAGTAATAAATAATGATCCCGAAGCACCTTTCTTTAAGGCTGCAGACTACGGTATAGTTGGGGATGCTTTTGAAATTGTACCAAAACTCACCGAAAAATTAAAAGAATTTAAAGCGCAGAACGCATAATTTTTTATTAATTTGTGCCTCGAAAAAAGGCTGTTTAAATAAGGAAACATCCAAATTTAAACAGCCTTTTTTTATTGTTTTATTATTCGCTATTTTTATAATCCATTGTTGAACTGAACACTGCGTACTTAATACTGACCACTGAAGAATGAGTTTAGTAAAACTTAATATAAAAGGAATATCTTACAGCCAAACCCAAAATGGCGCCTATGCCCTTATTCTAAACGAAGTTGATGGCGAGCGGAAATTGCCAATCGTTATTGGTGCGTTTGAAGCCCAATCCATTGCCATTGCTTTAGAAAAAGATATTACCCCACCCAGACCACTTACGCACGACCTTTTTAAAAACTTTGCCGACCGTTTTGATATTGTGGTAAAACAGGTGATAATTCACAAATTGGTTGACGGCGTTTTCTACTCCAGTATTATTTGCGAGCGCGATAAAATTGAAGAGATAATAGATGCCCGAACCAGTGATGCTATTGCTTTAGCACTTCGCTTTAAGGCTCCCATATTCACCTATAAAAACATCTTGGACAAAGCAGGTATATTTTTAAAAACCCCAACGAGTAAAAAAACAATCTCAAAGGAAGAAGAAACTGTTATTGAAAATTTGCTTTTGGGTGAAGACAAAGAATCCATAAAGCCTACCGGGGAAGATTACAGTAAACTTAGTCTTAGCGAACTCAACAAAATACTAGATGAAGCTGTTAATAATGAAAATTATGAAAAAGCAGCAAGAGTCCGGGATGAAATTTCAAAAAGGCAATAACCGGAAGTTATAGAAAATTTATGCAGAAATTTTTAATTGCAACGCTCGCCATTTTATGCTTTGGAACTGTTTTTGGACAAAGTATTGAAAAAACTTGGCAGTTTTCTGAAGTAAAAGACGAAAATGGTCTTTCAATCCTCAAAATTAATTCTGAAAATGATTATTTAATACTTGAAAACGGTTCGTTTGAATACCAACTTTCACCCAAAGACAGTCTAATATCTAGTGGTGATTATATTTTTCAAAATAATTTATTGGTGCTTTTCTTCAATAAACCCAATGATAGTATTAGAAGATTTCGGGTGGAGAATGTAACCGATACCACACTTGCCCTTTCTGAAAATAATTATAAATACCAACTGAAGGCTCCCAAAACAGAAGTAGCGTCTGTCTTGGCCACCGCTGCAAATTCTTCAGATATTATTCCAAGTGAAGGTTTTACAATGCAGAGTTTCTGGCGAGGAATCTTAGGAATGGTTTCTCTACTATTAATTGCATTTCTTTTCAGCGCAAACAGAAAAGCTATAAACTGGAAAACGGTTGGCATCGGCCTCGCATTTCAGCTTTTGATAGCTATTGGTGTGCTGAAAGTGGGTTTTATAAAAAGTGGTTTTGAAGCAGTTGGCCAACTTTTTGTAAATGTTTTGGAATATACAAAAGCGGGAAGCGAATTCCTCTTTGGTGGAATGCTGGATATAAATTCCTTTGGTTTTATTTTTGCTTTTCAGGTTTTGCCGACCATTATCTTCTTCTCCGCTTTAACCTCAGTTCTTTTTTACTTTGGTATTATTCAAGTTATTGTTAAAGGAATGGGCTGGCTACTTACAAAATTATTGCACATTTCTGGAGCTGAAAGCTTAAGCGTTGCAGGAAACATCTTTTTGGGACAGACCGAAGCACCGCTTCTTATAAAAGCTTATTTGGAAAAAATGAACAAGAGCGAAATGCTTTTGGTAATGATAGGCGGGATGGCTACTGTCGCCGGTGACGTACTTGCGGCCTACATTGGTTTTTTGGGCGGGGATGATCCGGAATTACGATTGACGTTTGCAAAACACCTTTTGGCAGCTTCTGTAATGGCTGCGCCGGGCGCAATCGTTATATCAAAAATATTATACCCACAAACTGAACCTATAGATACTGACGTACACGTTTCGTCCGAAAAAATTGGCTCGAACTTTTTAGATGCCATTGCTAATGGAACAACTGAAGGTTTGCGACTTGCTGTAAATGTTGGTGCTATGCTTTTGGTTTTTGTTGCATTTATTGCAATGCTTAACGGAATTCTTGGTTGGGTTGGCGATGTTACCACTATTAACCAATGGGTTGCTGCAAATTCTGCGTATAAAAGCCTCTCTTTGGAAGCCGTTTTAGGAACCGTTTTCGCTCCCTTAATGTGGCTAATTGGTGTTGCCACGGATGATATGATGATGATGGGCCAACTTCTGGGAATTAAACTCGCTGCAAGTGAATTTGTAGGTTATATACAATTGGCGGAGCTTAAAAACGTGTCAAACGAACTACATCTCAATTATGAGAAAAGTATCATTATGGCAACATATATGCTTTGCGGTTTTGCGAATTTTGCATCCATTGGGATTCAAATTGGAGGAATAGGCTCATTAGCACCAGGCCAGCGCAAAACACTTTCTAAATTTGGAATGAAGGCATTAATTGGGGGTACTATTGCATCGCTAATTTCAGCGACAATTGCGGGAATGATAATTGGCTAAGATTTTCGAACGACAGTATTTGCCCAATCTTCAGCTTCAGCTATTGTTTTAAAATAACTAAAGGCTCCTTTAAAGAGGCCCTGCTCATTGTACGCTTCTTCTTTAACGACATCACTTCCGGAAACAATGGCAAGTCCAACCATATATTTTGGATTTATGGCTCTATAAGCAGCTGGTGAAATAGGCGAGGCGAATTTGCGACTGGCAATAAAAACATATTTTTTATTCTTATAATGAGCTCCAGCAAATGAAAGAATCTCTTTTGCTGCTTCCCCGGTTATTCCATCAGAAGACAAATGAAATACCAAATAGTTTTCATAGCAATCCATAGGACCATGTGGAGTGTTATACGTTTTTTTCATTGTTTAACGAATATCTGACAAAAATAAACAATTTCTAAAATAAATGTTAAATCGTTAATAACTTATTTAAAAGCAATTCTTAAATAATTTGAGCATCAACTTCGCTATTAGTATTTTTAAGCCAACAATTTAGATTACCTTAAAATGAAACAATACCACGACCTACTAAAACACGTTATTGAACATGGCACCGAAAAGAAGGACCGAACAGGCACGGGCACCAAAAGCGTTTTTGGCTACCAAATGCGTTTTGATCTTAGCGAAGGTTTCCCAATGGTAACTACCAAAAAACTTCACTTAAAATCCATAATTTATGAACTTTTATGGTTTTTGAATGGGGACACAAACATAAAATACCTTCAGGAAAACGGCGTGCGTATTTGGAACGAATGGGCAGATGAGAATGGCGATCTTGGCCCCGTATATGGGCATCAATGGAGAAATTGGAACAGTGAGGAAATTGATCAGATTTCAGAAATAATACAAACACTTAAAACAAATCCAGACAGCCGCCGAATGCTTGTTAGCGCTTGGAACCCAAGTGTGATGCCAAATACTTCAAAACCATTTTCCGAAAATGTGGCGAATGGAAAAGCGGCGCTTCCGCCCTGCCATGCTTTTTTTCAATTTTATGTTGCGGACGGAAAATTATCCTGCCAACTCTATCAAAGAAGTGCAGATATATTCTTGGGCGTTCCTTTTAATATTGCTTCATACGCATTATTGACAATGATGGTTGCTCAGGTTTGTGGATACCAGCCTGGCGATTTTGTTCATACCTTTGGCGATGCCCATATTTACAGTAATCATTTTGAACAAGTAGAACTTCAGCTTTCACGTGAACCGCGTCCATTACCAAAAATGTTGCTCAATCCAGATGTAAAAGATATATTTGGCTTCACTTTTGATGATTTTACACTGGTTGACTATAACCCACATGCACACATCAAAGGTGCTGTTGCTATTTAATTTTAACCTATATGTCCCAATGAAAAACCTACTTTTTGTAATCTGCATTCTTTTTTCAACTACAATTTTTGCCCAAGAAGAATGGGGCAATGTCAATAAAAATACAGTAACCTTAAAAGAAATCGCTCCCATTTGGCCTGGCTGCGAATCTGGTGACGCTGCAAAAAGAGACGCTTGTTTCAATCAAAAACTAGCTACACATATTTCAAAAAACTTTAAATTTCCCGAAGGTTACCAGAAAAAAGAAAAAATAAAGGTTATTGTAAATTTTACCATCAATGAAAAAGGATTGGTTGAAGTAAATAGCGTTTCAGGCGGAACAAAGGAATTGCAGGATGAAGCAAAAAGAAACATTCTGGCAATCCCAAAAATGGCAAAACCCGGAATGATGGGCGGAAAACCGAGAGCAATCAAAATGGCAGTTCCATTTAGTTTTTAAATGAGAAATAATATGCTGAATAAATTCTTAATATTCACAGCCATCATTTTTTCTTTTTCAGCTTTTGCTCAGGAAGGAGGTGTGACCGAAGTTTCAGAATCTGAAATTGCAAAAGAAGATATACCCTACGCAGTAATTGAGAATGTCCCTGTTTATCCTGGTTGTGAAGGAAACAGTAATACAGAACTTAGAGACTGCATGTCAACAAAAATTTCTGAGTTTATCAACAGCAATTTTAGAATGAAAAAAATTGAAGCACTGAATTTACCTCCAAATACCTATAGAACGGCAGTTCAATTTAAAATTGACAAACAAGGAAAAGTTGTAGGTGTACGCGCACGTGCAGAATATCCTGAAATTGAAAAAGAGGCAGTCCGAGTGGTTAGCAATCTTCCTCAAATGAAACCAGGGAAACAAAGGGGTGAGGCGGTTGGAGTTTTATATTCGCTGCCAATTATTTTCAAAATAGAGCCTCCCAAAAAGATTAATGTCAGAAAAAATAAAAGAAAATCCTAACGTTGATAGAAACTAGTTTAACAACTGTTTAACGTCTGTTAAATAGTATTGAACAATTTTAATTTTTATATTTAAAGTGTCGTGAAAAAAAATGCGGCGCTTTTTTTTATGATTGCAACCGATACACTAGCTTCCTTCTTTCTCGAAACTCGCCAACATACCGAAAATATTTGCAAACCTTTGGAAATTGAAGACTACGTTGTTCAGCCTATTGTAGATGTTTCACCTCCAAAATGGCACCTTGGCCACACCACTTGGTTTTTTGAAGAATTTATATTAAAGCCTCATAAACCCAACTACCGTTTGTTTCACGAAGACTTCGCTTTTGTTTTTAATAGTTACTATGAAAATGTGGGCAAGCGCGTAATTAGAAATGACAGAGGAAACCTTTCCCGACCAAGTGTAGCAAAGGTTTATGATTATCGCCATTATGTTACACACGAAATGAAGGAATTCCTTTCCGAAGAAATTTCAATGGAAATTGAGGAACTGCTTTTAATAGGGATCCATCACGAAAAACAACATCAAGAACTTCTTACTACAGATATTAAATACATTCTCGGCAATAACCCCTTACTCCCAAAATACAGCGATTCATTTTCAGAAAACCCAATCCAAAATTTTCAACAGGATTGGATTGAAACGGAGGAAGGCATCTATGAAATAGGTTATAATAATGAAGAAGAGTTCTGTTACGATAATGAACTGGGTCGCCACAAGGTGTATCTTCAAGATTATAAAATATCTAACAAACTCATTACCAATAATGAATACCTCGAATTTATAAATGCAAATGGTTACAAAGATTTTAACCTTTGGCACGCTGAAGGTTGGGACTGGGTGCAGAAAAACAATATTGCTTCACCTATGTATTGGCACAATATTGATGGAGATTGGCACCAATATACAATGAAAGGACTTCAAAAAATAAATTTGGAAGCGCCCGTTTCACACATTTCCTATTTTGAAGCTTTTGCTTTTGCCCAATGGAAAAATTGCCGTCTTCCCACCGAGTTTGAATGGGAAGCAGCACAGCACAATTTTAAATGGGGCAGCCGATGGGAATGGACCGAAAGTGCTTATTTACCGTACCCTGGCTATGCCAAAGCTCCTGGCGCAATTGGGGAGTACAACGGCAAATTTATGGTAAACCAAAAAGTGCTTCGTGGCGGTTCTGTAGCAACATCAAATAAACACACACGAGCAACATATCGCAATTTTTTTCAAACCAATTCAAGGT
Source organism: Aequorivita sp. CIP111184 (assembly GCF_900489465.1). Taxonomy (GTDB): domain Bacteria; phylum Bacteroidota; class Bacteroidia; order Flavobacteriales; family Flavobacteriaceae; genus Aequorivita. Next base: position 39,073 of record NZ_UEFQ01000016.1, on the reverse strand, counting down.
GGCAGTTTACTGGTTTAAGGTTGGCAAAATAAACACGACTATATTTCTATGACAACAAAAATAAAACCGCAGCAGAACACTATGTTCAAAAAAGAAGTAACCGAAGGCCTTACCAGCTTTCCAAAATATCTTTCCTCAAAATATTTTTACGATAAAAAGGGCGATAAGCTTTTTCAGGATATTATGGATATGCCCAGCTATTACCTGACAGGCTGTGAATTTGAAATAATTTTAAATAATACTTCCGTGATTGGGGAATTAATTCGAGATAGAAAAAATGGCTTAGACCTTATAGAATTGGGAGCTGGCGATGGTAAAAAAACAAAGGTGCTTTTAAAATATATGGACGAGAACGATTTCAACTTTGTCTATAAACCTATTGATATCAGCGAAAATGCCGTGGAGTTGCTTTCCAATAACTTAGCGCAAGAAATGCCCACACTAAACGTAGATGCTGAAGTAGGCGAATATTTTGAAGTTTTGGAAAGGTTGAAAGGTTTCAACAAACGGAAAAAAGTAATTATGGTTTTGGGAAGTAACATCGGCAACCTTCCACATCCAAAAGCTATTGATTTTCTCACAAAACTGAAAGATACAATGCTTCCCGATGATTTACTCTTTATGGGCTTTGATCAAAAGAAAAATCCTCAAACCATCCTTGAAGCTTATAATGATGAAAGTGGAATTACCGAAGCTTTCAACAAAAATATCCTAACGCGAATTAACAGAGAATTCGACGGAAATTTTGAAATTGAAAACTTCAAGCATTGGGAAGTCTATGATCCAGAAACCGGAACGGCAAAAAGCTTTTTAGTTGCTACAAAAGAAATGAAAGTGACAATTGAAAAGCTTCAACTTAAATTGAATTTTGATCAGTGGGAAACAATACACACAGAAATTTCACAAAAATATGACGACAAAATTGTTAGTTGGCTAGCAGAAGAAGCTGGTCTAGAAATTGAAACCTTCTTCGCGGACGATAAAGGATATTATAAAAATTACGTTTTCAGAAAAGCCTAAAACGCGCTATTTTTACGGATCCTGGATGCCCAAGCAAATTATCTTAACCATCCTATTTTTAAACACTTAAAATCAACCATGAAAGCTATTTGGAACAACAAAACAATTGCAGAAACAAAGGAAACCGTAAAAATTGAAAACAATCATTACTTTCCCTCCGATGCAATAAAAAAAGAATTTTTCAAACCTAGCAATACGCACACCCACTGCCCGTGGAAAGGGGAGGCTTCCTATTTTACAATTGAAGTTGATGGAAAACAAAACAAAGACGCAGCTTGGTATTACCCTAATCCAAAACCAGCGGCCGATGCGATTAAAAATCACGTGGCTTTTTGGAAAGGTGTGGAAGTAAAAGAGTAATTATTTTAATAATTTCAATAAATTCTCAATCTCTTCTTCCGTATTATAATAATGGAAACTCACCCGAATACCGCCTCCGCGCGGCGAACAAATAATACCATTATTTTTCAATTTTTCAAATAACGCCGCATCTCCTTTCAAATTAAATATAGATGAATGTCGCTTCCGCAATAGCGTTGTACTATTCAACAAACCAAGTTCAGAAAAGCCTTCCTTTGCCTTACTCGAAAGCGAAACAATATGATCATACAATCTTTCCCTTCCCAGTCCTTTTGCAAAAAGTAATGCTTGCTCCAAACTTCCATAATTCAAAGTATCTTGATGACCTGGTTCAAAATGCTTCATAAATGTTGTTTCTTCTGCTTTGCTTTCAAACCGTTCTGCACTATTAAAACCTAAGGTCTTTGGAAAAATACGTTCACGGGCAGTTTCTTTCACCATTACAAACCCATTGCCGTATCCGGCCGTTAGCCATTTATAAGCACTGGCTCCTAAAACATCAATTGCGTTTTCTTTAAAATCGAATATCTCGGTTCCTAAATATTGGGTACCGTCTGCAATAAGCAATAAATTGGGATGATTGCTTTTTAATTGCTTTAAGAAATCCAAGTCAATTTGAACGCCATTCAACCATTGAACAATGCTAAACATAAATATATCTGGTTTATGTTTTTCTACTGCCGCAGCGATATTTCGTTCCAAATGTTCATCAATTTCAGCATAGCAGATGTTGAAATCGCGTATTTCTACTGGCCAAAGTATTGAAGGATAATCGTTTTTTAAAAGAAGGATTTTTTGTTCCTTGGGAAGTCCTTCTAAAACGGTATTTATTCCAAACGAAAAATTGGGCACCAAAGCTATTTCTTCTTTCGAAGCATTAAAAAAATCAGCAACCGTTTTTCGAATTTGTTCAATGTGCTTTTTATGCTGGTCCCGAAAAACACTAGCGTGATTCATCAAGTCCATATCGTGTATTCTCCGCCATTCCACTACGGGCTTGGGTATCACTCCGTTTGAAGCTGTGTTTAAGTAAGTACAAGATGATAAAGCTGGGAAATGTTTGCGTATTTCTTCCATAATTGAATAGTCTAAAAGACGAAAAAAGGGTATTTTTACATCACTGAAATGTTCAGTTTACTTTCAACGAAAATACTTAACTATGTTCTCAAAAACTAAAAAAACTGAAAGAATTGATTCCGAACAACGCGAGCAATATGAGTATGCGCGCCATCGCATCAAGCAGAAAAAAAATTTAATGCGCCATTTTATTGTTTTTTTGGTAGGTTCCGTTTTGTTGATTATTATAAATCCTCTTTTGGGTTACGGTGAAAATTTCTTTATAAAAGATTGGTTTATCTGGGCGATTTTAATTTGGACATTTATCTTTTTAATACATCTTTTCAACGTTTTTGTGATGAATAAGTTTATGGGCACAGAGTGGGAAGACCGCCAACTTGAAAAACTGAAAGCCCGCCAAGCTGAGCGTATGGCAGAACTTCAGAATAAAGTGGATACCGAACTGCAACTGCCCACAAAGACTTCCGAACAAATAAAAAAAAACGAACTGAACAACCCTTTACCTCCAGACGTAGAATGATTACAATGATTGCCGCTGCTGGCGAAAACAATGAATTGGGCAAAGACAATGATCTTCTTTGGCATCTACCCGATGATTTTAAGCGCTTTAAACAACTCACCACGGGTCATCATATTATTATGGGACGAAAGACTTTTGAAACTTTTCCAAAGCTTTTACCAAATAGAATTCACGTTGTAATTACTAGAAACAAAAGCTACAAAAAAGAAGGTGCCGTAGTAGTTCACGACATGCAGGAAGCTTTAAAAATCGCCAAAGATGATGATCAGCCTTTTATAATTGGCGGAGGTGAAATATATAAAGTGGGATTACCCGTTGCAGATAAAATTGAACTGACCCGCGTACACGGAAGTTTTACAGAGGCCGATACATTTTTTCCAGAATTTTCAGCTGATGAATGGCAACTAACTTCTGATTTGAAACATCAAAAAGATGAAAGACATACATATTCGTTTGATTATCAAACTTGGGTACGCAAATAATAGTAAGACTTAATTTATTATTGAAACCATTGAAATCTGCTTCTTATTTTGAAACAGTTATTATCACAAATAGCATCCCAAAATAACCTTCAATTACTTGAATACAAATCACTGACGGGCGGAGATATTAATGATGTTTATCATTTAAAATGTCACGAAGGAATTTTTGTTATAAAATTAAATGATGCCTTAAAATTCCCCAGAATATTTGATGCTGAAGCTAAAGGGCTGCAATTGCTGAAACAATCCCATAGTTTTAAAATCCCAAATGTTATTGCCGAAGGAGAATTTCAAAAATCTTCTTACTTACTATTGGAATATATTTCACCAGGCAATAAATTGAATATTTTTTGGGAATCATTTGCTGAAAACTTGGCAAAACTCCATAAAACCTCCAGTGAACAATTTGGCCTGAATCATAATAACTATATAGGTAGTCTACCTCAGAAAAACGAATACCGAAGTGCAGTATCGGAATTTTACATATCACAACGTTTAGACCCACAGTTTAAAATGGCTTCGGAAAACGGTTTCAATTTCAAAAATCTAGAGGAATTTTATAAAAACATTTCGGGGGAAATCCCAAGTGAACCACCATCGTTAATACACGGAGATCTTTGGAATGGCAATTATATGGTTTCAGAAAATGGAAATCCTGTTTTAATAGATCCAGCTGTAGCTTTTGCCCCACGCGAAATGGATTTAGCTATGATGAAATTATTTGGAGGCTTTTCAGAAGAGGTTTTTTCAAATTACAATGCTATTTTTCCTTTAACTGATGGATGGAAAGAACGTGTTCCACTTTGGCAATTGTATTATTTATTAGTCCATCTCAATATATTTGGAAGTGGTTACTTGCAGCAAGTGAAAGGAATTATCAAGCGATTTTTATAGAATTAATCCTATTTTTGTTTTTACAAAAATTAGAAAATGAAAGCATATATATTTCCCGGACAAGGCGCCCAGTTCACCGGAATGGGCAAAGACCTATACGATAATTCTTCAAAAGCAAAAGAACTTTTCCAACAAGCCAATGAAATTTTGGGCTTCGATATCACCAAAATAATGTTTGAAGGCACTGCTGATGAGCTGAAAGAAACAAAGGTTACCCAACCCGCAATTTTTCTTCATTCCACAATTTTGGCGGAAGTGATGGGAAGCAAATTTCAGCCCGATATGGTTGCCGGACATTCCTTAGGCGAAATTTCTGCGCTGGTTGCAAATAGAACGCTTGCTTTTAGTGACGGCTTGAAGTTAGTTTACAAACGCGCGTTGGCAATGCAGCACGCTTGCGAATTGACACCATCAACAATGGCTGCAGTTTTAGGACTGGAAGACCATTTAGTTGAAGAAATCTGTGCAAATACACCTGGTATTGTGGTTGCCGCAAATTACAACTGTCCCGGTCAATTAGTAATTTCTGGCGATGTGAATGCAGTGGGTAAAGCCTGTGAGAGTTTAAAAGAAGCGGGGGCGCGAAGAGCTTTAATTTTACCTGTTGGCGGTGCCTTCCACAGTCCATTGATGGAACCTGCTCGCGAAGAATTGGCAGCTGCAATTGAAGCTACCCAATTTACTGAACCTGCTTGCCCAATCTATCAAAACGTTTCAACGTTTGCGGTTACAGACCCTTCAGAAATTAAAGAAAACCTCATCTTCCAACTTACCGCTCCTGTTAAATGGACACAGAGTATTCAAAATATGATAAAAGATGGCGCCACAAAATTTATAGAAGTTGGACCTGGAAATGTTTTGCAAGGATTGGTAAAAAAGATTGATGCTTCATCTGAAACTGAAAAAGCTGAAATATAATTGAAGATTTCGAGTTCAAGATTATAAAAAAACGCCAAAGAGAAATTACCCTTTGGCGTTTTTTTCAATTATATTAAAAATTCTTATGAACTTATCTTACAATCTACACAATCTTTCACTTTGCCATAATAGGTTTCACGATATTTGTGGACTGTACGAAAAGGTACTTTTAAAAATGTTTTTTTGATGTAAACCACACTTGTGGTGAACATTCCCATTTTCTCGGTAAATCGTTTTTCTGATTTTGTTTGTCGTTTCACTGAAACTAACTTCATTTTTATCTTTTTGACCCCCTTTAACCTACAAGACATTGTCTAAAAAGTAAAAGTCCAGAGTACTATTGAAGTGCAAAGAAACAAATGCTAGGCTCCAATTCCAAATTATTAGCGTTAAACCTTAATTAAAATACTGTTTATGAGATGTTTCTGATTTTTTTCTCCCATTTCCAAGCCGATTCTAAAGCATCTTCCATTGTTTTTTCCGATTTCCAGCCTAAAATATCATTTGCTTTTTTGGTATTTGCATAAACAGAAATCACATCACCGGGGCGACGTGGTACTATTTTATAATTCAATTTTTCACCAGTTGTTTTTTCGAATGAATTCACAACTTCTAAAACAGAACTCCCCCTACCTGTACCCAAATTAAAAACCTCGAACTGAGTTTCATTTTTAGCTGAAAGCAATCTTTGCAAAGCAATAACATGCGCTTTTGCCAAATCCACGACATGAATATAATCGCGGACGCAACTTCCATCTTCTGTAGGGTAATCATCTCCAAAAACGGATAGTTCTTTTCTTAATCCAGCGGCAGTCTGCGTTATAAAAGGAACAAGATTTTGCGGTACGCCTGCGGGAAGCTCTCCAATTTCAGCTGTTTCGTGCGCGCCAATTGGATTAAAATAGCGCAGCGCAATAGCTTTTAAAGTAGAAATGGAGCACGTATCTTTTAATATTTCTTCACTTATCTGTTTTGTGTTACCGTATGGTGAAGTTGCAGGTTTAACTGGCGCATCTTCAGTAATCGGAAGTGAATCAGGCTCCCCATAAACCGTGCACGAGGAACTGAAAATAAAGTTTTCAATTCCGTACCCATTACATTCCTGTAGCAAATAAATTAATGTGTTTAGATTATTTTCGTAATAAAGCAATGGATTTACAACGCTTTCACCTACAGCTTTGCTGGCAGCAAAATGAATGATTCCCTCGATATCTTGATTTCTTTTGAAAAAATCTGAAACATCTGCTTTTATACGAAGATCAAGCCTTTCAAAAGCTGGTGGGGTTTTAGAAATATTAGTTATTCCTTCCAAAACATCCAAAGATGAATTTGAAAGGTTATCAATAATGATAACATTATAACCTGAATTTTGAAGTTCAACGACAGTATGGGAACCTATATAACCCAAACCGCCTGTAACAAGGATTTTTTTCATTATTTGGTAACGAAATTTATAATAGTGTCGGTGATATATTTAATCTGCTCATCATCCAACTCTGTATGCATCGGCAACGAAATCACTTCTTTTATCAATTGATTTGTAACCACAAAATCTTCCTCTTTATAGCGTTCGTCTTTATAAGCTTTTTGAAGGTGTAACGGAATAGGATAATAAACCCCACAAGGAATTCCTTTTTCATTTAAGTGATTCACCAAAGCATCGCGATCTGAATTTACGATTTTTAAAGTGTATTGGTGAAAGACGTGGCAGTCACAAACATCACAAATAGTATTGCCATTAGCACAAAATCCGGTTGGGGTTATTATGTTTTCAACTTCCGCAAAAGCCTTACTGTATTTTCGGGCGGCATTTCTACGCGCAGCGTTATATTCGTCCAAATGCGGCAATTTTACTCGGAGCACTGCAGCTTGAATAGAATCTAATCTACTGTTCACACCCACTACATCGTGATGGTAACGCACGTACATTCCGTGATTTACAATGCCTCGAATAATGTGTGCCAAATCATCATCATTAGTAAAAATGGCACCACCATCACCGTAACATCCTAAATTCTTTGACGGGAAAAACGAAGTAGAAGCTACATGGCCAATGGTTCCTGTTTTTTTCTTTGAACCATCTTTTGAAGTATAATTTGCTCCAATACCTTGGGCGTTATCTTCTATTACATAAAGATTATGTTCTTTCGCTATTGCCATAATCTCGTCCATATTTGCTGCAAGGCCAAAAAGGTGTACGGGAACTATTGCTTTCGTTTTCGGGGTAATTGCTTTTTTAATGGCTTCAACATCTATATTAAAGTTGATCGGGTCAACATCTACCAATACAGGAGTGAGTTGCAAAAGGGCAATAACTTCAACAGTAGCGGCAAAGGTAAAGTCTGCCGTTATAACCTCATCGCCTGGCTTTAAACCGAGCCCCATCATTGCAATTTGCAAAGCATCGGTTCCGTTTGCACAGGGAATTACATGTTTTACATCTAAATAGTGCTCAAGCTCCTTTTGAAATTCGTGAACTTCAGGGCCATTTACAAAAGCCGTGGTTTCAATCACGTTCATTATTGAACTGTCCACGCGTTCCTTTATATTTTCATACTGACCCTTAAGGTCAACCATTTGTATTTTTTTCATATGATTCCCCTGCGCAGGCAGAAGTGGCTTTAATTAAACTAAATATTGAATTTGGTAAAATTACGAAAATGATATTTGTTTCAGATAGAGTTAATGAGTTAATGGGTTATTTAGTTATTGAGGTTTACATTTGGAAATTGGTGCGTGAAATTTGGTATTTTAGCGGTATGCACACAGTCTATAATTTATTAATTTATTTGGCATCCTTTGGTTTGAGTATTGTGGCGCGTTTCAATAAGAAAATGAAACTTTTTGTCAATGGTAGAAAAGACGTTTTTGAAATCCTTCAACAACAAATTTCCTCAGAAGATAAAACCATTTGGTTCCATTGCGCTTCATTGGGTGAGTTTGAACAGGGTGTGCCCATAATGGAGGCATTAAAAAAACTAAAACCCGACCATAAAATTGTGGTCAGCTTTTTTTCTCCTTCAGGTTTCGAAATTAAGAAAAATACTCCCTTAGCTGACGCAGTAGTTTATTTGCCAATGGACACCCAATTAAATGCAAAAAAGTTCATTGCGACAATTCACCCCTCAATGGCGCTATTTGTAAAATATGAATTTTGGCCCAACTATCTTTTTGAACTTCAGAAAAAAAATATTCCCACACTTTTGGTTTCAGGAGTTTTTAGAGAAAAACAAATTTTCTTTAAACCTTTCGGTGGCTTTATGAGAAAAGCTCTCGCTACTTTTGAACACTTTTTTGTACAAGATGAAAATTCCGAAAGGCTTTTACAAAGTATCGGTTTCAAAAACATAAAAGTTAGCGGCGACACTCGGTTTGACAGGGTTTCGCATCAAATTCAAATGGACAACACTTTAAAATTTGCTGATGAATTTAAAGGAAATTCCATATGTATTGTTTGCGGAAGTATCTGGCAAGAGGATGAGGCAATACTGCTGGATTATATAAATTCGGCTCCTGAAAATGTAAAATTCATTATTGCCCCTCACAAAATTGAACCGGATAAAATTGAAGCTTTTACTAAAAATATTCTCAAGAAAACTGTTTTACATTCTAAAATTGATGAAGTAAATATTTCTGAATATGCCGTGTTGATAATTGATTGCATAGGCCTGTTGAGCAAATTGTACAGTTATGCTGATATTGCATATGTTGGCGGGGCAATGGGCAAAACTGGGCTACACAATATTTTGGAACCTGCAACTTTTGGAGTACCAATCATTATTGGAAAAAATTATGAAAATTTCCCCGAAGCTCTCCGTCTTCGTGATTTGGCAGGTTTATTTTCCGTAGAAAACGCTGATGAATGCAGTGAAATTTTATCTAAATTTATTAATAATGCCGATTTCAGAAATAAAACCGGGATGATTTCAGGTCACTTTGTAAATAAAAATATTGGAGCAACTAAAAAAATAATAAATTACATTATAGAAAATTACAACTAAAAAGAAGTTAAAATATCAATGAAATAATTAAATTTTTAAAATATTGATTATAAATTAGTAAACTTTTTACATTTTTTAGTATTTAATTATAAAATTCGCATTTATAAAAAGGTAGATTTGTTCAAACAATTAAAACAATCTAATTATGAAGAAATTATTTTTACTAATTTCAATTACTACATTGGCATTTGGGTCTTGTCGTGAAAAAAAAACCGAAACTAAAGAAGTTATAAGAGAAGTTCAGGTTGAAGCAGAAACACCTAAAGATAAAGAAGGTATTCTTGAAAGAACGGCTAAAGAAGTGGACAAGGAAGTCAATCAAGAAATTGATAAAAAAATTGATGAAATCGGAAATGATAAATAAATTAATAACTCTAACTTAAACTTTAAAACATGAAAAAGCTAACAATGATTGCCTTATTTGCAGGGTTTTTAACAATTTCCCTTTCTTCTTGTAGAGATCAAAAAACCGAAAAAGAAGAAATAATTGAAGAAATGCAGGACAAAGGCGCAGATATTCAAGTAAAAGATGATGGTGACAAAATAAAAATGGAAACCGAAGACGAAAAGGTTAAAATAAAAACTGACGATGACGGTAATGTTAAAATAAAAGAAAAAGATAAAGACTAGTTTTTATCTTTTATTCCAATACTAAAGGGATGTTCCATAAGGGAATATCCCTTTATTTTATTTTAAACCACTTATCTGACCTTTCAACTCATCCATGGATTGTTGAAGTTGGCGAAGCAAATTACTTTCAGAAGGTTCATCTACCCCAAAACTCAATTTACTGTTCACTAGCCATAGCTCTTGAATATCCTTCACTTTTACATCAATGGGCAAATATTCAACATTAAGAGAAATAAGCCTTATGCTCTGCGGATTATTAGGAATTTTTTGAAGTTTCTTAACCAAAACCGAATCTCTTAAAACCACTATGTAAATCTTACTATCAGTCGCTTCATTTATACTTGGCACTGCTCGACCCAATACCCACTCATTTGGTTTAATATTTGGCAACATACTATCGCCATCAACCTGAAAGCCACGATAGGAAGCATTACGATATTCTGGCAAAGGAATATTAAAAGCTGGCAAGGTTTGATACCAACCCATGTCGTGAATATTGTTAGGGTAACCCGCTGCCGCTTTTTGGTTTACCAATAAGATACTATCCTCCCCCGAAGAATCTATTGTTATAACCTTTGGGCTAACATCACCCCGCGAAGTATCAATGTGCTTTTCAAAACTTTTACCATAAAGCCACAAAGGGTTTATATTAAATTGAGCCATAAGTTCCATTACAATCTTACCCGTAATCTTGGTTTTTCCCCTTTCAATATCTGCAGTTGTAAAACCTATATCTAATAATTCTGCAAAAGACTGTTGTGTGTGTCTAAGCTCTTCCCGAAGTTTTTTAAACCGTTGTGCCTCAATAGATATTTGTATTCCCATAAAACAAATATAGAATATTTTGGAAAATATCCAAATTAAATGTGGAGCATATCCAATGAATTAGGAATATTTCCTTAATTTTGGCGATACTCCAAATTAGGACTATGGATTTTGAAAGAATAAAAGAAAAATTAAGCATTCTTGCAGATGCCGCTAAATATGATGTTTCCTGTTCTTCCAGCGGAAGTAATAGGAAAAACAACAATAAAGGCTTGGGAAATAGCAGCGGAATGGGAATATGCCACAGTTATACAGAAGATGGAAGATGCGTGTCGCTCTTAAAAATTTTATTGACCAACCATTGCATTTTTGATTGCGCTTATTGCGTCACCCGAAAAAGTAACGATATAAAAAGGGCGGCTTTTCAAATTCAGGAAGTTGTAGATCTTACAATTAATTTCTACAGAAGAAATTATATTGAAGGACTTTTCCTGAGTAGTGGGATTTTTAAGAATGCAGATTACACAATGGAACGCCTTGTTGCGGTAGCCAAAAAATTGCGCGAAGAGGAAAATTTTAATGGTTATATTCATTTAAAATCAATTCCCGGAGCAAGCGATGAATTGATGCGCGAGGCTGGACTTTATGCTGATAGGCTTTCAGTGAATATAGAAATTCCAACAGAAAAAGGGCTAAAACTACTAGCTCCAGATAAAGACCGAAAAGATTTCATAAAGCCTATGGAAAAGGTAAAGAACGAAATAATTCAATATAAAAGTGAAAGAAAACTTTTAAAAAAAGTCCCTATTTACGCACCAGCCGGGCAAAGTACCCAAATGATAGTGGGAGCCAGTGGCGAAACAGATGCCGAAATAATGTATACTTCTGCCTATTTCTACAAATCCTTTAATTTGAAAAGGGTTTATTACTCGGGATATATTCCAATTAGCCACGACCATCGCTTACCATCAATAGGCACCGCTGTACCATTATTGCGCGAAAATAGATTGTACCAAACAGATTGGCTCCTTCGCTTTTATGGTTTTGATATTCGTGAATTGCTGAATAGTGATTTTCCCAATTTAGAATCAGATATTGATCCAAAATTGAGCTGGGCACTTCGAAATTTGGATCAGTTTCCAATTGATATAAACAAGGCGGATACCCGAATGTTGTTACGCGTCCCAGGTTTGGGAACTAAGTCTGTACACAAAATAATCCAAGCAAGACGATACAGAAATTTAAACTGGGAAAATCTTAAATCAATTGGCGCTTCACTAAATAGAGCAAAGTACTTTATTACTTGTGACTCTAGAATTTTTGAAACAAAAGATAGAACGGCAGCGCAGCTAAAAGGACTTATACTGAACAACGCTACTAGTAAATTCTCTTCAACACTAAGCGCACAGCTAAATCTTTTTGAGTCGCAAACTATAAATTCAGCGTAATGACAATTTTAAAATACGACGGCACTTTTGAAGGGTTTTTATCCGCAGTTTTCCATTGTTATGAAAATAAAATAGATGATGCTTCCATCTTAAAAAAAGTCTATTCAGCCTCAACTTTTTTTGATACCGAAGAAGAAATCATTACAAATCCACTAAAAGCCAAAAGAGTTTGGAAAGGGATTTCAAAAAAAATATCAGCAGAGGGGAAGAAAAAACTTTACAAATCTTTTTTAAGCGAAGTCATAGAAGTTGAAAATATAATGCTGGGGTACATTAAGCGCGCTTTATCATCTGAAAAAAATATTGAAACCGATTTTACCGATTATAATGTGCTTACAATTGATAAGATTGCAAAAAAAGTAAGTCGCGAAAAACATAGAATGGACGCTTTTGTTCGGTTTCGACTTACACAGGATGGAATTTATTTTGCTACAGTTGAACCAGATTTTAATGTTTTGCCTCTAAATGCAGATCATTTCAAAAAAAGATACGCAGACCAAAAATGGATTATCTATGACTTAAAAAGGAAATATGGCATTTATTACAACCTAGAAAATGTAGAAATGGTTACTTTGGAAATTTCTTCCACTATTAATCAAAAATCGCAAGCTTCACAATACTTTACAATAGAAGAGATACAATTTCAACAACTGTGGGGCAATTACTTTAAAAGCAGCAATATAGTCTCTCGAAAAAATATGGAATTACACGTAAAGCACATTCCAAAAAGGTACTGGAAATATTTATCGGAAAAAAATTGTTGAATCAAAAATTTAATTACTTTTGCGCACTATTAATCACTAATATATTCAACAATGAAAAAAGTATTTTTATCACTTGCCGCTCTTGCTTTAGTTGCTTCAGTTTACTCTTGCAGAGATACTAAAGAAGAAAAAATGGAAGAGTCTGCTGAAATGCAAACCGAAAACGCAATGGACGAAGCTGGCGATGCAATTGACAACGCTGCTGACGCTACTGAAGATGCTATGGAAGATGCAGGCGATGCTGTTGAGAACGCTGCTGACGACACTAAAGACGCTGTAAAAGACGCTACTGACGGTCAATAAGCAATTCTTTTGCTAAAAAACAAAAAGCTCTTTCAAATATGAAAGGGCTTTTTTTATATCTAGACTTTATACTAATATACATTTCAGGAAATAGTTGAAGTAAAAAAAATGCCTCGTAATTATATAATTACGAGGCATTTACGTACTGATGGCGGGACTTGAACCCGCACGACCTAATGGTCACAGGATTTTAAGTCCGGCGTGTCTACCAATTCCACCACATCAGCTTAATTCGGTTGCCAGTTGCAACCGGGACTTTACAAAAAATGCCGAACTTTATCGGCATCAGGATTGAGCGAAAAACGTCCCCGACGTTTCGGGGGAACCCGCGACCTAAAAGGTTCTCGCAATCTGAGCGAAAAACGGCCCCGACGCTTCGGGGGAACCCGCGACCTAAAGAGGTTCTCGCAATCTGAGCGAAAAACGGGATTCGAACCCGCGACCTCCACCTTGGCAAGGTGGCGCTCTACCAACTGAGCTATTTTCGCAGAATATTATATGAACGTTGCTTGCTTATCAAAGCGGGAGCAAATTTAAAAATTTTACTTCAAACGCAAAGTGTTTTTCGATAAATTATTATCGAATTTTACTTTTTCAATTTAACCGATGCGTTTCGCTGTAACATACGCCGAATCTCATTCAGCTTCATTAAAGCCTCAACAGGCGTAAGTGTATCAATATCAATATCTAATATCTCTTCGCGCAGTTCTTCCAGCAGCGGATCGTCTAGTTTAAAAAAGCTCAATTGCATCTCCTCTTTTGAAACTGCCTTCATTTCTTCGGTCAATTCTTCGGAAGCGTGACTTTTTTCAAGCCTTTTCAGAATTTTATTTGCTCTTTGAAGAACAGCTTGTGGCATTCCGGCCATTTTTGCAACGTGAATTCCAAAACTGTGGTGACTTCCACCGGGAACCAATTTCCGAAGGAAAAGAACATTATCCTTCAATTCCTTCACGGAAACATTATAGTTTTTTACTCGCGGAAAAGTTTCGGTCATCTCATTCAATTCGTGATAATGAGTCGCAAAAAGTGTTTTACCACGCGAAGGATGTTCATGCAAATATTCGCTAATTGCCCAAGCAATTGAAATTCCGTCATAGGTGCTGGTTCCACGACCTATTTCATCCAAAAGAATCAAACTCCGCTCTGAAAGGTTGTTCAGAATGTTCGCCGTTTCGTTCATTTCAACCATAAAAGTAGATTCACCCATCGAAATATTATCGCTGGCACCTACCCTAGTGAAAATTTTATCCACACAACCCATTCGCACAGCAGAAGCGGGAACAAAACTACCCATCTGTGCTAACAAAACAATCAAAGCAGTCTGACGAAGAATAGCCGATTTACCACTCATGTTTGGCCCAGTAATCATAATAATTTGCTGGTTTTCTCGATCTAGAAAAACATCGTTTGCAATATAAGGTGCATCTGGAGGAAGTTGTTTTTCAATAACCGGATGGCGACCTTCCTTTATATCCAAATCGAAAGTTTCATCTAAAAGCGGACGTGTGTAATTTGCTTCTTTGGCCTGCGTTGCAAAAGAACACAAACAGTCCATTTGTGCAATCAAAGCTGCGTTTTGCTGAACCGAACCAATAAATTGAAGCATCCAATCCACTAGTTTTGCAAAGATCTCCTGCTCTAAAGCGAGTATCTTTTCTTCGGCACCAAGAATTTTTGTTTCGTATTCTTTTAGTTCTTCAGTTATATATCGTTCAGCGCTTACAAGGGTTTGTTTGCGAATCCATTCTGGCGGAACCTTGTCTTTGTGGGTGTTTCGTACTTCAATGTAATATCCGAAAACGTTGTTGGAAGCAATCTTAAGTGAAGAAATGCCCGTGCGTTTGGTTTCGCGTTCCAGCATTTCATCCAAATATTCTTTACCGTTTGCTGAAATATTACGGAGCTCATCAAGGGTTTCCGAAAAACCTTCAGCTATTGTGCTTCCTTTCAAGATGTTTACTGGAGCTTCCTCAAAAAGTGTTTCCTTTATTTTGCTCCGAAGCAATTCACAATCGTGTAATTGTTCGCCAATAATTTTCAGTGATTCATTCTTAGAATTCAATGCCAGTGCTTTTATAGGAACTACGGCTTCCAATGAATTTTTAAGCTGAATAACCTCGCGTGGATTCACTTTTCCGGTTGCAACTTTTGAAATCAATCGCTCCAAATCACCGATGCGTTTGGTGTATTGCTGTATTTTTTCCAAAGTAACTATATTGTCGAGCAAAAAACTGACTACTTCGTGACGTCTATTTATCTTTTCAGCATTTTTAAGCGGGAGCGCCATCCAGCGTTTTAAAAGCCTTCCGCCCATAGGCGAAATGGTTTTATCAATCACATCCATAAGCGTAACCGCATTCTGCTGATTGGAATGGTACAGCTCCAAATTACGAATGGTAAAACGGTCCATCCAAACGTATTCGTCTTCCGCAATTCGCGACAAACGGGAAATATGCTGGAGTTTTGTATGTCTAGTTTCACTTAAATAATGAAGTGCCGCACCGGCAGCGATAATTCCGTCTTCCAAATGATCCACGCCAAAACCTTTCAGATTTTTTGTGTTGAAATGCTTCGTGAGTGTTTCAAAAGAATAATCGGTTTGAAAAATCCAATCTTCCAAATGAAATACGTGATATTGACTGCCAAACGTTTCGGAGAAAAGCTTTCGTTTCTGCTTTGAAAAAAGTACTTCCGAAGGACTGAAATTCTGAAGCAGTTTATCAATGTATTCCGCAGAACCTTCGGAAACCAAAAACTCACCTGTGGAAACATCTAAAAAAGAAACGCCCAAATTCTTTGAACCGAAGTGAACGGCTGCCAAGAAATTGTTAGACTTTGATTGTAGAATATCGTCATTAAATGCCACACCTGGTGTAACCAATTCAGTAACGCCGCGCTTTACTATGGTTTTGGTCATTTTTGGATCTTCCAATTGGTCGCAGATTGCAACACGGCAGCCAGCCATTACCAGTTTTGGCAAATACGTATTTAAGGAATGATGTGGAAAACCAGCGAGCTCCACATTATCACCGCCGTTATTCCTTGCTGTAAGCGTTATATTTAAAATTCCTGCGGCTCGCACTGCATCTCCCCCAAAAGTCTCGTAAAAATCACCCACACGAAACAACAGCAAAGCATCGGGATACTTTGCTTTGATAGTATTGTACTGTTTCATCAATGGGGTTTCCTTCGTCGCCATAATTCAAAAATCTTTAATCGATAAATGTAACGAAAATGCTCTTTTATTTAAAATGAAGTGGTTATGAATTATGCTGTTTTATCAACAATTGGCTTCAATTTTAGCCCGCTAACTATTAACTTTGCCGTCTATGAAAAACCGCAAGCTAAAAAACAGCGAACTGGATCGCATCAATGCCGAAGAGTACAAAGCTGCTGAAAAAACGCCTTTGATAATTATTCTTGACAACATTAGAAGTTTGAACAATATTGGCTCCGTGTTTCGGACGGCTGATGCTTTTTTGGTGAAGAAAATTTACCTCTGTGGCATTACCGCGCAGCCGCCGCACAAGGACATTCAAAAAACCGCTTTGGGCGCGACAGATAGTGTGGAATGGGAATATGCCGAAAATGTTATGGACGTAGTTTCGAAACTACAAAAAGAAGGTGTTTTTGTAGCTTCCATTGAGCAAGCCGAACTTGCTATAAATCTCGATGATTTTTCAGTTCAAAAAGAATTGACCTATGCAGTAATTTTTGGAAACGAAGTGAAAGGCGTGCAGCAAAAAGTTGTTACTGCGAGTGATGCTGTGATTGAAATTCCACAGTTTGGAACCAAGCATTCGTTAAATATTTCGGTAAGCGTTGGGGTTGTAATTTGGGATCTTTTTGTGAAGTTGAAAAACTTAAAAGAATAATCACTTTAAAAAAAGCGGTGAAGCAATAAATTTACATGAATTAGCACAATACTGAACACGCCGAGAACTATGGCAAATTTTAGAATATTGTGTAGAATAATGTAATGTATTTTATTTTTTGAATACCATAAAACCGCAAGAAACACAGCTAAGCCAACGATACTTGCATAAAAATAGTAATCCATATACCCTATCTCTTCCTTAAATTTTGTAATTAGCAGAAAGATTGGGACAAGCGTTAAAATACTTAAAACTGTAAGCATTCTTTTTGAAGTTTTTTCGCCATAAACCACGGGAATGGTTTTATAACCATGGGTTAAATCGCCCTTTATATTTTCGAGATCTTTCACCAACTCGCGCATGGAGATTAGCAAAAACAGAAAAGTAGCGTGCACGAAAATCACAACATCAAAGTTGCCGTAATGCACAAAAATCGCAAAGAATGGTATTACTGCAAGAACTGCTGCGGTGATGTTTCCTATAAAAGGATATTTCTTGAGCTTGTGAGAATAGAACCAAAGGAAAAAAATATAAATAGAGAAAAATAGCACCGCTCTAAATGAAACATAGCTCGCAAAAATGACAGACAAAAAGTTGAGTACAAAATAAGCGGAAAGTTTGGTGCGCTGACTCACAAGTTTGTCGAGCATTGTTTTCCGAGGTCTATTTATTAAATCCTTTTCACTATCGTAAAAACTATTTATAATGTAACCACTGGCAATTGCTGAAGATGATGCGAGCACCAACATAAGCAAATTCACATCAAACAAAACCTGCCGTACCGGCAAGTTTGGCGCTAAAATATAAATGCTGGTAAGATATTGTGCAATTACAATAATGAGTATGTTATAGCCGCGAACCACAGAAAACAAGCTAAAAAACTTTAGAAGGAAGAGTTTTTGTTTTCGCGTCAACATAAATTTTAAAGTTGGAAAAATCTGAAAGAAATTTCAGAAAAATTCATTCCTAAAAACTGTAAACTACTTCAAGTTTATAGTCTTTCAAAGCTGTGCGAGCCTTGTCAATGTCTTCGGTGAAGCCAAGCATATAGCCACCACCACCGGAACCACAGAGTTTTAGATAATAGGCATTACTATCAATTCCGTTCTTCCAAAGTTTGTGGAACTGTGCGGGAATCATAGGTTTAAAATTATCCAGCACTACTTTAGAGAGTTGTTTGATATTTCCAAAAAGTGATTTTACATCTCCCTTTAAAAAATCATCAACACAGGCATCGGTATGTTTTACGAATTGGTCTTTCAGCATATTTCTGAAACCCTCTTGCTTCATGCTTTCCATAAATATCTGAACCATTGGTGCGGTTTCACCCGTGCTACCACTGTCCAACAAAAAGACAGCGCCTTTTCCATTTTCGGTTTGGGAAGGGATTCCAGCAGGCTCAATATTGTCTTTGGAATTGATTAAAATTGGAAGACTTAAATAACTATTCAAAGGATCTAAACCTGAAGATTTTCCGTGGAAAAAAGATTCCATTTCAGCAAAAATAGCCTTTAATGAAAGTAATTTTTCACGGGTAAGATTTTCAAGAACGGTAATTTTATCTTTTGCATATTTATCATAAATAGCAGCCACCAAAGCACCGCTGCTTCCTACACCGTAACCCTGTGGAATACTGCTATCAAAATAAAGTCCGTTTTCCACATCTTTTTTAAGGGCATCCATATCAAAAGAAACCAATTTTGGGTTTTCGGTTTGAATAGTCTCTAAATATTCTGCAAATCTTTTAAGACTTGCATTTGATTTGTGAGTGGAAATTGTATGGTGAACATCAATTTTCAACGCACCATTATAAAAATTATACGGAATGGAAAGTCCTTTGGAATCTTTTATAATTCCATATTCGCCGAAAAGTAAAATTTTTGAGTAAAAGAGGGGGCCACGCATAGGTTGTGTTATTGTAACTATAAAAATACAGATTTAAATTCTTAAAACTGAAATCTGCCACAAAGATAACCATTTTAACAATGATATTTTCAGAAAGATTTGTGAATAAATCTATTCTCAAAGCTTTTAATAAACTGTATTTAAGCTTTATAATCTTTATTGATGACATCTTAACCAACTTTTCGAAACGGAAACAGGTTGAACAAAAATAATTTGTATCTTTCTTAACACTATCCCCGGGAAATAATTTAATTTATAGTTGTTACTATTATGGTATCTAAAATCCGGAGATTCTTTTTTGTCTTCCCGTTCTTTTTTATATTTTCAATTTTTGCTGGTTATGCCCAGCATAAAATTACTTCCGTTATAGAAATCCAAACTTTGATTGAGCAAGATTCCCTTGCAAAAGCGCGTACTGAAGTGTCAAAAAATCTCACTTTCTATCGTGCCGAAAAAATATACGACAGTCTTTACAATTACATCCAGTTTGAAGGAAGTTCTAAATTAAACAACGGCGACAAAAAGCTGGCTCTAAAAAAAGCAGAAATACTTACCCAAGAGATAACGAGTAAAGCCTCCCCTCATTTTGTTGTAGAAGCTATTACTGAACTTGGCTGGATCTATGATGATGCTGGACAACAACAAAAAGCCTACGCCATACTGGAAACTGCCATTCCTTTTGCATTTCGCAACAAAGAAAAAAACAATACCGATACTGCAGGCTTGGAATATCGTCGTGGTTATTACGCCTCAAAAATGGGCGATTTTCTTCTAGCAAATAAACATTACCAGAAGTCATTGCGCTTATTAATAAAAACTGGAAAAGAGGATTATGTTTTCTACAACCAAGTGTATAATGCCCTTGGCGGTATGATGTGGCAGGAAGCTAAACTTGACAGCGCAAAATTCTACTTTCAGGAAGCAGTAAAGGTCTTGGAGAAAACAGATGAAACCGATATTATGAACCGTTTTTACCGTCCTTCATTAGTTAAAATGAACCTTGCAGTTTTATGGAACGCTCTCGGCAAAAATCAGGAAGCCATTGCTATTTCGGAAGAAGCACTTTCTGGGTTTCAACAATATATAAACCGCTCTACGGATGAAGCAAGGACTTTAAAAGCGAAAAACCACCAATGTGTAATTATAGATAATATGGCTACCTTTTATAACACATTGGGCGAGTATTCCAGATCTCAGGAACTCATTGAATATTCCTTTGAGCAGAAAAAGAAACTCTTTGAAATGAACGACATTAACATCATCATTTCAAACATCATTCTTGCTGAAGCCAAAACGGCAAGCCGTGATTTTGAAGGAGCTTCAAAAAATGCAGATCAAGCCTTAAAACTTTTAGATACAAGTCCGGGAGCAGATTTATATTGGGAGGCCGCAGCCCTATCAACTCGCGCCACCATCTATGAATTTATGGACGATGTTGAAAATGCAGCCAAATTCTATGAAAAAGCTGAAACTGTATATCGAAAATCCATGGGAAGAACCTACACCAAAGATTTTCTGGACAACATTTTAGAATATTCGCTCTTTTCAGCAAAAAACGAAAAAAAGGAAAAAGCAATTGCATTAGCAAAAGAAACATATGCGTTTACGCATACCGGCGATTTCAAGAACACCCTTCAGGAATTTTATCACACCATCAATTTAGCGCAGGTTCATTATTTGCTAAAAAATTACAGTGAAGCAGAAAAATATAGTAGTGAAGCTTTAAAGTTCAACGTTTTAAAGGGTGAAAAAATTAGCGCCACAGATTCCATTTTAAGCCAATACAGAAAACCACAGGCGTTGCTCATCAATGCCCAATCAAAATACTATTCTACGGAAAACAGAAGTCCTTTTCTATTGAAGCAACTGTTGCAGCAAGTGGAAGAAGGCATTTCCATTTTGGATCAACGGAAAAAGGTAGTAAACAATCACGAAGACGTTACCTTACTTATTTCCGAAAATGAGGAGCTTTTAAATTTTGCAGAAAAAATTAGACTGGAGCTTTATACAATGACCAAGAACGAAATATATCTTGATAAACTGATCGCCCTACACGAATCTAGCATCTATAGCCGTATTCGCTCGCGGCTAAACCTTCGCGATAATGTGAATTTTAAACATATTCCAAAAGAAGTTGTTGCAAGAGAAAACCAGCTGAAAGCCAAGATGGTTTCTTCATTAAACGATTCAGAAAACAGTAGCATACAGCCCTATTTTAAAGCTTCCCAAAACTGGGACGATTTTTTGGATTCCTTGAAACAAAATTTCCCTACATATTACAAAATGCGATATGCTACTTTAGAAGAACCTCTAAACGATCTTCAGAAAAAAATACCTGAAAACACCACGATTGTACGCTACATTTTTATTGAAGAGGAGCTTCACGCTTTTGTAGTTTCAGCATCCTTAAAAAAATTGATAAAGCTGAACTATACGTCTGTAAAAAACCATATCCCAAAACTGGAAAACGATGAGTTTTCAGTCGAAAAAATGCGTCCGTTGCTCTATGAACTTTACAGCGCCTTATGGTTTCCGTTGGAAAAATATATTCACACCCAAAAAGTTGTGATCGTTCCTGATCGCGAACTTTTCAACCTCAGTTTTGAAACGCTTACCCCAAAACCGATGCGCTCTTTTCAGGAAATGGCGACCAATAGTTTGTTGGCAAATTATGACATTTCCTATAATTTCAGCCTTTTGCTTTATAAAGACAAAGGCAAAGTTGCAGATTATTCTTCTGAATTTATTGCTTTTGCACCTGGTTTCAACAAGGAAATGAAGGAAGAATACAAGTTAACTATCAAAGATTCCGTGAAATTGGACAAAACATATTTAACACTCTTGCCACAGCCATTTAGCGAAGATTTGGTGAAGCAATACGCCAAAACTTTTGATGGCGATTATTTTATAAATGAAAACGCCAACAAGAATCTATTCATAAATAAGGCAAAGGAGCATAAAATAATTCACATAGGGACACATGCTGAAAGCAACAATATAAGTCCTGAATTGAGCCGACTTATTTTTGCAAAAAAAACTGACAATAAAGAGAATTATGATGAAAACTCATTGTATTCCTATGAAATCTATAATATAGACCTATCTTCCAATCTCGCCATTCTCACCGCTTGCGAAACTGGAAAGCCCACCTACCAAGCTGGGGAAGGAATGATTTCTTTGGCACACGCTTTTAATTATGCAGGTAGCGAAAGCATTTTGACCAGTCTTTGGGAAATTGACGAAGAATCTAGCGCAAAAATTGTTAAGCTTTTTTATGACAACCTTTCCGAAGGCATGCCTAAAGA
Organism: Aequorivita sp. CIP111184; assembly: GCF_900489465.1. Classification (GTDB taxonomy): domain Bacteria; phylum Bacteroidota; class Bacteroidia; order Flavobacteriales; family Flavobacteriaceae; genus Aequorivita. Next base: position 16,803 of record NZ_UEFQ01000016.1, on the reverse strand, counting down.
CGAAGCCTTGCGTAAAGCGAAAATAAGCTACATTGCCAATGCAGAAGGAAGAACAGCTGCTCCACAATATTGGGCTGGATTGGTCTTAATTGGCGATATTACTCCCATAGATTTAAATACTGGTGTGGCTTGGTGGTGGTATTTGCTGGCAGGAATTGTTACTGTTTTACTCATAATAACAATTCTTAAAAATAAAGAGCAAGTAAGCGTTTAAAGCTTTTTTGCACCTAAACCTACCTCATCAATAATAAACTCCCCGTTTTTACAAAACTGTGAAAGCTTGTTTTTTATAAATTGCAATACTATTTCCTTTTCACTTGTTGGGTAAAGCACGTGAACATTGGCACCCGCATCTAGCGTAAAACAGATGTTACTCCCTGTTTCTTCTCTGAATCTCCAAATGTGGTTAATTATTTCCAAGGTGTTTGGTTTCATCAGTATGAAATAGGGCATCGAGGTCATCATCATGGCGTGCAGTGATAATGCTTCGCTTTCCACTATTTTTATAAACTCGGAGAGATCCCCATTTTTAAAAACAGGTATCAACTTTGAAAGATTATCCTTTGCCTGCCGAAAGCGCTGTTCAGCAAAAGCATGATCTATCATTAAATCGTGACCTACCGTACTGCTCACTTGTTTTTCTCCTTTATCAACAAGCAAAATGATATCTTGATAGTTTTCAAAATTCTTGTGAACCTCAAATGGATATTTTGTTCCAAAGCAATTGGTGCTACCTTCAATTTCTGGGTGTTCGCCCCAAACAATTAACGGACCTTCTATACTTCTACAGGCACTACCAGAACCCAAACGAGCAAGAAAAGATGCTTTTTCATTAAAATATTCTTGGGTAATATTAGGTTGCATTTGCCGCTCCATATCCATTAAACAAAGCGCCAAAGCACTCATGCCACTGGCTGAGGAAGCTATACCACTGCTGTGCGGAAAACTATTGGATGTTTCAATCTTAAATCTGAAGTCTTTAAGAAAAGGCAAATACATTTCCACTCTTTCAAAGAATTTCTGAATTTTCGGTTCAAAGCTTTCTTCTCTTTTTCCGTCGAGATATACTTCAAAATTAAATTGCTGAGAAGAAGATTTTTCAAAAGACAACTTGGTATTTGTATGACAGTTGCTCAAGGTAAAACTTACTGATGCATTCATTGGCAGTTGCTCACCGTATTTCCCCCAGTATTTTACTAAAGCGATATTGCTGGGAGATTGCCAAGAAATAGTTCCAGCAGATAAATTGTGGGAATAGTTACAGACAATAAAACGATGTTCAGGCATATCTTAATAATAGTATTACAAAAGTAAAATTCTTTTCGGTTTAAGTGATGACATTCTGAAAACGATTCGATGTAGAGTTGTAATCCTAAAACCAAATATTATGAAACGATTATTATTTTTCTCCGTACTGAGCATTTTTTGCTTAACAATTTCAGCACAGACCAAAACTTGGGTTGGGCCAGTGGGTGGTAGTTTTAATGTGGCTGCCAATTGGAATCCAGCTGGAATTCCAGGAACAACTAATGATGTTATTATTCCCTCAGAAAGTAATTTGATTATTAATGGTGCTCCATCCATTAAATCTATAGCATTACAGGGTAATTCAGTGGCAACAATGACCAACCATCTCACTTTTACCAATGCCTCCAGTATAGCTACAAATGCTACAATTAATTGGACATTTGGAACTTTTTCCGGTTCTGGAACATTAACGAACAATGGCACGATGAATTTAAATGATGGGGGAACTGTAATTGCAAATTAGGTAACTCTTATAAATAATGGAACTTACAATATAAACTTTGAAGGTATTCACTTAATTGGGTATGGCAGTCCAACTTTTAACAATACTGCATCGGGAGTTATAAATCTTAATGCCCCTAGTGGTTCTATACAGGCTGCAAGCGGACAAGGCACTATAATAAATACCGGTCTTATTAGACGGGCCCAAGGCGCAGGTATTTACGGCATAAACATTCCGCTTATTAATAATAACGGAACTATTTCTGTAGAAAGTGGAACACTGCAAATTCAAAATACACTTACACAATTTAATGGAGGAACCTATAATGTAAGTTCTGGTAAATTAATGGAATGGAACTCAACTTTTACCTGCACAGGAACGCTTTCAGGACAACTAGACGGAAATTTAAATTGGACAGGAACCCTTAGTGTAGCCCCAAGTACCCAAGCTATTTTAGATTTTGATACACCACAAGGAATAAATTGGACCTCTGGTGGATTCTCTGGTGACGGGACGCTTAAAAATATGGGAGTATTGAATTATGAAACCAACACATCTAAAGCCATTGGCGGTCTTTCAACACTTATGAATGAAGGCATTATTAATATTAATTCAACCGGAATTCAGTTTGTGGGCTATGGAAGCCCGACTATAAATAATACTTCCTCGGGAATTATAAACTTAAATGCAAGTAGTGGTTCAATTCAAGCGGCAAGTGGACAGGGCACAATTATTAACACAGGGATTATTAAGAGAAAACAGGGCACAGGTATTTATGGCATAAACATCCCATTGGAAAACCATGACGGAACCATATCAGTAGAAAGCGGAACACTACAAATTCAAAACACACTTACTGAATTTACAGATGGAACCTATAATGTAACCTTGGGAAGCACGCTAGATTGGAACGCTACCTTTACATGTTTAGGTACTTTAACAGGGCAAATTGACGGATCCTTAGAATGGACTGGGACCCTAACCGTTGCCCAAGGCACAAATGCAACATTGGCCTTTCATGGCCCAGCTGGAGTAAAATGGCTTTCTGGAGGGTTTAATGGTGATGGCACACTTACTAATACAGGAGTAATAAATATGGAGAGTGCAAGTGCCGTGGCAATTGGAGGACAGTCAATTTTTAGAAATGAAGGCGATTTTAACATCAATACTTCAGGAGTACTCTTTATTGCTTATGGCACACCTACCTTTTTAAATACAGATTCCGGAATTTTAAATATAACCTCAGATGGTTCCATACAAGCTGCTAGCGGAAATGGAAATATTGTAAACACAGGTATTATTAAAAAAGTAACAAATACTGGCAACTACAGCATTGCTAGCAATATGACCAACAACAGTCCAGGAAAAATTATCGCCGAGACCGGATTGTTAAATCTTACAGGTACGTTTATTGGCGATGGTACAATTACCGGAAATGGAAATATTCAACTTGTAGGTAATACAAGTTTTAATGGCACTATTTCTCCAGGTGGTTTCCCCGGAACGTTAACCTATATTGGCAATTACACCTCTTCTTCAAATACAATTATGTTGAGTGAAATATATGGACCAACCGCTGGAACGGAATACGATGTTTTTGCCGTGCAAGGCAACGCAATTATGGATGGTAATATAGTGGTAGCTGTATACAACGAAATTAATTTGGACGATGAATTTGTAGTAGTTACCGCAAACAGTATAACCAGTTGCAACCTACCCGCAACGGTTTCTGCTAATAATGATGGCACCAGATATACTTTTGATGTAATCTGCAATCCTGATAACGTCACCCTTAAAGTGAACAATATTCTGCTGGGTACTGATGAAAATTCATTGAGCAATCTTGTTCTCTATCCAAATCCATCAAACGGTCAATTTACTATAGATTTGGGCAGGGAATACACTGATGTAAACGTACAGGTTTATAATATGTTGGGGCAGCAAATATCTTCGGAAAAATACGCTTCGGCAAAAATTATTGAAAAGGAAATAAATGCTTCCGCGGGAATCTATTTTGTGAAAGTTAGTACTGCTAAAGAAGGATCAAACACGTTAAGGATTATAAAACAATGATCTTTCAATAGCTTGTGAGGTTGGACACCAACCAGAATGCCCCTGAAATATGGGGCATTTTTTATTGTGAGCAAAGTGAAGTTAAAATCAGTCATCCGTCTTTTTTCTTTTTTCATTCATCTTTTTTCTAGAACGTTGATGACCTTTTTCAAAACAGCCGTTAAAAGAGTGTGGAAACTCATTATAATTTTTACTTTTTTTCCCAAAAATGAAAATTTGTTTAAAGTTAAAATTTGTATATTTCCTTTATTTTTATGGGAAATACCACATTACAAACTTTTGAATTGCTAGATGCTTTTTTAAACAATAAAGAAGTGCCTGTAAAAGAATTTTATATTGCCGAATATCCGAAAACCAAATATTATATCCTTAAAAACGGGGGGACTATAGACAATGCTAATGATGTTTTTCAAGAAGCCTATTTTGCCTGCTGGAAAAAACTGAGCTCGGGTAATTTTTGTCCAAATAACAGAACTGAAATTGAAGCGTATCTGTTTACAACTGCAAAAAATAAATGGATAGATCAAACAAGGGCTGTTGGAAAAAGAAAAACAACAACAATAGATGAAAGATTGTATCAGTTGGAAGCAGATGAAACAGCCTTAAACCATGAAAGTAACGAAAAGGAACAACAATTAAACATAACATTAACCGCTTTTGAAAACTTGGGCCCAGCGTGCAAAGAACTGTTGACAGAATTTTATTTTCATAAAATGTCCGTAAGAGAGATCGCCCAAAAACTGAATATTGAAGAAGCTTCAGCAAAGAACAAAAAATATAGATGCATTCAAAAATTAAAGGAGTTGGCTTTAGAAAAAAGTAGTTAGTAAAAAAGTAAACTTAAAGAATGAAATACCAAATTGACATAAACCCATTAGAATGGGATATAATTGAAACTTATCTGAACCAAAACGAGGCTTCAGATAATGCAACAATGTGGAATGAAAAACTTACTCAAATCCCAGACGTAAAGAAAAAAATAGAACACATTAAAAAAGTAAAGGAAGAAATTGAGGACAGCATTCGGCAATCAAAAATTAAAGAATTTCACAGTCAAGTGCGAGTTGCAGAAAGAGGTACGGATGTAAGAACGCTCCCTGCCCACAACTCAAATTCCAAGATTTTGTGGTATTCTATTGCCGCCGTAATGGTTGCATTAATAGGTATTTTTTGGATGATGCAAAGCAACTCCACCTCAGAAAAAATCTTTGCTGAAAACTTTAAGCCAGATATTGGTTTGCCCCTAAAAATGGGTGCTACAAACAACTTAGAATTTTATGAAGGAATGCTGGATTATAAACAAGAAAATTACAATGAAGCCATTGCGAAATGGGAAGTTTTAATAAAGGATAACCCAGAAAACGACACTGTAAATTACTTTTTGGGAGTAGCAAATTTGGCATTGGGCAATGCGGACAAATCATTAAAATTTCTTCAAAATGAAACACGTTTCCAACAAGGTATCTTTAAAGAAGATGCTGCTTATTATACCGGATTGGCAAAAATAAAGAAAGGGGAATTCGAGGAAGCCAAAATATTGTTGAATAAATACCCTTCAGATCGAAATACCAAGCTCCTAAAATTACTTCAAGAAGAATAAATGCCGCTTTAGAAAATTAGTTTACGCGATTCCAGTTTGCATAGTGTCGCTAACCGTTTTTCATTCTTAAAAAAAATTCTACTATAGATATTCTTAAACTATAAATCTTTTAGCGGAAAGAAAATGCTATTATTCTTAATGAAATGTTAATGAATAAAATTTTATTTCTATATTTAAGAAAAAATCCAATATGGGGCAACAATTCAAAATTTGCTTTTTCCTGGCTTTTTTCGTTTTGCTCTCCCCAACAAATTTAATTGCTCAAGAAAAATCAATTACAGGAACAGCAATAATAGACTCTTATCTTTTAAAAAATCAGGTTAAGCAGGCCGATTCCGCACTTCAATCCCAAATAGAAACTTTTAAAAATGCAGCGGAAATAGATTCCCTCGCCCAATATATAGAGTATATAGGTCAGATTTCACTTTTAAAAAGTGATAAAGACAATGCGCTTAAAGAATCAGTACTATTTATAGAAAATTTAAAAAAACTTGGCGCCAGCAAACGTGCCCAATATAAAGCTTTGCATGATCTATCCTACCTATATCAAGATTTAGGTGAGACTCAAAAAGCATTTGAGGCATCTCAAGAATCATTGCAAACTATTCTTTCCGTAAACGATGCAACACAAAATGAAATTGGTGAGGCATATTACGTCTTAACGCGTAGTTATTATTTCTCGGGAAAATATGTAGACGCCACCCGTCAGTGCAAAAAATCACAAAATCACTTCCTGAAATCAAACGAAAAAGACTATAACAGATTATCGGATGTAAATAATTTTTTTGGTGTTTTGATGTGGCGCTCCCAAAAATTGGACAGTGCACAATACTATTTTGAAAAATCAATTAGCAGTCTTCAAAAAGCAGATAAGGATTCCGTGTACAAAATATATTCAGCAGCGGGTATTCAGTTGAACATTTCACAGATAATGGAAGCCCGGGGAAATATTTCCGAAGCGAAACAAACGCTCGAAAAAATAATAAAGGACTGTTCTTTTGTAATCAAGGAGTCTAAGGATGATGCTACGGTTGAGGATAGCAAACGCCTTCTATGGATAGGTATTTCAAACCTATCAACACTTTACAATAACATCGGCAACGTAAATCGCGCTTATGAACTTGTAAATTATATCTATCATAAAAGAGATCAATTGTATCAAGATAGTGATCCTGAAAAATCGCACTCCATTGTTTTGTTGGGACAGACCCAAATGTCTTTAAAGGAATTTGATAAGGCCATTGCGTCCTTCCAAAAGGTGTTAAAAATATACGAGACAGATGCTGGCCAAGATATCTTCTGGCAGGCAATCGCCACAGGAAGCCTTGCAACTTGCTATGAAAAAAAAGGGGAAATAGCGCTAGCAGAAAAAACCTATAATGAAGCCGATAAATTATACAAAAGTGCCTTGGGCGAAAACTTAGATGATACCTATTTGGATTTTGCCATCGATAAAGCAATGTTTCTAGCAAAAAACAATAAGCCGGAAGCTGCAATTAGCACTGCTTTAAATGCGTATAATTACTTAAAAAAGAACGGAGGTGAGAACAATAACGACCTAATTTCGCATATGCTGAATTTAGCTAAAGTTTATTACACCGTAAGCGATTATCCAAAATCCTTGGAGTGGAGTAAAAAGGGAATTTCTTTTATTGACAAACTGGCCCAAAACAAGACCACGAGCCTTAATGCTGTAAAGCTCACTTACCTAAAACCGCTTTTAATTCTGGAACATTCAAAAGCTAGCTATAAACAACAAACCGTTAAGGACTCCGTATTTTTAAAAGAGTTATTGAAGAATATGGAGCATGCTTTTAAAATTCTTGAAGACCAAAAAGCCTTAATTTCAAAAGATGATAATGTTAATGTATTGTATTCTAATTTTTTAGGTCTGTATGGTTTCACAAAGCAGCTTTATTCAGACTTGTACATTCAAACTAAAAACAAAAAATATCTTACCAAACTTATAGAAACCCAGGAAAATAGTGTCTATTACAGCATTCGATCAAAATTGATGGTACAGGACGAAATCAACTTTGCAGATGTACCCGAAAGAATTGTAAAAAGAGAAAGCAAACTAAAAAAAGATGCTGTGAGCATTGCAGCCAGCATTGAAGATTCCACTCCCTCATTTCAAAGCTATCTTGGGGCGAACGATATTTATAACTCCTTTTTGGATTCTTTAAAAACCGCATATCCAAAATATTATAAAATGAAGTTTGCCACTTTAGACGTTTCACTCCAAAATCTTCAAAAATACATTCCCGAAAATACTACGGTTATCCGCTATTTCTTCATTGACGAAATTTTGTACGTCATGGTTTTGGACAAGGAAAATCGCAACCTCATAAAATTGGATTTCGAGCCAGTCAAAAACCACATTGAATACCTAAATAAACCACAGCCTTCTTTGGAAGAAGAATCGGATCTGCTTTACGAGTTATATGGAAATCTTTGGAAACCTTTGGAAAACTTAATCCATACAAAAAAGATAATCATTGTGCCAGATGGCGCGCTTTTCAATTTAAGCTTTGAGACCCTAACACCTATTAAAATAAAAAATTATAAGGAGCTTGCCACCAACAGCCTTTTGGCGCGATATACCATTTCGTACAACTTTAGCCTTTTGCTTTTAAATGCAGCTGAAAAGCCCAAAATGTTCTCAAAGAATTTTGTAGCCTTCGCCCCGGGTTTTAGTAGAGAGATGAAGACAGAATATAAAATCAGTATCACAGATTCCCTAAACAAGGATGCCACCTACCTTACCCTTTTATCGCAACCCAGCAGTGTGAAACTTGCCCAGAAATATTCCAAGATTTTTGATGGCACTTCTTTTTTAAATGAAAACGCTTCCAAAACCGTTTTTCAGAATAAGGCCGGGGAGCACAAAATAATCCACATTGGCACCCATGGCGAAAGCAACAATATAAGTCCTGAATTTTCCCGGCTAATTTTCGCAAAGACCCTGGATGGACCAGAGGATTATGATGAAAACTCCTTGTATAGTTATGAAATTTACAATACAGACCTTTCCTCTAACCTCGCCATTCTAACGGCTTGTGAAACTGGAAAACCTACCTATCAACCTGGCGAAGGAATGATTTCCCTTGCGCACGCCTTCAATTATGCAGGTAGCGAAAGCATCTTGACAAGCCTCTGGGCAATCGATGAAATCTCAAGCTCACAGATAGTTGGCTATTTTTATGATTTTCTTTCCGAAGGGCTCCCAAAGGATGAAGCTCTTAAAAAAGCTAAATTAAAATATCTATCCACTGCTGATGGTCGTGCTGCATCGCCACAATATTGGGCAGGTTTGGTATTGATTGGCGATACCGCTCCCATTCAATTACAACACAGCTCGAATACATTTTGGTGGTGGATTGGAGGTCTTCTTCTGATAACGGTTCTCGTAATTTTTCTTCTTAAAAGAAAGAAAATCAAAAAGATATAAAAGCCAACATTCTATTTTAGTTTTCAAAATTCTTCGGCCTATTCTGGAGCTACTAGCTTTCTACATTTATTTTATAATATTCATTTTCAAAGTTCTAGCATTCAGCATTCCTCTTTTTTCTTTATTCTTTCATCTTTTCTCTAAAAACAGTGATGACCTTTTTCAATTACGCCGTTAAGCCAGTATAAACAAATTATCAATAATCCTAAAACTAACTATTATGAAACGATTTTTATTTTTTTCGATTTTAAGCATTTTTTGCTTAACCATTTCAGCACAGACCAAAACTTGGATTGGGCCGTCGGGTGGCTATTTTAGCACTGCCGCTAACTGGAACCCTGCTGGAGTTCCTGGATCAGGTAATGACGTTATCATTCCAACGGGAAGTAATCTATATATGGATGGCGCGAACGTAAAATCCTTTGACATTCAGGGCAATTCCCAGGTTAACATGACAAATACAGTATATTTTACAAATGCCTCATCCATTGCGGCAAATTCCTCGTTTACTTGGTCGGGTGGCTACTTACAGGGCATGGGAATCTTGAACAATAATGGAAGCTTTACTGTTCAAGGCAATTCAAATAAATATATGCAAGAGTCTTTTATATTTACAAATGCCGGAACTATAAATTTCCCAGATGGATTCTATTTGTGGCTTACGGAAGATGCTGTTATTAATAATACAGTTTCTGGTATTATCGATTTTCAATCGGACGCCAATATAATTGCAGGCGGCTCAGCGAGCCGTATGTTAAACAATGCAGGACTAATTAAAAAAACTGGCGGAACTTACTCAACCATAGACATAAAAATGATAAATACAGGTACCATAAGTGCAGAAAGTGGTACGCTAAACCTGGGCATAGAGCAGAAAACATTGGACGGAGGAATATATAATGTGACCTCTGGCAATTTATTGAGTATTTCAGCAGGCAATATTAATATGAGTGGCACCCTTACAGGACAACTAGATGGCGAATTGAAATGCGGAAGTTATGGTGGTAATATTACAGTAACTAATGCGGCGACTGTGGATTTTAGCGGAAGTGGTTTTAAATGGGATACTGGTCATTTGGTAGGGGACGGAGTTCTAACGAACAATGGTATTTTTAATTTTTCATCAAATGCCAATAGATATATTGACGGAGCTACTACATTGAATAATCTGGGGATTATCAATTTTGTAGTTGGTTGCGATGTGCGCACTCAAGATAATTCCATCTTTTACAACGCTCCTTCAGGAGTTATAGATTTTCAATCGGATGCTATTATTGACTATGGAGGTAGTGGTACTCATATTTTCAACAATGCCGGGCTGATTAAAAAAACCGTGGGAACTATATCATCCATATCTGCTGCAATGATAAATACTGGAACTATAAGTGTGGAAACCGGAATGTTGGATCTTAGCTATCAGGAAAAAACATTGGATGGCGGAATATATAATGTGAATTCTGGAAGTGAATTGAGGGTTTCTGCAGGCAATATTAATATGAGCGGCACTCTAACAGGTCAACTGGATGGTGAAATGAAATGCGGAAGTTACGGTAATTATATTACCGTAGCAGATGCGGCAACATTGAATTTTAATGGCAATGGTTTTAGTTGGGATAACGGACATTTAGTAGGGAACGGCGTGCTAACAAACAATGGTATTTTTAATTTTTCCTCAAATGCCAATAGATATATGGAAGGAACTACATCATTGGCAAATCAGGGCACTATCAATATTACCACTGGATTTACTTTGTTTGTTTCTAATGATTCAGTCCTTTACAACAAGGTCTCTGGCGTCATTGATTTTCAAATAGAAGCCTCTATTGGGTCTGACCAAAATGGAGTCATAAACAATGCGGGGCTTATCGAAAAAACCAGCGGAACGGGTGTTGCTTATATAAACGTGAATACGAATAATTCGGGAATTATTGATGTTATGTCTGGAGAATTGGAGTTTATGGATGGAAGGAACTTTACAAATATGACTGGCGGAAAGGTTATGGGTACCGCAACAATAGATGTACCTGCCGCAGCCAACTTTACCAACAACGGTATTTTCTCTCCAGGCGGTTATCCCGGAACTCTTACGGTAATAAGTGATTTTAAATCATCTTCAACTTCCGAACTTCAAATAGAAATTTATGGCACTACCCAAGGATCTGAGTATGATCTGCTGGCCGTACAGGGCAACGCAATTATGGATGGTAATATAGTGGTAGCTGTATACAACGAAATTAATTTGGACGATGAATTTGTAGTAGTTACCGCAAACAGTATAACCAGTTGCAACCTACCCGCAACGGTTTCTGCTAATAATGATGGCACCAGATATACGTTTGATGTAATCTGCAATCCTGATAACGTCACCCTTAAAGTAAGCAACATCGTTTTGGGAACAGAAGAAAATACCTTGAGCAATCTTTCAATTTATCCAAACCCATCAAACGGTCAATTCACGATTGATTTGGGCAGGGAATATAATGATGTAACGCTACAGATTTATAATATGCTGGGACAAATTATCTCTTCGGAAAAATACGCTTCGGCAAAAATTATTGAAAAGGAAATAAATGCTTCCGCGGGAATTTATTTTGTGAAAGTGAGTACTGCTAAAGAAGGATCAAACACTTTAAGGATTATAAAACAATGATCATTCAATAGCTTGTGAGGTTGAACAACAACCGGAATGCCTCCTGAAATATGGAGGCATTTTTTTTTATAAAAAACAAATCCTTTTTAGCTTTTCACTTTTCACAAAAAAAAGTGATGACATTCCACAATCCATCACGATGTACTTATATAATCCTTAAACAACCATATTATGAAAACACCAATTACCCTATTCGTATTAATATTGGGCATTTTTAATGCCTTTTCACAAGATCCAGCCATTATTTGGCAAAAAACCATCGGTGGTAGCGGTACTGATTTTTCAACTGCTTTTGAAACAACTTCCGATGGAGGTTTTATAATGGGAGGCTATTCCACTAGTAATATTTCAGGAGAAAAAACCGAAAACAGCAACGGAGGAACTGACATCTGGATTGTAAAGACTGACGGCTCTGGAACCATTATGTGGCAAAATACAATTGGCGGAAGTGGCGATGATTTTCTCATCTCATTAAAACAAACTTCAGACGGCGGTTATATTTTAGGCGCTGGTTCGGACTCGAATATTTCTGGAGACAAAACAGAGAATTCCCGCGGTGGTTTGGATTACTGGATTATAAAATTAAATAGTTCAGGAGCTATCGTTTGGCAAAAAACTTACGGCGGCGCCCAACCCGAATTTGACACTTATGTGGTTGAAACTGCAGATGGTGGTTACTTTGTGGGCGGCTATTCTGATTCTGACATTTCTGGCGACAAAACCGAACCTAGCAACGGCCAGCGCGATTATTGGGCTTTAAAATTGGACAGCAACGGTGCCATCATTTGGCAAAACGCAATTGGCGGTAGTTTAATTGATCGGCCTCAGGCGGCTTTCCAAACTTCTGACAGCGGATTTATAATTGGCGGTTTTTCTACTTCTGGTATTTCTGGTGATAAAACCGAAGCAAATCAAGGAGGAAGCGATTACTGGATAGTTAAACTGAATCCCGATGGCACCATTCAATGGCAAAACACAATTGGAGGAAATGACAATGACTCCTTCAGAAATATGATTCAAACAACAGATGGAGGCTACCTAGTGGGCGGTTATTCAAAGTCCAACATTTCTGGTGAAAAGACAGAAAACTCCCAAGGCGATTATGATTACTGGATATTGAAATTGGACGGCAGCGGCAACTTGGTTTGGCAAAACACCATTGGCGGTAGTGGTATAGATTATTTGCGAGACTTGAAACAACTTGCAGATAATACCTATATGATTTCGGGATACAGCAATAGCAATATTTCTGGCGATAAGACCGAAAACAGCAACGGCGGTTATGATTATTGGTTGGTAAAACTGAATACTTCGGGAAGTATAATTTCCCAAAATTCAATAGGAGGTTCCGCAGATGAAAGTGGTCCATACCTCCTACCAACGGCTGATGGCAATTTTATTATATTCTGTTCATCAGACTCAAATATCTCTGGTGATAAAGCCGAAAACAATAGAGGTCTGGATGATTATTGGATGTTTAAAACCACTCCAGCAATTCTTGGAGTTTCACAAAATACTTTCGAATCTAGCCTCAGTGCATTTCCCAACCCTACAAATGGTGCGTTCACTATAGATTTAGGTGAAAGTTTTTCAGAAACCAGTGTTACCATTTTCAATATGCTAGGGCAAGCTGTTTCTACTTCAAACTACAAAAACTTCCAAACCATTAATGTAGAAATAAACGGTGCAGCTGGAATATATCTAGCAAACGTAAAAACCCTCGAAGGAAAACAAGCAACTCTAAAAATAATGAAACTGTAATTTTTATGTTTTCAAATAGTCACCTAAAAAACCTCCTGTAAAAAGGAGATTTTTTTATTTCGAATACAAAAAATAAACCGCATCGCTTTTTATTCCCTCTTCGCTTTTCCTAAGTAGCTATTCTCTTATCGTCAATAACTTTTGTTCTTAAACTTCATCGTGATTCAAAAAAGCATAAAATTTGCTATCTTTCACAAAAGTTTAAAAACAATAAATCAATTACTTAATAAATATACCGATGAAAAATTTAATCGCTCTCTTCGCCTTCGTTATTATTGCAGCAACAGCACAAAGCCAATCGCTAACACAAAAAGATGTTACCGGCACATGGCTTGTTGTAAATGTTGAAAATAGTAACAGCAACCCGAAAATGGCAGCGGCAATGACCAATGCTGTTATTAATTTGTATGCTGACAATAGTTTTGAAGTAAAAGAAAAACAGGAAAATGGCACCGCTTATGTTTACAACACCACATCAAATAAAAACGCAACGTGGAGCTTTAACGCTAGCACCCAAACCATCAACACTACCCGTACCAAAATGACGTTTAAAATTTCCAAAAGCGGCGATAAAATCTTTTTCACCGACAGTGAAAGTGGGTTGAAGTTTGAGGTGAATAAGCCAATTTAATAGTAATAGTGAAATATAAAACAGTCACTTTAAGGTAATGAATGAAATCAATACAGAAATGTACCGCAACTGCGGCCTAAACATTTCTAACTTCATAACCGAACCCGAAAGCAAAGAATACAACGCCTGTCAATTTAACATTGATGGGCGTCTTGCTATAAGCAGAACTGCAAAAATAACCCCAAAGAAAATGGGGCAGTTCGTCACCTTTTGGAAACGAAACACACAAGGAATCACAGAGCCATTTTCTGAAGCAGACAACTTTTATTTTTACACTATTAACGTAAAGAAGGAAAACCGCCAGGGGCAATTTGTTTTCCCAAAATCAATTTTAATAGCTAAAGGAATTGTTTCCACCCAAAAAAAGGACGGCAAAAGAGGTTTCCGCGTTTACCCTGTTTGGGATACCCCAACCAGCAAACAAGCTGAAAAAACGCAGCAGTGGCAGCTTGATTATTTTTTTGAACTACAGGAATCTACAGCTTTAAAACAAGCAATAAAACTTTATAGCATTCCCGGCTAACCCACTTTTCCAACTACTAAAAAAATTTCCTCCTTTACGGAAAACCGTAAAAAACTCTGAATTACACCACTTATATTTGAAGGTATTAACCTTTAAAACAAATGTATTATGGCCAATTTATCAGAAAATAGACTCAATGAAGTCTTGGAACCAGAAGTACTAAACACTGTTCTCGCGGCAGTAAATGATTTTATGGCAAGCCTGCCGGCAGGTGTCCTGAATGATGACCAGCGCCGCCGTTACACCAGTATGGATGTGGACAACCGTGTGTTTGTAGAAACAGTGCTAGATGTAATGGGTGGCAGCGGTGCCAGCGTTTTACCCGCAAGTTTTGATCTTGCTACACTTCAAAATGACTATCAGTTGTTTGAACAGTTAAAGATGGTAACCGAACGTACCGCCGCGCTACAGCGCAAGCTGGACGATCTTTCCCGTATTGCGGCGCACGAAGCCTATACCTATTCGCTGGCCATTTATACAATGTATGAGGCCATGAGTAAGGCAGGCGCAGAAGCAGCCCGACCAGGTTATGAGCTGATGCGCGAACGGTTTAACAGGCCAAGCGTTGGCAGACCGGAAGACTCCAGTGATGCTGGGGTTTAGGCAGTACGCCTAAAAAAAGAAAACGGCTCTCGTTAGCCGTTTTTTTCGAACCCAACGGATGGGTGATTATCATCAAAAATGAGTATAATAATCACCGTCTTGTTTATACCAATCACTGTTTTGATAGTAGAAATAACTATTTCATTTATAATCATACCTATTTTAATGATGAATACTATTACTAATGAGTATAATCATCTTCATTTCAGTGGATTAAAATCACAGTATTGAGTATATAAATAACTATTGTATTTATAATTATAACTGTTTCAGTTAATTCAATACTCATTTTTGATGGTAAGCAGCACTTAATATTTTTTGAAAAATGAAAAACGAAGAAAACCCAGCCACTACCTGCCCACACATAGGGCAATTAGTGCGCGACAGGATAAAAGCCCGCAGGATATCTAAAGCTGCCCTTGCCCGCAATGCAAATGTAAGCCCACAGAACCTTCACAGATGGCTTAGCCACCAAAGCTTGCAGCTAAGCGTTATTTGGGAGCTCTCCATAGCGATGAAGCACAATTTTTTACAAGACCTCGCCGCCCAGCTACCGCCCACTTTTACCACCAACGCCCCAGATCCCACACTGCCCTTGAAGGAGCGCATTTTAGCTTTGGAAGAAGAAAATAAACTGCTGCACGCCAAGGTGGAAACACTGATGGCGGTGGTGGGGAAATAGATGGTTTGTGGTATATTTGAAAGTAAATAACATAAACATATAATGGGAATAAACACTATATGGTGTTTATACACATGTTGGCTGCAATTAAAAAAAAAGTGGAAAAACAAAAATCAAATGAATGGGAAAAATATATAAAGCGGTTTAAGGACTTTCCTCCTGACCATGCATTTGACGCATTCAAAAACGAATATTATTATGAAGCTGTGGGAGTTTTACACGGTTTTATCGAATCTCAATTGCGAAATCTACTATTAGCTTTTAGTTCTATAAACCAAAAATCTGAATTAAGTAATATTTGGGATATTAACGAAAGATTAGACTTTAGAAACTTAAGTAATGTTTTATTTGTAATTCATTTAATTTCTAAAAAAGAATATGATACGCTAAATTCACTAAACTCTCTAAGAAATGAAATAATTCATAAATATTTCTATGACCCATATGAAAATATGTATTTTGGGGTTTCTCATAAAAAATTTCTGAGCATTTTCAAACCTTCATATAATTTGTCATATGATTTAATTGAAAAAATTGACAAAATGTATGAAGATGAAAACAATAAAAAATAACAAAAACTGCAGCCAACAATGGTAACCGTTGCACAACCCCATAATTTATAAAAACCCAACCCATATAAGCCTCTTTAAGCAGCTTTGTTTTTTTGATCAGGCTTGAAAATGTGTCAAATTTGGAGCTTTTAAAAAAAGCCATGCTACATTCTGGAGCAACGTTTTGGACGAAAAAAACAAAATAAGGTATTCCGCCCCGCTCTTTGTGCGCTTTTGGATAAACTTTAGGTATTTTTTGAGGTTGTAGGCCATTGCCGAGAGATGCATACATTTGTTTGCCTGTGCCAGCCCCAGGGTGTTTACCTTGCCAAGCCCCATAAACTGGGTAAGTGTCCCGAATACCGGTTCCACCGTGCTCTGCCGTTTGCCCTTCATATACTTGCCCTGTGGGCTGTTAACCCGAGCAACGTTGCGCTGATATTCTGCACGGTAATAGGTAACGCTGAACTTCTTTTCCTGTGCGCTTTTGCCCAAACAACTGCTCCTTATGGGGCAATCGATGCACAC
>NZ_UEFQ01000027.1 GCF_900489465.1 Aequorivita sp. CIP111184 | reverse complement strand
TTTGATCTGACCACGCGTAACCTATTGATAACGGGCGGAAACCCTGATTTGAGCGTTGCCTGGTTCGACGCTTTGGGCAATCCGATCCTAGACCCCACTGCGTACCAGAACACAAACACCCCGCAAACAGTTGTCGGGACGGTGAGCTCGCAATTTGGATGTTCGAACAACGTTACGGTCACCTTGACCGTATTGCCGAACCCGAACGCAAAGACAGACCCGGACCCG
>NZ_UEFQ01000015.1 GCF_900489465.1 Aequorivita sp. CIP111184 | reverse complement strand
AAGGATTGCTCTGACTTATGATATTTAATTGAAGTTGAGGTTTGTCCGATGCACATTATTAAAACACCGAAATTTCGCTGAGGTACTGTGTTTGCTAACTTGTTATATAGTACCTTTTATCATGGTTATACCGTGCCTGAATCAGTCTATCCCAAGTTTTTTATCATGGTTATCCGGTAAATATAATTTATTTACCCCAAAATCTAAAGGGCTTTTTATCTGCCTTAATTCTTTTTTAGTTACCTGTGTGTAGATCATTGTTGTCTCGGGCCGGCTGTGGCCTAGTAATTCTTGTATGTAGCGAATGTCTGTTCCGTGTTCTAATAAGTGCGTGGCATAACAATGCCGCAAACTATGAGGCGTTATTGCTTTTTTTATTCCAGCCAACTTGCAACTTCGCTTTAAAAAGGATCGGACACTTGCAGGACTATACTGTCCGCCATTCGGGTTTTCAATAAAATATACTTTTGGCTTATAGGTTTTATAGTAGTTTTTTAACATTGGATGCAGCGTTTGTGCAATATTTGTGTAGCGATCTTTTCTGCCTTTTCCCCCTCTAATATGGAGCTGATTTCTTATAAAATCAAAATCTTTTAATTCTAGATTTAATAATTCGCCTATACGTAAACCCGAAGCGTACAGCATCGAGATTATTACCCTGTGCTTAAGGTTTTTGGTTGCCTGTATTAAATTTACTATTTCTTCTATACTTAAAATTACAGGTAGTTTTTTATCTTTTGAAGGCATAAAAATTGCTTCAGGATTTATGGCGCACGCTGGGTATAAATACGCAAAATGACGAAGCCCACTCACCATTTGCCTATGGGTGCTTACCGAATAGTTTAACGTGCCAACAGCCCATTCTATATAAAGACGCACATCTGTTGCATCTAGCAATTCGGCTGGCTTAGTTTCCGAAAATTGTAAAAACTGCCGCACAAAACCACTATACGTTTTAACAGTGCTCTCGCTCATGCGCTTACCGTTTAGCGAATCAATAAAACTCTTGTATATTTTAACCTTTTCAGGAATTAAGGGCATTAATTTAGTTTTTACGCTCTTCTTATTTTGTGCTACATTTTTTGGAGTGTTGTCGTCAATTTTAAAACCTTTAGCAACTAATTCTTTTTTAAACGAATCAATTGTTAATTCGTCATAAATAATATAAAAACAACCGTGCGTTCTAGACCATCGAACACCATCCATTCTCTTTACAATTTCCTTGCTCTCAAAATGATATGGAAATTTTAACCCTAAGCATTTTTTTAGGTTATGTATAAATGGTTGTAGCTTAATGGTTGTCATAATTATAAAATTAAACAATAAAAATGAAAAAACGCCACTCTCGGTATTTTTGGTTTGAAGGCCTTTTGAGGTGGAATTACTGCTTCTTAAATTAGCGCAGTTTGTATTGGGATATTAATAACTTTAGCATTATTAAAATAAAAAAACGCCCTCCCCCCCGAAGTTTCGGGACTGAAGGCGTTTTGTAATCTTAAACAGATTCCCACTTTCGTGGGAATTTATTAATCTCTCTTTCTATCTCTATCACGACTGTTTCGATCGTCACGGCCACGGCTGTCGCGTCCACGATTATCTCTGTCTCTTGAACCACTTCGGCTATCGTCGCGTGGTGGACGTTCCTTATAACCTTCCGGTTTTGGCAATAAAGCTTTTCTAGAAACTTTATCTTTTTTCGTTCTAGGATCAAAACCAATGAATTTCACATCAAAAACATCACCCATATTTACTACATCAGTTACGTTCTCAGTACGTTCCCAAGCAAGTTCACTCACGTGAAGCAATGTCTCGTTTCCGGGAGCATCCATATATTCTACAACAGCGCCGAAATCAAGCATTTTTATAACTTTTACTTCGTAAACACTACCAACTTCAGGCTTGAAGGTAAGCGAATCAATCTTCGCTAACACGGCATCAATTCCTTCTTGGTTTGTTCCTAGAATTTCCACAATACCTTCTTCAGTAATAGGATCTTCATTGATAACAATTGTAGTTTTTGTGTCTTTCTGAAGTTGTTGAATTACTTTTCCACCAGGTCCAATTAATGCACCAATATATTCGTTTGGAATAGTAACGGTAATCATTTTTGGAGCGTGAGGCTTCACATCTGCATTTGGTGTTGCAATAGTCTCGATTAATTTACCAAGAATATGCAAACGGCCAGCTGATGCTTGTTTTAAAGCATTCACCAAAATTTCGTAAGAAAGACCTTTTACTTTAATATCCATCTGGCAAGCGGTAATTCCGTCAGCCGTTCCAGTAACTTTAAAGTCCATATCACCCAAGTGATCTTCATCACCCAAAATATCTGAAAGTACTGCATATTTCCCAGTTTCACCGTCAGAAATTAATCCCATTGCGATACCAGAAACTGGTTTTTTCAATTGAACTCCAGCATCCATCAGCGCCATTGTTCCGCTACAAACGGTAGCCATAGAAGAAGAACCGTTAGATTCCAATACTTCTGCCACAACACGAACTGTGTAAGGACAATCTTTTGGGATCATTCCTTTTAATGCTCTTTGCGCCAAGTTTCCGTGACCTACTTCTCTTCGAGAAGTTCCGCGAATTGGGCGGGCTTCACCAGTTGAGAAAGGAGGGAAGTTATAGTGAAGGTAAAAAGTTTCCTCGCCTTCAAAAGATGGCATATCAATTTGGTTGGCTTCTCTTGAAGTTCCCAAAGTAACGGTTGCCAAAGCTTGTGTTTCACCACGAGTGAAAATTGCAGAACCGTGCACAGAAGGCAAATAATCAATCTCGCACCAAATTGGGCGAATCTCGTCAGTTTTTCTTCCGTCCAAACGTAAACCTTCATTTAAAGTAAGGTCACGAACGGCAGCTTTTTCAGCTTTTCTGTAATATTTTGAAACTAAACCGCCAAAATCTTCTAATTCTTCTTCAGAAAAACTAGCTTTAATCTCTTCTTTTATTTCAGAAAAGGAAGCACTTCTTTCGTGCTTTGCAGATCCGGCTTTTGCTACGGCGTATACTTTGTCATAAGCCATATCGTAAACTTTCTTCGCTAAATCCTCGTCTTCACGTTCTGCTGGATATTCACGAACTTCTTTTTTCCCAAATGCTTCAGCCAATCTAAGTTGTGCTTCACATTGTTTTTTAATATGTTCATGAGCAAATTTTATGGCTTCCACCATTTCTTCTTCTGAAATTTCTTTCATTTCACCTTCAACCATCATCACAGAATCCATAGAAGCTCCAATCACCATATCGATGTCAGATTCTTCCAATTGTGCTCTTGAAGGGTTTATTATGAATTCACCATTAATTCTTCCAACGCGTGCTTCAGAAATAGCACATTCAAAAGGAAAATCTGAAAGTTGGATAGCTGCAGAAGCGGCTAAACCTGCCATTGCATCTGGCATAACATCATCATCATGGCTCATCAACTGTATCATCACCTGTGTTTCAGAGTGATAATCTTTTGGGAAAAGTGGGCGCAATACACGATCCACTAAACGCATTGTTAATACTTCGCCGTCGCTCGGTCTTGCTTCTCTTTTGAAGAAACCACCTGGGTAACGCCCTGAAGCAGCAAATTTTTCACGATAATCTACGGTTAAGGGTAGAAAATCTAAATCTTTTTGTTCGTAATTTGAAACTACGGTACATAGCAACATACATTTTCCGGATTGAACAACTACAGAACCATGGGCCTGTTTTGCTAATTTTCCAGTTTCGATGGAAATTTCTCTTCCATCACCAAGGTCAATGACCTCTCTAAATACTTTAGGTATCATTTGTTTTTCATTTTAGTGCTCCGCAAGCTTTTGCTTTTCGGCAATAGCAAAGGAGTACGTTAATTTTGGTCAAAACCTGATTTTCAGGTTTAGTGTTGTTGTGTTGTTGTGGTTGACCAATGAAAAACTCAAGGGTAGCTTTTCTGTGAGTTCAGAAATAATTTCTGAAAAAATATAAAAAATTAAAGGGCTCGTAAGAGCCCTTTGAAATATTACTTACGTAATCCTAATTCTTTAATAATAGCACGGTAACGAAGAATATCTTTTTTCATAAGATAATCCAACAATGAACGTCTTTTACCTACCAACATTACCAAAGAACGCTCTGTATTGTAGTCCTTGTGGTTTGCTTTAAGGTGGTTTGTTAAATGGGCAATGCGATATGTAAATAAAGCAATCTGTCCTTCTGCTGAACCAGTGTCAGTCTTAGACTTACCGTGTTTTGTAAAAATTTTTTCTTTTTCTTCTTGTGATAAATACATGCCAATATTGTTAAAATGATTTTTATGTACTGACTACCGTTTTGATAATCAAGGCTGCAAAAGTATTAAAAAGTATTCAGTATTCAGTATTCAGGGTTCAGTTTTTTTAAAACTTTAAAAAGTTATGCAGTTTTCTCTCTAAGTGGTCTATTTAAGACCAAATCTAGATATAGATTGATTTTTCGTTTTAAATCCCGACGGTGGGTTATAAAATCTAGAAAACCGTGCTCCAAAAGAAATTCGGCAGTTTGAAAGCCTTCGGGAAGTTCTTTCCCTGTTGTATCGCGAACAACTCTTGGCCCTGCAAAACCAATTAAAGCGCCAGGTTCGCTAATGTTTATATCGCCCAACATGGCGAAAGAAGCTGTAGTTCCTCCTGTGGTTGGGTCTGTACATAAAGAAATATAAGGTATTCCGGCGTCACTAAGTTGCGCAAGTTTTACACTTGTTTTTGCGAGCTGCATTAAGGAGAGTGCCGCTTCCATCATTCGGGCACCGCCACTTTTTGAAATGATCAATAAAGGAATTTTCTTTTTAAGGGAATAATCTGCTGCACGAGCAATTTTTTCACCTACAACGCTTCCCATTGAACCGCCAATAAAACTAAAATCCATACAGGCAATTACCAAATCGGCACCCATGGATTTCCCAACAGCACAACGTATAGCATCTTTAAGACCAGTTTTGTCCTGTGCTTCCTTTAATCTATCTGTATACTTTTTCTTATCCTCAAATTTAAGAGTGTCTTGAGAGGTGAGGTTTTTATCGAGTTCTTTAAATTTATTGTCGTCAAACAAGATTTCAAAATATTCTTTGCTTCCAATGCGTACATGGTAGCCATCTTCGGGACTTACATAAAAATTCTTTTCAAGCTCTTCGCTATCCACAATTTTTCCGGTGGGCGATTTGTACCACAATCCTTTTGGAACGTCTTTTTTATCTTCGGTTGGGGTTTGTATCCCTTTTTTTGTTCTTTTAAACCAAGGCATAAACTATTGTTTATTAAATATTATTATTTCTTATTGGAAACGTTACAATGTGTTTACATTGTTCAAATCTTTAAAAGCCTGTTCAAGTCTTTTTTTGAAAGTGATTTCGCCATCGCGAAGCCATTTTCTTGGATCGTAATATTTTTTATTTGGTAGCTCAGCTCCTTCCGGATTTCCAATTTGGGCTTTCAAATATTCCAAATTGTTTACCATATAATCGCGAACACCTTCAGTAAAAGCAAATTGCATGTCTGTGTCAATGTTCATCTTTATCACTCCGTAGCCAATTGCTTCACGAATTTCTTCCAACGTAGAACCGCTTCCGCCGTGAAAAACAAAATCTATTGGATTATGGCCCGTATTAAATTTTTTCTGAACATATTCCTGTGAATTTTTAAGGATTACAGGGGTCAATTTTACGTTACCAGGTTTGTAAACCCCGTGAACGTTTCCAAAAGCTGCGGCAATGGTAAACTGATCGCTTATTTTTGAAAGCTCTTCATAAGCATACGCAACTTCTTCGGGTTGGGTATAAAGTTTTGAGGAATCCACATCGGTATTATCAACGCCATCTTCTTCGCCGCCGGTTATGCCCAATTCAATTTCAAGGGTCATTCCAATTTTACTCATTCGCTCTAAATAGCGCTTGCAAATTTCAATATTTTCTTCAATAGGCTCTTCGGAAAGATCTATCATATGAGAGCTATAAAGCGGTTTTCCATTCTCTTTATAGAATTTTTCACCTGCATCAAGCAAACCGTCAATCCATGGTAGTAATTTTTTAGCGCAATGGTCTGTGTGAAGAATAACCGTAGCTCCATAAACTTTTGCAAGTTCGTGAATATGCTTTGCGCCAGCCACGCCTCCAGCTATTGCTGCTTTTTCGTTTTCGTTGGAAAGTCCTTTTCCCGCATTAAAATGTGCTCCGCCATTTGAAAATTGAATAATAACAGGCGAATTCAGGGCGGCAGCTGTTTCCATAACAGCATTAACGCTGTCTGAACCCACAACATTTACGGCAGGCATTGCAAAACCTTTCTCTTTTGCGTATTGATGTATTTTTTGAACTTCTTTTCCCGTAGCTACTCCGGGCCTAATTCCGTGGCTCATAATCAAAAGTGTTTAGCAAGCAAAAATAACAAATTTATATGGTTTAAAAAGGATAGTTAATACCTATGTTGTAAACAGCTTCACGGAAACTATAGTCTGTAAACCATCTTTCACCCACAGGCTTTCCGGGATTGTGGGTTTTAAAACCTACGTCAAAGCGAAGTACAAAAAAACCAAAATCATAACGAAGCCCAATCCCAGAAGCAACTGCAATTTCTTTCAAATCCTGTATTCCATCAAACTTGGATGACGGGTTATTAATATCATCCAAAACATTCCAAATGTTACCGGCATCCACAAAAAAAGCTCCTTTTATGTCGCCTAAAATTCCAAATCGGTACTCAGCATTAAAGGCAAGTTTAAAGTTTGCATCGTTAAAATCAAGAATACTTCCACTACTTCCAGGGCCAAGATCATATGCTCTCCAGCCACGGTTGTCATTAGCGCCACCGGCAAAATAACTTCGAGTAAAGGGAATGCTGTTACTATTTCCATAAGGAATTGCAATCCCTCCAAAAGCTCTAACGGCAACTATATCATTACTGGTTATGTCCCAATGTTTTATGTATTCTGCCTCCACTTTTACAAATTGGGAATAAACCACGCCCAGGGTTTTGTAATTTCCGGCTTCATTTTTTTTAATTCCTGCAAGACTGGAGATTCCCGAAAGCAAATTGCCCGCAGATTCAAGTTTTAAACGTAATCGCGAAAAATTATTGTCATTAATATTTTCACGCGTGTCTCTAGTGAGTGTCACATTAGAGGCAAAGATGAGGTTGTTCTCGCTAAGACGCAATTGGCGCTCATAGATGCTCAAAACTTCTTGATAGGTTTCATCTGTAGAACTTAGAATTCCATTTCTTACATCAGAGATGAATAAGTTTGTTTCATCGGGAATTTCTAATGTAGGGTTGGAGTCTGTACTGCTAAAATCATAATTTAACTCCTGTGCTATTTCATTGAGCCTATTGTAGGAGCTTCTATAAACATTGAAATAATTTTCGGTGTTTAAGTTCCGAACGTATTGAAGGTTCATTAAATCCAATTCATAAGTGAGGATTTTTGAAGGTTTCCATCTATAATTATAAATTGCATTAATGGATTGTCTATCTAAACCTATGTTATTTTGTAAGCTTGCGCCCACACTTACACTTGTGGAAGGCGACATGTATTTTGGGATTATATTTTCAGTATTTATTGGGAAAATAATCCTGGGGAAGGTAAGCTTCGCATCGCCACCAAATTCTGAAATGTTGAAAAAATTACTTTGGCTGTCAGCGGCATCTTTAGAAGACCCGAGGCTACCGCGACCTGAAATTTGTAATATTTCTGCCCCACGAAAAATATTTCTAAAAATAATATTTCCACTAAAGCTGATTCCAAATTGCTGTATGGTTGAGGTGTATGCATCAAAATCTACCCCAAGTGTAAACCGATCGCGGGGGCTCAGAAAAATAGTAGAATTCAAAAGTCTTCCTGTTGAATCTTTTTCAACTTCGGCATAATTTATATTTGGGTATTTAAAAATGCGCAGATCACTAATTTGGTTGTAGGTCAACGTACGGTCAATATCCCTATAAATTTTCCCAGGTGTAATGGAAATAGCATCCGTGATGGCTTTTGGGCGGAAGCGCATCTTGCCATAGCTGAAGAGCTTATACCCTTTGTAACTTATAGAATCCTGAAATTTTTTATCCTTGTTTTCATATGAAAAATCCGTAACAATCCGAACCTCATTAATACTATGTACTTTAAAAGGAACAGTATAGGTGCTGTCTCCTTCGCTAATTTTTCTATCGGGAATGATGTATGTAATGTCTGCTCTGTGGTCTGTATTTACTGTGTCAGCCTCAAAACCTACGTATTCCTGATCAAAATGATAGAGCCCCGAGTTTCTAAACTGAATGGTGAGTCTGTCGCGTTCGTTCACAAAATCATTCGCTGCATATTGTTTTCCGGGAACGATGAATGACCTGGCCTTGGTAATTCGAAAAAGTGAATCCACCACGGGCGAACTTATCTTATTAATAATGGAATCTCCCACAAAATAGGGCTGGTGTCTTTTTACGGAATAGGTAATAGCGGCTCTCTTTTTCTTTTTTTCGCTAGGCTCAATTTTATAATCCACCTCGTCGTTAAAATATCCATAACTCGCATACCAACGCTTTAATCGCTCCAAAGATTTTTCAACCTTTTTCTCATCAATAACCACTGGCGCATCTCCAGATTTCTGCAGCCATTTGTTAAAGCCAACATAACTACTATCTAATTCGTCCACTTGCTTTTTTGAAAGAAAACGAATAAGTCGCTCTTCCCGCTTTGGGTTTTTGTGAAGCCATCTATAATATGTAGAATCAGGTTGCGGGTCTGCAAGATTGTATATGTACAACCCTAATGGTAAACCAATTAATGGAATGGAAGTATTCGGTTTCTGTGCCAATTGACTGTAAACACCAGCATCTTTGGTTTCCAGGCTATCAACAATAATAGTATTGTCTGTAAGTAAATATTTTCCATCGGGCACACGCTTTACAGAATTACAGGAAAAAAACAAGCTGATTAATACTATAAATAGTGATATTTTTGTAAGGTCGCGCTTCAAGTGTACGTTTTTAATCAATTTCAAAAATACTATAATTTGGTCAGCAAAAGTCAAACAAAATTAATAACGAGTCTTCAGCAAAAAAAGTACCGCGAACAAACAGGTCTTTTTGTGGCCGAAGGGCCAAAAATTATTGGCGAATTGATAAATGAAAATTTTAAACTTCAATCGCTTTTTACAACGGATGCTTCCCAAATTACTGCTGAAAATCACTTTCATATAAATGATGCAGATCTTAAAAAGATAAGTTTTTTAAAAACTGCAAATACCTCTTTAGCGGTTTTTGAGATACCAAAGCCAAAACCTATGCAGGATTCTGGTTTGATGGTCGCTTTGGATGCCATCCGCGATCCGGGAAATTTGGGTGCCATCATTCGGTTGTGTGATTGGTTTGGGGTGCAACAAATTATTTGTTCAAAAGATACAGCAGATTGCTTCAACCCAAAAGTAGTGCAAGCAACTATGGGGTCTTTGGCGCGGGTGCAAATTCATTATCTGTCGCTTTTAGATTTTTTTAAGGCAACCAATATTCCTATTTATGGTGGATTTATGGATGGAAAAAATGTTTATTCTGAAAAACTTCCGAAGGATGCAATTATAGTTATGGGCAACGAGGCGAATGGTATTTCTGAAGAAATAATTCAGCAAATAACACAAAAAATAACAATTCCCCGTTTCGGAAAAACACAAAAAACCGAAAGTCTCAATGTAGCAACGGCGACGGCAATTCTATTAAGTGAATTTAGAAGATCTACTGAAACGTAAAATTCACAAAGATTCCACGCGACGATAATTTATCGATATTTCCGGTCCACGGGCTGTTGGGATCATCATCGCGAACCAATTCATCATTAAGCGCAAAAACACCGCGAATGGAAGGCGTAAATTTAAAATAGTAGAGATAAAAATCTATTCCAAAACCAAGTTCGTAATAATTGGTTCCTTTTGTCATTCTGAATTTTCCCTGCTCGTTATCTTCAGGGTTTTTTTCATTGCTTGAAAGATTGATGGAAGTGGAAACCCCACTAATTATAAATGGTTTTATATTATTTAATCGTTTGGTTGAAACTTTTAATAATAGCGGTACGTGGATGTAAGTAGATTTCACTTCGCGTAAAAAATCTTTTGGTTCTGTAAATCCTGGGAAGGTAAGATTTCGTTGTGTAAAATATAAACCAGGTTCCAAACGCAGATTGAAATATTCATTGATACGCATATCACTAATTAGCCCTACGTTAAAACCTGCGGAGCGCTCCACTTGAATATCTGTGTTATCATCTGCATATTGGTCTTTGTAATCTATTTTAAAATCATAACTATTGAAGCCTAAAAAGAAGCCAAATGAAAAGCGCTTTTTATCAAAATTTTCCAAATTTGCTATCCGTTCCTTATTGAAAAACCATTGCGCGTGAGCACTGTTTGCAATGAATAAAACGGCCAATACAAAAAAAAGCTTCTTCATAAATTATTTTGTAGCGTTATAGATAGTTGCTACCCCAAATGTTTGCGGGATATTTTTCACTTCATTAAACCCAATTTTTCGCAAAATATTGTTGAGCTTTTCGCCGTGTGGAAATACCGAAGCACTTTCGCTTAAATATTTGTAGGCTACTTTGTCTTTGGAAAACACTTTACCTATAAGCGGTAAAATAGTTTTTGAATAAAAATGGTATCCTTGTTTGAAAGGGAATTTTGTTGGCACTGAAGTTTCCAAAACCACAAAAATGCCATCTTTTTTTAGCACACGAAAAATTTCGGAAAGACCTTTTTCCAGATTTTCAAAATTGCGGATACCAAAGGAAACAGTGATTGCGTCAAAAGTATTGTCTCCAAAAGGTAACGCTTCCGAATCTGCTTGCACAAATTCAATATTTTCTAAAATCTTTTTTCCCACAATCTTCTTTCGGGCAACGGAAAGCATTCCTTCGGAAATGTCCAAGCCCACAATTTTTTCAGCAGAAGTTTTCTCGGCAAACTGAATTGCGAGATCGCCAGTTCCGGTAGCAATGTCGAGAATGCTTTTCGGGTTTTTTTTAGCAACCATTTTAATGACTTTTTTCCGCCATTTAATATCAGACCCCAGTGAGATTATACGGTTTAGACCATCATAATTTTCAGAAATAGTATCGAACATCTGTTCAACCTGTTTCTTTTTCCCATCGGAAGAATTTTTGTAAGGTGTTATTTTCTTTTCCATAAATTGCGCCTGCAAAATTACATATTTTTTAAGATTTGCAATGGTTTTCAACTACAAATACAATGATTTTGCTTCTGTTAGGGATGCGTTAAAATTCTATATCTTTGTCAAGATTCATTTTTAAAATATTTTTTTTGAATTCAATCTCTAAAAATTATTTTAAGGAATAAAAAATAGTTCAATGAAAATTATTGTTGCTGGCGCCGGGGAAGTAGGTTTTCACCTTGCAAAATTGCTTTCTTTCGAATCTCAGGATATCACACTGATTGATACAAATCGAGATTGTTTGGCACATGCCGACACACATTTAGATATACGGGTGGTTCGTGGCGACGCGACCTCTATTTCTGTTTTGCAGGACTCCCGCGTGGCAGATACAGATTTGGTTATAGCCGTTACTTCTAGCGAAACTACAAATATTACAGTTTGTGTGCTTGCCAAGCAACTGGGAGCTAAACGTACTATTGCACGAATTTCCAATACCGAATTTATTGACAGGAAAGATGAAGTTGGTTTCACAAAATTCGGGATAGATGAATTGATTTCTCCAGAATCTTTGGCCTCCAGCGAAATTGAACTTTTACTCAATCAAAGTGCCTTCAACGATACTTATGAGTTTGAAAATGGAGCTTTGACAATGATCGGATTAAGCCTTTCCCGTACTTCAGCCTTTGTGGGTAAATCTGTGAAAGAAGTGGCAAAAATATATCCAGATTTAAAATATGTTCCCATTGCCTTGCAACGTTTCGGCACTCAATATACTTTGATTCCCAGAGGTGACACACAATTTAAAGAAGGTGATCAGGTTTATTTCACTACCGTAAAAAACGGAGTAGAACAAATTTTTAAGCTTACAGGAAAAGTTAGACAGGAAATTAAAAATGTAATGATTCTTGGCGGAAGCAAAATAGGTTACAAAACTGCAAAAGATCTCTGTAAAAGTAGCTTTAATGTAAAACTCATTGAAAGCAGTAAAGACAAAGCTTTTGAAATTGCCGATGATATTCCAGGGTGTCTTGTAATAAATGGTGACGGTAGAAATGTTGATCTTTTAACAGAAGAATCCATTGAAGATATGGATGCTTTTATTTCTGTTACAGGAAACAGTGAAACCAATATTATGTCCTGTTTGGTCGCAAAATCCAAAGGGGTTAAAAAGGCAATCGCTTTGGTGGAAAATATGGATTATTTTCAGCTATCGCATTCCATCGGAATTGATACGCTTATCAACAAAAAACTTTTGGCGGCCAATAATATTTTCCGCTACGTACGTAAAGGCGAAGTTGTAGCAATGACGAAACTTAACAACATGAATGCCGAGTTGCTCGAGTTTCAGGTTTCTTCGCATTCCAAAGTATGCAATAAAAAAATTAAAGACCTTGATTTTCCTGTTTCTGCCATTATTGGTGGAGTCATTAGAAACGGAGAAGGAATTATAGCCCTAGGCGATTTCGAAATAAAAAATGGTGATAGGGTAGTGGTTTGCTGTCTTCCGCAATCCATTGGCAAAGTTGAAAAGCTCTTCATATAATGAATTCCCTTACCAAACTTAACTATAAAATAATTTCGCACTTAATGGGCCTTCTGCTCATGGTGAATGGTGGTTTTATGATTCTTTCTTCCTCCATAAGTTGGTATTACGAAGATGGAGTGCTTAAAGAAATGCTTTTGGCGGGAACCGTTGCCTTGGGTGTTGGCGGAATTATAATGCTTTTAACCAAAAACCACAGGAAGGAAATCCAAAAACGGGAAGGATACATTATTGTTACGTTTGGCTGGATATTTATGGCCCTTATTGGGACGCTGCCCTATATTTTCACCAATGCAATTCCAAGTTTTACCGATGCATTTTTTGAAACAATGAGCGGTTATACAACCACGGGAGCTTCCATATTAACTGATATTGAAAGCGTTCCAAGGGGCGTTTTGTTCTGGAGAAGCATTACGCATTGGATAGGGGGGATGGGGATTATTGTGTTAGCAATAGCAATATTACCCTTGTTGGGAATTGGAGGTATGCAACTTTTCGCTGCCGAAGCGCCAGGTCCTGGAGGAGATAAACTGCATCCCCGAATTACGGATACTGCAAAAAGACTTTGGCTAATTTATGTTGGCTACACTTTAGCAGAAACCATTTTATTGAAATTAGCTGGAATGAGTTTTTTTGACGCTATAAACCATTCGTTGGCAACATTGAGCACAGGAGGGTTTTCTACAAAAAATGCCAGCGTCGCTTTTTGGAATGACAACCCGATGGTGCAATACATTATCATTGTGTTTATGTTTTTGGCGGGAAGTAATTTTGTGCTTAGCTATTTTGCTTTTAAGCGAAAATTCCAAAAAATATTTCAAGACGAAGAATTTAAACTATATAGCGCTTTTGTTATTGTATTGACTATTATAGCTGCTTTTCTTATTTATTTTGAAGCAGATGTAACACTTTCAAGCATCGCCCATCCTATGGTGTGGGGACCTTTTGAAAGTGCTTTCCGCCATGCGCTTTTTCAAGTTTTAACTATTATTACTACTACAGGTTTTGTGAGTGCGGATTATACATTGTGGACTCCCTTTTTAACGATTTTCTTTTTTGGAATGATGTTTTTGGGTGGTTGCGCGGGTTCCACGGCTGGTGGTATTAAGGTAATGCGTCACTTAATTATGATTAAAAACGGTGTGCTCGAATTTAAAAGAACACTGCATCCACACGCTATTTTACCCGTTCGTTACAATAGAAAAGCGGTGCCACAGCCTATTGTATTTAATATTCTAGGCTTCTTTATTCTTTATATGCTTTCCTTTATTATTGGCACTTTGGTGTTCTCGTGGATGGGATTGGATTTCAAGACTGCCCTTGGCGCCGCCGCCTCTTCCTTAGGGAATATTGGTCCTGCCCTCGGTGACCTTGGCCCTGTGGATAATTATGCGTACTTGCCCGATGCCGCAAAATGGTGGTCCAGCTTTTTGATGCTTATTGGAAGGTTGGAATTATTTACAGTGCTTATTTTGTTGACTCCTTTTTTCTGGAGAAATAGATAATTTAAAGCGCTAACTTTCAATTACAAAGTTTTATAATTTAAACTTTCCCTGAAATTACTTTTACTTGTTTAGACAATTTCTTTGCTTTTTCTGTTACTTCAGATATATCTCCGTCAAGCTTATCGTGTGTTAGAACAACGCCCATTCTTCTATAGGGGCGGGAGGTAGGTTTTCCAAAAATTCTGAAATCTGTTTTTGGGGAAGTTGCCAAATTTTCTAAACCTTCAAAAATTGGGTTTTCTGAATAATCTGAAGCTAAAATTACTGCGCTGGCACCAATGCGTTCCTGGGTTATTTCTGCTATAGGAAGGCCGAGCACGGCGCGAAGATGTAGCTCAAATTCATTGAAATTTTGGGTTTTGGCAAGAGTTACCATTCCTGTATCATGAGGACGGGGAGATAGTTCGGAGAAATAAACACCATCATCTGCAACAAAAAATTCTACTCCCCAAATTCCACAGCCTGTTAGTGCGGTGGTTACTTTTTCTGCCATTTGTTGCGCTGCGTTCAAAACATCACTTTCCATAGGTGCGGGCTGCCAGCTTTCCATATAATCGCCACGTTCCTGCCTGTGGCCAATTGGTGGGCAGAAAAGTGTTTTTCCGTTGCGTTGGGTTACAGTTAGCAATGTTATTTCATAATTAAAATTAACGAAGGCTTCCACAATCACTTCGGCTACATCGCCTCTAGAACCATCTTGCGAATACGTCCAAGCTTTTTCAATGTCTGCTTCGGTTTTAATAGTGCTTTGTCCTTTTCCACTAGAAGACATTAAAGGTTTTACTACGCAGGGCATTCCTATTTCAGAAACAGCTTTTTTCAAAGTTTGAGCTGAGGTTGCATAGCGGTATGCAGCTGTTTTTAAGCCTAATTCTTTTGCGGCAAGATCGCGAATTGCTTTACGGTTCATAGTGAAGTTTGCCGCTTTCGCGGAAGGAATTACCGTGTAGCCTTTTTTTTCATATTCGTAAAAACGTTCGGTGCGAATGGCTTCAATTTCGGGAACTATATAATCTGGTTTGTACTTTTCAACAATGGCATCCAAAGCTTTTCCGTCGAGCATATTTATTACTTCAGAAAAATCTGCGAGCTGTGCGGCAGGAGCATTTTCATAACTATCTACTGCAATAACCGTTTGCCCAATACGCTTTGCAGCTATTGTAAATTCTTTCCCAAGTTCACCGCTTCCTAATAATAAAATTTTTGCCATTTTATGAATTTTTGTAAAAATAAGGGAATAGATTTAATGAAAAAACCCAAAGCACTATTTGTACTTTGGGTTTTTCTAAATTAAGAATTGAAGGTCTATTTAACGATTATTCGTTTAACTCTTCCATTGTCTTTATTGCCAACACGAACTAAATAAACACCTTTAGCTACATAGCTCATATCGAGTTTATAGTTGTATCCGTTCCCGTTGTTTTCAAGTTTTTTGAACAATAATCTTTGGCCCAATGTATTGTAAACCGAAAGATTCATAGCCCCGGTATAGTTAACTGTTTTTAAACTAACATCAAAATTATTGTTTTCCAAGGTTAAAACGGTTAAGCCATTTTCGTCAAAAATATTATCTTGAACACCTAAGATTCCTATTTGTGCTGTATAGTCTTCAGTTTCGCCAAAGCTAGTTTCCTCACAGGCATCATCGGGTACTGGACCGTCCCAGTTTGTTTTTGCGCGCATTAAGTGTTGTCCTAATGGTACACCGGCTGGTACTATTAAGTCTGTTGTAATTGTATATGTTCCACCACCTTGTCCTGCTGCAATAACTACGTTATCAACCACAATTTCATCATTTGTAAAGACGAAATCATCATTAAAATCTATCCAAACACGAACAAATTGATCTCCATAACCTGTTGTTACAGTTAGTTCATTGGTAGAATTTGGATCCATTACTGCTATTAAATTCGTAAAATCACCATAACCTTCGCAACCAGATGGATTGTTTAAGTCTGTTACACTGAACAACTGAAAACCATCACCGAAAGAACAATCACCCACTGGTTGACAATTCTGTTTAACAATAACTACAGAAGTAGAATCGTTTGAAGTATCACTATCTCCAGGTAATGAGGTGTATGCACTTAGGTTATAACTCCCTAAAGCTGAAAAATCGCCAGTCTGTGCAAAAGTATAAGATGTAGAGGAATTTGCAGCTAAAGGACCTGTTACCACTTCGGTAACAATAGTTCCGTCCAAATTATAAGATACATCAAAATTAGATTTTGGTTCGCCACCAAAGTTATTTATTGTAACAACAATGTTTTCAGCACCCGTAAGATCGGTACTTGAAACAGGAGCGGTAATGGCGCTTACACCTATATCATTAGGCTGTAAATAGGTAACAGACTTGGTGCGGCCGTCATTGGTTGTGTCTTCATCACCAGCTAAATTGGTTTCAGCCGTGATGGAGTATGTTTGTCCAATTGCACCTAAATTCGCAGTTGCTGTAAAAGTATATTGGGCAGTTGCCGCCGAAGCAATTGTTCCTGGGAAGGTTTCTGAAATAACAGGTCCACCATCTACTTGAAAAGTTACAGGAATGTTTGAAGCACTGTTTTGTCCATAATTAAATATGGTAACAGTAACTGTTTCACTATTTGAAAGTGTTCCAGTTACTGGTGCGTCAATACTAACCACTCCAACGTCATTATTAAAGTTTGGAGCAATTTGGAATACACCAACAACATCTTTTCTTCCGCTATTCATATATTCATTAATAAACCAGAATTCTTTATCGTTAGAGGGGTCTAGGTCTATTTTGCTATAATCACCGTATCGTAAGCCAGGAATATTTTGATTTCCAGGTGCAATTAATTCTTCTGCAATTGTCATTGTATTTAATGGATCGTTTGCAAAACGGCCAGTATAGTATGAACTTACTCTTTTAGTTGTTGGGTCTGGAGTAGTAGGGCCTGCCATTGAAGTATATCCCATACCAATATTTCCTTGAACGTCCATCATCATACTTGCATGCCATGCGTGTTTTCCGTCTGGTGCAGTATAAGTTCCTTCTTGGTAAATGGTCCAGGGTTGTCCGTCACTAGGTTGACGAAGTTCAAACCAACGTACTCCAGCAAGTTCTCCCCCGCTGGCATCAGTATCAACCACAAAATTGAAAATTGCAGAGTTGTGATCACCAAATTTTCTGAACTGAGCCTGGTTCATAATTGTTGCTTGAAGTGCATCAATATCGCCACCACCCGGTTGTGACAAGTTTGAAAAGCTTCCCCCGTCAAATACTGAAATAAAGGGAGTAGTAGTCAATTCTACAGGAGCGGAAATGGTAGAACTGCCCGGAGTGGCCCAATTTACATCAACAGTCCAAATTTTTACGTGATCTTGAGAAACACCAGACCATGCATCATCTTGTAAATATATAATTGGCAAGCCTCCCGGTGCCGGTAAATCATCATTTGTTACATTTAAAGCTTGAGGGCTATAAAAACCGCTGGTTACAATTCCTGGAAGTGGAAATCCTATTACTTGTGCAGAAGGATCACCCAAAAGCATCTTATCTCTTTCCAATGCATAGATTTTATTGGTGTCTCCAGAATTTTGGGTAATGTAATATCCATCACTCCAAACGGACAGTTTTTGATAATCATCTATTTGTGGAATAGTATAAACATTCCAACCATCATTTACTGGGTCTGGACCATCGGATACTGCAATTTGCGCTCCGCTACCCAAAAATGTCATAACAAATCTATCTGCAGCATTGTCATAAGATATAGTAAGATCGCAACAACCGCCATTTGGAAAAATAGTTGGGTTTGGACTAATTTGCCCAGTTAGCGGGTTTCCACTTTTATCAAATATTCTAAAACCAGTATTGAAAACAACTACAGCGTGATTGGGTCCAACGCCGATAGATGGATCTGTAGGTTGTGAACTTGATTGGGCAGCATCAAAAACTAATGAAGGTGCTCTTCCACTAAGTAATTGCTCCATTTTGTCTGGATTTCGAACGAAATAATCGTCTTCAATCTGCGGGTCTTTACCTGGTATTATTAAATTTTTTGAAGCCCTGCCATCTTGCATTACTTGTTCTTTTGTAGTTGCAGGGGGTAAATTAGTTCTTGAGGCTATCGAGGGAACATGGACCATCGATCCAACCTTTCCCACATAAGTAGCATTTGTTTTTTCTTGTGCTTGTGCTTGAATAAAGAAAGCAAAGAGAAATAGAAATAAGGTAATTCTCGTTTTCATTAAATGTATAGTTTTAAAGTTAATTTTCAAATGCCTAAAATACAGATAAAATGTAAGATGGAAATGGGATTAGTCAAATTTAACCAATCCCATTTCCATCTTTTTTAAGGTAATTAATTCTTAATTAAGGGCTTCCTTAATTCGTAGCATAGCTTCCTTTATATCAACTTCAGAAGCTGCATAGGAAATACGAATGCAGTTTGGGTCGCCAAAAGCTTCGCCAGTGACGGTTGCAACTTTGGCTTCTTCTAATAAATAAAGTGAAAAATCTGAAGCGGTGTTGATGTTTTTTCCACGTAGCGTTTTTCCGAAGAAATAGGAAATGTCTGGGAATACATAAAATGCACCTTCGGGTTCATTTGTTTTAAAGCCTTCAATTTCCGAAAGTAAACCTAATATCAACTTTCTTCTTTCTTTAAAGGCATCCACCATAAATTTTATCTTGCTCGGCGAATTTTCCAATGCGGTAATGGTTGCTCTTTGTGCAATACAGTTGGCGCCACTTGTTACTTGTCCTTGCATTTTTGTGCAGGCTTTAGCGATCCATTCTGGTCCACCAATGTAACCAATACGCCAACCCGTCATGGAGAAGGCTTTGGAAACGCCATTTACTACAACGGTTCTGTCATACATGTCATCAAACTCCGCCATTGAAGCATGCGCGCCAATGAAGTTGATGTGTTCGTAAATTTCATCGCTAATAACAATAATGTCTGGATATTTTACCAAGACATCGGCCAGTGCTCGCAACTCTTTTTTGCTATAAACTGAACCACTAGGGTTGCAGGGCGAACTGTAGATAATCATTTTTGTTTTTGGAGTAATTGCTGCCTCTAATGATTCCGCAGTTACTTTAAAATCAGTTTCGATAGAAGTGGCTATTTCCTTTGGAATACCGCCAGCAACCTTACATTGGTCTGCATAGCTTACCCAATATGGGGCAGGTAATAAAACTTCGTCACCTTCATCTAAAAGAACCATCGTTAAGTTTGCCAATGATTGTTTGGCCCCCGTGGAAACTACGATTTGGGAAGGTTTATATGTTAAGTTATTGTCTCTTTTAAATTTAGTGATTATCGCTTTCTTCAAATCGCCATAACCATCTACAGGGGTGTAAGAATGATAGTTGTCTTTGATGGCTTGGATAGCAGATTCTTTTACAAAGTCTGGAATTGGAAAATCTGGTTCTCCAAGACTCAAACCAATAACGTCTATTCCTTGTTCTTTTAATTCTCTTGTTTTGGCAGCCATTGCCAGAGTAGCCGAGGTAGCCATCTCGTTCACTCGTTTTGAAAGTCTTTGATCCATAAGTATTATGCGGGTACGGCAGGCTTAAGCCCCATTTCTTTTAAATGTCTGAAATGTGCTAGAATAGCCCGGCGAGTGGTTTTATATTCTTTATAGGGTAGATTAAATTCTTTTGTTGTGCTTTTTACAATTTTTGAAATATTTTTATAGTGAACATGGCTTATATTCGGAAAAATATGATGCTCTACTTGGTGGTTTAAGCCACCCGTGTACCAGTTCACAATTCTGTTGTTTGTTGAAAAATTCACTGTAGTGAATAACTGGTGAATTGCCCACGTGTTCTTCATAGTTCCACTTTCATCCGGAAGCAATATGTCAGTATCTTCCACAACGTGCGCAAGTTGAAAAACCACGCTCAAAATAAGACCTGCAACATAATGCATGATAAAAAAGCCAATTAAAATTTTCCACCAAACGATGTTGAAAAATAATATTGGTATTAAAATCCAAAGCGATAAATAAATCATTTTTGTAATAACCAAAATACTCCATTGCGTAACGGGTTTCGGTAGTTTTCCGTAAGAAAGTTTACGTTTTAAATATCTTTTAGTCTGAAAAAAATCAGTAGTCAGCACCCAGTTGAATGTTAAAAGGCCATAAAAGAAAAGACTGTAAATGTGCTGAAATTTGTGAAGTTTATGCCATTTTGAATGCTTTGAGAATCGAAGAATTCTTCCAGCTTCCAAATCTTCGTCATGCCCGTGAATATTGGTGTAAGTGTGATGAAGTACATTGTGCTGTACCTGCCAGTTATATACATTTCCAGCGAGAATGTACATACTGCTCCCCATTATTTTGTTTACCCATTTTTTTGAGGAATAGGAGCCGTGATTTGCATCGTGCATTACATTCATCCCAACACCTGCCATACCCACACCCATAACAACAGTGAAAATCAATTGCAGCCAGCCAGGTAAGTCCAGCGTAAGCATTAGGAAGTATGGAGTAAGATAAAGAGAAAACATTATCACGGTTTTAAGGTGAAGTTTCCAGTTTCCTGTACGGGCAATTTCGTTATCTTTAAAATATGCGTTAACGCGCGTATTCAGGGTTCTAAAGAATTTTGCGCGGTCTACTCGGGAAAAATTTAAATTTGTATATGTCAAAATGAATTGTTTAACTGGGGATTTTTATTCTGTAAACCACAAAAATAATCATCTTTTGCTTAAAAGTAAGGTTTCAAAACCATTAATTTATTAAAGATGCTATACTTTTGCAGTTGAAATTAAAATATGGAGCTAATATTAAAATATTTTCCGCAATTAACTGATATTCAGAAAAATCAGTTTGAGCAACTACAATCTCTTTATGAAGATTGGAATTTGAAAATAAACGTAGTTTCCCGAAAGGATATAGATGAGCTTTATCTGCGTCATGTGTTACATTCTTTGGGCATTGCAAAAGTGCAAACTTTTCTTCCAGGTTCTAAAATTTTGGATGTTGGTACTGGGGGTGGTTTTCCGGGTATTCCCTTGGCCATTCTTTACCCTGAAGTGGAGTTTCACCTTGTGGATAGTATCGGAAAAAAAATAAAAGTGGTAGAAGAAGTTGTAGCTGGATTGGAGCTTCAAAACGTAAAAGCTACCAATGCTCGTGTAGAAATTGTTTCTGGGAAATATGATTTTATAGTGAGCCGCGCCGTTGCACAAATGGAAACTTTTGTACATTGGGTGAACGGGAAGGTTGCTAAAAAAAGTATCCACGATCGAAAAAATGGAATCCTTTACTTAAAAGGGGGAGATCTGTCTGAAGAACTTAAGTATTATCCAAAAGCGACAGTATTTCCTATAAATGATTATTTTGAAGAAGATTTCTTTGAGACTAAAAGTGTGGTGCATTTGCCCTTAAAATTTAAAGGCTGATCAAAAGGTCAATGATTTTGGCGGTTTAATAAAAACCATTGCATTGCAAGAATTGTTTTTGCATCCTTGATTTCCATAATTTTTGATAATAAGTCTGAAACAGGGATTTTCACCAATTGGATATCTTCATTTTCATGATCATTTCCGCCACCTTTTTTAATTTTATCTGTTTTTGAAACTTCGGAAAAAAATAAAAAAATACGTTCTGTCGAGCCTCCCGGCGAAGTGTAAAAAACTGTAATTAGTTTTGGTTTTTCAATTTTATAACCCAACTCCTCCATTACTTCTCTATTTACGCAATCTTCGGGTTTTTCATCTTTTTCCAAGGATCCCGCGCCAATTTCTGGCTTTACCTATTCTTCTTCAACGGAAGGAAGTTTTATTGTTTATGCAGAATATTTAATAAATGGTGAAACTTATACAACTGCGCAGAAAAACTTTACAGTTTACATTCCTAAAAGAAATGTGGTGTTAGAAGATTATACAGGTGTATGGTGTGGTTTTTGCCTAAAAGCTCTAGTGGCTATGGATTCTATACAGACATTAACAGATCACGTTTCAGTACTTGCCATTCACGAATCAGGGTCAGTTATTGATCCGATGGATTTTTCTCAAATTGATGATCTTCAAGCTGAATTTGGGGTTCCAGATAGCTTCCCGCAAACACAGTTAAACAGAACTGTTCCATGGAATTCTTCTACTCTTATTTATGATTATGATGCTGTAACAAGTATTGCTGGTTTGGAGACAGATCTTTCTGTGGCTATTAATTCACAAATTACTGGTTCTACATTGTCAGTGGATGCCAAAGTGATTTATAAAAATGGTTCTGAACCAGGCGATAAGTTGGTAGTGTATTTACTGGAGAGTGGTATTGTTTCAGATCAGGCTAATTATTTTACTAACAATCCAAACAGTCCTTATTACGGTGCCGGAGATCCAATTATTGATTTTGTTCACAAGGATGCGTTGCGAAATTCACTTTCGACCCTTTTTGGAGGTAATATTCCCGACACTGAAGCATACAAAGAATATAAAAAGACCTATACCTTTACGGTTCCTTCAGATTACAATGCAGATAACTTAAGTTTTGTTGTTATGGTAGTGAAAGCTGATAATAGTGCAAAAAACTCGCAACACGCCAAGTTGGGTGAAAATAAAACTTTCCAATAGAGCACAATTTTAATAATATAAAAAACCCATCCAGAAATAATTCTGGATGGGTTTTTTATATTATTAAATTCAAGTCTTATCCCAAAAAAGGATATCTGTAATCCGTTGGCGAAACAAAAGTCTCTTTCACCATTCTCGGAGAAATCCATCGATACAAATTCTGCTTACTTCCAGCCTTATCATTTGTGCCACTCGCGCGTGCACCACCAAATGGTTGTTGGCCTACAACTGCTCCAGTAGGCTTATCATTAATGTAGAAATTACCTGCAGCGTTCTCAAGAATTTTTACAGCTTCTTCCAAAGCGTATCTGTCTTCACTGAAAACAGCTCCCGTTAAAGCGTATTCACTGGTTTCATCAACCAAGTGCAATGTTTCTTCCCATTTTTTGTCTTCAAAAACATACACCGTCAAAACTGGGCCAAATAATTCCGTGCACATAGTCGTGTATTTTGGATCTTTTACAACAATCACGGTAGGCTCAATAAAGTAGCCTTTACTTTTGTCGTAATTTCCACCGGCAATTATTTCAGCATTTTCATCTTTTTTCGCTGCATCTATGTATTTCGCTAGTTTGTCAAAAGAGCTCTCGTGTATAACAGCTGTAATAAAATTGCCCATATCTTCAGGAGAACCCATTTTAAAAGATTTAATGTCTGCTACAAGATCTTTTTTCACGTCTTTCCAAATGCTTTCAGAAATATAGCATCGGCTAGCAGCGCTACATTTTTGTCCTTGAAATTCAAAAGCGCCACGAGCCATTGCCGTGGCAACTTGTTTTGGGTTTGAGGTTTTATGCGCAACAATAAAATCTTTTCCGCCGGTTTCACCCACAATACGCGGATAGGTTTTGTAGTTGTGAATATTGGTTCCTACTTTTTGCCAAATATCCTTGAAAACGTGAGTTGAGCCTGTAAAGTGTATTCCACTGAAATCTGGGCTTGCAAGAACAGTATCAGTAATCATAACTGGATCACCCATAACCATATTTATTACTCCCGCAGGCACACCAGCTTCTCTAAATACATCCAAAACTACTTTTGCAGAATATACTTGACTGTCGCTAGGCTTCCAAAGCACTACATTTCCCATTAGTGCAGCACTTGCTGGAAGGTTTCCAGCAATAGCCGTAAAGTTAAAAGGAGTAATAGCATATATAAAGCCCTCTAAAGGACGGTATTCAATTCGGTTCCAAGCAGCTGAGGTAGACTCTGGCTGCTCAGCATATATTTCGGTCATGTACTGAACATTAAAACGCAAGAAGTCTATAAGCTCACATGCTGCATCAATTTCAGCTTGATAAATATTTTTGGATTGCGCAAGCATTGTTGCTGCATTAATCTTGGCTCTATATGGCCCAGCAATCAACTCGGCTGCACGAAGGAAGATTCCTGCGCGCTGCTCCCAAGGCATTGCCGCCCATTTTTTCCGAGCCTCCAAAGATGTAGAAATAGCTTCCTCCACATTTTTTTTGGTAGCTTTATGGTAGGTTCCCAAAACGTGTTTATGGTCGTGGGGGGGAGACATCGTGCTGGTGTCTTTAGTTTTTACCTCTTTACCGTTTATAAATAAAGGTACTTCCACTTTCGTGTTGTACATTTCTTTGTAGGTTTCAAGTACTTCCTTTCGTTCTGGTGAACCAGG
Source organism: Aequorivita sp. CIP111184 (assembly GCF_900489465.1). Lineage (GTDB taxonomy): Bacteria > Bacteroidota > Bacteroidia > Flavobacteriales > Flavobacteriaceae > Aequorivita. Next base: position 288,714 of record NZ_UEFQ01000015.1, on the reverse strand, counting down.
CGCGTAACCTTTTATTGGTTCGTTTACGGCGATTGGTACTTCAAAAAATCCATTTCCCATAACTTTTTATTTTTTCTATTTATGAAGATTGCAAAGGTACAAATTTTTTAATGTTCGGCTGGTAGTTTTCAAGGGCAGTATTCATTAACGAAAAACATTTTAGATTATAAAAAATACAATTATTTATTTTTTTATATGAAATGGTTGCCTCATTTTTTTGTAAGTTTCTATTTTGAAATTTTTCATAAATTGTCTCATCTTAAGCCGCTCACTGCATTAAACGCTGAATACTTTTTAAAAAATGTGTACAATAACTTTTGTTCCGAAATCTAATAACGATTTTATTCTTACTTCTAATCGCGATGAAGCTCCTGGCCGTGAAACTTTTCCGCCAGAAATATATGAAGAGGAGGATGTGCAGTTGCTTTACCCTAAAGATGCTGTGGCTGGAGGAACGTGGATTGGTATAAGTGATAAAAAAAGAATTGTATGTTTGATGAATGGTGGATTTGTGGCGCATGAACGAAAATCTTTTTATAGAAAAAGTAGAGGTCTAGTGGTTAAAGATCTTTTGATGGCAGAGAACCTAAAAGATGAAATAGCGCGCTATGATTTTAACGAAATAGAGCCTTTCACAGCAGTTTTGGTTGAATGGAAAACTGAAGTACAATTGTTTGAATTAGTTTGGGACGGAATAAAATATCATTTTTCCGAAGAATCGCTTGCACCCCAAATATGGTCTTCTTCACCATTGTATCCCGAGAATCTAAAGAAAAAGCGCGAACAATGGTTTTCAGCATTTTTGCTTGAAACTGTAAAACCTTCCGAAGAAGAATTGCTTCAATTTCACAAAACGGCTGGTGAAGGCGATTTGTACAGTAATCTTGTTATGGATCGTGGTTTCATAAAAACAAAAAGTATTACTCAAGTTGTGATGAAAAATGAAAATGTAGAAATGCGTTATGAAGATTTACAAACCAGTATAAGCAGTAATTCAGTGTTCAGTACTCAGTAAATTAGTGTTCTGTTTTAAAAGCAATAGTAACTAAAGAATCAATAGCGTTAATAAAATCAATTCATCGAAAAAGGGGCGCTCAAATTAAAAAGCGGAATGGAAACTCTAAATTTTCCTGTGGTAGCAAAATTAACCATATTATAATGGCCTTTCATTGCCCCAAAAGGAGAATATAAAAGGCAACCGCTGGTGTAACTATGTTTTTCACCCGGGAGCAGAATAGGTTTTTGACCAATTACTCCTTCGCCCTCTACAACTTCGGTATTATTTAGCGAATCTTTAATTTTCCAGCAACGAGAAGTTAGCTGAACGGTGTCTTTACTTTGATTTTCAATTGTAATAGTATAGGCAAAGGCATACTGCATTTTACGATTTTTGTAAAACGTGCCGTCAAATTCGGTTTTTACCGAAATCTTAATTCCTTGTGTTACCTGTTGAACCATTTTTTTTAGTAAACTGCTGCGCTTGCTGCTACAAAAATTATTGTCGCAAAAGTCAATCCTATTACAAATACAGTGTTTAAAAATACAAATTTTATTAATGTTAACATCCTGCTTTGATGGTAAAAATTACGCAATGCTTTATAGAAATAGATTGGGCCAATAAAAAGGAACAGGCATCCCACCAAAAATTGTGATCCAATTATAAGGTCTGGTATAATAAAAAGAAGCAATGCCAAGAAGATAAAACTGAAAATATGGAATATGAAAACCATATGTTCCATATAGGTATATTTTTTTCGGGAATAAATAACCCAAAAGAAAAATGCGAAAAAAGGCGTAAAGAAAAAGAGGAAAAATGGTATTTTGGAAATAACATAATTAACAAAAGCGGCAGGGTTCTCTTTAATCTTTTCCACACTGGTATTTTTTGAATATACCCATCGGTTAAAATAAGTATTTCTGTGGTGGAGGCTGTCTAGCGCAACTTCAGCATTTTTGATTTTGTTTTTTTTGTAAAAACTATTGTAAAGTGAAAACCGTTCTGTATAGCTTTCCACAAATGACATTGTGTCCAATTCTTTTTCTGAAATATAACTTAAAGCTTTTTTTGGTTTTTGTTTTTCTACAGAATCGGCAAAACTAATTGCTTCTGTAGTTGTCATTTTAACATTCTGCTCTAAGGAATCCAAGCCAGCGTTACCCATTATTTTGGAGCTTAAGTTTAAATCGTCCTCAATACCTGGATTTATAATATTAATTAAACTATTCAGCAAAAAGTAAATTATAGATACGCTTAAAAAGAAACGGAAGGGGTTTGCATATTTTAATCGTTGCCCCTTGGCGTAATTTCGAGTGATGATTCCGGGCCTGAAAAGAAGATCTTTAAGCGTGTTTCGAAATCGGGAATCAAACACCACAATGCTATTAAGAAATTCTCCGAAAAAGTCTTTTGCAGAAAGCTGCTTATTGCTGTTAAGTTGGGAACAATAGGGGCAATAAATATCACTTATATCAAGTGGTTGTTCACAGTTTAGACATTTTGTTCCGCGATATTGCAGCGATTTTCTACTGTTGGAATTTTCGTCTTTTTTGCGTTTCATGGCCTCTGAAAAAAAGAAACTGTTATGGCGATTGATAGTTTAGAAAAATCAATTGTTATTGATAGTGGTAGAGTTTGCATATCCCGTGCCGATGATTCTATCATACCTCGCGCCTAAATCGCGGAAATAAACAATAACGGTATAATCGTTTTCAGTTTGCCAAAAATCGCCGCTTACGGCCCCTTCGTCTATACTGCCGTCACGATTTACAACAACGTATTTATAGTTGTAATACCCTTGTTTAAAAAGGCGGTCGTTTCTGTAACTATCACTTTTCGGGTCATATTTCATATAGGTGCTGCCGTCTATGGTCCAGTTGTTGAAATTGCCATATAGATGCAGTTCTTTGTCGCCTAGATCGTCATAATATTGCAGGTTAAAGTGCAGACGTACGTATTCTGCTTCAATATCTTGGTTTTGGGCATCAACATTACGAACCACAAAATTTCCATTTATATCCGGATTGTAGGTATAAGGCCGATTATATCTTGGAATATCTGTGTAGAGGTAATTTTCGTACACATCGGAAACCTCTATGGAACGCACACCATTTGAAGCGGAGCGCTCATCTTTATTATCGAATGCTAAAAACTCATTACCGCCGCCAAAAGATGCTTCTTTGTCGTATCTATAAATAAGTTCATTCCCAATAGTGTATTGTGGCACTAAATCTCTAATAGCGGTGTTAAGATTGCTATTTTGAAGCACAAGTGTTTTAACGGTCTGTTTTGGATTTATCAATAAAAGATTAGGCGAATTGATGGTAAATTGAACAACTTGTTTCTCGTTGATAATTCTAAGGTCACGAGCGCGTTTTATTTCTACCGCAACATTGGCAATGTTTTCAATAACCATAAATTTTCTTGTGAAAATAAGTTCGTTATCGCTATTAAAAATACTAATTAAATAATTTCCGCTTTTTTCGATTGCCCTTGTCTCACGGTTTGGAATGGTGAGTTCATAATGCGAAAATATTTGAAGGGTATTTAATGAATTTTGGTAGGTTTCTATACGCACATCGTCAAAACCGTCTAAGTATTCGCTTTTGGAAAGATCACTGGGAGACCAATCAAAATTGTGGTGGGTGATGGTGTAATAATAATCTTCTTCTTCACCGTTAAGGGCGTCAAATGATAAATTTACTCTTTCGCCAAGCCGTATAATTGGCAGTTGGCTGAGGTCTGTAGCACCCCGGAATTGTACAGTACTAATATATGAAGGTTCTACTTTTTCTACAATTTGGGAAAATGTAGGGAAGACAGTAAGCAACAGAAGAAGGGTGATGGAATGTGTTTTTAACATAATACTGGTTTAAAAAGCTAAGATAAACAAATTTTGTGCCCATTGATGGCAATGTTCTTTCTGCAACTAAATAAACTAAGACTAATTTTAATTTTTTCCAGTTCGTAAGTTTTCTCTTTCATTTCTCAAATGTCTTCCCTAATATAAAGTTTTGAATTTTTGGATTCAATATTTATTGATGTGTATATATTACTTTAAAATAAATTTCGATGTAATAGTTTTTAAGTGGTCTTAGCTATAGGTTTAAATTTTAATAGTTGCCCCCATTATTTTTAAAAATTCTCTAATAAAACTTGGGTGTGCTGGCCAAGCAGGAGATGTAACAAGGTTACCATCTACATAGGCTTCGTCTGCTGGTATTGATTGAAATTCTCCTCCTGCTAATGTTACTTCTGGACCCACAGCTGGATAGGCTGTTAATTTCCTTCCTTTTACAACATTGGCGGCAGTTAAAATTTGAATGCCATGGCAGATTGCTGCAACTGGTTTATTGGTGGTAAAAAAATGTTTTACAAGCTCAATTACTTTTTCATTCAACCTTAAATATTCTGGAGCTCTGCCTCCGGCAATTACTAAGCCCTCATAGTCTTCCATAACTACTTTGGCAAAACTGTAATTTAAGGTGAAATTATGGCCTGGCTTTTCGGAATAGGTCTGGTCGCCTTCAAAATCATGAATTGCTGTTTTAATGGTATCTCCCTTTTTTTTGTCGGGGCATACGGCGTGTACTTCATAACCAACCATCTCGAGCATTTGAAATGGTACCATTGTTTCATAATCTTCGGTGTAATCTCCAGTTAGGAATAATATTTTTTTCATTTTTTGCTCAGATTTTTATTGTTTTGTAATGTGTGAATCTTTGTTTTAAGTTTGTTCTAATTTTAAAAAATTCGTTGATCTGCAGTGTGTCTTTGGTTAATCCCCTCTAATTTTTGTATTGAATTTTTAGTGAAAAGTCAAAAATGTTCTGCTGTTTCCAGAAACTGAAATTGAGAATACGCATTTTGACTCAATTCGTTAATGTACTGTAAATAAATACTGAAGCATCTAATTTAGTAAATAAAAACTGAATAGAAAATCTGAAAGATATTGGTGTGATCCATTCGAATATTTCTCGAAGTTTTCACCAAAAAAAATGACTGTAAATTCCCGTGATATTTCCCTATTAATTTGAATGGTTCTTATTTTAAGAAAGACAATTCTTTAAAATTGCTTTTGCTTGGTAAATCTATTTATTAATGTTATAAACATTTTAAAATAGCAACCCACTCCTTTTTAACACAGAAAATTATACCCTTTTATTGTGCAATGGTATATTTAATTTATAAATTTGCACGCCCTTATTCCCCGCACTTTTGTTTTGATGGGTATAAGGGTATTAAAAAGGCATTATTAATATCCATATTTATGTCCAAAGACATTAAGATTAAAAAAGGTCTTACCATTAAGTTAAAAGGTGAAGCTGAAAAAACACTTTCCAGCTCTCCGCGATCTAGAACCTTCGCAATAAGACCTTCCGACTTTCATCTTATAACCCCTAAAATGGTGGTTCGCGAAGATGGAAAAGTTCAAGCGGGTGATACCATTTTCTATTCAAAGAGCAACGAACTTATAAAGTTCGTTTCGCCAGTTAGCGGTACGCTTACAAAAATTGAACGTGGTGCGAAACGAGTTATTAAAGAAATCATTATAGAAGCAGACCCACAGGACTCTTTTAAAGATTTTGGTATTTTAAGTCCAGATTCTTCAAGTGCTGAGGTCATTAAAGCCCGTTTGCTTGAGTCTGGTTGCTGGCCGTTTATTCTTCAACGCCCATATGCTGTGATTGCTGATACGGATCAAGAGCCAAGAGATATCTTTATTTCTGGACTCAACACGGCTCCACTGGCAAACGATTTGGATTTTTCTCTAAAAGGAAAAGAAAAGGAACTTCAGGCTGCCCTAACCGCTTTAAGTAAACTTACCAATGGGCAAGTACACGTTGGGGTTGGCAAAGATGGAAACTCACCATTTAAAGGTTTAAAAGATATTTCCCTTCATACTATTTCTGGACCTCATCCAGCTGGAAATGTTGGAACACAAATAAACAAAATAAGCCCCGTTAATAAAAACGAGATTGTTTGGACAATTGCCGCGCAGGATCTTGTAATTATTGGTGAATTGTTTCTTACTGGAAAGTTTAACTCAGAAAGAATCATTGCACTTGCAGGTTCTGAGGTAAAGGCTCCAAAATATTATAAAACCAGAATCGGATCAGAGGTTTCAACCTTTTTGTATGACTCAGGGATGAAGGAAGAAAACGTTCGCGTTATTAGCGGAGATGTGCTTACTGGAAATAAAATTTCTCCTAAAGGGAATCTGGGTTTTTACAGCAATACCGTAACTGTAATTCCGGAAGGTGATGATTACGAACTTTTTGGATGGAACAAGCCAGTTTTTGATAAGATTTCAACTTCAAGAGCGCTTACTTTTTCTTGGTTAACACCGAATAAAAAATACGATCTTGACACCAATACCAACGGAGAGCACCGTGCTTTTGTTGTAACCGGCAATTACGAAGAAGTTTTCCCACTTGATATATACCCAATGCAAATTCTAAAGGCATGTATGGTTAAAGATCTTGATGCTATGGAAGCTTTAGGAATGTACGAGGTGGCACCAGAAGATTTCTCGCTTACCGAATTTGTTTGCGTGAGCAAGCAACCACATCAACAAATCATCAGGAACGGTCTTGATTTAATGTATAAAGAAATAGGATAATCGCTATGGGATTGAAACAGAATTTACATAAGCTAAAGGAAAAGTACAAGGGCACCAAAATGGCTCCTGCGTTCAATGCACTGCACACCTTTTTGTATACGCCAAATGAAACAACGCATTCTGGTTCGCACGTGCGTTCCGCAGACGATTTGAAGCGTACTATGAATACCGTGATTATGGCGCTTATTCCGTGTTTAATTTTTGGAATATTCAATGCCGGCTATCAGCACTATGCAGCTATAGATAACACATTGCGATTGGACCCATTAGGCAATTTCTTCACTTGGGATAATTTTATTTTGGGTGCTTGGACCGTTTTGCCACTGGTAATCGTATCCTATGGAGTAGGTCTTGGTGTTGAATTTATTTTCGCCATCATTAAAAAACACGAAGTAGAAGAAGGGTATTTGGTAACGGGAATGCTCGTGCCGCTTATTGTTCCAATTGATATTCCTCTTTGGATGCTTGCCGTTGCGGTAATATTCGGAGTAATCATTGGAAAAGAAGTTTTTGGAGGCACAGGAATGAATATTCTGAACCCCGCTTTAACTATCCGTGCCTTTTTGTTCTTCGCCTATCCAACGTGGATGAGTGGTGATAAAGTATGGGTGCATGGAGCACAAGCCATGGCTGGTCAGCCAGATGCAATTTCTGGAGAAACTATTTTAGGAACTTTAGCCGCAAATACCCACCCCGCTTATAGTCTTTGGGATATGTTCTGGGGCTTTATACCAGGTTCTGTGGGAGAAACTTCTACATTCCTTATTATTATTGGCGGCCTCTTCTTGATTTTTACAAAAATTGGAAGCTGGCGTATTATGCTTTCCGCCGTTGTAGGAGCACTTGTTATGGGCTTGATATTTAACGGTGTTGTTGATCAAGGCTGGATAGAGGATGGCAGCAAATTTTATGGATTAATGAGCGAACCGTTTTGGCATCACTTAATAATAGGAAGTGCTGCTTTTGCAATTGTCTATATGGCAACAGACCCAGTTACTGCATCACAAACCAACAAAGGAAAATGGATTTATGGTTTCTTAATTGGTTTCATGGGTATAATGATACGTGTTTTTAACCCGGCATATCCGGAAGGGTTTATGCTTTCAATATTATTGTTGAATGTATTTGCACCAACGATAGATCACTATGTGATTCAAGGAAACATTAAGAAGAGAATGAAACGAATAAAAGTTAAAACAGCGTAGTAATGGCAAGATTTACTGATAAAAATTCATATACAATACTGTTTTCAGTAATAATGGTATTGGTTGTTGGAAGCCTTTTAGCTGGTATTGCACAAGGCCTACGCGGAAAAATTTCTGAAAATGAGCGTTTTGAAAAACAACAGAACATTCTGTATGCAATGGGTGTTGATGATAATGAAGGAACAGGTAGTGTAACTTTTATTCCTACCAATGAAGTTGAAGCTACTTTTCATAAATACATAAAAAAACAATTGGTTATTCAGGGCGATGAAGTAAGTGAAAACGAAAATGCTTATCTAATAGATATTAAAAAGGAAGAATCACACGCCAAAGAAGATTCAAATTATAAAAGAAAGCTTCCTTTATTTATTGGAGAAAAAGATGGCAAAACTTATTACATAATGCCAATGCGTGGAAAGGGACTCTGGGATGCTATTTGGGGATTTGTTTCCCTTGATAAAGATTTTGTAGTTGAAGGAGTATTTTTTGATCACAAAGGTGAAACTCCCGGACTTGGCGCAAATATTAAGGAACGATTCTTTATGGACGACTTTAAAGGCGAACAAATTATGAATGGCGATGCCTTTGAAGGTATTACCGTAGCAAAAGGAAATAACGATCCGTTGAACGACCGTAAAGACGACCAAAAAGTAGATGCCCTCGCCGGCGCTACTATAACAGGAAATGGTGTAACTGCAATGATCAAAAAAGATGTTGCGCAGTATATACCTTATTTAGAAAAATTAAAAGGAGCTGAAAAGAATGAAATAATGGAGGCAGCTCCAGTTTCTGATACTATTCAGTAAAAAAATATAGTTGTTTTTATAACGAACAAAATTTAAAAAAAAATGGCTTTACTCTCAAAAAAAGATAGCAGGTTAATTTTAGACCCTTTAGCAGATAATAATCCTATTACAATTCAGGTATTGGGTATTTGTTCTGCATTGGCAATTACAGCACAATTGAAAGCTTCAATAGTAATGGCACTTTCAGTAATGGTTGTTTTGGCTGTTGGAAACGTGGTTATTTCGCTTTTGCGAAATGTTATTCCTGGAAAAATCCGAATCATCGCACAGCTTATTATAGTTGCGGCATTGGTAATTATTGTAGACCAAGTGCTAAAGGCTTTTGCTTATGAATTGAGTAAGCAACTTTCAGTTTTCATCGGTTTGATTATTACAAACTGTATTATTATGGGGCGTTTTGAAGCCTTCGCATTGGCTAATAAACCTTGGCGTTCTTTCCTTGATGGAATAGGAAACGCAGCAGGTTACGGACTTATCTTGATAATAGTTGGTTTTTTTCGAGAGCTTTTGGGCTCTGGAACGCTTTTGGGCTTCAAAGTTTTGGGAGATCCAATAGCAAAAACCGGACTTTATGCATTGGGCTATGAAAATAACGGATTTATGTTGCTTTCCCCAATGGCATTGATAGTAATAGGAATTATTATCTGGGTGCAACGCTCAAGGAATAAAGAACTTATAGAAGAAAATTAAGATGGAACACATAGAGTTATTTTTTAAATCGATCTTTATAGACAACATGATATTTGCAACTTTCCTTGGAATGTGCTCTTATCTTGCTGTTTCCAAAAAAGTTTCAACCGCTGTGGGCCTTGGAGCCGCTGTAATATTTGTACTTGCAGTTACAGTGCCTATTAACTGGTTGCTGGATCAATATCTTTTAAAAGATGGAGCATTGGTTTGGCTTGGCGAAGAATATGCCGATTATAATTTAGGTTTTCTTTCCTTTATACTTTTTATTGCTACCATCGCAACAATGGTGCAATTAGTAGAAATTGTAGTTGAAAAGTTTTCACCCTCACTTTATAATTCTCTTGGTATATTTTTGCCACTTATAGCTGTAAACTGTGCTATTTTAGGAGGATCTTTGTTTATGCAATCTAGAGATATTCCAACATTGGGATTGGCATTGAATTATGGTATAAGTTCAGGAATTGGATGGTTTTTAGCAATTTTGGCAATTGCTGCCATTCGTGAAAAGATTAGATATTCTAATGTTCCAGCACCTTTACGTGGATTGGGAATTACTTTTATAATTACCGGTTTAATGGCTATTGGATTTATGAGTTTTGGTGGAATGTTGACAGGTGGTGACGAAAAGAAACCATCTTTAGATTCAGATCCAACTAATATTGGGGTAAAAGAAGAACAAGTTCAAAAAGAAAATACAAAAGAAACTGCTGCTGCGGTTTCAGTGTCAGAAGTTTCAACACTAACGAAGCAATAATATGTTTTTAGAAATAAGCACCCTCGGAGTTATAACAGTAACGGTAATCGCCCTTTTGGTTTTGACCTTATTACTGGTTGCCTTATTGTTGTTTACAAAAGAGAAATTAGCCCCATCAGGCCCAGTAAAAATTACAATAAATGATGAAAAAGTAATTGAGGTTCCTTCGGGTGGCTCTTTGCTTTCTACACTGAGTGCCGAAAAAATATTTTTACCATCTGCCTGTGGTGGTGGAACCTGTATTCAATGCGAATGCCACGTTTTGTCAGGTGGAGGTGAAGCTTTGCCTACAGAAACACCACACTTTACGCGTAAAGAATTAAAAGAGGGCGCTCGTCTTTCCTGTCAGGTAAAAGTGAAGCAGGACATGAATATTCATATTCCTGAAGAAGTTTTCGGTATTAAGAAATGGGATGCTACCGTTGTTCGAAATTATAACGTTGCTTCTTTTATTAAAGAATTTGTAGTTGAAATCCCTGAGGATATGAACTACAAAGCTGGAGGTTATATTCAGATTGAAATTCCGCCTTGCGAAGTAAAGTTTGAGGATATGGATATTACTGCTCACCCAGAAGAGCACGAAAGACCAGACAAATTTCAAGATGAGTGGGATAAGTTCAAACTATGGCCATTGGTGATGAAAAACAACGAAACCGTTGAAAGAGCATATTCTATGGCTTCATATCCTGCAGAAGGACGTGAAATTATGTTGAATGTTCGTATAGCAACACCGCCATTTGATCGTGCAAAAGGTGGGTGGATGGATGTAAACCCAGGAATTGCTTCCTCTTACATATTCAACTGTAAAAAAGGCGATAAAGTTGTTATTTCTGGTCCTTACGGTGAATTTTTTATCAATCCTTCCGATTCAGAAATGCTGTATGTTGGTGGTGGAGCTGGAATGGCTCCAATGCGCTCGCATCTTTACCATCTTTTCAAAACCCTTAAAACTGGTAGAAAAGTAACATATTGGTATGGAGGTCGTTCTAAACGCGAACTTTTCTATTTGGACCATTTCAAGCAATTGGAAAATGAATTCCCTAATTTCAAATTCTATTTGGCCTTAAGTGAGCCCGCGGAAGAAGATAACTGGAAAGTGAAAAAAGACATTCATGATGAATCTGGTGATGGTTTTGTGGGCTTTATTCACCAAGTGGTAATTGACAACTATTTAAACCACCACGATACCCCAGAAGATATTGAACTGTATTTCTGCGGACCACCTTTGATGAACCAAGCTGTTCAAAAGATGGGTGAAGATTTTGGAATTCCAGACGAGAATATTCGTTTTGATGATTTTGGAGGATAATTAAGTATTCTTAAAAAAATTCTGAAACCGTTTCAATTTTTTTTGAAACGGTTTTTTTATGATGGAATAATTTAAAGAATAAAATCAAAAATCGTAATTTTGAACCTACTTATGGGCGAAAAACTTACCAAGCAGGAACTTCATAATCTCGCGATGAATATTGTTGGAAAACAACTAGAATCCGAAGGATTTGAATTTTTGGGCGTAAATTCAAAATTGAAAAGAGATCCACAATTTGTTGCCTTGAAAGATAAAATTCTTCATTTTATAATCGTCCGTGCAATTTCTTTTCCGCAGGATGCCCATGCATACGATCCTGTTTTTATGCAAACCATTAAAGAACATGCCTCAAAGTTTGAAGCCAAAACCTATTATGCCGGTGTTGGTCTTGGGCACGGAAGCGATTATGGGAAACCAGTATTAAAAGATGAAGATTATACAATGGTTTATAAAGGATTACAGGAAATATTATGAAGAAACTACTTTTTATACCGGTTTTGTTGCTTTTCATTTTTTGTGAAAAGAAAGAATCGCAACCCCTTTTATTACAGGGCGATGCTTTTGGAACCACTTACAATATTCAATTTTATACTGAAAAGGAAATAGATTTTAAAAAAGGGTTGGATTCTGTTATTGAGGCGGTAAATACCTCAGTAAGCACCTATATTCCTGATAGCGATATTTCCAAAGTTAACAAGGGCGATTCCACAGTTGTGGTTGATTCCATTTTTCGAGAAGTATTTAAAATTTCCGAAGAAGTAAACAAAAAGACCAATGGTTATTTTGATCCAACAATTGGCGTTTTGCGTAATGCTTATGGTTTCGGTGATGTAAAGCCATTGAAGAATATTGATAGAACTACCTTGGATTCATTAATGAAATACGTAGGCTTCAAAAAAGTGAAAATCAATAACGATGGAACTGTCTCAAAGGAATATCTGCAAATATATTTTGACTTTAATGCCGTAGCCAAAGGTTTTGGGATAGACTGTCTTGGCCGCTATCTTGAATCTAAAGGGGTAACCGATTATCTAATTGAATTGGGAGGTGAAATTCTCACAAAAGGTGAAAACATTCAGAAAAATCAAAAATGGGTTGTTGGTATTGAAGCGGTAGACTCTGAGCTGGAAGACCGAAGTTTTGAAGCAACAGTAAATTTAAAAAATGAAGGGATGGCTTCTTCCGGTAATTATCGCAAATTCAGAATTGATTCCCTTACCGGGAAAAAATATGTACATACTTTGAATCCGTTAACTGGTTCCGCAGAAAAAAGTGATGTGACAAGTTCAACTGTGATTGCACCAACTTGTGGAGTGGCGGATGCTTATGCAACTTCCTTTATGGCATTGGGTTTGGATAAATCCAAAGAATTGCTAAAAAACCTACCGAATGTTGAAGCGTATCTTACATATAACGATTCCTTGAATAACCATCAGGTTTTTATGACCGAAGGCTTCAAACAAAGAATCTCTAAATAAATTTCACCTCTTTAATGTGAAATGACCTCGATATTTGGGTCTATTTTCAATTTCAATAGTAAACCAATAATCGTTTGTAGGCAATTGAGTTTTCTTCTGATTGGTTCCATCCCATCCTTTGGAACTTGGCGAAATTTGCTTCAATAATTTCCCGAAACGGTCAAAAATATAAATTTTCGCCTTTGGAAATTCATCCATACCGATGATATGCCAATAGTCGTGATAGCCATCATCGTTAGGCGTAAAATAGCGTGGATAATCCAAAATTAAAACCTGTTGTGAAACGATACCACAACCTCGTCTATCACGAACAAAAACAGTGTAATAACCATTTTTAAGTCCTTTGAAAATATTACTATTCTGGTAAATTAAATTTGTATCTAGCGCATAATCATAAATACCCGGACCTTCTGCTATTACTTCAATTGAATTATTTGAACCACTAAAATCAATTACTTTTATTTCCTTTATGGTTGCAACGTCTGAAGGAAATACCTCTACGCTTACATTATTTTCACAGCCATAGTAATTTGTAACAGTAACGCTATAAATTCCAGGAGTATCAATTAGAATTTTATTCAAATTGGCGCCTTCTTCACCTGTATTCCATACATAATATCTGAATCCAGCTTGCACTGAAATTTGCAATGGTTCCGAAGCGTTTAAACAATAGTAGTACAAATCCTGATCAAAGACTGGAATAGGCAATGGATTTACAACTATATTGAATTGGGTATAATCAAAACATCCCGTAGCTATTTCCAACATTCTAACATAAATTGTTTGGGGATTTTCTGTATTCCGAAAAGAGCCGGAAACGGGATTGGTTCCATTTAATCTGTCATCTATGGAGGTGTAATAAGATATTTGAAAATCAGAGGCTGGAAGACCATTGAGAATTTCGGCTTCCTTTTCATTGAGATTTACAGAAATCTGACCATCAAAGTCTTGATCGCAGACAATAAAACCTTCAGGCTGCGTGGCACGTTTAATTGTATTTATTGAAGCTTGAAAAGAAGTTACAGCAAAACATAACGGATCATTTTCATCAGTAACCCGAACATATATAGTAAGTGGTGTTTCTGTAAGATTTACATATCTGCCAATTGGATTTGTATTATTATCTGCATCATTTTGAGTGTAGTGATAACTAAAAATATATCCTTGCGAATTAACAATCACTTCAGGAATAATTGAGTCCAAAGGATAAAGTGCGGGAGAATTATAATTACAAAATAATACATCTGCTGGAGTCATTAATTCGGGACTTCCAACTTCAATTGTAAAAGAAGTTAAATCACTACAACCATTTGTTCTTTCAATACGCGCGTATATAGTTTGAGGATTGGCAATACTGTGATACGGGCTTGTGAGTGGATTTATACCAATACTGGCATCGTTTAGGGTTTCGTGGTAACTTACAGCTACATCAGTTTGTGGACCAATAATAGTGCTAGTTTGCAGATCAAGATTGAAATCTGTAAAACCATCTGGATTACCATCCGTATCGCAGTTCACCAAATTTTCAGGCTGGTTTGCAGTAACAGCATTTGGCAATTTTGCTGTTCCTGTATAAAACAAACTTAAAGGGCCAGAACCTACAGCTCTATCAACCAATAAGTAATAAACGTCGCCTGCCGAAGCCTCTATATACATTAAATAACCATTCCCATCTTCGCCCGGGCCTTCATTAACGTCTGTCTCATCCATATTGAGCCCAGTCGCAACCTGAACGCCAGCATTTAAAGGATTTGTACTAGAACACCTAATAGAAGCGCCCAAATAGTACAAGTAACGGTTGGTCCGAATATTGCAAAATCATAATCATCTTCGCCGTTATCGGGAACAATATCAAAGGTGAAAGTGCCCGATTCAATAATAATAAATTTGAACCAAATGTTATTTTGATCAAAAATGTAGCAAGGCGGAACTTCATTTCCCGGCAATGAAAATTCATCAAAACCAATTCCACTTGGATCAACTCCCAAGCTTGAATCGCCACAGATAATTATTGCATTTACACAATCATTAGGATTTTGGGCTATTGCGGCAATAGAAAAAGTGAAAAAAAAGAAGAGTAATTTTAAATTCATTCAGGAAATTTCAGACAAAAGAACAAATTATTTTTTACATACGGGAATTAATTCCCCTTTCGGTAATCTGTATTTTTCTACGTCTGTCGAAGAAATAATATATGTGTAATCCACAGCTTCAACCTTAAACCCGATTCTTTCAAGTTTGGTGAAATAATCCATTCCATAAACCCTAACATGATCGTATTGTCCAAATATTTTTGCACGCTCTTTTGGGTCTGTAATAGTATCATCTTCAAAAGTGGTTTTTAAATCTGCTTTGTAAGGAACTTGTAGAATTGCAGTGCCTCCGGGCGCTAAAACGCGATAAATTTCCTGCATCGCTTTAGTGTCATCTGGAATATGTTCCAAAACGTGATTGCAGATTATAAAGTCGAATTGGTTATCTTCAAAAGGTAAATTACAAATATCTGCTTTTACATCGGCAATCGGTGAATTTAAATCTGTTGTAGTATAATCTAGATTTCTCATTTTCCGAAATTTTTTATAAAATGCCTGCTCGGGTGCGAAATGAAGCACTTTCAGATTTTCAGTGAAGAAGCCTGTTTCATTTTGAAGATAAAGCCAGAATAATCTATGTCGCTCTAGGGAAAGTGTGCCTGGAGAAAGTACATTTTCACGAACAATTTCATAACCGTATGGAAGAAACTTTCGGTAGGATTTTCCATCAATGGGATCTGTGTATTTACTCCCTTTCAGAAATAAAGCCAGTATGGGCCTGCCGATAATACTCAACCTAATGAGAAGGGGTCTTGGAATAGTATTTAGGATTTTTTTGAACAAAGATGGAGATTGTTATAGAACGAATTCCTTTTCTCTAAACTCTTTCTCTTCGTCACTTACAATTCCCAATGCTTCATAAACATAGGCAAAAGTAGAAAGCAATTCAGGTTTTCCATTTACCAAAGCAATGTCGTGTTCAAAGTGTGCGCTTGGTTGTCCATCCAGCGTTACTATAGTCCAACCATCTTTTAATTGTTTCACTTTTTGCGTTCCCATATTTACCATTGGTTCCAGAGCAATGGTCATTCCTTCAATAAATTTCTTTCCGCGACCGCGACGCCCGTAATTTGGCATCTCTGGTTCTTCGTGCATTTTCGTTCCTAAACCGTGGCCTACTAATTCGCGTACAACACCATAACCTTGCGCTTCACAATATTCCTGAATTGCGAAACCTACATCGCCAACGCGATTGCCTGCTTTAAATTCACGAATACCGATGTATAGTGATTCTTTGGTAATTTTAAGTAATTTTTTAATCTCAGGATCTACTTCACCTACTTCAAAAGTATAGGCGTGATCACCATAAAAACCATTTTTGATCGCACCGCAATCAATAGCTACTATATCACCTTCTTTTAAAGGGATATCTGTTGGTAAACCGTGAACCACCGCTTCATTTACACTGGTAAGTAGGGTAGAGGGACAATCATAAAGACCTAAAAATCCCGGAATAGCGTCTTGGCTACGAATATAATCTTCCGCCATTTTATTTAGCTGATTGGTTGTAATACCTGGTTTTACTTCCTTTGCGAGCATTCCCAAAGTGCGGGATACTACCAAAGCGCTTTCGCGCATCAATTCAATTTCTTCTCGTGTTTTTGGAATTATCATAGTGCTATTTTAAAAAGGAAAACAATCCCCTTTTCTGGGTTTTAGATTTTGCAGGCGCGGGTTGGCCAATAAGTTGTTGATATATTTCGCCCCAACTTTTTAGTCCGCCAACATTGCGATCGTCTATAAAAACGTCGGCATTAATTTTTCGACTATATGAAATATCAAATTCTTCTTCCGGAAAACTTTGGTTTACAGCGTAAAAAAGGATACCGTTTTCTTTACAAAATTTCACAGCATCTTCCAAAGCGCTGCCTTTTCGGTATGTCCATAGAATAAGTCTGTGCCCTTCATCTTGCAATTTCTTCAACGTGTCAAAAGCAAAAATAATGGGGCGACCAATTCGCGGATATTCGTCTTCAACGATAGTTCCGTCAAAATCTACAGCAATTGTTAAGGTCTCTCTAATCATTTTCAATTTTCAAACCGCAAAATTACAAAGAATTATACCGATGCTAAAGTTTTATTCGGCGTAAGCGTGTTTGTATTCCTTTCCGCTTAATATTGCGGACATATCTTTTTCAAGGCTTTCAATTGGGTATTCTACAATTCGGCCTAATTCTTTTCCGTCTTTGTAAAAAATAATGGTAGGCACATTGGTAATATCTTTTCCTTTCTCAAAACCTTGCGGAGTTGTTTTTTCTTCGGAAACAGTTATCAAGGTCAGTTTTGATTCATCAAAACCAGCATCGTCTAAAATTTTATAAAAATGAGGTGTTTCGCGTTGGCTATCTTCGCACCAAGTTCCCATAAAAACTGTAATGTTTACTTCTTGTAAAAGTGGTTTAAGTTGTTCTATAGTTTTAGAATCAACTTTGTAATCTTCATAACCAGTATTAAACCAATCTTTAAACGCATCCATTTGAAACCCTTTTCTATTGGCTTGTCCCAAAAGCATCACAGAATCTTCGTAGGGAACCGTATCGTTTATGTTCTTTTTAGATTGCTCTGAAATCATTTCTTTCGATGTGGTTTTATCAAGTTTATTTTTTTCTTTTGAAGAGTTACATGCAACTAGAAACAGTGCTGAAAGTATAATTATTATTATTTTCATAATTTCAAATTAGGGAATGTTGCGTCATTATTTCGGGTTTTTCAATGCCCATAATATCGAGAATCGTTGGGGCTACATCGCCCAAAATACCGTTTTTAACGGCTTTTATTTCAGTGTCAACAATTATAATTGGAACCGGATTGGTAGTGTGTGCCGTATTTGGTGAACCGTCCGGGTTTCGCATCGTTTCGCTGTTACCATGGTCAGCTATAATGATTGTAGCATAATGGCTTTCCAAAGCTTGCTCCACAATTGCTTTTGCACATTTGTCCACAGTTTCGCAGGCTTTTATTGCCGCTTCAAAAACGCCTGTGTGACCAACCATATCTGCGTTTGCGAAATTTAAACAGATAAAATCGGCAGTTTCTTTTTCAATTTCTGGAAGAATCATATCCCGAAGTTCATAAGCGCTCATTTCGGGTTTTAAATCGTAAGTTGCCACAGTAGGCGAGGGGCAAAGGATTCGTTTTTCGCCTTCAAAAGGAATTTCCCTTCCGCCAGAAAAGAAGAACGTAACGTGTGGATATTTCTCTGTTTCAGCAATGCGGATTTGCTTCTTTCCGTTCTTCTCCAAAATTTCGCCTAAGGTGTCGTGGAGATTTTCCTTATTGTAAACTACATGGATATTTCCGAAGGAATCATCATAATTGGTAAGTGTTACGAAATAAAGCGGAAGTGTTTTCATTCCAAAATTTTCGTGATTCTTTTGAGTCAAAACTTCTGTAAGTTGCCTACCGCGATCTGTTCTAAAATTGAAGAAAATAACAACATCATCTTTTTCAATGGTCGCAACAGGTTTTCCTTCAGGTGAAGTCATAACAATTGGCTCAATGAATTCGTCGGTAATTCCTTTGGCATAACTTTCTTCAATGCTTTTTACCGCCTCGTGTGAAGGTTTTCCTATTCCGAAGCGTAATAAATCATAGGCTTTCTTCACGCGTTCCCAACGCTTATCACGATCCATTGCGTAATAACGGCCAATAATTGAAGCCAGTTTTCCAACCGTTTTTGCCAAATGATTTTCAAGATCTGCAATAAAACCTTTTCCTGAATGTGGATCCACATCGCGCCCATCGGTAAAGGCGTGGACATACACATTTTTCAATCCATCATTATGCGCTGCGGTCAATAATCCTTTTAAATGATCTATGTGTGAGTGAACTCCACCGTTAGAAACGAGGCCCACAAAATGTACTTTTTTGTTGTGGCTTTTGGCGTACTCAAAGGCCTTTTTAAGTTCGGGCTCACTGCTTAATGTGCCTTTTTCAACTGCCATATTTATTTTGGCGAGGTCTTGATAGACAATTCTTCCTGCGCCTAGATTCATATGCCCAACTTCGCTATTACCCATTTGCCCTTCGGGCAGACCTACGTTCATTCCATGTGTAAGTAGTTGAGCGTGTGGATATTTTTTGAGAAGTGAATCAATAAAAGGAGTATCTGCTTGGGCAATGGCAGAAACTGAAGGATCTTGTGTGATTCCCCAACCGTCGAGAATCATTAAAATGACTTTTTTATTCATTGTACAAAGATACGAAGGGTTGTTGGAAATTAAATTTTGAAATCTATTTTATGGTTTCATAAGTTTTAAAAATCAAATTAGAAATATTAAACCTTAAACTTTTAACCTATTTTAAGAAAGCAATTTTGGATTGATATCCAATATATTCTCTTTTACATATTTTGAAACGAAGGCTTCGGAAAAATGCTCATTCCCCAAAATCTTTTCTTCTGAAAGCATTTTTTTCACATCAATCTGTTCTTTATATGCTTTCAACATTGGGATGGAAATGGGCGCATAGCTAAAGTGCCACGGCTCATACTTAAAGCCTTTGCGGTTGCCGTTGTCTGTATATACTTCGTAAAAGTCAAATTTCTCAGCGTTTTTGTTTAGCCAGGTTTTTAAATTGCAAAAGGGCCCCGTTCCATGGAAATTTTCGGGCATCAACACATTTGAAGGTCTTGGTGCATTAGCATCAATAATATCAATATCGGTCCCCCAATGGTGGCGCGAGGTACCGGGAATGGTGGAATAATCTATTATTTTTTGAATTGCTTTTTCCGGTGAAAGTCCTTCGGAAGTGAAGCGTTTGTATTTCCCTTCAAAAATTTCTTTCTGTCGCTGAAAGCTTCGGTAAGCAGAAACTACTTCTATATTTATGTTTTCCTTTGCCGCTGCTGCTTTCATTCGGTTGAATGCTTCCTTCGCAGTTTTGTGCATTTTCGAGGTGTAACTATCTCCTACAATATCTGGGTTTCCCTTACCTATTAATTGGTTTCGGGTAAATTCTTCCATAAAATTTTTGAAAGAGAACTGCGGAAATATTGCTAAACTTAGCCCGGTAATACTTGAAATTTTGATAAATTCGTTTCGTTTCATTAAATGTGAAAATTCTAAATTTTTGAGTTTACTAAATTCGTTAAAAATAATTTAGTACCCGATTATTGCTTCTTTTTTTAATTGAATTTTAGGAATTGAAAGTATATTTCTTTCAAAATAAAGGAATGTATTTTATACATTTACTAACCATATATAACCTTAAATAGTATGACTTCCCTGAAACTATCCAAGATCTTTTTGATTTGCAGTTTTACTGTTGCATCGGTAAATGCCCAAAACGTTATGATTACCAATAGCAATTCTCCCAATGAACCTTCAATAATGATGAATCCGCTAAATACAGATATTCTTGTGGCGGGTGCAAATTTGAATAATTTGTATAACAGTAGCGATGGCGGAATAACTTGGAGCGAGCAAACAATGACTTCAACCTACGGTGTTTGGGGTGATCCAGCTTTTGATGTAGATACAGATGGAAATTTTTATTATTTCCACCTTTCAAATCCCGCCAGTGGAAACTGGATTGATAGAATTGTGTGCCAGAAATCTACTGATAATGGCAGCAACTGGAGCAGCGGAACTTACACTGGTCTAAACGGAAATAAAGCCCAGGACAAACAGTGGAGTGTTATTGACCGCAACAATAACAATATTTATTTAACATGGACGCAGTTTGATGATTACGGTAGTAATAATCCGAATGATAAATCTGTTATTCTTTTTTCAAAATCTACAGATGGTGCACAAACATGGTCAACCCCAAAAAAGATAAATATAATCGATGGTGATTGCGTGGATGAAGACAACACAGTAGAAGGCGCTGTTCCTGCAGTAGGCCCGAATGGTGAAATTTATGTTGCGTGGGCTGGACCAAATGGAATTGTTTTCAACAAATCTTTGGACCAAGGTGAAACTTGGCTTAATGAAGAAATAGCGATAGACCCAATGCCAACGGGCTGGGACTATTCCATTCCGGGAATATACCGTGGTAACGGTTTGCCAATAACCAAATGTGACCTGAGCGGTGGACCAAACAACGGAACTATCTATGTAAACTGGAGCGACCAACGAAACGGCGCAAATGATACTGATGTTTGGATGAGTAAATCTACCGATGGAGGCGATACATGGAGTGGTCCAATACGCGTCAATGACGACCCTGCCGGAAAACAACAATTTTTCACTTGGATGGATATTGATCAAACCAACGGTAACCTGTTTTTTGTGTTTTACGATAGAAGAAATTATACCGATAACAAAACAGACGTTTACATTGCTTATTCCGATGATGGTGGAAATACTATCGTAAACAAACGAATAAGTGAATCGCCATTTAATCCCAATGCAGGAGTTTTCTTTGGCGATTATACCAATATTGTTGTTCACAATAATATTGTTCGCCCTATTTGGACAAGGCTTGACACCTTTCAGCTTAGTGTTTGGACAGATGTAACCCCGTTTTCTATTCTCTCAGTTGAAGATGGCGCTGCGCAACAAATAAACAACGCTATACAGTATCCTAACCCAGCCAGCGATATGAGTTATGTTTCCTTTAAACTTCATGAGGAATCTACAGTGAGCCTTGATCTTTTTGACGCACAGGGACGAAAAGTTTATACGGTTATGGATAATGAAAACAAGGGCTACGGAAAATATATTGTTCCTATAAACTTGAGTGAAATAAATCTTACCAACGGAAGCTATTTCTGCAAATTGACCGTGAACGGCATTTCCAAAACCCTTAAAATGATTGTAATCGAATAATGACGAAAAGTAACATTCTAATTAAAATTATTCCGCCTGCGGAAATTTTAAATATCATCCCACTTCTGCAAAAACTGGGTAATTTTTCCGTTTCCGAAGCACTTTTAATAGAACGTTTGCAGGAAATGGTGCAACAAAATTATGAGTGTCTGGGCGTTTTTGATAATGAAAAGTTAATAGGAACTTGTGGCCTGTGGTTTCAAACAAGGCATTATGCTGGTAAGAGTGTAGAGGTAGATCACGTAATTATTGACGATGCATACCGAAACCACGGAATAGGTAAAATACTAATGGAATATATTTACGACTATGCGCGAAAAAATTCCTGTAATTGGGTTGAGCTTAATACCTATGTTCACAATTTTCCTTCACATAAGTTTTACTACAACCAAGGCTTTGTGGCTAAAGGATATCACTTTGTAAAAGAATTATAAATAGTTTCAGTTCGAACGAGTCGAAAATCAGCAATTGTTTTAGAAATTTGAAAACTCTGTTCCACTCTCTACCTCATAAGGTACTTTCCCCTGCTCAAAAACGCGGGCTTTCAATTCACCTTTCAAAATAATTTTATCACCTTTTACATTTAACCAACTTCCTTCGCGCAAGCCAACCACGGGCACTGTATTTTGTGTATGAAATTCTGCAATACGGGTTTCGCGGGTTTCGCCCATATGTTTACTGTTTGGTTCAGGGTCCAAATAATGTGGGTTGAGGTTGAATGGAATAACACCTAAGGTTTTAAATGAAGGTGGATAAACAATAGGCATATCGTTCGTTGTTTGCATAGATACTCCACAAATATTACTTCCAGCACTTGTCCCCATATACGCCAAACCATTAAAAATAGCTTCACGAAGCGGTTGCATCAATTCCAGACGGTAAAGTGCACTCACTAAAACAAACGTATTGCCGCCACCCGTAAATGATCCTTTTGCGTTTTTAAGTGCTTCCGTGGGATTTTCAAAAGTATGTAAACCAATTAATTTTTTTCCAATTTTTTGAAATGCCTTTGAAGCTTTTTCGGTGTATTCATCGTGGCTGATACCGCCGGGACGAGCATAGGGAATGAAGATTACTTCTTCAGTATCCTTAAATAGTTCAGCCATTTCATCGGTTAGATAATTTAAATATTCGCCTCCGTAAACGGTGCTGGTACTTGCTATTATTAGGTTTTTCATTTTAAGTGTTTTTTCTAAAGTGTAAATTTAACTATTGAAAGTTGAAACTTTAAGTTTTCGCTAACAAAACAAAACCGTATTTTTAGTGAATGGCAAAAAAACTACTTCTTCTTTTATTTATTATTGTTTCACCCGTGCTTTTGGCGCAGGAAATAGAGCGCACCAAAGTGGCTGGAAAAATTCATGTTCCCAATGGTGATGACGCCGAGGGCATCAATATTTACAACGTTTCTTCCCAAAAAGGAACAGTAACAAATCCTGACGGAACTTTCGAAATCGAAATAGCAGAAAACGACCGTGTACAGATAACCGCACTGCAATACCAATCTTTTACAGTAGTTATTGATAAAGGTATTATAACACAAAAGCGAATGAATATTGTTATGAATCCATCAATCAATCAATTGGATGAAGTGGTGGTTAGGCCCTATGATCTTTCGGGCAATATTAACGTGGACGTAAAAAAAATACATACTTATACTGTTAATAAAGATTGGGACTTAAGTTATGAAAACCTAGAATACGGCTACCAATTTGAACAGGATGATAAAACAAGAATAGCTGGAAACGCTGCAGAGGAGGCTCTGCATGGAAATACATTGACGAACGGTGCCAATATTTTAGGCATCTTGTCAGGTGCGGTTAGTTTATTGCTTCCAAAAAAGGACAAAACCACCCCAGCCGAAAGACTGGAAACAGGCAATACTTTGAACAATAATTTGCAACAGCGTTTTAGCAGAAACTTTATAGCTTCCACCTTTGATATTCCAGAAGAAAAAGCGGTGGACTTTCTTTATTTCGCACAAGAAAACGGGATGGAACAACGCTTGCTGAAACCTGAAAACGAAATGGAATTGATGGAATTTCTTTTAAAACAGAGCATAGAATACAAAAGACGCGGTGAGTAAGAAAATTTTATTTACCGCATTACTTTGTGCGCTACCAACATTACAAATTACTGCACAGGAAAAATCGCTGCAGGGGAAAATCACCAATGATGCCGATATTGAAAGTATAGTCATTCTTAATACATCTTCACGATATAATACAATTACCAATGAAACCGGCCATTTTTCCATAGAAGTAAAACATCAGGACACGCTTCTTTTTTCCTCCATAAAATATATGCCCAAAAAAGTGGTGATTAGCGATGCTATATTTGAAAAAGGAGTTATTACGGTTCAACTTACTGAGTTTGTAAACGAACTGGATGAGGTTTTTTTAGCACCAGATCTTTCTGGCAATATTGCGGCAGATTTAAAAAAAATTAAAACTGAAAAGCCAATCAATTTTGACGATGTCGGAATTCCGGGTTTCAAAGGTAAGCCCGAAGAAAAAATTGTACCTATGTACATTGCGGTAACTCCCTTAAACGTCAATTTGGAAGCACTTTATAAACATATTTCAGGTTATTATAAAGAACTTAAAATTCGAAGAAAGTGGGAGAATGAAAACAATGCCGTAGCACAAATGCTGAATTATTATACTCTTCCATTTTTCATAACCACATACGGTATCCCCGAAAATAGGGTCTACGATTTCTTGCTTTTCTGTGCCGAAACTACTCAAATTGAAAGCGATTTTAAAAAAGAACATTACGGAAGTGTACTGTTGGTTTTTGAAGAAAAAGGAAAGCTTTATGCCAGCCGTCTTTCTGAAAAAAATAAAAAATGAATATTTGTAACGTCTGTCAAAAGAAAACGTCTAATGTTCCATTAGCCTTTTATATGAAGCATTTTAAAATTCTCCTTTTATTATTAATATTTCCACTTATTTCCGCCGCTCCTGTCCATAAATTTTACGTGAGCATTACCAAGATTGAATACGTTAAAGAGAAAAGCTCCCTCCAAATAATCACTAAAATTTTTATTGATGATATTGAAGATGCGCTGCAACAGCGATACAACGCTTCAATATCGCTCGACACAAAAAAGGAAACAAAAGAAGCAGATGAAGATTTGAAAAACTATATCCTTCAGAAAATAAATATTAAAGTGAACGGAAAATCCGTAGTGCTGGATTATATAGGTAAGGAATATGATACTGATATGGTCGTTGCCTATATTGAAGTGAAAGATGTGAAAGAATTGAAAACAATTGAAATTGAAAACAAAGTTTTGATGGATATGTTTCCCGAACAGCAAAATATTATTCATCTAAAAACTTTAAAAAGCCGACGAAGTCTTATTCTTGACCGCGACGAACCCAAAGGCAAATTGGATTTTAATTAATAACTTGCCCAACCAAAATTATATTTTAAAACTTTTGAATTATTATGCGATTACTTAACTCCTTATTTCTAGCCGCACTGTTCCTCGTGTCTGCAGGGCTTTCAGCTCAAGACGAAACCGAAACTACAAAGCGGGACCCTGGCCATTTAAATACCAACCGCTTTAAGCAGATGTATGAAGAATTTTCAACTCCCAATATGTTTCGCACAGCGAGCGGCGCGCCTGGGCCAAATTATTATCAGCAGCAGGCAGACTATGTTATGGATGTGGAGCTTGATGATAAAAACAAAAAAATTAACGGCTACGAAACCATTACTTATACGAACAATTCACCTGACAAACTGGAATTTCTTTGGGTGCAACTCGATCAAAACAAAAGGGCAAAAGATTCAAAATCGCCTTTAATTGAGTCATCAGATGCCCAGCCTGCAGATATGGCCGGAAGTTTTGTGCAAAATTATATGGGAAATGAATTCGATGGCGGTTTCAATATTATGGAAGTGAAAGATGCTAAAGGAAATTCGTTAAAATATACTATCAACCAAACCATGATGCGTATAGATATGACAAAGAATTTAATGCCTGGCGATAAGTTTGTATTTTCCATTAAATGGTGGTACAACATTAATGACCACGTGGTGGATCGTGCCAGAAGTGGTTACGAAACTTTTGAAGATGGTAATCGCGGGTATGTTATTGCACAGTTCTACCCACGAATGGCAGTTTATAATGATGTTGAAGGATGGCAGAATAGTCAATTTTGGGGACGCGACGAGTTTGCACTTCCCTTCGGAAATTTTGAAGTGAACATTACCGTGCCCGCAGACCATATTTTGGACGGTACAGGCGAGCTTCAAAATAGAAAGGAAATTTTCACTAAAGAAATGATGAACCGCTACGAAGCTGCGCAAAAATCATTTGATAAACCGGTTATTATTGTAACTCAAGCGGAAGCGGAAGCTGCTTCAAAAAACTTTTCAACCGCTAAAAGAACTTGGAAATTTAAAGCTGAAAATGTTCGTGATTACGCCTTCGCCACTTCCCGAAAATATATTTGGGATATGATGGCCGTAAAAATGGGTAACAGTTCTGTTATGGCTGTCTCCTTGTATCCACCAGAATCAAATCCGCTTTGGGAAGATTGGTCTACAAGGGCTGTGGCTAGTACTTTGACTTCCTATTCACGTATGACTTTTGATTATCCATACTCAAAAGCTATTTCGGTAAGCGCCAAAAATCAGGGCATGGAATACCCAATGATTTGCTGGAATCATGGAAGACCAGACAAAGATGGAAGCATAAGTGAGCGAACAAAATTCGGAATGATAAGTGTTATTATCCACGAAGTGGGTCACAACTATTTTCCAATGATTGTAAATAGTGACGAACGCCAATGGACTTGGATGGACGAAGGTTTGAACACTTTTACACAATATGTTGCCGAACAGGATTTTGGCGAAAAACATCCGGAAGCTATAGCGCCAAACAAAAACTATCCTTCTCGGCGAGGCCCTGCAAAAAATATTGTAGATTATATGGCTGGCGATCAAAGTCAGTTGGCACCAATAATGAGCAAGGGTTTGAATGTATATAATTTCGGAGCAAATGCCTATTCAAAACCCGCGACGGCTTTGAATATTCTTCGAGAAACCATTATGGGTCGCGAACTTTTTGATTTCGCTTTTAAAACATATGCCAACCGCTGGATGTTCAAACACCCAACTCCCGAAGATTTTTTCAGAACGATGGAAGACGCTTCTGCAATAGATTTAGATTGGTATTGGAGAGAGTGGTTTTATACAACAGATTATGTAGATATTGGAGTGAAAGACGTAAAAACATTTTTTGTTACTTCAAAAATGAACAAAGAAGTGAAGGAAATGATGGTTGCCCGAGGTATTTCAGAAAGCGATTTGCCTCCATTAGTTTATATGGTTGAGGAAGGCAGCGAAGATTTTGATGAAAGTATGCGCAACTCAAAATTGGAAGACGTTACCTCTTTGAATGAATATATTATGGATAACATTCCTGCGGAAGAAAGAGCGAATTTAAAAAGTCCAAAATATTTTTATAAAGTAACTTTTGAAAAACCGGGAGGAATTCCAATGCCAATTATTGTACAATATACCTACAGTGATGGAAGTGCAGAAAAAATAACTTATCCTGCTGAAATATGGCGAAAAAATGACGAATCTGTCGGCAAGGTTATTGCTTCCGAAAAAGAAATAACCAAAATAGAAGTGGATCCTGATGAAGAAACTGCAGATATTGATACTTCAAACAACACTTGGCCGAAAAGAAAAAAATTGGGAGCTTTTGATAGCTTTAAAAGCAAAACAAACCCAGATTAATTTTATCTTTGTTCCTTTAAAACCCTTTTGCTGTTTTTTGCAAAAGGGTTTTTTATAACAATGAATTTTTGAAAAACTCAGTACTCATTACTTATTACTCATAACTCGTTAGTATATTTGCACCATGATTTCACAGGTAATTTTTCTTTTCATTAGCGGTGCCGAAATAGGTTTCGTCCTGTTCATTGTGCTTTTGGTTTTTGGCGCAGATAAAGTGCCGGAAATAGCCCGAGGAATGGGTAAGGCAATGCGGCAGATAAAAGACGCGACCAACGATATTAAATCTGAAATCACCAAAGGTGCCGAAAAACAAGGAATTGATATTGACATCACTAAAGATGTCCAAAAGCAAATAGACCAAGTAAAGGATGATGTTGATGAGGTTACTGGTCCTATTAAAAGGAAATTCTAAATTCTAAAAATCACTAAATCACTCTTGAAATAGTAAGTCCATCCCGGATTGGAAGCAACACAGTTTCTAACTTCGGATGCTCGTTTAGCAATTTATTATACTGAAGCAATGCTTTGGTATCAATATCATCGTCTTTCACTTTTTCAACCACTTTCCCGCTCCAAAGTACATTATCACTTAAAATTACTGAACCCCTTTGTAGCTTCGGAAGAATGATTTCCAAATAGTTTGGATAGTTACTTTTGTCGGCATCAATAAATATCAAATCGAAAGTTTTGTCTAGTTGCTGAATTATTTCCAAAGCATTTCCTAAATGCTGAAAAATCTGTTTTCCATAAGACGATTCATCAAAATATTTTCTTTGAAAATCAAATAACTCCTCATTTATGTCTATCGTATGGAGCTCGCCATTTTCTTGCATCCCTTCCGCTAAACACAATGCCGAATAACCTGTATAGGTTCCAATTTCGAGAATATTTTTAGGTTGAATTAACTTAGAAAGCATACTCAATATCCGTCCCTGTAAATGACCGCTCAACATGCGCGGTTGCATCTGTTTCTGCCAGGTTTCATGATTCAATTTTTGAAGCAGTTCCGGTTCTGGTTGCGAGTGTTTTTCAACGTAATCGTTTATTTTTTCGGGAAGAAAATCCATTTTGAAATGTTTAGTGAATACCGCCCATCATCTTTTTGATTATTGGCGAAATAAGTATTGCAAATATACCCACAATCACACTAATTACCCCAAAACTGGCATAAACCGAAACGTATGAAAACAATTGCTGAAAAGAATCACTTTGTCCCGAAGCAATGTGCGGAGTCAAACCGGTAATGTATTCGGTAATAGTTCCAAAAATTCCCTCAGAAAAAACATTTGTACTTCCGTCAGAAACAGTTGTCAATTTTGCAATTTTTCCCGCGAAAAAGTGTCCATAAAAATTCGCCGAAAACCATACGCCCATTATAAAGGCTACATATTTTAAAGGGGAGAGTTCCGTCATTTTTGAAAGTCCGATGGGGGAGAGAAACAATTCCCCAATTGTCAAAACCAAATAACCGATTACCAAATAACTCATTGAAGTTTTCGCGAAACTATCTACGCTATGTGCAGAAAGTGCAAAAACTATAAAACCTAAACCGAGAAATAACAGCCCAAGACCAAATTTCACCGGAGAATTTGGATTAATTTTTTTTCGACTCAAATACGTCCAAAGCATTGAAAATGGAATGGCAAAAAGAATTATAAAACCAGCATTGATACTGTTGGTTCCAGCTGCATCCATTCCCACTAAATTTACATTTCTATCGGCAAAAAGCGTCAGAGAACTCCCTGCCTGTTCAAAAATTGCAGCAAATAAAGTATATAAAACAGTAAAGTAAACTGCAACCAATAACCGTTTCTTCTCCTTTGAACTAACAGTAGAAATAATATAACCGATATAAAAAACCAAAAATGCAGAAACAATCCACACCAAATACCCTTCAAATTCATTAAAACGAACTAAGGTCCCGAAAACTCCAACTGAAAGAATTGCAGCCAAAACAATCAATTTTCCTCTGTTTAATCCAAATGATTTTCTGTCGTAAACTTGTTGGTTTGGCACGTGACCTTTGTTTCCGAAGACATTATTTTTTAAACCACTTCTGAAAACTAAAAGTCCGGTAACCATTCCAATTCCAGCCAAAACAAAGCCGTAATGCCAGCCATATGTAATGGCAAACCAAGCGCAGAGGAGTGGTGCAATAGCAGCTCCTAGATTTATTCCGAGGTAAAAAATAGTGAAGCCAGAATCTCGCCTATTATCGCCTTGTGCATAAAGTTCACCCACAAAAGATGAAATATTAGGTTTAAAAAAACCATTTCCAACAATTATCAATCCCAACGAGCCGTAAAAGAAAACTGGCATTTCAATGGAAAGGAAAAAGTGTCCAAAAATCATTAAGATTCCACCGAGAATAATCGCTTTTCGGTAACCCAGAATTTTATCGGCTAAAATCCCGCCAATCATTGGTGTTACATACACTAAAGACATATATGCAGCGTACACGCCAAAAGCCATATCGTCATCGTATAAAAGATGCTTCGTCATATAAAGCACGAGCAAAGCGCGCATTCCGTAGAACGAAAATCGCTCCCATAATTCTGCAAAAAATAGATAAAGAAGTCCTTTGGGATGGCCGAAAAGTTGAGGTTGTTCTGCCTCGGAAATTACATTGCTCATAATTGGATTTTTAATTTGGAGCAATGTAGAAGAGATTCAAACCTATAAACGGGTGTGTTTCAATTAATAGTAAAAAATACTGGAATGTGCCTAATTGTGAATGCGGTTACAATGAATTACAAAAAAGCTTTGTACTCTTTGTTTTCGGCACTTTCGGAAAATTCTTCAAGCAATCTTTTATCGATAGTAATGTTGTTTGGAATTATTCGCAAGCGGTACTTGCTTTCTCCAATAAAGGTGAAAAGATCGCGACGATCAAGTTTTTGGGAATCGTCCAACTGAAGAATATCGTTGATATTTTCGATAATTCGGGTGAGGTAGGTTTGGTTTTTGATTTCGCCACCAAGGTTTACAGGAATAGTTTGTGAATCACCTTCTGCATATTTTCTACGGATGGCAAATTTCAGCAAATTTTTATACTG
Source organism: Aequorivita sp. CIP111184 (assembly GCF_900489465.1). Classification (GTDB taxonomy): domain Bacteria; phylum Bacteroidota; class Bacteroidia; order Flavobacteriales; family Flavobacteriaceae; genus Aequorivita. The sequence goes on along the minus strand of NZ_UEFQ01000015.1, from coordinate 258,170 downwards.
TGTGGTTTTGGAGCCAAAATCGATGGTTTGGTCGTAAATATTTTTAGTGGGAATATTCAATTTGACTAGACTCCAGTCTAAAAAATGTATCGTTATTTCATTAGGTTTTGGGGTGCTCGCAAGTCGAATTACCCAAGTTGTTGCCAAAACTAAAAAGATAGAAATCAGCGAAGTTTTCGCAATTATTTTGATGAAATTATTACTGAAATCATTTCCAAATAATAAAAAAACTTCAGAAATCTGGGATACAAAAATCAAAATAATAACTAAGATTGAAATTATACCAATCACCTTTAAACCTCGATAAGCGAAGGTTCTGTAAAAAGAAACTCCCAATAAATAACACAGAAAAGCAGAAAGCAATAAATCTGGAATTCCGCTGATTCGTATGTTTTTTATAATATTATTTTCTCCCAAAACAAAAGGGAGAATGAATGTAAGAATTGAGGTAAATATGATAACCGCAATAATTTTTTTGATGTTTTTAATATTGTGATAAATAAATCCGGGCGCATAATAAAAGTAGAAAAGCGCAAGCAATAGAAGCATATTATTCACAATGGAAAATAAGTTGATTCCCAAGTGATATCCTCTTGCTCCAGTAAAATTTAAAATTGTTCCTCCATAAATCCAACAACCCGAAGTCACCCATATAAACATTGCCAGACTTAAATATAAAAGTGCTTTATCTACACGTTTTTGTGAATCATCCTCTTCTAAAAGTTGGCTGAATCTAGCACGAATATTATACCATAAAGCAAGCAATAATACACCGCCAATAAAAGAAATGCAGATATGTGAAAGAATATAAAATTTAGCTACTTCTGTCATCTTCGCCAAGAATTCTGTTCACTAAGTTCTTTTTGGCAGTTTCGTCATCGCCGCAGAGCCACTGTATTACGTTTTCGTCCCAGATGGCATCGCATTGTTCGGGTGTCAAAATTTTGCGATCTACAGCTAAATCTAAAATTTTTCCTGGGTATGATGATTGAACGGCGCTTTCCATTTCCCCCAATGGATATGGATCATCCAAGCCCATAATGATTTGTTTGTAGCCTTGATTCTTAACTAATAACTCCAATCCACCTGTGTCGTGTAATAGTGTATCGAAGAAAATATTTTTGTGCCCAACAGATTTTCGCGGATGAGTTTTTCCTTCAAAAAGGTCGGGACGACCATCAAAACCTTGTATTCTTCTTCCTAAGTTTATTTGCGCCAATTGTCCACCATGGGCAAAACAGGTTCGCATATTTGGGTATTTGTCAGCATACCCATTTAAAGTTAAGAAATGATAGGCATCCGCGCATTGTGCAAGCATCCAAATAAGGTGAAAACGCCAAGAAGTATTCTCTAACTTAATAAATTTTTCCCCATCGTAGGGATGGATTTCCACAGCCAAATTATATTTTGAAGCAAGTTCAAAAATTGGCTCATTTTCTTCGTCAAAAATACAGCGCCACGTACCGATTGTGTCCATATAATGAGTTGGCAAACACAAAAGTTGAAGTCCTAAAGTTTCAACACAACGTTCAATTTCCCATAGGGCGCCACGTACAAAACCCGGATGAACCACAAATCCACAAGTAAACTTTGAAGGATGATTATGTTGAATTTTGGCATTAAAATCATTCTGAAAGCGAAGCGCTTGTTTCATTTCTTCCACGCGCAGACCATTTCCGTAAAGTTGTGAAAGGTTTAAAACTACAGCGTGATCTATTTTGAAACGCTCCATCCATTCCAGCTTTTCATTCAAAAAGAAACTGGAATCCGTAACAGGACGGCTCCAATCCTTTTGAAGCATAAACTTTCGATCTTTATCTACCCAAAAAATTCCCTTATCCTGCATAAACTGAGGAATTTCCTCGGGATAAGGAAGTAAATGTGAATGGCCGTTGATTCGGAGTTTTCGTCTCATAAGAAAATTTTAGGATTGTTAAAGTTACAAACTTTTGGTGCGTCCACCATCCACTGGAAGATTAATTCCGTTGATGTAGCTGGCGGCTTCACTTGCAAGAAATGCAACGGCGTTGGCAATTTCTCCTGGTTGGGCAAAACGTCTTGCAGGAACAAGGCTTTTCATAAACTCGCTCGCTTCCTTTTCGGTTTTATTCATGCGTTTTGCAGCGTTGCCAACAATGTCTTCAAGTCTATCGGTAGCTGTAAAACCTGGTAAAACGTTGTTTACTGTTATTCCGAATTGACCTAATTCATTAGCCAGCGTTTTGCTCCAACTCGCAACCGCACCGCGAATGGTATTACTCACGCCCAAGCCGTCAATTGGTTGTTTTACTGAAGTTGAAATTATATTGATAATCCTGCCATAATCTGCTTCTTTCATTCCCGGAACAACGGCTTGCACCAAAATCTGGTTGCAAATTAAATGCATTGAAAACGCTTTTTCAAATTCCTCTGTTGCTGCTGAAAAAATAGGTCCGCCTTTTGGGCCGCCAGTATTGTTAACCAAAATGTGAAAGATTTTGCTAGAAACCGCAACTTCCACTTTGTCTTTCAATTGCTGCGGATTGGTAAAATCTGCCACAAAATAGTTGTGTTTTTGACCTTTGTCATGTGCAAGTTCAATTAAAGTTTCTTTCAGCTTTTCTCCATCGCGGGCTACCAAAGTCACAGTTGCACCAAGTTTTGCAAGTTGAATTGCTGTTGCTTTTCCTATTCCCGCTGTGCTTCCACAGACTAGGGCATTTTTATTTGTTAAATCTAAATTCATAATATTTTTATTGTCACCCTGAGCGCAGTCGAAGGGCTTTTATGTTACAATTTCAATCGGGCTTCGACTGCGCTCAGCCTGACATTTTATTCATACTTAATACACACATTCTTCGCCTCCGTAAAAAATCGAAGTGCTTCAAAACCACCTTCGCGTCCCACGCCACTGTCTTTCATTCCGCCGAAGGGAGTTCGCAAATCTCGGTTAAGCCACGTGTTTACCCAAACAATTCCCGCTTCAATTTCTTTTGAAATGCGCATCGTGCGGTTTAAATCTGAAGTCCACAGCGTGGAAGATAAGCCGTATTTGACAGAGTTAGCCATTTGCAATGCTTCTTCTTCGGTTTCAAAAGGCATAATTGTTACTACGGGTCCGAAGATCTCTTCCTGATTTACACGGCATTGATCGTCAAAAACTTCTATGACCGTAGGTTCCAAATAATAGCCATTTTCTAAACCTTTTACTATTACCCGGTTTCCGCCGCACAGAATTTTTCCGCCTTCTTTTTCAGCGATTTTAATGTATGATTCTACTTTTTCCAAATGTGGTTTTGAAACCAAAGCTCCAATATTTGTTTGTGCATCAAACGGATTTCCGATTGTCAATTGCTTTACTTTTTCAACAAAATCTTTTTTGAATTTTTCGTAGATCGGTTTTTCAACAAAAATTCTGCTTCCGCAAAGGCAAATCTGACCTTGGTTTGCGAAGGATGACCGTACGGTAACTTCCAGCATTTTTTCATAATTGCAATCTGCAAAAATGAGATTCGGGTTTTTTCCACCCAGTTCCAAAGACAATTTTTTAAACATGGGTGCTGCGGTTCGAGCAATGTTTTCACCCGTTTTAGTGCCGCCGGTAAAAGAAATGGCTTTAATTTTTTTATGTTCAATAATCGCTTGCCCTGCGGAAGGTCCAGTGCCGTGAACGATGTTTAAAACTCCTTTTGGCAAGCCTGCTTCGTTACAGATTTCACCTAAAAGAAAAGCGGTGAGTGGTGTAATTTCGCTAGGTTTTGCGACCACGGTATTTCCAGCTGCGATTGCCGGGGCGATTTTCCAAGTGAACAAATACAAAGGAAGATTCCAAGGCGAAATACAACCAACCACCCCAATAGGTTGGCGCAATGTGAAATTAATCGTATTCAAACCTACACTTTCGTGCGCTTCACTGGCGAATTGTGTTATTGCATTTCCAAAAAAGCGAAAGTTTGCGGAAGCACGCGGAATATCAACGGCCAAAGCTAAACTCAAAGGTTTGCCGTTGTCTTTAGCTTCTGCTTCGGCCAATTCAATTAATTTTTCTTCAATTAAATCTGCAATTTTTAAAAGAATTCGGCTGCGTTCGTCTATGGTTGTATTGCTCCATTTTGGGAAGGCTTCTTTTGCAGCTTGATATGCGTTTTCAATATCTTCCTGATTTGAATTTGCTATCTGCGAATAAACTTCCCCATTGGAAGGATTGTAATTATCCAACCATTTTTTTGAAATTGGTTCAACGTATTCGCCGTTTATGTAATTTAGGATTTTTTGCATAATAATGCCCGCGAAGGCGGGTATCTCCTTGTATTATGGTTATAGCTAATTGTTTATTGGTTTATAAGCCATCGCCTTAATCTCCACCACCAAATACGGATGCGGCAATTGATGAACGGCAACGGTAGTTCTCGCAGGCCCCGTTTCTTTATTGAAGTATTCTGCATACACTTCATTGTAACCTGCAAAGTCATTCATATTTACCAAAAAGCTGGTTACATCAACCACATCAGCCATCGTGGCGCCTTCTGTGGCGAGGTAATCTTTTATGTTTTCCAACACGGCGCGGGTTTGTTCCCTCACGTCAAAATGCATCGTACCCATTTCGTCCACTTTGTGAACTCCTGCAAAGGTATTGTCTGGCAAACGTGAACTTGTTCCGCTAATAAATATAAAATCGCCCACACGTTTTACGTGTGGGTATGCGCCGCGAGGCGTTGCTTTTCCTTCTACTAAAGTGCTTTTATTGCTCATAAATTAAATGTTTTGTTCGAGCGCAGTCGAGACCCATTCTTTTATATCAGAATTTTGCTGAACATTGACCTCTCGACTGCGCTCGAGGAGACAATTATTTACCCAAACGCCACTTCGTTATCGTGAAGGATGGCTTCGGTTTCTTTTTTAACCAATTCCAGTTTATCTTTTAAAGACATTTTTTCGGTGATTTTTCCGTCGTCCAAAAGATTTAAAATCGCTTTGTCCTGTGCCCTTCCGCGTTTCATTGCTTCGGAATAGGGGATTGATTCCTTAAAGGTAACCAAAGAATATTTGCTGTAATAATCTTGGGGGAATTCTGCTTCGAAAGCGGTTTCCAATTTTCGCTTTTTCTGAAAGATTTCCATTGCGGTGTGTTCTTTCATTTCGTGAAAATTATCCACTGCCAAATCGGCAATAGCATCGGTATCTTTTTTACGAATGTTTTCGTATTCCTTGAAAATTTTGCTCCAATCCTTTTTCTCTTCAGAATTATAATTCTCAAGAATTTCATCAAAAACAACTACGTCTTCAAAAGAGGCATTCATTCCTTGTCCGTAAAATGGAACGATGGCGTGCGCTGCATCACCCAAAAGAAGCACTTTGTTGTAAGCATTCCAAGGTGAACATTTTACAGTGCCGAGTGGTCCTGTTGGGTTATTGAAAAATTCTTCCGAAAGGTTTGGAATCATTTCTACAACATCCGGAAATTCTTTGTTGAAATATTCGTGAACCATTTCGGGTGTTGTCAAATTTGCGAAACAGTAATCGCTGTTTTCATACGGAAGAAAAAGCGTCACGGTGAAACTTCCATCGAGATTTGGCAGTGCAATCAACATATCTTCGCCTCGTGGCCAAATGTGTAAAGCATTTTTATAGGTTCGGTATCCACCATTTTCTGTAGCTGGAATTTCCAATTCTTTATAACCGTGGCTAAGCCATTGCTGCGAAAAACTGAAGAGAAATTTATGGCTATCAAACATACTTTTGCGAACCACCGAACCAGCACCGTCGGTTCCGAAAATTACATCTGCCGTAATGGTGATTTCTTTTTTTGAATTGAAATCCTTAAAAGTAGCCGAAGCATTTTCCAAATCAACATCCTCGCAAGCGTGATTAAAAATGAGTTGCACGTTCGGCAATTTTTCGGCTTCGTCCAAAAGCAACATATTTAATCCCGGGCGAGAAATGGAATTTATGTATTCGTCTTTTCTACCGCTGTACGGACTCAAAAAAGTGTTTCCAGCTTTATCGTGAATCATGCGCCCGTTCATTGGAATGCACTGTTTTTTTGCTTGTTCCTCAACACCTGCAAGTCTCAAACCTCGCAGACCGCGATCACTCAAAGCTAAGTTTATGGAACGTCCAGCATCTTGGGTAATTTTTCGCAAATCGGGTCGTTTTTCTACAAGAGTTACTTCAAAACCCCGTTGTGCCATTCGCAATGCCAGTAGGCTTCCACATAGGCCGGCGCCGATTATAAGTATATTTTTTTTATTTGTCATTTTAGTTTGCAACTATTTTAGGAGTGTTTCCTTTGTTCAGTTTTCTAATCCAATATATTATATAAGTTCCGCCAATGATTCCGGGAATAAACCAACCGTAATAACTGGGAAAAATATCATTTACAACTACAAAGGCCGTAACTGCAGCAATGTAGCCACCTGTCATATTTCCCAAATGTAATTTTAGCCAATTCTTGTGCAGCTTTTCAATATTTTGGTACATTCTTAGGTTTCTTAAAGCGAAAATTAAACCCGTTAGTCCAAAAACCGTGAGTACAATATTTATTACACCTTTTTCCAATAGGGGATAAAGAATCATCCCGAAACCAACAATAACCATTATCCAGGAAATTATTTTTTCAATTTTCAATTTTACATTTCTTCTTTTAAAACGGAGACTTCTGTAACCGATAAGTAAAAAATAAATACTGAAAATTCCTATTGAAAACAGAAATGGACTATGGTGTTTTGGCAAAACAGAAATTAATAACGCAACTATTGCTGAAGCCAACATTGTAAAATAAAAAATGATTCCTGATTTTTTATGAATTTTACCGCCCTTTTTTGAAACTAAGGCGAAAAACCCAAATAATAGTGCAATTCCTCCAAACCCTGCGTGGATCAATATTAAGATTTGAGTGAATTTTTCTAGTTCCATTTAATAGTTTTAAACAGTCAATACATTTTTTAATTTTTCTGAAAATTTAAAAACATCTTCAAAACTATTGTAAAGTGGGGCAGGGGCAACACGAATTACATCAGGCTCGCGCCAATCGCTTATTACACCAGCTTCAGTAAGTTTTGTGTGTAAATTTTTATCTGCATTCTTCACCTGAATTGAAAGTTGGCAGCCGCGTTCTGCAGGATTTCGTGGTGTTATAATTTTAATTGAATCGTTTTTCATTTCGTCCAATAGAAATTCCAAGTAACCTGTAAGTTTTTCAGATTTTTTTCGAAGGTTTTCAAAACCTGCTTCGGCAAAAGTATCCAATGATGCACGAATAGCCGCCATTGAAAGTATTGGCGGATTGCTGAGTTGCCAGCCTTCAGCGCCGGGTAGTGCATCAAATTCATGGCGCATATTGAAGCGTGTTTTCTTATTATGTCCCCACCAACCTGCAAAACGATTTAGTTTTTCATTGTTTTCATGACGTTCGTGAACGAAACAACCGCCCAAACTTCCGGGTCCGCTATTTAAATATTTGTAGGTACACCAAACGGCGAAATCGGCTCCAGTTTCATGCAGATTTGGCTGAATATTGCCAGCGCCATGAGCCAAATCAAAACCTACCGTGCAATTGTAGCTGTGTCCGAGTTCTGTAATTTTTTTAAGCGGAAATGATTGCCCCGTGTAATAATTAGTGCTACCAATCATCAACAAAGCAATTTCGTCTCCGTGATTTTTCATTATTTCTTCTAGATCTTCAAAACGGCAAAGTTCTTCACCTTTTCTAGGTTTCCACAGAATTAAACCCTCTTTTGGATCTATTCCGTGAAATTTCAGTTGACTTTCCACTGCATACTTATCAGAAGGAAATGCGTCGCTTTCAACCACAATTTTATATTTGGTTTTTGTGGGCTGATAAAACGAAACCATCATTAAGTGAAGGTTAGTTGTAAGTGTATTCATTACAACCACTTCCGAAGGTTTCGCACCCACAATTTTCGCCATATTTTCTGCTAAAAATTCGTGATAGGGGAGCCAAGGGTGTTTTCCTTCAACGTGACCTTCTACCCCATATTTCGCCCAACCTGCCAAAACTTCCTGAATATATTCGGAAGTTATTTTTGGTTGCAAACCGAGCGAATTTCCGCAGAGATAGACCAGTTCCTCGCCATTATCGTTTTTTGGAATGTGGAATTTATTTCTGAATGATGCCAATGAATCCTTGGCATCTTGTTTTTTTGCGTAATCTAAAGTGTTTTGGAACATGCGGGTGAGTTAAATATTTTCGCCTTTTCACAAAAATAGGAATTAATATTCGTTTAATTTGTAGCACCATATCCAAACTTCTGAGTTGTTGGATACTGAGTATTAAATTTGAATCGATGTTTCGAAAATTACTTTTAATCTTTTTCTTCTCGCTGTCGGGTACACTATTTTCCCAATCTGTTGCGCGCCAATGGAATGAAGAGGTTTTAAACGGTATTAGAAATGATTATGCACGCCCTACCATTCACGCGAGAAACTTATTTCACTCTTCTGTAATTATATATGATATGTGGGCGGTTTTTAATGAACAGGCTGATACATATTTTCTCGGAAAAACGGTTGATGGTTTTAATTGTGAATTTGATGGGTTTGAAACCGATGATTCTTCTTCCGATGCACAAAAGAAAGCTATTAGTTATGGTGTCTATAGGTTGATGCAACATCGTTTTGCAAATTCACCGGAAGCTTCAGAAATTATGGATTCTATAGATTCTCTAATGGATAATTTAGGTTTTGACAAAAATTATTCAGACACGAATTATCACAATGGAAACCCTGCGGCTTTAGGAAATTATATGGCTCAGAAGATTATTGAATTTGGATTACAGGATGGATCCAATGAGGCAAATAACTACACCAACGAATTTTACGAACCATTAAATGAGCCTCTGAATATGGATATCTCGGGGAATCCTGATTTACAATTTCCAAATAATTGGCAACCTTTAAAAATTGAAGCTTATGTTGATCAAAGCGGACATACAATTCCTGGTGGGCAACCTCCTTTTTTAAGTCCTGAATGGGGGAAAGTTGCTCCTTTTTCTTTAAAAGAGGAAGATAGGACTATTTACAATGTTCCAGGTTATGACTTTTGGGTATATCACGATCCGGGACTACCTTGTTTTATTCAAGATGATATGGGAATAGAGGATGCTTATAAATGGAATTTTTCCTTAACTGCCGCTTGGGGTGCGCATCTTAGTCCTGCAGATAGTGTAAAACTAGATATTTCACCAAGAAACAATGGGAATTTGAGCATGGATTTATACCCACAAACACTTCAGGAATATAAAAATTTTTACAATTTTGAAGAAGGTGGGGATCCAAGTCACGGTAGGGAAATTAATGGCATTACTGGTGAACCATATCAACCACAAATGGTTTATAGAGGCGATTATACCAGAGCATTGGCTGAATTTTGGGCAGATGGCCCTAATAGTGAAACTCCACCCGGACATTGGTTTGTTTTACTAAATTATGTTAGTGACCATCCGTCAACGGTTAAAAAGTTTAAAGGTTCTGGACGCATTTTATCTGATTTGGAATGGGACGTTAAAAGTTATTTTATTTTGGGCGGCACGATGCACGATGTGGCTGTGAGTGCTTGGGGAATAAAAGGTTATTATGATTTTATCCGACCGGTGAGTGCCATTCGCTATATGGGCGACCAAGGGCAATCCAGCGATCCTAATCAACCAAGTTATAGTCCTCATGGATTACCTATTATTTCTGGTAGAATTGAAATCATAAAAGAAGGAGATTCATTGGCTGGAAATTTCAACGAAAATTTGGGCAAAATGAAACTTTACACTTGGCGAGGTCCAGAACATATTGTGAATCCAAATATTGATGAAGCGGGAGTGGGGTGGATACTTTCTTCGGAATGGTGGCCGTATCAGCGTCCTTCTTTTGTGACACCGCCTTTTGCTGGCTATATTTCTGGGCATTCCACATTTTCCCGTGCGGCTGCTGAAGTGATGACGATGCTAACAGGAAGTGAATATTTCCCTGGAGGAATGGGAACTTTTGATATTGAAAAAAATGAATTTTTGGTATTTGAGGAAGGTCCCAGCAAAAGTTTTCAACTGCAATGGGCTACTTATAGAGATGCTTCTGATCAGTGCAGTCTTTCCCGAATTTGGGGCGGAATCCATGTTCCCGTGGACGATATTCCCGGACGTATTATTGGAAAAGAAATAGGGCTCGAAGCATTTTCATTTGCCGAAAAATATTTCACAGGTGAAATTGCCAAAAATGGCGTGGTTTTTCCAAATCCTGCGGATGCAAAAATTACAGTACTTTTCAGAACCGATAGAAATTTTGAAGCTGTGATTTTCGATATTTTGGGAAGAGAAGTGCTTTCTTCCACTACAAATTTCAACACAAATAATGAGTTTGAAATGAACGTTTCAAGTTTGCGATCAGGTTTGTATTTTTTCAGTTTACGGGACGGAAAGAAAAAAGTGTGGACTCAAAAACTTCTGAAAAATTAGTTATCTATTTATTTTTTCACTGAAATATTTGTGAAATACAACTTGAAATTCCCAGTGCTATCCTTATGCGTTTTTGCAATTTCAAGTCCGCTAAAATTCTCGTAGTCTTCCCAAGTCGTAGACATTGAAGGTTTTTCCGCATTCCCCTGTCTGTAATTCCACTCCTTAATTTTATAATTCTTGTCATAGAAAAAATCATAAGCATCTCCGGGGGTGTAACCACCGTCGTTTCCATAAACAATTGTCAATTGATCTAAAGTATCTTTGGAGATTGGTGAAACAGCACCTTCCTTATCAGAAAAAGTGATTCCGTCATCCCACATTAATTGATAAGGCGCAAGCAGCCAATATTTATCATTTATGAACGCTCCATCTGTTTTCATAATTAAGCTATCCATTTTCGAACGATTATAACTGACTGTGTCTTTGGCAGAAATCATTGTAACATCTCCAGTATTCGGTTTCCAAATCCACGAGCGGTCAAAATGGTTTTCACCACGATCTACATTAAATGTGAAAGCTATTTCTGAAACGTTTTTCCACTCATCAAAACCATTGGCTCGAGCAATTTTCGCTGCAGTTGTTTCGGCCACTACAATACTATCAGTAGGAGTGTCGTACATATTTGTATTACTGTTTTTCTTTGAATTGCAAGAAAAAAATATCGCCACAATGAATATTGATAAAAGTGTTTTCATAAAGATATATTCTTAAAAGAAATGTTGGTTTTATCTTGTAAAGATACTTAAACCCGTACGTTTTAATATAATTCGTATTTTTAAAGAAAAAATTATGGATTTAAAAATAGAAGACAACAAATCAAAAAACCAATTTGAAACACACGTTGAGGGGAAAGTAGCCATTATTGCTTACGAAAAAGATGGCAATACGTTAAAACTAATTCATACCGAAGTACCCGAATCTTTGGAAGGAAAAGGAATAGCTTCCCAGATGTTAAAGAAAGTTTTGACTACAATCTCAGACTCTGGATATAAAGTGGATCCAGTATGCCCATTTGTAAAAAGCTATATAGAAAAGCATTCTGAATGGCAATCGTTACTGAAATCAAAATAAAAAAAATCGCTCCTAAATTTTAGGAGCGATTTTTTTTTCATATAATAGAAAAAATTAATCTACAGCGTCTTCAATATCGTCTGCTACGTCTTCTATCTTATCACCGACTGTTTTTTTCTCACGGCAGCTTGTAAAGCTTGTGCTCATAAGCCCCGCAGCGAATAAAATTAAAAATACTTTTTTCATGTTTTAAAGTTTTAAATGGTTGATAATTAATTTTTAAAGAAATTATGGTCTACGTCCAGTTGCCAATCTGTATAAAATACCAATAATAGCCAAGACTAATAAAATGTGAATTAAACTTCCAACAGCCTCTCCGAAACCGAAGTAGCCTACTAGCCATCCTATAATAAGGAGTACTACAATTAACCAAATGATGTCACCCATAATAATAAGTTTTTTAAAGTTAGTGTGTTTAAAACTACAACAAAAGCTCACATCTCTCCATTTTTTTAACCGATGTTTAACGAAATTGGTAAAAAAATATGAATATTGTTAGTAATAGTATTTTTTGCGTTAATTTTCTTTTTAAATATTAAAAATGAAATTATGAATCATCTAGAAAAATTTGAGATCAATAGAAATACTTGGAATACCAAGGTAAATATTCATGCAAAAAGTGATTTTTATGATTTGGAAAATTTTAAAAAAGGAAAATCTTCTCTAAATAAATATGAATTAGATTCATTGGGAGATACATCAAGCAAGAGCCTTTTACATCTTCAATGTCATTTTGGGCAAGACACATTGAGCTTAGCGAGAATGGGAGCCAAATGTACTGGGGTTGATATTTCTGAAGAAGGAATAAAGCTGGCAAAACAATTAAACTCTGAATTAATGCTCGACGCAAGTTTTGTATGCTGTAACGTTTTGGATACTTCAAAATATATATCAGAAAAATTTGATATTGTATTTACAAGTTATGGCACTATAGGCTGGTTGCCAGATTTAAAACCTTGGGCAAAAATGATTTTAGAAAGATTGAAGCCTGGAGGTTTCTTTTATATAGTAGAATTTCATCCCATTGCTTGGATGTTTGATTATACCGTTTCACCACCAATAATGAAATATGGCTATCAACAAAAGGAAGCTATTTATGAAGAATACGAAGGAACTTATGCCGATAAAGATTCAAAAATGATAAGCAAGGAATATGGCTGGAACCACAGTTTGGGCGAAGTTATTTCTTCACTTTCGGAAGCAGGACTTCATATTGAATATTTAAAGGAACACGATGCCTCGCCGTATGATATTTTTCCGGAATTGGTGAAAAACGCAGAAGGTATGTTTGAGATGCCGAATAAAATGTATCCTTTGATTTTTGAAGTCAAGACAAAAAAAACCTGACAAACTTTTAAGATTTGTCAGGCTAGTATTAGATTTTTTTATTAATGACTTTCCGTTTTCTTTAAAAGCTCAGGAAATTTTTGTTTAAACTTATTGATTCGGGGAATAGAAACATTTTGAATATATGGATTCTCTGGATTGTTCTTCTCATAATTTTGATGATAGTTTTCCGCATCCCAAAATTTTTGGAAAGGCAAAACCTGCGCTGCAACTTTATCTCCGTTCAGTTCTTTGTTTAGTGCGGCAATCTTTTCATCAATTATTTTCTTTTCAGAATCGTTTTGATAAAAAGCAATGGAACGATATGATTTACCGTGGTCTGGCCCTTGACCATTAACTTGTGTTACGTTTTGTGAGCCTAAATACACATCAATAAGTTGACTGAAACTAACTACTTTAGGATCGTAAATAACTTCTACTGCTTCAGCATGGTCTCCGTGGTTTTCGTATGTTGGGTTTTGCATTGTTCCACCACTGTATCCTGAAATGGCTTCCTTAACGCCAATTACACTTTCATAAACCGCCTCAACACACCAGAAACAGCCACTTGCAAAATAGGCACGTTCTAGCCCATTTTGAGTTTCGGTCTGTATGGGAGTTTGTTCTTTTTGTGCAATATTTTCGGCTTCTTTGTTTTTGTCGTTAGATGGTTTGCAGGCTCCTTGCAATGTAAACAGAAAGATGCTGGCAACTAAAATTGTGTATTTTTTCATATTAATATGTTTTAGCGAATAAGTCTATATATTTTAAAGAACCTTTCAATTAAGATATAAAAAAAGCCTTCACTATATGTGAAGGCTTTTTTTAATTGATATTTTTTGCTTATTTAAGTTTAGTGAACATGGCTTCCATCTTTTCGCGTTCTTCGTTAGCAAGATCTGGATCTACTAAGATTCGGCCACTATGCTCATCAGTAATTATTTTTTTACGACCCGCAATTTCCATTTGTACCTGAGGTGGAATGGTAAAGAAAGAGCCACCAGATGCTCCACGCTCCACGGCTACAATAGCAAGACCGTTCTTTACATTAGTACGGATTCTTTTATACGCTTTTATTAGACGTGGCTCAATTTGAGATTCGAAACTATCAGATTGCTTTATAAGCGTTTGCTCTTCTTTTTCGGTTTCTTTTAATATCTCGTCCAGCTCACTTTGTTTATGTTTCAAGTGTTCTGAGCGTTCGTCAAAACGAGATTTTGTTTCTTCGATAACTTGATTTTTTTGCTCTATCTGGGCGCGATATTCTTTTATGTTCTTTTCAGCAAGCTGAATTTCAAGTTCCTGAAATTCAACTTCTTTACTCAAAGAGTTGTATTCACGATTGTTGCGAACATTATCTTGCTGTGTAGAATATTTCTTGATAAGTCCTTTAGACTCTTCAATATTGTTCTTTTTTTCCTTGATTTGGTCTTCAATTACTTCAAGATCCGCTTTCAGTTTTTCAAGACGGGTATTCATACCTGCCACTTCGTCCTCAAGATCTTCAACTTCCAACGGAAGTTCGCCGCGAACGCTTCTTATTTCATCAATTCTTGAATCAATAAGCTGCAGGTCATACAAGGCTCTTAACTTCTCTTCAACAGTAACTTCGGTTTTTGTTGCCATAAATTATAAATAGCTAATAGGATTGGTATTTGTTTGTGATAAAAGGACTGCAAAATTAGTAATTTTTTTCTTAAGGAAAGAATGTAAAAGGTCTTTTGTGTACTGTTCACTTTCATAATGTCCAATATCCGCCAAAAGTATAGTGTTTTCGGCCTTAAAGAAATCATGATATTTTAAATCTGCCGAAATAAATGCGTCTGCTCCGGCTTTTTTTGCTGCTTCAATGGCAAAACTTCCGCTTCCGCCGAGCAAAGCAACTTTTTTAATTGGTTTTTTTAGAAATTCTGAATGCCGAACACAATCTGTTTTCATGGTTTTTTTCAGAAATTGTAAAAACTCCTTTTCGTCCATCGCTTTTTCAAATTCGCCAATCATTCCCATGCCCAAATGCTGATTTTGGTTTTCAAGCGTGGTTATTTCATATGCAACTTCTTCATAGGGGTGCGTTTCAAAAAGTGCTTTCAAAATATTACTTTGAAGATGTTTTGCAAATGTTACTCCAAGCTGTGTTTCTTCTTCAAAATGAATTTCCCCTTTTTTACCAATTACAGGGTTGGAATCTTCATTTCCTTTAAAGCTACCTTTTCCCTCAATATTAAAACTGCAATTTTCATAATTACCAATATTTCCAGCACCTGCAGCAAAAAGTGCGTTTCTAACATTTTGCGCATCTTTGGAAGGAACAAAAGTGATCAGTTTTTTTATTGTTTCATTTTGGGGAATTAATACCGCACGATTTTTTAATTCAAGTTTTTCGCAAATCATTGCATTCACTCCGTTCCACGAATTGTCCAACGCGGTGTGATTTGAAAATATGGCGATGTCGTGCTTTATTGCTTTTTGAACGACACGCTCCACATAGGTTTTTCCAGTGATTTTTTTCAAACCTGAAAAAATAATAGGATGAAAGCTCACGATGAGGTTGCATTTTTTTTCAATAGCTTCATCTACCACTTTTTCCAAAGTATCCAGCGTTACCAATATTCCCGAAACTGTAGCGTTCGCATCTCCAACAAGGAGGCCTGTATTGTCAAAATCTTCAGAATAGGAGAGTGGCGCGAGTTCTTCAAGCAGCGCAATGACTTCTTTTACCTTCATTTTTTTACATTTTCAGTAAAGATAACAGTTTGTGGAATTTTTACGGACTTCTAATTTTATTTTAAAGTAATCACAGTTTTCTGTGGAATTAGTACTTTCGTTAAATGAACTTGCTTCGAAAATTACTTTTTCCATTTTCTTTGTTGTACGGCGGCATTACTGCACTTCGCAATTTTTTTTACAATACCGGTATTTTAAAAAGTAGGTCTTATAATTTTCCGGTTATCTGCGTGGGAAACCTATCTACTGGTGGGACTGGAAAATCGCCTATGATTGAGTTTTTGGTTTCCTTTTTAAAAAGCAATCATCAACTAGCCATATTAAGCCGTGGTTACAAGCGAAAAACAACAGGGTATCGAGAAGTTTTAAAATCAAGTGTTGTTGAAGAAGTGGGAGATGAACCGCTTCAGTTTAAGCAAAAATTTCCTGAAATTAGTGTAGCAGTTTGCGAAGATCGCCAAACTGGAATTGAAAAGCTTCAAAATGCGGCGGATGTAATTTTGCTCGACGATGCTTTTCAGCATAGAAAAGTGGAAGCTTCACTTAATATTTTACTCACTTCCTTTGGTAAATTGTACAGCAACGATTGTATGCTACCAACGGGAAATCTCCGCGAACCAAAGAGCGGTGCAAAAAGAGCAGACATTATTGTTGTTACAAAATGTCCAGAAAACATCAGTGATTCTGAAATTAAAACTATAAAACGAAAGTTAAGACCAAAAGGGCACCAACAAATTTATTTTTCAAAAATTGGTTACGGCGCTCAAATTATGAACACAAAGCAAGTGAAGCCACTTAATTATTTAATTGATAAAGAATTTCTTTTAGTGACGGGGATTGCAAATCCAAAACCGTTGGTTGTTTTTTTAAATAAGGAAGGATTGAATTTTGACTCAAAATCTTATCCAGACCATCATAATTTTACTGCTTCAGAAATTGAGGAATTAAAAAAACATCCGCTAATACTTACTACCGAAAAAGATTTTATGCGATTGCAAGGGCTGACAAGCGCTACTGAAATCTACTTTTTGCCAATAAAAACTATTATTTTAAACAACGCAGAAGCTGAATTTAAAAAAAGAATTGAAGAAGAAATGGTGAAATAATTATTTTACCATGAAATCACTGTTGCGAAGTACCCTATTTATTTTTTCGAAAAAATCCTCAGCGTTAAATGGTTTTGGAATAAATTCATTGAAACCTGCTTTGTAAAAATCCTCCAAATTTTCTTCAATCGTAATAGCTGTAAGGGCAATAATGGGAACGGTTTTATTAAACTCCCGAATTTTTTTGGTTGCTTCAATTCCACTTATTCCTGGCATGTGGATGTCCATTAAGATTACATTGAAATCTCCTTCTTTCGCAAGCTTAATAGCGTCCATTCCATTGTCCACCACGGTACATACCATTTTCTTCTTCTCAAGAATTTTTTTGGTAATCATTTGGTTAATCTTGTTGTCTTCTACAATCATCACCGATTTGTTTTCAAAAATATCATTTTCAACAACAACTTCAAGTTCATTTATAGGTTTAACAACGCCATCTGTTTCAGAAATATCATAATTTATATTGAACCAAAACTTGGAGCCTTCGCCTAGTTTACTTTCCAAAAATATTTTGCTTCCCATCAACTCCAAAAGGTTTTTCACAATGGAAAGACCAAGCCCGGTTCCGCCATATTTACGATTAATTTGAAGAGAACCTTGAGAGAAAGATTCAAAAATAGTATTTTGCTTTTTCTTTGAAATTCCATCACCGGTATCTTCTACCTCAAAATGCACAACAACCTTTTTCGCGTTCTTTTCAGCATTTTGGATTCTAATCCAGATATCTCCGTTTTCAGTAAACTTTATGGAGTTGCTAATAAGGTTAATGAGAATCTGCGAAATTTTAAGTGAATCACCCAAAACTTCATGGGGTAATGTAGGGTCATATTCGTAATGGATATTGTTGTTTTTTACTTCTGCAGATTTTTTTAACGCTATCAAAACTCCGTCAATCCGTTTTTTCAAATTAAATGGTGCTTTTTCAATTTCCACTTTATTTGCCTCCAGTTTGTTGAGGTCTAAAATGTTATTAATTAGCGATAAAAGATATTCTCCAGAAAATTTAAGTGAATTGAGATGCTCTTTTTGTTCGGGTTTTGGATCTTCTTCCAAAAGAAGGTGCGTTAAGCCAGTAACAGTATACATTGGGGTTCGCAACTCGTGTGTTATTGTTGAAAGAAACTGCGCTTTGGCTTGTGAAGCTTTTTCGGCATTTTCCTTGGCTTCTTGCAGTTCAGTATTTTTGTCCTGCAAAAGCTCGTTTGCTTTTGCTCTTAAATTATTGTTTTTATAAAGCGAAAGGGTTAAAAGTGATAGAATCAAAATTAGGGCAATACTTAGCCAACCTGTAAGTTTTCCGAAAAAAAGTGATTTGTCCTGCTTCCGTAAATCGTCCTTCTGAGAGGCTATAATTTGGTTAAGATCTCCAATTGAAGATTTTACCTGTATGCCTCGTTCAATTGCTTTTAGGTTAATTTGGCGCAGCGAATCTTTTTGGGTAAGATAATATTTAAGCTCTGCTTCTGCCTTAGAGCCCATTTTCTGTGCTATCAAAATCTGTGAATTGATTCGATGGTTCTCAACCAATAATTTTGAAAAGCCTTGCGACTCTGAAATTCCAGTAACAGTTTGTAGTAGCCCTTTTGCTTCTTGCAAGGGGCTTTTATAGCTTATTGGGTCTATAAGTGAAAGTGCATCTGCAATGCTACTGTAGGCACTCACTTCTTGAAAAAGCATTCCTTGTTCCTTAAAACTTTGTGCGGCAGGTTTTAAATTTGAAATGGCTTTGTCGTAATTGCCAAGTCTAATTTCTAATAATCCCTTGCTGTAAAGAACGTTTGCTCTACTATTTTCATCTTTCAAATCTATATAGATTGAATCGGCTTTGTTCAGGAATTTTTCAGCTTTTGCAGTTTGTCCTTTTGAAATAAGAATTAGCCCATAAAGATTATAGGCCTTACCAAGTTTATAATAGTTTTTGTAAGTTTCACCGTTTTCAATTGCTTTTTCAGCTTCTTCAATTGCTTTGTCAAAATATTCCAAGTTATAAAAAAGCTCTGCTATACTGATTTCTACATCTGCTTTATAGCTTTTATATTTTGGGAGCATTGCCAGTTTGTTGGCATCGTTTAAACTTTGAACTGCTTCCATAAAATTCTCAGTCTCCAACGCCTTTGAAGCGTTATACTGCAATTGTTTTATGGTTACAATGGTATCCTTTATTTGGCTTGGGAAAGATTTAACTGAAACCAGCAAACACAAAATTAGGGGCAAGAGAATCTTGTATTTTAGTATTGGTAGGTACATCGGTTAGTTTAAAAGGGCAATAAATATAGTTATTTCACGGAAATTCTATCGATTAAATCAATAATTCTGGAGGAATAACCAATTTCATTGTCATACCAGCCAATAATTTTCACCATTTTTCCAATCACAGAAGTCATTCCCGAATCAAAAATGCAAGAATGTGTATTGCCTACAATATCTATAGATACAATTGGGTCTTCGGTGTATTCTAGTATTCCTAACAGTGAATTTTCTGAAGCTTTTTTGAAAGCGTTGTTTATTTCTTCAATGGTCACTTTCTTTTTTACATTAAGTGTAACGTCTGTCAATGATCCATCTGGTACAGGAACTCGGATGCCGCAACCGCCAATTGAATGTGCTAGTTGTGGAAATATTTTAGTCAATGCTTTTGCCGCTCCAGTTGTGGTCGGCACAATAGACTGACCCGCAGCACGCGCCCGCCGAAGATCACGGTGAGGTTGGTCGTGCAAACTTTGGTCTGTTGTATATGAGTGTACTGTTGTTATATATGCTTGTTCAATACCACAGAGTTCGTTGATTATTTTCAGCATGGGCGCTGCATTGTTGGTGGTGCAGGACGCATTGGAGATAATAGTGTCTTCGGGCTTTATAATTGAATCATTCACGCCAAGAACTACTGTTTTTATATCGTCATCTAAAGGCGGAACAGAAAGTATAACTTTTCCAGCTCCATTCTTTAAATGATTTTCTAGCTGTGCTCGGCTTTTAAATTTACCAGTACTTTCCACAACCACATCCACTTTTCCCCACCGGATATCTTCAATATTCTTTTCTGAGGAAAATCTTACCTTTTTTCCAGCAACGGTAATTTCGTTTTCGGAATATAAAATTTCTTCATTCAATACCCCGTGAATACTATCGTATTTTAAAAGATGGCGTAATGTTTTTGTATCGGCCAAATCGTTTACTGCTACCACTTCAATGGAAGGATGGTTAAGCAATAGCCTGAAAAGATTTCGTCCAATACGGCCAAAACCATTAATGCCGACAGTTATCTTTTTGTCCATTTCTGAAATAGTATTTAGGTAAGATGTTTTTGCGCTTTATACGATGAACGCACCAAAGCACCACTTTCCACGTGGCGGAAGCCCATTTCTAAGCCTAAAGTTTCATATTTTTTAAACTGTTCAGGAGTAATAAATTCTTTTACAGGAAGATGTTTTTTGGAAGGCTGTAGATATTGACCAATGGTCAAGATATCCAAACCAACGTTTCTTAAATCTTCCATGGTTTGTAAAACCTCTTCTTCTAGTTCTCCCAGTCCGAGCATAATGCCACTTTTGGTACGGGGCATTCCAGCTTGTTTTAAATAATTTAGAACTTCAAGACTGCGTTCGTATTTTGCTTGTATTCGCACTTCCCGCGTTAGGCGTTTCACGGTTTCCATATTGTGGCTTACTACTTCAGGTTTTACCGCAATTATTCGATCTATATTTCTGGTGTTTCCCTGAAAATCTGGAATCAAAGTTTCCAAAGTAGTTTCTGGGTTCATCCTGCGGATAGCCTTTACGGTTTCTGCCCAAATGATGGAACCCATATCTTTTAAGTCGTCACGGTCAACAGAAGTTACAACCGCGTGTTTAATTTTCATTATTTTAATGGAGCGCGCAACTTTTTCGGGTTCGTCCCAATCCACAGTTTCGGGCCGTCCAGTTTTAACGCCGCAAAAGCCGCAGGAACGGGTGCATATGTTTCCTAAAATCATAAAAGTTGCCGTTCCTTCGCCCCAGCATTCGCCCATATTTGGGCAACTGCCAGAGGTACAGATAGTGTTCAATTTGTATTTGTCCACCAAGCTGCGCAGTTCAGTGTATTTTTTTCCCGTGGGAAGCTTAACGCGTAACCATTTTGGTTTTGGTTGGGGTTTTTGAAGTTCCAATGTTTCTGTGCTCATAAGGGAAACAAAAGTACGAAAACCAAATACGAAATATGGAATACAAAATAGGAAATACGAGGTGGAAAATAAAAAATACGAAATGAAAAGCAGAAATAGGTAATACAAAATTTAGGAGTAGTTTCCGTAAGCCTAACCTTTCTGCGTAATAATTTCGGCAAGCAGTTTTCGCGCCCTAAGCAACCTTACTTTTACGTTGTTTAAAGGTTCTTCCAGCGTTTCAGAAATGTCGTTATAGCTCATTTCTTGAAAATACCGAAGGTTTATTACTTCTTGATAATGTGGTTTTAACTGTTTTATGTATTGTAGCAATTCTGCCAAATTTTGTTCGGTTATCAGTTTATCTTCCGGTGTGGGAGAGTGGTCTACAATTTTTTGAACCTGTTCGTTGGAAGTGTCGGTAGTATTAATATAAATAGAAGCATTTTTTTTTCGGGTTTTGTCTATTTGGATATTTTTTGAAATAGCGATGAGCCATGTAGAAAAAGTATAGTTTTCATCAAAAGTCTCTATCTTGTCAAATGCTTTCGCGAAAGCTTCAATGGTTATATCTTCAGCTTCAAGTTCGTTTCGAACCCTTTTCACCTGAAACCCGTAAACCTCATTCCAATAATAATCGAGCAAAAATTTGAAAGCGTCCTGCTTTCCTTTTTTTGCCTTTTGTATATGAAACACTATTTCTTCTGAAGTTATTTCCATTGCGAGTTTTTTTCGCCGCTGTTGGAAATAAAGATACTTAATTGTGTGAAGATTAAAAACAATTCATAAAAAGGAATCAGCGGGACCAAGTCTGCTTCTTTTAGTTTTTTCGCCGCATTACCAATAATTATATATTGAAATAGAATTCTTATAAAAATAATGCCGAGTCCAAAAATCCAAACATTGGTGAATAAAATTATAGCAGCGAGCAGCCAAAAAAGAAAATTAAAAATATAATAAACACCCAACATAAAGCGGTGTTTGGGTTTGTAAAGTTTAGCAGTGGAATAATGTCTTTTTTTCTGAAGGAGCCATTTCTTCTTTTTCGTTTTTGGAAGCGAATACGTAAATCCTTCCGGGTCAATACAGATTTCGGTGTTTCCTGAGGTTGCGGCTTCGTTCACAAAAAGATCGTCATCCCCCGAAGGGATTTTTATGTGGCTCATAAAACCTTTATTTTCATAATAAAGATTGCTTGTGTAGGCTAAATTACGACCCACGCCCATATAAGGATTACCTGCTTTAGCATACGAAAAATACTGCACAGCAGTCATCAATGTTTCAAACCGGATAATTTTATTTAAGAAACCGGGTTGTTTTTCATAAGCGCCATAGCCCAAAATAAGTTGTTTTTCATCTGAAAAATTAGATGCCATGGTTGCCAGCCATTCATTTGATGCTGGGTAGCAGTCTGCATCTGTAAAAAGAAGTCGTGTATTTTTTGAGCGTTTAATACCTAAAGTTAAAGCGTATTTTTTATTTCCCCAAAAAGCTTCGTTGTTCTTTACGTTTACAACTTGTATTCTTGGATCATTTTCGGCGAAAGATTCAATTACTTCCAGTGTCTCATCAGCAGAAGCATCGTTAATGAGGATAAGTTCATAGTTTGGATAGTTCTGTTTTTGCCAAAGCGGAATGTGTTTTTGGAGATTTTCCGCTTCATTTTTAGCACAGATAATAAGTGAAACGGGATATTTTTCCGAAATTATTTTTTCTGAAGGTTTTAAAAATGAAAATTTCGAAAAGAGAATATAATAAACACAATTAATCAACGCGACTGCGCCGAAAATGTAAAGTAGCACCATAAGCAATTACTATTGTAGATTTTAGATTTGCTATTTGGAATTTGAGGCTTCCGAGTTAGAATTTTCGCCGCTACATGTATCAAACTGGTCCGGTGTTTTTCCGCAAAAACCACAAGCTTGACCTTCTTTATTCAAAAAAGGACTTTGACTAGCGCAGGTTCCAGCAAATTTTCCGTCTTTCTTTGCCCAGAGTTTAATGGCAATTCCAGCGACACTAAGCAGCAATAATACTAATGTTATAAGTAAAAGTTTCATCTTTATGTTTTAAAGTGCAAAAATACGATCTTTCTTATTGTTGTGCATGTATTTTAAGTATTTTTAGCCCCGATTTTAAATATTTTAACGATGCAAAAACTATCTACTTTTTTACTGATTTCAACATTCACATTTTTAATTGTTTCTTGTAAAAATGAAGCAAAAACAGAGAAAATGGAAAACGCCAATGTGGAAGTCGCTGAAAAGGCAGTAGTGAAAAGAGCTGAGAAGAGGGATTTGACCGCAGCAGATATAGAAGAAATAAATAGTGTAATGTCTCGAGTTATGACTACTCCAGAACTTAAAAAGTACGCGAGCTACATTGTAACAGCAAAGTTGGCAGATATGCTTTCTACGGGAAAAGGGTCTTATACTGTATTTGCTCCATCCAATGCTGCAATTGAATCTTTAACTGTTAAACAGAAAAAGTTTTATGCAACTCCTGAAAATATAGCAAAACTTGAAGAAATGGTGAAATCTCACATTGTTGAGGGAACAATGGATAAAGAGAATTTGCTGAAAGCTATTGATAAAAACGGGAAAGTGAAGTTGAAAACACTTGGAGGTATTACTTTAACAGCTTCCAGAGCTGGTGATAATATTTCAATTTCTGACGCAAAAGGCGGAAAAGTTAGTATCGTGAAAGAAGATATTTTGGGATCAAACGGAGTGGTTTTTGTTGTAGATGGAGTGATGAACGCGAACTAAAAAACGTTCACCTCGGGTTCAATATAAATTCCAGTTATTTCCTTTACCTTTTTTTGGATGTCCATTGCAAGTTGCCAAATTTCTTTGCCTGTTGCGTTACCGTAATTAACTAAAACCAACGCTTGATTTTTGTGAACGCCCGCATCTCCAAAACGCTGTCCTTTAAAACCAGCTTTTTCAATTAACCAACCAGCTGGAATTTTAAATTCTGTAGGAGAAACTTCAAAAAATGGAGCTTCGGGAAAATTTCTTCGGAAATTCTGAAATGTTTCTGAATCAACCACTGGATTTTTAAAGAAGCTACCGCTGTTTCCCAACACTTTCGGATCGGGAAGTTTTGACTGGCGAATGGCAATCACTGCTTCGGAAATATCTTTAATTGTTGGAGTTTCAATATTCTTTTCAGCTAAATTCTTCTGAATATCCCCATAGGAAATTCTGGTCTTGTGATCTTTTTTAGTCAGTCTGAAGTTGACGCTTGTAATGATGTATTTCCCTTTTGCTTCATTTTTGAAGATGGAGTTTCTGTAGTCAAAAGCACAATCGGTTTTTGTGAACTCCCGCTCTTTTAAAGTTTCAATTTCCACTGTATTGCAACTGTAAAAGGTGTCTTTCAGTTCCACGCCATATGCGCCAATATTTTGAATGGGTCCCGTACCAACGTTTCCTGGTATAAGTGAAAGGTTTTCCAAACCGCCAAAATCCTTCGCGATACAATATTGAACAAACTCGTGCCAGTTTTCACCAGCCATTGCTTTTACTAAAACTTCGGTTTCGGTTTCTTGCAGGATTTCAATTCCCTTTAAATTTATGTGAAGTACAAAAGTACTCAAATCACCTGTCAGCAACATATTGCTGCCGCCGCCAAGAATAAAAAGATCTTCGGAAAGTTTTTCGGAAAGAGCTTGTTTTAGTTCTTCAATTGTATTGACAGAAACAAAATAACGGGCATTGCTGGCTATTCCAAAAGTATTGTAATTTTTAAGCGATTTGTTTTCTTCAATTCGCATCAATCCTTATATTTTTGAAGCGCAATTTTTAGAATTTCAACTGCCCGAACAAGGCTTTCTTTTTTCAAAACATAAGCAATGCGAACTTGATTTAAACCCATTCCGGGACTGGAATAAAATCCAGCTGCAGGAGCAACCATAATGGTTTCGCCGTTATCATCAAAATCTTCCAAAAGCCACTGTGCAAATGCATCACTGTTTTTTATGGGAAGTTGAACTATGCAATAAAACGCACCTTTTGGCTCACCTACTTGAACGCCAGGAATGGCTTTTAAAGCAGCTACTAGCGTATTTCTCCTGTCTTGGTATTCAACAATTACTTCGTCAAAATAACTTTGTGGAGTTTGTAAGGCCGCTTCACTCGCAATCTGAGCAAATGTTGGAGGGCTTAATCGAGCCTGAGCAAATTTTAAGGCGGTAGCAATTACCTGTTTGTTTTTTGAAACCAAACAGCCAATGCGTGCGCCACACATACTATATCTTTTGGAAACTGAATCGATTATAATTCCGTAATCAGCTAAGCTTTCTTCTTCAAGAATTGAATAATGCTCATAACCATCATACGTAAATTCGCGATATACTTCATCTGCTACTAAAAACAAATCGTGTTTTTTTACGATTGCAGCCAAGGTTTGAATTTCTTCTTTTGAATACAGGTATCCAGTAGGATTTCCGGGGTTACAAATAAGGATAGCCTTGGTTTTTGGGGTAATCAGTTTTTCAAATTCTGAAATAGGAGGCAAGGCAAAATTATCTTCAATCTTTGAAATAACAGGAACAATCTTTATCCCTGAAGCAGTAGCAAAGCCGTTGTAATTTGCATAAAATGGTTCGGGAATAATTATTTCGTCATCTTCATCTGCAATACTTCCCATTGCAAACAAAAGAGCTTCGCTACCGCCAGTGGTAACGATAATGTCATTTGCTTCAACAGGAATATTATTTTTATGATAATAGCCTGCTATTTTTTCGCGATACTCTTGAGAGCCCTCAGAGCGTGTATACGCCAAAATCTCTAAATTATGGTTTGCCACTGCATCCATCGCAATTTCTGGCGATTTAATATCAGGTTGACCAATGTTTAAGTGATAAACGGTCTTATTTGCTTTATAGGCTTTTTCGGCGTAGGGAACCAGTTTGCGGATAGGTGATTCCGGCATGTTTTTCCCTTTGTTTGAAACTGAAGGCATAGTGAATTTGTTTGTGGCAAAGTTGCAAAATATATTTTATAAATCCTTCTTGGTGATAACAACATTAAGCTTTTTTTTATATCTTCAATTGAATTCATAATAATTTTGAAAACTTTGCGAAAACAGCTCTTTTATTGCTTCTTTTTTTGCTTTTCGATTTCTCTTATTGCACAATCTGGTTTTTTGCTCCAGAACAATAAAAATAAGGATCGAATTCCTTTTCGGTTAGTGAACAATTTACCAATAGTTGAAGTGGAAATTAATGGAACTCCGCTTTCTTTTATTTTAGATACGGGTGTAAAGTCTACGATACTTTTCAGTTTGGAAGAGGCGGATAGTCTTCAGCTACGCAATACCTCGCCTGTACTTCTTCAAGGTCTTGGTTCTGGAGGCTCCGTAGAAGCATTGAAGAGCTTGAACAATAAAATCCGTTTGGGTAATGCAGTTGATAGCGATCACGCTCTCTTCATAATTTTTGACAGCACGCTTAATTTTTCGCCAAGAATGGGCATTCCAATCCATGGTATATTGGGTAATGAATTTTTTCAGAATTTTATTGTTAAAATTAATTACTCTGCAGAAATAATAACGATTTATGATCCTATAAAATATCCATTAAAAGCGTGTAAAAAATGTGAAGAATTACCATTAAATTTTGTTGGAAGCAAACCCTATATTTCCTTAAAGATTGCTTCTGAAAACAATCAGTATGAGGTTACGCTTCTGGTTGATTCTGGCTCCAGTGATGTAATGTGGCTTTTTGAAGACCATGATTTTATTATAGAATCGCCCAGTAATTATTATGAAGATTTTTTGGGTCTTGGCCTTAGTGGGAATATTTTTGGAAAGCGTGCAAGAGTTCCCGAGATTATCATTGGAGATTACCATTTAAAAGAAGTGAACACATCCTTCCCCGAAGAGGATGCAATAATGAAAGCTCGCTATTATGAAGATCGCGACGGTAGTTTGGGCGGTGGTTTTTTGAGTAGATTCACCATAACTTTTGATTATAGGAACAAAAAAATTCGCTTAAAGAAAAATCATACTTTTAAAGACCCCTTCAATTATAATATGAGCGGAATTACTTTAGAACATGAAGGGATGGAACTTGTAAAAGAAGAGAAACAGGCTAGTGTAAATTCAAATAGGGGAAATCCAAGTGAAAGCTTAACAATGAACAGTATTTCAGTAACTACTGAGCTTCATTTTTCATTAGTGCCAAAATATATTGTTGCAGATGTTCGTGAAGGATCTCCAGCTGCTTTGGCAGGAGTTCAAAAAGGTGATGAGGTTATAACGATCAACGGAAAACCGTGTTACGAATATAAACTCTATGAGCTGATAAAAATGTTTTCAACTGATGAAGGAAAAAGAATTTCGATGGAATTAAAAAGAGGGGCTTATTTCAATAAAGTAAAATTTTTTCTCAAAAGTGTATTTTAAAAAAAAACGGCTGAAAGCAATTTGCTTTCAGCCGTTTTTTATTTAATGTAAAGTTTTTAGCTTTTTTCCAGCACGCTAGAAGTGTCGTTCATTACTTCACCTTTTATTTTTAAGGCCAACATAGGTTCGCTGGCATTAGAATAAACGGTAACTGTTTTTCTGATTGGACCGACACGGTTTGTATCATACTTAACTTGAATAGTGCTGCTAGCGCCAGGTGCAATGGGACCGTCCGGTTTTTTCGGGACAGTACAGCCACAACTAGATTTTACATCACTAATAATAAGGGGAGCATCTCCTGTGTTAGTGAATTCAAATACACGAACGCCATCACTACCTTTTGCAATAGTACCGTAATCAACGGTGTCGTCCTTGAAACTGATTTTTGCTTGTTGCGCCTGAGCGGCAAAACCGATAAAGGCAACAAGAGCCATAAGAGCTAATTTTTTCATGATTTTGTGTTTTTAATATTGCTAAAGTATATAACTTTTGAACAACGAGCAAAATAACTTATTCACTTTTATTATCCTTTAGTTATAATTACTTTTGCAACTCATTACACAAATACCAGACCAAAGTATGGCTTTAGAAGCAAAATATAATGCAAAAGAGATTGAGAATAAGTGGTATAGCTACTGGATGGAAAATAAATATTTCCACTCAGAAGTTGATGAAAGAACGCCATACACCATCGTCATTCCACCGCCAAACGTTACGGGAGTTTTGCATATGGGCCACATGCTCAACAATACTTTACAAGATGTTTTAATTCGTCGCGCACGTTTACAGGGCTTTAACGCTTGCTGGGTGCCGGGTACCGATCATGCTTCTATTGCAACTGAAGCAAAAGTTGTTTCAAAATTAAAAGTCGAAGGAATTAATAAAGCGAACCTTTCCCGCGAAGAGTTTTTAGAACACGCTTGGGAATGGACACATAAACACGGTGGAATTATTCTAGAACAGTTGAAGAAACTTGGAGCTTCCTGCGATTGGGAACGAACCAAATTCACCATGGATGAAGATATGTCAGCCTCCGTTATAAAGGTTTTTGTGGATTTGTACCGAAAAGGAAACATTTATCGCGGTTATCGCATGGTCAATTGGGATCCCCAGGCAAAGACCACGCTTTCTGATGAAGAGGTGATCTATGAAGAAAAACAAGGTAATCTCTATTACCTAAATTATAAAATTGAAGGTAGTGATGAAACATTAACAATCGCTACCACACGTCCCGAAACCATTTTGGGAGATACAGCAATATGTATAAACCCAAATGATGAACGTTTTGCACATCTTCGCGGAAAAAAAGCCATTGTTCCAGTTTGCAATCGTGTAATACCTATCATTGAGGATGAATATGTTGATATTGAATTCGGGACGGGATGTCTAAAAGTAACTCCCGCACACGATGAAAACGACAAGATGCTGGGCGACAAGCACAATCTTAAAATCATAGATATCCTGAATGACAACGGAACCTTGAACAGTTTTGGCCTTCATTACGAAGGCAAAGACCGTTTCGTGGTTCGTAAGGGAATAGTAAAAGAGCTTGAAGAAATGGGCGTGGTTTCAAAAATTGAAACCCATATGCACAAAGTTGGTACAAGCGAGCGTACTGGTGCAGTAATAGAGCCAAAACTCAGCGATCAATGGTTCCTTAAAATGAAAGACCTTGCACAGCCTGCTTTAGATGCCGTGCTTGAAAAAGAGGTGCATCTTTTCCCAGAAAAATTCATAAATACATACCGCCACTGGATGGAAAACGTGCGCGATTGGAACATTTCCCGCCAACTTTGGTGGGGACAACAAATCCCAGCGTATTTCTATGGTGATGGAAAAGAGGATTTCGTAGTTGCTGAAAATATTGAGGAAGCACTTCAACTTGCAAAAGAAAAAACCAGCAACCAACAACTAACCACCGCAAGCCTAAAACAAGACCCAGATGCCTTGGACACTTGGTTCTCTTCATGGTTATGGCCCATTAGCGTTTTCAATGGAATCTTAGAGCCAGACAACAAAGAAATTAATTATTATTACCCAACTAACGATCTCGTTACGGCCCCCGAAATATTATTTTTCTGGGTAGCAAGAATGATTATTGCTGGATACGAATACCGAAACGAAAAACCGTTCACAAATGTTTACTTAACGGGAATCGTACGTGATAAACAACGTAGAAAGATGAGTAAATCTTTAGGAAACTCTCCTGATCCTATAGATTTAATGAACGTTTACGGCGCCGATGGTGTACGTGTAGGAATGCTTTTAAGCTCACCTGCAGGAAACGATTTAATGTTCGATGAAGACCTCTGCAAACAGGGGAGTGGCTTCGTAAACAAAATCTGGAACGCCTATCGTTTAATTGATGGTTGGGAAGTTGACCTAGAAAAAGAGCAGTCACAAAGTGATATAATCGCTCTGCAATGGTACCGAAGTAAGTTCCAAAAAAACCTAGCTGAAATTGAAGATCATTACAGCAAATACCGTATAAGCGACGCTTTAATGTCAACCTATAAGTTGGTGTGGGATGATTTCTGTTCTTGGCTTTTAGAAATGGTAAAACCACCTTTCGGCGAAAAGATTTCAGAAAAAACCTATTTGGAAGTAATCTCTGTATTAGAAGATAATTTAAAAGTATTACACCCTTTCGTTCCCTTTATTTCTGAGGAAATTTGGCAACACATCACACAACGTGATATTTCCGAAGCCTTGATAATTGCTGAATGGCCAAAAATGGAATCTTTTGACGAAAAAATTATTAAAGACTTTGAATTCGCTTCTGAGGTAATCTCTGGAATCAGAACAATTCGCAAAGAAAAGAACATTTCTTTTAAAGATACCATTTCTCTTTCTGTATTGAATAACGACAATGCTTCAAAAGAATTTGATGCGGTAATTTCAAAACTCGGCAATGTTTCAGCGTTGAATTACATTTCAGAAAAATTGGATGGCGCCCTCACATTCCGCGTAAAGAGTAACGAATATTTTATTCCAATTGCTGGTGCTATAAACGTAGAAGAAGAAATTGCAAAGCTTTCCGAAGAATTAAAATACACCGAAGGTTTCTTAAGAAGTGTTCAAGGGAAATTAAAAAATGAACGTTTCGTAAGTGGTGCCCCCGAACAAGTTGTAGCTTTAGAAAAACAAAAAGAAGCTGATGCTTTGGCGAAGATTGAAACTTTGAAAGCTAGTCTTCAAGGATTGAAATAATATTTTTTACTGTATTACGGACCTGTTAGATTTTAAAATCTGACAGGTCTTTTAAATTAAAAGCAGTTAAAAATTCTTAATTTATTCTAAAACAAGGTTAATTTATAATTTTTGAAATGTTTTGCCCGTAACTTGTTCAAAAATTAAACTTGTTATGGATCAATCAAAGTATAATGAAATGGAAGCAATGCTTCACAAACTGGAAGATATCAAAAACAGTCAAAAAAGTATTATTGACAAAATTAATCATGTAATCACAGATCTTTTCCAGCACCCAGATAAAGACTTAGAGAAAGCAATGGAAGACGCTCACGAGCGCGCATCAGAAAACGTTGATAAAATTCGAGAAGCTATCGAGGAGTACGAAATAAAATTTAATAAGCAGCAACAGAATTAGTTCATTTTCTGTATAAAAAATATTGGGTTACCGCTTCTATGTAAAGCTTTTTAGCCTCATCACATGTTAAACCACGCGTTTGGAAAAGCGCATTGGTTTTAAAAGCAGAAATATGCGGCTTCCCGCCCGTGGGTGTATCATCATCATTACTGGCTCGTTTGTAATAAGCATATAAACGCAATAAAACATCTGCAGGAAAAGGTTCTTTATGGTCGTTAATGCTTTTTACTGCATTTTTAAAGGCTATATCGAGCTCTTTGGAAGTCATTATTTTTCAGCGATTATTGAGATACCTCCCTTAACTTTTTGGTTAAGGGTTACTTTTATTTTAGCATCTAGCGGAAGATAGATATCTACACGAGATCCAAATTTTATAAAACCACTGTCTGCTGCCTGCTCAACTTCTTGATTAATTTCGGCATAATTTACAATTCGCTTTGCCATGGCCCCGGCAATCTGTCTAAATAAAACATCTCCGAATATTTCATTTTTTACAACAACTGTTGTGCGTTCGTTTTCTTCGGAAGATTTTGGATGCCAGGCAACCAAATATTTTCCTGGATGATATTTGCTATAAACCACCTCTCCGCCCACTGGGTAGCGCGTTACGTGCACATTAATAGGGCTCATAAAGACAGAAACCTGTAATCTTTTATCATTGAAATATTCCTTTTCAAAAACTTCTTCAATAACCACTACTTTGCCGTCAACGGAAGAAAGAATATAATCTGGATGAACCAAAAAGTTGCGCTTAGGATTTCTGAAGAACTGTAAAACCAGCAGCAAAATTATTATCAAAGAAATAATTACTCCACCGCGAATGGTTGGATCTCCCACAAAAACATTTGCCAAAAGGCTAAGCCCGATAACAATTACCAGTGCTACAAAAATAATTTTAAAACCTTCTCTATGAAACATTGTCAACAATTAATAAAAACGCATAAACAAAAGGGCTGGCGTAAATAATGCTATCTAACCTATCATACAATCCACCGTGACCCGGCATAATAATCCCGCTATCTTTAACACCTGCCTGTCTTTTAAATTTGGACTGTATTAAATCTCCAATCGTTCCAAAAATAGCAACGATAATAGCCATTACAATCCAAACCCACAATGGATACTTTACAGCATCCATTGGCCGATAGTTTTCCAACACTTTAAAGATAACGAATCCTGCCAAAAGAGCACCCAGCATGCCACCTACAAAACCTTCAATAGTCTTTTTGGGTGAAATGCGCTCTAGGAGCTTATGTTTTCCAAAGTTTTTACCGATGAGGTAAGCAAACGTATCGTTGCTCCAAACCAATATAAAAACCGCCACGATTATTTCTGGCATAAACCTACCGTCAATATTCATTATGGGTATTAGGGTAAGAAACACGAAACCACTTATAATATACAATATTACAGTAACATATTTTTTCTTTTCAAACATCGGAATTTTACTGGTCCAGAGTACATCTTTTAAAAGATAAAGGTTTACAAAACCACTTAAAATTAAAAAAAGATAAACTGCATTATCGTCAAAAACGTTGTAGCTCAAAAAGTAAAAAGCAGCAGCAAGTAGAAAGTAGGCTAGATAACTGGTAAGGTGTACTAGTTTTAAGTATTCGCTTAAAGTGATAACAGCAAGTACAAAAAAGAGCCCCATAAACCATTCACGCGACGTGAACATTGCAAAAATGATGATCGAAATGTATAATACGCCCGAAAGGGTCCGTACGAGAATTTCCTTCATATTATAAGTCTTCCAGTAGCAACAAATATAGGTTTTTTGTGCTACTTCCATAACTCATAAAATCCTTTTCTTTTTCAGTTTCAAAGTCTTGAATAGTAGTAATGTTACTTGGGATATAACCTGAACTTTGGTTTTTAATTGTCCGTAAACCTTCACTAATGGTATCAACAATTTGACTAGTAGTTGCAAAAATGATAAAGTTTGATGGCAGTTCTTTTAGTTTCTTTTCCTTTATTTGGTTTGAGGAAAGCAAGACGGAGCCATTATTAGAAACCAATGATTCGCAGGTAGAGAGGAAAAATTTTGAATCCGCATTTTTCACGAAACTAAGGTTAAAACCATCAAATTTTTTGGAAAGCATTTCATTAACGCAGAAGACATCCTGTTCATACCAATCATTTTCTAGCATTATATTGTCAAAACTTTCCAATATCTCTTCCCAATTTTCACAGTAAATGAATTTACCTCCGTTATTTTTGAAATTATAGGTGAACTTTTCGTCAATAGGAAGTTTCTGTTCTGGGTAATAACTGCTATGGTCGGCTTTGTCGGCGCGCTTGGCCTTCTCTTCCGATTTATATTTAGGGTTTAGAAGCCTTTTAAATAGACTCATTATAATTCATTGAGGAGTTTATAATTACGTTGAACTTCAAATATATAAAATCTATATTGAAGTGTTGTTACCTAATATCAAAGTTTCAGAACAAATCTAAATAAACGGCAACTTTATGTTGTTGCCGTTCTTGTAGCTTCTTCGGGAATTTCAAAAGGACGGTCACCAAATATTTTCTGGAGATTATCCTTAAAGATAACTTCTTTTTCAAGAAGCACATTCGCGAGTTCGGTCAATTTATCTTTATTGTCTTCTAAAAGTTTAATAGCACGTTCGTACTGACTTTCTATTAATGCGGAAATTTCTTTATCTATCAATTCCGCTGTTTTTTCACTGTATGGCTTAGAGAAGTTATATTCAGACTGTCCGCTGCTATCGTAATAAGTAATGTTTCCAATTTTATCATTTAGACCATAAATAGTAACCATTGCGCGGGCCTGTTTTGTCACTTTTTCCAAATCACTCAAAGCTCCCGTAGAAATACGATTGAAAATTACTTTTTCAGCAGCACGGCCACCAAGTGCAGCGCACATCTCGTCCAACATTTGTTCTGGGTGAATAATCAATCTTTCTTCAGGTAAATACCAAGCGGCACCTAAAGATTGTCCTCGGGGAACAATAGTAACTTTCACCAATGGCGCAGCGTGTTCAAGCATCCAGCTCACTGTAGCGTGGCCAGCTTCATGATATGCAATAGCACGTTTTTCGTCCATTGTCATTATCTTATTTTTCTTTTCAAGTCCGCCAACTATTCTATCAACGGCATCCAAGAAATCTTGCTTACCAACAGATTTCTTTCCATTTCTTGCAGCAATTAATGCAGCTTCGTTACAAACATTGGCTATATCTGCACCAGAGAAGCCTGGGGTTTGTTTTGAAAGAAAATCAGTATCTAAATTATCATCTTTTTTAATAGGGCGTAAGTGAACTTCAAAAATTTCTTTACGTTCACGAACGTCTGGAAGGTCAACATATATCTGCCTGTCAAAACGACCGGCACGCATTAATGCTTTGTCTAATACGTCTGCACGGTTTGTGGCGGCAATAACAATAACGTTTGTATTGGTGCCGAAGCCATCCATTTCAGTTAAAAGCTGATTTAATGTGTTTTCACGCTCGTCGTTACTTCCGGAAAAGTTGTTTTTTCCACGAGCACGTCCAATAGCATCTATTTCATCAATAAAAATAATTGCTGGCGATTTGTCTTTTGCTTGTTTGAAAAGATCACGAACACGTGAAGCTCCAACACCAACAAACATTTCAACAAAATCTGAACCTGAAAGCGAGAAAAATGGAACTTTTGCTTCACCTGCAACAGCTTTTGCCAAAAGCGTTTTACCAGTTCCCGGAGGTCCTACTAATAATGCTCCTTTAGGAATTTTACCTCCTAAGGAAGTATATTTTTCAGGTTGTTTTAAGAAATCTACAATTTCTTGCACTTCTTCTTTAGCGCCTTCTAAACCTGCAACATCTTTAAAAGAAGTTTTAACATCTGTTTTTTCATCAAAAAGCTTCGCTTTAGATTTTCCAATATTAAAAAGTTGCCCACCAGCGCCACCTCCGGCACCTGAAGACATTCTTCGCATTATAAAGATCCAAATACCAATGATGATAACAAATGGCAAGATGCCCATTAAAATATCGCCCCAAACATTATTCTCTGTATCAAAGTTTAAGTTTGCTGGTAAATTGTTTTGAGTTTTAATATCTTGGAAATCTTTTTGAAACAATTGTAGATCGCCAAATTCAAATTGATAGTTTGGGTCATTTGGCCCAGGTGATAAAAAAGAAGGGGCATTATCTTTTTTGGAATGGATTTCCTTTGCCTTGGCATCTTCTGTAAGATAAACTTTCGCAATTTTTTTATTAATAACGTCAACTTTTTCAACGTCACCATTTCTCAAAAACTCCTCAAATTTTGCTTGATTGATTTTTGCTGGTTGGGACCAGCTACCGCCGCCAAAAATGTTTATACCCACAAATAAAAGTGCTATGGCTATATAAATCCAATAATAACTGGACTTAGGCTTTTTTGAATCGTTCTTTTTATTCTTATTTTCTTCAGCCATATGGCAAATTCTTTTTAGTTTGTTGTTTCTATTTTAACCGATTTTGCATCACCCCAAAGCCCCTCAATATCATAAAACTCGCGAATATGCTTTTGAAAAACGTGTACTACTATATCAACGTAATCCATAAGTATCCACTCCGAGTTGTCGCTTCCTTCGACATGCCAGGGCTTTTCTTTTAAAGCTTTGCTTACTGATTTTTGGATGGAGTTCACAATGGCATTAACCTGTGTGTTTGAGGTACCATTGCAGATTATAAAATAGTCACAAACGGTATTTTCTATATCTCGGAGGTCAAGAATTTCTATATCTTTCCCTTTTACTTCTTCAATCCCTCGTATTATTTGGGTAATAAGCTGATCTGTTCCTGCTTGTTTTTTCTGCATTAATTATTTTTCTTTTCTTTTTCGCAAAGTTATTACTTTTTTGTTTCTTGAAGCGCCATAAAAGCGTAATACTAAACATAATTATCGTTTTGAAGATAATCAAACTTAATGCCATCGATTCTACCAATACTTACTTAAAGCAATTGGCAAAAGAAACTCTGCTGCAGGACGAAACAGTTGTCCTAGCAAAGAGTCAACTTTCTGGTCGCGGGCAAATGGGTAGCGGGTGGCTGTCAAGGGAAGGGCAAAGCCTTACATTCAGTATGTTTAAGACTTTTGAGGAGCTTCAGATAGAGCAACAATTTATGATTTCTATGGCCGTTTCTGTGGCTATTGCTAATGCGCTTAAAAATATAAATATACCTAAAATGGCAATTAAGTGGCCAAACGACATATTGTCAGCAAATCGAAAAATTGGCGGTATTTTAATTGAAAACGTATTGGAAGGTAGTTTTGTGAAATACTCAATAATTGGTATTGGAATTAATGTAAACGAATCAGAATTTCCAAATTTGCCACAAGCTAGTTCCTTAAAACTTGAAACTGGTAAAACATTTCAGTTGGAAGAAGTTTTTCATAAAGTTTTGAAAAGCATTTCCAAAAATCTAAAAAATATTTCAGCAGAAGATTTTTTAGATATGAAGCAGCTTTATGAAAACAGTTTATTCAGAAAAGATATAGTTTCGGTTTTTGAAACTCCGGATGGTTCACGTTTTAACGGAATTATAAAAGGAGTTTCTAATATTGGCGAACTTTTAGTGGAAACTGAAAATGATCCGTTACAAAAATTCCAATTGAAAGAGATGAAACTAATTTATTGAACTTAAACTTGTTCCAAATTTGAGGCAAGGGTATCAATAAATTTTGAAATTGGCCCCTTCACCATCATTGCCATCATTGTATTGAATTCCCCTTCAAAAAGCAGTTCTACTGTTGAACTATTTTCAGAAATTTCTTGAATATTTCCAGTTAAAGAGAAGGGGATTTTATCACTTATTGCTCCCAAAACAACTTTATTTGGCTTTTCAACTTCTTTTACTTCCAATGCAATTTCGGGCATTCCCTTTAGTGCAAAAACAAATGCATTTTCTCTGATAACCTCAAATTTGCTGATGTTTTCAGGCATTAAGGTTTCAAAATTCTTTACATCTGTCAAAAAATCACAAAGTGCTGCTGCAGATTTTTGAGTGGTTACTTTTTTACTGTTTAATTTCATTTTGCAATTTTTAAATTAATTTTTTTATTGTCCCCAGGTTTCAGGATTTTTACGCCATTGATTAAGTAAAATAGCTTCCTCGGAATTTATATATCTTGATTTCTCCGCTTCTTCCAGCAACATTTCATAATTGCTCAAGGTATTTAAAGTAACTTCGGCATTCTTGAAATTTTCTTCCGCGGTTTTAAAACCGTAGCTGAAAATTGCTAACATTCCTTTCACATTCGCATTTGCTTCTTTTAAAGCTTCAACGGCCAATAGACTGCTTTTACCGGTACTTATTAGGTCTTCAACAACAATTACACTAGTATTTGGCTCTAAATGCCCTTCAATTTTATTTTGACGTCCATGACCTTTTGCTTCTGGACGAACATAGCAAAAGGGAACGTTCAGATAGTCTGCAACTAAAGCACCCATCCCGATAGCTCCTGTGGCCACTCCAGCAATCATTTCGGGCTTTCCGTAAAGTTCCTCAATTTGTTTTGCAAGGTTTTCGCGGATGTAATTTCGTATTGTTGGATAGGAAAGTGTGATGCGGTTATCACAGTAAATTGGAGATTTCCATCCCGATGCCCATGTAAAAGGGTTTTGTGGTTGCAATTTTATTGCATTAATTTGCAATAATAACGCAGCGGTTTTTTGTGCCGTCTCTTTGTTTAATATCATTGTGCAAATGTATAAAGTTTTTGTAAAAGATATTCCCATTATTCTTTCTACGGAAAAAAATATTGGGGAGCATTACACCACCATTCCTTTAAAACACGCTCGTTTTAAAAAGTTGGTAAAAAAAATAAATAACGGAGAGCTACTCTACGTGAACCTTTACCACAAAAATGCTGAAAAGCTGGAACGCTTTCTACGCAAAAAGATGAAGGTAGTGGAAGCTGCGGGAGGTTTGGTTTATAACAGTAAAAAGGAAATTCTTTTTATCCGCCGAAATAAAAAATGGGATCTTCCAAAAGGGAAAATTGAAAAAGGGGAAACCCACGAACAAGCTGCTATTCGTGAAGTTGTGGAGGAAACTGGGGTAAAGGATCTTGAAATTCGTCAATTTTTAATGACCACCTATCATGTTTTTACGCGCAACAATAAGTTTCGTCTAAAAATCACGTATTGGTATGAAATGTTCAGTGATTATGATGGCCCCCTAATACCCGAGCCTTCCGAGGGAATTAAAAAAGTAAAGTGGAAAAATTTTGAAAAATCGCAAAAGGCACTTCGGGATTCTTACGAAAACATAAAATTACTTTTTCCCAAGGAATACCTAACCACCCACCCGAACGATAGGATAACGGAGGTGTGATTTTTCGTAATACGGAGATTGTTTATGAATCCAATCAAGTTGTAAATACCAGTTATTTGCAAATTCGGGCTCATTGCGCCTTTTTGTTTCAAACTCTTTTTTGATTTTCGGGTTTTCATTTATGAATTTTTCAGCCATATCTTCCCAAACGTACGGTGAAAAGCCTTCTTTTTGCTGAAGTATTGCATCGAAAAAATTCCAGTTAAAAAATGAATCGCGAGCAGATGGTTCCAGCGTTTCTAATAGATAACGAATACCAGGCTGTTGGGTTTTAATTAAAATATCACCTTTTTTCACCGTAACGTTTTCTTTGCTTTTCGTCACTTCCGTTTTGTAATGAAGATAATGCCCTTCAAACGGACTTTTCACAGTTTCAAAACTTGCTATTCTGTACACTTCGGCTGAAATAGCGGTGTCATTTTTAATTTCTGAAAATTCAATATTATTCAATTTTAAAAGTTCAATAACGTTCCAATAGCCTTTCGGAACAATATATGCCGAAGGAATTGACACGGAGTCAGTAGCCTTGAAATAATTGTAATAAGTCACCTCTTTTGTAAAAGGTTTATCTCTGAAATATTTTAAACGTTCTGCGCCAGTTATGTTGCTCGTAATCATTTTTCCTTCAAAACCTTTAAATTTAAGTGTTGCGTTTTTTGAAGAATCTACTTCCCAAGAAATAGGGTAATAATTTCCTGTTTTATATTTTTCTAAAGCATTTTTACGAAGTATTTTTATTTTTGAAGCATCCGAATCTACGATATTTATAAAACTTTTCATCAATTGATAAGTGCCCTCAACTCTTTGTTTGTAAGGTTTTAGCATATGTGTTTCTACCATCATTCCCAAAGTATTGAATAGTGTGGTATAGCCTGTGGAATAGCGCGGTGAATCCATAAATTGTTCAAAACCTATTTCGGGCACTTGGTTGAAGACATTTACATACGGAGTTATATCCCAGTTTTTTTGATGAAGCGAATCCTCTAATTGTGGCATTAAAGAAGTATGTAAATAATTCCCTAATTCGCCACCCAATTTGTCGTGTTGCGTAAAAAGATGGGTGAGTACATATTGGTAATCTGCGCCATTGCTTACGTGATTATCTATAAATAAATCTGGGTTGAGCCAATGAAAAATTTCCGCGAAAGCGCGAGCATTTTTTGTGTCAGATTTTATAAAATCCCGATTCAAATCATAATTTCTTGAATTGCCCCGAAAACCGTATTCCTCAGGGCCATTTTGATTGGTTCGGCTGGTGCTGTTTCTATTTAAAGCACCACCAATATTGTAAATAGGAATAGTTGCAATGATAGTATTCTTGGGGGCTGGAATTTTATTTTCAGCAAAATCTCGAAACAGTAGCATTGTCGCATCAATTCCATCGGGTTCACCAGGATGAATACCATTGTTTATCAGCAATAAATTTCTGCCGTTTTTTGAAAATTCTTGTTGCTTTTTCGCTTGAGTTTTATTTTGCGGATCAAAAATTACCAAATGCAGTGGGAAGCCGCTATCGGTCTGGCCCATTTCAAAAACGGTAATTGTGGAAGATTTCTTTTCTAAATTTAAGTAGAAGTTGATGGTTTCTTGGTAAGTTAATGTTTGATTGAATTCCGAATCTTTAATAGTACTGCTATTTAATTGTTGTGCTTTGGTCTGAGAAATAAACAAAAGCAGGATAATTAAGGTAGTTTTCATGAATTTAAAAAATAAATAAAAAGGATTAGAATTTGTTGTTGTAATATATAGACTTTATATTTTTTTTTGTAATATTGTTCTTATAAACCTTTAAAATTATAAATATTATGAAAAAAATTACATTTTTATTCGCACTTTTTATAAGTGCAGTGTCAATTCAAGCTCAATCGACGCTATCGTCTTCTAGCAGCACAGGAACTACTGTCTTTATCAATCAAGATGCAAATAGAGCTCCAGTAATTATTACACAAAGTAATACTCAAACTATCGAAGTTGGTCAAGAGATTGCTTGTGCTTCACCTACAAGTTTCCGTGATAATAATCTTTTTAGATCATTTGATCTTGCTGGAGATTTTGGAATTGTTAATGGACTTCAAGTGAATGCAGTAGAATTTGCAATGGGTACAATTACAACCCCTGCTGGTTTCGAAATTTTCGCAAACATTTACTCTACAACTCCTGGTTCTTTTCCTGGTGGAACATTAACGTTGCAAGGAACTGCAGTTTACTTTGCTACAAACGCTGATGCTTTTACTATGATAAACCTTCCTTTAGCAGCAGTTATTCCTGCTGGAGAAGAAATGGTTATGGAATTGGTTCTTTTTGATGATGGTACTGATACAAACTTTATGCGTTTTGGATGTAATAATGATGGTCAAACAGGCCCTTCTTATATTCAAGCTGTAGATTGTGGAGCTGCTACACCTACAGACTTTACTACATTAGGATTGACTCAAGGTTTGGTTTGGAATGTTCTTGGAGATGATGAAATTCTTTCTACTGGAAGCAATCTTCTTTCTCAAGTAGCTGTTTATCCAAATCCTACATCTACTACTTTAAACTTAAAAGTTCCTTCAACTGTTGAAGTAAACAAAGTTTCTGTATTTGATTTATTAGGAAGAGACACAGGTGTTTCTTATAATGATGGAGTTATCAATACATCAAACCTTTCTCAAGGTGTTTATCTATTGAAAGTTCAAACTTCTGCTGGTACTTACACACAAAAAGTTGTTAAGCAATAAGTAATAACATATTAAATATTTAAAACCCTAGCTTTTTAGCTAGGGTTTTTTTATGCGGAAATTTCACATAAAAGGGCTGGAAAGTTTAGTGGGTAATTAGAAGTTGGGTTAAGCATGAAGAACTGTGTATACTTGTTTTAATATAATAAAACTGCCTACACGTCATAAAAAAACCAGTTGCGAAAGTGAATCCACAACTGGTCTATAATACATTTAAATAACTTCTCTTATCCGTTCATCGAAATCAAGAACTCTTCGTTATTTCGAGTCTGTTTAA
The DNA here is from genome assembly GCF_900489465.1 of Aequorivita sp. CIP111184. Taxonomy (GTDB): domain Bacteria; phylum Bacteroidota; class Bacteroidia; order Flavobacteriales; family Flavobacteriaceae; genus Aequorivita. The sequence goes on along the minus strand of NZ_UEFQ01000015.1, from coordinate 217,014 downwards.
TTCGGTCGTTGATGAATTCCATTGCTTCCACAGGGTTCATGTCCGCAAGGTATTTACGCAATACCCACATTCTTTGAATAGTGTTTTCGTCAAGTAATAAATCATCTCTACGAGTACTTGAAGAAGTAAGGTCAATGGCCGGGAAAATTCTTCGGTTGGAAATTTTTCTATCCAATTGAAGTTCCATATTACCAGTTCCTTTAAATTCTTCAAAAATAACCTCGTCCATTTTAGATCCGGTTTCTGTAAGTGCAGTTGCAATGATAGTTAAAGAACCACCGTTTTCTATATTACGAGCAGCACCAAAGAAACGTTTTGGTTTGTGAAGCGCATTTGCATCCACACCACCACTTAATATTTTACCACTTGCAGGCTGTACAGTGTTATAAGCACGAGCCAAACGTGTAATGGAATCCAAAAGAATTACCACATCGTGACCGCATTCTACTAATCTTTTTGCTTTATCAATAACAAGGTTAGCTACACGCACGTGTTCGGTGGCCTCTTTGTCAAAGGTTGAAGCAACCACTTCGCCACGAACGTTACGTTGCATATCTGTAACTTCTTCAGGACGTTCGTCAATTAAAAGAATAATTTGATAAACTTCTGGATGGTTTGCAGCTATTGCGTTTGCAATATCTTTCAGCAACATGGTTTTACCCGTTTTAGGTTGCGAAACAATCATACCACGTTGTCCTTTTCCGATAGGAGTAAAAAGATCCATGATTCTCGTAGAAATAGTACTCTGCTTATCAGCAAGGTTGAATTTTTCTTGTGGGAAAAGCGGCGTTAAGTGTTCAAATGAAATACGGTCGCGAACCACATTTGGGTTTAAACCATTTATTTTATTCACCTTAATTAAAGGGAAATATTTTTCACCTTCTTTTGGTGGGCGCACTTCACCCAAAACAGTATCACCGGTTTTTAATCCGAAAAGACGAATTTGAGATTGTGAAACGTAAATATCATCTGGAGAAGATAGATAGTTGTAATCGCTTGAACGCAAAAAACCATAGCCATCCTGCATAATATCGAGTACGCCTTCGCTTTCAATTATTCCATCAAATTCATAATCTGGCTCACGATAACGATTTCGGGAATCTTTGTTTCCGTTGCTTCTGTTGTCCTGCACATTGCCATCCTTTTGTTTATGGTTTTGGTGCTTAGGGCGATTATCAGAGTTGCTATTGTCGTTCCGTTGATTTTTTTGTCTGTTGTCGTTATCGTTGGAATTTGATTTTTGGTGTTGCGGTCTTTTATCGTCTCTTTTATCGTTGCTAGAGCGTTTGTCGTCTTTATCATTACTAGAAGAGCGCTTATCGTCTTTGTCATTGCTAGAACGCTTGTCGTCATCAGACTTGTTGCTGTCACTCCCTTTTTTGTCGTCATCATTTTTTTTATTCGGATGCGGCTTTTTGGGCTGTGGCTTTTTGTTTCTATTATCGTTCCTTTCTGGACGAGGTTTTTGTTCTTTATCCTGCGTATCCTTTGTAGAGGAAGTGGCTGGTTCGGACTTTTTTGCTTCTGAAGAAGGCTCTTCCGATTTAAGGACTGCTTTTACGGCCTTAGGATTTGCCGCTTGGTAGTCAAGAATTTGATACACCAAGTCCAATTTTTTTTGAGTGCGGTATTTTGGCACATCAAGTTCTTTTGCTATCTCCTGGAGTTCAGGTAGCTTTTTGTTTTTTAAATCTGAAATTTCAAACATGTAAAAAATACTGTAGTTTAAGTTGATACTATTTGTTCCTGTTGAGAAGGTAAGTACGTTGAAAAAATTTTCGAAGACTAAGTAACCTTTGTTGAGTTGGTTACGAATAGATAATGCAATAATACAATAATAAATTAAAAAGTACTGTTATTTTTTTTAAAAAGATAGCGTATTTTTGCTGCCTAAATGATTTTTAGAAAATGATCCAACGCATTCAAACTATCTATTTAATATTTTCAGCCATAATTATGGGAGCTCTGTTTATGTGGTTCCCAATTGTGCTGTCTGATGATGGTTTGGTAATTATTGAACGAAACGAGCCGTTGGTTTTTGGATTAATTTTCGTTTCTATCGCACTGGCTATTATTTCAATTTTAAGTTTCAAAAAACGACAGCTACAATTTGTGCTTAACCGTTTAAATATCATATCAAACTTTATATTACTGGGAGTTTTCGTTTACAGGTTGCTAACATTATCCGGAGAAACTATTGTTTCAGAGAAGGGTATTGGGGTGCTTTTTCCCATCATTTCTATCGTATTTTTAGTGCTGGCCAATAAGGCCGTAAAAAGGGATGAGGACCTTGTAAAATCTGTTGATCGTTTACGATAAACCAATCTTGGTATATTAGTGCAAGACCCCTAAAGGATGCCACCTTTGGGGGTTTTTTGATTTTTTGATAATTTCAAAGCATTTCGCCTTTCACTAAAATTTACTTTGGAAATTCAATAACCTCCAAATTCTGGATTTTTTCGCCATCAATCTCAAAACGAAGCATTGTTCTCACCTGTTGAAAACCATGCTTACCAGCAGCCCCTGGATTCATATGAAGCAATCCAGTGGTTTTGTCTGGCATCACTTTAAGAATATGCGAATGTCCACAAATAAATATCTTTGGAGGATTGGAATAGATTTCCTGCCTGATTGAAGGGTTGTACTTTCCGGGATATCCGCCTATATGCGTTATCCAGACGTCAACATCTTCACACATAAAACGATTGTGAAGGGGAAACTCCATGCGTGCTTCGGTGCTGTCTATATTTCCATAAACAGCACGTAATGGTTTCAGTTTTTTTATGGTGTCTGTAACTGAAAGATCGCCAATATCACCAGCATGCCAAACTTCATCAGCCAGTTTTACATATTTGAGAATTTTTTCATCAATATAACTATGAGTGTCGCTGAGTAGGAGAATTTTTTTCAAAATATGCAGAATTGATAGATTGCGAAGGTATTTAAGTTTTTCAAATTTATAAAGGAAATGCTGGCTAGTAAATCGTAATTTTGTCAATTCTGAAAAAAATAATCTATTGCGATATTTCATAGAAATAGCCTACAACGGGGGAAACTATTTTGGATGGCAGCGCCAACCCGAACAGATTAGCGTGCAGCAAGTGTTGGAAGAAACACTTTCCACTTTGCTTCGGAAAAAACTGAAAATTACCGGTGCTGGTAGAACTGACGCCGGCGTTCATTCAAAACAACTTTATGCGCACTTTGATTTTGATGAAATTCAAGACAAAGATGAATTGATTTTTAGATTGAATTCTTTTCTTCCAAAGGATATATCAGTAAAAAACATTTTTGAAGTAAAAGACGATGCACACGCAAGATTTAATGCCGTTCAAAGGGAATACGAATACATTATATCACTTAAAAAAGATCCTTTTTTACAGAATTTCGCGTTTCAAATAAACAATAAACCAAATGTAGATTTGATGAACGAAGCGGCTAAAATGCTATTGCATCATAAAGATTTTCAATGCTTCTCGCGCTCAAAAACGGACGTAAAAACGTACAATTGTACAATTGTAAAAGCTTATTGGGAAACGCAAAATAATACCCTTATTTTTACAATCGCAGCAGACCGATTTTTAAGAAATATGGTACGCGCAATAGTAGGAACACTATTGGATATAGGTTACGAAAAAAAAACGTTGGAAGAATTTCAACAAATATTGGACAGCAAGAGAAGGGAAGAGGCAGGTGCTTCTGCTCCCGCACATGGATTGTATTTAACAAAAGTTGTTTATCCCGATAACATACATTTATAATGGCAGAAACTACAGGAAACGCATTCGATTTTAAGCTTTTTAAGCGGTTGTTGGCTTTTACAAAGCCCTACCAGGGTGTGTTTTATTTTGTTGCTTTTGCGGCAATTATAATGTCTGGACTTGCCGTTTTGAGACCTTATCTTTTAGAATTGGCAATTGACAATTCTATGGTGCCCAAAAATGGCGAAGGGTTTATGAAGTACATCATCTTAATGATTGTTGTACTGCTACTTGAAGTAATTTTTCAGTTTGCCTTTATATTTTATACAAATTGGCTCGGCCAAAGTGTAATACGCGATATGCGCCAAAAACTCTTTCGGTTAATGATGAGTTTTAAAATGCAGTATTTTGACAAAAGTGCTGTTGGAAGGTTAACAACCCGAGCTGTGAATGACGTTGAAACTATTTCCAGTATTTTCAGTGAAGGACTTTTTATGATTATAAGCGATTTACTTAAAATGCTTGTAATTGCAGTGTTTATGCTTACGCAAAGCTGGAGGCTCTCGTTAATAGTTTTTATAGTTCTCCCTTTTATTCTCTACGCTACACGCGTGTTCCAAAAAGCGATGAAAGTTGCTTTTGAAGATGTTCGGAACCAAGTTGCAAATTTAAATACCTTCGTGCAGGAACGGATAACAGGGATGAAAATAGTACAGATTTTTACCCGTGAAAAAACTGAATATGAACGTTTCCAAGAAATAAATAAAAATCACCGAAAAGCGTGGATCAAAACTGTTTGGTATAACTCCATCTTCTTCCCAATTGCTGAAATGACGGGGGCCATAGCTACAGGTTTAGTGGTTTGGTATGGAGGTTTAAACGTGATTGGTGGGGGAGTTGTTACACTCGGTATTATTACAGCATTTATCCAATATGCCGAAATGCTTTTTAGGCCACTTCGGCAGATAGCAGATAAGTTCAATACGCTTCAAATGGGGATGGTGGCAGCTAATCGTGTTTTTGGAATTCTCGACACCAAATCGCACATTGCAGATACGGGAACTGTTGATTACATAAGCACCAAAGGCGAAATTGAATTCAAAAATGTACATTTTGGTTATAATGAAAACGAAGAGGTAATTAAAGGAATTTCATTTGAGGCAAACCCTGGAGAAACCATTGCTATAGTTGGTGCTACGGGAGCAGGTAAAAGTACGATTATCAATCTTTTAAACCGATTTTATGAAATAAATAGCGGTGAAATTATGATTGATGGAATTTCTGTAAAGGAGTATAAACTTTCTTCACTTCGAAACCAAATTGCTGTAGTCTTGCAGGACGTATTCCTTTTCGCAGATTCAATTTTGAACAACATAACCTTGAACAATCCAAATATTTCCGAAGAAGAAGTAATTGCTGCGGCTAAGGAAATTGGCGTACACAAATTTATAGAATCGCTTCCCGGCGGCTATCATTATAATGTGAAGGAACGCGGAAGCATGCTTTCTTCCGGACAACGACAATTAATAGCCTTTCTTCGTGCTTATGTAAGCAAGCCGAGTATTTTAGTGCTGGATGAGGCTACTTCTTCCGTAGACACCTATTCTGAAGAAATGATTCAAACGGCTACAGATAAAATTACCAAAGGCCGCACTTCAATAGTAATAGCCCACCGTTTGGCAACTATCAAAAAAGCTGATAAAATTATTGTAATGGATGCTGGAAAAATCGTGGAAGAAGGTACTCACAAAGAATTGCTAAAACTTCAAAATGGTTTTTATAGAAATCTTTATGAGGTCCAATTTATGGCAGAAGAAGCGATTTAACTTAAATCCTTTTTTAAGATTTTCAGCAATTCGTCCGTATTTTCAAAAAGCACAAAGTCACCATCCTTTAAATAGGAAATTGTACCATTTTCTTCGGAAACCACTAAACAAACGGCATCTGTTTTTTCAGTAATTCCAACGGCTGCCCTGTGGCGAAGACCAAAACGCAACGGGATTTTCCGATCGTTTGAAACGGGTAAAATTACGCGGGTTGCGGTGATTCTGTTTTCCTCAATAATCATAGCGCCATCGTGCAGCGGACTGTTTTTAAAGAAGACACTTTCAATTATGGGTTGGTTTACTTCAAGGTTCATTTCGTCTCCTGTGTTTTTCACAAAATCCAGACTATTGTTTCGTTGAAGTACAATCAAAGCTCCGGTATTTGAAGCAGACATTTTTTTGCAGGCACTCATTATTCCTTCAAGATTCGTTTTTGGTCCTGAATCCCTGCCCATCATTTTAAATTGTTTGAAAAAACGTCGGCGAGCATTGAAATTTGTAGAACCCAACATCAATAGAAATTTTCTAATTTCCTGCTGAAAAACAACAATCAAAGCAAACATTCCCACCCCTAAAAAACCACCGAGAATCTTACTCAGCAGTTCCATTTCTAAAAGTTGTGTAACGATGAAAATCGCATAAACTATGATAATTCCCACCAAAATATTTATTGCCACTGTCCCTTTTACTAAATTATAGAGATAGTACAGTAAGAAAGCCACCAGCACGATGTCCACAATATCTAAGATCCGTATGTCGAGAAAATCCAAAGGTGTGCGTTTTTTGTAAAAGTACTTTAAAAAATTTAATGATTTGCGATCAAGATTTTAGGTTTTCAAACAATTTTACACATTCCACGGCTTCTTTTACGTCGTGTACTCTTAAGATTGATGCCCCTTTTAAAAGTGCAATGGTATTGAGTGAAGTGGTTCCGTTCAATGCATTTTCTGCAGAAGTTTCCAATGTTTTATAAATCATAGATTTTCGGGAAACGCCAACCAAAATCGGCACGTCTAAATTTTGAAAGAGTTCAAGGTTGTTTAATAACTGAAAGCTTTGTTCGCGTTTTTTTGCAAAACCAAATCCTGGATCTGCAATAATGTCATTAATTCCTTCCGCCCGGGCGCGTGCAATTTTTTCAGATAAATCTTTTAAAACATCAACAGTAACATTTTTGTAATCGTTCAGTTTTGTCATTGTTTTTGGAGTACCGCGCATATGCATCAGTATGTAAGGTACGTTCAGTTTTCCAACTGTCTTGAACATTTCAGCATCTAGTGTTCCACCAGAAACATCATTTATAATTGCTGCGCCTGCTTCAACAGCTTTCTTTGCGACTTCACTTCGAAAAGTATCTATAGATATGATGGTTTCGGGAAATTTTTTTAAAATGCTTTTAATGGCTTCAACAACTCTTCTTATTTCTTCCTTTTCAGAAATTTCATCTGCACCTGGTCGTGAACTGTAGCCACCAATATCTAAAAATGTAGCACCTTCCGAAAGCATTTTTTCAGCTTGCTTTAAAATATCCTTTTTAGCAAAAGTTTTTCCGCCGTCATAAAATGAATCGGGCGTTACGTTAATAATGCCCATCACTTTGGGCACAGATAGGTCTATGAGTTTGCCGCGGCAATTAAGGGTCTGCAATTTTTTAAACTTTTTAGCTTTCAAAATTCAAAAACTTTTAGTCAATGTGCCCTTTGGCGAATAACTTTAAGCGTTCAACTTTGAACTTTGAACTATTTAAGCGAAATTTACGCAAAATCTTACACATCACTAATGGCGGATACTTCAAATCAATACAATGATCAGATTGAAAAATGCAGAGAGCTGTTTATCAATAAAATGCACGACTATGGAAGTGCGTGGCGTATTCTTCGTCTTCCTTCGTTAACCGATCAGATTTTTATAAAAGCACAACGCATCCGCGGTTTGCAAAAAAATAAAGAACAAAAAATTGCTGAAGACGAAACTAGCGAGTTTATTGGAGTTGTAAATTATTCAATTATGGCTTTGGTTCAATTGGATAAAGGCGTAGTGGAACAGCCCGATCTTTCCTTAGAAGAAGCCACCCAACTTTATGATGAGCAAGTAGCCAAAACCAAACAGTTGATGCTAAATAAAAATCATGATTACGGCGAAGCTTGGCGCGATATGCGAGTAAGTTCTTTAACAGATTTAATTCTTCAGAAATTATTACGTGTAAAACAAATTGAAAACAACAGTGGTAAAACCTTAGTTTCCGAAGGGATTGATGCAAATTATCAGGATATGATTAATTATGCGGTGTTTGCGCTAATTCATTTAGAAAAAATCAAAGAATAATATTAAACAAAGAGAGGAATGAAAATATTAGTAGGAATATCACGAATAGTTGTTGGCGTTTTATTTATAATCAGTGGATTGATTAAGTTGAACGATCCAGTTGGTTTTTCATTTAAACTAAAAGACTATTTCGCGCCCGAAGTTTTGGATCTTGGTTTTTTGGTTCCTTATGCATTGCTAATTGCAATATTTGTTGTGATTTTTGAAGTTTTATTAGGAGTGGCGCTGCTTTTGGGCTATCTAAAAAAGTTCACTTCTTGGTGTCTTTTATTGATGATTGTCTTTTTTACATTTCTCACGTTTTATTCAGCATATTTTAATAAAGTAACAGATTGCGGCTGTTTTGGTGATGCGATAAAACTTACGCCTTGGGAATCTTTTAGTAAAGATATTGTGCTATTGGTTTTGATTTTAATTCTATTCTTTGGAAGAAAATATATTCAGCCGATTTTTACCAAGGGAACACGGAGCATCCTCATTTTTGCTTCCTTCGTGGTGTGCCTTGGAATAACTTATTACGTGTTGTTGCACCTTCCAATTATAGATTTTCGTCCTTATAAAATTGGCGCAAATATTAAAGACGGCATGGCTGTTCCTGAAGATGCTCCTGCTCCAGTTTATGAGTATAAGTGGAAATTCAACGTTAATGGTGAAGAAAAAGTAATAACAACAAACGGCGAATATCCTCAAGTTGAAGGTGAATTAATAAGCACTGAAACCGAAATGATCCAAGAAGGTTACTCACCGCCAATCCACGATTTCACTATGGAAAGGGATGGAGAGGATTATACAGCCCAGTTTTTGGACGAGGAAAATCTTGTTGTTATCATTGCTTATAGCTTAGGAAATACAGAAAAAGACGGTTACATTCCAATAAAAGAGATTACCGATAAAGCATTGAAAAATGGGTATAATGTGATTGGTCTTTCCGCATCTTCACAACAAATGACGGAAGCTTTGACGGAAGAATATAAATTGAATTTTAAGTTTTATTTCTGTGATGAAACTACACTGAAAACCATCGTCCGCAGTAATCCTGGAATTTTAGAGCTGGATAACGGAACCATCAAACAAAAACTTCATTGGAATGATGCGGATCAATTGGAACTTCCTACGGTTGAAAATGCAAAACCAAAATTGGACCTTTCATTGAAACAGCGTTTGGACAGTATTGCAGTACTCGACCAAAAATACCGTTTGCTTATGCAAGCACAATCTTTGGAAGAAAGAAAAAAATTGGGTGAAGGCATGGGACTATCCGAAGCTGAGTACAGCGGCGATCTTTCTCAAATGCAGCGAGTTTTGGATAGTGTTAATATGGTTTTCGTTGAAAGGTATTTTCTTAATAATGGATATCCCGGCAAATCGGTTGTTGGTGAAGAATCAAGCTTAATAGCTTGGAATGTTTTACAGCATAATCCTGATAAAATTCCGCTTTATTTACCATTAGTTAAAAAAGCTGCTGAAGCTGGCGAAATTCCTAAAACTTCCGCGGCAATGATGGAAGATCGCTATTTGATGATGGAAGGAAAACTGCAAATATACGGCACTCAAGGAATGAGCTATGATGATGAACGCGGTTCTTTCATTTGGCCTATAGAAAATCCCGAAACTGTTAACCAAAGAAGAAAGAAAGCTGGTTTTGAAGAAACCATTGAAGATTATGCAAAAATTCTTTTTGGAGATGACTTTATTTATCAGCCGCGTACTATGGAACAAATAAAATAGACGATTTGATAAGCTACATACTTCAAAAATTAGGTTATGCTTTGCTCACATTGTTTGGGGTTGTAACTGTAATTTTTCTATTATTTACAATACTTCCCGGTGATCCTGCGCGAATGATGCTGGGTCAAAATGAAACTGCGGAACAACTTGCCGTAGTAAAAAAGAAATACGGTTTTGATCAACCTGTTTCTATTCAATATGTAAGATATTTGAATGATCTATCGCCTATATCATTCCACAGTAAAAATCCTGAAGATTACACGTTTCTTTCCGACGGAAAATACAATGCACTAAAATTGCTTTCTGTGGGAAATACAACTGTAGTTTTAAAGACTCCTTATTTGCGGGAATCTTTTCAAAAGAATGGAAAGGAGGTAAGCGAAGTGATTGCAGAAACCCTCCCCAACACATTTATATTGGCAGTCTCTGCAATTATTATTGCAATGATTATCGGTGTTTTCTTGGGAATTATTTCGGTGCTATTTAAAGATGGCTTTATCGATAAAATGATACAATTGGTGAGCACTTTGGGGATGAGCGTTCCCTCTTTTTTTAGTGCAATTATTTTTGCGTGGTTTTTTGGTTTTTTGCTTCACGAATACACAAACTTGAATATGACCGGAAGTCTTTATGAAGTTGATGATTTCGGTAACGGAAAATACATTCAGTGGAAAAACTTAATACTTCCCGCAATTGTTTTGGGAATCCGCCCACTTGCTGTAGTGAGCCAATTAATGCGAAACTCACTGCTTGAGGTTCTAAACCAAGATTACATTCGCACGGCAAAAGCAAAAGGTCTTTCTTTTTATCAAATTATAAAAAGGCATGCTTTAAAAAATTCTCTAAATCCTGTAGTAACAGCTATTTCTGGATGGTTTGCCTCCATGCTTGCAGGAGCGGTTTTTGTAGAATATATTTTCGGATGGAACGGTTTGGGAAAGGAAATTGTAAATGCATTGAATACTTTGGATTTACCAGTAATTATGGGAGCCGTGATAGTTATAGCCACCTTGTTCATTATAATCAATATTTTTGTGGATATAATTTACGGTTGGCTCGATCCTAAAATAAGTAGGCAATAAAAATTTTTAGTAGTCAGTAATTTAGTACATCATTTTAATAGATTTTATAATATGAAAATACTAATCGTCTTTCTTTTATTTATAACCTTTGCACAAGCGCAACAAAAATCTTTTTCTGAGGCTGCATTGAACGATGTATTTCTTTCAGAAAACAACAAGGAAATCACGCTTTCCGAAGTCCTTCAGCAATACAAAGGTAAAACGGTATTTATAGATATTTGGGCCAGTTGGTGCAAGGATTGTATTGTGGGAATGCCAAAAGTGCAAAAGCTTCGTGAAAAAAATCCAGAGATTATTTTTCTTTTCCTTTCATTGGATAAAGAAATTGATAGCTGGAAACACGGTATCGAAAAATACGGGGTAGGGGGTGAAAATTACTTTATCCCTTCCGGTTGGAAAGGTCCGTTCTGTTCTTCCATAGATTTAGATTGGATTCCGAGATATATGGTAATAAATTCCGAAGGAGAAATAAGTCTTTACAAAGCCATTGAGACAAATGACAAAAAACTTTTAAAAGCATTGAAATGAGAAAAAAAATTGTAGCTGGAAACTGGAAAATGAACAATGATTTGGCTGAAACAGAAGTATTTTTGGTCGAACTGAAGAAGCAGGTTTTTCCAGAGAATGTAGTAATTATGATTGCGCCATCATTTACAAATCTAAATCACGCCTTTAAATCTTTACGCGAACATAATGTAGAGCTTGCCGCGCAGAATATGCACCAAAACAATGAAGGTGCTTTTACAGGTGAAATTTCTGCAAAAATGTTGAAAAGTGTGGGCGTTAAAACGGTTATTCTAGGCCACAGTGAACGTCGTGCCATTTTCCATGAAGACAGCGCTATTCTTGCAGAAAAGGTTAATACCGCTCTCGAAAATGAAATGACCGTTATTTTCTGCATCGGTGAAGAACTGGAAGACAGAAAAAAAGGAAGTCATTTTGAATTGATAAAAAAGCAACTTTCCGAGGGACTTTTCCACATTTCTGACGATGCTTGGGATAATATAGTTATTGCTTATGAACCCGTTTGGGCAATTGGCACAGGTGAAACCGCCAGTCCGGAACAAGCTCAGGAAATGCATAAATTTATTAGAGAAATTATTGCTGAAAATTATTCAAAAGCAATAGCCGATAATGTTTCAATACTTTACGGTGGTAGTGTGAAACCGGATAACGCAACTGAAATTTTTGGACAGGATGATGTTGACGGTGGGCTTATTGGCGGAGCTTCGCTGAAAGTAGATAGTTTTATGAAAATTATAAATTCTTTTTAATGTCGCAGATTTATATTGGATACGATTTTAAGGTAAACCCGCTTCAACCGGGAACAGAGATTCTTATTGCTGAATTGGGTTACGCGGGTTTTGAAAGTTTTGTGGAAACGGAAGAAGGGGTTTCGGCATATATTCAAAAAGACGAATGGAATGCCGATATTTTGGAAGATATTAATGTTTTGGATTCGGAAGAATTTAAAATTGAATATACATTTTCTGAAATAGAGCAAGTCAATTGGAATTCTGAGTGGGAAAAAAACTTTGATCCTATTGAAGTGGATGGAAAATGTACCGTTCGGGCGCCATTTCATCCAGCTAAAAATTTTGAATATGAAATTGTAATCGAGCCTAAAATGTCTTTTGGAACTGGACATCACGAAACTACTTTTATGATGTTGCAGTTTATTTTAGAAAATAATTTTGAAAATAAAACAGTGCTTGACATGGGTTGTGGCACAGCCGTTCTAGCTATTTTGGCAGAAATGCGTGGTGCTTCAAAATTAGACGCCATTGATATAGATGAGTGGTGTTTTGAGAATTCAATAGAAAATATAGAGAGAAATAATTGTGAAAATATTTCAGTATTTCTTGGAGACGCTTCGTTGCTTTCTTTAAGGAGATATGATATAATAATTGCTAACATCAACAGAAACATTCTGCTCAATGATATGCAAGTTTATCGAGAAAGTTTGAATGATAATGGACAGCTTTATTTGAGTGGGTTTTATAAAGAAGATTTGCCAATTATTACAGAAAGTTGCAATAATTTGGGTTTCAATTTCGTTGAAAACAAAGAGAAAAACAATTGGGTTGCCGCTAAGTTTAAAATTTCGTAAATTTAATTAGTTGCAGAAATATTATAAAATTATGAGTACCAAAGAAAAAATTCAGGAAGATATATCAGTTTTAGAAAAGGAAAGTGGGCAAAATGAGATTGTACTTTACAATGACGACGTAAATACTTTTGACCACGTAATAAATAGCTTAATTTTTGCTTGTGAACACACGCCAGAACAGGCTGAGCAGTGTTCAATAATTGTGCATTACAAAGGAAAATGCACTGTAAAAACGGGTGAATTTAGTGAGCTAAAACCTAAATGCACAATGCTTCTAGAAGCTGGCTTGAGTGCAGAAATAGTTTAAAACCATCCAAAATATACCGCTGAAACAATTACGGCGATTATTAAAATTATCAACACAACAATTATAAAACCTGCACCAAAGCGGGTTTTTTTATTGTCTTGAAGGATATAGTCTCTTTCTTGTTCGTTATCTGAATCTTTTATTATTTTAGTCATTCACGTTGGTTTAAGAATCCAAATTAACCAAAAAAATGGATTTGTTATAAATTTTATAAATAAAAAAACCACGTCTTTTAAAACGTGGTTTTTTATTTTAGTGACCTTGCCAAGATTCAAACTTGGAACCTCCTGAGCCGTAATCAGGTGCGCTATTCAGTTGCGCCACAAGGCCAATTTAATTTCGCTTTAAGCGGGTGCAAATATATTTCTTTTTAAATTGCAAGACAAATTAATATCTAAAAAAAATGAATTTATCTGAATTTATTCGAAATGTAGAAGATTTTCCAAAGGCTGGCGTGCACTTTAAAGACATCACTCCTTTGCTTGCAAATAAAGATGCGGTGGAGTTTTGTTTGCAGCAATTGGCTGCGATGATAGCCGGTGAAAAAATTGATAAAGTTGTTGGAATAGAGTCGCGTGGATTTTTCTTTGGAACACTTTTAGCGCATAAACTAAATGCTGGTTTTGTGCCAATTCGAAAACCTGGAAAGCTTCCTTATAAAACATTAAAGGAACCATATCAATTAGAATATGGATTGGATACACTTGAAATTCATGAAGATGCAATTAAAAAAGGAGAGCGAGTTCTGCTTCACGACGATGTTTTAGCTACGGGAGGAACAGCAAGAGCTGCCTGTAATTTAATAGAAAGCTTGGGCGGTGAAATAGTGCAGTGTAATTTTTTAATTGAACTGGAGTTTTTAAAAGGAAATCAAAAATTAAAAAATCAGACAGTTAAATCACTACTGAAATATTAATCCAATGCATTTTTGGTAACCCATAACTTATAAGCGAAAATTGCCATTTGAAGTTTTGATGCCTTTTCTAGGTCTACGCCTTCCTTAGTTAAACTTGGTAACACTTTACTATTCAATTTTGATAGTAATTTAAAAAACGACTTTTTCACTTTTATTTATTTTAATTGAAGATAAATAAATGGAATTGAATTTTTTAAAAAATAGAGTTAAAATCTATTCAGCGCTTTTCATAATGGTGTGTTGTTTGTCCACCGCCAGCGTAATATCTTTTATTGCATTATTTCCGTTTCCAAATCCTGAAGTGGAAATGGAACCATTCTGATTGTTAATAGTAATGGAAATTTGAGTTATTTCATCTTTACTATTGCGTTGCAAATTTTTGTAATAAAATGAAATGTTTTCAGATTCAAAGATTTTTTGAAGTTCCAGTAAATCCGAATCTGAGGTATTTTTAGTTATAATGTGTGAGTTTCCATTAAATGCTTCAGTTGAAGATGAAGACTGGTTAAAAATACTGTCGCTTCTTTTTTGCATTTGCGCTTGTCTTTGGGCGTGTCTGTCTTTCATAGCCTGCATACGGTCTTGCATTTCTTTTTCCATTTGATCGCTTCTTTCTTTCATAGCCTTTCTTCTATCTAAGACAGATGTTTCAGTATTTTCAGAATTTTGTTCTCCGCTTCCTTGATTAATAAAAGCTTGGTTAGAACTGCCTTGGCTTTTAACCGAAATTCTGGTTCCTTCTGAAACAATTACAATATTATTAATAGGATTTTGACTGCTCACACTGTAGTTTCCTGAATTATTATTCAAGTCTTTATAATATATTGAAATGCCAACAATTTCATTTTTATCATTATAGGATACGTTTGAATACTTAAAACCAAGACCTTCGTCCGTCATTTGTTTTTTGATTTTTTCAAGTTCTTCCTTGGTAGTTTTTTTAGTAATTACAATGGTTATTTGTTGTTCCATTAGTGTGTTATTTTCTTCCGCATCACTTTCTGTGTCTTTTATCTGAAAAGATAAAAGTGCCAAGCACATAAGAATCAAAATTGGGAAAGAAAGTTTTTTGTGAAGTGTTTTTTTGAAATCTGTTTCCATGATAGTCGTGAATTACAAGGTTTATGCCAAAAATAAATTTTGGAAAATTATGCGCGTTAAACTTTTGGGGATAGTCCCAAATATACAATTAAATCTTTTTTGCATTTAGTATCTTCGCGAACAATTGTTATTTATGGATTATTTACAACTTTTTTTAGGTCTTGTTTTGCTTGTTGTGGGTGGAGAATTCTTAGTGCGTTCATCCGTTGCGCTTTCTTTTAAACTTCACCTCTCCAAAATGGTCATTGGGCTTACAGTGGTTTCCTTTGCAACTTCTGCTCCTGAACTTTTGGTGAGCCTTCAAGCTGCGCTTACAGGTTTTTCAGACATTGCTTTGGGAAATGTAATAGGGTCTAATATTGCAAATATAGGTTTGGTTTTGGGTATAACTGCAATAATTTCACCGTTGGCGATTGACAAGGATTTTTATAAAATGAATTGGCCCGTAATGATGATTCTTTCTGTCGGGCTTTATTTTATTCTGAAAAGCGGTATGCAGATTTCCCGTTCCGAAGGAGTAGCGTTGTTGCTTATGCTTTTTGTTTATCTCTGGGTTTTAATAAAAAGAGCTAAGAAAGAAAGAGTGACAGTACCTGTAAATGATGATATTGATGAAGGTTTGTCTAAAGCTTCAAATTTTAAAATTATAGTTTGGTTATTAATAGGCGGTGTTGCCCTTTATGCCGGAAGCGAGTTTTTGGTTACAGGGGCGGTTTCATTGGCAGAAGGTTTTGGTGTAAGTGAAAGAGTAATTGCCGTAACTATGATTGCAGTGGGTACAAGCATTCCAGAACTTGCGGCTTCCGTTATTGCCGCCCTTAAAAAAGAAAAAGCCATTTCATTAGGAAATCTTATAGGTTCAAATATTTTCAATATATCTTCTGTATTGGGCATTACAGCTATCATTCAGCCAATTGCTGTTAAAAGTACCGAAGTGCTTACAAATGATATTTTTTGGATGATTGGTTTTTCTGCGGTACTAATTCCATTGGCTTTTCTTCCAAAGCAATTTGAATTAGGACGCAAAAGAGGGATTGTATTGGTAGGAGCCTATGCTATTTTTATAGGAATTACTGTTTTGAGTTAATTTTATTTATCACCCCTAAAAATGATGGGGTGTTATTAAAAACTTAATTATTTTAATAACTTTTTAATAAAAAATAGGGGGGTGTCTTCTGGAATTATATATTTTTGTAGCGTCAAACTCTAAATATATACTTATGCCCACTTTAAGATTTCATGCTTTAAAGGAAACTTTTAATAGAGTTCCTATTCCAGTTACCGAACCTGAAAGACGTTCTGATATCTTCGGAAAGAACGTTTTTAACGAGGCTGCAATGCGGCAGTATCTTACCAAAGATTCCTTTAAAAGTGTAATGGATGCCGTTGAAAACGGTTCAAAGATTGAACGCCATATTGCGGATCATATTTCAACAGGAATGAAAGAGTGGGCGATTGCCAAAGGAGCAACACATTACACACACTGGTTTCAGCCACTAACGGGAGCTACTGCCGAAAAACACGATGCTTTTTTTGAAACTATGGAAAATGGGCAAGCGATTGAAAAATTTGGTGGCGGACAATTAGTGCAGCAGGAACCCGATGCGTCCAGTTTTCCAAACGGGGGAATTAGAAATACATTTGAGGCACGTGGTTATACCGCTTGGGATCCAACTTCTCCAGCATTTATTTATGGCACCACTTTATGTATTCCAACTGTTTTCGTTGCCTATACAGGTGAAGCACTGGATTATAAAACGCCCTTACTGCGCGCACTTCAGAGCATCGATGGTGCAGCAACTGCTGTGGCAAAATATTTTGATAAAAACGTAACCAAAGTTATTGCTACTTTGGGTTGGGAGCAGGAATATTTTCTTATTGATAGTGCATTGGCCGCTTCCCGTCCAGATATTTCTTTAGCAGGAAGAACCTTATTGGGGCATTCGTCTGCAAAAGGACAACAGTTGGACGACCATTATTTCGGTTCTATCCCGGCACGAGTTCTTAATTTTATGCGCCATTTGGAAACAGAGTGTATGCTTTTGGGTATTCCTGTGAAAACACGTCATAATGAAGTGGCTCCAAATCAATTTGAATTGGCTCCCATTTTCGAGGAAACAAACTTGGCTGTAGATCACAACTCCTTATTAATGGACTTGATGCACAAAATTGCCGAAAAACATAATTTCAAAGTTTTATTTCATGAAAAACCTTTTGCAAATGTAAACGGAAGTGGAAAACATAATAACTGGTCTTTGGCAACCAATACAGGGGTAAATCTTCTTGGCCCAGGAAGTACACCGATGAAAAATCTTCAGTTTTTAACCTTTTTCATAAACACATTGAAAGCAGTAAATGAGTATGAAGAATTATTGAGAGCTTCCATTGCCAGTGCAAGTAACGATCATCGTCTTGGAGCTAATGAAGCTCCTCCGGCAATCATTTCGGCATTTATTGGTTCTCAGCTTACAAGTGTATTAGACGAGCTTGAAAAAATGACCAGTGGTAAATTATCTCCACAGGAGAAAACAGATCTTAAATTGAATGTAGTTGGTAAAATCCCTGAGATTTTATTGGACAATACAGATCGAAACCGTACTTCACCATTTGCATTTACAGGTAACAAGTTTGAATTTCGCGCTGTGGGTTCAACAGCCAATTGTGCTAACCCAATGACTGTATTAAACGCAATTGTAGCAAGACAATTGATAGACTTCAAAAAACAAGTTGATGCTCTTATCAAGGATAAGAAGATGAAAAAAGACGATGCTATCTTCAACGTTCTTAAAGAATATATTAAAGATTCAAAAAGAATTCGTTTTGAAGGTGATGGTTATGGTGAAGCCTGGGAGAAAGAGGCTGAAAAAAGAGGTTTGAGTAACCATAAGACTACTCCAGAGGCTTTAAAGGCGAAAGTTTCAAAGAAAACAATTGAGCTTTTTGAGGGACTGGGTATTATGAGCAAGATAGAAATTGAGGCTCGTCACGAAATAGAAGTTGAGGATTATGCTTTAAGAATTCAGATAGAAGGACGTATTCTAGGTGATATTGCTCGTAACCATATTATTCCAACAGCAATTAGATATCAAAATATTTTAATTGAAAATGTTCAGGGGCTAAAAAATATTTATGGAACTGACTTTAAAAAATTCTCTGTTGAACAAATGCACCTTATCGAGCAAATTAGCGAACATATAGCAAAAATCAACAAAGGAATCACCGATATGATTGATGCAAGAAAAAAAGCAAATAAAATTGAAGATGCCGAAGATAAAGCATTCGCTTATTGTAATGACGTGAAACCATTTTTCCAAGTCATTCGTTATCACTGTGATAAGCTTGAATTGCTTGTAGATGACGAGCTTTGGCCTCTTACCAAGTATCGGGAACTTCTTTTCACAAAATAAAAATTAACATTTATTTAACTTTTTACAAAATCAAGCCGTTCAAATGTTTTTGAGCGGTTTTTTTTTGCTTTTAATACCCCAAATGCATGCCAGTGTTGAAGTATTTTTCTTACATAAAATTCTACCATTTTTTTCAAAATCACATCCCTATTTTTTTTAAACGAAAAGAGTTTCTACTTTTGAAAAAGTAAATGAAAAGATGGCCTTAAAATCGTCTACCATTAATTAATGTAATCGGTATCTCCCCAACGCCGGTAAAGACTTTTGTCCAAAAGTCTATTTCTGAATTTTTTTAAAATAAGTGTAATTTCTAGGGATACATGTGTCCTATAAGGAACAGTTTTTTACGGCATTTTATGAATTTATTGAATCTGAATATTAACTCAAAATTAAATTATAATTCTTTATGAAAAAAGTAGTATTAAGTGCAGCAGTACTAATGTGTGGAACAATTATGTTCGCACAATCAAATGTGAGCGATGTTGACCAAAATGGTAACAGTAATGGTTCCGTAGTTATGCAATCTGGTGGTGGAAACGACAGTGAAGTTATTTCAACAGGAAATAGCAATACTTCAAATGTTACACAAACTGGTACAATCCACAACTCTACAGTAGAGCAACGTGGAGATGACAATTCTAGTACAGTGACTTCTATTGGTAGAAATAACAATTCAAAAGTAGGTCAAGTAGATGAACGCAATACAAGTGTGGTTCTTCAACAGGGAGGTAATAATAACTCTTCAAGAGTAAGCCAAGGTCAAATTAGTAGTAATGGAACAGTAAGCAGAACTGGTAGAGATAACACGAGTGATGTTTCACAAGATGGAAATAGCAACAAATCTGTAGTTGAGCAGTGGGACTCAAATTTGCTTTTAGGCGAGTTTAACGAATCTACAGTTGCACAAGAAGGTGATGCAAACGACAGTAAAGTAAGACAGACTGGAGACAATAATATTTCAGACGTTTTACAAGATGGAAATGCAAACATTAGCGACGTTCTTCAAGATGGGGATCAAAATGATAGCAAGTTAAGTCAAGTTGGGAGTGATAATAGCACTACTGTGAGCCAAACTGGAGATTTGAATAAATCTACTCTTCTTCAAGAGGGTACATTAAATAATTCAGACTTAATTCAAAACGGGAATAATAATAATTCAGAGATAACTCAAAAACAATTTGGAAATATGGCAACCGTCTCTCAAGATGGTAACAACGATAATTCTAACCTGACCCAGGATGGATTGAGTAACGAAGCTGTTTTAAAACAATATAACGGAAATAACATTACATCATCAATAGGCCAAAAAGGAGATCGCAACAAAATCGATGCAGATCAAAATGGTTCTAGTAACACAGCTTTCTTGCGTCAAACGGGTGATGAAAACGACATAGATTTAAATCAAACTGGTTTTTATCAAACTTCAGTAACTCAGCAAAAAGGTAATAATAATATTGCTAAGATAAATCAAGCTGATAATCGTAACAGGCTAGAAAGTACTGCAAAAGGCGATAGAAATAATCTTGATGTAATACAAGATGGTTACAAGAATAAGATTGTTAATTTTCAAACGGGTGATGAAAATACTGCAACTTCTAGTCAAATAGGCACTACTAACTATATTGGCGACAATCAGTTAGGTGACAACAACACTATCACGGATGCGCAAAATGGTACTAACAACGATTCTAAGATTAAGCAAGAAGGTAATATTAACAACAGTATTGTTTCTCAAACTGGAGATAATAACGATAACGATGTTATACAGACTGGAGATGAAAATAAATCAGATATTGCCCAACTTGGAACCTTGAACAAGGCTATTCAAACACAAACTGGCAACGAGAATGAGGCTTCAATTGTACAAGGAGAAGCTACAAAGCTTGCGACTGATAACGATGCTACACAAACGCAAACAGGTAACTTAAACAAAGCATTTGTTGTTCAAGCTTCAATTTACGGGACTGGAACTAATAACTCAGTAGTTTCTCAAACTCAGATTGGTGATGAGAATTTTGTGAGAAGTGAGCAACAAGGAAATAATCATGTTTCAACAACTACCCAAGATGGAAACAATAACGAAGCTCGTGATCTTCAAAAAGGGTCAAGTCAAACATCAACTGTTAGCCAAGATGGAAATCTTAACAAAAGCGGCGTAGTTCAAAACGGATGGGGACATAACTCTACAGTTGCTCAAAATGGGAATGAGAACGAAAGTGATGTTTACCAAACAGGGGGTCAAAACACTTCAGATGTTTCACAAACAGGTAATCTAAACATGAGTGATGTAATGCAAAATGGTACTAGTAATATGAGCGATGTAATGCAAAATGGTTTAAACAATATGAGTAATGTTGACCAAATAGGTAACATGAATACTTCAACTGTAAACCAAAACTAAGTACTGGATAAACTATAAATAGTTTTCTTTACATTAGAGAAGTGTGGGCATTTGAAAAAATGACCCACACTTTTTTTTAAAAGATATGAGTATAATAAAAGAAATAAAAATTCGATTAAATCCAAAATATTAAAACATTCATTTTCCTAAATCATTAATGTTTTTTAATGAATATTTAAAAATAATTATTTTTTTAACAAAAAATTAACTTTTTGCTATAAAAGCCAATTTTTTGTAATTCATCGATAACATTTTGTTTTTATCCAAGATTTTAAGGTTTATTGAGGAGGGAAAATAATTATAATTAATTAAATACTATATTTAGACTATAGTCTTTACCACTAAGTTGTTTATTGATATTTTTTTTTGCATATTTGAGATGTGGTTACTATACCTAATCATAAACACTTATTCTAAAAAAGTGTTAAAAAACAAATCTATCCCTTAAGTATCCTTTTAGCGTTGATTTAATTATTCAGAAAACGCTAGATGTCCTCCCTAGTTCTGAAATATATTTTTAATTCTATCCCTATTATTATTTTGAAAACAGTATTATCGAGCTTTAGATATATTCCATTTGAATTAATCCTTGCAGGAGAACTGAAGATGCTTAGTTAGATAATCTTTAAATATTTAAATTATGAAAAGGATAATTATTAGCGCAGTAGGATTATTAGTAGGTGGTTTTGTCTATTCACAAAGCCCCGCACCAACCCCGCCACAACAGGCCGAACATATTGCTATTATTCCAGGAGCAGCTTCTACAGCTAACTCTGGACAATCACAACAAAATGGAAACAATAACCGAGTACAAGTCTTTCAAGCTGGTACAAATCAATCCGCTTCTACTTATCAAGGAAATGGTTCTGGTATAGGAGGTAACTTAACGTATATTACTCAAGTGGGTGCTGTTTCTTCCACTAGCGGAATACAAAATAATGCTGAGGCTCACCAAATAGGTACAGCAAATGAACTTATTGTGGATCAACAGGGAGACTACAATAGCGCTTTGAGCAACCAAGGAATTAATGATGATGGAAGTGAGAAAAATAAATCTTGGATTCGTCAGGGTGATAACCAACAAGCTGAACACAATGCATCTGAAGTAAACCAAGATGGCGATAACAATATTGCGAAGTCACTTCAGACGTATGATAATAGTGAGTCTTTAATAACTCAAGCTGGAAACGAAAACATGGCTTTTAGTGAGCAAGATGCTGGGCCAAATGGAACAGATGGACACGCTTCTGAAATTAGTCAACTTGGAGATGCTAACCAAGCATACACATTTCAAGAAGGAAGTGGAGCACGTAATAATGCAGTAACCCTTCAAGAAGGTAACAGTAATAAATCTTATCAAACACAAGAAAATACAGCTACTATGGGAGGAGCCCAAAATGAAGTCTTTGTAGCACAAGGAGGTGTTTTCTACAATACAAACTTAGATTTAACAATTGGTAATGATCTTCGGGCCATGGATGATGTTTATGCAGGTACCTCATTTCAAACAGGCTCTGAAGCTGGAATCGCCTACCAAAATCAAATAGGTAATGGTAATGATGCTGAAACCCAACAATTTGGAAAAACAGGATTCGCTAGCAATTATTCTGAACAAAATCAAATTGGAAATAACAACGAAGCATACGGCATTCAAAATGTATATAATAATGCGGGAGGCGATAACTATTTAAATCAAGACCAACATGGTAATGAAAACCAAGCGGGAGTAGCTCAAAATGGTCAAGGTCATAAGGCATATCAAACACAAGATGGTAGTAATAACATAGCTCTATCTACACAAAAAGGAGCCAATAATAAAACCAATATCCGTCAATTTGGAGATCAAAATGTTGGTAAAACGATTCAAAATGGTACGTGTAATAAAGCTTTTTTAGTTCAACATGAAGGACAGAGTTATACCATTAGTCAAAACTTTAATGATCCAACTGGTGGTGGAAACCAAGCAAATATTTTTCAAACAGATCCTGCAGGAACTAATTCTGATGTATCATGTACATTCCCAGATATGAGAACAGAAGTGGGAGATTATAGTACCCCAGTACTCACTATTGAAGATGTTTGCCCAGGGTGTTAAAATTATATATAAGAATATCAAATACTTTAAAAAAGAGAAGAGGTTTTTCCATTTCTCTTTTTTTTATATACTTACTAAAAAACATTAAGTTTTTTAAACGGGTCCTTTAAAACGAAAGATTATACTTTACTTGCTAAAGATTCAAATGCTTTTATGCATTGTGAAGGCGTTTTAGATTGGTTAATAGCTCTTTTTTTTTCATCTAACTCATCATATACCTAAAAAATTTGTAGTTATATTCTATATACAACTATTTGTATACGACTGACTTTAAGGTTGAGTAATTATACTTAAGAGGTTAACTTGTTTTTCCTACATATATATTAGATAATATCTAAGTAAAAAAAGTGTTTTTCAAGGAGTTTTTAATAATATGGATTTTGCTAATAATAAGATATCCATATATTTAACATCATAAAAGTCAGTCGAAAATATTTTTAACAAAATTTTAACCTTTTCTGTTAATTTTAATATTTGCGCGCTTCATCGATAATTTTCAGTTTTTCATCCAACAAATGAATATTTTTTGTAAGTAAAAACCTATTTTAAAAAGGGGTTTTCCCCCTATTTAGGGTTTTGCGATTGTAACAGCTTGTGTATTAATATATTTTGTTGCATATTTGAATTGTCGTTGAGGTAGTAATATCAAAAACGATTCTCCTCAAAAATGTTAAAATACAAACCTATCCCCCTAGTAAAAGAATCATTTGGTATTTAACTGTATTGATTCATCAAATTAAAGTATCCCTTATTTCTAAAATGTGTTTTAAATACATTTTAAAACTCATCCCCTTAATAACAATAGATCATTTAATTATGATTTATTGAGATCCAAGGAAGCAATTCCTTGCTGAAAACTGAATATTATTTTAACCAAATATTAATCTTTAAATCTTTTAATTATGAAAAAATTAATTTTAAGCGCTGCGGCGCTAATGATTGGGTCCTTTGCTTTTGCACAGGTTATTACGGCTCCAGTGCAGGCTGAACACATTGGTATTCTTCCAGGTGCTGCACCAACAGCCAATTCTGGTCAATCCCAACAAAATGGTAATGACAACCGAGTACAGGTAATGCAGGCAGGTACTAATCAATCTGCATCTACTTACCAATCTGATGGGTCAGGAGCTGGCGGAAATTTAACCTGGATTCGTCAAATTGGAGCAGTAAGTAGTGCAAGTGGAGTTGCAAATAATGCTGAAGTTCGTCAAAAGGGAACCGAAAATGAGTCTACTACTGACCAACAGGGTGACTACAACAGCGCTCTGACTAAGCAAGGTTTAAATGATGATGGCAGCGCCAGAAATAAGGCGTGGATACGTCAGGGAACGAACGAGCAAGCGCAAAACAACGCTGCGGAAATCAATCAAGATGGGGATGACAACGTTGCTAAAACCAAGCAAACTTACGATAATAATGAAGCTTTAATCAACCAATTAGGTGATGATAACAAAGCATTCAGTATCCAAAATGGTGGTCCTAATGGAACAGTAGGTCACGCTGCTCAAATTGATCAAACTGGTGATGATAACGAAGCATACTCAAACCAAAGCGGTAATGGTGCTCAAAATAATGCATTAGTGTACCAACTTGGTGATGATAACGAATCGCAACAAGTTCAAATAAATTCTGCTTCATCAGGGGGGTCTCAGAACTGGGCTTCTGTTACTCAAGGAGATGGTGTTCGAGACGGATGGGCTCTTAATGGCTCTATTTGGTTAGGTCAATTGACTAGCCTTGATGATATTCTTACTGGTAGCTTCAATGGAGATTCTTATGGTGCAACTGCTTACCAATTTCAAGATGGTACCGATAACCAAGCTGAAGTTCACCAATTTGGTGGTGGAAGTCAAAATCCTCCAGGTAACTATGCTGAACAACATCAAGATGGTGATAGAAACGATGCTTTCATACAACAAAATGCGTATGGTAGCGCTGCAGGTGGAGCTAATTACGCACGCCAAGATCAGGATGGTAATAACAATCAGGCCGGTGTGGCTCAACTTGGTGTAGGACATAAGCTTTTTCAAACTCAAACTGGTAATTACAACATTGCAATGTCAACTCAGAGAGGTGAATGCAACCAAGTTAATACACACCAGATTGGAGATCAGAATGTTGTTAACACAGCGCAAAGAGGAATTGACAATGGTATTTTAGTAGTTCAAGATGGAGGTCACAGTTATTCTGTAACTCAAAATCTTCCAAACGGATCTCCTGTTGGAATGCCAAATGGTCACAATTCAGTTAATGTACTTCAAATGGGACCAAGCGGAACTAATCCTGGAATTGACTGTGCATTTGACCCTGCATTGGATATAAATCAGAATTACAATGTTCCAGGTTTGAACATTGATGACGTATGCCCAGGCTGCTAAGCCGCTCTCGGTTAATACAATTTTATAATAAAAAAGGAGGGCAGTTTTATGCCCTCCTTTTATAATAAATTTAATATCTTTAGTGCAGTTTAAATCAATGCCGGTATAACTTATTGTCTTTGAGTTATATGGTTTTAAAAAATAGATAAATACAATATGAATAATTAAATTTCGCGTTATGAAGACATTATTTAAAAATTTAGCTTTCGGGTTTCTTTTCTTATCAATTATACAAGTAGCGCCAGCTCAAACTTATAAGGAAAATAATAATACTGATGGAAAACAGGTTGTGTTGCAAGGCCAAAATGTAACACCTGAACTTTTGGCTAACTTAGGAATTATTGGTGCGCCAAATCCCAAAAACGCAACTGTT
This sequence comes from Aequorivita sp. CIP111184, assembly GCF_900489465.1. Taxonomy (GTDB): domain Bacteria; phylum Bacteroidota; class Bacteroidia; order Flavobacteriales; family Flavobacteriaceae; genus Aequorivita. The sequence continues at coordinate 191,264 of NZ_UEFQ01000015.1, read as the reverse complement.
GAAGGTAATTCCGTATTTGTAAGGCAGATTGGAGATTTTAATACCGCCAGTATCAGAAGTACCACAAATGCTAGCGAAATAAATTTGCTGCAAAATGGAAACTCTAATGATACCCAATTAGATTATGTGGCAAACACAGCAATTGCTGATCTTGTACAGAATGGAAATAACAATAAAATAAAAGATTATGTAAATGCTCCAAATGAAGATATATCTTTAGATCTTATTCAAAATGGTGACAATTTAAATTTTGAAAGAAACGGAGTGAATGAACTCACTAAATCTTTGAAATTTAAACAATCTGAGGCATCCCCTACCATTATAGTTAGAAGTTATTTTTAAATGAACCTAATCAAAATAAATAAACAAAATTTTCTAAAACATTTTGCTGCTATACTAATCCTTACAATAGGTTTTAGTGCAACAGCACAATTCTACAATAAAGAGTTTGTTGGTAAAATCTACGTTAAACAAGATAGTGAGTTCTTCACTTTTACAGCAACCGCTGAAAATTTAACGCCAACCGATGTTAATTTGAAATATGACTTTATAGTTTATAAAACAGATGTAAACAATAATGTTTCAAAAAGTAATCAGTCCAATCTTTTTTTTTTAAAAGGAAATGATAAAATAGTACTTTCTTCTGTCGCAATCAATTACAATGAAGAAGGAAAAATAATATTAGCACTTATTTTATATGATAGTGATGGAAAGCCTGTAGGTCAAGATCGAATAGAATTGAACTCAGAAGGAGGGAATCAAGAGGTTGTAGTGGATAAATCAGCTCTAAAAGAAGAAAACAAAGGAGGCTCAGATCAAGCTGCTCCACAAGACGGTATTATTCTCGACGGCCTTGTTTTAGAAAAAACAATTACAAAAGCAGGTCGTGATTTTTATAAATACTTCTATGCAGAATACTATAATCGACAAATAAAAACTGAAAAAAATATTTTCATAGAGGAAGTGCCTGGGAGATTTCGTAATACAAGAATTTCCGTAAAAATTGATGATCAGTTGGTTTGGCAGTTTTTTTCGCAACCTAAAAAATCTTTTTTACAAAGTATGGCTACTACAGCTTTAGACCGCTCAATTTCGTATCTTCAACAATTACAAAAACAAGGCGACAATACCTTAACCCGATATTAAGATGAAAGCACCAAAACTACTTTTTACCGCAGTTATACTTTTTTTCTTTTGTTCAATGGGCTTTGCCCAACAATTTTCATATAGTCCATTAAATCCAGCTTTTGGAGGAGATACATTTAATTATAACTGGTTGTTAAGTTCCGCAACTTCGCAGAATAAACTTACAGCCCCCGCTAACGCAAGCAATCAACAATCTGAATTAGAGCAGTTTGGCGCAAATCTAAATAGACAAGTTTTAAGTCAGATTTCTCGAATTCTTTTACAACAACAATTGGGAGGCTTAGGGAATCTTGATCAAGAAGGCACATTTACCTATGGCACATTGAATGTTGAGATATTCCAATCTGATGAAGGGTTGGTTATAAATATTCTAGACACGTCTAATGGTGAAGAAACACAAGTTATTGTCCCAAATTAAAAACATTTCATGAAGATATTTTATAAAGCAATTTCGTTATTGGGAATTTTTCTATTTTCATCCTGTGCGGCTTTTTTTAACCAGCCCGTATTTCAGGAGCCTTCAAGAACTGGAGAGTTTTCTAAATCTACAAAAACACTTTTAGATTTGCCGCCTGCTTCACAGCCAGTTGAAGTGGCCGTTTATAATTTTAGCGATCAGACTGGTCAATATAAAGCAGTTGAAAATGGTAGCACTTTTAGTACGGCAGTTTCACAAGGCGGTACTACTATGCTAATAAAAGCATTGGAAGATTCTGGATGGTTTATACCAATAGAAAGAGAGAATTTGAATAATCTTTCTACAGAACGCAACATTATAAGAAACACCAAACAAGAATATATTAAAAACTTAAATCCCAATGAACCACCACTCCCGCCATTGTTGTACGCGGGTTTAATCCTGGAAGGAGGAGTTATTTCTTATGACACAAATATTATCACCGGAGGGTTAGGAGCACGCTACTTTGGCTTGGGAGGTTCATCAAAATATAGACAGGATAGAATAACTGTTTATCTTCGGGCAGTATCTACAAGTAATGGAGAAATTTTGAAAACTGTATATGTTTCCAAAACAATCCTTTCACAGGCTATTGATGCTAGTTTTTTTCGTTTTGTAAAATTCCAAAGATTGTTAGAAGCTGAAACTGGTATAACACAAAATGAACCTGTGCAACTTGCAATGAAAGACGCTATTGAAAAGGCGGTTCACGATCTAATTATTGAAGGTATTCAAAAACAATTTTGGAGCACTCAAGGTGGTAAGGAAGTAAATGATCAATTGGTTGCAGATTATGTTGCAGAAAAAGAAAAGGATGAATCCACGCTACTTTTTGATAGATTGCAAGTAAGTAGGCAAGCCCAAAACGCTTTGGGAATTTCAGTAGGAGGTAATTTACCTGACAATGATTATTCAACGCAAGACATAGGGTTTTTAGGGCGTTTAGAATATCAAAGATATTTTGGGAGGTATTTCAATGTAGGTCTTAAAGCCTCTGTTTTTCGTATTGATAATGGAAGACAATATAGAAATATTTTTGCAAGTGCAGATTTAAACGGTCAATTTGCATTATTGCCCAATGATAAATTAACGCCATTTATTTATGCTGGTTCTGGAGTAATAATAAGTCTCTTAGATCCGTTTAATGATTTTGAATTTAAAACGGGAGAACCCTTTTTCAAAGTTCAATATGGAGTAGGTCTGGAATATTTTATTTCAAATAAAGTTGGGATTAAAGTATTTGGAGAACATAATCTTGTTTTTACAGATAAGCTTGAGAAAGCTGTTCAAGGAAAAAGAAACGATTTTTACTATAATTTTGGTGTTGGCTTAAATTATTATTTTAAGTTATAATTATTAAATAAAAACCTAATGATGAAAAAATATATAACCTTGTTTTTAGTGAGTTTCTTCCTTCTGATACTTAGTTGTAGTGAAGACACGTTAGATGTTGTGCTAAAGGGAAGCATTTCTGGAAAGGTTACAGATAAAATAACTGGTGCAGCGCTAGAAAATGTAAAAATAACCACCAATCCAGCTTCAACCACAGTTTTTACAGATTCAGTGGGTAGATTTAGGCTGAATGATGTAATTGTTGATGATTACTCTGTACAGGCAGAATTGAATGGATATGCAGCAGGTTTTGAATCTACTACGGTTACTGAGGCAGTGACTGCTGTAGTTGCCTTTGAACTTTCGCTTGCCAATTCAGATAACAATCCACCCTCTGTTCCCATTTTAGTATCTCCGGAAGATGGAGCGGAAGAGCTACCGCTTGAAGTACAATTTATTTGGCAAGCCTCCGATCCCGAAAATGATGAACTTACTTATACCTTGAATTTAAGAAACGGAAGTACAGACGAGATGCAGGAAATTGTAGTGGGGCAAGACACAACATATACAGTAAGCAATCTGCAATTGGCAACCAAATATTTTTGGCAAATAACCGTAACCGATGATACTAACGATCCCGTCAGTTCTTTAATTAGTGAGTTCAAAACATTAACCTTACCGAACAATCCTTACTTATTTGTAAAAGAAAAAAGCGGAAATCTCGTAATATATTCTGGAGCCAAAAGTGACACCGTAACTGGTGGAAATACAATTCCTGATTTTAATGTGCTGCAGCTTACAAGTGAAAATTTGAATAGTTTTAGACCTAAAAAAAGTAATATACTTAATAAAATTGCTTTTTTAAGAAATTCAGGCGGCAATACGCATATTTTCACTATGAATTTTGATGGAACTGATGTAAGGAAAATTACAGGTCAAAAACCCGTAGCAGGTTTCAGAACTGAAGAATTGGAATTTACTTGGGCACAAAATGATAGTAAAATTTATTATCCGCATTTTGATAAATTATATTCCATAAACTCAGATGGAAGTGGATTTAAATTAGAATACACTACAAGCGACGGAGCATTTATTTCAGAAGTTGCCGTTCCAGAATTTGATGATAATTTGGTTTTATTAAAAACGAATAGCTCCAATGGATATAATGTGCGTATTTATACAGCAACACTTGAACCCGATTCAGAGGAAACAATAATTCTTGAGAATGTTCTAGGTGCCGCAGGAGGAATAGATATTTCCGCAAATGCGGATAAAGTATTATATACTCGGGACATTGATGGAGCACAAAACTCTTCTTATAAAATTTTTAATAGTCGTATTTTTCTTTATACGATTGGACAGCCTGATCAACCAGTAGAATTCGAAACAGATGTTTTAATCGGAGAAAACAATTTGGATGCAAAGTTTTCACCTTCCGAAGGCGGTGTTATATTTACCCGAGTGAAAAATAACTTTGGAGCCATACCTGCTATTTACTCTCAATTTTTTGATCAACAAGCTCAGGATGACCAGTTATTATTCACAAATTCTTTTATGCCCGATTGGGAATAAAACATAAATTCAACAAAACTAAAAAGCCCACCTTTGTGGGCTTTTTTTTAATCCGTACTTTTGCAACTTAACAATATCCAATGAGTAAAGAGATTTCAAAACGTTATGCGCAAAGAGGCGTTTCTGCAGGAAAAGAAGATGTGCATAATGCCATAAAAAATGTAGATAAAGGCCTTTTTCCAAAAGCATTCTGCAAAATTGTTCCCGACTACCTTACAGGTGATGATGATTATTGCTTAATAATGCACGCTGATGGCGCAGGTACTAAATCTTCTCTTGCCTATACTTATTGGAAAGAAACTAATGATTTATCTGTGTGGAAAGGTATTGCCCAAGATGCATTGATAATGAACATTGATGACCTGCTTTGTGTAGGTGCAGTTGATAATATAATGCTTTCATCGACCATTGGGCGAAATAAAAATCTTATTTCTGGGGAAGTTATTTCTGCAATCATAAATGGGACGGAGGAATTGATAAACGAAATGAAACAATATGGTGTAACTATTCATTCAACTGGTGGTGAGACTGCAGACGTTGGAGATCTCGTTAGAACTATTATTGTGGACTCTACTGTAACTGCACGAATGAAACGCAGTGAAGTTGTAGATAATGCAAATATTAAACCCGGCGATGTTATTGTTGGGCTAGCTTCATTTGGTCAAGCAACTTATGAAAAGGAGTATAATGGTGGAATGGGCAGTAATGGATTGACATCTGCGAGACACGATGTTTTCGAAAAATATTTGGCACAAAAATATCCTGAAAGTTTTGATGCCTCTGTACCTGAGGAACTTGTTTTTTCAGGTTCAAAGAAACTAACTGACCGTGTTGAAAACAGTCCTTTAAATGCCGGAAAATTAGTGCTTTCACCTACACGTACATACGCTCCCATTATAAAAGAGATTTTATTTCAATTCAGCAGCAAGGAAATTCATGGAATGGTTCACTGCAGCGGCGGCGCACAAACAAAAATTCTTCATTTTATAGAAAACCTCCATATTATTAAAGATAATATGTTTGACGTCCCTCCACTCTTTAAACTCATTCAATCTGAAAGCAATACTGAATGGAAAGAAATGTATCAAGTTTTCAATATGGGACACAGAATGGAAATTTACGTTCCCGAAGAAATTGCAGAGAGTATTATTAAAATCTCAAAATCATTTAATGTGGATGCCCAAATTGTTGGAAGGGTAGAAGGTGCCTCATCAAAAAAGCTCACTATAAAATCAGCACTAGGCGAATTTTTTTATTAGTAATTTCGACTATATTCGTAAATGAATTTGAGCTTAATACCTTTTATCCTCAAATTTTTATCAACGAATGTCAAATAATGCTTTCTTCAAAAATTACAAAGTGGGATTGGGTATTTTGGCAGTGTTCTTCATCTGCTTAAGCATAGCAATCTATCTTTTCCAAAATTATTTTTTGTTTCGTTTATTACGCGCAATTATATGTTTTACCGCGCTAAGCTACTTGTTTGTTGCTCACAGAAAAAGAATTCAAAAATGGATTGTTGGTTTTCTTTTCTTTTATGGTGCCTCTAGCATTACAACAGTTTGGTATGAAAATGGAACAATGGCGAGTATTTCAATGATATTGAATTTTATAGCTTTTTTGTTCCTTCTCTGGTATATTGTTCCAAAAGTGAATTTGCAAAATCTTTCAAAAACATTTACCATTCTCTTTATTTTGATTGTACTGGTGAATGGTTATTTGTTTTTTAAATTAATTGAACTTATGAAAGAAATGATATTGAGCAAGACTCAATATATTTTCATGCTCCTAGATGCTCTTTGTGGAATTTTACTGGTTTTCTTATCTCTTTTATACAATCATTCTGTCAATAATGCGAAATCAATGAGTTACGCGCTTTTGATTTTTTTACTCATTTTCGGTGAAATATTTCGCAGTATAGCTTATTATAATCTTGCCTATGGCGCAACATTCGTTTATTTGGGAAGAATTTTTTTTGTGCTCAGTATGTATATGGTTGTTCATTTTTCATTCCTAGAGTTAAAGTCTACTCACAGTTTAAAATACCCACTTCCTAGGACATTTTAAAAAATTAGCGTCCTTTTTATAAATCTCTTAACCTAAATTGAAAGGTTCTGCGATAGTTTTGGTTTAGGTAAAAAATTGTAAATTTGCACCCATTATAAAATCTATATGTTAGACAGGCTTCAAATTATAAAACAACGTTTTGACGAGGTGAGTGACCTCATTATCCAACCAGATATAATTAGCGATCAAAAGCGTTATATTCAGTTGAACAAGGAATATAAAGATTTAAGAATTTTGATGGATAAGCGTTCTGAATTCTTAGAACTAACCGATAACATTTCCGAAGCCGAAGAAATAATTTCCGATGGCAGCGATGCCGAAATGGTTGAAATGGCAAAATTGCAACTCGATGAAGCAAAAACCCGTCTGCCGAAACTAGAAGAGGAAATTAAATTTCTGTTAGTTCCAAAAGATCCTGAGGACAGCAAAAATGCAGTAATGGAAATCAGAGCTGGTACTGGAGGTGACGAGGCAAGTATTTTTGCAGGCGATCTTTTTAGAATGTATACTAAATACTGTGAAAATAAAGGCTGGAAGACAAACGTAATTGATTTTAATGAAGGAACCAGTGGCGGTTTTAAAGAAGTTCATATTGAAATTGAAGGTGAGGACGTTTATGGAACCTTAAAGTTTGAAGCGGGAGTTCACCGCGTGCAAAGAGTTCCGCAGACCGAAACTCAAGGGCGCGTTCATACAAGTGCCGCAACAGTGATGGTTTTTCCGGAAGCTGAAGAGTTTGATATAGAAGTAAATCCTAAAGATGTTCGGGTAGATTTCTTTTGTTCATCGGGTCCGGGCGGACAGTCTGTAAACACGACCTATTCTGCGGTTCGTTTAACGCACGTTCCCACAGGAATCGTGGCTCAGTGCCAAGATCAAAAATCACAACACAAGAACAAAGAGAAAGCTTTTAAAGTTTTGCGATCTAGACTTTATGATATGGAGCTGGCAAAGAAACAAGCTGAAGATGCCTTAAAACGTGGCTCAATGGTAACTAGTGGAGATCGAAGTGCTAAAATTAGAACTTACAACTATTCGCAAGGGCGTGTTACAGATCACCGTATAAATTTTACTTTATATAATCTTGGTAATATTATGAATGGTGATATTCAAGAAATAATTGACGAGCTACAATTAGTAAGTAACACAGAAAAATTAAAGGAAACAGGCGAAGCTTTTTAAAAATGCAATCTTCTGAAATGTAACGTATGAAAACAGAAAATCTAATTTCAGAAATAAAAAAGAAGAAATCCTTTCTTTGTGTTGGCCTTGATGTAGATCTCGATAAAATTCCCGAATTTCTTTTAAAAGAGGAAGATCCTATATTTTCTTTTAACAAAGCTATTATTGATGCAACCCATCAATATGTGGTTGCCTATAAACCAAATACAGCTTTTTATGAAGCTTATGGTTTAAAGGGTTGGCAGTCGTTGGAAAAAACCATAAATTATTTAAACGAGAACTATCCTGAGATTTTTACCATTGCAGATGCAAAACGCGGTGATATTGGCAATACATCTTCCCGCTATGCCAAAGCTTTTTTTGAAGATTTAGGTTTTGATGCGGTTACTGTGGCTCCTTATATGGGAAAAGATTCTGTAGAACCTTTTCTTGCCTTTAAAAACAAGCACACTATTCTACTGGCTCTAACCTCCAATGAGGGCGCTTTTGATTTTCAAACTAAAAAAATTGAAGGAGAAGAACTCTATAAGAAAGTTTTGAACACTTCAAAAGATTGGAAAGACAGTGATAATTTAATGTATGTCGTGGGTGCCACCAAAGCTGAATATTTTGAAGAAATCAGAAAGATTGTCCCAAATAGTTTTTTGCTCGTTCCAGGTATTGGTGCACAGGGGGGTAGTCTTAAAGAAGTTTGTAAGTACGGACTGTCCAAAGATATTGGTTTGCTAGTAAATTCTTCCCGAGGAATTATATATGCGTCAAACAATAAAGATTTTGCAAAAGTAGCCGCTGAAGAAGCTAAAAAAATCCAACTTCAAATGAATACTATAATTGATGGAATTCGTTGATCAATTAAATAGAAAAGTATTCCTTAAAAAAACTCCTTCAAGAATTGTATCACTTGTTCCTTCCCAAACTGAGCTATTGGTTGATTTTGGTTTGCGAAAAAGTATAGTAGGTATTACTAAATTTTGTGTGCATCCACCAGATTTGAAAGAAGAAAAGAAAATCGTGGGTGGAACAAAAAAGGTAAATTTTGATAAAATAAAAGCACTCAACCCAGATATCATTATTTGCAACAAAGAAGAAAACACCGAAGAAATGGTACTTCAATTAGAAAGCATAGCTCCAGTTTGGGTTAGTGATGTGAAAACAATAGCTGAGAGTCTTTCGATGATTGGAATGTTGGGGGGAATTTTTAAAAAAGGCGAAAAGGCTTCTGAAATTATTTCAAAAATTGAAATCCAACTTTCGGAATTACATCAAGTTATTAAAGATATACGGACAAGAAAAGTACTTTACTTAATATGGAAAGATCCATATATGGCTGCAGGTAAAAATACTTTTATAGATGCACTTCTTCAGCTTAATAATTTCAAAAATATAATAGATTCCAAAGCATCTAGATATCCTGAAATAGGAAATATGGAATTTAAAAAGGCGGATTTAATTTTTCTTTCTACAGAACCCTATCCATTTAAAAAGAAAGATGTTTTAAAATTGAATGCTGAAATTAAAGAGGAGGTTAAATTAGTTGATGGAGAGTTTTTTAGCTGGTATGGCTCGCGTTTAATAAAGTCTCTTAATTATTTTAAAACACTTCATAAAGTAGAGTAATATCATTTATCGCCATGCTGAAATGTTAGATATTTTATTTCTCTAAAAAGTTTGTCAGCTTGGTGGTGTACTTTTTCACTTTTTGTAATATCTTTCAATGCAGTTTCATAGGACTTTTTCATTAAAAGAGTATATCTTTCCTTTAATACTTCAACTTTCGATTTTTTCCTAAACCAACTTAGCATCTCTTAATTTTGTTTTTGCAAAGTTAATTTTGAATAACAAAACTTATTGCTAACACGAGGTTAATGGTATCATAAAGCTTATGTAGAGATTTTTTGTATAGAAAATTAATTTAGTCCTGCAAAGCAAAAACCTGCCTCAACAAAGTTGTTGTGCGTGCGGAAAGATTATTCCGAATATCTTTCTCTTCTACACTTATCATTTTATATACTCCATTTAGCGCCTCGTTAGTTACATAATCTGTAAGATCAGGATTCACTCTAGTAACAAACGGAACGGAGTTATATTTGGTAATAATATTACTCCATACTTGATCTGCACCTACTTTAGAAAATGATTTTTTTATAACTGGATTAAATTTTGAATATAGTTCGGTATTAGTGCGTTGTTCCAAATAATTTGTAGCTGCATTATCTGGACCTAATAGGATGTTTTTTGCATCAGAGAATGTAATTTGTTTTACTGCATTCACAAAAATAGGCGTTGCTTCTTTTACTGCATCTTCGGCGGCTCTGTTTAAAGCTTTTATACCTTCGTCGGCTAAACTACCCAATCCAATATCTCTTAAGGTTTGATCTACTTTCTGTAATTCTTCCGGCAATAGAATCTTTACTAATTGATTTTTGTAAAAACCATCTGTCTGCGTAAGTTTGGTTACTTGTTTCTCAATTCCAAAATCAAGTGCCTGTCTTAAGCCATTTGCAATCATTGTTGGATCTGTTCCGATGCCTGTTTGATTGGGAAGTGTGTTTACTACTTGTTGTAATTCAGCACAAGAAAATAACATAAATACTGAACAGAAAAGAAAGAGTTTTTTAAGTAACATAGGGTTAAAATTATATGATTTTCAAATATAAAAAAAGACCCTTCAACTATGAAGGGTCTTTTGATAAAAAATTTTAAAACTTCTTATTTAAGAACTTTAACTGTTTTTGAAGTATTTCCAATAGTTACTTGAACCAAGTAAGCTCCAGAAGCAAGTCCGCTCATGTCGATTTTTGGAGAAATAACATCTGGCTGAGCTGTAAGTACAGTTTTACCTAAAACATCATAAACTGTAACATTGTCTACAACAGTTTTAGTGCTGATGTTCAAAATGTCTTTTACAGGGTTTGGATAAATTTTGAAAGAGTCAGCTGCAAAATCATTTACACCAGCTGTACCAGAGGTAAAAGTTACATCATCAACGTAAAATTGATTGTTTGGATCAATTGCGAAGAAATCTATTCCTCCAAGAATAGCATCACCTCCAAAAAGAACTGGAGCACCATCTACACCATCAATTGATAAAGTATACATAGTTGCGTCAACGTCAAAATGAAATTTAACTTCAAACCAAAAATTCTGAGGGTATGCAAATGTATTGTTCACAGTTCCATCAGCATCAATGTCTTCAACAACTCCAGGAGATAAACCATCTAAGTTAAAAGTAACGTTTCCTGAATTAAAAACACCAGTACCAGGAGCTGAAGCAGGTCCAGCGCCTCCGGCTACAGTTTCGCCTTGAAAGTTAAAATAAGCTGTTTTGTCTGAAGGGATGTACATAAAAAATGATAAATCGTATTCTCCAGATGTTTGGTTACCAAGAAGTAAAATAGCATCTTGAGGACCACCAGCTGCTGCACCTGCATCAATTAATCCAGATTGTGAACCAGATTGAGCTTGATCAGTTGTGATAATCATATCTTCTGCACCAGCAACGCCACTCCAGCTAGACCAATGATCTTCATGAACACCACCAGTAGAATAGCTTTCCATGTCATCCTGAATTATTTGAGCATTTGCAGAAAATGCAAAAGCTCCTAAAGTAAATGCTAATAAGTAAATTTTTTTCATAATGTTAAGTTTTTAATTGTTTAATATTGATGCTGCAATATACAAAAAAAATGAACTATTGCAATTTTTTTATAATAATTTTATGAGATGAATACTTACTTAAAGCACGATGTTCTATAGCTTTTTACTAAATTTGCCTTTCATATTACTAAGAAATATTCTATGCAACAAACAACTCCTTATAAGCCAAAACACAAAGTGCGAATTGTTACAGCCGCCTCTCTTTTTGATGGGCACGATGCGGCAATAAATATTATGCGGCGTATTATACAGTCCACCGGAGTAGAGGTGATACATCTTGGTCATGATAGAAGCGTAGAAGAGGTTGTTAATACAGCAATTCAAGAAGACGCTAATGCAATAGCTCTGACTTCTTATCAAGGGGGGCATAATGAATATTTTAAATATATGTATGATTTATTGCGTGAAAAGGGTGCGAGTCATATTAAGATATTTGGAGGGGGCGGTGGTGTTATTCTTCCTTCTGAAATTAAAGAATTAATGGATTATGGCATTACCCGCATTTATACACCAGATGATGGACGTGAGCTGGGCCTACAGGGAATGATTAATGATTTAGTGAAACAATCAGATTTTGCTATTGGTGATAAATTGAATGGTGAATTTTCAAAGTTGTCTAACAAAGAAAGTGGAGCCATTGCCAGAATTATATCTGCAGCAGAAAATTTTCCAGAAGTCGCAAAGGAAACTCTTGATAAAATTCATATTAAAAATAAAAAAATCACAACGCCAGTTTTGGGGATTACCGGTACAGGTGGTGCTGGAAAATCATCTTTGGTTGACGAATTGGTGCGAAGGTTCTTAATAGATTTTCCAAAAAAAACTATCGGGATTATTTCCGTAGATCCTTCCAAAAGAAAAACGGGGGGCGCTTTGCTGGGAGACAGAATTCGTATGAATGCTATAAACTCTCCTAGGGTTTATATGAGAAGTTTGGCAACAAGACAAAGTAACTTGGCACTTTCGAAATATGTTTCAGAAGCAATTGAAGTTTTAAAAGCGGCTGAATATGATTTAATTATTCTTGAAACTTCAGGAATTGGGCAGAGCGATACAGAAATCATTGAGCACAGTGATGTCTCATTATATGTTATGACTCCAGAATTCGGTGCTGCAACCCAGCTAGAAAAAATTGACATGCTCGATTTTGCTGATTTGGTTGCGATAAATAAATTTGATAAACGTGGCTCATTAGATGCACTTCGCGATGTTAAAAAGCAATACGTGCGAAACCATCAGCTATGGGAAACTCCTCAGGATAAACTTCCTGTTTATGGTACTATAGCTTCCCAGTTTAACGACCCGGGTATGAATAAATTATACAAGGCGGTAATGAAAGAAATTACTGAAAAAACTGAAGCTGATCTTAATAGCGATTTTCATGTGTCTGAAGAAATGCACGAAAAAATATTTGTAATCCCTCCTTCCCGAACACGTTATCTCTCAGAAATTTCTGAGAATAACAGAGCATATGATAAAAAAGCGAACGATCAATCTGAAGTAGCACAAAAACTTTACGGAATATTTAAAACCTTGGAATCCATTTCGGGTGACAAACCTAAATTGGATAAAGCTGGAATCGTTTCAGAGTCAATAGTAAATTCAGAAAAAAACAAAGATTTATTGAAAATGCTTTTAGCTGAATTTGATCGTGAAAAGCTGAATTTAGATCCTTATAATTGGGAAATAATCACCGGTTGGGAAAATAAGATAGATAAATACAAAAACCCTATTTATAGCTTTAAAGTTCGTGGAAAAGAAATAAATATTGAAACTCATACTGAATCTCTTTCTCACACTCAAATCCCCAAAGTTGCCCTTCCAAAATATAAAGCCTGGGGTGACATATTAAAGTGGACATTACAGGAAAATGTTCCAGGGGAATTTCCGTATACTTCCGGACTATATCCATTCAAAAGAACAGGGGAGGATCCAGCACGTATGTTTGCTGGCGAAGGAGGACCAGAGCGAACAAACCGCCGCTTTCACTACGTGAGTATGGGCTTGCCTGCTAAACGGCTTTCCACTGCTTTTGACAGTGTAACACTATATGGAAATGATCCAGACCATCGTCCAGATATTTATGGAAAAATAGGTAATGCCGGTGTTTCCATCTGTTGTTTGGATGATGCCAAGAAGCTGTATTCTGGATTTGATTTGAGCCATCCTATGACTTCGGTAAGTATGACTATTAACGGTCCCGCACCCATGTTGCTTGGATTTTTTATGAATACTGCCATTGATCAAAATTGTGAAAAGTATATAGTTGAAAACGGCATGGCCGATGAAGTTGAAAAGAAAATTTCAGCTATTTACAAAGAAAAAGGAATTGAGCGACCTAAATATCATGGTGAACTTCCAGAAAATAACAACGGCCTAGGGTTGATGTTACTTGGGGTAACTGGTGACCTAGTTTTAAACGCTGAGATTTATAATAAAATTAAATACGAAACCCTTCAACAAGTACGTGGTACTGTTCAAGCAGATATTTTAAAGGAGGACCAAGCTCAAAATACATGTATATTTTCAACAGAATTTGCATTGCGATTGATGGGTGATGTACAAGAGTATTTTATTGAGAAAAAAGTTCGAAATTTTTATTCGGTTTCCATCAGTGGCTACCATATTGCTGAAGCAGGAGCAAACCCAATTACCCAGTTGGCTTTTACACTTTCCAATGGTTTTACATACGTTGAATATTATTTAAGCCGAGGTATGGACATTAACGAGTTTGGACCAAATCTCTCCTTTTTCTTCAGTAATGGTATCGATCCGGAATATGCGGTAATTGGGCGCGTAGCACGCAAAATCTGGGCAAAAGCACTTAAAGAAAAATACGGAGCAAATCCGAGGGCACAGATGTTGAAATATCATATTCAAACCTCAGGACGTTCGTTGCACGCCCAAGAGATTGATTTTAATGACATTCGCACTACACTCCAGGCTCTCTATGCAATTTATGATAATTGTAATTCTTTGCATACAAATGCGTACGATGAAGCAATTACTACCCCAACGGAAGAAAGTGTTCGTCGGGCGATGGCAATTCAGCTTATAATAAATAAGGAGTTAGGGCTTGCTAAAAATGAAAATCCAATTCAAGGCTCTTTTATTATTGAAGAATTGACTGATCTTGTTGAAGAGGCTGTTTTAAAGGAATTTGATAGTATAACTGAGCGTGGAGGTGTTTTGGGAGCTATGGAAACTATGTATCAACGTAGCAAAATTCAAGAAGAAAGTTTGTATTATGAAACCTTGAAACACAATGGAGAATTTCCAATAATAGGTGTAAACACATTCTTGAGCAGCAAGGGGTCACCTACAGTGCTGCCTGCAGAGGTAATTCGCGCCACCGAAGAAGAAAAATTAGTGCAGATAGAAACATTAAAAAATCTTCACAAAATGTTTTCAGATAAAGCAATAAGTTCAATTGAAAAAGTAAAAACAGCAGCTATACATAACGAGAATATGTTTGAGCAGTTAATGGAAGCTACCAAACTGTGTTCTTTGGGGCAAATTACAGAAGCACTTTTTGAGGTAGGAGGTCAGTATAGAAGAAATATGTAGAATAATTTCTAAGAAACGACAAAAATACGTATATTTGTGTCAAATGTCGTTACAATGAAAAAATACGAAACACATACCGATGTAAACTTGGTAAAAGAACCAGAGGTTTTTTATCTGCTTGATAATCCCTTTGATAGAATTGTCGGCGTCTTGGGTGGGGTAGGTCAAGTTGGTCAAGTAGTAAACAGCGATATAGACCTTATTACAATTACCAGAAAAGGTTTGCCTAAGAGTGTGGCATATTCCATTTGTGAAGTTCTAGATATTTCTATGGATAGGCTTAGTGAGTTATTGCATATTTCTCACCGCACTTTACAGCGTAAAGAAGATAATGATCTTTTAAGTGTTTACAGTACCGAGCAGCTTTTTGAAATTGCCGAGGTTGTTTCTGAAGGTATCGATGTTTTTGATACACTTGATAATTTTAGAGCATGGTTACATTCTACGCCTTATATTTTTAATGGTCAAAAACCTCTAGATTTTTTAGATACGAGGTTTGGTATACAATATGTTAAAAATACTTTAGGCCGAATTGCCCACGGAATTCCTTCATAATAATGCGTATTTTCAGAATTGCTAAAACAAGATATATCCATGATTTTTCGGGTGAAGGCTCACGACTATTTGGCGGGAGATGGAACAAGGTTGGAGATCCTGTAATTTATTTTTCAGAACATCTTTCTTTGTGTTTACTTGAAATTATTGTTCACGTAGACTACGGAAAGCTTCCCTTGGATTATTCATTCTCAGAGGTTGAAATTCCTGATGCATCTATTAAAACCATTCGGTCAATAGATTTTATTAAACCAAAGTGGAGCACTGAGCAAGCCGTAAACCAGTTGCAGTTGTTTGGTTCCAATTGGTTAAAAAAACAAGAAAGCTTGGCTTTAAAAGTACCTTCGGCCGTTTTGCAAAGAGAAAATAATATTCTGATCAATCCGCATCATAAGGATTTTAAAAAACTCAAAACTATAGAAATTGATAAAATGGATTTTGACCCACGATTGTTGCGTTAATCTATATTTTTAATAAAAATTATAAAAAGGGAATTTAGGAGTTGTGATGTTTTCAAAACTATTTTGCGAAAAATTAGAGTAGAAAATTTGAAAATTTAAAGAGTCAGCCTCCAAGTATGTTGCAACTTTCTGAATTTCTTAATTTCTTTTCGAAGTAATGGCAAGAAATCTTTTCCATTGCTATTAATTCGCTCTAATCGTTCGCAGTTTTTGTAAAGCAAATTTGAGAGTCGCATTACTGATGTTGCATACTTATGCTTTTCTTCTGAAAAAGATTGACTTTCCGCTTTCAATATTTGTGGTGCAAGGGAAACGGATTGTTGCACGATATCGCCCGTGAAATATATATTTTCATCTTCCTTGCCGTTTCTTTGAAGGTAAGCCAAATCATGGCTTAAGTAGTAAGAAATATGCCTTGATAAGGCAAATATTTCCAACGCTTTTTTATAAACGGCAGACTGCGGATTGTTTCCAAAAGAATGGGGCGACATTTTTCTTTTCTAATTTTTTTATAGCATATCAAATTTAATGACAAGCATTGTCTTTACGCAATAGATATTAAAGTAATTTGATATATTTGCTTTAAATTATATGTTAATTTAGTTTAAAACTTTAATATGAGTATAGATTCCCTAAACTGGAAAATACTGAATTGTCTTCAGAAAAATGCCCGACAACCAAATACGGAGATTGGCAGAAAAGTAGGAATTAGTTCTCCAGCAGTGGCTGAACGTATAAAAAAAATGGAAGATTCTGGTATCATTAATGGTTATTTTACAGTGGTTTCATCTCTTGAAGCGGGATATCAGTTTAAAGCTATAATTACCCTGCGTGCATTTATGGGGAAGTTGAAACCTTTTCTTGAAATTGTTAAAACCTATGATGAGGTTTTAAACTGTTACCGCATTACTGGGAATGAAAATATAGTTATGGAGGTGGTCCTAAAAAATCAAAAACATTTAGAAACATTTATTGACCAACTTATTGTCTATGGCGAAACAAAGACGCAAATAGTTCTTTCACATGTGGTAAAAAATAATGATTTAAAACCTTGGAAATAAATTTTCTAACGTTAAAAATGTCATAATTGGATTCTTATTAAGATTTATAACAGCCTGTTAATTTACTTTTATTAAAAATTAAAATAAATCTGAATTTTGAAATTTATCGAAATATGAAAAACTATACAATTCATTTTTTAATAATTACTATTATTTCCGCACTTTTGGGGTTTACTGGTTTGGAATTTCCTGGAGATACCATAGTTAGAATAATATGTCTTTTTGCAGGAATAGCACTTATGATTTCCTGCTTGGATGCGGTTATTGTCATTAGAAAAAAAAGGAAAATAAAAAAGGATTCTAATTTTAGAAACTAAAGATCAGACATTTTTTAATTCAGCTTTCTTCAAAAGAAAATATAGCCAAATTGTTGCTCCACCTAATAGAAGAAGAAATATTGTAAACACTGTCCAAGTATTAAAATATCCGAAATTGTTAACCATATTCATCCCTCCGTTATGTCCAATTAAATGTGCAAAGCTAAAACTCATACTGTACAAACCCATATAACTTCCTTTCCGTCCTTTCGGTGCCATCTCCAGTGCCAGCGCATTTGAAAAAGGAAATCCTATCATTTCTCCCAGCGTCATCAATAACATGGCAATAATTAGAATTCCGCTCCAGTTTGTAAGATTCAAAACCAAAAAGCTTAGACCTAAAAAGAAGATTCCCCAAAAAGTAGCCATAGTTTTTGACACCTTTTTTCTGTCCAACCAGCCAATCAATGGCATTTCAAAAATAACAATTGTCGCTCCATTTATAAACATGAGCCAGCCTATAACATCTTCAGAAAGAAAATGCACTTTTTCATAATACAAAGGCATTACTGAAAAATATTGCACAAAAGCCAGACTATATGCCACCATTATTAAGAAAAACACTACAAAGAGTTTGTTTAAATATGGCGGTAATCCTTGTTTTATAACCACAATTTTTTCAAAGTTTCTCTCTTTTAGTTTTTTTGGTTTTAATAAAATAAATACTCCTAAAGATGCAATCGTACACGTAATGCCATCAATCCAAAAAAGGGAGGTGTAATTAATATTTGCAATAATCAATCCTCCAATCAATGGGCCAATTGAGAAACCTAAATTTATAGCAAGGCGTATTAAAGCAATACCTCGAGTGATATTTCCAGGTTTACTATATGCATCTGCCGCAACAAAAATTGCAGGCCGTCCTGCATCTGCCATTAGTGTCAATAAAAAAACACCAATACAAAATGCATGAAAACTACTTATTAATTGAAGCAATATAAACCCGATTCCGCCCATAAAAAGACTTGCAAGAATAACCTTGTAAAAACCAATAGAATCTGTTAATCTGCCACCTATGTATGTTCCAACTAAAGAACCCAAGCCAAAACAGGACATAATCCAACCCACTTGTGGCAAGGTAAATCCTTCAACATTTATGAGATACAAAGACAAAAACGGGATCACCATCGCACCTGCCCGATTGATGAAGGTCACCAAAGACAAGAGCCAGATTTCTCGGGAAAGTCCCCGAAAGTTTGCTAAATAGTTGGTGTATATTTTTTTCATTATTGGTTGATGCTATAAATGTAAAACGTCCCGGTTGTTGCCGGGACGTTTTTATATTGAATAAATTTATTTCTATATAATCAATACATACATCGCCGACATTTCTTTCCAGAAATGACCTGGGTTGGTCGATAGGTGTATGTTCTATTTTTCATTTTTTTATTAATTTAAAAATCAAATGTAGTGAAAATATTTATTGTCCTAATTATTTTTTCATTTCTAATCCAGAACTCTTTTTAAATTCATCACCAATCTGATAGCTGCTTTATCATGCGTATCCACATTCTAATAAAGCCGGGTTTTGTATAAGCTTTCATTTGTTTTTAAAAACTTTTCAAGCCAGTTGGTAGATAGTTTTGGGGGAAGATGTTTCATAAAATTTCTTTATTCCAAATAATTGAATTTATCATGAAGTATGGAATTGTTTTCTATTTTTACTAAAAACTAATCATGAAGAACTTATTTTTTCTTTCGCTTTTGCTTTTCAGTATCGTTGTTTCCGCTCAAGATGAAGCTCTTATTTCCGAAAGCAAAGCTGCACAATTAGAGTTGAATGAAGAGTTTAGCAATCCTGAAACAACTATTTTGGAACCTGAAGATTTTAAAGATTTTCACGGTTTGGAATTTTATCCAATAGATGAAAAATTTATTGTTGAAGCCAAGTTTGTGCGAACACCAGATGAAAAACCATTTTTAATGCCCACAACCACTGCTCGTTTGCCGGAATATGTAAAATATGGAGAAGCACATTTTACCATGCACGGGAAAGATTTTGTTTTGAACCTTTTTAAAAGCGTGCAGCCATATGATGAACCTGATTATGAAGATTATCTATTTCTGCCGTTTACAGATTTAACTAGTGGTGATGGTTCTTACGGCGGTGGAAGATTTTTAGATCAAAGAATACCCGAAGGAGATACAATTATTATTGATTTCAATAAAGCCTATAATCCATACTGTGCTTATAGTGTGCGATATTCATGCCCAATTCCACCAAAAGAGAATGATCTTTTAATTAGGATTGAAGCAGGAGTAAAAGCTTTTGGAAAACATTAAAGAAACTTTACCAACCACATTCCTAAAAAGACCATTGCAAAACCTATCACAAAACTTGCAATTGTATAGAGTGCAAACGACATAAAATCACCCGTTTTTAAAAAAACATGATTTTCATAAGCGAAGGTTGAAAACGTTGTAAATCCGCCACAAAAACCCGTGGCCAAAAATAAAACCGTATTGGAAGAAAGTGTTTCATTCTTTAATGCAAGACCCAGGATTACTCCAATTAATAAACTTCCTAAAATATTCGCAATAAAAGTTCCATAGGGTATTCCCGTTTCAAAACTATTTAAATATTTGGAAAGTCCGTACCGAAGTGTACTTCCAAGACCGCCACCTATAAAGACCAATGCTAATTGCTTCATCTAAATTCCTTCTTCAACAAGTTCTGGATTTGAAATTATTGGGATGTAAATTTCCGTCAGCCATTCGGCGGGATTTGGAGTTTCTTCGGGATTGGTTATGTAAACCTCAAACATTTTTCCATTCGGATCACTTTGAAGGCTGTTCTTCTCTATGTATTGTCTTGCTTTTGTATAAGCTTCAGATAGGTGTTTATAATCTCCTTTTAATGATGTTTTAACAGCTGAGACTGGTTCCATAAAACCACAAACAACGGGGCTGCCCTCTGGAGTAATTACTTGTTCTTTAACGGGAACTCCAGTTGAGAAAATAAAGGTGTTGTTTGAGTTGTCTATTTCGTTATATATGGTAAATGGGTTTCCTGCCATATTAAGATTGTTTTTTGTAATGAATCCCATTACCAAATCCATCATTGGTTGCATTTTTTCGTTCAGTTCATCCTGTTTTGCAACAGAAGTTGTATACATATAATAACCACCGCCATATTGGGAAACACCATCAACATTTATAGAGTACTGTTTCATATCTTCGGCCACTTCTGCGGCAATACCTTCTAAACCTGCTTTTTTCATTTGGTGCATCGAGGCATTAAAATCAAATCCGCTTAGAGAATAGTATGCCTTATCAATCAAGGTATGCTCGCCTTTCATTCCCCAGGTTACTTTGGTTCCGCCGTCAACTTCTTCAAAGGTCCAATATACTTGTGGGTTCCGTTCTCCGGCTGGTGTGTTAAGTGTTAAGTCTTGTTCAATTTCTTTATTGGGAATTACTTTCGTAGTCATCATAGACCCACTCATATCGCCATCCCAAGAATAGGATGCACCCTCACCTGAGGTTTTTTCAGCATATGTGAAAGTCATTGTGGAATCTTCCTTTTTCCAAGGTCCCCAATTTTCCCAACTTTTATAATCATTCACTTTGTTGAAAATAACTTCGGGTGGCGCCTGGATAACCAAGGAATCCTGAATATCATAGTTGCCGTCCTTTGTTCCGAAAAAGATAGCGCTGCCAATAATTATTAGAAGAATAAGAAAAAGTAAGTATTTTATTATTTTCATGTTTTAGCGAGGTGTTGATTGGTTGGGCTAAGATAAGGAAATTTCATTGATGCTTTTGAAAATCAGGAGTTACAATCTTTTTGAAGTTTCACTCATTTAATATTGCGGAAAATATTTTAGTACATTTGCGGAAATCTAAAATTTCTTAAAATGAAGAGCACCTTTTTAATAGCAATGGCAATGTCTGGTTTATTCTTTTTTTCCTGTAAGGAAAATAAGGAGGAAAAAGATGTGGCCCAAGTGGAAACAGTAGCTTCCACAGAATTTGATTACAATGTAGAGCAGTTTGGCGACGTAAAAGTTTTACGTTACCAAATTTCAGGTTGGGAACAACTTACCCTAAAAGAACAAAAACTTGTTTATTATCTTACCCAAGCTGGATTAGCTGGGAGGGATATTATGTGGGATCAAAACTATCGCTACAATCTTACCATAAGAAAAGCTTTAGAAAACATTTATACCAATTATGAAGGTGACAAAACTACTGAAGACTGGAAAAATTTTGAAATTTATTTGAAAAGAGTGTGGTTCAGTAATGGTATTCACCATCATTATTCCAATGATAAAATGAAGCCAGATTTTTCTTCAGACTATCTAAAACAACTTTTGACAGATACCAATACAACTTTGGAAGGCGAAGCTTTTGATATTATTTTTAATGATAAAGATTTCAAAAAAGTAAACCAAGCAAAAGGAGTAGATAATGTATTGGAGAGCGCCGTTAACTTTTATGGCCCGGAAGTAACCAATAAAGATGTGGAAAATTTCTATTCAAAAATGAAATCTCCAGACCCCAAAAAACCACTTTCATACGGTTTGAATTCCAAATTAGTTAAAGAAAATGGTCAACTTAAGGAATTGGTTTATAAATCTGGCGGACTTTATGGCCCTGCTATAGACAAAATTATTGAATGGCTTGAAAAAGCGCAAGGTGTTGCTGAAAACAAAGCACAAGGAGACGCGCTGGGTCTATTAATTCAATATTATAAAACAGGTAGTCTTCAAACTTGGGATGACTATAACGTAGCTTGGACAGCTGCAACCGAAGGAAACATTGATTATATAAACAGCTTTATTGAAGTTTACAACGATCCAATGGGTTATCGCGGCTCCTACGAAACTGTTGTTCAAATAAAGGATTTTGATATGTCTGAAAAAATGTCGGTTGTTTCTTCAAACGCGCAATGGTTTGAAGACAATTCACCATTAATGCCAGAGCATAAAAAGAAAAATGTTGTTGGGGTGACGTATAAAGTTGTTAATGTTGCCGGTGAAGCTGGGGATTCTTCTCCAAGTACTCCAATTGGAGTAAACCTTCCAAACGCAAACTGGATTCGCGCAGAAGTGGGAAGTAAATCTGTTTCTCTGGGAAATATAATTGAAGCTTACAATAACGCAGGAACTACGGGACGATTGAAGGAATTCGTCAACGATTCTACAGAACTGGAACTTGAAGAAAAATACGGTCAAATTGCAGATAAACTTCATACTGCGCTTCACGAAGTGATTGGACATGCTTCCGGGCAGTTAAATCCTGGCGTTGGTGAAACCAAAGAAACCCTAAAAAATTATGCTTCTACTTTAGAAGAAGGCCGCGCAGATTTGGTAGGTCTTTACTATTTATACAATCCAAAACTACAGGAACTTGGCTTGGTTGAAGATTGGAAAAAAGTTGGAATGGCTGCTTATGACGGTTACATACGCAATGGTTTGATGACGCAGTTAATTCGTTTAAATTTGGGTGATGACGTTGAAGAAGCACACATGCGTAACCGCCAATGGGTTTCAGCTTGGGTTTTTGAAAAAGGAAAAGCCGATAATGTAATTGAAAAAATTACTCGCGACGGAAAAACCTATTACAACATCAACGATTATGAAAAATTACACGACTTGTTTGGCCAATTACTTCGAGAAACACAAAGAATTAAGAGCGAAGGCGATTACGCAGCAGTAGAACATTTAGTTGAAACTTACGGTGTAAAAGTAGATCAAAACCTTCATAAAGAAATTTTAGATCGCAATAAACAGTTTACTTCTGCGCCATACAGCGGGTTTGTAAATCCAGTATTAGTTCCAAAAATGGACGATAATGGAGAGATTGAAAGTTTTACTATTGAGCAGCCAAAAACATTTGCTGAACAGATGTTATTTTATTCTGAAAACTATAGCAATTTGCCTGCAACAAATTAAAGTCATATTTAATTCAAATAAAAAAAGCTCTTCGATTATCCGAAGAGCTTTTTTGTATTAAACAATCTAATATTAGTCTTTTAAATAAGTTTTTATTGCCAATAGAAATATTATAAAAGCAATAAAACCCAATAAAATCCAAAGGCTCCCTTTATATTGTTTCTTATGAAGTTTTTTATCACCGCGATAGCTATAAATCATTACGAAGACGAACACAATAAAAAATAGAATAGCAAAAACCAACTGGCCGGTAGTAAACATAAATTTGTAGTTTTACAGAACAAATTTACAACCTTAAACTTTAAATATGAAGAATAAAATAGCCGCAGTTTCCGA
Source organism: Aequorivita sp. CIP111184 (assembly GCF_900489465.1). GTDB lineage: Bacteria > Bacteroidota > Bacteroidia > Flavobacteriales > Flavobacteriaceae > Aequorivita. The sequence continues at coordinate 167,657 of NZ_UEFQ01000015.1, read as the reverse complement.
ATTTCACAAAGCTTTTGGTCTCGGAATGAAGGAATCGCCTGCGGCGAATCTTGGAATAAAAAAAAACCTACTGCGTTATGAACTGATGCGAGAAGAAAACGAGGAATATTTGGAAGCTGCTAATAATGATGATTTGGTTGAAGTGGCCGATGCGCTTGGCGATATGCTCTATATTCTCTGCGGTACAATAATAGAACACGGAATGCAACACAAGATTGAAGAAGTTTTTAACGAAATACAACGAAGCAACATGAGCAAACTGGGTGCGGATGGAAAACCAATTTACCGCGAGGACGGAAAAGTTTTAAAAGGCCCAAACTATTTTAAGCCGAATATTAAGGAAATTCTCGAAAAATAGAAAAGCAAAAGACCCAAAGCATATGTTTTGGGTCTTTTATTAAATATATTAAATTGTTTTAAACAACTTCAAATCTCCAATCAAAAGGATCTTCACTGCGGTTGTATTGAATATCCAAAAGTTCTTTTTTGAAACGGGCAGCAAAACCATCGTCCTGTTTTTCAAGGTCGAAAGTATCCTCTTTGTAGCTAAAAGCACAAACAGGACTTATAACGGCGGCAGTACCAGCACCAAATATTTCTTTAAGACTACCATTTTTTGCCGCTTCAACAATTTCTGAAACTAAAACGGGTCTTTCTTCAACCTTTATATTATCTTGTTTTGCAAGCGCAATTACACTTTTTCTAGTTACACCGTCCAATATTCTATCACTGATGGGAGCGGTCAATAGGGTATCATTTACTCTGAAAAAAACGTTCATTGTTCCTGCTTCTTCCAAATATTCATGATTGTTTGCATCTGTCCAGATTACCTGTTGAAATCCTTTTTCACGAGCAAGGTTTGTAGGGAAAAATTGTGCGCCATAGTTTCCGGCAGCTTTTGCGGCTCCTACGCCACCATTTGCAGAACGGCTATAATGATCTGCAATAACAACTTTAACATCACCGGTATAATACGCTTGTGCTGGCGACATCAAAATCATAAATTTATATTCCGTTGAAGGCGATGCGCCTACGCCAACTTGCGTTGCCATTACAAAAGGCCGAATGTAAAGTGAATTGCCAAGTCCCGGTTTTATCCAGTCTTTGTCCATTTTTACAAGCGTGGTTAAAGCATCAAAGAAAATATCTCTCGGAAATTCTGGCATTGCCATTCTTACCGAAGATTTATTAATTCGTAAAAAATTCTCTTGAGGTCTAAAGAGCCAAACTTTGCCGTTATCATCTTTATATGCTTTCATCCCTTCAAAAACGGCTTGCCCATAATGAAAAACCTTGGCTGCGGGTGAAATGGTAAGCGGCCCATAGGGCTTGATTGTTGGATTTTGCCACGTACCGTCTTTATAATCACATTCAAACATGTGATCACTAAAGGTACTACCAAAAGTTAAGTTGCTAAAGTCTACTTGCCCAATTCTGGAAGATTCAACTTTTTGTATATTTAGTTTTTGTGTGGCTGAAGAATTCATTTAAATAAATAGTTTATTTGGTAAAAATAGGTAAAATTTAATCCATTTAAAATTCAAAAAATCATTAAAATTGCAATAAGTTATTAATCAATAAATTATTAAATCCTAAAAAATGAAAAAAATTCTATTCATAATCGCACTATCATTCATTGCATTTAGCTGTAAAAATGAAAAATCTGAAGAAAAATCAACAGCTGAAGCTGAAGTAATAGCAATAAACTATCAAACTTTCGGTGCTGAAATTTCTGATGAAAATGTCCTGTCAAAGCAAGAAATGTTGGAAAAATACAATAATCTAAAACCTGGCGATACAGTAAATGTAAAGTTTGCGGCCCCAGTAAAAGATGTTTGTCAGAAAAAAGGGTGTTGGATGAATCTTAATATGGGCGAAAAAGAGGCTATGGTGAAATTTAAAGATTATGGGTTCTTTATGCCGAAAGACATTGCTGGGCAGGAAGTAATTGTTAACGGGAAAGCATATGTTGAAGAAATGAGTGTTGATGATCAACGCCATTATGCTGAAGATGGTGGATCCACGCCAGAGGAAATTGCTGCAATCACAGAACCTAAAAGAACTCTTGCTTTTGAAGCAGACGGCGTACTGATTCCTGAAGTAGAAAAACAATAATTTTTTGAAACGTACATTATTAAAAACCGGCGACGGTTCTTACACATTACATATTTCTGAATGGGATGAACAATATCATTCCAAACACGGAGCTATAGCTGAAGCCCTTCACGTTTTTATAAAGGAAGGGCTTTATCATTGGGTTTCTAAAAATCCTGCAACAACAATTTCTATAATGGAGATTGGTTTTGGAACTGGACTAAATGGTTTTCTCACTTTTTTGGAAACCGAAAAAGACAACTTGAAAGTTGATTATACAGGAGTAGAGGCATATCCGCTGCAGATTGATGAAATTCAAAAAATGAATTATACATCACTTTTGAAAGCTACGGAAGAAATTTTTATGCAGTTGCACACCTCTTCTTGGGAAGAAAAAATAAATATTTCTGAAAATTTCAACCTTACAAAGCAGCAGAAATTCTTTTCTGAAATAACTGCCGAAAACACTTTTGACCTTATCTATTTTGATGCATTCGGAATACGCGTGCAGCCCGAACTTTGGACAGAAGAAATTTTCCAAAAAATGTATAATGCCCTAAAAGGTAATGGGGTTTTGGTAACCTATGCTGCCAATGGAAATGCCCGAAGAGCTATGCAGACTGTTGGATTTTTAGTGGAACGAATTCCTGGCCCACCAGGCAAAAAGGAAATGTTGAGGGGCACAAAGAAACCGTCAACATTCAGCGAAGCTAAGGCCTAAGAGCTATTAGGAATTATCATTGTTCTCGGAAACTTAATTTATGTGGATCAAATTTTAATATTCATATAACGGCAGATGAGAATTAACAAATATCAAATCACAATTTTGAATCCAAATTTCACAATCTTCCGTTAACTGTCTTTGCGATTCAGTTTTGATTTTTTAAATTTAAAAGTATGATTAATAAAGTATTGATAACAGGCGCCACAGGACTTATTGGGAGGGAGTTGATAAAACAATGTCACCAAGAGGGAATTTCTGTTAACTACCTTACAACGAGCAAGGAGAAAATAAAAAATACCGATAATTATAAGGGCTTTTATTGGAATCCACAAAAAAGGGAAATTGATTTAAATGCTTTTGAGGGGATAACGGCAATAATCAATTTGGCTGGAGCATCAATCTCAAAGCGCTGGACAAAAAAATATAAAAAAGTTATAATTGACAGCAGGGTGGAATCCATGAATTTTATTTATGAAACCCTTCAAAATTTGGAACACAATATTGAGCATTTTATTTCTGCTAGTGGAATAAGTATTTATCCAAACTCAAAAACAAAATTATATACTGAGGAGGATACCGAAGTGGATGACACATTTTTAGCTGATGTAGTAATTGCTTGGGAAGCCGCAGCCGTAAAATTTAAAGATCTCGGCATGGAAGTCAGCAAAGTTCGTACGGGAATAGTATTAGCCAAAGAAGAAGGTGCCTTGCCTCAAATAGCGAAACCAATAAAACTTGGTGTAGGCGCTCCATTGGGAAGCGGTGAGCAATGGCAATCTTGGATACACATTGAGGATATTGCTGGCATTTATCTTTTTATTCTTAAAAACCAATTAGAAGGAAAATTTAATGCCGTGGCTCCAAACCCTGTTCAAAATAAAAAAATGACCAAATTGATTGCATCCAAACTGGATTGTCCTCTTTGGCTTCCAAATATTCCAGCATTCGCACTAAAACTATTGTTGGGAGAAATGTCTGTTCTTGTTTTGGAAGGACAATTGGTCAGTTCGCATAAAATTGAGGAACTTGGCTATTCTTTCAAATTCTATAATTTGGAAAACGCCTTGCAGGATTTGTTATAAATAAAAAGAGAGGCAAATCTGCCTCTCTTTCTAAATATTAATCAATAATTTTTAAGATTATGCTTTTGTAGCAACCAATGAAACAGTAATTTTCATTGTGTCGTTGATAAACTTATCGCCCAAGCTTGGGAAGACAGATTTTGAACCGTAGTTTACATCCCACTTTGTTCTGTCTATTTCAAAAGTTTCACTTTTCAACATCATTTTATCACCTTCCATAGTTACAGTTGCAGGAAACTGAATAGCATTAGTTTTATCTTTTATAGTTAAATTTCCTTTTACCATATTGTTTTCAATGCCAGTCATTTCAAATTTAGCAGTTGGAAATTCTTTCACATTGAAAAAATCACCTTCTTTTCCTTCAACAGTTCCTTTTAAATGTGCTTCTAGATTAGCTTTGTCATCACCTTCCAAATCTTCGTCAGTGATGCTGGTCATATCAATTACAAAATTTCCAGCTTCAGCCTTTCCTTCATTTAAATGAACTGTTCCCGAAGAAAGCTTTATTGTTCCGTGGTGCGTTCCAGTTGGTTTTGAACCTTCCCACATGATTTGGGATGCAGCGGTGTCTACTGTATATTCTGTAGCCATTTCAGTTGCTTCAGAAGCTTCCTCAGCGGTCATTTCGGTTTCTTTTTCAGTGTTTTTGCAAGAAAATGCACCTACTGTGATAAAAGCCATTAAAGTAATTTTCAAAAATGTAGATTTCATAATATATTGGTTTTTGTTACGAGGTGCAAAAATATATTTTACAACTGTAATTCTTCTTAAAGATATACTAAATTAAATCCTGTGACATTTTGACATTTTAAAACAAATGGCAGTACTTTTGCACCCTTCTGAAAAAAATGAAAGAAACGCCACTATTATGAGCAAAAACGATAAATTCAAAGATAACCACGAAGAAGCGGGCTTTGATGATAAAGAAATAAACGAGCAGGAAATTGCTGAAGAAAATGTAACTCATACCCTTTCTGAATTACAGGATGAATTTCAACGCGAAAAAGATCGCTACTTGCGACTTTTTGCTGAATTTGAAAATTACAAAAAACGTACCTCTCGGGAACGTGTTGAAATGTTCAAAACTGCAGGTGAAGATGTTATATATTCAATGTTGCCAATTCTTGATGATTTTGAACGTGCCTTAAAGGAAATTCAAAAAAGTGATGATGACAATCTTTATAAAGGAGTAGAACTTATTAATGACAAAATGAGGGAAACCCTAAAAGTAAAAGGGCTTCAGTTAATGGAGGTTAAAGCTGGCGATGTTTTTGATGCCGACTCGCATGAGGCAATCACTCAAATTCCAGCTCCCGAAGAAAAAATGAAAGGAAAAATTATAGATGTAGTTGAAAAGGGATATACCCTAGGCGACAAAATAATACGCTTTCCAAAAGTGGTTATAGGACAATAATATATGAAGGAAGATTATTACGAAATTTTAGAAATCACAAAGAGTGCAACGGCAGCCGAAATTAAAAAGGCATACCGAAAAAAAGCAATTCAACATCACCCAGATAAAAATCCGGGCGATCACGAAGCAGAGGCCCTGTTCAAAAAATCGGCAGAAGCCTATGAGGTGCTTAGTGATCCCAATAAACGTTCCCGTTATGACCAATATGGTCACCAAGCCTTTGATGGCGGTGGCGGTTTCAGTGGCGGTGGAATGAATATGGATGATATTTTCAGCCAGTTTGGAGACATTTTTGGCGGAGCCTTTGGTGGAGGTTTCGGCGGTGGCTTTGGTGGCGGTGGACGTAGAACCTTAAAAGGAAGCAACCTGCGCATTCGCGTGCAACTTACTTTGGAGGAAATAGCCAATGGTGTTGAGAAGAAAATAAAAGTAAAACGAAAAAAACTAGCACAGGGAACTACCTATAAAACTTGTACTACTTGTAATGGGCAAGGACAAGTAACCCGAATCCAAAACACTATTTTGGGCCGTATGCAAACATCTGCTACTTGTAGTGCTTGTGGCGGTTTGGGTCAAATTGTAGATTCAAAACCTGAAAATGCCGATGCTGAAGGAATGTTGGTTACCGAAGAAACGGTTTCCATCAAAATACCAGCAGGCGTTGTGGATGGAATGCAACTAAAAGTTTCTGGAAAAGGAAATGATGCGCCAGGCAACGGAATTCCCGGCGATCTGTTGGTTGCCATTGAAGAAAAACAGCACGACACTTTACAACGAGAAGGAGATAACCTTCACTACGATTTGTACGTAAGTTTTTCTGAAGCTGCCTTAGGAACTTCTAAAGAAATAGAAACCGTAACGGGAAAGGTTCGTATAAAAATTGATTCTGGAGCGCAAAGCGGAAAAATTCTGAGACTCCGAAATAAGGGAATTCCAAGTATAAATGGCTATGGAACGGGAGATTTACTCGTACACATTAATGTTTGGACACCCAAATCGCTTTCAAAAGAACAAAGAGAATTTTTTGAAAAAATGAGTGATGACGAACACTTTCAGCCGAAACCTGAAAAAGAAGACAAGTCTTTTTTTGAAAAAGTGAAAGATATGTTCTCTTAAATAAACGTTAAATAAATATTTTTGTATATATTTGAAATGTCGCTTCGTCTTAGAGGCGATAATTTTTCTTTTTCATAGCAATTTTTTTTCCCACCCAAGAATTTATTCTTGGGTGGGTTTTGTTATTATATGGTTTTATTTCTCCCTAATTTTCTTTCTTTTTTCAATTTGCAATCACTTAAAATACTCTTAATAGTTATAGTGCTTCGCAGTCAAATCAATATATTTACATACTTCAAACAAAATTTATGGAAAAACTTTTAGTAGTCAACAATGTTTCCAAAATCTATGGTGATTATAAAGCGCTTAACAATGTATCCATAGAGGTTGAAAAAGGAAGCATCTTTGGTCTATTGGGGCCTAACGGTGCCGGAAAAACAACTTTAATCAGGATTATTAATCAAATTACAATGCCCGACACGGGATCCGTTATTTTGGACGGTGAGCCACTCCAACCACACCACATTCAATATATTGGGTATCTTCCCGAGGAACGCGGACTCTATAAAACGATGAAAGTTGGAGAGCAGGCTTTATACTTGGCACAGTTAAAAGGCCTTTCAAAACAGGAAGCCAAAGAACGGTTGAAATATTGGTTCGATCGTTTGGAAATTGGCGATTGGTGGGACAAAAAAATACAGGAGCTTTCAAAGGGAATGGCTCAAAAAATACAATTTGTTGTTACGGTATTACACAAACCAAAATTGCTGATTTTTGATGAGCCTTTTAGCGGTTTTGACCCGATTAACGCAAACCTTATAAAAGATGAAATTTTAAAGCTTCGCGAAGATGGAGCTACAATTATTTTTTCAACGCACAGGATGGAATCTGTGGAAGAAATGTGTGATCACATTGCTTTAATTCACAAATCCAACAAAATTCTAGATGGAAGATTGGTAGATATAAAACGCCAATATAGAAATAATATGTTTGAAATTGGTTTGATAACGCCTAACCACGCAACTACAACGGAATTATTAAAAGAAAAATTCGAAATATTTCCCGCAACTTTCAAAAGTATTAATGACGAGTTGCAATACAAAGTGAAAGTGCCAGATTCAATTTCTAGAAATGATTTTGTAAACTATTTAACCTCGCAGGGGCAATTGACGCATTTTGTAGAGGTAATTCCTTCTGCAAGCGATATTTTTATTGAAACCATCCAAAAAAATTAGATAACGATGAACCATCTTCCTCTTATAATTAAAAGAGAATACCTTACCAAGATTCGCAATAAATCGTTCATAATTATGACGTTTTTGAGCCCGTTTATTTTTGTGGGAATTTTTGCTTTGGTAGCCTATTTGTCAAGCTTGAACAATGATACCATTCGTAACATTTCTGTATTGGATGGGAGTGGAATGTTTGCAGGAGAGTTTAACAGTACGCCGCACACACGGTATAAAGTATTGAAAAATGTTTCCTTGGAAGAAGCAAAAAAAGAAGCAGAAGATGAAGAGGTTTATGGCTTGTTGTACATTCCGAAAACCGAAAACTTAGAATCACTTTCCCAGGGCATCACTTTTTACTCTCAAGATTCCCCATCACTTTCATTGATGGGCGATATTAACGATATGTTGGAAACTAAAGTGAATAGTGTGAAGCTGAAAGAAGCTGGAATAGATTCCGAAACAATTAAAAGTCTTCACATAAATATTAGGGCGAATCAAGAAACCTTTAAAGGAAAGGAGACTTCAAAATTGGGCTCTGGACTTAAACTTGCCTTTGGTGGTGCAGCTGGATATTTGCTATTTATGTTCATCATCATTTACGGCAATATGATTATGCGTAGCGTAATTGAAGAGAAAACCAGTAGGGTGATTGAAGTTATAATTTCATCCGTAAAACCGCGCGTTTTGCTTTTGGGAAAAATATTCGGAACTACGTTGGCAGGTCTTACCCAATTTCTGGTTTGGGTGGTACTGATTTTGGTTTTGATGACCGTTGTAACATCTGTTTTTGGAATTGATCCCGCGGCAGCTTCACCATCACAACAAGTTATTGAAAATAGCGTAGATGGTGGTACACAACAGATTTTACACGATATAATGCTGGAAATAAACAATCTTCCGCTGGCAAACCTTGTAATAATGTTTATCCTCTTTTTTGTGGGAGGATACTTGCTTTACGCATCTATGTACGCCTCTGTTGGAGCAGCAGTGGATAGTGAGACCGACACTCAGCAATTTATGATGCCTATTTTAATGCCTCTTATTTTGGCTGTTTATGTAGGCTTTTTCACGGTAATTGATAATCCTCACGGAACTGTTTCTCAGGTATTCTCTTACATACCATTTACCTCACCGGTGGTTATGTTGATGCGGATTCCATTTGGTGTTCCAATCTGGCAACAGATTGTTTCGGTAGTAATTTTGTTTGCTACTTTCGGTGGAATGGTTTGGTTTGCTTCAAAGATTTATCGCGTGGGAATTTTAATGTACGGCAAAAAACCTACGTACAAAGAAATCTACAAATGGCTTAAATATTAAAAAAAAAGTTTGCCTGAATCTTGCTATGTATTCGGCATAAATTATTAAAAAAAAAGAAAAAATATGAAAAGAAACATTTTTATAACATCATTCCTTTTGCTTTTTGCGATGGGAATTAAAGCTCAAACAACAGATTTGGCTCGTGTAGAATATTTAACACTACCATTTTCTAAATCAGACAACTCAATTAATCGCTATCGCGCATTAGTGCAGGCACCTATTCCTATAAATAAGGAAAAGAAGAATTTTTTGGTAATTGGTTTAGAATACAGATATGTAGATATTAATATAAAAGATAATGAAGACGTTTTAGCATTTACGGATCCAACTCCAAATTCAAATTTTCGGGACAATCTTGTAACTTCAGTCCAACAGTTTGATGCCTATTTGGGCTATACTTGGACTGCGAAGAACGATTGGAGATTTGGCGCAAAATTTGGACCAAAATTCCAAAGTGATTTTCAGGATGGCCTTCAAAGTGATGATATTATATATGAAGGCGCCGTATATGCAATAAAAGATAAAAAGAATGATACCATAGAAGGACACAAACCTTATAGATTGGTATTGGGTCTTACTTATTCAACTACTCCCGGTAGAAATTTTCCGTTGCCAATTTTAAATTATTATAAAGAATTTCGTCCCAATTGGACATATACTTTGGGTGTGCCTAAAACAAACGTTAGGCATTATTTAAACGATAATCATAAAGATGCACTGCAGGCTTTTGCCACTTTGGACAATGTGTATGCTAACATACAGCAGAACTTTGTGCCTACTTCCGATCAAAATTCAGATGGAAAATTTGCCGAAAGTATACAAGAAACAATAGGTCTTTTGGGCTTGGGCTATGAGCATTTCTTTACCAAACATCTTTTGTTTTATGGTTACGCAGCACATTCAGTATATAATGATTTCCGATTGGAAGATGCCGACGGAAATAAAATTTATAAAATTAATACCGAAAATTCGCCTTATTTTAGGGCAGGACTAAAATTCAAATATTAATGGCGAGAATACTTATTATAGAAGACGAAGCAGCAATTAGAAGAGTTTTGGTGAAAATTCTTTCCGAAGAAAATCAAGGCTACGAAGTTTTTGAAGCCGAAGACGGTCTTGCAGGAATGGAAATCATCAAAAAAGAAGATTTCGATTTGGTGCTTTGCGATATAAAAATGCCAAAAATGGATGGGGTTGAGGTTTTGGAAGCCGTAAAAAAGATTAAACCCGAAATTGCTATGGTAATGATTTCTGGTCACGGAGATCTTGATACTGCCGTAAATACTATGCGTTTGGGTGCTTTCGACTATATTTCAAAACCACCAGATTTAAACCGTTTACTGAATACCGTTCGCATAGCCTTGGACCGAAAGGAATTAGTGGTTGAAAATAGCCGACTAAAGAAAAAAGTTTCCAAGAACTACGAAATGATCGGCGAATCGCCTGAAATAGAACAAATAAAAGAAATGATCGAAAAAGTGGCGCCCACCGAAGCCCGCGTTTTGATTACAGGCCCCAACGGAACCGGAAAAGAATTGGTGGCCCACTGGCTTCACCAAAAAAGCGAACGCAGCAGCGGCCCAATGATTGAGGTTAACTGTGCCGCAATTCCCAGTGAACTGATTGAAAGCGAGCTCTTTGGTCACGTAAAAGGGGCATTTACTTCAGCAAATAAAGATCGCGCTGGTAAATTTGAAGCCGCAAACGGGGGAACTATTTTTCTTGACGAAGTGGGAGATATGAGCCTTTCTGCACAAGCAAAAGTGCTTCGTGCATTGCAGGAGAATAAGGTGCAACGTGTGGGTAGTGACAGGGATATTAAAGTAGATGTTCGCGTTATTACAGCGACAAACAAAGACTTAAAAAAGGAAATAGAAGATGGCAACTTCCGGGAAGATTTGTACCATAGGTTGGCGGTTATTCTTATAAAAGTTCCATCTTTAAACGAGAGAAGAAATGACATTCCACTGTTGGTAGATTACTTTTCAGAAAAAATTTCAACAGAACACGGTACCGGGAAAAAGAAATTTTCTACAAAAGCCATAAAGCTTTTACAGGATTACGATTGGACTGGTAATATCCGCGAACTTCGAAATGTTGTAGAACGCTTGATTATTCTTGGAGGAAAAGAAATTAGCGAGGAAGATGTAAAATTGTTCGCTAGTAAGTGAGTTGATGCGTTTAAAGGTTTAAAATTTTAAAAGTATTTAATTTTTCAAAAACAATAGCATCAATACTAACTATCTATTTATGAAAGAAGTAAAAATTGAAGATTTTAAAGTAACCGAGCCCATAAAGTTGGATGGCACACTTAATGATTGGGACCTTGGAGCTTCAGAAGAAAAATTGGAGGATCATCTGGAAGATACCCGGCAAAAGCTAGGCGAACTTCAAGATACACTATATGCCCACGGAAAATACGCTGTGCTAGTTTGTCTCCAAGGAATGGATACAGCTGGAAAAGACAGTCTGATTCGTGAAGTATTTAAAGATTTTAATGCGCGCGGGGTAGTAGTTCACAGTTTCAAAACGCCTACTGTACTTGAAAAAAGACACGATTATCTTTGGCGTCATTATATAGCCCTGCCAGAACGCGGAAAGTTTGGGGTTTTTAATAGAACTCATTATGAAAATGTTTTGGTAACAAGAGTTCATCCAGAATATATTTTAGGTGAAAACTTACCAGACATAAATAGTTTGGATGATATTAATGCCGAATTTTGGGAAAAACGGTTTCAGCAGATCAATGATTTTGAAAAGACTATTCAACAGAATGGGACTATCATTTTCAAATTCTTTTTGAATATTTCCAAAGACGAACAAAAAGACCGTCAACTTCGCAGATTGGACAAGCCAGAAAAAAACTGGAAGTTTTCACCCGGTGATTTGGATGAAAGGGAATTGTGGGAAGATTATAGAAAATACTATGAAGATGCCATCAACAGAACCTCAAAGCCACACGCCCCTTGGTACATTATTCCTTCAGATGATAAAGAAACCGCTCGCGTGATTGTAGCTGAAATTATGCTGCAGGAACTTAAAAAATATAAAGACATAAAAGAACCGGAATTGGAGGATGATATAAAGGCCAAAATTTCCGAGTATCGAGAACGACTTAAAAACGATTAATTTAGTTGACTATTACTTCCATAGGAAATCAATTTTTTTAAAAATAAATCAATGAAAATCCAATTACTCCCCACCCTTCTTTTAACTCTATTTTTCTCGTCCGCAATTATTTCACAGAACGCTGTTCAGGATTCAGTTATGTTGAAAAAACTTTATACAGCTTCATTAACTGAAGGAAAAAGCTACGAATGGCTGGACTATCTTTCCAACGAAATTGGTGGGAGACTTTCCGGCTCCATCGAAGCTCAAAATGCTGTAAATTATACCGAAGCACAACTCAATGAACTTGGCTTAGATAAAGTTTGGCTTCAGCCAGTAATGGTTCCAAAATGGACAAGAGGTTTTAAGGAATACGCATATATTGAAACAGCCAATGGCGAGAAATCTATTACCGAAATTTGTGCGCTTGGTGGTTCTGTGCCAACGCCTAATCTTGGTATAAAAGCGCAAGTTGTAGAAGTAAAAGGCCTTGATGAACTAGCTTCATTAGGTAAAGAAAAACTTGCCGGGAAAATTGTTTTCTATAATAGACCAATGCAGGCCGATTTAATTCAGACTTTTGAGGCTTATGGCGGTTGTGTAGACCAAAGATATTCTGGCGCTGCTGAAGCTGCAAAGTATGGCGCACTTGGGGTGATTGTTCGTTCTATGAATTTGCGTTTGGATGATTATCCGCATACAGGAGCTATGAGTTATGGCGATATGCCCGTTTCACAACGTATTCCCGCCGCTGCTATTAGTACCAACGGGGCTGAATACTTAAGCAAGCTTTTGAAGTTGCAGCCCACTCTTTTATTTTATTTCAAACAGAACTGTAAAACATTTGACGATGTGCAATCCTACAATGTGATTGGCGAAATTACAGGTAGTACAAATCCTGATGAATATATGGTTGTGGGCGGTCACTTAGACAGTTGGGACCTTGCCGATGGATCACACGATGACGGCGCTGGATGTGTACAAAGCATGGAAGTTTTGCGCCTTTTTAAGAAAGTTGGCTATAAACCAAAACATACCATTAGAACAGTTTTGTTTATGAATGAAGAAAATGGGCTACGTGGCGGAACTAAATATGCCGAAGAGGTGAAGCGCAAAGGTGAAAAGCATTTGTTTGCTTTGGAAAGTGATGCGGGTGGATTCACACCCCGTGGTTTTTCATTTCAAACGGATGCAGCCAATTTTAAGAAAGCACAGTCTTGGCAGCCGTTGTTTAAACCCTATTTAATACATTATTTTGAAAAAGGACACGGCGGCTCCGATATCGGTCCTATGGAAGGAAATATTGATGTTATTGCTGGACTACGTCCGGACAGCCAGCGGTATTTTGATTATCACCACGCTGCCAATGACACCTTTGATGCAGTTAATAAACGTGAATTAGAACTGGGTGCGGCTACTATGGCTAGCTTAGTGTACCTTTTTGACACCTACGGAACTAAATAATTTTACCACCAAATTATAAAGAAACGTTCCATTATATGGGGCGTTTTTTTATAGATTAATGGCGATTTGTTTATTTTAAGTTGCGCGTCAATCAATTGTTTTATTTCTGAAAAAGTATACCAATTGGCTACTATTTCTATTGGCAAAAGCCATTCTTTTTTATTCGGAATAGCGTAAAGAGCGGTTTTATCTTCTTCTAAATCATTTGGTTTTATATAATGGCCAACGATGCAATCCTGAAAAGGTTTCGGGAATATTGCAGCAGCCATTTTATTCGGAAGAAAAAGAAAAGCTTTTAAGCACAGTTCCTGTGAAGAAGGTTTTGAAATTCCGAGTTCCTCTAACTTTTGAATGGTTTCGGGAGCTTGAAGCAGGGGAAATTGTTTCAGTTTTACTTTTTCCAGTTTGTCAAAAAGACTGTCTTTTCGGTTGGGACCGATCCATTTTTGTTCTTCTAATGTACCTGCTTTTTCATCGTATAAATAAAACTTGCAAGCCAGTTCTATATGAACAATTTTTTCGGTTTTAAGATTTCGAACTATATAATCTAACTCGCCCAAAGTTTCTTTTGTGCCTTGAATTTGAAGGTTTGCGGTGAGCAATTCAAAGTTATTTGATTGTTTTAAATAGGCTTCAAAACAGGCTTCAGCTTGCATTCCTAGGACGGAATCTTTGGGGAAGCTGAAATTACTTTCATTTATCGTTTCATCTGAAAATTCAAAATTTTCAAACGGATAGTCTCCCGAATTAATTGTTAAATCGGGTGCGTTTTTAAAATGCTGTAATATTGTGTTTGTTTTAATGGCTATCGTTTTATTTCACTTTCATATTTCGCAATCCATTCATCAACAGTAATCTTTGTGGTGAGCGTTCCCAACAATTCAAAAGGAATGTTTTTTAGATTTTTAAAGCGAATGCAGCTTTTGCCCATATCCAGTTTTCCCTTGGCATGTTTGGGGTATTCAGATACAAACCAATTCATCAATTCAAAATCTGTATAAATGCCTGAATGATAAATTGCGATGTGGTTTTTTGTGAAGTAATACTCATAAATGGCAAGGCGTCTGTGGGTTTACAATGATAGCCGTCAGGATAAATAGTATGTGGTACAACATAGCTTATCATTCCATACTGCATTGTTTCTTCAAAACCCTGGGGGAGGTTTTCCCATACTGTTTCGCGTAATTTTTGCATTACTTCCTTCCGTTCTTCTGGAATTTCGGTTATGTATTGGTCTGGAGAAGTGGCTTTGGATTGCATTTTTGAAAATTAAATTTGAAAATTCAAAGTTATATGTTTTTGTTGAAGTATGCTTTACCTTGAGTTACACCTCAGGTAAACACTGTTAAAAATTTTTAGTGAATTGGCTACTCTTTTAGGGTTGTTTATTTGTGTTTTTGCTGCTCAAAATTATAATTGTACATTTAGTTGAAACAAATCTGAACCGATGAAAAAATTTACAGCATTCGCAATAATTAGTATTTTCCTTCTATTTGCCATTGAAGGCTATACCCAAGAAATAATTAAGTACAGTTTTCTGGAAGTTATTGTAGTCCAAAAAGCAAACAATCGCGGGAAGGTGAAGCGCATAAAAGTTGAGGAACAAACTTCTTTAATAGGGCAGAATATTTCTATTGATGAAATTGAAGATATTGAGGAAACTTCTACTTTGTTGAATTATATGAACGCGCACGACTGGGAGTTTTTGGACCGCCAATCTGTGGTTTCCGACGATAACGATCCTGTGTGGATGAGCTATATTTTTAGGAAGAGGAAGTAGTATTTAGTAAGGAATAGTATTTTATTGAAAGGTCCACGCAATAAATCGACTTTGTTTATTGCCCTGCTCCATCTCAATTATTCGTACTTCTGTTGGCAAGGTTTTGTTGATGGCTCTTTTAATATTTTTAAGGTGCTCTTTTTGTGAAACCAAGACGGTAAACCAGTGTACTTGTTTTTTAAACGCTACACTTTCTGCAGCCATTTTTTTAATAAATGCTTCTTCGCCACCTTTATACCACAACTCGTTACTACTGCCGCCGAAATTTTGAGGGGCTACTTCTTCTAACTGAAGATTGGTAACCTTGCGTTGATTGCTCCGTTCAGCATCGGTTCGGTTTTTATAGAAGGGAGGGTTGCAAACCACTACATCAAATACATCATCGGGTTGGATAATATGTTCTAATATACTGTTCTTAAATTTTTGATGGCGCAATTCAATGTCCTTTAAACTCTCATTTTTTGCTATAATTTCCTGAGCATTTTTTAGCGAATCTAGATCTACTTCACTCGCAGTGCACTGCCAATTAAAATGGCTGCATGCCAAAATAGGGTAGATGAGGTTAGCGCCTGTGCCTATATCTAACATTTTTATATCCTCTTTTTGGAGAAGTTCTGCTACGTGTAATAAATAATCCAAGCGGCCAGGGACCGGTGGGCAGAGGTTGTTATCAGGAATTTTCCAATAGTTTATACCGTAATGCGCTTTTAGTAATGCAGTGTTGAGCGCTATTACAGCTTGATTATTTGAGAACTTTATACTGTTGTTGCCGTGTTCGTTTACAAAAACATACTCTTTTAAACTGGGGTGATGAGTTATAAGATTTTCAAAATTATAGTCCTTGGAGAATGGGTTTTTTTGGTGCACGCTTGTGGCTTTAGGTTGGTAAAGGTAGTTTAATAATGAGTAATCAATAATTAATGATTAGTAATGATATATCGACACGCTCATTACAGGCAAGTTTTAGCTAAAATTAACTTGGGAACAGGTTACAAAAATACAGAAGCATGCTATAGCTGTTTTATAATTTAAAACTGTTTGTCTTTTGGTATTATTGAATTTGATTCTTAGAATGCTGTAATGACCTTCCTATAAATCTCAAAATTATTAATTTTAACTGAGTGATGCTAATATGGCGCTGGCCGCCATATAAAAATCGAGTTTTCATAATTATACGACGCGCCTAAATTTTTTCAACAAATTCTAAAAACACTTTTTTATGACGATCTAGATCCATATTCCCCGAAAGTGATACGCGTACAATATAATCTTTGTCACCTTCTTTAGTTGTTCCTTGGGTTGAGGTTGCTGGGATAGTCCAATAACTTCCTTTTAACTGACCATAGCTCACACAAAATTTACATTCATTAGGAATTTCTGTAATCATTAAATTGATTAACTTCAAATTCAGTGCTCTTTTATGCGCTTCTCTTTCTGCATCTGTATTTCCTTTTGTTGGCAGATCTAATGAAAATACAGATGGGGTAAAACCTTGGTCTGCCAGTTCATCTGAAACAAAATTGATTTTCGCTCCTGGTAAGGTTTCGTGAATAAAGTTTACAAACTCACGGGTATTGTCATAAGCATCATCAATCCGTTGGTTCATAGAAGGCAATTGTTTGGCTAAAATTTCATATTGAATGGCTGTAGCCTCATTATCGCAAAGGCTTAGATGCAAATCTATTTTTTCCATCAAACCCTTCGTTTTTGTATTTCCTACCACATAGCCAGCAGTACATTTTCCGCCACTCGGAAATTTTGATCCACTAGCATACGAAATAGCTCGAACCGTAGAGAGTATTTCACCTTCACCTAAGAAGTGATAATCTGGACAAAACGTTTGATCCAGAATAAAAACAGGGTCGATGGCAGTTTCACCTGATGCAGTTTTACGCTTTTTACTTAAAATAGCTTTTAATTGTTGTAAATCTGGAACTTCAACCCTAGGGTTGGTTGGAATTTCTGCGATGATGTAAGGAATTGCATCTTCGTCAGCAATTTTAGTTAAAACGGTATCGATACTACGCACCATTTCGTTATCACCATCTACTAACAAGTCTACAATTTCAACATTATCAATGCAAGCAGCAACGCGTCTGGCTTGGTCGTTTGTGCCACCATAGCAATTTGGCGGAACAATAAACTTTATAGCCTTTCCTTTGTGTTTTTCCAGCGCATCGTGAATAAGCCCCATCATAATGGCATATTGAATTGATAGTCCACTAGAAGCAACCAGTGGAGTTGTAGGGGAACCCGTAATGCCCTTGATAGAATCTAACACACTTGTTTTGTCTGCCGCTACATTGGTTTTGGGATTTTCTAGAGCAGTTTGTACTACTAGGGACTTTAAAGCTGTTAGACAATCGGCTGGAGTCATCGCGATAGTCTCTCTTCTTCGTACGTGTTGAATATCTGAGATATAACTTTCATTTTGTTCACCATTTACTATTAAAATGCTTCCAAGCTGCTCGTGAAGGTTGATGAAAAAGTCAATATTCGGATTGAGATCCATAGTGCCAATTGCATCATTTTGTGAAATGAAGATAGTGCTGCCATTAAATTCTGAAATGTTCTCGGCTTTATCAACCTGCTTTAATTCAAAATTATAACCATAAACACGCTTTACTATTTCAGCATCAAAAAATGGGGGTAATGCATTGGTATAAAGAATTCGGGTATTTTTATTTTCTAATAAATTCTTCCGTAGAATCGCTAAAATAGGAACCGTCTTTGATGAAAAGCTGATTACATTTTCAGACTTTAAATTAGTTGCCTTTGCAATACCCCATTCCAATATACAAGATAGTGGATGCCCCAAGCGGATATAATCGTAAGCCGTGGGTAGTTTTTTTAGAGCTGCTGTTTCAGCGTTATTATTATTATATAGAGTTTCAAACTGATCTAAAAATTGCGTTTTTGCTAAGCTTTCATTATAAATATCAAGTCTGTGCGTAGTCAGGCTCAACCAATCTGTTGGCATGTTTTTTAGTACTTCTTTTATATAATTTCGCATTTTAGTGTCTTGCATAATTTTCACTTTTTTATAGGTCGGCAAGTTACATTAATTAGATTTTTTTAGAAGTGTTTTAAGAGTTTTGTAACAGTGTGTTTAACGGATAATTGAAGTTTTTGAAGATTGACTTAAGATGCTCCGTTTTTACTTTCAAATAGTAATATTTCTTAGAGAGGGGGTAATTTCGTATTCGGCACAAGCTAGAAACTTGCGTTAAACCGTACGTCTATTAAATTTTGTTAAAAGGAAAATCGCTTAAACCAGAAACAAGTAATTGTCCATCTGCGTTTATGGAAAAGGGGGTTGTATTAGTGGCACCGTCTTCATAATCTAGGGTCAATGTATTTTCATTGATATTCCATATAAAGGGTCTGAGATTGGAAATAGCGGTACTATCTGGGTTGGCTATGTATTCTGTGCTGTAACCTTTGTTTTCGGTATTGAAATATAGTTTGTAATCATACATTTCACTTAAGTCGCTGCCTTGCCATACGCCTATTAGATTCTTGGCGGGTTCTGAATTGCTGTTCTTTTCATCATTGTTGCAGGATAGGAATAGGAGGGTTGTTAGTGCAAGAAAGAGAAATATGGCTTTTGGTATTCTATACAGTTTCATTAATGTATTGCAAGCTGTTTATTTGTGGTTGATTTACTCGGGTTAAAAGTATGAAATATAGTTGATAAATATGCTGGGATTTTAGTAGGTTTATTCTTCATTTATACAAGCGGTACGTTCGCGCTAGCTGGGAAAATTGAATTTAACAAACTTATGTAACTATCTAATTTATAGACCACTGTTTTAATAATGCTTCATTTTTCGCTATCTTTAAAACATTACTAATATTAAAAACTACTGTTATGGCACAAGTTACCTTTCAAGTGAATAGTTACAGATATTACCATTGGTCTTCTAGAGGTAATTTAAAAACAACTCTTAATCTTTATGGCAGCGGTAGTAATGCATGCATGGTATTATTTCAGTCAAATCCAGATGCGACACTACCTCCAGCAACAATGCATGGGGAGAATTTCTTTAGGCTTCACTATCATCAATATCAATTAGATAGTTTAATAGATATGCTTCGTAACGAGTCGCCTATTTTTGTATTTTTTAATAATGATAATGGTCAAAACAACTCCCGTATCTCTACATCCAATGAACCTGTAGGTGAGGGCGAATTGAGTTAAGTTATTTACTTTGTAAAGTAATATTTCCTGAACGTTTTTTAACCTCTCGTAAGGCAGTAATTAAATCAAGTGATACAAATTCTGGAGTTATGTAGTTCCAATAACCGCCAGAGTTCTTATAAATTCTTAAATAATAATATTTCTTTTGAGCATAAAAACTCATATAAGGTCTAGAAAAAACCATTGCAATTGGAGTCCACCAATTATTATTTGGATCATAATACCGAATTTTTTGAACCTCACTAAACCTGAATGTGCGGAACTCCCAATGGTCTCTTGCCTTTACTTCAAAATAATCTGCATATATCCTTAAATCTGGGAAGCCTTTTTGTTTAAAGTGAATGATGTGTTCTTTCAAAATTGCTATTGTGAATAGTTAAATGATTTCATGAGCGGGACGCTTTCGCTAGCGAGGGATTTTATTATGATTTCAATTTAATATTTATTTCTCAATTTTCGATTTCGATTTCGATTTCATCCACTAATAACCCGCCGCCTGCAACTTAAACAACTCAGCATACAGTTTAGGACACTAGTATTATTGAATCTGAAGTTTTAAATTTAACTTAGCTCCTAGAGCATCAAAAATTTTCATAACAGTTTCAAAAGTTACATTGCCCGTACTGTTTTCAAGTCTGGAGATTTGGGCTTTTTTTACGCCCACTAAATCGCCTAATTGCTCTTGGGTTAAATTTCTTTTTTTACGGGCGGTTTTAATCATATCGCCAATGAGTTCAAGCTTTAGTTCAAACTCATATTCATCCCGTTCTTTCGTTCCTCTTTTTCCTATTAAAAGATCTTCTGCTTCGTTTAATTTATAGCTTTTCATTTTATCTTATTTTTAAAATAGCTGATTCTAATATTTGTTGCTTTTTCAATTTCTTTTTTATCCACTTTGCTAGTTTTCTTAATGATTCCATGGGTTGCAAAAACTAGGGTATTACTTTTGTTTTCTTTATCCCAAAATGCTAATAGCCTATACTGAATACCAGAATATAAGGTTCTGAACTCCCAAATATCATTGTTTAACTTTTTAAAAAACTTAGGGTCAGCGTGTTGTTCAGAGCGTCTTATATTTTGAAGGATTTTGCTTCTGAATTTTAAATCCTGTTTTTGAATGAATTCAAATGCCTCTTCTAATAATATTGTTTCAAAGCGTTTAATCATTGTGGATTAGTCATTTTCATCAAATACAAAGATAAAAAAGTTTCCATAAATGTAAACTTTTTAATTTCAATTTTATAATAAAATCCTACTGATACCCAGCCGCCTGCAACTTAAACAGCTCCGAGTACAATTTTGGGTGCGCCATCAATTCTTCGTGGGTGCCCAGCTCCAGCACTTGACCGTTTTGCAATACCAAAATACGGTTTGCCATACGCACGGTGCTAAAGCGGTGGCTAATAATAATGCTGGTTTTGCCTTTGGTGAGGGCTATAAAGCGTTCAAAAACATCAAACTCCGCTTGGGCATCCAGCGCGCTGGTGGGTTCGTCCAGCACCATAACATCGGCGTCCTTCATATAGGCGCGGGCAAGGGCCACTTTTTGCCACTGCCCGCCGCTTAGTTCTGTGCCTTTGTAAAACCTTCTGCCAAGGCGTTGTTCCAGCCCGTCTGCCATTTCTGAAACCACTTGTTCCGCAAGGCTTTTGCTGGCAGCGTAGTTTATTATTTCGTCGTTCTGTACTTGGTCTATATTGCCCACGGCTATGTTTTCGCGCAAGGTAAACTCATACTTGAAAAAGTCCTGAAAGATGACGCCAAAACGTTTTCGGTATTCGTCTACATCAAATTTGTTTATGTTGATGCCGTCCAAAAGTATTTCACCCTGCGTGGGTTCGTAAAAGCGGAGGAATAGTTTTATAAGCGTAGTCTTGCCCGCCCCATTTTGACCCACGAAAGCCATTTTTTCACCTGCCTTTAGGGTAAATGTTACGCCTTTTAGCACTTCGGTTTCGCTACCGGCATAGGCGAAGTGAAGGTTATTAACCTGAAAACCTTCCTTAATGTTTTTGGGCATAGGGGTTTTAGCGTCGGCATTTTGTTCAACGGTTAAATCAATAAAATCAAAATAATCCTGCAGGTAGAGTGCACTTTCGGAAATACGGGTAAAGCGAGAAAAGAAGCCCTGCAAATTGCCGCGCAAACGGTTAAACGAACCAGAAAGGAAGGTAAGTTCCCCAATGGTAATCACGCCCGTAAGCACCCGCAGAATAATATACACATATGCGCCGTAATAACTGAGCACACCCAAAATGTTGAACAGCGAGCCGTAAAAACTTTGCCTAAGCGAGAGTTTTTTGTTGATGAGGTAATAGTCGTTTGAAAGACCTTTAAAACGCTCCGCGATAAAATCGGTAAGGCCGAAGAGTTTTATCTCTTTGGCAGTTTGGTTGTTGGCGCCAATGAAGCGGAGGTAATCCAGTTCGCGGCGTTCCGCGGTCCAACTGCGCGCCAATGAGTAACGCGTACTACTGAACTTGGCTTCATTAATAAATGACGGAATGATACTGAGGATAAGGATCAATATCAAAATAGGTTCAAAATAAACCAATCCTGCAATCAGCGAAACCATAGAAATCAAGCTTTCCGCTTGCCCAAGCGCATTGGTCATTAAATCAACCCTGCTGTTGGTTTGGGTACGGGCGCGTTCCAGTTTGTCGTAAAACTCTGGGTCTTCCAGTTGGGCAATGGTAAGCTCGGCGGTTTTGCGGATAATTTTTTCCGAAGACATATTGGAATATAAATCGCCCAAAAGTCCGTCGGTTAGGTTTATCAATCTTCCCAAGAGATCGGAAAGCACGGCAACAGAGAATTCAATTATTACGTAGTTCCATAGTTGTGTGAAATCTTTGTCTGGTAGGGAGACTTGCAGGATTATTTCGTCAATAATCATTTTCCCCACCCACAGGATTACTACAGGCGTGAAAGCGTTGAGCAATCTGCTAAAAGCGTTTAATAGAAACAGTTTTGGACTGCTTCGGTATATTTCCCTAAAAAATCGTGGGATGGTTTTTAGGGCTTTAAAAGAATCCTTGACGCTAGTTTTCTTTTCTTTTTCTGTAATAGATTTTGGTGTGGGTCTTGCCAAGGTTTAATGATTAATTTGTAATGAATAATTGATAATGTGTGATGAATAATTTCTACTTCAAAAAGCTTAATGCTTATAGCCTAAAGCTTACTGCTATAAATTTAGAGTATTTCATGATTTACAAAGCTATTCTAAAAAACGCAACTATCTTTGCGCAAAAATTTTAATAGTTGGCACTTTCCGATTACACCCGCGAATTTAAATACAATACCAAACTGGCAACACCCGTGATTTTGGGAATGCTAGGGCACCAAGTGGTGGCGTTGGTTGATAATATTATGGTGGGCCAGTTGGGGACTGCTGAGCTTGCCGCTGTATCCCTGGGAAACAGTTTTATGTTTATAGCGATGTCCTTGGGTATTGGTTTTTCTACGGCTATCACGCCTTTGGTGGCCGAAGCCGATGGCGAAGGAAACCGCGAAAACGGGAAATCTTCCTTTAAGCACGGCTTGTTTTTGTGCATTGTTTTGGGGGTTGCGCTGTTTGCCTCAGTAATGTTTGCAAAACCCTTAATGTATATAATGAAACAACCGCCTGAAGTGGTGGATTTGGCGATGCCTTACCTGACATTGGTTGCCGCTTCACTTGTGCCGTTAATTATTTTTCAAGGTTTTAAACAGTTTAGCGATGGGATGTCCATGACGCGTTTCCCGATGTATGCTACCATAGTAGCGAATGTGGTAAACGTGATATTAAACTATATGTTTATTTTCGGAAAATTTGGCGCCCCGGAACTTGGCGTAGTCGGCGCGGCAATCGGAACATTGGTGTCGCGGGTGGTGATGGTTGCCTATTTGTGGTATTTATTAAGCCGAAAAGAGAAGTCGCGGTATTTTGTTACCAGCATTAAAATTTTCACTCTCAGCAAAGCAATGCTGAAAAAACTGTTGAACCTTGGTTTTCCTTCAGCTATGCAGATGTTTTTTGAGGTGGCTATTTTTACTTCCGCAGTATGGCTTTCAGGGATTTTAGGAAAGAATCCACAAGCAGCAAACCAAATTGCCTTAAACATCGCTTCTATGACGTTTATGGTGGCGATGGGCTTTAGTGTGGCAGCAATGATACGCGTTGGTAACCAAAAAGGACTGAAGAATTTTAAGGAACTTCGACGAGTGGCAATTTCCATAGTTTTACTGACGTCTATTTTATCCCTAATTTTTGCCATTGGATTTATATTATTCAATGGGGAACTTCCAAAAATATTCCTTGATTACAATAGCGTTACAGACTTTGCCGATAACCACGAAGTTGTTGCCATTGCAGCTCAGCTTTTGATTATTGCAGCCATTTTTCAGTTTACCGATGCATTGCAGGTGGTGGCACTTGGTGCTTTGCGCGGCATGCAGGATGTAAAAATTCCAACGGTTATCACATTTATTGCTTATTGGATTATTGGCTTCCCTATTTCATATTACTTAAGTATGGAAACATCTTTGGAAAGTATGGGAATTTGGATAGGTTTGCTGGCCGGGCTTTCGGCAAGTGGTATTATGTTATTCATCAGATTTAATTATCTTTCAAAAAAATTAATTAGACAGGAAACTATTAGTATTGAGTAGTTAGTATTTAGTAGTTAGTCCCCTTCAAAGGGGGATAGATTTTAAAAAAACATTGAATTATGGACTTTCCAAAATATTTATTAGGTGACAACAGCGAATTTCCCACAGCGATTTTCGTGATACATACGGAGTTCCCTCGTTTCATTATCAACCTTGAAAACGATGAGGTGGAATGGTTGGAAGATTTTGATGCAGAGGATCAAAAAGAATTGGAGAATGAAGCTGAAACTCTTATTCAAGGAGCTACCGATTTTTACGATCGGGAGATTTCGCTTTATGATGAGGATTGATTTTTTGGTGAATAAGTGAATAAGTGAATGCGTGAATATGTGAATGTGTGAATAAGTGAATTTGTTTCGCTTAAGATTTATAAATAATGCTTGACGAACTTTTAAAATACGATACTGAATTTTTCCTTTTTTTGAACAATCTAGGAAATACTTCTTGGGATGGTTTTTGGCTTTTCGTCACCGAAAAATGGTCTTCAATTCCTATCTACGCTTTTCTTCTTTATTTGATTTACAAAAATTACGGATGGAAGGGAACGCTTGTTATTTTGGTGAGCGTTGCACTAATGATAACGGCTACGGATCAAATAGCAAGTTTATTTAAATATGGTATTCGTCGTCCACGACCTTGCCAAGTGGCAGAACTGAAAGAACAAATGCGTTATGTTGCTGATGGTTGTGGCAGGTTTGGGTATTTTTCTGCACACGCGGCAAGCTCTATGGCTGCTGCGGTATTTTTAGGTTTAAGCCTTCAAAAATGGTATAAATACTTGCCTTTTCTATTACTTGTTTGGGCTGTCATTACTGGGTACAGCCGAATCTATTTAGGCGTTCATTATCCGCTGGATGTGATTTCAGGAATGGCCTTCGGTGGTTTGACGGGTTGGCTTTTTTACCTTTTGCAGAAGTGGGGACAGAAAAATTTTAAGACACAAAAAAACCTTTAGTATTTCAATTTTTGTCTTGTCGATCCCTTTAACTGCGCTCAGTATAAACTAAAGTCGAGACCTATCTGCCAGATTATAAACTTGAAATAAAAGAGACCCTTCGACTGCGCTCAGGGTGACATTCGTTTATTTTTTTGTAACAATAAACAATTCCCTGTAAAGCCTAGTTTTGTGGGTTCGGCTTTCTGGACCTTTAGGATTCATATCGTAGCGGGTTACGCGTTCTCTTCTAAAATTTGGAAAGGTTTCCTTAAAAAGTTGCAGCTTTTCTTCCTGCACGAGCACACCAAATTGATTTTCTTCAGGAACCGTCAAATTATCTTCTTCTTTTAAGATTTGTATTTTTTCACCGTAATCCCAAATAAGCTCGGGCGTCATATCTGAAAATTCGTAGACTTTTAAGTTTTGTTGCTTTTCCCAAGTTTGCAATTCTGAAAAGGCTTTGTATTCCGGATTGTTTGTTATAGCAGCACTTAGCGGAAGCCCGAACCAAATAACCAAAACAATAAAAGCTATTGTTAAATAAAAAACTGTTTCAATATTTCTTCGGAAAAGATTCCTGAACATAAAAATTCCGATGCCAAACAAAGCGACTGAAAGCAGTACAAACCAAACCCAATTTCCGGCAAGGCCATCTTTCAGAAAAATATAACCTCCAATAGGGAAAACAATTCCTATAAAAGCAATCAGTCCAAAATTGAAATAGACTGGAAATGTTTCTTTTTTGTCTTTTAATTCTTTAAATCTTCGAAAAAGGTATTCAATATAAAATCCCGTGTTCAGTGCCATTGGAATTAAAACAGGCAACAGGTAACGCGATTTTTTCTCGGGAATTAACGACAATAATATCACTGAAAGCATCGTCCACAGAAACGTGAACCAGTATGCTTTTTTGTTGAAAACCCTATTCTTTAAATACGGATAAAGCAAGCCGATAAACGCGGGAATAGTCCAAACACCACTCTGTGTAAAAAAGCTCCAATAATAGTAAAACGGCTTTGTTTCGTAGCTGATCCAGTTGGTTGTTTCGTTTTTAGTGATTTCAGCAGCGGCTGGATCAAATTTAAGTGTGTACCAATGCCACCAAGCTGAAACTATTGTAGCAACAATTAAAAAAGCTGCTAATGGCAACCAGCGGGATTTAAAGTTTTTGTATTTGTACACGATTCCAAAAGCAATCAAAAAGGGGAGGAGGAGGCCATACATAGAAACAGGTCCTTTACTCAAGAAAGAAAGCCCAAAGAAAAGTCCTGCCAACAAAGCATTTCGGTATTTGTGGGTTTCTTCTGTAAAAAATAAATAGAGCAGGTAAATGCAGACCACCATAAACCCGTGGGTATAAATATCCCATTGCCCATCGCGTGCCGAGGCAACAATGTAAAAAGACGTTGCCATTACCAGCGAACTGATGAAAGCATATAGTTTTTCTGAAGTAAGTTTTTTGGCGAGTTTATAGGAAAACAAAACCAAAAACAGCGTCATTATCGCTGCTGGAAGTCGGAGTGCCCAAATACTTTTTAACCCGAAAATAGCTGCCGAGAAAGCAGTTAACCACGTTGGTAAAGGTGGTTTTTGGTACCGCGGTTCGCCGTTAATGGTCGTTAGCAGCCAATTGCCGTCATGCAGCATTTCACGAGCTGTGATAAAATTGCGCGCTTCCATAATGTTTACGGGCAGCGAATCTAGATTTATAAAGAAAATAGCCGCGCAGGTTAATAAAAGAAGTAATAAATAGTTTTTTTCAACTTTCATAGCGCATTTGTTTTTTCCAGATAAAAATATTCCGAACGTAAATAATTAATCCAGCTCCGTGACCTACCAAAAGTACTGGGTCGTGCCTAAAAATTCCGTAAGTCAAAATTAGGGATGCTCCCAAAACGCTCATTCGCCAAAAGCCAACGGGTAATTGTGAGGTTTTTGTTTTTTCGGAAACAATCCATTGATAAACAAAACGCAGTGTAAAAATTACTTGTGAAATTATTCCCAAAAGCAAAAGCCACAAAGGGATTGCATCATTTCTGAAAAGTTTTTGGATATCGTATTCCCCGTTATTATATGCATACACAACCACGAGAATTGGAAAGATATATAGAAAAATCTGAAGCCATTTTGGCGATTTCTGCCACTCGCCCTGTAACTGTAAATTTCGGATGTAAATATAATACGTCAGCGCTTGCCCTAGCATAATTGCAAAATCATCGCGCAAATGGCCATAAACAAAGAGCAGGAAAGAAGCCAATAAACTTAGTTTCCAAAAGGTAGAAGGGGTAATTATTCGTTTATTTTTTTCAGAAAGAATCCATTGTATAAACAACCTTCCGCTGAAAAGGATTTGTGCCAAAAAACCAATACTGTACACAATCCAATTGCTCATCCTTTACTTCTAATTTCGTAGTTGATGTATTTTTTCTTCATCCAAAGGTAGGCGAAACAGTCCATCAAAGGGCCCAATAATCTATTCCAAAGTCCAAATTTAGCCGTTCCCGCCATGCGCGGAAAATGTTTTACAGGAACTTGCAGTATTTTTCCATTTTGCAAAAGAATCATTGCAGGCAAAAACCGATGAAGTCCATTGAACATTGGGATGCGTTTAGCGTAATCAGTTTTTATTACTTTAAGTGGGCAACCCGTATCGTCCATACCATCGTGGGTAAAAGCGCGACGAATTCCATTTGCAATTTTGGAAGACATATTTTTCACGAATTTATCCTTTCTATCAGACCGAACGCCAGTAACCAAATCGTATTCGCCTATTTGCTCGAGCAACAAATTAAAATCGGCTGGATCTGTTTGCAGATCGCTGTCAATATAACCCACCAACGGACTTTCAACGTGATCAAAACCGGCCTTTATTGCGGCACTAAGACCTCGGTTTTCTTTAAAGGAAATAAATTGAAAAGCTTCATTGCGGTTACAAATTTCTTCAATTAATGCTTGGCTATTGTCTTTAGAGCCATCATTTACAAAAAGAATAGATGTCTTTTTGGTCGCAATTTGAGTGTATGCCAGTAATTCCTTTTCCACCCTTTGCAGATTTTCTTCTTCGTTATAAACGGGTACAATAATTGTGAATTCGTACATTTATCTTTTTGAAAAGGTTTCTGCAAAAGTATTTCTTTTTTGAAGAATACCGCAGAACGTTAAAAAAGATGTTATTTTGCATGTGAAATTAATTATATGAAAATTTTAGTTACAGGGGCAGCCGGTTTTATTGGTTCGCACACTTCGGAAAGATTAAAGGAACTGGGGCATGATGTTGTGGGAGTGGATAACTTTTCACCCTATTATGATCTTGCCTTGAAAAAATTGAATGCAAAAGCGCTTTCAAAAAAAAATATTGAGATCCAAAAAATGGATTTGCGAAGCGATGATCTGTCAGAAAAACTTCCGAAAGATTTGGATTATATCTTCCACTTTGCAGCGCATCCAGGAATTTCAAATACTTCTTCGTTCGAGGATTATTTCAGTAATAATATTTTGGCAACTCAACGATTGCTTGAGTTTGCAGAAACTCTTGCTAGCAAGCCATTCTTTGTAAATATAGCCACTTCTTCAATTTACGGATTGGAAGCTACTTTTCCGGAAAGTGTTCCGCCCAAGCCTGCTTCGTGGTATGGCGTTACAAAATTGGCAGCAGAACAGTTGGTTTTGGCAAAGAGCCGTGAAAATAAACTTAAAGGAACATCTTTTCGTTTGTTCTCTGTTTACGGCCCGCGTGAAAGGCCAGACAAGCTTTATACTCGTTTAATTGATAGTGGCCTTAACAACAAACCGTTTCCATTGTTTGAAGGAAGCGAAAAGCATTTACGCAGTTTTACCTATGTGCAGGATATTGTAGATGGTATTGTGAGCGCTATTGGAAATGAAACTGTTTGTAATGGTGAGATTTTTAATTTGGGAACAGAAACCGAGAGCACCACTGCACAAGGAATAACCACTGTTGAAGAAATACTTCAGAAAAAGATAGCAACAGAAAAAAAGCCACCCCGTGATGGCGACCAGTCGCGAACCAAGGCAAATATTGACAAAGCCAGAAAATTGTTGGGATATAATCCACAAACAACTTTAAAAGAAGGCTTGCTTGCCCAGACTGAATGGTTCAAAAATAATTTTTAAAAAACTCATAATCAAAAGATTAAAAATTCGTTCTTTTATTAACTAACCAAGATTAATCATGGCTCTACTATCCAGCTTTTCTCCAAAAAGATTTCGACTTTTATGGTATTTTGTGGGGACGTTTATCGTTCTTTCAACAATTATTCGCCTTGTTTTTATTTTTTGGATGTTGGGAGAAGTGGATACTTCTTTTTTCAAAATTGGCAATACCTTGCTTATTGGTTTCCTTTTCGATGTTGGTACGGTTTCGTACTTTGCCATTCCGTATGCGCTCTATTTGCTGGTATTCCCGAAAAAATGGTATGGTTCTTTGTTTGATAGGATTGTAACTTGGTTTGGTTATACTCTTGGACTGGTTATTTTTCTTTTTTCCTTTTTTGCGGAAATCACTTTTTGGGAAGAATTCAAAAATCGCTTCAATTTTATTGCGGTCGATTATTTGATATACACCTACGAAGTTGTAAAAAACATTAATGAATCCTATCCAATTCCTTTACTGGTAAGCGGTATTTTGGTTTTAACGGCTTTGCTTCTTTTTATTACAAAGCGAAAGGGTGTTTTTCAAAAAACGTTTCATAACGACACCACATTTAAACAGAAGTTGTTGCCTACCACATTTTTTATAATCATTGCTGTAATTTTTGCACTCTTCGTAAAAAACAAGGATGCAGAACAATTTGAAAACCGATACAATAACGAAATCGCAAAAACAGGAATCTATTCCTTCTTTGCGGCCTTTCAAAATAACGAACTTTCGTTTACTGATTTTTACAAAACTATACCCGTAAAAGAAGCGTTCGCAGAAGTAAATAATGAATTTAGAATACGTGGAGACAGTTTACTCTTTCCCGAAAAAGAATTGATATACAGAAATATTGGCAATATAGACTCCCTTCCTGAGGCTAAACCCAATGTCATCTTTATTTGCGTTGAAAGTCTTAGTGCAAAATTTTTAGGCAGCTTCGGAAATACCGAAAATATTACACCAACTTTAGATTCGTTAGCAGACAACAGTTTGTTTTTTAACAATCTTTTCGCCAACGGAACCCGAACTGTTCGGGGCATGGAGGCCATCACCTTATCAATTCCGCCCACCCCGGGACGTAGCATTGTGAAGCGTGAAAATAATCAGCATCTTTTTACGATAGGCGAGGTTTTTAAACAAAAAGGATATGAACGCAATTTCTTTTACGGCGGCGATGGTTATTTTGATAATATGAATAGTTTTTTTGGCGGGAACGGTTTCAATATTGTAGATCGCGGTCGTGGTTTTTTAATGGATAAAAGTATCACCACAACACGGACCAATGTTGAAGATGAAGAAGTAACCTTTGAAAACGCTTGGGGAATTGCAGATGGAGATATTTATAATAAAGTAATTAAAATTGCGGATGAAGCTCACAACAACGGGAAACCATTTTTCGATTTTGTGATGACAACTTCAAACCACCGCCCATATACTTATCCTGAAGGGAAAATAGACATCCCGTCGGGCTCGGGGAGAAGTGGTGCTGTTAAATATACCGATTATGCAATTGGGGAGTTTTTACGAAAGGCCCAACAGAAAGATTGGTACAAAAATACCGTTATCATCATTATGGCAGACCACTGTGCCTCTAGTGCCGGACGCCAAGAACTGGATGTAAAAAATTATCATATTCCCGCACTTATGCTGAACTTGCCAAATACGGCTCCGCAAAAAGTTGATAAAATGGCTTCGCAAATAGATATTTTTCCGACGCTTTTTTCGATTTTAAACTGGAATTTTAATTCCAATCTATACGGCACAGATATTCTTAAGATGAAACCTGAGGAAGAACGAGCTTTTGTTGGCACGTACCGAAAACTTGGTTTGTTAAAGGGAAATAATGAAGTAATGGTGCTGGGCGACCAAAAGGTTTCAAATAGCTATCAGTGGAACCGAGAAACGAATGAACTTGTGCCAATAAAAGAAAATGATAATTTTTTAAAAGAAATTATTTCAAACTTTCAAACCGCAGACTATTTATTTTCAAACGGTGGATTGAAATTAAACAGCTTGGGTCTTGAGGACTAACATCCATTTTATTGTAAATCCGATTGCTGGCAAAGGTAAGAATGAACTTTCTGCCACTTTGCTGGAAATATTTTTTCCCAAAACGGAATTTTCAATTACTTTAAAGAAGACAGAATTTGTTTTGCACGCTACGGTTCTCACAAAAGCTTCAATTGATGAGGACGCAGATGTTATAGTTGCCTGTGGCGGCGATGGTACTATTAACGAAGTTGCCTCCTGTTTGGTAAATACTCCGGTTATTTTAGGCATTTTACCAATGGGTTCAGGGAATGGCTTGGCTTCCCATTTAAAAATTCCTAAGAATTTGAAAAAGGCACTTACTATACTCAAAAACCGAAAAGTAATTTCCATTGATACGGGAACTATAAATGGCGAACCGTTTTTCAGTAATACAGGTGTTGGTTTTGATGCACACGTTATTTCTGATTTTGAGGAAAATACTACACGACAACTTTTTAGCTATGTGCAATCTACGCTGAGAACGTTGAAGAAATATCACTTTAAAAATGTGGTGGAACTGAAATACAACGGAATCACCGAATTGATTTCTCCCTTTCTTCTTTTCGTTTCAAACTCTAACGAAATGGGCTATAAAATGAGTTTGACGCCACGGGCATCGCTGCAGGATGGGTTGCTGGATTTGGTTATCGTGCCCGAACTCTCAAATTTTAAACTTTTGATTTTTTCTATACTTTTTCTTTTTAAAAAACATCATTGGTTAAAGGAAGTTAGATTTACACAGGTCACCGCTTTGGAAATAAAAAGCTTGGATAACATTATTTTAAAAACCCAAAAAGACGGTGAGTTTTTTCTTCCGAAAGAGCCTAAAATTGAAATAGCCATTCATCCGAAGAATTTGAAGGTCTGTGTTTTATAATAGTCTATTTTTAGACTAAATTTTTTAGTCATGAAGACATTTGTAAGTAGTATTTCCGGCAAGGAATTTCCTGAAAGCGAAATAGTTCAAGTTAAGGTAATTCGAAAAGCTATTTTCGATTTGATAAAAAAGGAACATTCACATTTTAATCATAACAGCTATATATCTGTTTCAGAATTAAATCAATACCGTCAAAAATATATTTCAGAATATTTACTCAATGAGGTGGGCGAACTGGGAGAGCTTGAAAAGAATGTTTTGGAAACCATCGAAAATCAAGAGACACTTTCATCCAAAATAATTTTAGATGAAGCATCAGCTAAGTTTACCTATGGGCAAAGGTTGGCAGATAAAATAGCAAGCTTTGGAGGGAGTTGGAAATTCATTATCATTTTTGGAACTTTCATTTTTATTTGGATGTGTATTAATATCATTTTCTTGGCAAGTAAACCTTTTGATCCGTACCCTTTTATTTTACTCAATTTAATTCTTTCGTGTTTGGCGGCTCTTCAGGCCCCTGTAATTATGATGAGCCAAAACAGGCAGGAAGAAAAGGATCGGGAGCGTGGGAAACAGGATTATATGATAAATCTTAAATCTGAACTAGAAATACGGATGCTGCACGAAAAATTGGATCATTTGATTATCCATCAACAACAAGAATTATTAAATATTCAGGAAGTGCAAGTAGAAATGATGGAAGATATTATGAAGCGTTTGGAGAAGTGATTCACTATTTCTTCTATTCTATTGCCAGTAATTTCTCAGCCGCCTCAAAAGGCGTCGTCTTGTTTTCATCCAAAGCCTTCAACTGTTTTTCAAGTTCTTTTTTAACCAAAGGGTTTGCATAAAACTCGCTTTTCAATCTACTTTCAATGGTTTGCATCAACCAAAATTTGTTCTGCTCTTTTCTTTTGTGTTGAAAGTAGCCATTAGCTTTTACAGTTTCAAAATAGGTTGAAATTACTTCCCAGATTTCAGAAATACCTTCATTTTTGATGGCGCTACATAAAAGTGTTTTGGGCGCCCAATCACTTTCTTTTGGAGGGTACAGATGTAAAGCACGGTTAAATTCATTTTTTGCCATTTTGGCGGCTTTCAGGTTGTCACCGTCTGCTTTGTTTATTACAATTGAATCAGCCATTTCCATAATACCGCGTTTTATGCCTTGCAGCTCGTCGCCAGCACCAGAGAGTTTCAATAATAAAAAGAAATCGGTCATGGAGTGCACTGCGGTTTCGCTTTGGCCCACGCCCACAGTTTCAATCAAAATAACTTTAAAACCTGCGGCTTCACAGAGAATGATTGTTTCGCGGGTTTTTCGGGCTACACCTCCTAAAGTGTCCCCACTGGCGGAGGGACGTATAAAAGCATTGGGTTCTTTAACTAAATCTTCCATTCGGGTTTTATCGCCCAAAATACTTCCTTTGCTTATACTGCTGCTGGGATCTACTGTGAGAACAGCAACTTTTTTTCCTTCGGAAATTAATAGCTTTCCAAAACTTTCAATAAAGGTGCTCTTACCTACACCGGGCACACCAGTAATTCCAATACGAATAGATTGGTTGGCGTGTGGTAAGCATTTTTCAATTATTTCTTTGGCTTGTTGCTGATGTCTTTGAGCTGTGCTTTCAATAATAGTAATGGCTCGACTTAGTGAGGCCTGGTTTTTATTTAGAACTCCAGAAATCAATTCATCAACAGATTGCGCTTTCTTTTTAAAGTTTTTAAGATGTTTAACAGCCTCGGGATTTAAGGTTTCTAGCTGAGAAACACCTTCTTTTTCATTTAAAGCACTTATATTTTTTTTCTTCTCTGGCACAGTGTGAATTTAGGACAAATTTATGAATATGTTTTTTTAAAAACGGGTTTAACGCAGTATCTTGAAATTTAATAATTTTAAAATTCAAACGAAAATGAAAACTTTATATGAAGCTACCGCTACTGCCATAGGAGGCAGAAAAGGTCACGTGAGTACAGAGGATGGAAAAATAGATATGGAACTTTCTGTGCCAAAAGGCTTGGGTGGTGATGGTGGAAAAGGCACTAACCCCGAACAACTTTTTGGAAGTGCCTATGCTGCTTGTTTTGGCAGTGCAGTGCAACTTGTTGCCGAAAATGAAAAAATTAAATTGGGTGATGATATGAGCGTTACCGCAAACATCGAAATAGGAAAAACAAAAGAAGGCGATTTACAATTGCGTGCAACTTTAGACTGTTATTTGCCGGGCGTAGATGTAGAAACTGGAGAAAAGTTAGTGAATAAAGCTCATGAGGTTTGCCCATACTCAAGAGCTACTCGCGATAATATTACCGTTACACTGAATTTACTTTTGGATGAGTAAATTTTAAATATGTAACAAAAAAAAGCCCTGATTTCAGGGCTTTTTTTTACATTGCTTTTAGATTAATAACCTTTCCGCGTTCATTTTCTTTTTGCGGTTCCTCTTTTTTTTCCTCTTTCTTTTCTTCCACAAAAGGGGTTTTCTTAGGTTGCTGTGCTGCCTGCTTTATATACCACTCCAATTGATATTTCTGTTTTTCCAAAAGTTCAAGAATGCCATCAGGCAATTCTTTGCGTTCCAAAAGCTCATCATATCTTTTAATATTATTTCGGTCTCGGTTAATGCAAGAGTTCACGATGGATTCGGCATCAAAAAATTCAAGCGCTTCTTTAATTTGCTGCCAAGTACGGTCCAAGTTTCCTTTTTCGGCATCATCTTTCAAAGGTTCAATGTCACGGGAGTGAAGTTCGTTTGAAATGTCGTGGCTCATTCTGTTACGTTCAACAGCCATGTAGTTCAAAAACCTTTTTAAATCTGTAGTTTGGGCATCTTGTGCAGCGTTGTAATACAATTTTTCTGCTTCAAAACAAGCAACCAGCAGGCGGTTAAGTTTATCAAAATCTGCGTATTTCTTTTTCATAATTGTACAATTTTAACAAAGTTAGTATAAAAATGGTTCATTCAAAATTCTAATTCTCAAATATTTCTTAAAAAATTCAACATAAATTGCAACATCCTATTTCTTTTGTCGTCTTTTAATTGAACAGCAACCAATAAAACCATCAAATTTGTCCGATCTATTACTCATCGAGCAATGCAAACAGAGCAACCGTAAGGCGCAAATGGCGCTCTATGGAAAATATTGTGACGGCATGTTTGTTATTGCACAAAGGTATTTAAAGGACACCGCGGCCGCGGAAGACGCGATGCAGGAAGCTTTTATTAAGGCGTTTCAAAAACTGAGCCAATTTAAAGGAGACGTCACTTTTGGGGCTTGGCTGAAAAGAATTGTTATCAATACCTGCCTCGATACAATTAAAGCGAGAAAGCTAGAAACGGAATCCATAAATGAAGAGGTTTTAACAATTGTTGAAATGGATGATAATTGGTCTATTACTGATGAGACAACGATTTCTGAAGTGTTGACTGCAATTGATGAATTGCCTGAAAATTATAAAATAACGGTTAAGTTATTCTTAATCGAGGGATATGACCATCAAGAAATTTCTGAAATACTGCAGATTTCTGAAAATGCATCCAGAACCTATCTGCACCGAGGAAAAACGAAATTAAAAGAAAAACTAAAACACTTGCGCTATGGCACGGGATATTAAAAAAATGTTTGAGAATTACACCCCAGAAACTTCAGAACTTCCGAAGGGACATGAAGCACGATTTGAGGCGAAATTGAACAAGGCTTTTTCAGAAACCGTTTGTGAGGAAAAGGACACTTCATTTCCTTGGCTGAAAATAGCTGCGGTGGCTATCGTATTTTTAGCTGTTAGCTTTTTTGGATACCAACAATTGTCCAAAAAGGATTTGGAAATTACAGAAAACACTATTAATTCAGTAGTTGAAAACAATCCTGAAAACCTTGAAAAAAACGATGCGCCCAAGCTTACATTGGCCAACCTTTCACCAGACCTTAAGAAAGTGGAGGAATATTATATGACCGGGATTAACCTGCAGTTAGCGTCTTTAAAAATAAATGGTGAAAACAAGGAATTTGTTGAGGGGTATATGCAAAGGCTTTCAGAATTGGACAAGGAATACACTTTACTGAATGCTGAACTGAACCAAGTTGGCCCTTCGGAAGCCACTGTAACTGCACTGATTGATAATTTGAAAATGCGTTTGGATTTGCTGTTCAAACTAAAAAGCAAATTAAAAGAACTTAAAAATCAAAACAATGAAGAATTTAAAGCTATACAAACGTAAAACAGCGGTCTTTTTATTACTGCTGACTGGCGCATTGGCCTATTCACAACAAAAGCAGGTGGAAAGTTTTAATGTGGTTGACGATGTAGAGGTCTCTGTAAATACTTCCTATACAAACATCGTTTT
This sequence comes from Aequorivita sp. CIP111184, assembly GCF_900489465.1. Taxonomy (GTDB): domain Bacteria; phylum Bacteroidota; class Bacteroidia; order Flavobacteriales; family Flavobacteriaceae; genus Aequorivita. The sequence continues at coordinate 131,182 of NZ_UEFQ01000015.1, read as the reverse complement.
TGAAACTTGGAACAAGAACAAAGTTGAAGTGGAAGCCTATATTGAAGGTGAGAAACTTACTGAAAAGGAGAAACAGAATCTAATGAAAAACTGGGATTTGAACATCACAGGAAACAGTAAAAAGGTTAATATCAGCTCCAATGCCGGAAGTCAAAGTTTTGCTATGGACGATATGCCCGAAATGGATTTTATTGGTCCATTGTTGGAAAACATGATTATGCCCATGATCCAAAACATAAACGTGCCACCTTTACCTGAAGATTTATTGCAGAATATAGGCAATATTCAATTTGATTATGAAGCTTATCAAAAAGATGAAGAAGGGTATATGAAAAAGTTTGAGGCGCAGATGGACAATAAATTCGGGAAGGATTTTCAAAAGAAGATGGAAAAATGGGGCGAGAGCTTTCAAAACTCTTGGGATGATAAAAAAGCGGACAGCATAGGCGAAGCTTATGGAAAGAAAATGGAGGTTTGGGGAGAAAACTACGGAAAGAAGATGGAAGCTTGGGGCGAGGAATACGGTAAAAAAATGGAAGCATGGGCGAGCCAGGTTGAAAAGAAGTATGAAAATGAAGGCAACAATTATACAAAAACAGTAACCAAAAGCCCCAACGGGACCTCTATCATTATTCAAGAAAGCCGAAGCAACAATACAAGTAATGGCAATGCAAAAAAAACCATAATCATCAGGTTACCAAAAAACGCCAAAACTAACGTAAACATACGCCACGGAAATTTAAAAATGGCAGATGCAAACAACTTGAAAGCCAATTTGGATTACACACCTTTTAAAGCAAACAGCATTGATGGGGGACAGACCCTCATCAGTGCTTCATATGCGCCTGTAACTATAAATACTTGGAAACAAGGTGCATTGAATTTGAAGTTCGTTGATAAATGTTCTATAGAAACTGCCCATAATATAAACTTACAGGCCAACTCCAGCGATGTAAGGATTGGAAATATCACGAATCAAGCTTTCCTATCGGGTTCTTTTGGCGATTTGAAAATTGAAAAGGTTTCAGAGAGTTTTGAAACTTTAGATATTCGTTTGGAAAATACCGATGCTAAAGTAAAAGTACCCGTGGGTGCGTTTTCATTTTATTTCAATGGAAAAAAATCTGTATTGAAATATCCCAAAACACTTCAACTGAAAGAATCAAAAAGTGCTGATAGGGTTTTGGTAAAAGGATTTAGCCAAAATAACAGCTCTAATAAAACTATAACTATTAATTCTAATTTCAGTAACGTTTCCATTCAATAATATTTTTGTGTGAATTAAAAAATACTTTCAAATCACTTTACAATACTCCTTCAAAACAAAAACCCCTTTCCAAAAAATGAAAAGGGGCTAGCACATATAGTGCAAATAAACAGGGGAGTCTACAATTTATTTTAAAATGATGCTATGTGTTAATGGGTGAGATTTTTTCTTTAAAACCGCCTCCAATCTCTTTGGAGGCGGCACTTTTTAAATCAAATTAACTATAAAAAAAATTACTATTAACTATTATTTTTTTGCGATTTTGAAAGTTTCTGTTGCATTGTTTGCGGTTACCCTTGCAAAATAAATACCTGTTGAAAGCGCAGTCATATCTATTTCGCCGTTCATACTGTTTAGCTCTTTGCGCAACAATTGCTGTCCGTTGATATTGAAAATAACCACGGAAGTAATTTCAGTTTTTGCAGATATTTGCAACACGTCAGTTACGGGATTTGGGTATAACGCAACATCTTGCAACTGGTTATCTTGAGTACCAAGAATAGTCTCGCAGCTTAGTTCCAATTGGAAGTTACCAGCTTTGGTATCATCATAACCTTCTATCATTATGATATAAGTACTTGTTCCGTCCGATTCAAATGTCAACTCTGGTTGATTAACACAAGAACTATCGTTGAAAGCGATTTGATTGGTTAAGGTGCAATCACTATAAACTCTAACTGTAGTTGGGAAGTTTGTGTCAGGCCCACAAGCATTCAAAGTAATATTTTCTGCGCTACCTGTGCCAGTATATGAATAATAGACATCTGGGGAAGCATTTCCACCTGAATCCGTAGCAAATACAGTTGAGTTGGTAACTAAATCGCCGCAAGCCAATGGAGTTGACTCAACACAGTCGTCATTTGTAGGGACGGTTGGAAGTTTTACGCGATAGGTAAATAGATCTCCCCAAGGGCCAATAGTAGGGTCATACCCCCAACCTGTAATATATTCTCCGTTAGCGGACAATCCATTTGCAGACCATATTGGACCAGCGTCCATTGTATATCCTAATGTATCTGTTACAAAAGAATTAAATTCAACCATACCAGTAGCTTCAGTCCAGATGAAAGGAATATTTGGATCCCAAGGGCCTACGATAAATAATCCAATTATTCTACTTCCGTCAGCACTCATCCCAGTTACAATTCCTGAAGCTCCAGGATATAAAGTACCCAATGATTCATATCCTGTAGCTTCGCTCCATCTCCAAGGCTCATTGTTGTTGGCGAAGTCTCCATTACCAGCTATCCAGTTACCATCAGCAGAAACTGCTTGGCACTCACCCAATTGGTTAAATTCATCATTTGGATCGCCATTAGGATCAATAAGTAGATATTCGTTTGGTAGGTAATCGCCATTTGCGTCTTTTCTCCATACAGCCGATTTCCACGGGCCGTTAAAATCTTGCCACCCTACAATAACACTTCCATCACCGTTAACAGCATTTGCACGTGTGCTTCTGTTAGTGCTTGCGTGAAGGCTTCCTAAATCTATTAAGCCGGTTGCAGCTGTCCAAGCAGTGGCATGAGCAGGAGTTCCAGGTACTCCTGGTACTTTTTCAACATAAGCAAGTCCTACAATGGTAGAGCCATCTCCTGAAATATCATAGCCTGAGCTTCTGCTACTGTCCACATTAATTCCAAAACTTCCCATTGAGGTCCACTCATCATTAGTTACGTTATACATTGATTGTTCTGTATAAGTATTTGTTGCTCTTGCTTTACGGAACATTACCCCATGCGCCCCAACAATATATCCTGTACCGTTTGGTGTATAAACAACGTCGTACAATGCTTCGTTAAAAGTGGTAGTTCCTAGGTTGTTTATTGGCCATGTTGCACCGCCGTCTTGAGATTCAGCGATAATTTCGGGAGTCCCTACAAGAACTACATTATCTGCGTCAGACCAAGCTGCATCGCGCCAGATTACTCCTTCAATAACTTCTTGTCCTGTCCAAGTTACACCACCATCAGTAGTTCTATAAAGATCACTATCTGCTGTAGCTATTCCGTTCATTAAATCGTAGAAAGCTATTCCAACCAATAAATCATTTGCAGGAGTAGTGAATACGGTGGTCCAAGTAGCTCCATTGTCGGTAGATTTCTGAATCTGACCTGCATTAGTAACTAAGAAGTAGGTGTCACCTTCAACATACGTTAATTTATAAGGAATAGCTTCCAGTCCTGAACCTGCTACCCAAGTAGCCCCACCATCATTAGTAGTATAAACTGCCATTCCGGTATCTGTTTGGGCCGTAACAACGCCATTCGATTCATCCTTAAATTCTATACCAGTATAAATATACGCATCAGGAATAGGTGTTTGTGTGGTCCAAGTATTACCACTATCAGTTGTTTTTGCAAAATATTGGTTCCATCCACCAACGTAACCAGTCCATTGTGAAGGAAAGCTCATGGCTTCTATGCCCTGGTCTTCTCCTGTCCAAAGTTCGGTCCAAGAATCGCCACCGTCATCAGTTCTCAATACAATTCCATCGCCATTATAGGTCAATGATTCGCCTGCGGCATAGGCAATAATATCACTACCACCGGGAAATGTAATATCTCTGATGATATAATCGAAACCAACATCCAACTTTTCCCATTCTACAGGAACGGTAGTGGTAACATTATCTGTTCCTGAAAGTAGGTTTCCGTCATCAGAAAATTCTGCTGAGCCACCTCCACCTAAACCAGGTGCGGTACCGCCAATTTCTTCAAAAGTATTGGTCTCTGGAGTCCATAGTGAATATGGTCCGGCTTGAACTTCGTATCCTGAAACGACACCGTCATTTGAAACATCCTGTGTTTCGAAAAATGTGGGTTTAACTACAAATTGGGCAAACATAGTACCTGTGCCAATTACACAAGTGAGTAAAAGAAGTAATAATGTTTTTTTCATTTTAAAAGTTTTTTGAATTAAAGGTATTTATTATAACTGAAGGCTAAAGTAAGTGGGCCTATACTATAATAAAAGGGAATACCTTTTGAATTTCGTGAATTTCGAAAGAACAAATAAAGTGTAAGGTGCTGTAGAATAATTAGTTATGTGGTATTTGTGACTTTTCGTTAAAAAAGGAATACGAAGTTGGAAAAACTAGTTTTTCAGCTTGTTTTCTAGTTTTTTTAAGTTCTTTTCCCAAATTATCACGGCGCGTATGAGAAAAAAAAGCGCGAAGCTTATAATGATAATGAAGATGATTTGAATGGGCTTAAAGGTGCTATCTAGCTTTTCAATTTCCTTCGCTTTGTTTTCTGTTAGATTTATAAGCGATTGGTTTATTGTTTTTCTTTCTGAAATTTTATTTTCTTTTTTTATTGCTAAATATTTGTTTTGATATAGCGTATAATTTTCCCAATCGCCTAAAACAAGATAATTATTGGCAAGACCTTCATAAATACCACGATTTAAGATAATATCGCCCACATCTTTGGATATAGCAAGCGCTTCGTTAAGAAGCGATAAAGCTCCTTGATAGTTTCCTCTTGCAGCTTCAGCCTCTGCAAGTCCTTTTTCTCCAAATGCTATCAAACTTTTTGCATTCAGTATTTTGGCGTGCTCAATTGCTTTTAAAAAGTTTTTTTTTGCTTCTTCAATTTTATTGAGTGATACTAAACAGTTTCCTTTATTATAATAGCAAATACTCAAGTTTGCATTCATAATAGGTTTGTTTAAAATTGTTTTGTCATAAGCCATTATAGCATCGTCAAAATACTTTATGGCAATATCGCAGTTGGTTTGTTCGCGGTAAATAAACCCGCGTAATATTGAATTATACCCCAAGTAGGTTTGTACAGAATCTTGTATTGGATATTTCGCTATTAAAACCAGTGATTCATCAAGATACTCCATGGCTTTATCGTAAATCTGGAGTTCTTGATAGTGAGCGCCAATACGGTTTAAGATGTTCATCTTTTGGATTTCATCATTTATTTTCGGAATAAGCTCATTTATTTGAACTATATATTCCGAAGCCTTTTCATAGTCTCTTTTAGAAGAATATGCCGTGGAAATAGTTAGCAGGGAGTTTATTTTATTTCGAATGGTTATCCTTTGGCTATTCAAAGCTACATTGGCATTAATTATTGCCTCATCCGGATTTTCATAAATCTGTTTATTGGCTATCTTTAAAATACTGTCCACTTCCTTTTGGGAATACCCAATTTGGACTGTGAAAAACAATCCTGCCAAGAACAATTGGATGCTATATCTATTCCACTTCTTCATAGCTTTTTTTAGACGATTTCTTGGCGCTTCTTAATAGATCGATAAACACGGTAGGGGGAATTCCAGTAACAGCTTTAAAAACAGTAGCAAAACTGCTATGGGATGAAAAACCGCTTTCTTCAGCCAAATAACTTATTTTGTATTGCAGGTAGGTCTTGTTGTTTTTGAGTTTGTTAATAATGTAATTAATGCGGAGTTCGTTGATGTAGCTATTGAAATTTTTACCTTTATGGGTATTTATTACCTCTGAAAGATATTTTGTGTTGGTCTCAAAATGTGCAGCTAATAAAGCTAATGACATATCCTGTTTTGTAAACTGTTTTGAATTTTCAAATTGGATCAGTTTATTAACGAGGATATTCTCAGTTTCCTGTGGTATGTTAAGACCTTTTGAAACTTCTTTTATAGGGAGAACTTCTTTTGGTTTTAGACTATTTTCGAAATAGGCAATAAAGCTGTTGTATTGCTTAGTTCTATTTCTGTACCGAAATCGTAAAAGAAACCAGGTTATAATGATAACAGCAAATACCCCCGACAGCAACAGCAAATTTCGCACATACATTTTTTTCAAAGAGTCTCTTTTTGTCGTGTGGTTGTTGTTTACATAATTGTAAATGGAGTTTATAGCTTGATCTTCCTCTGTTTCTATTTCCCTGTCTAGTTGTTGTGCCGCTTTTTTGTACGAATAGAATTTTGCGGTATTCTTTAATGCTAAATAAACAGCCGAAAGGTTGTCTGAAATTTGTGATTGATAGCTTTTGTTTTCGAGCTTTTTTGAAATTTCCAAAGCAGTCTGGTAATCTTCGATTGATTTGTTGTAGTCCTGTTTTTGAAAAAATAATTTCCCCAATTGATCGTGCGCCACCATTTTTAGAAAATTATTGGGATGATCGCCAACTGTATTTTCTAGAAGACTTAGAAGGTATTCTTGTGCCTTATCTGCATCATAAACCTTAGCGTAAATGGCAGCCATTGTTGCAGTAGTTTCATTTATCAAGGTTTTATCGGGAATTTGTTCAAAAAATGAATTTGCTTGAGTGAAATACTCCAAAGCTTTCTGCACGTTATCTTGTGACCTTGCCTTGTAAGCATTTTGTAAGGCTTTTCCGCCTTTAAGAAAAAGATCGGCTTCCCTGGTATTTAGAGATTCAGCAAGTGCACTTGTGTTTGTATAATATTGTTCCGCTACTGCGTCCAATCCTAAATCGTTCAATAAAGGGATGGATGTTATTGTTGCCTTTAGTTGAAGGGGTATGTTTTCAGTTGATTCGGCACGTATTTTTGCTTCAATAACTGCTTTTACAGCATTTTCAAATTCTCCTCTTATATAATAAGCAACAGTGTTGAGGAGATTTGCTTGTATAAGTTGATTTGTATTGTTTGAATTTTTAAGAATGTGATCTGCTATTTTAATGGATTCCTCAGGCTGGGTATATAAAATAGTTTCGGCATTCTCTAACATTTTATTATAGCCATCATAATCCTGAGCAGAAGCAAATGCGCTACCTATAATTATTAAAAATATACAAAATATGGAGCGCATGTTTTAATAATGTGTCGATGACACAAGATACATAAAGTTAAATTTTTAATAGAATTTATAAGTCTATTTTTTCCGTACAAAAATTGCAACAACCGCTGCTATAACAATTCCTAGACCTAAGGCGCCAAATGCAGATTGCCACATATAACTGTTTATATTAAAATAATCATTGGCTTTAGTGCGTGACATTAAATCGTTTGTTACGGAATATTCTATCACGTTGTTGAAATATTGTGGAGTTATGAAATTATGTGTAATATATTGCGCCAATGGCGAAAGCAAAGCTATAAAAACACTCAAGATTATTCCAGAAATGAACCCTTGCATCCAAGTCATTTTTCCCCCGTAAACCCTTCTTCTTTTTTCGCGCATTTCCAACAAGTACATCAAAATAGCAAAAGGGGCGAACAGTAATGTAAGCCATTGGTGATTTGCTATTTGCTCCTCGTGCCATCCTAAAGTTTTCTCCAATAACATCCACGAAAGTATTGTAATGCTAAAGATTATGGCCCATTTAAATTCTATGTATATTTTTTTCATTGTAGTGTAATAATAGGGAGATTACTTATTCCAAATTCAAATAAAGATAACTTTTTTTCATAAAAAAAATCCCGAAGAAATACTTCGGGATTCTTACTTTAAGTTTTGAAATTTTATTCGTCAACCAAAACCCAATCACCTTTGTCAAGCATCGGGATAGCTTGTTTAAATTTCATCGTTTTGTTCTCACCGCTCATTACGTGCTTAATGGTCACTTTATCGTTACGGTTAATTTTTGGGCGTTCACGTGTAATGGTTTCGGTTCTTTGTTGATGTTGGGGTTGCGTGTTGCCTGCAGCGCGAGACTGTGCTGCACGTTCGTCCATATTTGGAATCTCGTCTTTTTGCTCGCTCAACTTTTCTTTTTGTTTTACTTCGCGAGCTTCTTGTATTTGTTGTTGATTTTCCTGCGGCAATTCACCTTTGAAAAGGAATGAGATAACATCTTTATTCACTTTCTCAATCATTGCTTTGAAAAGTTCAAATGCTTCAAACTTATAAATAAGCAACGGGTCTTTCTGTTCGTGCACTGCAAGTTGAACAGATTGTTTCAATTCGTCCATTTTGCGAAGATGCGTTTTCCAAGCGTCGTCAATAATGGCAAGGGTAATGTTTTTCTCAAAATCGTTTACCAATTGCTTTCCTTCACTTTCGTAAGCTTTTTCAAGATCGGTGGCCACGTTTAAGGTTTTTACACCATCGGTAAATGGAACCAAAATTCGTTTGTATTTGTCCTTTTGCGTTTCGTAAACGTTTTTAATTACAGGATAAGCCATTTCGGCATTGCGTATCATTTTATCTTGATAGTGAAGATAAGCGGCTTTATAAACTTTCCCAGCAATTTCCTTACTGTCCATTTTCTCAAATTCCTTTTCAGAAATAGGGGAGCTCATGGAGAAGAAACGGATCAATTCAAACTCAAAGTTCTTATAATCCTGGGCCATTTTGTTGCTCTCGGCAATTACTTCGGCGGTGTCAAAAATCATATTCGCAATATCCACACGAAGACGGTCTCCAAATAGCGCATGATATCTACGTTTGTAAACAACCTCACGTTGGGCGTTCATTACATCATCATATTCAAGCAATCTTTTACGGATTCCGAAGTTGTTCTCTTCTACTTTTTTCTGCGCACGCTCAATGGATTTTGAAATCATGCTGTGTTGAATCACTTCGCCTTCCTTCAAGCCCATACGGTCCATCATCTTTGCAATTCGCTCACTTCCGAAAAGACGCATCAAGTTATCTTCTAAAGAAACGTAAAACTGTGAGCTTCCCGGATCTCCTTGACGCCCACTACGCCCACGCAACTGTCTGTCCACTCGTCTTGAATCGTGACGCTCCGTACCTACAATAGCAAGACCACCGGCTTTTTTCACTTCGTCACTCAATTTAATATCAGTACCACGACCAGCCATGTTGGTAGCTATGGTTACAATACCGCTTTTTCCAGCTTCAGCAACAATATCTGCCTCGCGTTTGTGAAGTTTTGCGTTCAAAACGTTATGCGGAATGTTACGGATGCTCAACATTCGGCTAAGCAATTCTGAAATTTCCACGGAAGTAGTACCAATCAAAACAGGTCTTCCTGCTTTTGAAAGGGCTGTAACCTCTTCTGCAACGGCGTTGTATTTTTCTCTTTTTGTCTTGTAAATTTTGTCCTCGCGATCAAAACGTGCAATGGGGCGGTTTGTTGGAATCTCAACCACATCCAGCTTGTAGATTTCCCAAAGTTCGCCAGCCTCTGTAACTGCTGTACCCGTCATCCCCGAAAGTTTGCGGTACATTCTGAAATAATTTTGAAGTGTTACGGTTGCAAAGGTCTGTGTTGCAGCTTCAATTTTTACGTTTTCCTTGGCCTCAATTGCTTGGTGAAGTCCATCGCTGTAACGGCGTCCATCCATAATACGGCCAGTTTGCTCATCAACAATCATCACCTTGTTTTCCATCACCACATATTGGTCATCTTTTTCAAACAGAGTGTAGGCTTTCAAAAGCTGATTCATTGTATGTATGCGCTCGCTTTTTACAGAGAATTCACGGAAAAGCTCGTCTTTCTGAGCAATTTCTTCTTCTTTTTCAAGACCTTTTCTTTCAATTTCCGCTATTTCGGTACCAATTTCTGGCATTACGAAGAAATCTGGATCACCTTCGCCAGATAGATAGTCCACACCTTTGTCTGAAAGCTCTATCTGATTGTTTTTTTCATCTATTACAAAATAAAGTTCGGCATCAACCTTTGGCATTTCACGGTTGTTGTCGCTCATATAATGGTTTTCCGTTTTCTGAAGAATTTGTTTCACTCCTTCTTCGGAAAGATATTTAATAAGTGCTTTGTTTTTTGGCAACCCACGGTATACACGTAACAATTGGAAACCACCTTCTTTAACATCGCCTTCTTTAATCAGTTTTTTTGCTTCAGCTAAAACTCCGGTCAGATATTTTTTCTGAACCTCAACGATATCGTTAATTTTAGGTTTAAGTTCGTTGAATTCGTGGCGGTCTCCTTCAGGTACGGGCCCGGAAATGATAAGTGGGGTACGTGCATCATCAATCAAAACGGAATCTACCTCATCCACAATTGCATAGTGCTGCGGACGCTGCACAAGATCATCGGGTGCGTGGGCCATATTGTCACGCAGATAATCAAAGCCAAATTCGTTATTGGTTCCGTAAGTAATATCAGACATATAAGCCTTTCTTCGCTCTGCTGAATTGGGACGGTGATTGTCTATACAATCAACAGTCATTCCGTGGAATTCAAATAATGGCGCCATCCAAGCGCTATCACGTTTTGCAAGGTAGTCGTTCACGGTTACAAGGTGAACTCCATTTCCTGCAAGAGCATTTAGGTACATTGGAAGTGTTGCAACTAAAGTTTTTCCTTCCCCTGTATGCATTTCAGCTACTTTACCTTCGTGAAGGGCAACCCCTCCTATAAGTTGAACATCGTAGTGAACCATATCCCAAGTAATGGGTTTTCCAGCGGCATCCCAAGAATTTTTCCAAATGGCTTTATCTTCATCAAGAGTAACGTAATCTTTGTTTGCAGAAATTTCGCGATCAAATGGGCTCGCGGTAACAGTAATGGTTTCGTTATTTTTAAAGCGTTTTGCGGTTTCTTTCATCACAGCAAAGGCTTCGGGAAGTATTTTGTTAAGGGTCACTTTTTCAATTTCGTAGCGCTCATCCTTCAGTTTGTCAATCTGGTTGTAATGATCTTCTTTTTTATTGATATCCTGCTCTTCCTCAGATTGTTTTTCAAGAGAATCAATTTGGTCCTGCACATCTTTTTGGGCATCCTTTATTTCTTTTCTAAAGAAATCTGACTTCGCTCGAAGTTCATCGTTTGATAGTTTTTCAATTACTGCCTCGTGCTTTTTTACTTCGTTTACCAGCGGCTGTATTTCGCCAATATCTTTTTTTGATTTATCGCCTACAAAAACTTTTAATACATTATCTAATAATCCCATGATGTTAATTTATTTTGAAGTGTTGCCCGGCAGCACTGTTTTGTCATTTTTAATTTAGTTTCCAATCGTCAATTAAGTCTCTATTTAGTTATTCAAAGCGAAGCTTAAGAAAGCGACCAGACCTCGTGACGACATTTAATTTTCAATACTTTTTAAATAAAAAAAAGCCTCGTAAAAGAGACTTTTTATATTATTTTTAAATGTTTCCCAAAATATTGGGATTAATATTCATCCTCATTCCAGAGATAATCGTCGTCTGTAGGGTAGTCTGCCCATATCTCTTCAATAGAGTCATAGGAGTCGCCCTCGTCTTCAATTGCCTGAAGGTTTTCCACTACTTCTAGCGGAGCACCAGTCCTGATCGCGTAATCAATCAATTCGTCTTTCGTTGCGGGCCAGGGTGCATCGCTTAAATAGGATGCTAATTCTAATGTCCAGTACATAGCACTTTAGGTTTAATTTTCTGCAAAAGTAATTTTTTAGATCAAAAAGTCAAGAAAAATCTCAATTATTTCTGCTATATTTTAAAGAACTTATGTAAACAACTGAAAATCAGGTGTTCTAAAATTTTAATTTAGAAAAAAATTATAGCTTCTTTGGAATCCATTGTGTTTCTTCCGCATTAAGGTCTTTGGACAACTTCCGTGCCAGCACAAATAGGTAGTCAGATAGTCGGTTTAAATACATGAGCACTTGTTCATTAATAGGCTCATTTTCATTTAAAAGCGTTGTTCTTCGTTCTGCGCGACGACAAACTGTTCGGGCAATGTGACAATATGACACGGTAGAATTTCCACCAGGCAAAATAAAATGTGTCATGGGTGGCAGGGAATCATTCATCAGATCCATCTCCTTTTCCAAGAGTTCGATATCTTCTTTCTCAATTCTTGGAATGTTTAAGCGTTCCTTTCCGCTTTTTAATTTTGCCTTTGCTGGATCGGTTGCTAAAATGGCACCAAGGGTGAATAACCTATCTTGAATATGAATTAATATTTCTTTGCTGTGTTGATCAATTTCTTGGGTGCGTATCAATCCGAGATATGAATTAAGTTCGTCAACCGTACCATAACTTTCAATACGCATATTGTGTTTGGGAACCCTGGTGCCGCCGAAAAGGGCAGTAGTGCCTGCATCGCCGGTTTTGGTATAAATTTTCATTGTTGATTCTGGTTTATGGGTTTCAAATTTACGAATAACCCTAATAATATTGCGTTGTAATCGCTGTCAACTTTCTTTCTCCCGTTCCTTTTTCCTTTCGTAATAACTGCTTCGAAAACTTTTTTGTTTTCGCTCTCGCTGCTTGGTTGTGTTTCGTTTATTCCAAAAATACAGAAAGGCTAAAAAAAGTACTCCGCCAATAATTAAAACAATAGGGTTTGAAAGGTCAAAATTCATTTTCCAAAGATAAAATACGAAACGTGAAATACGAAATGGGAGATAATATTTTTATTCACTACTCACTACTCACTACTCACTACTCACTACTCACTACTCACTACTCACTACTCACTACTCACTACTCACTGCTCACTAAAGATCGTACTGTTTTATCTTTCTGTAAAGCGTTCTTTCAGAAATGCCCAGCTCATCGGCGGCATCTTTTCTTTTTCCGTTGTATTTTTCTAAGGATTTTTTAATGAGCTCTAATTCTTTTTGTTGAAGGGAAAGATTTTCTTCTTCTTCAATGTCTTCAGCATATTCATATTTATCTTTTCGTGAATCTGAAGCATTTTCTGGAATACTGAAAACTTCCACATCTGCATCGTCGTCATTGTTTTCTTCTTCAATTATGGAGGCTAATTCTTCTTCTGCATCACTTTCTTCTGAATAAATTTTATTGATAAGCGAAGATTGTTCTTCTTTTACTTTAGCAGCGTTGCCGGTTTTCATCAATTCCAAAGTAAGTTTTTTTAGATCGTTAACATCGCGTTTCATATCAAAAAGAACTTTGTAAAGAATCTCGCGTTCACTGCTGAAATCGCTTTCGGCCTTTTTAGAATTTACTACTGCGGGAAGATTGCTGCCCATATCTGGCAGATAGTGTTTTAAAGTGTCATAAGAAATTTCGCGATTCTGCTCCAAAACCGAAATCTGCTCTGCAACGTTGCGCAACTGACGAATATTTCCACTCCAGCGATATTTTAATAATAAATCTGTTGCTTGATCTGTTAGCCTAATTGTTGGCATTTTGTATTTCTGTGCAAAATCTGCCGCAAATTTTCTGAATAGCAAGTGAATATCGTCTCTTCTTTCACGAAGCGGTGGTAAATTAATTTCCACGGTACTTAATCTGTAATAAAGATCTTCACGGAATTTTCCTTTTTGGATAGCATCGGCCATTTTCACGTTGGTTGCAGCCACAATGCGGACATCAGTTTTTTGGGCTGCGGAAGAACCAACTTTTAAGAATTCGCCATTTTCCAAAACTCTCAAAAGCCTAACTTGTGTAGGCAATGGCAACTCGCCAACTTCATCAAGAAAAATTGTCCCACCGTCGGCAACTTCAAAATAACCACTTCGTGCTGCCGTGGCTCCCGTAAACGATCCTTTTTCGTGGCCGAAAAGTTCGCTGTCTATCGTGCCTTCAGGAATGGCACCACAGTTTACGGCTATGTATTTCCCGTGCTTTCTGTGTGAAAGCGAATGAATTATTTTCGGAATACTTTCTTTCCCCACGCCGCTTTCGCCCGTAACCAATACAGAAATATCAGTTGGCGCAACCTGAATTGCTTTTTCCACGGCACGGTTTAGTTTTGGATCGTTGCCTATTATTCCGAAACGTTGTTTTGTTGCTTGTATGCTTTCCATAAATTACCCCTGCAAAGGCAGGAGTCTGTTTTATTAATAATATTCGTAAGTGAATCTCTCAATTAACTCTCCATCAACCAATACCTCAGCACTAATTGGGTAACCCAAATCATTGTATTGATAGGTAATAACGCGCAAATTACCATAGTCATTATACGATGTTATGTTGTTTTTTGAAAAAGAATATGTCTTATTATAGGCTAATGAAAGACCCATGTCATCTAAAATAAAAGTCTTGTAATCTCTCGTAAGTACAGGGTGCAAGGGATTTTTTTTATCGTCGTGTTCATAATTTATATTATAAATATTTGAGCCATTATCTTCATTTATATTAATAAGATTTCCGTTGCTATAGCTGTACTTTGTTACTGTAGGGTTAGGATTCCACGCGTGGGATTCTAAATTTTCTTGGATTAGTAGATTGTTGGCTCCGAATATTAAAGTATAATTAGTATCACCATCCTCACCAAATTCTCTTTCTACTTGAATGCTATCCTGATAATGGGTAGCTGTCAACAATCCAAAAGCAGAGCCATTTTCGTTGAATCTATTAACTTTTTCAAGCTCATTGGAACTGTTATATTCGTTTACAGTGTGTAGCCAAGGCGTTGTTTGGCCTTCATTAATTAAAACACCTACAACTCCTGTTAATTGCCCTAAATCGTTATATAAAATATCCACTTTAACTCCATTAATGCTATCAAGCGTACTAAAGTATTGTATTGGCTTAGCCTCTTCGTCAAAAGAATATTCTAAGCGCCAGTTGTTATTATAAATAGCAGTTATTGTAAACTTTTTTATTTTTAGTTCAATGTTTTGTTCTTGCTCTTCTTCTTGAACTACATCATTGTCATTGTTGGAGCATCCTAAAACAATAAAAAATAAACTAAGTAGAATAATATATCTCATAACTATGATTTTTGGTTATACCTAAAGATACTATTTTTTGTATTTAATTATTTTCTGAATATCCAACCGCTTTCCCAATAAGCGTTGCAGTAGTACAATCAGTTATTTTTACTTTTACAAAATCTCCAGCTTTATAAGTTGACTTCGGAAAAACAGCAACATTATTGTGTTCCGTTCTTCCGCTCCATTCTTCTTTGTTTTTTTTTGATTCTTTTTCAATTAATACAGTTACTGTTTTGCCTAAAAAACTCGCAGTGCGAAGAGCGCTGTGTTTCTGCTGAAGATCAACAATTTCAGTCAATCTTCGGCTTTTTGTTTCTTCGGGAATATCATCTTCAAATTTTCGAGCAGCCATTGTTCCGGGTCTTTCAGAATATTTGTACATATAGCCAAAACTGTATTTCACATATTCCATCAAGCTCAAGGTTTCTTGATGATCATCCTCGGTTTCGGTAGGAAAACCAATAATCATATCCTGCGAAATGGAACAATCTGGAATGATTTCCCAAATTCTATCGATCAACTTCATATATTCCTCACGCGTGTGCTGACGGTTCATTTCCTTTAAAATACGCGTACTTCCACTTTGAACCGGAAGATGAATGTGGTTACATATATTGTCGTGTTTTGCAACAATATGTAGCACTTCTTCGTGCATATCCTGCGGGTTGCTGGTTGAAAAACGAATGCGCATTTTTGGATGGGCTGTTGCGGCCATATTAAGCAATTGAGCAAAATCTGTAGCAGTAGCTTGCTGCATTTCCGAAGCGTTTTTAAAATCTTTTTTCAGTCCGCCGCCATACCATAAATAGCTATCTACATTTTGCCCGAGAAGCGTAATTTCCTTGTAGCCTTTTTCGGCCAAATCGTTTATTTCATTTAAAATGCTCTGCGGGTCGCGGCTTCGTTCACGACCGCGGGTAAAAGGTACAACGCAGAAAGTACACATATTATCACAACCGCGGGTGATACTAACATAAGCAGTAATTCCATTTCCGCCCAAACGCACGGGCGAAATATCGCCATAGGTTTCTTCTTTGGAGAGAATTACGTTTACTGCATCACGGCCCTCTTCTACTTCTTTCAATAAATTCGGAATGTCTTTATAGGCATCTGGCCCAACCACTAAATCGACAATTTTTTCTTCTTCTAGGAATTTTTCTTTTAAACGTTCCGCCATACAACCCAAAACGCCAACCTTCATTTTCGGATTGATGCGTTTTACGGCATTGTATTTTTCAAGACGTTTTCGGACGGTTTGTTCGGCTTTATCGCGGATAGAGCACGTATTTACCAAAACCAAATCTGCTTCTTCAAGCACGTTCGTTGTATTGTAACCTTGGTCTGCAAGTATGGAAGCGACGATTTCACTATCGCTAAAATTCATAGCACAGCCGTAGCTTTCAATGTATAATTTTCGGGAATTGTCTGGCCGCGCCTCCAATGTTAGCGTGTTTCCCTGTGTATTTTCGTCAATTATCTTTTCCATAAAAATCAATCTTCAATGTAATTTCAAACTAAAACCATTGAACTGGCAAATATACAATAATTGCAAACGGTGACAAAGTGGCAGAATGATTAAATGGAATCTTAAATTGATGATTATTTAATAACAAATTGATGACAATATTCGTCTTTTTATAGCTAAGGTTCCCATTGTAATTTTCAAATTTCACAGCTGAAATGATTCGTATTAAAAAATTCATATACTTTTGCAATCATAACAATATAGGATATGGCAAAGAATTTAGTGATCGTTGAGTCCCCAGCAAAAGCAAAAACCATTGAGAAATTTCTTGGAAAAGATTTCAAGGTTTCCTCCAGTTTTGGGCACATTGCGGATCTTCCGTCCAAGGAATTGGGCGTGGACGTAGAAGGGGATTTCACACCTAAATATATAGTGAGCAGCGATAAGAAAAAATTAGTCGCCGAACTGAAGGCGCTTTCTAAAAAAGCTGAGATGGTATGGCTAGCGAGTGATGAGGATCGAGAAGGAGAGGCAATTGCGTGGCATTTGGCTGAAGAATTAAAGCTTGATAAAGAGAAAACCAAGCGTATTGTTTTTCATGAGATTACGAAATCTGCCATTTTAAAAGCTATTGAAAATCCACGACAAATAGATTATAATTTAGTAAATGCACAACAGGCGCGTCGTGTTTTGGATCGTTTGGTTGGTTATGAACTTTCGCCGGTTCTTTGGAAAAAAGTGAAAGGCGGACTTTCCGCAGGCCGCGTACAATCTGTTGCTGTGCGATTGATTGTTGAGCGCGAACGCGAAATAGAAGCTTTCAATCCAGTTGGTTCTTACAGGATTGATGCTGAATTTACTACCGTTGAAGGCAGTCAATTTAAGGCTAAGCTTCCAAAGAATTTTGATACCGAAGAAGAAGCACGCGAGTTTCTTCGGAAGAATTTGAGCGCTTCCTATAAAATTTCAGATCTCACAAAAAAACCTGCCAGCAAATCTCCAGCAGCTCCTTTTACCACTTCAACATTGCAACAGGAAGCTGCCCGGAAATTGTATTTCTCAGTAGGAAAAACAATGACCATCGCACAACGTTTGTATGAAGCTGGTTTTATAACCTATATGCGTACTGACAGTGTGAATCTTAGTAACGATGCGAAAAATGCCGCGCAGAAAGAAATTACTTCTTCATACGGTAAAGAATACAGTAAGCCCCGCGATTACAAAGGCAAAAGCAAAGGCGCACAGGAAGCTCATGAGGCTATCCGTCCTACTGATATGAGTCTGCATAGCATTACGGGCGATCACGATCAAGCGCGTCTGTACGATTTGATTTGGAAACGAACTTTAGCTTCGCAAATGAGTGATGCGCAATTAGAGCGCACAAACGTGAAGATTGATGTGCTTTCAAAAGAAAAGGTTTCAGAAAATTTCACCGCAAATGGTGAAATGATAAAATTTGACGGTTTCCTAAAAGTATATTTGGAAGGAACCGATTTTGAGGAAGAAGAACAAGAGGGAATGCTTCCGAATATGAAAAACGGCGACACTCTTGAGAATAATTATATTACCGCAACAGAAAGGTTTACCAGACCTCCGTACCGTTATACAGAAGCTTCGTTAGTAAAGCAATTGGAAGAACTTGGCATTGGCCGACCTTCTACTTATGCGCCAACTATTTCAACAATTATCAGCAGAAATTATGTTGAAAAAGGGACGATTGAAGGTGTTGAACGAAAATATATTCAGCTAACCCTTCAAAAGGAAAGCATTAAAGACAAAAATTTGACCGAAACAGTAGGTTCTGACAAAGGAAAACTTGTACCTACCGATATTGGAATGATTGTGAACGATTTTCTAGTTGAACATTTTGAAAATATTCTTGACTATAATTTTACTGCAAAAGTAGAGCAGGATTTTGATGATATTGCTGAAGGTAAGGAAGAGTGGACTAAGATGATGAAGAATTTTTATAAAGAATTCCACCCACGCGTTGCAGATGTTGAAGAAAATGCCGAGCGAGAAAGCGGGGAGCGTATTCTTGGGGAAGATCCCGAGACGGGAAGAACCGTTTTGGTTCGCCTTGGAAAATATGGCCCAATGGCGCAGATTGGTGCTCCAGACGATGAGGAGAAAAAATTTGCTAGTCTACGTCCGGACCAACAATTACATTTGGTTACTTTTGAAGAAGTGATGGATCTTTTTAAACTTCCTAAGACTTTAGGGATTTATGAAAAAGAAGAAGTTGAGGTAAATAACGGCCGTTTTGGCCCTTACGTTCGCTTCGGAAAAATCTTTATCTCCCTTCCTAAGGGAATGGATCCTTTGGAGGTTGATATGGCTTTCGCAAAAGAACTTATCGAGGAAAAGAAAAAGGCCGATGCTCCTATATATATGTATGAGGACCTGCCAGTTCAAAAAGGGGTGGGGCGTTTTGGACCCTTTTTAAAATGGAACAATATGTTCATCAACGTGAATAAAAAATATGATTTTGACAATCTTTCTAACGAGAATATTGAAGAATTGATTGAAGACAAAAAGCAAAAAGAAATTGATAAGTTAATCAATGAATGGCCCGAGGAGAAAATCCGTATTGAAAAGGCGCGTTGGGGCCGCTTCAATCTTATAAAAGGAAAAACAAAAGTGGAACTGCCTAAGGGCACTGAAGCTGATAAAATAACGTTGGAAGAAGCAAAAGGTTTGCTTGAGAAGAAAAGTCCGAAAAAGAAAACCGCTGCTAAAAAGAAAACTACAACTAAGAAGAAAGCTACAGCCAAGAAAAAATAATGATAGAGTTTTTATCCCCAGTTTCAAAAAAAGTAATGGCTAACAGGGAAATTATGCCGCCCGGAACGTTAGGAAAACAAATTGAAGCCCATTCCAAAATAGGGGAGTTGCCAGATTTAAAAGGCGTAAAGTTTGCGATCCTCGGGATTAAGGAAAACAGAGGAGATGTTAATTTCATAGGAAGTGAAATATCTTTTGATCCCTACAGAAAGGCTTTATATTCTTTGTATCCTGGAAACTGGAACTACAAAATAATAGATCTCGGCGACATTGAAAAAGGGGAAACTGCAGAAGATTCTCGTTTTGCTGCTAAAGAAGTTATAGCAGCACTTTTAAAAAAAGATATTGTTCCGCTTATTCTCGGCGGAAGTCAAGATTTGGCATTTGCACAGTATCGTGCTTTTGATGAATTTGGCAATATGGTTAATATTGTCAACATAGACAACCGCTTTGATTTAGGAAATGCTGAGTTGCCAATATCAAACAAATCCTATGTAGGGAAAATGGTTGTTGAACAACCCTACAATCTATTTAATTATAGTATTTTGGGGTATCAGTCTTTCTTTAATGCTCCGCAGGAAATTGTATTGATGGATAAACTTTTCTTTGATGCCTACCGCTTAGGCGAAATTTCAGCAGATACTACCATCGTTGAGCCCATAATGCGTGATGCAGATATGGTGACCTTAGATGTAACCGCAATAAAAAGTGCAGAATTAAGTTTTAGAAATAATGATAGCCCTAATGGTTTTGATGGTCGCGAAATTTGCGCAATTTCCCGTTATGCGGGTATTAGCAATAAAGTTAAGTCCTTTGGCGTTTATGAATTAAACGATTCCATAGAGAACAGGAGTGGAGCAATGTTGATTGCCCAAATACTTTGGTACTTTATTGAAGGGTTTAATTTTAGGGTTGAAGATGATGAATTCGATAACGAAAAGCTTTTTACATCCTATAAAGTGCCTATTGAAGATGAGGTTTTGGAATTCAAAAAGAGTAACAAAACAGAAAGATGGTGGATTGTTTTGCCATTTATTTCAAATGTTAATAATAAATTAAAAAGGCGAACGTTATTACCTTGCACTTATGGCGAATATTTGGGTGCATGTAATCAGGAAATTCCTGAGCGGTGGTTAAAAGCCCGCCACAAAAATGAAGTATAGTCAAACAAACCAAGTAAAAACAGCGATTGAGGGTTTTTCAAAAAAAAATTGTTTTTTTGAAATTTTATAGATAGGTTTACGCCCTTGAATCTCGAAATTTAACCTAAATACCTATGAAGAAGTTTATTGCATTAACTGCGATTGTTGCCTTTTTGTTCAGTTGTAACTCCGGAGACCGGGGCGAATTAGTTGGAGCAAAAGGTAAAAAATGGTATCCTCAAAAGCCTTACGGAATGACACTAATCCCAGGTGGATCCTTTATCATGGGTAAAAGTGATGATGATTTTGTTGCTGTAAATGATGCGCCAACAAAGACCGTTACCGTTCGTTCTTTTTACATGGATGAAACCGAAATCACCAATGCTGAGTATCGCCAATTTGTAAATTGGGTAAGAGATTCCACAGTTAGATTGCGTCTTGCAATTATGGCTGATGAAAATGGCGCAACTCCCGGAGATGGTGGAATAGGTGAATTTGCTTTTGTTGATCAAGAGAATGAAGAAATGACTCCCTACCAACAATATATGTATGATAACTATTTTGGAATGGGCGAAGATTACTACGCTGGACGAAAGTTGAATGACAAAGTTGATCTAATTTGGGACACCGCCGAATATCCTGATGAGTTCTATTCTGAAGTTATGGATACTATGTATATTCCAACGGAGGAGGCCTATAATGGACAACGTACTATTGATGTTAATAAATTGAATTTTCAATATACTTATATGGATATTGAATCTGCAGCGAGAGACAAGACCAAGAGACGAAAAGATTTCATTAAAAAAGAAGAGCTTAATATCTATCCTGACACCACTGTATGGATCAAGGATTTTAACTATTCTTATAACGAGCCAATGCACAATGATTATTTCTGGCACGAAGCCTATGGAGATTATCCAGTGGTTGGTGTAAGCTGGAAACAGGCCAAGGCATTCTGTGCCTGGAGAACACTTTATAAAAACTCTTTCCAGAAATCTAAAAAGCAAAATTTCGTGAATTCATTCCGTCTTCCTGGCGAAGCAGAATGGGAATATGCTGCACGTGGTGGTCTAGAATCAGCAACCTATCCTTGGGGTGGTCCTTATGCAAAGAATGACCGTGGTTGTTTTATGGCAAACTTCAAACCATTACGAGGTGATTATGCTGCCGATCAAGCACTTTATACTGTTGAAGCCGATGCATATGAGCCGAATGACTTTAACCTCTATAATATGGCAGGAAATGTCGCTGAATGGGTGGCTTCTTCTTATGATCCTGCTTCCTATGATTATACTTCTACAATGAATCCAAACGTGAACGATCCTGACAATATGCGAAAAGTAGTAAGAGGAGGTTCTTGGAAAGACGTTGCATATTTCCTTCAAGTTAGTACCCGTGATTATGAATATGCAGATTCTGCAAGAAGTTACATTGGCTTCAGAACTGTACAGGATTATATGGGGACCGACGTTACACTTAACGATAAGCTAGGCGACGCACGTTAAAACGGTAAATAAACCAAATCAACCTTAAATATATTAACCTTAACTAAATACACCTCAATTAAAACTTAACTAATTATGGCACAAGCAAAATCACAAAAAAAATTATTTAACATGGCCTATGGCCTTGGGGCATCTATTGTAATTTTAGGAGCACTTTTCAAAATTCTTCACTGGGAGCTTGGTCCTTTAAATGGCGGTATTCTTTTAGCTGTTGGACTTATCACTGAGGCAATTATTTTTGCTATATCCGCATTTGAACCCGTAGATGATGATCTAGATTGGTCATTGGTTTACCCTGAATTGGCTGGCGGTGCCGTAACTAATAGAAAAGGAGTTAAAGAACCAGAAGATGCACAGGGAATTTTGTCTAAAAAATTAGACGAAATGCTTAAAGATGCACGCATCGATTCAGAATTGATGAACAGTCTTTCTACAAGCATACGTTCTTTTGAAGGTGCTACAAAAAGTATGGCTCCTACTGCTGATGCAATGAACTCAACTAAAAAATACAGTGAGGAAATGGCACTTGCTGCAGCTCAAATGGATTCGCTAAACAGTTTGTATAAAGTTCAAATTGAATCAACAAGCCGTCAAACTGAAGCAAATCAAGCAATCGCTGAAAATGCTGATCAGCTAAAACAACAAATGCAGCACTTAGCTACTAACCTTTCTTCATTGAACGGTGTTTATGGAGGTATGCTTACTGCAATGACTAATAGAAACTAAGATAGGTTTTCACCTTAATTATTAATCTTTAAAGAAGAATAAAAATGGCAGGAGGAAAACTATCCCCAAGGCAGAAGATGATTAACCTAATGTATCTGGTTTTCATTGCGATGCTTGCATTAAACATGTCCAAAGAAGTATTATCTGCTTTTGGATTATTAAATGAAAAAATTGAAGACGCTAACGTCGCTACTACACAGCGAAACTCTGCTTTTATGGATGGGTTAGCAGTTAAAGCTGCTGATGAACCAGCACAATATGCAGCTGTTAAAGCAAAAGCAGATCAGGTATCTCAAATATCTGACGATTTGGATTCATATATTACGACTCTTAAATCTGCATCTATTGAGAAAATAGAAGATCCAAAAGATTACGAAGTAATGGACAAAGCAGATTATTTTAACAACTTGTTTTTTACAGGAGATAAGTATAAAGAAGGCGGACAAGAATTTTTGAATAGGTTAGATAAATATCGCACCGAGATGATAGCTGTTTTATCTGATACTGCGCTAGCAAAAGTTGCGGGTATTGAGGACATCAAAAAGTCTATCCAAGCTAATTTTTCTACATCTGAAGTAACTAACCGTGATGGTAAGCAAGTAGCTTGGTTAAATTATAACTACGAAGGTTTTCCTTTAGTAGCATCTTTAACAAAATTGACTCAGATTCAAGCAGATATAAAAACTACCAAAAGTGAAGTTTTACAAAGAATGTTAGCTGGTCAACAAGCAGCAGCTTTATCTTTCAGTAACTACTCTACTTTGATGGAAACTTCAAAATCAGCGTATTATTCTGGTGAAAAGTTTGACGGGGCTATTGTTTTGGGCCGTACAGATGAAAGCACAAAACCACAAAAAGCTGAACTTACATTAGACGGAAGAAAACTTGTGGAAGGTACAGATTACACCTTTGAAGGAGGAAAAGTAAAAATGAACGTAAATGCAGGTTCTCCTGGAGATCACAAAATTGCTGGAACATTATTTTATGGTGAAGGTGGTGAAGTAACAGAGGTTCCTGTTGACCGCTCTTTTGCTACAATCTCTTTACCAAACTCAGCAGTAATTGCTGCAGATAAGATGAACGTAGTATATCGTGGTGTAGATAACCCGATGACGGTTTCTATTCCTGGTATACCTGATAATAAGGTAAACGCATCAGCACCTGGTCTTTCAAAAGTTTCTGGAAGCAAATATGTGATGCGTCCAGGAACAGGTAGAACTGTTATGATTTCGGCAAATGGAACATTGCCTGATGGCAAACCAGTTGGTTCTAAATCTGAATTCCGTATCAAAGACATTCCGCCACCAGTAGGTGCCATTCGTGGAGAAACTGGAATTGTTCGTATGGAACGTGGAGGTCTTGAAATATCAACTATTTCTGCAATATTGCAAGATTTTGATTTTGAACTCAATATTAATGTAACTGGATTTAGCTTTAAAGTTTCTGGACAGCCAACCGTTAAAGTAAACGGAACTAAACTGGATGCAGCTGCTAAAGGTGCATTAAGAAGAGCACAGCGTGGAGATGCTGTTCAAGTTTTTGACATTAATGCAAATCTTGCAGGAAATTCAGGTTATAAATTGAAAAAGATTTCTCCAGTAATTATTGAATTGACAAACTAGTATTTGTATAAAACCCCTATCGGTATGAATTTTAAAAATGTTGTTTTATGTGTTTTTGGTTTTGGAATGGTTGCTGGTGCTAGCGCACAGGTAAATATTCTTAATGCCAAGACCCCTGAGGATATAGGAAAAAAGACCGAAGCACAAATTGCTTATGATAATGATGAGCCTTTGCCGTATGGTTATACGGACGAACGCGATGTATTATGGTCCAAAACAACTTGGGAAATTATTGATCTTGATGAAAGAGTAAATTTTCCTCTGTATTATCCTATAGATACAAACAACATAGGCGCAGACAGACGTTCGCTTTATGACGTTTTGGTGAAAAACATCAAAAATGGCAAAATTGAAAATGTATATGCAGATTCATATTTTACTGAAAAACGTACCTTGAAGGATATTGAAGCCTCTTTGGTTTACAGTGATACTACAGATTTAGGTATTGAGCAATACAATGCCGAAGGCACTGTAGATCCACAATACGTGCGTCGTTTTTCATTGGATGCGGGTGATATTGAAGCCTGGCACATTAGAGGTTACTGGTATTTAGACAAACGCCAAGGTGAGCTTAAATATCGTTTATTAGGTATCTGCCCAGTGGCGAATGAAGCACGTTCCAAAGCATATCCAGAGGATGGTCTTGACTCTAAAGTTGAGCTATTTTGGATTTGGTTTCCAGGAACACGTGAAGTTTTACACGAAGCCAAGGCTTTCAATAGAAAGAATACTTCGCAGCCAATTTCTTATGATCACTTGTTGAATTCACGTCGTTTTAACGCTGTTATTTACAAAGAAGATAACGTACAGGGCGATAGAAACGTGAAAGATTACATCAATGACAACGCACTTATGCAATTGTTGGAATCTGAAAGAATCAAAGAACAAATACGAAATATTGAAATAGATTTGTGGAATTATTAATCAATTAATGCATCCATAATTTGAAGAAAACCCTTCAAGTTCCATTTCGGAAACTGAAGGGTTTTTTCATTCCCACGAATGTGGGAATCTCATGATTGAAAACCAGAGTGGAGGAGAGCTCAAATTTTAAAAATGAAAAAAGTAGATTATATAATCGTCGGCCTAGGTATTGCCGGAATTAGTTTCTGTGAGCAACTTCAAAAGCACGGAAAGAGCTTTGTGGTTATCGATAACGGCGAAGAAGGCTCTACGGCAAAGTCTGGAGGCGTTTTTAACCCAACGGTTCTTAAACGCTTCACAGCGGCTTGGAACGCTTCTGCTTTTTTCCCAGTTGCTGTTGATTTCTACCATCGACTTTCCGAAAAGCTTCAAGAAAATATATTTGTAAAAACGCCAATTCTACGAATTTTTAAAAGTATTGAAGAGCAAAATAATTGGACCGTTGCTAGCGACAAATGGGAATTGCAAGACTTTCTTTCTTCAAAATTTTCAAAAAGTACAAATGTCGCAGTAGAAGCTCCCCTTGGTTTTGGTGAGGTTTTGGGAACTGCCCAGATTCTTCCCGAAAAATTACTAATCAGCTATCGCAATTATTTGAAAAGTCTAAAAGTCCTGCTTCCTGAAGAATTTCAATATGAAATAATTCAGCAGAAAGAGAACACCGTAGTTTATAAAAACATTTCAGCTAAAAAAATCATTTTTACGGAAGGTTCAAAAGTAATTGACAATCCATTTTTTCCAAAAAAAGCAATCATAGGAAACAAAGGTGAGTATTTAATAATTAAAGCTCCTTTATTGAAATTGGATGTGCTTTTAAAGGGGTCTATGTATGTAATCCCTTTAGGAAACGATGAGTATAAAGTTGGCGCAACCTATAGCCGTGATGATTATAGTATTCATATAACTGAAATTGCTAAAGAAGAAATTCTTGTAAAAGTGAAAAGTTTTATAAATTGTCCCTTTGAGCTAATTGGGCAAACTGCAGGAGTACGGCCAACAACCAAAGACCACAGACCGCTTTTAGGGAGTTTTGAAGAAAACCCAAACCTTATCTTTTTTAATGGATTGGGGTCACGCGGATTTTTAATGGCGCCATTGCTTTCAGAAATACTCTATAATTATGTTGAAAATGATATTTCAATAGATAAGGAAATGGATATTAAAAGAGTAATTCGCTGGAAATAGTTTTTTGCTAAAACTTATTTAGCAGCCTTTTCGTCAAAGTCAACGAATATATTAATCCAGATGTTTCTTGAAATTCTAATAATTAGGGGAAATAATATTGCCAAAGTTAAAATTATTGCTAGAAAAGAATAATTTCTGTCAATCCCTATAATGAAATAAGATATTATAAAAGTTGCAACTGAAATTGCAACCCCAACGCCATAACTTACATACATAGCCCCGAAAAAAAACGATGGCTCTATTTTAAATTTTTTACCACAGTGGCTACAATGATCGTGCATTTCCATTAATTTGGAAATTTTGTAGGGGTTTTTTTCCAAGTACATTTCGCCCTTATGGCACACGGGACATTTTCCAGTAAAAATGCTGTAGAGTTTTGTGCTTTTGAGGAATTGCATAATGTGTTTTTTTAGCATCACAAAAATAAGCATCTTTGCAAAAATTTTAGTCCTTTTAAATGATCAATATTCATAATCTTTCAGTTTCCTTTCAAGGTGACTATTTGTTCGAAAAAATAACCTTCCAATTAAAACCTGGCGATCGTGTAGGTTTGGTTGGAAAAAATGGTGCGGGCAAGTCTACGTTGCTTAAAATTATTGCTGGAGAACAGGAATATGATACAGGTCAAATTGCGACCGATAAGGAAATTTCAATCGGCTTTTTAAAACAGGATATCGATTTTGAAAAAGGGCGAACTGTTTTGGAGGAATCCTATGAGGCTTTTATAGAAATTAAAAAACTGGAAAAACATTTAGCCGAAATTAACCACCAGCTTGCAGAACGAACAGATTATGAAAGTGATACCTACCATCAGCTGATGGTAGATTTGAATGAGGTGCAGCACCAATACGAAATTCATGGTGGCTATAACTACCAAGGCGAGACTGAACGTATTTTACAAGGTTTGGGATTTCAACGTGAAGATTTTACAAAACTCACAGAAACCTTTTCTGGCGGTTGGCGTATGCGAATTGAATTGGCGAAATTATTGCTTCAAAACAACGATATTCTTTTATTGGATGAGCCCACTAACCACCTGGATATTGAATCCATTCTTTGGTTGGAAGATTTTTTAAAAGGTTACACGGGTGCGGTTGTAATTGTTTCGCACGATAAAATGTTTTTGGATAATGTTACAAATCGTACAATAGAAATTTCCCTCGGTAAAATTTACGATTTCAACAAACCATATACTCAGTATTTAGTGCTTCGTAATGAACTGCGCGAACAGCAATTGGCTTCACAAAAAAACCAGCAAAAGCAGATTGAGCAGACTGAAAAGCTGATTGATAAATTTCGTGCAAAGGCGAGTAAAGCCACAATGGCGCAATCACTCATAAAAAAATTGGATAAAATTGACCGCATTGAAGTTGATGAGGATGATAATAGTGTTATGACACTTCGTTTCCCAATTTCTATTTCCCCAGGGAAAGTAGTGATTGAAGCTCAAAAGATATCAAAGAGCTACGGCGATAAAAATGTTTTGAATGGCGTTGACCTTTTAGTAGAACGCGAGAGTAAAATTGCTTTTGTAGGACAAAACGGGCAGGGAAAATCTACGTTGGCGAAAATTATTGTAAATGAAATAGAATACAGTGGCAAACTCACTTTGGGTCACAATGTACAGATTGGATATTTTGCACAAAATCAAGCAGATTATTTAGATGGTAGTAAAACGGTATTAGATACAATGATTGACGCCGCAAATGAAAAGAACCGGAGTCGAGTGAGAGACATCTTAGGTTCATTCCTTTTTCGGGGCGATGAAGTTGAAAAATACGTCCGCGTACTCAGTGGTGGTGAGCGAAACCGTTTGGCACTTGCAAAATTATTGTTGCAGCCCTTTAATGTTTTGGTAATGGATGAGCCAACAAACCACTTAGATATAAAATCTAAAAACGTATTGAAAGATGCGCTTAAAAGTTTTGAGGGCACTTTACTTCTGGTTTCGCACGATCGTGATTTCTTGCAAGGTTTAACCAATAAGGTTTATGAGTTCAAGGATCATCACATTAAAGAATATTTGGGTGACATTGATTACTTCCTTGAACAACGAAATCTTGAAAACCTTCGCGAAGCTGAAAAAAGAACGGTTGTTTCCGAAGTAAAAGAAAAAAGAAGTGCCGGTGAGGAATACGAAATTCAGAAAAAAATAAAATCTGCTAAAAATAAATTGAGTAATGTGGAAGCAAAAATAGCTTCTTTGGAAAAGGAAATTGCGAATATTGATACCGAAATGCTTATCAATTACGAAGAAACCATTGCCAAGCCTCACTTTTTCGACAAATACCAAGAAAAAAAGAAACTGCTCAAAAAGCTAATGGAAGACTGGGAAGTTTTCCAGGAAACAGTAGAATCGCTATCTTAAACTGTATTTTCAGATTCAGAAAATCTAATAAGTAGAAAATAAAAGATAAAATCAATTTGATTCAGGTGATTTGCTTTCCAAAGTTTCAAAAGATTGCTTCACTGAAATTATAATTATGTATGAACATTTTTTTCAATGTCCGCATTGTTGGGAAGAAATTTCGATGTTGCTTGATGCTTCCGTCCGGCACCAAATATATATAGAGGATTGCGAAATTTGTTGCAACCCAATCGAGCTTGAAATATCTTTTGAAGATGGCGTACTTATTGGCTTTTCCGCAATTGATATTGGTCAATAGCATTAAATTTCTTAAATTTAAAAACCAAACCTTCAAAAATCCCCCTTATGCTCTCCACCTTTAGTCTTGCAGACGATATAATAGGATTTATTGTTGATGGTCCTTATGACGAACTTGCTATTGAAAAAATACAGGCTGAAGTAAGTGAAAAGCTCGAAATTTATGATAAAGTAAATCTCTATCTCGAGGATACCGTTAATGCTGACATTTCGTTTAAGGCAATACTAAAAAACCTTCCCTTTAAAGTTAAGACCGGAAACCGTTTTCATAAAGTTGCAGTTGTTACGGACCGGAGATGGCTGCAGGTTATTAGCAATCTCGAAAAGTTATTTTTCAATGCAGAAATTCGCATTTTTTCAGGACAGAATAGACTCGAAGCAATACAATGGATAAGTCATTAATCTTTTTTATTACCTCCAAGCATCGTGTTTACAAGTGCATTTTTCAAACTTATCCATAAAAAATTAAAAACAGATTGATTTTTGTTTCGTATTGCATCAGCAGATCCTTCACGAAAGTGTTCATTTTTTTTCTCACTGTCTTTGGATATAAAAATGTTTGCAATTGCAGAAAGAAGCTTGTTTTTTCGTTTTCCGTCTTTTTGTAGAATTGTAACCTTGAAATCGGAATAGTTAATTTTCATATCCGTTTTGGAAGTTTCGTTGTTGCCATCAATCGTGAAATAGGTTTTATTTGTGTTGCCTTCCAGTTTTACTTTTAAATTTGGTTCTGTAAAACTATTCATCTTATCTGCATTTAGAGCTCCCACTTCTGCTTTAAAAATAAACTGGTCTTGCGGGTTTTGAACATCGAAACTCCAGTCTGCTGAAATAGGAGTTTTATCCATAAAATCTGCAGTGATCTTTAACTTGGTTTCTTGAGGACTTTTGTAAGTATTGCTCACATTAGAAATAGCAGCATTCAGATTTTCAAAATTAATGGAACCACCCATGTTTTCTTCCTTTTGTCTTTCTTCATATTTTATTTTGGCATCAGCAATTGTTAATGAATCTACGGTTAGCTCAAATGGTAGATCACGAAGCATTTTACTGTATAAGGGCTTTATTGTACGGTCATCGGCAACTAACTTATCTCGATAAATTTCAAGAAAAGGAGCTTTTAGCGATACCTGTTTGCTTTTTGCGAAAAAGCGATTGTGGTTAAAACCAAAATCAAAAGCGGCAATGGAAAGAGACTCCAGCGAAAGATCGTAATGATCGCGTTCCTTTGTTATAATTCGGGAAAGTTCTTTTTTGGAATATTTTGTTTTAAGAAGCAAATTTTTAAAAATGGCATTGTGATTTTTAATTGAAAAGTCTTCGACGGTAAGATTTTCATAAGGGCTTACTTTAACAAAAACAGTATCACTTTTGGCTTCAAAATCTTTGTAATCAAAAGGGATTTTACGAATAGCGGTTTCATTATCCACTCTTACTCCAGTCACTTCAACGGTTAGCCCACTTGTATAAATTTTTGTAGAATCCTTTTCCTTATCGTAAATAGCAAACTTGGTGTTCTTTATTTGAACACGGTCTATGATAATGGGCTTGTAAATTCGCGCAACTGGTTTGCGAACAGTATCTTTCGATGCCGTCATCTTATCTTTGTAATATGCGATTTTAGGATTTTCAAGTGAAATGGCTTTAACGTGGATCTCATCATTGAACAAATAATCCCAATAACTAATGTTTGAAATTTTCAGTTTTTCCACACTTATATAAGTGTGCTTAAGGTCGTCTTCCTTGTTTTTGATAATTAGCGAAGCATTTGTTACAACAATAGAACCCCCGAAAGATTCCACGTGTATATCATCATAAGCCCGGGCCATATTTTCAGGCAACCTTTCTTGAATGAATTTTTCAAGTTTATTTTTTAAAATTATATTTATAGAAACGGAGCCAACGATAAACACTGCCCCTAAGGCTAATAATGCAAAAACTATTTTCTTAAAACTTTTATTCATAATTTAAAGGTAGTAAAAGATACTAATGCAAAAAATACTTTATTTGACACTTTGCAAAAATTTATGTTTTACGGCTTGTGGGGTTCAAAATCCTTTGTATCTTTGCAGACCAATATTTCTGTCGGCATTATGAACCGAAAGTTTAAAGCTAAAGATGAAATATTGAAAATCCATCGCGGGATAGAGCAGTAGGTAGCTCGTCGGGCTCATAACCCGAAGGTCACTGGTTCGAGTCCAGTTCCCGCTACTAGTAAGGACAAGGCTTCACAGAAATGTGAGGCCTTTTTTTATGACTTGGGTACAACATAGGTACAACATTTAAAGATTTTTCTTGCCCACTTTAATTTGATACGTTTTTGTGTCAAATGCTAGTACATTTTATTTTTCCAGTCTAGTTTTAATGAAATTTGGGTTTCATAGTCCACTCAGCACATTCCCCTGCATTTCGCCAAAAGCTACATTTCGGTAAAAGCGCTTCATTGCAAAGGTCTTGGACACGACTCCAAAGCTTCCGCTGTCCATTCCACTTGTCCGCCCATTCCCGAGAAAAGTCGGGAAGCGGTCAAACTCCATTTCCAGCTACATCTTTGAAGTCAAGTCCGCTTTAAATCCTACTTTAAGAACATAATTCGTTTTCATAACCCGTTCAGCACATTGCCGCTCCATTCCGCGAAAAGCTGCATTTCGGGCAAAGAGCTTATTTACAAAGGTCTTGGACAAAACTCCAAAGATTCCGATTTCCATTACGTTAACCCTGCCTGAAAAACGACAGGAACACTTCATTCCCAATCTACATCTTTGAAGTTCAGTCCGCTTTAAATCCTATAAAATAAGGATAATCAATTTCCATAATCCGTTCAGCACATTCCCCTCCATTCCGCGAAAAGCTACATTCCGGGCAAAGAGCTTTCCTACAAGGATCTTGGACACCATCCACAATTTCTACTTTTCATTCCGCTTGCCCTTCCCGCTTTGCCGGGAAGCGCACTCCATTACAATCCGAAATCGTGAACGCAGTCCGCTTGATAGGAATTCCATTTAATCATTTGGTGCCACTTCCTATGTTATTGTAATTCACAAAAGCTTTTAGACGTACATCCGCACCCTCGCTGTTATACCCTTTTTTTGATAGCAAAATACCAACATTTGGAAGTTGAACGGACTGCATAAACCGTTCTCGCTGCGCTTCACTTTTTATAAGTCCTTATCAATTCCAAATATTGAAAATGTATCAGCAACAAAAAAAGGTAACAACGAGGGCGCTATGGGAAGTAAATCTAAAATGAATCTTATGAAATCTTACAAAAACATCAAAAAGGAAGCGGCACCAAAAAAAACAAAAAAGGAAAACACTCAAGATATAATAAGTAAATCACTTCAAAAAAAAATAAACGCAAACTGTCTGAATGGTTCAGATAGCAATTTTAATTAATTCTTAAATATTTTATTATGAGCACTTTAAAAAATCACGTACAGTTAATCGGAAACGTTGGACAAGAGCCAACCATTACAAACCTTGAAAGCGGTAAGAAAGTTGCCCGTTTTTCAATCGCAACAAACGAGTATTACAAGGATGCCAAAGGCGAAAAACAAACGGAAACCAATTGGCATACCATTGTGGCTTGGGGCAAGACTGCTGAAATCATTGAAAAATATGTAGGTAAGGGCAAAGAGGTAGGTGTTACAGGGAAATTGAAATCCCGAAGCTACGAGGACAAAGACGGTATCAAAAGATATGTTACCGAAATTGAAGCAAGCGAAATCTTGTTGCTTGGAAGTAAAAATGACAAGTAATTCTTAAAAATTAAAGAGGGCGTTCCTCTCGATAGTTGCGCCCTTTTTTCATTAAAAATCTTTAAAACTTTTATTATGAAAACTATTAAAAATCACGTTCAGTTAATTGGAAACATTGGGCAAGACCCGCAAATTACAAATCTTGAAAATGGAAAAATTGTGGCGCAGTTCTCAATGGCTACAAATGAAAACTACAAGGATGCAAAAGGGGAAAAGCAATCTGAAACCCATTGGCATAGTGTTGTGGCTTGGGGAAAACTTGCTACAATCATTGAGAAGTATGCAGTTGTAGGTAAACAAATTGCCATTGAAGGTAAATTGGCACAACGCTCTTATGAAACCAAGGAAGGCGAAAAACGATATTATA
Source organism: Aequorivita sp. CIP111184 (assembly GCF_900489465.1). Taxonomy (GTDB): domain Bacteria; phylum Bacteroidota; class Bacteroidia; order Flavobacteriales; family Flavobacteriaceae; genus Aequorivita. Next base: position 98,266 of record NZ_UEFQ01000015.1, on the reverse strand, counting down.
CCGAAGTTGTAGCAAGGGAAATTCTTTTGCTTGGTAACAAAAACAGTAAGTAATATTAAAACTAAAGAGGGCGTCCAATCTCCAAAATTGCGCCCTCTATTTAATTATCCACTAATAAAAACAGATAACAATGAGAGCACAAGTTAAAGAAATAAAAGAAGGATTGCAACATTTTCACGGTACGGAAATGTTCTATCAAATCCCATTATTAAGAACACGTTTTACGGACGGATTGAAATATCTTGCTGATGTAGCGGATTGTTTTTGGCTCATTACGGACACTTCCGTAATTGCAAAAAGTCTGATGAACCGAAGCGAATTTGTAACCATCGATTTTAAAAGATTACCCGAAGATGAACAAGATATTACAGGCTACGAAGCTGAAATTATTTACACGGATGGCAACGATAATATTCTGGAAAAACACGGCTATCGGGCAACTGATTTTCCGCTCGATGAATTGCGGTTATTTTTTGTAAATGATACGCTGATGTTACCAAGCGAATATTAAAATCTAAAGCTATGGTATATCTCAATTTTACAGACTTGAGCGAAGAGGCTCAAAACCGACTTTTAGAAAACTCTAAAAAAGATGTGGAACGAAAATTTGGCGATGATATTCGCAAATACGTAAGGGAAAACTATACCTGTTTTGAAACGATGATAGAGGAAGAAGCATTACGAAATTTATATTCCTATAAGTTCATATTCAACATCTAATTTTCTAAACTTAATAATCAAGCACCTCTAAATTTTGGAGGTGTTTTTTCTGTTCAAGTAATTCCAGTTCAATAAAAAACCGTATCTTTATTTCGCTGAAATTCAGCACACATAATTTATATAGCTATCCTATTTTGACTTTCGCCGATAGCTGTATCCATCTTTTTTTTACGAATCGGAATTTGAACAGTTCCGAAAAAGGCAATTGGCTTTTTAGCCAGATTGTATGAAATTTTGTCCCGCGATAGCGGGACGAAAAGGAATAGCAAGAGGGTAACGGGCAGAGCCGCGTTACATATTCCTTTTAGCGTATAATGCTTTGATTTTCAATATATTGAAAATAAACGAATTATATAGGTTTCTTCGATTTGCGTCAAATGCCCTTGAACAGCCTGTAAACAGGGATGGATTTACGTCAAATGCACAAAAAAGCGAAAGAAAATGGACTCATTCATCACAATCAGGTTTAAGCGGGCAACTGCCAAACGTTTTCAGGAATTTTCCAAAACTCACTTCAAATCGCACACCGAGGCGATGGCAACAATACTCGATTTTTTCTTTTACAATGAGATTTCTCCAAAAGAAAAATTGGGCCCGACTGGAAGGACAATCGAAGCCAATTTAAAGAAACGTATCAATGCCGTTATCGCCATTATGAGAGATATGGAAATGACCCAAACGAAGCCGACGGTCGCAATGATGGAATCACTTTTTCAGACCGAAGCACCCAAAAAGAAACCGTTGATTTTGGAGAAGAAATTTATGGGAGAAAAGAATGAAGTGCGTTTTAAGGAAAAGGGAAATCCAAACAACGAACTCTAAATTTTAGAGCTATGTACATTACAATAACACCCCAAAAAATGGGAGGCAATTATTCTAAAAGTTCGGCGGATTTTGTTGGCTATTTGGAAAAAGAAAACCAAGGGTTAGAACAGGAGGATATGGAGCATTTTTTTAACCAAAATGGCGATGAGATTTCGGCAGAGGAAGTGGTCAGGGAAATCGATGGCAATACTGCAAAACTGGAAAAGACCGAACCAAGATTTTACTCTATTACCGTTAGTCCTTCAAAATATGAACTGAAACGATTGCAGAACCATAGTGAAGATTTGAAAACATATACGCGCGAGATTATGAAGGATTATGTGGCTTCATTTAATCGTGAAATCAAAGGGCGACCGGTCAATATCGATGACATAAAATATTATGCAAAAATCGAGCACCAGAGGACATTTAAGGGAACGGACAAACAGGTACAGGAAAACCAACCTTTTGCCACGAGAATACTTCAGATGAAAACCGATATCAGAAAGGTGGAACGTGGCGAACTTTCAGGAAACATCAAAACGATGGAACGAGAAATCGCCAAATTAGAAAAGGCAGCGCCAAACCAACAGAACGGAAAGCGCATCGTACAGGGAATGCAAAAGGAAGGCAGTCAAAGCCATATCCATATTATTGTGAGCCGGAAAGATGCGTCTAACAAATTCAGCTTATCGCCAGGAAGTAAATACAAAGCTTCCGATGTTGAACTAAATGGTAAGACGGTAAAACGGGGTTTTGACCGTGATAAATTTTTTACAAACGCCGAGAAAACCTTTGATAAAAAGTTTGGCTATCAAAGAAACTTTGCCGAGACCTATAAAGCTCGCAAAGATTTTATCAAAAATCCGAAAATTTATTTTGCATCATTGATGAAATTGCCCACCAATGAAAAGGCATTGGCGTTTAAAATAATGGGCAAAGCTGGCATTCCGATGATGCCGACTATTCCTGTCACCCAAGCACAACTGGCAATGAAAATTTTTAACAGGCTTCGACGTGGTGCGGAAGTGGCCATCAAATCAAGTTCCATCGGAATCTAAATTAGCATTATGCAAATGGAAAATCTTTTAACAATGCTTTTTATTATTGGTTTTGCCAGTACTGTATTCTACGGAATGTTTCGGGTATCAAAATATGCGTTCGCTTTCAATCTTTTAATGATTGGTACTTTGGCATTTTTTATTGCAAAGGAATCAGGATTAGCTTTGACACTGCTTTGTTTAGTATGTCCGCTAATGCTAATTAATATAGGATTGTATGTTTACCTTCATAAAACCGAAAGCCCAAAAAATGGCGACAGTAAATATCAGGTCAACTTTGCAACGACCAAAGGAAATTTTAAATTGGATAACATTAAACGTGGCGCATCGGTCATCGGTTCTGCCGGAAGTGGAAAGACTGAAAGTGTAGTTTATGGTTTTCTGAAACACTTCCGGAAAGAAGGGTTTTGCGGGATTATTCACGACTACAAAGATTTTGAATTGACCGAAATGGCATATCCACTTTTCAAGGATAGTGATATCCCGTTTAAGGTCATTTCCTTCGATAAAATCATCCATAGGGCAAATCCCATCGCACCTCGCTATTTAGAGAACGAGGAAAGCGTAAATGAGGTCTCAAGGGTATTGATTGAAAACCTTTTGGAGCAAAGGGAATCTGGCACAACTGGAACGACCAAATTTTTCAACGATGCTGCGGAAGGATTGATTGGCGGATTGATTTGGAAGTTAAAAACCGACTATTCTCAATACTGTACATTGCCTCATTTAATAGCGGTTTATCAATATCTGGACACGGACAGCCTTATCCAGTTTTTGGAAACCAATACAACATCGAGAGCGATGGCAGATGCATTTATTAGCGGTAAGGATTCTGAAAGACAGACCGCAGGTGTAAAAAGCACCTTGGCTAATGCGCTGAAACGAATTAGCACGCAGCGAATTTTTATGGTATTGTCCGCAGATGAAGTAGAACTCAATATAAATAGCCCCAAAAACCCTTGTGTGATTTCGATTGTGAATAATCCGAAATTTGAAACTTCGTATTCCCCAGTTATTGCAACTATTATTCACACCATCACAAAGCAAATGAGTGTACGGAATTCCAAATCTTCGTTCCTGCTAATGGAAGAAGCACCAACAATACGTTTATTAAATATGCACCGGATTCCTGCAACCCTTAGAAGCTATAACATTTCTACGATTTATGTGATGCAGGACAAGATTCAAAATGATATGATGTATGGCGACAAGGCGAGCAAAGCAATTTTGAGCAATTTATCCTATCAATTTTTCGGTAAGGTAAACGACCCAGACACCGCAAAATATTACGAACGCTTTTTTGAGATAGTCAAAGACCCAACGAAAAGTATCAGTCGTGGAAACAATCTTGATTTTGACACGCGAGTAACTACAGGCGAAAAGGAAATCCCAAAGATTAGGGCAGATGTTTTCTTTAGATTGAAGCAAGGCGAGTTTATCACTTATGCAGATGGTAAGGATAAGAGGGTTCAATTTAAGTTGGCTAATATACCAAGGGAATTGCCACAGGAATCTAACCAGTTTTCCCAGACAGATTTAGCGGCTAATTTTGAGAGGGTTTATGATGAGGCGCGGTCGATATTTAAATGAATTTCATTTAATGCAAAACAAATGTTTATCCATTTAAAATATAAATTTTAGCTCATATCTTCAAGTTTGAATCAAGAGAATAGAAACCAACTCATTCTTACTTCTTGTATAATTATTAACATAATTCCACAATATTTCTTTATTTTTGCGTTTTCGATACAATGCAAACAATGGATTATAAAAAACAGCTTGGCAAAAATATAGCCGCATTATTGCTCTTCGTAGCTTTAATGTTGCCTACTGCCGTTCAGTTTGTTCATATGTTTGAAGGACACGAACACATTGCTTGCACCGAACAGACAACCCATATACATAAATCCGAAGTAAAGTGTGAAATATGTCATTTTCACTTGGCATCCTTCAACTACGATATTGACCAATATCCTGAATTATTACTTCCATCAATCCCTGTAAAAATTGAAGCAAACTTCGCTTCTTTACAGTTTCATTCCTTTAAAATAACCAATACCCAGCTTCGCGCACCACCTACTCTTTCTTAATAAACAAACACTTTTAATAATGTTAATTAAGAATCTATATGCGCACGTATGCACTATTTATACTGCTATTATGCAGTATTACATCTTTTTCACAAAATTGTAATAACACACTTTCCGGTACGGTAACAGACCTTCACGATGGTTCATTGCTTGTAGGCGCAACACTTATTGTTGCAGGTTCTGAACAAGCTGTAGTGACAGACCTCGATGGGAAATTTATACTTAAAAATTTATGCGATGATACCTATTCCATACAGGTATCGCATCCATTCTGCCTGACCAAAGGATTTACGATTAAGGTAACTGGTAACACGACCAAAAACTTTAAATTGGAACACCATTTGGAAGAACTTAACCAAATTACCGTTGCGAGAAAAGCTTACAGCAACAAGTCCAAAACGATACTCGAAAATACTATTTCAAAAGAAGAATTAGAACGTTTTAGCAGCGGTACTTTGGGCGATGCACTCAACAGTTTGAGCGGAGTTTCTTCACTTAATACTGGAAACACAGTTGTAAAACCATTGATTAATGGCCTTCATAGCAGTCGTGTTGTCATTATAAATAATGGCGTTCGGATGGAAGACCAAGAATGGGGGGCAGAACACGCCCCAAATGTTGATATCAATTCCGCAGGAAATTTAACGCTGATAAAAGGTGCAGGCGCATTGCAATACGGTGGCGATGCTTTGGGAGGAGTGATTGTTGCCGAAGCTTCAAAAATTCCTGTAAAAGATAGTCTTTATGGAAAAACCTTATTTACGGGAGCAAGCAATGGTCGCGGTACTTCGCTGACTTCTCAATTGACAAAAAGCTATCAAAGTGGTTGGTATGCAACCGTGCAAGGAACATTAAAACGTTTTGGCGATTTTGAAGCACCAGATTATGTGTTGAGCAATACAGGGATTTTTGAACGCAATGCTTCTTTTCACGTTGGGCTTAATCGGTTTGATTATGGAATTGAGGCGTATTATTCACTTTTTAAAAATGAAATCGGCATTTTAAGGGCATCCCACTTGGGCGGTGCGCAAGACCAAATTCGGGCAATAAATAGTGACAGACCTTTAATGATAAATGACTTTACCTACAATATCATTGCGCCAAAACAAGATGTTACGCACCATTTGGCACGGATAAAAGGATTTAAAAGGTTTGATGGTTTCGGAAAATTGAGCTTGCAATATGACTTTCAGCGGAACAAACGTTTGGAATTCGATATTAGGCGTGGTGCAGATAAAGACAACGCTTCGTTGGATTTACAATTGGACACACATACGTTGATGCTCGATTTGGATTCTCATATAACAGATGCAGTAAGCCTAAAAACTGGTCTAATGGCACGATATCAAAACAACTTTGCAGACCCAAATACGGGAGTGCGTAGGTTGATACCAGATTATGACAAATATGATTTGGGAATTTATGCCATAGCGGATTACAGATTGAACGATAAATTGCTTTTGGAAGCAGGAGGACGTTTTGATTATACCTATATGGACGTTTTTAAATTCTACCGCACCTCTTTTTGGGAATCCCGTAATTATGACGAACTCTTCCCCGAAATTGTAGTCGAAAAATTGGACAATCAGATTTTGACCAATCCGCAACTTAATTTTAATAACGCTTCGGCAACTTTGGGAGCCACATACGCCTTTAGCGATGAATACAAACTGTTTTTCAATTATTCATTGGCATCCCGTGCGCCCAATCCTTCCGAACTTTTTAGCGAGGGCTTGCACCATTCCGCTTCCCGCATCGAGTTGGGCGATTTGCGTTTTAAATCAGAAATCGGCCATAAATTGGCGTTGACGTTTCAACGGGAAAATGAAAAATTTAGCTTTTCAGTAAGTCCTTTTATAAACACCATTAACGACTTTATCGTTATCGAACCCACAGAAATCCAGCAAACGGTACGGGGTAATTTTCAAGTTTGGGAATACAGACAAACGAATGCCCAACTTTTGGGAGTAGATTTTGATGCGTCATATTCCTTTGCCAAAAACTTACGCTTCAACAATCAATTTTCACTTGTAAAAGGATACGACCGCACAAGGGATGAACCCTTGATAAGTATGCCACCCGTAAATACCAAGAACGAAATTGTGTATCAAAATCCTGATTTCAAGAATCTACGGTTGGCATTACAAAGTGAGTATGTGTTTCGCCAAAACGAATTTCCCAATAACAATTTTGAAGTGTTTATACCAGAGACCGAAACGATGGAAATAGTTGACTTAAGCACACCGCCAGATGCTTACCATTTGCTCAATTTTAATTCAAGCATCGATTTTAAAGCCACTCAAAAATCAACACTTACCGTAGGTTTTGGTATTACCAATCTATTAAACACATCATATCGTAATTACCTGAACCGTCTGCGCTATTATGCAGACGATTTGGGCAGAAACTTTTTATTAAATCTCAAACTCAATTATTAATTTTTAAAATCAAAAACAAATGAAAAACGTAAAATTTTTAGCAACTGCAATTTTTGCAACAGTATTGTTCGTGTCGTGTTCAAAAGACGACGATACGCCAGAGCCAGTAAATGAAGAAGAAGTGATTACCACAATGACGGTAACCCTTGCGCCAAATGGAGGTGGAACACCAATTACCTTACAGACCCGCGATTTGGATGGCGATGGTCCGAACGCCCCTGTTATTTCTGTTTCAGGAAATTTAGCAACTGGTGTTGCCTATAATGGTACAATCGTTCTGCTTAACGAAACCGTGAACCCACCCGAAATTATTACCGAAGAAGTAGAAGAAGAAGCAGAGGAACATCAGTTTTTTTATACCATTGGTGGTGGGCTTGAGGTATCGACAGCCTATTCTAATTTTGATGCTGATGGAAACAACTTGGGTACACAGTTCACACTTACAGCAGATGCAACTAGTTCAGGAACATTAACGTTTACATTACGTCACTTGCCAACAAAGCCAAACACAGGTCTTGGCGATGCTGGAGGAGAGACAGATATTGCAGCAACATTTAACGTAACGGTACAATAGATTTGAATTAGTCACACTTTTATTTGTTCCTAAAAGAAATGCCCTCTGTAAAAATATATGCAGGGGGCATTTTATTTATTGATAAGTTAACAAAACGTAATCCTACCAGTTTTTTGGAAAAGTCAATGACCCTGACACCACCAAATATTACGAACGGTTTTTTGAGATTGTTAAGGATTCTACCAAGAGTGTGAGTCGAGGTCATAATCTGGATTTTTATACACGCATCACGATAGGCGAAAAGGAAATTACAAAGATAAGAGCCGTTGTTTTCTTTAGGTTGAGACAGGTCGAATTTATTACGTATGCAGATTGGACAGATATGAAGGTTCAATTTAAGTTGGCTAATATACCAAGGGAATTGCCACAGGATTCTAACCAGTTTCCCCAAACAGATTTAGCGGCTAATTTTGAGAGGGTTTATGAGGAGGCGAGGTCTATTTTCAAATGAAGTAATATCATTTAAAGAATTTAATTCAATTAAAAATTGGTCTATAAAATTATATATTTGTTTATATATAAAATTACCCAAATAAATTCGAAGAAAATGAAGTCAACAACCAAAAAAATTACGACAAACACAAGGGTAATTAAAGACCTTTTGACAAAGTACAAGGATACTTTTCAGGCATTTCGTGAATTAATAAACAATTCTTTGCAGGCAAAAGCAAAAAATATTGAAATAAACATTGAATATGTAAATGAGGCAAATATCAAAGCTCCAATAAAATCAATAGAGATTAAAGATGATGGATTTGGCGTTCCTTATAGCGAATTTGAAAACAGGGTATTGGAAATTGGAACTACTGTTAAACCAAGCGGTCAGGGTATTGGTAGATTTAGTTCTCTCCAAATTGGAGAATTAATGCATATTGATACAGTAGGCTACGATAGCGAGGAAAAACAATTTTCTCAAACTAAATTCAGTATAGATACATTAGATTTTAATGATGCCCAATTAGAAGACACAGAGTTTAAAGTTGATTACGAATATCTTGATGGAGAGCATAACCCGTATTATAAAGTTACCATTGAGCAACTACATCATAATAAGCAGGAAAAATTAGCAAAAAGGAACAGAATTCACGAAAATTTTCTAAAACCGAATATAAATCAGGCAATTTTTGAACACTATCCATTTGAGATTTTTCACGATACAGTGAACTTTATTATTAATGGAAAAACTTTAAAAAGAGAACATTTTGTTATTGATAAACCTTCCAAAAAATCAATTGAGTATACTGACAAAAAAGGAAAAACTCACAACCTGAATTTTTATTTTTATAATATCAATTCTACTCTAAACAAAGTCAAAGTATTTTTTCAAACCGATAATGCAGGTTTAAAAAGTGTTGCACACGAATACACTTATTCTTCAGATTGGTACACGCCTGATTTGGGAACGTGGTTTATATACATAGAATCTCCAATGTTGAATACAGATTTATTTAGAAATTTGGATTTGGAAACTTTGGGCGAAGCAGAAATCAACAATCTGAAGAACACTATAAAAGATACAGTCAATGATTTCTTTAAGGCAAAAAATAAAAGATTCGATAAGTTTTTAAAGGATTTAGAAAAAGATAGATACTATCCTTATCAAAATAATGAGCATCCAGCTTCTAAATCACAAGAAGTCCTCTTCAAAAAAGTTGCATACCTTTTAGAAGATGAGCACAAATTGATTCAAAAGGATGATAAAATAAGAAACTTTTTATACCCTTTACTTGATAAGGCGATAGGAAATGGGAATATTGAGTACATTTTCAAAAAAGTTTTAAAACTTTCCGAGGAAAGTTTGGAGAAATTTCATAATCTTTTGGAGAAAACTGATTTAGAGGATGTTGTCCATTTTGCGAGCGTAGTAGCAGAAAAAACAGAATTTTTAGAATTTCTTCACGAACTAACCTATGGAGAAATATCAAAACATATAAAAGAAAGAAGCCAACTACATAAAATTGTAGAAGACCAATTATGGTTATTTGGGGAAAATTACAATGGAACTCCTAAATTATGGTCAGACAAGAAGATTGGCAATATCTTGAAAGAATTGAGGGAAAAATATTTTGAATACAAGCCAACTAATGAGGATGAAAACTTGATTGAATTAGACGAGCGAGGTCTGAATGATATAACAGATTTGTTCTTTTTCAATGAGAAGATTACCGACTCTAACGAAAAGGAAATTATGGTCGTCGAATTAAAGTCTCCTAAATGTGCAATTAGTAAAAAAGAACTAAATCAAATTGATGAGTATGCTTTTACAATAGAACAGCATTCAGGCTTGCCTAATGAGAAGGTCAAATATAAATTGATTTTAATTTCATCACGTCTCACAAAATATGCAAAATCGCAGGTCAACTCCAGAAGGTTGAATTCCCCTGATAATCCTTTTTTGTACGACCGGAAGACAGAAAAAAATATAGAAGTTTACGTGATGGAGTGGTCCGAATTAATAGAACAAAACAATAGAAAATTGAGTTATTTGGCGAACAAACTTAATATAAAAGACAAATCTGTAAAAAAGAAATTTGAAAAAGAATATGCAGAATTGATTGATGAAAAAATATCGGCACAGTTGCGACTTGTGAAATAAAAAGAGAAAAATTATATTAAAAAATTATCAAGAATAGTTGAGACTTATCTTATTTTGATAATCCGTCCAATTTCTTAACGTGAATTTTCTACTTGTAAAATTTTCCGAAATGCGTTTTCCGTGGTTCTTTAAAAATTACAACTAATTAAAACAAACCATCGAAAACATAATATGATTTCTACCGAAACACTAACCATCATCCTTGAACAACGTGAATCTTCAACATTAGATTTTAAAGAAAATCTTTATGATTTCGCAAATGACCGAGACTTAAAGAATACAGCCAAATTTGTAAAAGATGTTATTAGTTTTTCCAACACTATAAGAACTGAAAATGGTTTTATTCTCTTTGGTGTTAAAGAAAAGAAAGATAAAACTTTAGACTTGGTAGGACTAAAAAATTCTGTTGATGATGCAATACTTCAAGAAAAAGTAAAAGACAAAGTTTTTCCACGTCCTTTCTTTGAATATTACGAATTAGATTATGAGAGCAAGAAAATTGGTATTCTTGAATTTCCAATAGCAAAATACGAATTGCCAATTACACCAACTATTAAGTTAAAAGGTCTTGAAACAGGAAAGGTATATTATCGAAATGGCTCTTCCAATACAGAAGCAAATGCAATTGACGTTATCAGGATTAATGATTGGCTAAAAGCGTTGCCAGGTAACTTAAAACTTACTTTAACCGACAAAATCTCTGAAATATTAAAAAGACTGACTCTTAATCAAGAAAAATTATCAGTCATAATTGCAGATTTACTAAACATCGCCAAAATCCATCAATTAAGTGAACTCGAAATATTTTGTTCCGCTCAAATAAGAGGTATAAAGCACGACAATGCGGAAAATCATAAATACAGAATTCAAAAAGTTTTTATATCTCTAAACGGAATAGAAACCAATCCTTATTCATTTATCGATATCACGACAGATATGATTAAAAAGGAAATGGAAGCGGATGATAGTTTTTTCGAACACAGAATGTTGCTCAATCATTCAATTATTAAAATAGAAGAATTGCTCGAAAGATTTCATAATAATAAAACGTATGGTACACTAAAAATGAGTAGTCAACATTTATTTGGAAAAGGCGATTATGACCTCAATGTTTTCATTTTTGAGAATAACATAAGAGACGTTTACAGCATCATTAAGCAAAAGACTATTGATGAATTGATGAAAGTTTGATACAAATTTATCCTAACGCGCGGTATTGACTATACTTCCCCAAATTTCAATGCCGCTTCCCCACCACCACAAACAAACTATTTACATTTTATACACAATTTTTTGAGATATATAAATTAACTTGATTATTTTGGTAGCTGAAAAAACAAGTTCTAAAATGAACCGAATTAAGGAAGTGCTGGAACAAAAGGGAATAAAACAAACTTGGCTCGCTCAAAAGCTTGGCAAAAGCTATAATATGGTTAATGCCTACGCTCAAAACAGGCAACAACCAAGATTGGAAACCCTAATGGATATAGCCAACATTTTGGACGTGGATGTAAAAGAATTGATAATCTCTAACCTGTCTGCCGATAAGGCAGATAAAGACCAACACTAATATGCCAACACTCAATTGGATAGGAAAAGATAAAGTGATAAATCATCATCAAGATGTGCCTTACCGGGTTTTGGAACACACATACGGTTTTACTGCGGAAAAAGGAGAACAAAATGAGCCAACCCAAAGTGGAAATAAAATAATTCACGGCGATAATCTGGAAGCCCTCAAAAGTCTTTTGCCTGAATATGAAGGCAAAGTAAAATGCATCTATATTGACCCACCATACAATACAGGTAATGAAAGTTGGGTGTATAATGACAATGTAAATCATCCTAAAATCAAAAAATGGCTTGGAGAGGTTGTTGGTAAAGATGGCGAAGATTTAACAAGACACGACAAATGGCTGTGTATGATGTACCCACGTTTGCAACTACTTCATAAATTGTTAGCGGATGATGGTGCTATTTTTATTTCAATTGATGATAATGAGCAGGCAAATTTAAAATTGATGTGTGATGAGATTTTTGGAGTAAGAAATTTTATCAATAATATTATTTGGCAAAAAAAATATAGTCCCCAAAATGATGCGCGTTATTTATCGGATATGCACGATTTTATTTTATGTTATACTAAATCCAAAGATAAATGGCAAAGAAATCTTCTTCCCAGAACTATTGCTCAAAATAAAAGATATAAAAATTTAGACAATGATAAACGAGGAAACTGGAAATCAAGCGACCTTTCGGTAAAAACCTATAACTCTAATACTGATTATCCAATTACAACACCTTCTGGTAGAATTGTTAATCCTCCGAGTGGTTATTGTTGGAGAGTAAACGAAGATAAATTTCAGGAAATGGTTCTTGAAAATCGAATATGGTTTGGCAAAGAAGGAAATAATGTTCCCTCAATAAAAAGATTTTTAGATGATGTTCAGCAGGGAACTGTTCCTGTAACTCTTTGGTTTCGTGAAGAAGTTGGAGATAATCAAGAGGCCAAAAAAGTTTTGAAAGAACTAAACGATATAGGTAGTTTTCCTTTCGATACACCGAAGCCGCCAAGATTAATAGAAAGAGTATTACAAATAGCTTCTGATAAAGATTCAGTCATCCTCGATTCCTTTGCAGGTTCTGGAACAACCGCACACGCAGTTTTAAACTTAAACAAACAAGATGGCGGAAATAGAAAATTCATTTTGGTGGAAATGGAAGATTATGCCAATGATGTTACTGCCGAAAGAGTAAAGCGCGTAACCAAAGGTTTCGGAAATGGTGCAAAAGCCATTGAAGGAACTGGTGGTGCATTTGACTATTACGAATTGGGATTACCACTTTTTGATGCTGACCATAACTTAAACGAGCAAGTGGGCATTGAAAAAATACGGGAATACATCTGGTTTTCAGAAACGCGGACTTCCTATAATTCTGAAATAGAATTTAAGGATTATGAATTAGGTGTAAAAGATGATACGGTTTATTATTTCATATACGAGAAAAACAAGCTTACAACATTAGATTTTGATGCTTTGGAACTTATAAAAACCAAAGGAGAAAATTATGTTATCTACGCAGATAATTGTTTGTTGCCAAAAGACTTTATGGCAAAAAACAGCATCATTTTTAAAAAAATACCCAGAGATATAACCAAATTCTAAATATGGGAGAAATCAATCACATATTATTTCAAGAGGTCTCTCAAATTATTGAGCAAGGTAAAAAGCAAGTGGTAGCGCAAGTGAATACTACGCTTACTTTAGTATATTGGCAAGTTGGATTTAGAATAAATGCAGATATCCTTAACAATGAACGCGCCACTTATGGCAAGGAAGTTGTGAGCCAATTGGCAAAAGCCTTATCTGAAAAGTACGGTAAAAGTTTTGGAGTTAGCAATTTGCGAAGAATGATGCAGTTTGCAGACGTGTTTTCTGATTTTCAAATAGTCGCGCCAGTGGCGCGACAATTGAGTTGGTATTGTTTTATAATTTTAATGCCAATAAATAGGATAGTAGAACGAACTTAAAAAACGAACGGCAAAAGGTTGAGAAAATTTTGAAAAGCCTAACAAATTAAAAAAAATATTATCCAGACAAATGAGTAATTTACAAAATAATTTCATTCTCTATAACGCTCCAAACGGTGCTATTACACTTAAAGTATTACTACAAAATGAAACCATTTGGCTTACCCAAAAAATGATGGCTGAATTGTTTGATGTGGGTGTGCCTGCCATCAATAAACATTTAGCTAATATTTTTGAGAGCAATGAGTTAGCAGAAGATTCAGTTATTTCCATTTTGGAAACAACTGCCGCAGATGGTAAAAACTATAAAACCAAATTTTATAATTTAGATGCGGTAATATCTGTAGGTTATCGGGTAAATTCTGCAAAGGCAACACAATTTAGAATCTGGGCAACCAAAACCCTGAAAGAATATATTATTAAAGGGTTTGTTTTAGACGACAATCGTTTGAAACAAGGCGAAGCAATTTTCGGCAAAGATTATTTTAGAGAGTTATTGGAGCGAGTACGTTCCATTCGTGCCAGTGAACGCAGAATTTACCAGCAAATTACCGATATTTTTGCAGAATGCAGTATAGATTACAATCCCCAAGCTGAAATTACCAAAAATTTTTATGCAATGGTGCAAAACAAGTTTCATTTTGCCATTACAGGAAGAACCGCTGCTGAAATTATTTTTAAAAATGCCAATGCAAAAACGAAAAATATGGGTTTGACAACTTGGAAGAATGCTCCAGAAGGTAGAATCGTAAAGACAGATACAACTTTAGCCAAAAACTACTTGCAGGAAAAAGAAATTAAACAATTGGAACGCACAGTAACTGGTTATTTTGATTATATCGAAAACCTCATAGAGCGTGAAAACACCTTTACGATGGAAGGATTAGCAAATAGTGTTGATAAATTTTTAAACTTTAATGAATTTAAAATTTTAGAAGGCAAAGGGACAAAATCGCATAAGCAAGCTGTTTCCAAAGCAGGAAAGGAATACGACCAATTCAATAAGACCCAAAAAATCATTTCTGATTTCGATAAACAAATCAAGAAATTGAAAAAATAGGATATGGAATTAAAAAGCTACCAACAAAAAGTAATAGATAATCTTGAAGAATACTTGGAGTACGTTCAAGAACATAAAAATGTCGCAACTGCTTTCAATACTTATTGGGAAGATAAAATTGGGCCTTACAATCCGTTGGACAATACCGGAATGCAATTATATAAAAATAACATTCCAAAAGCTGCACACGTTTGTATAAAAGTACCAACAGCTGGCGGTAAAACCTTTATAGCCGTTAATGCGTTACATTCCATTTTTTCAGCTTACGACACGTCAAAAACAAAAGCTGTTATTTGGTTAGTGCCTTGGAGCAATTTATTGCAACAAACCGTAAATGCGCTATCCAATCCAGAGCATCCCTATCGTCAAAAGTTGAATGCACTATTCAATAACAAAGTTGCCATTTACCAAAAGGAAGATTTGTTGCAAGGCTCAAATTTTAATCCCACGGTTGTAAAAGAACAATTAAGCATATTCGTTTTGAGTTTTGCCAGCTTGCGAGCAAAAAACAAAGAAGACAGAAAAGTATATCAGGAAAATGGGCAATTGGAATCTTTTGTGCCACAATACGCTAACAGAAAGCACCTATTAGATGATGTTGATGATACTGCGCTTATCAACGTTATTAGAAGTTTAAACCCTGTATTAGTGGTTGATGAAAGCCACAATGCAGAAAGTGATTTAAGCGTAGATATGCTCAAAAACTTAAATCCATCTTTCATTTTAGATTTAACTGCAACACCAAAAGCCAATAGCAACATTGTTAGTTTAGTTCCTGCCATAGAATTGAAAAAGGAACATATGGTCAAACTTCCTGTAATCGTTTATAACAGTCACGATAAAACAGAAGTTATTAATAACGCCTTGCACCTGCAACGCAAATTGGAAAATTTGGCTAAAAAGCAAGAAACAGAAGGCGGTAAATATATTAGACCGATTGTGCTGTTTCAAGCACAACCAAAAACGAAGGACGACAATACCACATTCGAAAAATTAAAAGAACAATTATTAGGGTTAGGCATTCCAGAAAACCAAATAAAAATTAAAACAGCAAATATTGACGAGCTCAAAGGAATTGATTTATTGGATAAATCCTGTGAGGTTCGTTATATAATTACAATCAACGCTTTAAAAGAAGGTTGGGATTGTCCATTTGCCTATATATTGGCATCGTTAGCAGATAAGTCCAGTGCTGTTGATGTTGAGCAAATTTTGGGTCGTGTGTTACGTCAACCTTATGTACAAAAACACAAGGCATTTCAATTGAATCTTTCTTATGTATTGACAGCATCAGCAAAATTCAATGAAACCCTACAAAGTATTGTGGAAGGATTAAAGGCCTCTGGTTTTAGCGGTAACGAACATCGTGCTGCTGATAAAATGACAGAAGAAGAAAAAGAAAGCAAAGTTATAAATCCTGTTGATTCCTTTTTATTTCCAGAACAATATCCCGAAGAACAAGAAGAATTTATTGATAAAAAACGTATTTCTTATAATGCGGATGCAGCTGAAGATGATAGTGAAGATACTTCCGTAATTGTAGAAATAGAAACAATGGCGGCAGAACAGAACGCAGCATTGGAACAACAAATAAAGGAACAAGAAAAGCAACCTATAGACGAAAATATGTTTCAGGAAATGGGAGATAAAGTAAAACGCTATCGCGTAAAAGAAGCGAATAAAGAAATCATAGAAAAAATCGATTTTCCCCAATTTTTTCTAAAGGTAACCGCAAGCGACATTTTTGGAACAGAACAAGAATTGTTGAATAGGGAATCCTTGTTGAAAGATTTTAAACTTTCTGATGAAGACATCAAAATCGATTTTGACAAAATTTCTTCAGATTTATATAAGGTAGATTTAACTGAAACAGTAAAGGATAATTATTCGCCAGATTGGGTAAAAATTGAGGAAAGCCAAGTAAAAGATCCAATTGCTGAATATATTTTGGCTAAACCAAAAGATGCCCAAATAAGTGATATTACGCATCAAATTATGCAGATTATTGGGAATATGTATCCAATTCCAGACCAGGAAATAAAAATTTACGTCGGCAGGATTTTAAAGGGAATGAATGCCGAACAGATGCGTGATATTTTGGTTAGAAAGTGGAGTTATACAGATAAAATAAAATCTAAAATCAGACAACTTTCAGACAGTTACGCCGAAACCAGATTTATGGATTTAATTAAATCAAAACGAATAACTGCAAAGGATAATTGGAGATTAGGCAAAGAAATTGTTCCCGGAACTGTAGGTTCTTCAATTGGAAATTCCCTATACGAAAAGGAAGGCACAATGAATAACTTTGAAGAGCGCGTTATTATGGAAATCGGAACAGCTGCCAATGTTGCCTTTTGGCACAGAAATTTAGAAAGAGGAAAAGGTTTTTACATCAACGGGTTTAAGGCAAATCACTATCCTGATTTTATATTGCAGACAAAATCTGGTAGAACGATTTTAATAGAAACCAAGGGCGACCATTTAGACGGTTCTGATAGCGAAGGCAAATGTAGATTGGGCAATGAATGGGAAAAACAAGCTGGACACGACTCTTCCTATTTTATGATTTTTGACAAAAAAGAAGTGAATGGCGCTTACACATTGGATAAAGCAAAGGAATTGATAAGCGGAATGTAAAAACTACAAAAAAACTATGACCGAAACCAATCGTATAGAATACAAAAGAGAACTTTCCGAAGGACTTGAAAAAGAGGTTATCGCTTTTTTAAACTATCGTGAAGGTGGTATTTTATTTATTGGTATCGATAAAAATGGAAACACTTACGGATTGGCAGATGCTGATAGAGACCAACTCAAAATAAAAGACAGGTTAAAGAATAACATTCGGCCCTCTGCAATGGGTCTATTCGATATTGTTAGTGAAGTTAGGGATGGAAAGGATATCCTAAAGGTAATTGTCGCAAGTGGCCCGGAAAAACCATATCATCTCAAAAAATATGGGATGAGTGAAAAAGGTTGTGTTATTCGTTTGGGTTCAGCTGCTGAACCTATGCCGCAAAAAATGATTGATGAACTTTTTGCGAAACGTACTCGAAATTCCATCAGCAAGATTAAAGCAGGACGGCAGGATTTGAGTTTTAGCCAACTGAAAATCTATTATGAGGAATCTGGACATATTCTCGGCAAAGCATTTGCAAAGAACTTAGAACTATTAACCGAAGACGACTCATTTAACTATGCCGCCTATCTTTTGGCAGACAAGAATAACACTTCTATTAAGGTTGCCAAATATTCTGGCACCAATCGAACGGACTTGATAGAAAGCAATGAATATGGCGACGAATGTTTAGTAAAGGCCACTAAACAAGTGATAGATAAAATTGCGGTCGAGAACAGAACTACCACAAAAATCACAGCCAAGGAAAGAGAACAAGCTAACCTTTGGAATCCTATCGCTTTACGAGAGGCGATTATTAATGCATTCGTGCATAATGACTATACAAATGAGATTTTACCGAAGTTTGAAATCTTTACCGATAGAATTGAAATCACATCGGCTGGCGGTCTGCCAGAAGGATTGAGCAAACAAGAATTTTTCGAAGGCTTTTCAGTCCCACGGAACAAGGAACTGATGCGAATCTTTAAGGATTTGGAGTTGGTGGAACAATTGGGTTCTGGTATCCCTCGTATTTTAGAATACTATGGAAAAGAGAGCTTTAGTTTTTCAGATAATTTCCTAAGAATGACTTTTGTGGCTCAAGAAGTTACTGTTGAATCTACTGTTTCTGAAGACGATAAAGAAGGTGGTCAAATAGGTGGTGCAATGGGTGGTCTAAAAGGTGGTCAAATAGGTGGTCTAAAAAATTCTACCATCGATAATTTAAATCAAATAACTCAAAGACAAAAAGAAGTTTTAAAGTTAATTGAATCAGATAACCGAATAAGTCGTTCAGGAATAGCGGAAGTATTACATATCAATGAATCTGCAATTCAAAAACACTTAAATAATTTGAGGGATGCGGGCTTTATAAAGCGAAAAGGTGGTACGCGCGGCTATTGGGAAGTTATTCTTAAAGAAAAAGATGAATAATTACCCAAAATATTTGTAGATGGCAGAAAAAAAAAGACAGCACTATATTTCTCAATTTCTTCTTAGAAGTTTCTCATCGACAACAAACCCCAAAGGGATTCATCTATTTCAAAAAACTACAGAAAGGGAAATCGAAAATGCACCTATAAAATCTCAGGCTCAAAAAAATTATTTCTATGGGAAAGATGAAGTTTTTGAAGACTATTTAGGTCATAGTGAAAGCAGAGCTTCCAATATTATCAAGTTTGTTAAAGGGAATGGTAACCTTCCGAAAATTGGAACAAAGGATTATTCCTTTCTTCTTCACTTTGTGATGATGTATGCTTTTAGGACAAAAGCATCGGTTGCAAATACAGAAGAAAAAATAAATTCTGGTATTCAAAAATTTACTCAATTTGATAAAAAATTAAGCAAAATAGATTTTTCAAAATATAGAGTATTACATCCAGAACCAGCAGCATTTAATTTAGCTTATAATATGGATAATTGGGTCATAACAGCTGATTTGAGTTTAGGTCTGTTAAAAAATGAGACGACTACAGATTTTATAATTTCTGATAATCCATTTTTACAATTTAATCCTATCCAATTATCTCGGAAAAAATTCCCTAATAATGGTGGTCTATTAAGTACTGGATTAATAATTTTCTTCCCGATTTCACCAAAGCTATATTTAATATACTACGATAAATGGGCGTATATATTAAATTTTGAGAATGAGAGTTCGGTGTCCATAACCGATGATTATGACATTCATAATCTAAACCTTTTGCAAGCAATATCAGGAGAAGAGACAATCTATTTTTCATCAAAAAAGAAAGCTCAATACATAAAAAACTTAGCTGATGAAGCCTTTTGGCACAAGAAAGATAAATACGTCAATGATGAAGTAGTTGATACAGCGAACCCGGATAAGAAATTGTTACTTTCATATTATATAGAGCATTTGTATAATCCTGAATTTACATTTCTTAAAGTGACCGATGCTGCTCGAAATGAAAAAGACAATATAGGTATGAATTCATATCGTAATAAAGAAATTGTTGAATGGATGGAAATGGATAAAAGTAAATTGAAAAGTAATACTTAGGCTGTTTTCAAAAAGGCCCCTTTTCCCTCGGCCCTTTGCTAGTGACTTTCCATTGGTTATTTTCTTTTACCAGTTTGAAGATACCAGATTTTCCATCAAAGGTTGTACTATATTTTACCCAAGCAATTTCTTCATCGATAGATTCTTCTAAAATCTTTACCTCGACTTCTTTATCCGAATCTGGTATCATATTTTGAACCGTAATCAAACTGGCATAGCCTTCTGATGTGGTATGCTTTTTTAGAGTCGATTCATCTTCTGAAAAAAAACTTTCCGCAACAGCTTTGGCAGTTTCAGAAGGCGACATATTCGTGTTCCCTGAACAGGAAATGAATAAAAGTACGAGCGAGCAAATGCCTATTCTTTTCATAATAATACTAATTTGGGTTATTGATAAATCTATGCGATATTTTCAGTTCAATATTTCGTTCGCCATCTTTCTCGTTTAATTCCAAAATTACCCTGCGGTCGTTGGACAATGAAAATTTATGCAGTACATAAACGAATCGCACCGTTTCATTTTCTACGATTTTTGAAGGCAGATAATGTTTGTAAATCGGTTCTTGATAGAGACGTTGTAAAGATTTTCTTTTCCCTTTTTGTCGAGTTTCAACCGAAAGGTTCAAGAAATTCAAATCGTAATCTAACGTAGTATTATTCTCAATCTGAATAACAAAATAAAGTTCTTCTTTATCAAAAACAATATTCTCAACACTCAAAACAATGCCTTCGTTTCGCTTCTTAATCCGACCTACACGCTGTTTTCTGTCAAGAAGATAAGAACAGAATTTTTGATAATAATACATTCTGTTATCAATACTTTTTTCAGAAGTTTCAACTTGAATCGAATCGGTTACGATTGGTTTTTCATTCCCAATACTATTTGATAGATGAATGAAATAATTAAGCTTTGATAGCTGTTTTTTATACCTTACAATATAAGAAAAAATCGAACCATTTCTATTAACTACCAATAGATTGCTTTCTTTCCCAGGCTTTGCCTGAAGAAGTCCAAAATATTGTTCTTTTTCACGATTGTACGTAAATATGAAATTATCTGAACCGGTTATCCCTTGTCGAATGGGTTCTGGAAAGAAGAGCGCAACGTTTTTGGTATCGTTTGCATAAATAGTGTCAAGTGCGTGTATTGTTTGTGCGTCTGCTTTCGCGAAAGCGGCTATTATAATTAGAGCCGAAATAATGATATAATTTTTCATAAGAGTGATATTTTAAATACCCATTATGGGCTTATAATTTTGGTTTTAGAATTAATCTGTAATTGTTCAATACCGTTACTTTTATATTCCGGTTATTTCGTTTGAGTACTTTCGTAATTCCACCCACTTGTGGTACAGTCGGAATATTGATATCCCCAATAATATCGTCCAGAACTTCATTGGTAGCTTCTGCCCTAAAGTTATTTTCCACATAAATACCTTCGCTACCATCTTGTAAATCGAAGGCTTTTAGTCTGGTGGGATGATGCTTTATGTTTTCAATTTCAATCAAAGCACGATTGGGCTGAAAGCTGATAAAACCAAAAATTGTCGTGTTCTTAGGCATCTTTTTACCATTTATTGTAGCAGCTTTTGTAAGACGCATTCGCAACCTTGCATTTACCTTTACAACTTGGTCGCCATCTACAACTACGTGAATGGTAGCATCTGTATTTTCGATAACTGAAAGTTCATTTGGTTTAGGCGAAGCTGCAAAGAACAATTGATGCTCTAAACCCAATTCTTTTGCGTGAATTTTTTGTTCCCTTTGGAAATCAGTTGAATCAATTTTCTTGGTATTCTGTTGGACAGTTTTCTTGTTCCCGAAGTTCTGATATTGTTTTTCCGAATATTGAATCCTTCCAGCATCATAGATGCTATCCACAATACGTTTCTTTTCGCGTTCGGGTAAATCAGGGTCGTAGTAACCCAAGGAATCAATCAGTTTTTCATCATAAATGCTAGGTGCGTTATTCTCACGCACTTCTTTCAAATCATTTATGGCATCCAATTTAGAATCATATTCCTTTTGGTTTTCTTCTAAATCGGGTATGAGGGTCTGTTCAAGGTTTTCATTTTCACTTTCATCATCGCCCATTACCATCACGGAATATGAAATCAGGAATATGAAAATCACAGCCAATACTGCTGCAAATACTATTTTGTTCTTTTCTATCTTCATAATAGTGGTTTTTAAATGCCCATTATGGGCTTTCAACTTTCATCATTTAGTTTTTTTAAAGTGTTCTCGAAGTAATCGGTAATCAATAATCCGTGCGGATTGTTTGGGAAGTTGCGATCAACCATAATTAGGTTTCCGGTTGAAACTAGTTCGTAGGTATCGACAATAGAGCCTCTGTTTATTTCAAATATGGTGGTAGTTGTAAAACCATAAGAGTTCTTATTTTCTATAACTTTTGAATCGATGCTCAAGACTTTTTGAACCAATGAATATTGTAATAGCCGATTATAAACACCATCAGCTTTTTTCTGTCGGTATAGGTTATCAATTGTACTATTGCCGAGCCAAAGTGCTTTTTCCAAATTGCGTTTGTAATTGCTGGCATCAATGTTATAGAAGTAGTTGTGGAACAGATCTAAATGCGCCAGCGCTTCGACCTTAAAATTCTCTTTTTGGGTAACGAGCTTCAGCGGAATAATGCTGCCATCAGTATTAATCGCAAACGCACTATTAAGTGCTTTTTGATTTGTACTGAAAGCCATCCACAAGGAAAAGGTGCTTGATATAAATGCACAAACAATAACTGCCAACACGATAAATCGGTTTAATTTTAAGACGTTGTAAATATTTCTATAGGATGTTTTCATTCTCTTTTAAATTAGTTGGTAAATAGTCTTAGTGTGAAGGATGTCGCACGTCTATATAGCTTGAATTTTAGGAAGACAATAAAACCTACCGAACCTAATTGTATAACTGGTGCGAAAAAGCCTTGCCCCACATCTGTTCCAAACAGATTCGTCCAGAAATTTGTGTTTATTTCTGTGTATAGTGCGTTTACAAATACATTGACCAAAAAGAATGCAGGTACAAGCATATAAACCGCAGCGTACAATTTGAAAAACGTGTAGGCGAGTGAACGGAATTTTTCAAAAACTGCTAGACTTATAACCAATGGAAAAAAGGCTTGCATTATACCTAATAAAAAATAGCGTTCTGCAAGAAATAGTGGGTAGATGAACAAATCCAAAATCCAAAGAAAGAGGCTAATAATGAAGGCAAATATTTTAAAACCGTAAAGTGGTGTTATTAAAGCTTCATATAAGAGCGTCATTGCTGCTTGTGCCACTTCAATGATACTAACGTCTTCTTCAATGGGAATGTCCTGCATCTGTAAGGGCAACAGCGCTGGTGCTGTACCACGATATTGCGCTTCAATGGAAACCAAAATACTATCGAAGAAGCCCAATACTTGTGTCGAAAAAATGACCAGAATAACTATTGCAAAATTCTTCGCCAGTTCGCCCGGACTCAATCCCCAAGTGTAACCGTCCTTATCCACAACACCTTCATTATACTTTTTAAGAATATTGACCAAAAAAAACAGGACAGCAAGCGTTTTCATTCCTGCAATTGTGTATTGCGAGAAACTGCTGTTCTGTATGGTCTGGAAAACGGTATCGATATATTCCAGTCCTATCCCTAAAATGATGGTCGCGGTCATTTTCTAATAGTTTGTTTCTCGATTATTTACTTTATCCTGCATTTTTCTGAATGAAATAATATCCTTGTAGCGTTTGGTTTTTGTATTGATATTGGACACCATTTGCTTTGATTCCATTTCTTTCTGCTTTAGGACTTCAGCACGTTCAGCATCACTCATTTTTAAGTAATCGCTGGATAGAACTTCGTCTATAAAATCTACCGTGTCCAATGAGTTCTGGATTATGGCATCGAACGATTCTACAACTCTGGTAACTTCATTTGGTTTGATGTAAGGCGAGTTTAAAATATCCTGTAAGTCGTTTTGCATTACATTGATAAGTCGTTGATTGTTGTCTGCAATTTCCTGAACCGCTCTGAGCTGTTGTACCACGCTCGATACCTTTTCTATACTCTCTTTTGCATCTTTTAAGAATTTTACAGACTTAATCATTTGAGCAGTCTGTTTACCTGATTCCAAAAGTTGTTTTACCAAACTGATAAAATTGGTATTGTCATAAGTTGGCATTCCCTGGGCGGTAGCACCGCCAGGCAATAAAAGGGCAACTGAAAGGATTGACCCGAACAAGATTGTTTTCATTTTTGTCTTCATAATATTATGTTTTAGATGTGAATTGAATTATTGCTTTTTGCATATCGTGATGTTGCTCGTAGAACTTCATTATTTCTTCGTTTTCCTGTCCATCGGTCAAGTAAGCTGCATAGACTTCCTTCGGAACTTCGAGTCTGAAAATGTTGCTTTCCTTTCCAATCTTGATGAACATTTCGGTATACTTTCGTGGGCCGGAAAGATTATTCTTGATTGATTTTAATTGGTTCAGGTCGTGGCTGGATAGGTTGAGCCGCTTGACCAGTTCAGCATAGCCCTTTTCGTTGTTCAGGCTGTAAATGACCTGTGTGTTTTCCAGTATGCTTGCGGATGTTGAATTGTTCGGAAGCTGATTGATGGATTGCAGGATAATGCCGATCGCACCGTTTTGTTTACGGATTGCTTGGTAATAAAATTCCACACTTTCCAGTACGTTATCAAACTTCAGTTGCTTTGCAAACTCGTCGAAAAGGATGATTCCTTTTTCCGCACGGTTCTTCCAGATCGTTCGCTGAATGGCCGACTTAATCAGCTTCAGCATTACGGAAAGGATTTCCTTATTGTCCTTGACTTCATCCAATTCAAAGACAATCAATCGTTTGTCCTCAATTTTATAGGTCTGGTCTTCGCTGACTTCAAATAGGAAGCTATATAGACCATCGCCAACATACTCCGACATTACGTGAAGGAAGCTTGTAACATTGAAGTAGTCAGGATGGATTTTAAGGGTATCCAGAAGATCTTCCTGATTCTTCTCGATGAAGTTGTAGAAACCTTCCAAAGAATTATTCTCACAAGTGCTATCGTAATAATGGCGCAGTATTTTCTTGACGGATACCGATTGTGCTTTGGTCACTTTCAAATCCGAAGCAAACAGTTCAAAAAGGAATACTGAAAGATCTTCCAATCGTTCCGGCATCAAGTCATTTATATCGCTGATATAAAATGGGTTGATACCCAGATTCTTTCCACTCTCGTAGCGAAGTACGGTGTACTGTTCAGGATAGAGTTTTGCGAATTTGGTATACGAGCCACCCAAATCGATAATAACCAAGCGAACTCCACTTTCAAAATATTGGCGTAAAATATTGTTGGCCAAAAAGGATTTGCCCTCGCCAGTTGGGGCGAAGATGGCAAAATTCCGAGCTTTGATACGTTTCTTTTTCTCGTCCCAAACATCCTTTAAAACTGGAATGTTGTTTTCACGGTCATTGAAGATGATTCCGGTAGCATCAGATTTGTAATTGGTGTTATTGATGAAAAGACATAGTGCGTGTTTTAAATCGGTAACGTACAAATCATTGTTCGAGAAATTGGAAGAGAAGCAGCAGTAACTGTTGAGTATATAATTCTTGCGTTCTTCGCCTCTTGGGTAGTAAGGAATAATATCCAGTTCCTTGAATTCGGTTTTAATCTTTGAGGTAATCTTATCCAACTCTTTAGCGTCTTTCGACCAATAGACAATATTGAGATGACCGCGCACAATTCGTGCATTATCATCTGCATTGATTTGGTCTAGAATATGCTGAATTTTGCCAAGTACCACTTTGTTCTGTGAACCGAAATTGGAACTTTTGTTCAGTTCCTCAATTTTCTTATCGAGCAGCTTGCGCCACTTTTGTTTATCATCCAAATACAGGATTTGGTTAACAATGTGATTCTCATTTAGCGTAAGCCCTAGGCCATCAATAAACCCTTGATGAAACACAAAATCGTCAGAAGTGAATTTCTCATTGGTTTTGCTACTCTGTACACTTTCGCCAAAGCACAGTTCGCTATTGATGGCAAGGGCATCAAAATGGTTTTAGCCAATATTGACGCTTTTTTTATCTAGTATAATGTCGGTGTCAAAGCCTTCGTTGAATCCATTGAAATAATCATTGGTCAACTGCTGAATCTGTTCCGCTTTCAGCGGAAGAAATGCCATTTTTCGACTATTATTTATGAAAGAAACCGAATCGCTTACAGAGTTTGCGAAGCTCTTGATGTTGTCATCCAGTTCCTGAACGATTCCCTTTGAAACTTTTCGGAACGGATTGACGAATTTCGAGTTGTTGAGTGCTTTGTTTTTGGTCAGAATAAAGAACAGATAACACTTGTGCTCAATATGTCCTCGACCTTTAAAATGTTCGTGTGTGGCTTTTTCTAAGAAAGTTTTATTTGCAAGCTGTTCTGAAGAATAAGATTTCTTCAAGTAGATATCCTGTTTATGAACTACAGTTCCAACAGGTAAAGATTTCAAAGCCTGAAACCAAGCACCGTGCATATCCTCAAAATCTTTTTCGGACAGGGAATAGATTTCAGGCAGATTCCCTTCATAGCACAAGATTACATTGCCATTGTTGGCAAAGACGATATTGTCTTGAATATCTGCAATGGGTTGATATGCCGAAAGGTTAATCTTGTTCATAATCGAAGCCTGAATTTCTTTTGTTACTGATGATTCTTGGGAAGGCCTTGGCCATCTGAAAAAGTTGTGGATTGTGAGTTATTCGAGTTAAGCCAACATATAAGGCAGCGTTGAAAACCAGTATGCCTATAATCATTCCGAAGCTGAAAGAGAAAATGATGATTAATAGGGATGCAAGAATGGAAACCATCATTAAAGCAAACAGGGAAATAGGCAGCCCAAAAATGACCGCCCGTTTCCTGATGTTTTTATAGACCTCGAACCGCTTCATTATACTACGATTCCAATTAAATAAGTAAATATTCCAACTACAGCACCTGCAATTAATACGAATACAAGTACTCTAGTAATTCCTTTTTTTAAGTCTGCATTCTCGCCAAAGAAGTGTCCTGCATTAAATAGGAAACCAATAAGGAAAATGACCCCCAAAATGATTGGAAAAATGGTTCTGATGGTGTTGGAAACATCATCCACCGAATCTTCAATGCCACCAATTTGTGCAAAAAGTGATGTTGAGATAAGTGAAAGTGATACTGCGAAATAGATTGATTTTTTCATAACGGAACAGTTTAAAATTTATGTTGTTTTCGTTATTGGAAATTTACATATATTTGCTTATAAATAACTGATAATCAAATATTTGTGAATAAAATATTATTTAATACTGTTTGATTTCCGTTGCTATTAATTGGTAGCAAATTCTATGATTTTTGGAAGTTGCATTGTTAATAACCCAAAATTTGAAAATGAAAAAAGTGCTTAAAAACGTCAGTTTTGTCTTTTTGCTTCTAAAAATGTGCATCATTTTAGGACAGGAAACTGCAACGCAAAAAAGAATAATTATTGACGTCGGACACGGTGGAAAAGATTCTGGTGCCATCGGAATAAATAAAATTCAAGAAAAAGATGTTGTACTCGATATTGCTTTGGAAATTTTTAGCTTAAACAAACAATCTGAAACGCCATTGGATATTTACTTGACGAGATATAGTGATACGCTTATTTCGTTAACCGATAGAAGCAAATTGTCCAAAGCTTTGAAAGCAGATGTATTTATTTCGTTGCATTGTAATCATTCGGATAATCCAAATGCGCGAGGTGTTGAAGTTTATGTGGCCAATACCACTTCAAAATATTCAAAGAAAGCCGCTTGGTTGGCTTTTCAATTGCAAGCTGCGTTCAGAAAACAATTGGGTTTTGAGAGTAGGGGTGTGAAGTTTGCGAATTTTCAGGTGTTGCGGGAAAGTGTTGATTACCGCCCAGCTGTTTTAGTAGAAGCTGGATTTCTTACCAATGAAGATGAAGGGCGCTATTTTTCGCAACCTTCAAAGATCAGGACTATGTCAATGGCTATTTTAAAGGGAATCTATAACTACTCAAATACACGATTATGAAAGACTTATTCATCGAAACAATTAAAAGTATCAAAGAAGTATTAAAAGTTTTTTTGTCAGAAGTTCTACGATACATTTATGCCCTAAAAAATAAGAAATGAGTATTTTTATACCTCAAGCTTACCACTAGAAAAAAAGTGGGATGCAAACTCATATGTACGGAACAAAAGAAAATCAAGAAAAAGCTATTCGGTATTACGATAAGCTTTCCGTAATTTATGATTACATCTCAAACTGGTATTTTAAAAAAGGCAGAAACTATGCCATCAAGGCACTGGAACTCAAAAATGGACAGACCATATTAAATGTCCCCTCCGGAACAGGGGTCAACTTCAAATATTTTAATGAATATTTGAACAATTCAGGACTTATCATCGCAATAGACCTTTCAAGTGGAATGCTTGATAAGGCAAGACAGAAAATAAAAAAAAACGGTTGGACAAATATTGAAATAGAATTAAGCAACGCTATTAAAATTGACCAAAGTTGGCTTGATTATCGGGATGAACAAATTACAGTTGTTGACGCTATTTTTTGCAATCTAGGCTTGTCTGGATTACCCGAATGGCGGAAAACAATCGACAATATGATTTCAATCTCAAAACCAAAGGGCAGAATTGTGATTTTGGACTGGTATCTTGAAAAACCAAGTTTGAATGACGATTTCGTAAAATAGATTTGGAAAAGACGAAGTTGACAGGCCGATCTATCAATATTTGCAAACCAAAATATCTGACTTTAAAGTGGACGAAAGTTTCAACTATGGAGTTGTATTTGTTACTTCTAGTGGTAAGCCTGACTAACATTCAGTTCAATTCTTTTCAATGACTTTACTCAATCGATAGACAAAAATATAATAACCCAAGGCAATAAAAATGATCCATCCAATACTTATAACAGCTATTGCCCTATTAGAAGCTTGGTAGCCGCTTATAATGATGTAGTACATATAAAGCGTTATCGCAGCGCAAAGCCCCCAATTAACATATCGCCATTTCCCCATCACTTTTTGTTTGTTGCCCTTGCGTTTAATGGCTTTTCTCTTCAACGTAATCCAAATACCTGTAAGAATTAAAGAAGAAATTGCAAGACCAAAAAAGAACCAAATGATTTTTGTGGTCAGACCGCCCCAATACCCGAAGTGCAGTGGGTCAGCGATATCATTGATATACATAACTGTGCCAATATCTTCAGCGTTCTGCACTTTTATAGGCTTGTAGTTAATGGGGTTGAGATAAATCCGGTTGGCACGCTCCCGCACTAAAGGTACATCGCTCTTTCCGGTTATATAAAGGTAATTTTCTGTTACGCTCATCGTACCTGGTTTCAACTCGGGAATGGTCTCTTTAGCAACGTTGAGCGCCCGATCAAAGTCTAAATTAATTGCATTTATTTCTTTAAGGGAATCTTTTTCTGCCAGCGTGTAATAGACCTCGGGCCGTTCTGTATTTCCATTTTGTTTTATATCTGCCACATTTGCCCGTTCCAAAAAATACCAGGTTCCGGTAAGTGAAATCAATAAAATAAAAGGGATCGACCACAGGCCGACCAGGCGGTGCAGGCTTCTAAAAAAAACAAGGTTACCTTTTCCTATTTTCAGTTGGAATAATTTTTTCCACCATTTTTTATAGAAAGTCAGGGCTGTTAACAAAGAGATCAACAACAAAAAACCGAATATCAAGACCACGTAGTTCCCTATTTGCTGAAAGGGAAAAAATAGATAATAATGCAGATCTCTAAAAAACCTTTGGAAGGTTAGCTGGGACTCGCCTTGGATCTTTCCAGTATATGGATTGGCGAATACATAGCTTGTTTGGTTGTTTTCCCGTTTGGAAATAATATCGCACAAATAGGGTTCGCGCGAATGTTCCCAATAGCTAAAGGTTGCGTTGGGATATTTTTTGCTGAAATTTGAAACAATTTGATTTTTTGAAGCCATTTCCTTTTGCGGAACAGCACGGCTTTCAGGAATAAAGAGCCAGTCCATCTCGTGACTGAGCGTGGCCAAGGTACCTGAAAAGCATACTATAAAAAAAAGTATGCTCAACTGCATACCAATCCAACTATGGATTTTAAAGAAAATTTTCTTTTTTATCTTCATTATTAAAAGGTGTAACCCACGCTTAGCAAGTAATTTCTAGGTGCGCCCGGAAACAAACGTGTATAACGATAGCCACCGACCCAATGGGTTTTATCAAAGAAATTTTTAATTAAAAATCTGATATTGAATTTATCAATATTGTAAGAAACCCCAGCATCCATAATCGTATAGGAAGGTAATTTCAGCGTTTCCTCAAATGTATTACGCTCGCTTACGAAGTTGGTTCCCAAGGATAATCCTATTCCATCAAGTTGTCCCCTGTTAAAGGTGTACTTTCCAAAAAAGCCTCCTTGGTGCTTTGGAGCATTTTCTTTTTGCCTTCCAATCTCTTCAACAACATCACTTTCACTTATGATTGTTTCATTATAAGCATAATTAGCGGTAAGGCTAAAGTTTGGGAGGATGCGGCCATTAATGTCGAGTTCAAAACCTTTGGACTCTTCCTGTCCCCGCTGCCTTAAAAGGTCGGGATTTTCCACATTATTAGCATCAATTAAAATATTGTTGTTTTGGATATAATATACAGCTATATTTGCTGCCAGTCGGTTATTGAAAAATTCGCCTTTAGCTCCTGTTTCAATCATAAAAGCACTTTCGGGATCAAACGGGCCTCCTGCCAAGGGATTGTTAATATTTGATGCGCGTTGGGGTTCAAAACTTTCGGTGTAAGTTCCATATACGTTAATATCTTTTGTAGCTGAATAAACGATGCCCAGACGAGGCAAAAACTTGTTCTGAGTTGTGGTTTTCTCATCAAGCTGTTCATAATCAACAATATCGACATAATATTCTTGTCTACCTCCAAGGAGAAATTGAAATTTGTTCCAATTTATCTGATCTTGTATATAAAACCCATAGGTATAATATTTACTAGCATTCCTAGTTCTATCTGAAATAATATAATCACTAGTACGGGCAATTCTGTAAGTAGGGTTTTCTAAGTCAAAGTGAGGAACATTAGGTATTGGGTTTCCATCCTCATCCCTCAAAAAGTTATCCAGTTCGCTAAGTTTACTTGAAGTGCCTCCACCCTGTAAAAGATATCCTTGAGCTCTGGATTGTGCTTTACCTATGGGCTGTTTTTCTTGGTTATAGTCAAATCCTACCACAATCTTATGGTCTAAATTTTTCGTATTATTTTTATATACAAAATAAGAAGTGATATTGTCCGCTGTTGTCTTTTTCTGTCTTTGTGAGAAATTAAGTCCCATCAACGTTGGAATAGGGTCACCGTTACCATCTATTGCAAATTGGTTTGAAGTCACGTGCTCTTGTAAATCTTCTTCAATAAGAGATTTTATGTAAGAGGTATTGAATGATAATTTATCTGAAAACTGATGGTTGAGCGACAAGGTAGAGTACACTACATCTGTTTTTTGAAAGTCGTTAGTTTGCCCAATAGCAAAAGAAATAGGGGTCGAATTTAAATCAGTTCCAGCTGTTGCACCAAAAATAGGTTGACCACGATCCAGTTTTCCATCATAATTTGAGATGACCAGATCAAAATTAACACTTGTCTTATCACTGGGCAAAAAAGAAATGGAAGGAGCAATCATATAGGACTTAAATTCCTGTAAATTTCTAAAACTATCAGAGTTTTCATAAGCAAGGTTCAACCGGTACAACAATGTTTTCTTTTCATTGATTGGCCCGGTAAAATCTGCCGTGGTGCGCAACGTATTGAAACTTCCCAAGGTAAAATTAATGGCCTTTCGGTCTTCAGTCAACGGTTTTTTAGTTACCCTGTTCATAATCCCACCTGGACTGGCGTTGCCAAACGTTGCAGATGCAGGCCCTTTAACAACCTCTACCCTTTCAAAATTCGCCAGAAGCTGATTCGGCCCAAATAAATCCAGAACGCGAAGTCCATTAATGTAAAAGTCTCCAGATCGAAAGCCTCTAAGCACAAAATCGTCATAATATGAAAATTGACTGACACCGCTAATATTTTTTACAATGTCATTTATTGTGTATGCCTGCTGGTCTGCAAAAACCTCTTTCGTAACGTAGCTGACCGCCTGCGGGATATCCTTAATGGCTGTAGCTGTTTTTGTTGCCGCAAAACTCACATCATTCTTGTATGACTTTTTAAGCCTTCCCGTAATTTCAACTGCTTGCAACTGTTGGTTTGATTCAGTAAGTGAAAAATTTACTGTAATCGTATCTTGACCGGATATTTTAATGGTCTTGCTTTGCGATTTAAACCCAAGAAAGGAAACCTTTACAGTATAACTTCCTTCTATGATATTCGTTATGGAATAGTTTCCATCAAAATCTGTAGTAGTACCTTTTGTTGGAGATAATATTACATTAGCGCCCGTAAGAGGCTCATCGTTTTCATCTATGACGGTACCCTTTAATGTTGTTTGTGCATATGCAATAGAGCTAAATAAGCTAAGTGCGGTAAATAGTAATCTTATGTTGATTTTCATTGGTCAATGATTTAATTTTTGCCAAATATAAAAATTATTTTTATTTAGACTCATTAAAAATAACAAAATTTATTTTATTTTCTTTTATCCCCTGCCTTCTTATCAAAGGCAATCAAATTAAACAATTCTCGCATTCTGCTACGAACGCGGTTTCCATAGCGTTCTTCCAACTCTTCAGCATTGAGGTTAGTGGTGGCGTGGGTTTTAATCTTGTGTTTGGTTTGTAGATAAAGCTCATATCGAGATAAGAGCACTTCGCCCATTACGTTTAAATCCTTGCCATAAAACCTTCCGGCAGGTTCGATACCCAAATCATCAAAACAGAAAAATTTGGTATTTCCATATTCCTCTATGGTTTTAAAACCAAGATGATTGAAACTGAAGGTTACGTTCCTACACGGAATCATCTCGTAAGGGCGTTGCATTGGTACAATGTGCCGCAATAACTTCATTAAGCTGGTCTTGCCACAACCTACGGGTCCAGAAAGTAGAATGCCTTTGTTGGTGTCGATTTCGTACTTTTCACAATTTTCCCTATCCTTGATGACGTAAGAACAGAGCTTCAACAAAATATCTTTGTCCTCATCATAAATCCTGAACCTTTCCCCAAACAACAGTTTGCCCTTGGCATTTAGATAAATCAAGATTTTTGGGAAGTCGTAGAGAATGCTTTTACCATCAAATTTGCCCAGCGAATATTCCACGCCACCTTCGGTAATTTTAGAGGGGTTGTCCATAGTCTTTGTTTTTAGTGGTTCGCAAGTTGTCCTTGATTTGGGACACTTGTTTTTTATTTAATTTGTTTTCCTCGTCGAATAATTCGGTTCTGTCCATCCAGTTTTCGGCTAAGGCGCGCCAATCTCGAATTTTCTTTCCATCGCTTGTTTGCCAATTTCGAGTTTCATAATACTCAAAGAATTTTTTTCCTTCATCAGCATCAAAACCTTTTTCTTCAAAAAAAATAAAAACGGCCTGCCTGCCCTTTGGTTTTTTTATATTGTTTACTTGTTTAGTATTGTTTATAGTAGATACCAATGCTTGTCCACTCACGGGACGGTGCGAGTCCACAACTTGTCCATCTATGGGATGGTACTGTCCCGTTATCGGTACATCATTGGGACGGTACCGTTCCGCAACCTGTTCCAGTATGGGACTGTACTGTCCCACAACTGGTTCATCACTTGTACCTATAATGGACATCTTGATTTTGCTGCCCTTGTATGGATTATTGGACGGAAAGTAGCATAAGTAACCCCACGAATCCAAGTCGGTCACGCATCTGTGGTAGGTAGATTTTGAGCCTATTTTTGAAGCAAGCATCAAATCTCTACGGTTCACATAGAATTCGACCGCAAAGCGGCTGCTGTTCCATTCTTGGAACAGCGCCATATACAGGCTAATGTGTGTAGGGTTAAGGCGATCATCAAAAAAGAATTTTTCAAAAGCCGCATTAAGTAGCTTTATATAGTTCATCCCCTAAGAGTTTAAACCGTGATGCACACGATTTTTGGTCATTACATTTTGAATTTCCTCGGTATCATAGTAGATGATTCCACCAACTTTGGTATAAGGTAAAGTGCCATTAATACGCAGATTTTGAAGTGTTCCCGGACTTACCTGAAGTAACTCCATAACCTCGGAAGATTTGAGGTATTTTTTCATCTTACCCTTGGACTGATTGGTAAGTAGTTTCTTGATGTCATCGAGTAATTCCATTTTGAAATCTCGAAGGTCGTCTGTAGTAATTATAGATGTCGGCATAATAGAACGGTTTTAAAAGAAAAGGGCTATCGCCTCAGTCTAAACTAATTTGATAGCCCCTCGCAGGATTTGACTTTCGTTCTACAAATTTGGGATGATTTATTGGATTTTGCTCCCAAGTAGCACCCAAGTTGGGTGTTTTTATTTACTCATTTTCAATGAGTTAAATTAGTTTGAATTGGTTGTTCCTCTTTGAATTGTCAACACCAAACAGCCATAAAAAAAATTAATCTTGTTTTTTCCCAAGTCATACCCAACTTGGGATAAAATTTAACATTTCCAGGATTGACACAAATTAACCGTCAGTTTCTTCCATTCTTTGTAAAAGTGTGGATTTTAGCCTGTCAATAAACTTGGTTGGATCAATCTTTCGCTCCCTGATTTCTAGAAAAGTTCTGTAAACATTTCCAAGTTTAAGTTCAAAGATGTCTTCACAAGCTGATGCCATCTCTTTGATGCCAGCTGTACCGCTTTTTATGGCGCCAGATGCTTGTAATGCGTAAATTAATTCGATTAAGTCCGTTTTTGAGGCAGTCCAACTCAGCTGGTCTCCGTTGGCCAAAGTGTTTAGTTTCCGTGATTTCCCATAAGATAAATCCCGTAAATCGTCCAATTCCTGAATATAGTGATTGACCAAAAGATCATACGCCATAATTTTGGCAACGGCATTATCGTGGCTTGTGGAAAATTCTGCATCAGTATAAAAGTGCGAGGTGTCGGAAACCAAACTAATTTTATCTTTCCCCCTCAAAAAATAAAAATTATCGAGAATTGTAGAACCCTCCCTGTAATATTTGATAAAGTCCAAATGGCGGCGATTGCTTTCTTGTAGTTTTTTAATTTCGCCATCTATGAACAGTTGCTGAGATTTAATAGTTCCCGCAGGTCTATTGATCAAAAAATTGTAAAGTTTGGCATAGAACTTCAAACGGCTATAAACATAAGGTTTGTGATTTTTAAAAAACGTTATTTCTTCCTGTGGATTGACAAACTCATTTTCCCTCACGCATACTCGTAATTTCTGTAGATACTGTCTGGAAATCGAGATTCCCTTTTCAACGATACTAAAATCATTGAGGTTGGATTGCTCTATGGTTCGTATTTCTTTTTTGTAATCATCTATTATTTTGACAAAATTTATTTTCAATATTATATGTTTTAATCCTGCTTTTCTGAAAAGCAAAGAAGAACCGAAATGAAACTCCTAAAAATTTGTAAATAATTCCTTTATTTTTTATTGATTTTAGTAGGAGCATTAGGTAAGAGTTAAGATTTTTAAGATTTCCTCCTATTATATAACACCCTTATCAAACTGGGAAGTGCAAAAAGTAATAACGGAAGGCCAACAACAAACCCTCCGATTACGGCAATTGCTAAAGGTTGCTGCATCTGTGCACCTAGACCAATACCAAGGGCAAGTGGCATCAATGCCAAAATAGCTCCCAAAGCAGTCATTAGTATAGGGCGGAGACGAAGGACGGTTGCATAATTTATGGCTCGATCAATATCTTCATTCTCCAATAGGTTTTGTTTAAATTGGTTAATGGTAAAAATCCCGTTCTCGGCAATGATTCCAACAATCATTATAACGCCCGTATAACTACTTACGTTCAGCGGTATACCGAAAAGAAATAAGGCCAATATACATCCCGAAATTCCCATTACGGAAATAAACAGCAGAATCAGGCCGATTCCCCAATCCTTAAAAAGGAACAGGATCACAGCAAACACAAAAAGCGATGCCATTGCCAGAATAAGCAAAAGTTCATTAAAGGACTGTTGTTGTTCCGCATAGGCACCCCCATAAACGATACTGTAGCCCTTAGGCAGCGCCAGATTTTCTTTAAGTTTTTGCTGGATTTCCGAAACAGCACTACCCAGATCCCGATTATCGAGTCTTGCAGTAAGACCAATGACCGATTTAAGGTCTTCCCTTTTTTGTTCGATCT
Organism: Aequorivita sp. CIP111184; assembly: GCF_900489465.1. Lineage (GTDB taxonomy): Bacteria > Bacteroidota > Bacteroidia > Flavobacteriales > Flavobacteriaceae > Aequorivita. The sequence continues at coordinate 61,933 of NZ_UEFQ01000015.1, read as the reverse complement.
CTCCAGGAACAACCTCTACTTTACTGAAAAATGATAGCGGCCGGGTAGTTCCATCTGGAAGGAAAATCAATTGTTCCTTAAGTTTTTCTACATCATTTTTATCAAAATCCGTAAACCTGAGCAATATCCTCCGCATTTGTTCCCCATCCTGTAGCTCCCCTATTTGCAAGCCACCCGTCATAGCTGCCTGTGCCGGCGAGGGCGTGGGTTGGTTGGCGGCATTTAGTCCTAAAGGCACTCCGCTCGTGTAGGCCGTAAGTTGTTTTTGAAAATCTGAAAGCGGGATTTTATATTGACTTAATTTTTCCTGATCGGGAACAAAGACCAGCGAGGGCCCCGCCGTGATCAGACCATTATTGATGTCCGCAAGCCCAGAAATTCCTTTCAAAATAGTTTCGGCTTCCTCAGCTTTTTGCTGAAGGATGTTGTAATTATCCCCGAACAATTTTATTTCAATAGGTTCTGAGGTACTCATCAAATCGCCCAAGAGATCGGCGATGCGCTGACCAAAGGATACGGTCATTACAGGTACGGATGCCGTTATTTTTCCCCGTAATTCACCTATGACCTCTTCCGTGGTCTTTGTACGGTCGGTTTTTAGCTGTATCAGGTAATCGCCGTAGTTGGGCGTTACGGTACTGAATGCCATACGCATACCAGTCCTGCGCGAATAGGTGTCCACATTGGGATTGGCTAAAATAATATCTTCCATTTGTCGGTTTAAACGATCTGTTTCCTCCAGGCTGGTGCCTGGTGGGGAAAAATAGTCCAGAACAATGGTGCCTTCGTCCAGGGACGGGAGAAAACCAGTCTCCAGCCTCCCAGACGCCAACCAGGCCGACCCTCCTAAGAGTAAAATAAAAACCACCGTTATGATTGGCTTATCGAAAAACCAGGTAAGCCACCGCAGCTTTTTTATGGATTTTTCCTCATCGTTGTGATGGGGTTTTAAAGATTTCTTGTAACCAATTATCAAATGTAATACCGGAAGCAATAGCCAGGTAACAAGGAATGAACAGACCATAGTGATCTGCATCGTGTCCGAAAGTTCCTTAAAGAAACTCCCGGCCAAACCGCTCATCAGCCCAAATGGGAAATGGATCACGATAGTGGCCAAAGAAGACCCTATCATTGCAGGAAATAGAAAGTGTATGGACTCTTTTACAACTGTAAAACGATCTTTTTCGGGATGATTTTCGTGCGTTCGGTAAATCTGTTCGATAATAACAATGGCATCATCTATAATAAGCCCGATAGAAGCAGCGATCGCACCCAACGACATCACGTTTATCGTAATCCCGAATAGGTAAAGCACCAAGATCGTTAAGGTAACTGTTATAGGAATAGTAAGCATTACGACCAAACTTGCCCGCCACGACCTTAAAAATAAGATCATTACAATGATGGCCAAAAACAGGCCTTCGTAAATGGTCTTGATCACACTATCAATGCTGTCCCCCACAAAAGCACTTTGATTATAATAGGGTTTAAGTTCATAGCCGTCAGGCAAAAGTTTTCTTATTTCCTTGGCCTTTTCATCGGCATTTTTTGCAAAGTCAATAAGGTTGACACCGGGTTGTTTTACCAGATCTATCAAAACCGCCCTTTTCCCATTTGCATTGACCTTAACAAACTCCTTTTGTTCCTGTATCTCTACGGTTGCCAGATCCTTTACTTTTAATATGCGTTGACCATCATTTTTGATGATGATATCCTTTAGTTCTTCAATATCTTTGACCCGGGTATCGGTCAGGGTCAGGTACAAACGGTCATAGTCTGCTACATTGCCGTTCGACATTACAAAATTATTGTTGTTAAATGCGGTAACAAAACTGTTTATAGTAACGCCCACGGCCGACATTTTGGTGGCATCGGGTATGATCACGTACTCTTTTGCCCTGCCACCCCTTACGACAACATTTGAAATACCTTTTACTTGTGAAAAAATAGGCCGCGCCACCAGCTTGGCCTTGTCGCGCAAGGCCACCAAACCGTTCTGCTTACTTTCCAAAGTAAAACCATAAACCGGAAAAAGAGACTGGTTCATAGCCTCAACCGAAAGAGTAAGCCCTTGTGGCAGGTAGTTCTTTATTTCATTGATACGGCTCTCCATCTGTAATTTTGTGGTATAGGTATCAAGCCCCCAGTCAAAGAACACGCTGATCGTTGCACTTCCCCTACTGGTGTTTGATTTTACCACATTTACACCCCTTACCTTTTTGACCGCACTTTCCAAAGGTTTCGTTACGGTAATCATCATACGGTCAACGGGGAGTTGGCCAGCATCGGCAATAATGGTTACACGCGGAAAAAGAACTTCGGGGAAGAGGTTGGTCTGCATTTTGGTATAGGAGAATATACCGGCCATTAAGAAGAGCAACCCAATGAATATAATGGGTTTTGAGAATATTTGAAAGTAGTTTTTCCTTTTCATTTTTCGCATTGAAAGATTTACATTTCTTGTTTACCCGTTATCTTTACAAGAGTCGAATCCTGCATACCGTATGCTCCGGTTGTAATGATGCGATCAGATTCCTTAAAGGAGGGGCTAAGGATTTCTACCTCATTCTGGTTTTTGTTTCCCACCGTCACCGGGACTTTTACCGCTGTACTGTCATTAATAAGTTTCATCACCCAAAAATCCTTCATCATTTCATCGCTTTGAAGGGCAGGTTTTGGAACGATCTGTTTTTGACCCCCCTTGCTTTTGCTAAAAAGTGCCTTCACGATCAAACTATCGGGCAGAAAAGTGGGTTTAACGGGCTTTGCCAGTACTTTTTGGGTTTGAGCGGTGCCGCTCATTCCTGCCAGCGTAGTTGTGATTTCGGCCAATCGGATGGAATCATTTGGGAGGACAATCTTTAATTCTTTACCTTGTTTGATGTAGCTGTTATATTCGTAGGGCACGTTGATCTGGAAAACCATATCTCCACTTTTGGCAATGGTGCATAGTTTTGCCCCTTCCAGCACGTAATCACCGGGTTGCTGCTTATCGAGCGTGGTAACGATGCCGGAAACCTGTGCCCTTACCTTGATCAGCCCAAAACCTACAAGGGAGGAATCCAGTTTTATAGATTCGCCCAAGGCGCGGCGTTCCTTGCTTTCCAATTCATATAAGACCTTTCCTTTGCTGACCCTATCACCCAATCGGATGTTCACTTTTGTAATATAGGAGGGAATGGGCGCGGTCGCGACATTTCTTTTGAGATAGACGGTCGTGGCAAAGAGCTCCAGATTGTCCTCAACCGAACCTTGACGGATATGGGTAACCTCTACGGCAGTTTTTGGGGCAACGGTGGTTTCTTCATCGTTTGAAGCTGTGTCCTTACAAGAGGTAAGGGCCGTAAAGCTCATTAAAATCAAAAATAGTTTCTTCATAAGGGTTTATTTACCAGTTCCAGTAATTATAGGCATTGATCAGTAGCAGGCGGTTTGTTTTTAGAAGGATATAATCCCGTTCCACCATATTCCTGTTTTTTAATGTCGTTATGTAATCAATAATGGAAAGCTGTCCGTAAAGGATTTCCTTTCTAAAATTGGCCAATAGGTTGTCATATTCCTCTAGTTGGGTTTTGGCAATAGCAATCCTATCATCATAGGATTTAAGTTCGTTCAACAACTTGTTTTTTCTTACCTCGTTTTTTTTGAGGAAATTGTCCTTATAAAAGGAAACCGTTTCCAATTGGATGTTCGTTTTGTTTTGAACGATTGATTTTTGGCTTCCGTCAAACAGGTTCCAGGTAAAATTCAGACCGGCACTTACCCCGAAACGATGGGGAATGTTAGGGGCATACGTAGTGTTCAGCCCGGCATCTGCGACAAAATTGAGCTGTGGCTTGTATTTGGACTCGAACACCTCCTGATTGGCGAGTAGGTTTAGGCTGTCCAGTCGATACTTCTGCAGAAAGGCTTTGTTGGTGTCGCGAGGCGGAATGCTCAGGTCAATAGTTTCCACTTCTACCAATGTGGTATCCTTAATTCCTGAAAGGATATTTAAGTCCAAAAGATCCCTTCTGTAATCTGCCCTAAAGGTAGTGATTAAGCCTTCGTAATTTTTTTGTTCTATATTAATAAGGGATAGGTCAGAGGGTTTCAACAACGCATTATCGACCAATTTTTTAACCAGATTATTTTGATTTTCGATCAGTTTTAGCATAGAATTGACAAAGGCGATCTGGTTTTTATCTTTAAGGCAGAGGATGTACTGGTCGGTAACCAATTTTTCCAGATCGTGAATATTGAGTTGTGCCGTATTGCGGTTGACCTCCGCAACAATCTCTGCTTGTCTTTTAAAAGCTTTTCCGCCATTGAACAAAGGTTGCGTTAAGGTGGCGAGGCCCTGGTAAAGCCCTCCATTAGTACTTGAGAGATCGTACCCATAATAATCGCTTGAACCGTTTGAATTTGCTTCAAAACGGGTTTTACCATTTTCTGTTGATATGATAGGGGCAAAAAGATAATTCCCGTTCAGGTCGATTTTTGGTCTATTATAAACTGCTGCAAGCCGCTCCGCTTCGAGTTCGCTCACTTTGGCCTTATTATTATTATCATTGGCCAGAGGGCTGTTGACCCTCGCTGTTTCCAGATAATAATCAAGCGTTTTCTGTGCCTGAAGCTGACTAGCTATCAATAGGAAAAATAGTACAATAGGAAATTTATTCATATAATTTGTAATGGGATTTTATAGAGAAAGGAGTAAGCCTTTGATCAATCGAGCTCTTCTTTTACGAACTTACCATTGTGGTCAAATATGAGCTCCATTCCGGTAATTTGGATTTCTTAGGTTATAGCACCGTCCGGTTTTGCGTCTTTTTCAAAGTGATCAGGAATTTCACCGGAATAGTGGGTCTTTATATACTCTTGGATTATTTTTGGGTTTGCCAACTGGTTTTCCTTAATGACCAGTTCGGTTTCCGTAACCTTACCATTTGGGTCGAGGGAAACCGCCCCTTTTTCATTGCTATCCTTATACTTGGCCTCCCAAATTGGGGGTTCATCGTTCCATTTGGTAATGGTGGCATTCGGATGTAACTTGAAGAACGCTTCTTTTATTTTTTCAGGAGCTTCCCTATTCTTCTTATTTTGGCAGGATATACCGATCAGTAAAAAGAGACTGAGGGTAAGGGCAAAATATCTCATCGTTTTATCTTTAAGCAACAAATATGAGATTCAATTTTAAAGAAAATTTGAATTTTAGAACCTTATCGTAAAATTATGTTCATTTTTTAGATAGCTATAACTGATTATAAAACCATTCAAATCGGCGATTTTTTTAGAAATTGCCAATCCAAGCCCTGAGCTTTCCGCACGTTCCGTACTTCTGGAAAACCGTTTAAAAAGTTTTTCAGCTTCAAGGGCTTCCGTTTTTCCTGAGTTGGCAACGACTAATTGATCTTTGGTCAAAGAAATAGTGATGCGTCCAAATTTTACATTGTGCCGAATGGCATTTAGGAAAAGGTTATTCAACATTATTTCAAACATTCCCTTATTGGTTTGGATAGTTATATCGTAGTCAAAATGTATGTCGATGGTCAATTTTTTTTCCTCGGCCTGTTCTCTAAAATAGGGAAGTACATCCTGAATAATACTTACCAATTGGAGCTTTTCATTCTGCGAAAATTGGTCGTGCTCCAATTGGGCCAATAGGAGCAGGTTTTTGTTTATTCTGTAAAGCCTAGAGATCGCATCGTACATATGTTGTAGAATATGGGCCTGTTCTTCAGTCAGATCCTTGTTTTGCAGAAAAAGATCCAGTTTGGACTGTATGACCGCCAAAGGGGTCTGCAATTCGTGGGAGGCATTTTGTGTAAATTCCTTTTCACGCTCAAAAGCTTTGAGGTTTTGGCCGATGAGTTTATTCAAACTGTTGTTCAACCTATCAAATTCCAAGGTATTCGTTGTTGGGAAATCAGGTTGTCCCCCTTTTTCCAAATTAAATTTGGCGATGTATTCCAGCGTTTGGTTGAAGGGTTTCCATAGTCTATCGGATATAAGTTTGGTTAACAAAACAAAACCTAATAAAAGAATTACGACAATACTGCCGTCAATAAACAAGATCGACTGGATTAGGTCTTCGGATTCAACAAGGTTGATACGGATCATCAGGTTGGCCCTATGCCCATCTACCGTAATCTCCCTGTATAGTACCCGGTACGGTTCAAATTCATCGGCAAATTTATCGTAGAAGACTTGCTGGATGATCTTACCTTTTTCAACGTTTACCGTATCGGGCAATATCTTGATATCGCGACTAAAGGCGTTCCACTTTTGTAGATCTTTATCTTCCAGCTTGGTGTAAGTGCCATCAGTTAAAAACTCTTTCTGTCTAAGCAAAATAGCTTCGTCAACATCGTCCAGATACAATTTTTGCGTTATCCAAAAAAATAACGGAGTCGCAAGACCCAGCATCAATATGGCAAAAAGAGAATAATAGATCAGACTTTTGGTAGCAAGTTTCCTCATAGTTCCCATTTATAACCCATTCCATAGATGCTTTTTATATAATCCTCACCACCAGCACGGGAAAGCTTTTTTTTTAGATTATTTATATGTGTATAAACAAAATCGTGATTGTCCAGCATATCGGCCATATCCCCAGATAAATGCTCTGCGATCGATCCTTTTGAAATGACCCTATTTTTGTTACCGATAAGGAAAAGCAAAAGCTGGTACTCCTTTTTAGTGATTTTTATGGACTTTTTATCTACGAGTACTGACTTGGACATTAAGTTTATTTGTAATTCATTATACTGAAGAATGTTTGTATTTTCAAAATTTTTTCTGCGCATTAATGAATAAATACGTGCGCTGAGTTCCGAAAGATGGAAAGGCTTGGACAGGTAGTCATCTGCCCCAAGCTGCAAGCCTTTTATCTTGTCCTCGACCCGGTCTTTGGCGGAAATAATAATAACCCCCTCATTTTTATTTTCTCTTCTGAACGCTTCAAGGAGTTCAAGGCCATTTCCTCCCGGTAGCATTAAATCCAGAAGGATACAGTCGTATTTGTAATCAAATATTTTAGAAAGGCCTTCTGAATAAGAGGTTATATTTTCGCACAGATACCCTTCTTTGCTCAAATAAGCGGTAATACTTTCTGCAAGGGCTATTTCGTCTTCGATTATCAAAATTTTCATCCTGCAAAGTTAGCAGAGAAATTTGATTTTTTAACTATTTGATCGCAATAGGGGTTGTTTTGACGTAAATCAATTTAATGATTTTTTTGAAGAACATACTATTTTTGATAATAGATTTATAGACAAAATTATGAAAGCTATTTCAACCATTCTGTTACTGATCCTATCCAATACATTTATGACCTTTGCCTGGTACGGGCATCTGAAATTTAGTGAATGGAAGGGCTTCTCCAAGTTCGGTCTTGTCGCGATAATCCTGATCAGTTGGGGTGTTGCCCTTTTTGAATACTGTTTTCAGGTTCCTGCCAACCGTATCGGCTTTGATGAAAATGGCGGGCCTTTTTCTTTGATGCGGTTAAAGGTTATTCAGGAAGTGATTACGCTCACAGTCTTTGTGGTTTTTTCACTTATCTTCTTCAAAACGAAACTTTAAAGATCAATCATTTGATCGGGTTTGGCTTTTTGATCCTAGCCGTCTATTTTATTTTCAAAAAATAAAAAACCACTTTAAGCATAAAGGATTCAAAGAAGAATCAAGCTTAAAAACATAATCTTTTACTCAAAAAAATAAAAATGAATAGTGATTGTGAATAATAATCTTATTTTTGCACACTTAACATATCAAAGGCGATGGAGTTCGCCAATAACCGCGTAAAAAGCTAATGACTCCTACTCAATTTAATCTAAAACGGTTATGGGTAGGATTTTTTTATTGGTGGGCACTGGTGGTTTTTCGGGAAGTATTGCAAGATACCTCAGTGCAATAGGGTTGACCAAACACTTCCTGTCCGCGTTCCCGTATGGAACTTTCGCCGCGAATATATTGGGCTGCCTGTTGATCGGGGTCGTTTTTGGACTGGGGCAACGCTTTGAATGGTTGACCCCTGAACTGCGCCTTTTTCTAGCAACCGGCTTCTGCGGTGGCTTCACAACATTTTCATCCTTCACTTTAGAAAATACAATCTTACTTCAGAATTCCAACTACTTCACTTTTGCCATCTACGCCATAAGTAGTTTTTCAGTTGGATTATTGGCGGTTTTTGGTGGAATAACTGTAACAAAAATATGATTATGAAAAATTTTAATCCTTGGCATAATGTGCCTATCGGAAACGAACAGCCTGAAGTGGTTCAGGCGATTATTGAAATACCCAAAGGGAGCAAGGCAAAATATGAACTGGACAAGGAAACGGGAATGCTCCGGCTGGATCGCGTATTGTTTTCCTCGGTCAATTATCCTGAAAATTATGGTTTTATTCCCCAAACCTTGGGCGAGGATCACGATCCGCTTGATATTCTGGTGCTGTCTCAAATCGAGGTGCAGAGCCCCTTTGTATCATAGAGGCCAAAGTAATCGGGGTAATGCGGATGATAGACAATAACGAAGCCGACGATAAGATAATCGCGGTCGCCCAAAATGATATGAGCGTCAATCACATCAACGATGTTTCTGAACTTCCAGCTCACTTCATCCTGCAATTGCAAAACTTCTTTGAGGATTATAAAAAACTGGAAAACAAAGAAGTAAAAGTAAACGAGTTTCAAGATGTCGAAACCGCCATCCAGATTATTAAAAAAGCCATTACTGATTATCAAAATGAATTTAAAAACCAAAATTAACTTATGAAATTAACAGCAATTATTATCGGAAGCCTATTTTCGCTTTCACTTTGTGCACAAACCACCAAAGCTCAAAATAAGCAAGAGACAAACAAAAAGCCTAAATTAGTAGTGGGCATTGTTGTTGACCAAATGCGGTACGATTACCTTTCAAAATATTACGATAAATTTTCGGACAAGGGTTTTAAAAAACTCATTAGCGAAGGTTTCAATTGCAAAAATACCCATTACAATTATGCGCCCACCTATACCGGCCCAGGACACGCCTCTGTGTATACGGGAACGACACCAGCATTTAACGGTATTGTTGCAAACGACTGGTTTGTCAGGGAAACGGATAAAACTACCTACGTAACAGATGATCCAACAGTTGAAACGGTGGGAAGCAATTCAGAAAAGGCGGGAAAAATGTCCCCTCGAAATCTTCTATCCTCAACAATTGGTGACGAAATGAGGTTGTATTCAAATATGAAATCAAAAGTGATATCCGTTTCCCAAAAAGACAGGGCAGCGATTTTACCGGGAGGTCATTTATCCAATGGTTCATATTGGTTGGACACCGATACGGGCAACTTTATTACTTCTACCTATTACGAAAACAGATTGCCAAAATGGGTAAGTAATTTTAACGCACAACATCTTGCGCAAAAGTATTTATCCAAATCTTGGAAAACACTTTTGCCCATTGATCAATATACCGAAAGCGCCGCTGATGATAATCCCTACGAGGGACTTTATAAGGGCGAGGATAAACCTGTTTTCCCGCATAACCTGCCCAAAATGTATGATAAAAACGATTATGGCGTGATACGTTATACCCCTTTTGGGAATACACTGACCAAAGACCTGGCGTTAGCGGCCTTAAAAGGTGAGAACTTGGGAAAAGGTAATTATACTGATTTCTTGGCCATAAGCTTTTCTTCTACAGATTATGTAGGTCACAAAATGGGGCCGCAGTCGGTTGAAGTTGAAGACACATACCTTCGGTTGGATCGCGACCTTGGAGAAATCATTAGCTATTTGGAAAATGAATATGGAAAGGATGGATTTTTACTTTTTTTAACTGCCGACCACGCCGCAGCTTATGTTCCTTCGCAAATGATGGATTTAAAAATGAACGCAGGCTACTTTAATTATAAAGATTTTTCAGATGATTTAAACGACCACTTAGAAAAAAAATACGATGAAACCCAATTGGTTTCATCCGTAATTAATGGCCAGATTTACCTTGACCACAAAAAGTTAAGGGATAAAAATATCGACCTTAAAAGCATTGAAAACTATATCGCCTCTTTTGCACTTCAGTTTGAAGGCATTGCGAATGCCTATACCTCATTTCAGCTAAATGGCGCCATATTGAAAAATAAATCGGCGCAATTGATTCAAAATGGATTTTACCCTAAACGTTCAGGGGATGTTGCTTTATTGCTGGAACCCCAATGGTTGGACGACTATTCCCATACAGGAACTTCACACGGCAGTACTTACAATTATGATACCCACGTTCCCCTTTTATGGTATGGCTGGAACATTAAAAAAGGAAATACCGCGGCATCAGTTCAAATTACCGATATAGCACCAACAATCGCATCGTTTTTAAATATTATGGAACCCAGTGCGTGTACGGGAAAGCCAATTATGGCGATTACCAAATAAACGAATACTAATAAAAATGAATGGGAATATAAACTTTATTGTAGGTATTCTACTTTTTCTTTTTGCCTGCGCCATTGCACAAAACCTGGATATTGAGGTGCTTAAAGAAATCTACCTTAATAGGAATCAATCTTTGGATGAAACCTTCAGGGTTATTACAAATTTGGCATATCCAATAGTATTTAGTGTTCCTGTTTTTTTATTGGTAAAGGGATTGGCTAAAAAGGAGGTAGCAGCAATTCAAAATATACTGTATGTCATTATTTCAATTTTTTTGGCAGCCGTTATTGCTGCGGCCTTTAAATATGGCATCGACCGGCCAAGGCCATTCGTTACCTATGATTATTTACAAAACGTCAAAGAAAGTATAAGCCCTTCATTTCCCTCTGGGCATACTACTTTAACGTTTGCGTTGGTTGCTTCCCTTGCAAAAATATATGGCAAACGGTTTTTAACCCTGCTTTTATATATTTGGTCAACACTTGTAGCCTATTCCCGACTGCATTTAGGGCTTCATTATCCAAGTGATGTTTTGTTCGGAATGATTATCGGTATTACATCAGCTTTTCTTTGTCATAAAATGAGGCTATACATCGTTAAAAAATAAATTTTTTCTAAAATCTAATTCAAATTTTCATCAAATATGATAGAAAAATTAAACAATATAGACACAAAGCTTTTCCTTTACCTCAATGGTCAGCATAATGCATTTTTTGACCCTATAATGTACTGGGCAAGCGATAAGTTATTTTGGGTCCCATTTTATGTGCTTCTTGCAATACTTTTGGTTTGGCATTATAAAAAGCAGAGCATCCCGATTTTCATTTCCATTGGGCTGCTCATTACATTGGCCGACCAAATAGCCTCACACCTTATAAAACATACCGTTAAACGCTTGCGCCCTTCTCACGAACCTTCGCTTCAAGGATTAATTCATTTGAGTGAAGCTGGACCGGGCGGACAGTATGGATTTGTTTCTTCTCACGCGGCCAACGCTTTTGCCCTTGCTTCATTTTTGTTTTTCATTTTACCGAAAAAATTCAACTGGTTGAAATGGATATTGGGTTTTTGGGCGCTTCTCGTTACCTACAGCCGGATTTATAATGGAGTTCATTATCCCGGCGATGTGATAGTAGCTGCATTTATAGGGATTGTTTTAGGGTTTCTGATAAGTAAGTTATTAATGTTCTATAGAAAAAAGTTACAAGATAAAAGTAAATAACACTTCGAAGTATTTTATTTCAGAATCAAAAAGTAAAACCATTAGTTAAGTTAGTATGAAATTGAAAAAAATTAGAAATTTTCTTACCTCAATAGAGCAAATACCTTCCTTACTTTATCTACTAAAGTGGATTTTAATTTGTGGATTAATCGGTGCCATTGCCGGAAGTATCTCTGCATTTTTTCTTTTGAGCTTGGAATGGGCAACCGCTTGGCGGGAATCCCATTTATGGATTATCGCTTTACTGCCCGTTGGCGGTTTTATAATTGGACTCTCTTACCATTTATATGGAAGTAGTGTGGTAAAGGGAAATAATCTTTTGCTCGAAGAATTCCATTCCCCTAAAAAAACAATTCCTTTCCGTATGGCTCCATTGGTGCTTTTCGGGACTGTGCTGACCCATTTATTTGGCGGTTCAGCGGGTCGTGAAGGTACTGCGGTACAAGTTGGCGGGGCCGTTGCAGATAGATTTACCAAACTGTTCAAGCTCTCGAAGCGCAATCGTCAAATTGTATTGATTGCAGGTATAAGTGCCGGATTTGCTTCGGTTTTTGGAACACCTTTGGCTGGAGGAATTTTTGCCCTCGAAGTTTTGGTATTAGGTAGAATACGGTTAGATGCGATTATCCCGAGTTTTATGGCTGCGGTATTTGCAGACTATTTTTGTAGAATTTGGGGTATCTCCCATACCCAATACCATATAAGCGAAGTGGCCAATATGAATCCCGCAAATCTTTTATGGGCCTTATTGGCGGGGATTATTTTTGGGCTGGTGGGAATGTTGTTTTCCAAATCAACACATTTTTGGGGCAGTTTGTTTAAAAAACATATAAACTATCCGCCTTTCCGACCAGTAATTGGAGGGGTTGTTTTAGCAGTTGCTATCTATTTTATGGGAACTACCAAATACATCGGGTTGGGCATCCCAACTATTGTAGATTCTTTCAATATCCAATTAAATTCTTATGACTTTTTATTAAAACTTTTGTTCACCTCATTTACCCTCGGGGCAGGCTTTAAGGGAGGGGAAGTTACCCCTCTGTTTTACATTGGGGCAACCTTGGGAAATGTCTTGATTTGGTTTATACCCTTGCCAATGGGTTTATTGGCGGGGATGGGTTTTGTGGCCGTCTTCGCAGGGGCGACCAATACACCTATCGCCTGTACGGTTATGGGAATTGAACTGTTCGGGATCGAATCAGGGGTGTTTATTGCATTGGCTTGTAGTACGGCATATTTGTTTTCAGGTCATTCAGGAGTCTATTCTTCCCAAATTATAGGAAGCCCAAAACACCCAGTCTATACTCGTGAAAAGGGACTTCAGTTAGCAGATATTAAAAATAGAAGAAATAAAAACCATAATAAATGAAAAATCATATAACTATTAGGATTTACTTTGAATACGGTCAAAAAATAAAAAACCTTTCTTTTTGGAACAGGTTGAAAGCAGGCGATTTTGCTTCCGAACTGATAAAAAAAGCCAAAGCTTTCGACTTGGCCCAAGCACTCAACTTTAACGTGAGCAAGGGCTATTTTGAAAAAGGAAAAATCCATTGGGGTGTAAGTGAAACAAGACATTTTAAACATCCCCACGTCGTGGAATTAACCGATACAGAAGAAAGAATCAATAATTTTTTGCAACATCAAAAAGAATTACTTGAAGAAACAAAAATAGTATTGGTAAAAAGTGAGATCGAACTGAAAAATTAAAAGATAATTCACAAATTGAATGTTTAAAAATATAACCCGATTAGTCTGGATACTTTCTTTGGTAAGTATGTTTGCGGATATCGCAAGCGAAATGCTGTATCCCATTATTCCGGTTTATCTGCAAAACATCGGTTTTTCAATATTTTTGATAGGAGTGCTCGAAGGGCTTGCGGAAGCTACCGCAGGGTTGAGCAAAGGTTATTTTGGCAATTGCAGCGATAGGCTGGGCAAGCGGATGCCTTTTGTACGGATGGGCTATTTTTTAAGCGCACTTGCCAAACCGATGATGGCCATTTTCACATTTCCGGTATGGATATTCTTATCACGGACTACCGATCGTCTGGGGAAAGGTTTTCGTACCGCCCCAAGGGATGCGCTACTTTCGGGAGAGGCTACATTGGAAACCAAAGGACAGGTATTCAGTTTTCATAGAGGTTGGGACACCCTGGGCGCGGTATTTGGTCCAGCACTTGCTCTATTATTTTTATATTTTTATCCTGGGCAATTACGTTGGCTTTTTTATATCGCTTTTGTTCCAGGGATTATCTCGGTAGGTATTACCTACTTTATCAAAGAAAAACCATTAATTGCCAAAACGGAAAAAAAGTCACCGGGTTTTTTTTCTTTCTTCAACTATTGGAAAGTTGCACCGCCCACCTACAAAAAGTTGATTATCGGGCTTATCGCGTTTGCCCTTTTCAACAGTTCGGATATGCTGTTATTGCTAAAAGTAAATGAAGCAACGGGAAGCGAGAACAATGTGCTCACGGTCTATATCTTTTATAACCTGATCTATGCACTTGCCGCATTTCCTTTGGGCATATTGGCAGACCGTATCGGTATAAAGAAAATATTCCTTTTCGGTTTGATTCTTTTTTCCGGCATTTACTTCGGAATGGCAGAGGCCAGCACCAATTCGCTTTTTTATGTGCTTTTTGGAATTTACGGAATTTATATGGCAGCTACCGAGGGCATTTCGAAAGCGTGGGTGGCAAGTCTGGTCAAAAACGAAGAAGTGGGTACAGCAATGGGGCTTTTTGTCGCCTTGCAGAGCATCGCCCTGATGATCGCTAGTGCGTTCGCAGGATTGTTATGGACATTTTACGGGGCATCGGTCACCTTTTTGCTTACCGCAATAATGAGTATCTTAGTATTTCTGTTTATGTTATTTTTCGTTCCCAAAACCAAAAGTCAAATGAAGCATTAATAATGACTCGTAAATGCAAAAATTAAGGGATATGGCCTACAAGAAAATTTTAATCGCCGTCGATAGTAGTGAATATTCAATGAAAGCCGCCAAAAAAGGCTTAGAGCTCATACATCAATTGAGCGTTAAAGCTGCTCTGCTTTTTGTAATTGAAAATTCCAAGGCCTTGGGCAATATAGATGCCGGAATTACCCACGAACAAGCCTCGATCGTACTAAAGAAAGAAGCAGAGCAGCTTTAATCGAGCACTCCGCTTTTACATTTTCAGGGATTAGCCTTACGGCGAAATAAATACCAATTGGTAATAGAATTAGATCATCGAGATATCCAATTATCGGAATGAAATCAGGAATCAGGTCGATGGGGCTTAGCGCATAAGCAATTATGACAAAAATCAGCACTTTAGCGTACCAAGGTGTTCTTCTGTCTTTGTAGGCCAAATGCAACATAATTAATTGCTGCTTTAGTTTTTTTGCCCAGGTTTTTAATTTTTTCATCTAAATAAGACATTTGGTCTGTCAGATTTTTTTTTCTATGTATTGCCGTAAATAAACGTCTCTAAAAGTTTATAACACTATCCAACGCATCATCAGTATCTTTATGAATAAAGTTAGCTTGGTAACGTATGGTTGTAGTTACTGAAGAATGGCGATATAGTTTTTGCAACATCTGAATCGGGATTTTATCCCCAGAAATATTTCCGAAACTATGTCTTGCAATGTGCATACTGATGTTTTTCTTTATACCTAATTGCTTTACAGCAATCTTTAATCTTCTATTTAGATTTCGGGTAATAGATTGTGTCCTTTTTGAAACTTCTTCTGTGTCATTAAGGTCTATATGTTTTAGTTGAGGAAACACCAAACCATTGCTTTCTGAATCATCCTTATAATTATCAAAAATTTCAATAGCCTTATCGGGTACTTTGAGTGAAACCAATTTGCTGTTTTTGTTCATACGATAAAGTAATCTACCATCGTTAAAATCCGCCCACTTCAACTGAAGGACATCACCAACTCGAATACCAGCAAAATAAAAACTGATAAGCCATATATGGATTGCCTTTTGTTGGGCTTCTGTAATATCTTTGGCATTTTCAAACTTTTGTATTTCATTAGCTGTAAAGCCAATTTTTTGAGATTCAGGAATTCTAATGGTCATTTTACCTTTGCCAAAAGGATATAGTCCTCTGTCCGTGATAGATTCTGCAATAGCAAGATTATAGATTGTTCTGATTAAAATAAGGTAGTTTACAACCGTTCTTGGAGAAAGCTTTTTGCTGTGCAATAAATAGGTTTCAAATTTCTTAAGTAAGGCAACATTTAATTTATTGAAAGGAAGCACATCCTTACCTAAAAATTCCTTGAACTTTTTTAAACGGCCAAACTCAGTATCATATTGATGATGTTTGTTTCTGTTTTTAAGATTTTGAAGATGCATATTAGCAACAATAAAGAAATCGAATCCCTTCTTTTCTACTATCTTATTCCTAATTTCTGCTACTGATTCATACTCTGGTTTCATTTCAGATTTCAAAACCTTATCATTAGCTTCTGCAACTTTGCTGACAATAAAATTGTTAAGCACCTTTGAGTTAGGATGGGACTTCCGCACGTTACGATTTTTTTCGTCCCAAAATTTTTCATCTATATATTGTCCCGTATTTAGGAAAGAACTTTTGCGGTCTTTAGTTATCCGTATGGCAATAGGGAATCGACCAGCTTTATTCTTTTTTTTTCTCAAAACTACTCTTACCGTTGCCATATTAAAATTATTAGATTATAAAGATAATCATTTTAGGTACAACATAGGTACAACATTTGCTAGTTTTGTTTGTTATTAATTGATATCAAAAAATATTGAACGTCGCTTAATACATTGTATATCAGCATATTTGTATTAATATGATGTACGAGTATCAAACACTCATAACCCGAAGGTCACAGGTTCGAGTCCTGTTCCCGCTACAACAAAGCTCCAAGTTTACTTGGAGCTTTTTTTATTTATAAATTCTGTAATTTTAAAGGTATATTTAAACAAATTATATGCTTTGGATTACTTTCTGATTATCACCATAATAATTACACTTGCCGCTACATTCGGTTACATAAATGTACGGTTTTTAAAACTGCCCAATACCATTGGGCTTATGCTGATAACCATAGTTTTTACCTTCGGTGTTTTCGCGCTTAGTTATATTAATCCAACTCTATTAAATGCCGAAAAATATATAATTACCAAAATAGATTTCCGGACAGCACTTCTGGATATAATGCTAAGTTTTCTTCTTTTTGCAGGCGCGCTCCATACAAATTTTGAACAATTGAAGGTGCAACGCTGGCCAATTTTGGTTTTTTCTACGCTGGGAGTGTTATTATCCACTTTTTTGGTCGGTACCTTTCTCTATATGCTGTTGAAACTTACAGGCTTAGAGGTGGAATATCTTTATTGTATTCTTTTTGGTGCTTTAATATCTCCTACAGATCCAATAGCAGTATTGGGAATTATGAAAAAAGCTAAAGTGCCAAAAAATCTAGAAGCAAAGATAGTAGGCGAATCTCTCTTTAATGACGGTGTAGGCGTCGTGGTTTTTCTTACCATTTTTGAAGTTGCAAACTTGGGTGTTGACGAAGTAAGCACGCTAGGGGTTTTAAAATTATTTGGAATTGAGGTAATTGGTGGAATAGCTCTCGGCTTGCTTTTGGGGTGGATTACATACCGCCTTTTAAAAACAATCAATGATTATGATATTGAGGTTATAATTACTTTGGCAGCAGTAATGGCCGGAACAGTTTTAGCTGAGCGCCTTCATGTTTCTGCTCCGTTGGCAATGGTAACAGCAGGTCTTTTTATTGGTAACGATATTGTTAGGCAAGGAGCCATGAGCGAATTAACAGAATCCTATGTAGACAAATTTTGGGAGCTTATTGATATTCTTCTCAATACCATCTTGTTCGTTTTGATTGGTATGGAAATGCTTGCGCTGGAGTTTAAGGGAATCTATATTTTAGCAGGGCTACTCGCTATTCCTGTGGTACTGTTTAGTCGATATACGTCTATACTTTTACCCGTAAATTTCTTTAAAAGGAAGTTGAATTTTGTTCCCCATACCGCAAAAATTATGACTTGGGCTGGCCTCCGCGGAGGTATTTCAATTGCATTAGCTCTTGGGCTTACCGAAGTAATGCATCGCGAATTATTTTTAGTAATAACATATGTGGTCGTGGTATTTTCCATATTAGTACAAGGTCTTTCTGTAGGCAAATTGGTGAAAAGATTGATTCCCACAAATTCAAATCAAGATCCACTACATTAAATATAATTGACTTCTATTTCTAATTGAATCCAACTTTGAATGACCAATTGTTTTAACAAGATTTTTACATCTCATTTATTAACTTCGCAATCTCTCCTTAATTAATAAAAAATGACATACTCAAAAAGCAGCTTTCTTTTTTCGCTGCTCCTTTTCACTTTTTCTGTAGTAATTTCAGCGCAGGAAGTAGTCCCAGACAACCAAAATCTTTTCGATAACTTTTCATACAGACAAGGAAATGTCTACCGTTCAGCCTCGGGAAAACCGGGACCAGAGTATTGGCAGAATTCTGCAGACTACAATTTGGAAGCAACCTTAGATGATATCAACCATACCGTTTCTGGAAATGTAACCATTCGCTACACAAACAACAGTCCAGAGGCTTTAGAGTTTGTTTGGCTTTATTTGGAACAAGATCGTTTCACTGAAAATTCACGTGGAACGCTCACAACACCCGTTCAGGGAAACCGTTACAATGGTGATGTAGAAGGCGGTTTTGAATTGAGTAATGTTTCAGCAAAAACTAAAACAGGCACTTCTTCAAAATATTTAATCACAGATACCCGTATGCAGGTTTGGCTAGATAAACCTTTGGCTGCAAAAGGTGGCGAAGTTGATATAAAAATGAATTTCAAATTTAAAGTTCCCGTTGAAGGAATGGACCGGATGGGGAGACTTGATGTTAAAGACGGAACCATTTACGCCATTGCACAATGGTACCCGAGAGTTTGCGTTTTTGACGATGTTGTTGGTTGGAATACCGATCCTTATCTGGGAGCAGGTGAATTCTATTGCGAATATGGAAATTACGATGTGAAAATTACTGCTCCAGCTGATCAAACAGTAATTTGTTCTGGTACCTTGGAAAATCCAAAAGAAGTGTTGACTAAAACGCAACAAGAGCGTTTGGCAGCTGCAGCTAAAAGCGATAAAACAGTTTACATTATAACCCCTGAAGAGGTAGGTAAACCAGCCACTCATACAAAAAATAATGGAATGGTTACTTGGCACTTTAAAATGCAAAATACGCGCGATGTAGCTTGGGCGTCTTCAAAAGCATTTATTTGGGACGCTGCAAAAATTAACCTTCCAGAAGGGAAAACTGCATTAGCACAATCTGTATATCCTAAAGAAAGTGATGGAGAAATAGCCTGGTCACGTTCTACTGAATTTACAAAAGCATCCATAGAATTTTATTCTAAAACCTATTTTTCATACCCTTATCCAAATGCTATAAATGTAGCCGCCAGTGTTGGCGGAATGGAATATCCTGGGGTTAGTTTTTGCGAATATAAAAATAGGGGGTCTGCAGATCTTTGGGACGTTACCGATCACGAATTTGGACACAACTGGTTCCCTATGATCGTTGGCAGCAATGAGCGTCGCTACCCTTGGATGGACGAAGGTTTTAATACTTTTATAAACCATTATAGTTCGGCAGCATTTAATAATGGCGAGTTTGTTTCAAACCAAGATGCTCCGCGCAATTTGGTGCAATATCTCACCAATGAAAACAGGGAGGGGATCGATACATATCCTGACGTTGCAAATTCACGAAATCTTGCTTATACCGCCTATTATAAACCTGCAATTGGACTTTATTTGCTTCGCGAATATATTCTCGGGCCAGAACGTTTTGATAATGCCTTTAAAAGCTATATTCATACTTGGGCATTTAAACATCCGCAACCGAATGATTTTTTTAACCATATAGAAAATGTTGCAGGTGAAGATTTATCGTGGTTTTGGAAAGGTTGGTTTTACGGCAATGGAAACATAGATTTGGGTATAACAGACGTGAAACCATATTCGGGAAACTACCTAATTACGCTTGAAAATGATGGACAGATCCCGATGCCTGTTCAACTTCAAGTGACTTATGTTGACAAAACAACCGAAAATATTCTGCTTCCAGTTGAAATTTGGCAGCGCGGCAATAGCTGGGAACACCTCTTAAAAACTACCAAACAAGTGCAGCGTGTGGTTTTGGACCCCAACAAAATGTTGCCAGATGTTAATGTTTTGAACGATACCTGGAATAAACTTTAAAAAATTCTAATAAAGGAAAAATGGTTCCAAATTTAAAGTTTGGAACCATTTTTTTATTCATTCGAGCGTGGCACACTGAGCGCAGTCGAAGTGCAGTCAAGAACTAAACACTTAAAGTTAACAACCGCCCAAATGTACATCTGGGTATTTGCTGACATCAATGGTAGCTTCTTTACTTTTCCGCACCAATTCAATCGCCTCATCTGTACTGTATTTATGCGGGCCTATATAAAAAGTTGCTCCGCGTTTCCCTAATTCCTTTATATATTCCACAGGATCTAAATTTGGAACGGGAGGTGCTTAGGCTGGCGTATATAAATTTCCGTTTTCTGCTGAAGGTACTTTAGGAGCTGGCAGCGGTGGCGGTGGAATGTCGCTTTCCTTACCTTTCTTCACTTTTGGAGCTGGCGGCGGTGGCGGAATACATTCAGGAAAAGGTTCCGCATTTGACTTTTGCGCATCGGTCATTTTTTTATAAATTATTTCCAGCCGTTCCAAATCATTCTTTTTTATGATTCGTTTTTCAATGTCCACTGCGTTGTATTTTTTTGCCAGTTTGTTGTATTCAGCAAGCTCTGCTTCAGTGGCTTTTTGTTGAACAATCTCTGATTGAATTTCCTTTTTTACAACTTCTTTCGTGCTAAACCCATAAATCAAGACTGATAATAATGGTAGTAGCAAAAGACTTCGAAGCCAAATGGCTCTCTTTGAGGTGTGTGTTTTCATAACTGTAAATCGTTTTTTGATGGATGAATAATTGATTGAATGTGCCAGTGAAGGCGTAACAGCATTTGATGAGAATGCCAATAATATTTTTTGATAGACTGAAGTTTCTACGCCAGCTTTCAAAACGGCGCGGTCTGCCAAAAATTCATGGTTTAGTTTAACGCTTCTTTTTAGAAAATAAAGCAAGGGATTGAACCAAAACAAAATCTGTAAAATTTCAACAAAAATCACATCCAAACTGTGTTTTTGCCTTGCATGTGCTTCTTCGTGAAGCATAACTTCCGCAGGAATTTCGTGGTTTTCAAATTGTGCCTTATTCAGAAATATATAGTTTAAAAAAGTGTGTGGAATTACAGTTTCCTTTAAAAGAACATTTATAAAACTGTTGTTTCGGTACTTCGGGTTCTTTCGTATTTGTTGAATTAATCCGAAAAGATTCCTGAAAAATTTCAAACTGAAAAATAAAACTCCCAGGCCGTAAACCGTCCATAAAACATAGTGCCAGTAATTGATGGCTTGTTCAGTTTCACTAAAAATAAGTTGTGGAGTTCCTTCTGTATAAGCTGCAATAAATGCCGAAGTTTCTACGTAAGTTGTAAACGTTATTAACGGAATTAAGAAGGATGCCAATAAGCTCCCAAATAAATAAAAACGCTTAAAATTGTGAATGGAAGTGTTTTCCAAAAACAGTTTGTAAAAAGTGAAAAACAGAGCGAGACAGGCAGCGGATTTTAAAATGTACATTTCCATAATCACTTCTTTTTAATTTCTGAATCTATCAATGCTTTTAGCTCTTCAAGTTCTTTTTTGGAAAGATTGGTTTCTTCGGTAAAAAATGAAGCAAACTGCGAAGGGCTATTATTGAAGAAATTTTTAATCAACCCATTTACGTGTTTTGAAAAGTAATCTTTCTTTTTCACCAATGGAAAATATTCACGCGAACGCCCAAGTTGTTTGTAATCTACAAAATTCTTGTCCTGCATTCGTTTTAAAAGCGTTGCTACGGTGGTAGTTGCAGGCCTTGGCTCTGGATATGCTTCTATCAAATCTTTCATAAAGGCGCGTTCCTGTTTCCACAAAATCTGCATCAATTGTTCTTCGGAATTAGACAAAGCCATACTTGAAGTTTTAATTACTGTTCTACAAACGTAGAATAAATATTTTAATTCTACAAGTGTAGAGGTTTAAAAATTTTGAAAGTATTTAATACCAAATTCCAAATGGACGTTTTAATTGAATCGGCTATCTTTACATCCTCATTCTCCAAAGCATTGGCAACGGAGTATAAATTTTAAAAAATGAATTCAGAAAAAGAACTACAGGAACGTAGCGGTAATACATGTGAACTTTGCGGTTCAGAAGAAAATCTGAGCGTTTATGAAGTGCCTAATTCCCCAACAGATGTGGCTGAAACTAGCATTTGGGTTTGCAACACTTGTAAAGAACAAATTGAATATCCTGAAAAAGTAGATGCTAATCACTGGCGTTGTTTAAATGATAGTATGTGGAGCACAGTTCCTGCAGTGCAGGTTATGGCATGGCGTATGCTGACCCGTTTAAAAGCCGAAGGCTGGCCACAGGATTTACTAGATATGATGTATCTGGAAGATGAAACTAAAGAATGGGCAAAGGCTGGTGTTGCAGAAAGTCAAGCAGAAGCTATTATTCATCGCGATAGTAACGGTGTTATTTTGGAAGCAGGAGATTCCGTAGTTCTTATAAAAGATTTAAAAGTGAAAGGTAGCAGTATGGTTGCCAAACAGGGAACAGCCGTGCGCAGAATTTCTCTCGATCACGAAAATGAAAAATATATTGAAGGCAAAGTAGATGGCCAGCAGATAGTACTAATTACTGATTTTGTGAAGAAGGTATAATAATTCACATGAGTTCTCTCCCGATGTTTCGTGAGAGAACTCATGTAAAAATCATAAAATCCCAGGGAACAACGCTTTACTTTTTGCCTTGTAATTTACGTAGGTTTCCCCGAAATATTCAGTAAGCCATTGCTCTTCCAATTTCAATTTTCTCCAAAGGGAAATAAATACTATGAGTATCGCTAAGATTCCGCGATAATCGCCCACAATAATTACATTACCCAAAAACAACAGTAAAATTGCAGTGTATATGGGGTGTCGAATAATTTTATAAGGTCCTTTTTTTATGAGTTCATGGTCCTTTTTCAATTGCACTGAAACACTCCAGTTTTTTCCGAGTAGATAACGCGACCAACACGCAAGCAACGTTCCCAACCACGCTATACTTGCGCCAATAATCCCTACTAAGTCGGTGTGCTCCACAAAATTTTCTCGAATCCACATACCCATAAACCATTCAGTAGGGCCTAAAAGTAAACCTGCTACAATTAGCGGAAACCAATACCATAAAAAACGCTTTAAAAACGGTTCTTTTTGGCTTGCTTTTTTAGTTTGAAATGCTCCTATTGTCCAAACAATAAGAAAAACTGCCCAGGCAAGGTGTAATGCTATTTTAGCTTGTTCCATAAAACTCAGTTTAATTTTCAGTAAACTTAGGGCTGAAAGTTGAGGTTATAGATGGCTTGGGATGAATAGCAAGCTTTTGGGACAAGCGTCAAGAATGAGGGTTCAAAACCTTCATTTTTTCTTCAAAAGAAGAAATTTTATTGCGAGAAACTGGAATAGGGCTTTCAAAATTTTTCAATTTTAATTGATATCCTTGGGCATTTCCGGAGATGTTTTCAATCTTTTTTAAATTCAATAAATACGAACGGTGGGTTTTAGCCACAAAATAAATGGGTTTCAATTGGTTTTCCAATTCAGACATGGTGATTCGTTTTACCAATCTCTGAATATTATTTTCACGTTCTAGGTAGATTTCCACATAATTTTTTTCAGATTTGGCAAAGAGGAAGTGATTAATTTCCAATTTAAAATCATCGACTTTCAATTGCGTAATTATAGGAATTGTATTTTCATTTTCCGAAGATTTAAATAGAGGGTGAAGAGGGATTAATCGTACCGACTTTTCTTGGTAACGATCGTGAAGCCTTTTAAAATTGAAAGGAATAAAAATAAAGATGAACAAAATGCCGGCGAGGAGCGTATTTTTTAGCTCCACCCAAAAATGGTGCACAGACCAATTATTTGGATTGTTATAAATTAGGTCGCGCACTAGGAAATTGAAAATCCCCACGAGAATTAAGTAGCTTAGTATTACTAAAACTTCTTCTTTTACTTGCCACTTTTCATCAATAGAGTTAATTCTTTGAATCAATGAAAAAAGAAAGAAAAATAAAAGGGAAGGGATTAAAGCGTGAACTACACAAATCCATTCATAGCCCATACGGTGCTCCGAAAGTGTTACCTGAAAAGGTTGAAAAAGATAATTGAAGAGAAAGGTAATGGCAAAAATAAGGAAGGAGATAACAGCTAAAGTCTTTCCCCGATAATAAAAAGGATAAGGCTGAGAAAGAAAGTGGGCCAGTTTTGTGAAGCTCATATTTCTCAGCCTTACTAATTATTTATTTACTCAATTCAGTAAAAAAATGATAAAACTGCGGAATGGTTTCAATTCCTTTTAAATAGTTCCATATTCCAAAATGTTCATTGGGTGAGTGGATGGCATCGCTGTCCAGACCAAAACCCATCAAAATGGTTTTGCTATTTAATTCTTTTTCAAATAGCGCTACAATTGGAATACTTCCACCACTTCGTTGGGGAATTGGTGTTTTTCCGAAGGTTTCTTCGTATGCTTTTTCAGCGGCTTTGTAGCCTAAACTATCAATTGGCGTTACGTAAGCTTGTCCGCCGTGATGTGGTTTTACTTTTACAGTAACGCCTTTTGGAGCAATACTTTCAAAGTGATTTTTGAAAAGCTCGGTAATTTTTCTCCAATCTTGGTTTGGCACCAAACGCATACTTATTTTTGCAAATGCGCTACTAGCAATAACTGTTTTGGCACCTTCACCAATGTATCCGCCCCAGATTCCATTTACGTCCAAAGTTGGTCTAATGGAATTACGTTCATTGGTTGAGTAGCCTTTTTCGCCGTAAACTGAATTAATACCTATTGACTTTTCATAATTTTCAAGGTTGAAAGGTGCCTCCGCCATCTTTGCGCGCTCTTCCTTTGAAAGATTTTCTACATCGTCATAAAATCCTGGAATGGTAATGTGATTATCGTCATCGTGAAGAGACGCAATCATCTTAGTTAAAATGTTTATGGGGTTTGCAACAGCTCCACCGTAAAGACCACTGTGCAGATCTCTATTAGGGCCTGTTACTTCAACTTCCACATAACTCAAGCCACGAAGACCAGTTGTTATTGAAGGCGTATCGGGGGCAATCATTCCTGTATCGCTAATTAGTATAACATCGTTTGACAGCTTTTCACGGTTTCTACTTACAAACCATTCCAAGCTGCTGCTACCCACTTCTTCTTCGCCTTCAATCATAAATTTTACGTTGCAGGGCAATTGATCGGTCTGTGTCATATATTCCAAAGCCTTTACGTGCATATACATTTGGCCTTTATCGTCACAACTTCCGCGGGCAAAGATTGCACCTTCGGGATGTAATTCTGTTTTTTTAATAACTGGTTCAAACGGCGGACTGTTCCATAAATCTAATGGATCTGGTGGTTGCACGTCATAATGTCCATAAACCAAAATTGTTGGTAATTTTTCATCAATCATCTTTTCGCCGTAAACGATAGGATAACCCGGAGTTTCGCAGATTTCTACTTTATCGCAACCCGCTTTTTCAAGTTGGTTTTTTACAGCTTCAGCTGTATTTAAAACGTTTTTTTTATAGGCAGAATCAGCGCTGATGGAAGGAATTTTTAAAAGCTCTACTAACTCGTCTATAAAACGTTGTTTGTTTTTTTCAATATAAGGTTTTGCACTTTTCATTGTAAATAATAATTTTTTCTAAAAGTACTAAAAATGCAGTAATTTGTAGGCTGAACCAATGCTTTCATTTTTATGCGAAATGCTTTTTTAAAATTGCCTTTTCAATTTTCGGAAGAAAAACTATTGTGCGATTTGGAAGTTTGCAAAAAATATAATTTCACTTCCCACTTCAATAAAAATGATTATTCTGGCGAATGGACTTCTATTGCGTTGCATTCTCAAAATGGTGAGATTGACAATATTTTCGCCCTCCCGCAACAAGACCAAAAATTTAAAGACACCCAATTGCTAAAGAAATGCACCTATTTTAAAGAAATTATTGATTCTTTTAAGTGTGAAAAGGAATCCATTCGGTTACTGAATTTGAAGCCGGGTAGTATTATTAAAGAACATACCGATTATAATTTGGGTTATGAAGATGGTGTTTTCAGAATTCACATTCCTATTACTACAAATGAAAGAGTTCATTTTTTTATAGATTCCGATGAGGTGAAAATGCTTCCTGGAACATGTTGGTATGGTAATTTTAATCTTTCACATAGCGTCTGTAATGAAGGAAACACCGATAGAATCCATCTGGTAATGGACTGTCTTCGGAATGATTGGTCTGATGCTTTATTTTTGGAATGTGGCTATAATTTTGAAATTGAAAGCGCAAAACCTGACTATTCTGACGAAACAAAATTGCAAATGATCGAGCATTTGAAATTGATGGAAACTGAAACTGCCAAAGAAATGATAGCACAATTACAAAAAGAACTTTAATGAAAGAGGGACCTGAGAACGAGTTAATTTTAGATAAGATTTTTACCTTTTTGGAAGAAATAGGTGTTATTTATAATTTGACTCAAATTGGAGTTGACACCTTTTTACCTGGTTTACAAATTAGAAATGGGGCGTTGCAAATTGATTTACAAAAATTAAAATATCCTGGTGATTTGCTGCACGAGGCAGGACATATTGCTGTAACACCTTCCCAAGAACGAGGT
This sequence comes from Aequorivita sp. CIP111184, assembly GCF_900489465.1. Classification (GTDB taxonomy): domain Bacteria; phylum Bacteroidota; class Bacteroidia; order Flavobacteriales; family Flavobacteriaceae; genus Aequorivita. The sequence goes on along the minus strand of NZ_UEFQ01000015.1, from coordinate 35,418 downwards.
ATTATAAATGATAATGTTACCGAAAACAACGAATCAAAAGCGGGTGATGAAATGGCTGTTTTACTGTGGTCTTATGCTGCTGCTCAAGAAATTGGTTTAGCTACTGAAATTGTTTTTCACGAAAATGGTTATAAAGGGGATGCCAAATGGCTTAAAGAACAATTTGAGAGTGGAAATTATATAGGACTTCCTCTCTTGCAATGGATGGGTTTTAGTGACATTTCGGGTGATTATGTATTTCCAAAAGTGAAAATGTGGCTCCGAAAATAAAAAGCTTTAAAAAATTTCAGAATAAGTTGGCAATCATTTAGAAGTATTATTTATATTTGCACTCCTTTTACAATATGTCCTAAGTGTTGTAAAGGATTTTTAATGCAGGCGTGGTGGAATTGGTAGACACGCTAGACTTAGGATCTAGTGCCGTGAGGTGTGAGAGTTCGAGTCTCTCCGCCTGTACAAAAGTAGAAAGCTCTTCAGAGATGAGGAGTTTTTTTTGTTTTTAAAAATGTTTTAATGTGAGAGTTCCCCCGACGCTTCGGGGTCTCCGCCTGTACAAAAGTAGAAAGCTCTTCAGAAATGAGGGGCTTTTTTTGTTTTTAAAAATGTTTTAATGTGAGAGTTCCCCCGACGCTTCGGGGTCTCCGCCTGTACAAAAGCAGAAAGCTCTTCAGCAATGAGGGGCTTTTTTTGTTTTAAAAAGTTTGTAACGTGAGAGTTCCCCCGACGCTTCGGGGTCTCCGCCTGTACAAGTTAAAAGCTTCCCATAATCGGGAAGCTTTTTTTGTTTTCAAAAAATTTGAGTCTCGAAGTTTATCCTGAGCGCAACCGAAGGGCCTGTACTTTCTATTTGCTATTCTTTCCTTCTTCTATCAACTCCTCAACCTCCTCTTTATCATCCCCATTTAGTTTCGGATTTTTTGGAGTTTGGACCTTTTTTTTATGGTGAATTTCATAATACATCGCAAAATGATCGCTACCAAAGTTTTTGGAACGTACCATTTCCCCAACATATAAATCGCGTGTGTGGAAAAGATGATCTAACGGAAAACGCAAAAAGAAATGATTTGCATTATAGGTAGCAAAAAAACCGCGGCCCACACGAGGGTCAATCATACCGGTCATTTTTTTGAAAAGACGAGTTGTTCGGCTCCAAACTACATCGTTCATATCACCACAAACAACAGTGGGTTTATCAAGTTTTCTGATTCTTTTTCCAGTGAGCATCAATTCGGCATCACGCTCTTTTGAAGTTTCGTTTTCGGTTGGGCTTGGTGGCGCGGGATGCAGACAACAGAAAAAGATGGGAGGATTTCCCTCAACGGGAAAATCGAAAAAGATGGATGGCTTATCGTCTTCAATCTGATATTTTACTTCAACATTTTCTAATTCTTTTTTAGAATATAAATGCATTCCATAAAAATTTTCAAGAGGTACTTTTACAGTAAAAGGATAATCATCTTCAATTTCTGAAAGACAGTTTTCCCAGTTCTTGTTGGTTTCCATTGCCAATACCAAATCTGGGTCAAAACGTTTTATTTCATTTAAAAAATCGGGATAGCAGGAATTGGTCTGAAGTACATTTCCGGCTAAAATGGAAACGTGGCCGTCACTTGTAGCGTGCGATCTTCTTCGTGGAAAAAGTGAACTGTAAGGGAATACTTTATAAAGTTGATAAAGGATGGACGCAGATAAAGCTACAAGAAGTATCCAGCTAAATACTGTGTAGTCTTTTTCAAAATAAAGAAACAGCCCCAATAAAATAAATTGGATGAATAGTGATTGAATCCTTACAAAATCGGCAGTCCTGAAAAACCAATGCGGATTCCGGGTTGCTGGAAAAAACGGACTAATGATAAACAAAATTATCAATATATATAATACCATTTTTCAAAGTTACTTCTTTTGGAAATATGTAAAACAACTAAAATAGCTTTTTTGACTAAGCACATATTCCTACTTTTGCGACTTAAAAAATATACAAATGAAAAAAATTATCGTTACTACTTTCTTAACTCTTTTAACTTGTGCACTTGCTATTGCGCAGGATTACACAACCCCAAACACAGGTGTAACTTGGACGCTTGACGATATTGCCGCAGCAAGCCCAACAACCATCACGATAACTGGAAGTGATTATACGCTTTTGGGTAATTTAACCATTGCGGAAAATGATACAGTTATTATCGATTCAGATTTAACCCTTTCCATTGACGCCGATAAATTGATTACTGTTTTTGGTGCATTTACGGTAGATTCCAACGCAGTAACAATTACGGCATTAGATGTGAACACACCCTATGAAGGCTTCCGTTTTGAAGAGTTTTCAGAAATTGATATCAATAACGCAACCATTGAATACGGTGGCGGACTTCGGGTGTTGACCGAGATTTTTTCAATTGATAATTGTACTATTACAAATAATGTTTCTGGTGCTACTACTAGTGCGGTTATTCAACTTTCGCGTGGTTTACCTCAAATTACAAATAATACAATTACGTTAAACGAAAATCCTGCCATTGGTTCTGCTGCAAATTCTGCAGTTTCGGCATATATTTTTAATAATACAATTGAGGGTAATAACCAATCCAATAGCAACCGTCCTCAAATAAATTTGGGCACAACCTTGGCAAATGAGCCATTACAAATTATCCAAAATACAATTATTGGTGATCAAACATTAGATCAAGCTGGGGGAATCGCCATTGCCAATTTTGTAGGCGGAAATATTAATGCAGTTATAAGTGGTAACACTATTCGCGGCAATCGCTACGGAATTACAATCCTTGGTGTAAACGATTCAGTAGAAATCACGAACAATATCATTGAAGATAATAATATTCAGGGTGATCCTAACCTTGGTGGAAGCGGGATTAACCTAAACAGTTCAACAGCAACTAATGCTGTTATTGTTTCTGGAAATGAAATACGCAGAAACCTTTGGGGGATTACAATGCAAGGTTCGGCCGCAATAAATCTTGGTGATGACGCGGGCAACCCTGGCGGAAATGTATTTTCTGAAAATGAAAACGGCGGACAAGTTTATGCACTTTACAATAATACAGCCAATACAATTTCAGCTAAAAATAACTGCTGGATTGAAGGCCAACAAAGTACACCTGCGCAGGTTGAAGATGTTATTTTTCACAGCGTGGACGACCCTACTTTAGGCGAAGTAACTTTTGATCCATTCTTGTGCGGCATCTTGGGAGTTACTCAGAATGCTATTGAAAATTTTAGTTTTTATCCGAACCCAACAAATTGGGAAATCAATTTCAACAACATATTTTCATTTGAAAAAGTTGAAATTTATGGAGTTCAGGGTCGTTTGATTTCTTCGGAAAATATTTCCGAAGGCCAACAAACACTATCAGTCAATCTTCCTTCAGGCTTGTACTTTGTAAATTTCAGTAATGACGCGCAAACCGTTACAAAGAAAATGATTGTTGAATAGCTTAAGTACCTGGTCTATAATAGTATAGACTTTTTTTACTGGCTAAAAGTTCTCAACTTCGATCGAACGGACATATTAGTTTCAAAATGCCTTGGCTTTTCGTCAAGGCATTTTTTATTGGTTTAAACCCCTTAATTCCTTTGTTAAAACCGTAATTTTGCACTTTCAAAAAAATCAAAAAACAAACACGTGAAAATTCAAAATAAAGCTACGCTGGAATTGAGTAATGAAGAAATGAAAAGCTATGGGTATAAAGTAGTTGACGCTATTGTGGAACACTTTGCAACCCAAAATGAAAAACTGCCTGTAGTCTCGGGATCAAGAGGGGAAATGGAAGAATTGTTTCTTGAGGATGCTCCCGAAAAACCAAGCGACCCACAAAAAGTTTTAAATTTTATTCTGGACGAAGTGATGACCAAAAGCAATATCGTTTCGCACCCAAAATCCTATTCTTTTGTTCCAGGTCCCAGTAACTATATCAGTGCGATGGCAGATGGCTTGGCTTCTGGCTTTAACATATTTTCTGGAGGCTGGCAGGCTTCTCCGGCTGCTGCCGAGATGGAAATCGTAACGATGAACTGGCTTCTTAAAATGTTCGGTTTTCCGCAGAAAAAAGGGGGTGGAATTTTTACCAGTGGCGGTTCAATGGCGAATTTAACCGCATTGGTTACTGCGCGAACTGTAAAATGTGGCGACGATTTCAGTAAAGCTATTATCTATCTTTCAGACCAAGCGCATTCTTCAAACATAAAAGCCATTCGCGTACTTGGTTTTCGAAAAGAGCAAATTCGCATAATTCCAACTGATGGCGAGTTTAAGTTTTCACTTAATAAATTAAAGAACGCTATTGCAAAAGATCGTTTGGAAGGTTTGCAACCTTTTTGTTTGATTGCAACTGCCGGAACTACAAATACGGGAACGGTTGATCCGCTTTCCGATATTGCGAAAATCTGTAAAAAAGAAGATATTTGGTTTCATATTGACGGCGCTTATGGCGGTTTTGCTATTCTTGCTGAAAATGGAAAGCAACTCTTAAAAGGAATTGAAAAAGCAGATTCACTTACCATTGACCCTCACAAGTGGTTTTTTCAGCCTTATGAAATTGGTTGTTTGTTGGTTAAAAACCACAAATGGCTAAAAGGGACTTTTACCGAAAAACCTGAATATCTGCGCGATATTGAAGGAAATACTTCCGAAATAAACTTTTATGATCACGGCATCGAATTAACACGCCGTTTCCGCGCATTGAAGTTTTACATGTCAGTAAAAACCTTTGGAATGGAAGAATTTCGAAAGGCGATAACTTATAACGTGAAACTGGCAGAGGCTACCGAAGCATTTCTTCGTAAAAGCTCCAATTGGGAAGTTATTTCTCCAGCTACTTTAGCGGTAATTAATTTCAGATATAATCCGATTGGCAACAAACTTTCAGAGAAAAAGTTAGATGCGCTGAACCAAAGAATTTCACAGAATGTTGTAGATTCTAAACAGGCTTTGCTTGTAACCACAGTGCTTAACCAACAAGTAGTTTTAAGAATGTGTTTGATAAACCCGCGAACTACTCTTGAAGATGTAAAAGAAACCATCGCCCTCTGCGAAAGTTTTGCAGAAGAAAAAGTACTAGCTTGAAACAGGCAGATGTTATAATAATTGGTGGCGGCGCGGCGGGATTTTTTACGGCAATCAATGCTGCAGAAAAAAATCCTGAGCTTAAAGTAATCATCCTTGAACGCGGAAAGGAAGTTCTGACCAAAGTAAAGGTAAGCGGTGGCGGACGTTGCAATGTGACCCACGCTGAGTTTATTCCAAAGGAATTGACGCAAAACTATCCGCGTGGCAAAAAAGAACTTTTAGGGCCTTTCCACACTTTTATGACCGGCGATACCATTGAATGGTTTGAAAAACGGGGAGTGGAGCTAAAAATTGAGGAAGACGGAAGAATGTTTCCAGTTTCAGATTCTTCGCAAACCATTATTGATTGTTTTCTTTCTGAAGCAAAACGTTTGGGGGTTGAAATGCTTTTGAATCAATCTGTGAAAGAGATTCAAAAAGAAGCATATAATTTCATAATAAATACAACTACAGATACTTTTTCAGCTGGAAAAATTGTGGTTGCAACTGGCAGCAATCCGAAGATTTGGCAATTGCTGGAAAGTTTGGGACATACTGTTGTACCAGCCGTTCCTTCGCTTTTCACATTTAATATTAAAGATGGAAGGATTATAGATTTGCCTGGATTGAGCACGGATGCTTCGGTGAAAGTTCTGGATGAAAAAGGAAAAACGGTTTTGGAAAGTAGCAGTCCGTTGTTGATTACTCATTGGGGTATGAGCGGTCCCGCTATTTTAAAACTTTCGGCTTGGGGTGCGCGGGTTTTAGAGCCTTTAAAATATCATTTCAATATTGAAGTGAATTGGCTGAATACACTTTCCGAAGAAGATGCTTTGGATGCTTTGAAAGAATTAAAATCACTGCAGGGAAAGCAGACACTTTTTAAATATGCCCAATTTGAATTGCCAAAACGACTTTGGCAAAGTATTGTAAAAGCTTCGGGAATTGATGAACGGATCACTTGGGCAGATGCAACACGCGAAAATCTTCAGAATTTGGCAAACCAATTAACGGCTGCTATTTTTGAAGTCACCGGAAAGAGCACCTTCAAAGAAGAATTTGTAACCGCTGGTGGTGTCGATTTGAAGGAAGTGAACTTTAAAACCTTTGAAAGTAGAGTCTGCAAAAACTTATTTTTTGCTGGGGAAGTACTCAATATTGACGCCATAACAGGCGGTTTCAATTTCCAGAATGCTTGGACGGGCGGCTATCTTGTTGCGCAGGCAATAACAAAGTAAATTATGAAAACATATATAGCACTTCTTCGGGGAATTAACGTTGGCGGCCATAAAAATCTAAAAATGGCGGACCTGAAACTTCTTTTTGAGGATTTGGGGTTTCAAAATGTGAGCACCTACATTCAAAGTGGAAATGTGGTTTTTTCAGCGAAAGAAGAAAATGATATTTCTGACATGATTTCTAAGGAAATAGAAAAATGCTTTGGATGGGAAGTTCCGGTACTGGTCAAAACGGCGTATTCGATTGCACAAATTATAAAGGATTGCCCTTTTGAAGAAGCTAAAAAAACCGAGGCTTATTTTATGCTACTTGCTTCAAAACCCGAAACGAAACTTATGGAGGCGGTCCACGAAATTAGTTACCCAAACGAGGAATTTGTACTGACTGAGGATTGTGTTTATATCTACTTTAGTAAGGGATATGGCAATGCGAAGCTGAATAATAATTTTTTTGAGAAGAATCTGAAAGTTGCGGCAACTACGCGAAATTATAGAACGCTTGCTAAGTTGGTTGATTTGGCGGGATAATTATACTTTTTAGAGTGCTTTCATTTCAAATGTAATGTGATTTCTATACTATTACTTTTCATTTTTAAATTTCCATTCATTCATAAGTTCTGCAAGTTTTATGGTTTTCACCCCATAGGTTTGGGGTAATGCCCCTTGATAAGAAGAAAGAAATCTAGCAACTTTTTTTCCGGTTTTATGTTTTTTATGTTCTCCGGTATAGTTGAAAACAACCATTGCATGAAACCTGATATAGAATATTCCGAACCCATCTACCTCTTCCCATTTTGTAAAATTGCTGCGGTATAATGAGCACACTTCAAAACCCTCGTTCGATAACTTTAGATATGCAGAATTTGGAAATAATTCAATAATAAATACAATAATTCCTAAACCAAAAAAGATTATTCCAACCCATTTTACAAGGATTTTTTCATCCATTACAGTAAATCCTGTAATAACAAAAAGGGTGCATATTAAAAGCCATATAATTGTGGTTATTTTTTTTGGTTTTAATATTAATGTTTCTTCTTTCATATTAACCTGAAATAGCGAAATATAAGTGAAATCTACAAAAAGTTTTTATGGGTTTACTTCCCTTTCTCCGCTTTCCAAGCCATATATCTACTAGCTAAAAAAGCATTTCCTTTTTCTTTGTATTCAGCAGTAAATACCGTAAAATGATCTCCAGGAAAATATTCAAACTGAAATTTTGTGTTTAGTGGTTGCATAGCTTCATCCAGCTTATGCACCGCACCGTTCAAGAGAAAATTATCCTGTTCGCCTACAGAAACGCGTATTTTACCTTCTAAGTCTTTTTTTAGGGACGACCAATTGTTACGGAGGTACAAGGAAAGGTCATACTTTTTCCAATGTTCAAAAACTTGTGGGTTTATTTCTCCGGTTTTGGGATCGCATATGCGTAGCGGATTGCCATCCGCACCTTTTGTGCTGAAAACAGCATCTAAAGAATGCATCTGTTCGCCACGATAAATTATATTTTCCATACCGTACATTTGTTTGCTCGACGCCCACGGGAAACGTCCTGCAACAGTTGCCACACTTCTTTGCGCCCCGTCTTCTTTGTAAAGCATATTTTCACCTTCATAAAGATTAACGCCTTGGTAGTCTCTAAAATCAACAACATCTGGTGAACTGCTCCAACAACCATCAAACACTTCTGGATAATGCACTTGAAGTGAAAGTGCCGTCCAACCGCCACTGCTATGGCCTGTTAAAAGCTTGGCGCCGTTGGTTCTGTATTGCTTTTCCAGCGTGGGTATAAATTCCTTAGTAAGCGCATCACCCCACGGCCCATTGTTTTCACTATTTGTATAAACCGAATGTCCTAAAGGGCAGTTGCCATCTAAATAAACCGTAATGCAAGCAATGGTATCTATGGGTTGGCTTTTATAGGTTTTGGTATTACTAAGATTATAATAATTGCCCCCATAACCAGATATATTAAATGAAACAGGAAATTTTCTATTGGGTTGCTCGTAATATTCTTTGGGAAGAATGACAGCCGCATCAACCGATACTTCTCTATTGTAGAATTTTGATAGTAGGATAGAGTTAACTTTCAATTCTTTTATAAATTCGGTATCTACAAAGGTGTTTTTTGGAAGTATTTCGGAACAATTTACCGTGTAAACGGCATCTCTGTTTTGTGAAATAGTTACTTTGGTAGCTGTATTGTAGATATTACCCGGACTTTCATTAATTGCGCGTCCCCCAAGATTCCGGTCCCAAACAGCTTGCACGTAGTATTCACCTCGTTCAATATCTGATAACTTTACAGGGTAACTTTTGGCATCATCATTAAAAACAACCATCTCACCAGATTTTACATCTTCAACATCTATAGAAAAAACAGGAAAGGAAGTAATACCCACAAAGCCGTCTTTCGGATTTTTGTTTTCCTTGCTCATATACAGAAATACCTTTCCCGTAAACGGACCTTTAAAATCTGAATCGGTATAGCTTACTTTAAATTGTTGGGCAAAAGAAAAGCTGCAAATAAGAAGGAGAAGGAGTGTAGTTAGTTTTTTCATATGTCAGATTATGGTTTGTTTTTCAGTTTTAGGAATTTAAAACTACAAAATTTCTTCCCAAACTAATGATGATATTTCTAACTCCTTTTCGATGTGTTTTTAATCTGACTACTGAGTGTGTGATTAAGTCTATAAATGTGAGGGAAAAAGCTTCTGGGAAGTTGTTACTTGGGACTTTTTTATTCAAAAAACAAATACATACCACGTTCATCATTATGAATTACGGGCTCTAAACGATACGCGGTTTTCATGTTTTCTGCATTAAGCACTTCTTCTTTGCTTCCAGCGGCCAGCAGTTCACCATTGTTCAGCAAGATTAAATGGTCTGCAAACTTAGCTGCGAGGTTGAGGTCGTGCACTACACCAACAATCACTAAATCCTTTTGTTTTAAAAGTTCACGCAATTTGTGCATAAACTGAAATTGGTAATGCACATCCAAAAAGGTGAGGGGTTCGTCCAAAACCAAATACCTACAACCATTTTCTGAAGGATACCAAATTTGCGAAACCACGCGCGCAAAGTGAACCCTTTGTTTCTCGCCGCCGCTTAATGTTAAGTAATCGCGATCTGCCATTTCAGAAACATCAAAGAATTCCATTGCTTCCTTTACGGCTTGCTCATCTTTTGCGGTAGGATTTACAGAAAAATGCGGGTAACGGCCCATGGTAACAACTTCTTTTACTTTTAAAGGAAAAGCGAGCTCCGTATTTTGTGAAAGCACGGCACGTACTTTTGCAAGTTCTGCTACTGAAGTATTTCGGATGTTATTTCCTTCATAAAAAACACTTCCATCTTGTGGTTTTAATTGATTGCAAATAACCTTTACAAGCGTAGATTTTCCCGCACCGTTGGGTCCTAGGATGAGGTTTATCTTTCCAGCTTCAAAATTTACGGAAATATCTTTGAGGATGGTTTTGCTTCCTATTTTATATGTTATGTTATTGGCTTGTATCATTTTTAGAAGAAATAATTTTTTCGCTGAAGCAAAAAGATGAAAATAGGTACACCAACCACCGAAGTTACAATTCCGATAGGAAGTTCCGCAGGACGCAAAACCATTCTTGAAATTAAATCGGCAACACAAAGTAAGATTCCACCAAGCAAAGCACTGTTCCGGATTAGGAAACGATTGTCGCTGCCATTAATGATTCTTAAAAGATGCGGAACAATCAAGCCCACAAAACTGATAACGCCCACAAATGCCGTTGCAACCGCAACCATAATTACATTAATGAGCAATATTTTCCACTTGAGGTTTTTGATGTTAACACCCAGAAATTGGGCTTCTTCTTCGCCTATCATCAGTGCATTTAAATGTTTTGCGTAGCGCAGGGAAATTAATATGGTTCCCACGGTTGAAATTCCAACAATTAAAACAGAAGTCCAATTGGCACCGCTCATTGTTCCAAGATTCCAAAAAACGATAGATCGCGCCTGTGGATCGCGGGCTATATAGCTTAAAAATCCAACGCCGCTTAAAAAAAGCGCATTTATGGCAATACCTGTAAGCAACAATGCTACAATGGAGCTTTTACCGCTATTCCGTGATTGAGAAAGGAAAAAAACCAAACTAGTTGATAACAGTGCTCCCAAACAAGCTGCTAAAGGAAGTGTCCATTTGCCTATGCTAAACCCGAAAGTAGCGCCCAATGCAAAATAAAGCGCAGCGCCAAAAGCCGCTCCACAAGAAGTGCCAATGAGCCCAGGTTCTACAATTGGGTTTCTAAAAAGTGCTTGTAGCAATGTTCCGCCCACAGCTAAACTGGCACCCACAAAAATGCAGAGAATGGCTCGCGGCAAACGTATTTCTATAAAAATACGTTCGGTAAGATCCATTGAATCGGGTGCGGTAAAGAATTTTTTCAATGAAGAAATTATTTCTTCCATAGAAATACTAACCGATCCATACCGAATGGAGAAGAAAGTGATTACTACTAAAAGAAGTAATAAAATTGGAAATGTTCCTTTATATCTATTGTTTTTCATCAATACTAAATATTCAACCTATTTAAAGGCACAAGTGAAATGCTACAAACACTAATTTTACTCACTACTCACTACTCACTACTCACTACTCACTACTCACTACTCACTACTCATTACCGTGTATTAACTTTTGTAATTCAATAATATTTTCACCCGTTCTTGGCCCTAAATAAACCATATCGTGCTCTTCCACACGAAATACTTTTCCTTCTTTAAAAGCTCTAGTGCTTGAAATTCCTGGTAGCGTTCCAACTTCCTCGGTGGAACCCAAACGGTCATAACCAAAATCTGTTAACAGTATTACATCTGGATCGCTTTGAGCAACAATTTCTGGGGAAAACTGGGTCATGCCGTGCTCGCCATCAACAGCCATTTCGCCGCCGGCCCAATCAATCAGTTTTCCAGCGGTGCTGTTTTTGGTCATTACTAAATAAATATTATTTGCCTGCCCAAAATGGATTACCAACACTTTTGGCTTCTTTTCATACCAAAGTGCTTGTTGTTTTGCGTAATTTATATCGGTATCTAATTTTTTGCAGAGTTCCTCAGCTTTTTCTTCTTTGTGAAAATAGCTGCCCATTTCGCAAATTAAGGAATCGGTTCCAGCGATAGTATTTTCATATTGCCCGAATTGTTTCATCGGTATTTTTAAATCCTTCAACTGTGTAACCACGTGTTCGGGACCAATGTTGTTGTCTTCCATAATCAAAGTTGGTTTCATTGAAAGTATAGGTTCCGCTGCCAAAGCACGATGATAGCCAATGGTTGGCAAATTTTTTATTTCTGGCGGATAAGTACTGGAAACATCTACCGCCACTATATCTTCTTCCGCACCAAGCGCATAAATTATTTCGCTGTATTGTTTTGAAATGCAGACGATACGCTCTTCGTGGTCTTTCTTTTTGTCTTCATTGCCAAATCTTCCGCAGGAACTGAGGAGTATTGTACAAATGATTAATAGGATTGCTTTCATCATTTTTTTATTTGTCAGTTCGAGCGCAGTCGAGAACTACCCATTAGGTTTCGACTGCGCTCAACCTGACATTTGAACTTTTAAAAATTATATTTCAAGTTAAGTCCGCCATAAAAAACGGTGTCTAATGGCGCTGGAATGTATGCGTCATCCAATTGGTTCAAGAAAAGCATCATGTAATATTTCTCGCCAGTAATGTTCTCTGCACCTGCATACGCATCAAGGTCAAAGTGCCCAAAACTCATTCTGTAACCAAGTTTGGCATTCAGCAAACTATAGCTATCTGCAACGTTTAAACCATCTGAGGTAAAAGGAACGGGATCGTGATAAGAATAATTCACTGTTCCGTAAACTCCTAAATTTGTGTTGAAATCAATACCTGCGTTTACTACCCAAGGTGCTACACCGGCCACGTCGTTTCCGCTGTAATCTTCTGTTACTACATTGCCACCAACAATTTTTTGGTATTGAAAATCATCGTACTGAAAATCTGAATATGCCAGATTTAAATAAGGACTAATATTTCCGAAGAAACCTGTTGCAGATTCATAAGCGGTATATTTTACCAATGCTTCCACGCCTTTATTGTTCAATTCACCACCGTTCGCTATGTATGAATAAAGTGTAGTGCCATCACCCGCCGGTATAGCTATGGAAGTGAATTTATTTTTGAACTTCGCTTGAAACAGAGCCACTTCATAATGCAATTTGCTGTCCAACAAATTTCCTTTTGAACCAATTTCAAATTGGTCGCCTTCTTCGGGAACCAGACCAGTGTTGAGATCGCCAGTAGCTCCAATAATTACGTTCCCACTAACTGGAGCTTTGTAGCCTTTGCTGTAAGATGCATAAACCGAAACCATATTGTTAAAGATTTTGTTCACTGCGAAATGTGGCGAAAACAAATCTTCATAATTTGCGGAAACCACTTGTGGCTTTCCACTTGTTGGGTCAAATGCACGATCTTCAAGATCAAGATTCATAGTGCTTTTGCCGATACCTGCAGTGAATGAAATGTCATAAGGCATTTTTAAAATCCATTCTGTAAAAAGCGATTTGTTTTTCGATTTTGAATATTGATTGCTTTTTATGCCGCCAATAATATTATACCCTTCCGGGTCTGATGGGTTTTCTATCATTGAATAACTGATGGATTGTGCTCGTTGTTCCTGAAATTCAAGACCTGCAACTCCCGAAAGGCTGAAGTCTTCGCTTAAATCAAAATTGAGGTCAAATGTTATGCGTGTTCCGAAGTTAACGGGGTCTTTATCAGTCCAGCCACCAGCAGAGCTTGCGTTTGTATTCAATCCAGAACCATAAACAGTTGCGGTATTGGAAAGCCATTTTGTAAAGTTGTATTTATGGCTCAAACCTGCACGGAAGCTAATCACTTCGCTGTGTGCGTTGTTTTTAATGTACCGAGCATTTCCGCTGTAGTCCAAAGTATCGTATTGACCAATGGTAAGCTCACCACCGCGTTCGTCATAACTGTTGCTAAAACCGAAATAAGTACTTACGGCTTGCTTTTCACTTGGATGAAAATCCAGAACGGCATTCAAAAAATCTTTTCGTGAAGCGTTGTGGTCTAAATAGCCATCAGAAATTTGGTGGCCGTAATTCAGTAAAACAGAAGATTTTTCAAGACCCATTTGCAATTGGGTAGTGAATCGCGCTAAGCCGTAACTTCCCACAGTTATTTTTTCACCTAGTGAAGTTTGCCCTTTTTCGGGACGAATTGTTTTTAAATTAACAACACCTGCTATTGCAAATCCGTATAATGAACCAGCCGGACCTTTAATAACATCAACACTTCCCACAGAGTCGAAATCTATATCGTCCAACATCGTGATGCCCTCAGCATCTGTAAGCGGAATGTTGTTGTAATACACTTTGTAGCCTTGTCCATCAAAGTTATTGGTGGCGCCTTTAAAGCCAACTCCATTTCCATAACCGCGAATGTTGAATTGTTGCCCCGATGATACCGCTCTTCGGCTCATGTTTACGCCGGGAACGTTTGCATTTATTGCATCGTCAAGATACAGTCCTGTGCCACGATCCAGTTCTTTTTCATTCAACTGAATTACTGAAAGAGGTTTTTCAAGTACCTTTTTATTGTTGTCTAGCGTGCCGCTTAGCTGCACCTCATCAAGTGTACTTATAGTTGTTTTTAAACCGATATTTAATATTTCGGCGCAATTTTTTACTTTAATAACGGAAGTTTCAAAACCAATGTAGCTAATACTTAGCGTTTGATTTTCAATGCAGGGGATGGAAAAATTTCCATTGGCATCAGTGCTGGAAACTTCAGTGCCGTTCATTTCAATTTTGGCTCCCACAAGTGGAGCATTTGTGGCTGCATCATATATTTTTCCGGAAAGTTTTTCCTGTCCAAATACAGATACAGTTATAAGCAGTCCCAACAGGGACAAATAAAGTTTTGTCATTTTTAAAAAGTTTTATAATTTAGGAATATGCCTATCGGTACCAAATGGTTCCGAATGAATTCTTAAGGGAAGCAGAGGTGCTTCAAAATAAATTATAAAACTTGTTTGGGTGGAGGGCTCAAAATTTCGAGCGAAAGTGATGCGTAGTTGTCATGATAAATAAAATTGGGGCGAATCACTTTATTTGAAAATGCCAACTCCTCTTTCTGCGGAATTGGATTTATTTTTTCAATATATTTTATACTCTTTACTGAATTGGTGCGGTTATTTTTATCCTTGCGTTTCTTCTTGAAATCTTTGTTGTATTTCGCAATAAGATTTGTTTCTTGACTGTCGGAAATACAGTGGTAGACTTTAGTGTTTTCGTCCAAAATCTCAATGTGAACAATATCATACATCGTTCCTTTATATCGAAATTCTTCGTGATCTTTCCAAATAAGTTGGTTTTCATTTTCTGACGAAACGGTAATGCTCGTTAAATCCTTTTCAGAAATACCTAGTTTTATTTGGTGGACTATTTCCCTGCGAATATGATTTTGTTGAATTTTAAAAATAACATAGCTTCCTCCAATATTGAAGCTGAAAATAAAGAGTAGAAAAAAGGAAGTTGCATTTTTCAATGCGATGTATATTTTTATTAATGACGGCTAATTTAATTAAAAATACTAAAGTAGTGGTCTTTACGGCTAATTTATTGGGCTGGCCTGCCTTTCATTTAAGCGAATGATTTTTTTAAAAATACTCTTAAGGAAATATAGTTTTTAAAGTATTTCCAGATTTTGTTAACGCCCTGTTAAACAAGTCTCTTTGCGAGCCGACACCATATTTATTGAGTAAATTTAATGTTCAAAATTTACGTTATCATGCAACAAGATATTTACAACCTCAAAAAAACCCTGGAATCTTCCGAGGAAAAATTAACTTACTATAGTCTCCCTGAACTTGAAAAGCAAGGGTACAATATTAAAAAAATGCCTTTTTCGATTCGAATTCTACTCGAAAATGCGCTTCGTAATTACGATGATTTTTCGGTTACAAAAGATCACTTAGACTCAATTTTAAATTGGAAACCTGAGAAAAGTGAGAAAGACATTGCCTTTAAACCCGCTCGTGTTCTGATGCAGGATTTTACAGGCGTTCCTGCGGTAGTTGATATTGCATCTTTACGTTCAGAAATGGCTCGAAAAGGTGGTGATGCTTCAAAAATAAACCCATTGATTCCAGTGGACTTAGTAATAGACCACAGTGTGCAAGTTGATTATTTTGCCGCACAATACGCCTATCAACAAAACATGGAAGAGGAATACAAGCGGAACAGAGAACGTTATACTTTTTTGAAATGGGCGCAGAAATCTTTTAATAATTTTAGCGTGGTTCCACCTGGAATGGGCATTTGCCACCAAGTGAATTTGGAGTATTTTTCAAAAGGTGCTATCGCCCGAGACGGCATGGTTTTCCCCGACACACTTGTAGGGACTGACAGCCACACACCCATGGTTAACGGAATTGGCGTAGTAGCTTGGGGCGTAGGCGGAATTGAAGCCGAAGCTGCCATCCTCGGCCAACCTATCTATTTTATAAGTCCCGAAGTAATCGGACTTAAACTTACTGGAAAATTGCCGGTGGGAACAACAGCAACAGATTTAGTGCTTACAATCGCCAATCTGCTTCGTAAATACGGGGTAGTTGGAAAATTTGTTGAGGTTTTCGGCCCTGGTTTGGATAATCTTTCGGTTCCTGATAGAGCTACTATTGGAAATATGTCACCCGAATTTGGTTGTACAGTAACCTATTTCCCAATTGACGATAAAACGTTGGAATACATGCGAAGCAGCAACCGAAGTGAGAAACAAATTCAGTTAGTTGAAGATTACTGCAAAGCTAATATGCTATGGCGAAAAGACGAGGACCAAATAAACTATACCGATGTATTAGAACTTGATATTTCCACGATAGAGCCAAGTGTTGCAGGTCCAAAGCGCCCACAGGATAAAATTGTTTTAAAGGATTTCAGAGATAAATTCATTGAACTGCTAGATAGCGGTTTTGATAGAAAATATATAAAACCTGCTGAGCGAGAGGAAGCCATCACTCGTTGGAAAGAGGAAGGTGGAAGCCAACCAGTGGAACAACCTAAAGACCCCAATCTTGATGTTGAAATAGAAACCAAAACAAAAAATGGTTTAAAAACTGTTTGGATTTCAAACGGCAATGAAAAATATATGCTTTCCGATGGTTCCGTAGCAATAGCGGCAATTACTTCTTGTACAAACACCTCAAATCCTTTTGTGATGATTGGGGCGGGGTTAGTAGCCAAAAAAGCAAGAGAACACGGAATAGATGTAAAACCATGGGTGAAAACTTCGTTGGCGCCAGGTTCTAAAGTAGTGACAGATTATCTTGAAAAAGCAGACCTTTTAAAAGATTTGGAAGCGTTGCAGTTCCACTTAGTGGGTTATGGTTGTACTTCCTGTATCGGGAATTCTGGGCCTTTACCTCCACAAATAGCTAAGGCAGTAGAGGAGCAACAGTTGGTGGTTGCATCGGTACTTTCAGGAAATCGTAATTTTGAGGCGCGTATTCACCCTCAAGTTAAAATGAACTTTTTAATGTCGCCTATGTTGGTGGTTGCTTTCGCAATTGCAGGACGAGTTGATATCGATTTAACTACTGAACCGTTAACATCTGACCATAATGGAAAAGATATTTTCCTAAAAGATATTTGGCCTACCGATGATGAGATTCACGAAGTGATGAAAAAAGTACTTTCACCAAAAGACTTCGAAAAAAATTATGGGGAAATATTTGAGGGCAACGAAATATGGAGAAACCTCGATGTGCCAGATGACAAAATTTACAAATGGGATGATGATTCAACATATATAAAAGAAGTGCCGTTTTTCCGTGATCTTTCTGATGAACCCAAAGAATTGAAAAATATTGAAGACGCGCGCGCACTTTTGGTTTTAGGTGATAGTATTACAACAGACCATATTTCACCTGCGGGAGCCTTTTCCGAAGATTCCGCCGCTGGACAATATTTGAAATCAAGAGGTGTTGAAAAGAAAAACTTCAACAGCTACGGTTCACGCCGCGGAAATGATGAAGTTATGGTGCGGGGAACGTTTGCGAACGTCCGTATCAATAACCAGTTATCTGATAAAGAAGGCGGTTACACAACACACCTTCCATCGGGCGACGGAATGACGGTTTATGAAGCAGCCCAAAAATATATAAAAGACAAAACTCCACTCATAGTCTTGGCCGGAAAAGAATACGGAAGCGGCTCCTCCCGCGATTGGGCTGCCAAAGGAACATTTCTTTTGGGAATAAAAGCCGTTTTGGCAGAAAGCTACGAACGTATCCACAGAAGTAATTTAATTATGATGGGTGTATTACCGCTTCAATATTTAGAAGGCGAAAGTGCCAAATCACACGGATTGACTGGAAGAGAACATTTCAGTATTATAGGAATTGAAAAGGATTTAACCCCTTCAAAAAAAGTAACAGTGACTGCCAAAAACGACGATGGCAAGGAAATTGAATTTAAGGCAATAGCAAGACTGGATTCCCCGATTGAGGTAGCATATTATCAAAATGAAGGAATTCTTCAATATGTATTGCGACAGTTTTTGAAAAAATAAACGTGTGATTCTGCTTGTCCGTCCAAAACTCCTCCGTAAAAATTTTAACGGAATAACGTTGTGGCCTTTTGTGGTCTTAAAAAACCACGCCTTAAAAGAAGATGCAGTCTTTCTAAACCACGAAAGCATTCACCTTTGCCAACAAAGAGAATTATTGATAGTTTTTTTCTATCTGTGGTATGGATTTGAGTTTTTAATTAGGGTGGTTCAATTTAGAAATCGCCATAAAGCCTATCGAAATATTTCCTTTGAACGGGAAGCATATCATTACGAAGATGAAATAGGTTATTTGAAAAAACGAAGAGCTTACGGATTTTTAAAATTTCTATAATATCCTAAAGACAATTTTAAAACATGTGTCAGTCTGAGCTTGTCGAAGACTTGTTAATTAAAAAATAAAAAATAGCAATAAAAAATAATATGAGCATTCTCTTTTCCCCCTTAAAAATAAAAGAAGCAACCTTCAAAAACAGAATGGTCGTTTCGCCAATGTGCATGTACAGCAGCGATGATGGTTTTGCAAACGATTTTCATTTGGTGCATTTGGGAAGTCGCGCCGTGGGGGGTTCGGCATTAATGATTCAAGAAGCAACAGCCGTTTCGCCTGAAGGAAGAATTACCCATGGTGATATGGGCATTTGGAAAGATGAACATATTGAAAAGGCGAAACAAATAACCGATTTTGTTCACACACAAGATGCTTTAATTGGAATTCAACTGGCTCACGCTGGTAGAAAGGCTAGTTACCAATTGCCAAAAAATGGAGCTAGAAAAATCGCTCCTGATAAAGAAAACGGTTGGCAAACAGTTTCAGCTTCGCCATTGCCTTTTCGCGAAGGAGAACCGGCGCCAATTGCTTTGGATGCTACAGGAATTGAAAAGGTAAAAAATGATTATATCGCAGCCACACGTCGTGCCGAAAAAGCAGGGTATGATGTAGTTGAAATTCACGCCGCCCATGGATATTTATTCCACCAATTCTATTCTCCATTGGCCAATGAGCGTAAAGATGAATATGGTGGCAGTTTTGAAAATAGAATTCGCTTCTTACTTGAAGTTACTGAAGTTGTTCGCGAAGAATGGCCAGATGAAAAACCGCTTTTTGTAAGGATTTCTGCCACAGATTGGACAGAAGGGGGTTGGACTATTGAAGACTCGGTAAAACTTTCAGTGAAATTAAAGGAATTAGGGGTTGATCTAATTGATACTTCTTCCGGCGGAAATGTTCCACATGCAACTATCCCGAGCGAGCCGGGCTATCAAGTTCCTTTTGCTGCACAGATTAAAAACGAAGCAAATGTTTTGACTGGAGCTGTAGGACAAATAACAACTGCAGAACAATCTGAGGTTATTTTAAAAGAAGGAAAAGCTGATTTAATTCTCTATGCCCGTGAAAGCTTAAGACAGCCTTATTTTCCATTACATGCAGCTCACGAATTAAACGTAGATGTTAATTGGCCATTACAATACGAAAGAGCTAAAATTTGAAAAAATGTCATGCTGAGCTTGTCGAAGCGTAATATTAAAAAAGAATATGAATAAAGAAAAAGATTTAAAAAACATCCCTTTTTCGGTTTTGGATTTGGTTCCCGTAATTGAGGGAAGCACCCATAAAATCGCAATGGAAAACAGCCTTGCTTTGGCACAGCAAGCTGAAAAACTAGGTTATAAGCGCTTTTGGATTTCCGAACATCACAATGCAGAAAGCCTCGTGAGTTCCGCTACGCCACTACTAATTGGTTATATAGCTCAGGGAACAAAGACAATTCGTGTAGGTTCTGGTGGTGTAATGTTGCCAAATCATGCTCCCATAGTGGTTGCGGAGCAATTTGGTACGCTCGCTACGCTATATCCAAACCGAATAGATTTAGGTCTAGGTCGAGCCCCAGGAACTGATCAGCAAACTGCTCGTGCTCTTAGACGTGAACGCGTGGAAACGGTAAATGATTTTCCAGAAGATGTACAGGAATTGGAAAGGTATTTTTCAAAAGAAAACCATAATAGTCCTGTCCGGGCTATTCCAGGAGAAGGATTGGAAGTGCCTTTATACCTATTGGGCTCAAGCACATATAGTGCTCAACTCGCAGGAGCATTAGGACTGCCTTATGCATTTGCCAGCCATTTTGCACCAACCCATTTGCATGATGCACTGCGTTTATATCATTCAAATTTTGAACCTTCAAAACAATTAAACAAGCCTTATGCCATGGCTTGTGTAAATGTAGTTATTGCAAATACGGATGAAGATGCCGAATATTTGGCGACCAGCATGAAGCTTTTTATGCTAAACGTAATACGGAATACCCGCAAACCACTTGCCCCACCAGTGAAAAGCATGGATGGACTTTGGAACCCAATGGAAGAGGCTCATATCTCCCAAATGATGCAATACTCCTTTGTGGGCAGTAAAGAAACTGTTCAAAAGAAGTTAGCTGATTTTGCTGACGAAACGCGGGTAGATGAAATTATTGTTGTAGCCCATATTTATGACCAAACAGCGCGCTTGCGCTCTTTCGAACTTTTATCACAAATCAATCAAGGTACTATATGATATATTCACAATTGGGGAAAAAACCATCGGGCGAAAGGCTGGAACGAATCCAAAATTCACCCAATTTTCGTGATGGGGCATTTCAAAATATAAATGATACGCCGCAATTGGCTGAAGGGTATAGTTTCGGCAAAGTAATGTTCGATTTTTTTTTTAGAAAACCGAAAGACATAAAGCCTTCGCAACCCATTCCCTTTGTTAAAACCAATTTGAAAGAATTGCCAATAGAATCTAATATACTTTTGTGGTTTGGGCATTCTTCGTATTATATTCAGTTAAATGGCAAGAGTTTTTTGATAGATCCTGTATTTAGCAAAAGCGCTTCCCCAATTCCCCGAACCAATAAACCCTTCAAAGGCAGCAATGATTTTTCTGTAGAAAATATTCCCGAAATCGATTATTTGTTGATTTCGCATGATCATTATGATCATTTGGATTATAAAACAATTCAAGAGTTAAGACCAAAGGTGAAACAAGTAATTACAGGCTTGGGTGTAGGTGCACATTTTGAATCTTGGGGATTTGCTTCGGAATCTATTATAGAACTTGATTGGAACGAAACAAGAGAATTGGATAATGATATTACATTAAACACAACTTCAGCGCGTCATTTTTCTGGAAGGGGTTTTAAACGGAACAACACACTTTGGCTTTCCTTTGCTCTTCAAACAGAAAGCTATAATTTATTTCTGGGTGGTGATAGCGGATATGATACACACTTTAAGGAAATAGGCGAAAAGTTTGGTCCTTTTGATTTAGTGATTTTAGAAAACGGGCAGTATAATTTGGCGTGGCACTACATCCACATGCTGCCTGAGGAAGTTCTTCAAGCTGCGCAGGATTTGAGAGCAAAACAGCTTTTTCCTGTTCACTCTGGAAAGTTTGCGTTAGCATTGCATCCTTGGGATGAACCTTTAAATAGGATATTCGAAAATAGTAAGTCTTCAAATATTCCTTTGGTAACTCCACGTATTGGAGAGCTTGTTTATTTTGAAAATTCTTCACAACAGTTTTCGCAGTGGTGGAAGGAAATCCAATAATCAAACAATCTATAAATCGAACAATCTAACTACCTTTGCAAAAAAAATATAACATGCTAAAAGCCGTACTTTTTGATATGGATGGCGTCATTGTAGACACCGAACCACTGCACCGAAAAGCATACTTCAAAATGTTTGAGGAAGTAAATATTGAAGTGAGTGAGTCTATGTATAATTCTTTCACGGGACAATCAACTCTTCCAATTTGCAGAACACTTTGCCGTCATTTTAGTCTTACGGAAAGTCCAGAACATCTTGTTTCAACAAAAAGAAAACACTTTAAATATCTTTTTGAAAACGATAACGACCTTGCGCTTTTAGACGGTGTGCATGAATTAATAAAAGATTACCACGCCAATGGACTCACCTTGGTTTTGGCGTCTTCGGCATCTATGCCAAACATCAACCGCATTTTTGAGCGGTTTGATCTCGATAAATATTTTAAAGCTAAAATAAGCGGTGCCGATTTAAAAGCATCTAAACCACATCCAGAAATTTTCTTAAAAGCTTCTGAATTGGCGGGAGAACATACCGATCATTGCATGGTTATTGAAGATTCCACCAACGGAATCGCTGCTGCCAAAGCTGCTAATATTTATTGTGTGGGATACAAAAGTCAGCATTCAACAAATCAGGATTATAGTAATGCCGACAGAGTAATCAAAAGTTTTGATGAGATTGCTTTTTCGAATCTAATTAGTCTTTAAATTCAAAAAGGCCTTTATTTTTTTTAGCAGAATTGCTTGTCATTACTTTCATTCTCTGTAATGTAAGCTGCAATGGTTCGTCAAAATAAACCACATTTTGCTCTCCGTTCTTTTTAAGATGGCTGCGGATAATGGCGTGAGTGTGATATGTGGCCTGCTGCAATTTTAAAAATGGTTCATAGTCCTCAATATTACTGATAGCTTCGCTTCGGTCAAAAAAACCAAAACCTTTGTATTGTCCGTGAGCTACTAAGGCAAAGGCTATCTCCCCTTCTGTTCTTCCTTTTCCTTGAATGGCAAACGTAGGTTTGTTTTCTTTTAAGGATTGGATGGCTGCCTGAACTTTTAAATTATAATTTTCTACATTTTCAATGCCTTCACAGATACCCTCGCAATTTTTGATGCGATAGTGAGAGCATTTTTCAGAATTGCTCTGCAGCGTACAAAAACGTGGGCACAGCTTAAAGTTTTCACATATTTCTTCCAGCTTTTCGGTAGCTTCGGTTCTATTGTAAAAAGTGCTTACAGAATCGTGCAATGCATTTGTCTTTCCCAAGGCAAGTTGAATAATACCACGTTGGTTCAAATAACTAATAATTTGATAGGTAGTTGTTGGCCACTTTTGTGCACTGTTGAATTTTGGATAATGTTTCCGTATGTGTTCTGATTCTACGAGCAGCGCAAGTAATTCATTCCCCGTAAGTTCGTAGTCTATAAAATGGGTTTCCTGCCCAAGATGATATTCCTTTGTTTTCTTATCATAAAAATGTGAAAGCACTCTTTTCTTGATATTCTTTGCCTTACCAGCATAAATTACTTGATGCTTTTGATTTTTAAATAGGTAAATTCCGGATTGTTCAGGTAGTTCGTTTATTTGTTCCGCAGGCAGGTGAGGGGGTAAGGTAGCTTGTTTGGATCGCGGATTCAGAAAAGTAGTGATAGTTTCAAAATTATCATCTAAAGAAAATAATCTTTGAAAAAGAATTACAGTGGCATCTACATCGCCTTCAGCTCTGTGACGGTTGAGATGCGGAATGTTAATGGAGTTGCAAAGCCTTCCCAAACTATAAGATTGCAATCCGGGAATTAACTTTCTTGAAAGCCTTACGGTACATATCTTTTTTCGGTTGTAATGCTGTCCCAAAAGTCGAAACTCTCCGCGAATTACATTGTAATCAAAACTAACGTTGTGCGCCACAAAAATTGCATCTTGTGTAAACTCCTCAATTTGCTGGGCTACTTCAAAAAAACGCGGAGCATTCGCTACCATTTTATTATCAATTCCTGTAAGTGCCGTAATATGTTGTGGAATATCCCGCTCAGGATTTACAAGAGTGGTGTATTTATCAACCACTACATTCTCCCTCATCAGTGCAATGCATATTTCGGTAATCCTATTACCTGCAATGCCGCCACCGGTGGTTTCTACGTCAATGATTGCGAAAAGTTGTGAGTGCATTTATTTTTTACTAGGGATACAAATGTAGAAAATCATATTCAATTTTGTTGGAATATTTCCCGCTAAATGGAAATAATCCAAATATTTATAGTAAAATCTTATACTTGATAGGTGCCTTCTCGTATTTTTACAAGTAATATCGTAAGATTACGATTACAATATTGCTTCTTTAAAAGATACAAACTATTAGACAACAATTACTTGCCTTTATAGGCTGAAGTTATTTATTTCATGTACGTACTTACACGTATATAAAATTTAACAAAATATTATACTTTAGCCGCCTTTAACAAAAACCCCAAATATAATGAAACAACTTACTTTCCTGTGGATTGTAATTTGCTCGTGCTTTTTTCTTACTCAAAAAGCCAACGCGCAGTGTACATCCACCAATTATGATCCGGAAACCTGTTCCGATTATTTTCAAATAGTTCCCACTGTCAACGGGAGATCCAATTCTGTACAAAATTTCATGCCCAGCTTTGCGCCAGGCGATTTGTATTACATTAATTCTACTGTAGGAAATCCTTGGGGCAATAACACCAACCAAGTTGCTATGGATAGCGCTTTTGGTGCCGGCAATTGGACCCAAGAATTTTTTGAGACCTTAAATGCAGCAGTTGTCTTTGCTGCTCCTACAAAATTTGTCTTTATAGACGGAAGCGATTCTAATGCGACCGAACTGGACGCTTTTTTAGTTGGAAACCTTCCTGCCATTGAGGCTTGGGTAAATAACGGAGGTACACTGTTATTGAACAGCGCACCCAACGAGGCTGGCAATATTAATTTTGGATTTGGTGGCACCACTTTGGTTTATCCAAATGAGAGTAGTTCAGTTTCAGTAGTAAATACTTCCCATCCAGTATTTATAGGCCCTAATACTCCAACTGCTACCCCAATGACGGGTGGTAATTATTCACATGCTTCAATTACAGGTACTGGTTATAGCAACCTTTTGGTTGATAGTACCAATCCAGCAAAAGTGCTTTTGGCCGAAAAGGCTTGGGGTGCTGGAAGGATTATGGTAGGTGGAATGACTACGGTTAATTTCCACTCCCCCAATCCAGCAGCAACCAATTGGCGTATAAATTTATTGGTATATATGGAATCATTGGCAATAAACGGTCCCATTATTAGCTGTCCAGGAGATATCACGGTTTCTAACGATCCAGGTATCTGTGGTGCAGTAGTAAATTATACCGTTACGGCTTCAAGCAGCACTTCCACAATTCCACCGCAAGATGGATTTGGTAACTTTACAAAATTGGGTGCTTATAACGGACATACCTATTACGTATCTAATAACCCTATGAATGGTTCGGCAGCTTTTGCTGATGCCCTTAGTAATGGTGGTTATGTTGCTACTATCAATGATGCAGCAGAAAATACTTATATAAATAATGCAGTTCTAGCGACTATTCCCGGTTTGGATGTGTTATTAGGTCTTAATGATTTAGCCACGGAAGGAAGTTTTGAATGGCAAAATGGAGACCCACTGGGTTATACTAACTGGAATGCAGGTGAGCCTAATGACGCTGGAGGAAATGAGGACTATGCAGTGATGTTTACTACAGGACTTTGGAACGATGTTCAAGAAGTTACCCCTCATCGTTACGTTTTAGAAATAGATGCAACTTTTGAGCAGACAGCAGGACTTCCTTCTGGTTCAACTTTCCCAGTAGGTACCACAACCAATACTTTTGAAGTTACGGATAGTAATGGAACTTCTAGCTGTAGTTTTGATGTTACTGTAAATGACACAGAAGTTCCTGTTTTTGCAGATATTTACGGGGATGGTACTTTAACTAATCCTTTTACTTCCCTACTTCCAGAAATAGTTGGAAGTGTAACATCTGGAACGTATTACTTTGCTTTTAACGGAAGTACTTTCCAAGGGGTATTGGATAACGATACCGATGGTGGCGGCTGGTTAATGATCCTTAACTACGTACATCAAGCAGGAGATAACTCAGTGTTGGAGGTTAGAAATACAGATCTTCCTTTATTAGGTGCATCTACCTTGGGAACCAGTGAAGCGGCTTCACCATCTTGGGGCCACTTCGGAAATGTATTGGCTGCCGATATCGATTTTGAAGAAGTGCGTTTCTTTGGGCAAACCTCAAGAGATTTAAATAATGTAATTGATTTCACCACAGACTTTTCTGCAGTTTTGGACTATGTGAAAACAGGAACTGGTAGTTTTTCTGGAATTAATAATCCTGCAAACTATACGCTAGGTGCAAATCATAATGCTTCAATTCCACAAAATGCTCCAGATTTCTTTTCGAACGAAGGTGATTTTGCCTTGACCAATTTCCCTTTTTGGAGAAATGGACAGGCACACTGGGGAGTTAGAGGTGCAGGAAATCGTTGGGAAGTAGATGATTTTACTATTAATAGTTTTAGCACCATTCATCGTGTATGGGTAAAAGGAGATCTTTCTCCAACTTTTAATAACGAAAATGTTACTATCACAGTGCAACTTGATGGGTCAGGAAACGTAACCGTATCGCCTGCCGATTTTGGATTAACGACCGCAGATAATTGCGGTGCTGTAACTCAAACATTAAGTATAACTGATTTCGATTGTTCAGATATTGGAAGTAATACCATTCAATTAACAGCAACCGATGGCGCTGGAAATGAAACAACAATTGATGTTATTGTTAATGTTGAAGATACAGAAGCCCCGGTAATAACTTGTGTTGCAGATACAACTCGCGATACTGATTCTGGAGTATGCCAATACACAATTGTAGGCACCGAGTTTGATGCAACTTTTACTGATAACTGTACCAGCGGAAGTATCACAAACGACTTCAACGGAACGGATACGCTTGCAGGTGAAATCTTGCCAACTGGTGATACTACAGTAATTTGGAATGTAGATGATGGTAATGGTCAGACAGCTACTTGTACTACTGTAATTACAGTAGAAGACAATGAAGCGCCAATCATAGCCTGTCCTGTAGACATTACCGCCAACACAAGTGCGGGTAACTGCTTTTCAACAGTAAGTTTCTCGATGCCTTATACACAGGATAACTGTGGTATTGATACCGTAGTGCAGACAATGGGTGACCCAAGCGGAAGCCAGTTCCCAGTTGGCGTGAACACGATTGAGTTCACCGCCACCGATGTAAACGGAAACGTAAGCACTTGTAGCTTTACCATTACGGTGATCGACAACGAGGCGCCAGTTGCCGTTTGCCAGAACATCACCATCCAATTGGATGCCGCTGGTAACGCAGCTATAGTTGCAGCAGATGTGGACGGTGGCAGCACTGACCAATGTGGTGTGGCTACTATTTCAATAGATATGGATACGTTTGATTGTTCCAATGTTGGAGACAACAATGTAATCCTTACAGTTACCGATGTAAACGGAAATACAAGTACGTGTACCGCCATCGTAACGGTAGAAGATGTAACCGCCCCAGTGGTAGCCTGTCAGAACCTTACCGTGGAACTTGATCCTTTAACGGGAACGGTTACCATAGCCGGAACTGATATAGACAATGGCTCTACCGATACCTGTGGCATTGCGAGCTATGATCTTGACATCGATACTTTCGATTGCTCGAACATAGGCGACAACACTGTTGTACTAACCGTAACCGATGTAAACGGAAATACTGAAACTTGTACCGCCATCGTAACGGTGGAGGACAATACAAGTCCGGTACTTGTATGTCAGGACTTCACATTGGAACTTGGAGCAGATGGCACCGCCACCCTTGACCCAAGCGATGTGATAGCGAGCAACGATGATGCCTGTGGTATCTTTACAGTAGCCGTGGACATTACACAGTTCAGCTGTACCGATATTGGTACTCCTGTAACCGTTCAGATCTTCAGCCAAGACAACAACGGCAACCTTGCCACTTGTACTGCGGTTGTAACCGTGGTTGACAACCTTGCGCCAGTGGTTACTTGCCCAGCAGACCAAACGGTAGATCCAGGTCAGGGGAACTTGTTCTATATTGTTCCTGATTACTTTGCAACGGGAGAGGCAACGGCAGTAGACAACTGTACCGATCCTGTTACCGTTACCACTCAGGACCCGGCTGCGGGAACAACACTTTCAGACGGCACCTATACCATCATGCTAACCGCAACAGATGCGTATGGCAATACGGGAACCTGCGAGTTTGAGCTTGTTGTGGATAGTGTACTTGGCACGGGAGGCAACAACCAGAGCCTTGGAAGCATCGCGATGTATCCCAACCCCGCAAAAGGAAATGTAACCATCGGCAACCCACAGAGCCTAGAGCTTGAGCGTGCTGATATTTATGACCTAACGGGAAGATTGGTGCAGTCGTTCAACTTAAAGGGAATGGCAACGGCCAAGACCTTAAATGTAGATAACCTTGCTGCCGCTACCTATGTAGTGATCATCAAAGGCAAAAACGGTCAGATAACCAAGCGCCTGTTAAAAGAATAGTTTTCTTTTAAATATTTATAAAAAACCCCTTGTGCAAATTGTACAAGGGGTTTTGTTTTTTTAGTAATCAAGGGTCATATTTTTTTTTCGATGATAAGCACTCTTGAAACTTCAAATAATTTTTTTAGGAGTATTTACGTACCATGCAATACAACATGCATTTGCTTTCATAATTTCTACTTTTAAAAATGGGCATCCTGTAAAATAGGCATAGATGAATTTAAGAATCCCAAACCTCAAATCCACAATTAATTAAACACAAATCCCAGATCCGAATCATAGAATATTAGGTGATTTCTTATATATTTACTGCCCCTAAACCTCCCTATGAAAAACCTGATTCCCCTAACTCTATTCATTTGTATTTATTTTAGCTCCCCAGCCCAAACTCCGAAGATAGATAAGCTTAACCAACAGATAGAAAACAGCGTGCGATCAAATCCCGATTCTGCTAAAATCTATATGTTCCGTTTATTGAAACATTCCGCTGAGCTTCACGACACGATCATAGCTGTAACTTATAGCAATATTGGTATTCAATACAATAAGTTGGCTGTTCTAGATTCGTCTGAGTTTTATATGAAAAAAGCACTTCTGTATGCAGAAAACTATCCACTAACGCGAGCTCAGTTGTATTTAAATTTGGCAATCAATTATCGCATAGGTTCTCGATACGAGGAGTCTTTAAAGGCATTAGATAGTGCGATGCAGCTCTACAAAGAAGAAGATGACCGCCAAGGAGAGGGTATCGTTTTGGGTGAAATGGGCTCCAATTATAACTATATGATGAATAGTGAAAAGGCATTGGAATATCTTAAAAAATCAATTGCCATTCTTAGTGAAGGAAAAAACGTTCGAGAACTGAGTGTAGTAAGACAAAAATTAGCCAATCTTTATTATAACAACCGTAACTATGCTTTTGCTAGAGATATTTATGAAGAGGTTCTGCCTGTATTTGCAAAAAATAAGAGTGCCAATTATTATTATACTTTAATAAGTTATGCTAACTGCTTAGTTCACTTAGAGGAGAATTACCAAGCGGCTGAAGAGGCGCTGAAGGAAGCTATATCTGCACTAAAATTGATGAATAATATGGAAATAGTTTGGGTCAGTGTAAGTAATTTGGCCCAAGTTTACAATGCTACAGATAGAACTCAACTGGCACAAAATGCCTACCAAGAAGCCTATGAAGGATCGTTCCAGCTAAATTCACCTAGGTTTTTGGAAATTAGTGCCCAATACTTGGATTTTTTAAATAGCCATAAACTTTATAGCCAAGCCCTCAATGTAATAGGCCAAGTTAAATCTTCCTCTAAAATTCCTCTTTTAAAAATGAATGCCGACAACGAAATAGCCTTTTTGAAAGAGGCTGTAGCTACCTATAGTCAAAGTGGACTGGTGGAGAATGCCTTGGAAGCTTTTGAACGGATGGATTTTTTAAAAGATTCGCTTAACACCGCTATAAATCAAACTAAATCGTTGGAGCTCCAGCAAACCTACCAAAATGAATTACAACGTGAAAAAAATATTGTATTAGAAAAAAACAATGAACTATTAAGCGAGAACAATTCTAAAAAAGACAAAATTTTATTTCTGAGCATCCTCAGTTTCGCACTAGTATTAGCTATGGTACTCCTTTTGTATCTAGCAAATAGAAACAAACTCAAACTACAAAATCAGTTGGTAGTAAACCTTGAAAACTCCAAAGAGGTTTTGGAAGAAAACCACAAACTGGAGAGCGAATTGCTGGAAGAAAGGGAAAGGACACTGGCAAATAAGGAAAAGGAATTGGTTCAAGTGTCTCTGGAAATCTCTAATCTTAAAAGTAAAATAATTGAATTGATAGACCTACGCGAAAATCCGGAGCAATCCCATGCACTGGCTTCCGAATTAAAAGAACTGTTAGGCAATCACAATTATTGGAAATACTTTAAGGGCAAATTTGTTGAGGTACATCCGGCTTTCGCATTGTTACTCACGGAAATGTTTCCAAACTTATCTGATAATGATATTGCATTCTGCTGTATGTTGAAACTTCAGCTTTCAGCCAAAGAAATCGCTCCACTAATGGGTATTAGTGTAGAACAAGTGGATTCAAAAAAAGCAAGTCTTCGCAGAAAAATGGGCATGGAGGATGATATCTTGGGCTTTGAAA
The DNA here is from genome assembly GCF_900489465.1 of Aequorivita sp. CIP111184. Lineage (GTDB taxonomy): Bacteria > Bacteroidota > Bacteroidia > Flavobacteriales > Flavobacteriaceae > Aequorivita. The sequence continues at coordinate 5,153 of NZ_UEFQ01000015.1, read as the reverse complement.
AATTAATAGATCATCTGGAATAACAACTAAAAACTACCCTGAGTGCCTACAGTCGGTGAAGCTGTAGCGAAAATTAAACGGCAGAAGTATCCTTGCCAGCGCTGCAAAGCAATCTCTTGAATATGATCAGAACTATAAGCATCCCTTCGCAGCAAAGTAATCTTATTGTAACTTTGTACTTGAATACCCATAAACAGCATCTACAAAGTGAAGAAATCTTATAAAACCGCTGCCATCATTGGCTTTGTTTCCAAGGGCGTTATCTATTTGGTAATCGGCATCCTTTCCCTTTTGGCCGCATTGAATATGGGTGGCGAAAGCTCGGGTACCAGCCAAGCGCTAACATTTCTTAAAAAACAACCTTTTGGGCAAATACTGTTGTTGCTATTAGGGGCCGGTCTGCTGTGCTATTCCTATTGGATGTTTATACAGAGCATTAAAGACCCTGAGAATATAGGCAATAGCAGAAAGGCAAAACTAAGGCGTTTCGGACTTTTTACAACCGGCTTGGTTTATACATTTATAGCAGTGCTTGCTTTTTATCATGTGTTTAACCATACAACCGAAGGAAGTTCCGGGTCCAGTTATCTCAACTTTTTGGGAACTTCCACCTTATCCATTATTTTTATTTGTGTGGGAATCATTTTGGCAATCCAAGCCATCGTTTTAATGATAGGGGTTTTTAAAGGGGGCCTGTTAGACCAGTTTAATCTGGAGGGACATAAATATTACAAACTTATTCGTCATTTTGGCCAATTTGGTTTTTATGCCCGCGCATTTATAGTAGCCATAATCGCCTATTTCTTTTTACGGGCTGGAATATATACTGGCAATCACGAGATAAAGGGAATACAGGAAGCTTTCTTGTTTTTAAACCAATCTGATTTGGGTAGAATCTTGATGGCTGTTACCGCCGTAGGCTTTATTTCCTATGGAGCATTTTATGTTTTTCTTACACGGTATCGGAGTTTTGAGGGGGAGTGAGATAATTTTACAATCTAACCTTAGGTAGACACAATTATAAAAACGCTATTTCCTCCAGCAGATTATACCATTATGACGCACGAAGAAATGGATACTATGGGTGGACAATAGTTAAAAAGTTGCTCAGTTTTAAACCTACTCCATTGGGGTTTCTAAATTTTACGCTATTGGGTCTTCCCTCGTGTATAGGCAGTTTGTTTAAAACTTCGGAGAGTTCTATAATGGCGGGATTACGCGCTTGTATCTGCCCTGGCTCCAGTTTAAAATAAAGGTTCAGAGCAAGGATTATTTCACGATGCCATTTTGGGTTATGCAAGACGATTATTTTAACCAAAAAATTGAATTTATTGGTGCTTATAAATATACCAGGCCTGAAATATTAATTGAGTTTAAAAAATCAAATTTCGAAATTGAACTTTCTATAAATTAATCTGATACTGTATTCTTCTATTACTTATAATTCCTCAATTGTCATCATAACATAGGATGGAGACAATATGTTTAGGCATACATAGGAAACAGTCCTATTTCAAGATAATACTATTTGTGATACAGGCAGCAATTCTCGAATACGAAATGCTTCGTCAATTAACTATACTGCGTGTTACACAGTCGTTGTTTTTCTTTCAAGTTCGGTAAGTTTACTTGTCAATACTCGCTTTGCTTCCGTTATGGAGTCTTTTTTCAAGGGTACGCCCAAAATCAATATTGTGTTTATAACTTTATTTATTCCGTTTTCATATTGAATACTTTTTATTTCTATTTGGTCTGATGGGTAACAAAGAAAGCCATATTTGAAATCTGTCTTGCTGAATGAGGAATATGCCATTATCTGATGTAGGTCTTGTCTATGGTATTCTTTAAGTAATTCACTTTTTTCAAATTTATTGTATAAATTTGATTTGTACTTTGCGTCAATAAACACTAGAAAATCTTCTTTCTGAAAAATAGCGTCCGGTTCAATATGCTTTAGTTCCCAAGAGTAATGTTTTGAGGTACTTGAACGAAATTTAAAGTTCGAATAGAGTCGCCCGCCTATCTCTTTTGCTGCTTCTCTGAAGATGTGTTGTATAAACTTTTCAAATACATCTGAGAAGTCAACACGCCAAGCTGTACTGTCAACAAGGTTAAAATTTAAAATTTTATTGGCTTGTTCCTTACAATTTTTGACTGCTGGGCTGTCTGAAAATCGAATAATTATTTTATTGGTTGCTTTTGGCTTATGATGATATAACCGCTCTTCAAGAAAGTTTAACTTATTTCTAAGTGTATTTTTTATTCTTTGTGGCGTATTAGCTGAGAGGAGTTCAATTTTACAAATGTCAAACACATATCTAATTTCAGCATATTCAGTGTGGAACTCGCTTAATACATTGGTTCTAGCTGGAAACTTTAAACGATTTTCGACTTTATATTCTGAATCAATATATTTCGTCCAGTTAACTTGTCCAGTTGGTTCATTTGAAATCTTTTCAACGTTGTCAAACTTGCGCCAAGGTTTCATTGTCAGTTTTTCAAGAGAAGCAATGAATTTTACAGCTTCTAAATATAAGGGTGGTCTAAAATTTTTACCCGATGCTAGGGGCAAACTGTCAATGACTTCTGGACTGATCTCTGTTCCAAGTAAGTTTAAAATTTCAATATAATCCTCAAATCTATCGCGCCCAGTAAATCTGGGCATTACTACAAAATCACCGATTTGCTTTCCGGTGTCAGAAGCTCTTAATGGAATGGAGCCAATAAAGCTTGATGAATGAAAAGTTAAGGCAGTACTTTGGTCTGAGCCAATTATGTAAGGTCGAACCCCTAAGAATTTAAATTGCTCTGAATTGTAATCAATAAATTTTTGAAGGTATTGCCCAATGATTCTTTTGTCTGCCGATTTGAACCATTTTTTTTGTAGCTCAATTCCGCCTAACTTTCTTGATTGTTCAGTTAAGCAAGGGATTTCACAAAATACATCTAATGATTTTGTCATTCAAAGAGAGATAGGTTTATTCTTGTTGAGAAATAGTTATTAAACTCTTCTTTAGCATTTCGTAACAGCCCTTCCTGTAAATATTCTTTAATCAGAGGAAAAATTTCGTAACGGATTCTATTCAGCATTTCTATTTCATTTCTAGCGATGAAATACCCTTCACCTGGCTGAAGGTTTAATTCAGTACTTGAAGCATACCAATTAAAAATTTCCTCGATAACAGCGAAGTCTTCTTTAAAGAAAAACTCTTCATCAGTTACCTTATTGACAGAGACATTCCCAAGCTTTTTGCTTGGACCAATAATAATTTTTGGAGTCAAAGGATACCAAGCAAACCTTCTTCTCAAGGCAAAATCCACAACGGCCAAACTTCTGTCGGCTGTATTCATAGTTGCAATCACCAAAAAATTGTTAGGTAGTTTCTTTATCTTGAAATTAGGAGAAATTTCAATTTCTACGTTTGAGACATCCATCTTATGTTCGAATAAGTAAAAGATTGGTCCTAAAACATTTGAAAGGTTAGCCCTATTTATTTCGTCGATGATTAAAACGACTTTTACTGTGCTATGTTCAACGGCATACTTCAACGCTTCCGAGAAACTACCCAAATATTCTCTATATCGAAGTTTTTCGTTTGCGGTATCAGGTCTTAATCCAAAAATGAAGTCGGAAAAACTAGTTTCTGCGTGAAATTGGGTAAAAAATGTCTTTGCACTAATTTTGTCTGCAACCATTTTTGCTGTTCTAGTCTTTCCCGTTCCTGGAGGACCTTGAAGTACAATATATTTTCGCTCATTTAAGAGGCTCTTGACTTCTTCTGCTTCATCAGTAATTTCTATTTTAAAAAAAGGTTCTAGTGCTTCAGTAACTGCTTTTCGATGGTCTTTGTTAGAAGGCCAGTCTCTAAGCTTCGCATAACCTGCTACGAAAGCTGCAATAACTTGTTTTCCTTCTTCGCTTTCCGGGTCGTTAACAATTTGACAAGTAGGTAAAACTTTGGTGTAAGTTTTAATAGAGTTTTTTATATGCTGTAAGCTTGGGCTTCCTGTGATTGATTTAGGTAAACTAGTTTCTATATCTGAAAAATCCGATTTACAAAAGCCTCTTTCGTTTGTTAAGTTTGAAAACAATCGCCTTAATCCAGGATATGTTGCAAGCTCATAGTCATTTTTAAACCCACTGGAACCAATTCCAAGGCAAACAAGCCAAGGTTTATTCTGGTCGTTGGGAAATATTGTCAGAGAAAAGTCGTGAAATGGACCGGATACTTCTTCTTCTGGGTGAATAAAGCCAAAATAAGCACCATTATCTTTAAGAGCTTCTTGTCCTGTGTTATTCCTTTCAACATAGGATTTATTGAATTCGTTGTCAGTCTTGGCACCGAATAGTTCAGCTTTTTCTTTTATAAATTGTCTAATATTTTCTATACTCATATTCTTTTTTTATGTGCCCTTTTACAATACCTGATATCAAAAGATTTAATCTTCAGTTTTTAGTTTATACTTTTCGAGTAATTCTTTGGAGTTATCAAACTTCAAGAGTTCGTCAACAGTTAATTTGAATACTTTCGCAAAAACTGCCATATTAGTAAGAGAAATATTCCGCTCACCTCTCTCTATCATTCCTATATAAGTTCGGTGAAATCCTGTTTTATATGATAGTTGTTCTTGACTTAAATTTTCTTGAATTCTTAAGTATCTAATTCTACCACCAAATTCTTTTAAAAGAAAGTTATTTATCATAGCTCGAAACTATACTAATTGTATGTTTTTATCAACCGACAATATGTATCATTTAGCCTAAATTTTCTTTGAGTTAGGGATTGAATTGGAAATCCTTTTTTTTTTTCAGCCGAAAAAATTGCATCGGAAAGTGCGACTTTAGGTAACACGCAAATAATTAATAAAAATGAAATTTGGGAATATTGTCTTCTCCTAAAAACCCCAGCCACGGATACTCCATAGCAAAGCCATAGCAAAGTCATTAGATTGTAAGAAAACAGCCCTTTTTTCTACAAATTAAAAAACAGCAGAAAATAATCAGCAATGAGCGGTCAAAATCCCGATTAGATGAGAATAAATAATAAAAAATAATAAGAGTGACCCACTAAATATTTTAACTTCACTACTCACTACTCACTACTCACTACTCACTACTCACTACTCACTACTCACTACTCACTACTCACTAC
>NZ_UEFQ01000013.1 GCF_900489465.1 Aequorivita sp. CIP111184 | reverse complement strand
AATATGTTGGCATCATTGTCCGTAAGGTTGAAAACCCCAGAGGTCGTGCCATCGTCGCACTGGTACAAATCAACAGCAGGGTTGGCAATGGGCTGGGGTCTAAAGGTAATGATCACCGAATTGCTATCTACGCGACAAATGCCATCTACTGCCTCAACAGAATATATACCATCTGTTGTTACAGCAAGTGTTTCGTTTGTTGCTCCCGGAATAGGAATACCATTTCTAAACCATTGAATATTAAATGGAGGATCGGTTACACCAGAATCCAAAATAACAGGTCTGCCGAAACAAGCTGGACCAGGAGTAAGAATTATTCCAGCCGTACTAAGATCAACAGGGTATATAAATTCATTATTACTTTCATCGGTTTCTGCAACAATACCAGTACCATTTCCTATATCATCGACAACAGCTCTAAGGTTGAAATTGTTTGGCGTAGCAATAGGAATAGCTAGCGTAATAGTACCGCTTTCGGAACCTCCTAAAGGAATGATATTAGTAGTAGTGGTTTGCCCTATTAATACCGCATCCGCATAAAAAGCAATTGGCGTATTGGCAGGCAATTCATTGGTACTGTTTACATTATATACTGTATATTCTACATCAATATTATTGTTTTGACAAAGCACCCCAAGGTCATCAATTTCTATTGTAGCATCGGGAAGTTCAGAATTGACCCCTACAATAACATTATTCACCATTATAAAATCCTGACCAGAACTAAGTTGAATATCTATTTGTGTATCACCTGGTTGTATAATATTTAGGTTCTGAAGATCGTAATAATCCAAATCCATGTTATATAAAGTAGTGGAATTGGTGTACGTATTTGTGCCATTGAATGAATTGTTAAATGGATTTAGTGGAGTGTCCATCAAGATACCGTTAAGACGAAGACTTTCTGCAACTTGAATGCCCGAGTCACCTTCCCACGCCAAAAAACCAATTTTTGAGGCTATGTCGGAAGAAGCATTAATATTACCCAAAACAATATTTATGTCTTGATTGGTACTATTAACATATTCTAAACCGTCAAATAGGGTGATTTGGTTTAATTCTAATGTAGGATCTTCATATATTACAATTATACTCCAGCCAGCAAAATTTGTCCCCGCACTACAATATAATGGATCGCTCTGAAGTGCAGGATTCACATCCAATTCAGAAAGGGTATAGGTTCCATTACCAGCAGCTGCAACTATATTGGTTACATCTTTATATGCTGAAAAATAATCCAATCCAGTATTGGCCTGAAGAGAGAAGATTCGATCTGGAGTAATATCCGCTCCATTAAGTTTTACCTGAAAATCTCCTGTTCCCGCACCAGCCCAATAAAGATGGGCAGATAAAAATGTTTGTCCGAAAGTTAAGTTAAGTGGGGCACTACTTTGTGTTAATGCAGAACATGGTGAGCCGCCTCCATTTTCTTGGGTATTCATAGTATTCCCGAAAGCGGTAAATTGATACCTTCCATTAAATTGTCGAAAGTCTGTAATTGGATTCACTTGAGCTATACTAAGAAAAGGTGAAAACAGAATCAGCAGAAGTATTAATTTTTTCATAATGGGGGTGTTAAGATGCCAAATATATTGAATACATTGTTTTTCTTTTTATAATTTCGCAAAAAAAACAAGTAAATGTCCCAATTTAACATAGAAATTTCTGAAACATCAAACCAAAATATTGTTAAATTTATTGCTAATTCTTTCTTAACGCGCTCTACCAGCTATGAGTTTAAGAATATTGATGATGCAAAAACCAGCCCCTTAGCACAACAACTTTTTTACCTTCCATTTGTAAAAACCATCTATATTTCACAGAATTTTATTGCTATTGAAAAATACAACATCGTTGAGTGGAAAGATGTGCAACAAGAAGTTGCCGATTCTATCCTTGAATATCTAAATGCTGGTAAACCGGTAATTATTGAAACGGACGCTCCAATAAAAGTTCCCGCTACTGTTTATGCCGAAAGCACACCCAATCCATCGGTAATGAAATTTGTGGTAAATAAAACTTTGGCGACCGGAATTTTCGAGTTTAAAAATATTGATGATGCAACCCATTCACCACTGGCAAAAGCTTTATTCAATTTTCCATTTATAAAGGAAGTATTTATAAGCAATAATTATGTTTCGGTAATGAAACACAATGTGGTTGAATGGCAGGAAATATCTATGGAAATCCGCGAGTTCATCCGTAAATTTATAGAAAACGGCAAGCCTATATTGAATGACGAAATATTCAATAATGTTGATACCCCTTCAAATAGTTCTTCTTCAGAAATAAACACTTCTGAAAAAAATGAAAAAGCGCATACCGACATTGAAAAAGAAATAATCTCAATCTTGGACGAATATGTAAAACCTGCTGTTGCGCGAGACGGCGGCCACATTCTTTTTGATTCATTCAATAAAGAAACAAAAACGGTAAGGGTTATTCTTCAAGGCGCTTGCAGTGGATGCCCATCTTCCACAATCACTTTAAAAAACGGGATTGAAACGATGCTAAAAGAAATGTTACACGGTCAGGTAGATAGCGTTGTTGCAATTAATGGTTAATAATTTAGAGCTCTTATTCTTCCCTTTTAACTTAATTTTCAGAAAATTAGCTTCTAATAATTGTAAATTGTGTTTTACTATTATTTTTAACCTAAAACCAAGAAATTATGGCAGTATTAAAAGTTATTGAAGTTCTCGCAAGCTCAAATGAAAGTTGGGAAGATGCAACAAGAAACGCAGTAAAGGAAGCTTCAAAAAGTGTGAAAAATATTCGCTCTGTGTATTTACGAGAACAAAGTTGTGTTGTGGATGAAAGCAATATTACACAGTTTAGAGTGAACGTAAAAATTACATTTGAAGTAAAATAAATAGTTTAAGAAATCATCAGAATACGCTTTTGAAAATTCAAAAGCGTATTTTTGTTTTACTAAAATCTCTATTATGCAATTTACATTTGCTTTTCTGGCGATAGCTTTTATGTTAAGTTGCAATTCTTCAAAAAAAGAAACTTTGGAAACACATCAATATACAAATGATTTAATAAAAGAATCCAGCCCATATCTTCTGCAGCACGCACACAACCCGGTAAACTGGCAAGCGTGGAATGATACCACATTACAACAAGCCAAAAAAGAAAAAAAACTAATGATAATCAGCATCGGTTATGCTGCCTGTCATTGGTGCCACGTTATGGAACATGAAAGTTTTGAGGACAATTCCGTAGCAGCTGTTATGAATAAAGATTTTATTTCAGTAAAGGTAGATCGGGAAGAACGTCCTGATGTGGACCAAACATACATAAATGCAGTACAACTCATGACCGGCAGTGCGGGGTGGCCACTAAATGTAATAACGCTTCCCGACGGCAGACCGGTTTGGGGCGGTACTTATTTCAAAAAACAAGATTGGATAAACGCGCTGGAGCAAATACAAGAATTGTATTTAAAAGAACCCGAAAAATTGATTGCTTATGCAAATAGGCTTGAAGAGGGCATAAAAAGCATGGATCTCGTCCATTTAAATACTGCGGATGTTGATTTTAAAAATTTTCCAACCGATAAAATTTTAAAAAATTGGTCCCAACGGTTTGATGAGCAAAATGGTGGTTTTAAAGGCGCACCAAAATTTATGATGCCCAACAATCTTGAATTTTTACTACGGCAAGCTGTTACAGAAAGCGATAAAAAATTATTAGAATACGTCACACTTACTTTAGATAAGATGGCATATGGCGGGCTTTACGACCAAATTGGTGGTGGTTTTGCACGTTACAGTACCGATGAAAAATGGCATGTCCCACACTTTGAAAAAATGCTTTATGACAATGCCCAGCTTGTAAGCCTTTATAGTAATGCATATTTAGTTACAAAAAAGCCGCTATATAAAGAAGTGGTTGAAGAAACTTTAGATTTTGTAGCCCGCGAAATGACAAATAAAGAAGGCGGATTTTATTCCTCTTTGGATGCAGATAGCAAGACTGAAACCGGTAAACTGGAAGAAGGCGCATTTTATGTTTTTACTTCAGAAGAATTGCACGTAGAGTTGAAAGACGATTTCAAAATTTTTAAAGAATATTATAATGTTAACAGTTACGGTAAGTGGGAAAACAATCACTACGTACTTATAAGAAAAAAGAGCGATAATGAAATTGAGACCGAGTTTGGGCTCACCGCAGAAGCATTTCAACAAAAAAAGAAAAGTTGGAAAAAAATACTTCTCGCCTATCGGAACCAAAGACCAAAACCTCGTTTGGACGATAAAACGTTGACATCATGGAACGGTTTGATGCTAAAAGGATATGTAGATGCATACAAAGCTTTTGGCGAAAAAGAATATTTGAACGTAGCTTTAAAAAATGCTACGTTCCTAGCTGAAAAACAACTTCAAAAAAACGGTGCTTTGTTTCACAATTATAAAGATGGAAAAAGCAACATCAACGGTTATTTGGAAGATTATGCATTCACGATTGAAGCTTTTGTTGATCTTTATCAGATTACCTTAGATGAAAAATGGCTTAATCTTTCAAAAGAAATGGCGGGCTATACATTGTCCAATTTTTTCGATTCGGAGAAACACATGTTTTACTTCACTTCAAAGGAAGATCCAGTTATTGTTACCAGAAATTTTGAATATCGCGACAATGTGATTCCCGCATCCAATTCGGCAATGGCCAAGAATCTTTTTACGCTTTCAAAATATTTTGAAAATACAGGATATGATGATATTTCACATCAAATGCTGAAAAACGTTTCAGTGGAAATGGAAGAGTATCCCAGCGGATTTTCAAACTGGCTAGACCTTTTGAGTAATTTTAAAAACAATTTTTACGAAGTAGTTGTTGTTGGCGAAAAAGCTTCGGAAAAAATTAAAGAGCTAAATACCCATTATCTTCCAAACATAATTATTGCTGGAAGCACCAGTGAAAATAAAGGCCCATTGTTTCAAAATCGTTATTTACCTAATGAAACATTTATTTATGTTTGTATGAATAATGCGTGCAAACTGCCTGTGAAAGACACAAAAATTGCAATTGAATCAGTAAACAAAAAAGAATAAATTTTATGGAAAAATTTCAGGACTTGGATATTTACATTGAAAAGTATGGACAAAAATTAATAGACTTTCTACCAAATATAATCGGCGCGATATTATTGCTACTGGTGGGTCTTTGGCTAATAAAAATTATAAATCGTTTTATTAGAAAGTTTTTCGACAAAAAAGAATACGACCCAACACTTGAAAATTTTATAGCTAGTTTAATAAACTGGGGATTAAAAATAGTACTCTTTGTGTTAGTAATTACTCAGCTTGGGGTTGAATCTGCCTCATTAGTCGCCATTATTGGAGCAGCTGGGCTTGCAGTAGGCTTAGCGCTACAAGGATCGCTCGCAAACTTTGCTGGTGGCGTGCTTATATTATTGATAAAACCATTTAGGGTTGGTGATTTTATAAGCGCACAAGGAGTGGACGGCACTGTAAAGGAAATATCAATTTTTAACACCAAACTTACTACATTTGGAAACCAACTCGCTATTATTCCCAATGGAAAACTAAGCAACGATAATATAATTAATTACACAGAAGAAGGAGTGCGGCGTGAAAACCTCACTTTTGGCATAGGTTATGATGATGATATAAAGAAAGCCAAAGATATTTTATTAAGTTTAGTATCAGAACAAGAAACTGTTTTAAAGCTTGAAGATAAAATGCCTATGGCAGCTGTAGCTGAATTGGGTGACAGTTCTGTAAATCTAACATTGAGATATTGGGCGAAAAATGAGGATTTTTGGGCGCTGCGTTGGTTAGTTTTGGAAGAAGGAAAATCTAGATTAGAAGCAGCTGGGATTTCAATACCTTTCCCACAGCGAGATGTGCATCATTTTAATTTAGAGAGTCTAAAGAAATAAATCATTAAGTTTGTAAGAATTATATATAACACATTAATAATCTCAAAATGAAAAAAATACTTTTATCTGGTCTTGCCGTTCTATTAATGGCTCCTGTTTTCTCACAGCGAGCAAGTACTAATTTTGACATTTACTCTAGAACAATCGATATAAATCAAAAATCTTTAGCTTTTGGTCTTACAGAAGCTCAATTTAATTCTATAAAAGATGAGGCTTACGCAAATCCAAGTTTTGTTCAAGGAAAGATATTCCAAGAAGATCAATTGATGAAAGATGATGTGCCAATGCGCTATAATGCCTTTGCAGATGAAATTGAAATCAAAAAAAATTCTTCAGACGAAAATTATGGGGCATTAATAAAGGATCCCACTATTTTTGTTAAAATGTTCCGGGACATATATGTTTTTGTTCCCTATGAAGGAAGTAATGAAAAAGGCGGTTATTTCAATGTACTTAGCGATGGAAAAACCTATGACCTTTACAAAAAAACAAAAGCTACTTTTAGAGAACCACAGAAAGCAAGAACATCATACGAAAGAGATACGCCTCCATCATTTCAAAAAACGGTGACTTACTATTTAGTTCAAGATGGCACATTTTTAGAAATGCCAAGTAGCAAATCTAAAATCCTTAAAATGATGGATAGTAAGAAAAAAGAAGTGAAGGAATACATAGGTCAGAATAATATTGACCTTGACAAAGAAGCTGATATGATAAAACTAGTTTCTTATTTTGATTCCCTTTTATAAGAAAAAATATAGAATACATAAATTCTTTTAATAAAGAAGTTTAAAAAAGCAACAGGAAACTGTTGCTTTTTTTTGTGAAAACACTTTTTAGAAAATGTGCTTTACTTGTAAATGGAATAGCTTTAATTTTAAATTATTATATTTATAATGATTCAAAAACTATTATCATGAAAAATCTTATACCACTCCTTATTACTATTATAATTTCTTTGAATGCTATTGGACAGAATGATTATACCAAGCGCGGTGCTCTTTCCTCTGGCGCTGCAAATGGCAATTTTGATATATTCTACAGGACTGTGGAACTCAATCAAAAATCTTTAGCTTTTGGACTTACAGAAGCAGAATTTAATAGCATTAAAGAGAAAGCTTACGCAAACCCCAATTTTATAGTGGGAAATATTTATCAAGATGAAAATCTGTTAAAGGCTGGCGTGCCCATGCGTTATAACGCTTATGCCGATGAGATTGAAATAAAAAATCATGCTTCCGAAGAAAATTATGGTGCTTTAATGAAAGATGAGAGTATTTATGCTAAAATAGGAAAAGATATTTATGTGTTTATACCATATAATGGATCCAACGAAAAAGGGGGCTATTTCAATATTCTTGCTGACGGTAAAAATTATGATCTTTACAAAAAGACTACCGCCAATTTCATAGAACCCAAAAAGGGCAAAACAAATTATGAAACCGATAGCGCTGCCACTTTCGACAAAACAATAAAATATTATTTAGTTCAAAATGGCAAATTTTTAGAAATGCCAAGCACAAAATCTAAGGTTCTAAAAGTAATGAACTCCAAGAAAAAGGAAATTAAAGGTTATATAGATAAAAACAATTTAGATGTAGACAAGGAGTTGGATCTAATTAAAGTATTCACATATTTTGATTCGCTTTTATAACTAAAAGTTAACCCAGCATAAATTCCTTTAAATAAAAAGGCTCAAAATAAGCGATATTTTCGGTGTCGTTTATTTTGTATTTAGCTTCTGCAATTAAAGCCATATCTGCAGCAGAAGGAATACCATCTTTATAAAAAACTGCATTTTCATTTTTGCACAAAGTTTCAAATTTATTAGAACCATCGCCAATAAAAATGGTTTTGCGTTTATTTAAATATTCTAAAAATGAACTTTCATCCAAAATTTCCGCTTTCGTTTCTCGGATCTGTTTCTTTTCTGAATTGAAAACCGCTGAATACACTTCCATTCTTCTGGCGTCAAGTAGTGGAATGATGTAACAATCTTCACTTTTAACTTGCTGAACCAATACTTCTAAAGTAAATGTAGAAATTAAAGGAATATCTAAAGCGAAGCACAAGCCCTTTGCCGCAGAAACGCCAATACGCAAACCTGTATAAGAACCGGGCCCTTTACTTACGGCAACTGCATTTAATTGTTTTTTGTCAAGATTTGCTTCCTTTAAAACTTCATCAATAAAAACATGAAGTTTTTCAGCATGCGAATATTTTTGATTGTTTTCTTCGCGGATGGCTTTTATTTCGCCATCAATAGCAATGGCTACAGAGCAATTGGTTGTTGAAGTTTCAATGCAAAGTATAACAGCCATTAATTTTCCTTTTTATCTTTTTCGGGGACAGAAACTTCAACTTTATCGCCTTGTTTCAAAGATTTAGTTACTGTATTATACGGTCCTGTAATTACGGTTTCGCCTTCTTTCAAACCCGTGATTATTTCAATATTTGAATCATCCTGAATTCCAGTTTTTACAATTCGCAACTGGGCTTCTTGTCCTTCTTTCACATAAACCGCCTCAAATTTTTCTGCAGCTGTGCTTGAAATGTCGTTTGTGTATGTTTTTTTGGAATCGGTTGAATCAGATTTTATAACAATAGCACTAATTGGCACTCCAATAATGTTTTTCTTTTTATTCGTAATAATATCAACCGTGGCGGTCATACCTGGACGGAAAGGTGAAAAACTCTCAGGTTTACCTTCAGTTAAATCTTTATATGATTCCGGCAAAATACGCACTTTCACTTTAAAATTAGTCACCTGATCTGCGGTAAGTGAACTTTCGGCACTGTTTGCTATTTCGGTTACAATTCCCTTAAATTCGCGCTTTAAATAGGCATCAACCTCAACAATCGTTGAATCGCCCAAGGAAACTTTCACAATATCGTTTTCATTTACATCTACCTCAACTTCCATATTTTGAAGATTGGCAACACGCACAATTTCTGTTCCTGCCATTTGTGCGGTTCCTACTACCCTTTCGCCCAATTCAACGGAAAGTTTTGAAATAGTTCCGCTCATGGGCGCATAAATAGTGGTTCTGGAAAGATTATCCACGGACTGCTTTACATTTGCCGAAGCGCTTTGAACGTTGTAATAAGCAGCTTGCGCACTTGCCTGTGCCATATCATAATCTGCAACAGATTTGTCCCATTCAGACTTTGAAATCACGCCTTTTTCAAAGAGCGCTTTGTTTCGTTCATAATTGAGTTTTGCATTTTTTTCACTTGCTTGGGCTTGGGTATATTGCGCGCGAACATTTTGCAATCCAGCTTGCGATTGACTCACTGCTGCTTGAATTAAATCGGGATTTATTTTTACCAAAAGATCACCTTTTTCTACGATTTGCCCTTCTTTAACAGGAAGTTCAATAATTTCTCCAGATACTTCTGAAGATAGTGCTACCTCCACTTCCGGTTGTATTTTTCCAGTTGCGGCAACAGTTTCAATAATATCCAATGGCTTAATTTGGGTTATCTCAATTTGTTTGAAGTCACCAGATTTTCCAAACCATCCTGCTTTTTTTCCAATAAGAAGCAAAGCGATAAGCAATACAACAATTACAATAATCCAGATGAGTGTTTTTTTCTTCATACTTAAAATTTTAACTCAGTTGCTGGTATACCGAAGTACAATTCCAGCACTTTAATTTTAAAAATATAATCATATTTTGCTCTCAAAGCCTCGCTTTGTGAATTTTCAAGTCGGAATTTAGCTTGGCTAAAATCAAATGAATTTAACAATCCCACATCAAAACGATCCGTTGAATATTGATAAGCCTGTTCTTGGGCATTTACAGCAACCATTGCGGCCTCATAGGCCTTGCTAGCCCCAACAACATCTGTATAGGCCTGATACACGTTTGATTCCAGCTCAAGCTCTGCTTGTTCCTTTTGAAACTCTGCACGCTTCACATTTATCTTATTTCGCTGTACAGAAGCCCGCGTTGAAAACCCATTTAAGATAGGAATATTTAGCTGAAGTCCGTATGAAATTCCATCATTAAGATACAACTGCTCAAAAAATGGAGCTGGTGGGCTTGTAAGCAAGCCAAAATTAGGAGCAACTACGGTTTGGCCCGTATCTTCAACCTGGCCAATTACCTGTGTGGGTTGATTTGGATCTACGCCACCCTGTAAAATTCGGTCAGCTCCAGATTCACGCGTATTGTAGTTTAAAAAACCTTGCAGGCTTGGGTAATAATTACTTCTGGCAATCTGCACATCTTTCTCAGCAAGTGCAATGTTAGCCTCGGCAATTTGCAGTTCCGGTCTTTCAGATTTAGCCTTTGCAATAATCTCTTCGGGAGTTTTCTCAGTAATATCCGTCAATGGTGCCTCATAGGAAGCCTCGGCAATATCAAAGTTTTCATAATCTTTAATTTGAATAATCTGCGCTAGGTTTATTAGCGAAATACGAATATTATTTTCAGCAACCACAATGCGTTGCTCCTCATTGGCTGAAGTGGATTGTATTTCCAACAAATCTCCCCGCGGAATAGAACCCGCATCAACCAACTGGTTTGAACGTTCTAACTGTTCAATAGTAATTTGATGTTGGGCCTTTATAACGGCAAGATTTTCTTTGTTAAATAAAATTTCCAAATATGCATTTGCAACCAAAAGAGCGGTATTATCTTTAATTTGGTCTAGGTTGTACTGAGCTGCAAGTTTTGATAATTTGGCGCGCTGTGCTTGACGCAAATTGTTTAAACCGTCAAAAATAGTGATCCCCAAAGTGGCATTAGCCGAAAAATTGCGCGTAGTTTGGTTTTGAAGTACTCCTGTGGTTATATTCTGCGTAAGACCCGTATTCCAAGAATTTGATCCTGAAATATTAAATGTAGGCAGATAATTACCTATGGCATTTAGTTTGTCAATATCTGCAAGTTCCAAATCCAGTTGTCCCTGTTTTACTGAGATATTTTCTTCCAAAGCCTTATTAATGGCTTCTTCCAAAGTCCATTTTTTATTTTGGGCGTTCGATGAAATTCCTATAATGAGGAAAAAAATTAATATGGTTAACTTCTTCATAAGTTTTCTATTGCTGAATGAGTCTTTTGTATTGCGATTGCGTTACAAAATTTATAAAATTATAATTTTCTAATACGTGTTTCAAGAAATTATCCTTTGCCGTTTGACGGTGTTGCGGGCTTCAGTTGGTTCCAAACTTTTATATTATCATCTTTTGAAATTCCGCTTTTCACTTCAACATCTATTCCGTCACTAATACCCAATTCTATATCCTTTCTTTCAAAATTTTGGTCTCCCACCATAACTTCCACAAAAGGTTTTTGGGTTTTTGAATCATACTGCACCAAAGCTTCTTTAATAGTAAGTACATTTTCGGCTTTGGCAAGGATAATGGAAGCATTGGCACTCAACCCTGCACGAATAAAAGTGCTGGTAGTGTCAAGATTTTTCATAGTTCCTTTAATTTCAAACTGGATTGCACCATTTTCACTTATTCCTTTTGGTGCTATATAATCTAGCACTGCGTTAAAAATTTTATCTTGAATTGCGCCTACAGTAATTTCTAGAGGAAGACCTTCTTTAATTTTTCCCACTTCACTTTCGTCAACTTTTCCCTCAAAAATCATTTTATCTATATCTGCTAAGGTAGCGATGGTTGTTCCGTCATTGAAATTGTTTGCTTCAATTACTTGATTTCCCGTTTTTACAGGAACATCCAACACCATACCCGAAACTGTGGCGCGAATTTCGGTATTTGCCGAAGCACCCATACCACTAGTAGTACCAGTTTTTACAATATCGTAATTTTGATTGGCAGCTGTAAGTCCTACCTGTTCTTGCTTGAGCCGCTGTTGCGCTTGATCAAAAGCCAATTGCGCATTGTCAAATTCATTGGCAGAAATTACTCCTTTTTCAAATAATGCTTTCTGCCTGTTATATATATTCTTTTGGTTTTCCAAAGCTAAACGAGCGGTTTCCACCTGCGTGCGAACGTTATTGATATTACTTTTAGCATTGTTTAAAGAGGATACATTAGGAACCACTTTTACCTTAGCTATCAAGTCTCCGGCTTTTACAATATTACCTGCTTCCACAAAAATCTCATCAATGATTCCTGAAATATTAGGTTTTATAAGTACTTCCTCTTTTGGAACAATACTGCCCGTAGCCACGGTCTTTTTTACAATTGATCCCATTGCTGGTTTTTCCGTTTCATACACAACTGGATCTTCTGCATTTTTTGAATATAGCCAATACATAGAAGCAACAAATAATACTGCAATTGTAGCAAGGATGATTATGGTTTTTGTTTTTTTCATTTTTTTGATTGTTGAAATTATGGTCTTTAATTGATGTTTTTTATATTTTAATCTTTCAATTTACGCTCCTAAAAGCGGTAAATTTTTTATTTTATGGTAATTCAATGCCATTGTAAAGCAATGCTTTAATTCAGTTTCTGGTATTCTTTCGTTCAATTTAAAAACAATTGCCCTGTTGCCTTCAAAGTTGAATTTATTTTTATAGACTTCCCTGAATGTGGGAACCAATTGTGAAGTACATTTAAAATATACCGCAACTTGATCGGGAGCCTTTTCTTTCCAATCCATACGTACCGTGCTTCCAAATTTTGTTAGAAAGCTTGGCTCTCCCCATTTAAGTGTTTCCTCTAGTTTTTCGAGCCCCTCAGTTTCTGATGCGGTACACAAAACCAGTTCCCTAAGTTGAAGCATTTTTTGCTTAACCCCCTTGGGATAGTTCTCAAAAACAGCTGCAACTTTTGGGTCACTTGTCAATTTCATAATTCCTTTTTACTCACTTCTTAATGCTTCAACGGGTTTCACTTTTATAGCGTTTTGTGCGGGAATCAATCCTGCCAAAAGTCCAGAAACTATCAAAATGGTCAAGGCAATAAATACAACACCGATGTTTACCGATGGGTTTATAAACATCATCTCGCTGGTATCCATCCCGCTAAGCTGATAATTAACTAACCAAAGCACCCCAGTTGCCAAAACAATCCCTGCCATTCCCGAAACAATTGTTAGAAATATAGATTCCAATAATATTTGTGAGCGAATACTCCAAGGCGTTGCCCCCAAAGCTCGCCGGATACCGATTTCCTTTGTGCGTTCCTTTACCACAATTAGCATAATATTGCTAATACCGATGATTCCAGAAAGGAGCACGAGTATTCCCACGAAATATGCAACGAAATTTAAAGCGGTAAACAGGCCATTAATCTTGCTGTATTCTTGGTAAAGGTCGAAATTTCCTACGGCACGATCGTCGTTTGGGTTTATGGTATGACGTGTTTTTATTACATCAAAAATTTGACTTTTCAATTCTGTTATTGAATAACCATCCTTTGCAGTAATTGCCATCCAACCTACAATGTCGCCCATATTAAAAGCTTGCGAAAATGAGGTAAACGGAACATAAATTTCTTTTTGCATTTCTTCCGGATCTCCGTTATTTCCTTTCTTCCTGTAGGTGCCAATAACCATAAAATTGACGCCATTTATTTTTATGTAAGAACCAATTACCTCTTCATTTGGAGCATACAATGCACTTTGCACCCCGCTTCCAATAATAGCTACTTTTCTTTTTTCATTTATATCGGAATAGTTTACAAACCTGCCAGAAGTAATTTCCATCGGCTGTTGTTGAATTATTTCAGGATAATCGCCATAGACATTAAAAGCACCTGTTTCCAATCCGCGTACAACGTTATTGCTTCCACGGAAACCGCCTAATTGGTTTCTGGGTGAAACGAAGCGTAGGCCATCAACATTTTGCTTAATAGCAGGAACGTCATCTGTCTTGAAGTTATATCGACGCCCTTTTGGCAATCCTTTATATGGTTGTGAAGCGGTTTGTGACCACATAAACATTGAGTTTGTCGCCATTCCATTAAAACCTTGTTTTATACCGTTTTCCAAACCATTTCCTGCCGCGAGCAAAATCACCAAAATAAAAATACCCCAAAGCACCCCAAAAGCAGTCATAACCGTCCTGAACCAGTTGCTGCTAAGGGCTTCAATTATTTCTGCCCAACTGTCTTGACTAAATAATTTACTCATCGCGCAAAGCTTCTATAGGTTTAATATTTGCAGCACGATACGCCGGAAAGAATCCTGCAACTGCACCGGCAACAACAAGTATGATAACAGTTGTAATTGCTACTGAAAAATCTACGGAAGGATTTCGAATGTAATCTGTTTCAATGAATGGACCAACAAGTTGTAGCAATAACAGACTAAACATAAGCCCAACAAAACCCGCCACTGCAGTTACGAAAATAGATTCGTGAAGTATCATACCGATAATAGACCAAGGCTGGGCGCCAATTGCCTTACGCACCCCAATTTCTTTGGTGCGTTCTTTAACTATAATAAGCATGATATTGCTTACGCCAACAACTCCTGCTATAATTGTACAAATACCCACTCCCCAAAAAAACCAGCGGATCATATTATTAAGATCGTAAAACTTTTTTGCGTTTTCAAGTGTATTGTTCACATTCACCGCTCTATCATCGGTTGGCGAAATGGTGTGCGCAATTTTAAGATCGGTTTCCAATTGTGCAGAAAATGCTTCGGAAGCAGCTAGCGCTTCATTATAATCATCCTGCTTTTGAAGTGTAAATGCCAATGACCGAAGTTTGTCTCCTGCATTAAAAACCTTTTGTGCAGTGGTTAAAGGAATAAATAGTCTTGTTTCCTCTCGTTCTCCTCCCGGGTCTGTATAAATACCCACTACCTTAAATTTTATTCCAGCAACATCAACATATTCTCCAATAGCATTTTCTCCCTTAAAAAGATCGAGATATACTTGGTTTCCTATAACCGTGACTTTTTCAAAAGAATTTAAATCACCTTGGTTGATATATCTTCCAGCAACCAATGTTGCATTTTCAAGAAACTGATAGTCGCCACGAACACCTTCAACCCGATAACTTCCGTTTTCCTTTTTATAAGTGGTTAATTGCCCCCATCTACTGTATACGCCAGATTTGTATTCTAGCTTATCACTATTTTTGTTAACCGCCATTTCATAATCGCGATTGGTCATTTCTATTATCCGGCCGGGGTTAAGGCCTTTATATTCTTCTGAAGTCACGTTTGTCCAAACGCTAATACGGTTTGTAGCATCGCTTTCAAACTCTTTTGCAACGCCGTTTTGCATTCCCTGCCCGATTGCAAGCAAAATGACCAAAATAAAAATCCCCGAAGCTACAGAAAGACCCGTAAGAAATGTGCGCAATTTGTTTTTGCGAATCGCCTCAAATATTTCTTCCCAGCGTTCAATACTAAACATAAGTTTCAGTTTTGGCCCGTACTTGATTAACAACGGAATCGTCTATTATCAACCCATCTTTTAGGTTTACAATTCGTTTAGTCATGTGCGCTATGTCATCTTCATGAGTTACAATCAAAATTGTTTTTCCTTCGTCGTTAATACCTTGAATAAGTTCCATTACTTCATAGGAAGTTTTCGTATCCAAGGCTCCTGTAGGTTCATCAGCAAGCAAAACTTTTGGATCGCTGGCCAGAGCACGGGCAATGGCTACTCTTTGTTTTTGCCCGCCGGAAAGTTCACTTGGAAGGTGTGAAGCCCAATCTGCTAAGCCAACTTTTTCTAAGTAATGCATAGCTTTCTCGTTGCGAATATTTCGTTTTACGCCTTGGTAGTAGAGTGGCATTGAAACATTATCCAAAGCTGACTTATAATTAATTAAGTTGAAAGATTGGAAGATAAAACCCAAGAATTTGTTGCGGTAGCGCGCAGCTACTTTTTCGTTCAGGTTTTTTATCAACGTGCCGTCCAAAGTATATGTGCCTTCGTCAGCCTCATCCAGTATACCTAGAATATTCAATAATGTTGATTTTCCGGAACCAGAAGAACCCATGATGGAAACCATTTCGCCTTCAGCAACTGAAAAATTTATGCCTTTTAAAACATGGAGTGAATTTTTACCCATGTGATATGATTTGTGAAGGTTTTTTATTTCTATCATTCTGAAAATTATTGAAATACAAAATAAGGGGGAAATACCCTTTCAAATGTGAAATTCTTGTTAAGACTTGAAAAGATTAATGTTTCGGTTTTTTTATAAGACTTTAAAAACCGCTGGATGTTACAGTAAAAAGAATAAAATCACTCGGTTTCTTGTGAACGCGCCTTTTTTCGGCTTCGGTAGATTGCATAGCCAACGCCAGCAATGAGTAGGTAAGGAAATATCATTAAGTACATGATTCCGTTATTGATTCCTTTGGCAGCATGCCCCCCTTCTTCGCTTTCCAAAACGGCACGGCACATGGCACATTGCGCCTCTGCTGGAAGAACAGCAAAAAGAAGAAAGAGAAATATTATAAAAACTTTAAACTTCATATTCATTAGTAATACGGTGAAATCATTAAATAAACAATCACGCCAGTTACGGCAACATACAGCCAAAGCGGATACGTAATTCGCGCTATTTTTCGATGTTGATAAAACTGTCCTGAAATGGCCCTAACGTATGTAATTAAAACAAAAGGTATAACAACTATTGACAATAAAATATGCGTTAAAAGAATGAAATAATATACATATTTAACAATTCCTTCCCCACCGTATCGTGTGGAATCGGAAGTCATATGATAAGCAACATACATCACCAAAAACAATACTGAAAAGATAATGGCGGTCTTCATTAACCTTTCGTGCATTTTTCTGTTTCCCTTTCTAATCTGAAAAACAGCTGTAATCAATAAAATGGCAGTCATTCCATTAATAGTTGCGTAGATAGGAGGCAGAAAACCTAGACGTTCCACTCCGGGAATTCTAATTGTAAACAGAACAGCCACCGCCACCGGAATTGCTATGGAAAGAATCCATATCCAAACATTATACTTTTTTGATGTGGTAATAGTATTATCCATTTTAGAAATTATAAGAGTTTTTTAATGTCTTCTTTCAACATTTGTATTCCGTTATCTTTCAAACCATCATAGTAAATAATAGGGTTTCCATTTTCATCTTTTCTGGAGCGAATGTTGCCTTCTTGGTCAACAAGTGCAAAAAAACCAGAGTGCTCAAAACCACCTTCCACTTCGGAAACTTCGCCCACATACAAATTGAAACCTTCATTGGCGAGTTTAAATATTTTTTCCTTTTCACCCGTCAATAAATGCCATTGTGGTTTTGTTATTCCTTTGTTTTCGGCATATTCCTTTAAAACCTGGGGTGTATCGTGAGCTGGATCAATCGAAAAAGAAGCGATTCCAACTTTTGGATTGCCCAAAAAAGCATCTTGGATTTTAACCATGTTTTCTGTCATAATCGGGCAAATGGAAGGACAAGTAGTAAAGAAAAACTCAACTATATATACTTTGTCTTTAAATGTTTCATTTGTAATAATCTTTTGGTTCTGATCAGTAAAGCTGAAAGCTGGAACAGAACCAATCGTGGCAAGGTCTGGTTTTGATAGCGTATTGATTATTTTTGGAACTGCCCAAATTCCAAAAATTAAAATAACGAACGTAATACCTATGTATGAATAATTCTTTTTCATTTGGTGAATACTTTAAATGAAATTTTCTAGATTATATTTCCCTTTTATCATTATACTTCTTTAGAGCTCGCCTATATTCTGCCAAAAGAACTTTTACATCGTCACTCATTTTATTGTTTATTTCAGCAATTGTGCTGGAATCAAAACCATACATTACCCCTTCATCTTCGTCATCATCCCTTCCGCGAAGACTTCTCTCTTTATCTACTATAAAAACGTAGGGAGTTGATAAATTTGAATCTAATGCAAGGTTTGACTTAAGGGATTTAAAAACATTAGTGATATCTTCTTCAGCCCCAAAAGCGAAATGCCAAGAATCTGTTGGTGCAATCTCTTTGAGCTTCTCTTCAATGTTTCTAGCTTGTTCTTCAGTGCCGCTGGGCAAAAGAATGACAAATTGAAATTCATTAAACTCGTGGTTTTTGCTGTATATTTTATGGGCAAGGTTGTAAGCATATGCACGGTGTGCTTCCAAATCACTTCCGAAGAAACCCAAAACTGTAATATGATCTTTTAGTTGAACGGATTTTCCATCGAGTGTTTTAAACCCATTCAATTCAGTAATTGAATTAGTAAGCACAGGAAGCGTAGCGAAGTTATTTTTCCCGGAAGCAAAAAAAACATATGCCGTAATAGGCAGTATAAACAAGATGCCAAGCACTAAATACTTCTTCATTTTACAGTTTTTTTGCTCTTGCAAAAATACAGGGTAAAAGGGGGTTGGGCAATGTTTTAGATGTTAATTTTAAATTATTGAATATAAAAAAACCCTCTTTAAAGAGGGTTTTTTAAAACTTAATATTTCTTAGAAGTTGAATTTTATAAATCCAACTTTATAAACTTCATAAATATAATCACCTTCAATTAGTAAAAGCACCACCAAATAACTAATCAAGAACAGGGATGTCCAGATTACAGCTCTTCGCAAGCCGGTAGTTTCGTCGCGCATGTGCATAAAATCCCACGTAATATAGTATGCTTTAAATAGTGTAAGCAGGATGAATATCCAGTTAAGAAGTTTCAGTGCCAAAAAATGATGGTCTACCAAAAACGCTGGACGGATAATACCTAATGCTACTTCTACAGTTGTAACAATTGATAGTATTACAAATACACCCCAAATCTTGGATACATTTGATTTAAACTTTAAAGTTCCTCTAAAGATTGCTAATTTATGTGCTTGCTCGTGTGCCATTTTTTAAATAAAATTTTATACAAGATAAAAGAATGTAAATACAAATACCCATACCAAATCCACAAAGTGCCAGTACAGTCCGACTTTTTCAACCATTTCGTAATGGCCACGTCGTTCATAGGTTCCTATAATTACATTAAAGAAAATAATACAGTTAATTAGTACTCCAGTAGCTACGTGGAAACCGTGAAAACCAGTAATAAAGAAGAAAAAGTCTGCAAATAAAGGATGGCCGTATTCATTATGGCGAAGGTTTGCCCCTTCAACCACCATTTGACCATCATTAACGACTTTTGCAATGGATTCTTCGCGATTTAAAATTATATGATGTCCATGCTCGTTTTTATGTTGAACTCGAACTAAAAGATTATCATTTGCAAGAAAGCCTTCTTTTACTTGTTCAAAAGAAACACTCGGATAATATTCCGATTCATTTTTGAACCAAATTCCATTTTCCTTTGTTTGTTCAGCCCGCTCTCCTGTTCCCATTGCGGCAAAATCACGAAGTGCAACTCGCTCTCCTTCTTTATCCAAAAACTGGACAATCTGCCCACCTTTAGTTTCTATTGCTCCATAATCACCCTTAATGAAGGTAGCCCATTCCCAAGCTTGTGAGCCTAAGAAAACAAAACCTCCAATTATTGTAAGAAACATATAAAGAATAACTTTATTTTGCTGCATTTTATGTCCTGCATCCACAGCCAAAACCATGGTTACGGACGAAAAGATCAAGATAAAGGTCATAAATGCGACATAATACATAGGCGCATCAACTCCGTGAAGGAATGGGAAGTGGGTAAATACTTCATCGGGAATAGGCCAAGCATCTACAAACTTGAATCTTGAAAATCCATAAGAGGCAAGAAATCCTGAAAACGTCAAGGCATCAGAAACGATGAAAAACCACATCATCATTTTGCCATAACTGGCTTTTAGCGGTTGGTTTCCACCACCCCAGGTTTTTCCTTCGGTACCTGTTTTAACAACGGTAGCTTCCATAAAAAGAAATAGGTTTTTAAATAAGGTTCAAAAATACGTTTAATTTTTATTTAACGAAACATCAATTATTAATTTAGAAAAAATCTATCCTAATAGTTCTGCATCATATTTCGTGTGTGCTTTAAAATCAATATTTAAGGTTAAACAAAATATAAAAATAAAAACAGGTAAATCCACACTATATCCACAAAATGCCAAAAGGTTGCGGCCAATTCCACACCAAGAGTATTCCCGTTGTTATATTTTAGTTTAAAATGATTATAAATTACAACCAAAAGCGATATTAGTCCCGCAAAAACGTGAGCTACGTGCAACAAAACCACCAAATAAATAAAAGAAGTAGTGATACTGCTTGTGGGTCCTGTAAAATTATATCCGTTTTTTATAATTTCTGAAAAACCTACAAATTGGAAAACCACAAACAAAGCTCCCAATAAAAAAGTGGTAACCAAAAAAAACATGCCTAGGCTATTTTGTTGTTTTCTAATTGTTTTTAAAGCAAGATGGACCGTAATGCTACTTACAATTATTAAGGCAAGGCTAATATAGAAAGCCTGCGGAATATCAAAAGTTGAAATCCAGTCCGGTCTTTCTTTACTTACTACATAGGCGCTGGTAAGTCCTGCAAAACTCATCGTTAAACTAATAATACCAAACCAGAGCATATTTTTTTTTGCTCTGTCTATCTTTATTTGCTCAGTTCCTTCAGTTAAATCCATTTTTTTAATATTCTCTAAATTAGTGCAAAGCCAGAATGACCTTTATCATCTTAAAAATTTGTCCGCAACATAAATTATTTGCAGCAATGTAATATAGCTCACGCTAGCAAGCATAAGTTGTTTGGCGGTCTTGGAAGTTTTTTCTTTATAAAGTTTAAGTGCGTAATAAATAAGTCCAATTCCCAAAAGCCCAATCAAAACCCCTGAAATTGGCGTTAAATATAGCTTTCCGGTAATACCCAAAACAGGTATTACAGAAACAAGCACAGTCCAAATTGTGTATAATATAATTTGTATAGCCGTACCCTTATCGCGCTTACCGTTAGGAAGCATAAAAAATCCTCCTTTTTGGTAATCATCAAAAAGAAACCAGCCTATGGCCCAAAAATGCGGAAACTGCCAAAAAAACTGAATCATAAACAATGTGCCTGGCTCAATACCGAACTTTCCGGTTGCAGCAACCCAGCCCAACATAAAAGGGATAGCCCCTGGAAATGCACCTACAAAAACCGAAAGTGGCGTTTTTGTTTTTAAAGGAGTGTATAGGCTTACGTACATAAATATAGAAATAGCCCCAAACATCGCCGTGATAGGATTGATGGAATACAACACTACAATCCCTAATACTGTTAAAACACCCGCGAGTATAAACGCCGAACGAACGCTCATTTGTCCAGCTGGAAGCGGCCTATTTTTAGTGCGGTCCATCAATGCGTCTAAGTCTCGCTCGATTATTTGGTTATACACATTTGAAGCACCTACCATGCAATATCCGCCTACACACAAAAGAAAGAGGATATAGAAGTCTATGGACTCTGCGCCCAACAAATAACCAGCAACAGAAGAAAAAACTACACTCACCGAAAGCCTAAGCTTAGTGATTTCAGTAAAATTTCTGACGATAGACTGGGTAGTTGAATGTGATTGGGTAATGGACAATCTCTTATTTTTAGGCGGGGCAAAGATACGCTTCCTGTATTTTTTTCGCAATATATTCTCAACAATCTTGCGCTTTTATTTCAGCATTTTTACTAATTTGAACCGATTTTCAAATATAAAAAATATGCGATCCAAATTAATTTTATTCACAACACTATTCTTCTCGTTTTTAACGGTGTATTCACAATCTGACAATGGGGAGAAAGTGTACACAAAACTTATAAAGGTTAACAACAAAATATACATGCTTCAAGGCAAAGGTGGGAATATTGGCCTTAGCTTCGGAAGTGACGGTGTTTTTATGATAGATGACCAATTTGCCGAAAGTATTGAACAGATTCAAAAAGATATTCAAACAATCAGTAAAAAACCCGTACAGTTTTTAGTAAACACACATTTTCATGGCGACCATACCGGCGGAAATGCAATTTTGGCACAAACAGGAACAATTATATTTTCACAGGAAAATGTTCGCACCCGCTTGATGGGAATGATTGCCGAGGAAAAGAAAAAAATTCCACAAGAAATTCTTCCAATCGTTACATTTTCCGAAGACCTTACTTTTCATTATAACGGTGAAAAAATATATGTTTTCCACATCCACGATGCCCATACCGATGGCGATGCGATGGTTTATTTTACAAGCAGCAACGTCCTGCATACCGGTGATGTTTTCTTCAATGGAAAGTATCCTTTTATTGATACCGAAAATGGAGGCAGCTTAACAGGGTGTATCAAGGGTCTTGAAAAAGCAATGATGGTAATTAACGAAGACACAAAAATTATTCCCGGACACGGTGATGTGGGCTCTTATAAAGACCTTCAAAAAACAGTAGAAATGCTTTCTACTGTTTACAAAAGGGTAACCATGAATTACATTAATAAGAAATCAGAAGAAGAGGTTGCAAAAATGACTGATCTAACCAAAGAATATGATGACAATGGTTATGGAGGAGGATTTATATCAACGGAAGCTTTTTTACGAATGGTTTATAGTGAAGTGGCTAAAGAGCGAGGTGACATTGAAAGCAATGCTGAAAAAAACCGAAAAGCACGCGAAAAGGTAGAGAAAATGCAAGAGCAAGCTAATCAGAATAAAAAGAAAAACAAAGAGTAGATTAAGCTTTTTTAAAAATCGTAATACCAGTTAAACAAATCTGTGCGAATTCCAAAATTTACCCAACTTGTTTGGCTTTTAAAAACAGTTTCTGTATCCACTTTTGGATCAAAATTTCTAAAAATAAAACTTCCATAAATTTTCAAATTAGTGGTTGGATTTATAACATAGCCGGCCTGTACTTCAGCATGGAAAAAATCTGTAGTGTTTCCCTGGGCAACATCGTTTCCATCAGTGGAAATTCTATCGTCTTCGTTTCCGTAGATACTACTTCCATAAAAACTTGAATCTTCCGGTGTATTAAATTCAAAGCCACGCTTTGCTACAATAAATTTAGCATCGCCATAAATTCTTCCTTTCTGGTAGCGCGCAATAGCTATAAATTCAGAAAAATTGGCGCCGAGCGTATGCGCCATAGATTGATTATTGTGTCCGTAATTCAAAACAATAGTATTATGAGAATATGTATACGGACGAACTCTATTATATTCTGTTTGCAAATAGAGATTTTTTAAACCAAAAGCATCGTAATACTTCAGCCCAAGCTGATAGCCTGTTTTATTTTTATAACTTCCTTTTCCGCCAAAAACATCACTGGAAGAAAATTCATCAATAATTAGTTGCCCATAAGCGTTTATTCGATCATTCACTTTATACTTTCCGCTAATACCAACTAAAGCATTTCCGCCACGCGAACCTGTTGAAAATTCTATGGCTCGGTAAAATATAATGGGGTTTAAATAATTCACATCAAAACCACGGCCGTTGTCGTTCTGCCATATTACAGATTCAAATAGACCAATATTTAAACGTTTAGTGATGTTATAACTCAAATAATGGTTTGCCATATATTTTGTGCGGAAGGAACCATCTTCAGTAACTTCTGGACGAACATCGCGCAGAGACATCCAAGTATTGGTGTATTTCAATTTCCAAAAAGTAGTATTTATTTTGAAAAATGGATATGAGCTTGCATTATCGCTGGTCAATAAAGAACGATAGCCGTCTCCTAAAAATGTTTTTCCGTGGCCCAATTGAATATTGAAATATTTTGAAGGAGTATATGAAATATGTCCAGTTGCAATGGGATAATCGTAGGAGTCTGACCTAAAACCTTTGGCTATACCACGCCCGGGAATTATCGCCGGATTTCCACCGTCTGGTTTTATAGATTCTGCATATTTATTAAAATAATCTGCAAAGCGGCCTTGGCTTTCATAGATAACGCCAAAAAAGCTAAGTTGGCTCCCCAGACTTCCTTGAGTGTAAACTAAACGTGTATTATTATAAGTGTCAATATCTGCATCAATATCTTTTCCGGCTTGCAAATCTACACCCGCATCCAGCGTAAGCCAATAATCCTTTCCTTTGATTGTAACGAGATGTTCGTTCCAAAGTTTTCGTCCAAACCAAGAAGTTTTATTCTTTAAAATTTCTTTATTGGCAGCTTCAAAATCGTAATATTTGTTGACCTCACTATAAATATAAGGCTTCTGTGCGGTGTGATTATTTAGGCCCACGCGGTTCATCGCAGCATCAAAAAGGCTGTAGTTGTGGTGGGAAAGCGGAATGTTTATATTGCTTCTATATTCTTCATTATTGTAAGGAAGATTTTTTATTTCTTCATATTCATATACCAATGCCTCCCTTTCATTTTTAATGGCAATTTCTGTTGTTTGCAAAATGCTTTCGCCAGGAGCTACCAATGGAATTGAAATAGGCAAAGTAAATTGAACATACGCAGGCGTCCCATTATAGGTTGCTGGACCAACTTGAGGCAGACTTTCAAAAACGCGACGTGCTTCCGTTTTTAATTCATCATAGATACCATCTACATATAAAACTTTAAATTTTCCTTCTTTTGTAACCTCAAAAAGTACATTTACATTTCCCTTATAGTTTTCTGAAAAAACAATGTCTGGAACTTCAAAATTCTGAAAAATGAATTGCTGTAGTGTGTTTTTAAAACAATTTTCTATTGCATCAACTTCTGAATTTTCACATTCCTTAAAAACTGGATATTTCTCATATTTCGCTGCAGAAACTTGAGCCAGCGATACAATTGAAAAACAAAAAATAAAAAAGAAGATAAACTGTTTCATTTGAGTTTGTTTGTTTAAACCCGAAAGATACAGTTTTTTTGGAATGACCGGTTTCAAAAAAAGCTCCCTTTTTATAAGGGAGCTTTAACTTATATACTCTTGTTTATTTTATTGAATCTTGAAAATGATAGGAACTGTATGAAGTACATCCACATTTTTGTCTCCTTGTTTTCCCGGCTCCATTGTCGGCAAATTACGTATAACTCGTTGCGCTTCTTTCTTTAAGTTTGTGTTATTTGAATTTGCAATAACGTCAGTTACAAACCCATTAGAATCAATTTTAAAATTCACGTAAATTTTATATGTTTCATTTGATTTCAAATCTTCCAACAATTCCTTTCTAAAGTTTTTGTTTATAAAAGAGTTTATTTTAGAAGACATGCACTCAATTTTTTCAGCATTAGTCCCCAAAACATCACAACCTGGGAATACAGGAACAAATTCTACATTCATAATAGAAGTTGGTCCTGAAGGCTTGGCATCAATTGGAGGTGTATCTGGAGTTATTGGAGCATCAATTACA
Source organism: Aequorivita sp. CIP111184 (assembly GCF_900489465.1). Lineage (GTDB taxonomy): Bacteria > Bacteroidota > Bacteroidia > Flavobacteriales > Flavobacteriaceae > Aequorivita. The sequence continues at coordinate 876,913 of NZ_UEFQ01000013.1, read as the reverse complement.
GGAGCATTTGTATCTGCAATTGGAGTTTCAATATCTGGAGCCGTATCTGGTTTTACATCAAATACGGTGCTTTTTATTGGTTTTTGAATAGGTGTTTGCTTCTCAATTATTTTCTTAATTGGCTCCGCTGGCTTTGGTATATCAACATCCAAGACGTAATCAATCATTGGAGGATCTATAATTCCTTCAGAAGTTGAAGAGGTTACTTTATAAGTCTTTATTTCAAAATTAGTCTGCATAATAAAAAAGACTATAAACAAACTTGTTATAACGCCTATTTGAAAGAACAAACGCGAATTCCATTTAATGTTGGTTTGTTTTTTTTCTTGTCTTTTGTTGCGAGCGTTTTCTTTAGTTGTTTTCATAATAAAGAGATTTAAAGGTTAACAATTAAAGAGTTACAACTGTTATGCCAAAAAACAAGAAACCCCGTCTTTGCTATTACAAAGACGGGGTTTCCAAAAATAAATCTATATTTTATTTACTGAATATCAAACACAATTGGAAGTGAATAAAGTACCCCAACTGGTTTTCCACGTTGTTTACCGGGCGTCATATCTGGAAGTGATTGTACAACATCAACTGCTTCTTTTTCCAATCTTGGGTGTGGTGCACGAGCACGAACATCCACAACTTTTCCATTTTTGTCAATTTTAAATTGAACAGCAATACGTTGCCTACCTTCCAAACCAAGATCAGATGCCAAATCGCTATTAAACTTTTTGTTTATGAACTCGCTAATTTTTGAAGACATACATTTCTTCTTAGCTTCATTGCCACTTTCTTTTTCACAGCCAGGATAAATTGGCACATTTTCAATTACTGCAAACGGAACGTCAGCAATCTCTTCTTCAACTACTTCTTCCTTAATTTCCTTAACCTCAACAATTTTTTCATCTTGTTTTGCTTCGGTAGATTCTATTATGGTTTCTTCCACTTCATCTTCGTCTTCCATAACTTCTATTACTTCAGGAGCTGGTGGCGGCGGCGGCGGCGGAGGCGGCGGTGTTAATTGTTGTGTGATTGGGATTTCTTCTTCAAGATCTTCACCTACGTCTAATTTTCCGTAGTCATTATCAGATTTATCATAAGATTTCCACTCAATTGCCTGCCAGGCAAGAAAAAGCATAACAACCATACCAAGCTGAAAAAACAACATGCTTCTTCGACTTACGTCTGATTTTGGATTTTTTTTGGGTTCCATAATAGTGGGTTTAACTTGTTGCTAAAATATAGAAATTCTAATTGAATTTAAAACTTAATTGAAATTTTAAAAATTAAATTTATGTTTTATTGTTTTGAAAAAAAGGATTCCAAGCAATGAACCTGTAAAATTTGCAGCTATGTCGAAAATATCTGCGCTACGTGAATCAGTGAATAACCCCTGTAATATCTCAATTACTATGCCATAAAACAGCAGCGAAAGCAATAATATAAGCATCAATTTAGTGTCAAAACGAAAGTTCAATTTCCTGTAAAAATAGAGCATCCATATATTTATTAAAATAAAATAAATTAGGCAATGCACGATCTTATCACCTGCCGAAAATTGAATTTTTGGCATATCAGGACTAGGTATAAAAAAAAGAACAGATATAATGCAACTGTATAATATCGCAAGAAAAAAGAGGATTTTATTTCCCAATAAGCGCTTTGTATGCGGCATCATCCAAAAGTTCAGCTATTTCATCTGGGTTTGAAATTTTTATTTTAATCATCCAGCCTTTACCATAAGGATCTGTATTTACTTTCTCAGGCTCAGATTCAAGACTGTCGTTAAATTCAAGTATCTCACCAGATAAAGGCGAAAAAAGCTCTGAAACAGTTTTCACAGCTTCTACTGTTCCAAACTCATCCCCCCTTCCCAGGGTTTCGCCAACGGTTTCAACTTCCACATATACTATATCTCCAAGTTCACCTTGGGCAAAAGCAGTAACACCTACAGTTGCTATATCGCCATCAATTTTAACCCATTCGTGGTCTTCAGTGTATTTTAAATCAGCTGGTATATTCATAAATATTATAAATTAAAGTTTTTTTTAGTTTCCAAAATTATATCTCAAAGTAAAGCCACTTCGTATCGTCGTCTGTGGGAAGGCCGTGGAAATTGCGTATTTAGAGAATGAATGATCGTAATAGAACAATGCTGTAAGGTTTTTACTTAACGCATAATCAATTGATAACTGCGCTCCATAAATGGTTTGTCCTGCAGTAGTTTGGTTATTTTGGATATCCAAATATCTAATAATGGTTATATTATCCCTACGTGACAAATCTACCTTAAAGTTTAAATCACTTTTCAATACAGATTTTTTACCTCCAAAATTAGTAGCGATACGCAAGTCTTTAACACGGTATCCAAGACCAATAATATATTCGTTTCCTTTAATTTCTGTAAGTAGATTATTCGCAAAACTTAAAGACAATGCACGATCCTTGCGCATTTCAGCAAGAATTTTTACTGAATTGTTCATTTCAAAATCTATCCGAACCAATGGAGAAAACTGTTCCGTTAGGTTCACATTTGTTAATAGCGTTTGAACTTTGAAATTTCCTGCCTGATCAACAGCTTCCGGATCATTTCTATCGTAATCCAAATTAGACTGAAACTGGTTAACAGTATAGCTCGCTCTATATCCGTGGGCAAGTGAAAAACGCTTAAAGTTTTTCTTAAACCACGCAATTTTCATCAAACCTGTATATTTTATATCCCAGTTTGGAAGTGGAATATCTCTTAAAATCCCAGTTTTTTCACCTGAAGCATTACTGCCCTTATAAGCAGAAAGGAATGAAGGCAATAAAACATCTTGGCTATTTCTTCCAAAACCTACTGGATATCCATCTGCTGTTCTTGGTATGGGTGCTCCTTGGTAATGGTCTTCGGCAAGCCTGTTCGCAATTGTTAAACGGTTACTTCTGAAATCATCAAATGCTACAGAGCTGTTTTCATCACTAGCGCTAAAAGCAGTTTTTATTAATAATGTTGAAATATTGAAGTTCCCAAAAGTATTCGGCGTTAGAGATTGGTATAAACCATCCTGGACAATAAAGTTTTCTGAATAATTTTCAGAATAAATTCTGCTTCCGTTTATGTCTATTGTCAAATCATTTATTGGTTCCAAATTGGCCTGAATGTCCATTTGGCGACTTTCTACTTCAGTATATTGTTCGTTAAATTCTGGATAAAGCGTCAACCAACCCTTTCTTGCGGCCAATTCCCTAATTTCTGCTTGGCTACCAAAAACGAAACCTGTGGTTGGTTTAAGTGTTCCTATAAATCCAATTGACGGCAAGTATCCAGGTAAAAATATGCCATTGTTTTCTTGATAATTGAATTGAATCTTTTTAAGCATAGTAGCAAAACCAATAGCCGTATTTAAAGCTTTGTCTCCTGCATTCAGTCCACCCTGATTACCCGTAGCACCTCCCCCAAGAACATTTGGAGAGCCCGTTTTTCCATTTGAAAGTGCCCCATTCTTATCTTCATCTAGCTTGTTTTCCCTGGTATTTTTTTCTTCTTTACCGGCACCTTTTTCCCCGCCTTTGATGTCGCCGTCACCTTTCCCTTCGTCTCCTAAAGAACTTTTAGCCTTGCTTTTTCTAATTTTTGTAAGTCCCACATAACGGTAAAAACCGTTCATATCTATGCTAGAATTAATTTGATGCGTACTAGCATTTTGAATGGAGTTACCCAAATTATAGGTGTTTGTGGTTCCATCACTCAACTGAATTGGTATTTCGTTGAAAAGATCACTACTCTTCTGCCATTGATAATCGCCGGTATAAGAATAGGTAGCTCTTAGAAATTTCAGGAATGGAAACTTGCTGAAAGGCAAATCATAATTAACCTGTAGTGATTGAAAATGCTGGTTTGGGCTTCCAATATCAAAGAAACCATCCCAAACACCAATTTCGTTATTAACGAAACCATCATCATCCAAATAATTGTTTACAATCATGTTGTTGGAAGATGTAAAATTGAAACGTAATGATTTCGTTAAGTTATGGTTTATGGTATATTGCCAATCATAAAGGAAGTTTCGTTGGTACAATTTTGGAAGTCCAATATTGTCCTGAAGCAAATCAATCTCCCTAAATTTTTGTTCATTGTATTGACGTGTAATATTAGAGCTTACCGAAATATTGGAAGGCAAATAGTTAAAGTTGAAATCCTTAAGGAATTGCCAGTATTTTCCTGTAAATAATGAATCGTTCTTTTTAAAAGGTTCAACAGGTTTTGCTACAAAGTTATAGTTATACGTAGCTCCTGCACGCACGTTTTGTTCAAGTGCATCTTCCACTTCAAAATCGTGATGATCTGTTTGGTTATATGAAAACGATCCCGTTAAATTTTCTACGTCATAAAATTTAGGTTTGCTTTCTCCGGTACGTTCTTTTCGAACTCCAATAAAGTTCACACTTTGGCGTTTCGTATAATCTACGGCCTGCTCTTTTATTCTATCTTTTTCAGCAGAATCTTCCGTATTTTTTAGTCTTGTATCCAGTTCAATATCCTGAAATTCTGGGTCGTATTGGGGAGTTATCAATTCTTCTGAGCGGCCATAATTAAATGGTAGTTGTATTCCCCATTTCTTTGGCATTAATTGCCCAAGATTAACGTTTGTAACTACATCATACTGCTGTAAATCTTCACGACTTCTTTGGTTAGGACCTTGCTCTATGGAACCAAAACCAATTGTACTTCTTTTTCCGGTGGCGCTAACGGTTGCAAAATCTGCAATGTTGGCATCCATACTAACAACTGCTGCCCAACCACCTTGATTTTTAAGTTCAGACATTCTAAGTTCGTTAAACCAAACTTCTCCACACACGTCATTGCCTGTTGTATTTCGAACCCCTAACATAATGGTTCTAACATTACCAAAACTTGGATTTCCTTTAATACCAATTGTCAACGGGTTTTGACCACCCGGCATAGCACCTTCAAGATCACCTGGTTCATAAAACTTGACTTTTGTTGGATCCGCGTTTGGATTATTCTTAAAAAATTCTATTGTCTTTGTTTTTACTTCTTGCAACAATTCCAAAGGAAGGTTCATTCTGTTTGCCTCTGGCCAAACTTCTTCAGCGCTGCTGGCGCCAAAGTTTGTTGGGTTTAAAGGTATTTGAACTTCGTAATAATTATTGGTAAGGTCATTCCCCAAACGTATAAATGCAACTAATTGTCCATTTGTTAATTCCGTTGAATTGATGTCACTTATAATGGATTCTGCGTGAATAAACATTTCAAGGTTTTTATATTGGCGCATATCCACATTGAAATTTTTATAAACAGAACGCCCATCATTTGGTTCTAATCCACAAACTCGTAAAGAAAGCGACTGTTCATTCTCACGAATAATATTGTTATTGTTGTTCAATTCCTCACGCACTAGCCCTGGAGGCAATCTATAAGGAATAGGCTCACGGTTTTCATTTTCTTCGATGCTTACTGATTGCACTTCAAAGAGTGTATCATCATTTGCAGGATCTTCAAAAGTTACGTTATCCAAAGTTTGCTCAAATCTTCTGTAATCGCCTCGCACCAATTCCATTGTTCCAAAACGAAGTACCGTGCTTTGTGAAAACTTCGCAAGGAACATACGCATAAAACGGATGGATCTGAAATCTGAAATACCATTAACAGCTTCGTCTGGCTTGCTAATTGGAATTTTAAACTGTACCCAACGAACCGGTATTACGTTATTGTCTTGTGTTGTTATCTCCAGTTCCTTTATGTCAGCTATATAGCTGTTGTTTTCCCTGTTCATTCCAGGAAACATTTTAACATTGTACTCGTAATAACTTTCAATCGTGTTCATGGTATTGTCACGATTTATATCTTCCACATCCGGTTGTGTGGTACTTCCGCGGTTTGTGTTTGTAACTTCTACAGGAGAGTTGCCTTGCGTTCCATTATATTGTAAGTAACGGTCCAACACACTTCCTTCTGCTTGCAGGAAGTACTGGTAATCATCATTCGCTGGATCGGGAAGGCCAGCAAAAGCCGGGAATCTTGCTCCTTCCTCCCCATTGTTCAAACCGTCAAAGCCAATATCTTGGTTAGTTCTTTCTTGCCCTTCCGAATCAAAAGTATAAACCAAAGATTGGTTACTTGGCACTTTACCCCAAGCCGTGTTGGTTGTATTTCCGTCCAGACCGTCTTTTGGTAATCCGTTTTCATATTGCTTTCTTCCATCCTTCAATACATCTTCAGAAACACTTCCGAGGTTGAAATTTAATTCACCACCTGGGTTCCCGTTGTTTTCTTCGTAAATGAAAGGGTCCATTACCCAAAACTGAATATATTCCACATTTGATTTTTCAAAATCTGTGGTGGTAAGCTGTCGCATAATTCCTCCAAAACGGTTCTCTGGGTTGGGAAGTGTATTTGTACCGGCAGCTTCTGGATTATAGTTGTATTCCCCACGCTGTGAAGGATAATAAGCTAAATCTAAAGTGAACAAAGCTTGAGTCTGTCCTTGGATGATATCTTGGTTTGGGAAAATTTCATCTCTAAAAACCCGTCGTGTAAATGGCGAAGAAAGATCTTCGTCGTTAATTCCGTCCGGACGCTGACTGCTGTAGAAAATTGGGTCAATAGTGTACCAAGAAAGTTTTGCCCGGTCATAATTATATTCTAAATTATCATTGTCAAATTCGCCGCCGTAGCCAATTGGCGCACTGGACAGGGACCAGCTGGATGGTGTGCTTATATCGTTACCTGTTTGCGATGATTCAAAATCGTCAACATAAGAAGTTGTTTTTCCATTGAAATCTGAAACTTTTGGCGCACCAGGTTTCAAATATGCAAATTCACCGCGTAGGGATACATTGGATTCCACATCGGTATCAATGTTTGGCAAATGGTTTACCATTCTTGTCAGAAATGGAACTTCGGTTGAATAATTTACATTTACTCCAAAAATAGTGTTGTTAATTGGCTCAGCTCCATAAGAGGATTTTTGCGTCAATGGACGTTCATTCAGATTTAAATAGGTTGCACCAACCAGAAATTTATCGCTGAATTTGTGCTCCACGTTTAAACCTGTAAAGCGCTTGCTCTGTTGTCCAAAAAGTGAATTGTTTTCTGTGCTTACGGAAATAGGAATATTGCTGTTAAGTAAAGAAGGATCCAAAATTTGCACCCGTCCAAGTTGATAGTTAACGGTATAATCTACACCTTCAACCAACGTTCTTCCTCCAGCAGTTACGGTAACCGATCCTTGTGGAATGTTGAACGCCCCAATAGCAATTCCATCAGCGCCAGTAGATTTGTAACTTCCCTTTAACTGAAATTTATTTTTCTCGCTTTCCTGTTGTTCTGCCTGTGTTTTTGTTCCGGTATAAAGCGTTCTAAAAACGTATTTGTCTTGGTTGGCGTTATATGTATCGGGCATGCTATAGGTAGCTGGCACTGCGGGAACGTTTAATTTGTCGAATAAATTTTTTCCAAATGGTTCAACCGTTGTGAAAATAATTCGGCCGTTCTGTGCATCAACCGTTATCCCCGGAAGAAAATCAAAGAAACCGTCACCGCCCTGTTGGGGGTCATTATTGAAGTTCAGTCTGTCCAGATTGAAAACTTTTAGAAGAATTTGGTCCTTTACATCATCCGGCAAATCTGCGGCTGGATGGCCAACAGATGCTTGTGCTTCCTTAATATAGTTTAGCGGAGAAGGATCTGTATAAAGAATGTTCAGTTTGAAATCGTCTTTTTCAAGTTGATACGCACCAATTGGATAGATGTTTTTCATCATCAAATCCCAAATTGGCTCTTGCACATTGGTAATACTGCTCTTCAAAAGTTTTACAACTAGGTTTTGCGCTAGGCCACCTTCCTCTCCAGGTGGTGGGTTTCCACCACCAGGCTGCATTCCTCCGTTTGCTTCTACTCCGTCATTTGAAAATTCTCCCACTTGATAGACTTTTCCGTTTACGGTAAATTGGTATGAAACAGCTAAAACTTCATCGTTATTCAATTTTTGATTTAAGGAAATGTAACCCAATTGGGAGTTAAGCGAATACTCTCCCGAATCCAATCTTCTTGCATTTTCCAGCGTTACATAATCTACGCCTTCGCTCACCTGCACGCCAGTAAAACCTTGACGAACAGTTGCAACATCACGAATAGCAGAATTAAGAATTGTTTGAACTCCTGCTCGGTCAATCCCAAAAGGATTAAAATCGTTATTTCCGTTATCAGGATAGGCATTTCTGCTGGCGTTTATAAAACCTCCCGGCGGCAAATTCAATCCCACATTTAATGGATCAGATTCACCTATATCCTGCAAAGCCACAATATTGCGTACGTTTTCGGTGCGACTTGTACGGTTTGTTATCCAAACTTCCATTCGGGTAATCTGCACGTTACTGTTTATGAAAGGATATTGTTGTAAAGAACGGTCGTAATTGTCCCTAAAATAATGCCCTAAAAAGAAGTGACGGTTATCGTCATAATCTAAAGCGAAAAGTTCAAAATCTGTAATGGTCGCACCACCTTCGGCACTAACTGTGCGCGTTTCAGATTTTTGTTCAGAGAAAACTCCCGTGATTGTGGTTTTTCCAAACTGAAGTTGTGTTTTTACCCCAAAAAGACTTTGCGCTCCTTGAATTAAAGAACTGTTCAACGGCATACTCACGTTACCAACTTCAATTTTTTGAATGATGTCGTCTTCCGTTGGAGTGTATTCTAGCTTTATTTGGTTTTGGAAATCAAAGGTGCTTTCAGTATCGTAATTTGCCGTAACTTGAAGTCTTGTTCCCACTTTTGCTAAAAGACTTAAACTGATTCTTTGGTCAAAATCAAAAGAGAAATTGCTTCTGTTTCGTGGAGAAAATTGTGGATTATCCTGTTTTGTATACAGTAAACCAAGATCCATTTCTACAGAACCTTGCGGGATTACTTCAATGGTGTTACCGCCAAAAATGGATTCAAAGAAGTTTGAATTCACATAAAAAGTTGGAAGCAAGTTTTTTTGTTGTTCCTCAGAACCTTCTTTTCTACCATCGGTAGCATCAATTTTTTCTTTGAAATATGCCTTCATCTGCTCCTCTTGAATAAGTCTCTGATATTCCTGAGGAGTAAGAATTATTGGATATGAGATATTAAAGCCACCCAAGGTTTGGGTATAGATATATCTGTCAGTTATAGGATCATACGTATATAAATCCTGAATGCTAACGGGCGTGGGAAGATCCATCCTTCCCATCTCACTGCCAACTACAGTTGTGTCCTGCGCCCGCGAAGCATTGCTGACGAAAATGAAACTTACTATTGCTAAAAGCTTGAAAAAGCCACCCTTGTAAACGTAATTTTTTGCCTTCAAATTTTACAAATTTTTTAAAGCTTGCTTAATAATCATTTCAACCGAAGCCTGAGAATTTTCATTAACAATTTTATCACAGACTTTTTCTGCCAATTTTCTGTTAAAACCTAATGTCTCCAAAGCAGATAACGCTTCATTTTTGTTCGTATTGCTTGTTCCGGAAGAAATAGACGACAAACCGTATACTTTTAAAATCTTATCTTTTAAATCCAGAACCACACGTTGCGCAGTTTTGGCCCCTATTCCCTTTACTGATTGGATTGTTGTAATATCGTTCAATGAAATTGCATCCAAAACCTGTTCTGGCGCCAAAGATGAAAGCATCGTTCTTGCGATACTCGCCCCCACTCCGGAAACGCTAATCAACAACCTAAATATTTCACGTTCTGCAACACTAGAAAATCCATATAAAATATGGGCATCTTCCCTAACGAGTAAATGAGTAAACAATTTAACATTTTCACCGGAGGGGATTTCGGAAAATGTGTGCAAGGAAATATTGATAAAGTACCCTACTCCATTGCAATCTATCACTACATCTGTCGGGTTTTTTTCAACCAGTCTGCCCTGTATATGGGTTATCATATGTTAACAAAAACTTAAAGGCTCAAATATAGTATAATTATTTACAACTGCCATTGGGGTTTTTGTGAAAATATTTGGTAAGATTCTGAGCAATTACTTGCTTCCTTAATCCCGCACGCGCTTCTCCTTCTGCTGTGCATCTACAACCGCCACGGCACTCATATTTACCATTTCCTCAACGCTAGCGCCCAACTGCAGAATATGCACAGGTTTTCTCATTCCCAACATTATTGGGCCAATAGATTCCACACCGTTCAGTTCTTTCAACAATTTATAATTACTATTGGCAGAATCGAGGTTCGGAAAAATAAGTGCGTTCACTTTTTTTCCTGCCAGTTTTGAAAATGGAAATTTCTTTTGAAGCAATTCTGGATTTAAAGCGAAATCTGCCTGAAGTTCGCCATCAACAATCATATCTGGATTACTTTTGTGAAGCAAGTCCACAGCCTCGCGCACTTTTGCCGCGTGCGGATCTTTAGAAGAACCAAAGTTAGCGTAACTAATCATTGCAATCACAGGTTGTAATCCGAACATTTTCATTGTGTAATTCGTCATTTGGGCAATCTTCGCAAGCTCTTTAGCAGTGGGGTCAATATTTATGGATGTATCTGAAAAAAACAACGGCCCTCTTTTGGTAAGCATCAAGTTTGTTGTTGCAACTTTCGTTACTCCTTCAAATCTACCAACAGTTTCAAAAACCGGAACTACTACGGAAGGATAGGATCGCGAATAACCTGAGATCATACAGTCCACATCGCCTTCGCTCAACATCATTCCAGCAAAGTAATTGCGTTCTCTTATCAGTTTTTCCGCTGTATAAAGTGAAATGCCGCTTCGTCTGCGTTTCTCCCAAAGTTTTCGGGCGTAATGCTGAAGTTTATCAGAATGTTCGTCACTTTTTGGATCAATGATTTCTAGTTCAGCATCAAAGTCAATTTGCTCCATCAGCTCAAGAATAATTTCCTTTCTGCCCAATAAAACCGGTATACCAATACCTTCTTCATGAACAATCTGTGCAGCTTTCAACACATCCAAATGATCTGCCTCAGCGAAAACAATTCGTTTCGGATTTAATTTCGCGCGATTTACCAATAGGCGAACAATTTTGTTATCGCTACCCATTCGCTCATAAAGCTCATCCTGATATTTTTCCCAGTCTGTAATATCTGTTGTAGCTACTCCACTTTCCATTGCGGCCTTCGCAACTGCGGGTGGAACGGTGGCAATCAAACGTGGATCAAAAGGTTTTGGGATGATGTATTCCTTTCCAAAGGTAAGTTTCGTTTCACCGTAGGCAATATTTACTTGTTCTGGTACGGGTTCTTTAGCCAAATCTGCCAATGCTTTTACAGCGGCCATTTTCATGGCTTCGTTAATTTTAGTTGCTCGAACATCTAACGCTCCGCGGAAAATAAACGGAAACCCTAGTACATTGTTCACTTGATTAGGATGATCGCTACGCCCTGTAGCCATAATGATATCTTTGCGCGTTTTAACAGCCAAATCATATTCAATCTCTGGGTCGGGATTGGCCATTGCGAACACAATTGGATTGGGAGCCATGCTCAAGAGCATTTCTGGCGTAACAATATTTTTAACAGAAAGACCAACAAAAACGTCGGCATCTTTCATTGCTTCTTGCAACGTATCAATTTTACGATGCGAAGCAAATTCTGCTTTTTCATCTGTAAGACTTTCGCGATCTTTGCGAATAACACCTTTGCTGTCAAGCATTACGATATTTTCGGGCTTTGCGCCAAAAGCTTTATAAAGTCGCGTACACGAAACCGCCGCAGCGCCAGCACCACTAATAACTATTGAAACATTTTCAATCTTTTTTTCTGAAATTTCCAAGGCATTGAGTAATGCAGCCGCCGAAATGATTGCGGTTCCATGTTGGTCATCATGCATCACAGGAATGTTAAGCTCTTCCTTCAACCTTCTTTCAATTTCAAAAGCTTCGGGGGCTTTTATATCTTCAAGATTAATTCCGCCAAAAGTTGGTGCAATGTTTTTTACAGTTGCTATGAATTCATCAATGTTTTCTGTACCTATTTCAATATCGAAAACATCAATATCTGCAAAAATTTTGAAAAGTAACGCCTTACCCTCCATCACAGGCTTGGAGGCTTCGGGACCAATATTTCCCAATCCCAAAACCGCAGTTCCGTTTGAAATTACAGCTACAAGGTTTCCTTTATTTGTGTACTTATACACATTATTGACTTCCTTTTCAATTTCAAGACAAGGATCTGCAACACCGGGTGAATATGCCAAGGAAAGATCCCGTTGTGTTGAATAACTTTTTGTTGGAACCACCTGGATTTTACCAGGTCTTGGTTTTGCGTGATATAGTAAGGCCTCGCGACGTTTGCTTTGCTTGCTCATAAGTTTCAATTTTGTAATTTACAAAGTTACTCGGTTAACCGAAAGGAAGCAATTTTAATGGTTAATCTTTCAGGAAGTTTATATTGCGCGTCAATCCAGAAAATTTTGTGCGTTTCACTGCACTGTTCTTAAATATTTTCTGAAAAACTTCTTCGGTTATTTCTTCCCAATCTTTTTTGGACATTGAGAGCATTTCAGGATTTGGATTAAAAAGTGGTTCGTTGTGCGGTTTACTGAAACGGTTCCACGGGCAAACATCTTGACAAATATCACAACCAAACATCCAATCTTTAAAATTACCTTTTTGAGATATTGGGATTTCATTTTTCAGTTCAATCGTAAAATAGGAAATACATTTACTGCCGTCTACAACTTTATCTCCAACAATTGCATTGGTGGGGCAAGCGTCTATGCAGGCAGTGCAACTTCCGCAGTGGTCTGTTACGGGCGTGTCATACTCCAAATCTAAATCAACAATTAATTCAGCAATAAAATAGAAAGAACCCAATTGCTTGGTGAGTAAATTGCTGTGCTTGCCAATCCATCCCAAACCGCTTTTTGCGGCCCAAGCCTTGTCTAAAACCGGCGCAGAATCTACAAACGCCCGACCGTGCACATCGCCAATTTCTGCAGAAATGAAATCCATTAATTGCTTCAGTTTTTCTTTTATGACGAAATGATAATCGGCGCCATAAGCATATTTTGAAATTTTATAGGTTTCTGAAGTTTGCATTTCCGAAGGAAAATAATTCAGCAATAAAGAAATAACACTTTTGGAATCTGGAACAAGTAATGTGGGATCCAACCTTTTGTCGAAATGGTTTTCCATATAGGCCGTTTCACCATGCATATTATTGTTGAGCCAATTTTCAAGACGCGGTGCTTCTTGCTCCAGAAATTCAGCTTTGCTTATTCCGCAGGAAATAAAACCAAGTCGTTTTGCCTCGGCTTTTATTAATTGCGAATATTTTGAAGAATTCTGAATCACCCAATTATCTTAAATTGAATTTTAAAATAGCATTTTTTGGCTTAAGGGTAATTAATGGTTTGATTTCAATTGGTGTTTTCTTTTCAGAAATTTTATATTTCCACATAATTTCTGCAATAGCCAAAACCATTTCATACATCGCAAAATTATTGCCAATGCACATTCTAGGACCGGCGCCAAAAGGAAAATATTGTCCAGAAAAATGGCTGGAATTAACTTCTGAAAAACGTTCGGGTTTAAACTTTTGTGGTTCGTCCCAGTTTTCAGGATTTGTATGAATTTCCAACAAGGAAAAAAGCAAACTTGAATTTTTCGGAATTTTCATTCCATTAAATTCATCTTCCTCAATATTCACACGATCAATAAAATAGGCTGGAGGATACAACCGAAGCGATTCTTCAATAACGTTTTTAGTGAAAGGACAATTTTTTATAAAGTCCATTAAAGTTTCTGATTCCTCTTTTGCTTCGGTTATTTCAGCATGAAGTTTTTCTTGAATTATAGGATTTCGGGCTAGCAACTCACAAGTAAAAGTCAGTGCGTTTGATGTGGTTTCGTGACCTGCCGTAAAAAGAATTAAAATTTCGTCAATCAACTGACCTTCTTCCATAGCGCTACCATCTTCATAGCGCGCATCCAAAAGCATATCTAATAAATCATCTTCACGTTTGCCAGAATTTCTTCTTTGATTAACGAGTCTTTTCAAAATTGTACGTGCTTCTTCAGTTTCTGCTATATGTTTTTTTATTTGTCCGCTTAATTTAAACCACCATCCCAAATAGGGTTGACGCAACTCTTTCACCAACATTTGCTGCGCAGATTCCGTTATTTGCTGAAGTTTGTTTATTTCATTTTGATCAACCGCACTACTGAAAAGTGATTTCACCACTGTTTGAAAAGCCAAATCATTAAAAACAGGGAAAATATCTATTGGTTTATCTGTTTCAATTTTCAGCAGTTCCGTTTTAATAGCTGCATCAATTGTGTCTAATAGATTTATCAATTGTTTTTTATGAAAAGCTGGCTGAATTAATTTGCGTTGTTTTTGCCAAAGTTCTCCTTCAGAAGTTAACAATCCAAAACCCACATATTTTGAGAGATCTCGAGTTTGGATTGGTGATTTTTTATAATTTCTATGATTTTTTTGAAGTGCATATTGCGCAAAACCAGCATCACGTGAAAAAATAACCGAATTTCCAAAACCTAATTTTAACCGAAAGGTATCACCTTTGGTTTCAAAGTTTTTATGGTGAAAAGGCAATGGATTTTTAAGGATTTGGGTTGAATGTACCAAAAACCGAAAAGCAGAAACAGATGGAATTTTTTTTGTTTCCATAGTATTATTTTAAAACAATCCGCCTTGGGAAGGGCCTTTTAACTTGCCAAGATGTTTGTAGGCAGCTTCTGTTACTTCACGGCCACGAGGCGTACGCATAATAAATCCTTGTTGAATCAAAAATGGCTCATAAACTTCCTCAATGGTTTCGGGACTTTCAGAAACCGCCGTAGCTATTGTAGAGATTCCAACGGGGCCACCTTTGAACTTTTCAATTATTGTTAATAGAATTCTGTTATCCATTTCATCTAAGCCATGGGCGTCAACGTGTAAAGCGTCTAACCCAAATTTTGCAATTTGGACATCAATTTTACCATTTCCTTTTATTTGAGCAAAATCACGGATTCTGCGTAAAAGTGCATTTGCAATTCGGGGTGTTCCCCTACTTCGTCCAGCAATTTCAATTGCGGCTTCCATTGAAATAGGCACGTTTAATATACCTGCACTACGTTGCAAAATTGTGGTCAGTAATTCTGTGGTGTAATATTGTAATCTGGAAGAAATTCCGAATCTAGCACGCATAGGTGCGGTTAATAAACCAGAACGTGTAGTAGCGCCGATGAGCGTAAAAGGGTTTAAATTTATTTGAACCGAACGTGCATTTGGTCCAGATTCAATCATAATGTCAATTTTATAATCTTCCATTGCAGAATACAGGTATTCTTCAACAATTGGGCTCAATCGGTGGATTTCGTCAATAAACAAAACATCTCGCTCTTCAAGGTTAGTAAGTAATCCAGCAAGATCTCCCGGTTTGTCTAGAACTGGTCCCGAAGTAACTCTAATATTTACATTAAGCTCGTTTGCAAGAATATATGCAAGGGTTGTTTTTCCCAACCCAGGAGGTCCGTGAAACAAAGTGTGATCCAATGCTTCACTACGCAAATTTGCTGCCTGCACAAAGATTTGAAGATTTTCCAAAGCCTGATCCTGTCCCGTAAAATCCTCAAAACTGAGAGGACGGAGTTTTTTTTCAATATCCAGTTCCTGTGGCGAGAGGTTTTCTCCGGTGGGATCGAGGTGTTCGTTCATAACACAAATATAGCAATCCTTTGGAAGCTACTTTAAAAAACAAAGCCATACTTTTCAGTATGGCTTTTGAATAAACAGTAGATTCCTCACTTCCTACATATTATTAACTCAATAGTGTAAAGATAATGCAAAGTGTCGAAAATTTTACTACGTAGTACTACGGATTTCTTTGCATAAAAAAAGCCTTTCAAAATTGAAAGGCTTTTTAATTTTATGTTTTCAAAAAAGATTAGTGGTCCATCTCGTCTTCATTATCTTGAAGCGGGACGTTCTGGGGAATAAAATCCTGTCCAGGAATCACGTAATCTGTTTCATCTTTATTGAGTTTACTATAATCGTAAGACCAACGGTACACGTGTGGAATAGGACCATCCCAGTTTCCGTGGATGTGCTTTATTTCGGAAGTCCATTCTAATGTTGTGGCATTCCAAGGGTTTTTCGGACCTTTTTTTCCGTAGAAAATAGAGTGGAAAAAGTTGTATAAAAATACTACTTGAACACTAATAGTAATTATTGCGAAAATGGTCATCACAACGTTTATATCTGCCAAATCATCAAAATAAGGAAAGTTTGTATTTGTATAATATCTACGTGGCAAACCTGCCATACCGACAAAGTGCATTGGGAAGAAAATTCCGTAGGCGCCAATGGCTGTTACCCAAAAGTGAATATAACCAAGTTTTTTGTTCATCATTCTACCTTGGAACATCTTCGGGAACCAATGGTAAACTCCTGCTAACAATCCGTAAAGTGCAGAAATACCCATTACTAAGTGGAAGTGAGCAACAACGAAATACGTATCGTGTACGTTAATATCAAGAGCACTGTCCCCAAGAATAATACCTGTTAAACCACCTGTAATAAATGTAGAAACAAAAGCTATGGAGAATAACATTGCAGTGTTCATCTGCAGATTTCCTTTCCAAAGTGTCGTGATCCAGTTAAAAGCTTTTACTGCTGAAGGAATAGCAATCAACAATGTTGTAAAGGTAAATACTGACCCCAAGAATGGATTCATCCCTGAAATAAACATGTGGTGACCCCAAACAATTGTTGAAAGGAATGCAATAGCGAGAATGGATGCGACCATTGCTCGATATCCAAATATTGGTTTTCGGGAGTTTGTTGCCATTACTTCAGAAACAATACCCATTGCAGGAAGAATTACAATGTAAACTTCAGGGTGGCCTAAGAACCAAAATAGGTGTTCAAATAATACTGGAGAACCACCTTGATGGTGCAATACTTCACCAGCAATATAAATATCTGAAAGGAAGAAAGAAGTACCAAAACTTCTATCCATTATTAACATTAATGCTGCTGAAAACAATACTGGAAAAGAAACAACACCAATAATTGCTGTTACGAAAAAGGCCCAAATTGTTAATGGCAGACGCGTCATGGACATACCTTTTGTTCGAAGGTTTATAACAGTAACTATATAGTTAAGTGATCCCAATAATGACGAAGCAATGAAAATTGCAATAGATGTTAACCAAAGAGTCATACCTGCACCCGAACCAGGGATAGCCTGCGGCAAAGCACTCAATGGAGGATAAATTGTCCACCCAGCTGATGCTGGTCCAGCTTCAACAAACAATGAAAATAACATTATTATGCTAGAAAGGAAGAATAGCCAATAAGAAACCATGTTCAAGAAACCGGAAGCCATATCACGTGCTCCAATTTGTAGGGGGATCAAAAGGTTACTGAATGTTCCGCTCAACCCAGCCGTCAATACAAAGAATACCATTATGGTACCATGAATTGTTACCAATGCAAGATAAATACTAGGATCCATAACACCATCTGGCGCCCATTTTCCCAAGAATATTTCAAAAATAGTGAATTTATGGTCTGGCCAGGCTAATTGTAACCTGAACAATAAAGACATTAATATACCAATAATACCCATGAACAAACCTGTAATTAGGTATTGTTTAGAGATCATTTTATGATCTTGGCTAAAGATATATTTAGTTACAAATGTTTCTTTATGATGATGCCCGTGATCGTCGTGGTGATCTTCTACTGCGTGGACCTGTGCGTGTGCTGACATATCTTTTTAAGCTAAATTTTATTTATTTTATTTGCTAAGTTGTTCTGCCAAGGTGGGCTGTTCTGCCAACCAGGCTTTATAATCTTCTTCTGATTCTACTATAATCTTCATCTGCATGTTATAGTGACTAACTCCACAAATTTTGTTACACAGAAGCAAGTAATCAAACTCATACGGGTCTAAAGTTTCTTGACCCGCGGCAGTAAGTGCAATATTTTTATCGGTTCTAATTTTATTTATTCGCGCCACTTTTTCAACTACTTTATCATTTTGCCTCATTTCTACAGTAGTTATTGTGGGGGTAAAAGCAAATTGAGTAATCATTCCTGGAACACAATTCATCTGTGCTCTAAAGTGTGGCATAAATGCTGAGTGAAGAACATCTTGTGAGCGCATTTTGAATAAAACCTTTCTACCTACAGGCAAATGTAATTCAGTAACTACTTTGTCATCCTGTCCGTTCGGATCTGCAGGGTCAACTCCTAATTGGTTAATACCTTCAATTAAACGAACATTCGCTTCCCCGAGTGTATTGTCGTTTCCGCCGTAGCGTGCCTTCCAGTTAAACTGCTGTGCATAAAGTTCAACAACCAGAGGGTCATCGTCCTTATCAACGTTCATAATATCTGTCCAAGTAAAAAGGCCATAAATAATAAGCCCTGCCAGAACAATTACAGGAATAATAGTCCAAATAAATTCCAACTTATCATTATCTGCATAGAAAGTTGCTCTTTTGGTTTTATTTCCTCTGTAAACAAAGGCAAAATAGTGCAACAACCACTGCGTAAGAATTCCGACGAAGAAAATAACAATCATCGAAATTAACATCAGATTATCTATTCTGGCTCCATGCTCTGATCCTGATTCGGGTAAAAGAACATCTCCCCAAAGCCAGAAAGTAACAATCGTTAAAATATACATAAAGGCGAGAAAGCCCATCATCAAATAACCGTTCATGTTATTGTCCTTATCTGATGCTATTTCAGAATGTGTTGATGGCTTAACCTTTGCCAGTTGGAATATTCTGTTCATTTGCCAAACAGAAATTCCAAAAAGGATGATTACTAGTATAACTAAAAATGCGGTCATCTTATAATATCTTCTTTAAACTAAATGATTAAAAATGGTAGTTTTCACTTTCTTTAATATACGGATCATTTTTCGGCCTTAAAGAAACTTTGCCGAGTCCTGTTCCAACAATAAAAATAAACAATCCCATAAAGAACAAAAACGCTGCTATTTCCGGAATTCCAAAACTCCAATTGTGACCCACCGTTGATGGCATTACCAAAAGGAAAATGTCTATATAGTGTCCTACCAAAATAAATACGGCTGCTATAACAACGAACCAAGGAATTCTCTTATAGTCGCTATTCATCAACACTAAAATTGGCATTACAAAATTAAGGATAAGCATTCCGAAAAACAACACTTTATATTCTTGTATTCTAATGATAAAATATGTTACTTCTTCTGGAATGTTTGCGTACCAAATTAACATAAATTGACCGAACCATAAATAGGTCCAGAAAATACTGAAAGCAAACATAAATTTTGCCAAATCGTGCAAGTGCTTATCACTCACAAAAGGTACCAGCCCCATGTTCTTTAAGTGAATGGTAACGAGAGCAATTACGGTAATTGCTGAAACAAACATACTTGCAAAAATATACCAAGCAAATAGTGTGCTGTACCAGTGCGGCGTCATGGACATAAACCAATCCCAAGACATAGTAGCTTCAGTAAGAAGGAAGAAAATCAAGAAGAACACAGACGCCTTAAAGTTTTTTCTGTGAGGTTCATAATTATTTGCTTCTGCTTGTGCCAATGAGTTTTTTCTTGAAAAATAGCGGTACAAGTTCCAACCCAGAATATAGATAACAGCTCGTATTAAAAAGAATGGAAAATTTAAATAGCCAGCTTTACCCTGAAGAATTTTATCATCAGCCACCAATTCGTGATTTTGCCAAGGATAAAAATGTGTTCCAGCAAAAACTACTATTAAAAATACTATTACAGAGCCGGGCAACAAATAGGAGGTAATACCTTCTATAATTCTATAAAGAACTGGAGACCATCCTGCAGACGAAGCATATTGAATAGCGTAAAAAACCAAAGCCCCCAAAGCAATCATCATAAAGAAAAATGCAGCAACAAAGGTTGCGGACCAAGGTCGTGTTTGTAATTGGTGCAGTACATGTTCTTCGTGAGAAGCTACTCCATGACCTTCAGGTTTTAAATCTGTTGCATGCTCCATGGCTGCATCAGAATATCCTTCTTGTCCACGAGCTTCATCCACAAAATTTGCAGTATTCTCTTCACCGTGGGTTACAACAGCATGTTCTTCGCCGTGATGACCTTCTTGTTCGGCCATTATCTCTTTTACATCGTCTATAGTTTTCGGTGTGGTTAAAAACCCGAAGATTATTCCTGCAAGCCCTAGGACTATAAGAACAATAGAAAACAGTTTTAAATTTCTTGGTAGCGTGTACATATCTTTAGCTATTCTCTTTTAAATCTTTATTTAGGTTCCAATTCTGAAGCAGTATTACCTCCTGCGGGCTCCATTTCAACTTTTGTAGTATCTGTTTTTGCGCCAGCTTGGTTAGTTTCCAAAAAACTTGGTTCTCCGTTAAGTGCTGCTTTAAGATCCATTACATGCATAGCAATTTGCCATCTTTCCTTTTCATTGGTTTGTGAAGCATACGAGCCCATTGCATTTAGTCCATAGTTTTCTACATGATATATACCTCCTGGCACAATATTACGTCCTGGATCTGCATAACTAGGAATCCCCAAAAACTTTTCGCGTGTTGCCAATATTCCTTTCCCATCACCTTTGTCTCCATGACATACGGCACAATATATAGTATATAATTGATTACCTACCGCTAAATTTTTTTCAGTTACTTCGTAAGGATTTTTTAACTCTGCTTTCGCAAGTTCCAATCCTTGAGTAGTATTTTCATAATCATAAGGTGTAAATCCACGTGGCACGGTATGCTCAGGCGGAGTCATTGCTTCCTGTTGATTTGGGAATACACCATACTCTCCATAAGTTTCATAGCCTACTGGGGCATACATGTTTGGAAAATACTGATAGTTCGGTTTTTTATCGTTAAAACAAGAAACCAAGGTTGCAGATGCAATAATGGCAATTCCTATGTTTATAAGTGTCTTCATATTAATGGTCTTGCTCGTTTTCAATTAAACTAATCTCCGATGCGCCCGTATCATATAAAAATTTAGTAAGCTTTTCAACATCGTGGTTCTCTACATCTATTTCCACTAAAAAATGGTCATCTGTTGTACGAACATCAGGATTTTCAGCTTTTTTAAAAGGCCAAATCTTACTTCTCATATAAAATGTTACAACCATCAAGTGAGCTGCAAAAAATACGGTAAGCTCAAACATGATAGGAATGAATGCCGGCATATTTTGATAGTATGTGAAACTTGGCTTACCCCCAATATTTTGAGGCCAATCTTGAATCATCATATAATTCATCATCAACACGGCAACACTTAAACCTATTAATCCATAGATGAATGAAGTGATGGCAATACGTGTTGGCGCTAATCCCACAGCATGGTCCAAACCATGTACTGGGAAAGGCGTGAAAACTTCAGATATATGATAATTTGCTTCACGGGTCTGCTTAACGGCCTGCAACAACAGGTCATCATCTGTATAAATAGCGTGTATCTTTTTTGAAGCCATAACTAGTTGTTGTTTTTTAGCATTAGTGCCTGTCCTGCCCAATCGTCGCGTTTAGCTCTTCCTGGGAAATCACTAATTATCTCGTCTAATAAATCATATTCGCGATCGGTCATTCTACTCACCTGTTCAAAAGTGAAAATTCCCAATTGGTGAAGTTTTTGTTCCATAACCGGTCCAACTCCATTAATTTTTTTCAAATTGTCTTGTTTTTGAAGGGCAGGATCGAATGTACCAACACTGGAAAGCAGGTTGTCTATTTTACCTCGATTAGCTTCAAAATTAATATCATTATTTTCTACATCTTCATTCGTCTCATCAAAAGCGCTATCAAAATGCTTTCCTTCCACATTAGCTGAAGGGCCAGCATCTGCTGGATACTCCTCTACAGTTTGTAGGTGACTATGGTCATCACCGTGTTGAGCACGCAATCTTTTAAAAGATTCTCCAGAAGATTTCAAAATTGTTTTTACTTCTGCCTGCGCAATTACTGGGAATGTACGAGCATAAAGAAGAAAAAGCACAAAGAAGAATCCAATAGTTCCCATAAACGTTCCGATATCTACAAATGTAGGCTGGAACATGGTCCAAGAAGAAGTCAATCTGTCTTTACTTAAATCCACTACAATTATATCAAAACGCTCAAACCACATCCCGATGTTAATTATAAGTGCAACAAAGAAAGTCCACATAATATTTCTTCTTAAGGATTTAACCCAAAGAGAAAGGGGGACAATAAGGTTACAGATAATCAAGGCCCAAAACGCCCACCAGTATGGTCCGGTTGCCGCACCAAAAGAAAGGTATGTATAGTTTTCATATGGTACACCAGAGTACCAACCAATGAAATATTCAGTAAGATATGCAACTGTTACAATACCTCCAGTCAGCAATATTACCTTATTCATATATTCAATATGAAGCACGGTTATATAAGCTTCAAGGTTTGATACTTTACGCATAATAATAAGTAGCGTTTGCACCATTGCAAATCCAGAAAAGATTGCACCCGCCACAAAGTAAGGAGGGAAAATGGTACTGTGCCATCCCGGAACTACCGAAGTAGCAAAGTCAAAGGATACAATTGTGTGTACAGAAAGTACCAAAGGCGTAGCCAAACCTGCCAAAACAAGTGAAACTTCTTCAAAACGTTGCCAGTCTTTCACACGACCGCTCCATCCAAAACTAAGGATTCCGTACATTTTTTTCTGAAATGGACTTGTTGTTCTGTCGCGAATCATAGCAAAATCAGGTAGCAATCCTGTCCACCAGAAAACCAGCGATACAGAAAGGTATGTTGAAATTGCGAACACATCCCAAAGTAGCGGTGAGTTGAAGTTTACCCAAAGCGATCCGAACTGGTTTGGAATTGGAAGTACCCAATATGCCAACCAAGGACGTCCCATGTGGATAATAGGAAACAATCCTGCTTGTACTACAGCGAAAATAGTCATCGCTTCCGCAGAACGGTTAACGGCCATTCTCCATTTCTGACGGAAAAGTAATAATACCGCAGAAATAAGTGTTCCGGCGTGTCCAATACCTACCCACCATACAAAGTTTGTGATATCCCAAGCCCATCCAATGGTTTTGTTCAATCCCCAAACCCCGATTCCGGTTGAGACTGTATAAATGATACAACCCAATCCCCACAAAAATGCGACAAGGGCAATGGTAAAAACAATCCACCAAGATTTATTGGCCTTTCCTAAAACTGGAGCTCCTACATCTACACTGATGTCATGATAGGACTTTTCTCCCAGAACTAACGGCTCTCTTATAGGTGCTTCGTAGTGTGACGACATATTTAATTCTTAAATAATTGGTTCTTGACTAAAATTTTTATACTTCCGTTGTATTCTTTATCATCGCGTGGTAAAACACATTAGGTTTGGTACCTACATTTTCCAAAAGGTGATACATACGTTTATCTTCCTTCATTTTCGCTACTTCAGATTCTTTATCATTAACATCTCCAAATACCATCGCTCCAGTTTCACAAGCGCTAGAACAAGCAGTATGGAATTCACCATCTTTAATTGCTCTTCCATCTCTCTTGGCATCAAGGATGGTTTTTTGGGTCAATTGGATACACATGGAACATTTTTCCATAACCCCTCGAGAACGAACTACAACATCTGGATTCAGTACCATTCTACCTAGGTCATTATTCATGTTGTAATCAAACTCATCATTTTCATTGTATAAAAACCAGTTGAAACGACGTACTTTATAAGGACAGTTGTTTGCGCAGTAACGAGTACCCACACAACGGTTATAAGCCATTTGGTTTTGACC
Organism: Aequorivita sp. CIP111184; assembly: GCF_900489465.1. Lineage (GTDB taxonomy): Bacteria > Bacteroidota > Bacteroidia > Flavobacteriales > Flavobacteriaceae > Aequorivita. The sequence goes on along the minus strand of NZ_UEFQ01000013.1, from coordinate 853,180 downwards.
TTGACGCCCGTGTGAGGTAGCAGCAACCGGACAAACAGTCTCACAAGGTGCGTGATTACAGTGCTGACACATTACAGGTTGAAATGCAACCTCTGGATTTTCATAAGCTGGAACTTCTACTACTTTATAACTATCAAAAGCAGGAAGGTTTTCAAGAGTTTCAATTTCTTCTTTGAAAGATTCGCCAGCAGAATAGTATCTATCAATACGCAGCCAGTGCATATCTCTAAATTTTCTAACTTCCTCTTTACCAACTACAGGAACGTTGTTTTCAGCGTGACAAGCTATTACACAAGCGCCACAACCAGTACAAGCATTTAAGTCTATGGAAAGATTAAAGTGAGGTCCTACAGTTTCGTCAAACGGGCTCCAAATATCTGCCTTTTTATCACGAACTGAAATTTCATTATGGTCATAATCTGTCACCGGAACAGAATTCCAATATTCTTTATCTTTAGTATTGAAAATTTCAAGCGTAGTTTCCTTTATAATATCATCGCTTCGACCCGCCATTGTGCTTTGCAACTGCACACAAGCAAATTCGTGCATTCCACTAGCTTTTTCAATAGAAACTTTTTGAATGTTAGAGAAGTTTTGATAAAGTGGGTACGCATTTACACCCGTCTGCATTTCTTTTTGAATGCCAACAGCAGTATTTCCATAACCCAAAGCTAAACCAACAGAACCTTTTGCCTGTCCTGGTTGGATTATTACAGGTATATTTTCAACTACCACATTCCCCATTTTCACATTTACATAGCTTCCATTTAAAGCTCCGTTGGAAACATGTGTATTCTCAAGATCTAATGCTTCAGCATCTGCTGCCGAAACTGTAAGGTAGTTATCCCAAGAAGCTCTGGTTATTGGATCTGGAAATTCTTGTAACCAAGGGTTGTTGGCTTGTTGACCATCTCCTAAACCTGTTGAAGTATATAAAGTAAGATCATAACCACCTTCTTGCATAAATGCTGAAAGTGCTCCATTGGAAGTACTTTCTTCCATCATCCCAGTTCCTTCGGCAGCAGAGTTTACTTCCTCCATTACCATTTCAACATCGCTGGCAATAAAACCATCGTGAAGGGCTTGGTTCCAAGAACCACCTGCCAACATGGAAGTAGTCCAGTTCTCTTTTATATAATCATAATATTTTTTTGAATTGCCTGTCCATTGCAAAATACTGTCTTGAAATTGACGCGTATTAAATAAAGGACGGATAGTTGGTTGCGCAAGGCTATAAGTACCTTTCTTTATTTGTGCATCGCCCCAAGATTCTAGGTAATGAGGTGTTGCAGCAACCATTTTTGCAAGGGACGCAGTTGCATCTTGCTTCATTGCAAATGCAAGAGTCATTTCAAGTTTTTTGTAGCCCTCTGTAAATTCTTTACTATTAGGGAAGGAATACACAGGGTCTACACCTACTGTGATTAGACCTTTAACACTTCCTGAAACAACACCATTAATAACGTTCATTACTTCAGTATTGCTACCTTGTCTTGTAAGTAATGGCTTATTAACATCAATAGCTTCACTGCCTGCATTAAAATTTAAAGCCATGGTTTGGGAAGCTAAATCTGGCAAACTAGTTATCAATAACGCTTTGCCTCCTGTTTTTTGTAGTTGTGCTTTTGCTTTGTTTACAGCATCAGCAATATTTTCTGGTAAGCCTGAAGCACTTCCGCCCGTCAAAGCTTTTAAAATCTCTAATTGTTGTGAAGGGGTTGCACGAACACGTTTATCAGCTTTTGCTCCTGTTAAAGTAAGGTTAGCCTCAAATTGAATGTGGCGAGACATCTTTCCGTTTTTAGGAACACGTCCTTGCGCGTATCCTTTGCTATAGCTTCCACCTTGCCAATCTCCCAAGAAATCTGCACCCACAGAAACAATTACTTCAGCTTTTGAAAAATCGTAATCTGGTAAAGCGCGAGTTCCGTATTTATTCTGAAAAGCATCTAAAGCTCCTGAACAAGAAACGGTGTCATAAACAACGTGGCGGATGTTAGGATATTTTGAAGTAAATTCAGAAATCAATTTTGAAGTAGATGGGCTTGCGAAGGTTTGCGTAAGCAAAACAACATCTTTCCCAACCATTTCATTCATCTTCTGCGCAACGGCAGTATCAAACTCTGGCCAGCTAACTTCAGCACCGTCCACCATTGGGCCGGTCAATCTATTTTTATCATACAATGATAGAACTGAAGCATGCACTCTTGCATTTACACTTCCGCCATTCACTGCTAAATCGTTTCTTTCAATTTTAATCGGACGGCCTTCACGTGTTTTCACCAAAATATTAGCAAAATCAAAACCATCAGCCATTGTTGAGGCGTAATAGTTTGCAATTCCAGGAACTATCTCGTCCGGTTGAACCACATATGGAATTGATTTCACTACTGGTCCTTCACATGCTGCCAAAGTTGCAGCAGCTGTAGTAAAGCCCACATATTTTAAGAAATCACGACGCGTGGTTGAAGAAGACTCCAACGCCGACTTATTGCCAAGAAATTCGTCCGTTGGTATTTCGGTTACAAACTCATTGTCCTGTAGTGCCTTCACTATTGGGCTGTCTTCGTTCAGCTCTTCAACACTTTTCCAGTATTTCTTGTTTGATGCCATATTAGTATATGTAATAATCCTTTTAATTAATTAATAGTGACATTTGCCACATTCCAATCCGCCCATTTCGGCGATTGTCAACTTTTCAACTCCATACTTTTTTGAAAGCTCCTCGTGTATTTTGGCGTAATATTCATTATTTTCCAAATTCACATTAGTCGTTCTATGGCAATTGATACACCAACCCATAGTAAGTGGGGCGAATTGTTCAACAACCTCCATTGTCTGAATCTCACCGTGGCAAGTTTGACATGCAACACCAGCAACCGTAACGTGCTGTGAGTGGTTGAAATATACGAAATCAGGCAGGTTGTGGATACGAACCCATTTTACAGGTTCAGTTTTTCCAGTATACTGCTGATTGGCAGCATCCCAACCTACAGCTTTGTATAGCTTGGCGATCTCACCATCGTAAAATTCTTTTGAGTATTCAGGAGTAGCGGTTTCTGGAGCAACTTCTGCAATATTTTTGTGACAGTTCATACAAACATTCAAAGAAGGTATTCCAGAATGTTTACTTTTTCTTGCAGAACTGTGGCAATAGTTACAATCTATCTGATTATCTCCAGCGTGAATTTTATGTGAATAATGAATTGGTTGAACAGGAGCATATCCTTGGTCAACGCCAACTTGCATCATATAGCCATAAGCAAAATAACCAGCAGCAAGGATTAAGAAGATTGAAAACACCAAAACCAAAAACTGGTTTTGAACAAAAGCTTTCCAAATTGGAGTACGCTTTTCTTTTTCTTCATAAACCACTCCGTTTGCCTCAGCAATTCTTTTCAAAGTGTTTGTCACCAAGAAAAGCATTATCACTAACAATAAGAAGATAAGTGCCAAAGCACCTAAAACCAAACTATTTGAAACACCACCTCCTGTATTTTGACCACCACCATCTGCTGGAGCCGCAACAGCTGCAGTAGGTTCAGCTTTTGGCTGACTGGTATAAGCAAGAATATTATCAATATCTGTTTCTGAAAGCGCAGGAAAAGCCGTCATTACAGTTTTATTGTTCTCTTCAAAGATTTTTACAGCAGTTGGATCACCTGAAGCAATAAGCGCAGAACTGTTATGAATCCATTTGTAAAGCCAATCTCTATCATATTTATCTGCAACATTACGCAGAGCTGGCCCAACTGCCTTCGCATCCAGTTTGTGACATGCGGCACAGTTTGCCTTAAATAAAGATTCGCCTGCAGCTACATCTCCACCAGCATCGGCTGGAGCCGCAACAGCTTCAGCAGCAGAAGCTACATCAGCAGGGGTATCCTGAGAATATATGGTAGTTGAAAAAGTTAGTAAAAACACTAACAGTAGAAGCGGCAATTTTGAGCGTAGATGTATAAAATTCACCTTTTTCATACTAATGGTTAAATTATGGTCGATAGTTTGGAACAGAATTAGTTACGAATAACTTAAATCTTTATGTTGATTCTGTACCACAAATAAAGGCACAAAAGTACATTATAAAGTCGATTTTGAAAATGCAAACAAAGTGTTAACTATTAATTTATATTTGTTCTAAATAATAATTTTGTGCCTCCTCAAGTTATTAAGTTTTACATTTGCACCAAAGATTTATTTATATGAATAGCCAAAATGTGTTCAAACTTTTTATAGCCAGTATTTTAATTATTTCTATTTCTGGTAAGACTCTTGCGCAAACTGCAACTTTAACCGTTAACCAAGATCCAAAAATCACTCAATTACTGGAGCTAAAAAAAAATCTTGAAAAGGAAAATAAACTTTCAGACGGCTATACCATACAATTGTATTATGGCGAGTTGGACAAAGCAAACCAAACACTCAGAAAATACAAGGGAAGCTACGGTAACTGGCCTGCTTCTATTGAATACGAAACACCGAATTATAAGGTTTGGGCAGGAAATTTTTCCTCGCGAATCGAAGCAGAAAGGGCATTGATTGAAATTCAAAAAAGCTTTTCAGCGGCATTTATATTAAAGCCGGAAAGAAGAAAATAAGGAATTATAATTTTAAGCGTTTTCGCTCTAAAAGCAGCGCTTTTTTTAGTTTAAACGCACTCGATTTGCAATTTAGATCAAACCTAACCTTAACCATATCTTACTCTAAATAATAGCTTACACGCAATAAAAGACCATTCAGCACTGTTTGATGCAGCATATTTAAAGTTAGTTTAAGAAGCTTATCCGCGAATTGCCTGAATAGCGCTCTATTCAACTTCTGCAAAATAGGATAAGCTGGCAAAAAACTTTGACAATAGAAAATCTGCAACCAAAACCATATTTAACGGTAAAGCATATTTAGGTCAATATTACTCGGTTAAAAATAGTTTCAACCTTTCCGTATCAATTGTCGTTACCTTCAACTTTAAGCTCTTCTTTCTGCTATTAAAACCCTTTAAAAGAATAAAGCTAAATCATCATTATAAATGCAATCCTTTTCGGTAAGTTCCATTTAAAATTTCATTCGATGAAGTCTTTCATCATTGAGCTAAAGCAGATTCTTATAGTTGTCATAAACAATTTTAATAACTGGTTTCGAGCTATCGGGAATGATTTTTCGTAATTCGGCATACGTTTAATCAGAATCGATTATTTCGTTTTGCTTGAACTCATAATTTAGAAAACAGTCTTTATGTTTGTAAATTCTGAAAAAAGAAGAAGTGTAAAAAAGAAACATTTTTTAAAAGAAATGTTTATCCAGAAATTCATTCTAATGGACATCCAAAAAATTTGAGGTTACTCTCCTATAGAGAATTTCCAGTTCTGCTTAAATAAAAAGCGACCTGAAAAAATGATTTTCAGGTCGCTTAAAAGTTTATTTATTACTGAATTATTTCAGTTTTTTCTTAATCATAACTTCTTGGAACGCTTCAATAACATCGTTCTCATAGATGTCGTTATAGTTTTTAACTTGAATACCGCAATCGTATCCTTTTGCGACTTCTTTCACGTCATCTTTAAAACGTTTCAATGAAGCAAGTTCTCCAGTATAAACAACGACTCCTTCTCGAATTAAACGGATTCCAGAGTTTCGGAATATTTTTCCGCTTGTCACCATACATCCTGCAATAGTACCAACTTTCGAAATTTTGAAAGTTTCGCGAATTTCAGCTGTACCGGTAATTTCTTCTTTCATCTCAGGAGAAAGCATTCCTTCCATTGCATCTTTTACGTCGTTTATTGCGTCGTAGATGATTGAATAAGTTCGGATATCTATTTCTTCCTTATCTGCAATCTGGCGTGCGTTACCCATTGGACGAACGTTGAAACCGATAATGATTGCATCTGAAGCCGAAGCCAACAAAACATCACTTTCAGTAATTGGACCAACTGCTTTGTGAATTATATTTACTTGAATTTCTTCAGTAGATAATTTCTGGAATGAATCTGTTAAAGCTTCTACAGAGCCATCGACATCCCCTTTAAGAATAATATTCAATTCCTTAAAGTCTCCAAGAGCGATACGTCTTCCAATTTCATCAAGTGTAATGTGTCGTTGTGTTCTCACAGACTGCTCACGCTGAAGTTGTGTACGTTTTGTAGCAATTGTTTTTGCTTCGCGTTCATCGTCAAATACGTTGAATTTATCACCTGCTTGTGGCGCTCCATCCAAACCAAGAACAGAAACTGGGGTTGATGGTCCCGCTTCCTTAACGTTGTTACCGCGTTCATCTTGCATTGCTTTAACCTTTCCGCTGTGTTGGCCAGCAAGAAGATAATCTCCAACTTTTAGGGTCCCGCCCTGTACCAATACAGTTGAAACATAGCCACGACCTTTGCCGAGGAATGCTTCCACAACAGTACCATATGCCTGACGATTTGGGTTTGCCGTAAGCTCAAGCAATTCAGCTTCAAGCAATACTTTTTCAAGTAATTCTTTTACACCCTCTCCAGTTTTTGCTGAGATATCATGGGACTGTATTTTTCCGCCCCAATCTTCTACCAAAAGGTTCATTTGAGCAAGTCCTTCTTTTATTTTTTCAGGATTTGCTCCTTGTTTATCAATCTTATTTATGGCAAAAACTATTGGAACACCTGCCGCTTGTGCGTGGCTAATGGCTTCCTTAGTTTGTGGCATTATGGCATCATCTGCTGCAACTACAATAATTGCAAGGTCAGTAACCTGCGCTCCACGGGCACGCATTGCAGTAAATGCTTCGTGACCAGGAGTATCAAGAAATGCTATTTTTTGGCCACCATCCAATTCTACACCATAAGCACCAATATGCTGGGTAATACCACCAGATTCTCCCGCAATAACGTTTTCTTTACGGATATAATCCAAAAGAGATGTTTTACCGTGGTCAACGTGACCCATTACAGTAACAATAGGAGCACGTGGCTCAAGATCTTCTGCCGCATCAATTTTTTGATCGACTGAATCGCCAATATCAGCAGTTACAAATTCTACTTCATAACCAAATTCTTCAGCAACTATACTTAATGTTTCAGCATCTAGACGTTGGTTCATTGTTACCATCATTCCCAATGACATACAGGCTGAGATAATTTTGGTTACTGGAACATCCATCATTGTTGCCATTTCACTGGCTGTAACAAACTCGGTAACTTTTATAAATTTGCTATCTGCTTCTTGTTGTGCTAGATCGTCCTCAGATTTTTGACGGTGTGTATCTCGTTTCTCACGTCGGTATTTTGCGCCTTTTCCTTTAGAGGATTTTCCTTGAAGTTTTTCCAAGGTTTCGCGCACTTGCTTTTGTACTTCTTCTTCGCTTGGCTCTTCTTTTGGTGTATTGCTACGTCCTTTTCGAGCAGGGCCACGATTATCTTTAAAGTTACTTCCACCGCCTGCAGCACCAGTTTTAGGTGCCTCTTTACTTATACGGCGTCTTTTGCCTTTTTGGGCTTTTTTATCGTCAGCTTTAACCTCTTTTTTCTTTTCAGGTTTTTTAAACTGCGAAAGGTCAATTTTTTGACCTGTAAAGTTTGGACCGTCAAGTTTACGATACTGGGTTGTAACCGTATCTGAATCTTTTGGTTTTTCTTCCTTAACTTCTTCCTTTGCAACAGGAGTTTCCTGAACTTTTTCAACAGGTTTCTCAACCTTTTCCTCTTTAACAGGAGCAGCAGGGATGGGAACTACAGGTTTTTCTTTCGGTTTTTCTTCAACCTTTTCAGCTTTAGGCTGTTCAGCTACAACTTCAGGCTTTTCAGGTTTTTCTTCTTTTTTGGCTTCCTTAACCTCTTTAGCCTCAACTGGTTTTTCTTCAGCTTTTGGCACTTCAGGTTTTGGCGCTTCTTTTTTAGCTTTTCCAGCATCGAGGTCAATTTTACCAACCTGTTTTGGCCCCTCTAGTTTAGCCTCCGCTCTTATAACACGGGAAGCTTCTTCCTTTTTATTCTTTTCTTCAAGCTCACGTTCACGCTCCAAACGGAATTCTTCCTTTTCTTTGCGCTTTTCTTCACCTACTTCTTTGGAAGCTACTTTTTTACTCTTGTCGGTTTCAAACTCTTCAAAAAGAACTTCGTACTCATCACCCGTTATTTTGGTGTTGGGACTTGCGTCCACATCGAACCCTTTGGCACTTAAAAATTCCACGGCACGATCCAACGAGATGTTGAACTCACGTAATACCTGACTTAGTCTTTTTGTTTTTACTTCAGCCATAAATGCTTTTTCCTATTTTGTCTTTTTAAAAAATTTGTATAAAAGTAATTAAAGTTTTAACTACTCTTCAAATTCTTCTTTTAATATATTTATTACATCACGAATGGTCTCTTCTTCCAAATCGGTTCGTTTTACCAAATCGTTGATGTCATGCTCCAGTATACTTTTAGCAGTATCTAAGCCAATTTTATGAAATTCTTGAATTATCCATCCTTCTATTTCATCAGAGAATTCGCTTAATTCCACATCTTCTTCTGCGCCTTCACGAAGCACATCTATTTCATAACCCGTTAATTGTCCTGCCAAGCGAATGTTGTGCCCGCCGCGACCAATTGCTTTACTTACTTCTTCTGGGCGAAGAATAACCTCAGCGCGTTTTTTAACTTCATCAATTTTTACCGAAGTAACCTTTGCAGGGCTAAGCGCCCTAGTTATATATAAGGTCAGGTTGCTGGTATAGTTAATTACGTCTATATTCTCGTTACCAAGTTCACGAACAATTCCGTGTATTCTAGAGCCTTTCATCCCAACACAAGCTCCAACGGGATCAATACGATCATCATATGAGTCTACAGCTACTTTTGCTTTTTCACCTGGAATTCTAACTACTTTTTTAACAGTTATTAAACCGTCGAAAACCTCTGGAATTTCCTGTTCAAATAATTTTTCAAGAAAAACAGGTGCTGCGCGGCTCATTATAATTGTAGGCTTGTTTCCTTTCAAATCCACGCTTTCAATAATTCCACGAACGTTATCACCTTTTCTGAAAAAATCTGAAGGGATTTGTTTTTCCTTAGGAAGAATTATCTCGTTGCCTTCATCATCTAGAAGAATAACGGCGCGATGACGAATGTGATGCACCTCCGCAGTATAAATTTCACCTTCAAGATCTTTGAACTGCTTATAGATAATGGTATTATCGTGTTCGTGTATTTTTGAAATAAGGTTTTGGCGAAGCGCCAAAATTGAACGACGACCAAGGTCAATCAATTTTACTTCTTCCGAAACATCTTCTCCAATTTCAAAATCCGGCTCAATTTTTTGAGCGGCACTCAATGAAATTTCCTCATTCGGGTCTTCCACTTCGCCATCTGCAACAACTATACGGTTTCTCCATATTTCAAGATCGCCCTTGTCTGGGTTCACAATAATATCAAAGTTGTCGTCGCTTCCGTATTTTTTTTTAAGAGCGTTTCTGAAAACGTCTTCAAGTATCGCCATTAGCGTTACTCTGTCTATTTGTTTATCGTCTTTAAATTCCGAAAAAGAATCGATCAGTGCTAAATTTTCCATATCAATCCAATTAAAATGTTATCATCACTTTTGCTTCTACTATATCTTTATAAGGCAGAGTCACCTCTTTTTGAACGGTCACTTTTCCTTTACCAACTGGTTTGGGCTCGCGTGCAGACCATGTTAAAGTACAACTTTCGTCGTCTGCGGAAATAAGTTCTCCTTCAATTTTCTCTTCTTTTTTGGTTTTCACCTTTAGGTTTCTACCAATATTTTTTTTGAACTGCCGTGGTAATGTCAACGGTTCTGAAGCTCCGGCCGACATAACCTCTAAAGAAAAATCATATTCCTCACGGTCCAAATTATGTTCAATTGCTCGGCTAACCGAAATACAATCATCTACCGTAACGCCTTTATCGCCGTCCAGAATGACCCGTATTTGGTTGTCTTCAGAAATATTTAGGTCGATCAAAAACATTGATTTGTTTTCGTCTAGCGCACTTTCCAGCAGTTGTGCTACTTTTTCACGCATCATTTTAAGCTATAAAAAGAGGGGACTTTAGTCCCCTCAGATAGTTTCGTATCAAATTCGGTGCAAATATACTACATTTTTTAATATTATAAAAACCAAGCTCAAACGATTTATTTTTGTAATTTAATGGTTCAATAAAACAAAAATAACCAATCAATTTATGAAACGAATTCTCGTCCCTACAGATTTTTCCGAACAGGCAGAAAATGCATTAAAAGTAGCCGTAAAACTCTCCAAAAAACACAATAGCGAAATTTACGTGCTCCATTCAATGGAAATGCCACTTCACCTTGCCTCATCATCAGATTCTGGAGCTCTTCCCGAGTCCCTTTTCTTTATAAAACTTGCCGAAAAAAGATTTAACGACCTTCGAAAAAGTACATATTTGGATGGAGCTGCAATAAATGAAGCAATAGGCCACAATGAAATTTATGAAGATATTGAGGAGGCCTGCAAAAAAAACAACATAGATTTAATAGTTATGGGCTCCAATGGCGCTAGTGGTTTTAAGGAAATGTTTGTGGGTAGTAATACCGAAAAAGTGGTGCGGACCTCCAAAATTCCCGTACTTGTAATAAAGAATAATCACCCTGAATTCAATATAAATGATTTTGTTTTCGCTACCGACTTTTCCGAAGAAGGCCGCGGATCATTAGACAAAGCACAAAAATTTGCTAAAAAAGTAGGGGCTAAAATGCACTTGCTCTTTGTGAATACTCCAGCAGATTTTAAAACTTCAGCACAAGCACATAACATTATGGAAAATTTCGTTAGGGGCATGGGAGTTGAAAATTACACGCTTAACATTTATAACGACACTTCAGTAGAAAAAGGTATTCTCAATTTCGCACAACAGATTAAAGCACAATTAATAGGAATGGGCACGCACGGCCGCAAAGGCATTTCGCATTTCTTTAATGGCAGCATCAGCGAAGACATGGTGAATCACGCTAATATGCCTGTGATAACCTTTAAAATTTAAACACTAAAAAAATATTTTTTTCTAAAGCCTGCGATCAATCAAATCGACAGGCTTTCTGCTTAATGGAGGGAACCGAATTACTTCTATATCTTGAGAAGAAGCAAATTCAATTTTTGGCGCCACACGTAATTTTGCGCGGAAATGATCTTTTATCTCTAGTAATAACTCTTCGGAAATAGTTGAAGAAGCAATCTTTATCAGTATTTCATCGGTACCCAATTCATTGTGAAAAACCTCAATAACATAGCTTTCTATTCCAGAAAAATCATTGAGAATATTATACATCGCTGGCGGATAAAGTGTGGTTCCTTTATATTTAATCATTTGCTTTTTACGACCTACCACGGGGCCTAAGCGCAAAGTGTTTCTGCCGCATTTGCAAGGTAAAGTATAAGCTTGAACCATATCGCCAGTTTTAAATCTGAGTAATGGCATAGCTTCAACACCCAAAGTTGTTATGGTCAACTCGCCTACCTCACCTTCAGGAACTGGTATATTGTTTTCATCGAGAATTTCAGCAATTATAAGTCCAGGATGGTGGTGGCCTCCTTTGTGAATTTCACATTCATTAAAAGCCGTACTCATTTCGGTGGAAGCATAAGTTGAAAAAAGTTCAATATCCCAATCCTTTATAATCTTTTTCGCCAAAATGTTCAATGAAAAATCTTGCTCACGAATGGGTTCTCCGATGCAAATAGCAGCTTTAACTCCTGTGTTTTTTAAATCGATATCGTGCTGCTGTGCATACTCAATCAATTTTAAAAGAAAAGAAGGGACAGTAATTAAATAGGTTGGCTTGAACTTCAAAATAGAATCCCACTGAAGCTCCGGAATTCCAGAACCAACACGAATAATGCCCGAGCCCAGTTTTCTAGCCCCTAAAAAATATGCTAATCCAGCCATAAATCGGCGGTCCATTGTTGTCATTAATTGCAAAGTATCTTCTTTGCCAATACCGCAACAGGCAAAAGAAATTGCTTCGTTATATGCCAAACGCTCTAAATCTTTATCTGTTAACGCAAATGTAACAGGATCGCCCAACGTGCCTGAGGTAGTTACATAATCAATAATTTCAGATTTAGAAACACAGATAAAATCATTGTTGAATTTTTGAAGATGATCCTTCGTTGTAACAGGAATTTTCTGGAGGTCTTCCAGAGTTTTTATTTCCGATATCTGAATGCCATTCTCTTTGAAAAAGCGTTTATAAAACGGAGAGTTTTCATTTAAATACTTGATCGTTTCCTTTAGTTTTTCTTCTTGAAAGGTTTTTATTTCAGCCGTTGAAGCTTTTTCTATTTCGGGAATCATTCTCCTAATTTTTTTAAATAATGGGCGATAATTTCTTTGTCTGGAACTGTTGTAATTTCCTTAGTCAAAGCTGTTTCAAAAGCTTTTTTAGCAGCAGCATCATACTTTTTTTCAAAGTAATACTTTCCTGTTAAATAATAGGCCTTCCAATACTCGGGATTTTTTTGTTGTAACCCAGAAAGAGTTTCGGCAGAAATAGTTTCCTTGTTTTCTATTGCAGTTTCAACCTTGCGCTCCAAAATTCGGTATTCTTCATAGTTTTTGTATTCTTTGGAATGCAAAAAAGGATCTTCGGGCACATTCCCTTTTTGGGTTGAAATAGTTTTTTTTGCAGGGTTTCCTTCCCTATTTTTGAAAATATCATTCAAATCATACTCCACAAATTCTCCCAACTGATACGGATTTGATGAAACCCAAACTTTTCTGCTTTCGGGCTTAAATACAATGCCATGGTGTGCCAGTAATTGGTTTAATGCCTTTTCGTTTCCGAATCCAATTTCTTTATTGTTTAATCCTTGTTTATTGCGAAGAACGGCAACTGCATCAGGCACATTCAGTTTATCTTCTTCAGAAATCAATTCCTCCATTCTTTCAAAACGATACATTGAGTGGCTTTCAGCAATCCATTTCAAATTTCGTTCGTCGTTTTTGTATGTTTCACTTTGAAAATGATTGCTACAAATCAATTCGTCTGTATTTTCAACTTCATAAACACCAAAATTATCTGGCGCGACTTCAATAATTGCAGCTTTTTTGTCCTTCGCGCTTCCCACAAAAATAGCTTCAGAAACAAAAACTTCGCGTTTTCTGGCAATGGCAACCGCTTCTTCAATGGTTGAAGCGTATTGTAAGATTTCCCGGGTTACTATGGAAATAGGAGTTTTTGCAACAAACGGGATTTCAGATTTTCCTGCATTGATAGTTACCGTTAAACCTTGATCGTTCATTCCCGAAACCACACCTATCATTCCTCCCCAAGTGACCGACATAAATTTGTGGCCTTCGGAAGGGTTTACGAATGCTATTATTTTTTCTTTTGCAAAATCATCACCCGCATAAAAGTCGAAATTTCTTCCTATTAGCAACTCACCGTCGGCAGTTTTATCGCCCCAAACAGCAAAAGCAGAACAGCCAACAAGCATCAAGTCCTGCAGCGCATGACCTATATCGTGTGCACCGTGCAAATAAAGTAACCGTAAATATGGTTCCCCAATCTCACTAAAATTTGAAGAAGAAAACTGTGAAAGACCGTAAATTTCAGTTTTGTATTCCTCCGGAATGTGCAGGTACATTTTGCGGTTATACCAAGCCAAAAACTTTCGAAGTAAATATTGCTGCGTTTTTGATGGCACCAAATTTTCCACTTTGTTGAAGAAAATAGCTTCTTGTTTTTGCATTAAATCCTGTGTTAAGCTTCCAGTGATTTCACCTATTTGCAGTGGATTCCCTTCCACGTAAAGCTCCCACTGGCCTTTTTTGTTTTTTAGAAAAAAATTGTTTCCGGCGACAAATGTTGAATCGTTTATTTTTACTTTTTGTGGGATTGTTGCATCATAACCACTAACATCGGGCCGATCGTGAAGGGATTTTGAAACTCCGCATGAGTTCAAAAAAGCTATAAGAAATGTAAACGCAAAAAACCGTTGCAAATACTTCATTTTAACTGCTTTGTTTTTTCAGTTTTTGTACTAGTTTGTTTGTTCTTTCAAAAGTTCGGTTTTCTTTATAATCAATCCATTTTTGGCCCATTGTTTTCCTCAATACGTTTTCAAAATTTCGCATAAAAAAAACATTGTAGAACATGTTCCCCAAACGGCCCAAATGTCTTGGAAAAGCACGAAGCGTCATGGAGAAACCGCCGTCCAAATATTTTATATAATGCCAATATCCGCTGGGCATATATAGCGCATCACCGTGTTTCATAGTAGTGTGAATACCTTCTAGATATTGTAGTGCGGGATATTTTTCAAAATCAGGATTGTCCAAATCTATGCTTTCCAAATTGTGTACGGCAAAAGGAATTTTGTACAAATATTTTGTTTGTTTGGGTGAAAAAAGTATCACGCTTTTTGTGCCGTGAAAGTGAAAATGGACCAAATCTGCCAAGTCCATATCATAATGCGGCAAGACTTTGGAACCTTCACCTCCGAAAAAAAGAACTGGAAGTCTTTTGAAAAATTTCAATCCAATGTCTGGGTATTCAAAATCCTTTAAAAGTTCGGGTAATTTTACTTTTAAATCATAAAAAAAGATACGTAAATCTGTTGGCTGTGTTTTTATCAATTCAATATAATCTGCCATTTTCATCTTTGTGGCAGGCTCGGCAGAGTTTTGATTTCCTTTGGTGGGTTCGTTATTGTAAAGCGGCACTATTTGATCTGCGGCGTGTTGTTGAATATAATCCAAATTCCATTTTTGGAAAGCTTCCCAATTTTGTGTCAAACCTTCAATAAGAACGGGCTTTTGCGGTTTATAATAATTTTCAATAAAATCTTTCTTTGAAATATTTTGAACTCGTTCTACCGGTGTTGTTTTAATATGTTCCATCTTTCCAAAGTCATTAAGTGATTTCTTCCTTTTTTGTAGCTTCTAATATTTTGTTAAGCAAATATTCGCTACCCAATATTTCCGAACAAGTAACCACACCACTTATGGTAACGCCCAAAATACCGTGCATATTTAAACTTTGACCCGTGAAATACAGATTTTTGATTTTAGTTCGAGGAGAAACAAAAGATTTTAAAGGATTGTTGGCATCCTTCACATAGCCGTACATAGAACCTTTATTACAACCAATATAATCGCGATAAGATAAAGGCGTTGAAGAGTAAACAGATTCAATACAATCACGAAGATTCGGGAATTTTTTCTCTAATTCTTTGATGATTATTTCAGATTTGTAGGCTTTAAATTCTTCGTAGGTTTGGCCGCGATCATTTTTTTGGGCAGCAGTATTAAAAGTATCTGCCCAAGGCGCAACTTCGTCAAAGTGCATATAAGTCATCACCGTAATATTATCCCCATATTCCTCCTTATCCTTTTTAATTCCCATAGAAATCATATAGGCTTCGGGCCAACTTTCCTGGGTATAATTATGGACATTCCATATGGATTTATAATCTTTGAAATGGTAATAATTATAGTTCAAATATTTAAAGCAGTTGGGTTTTAAAACCAGATAAAGACTGAAAGCGGCAACGGTGCTTTCAATATTTTCGATGCGACTGGTATATGATTTTCTGAAATTATCCTGCCCTATCATATCCAAAGTCATCTTTGGATCAACGTTTGAAATAAAGATATCGCCGTATATGGTTTTTCCGTTTGCAGTTTGCACGGCTGTCACCAATCCATTTTCTGTTTCAAATTTTGTTACTTCGTGGCGTTTATAGGCTTTTCCTCCTTTTTCACGAAATCGAGCCAATAGTGCTTTTGTTATTTGGCTTCCACCGTTGATGCAACGATATGAACTTTCAATGTATGAATTTACAGAAAGCGCATGCATATAAAAGGGTGTGCGCTCCCCTTCACCAGCATAAAGCAAATTGCTGCCGCCCAATACGGCGCGAAGCTTTTCGTTTTCTGTTATGGAATCTATAAATTCCTTTGCTTTTATTTCAAAAAGTGCGGTGTTTTCATAATAAGGTTTTCCAAGTTTTAAACCGTAAAGTGGGAAAAACCCGCAGGTATCTTGCATTTTTTGGCAATAGAAATTGATTGCTTTTTCCTCTTCGGGAAATTCTTCAAGTAGTGTTTTTTTGAAATTTTCGTACCCTTGGGCATGCCTATATTCCTTGGGGTCGTTGTCAAAAGTAATTCTGTCAAACCCATCCTCGTCCATTTTTTTTAGAGTGATATCGTCCAAAATATCCAAATACTTAAAATATTTGTACAAATTTTGACCTTCAGACAGGCCTCCAATGTAGTGAACACCTGTATCAAAAATGGTTTTATCTCTTACAAAAGTTTGCAGGTTACCGCCAAATTGTTGATTTTTTTCGAGCACACAAACGCTATAACCTTCCCTGGCAAGAATAATTGCAGAAACAAGTCCGCCAAGTCCACTACCAATGATAACTACATCATATTTTTCACTCATTCTGTTGGGTTTCCCGATTGTTTAAAGATACTAATATTAGTATTTCCGTACACATTTTGATAGCCTAAGGTACTAATATTTTCGGTTTGCCCTAAAATAGTTTCTTTTAATAAAACAATGGTTTCTATAGAAAGATTAGGCAATTGTTGTATCACTTCCGAAGCCATTTTTTCTGAACTGAAAATCAAAGTTTCAGTGTTTGGGGGCAATGTGTTTTGAATTGATTCTGCAAAATGAAGCCTTCCATATTTTTGGGTAATGTAACTGTTTTGAAGTATTGTTCGGGTTTCGGCATTTTCAATAAAACTATAAATTTTTCGATCGGGACCATCGAGGGTCAAAAGAAAATCAAGCTGACCTGAATCATCCGAAATGTGAGCAATAATTCCAGTTTTGTTCACGCGCCGGATGATTTCAAAATAACTTGGTGCGTTTATCTTTAAATCCTTTTTTACTTTTCTGTAAATCTCATCGCCTTTATAGCGATATTCTTCCAAAATTATTCTGTGGAAATACTTCGGACCTTCCATCTTTTCGCGAAGTTTCACAAATTCACTTTTAAAATAGACACCTATTTTCTTTGCCTGTTGGGTATGATTTTCACCAAAATAATTTTCGTTTGCCTTAATACGTGGTAAAATTTTAACCGTAATACTTCCGTCTTTTATAATTGGGCTACCCTTTGGATTTACCTCACTATTCCCATGAATTAAAACTGGCAGAATGTCCAAATTAAATTGATTTGCCAAATAAAATGCGCCTTTGTGAAAACGTTTTATTTTATTGCTATTGCTACGAGTTCCCTCTGGAAATGCCATCAGCGAGTAGCCTTGTTCTATTTTTTTCTGAAGTGGCCCTAAACTGTTTTCAATACCGCTAGAAACTGGATAAAAATCTGCCCGCTGCACGGCTTTTCCAAAGACTGGCGAATTATAAACCCAATCATTCACTAAAAAACAGATTTTTGGATGTAACATTCCAACCGCCAAAATATCAAGAAAAGAAGTATGGTTGGCTATAATGACAGCTGGTTTTGAGAAATTCTCTCCAGTTTCATTAATTACTTTTTTCTTCACAAAAGGATTTGTGTACAGTACAGATTTCATAAATTTTGCAATCACTTTATGAAACCAACCCATTTTAATTTTTTTGCTGATAGGCAATATCGGCATCAAAGTGATGCTATAAATTGATAGACAAATCCCGCCCAAACCGAAGTAGCCGAAAGAAAATAGCGAATGAATGAACATACGCGGTGTTATAGGGCGTTTTGTATTGCTGCCAATAAAAAGTTTAAAAAGCAAAGGCTGGACAGTAAACGACGTAAACATGGCTGAAAAAATACCAATGATCGAAACGATGGAGATGGAATACAGTGCAGGATGTTTTGCAAAAACTAAAACTCCAACGCCCAAAATCGTTGTCAACACCGAAAGCATAATCGAGGTTTTGTGGGTTGCCATAACTTTTTCGCCAGTTCGCAATTCCTTTAGTAAACCTTTGGTCATAAAAATACTGTAATCTATGCCTAAACCAAAGATAAATGTGGAAATGATAATATTGAAAATATTAAACTGAATGTGAAAAAGCCCCATAATTCCGAGCGTTAAAAACCACGTAATAAATATGGGAACAGCCGTAACCAGCGTAAGCGCAAAACTACGGAAGAAGAGGAAAAGTATAAAAAGGACTGCAATCAAGCAATATCCTATTAGGCTATTGAAATCACTTTTAAGGTTGCCCAGAAAAGTCTCGTTCATCTCTTGGCGGTCAATTACAATTGTATTCGGAATTTTCTTAAAAGCGCTTTTTATTTCAGAGGCATTGTCGTCTTCTAGTTTTATTAATGTAGTAATGGTCGTGAAATCTGCTTCTGTTGTTATGTAATCTTCCAAAAGCACAGAAGGAATTTGCTGGTAATCTTCGGGTTTCAGCGTATTAAAATCGTTATCCAAAAATGCATAAAACTTGATGAATGTGGTAGGTTTAAATCCTTTTTCCGCACCACTTTCAATCAAATTGTTTTCTGTGCTATCCTTTCTGGCTTCAGTCCAAAACTGTTCCCATTGCGCGATTTTTTTTCGTTGGTCCTTTTGCGAATGTACTAAGGCGCCTATTGAACTAAAACTACTTATTTTACCCTCCTCTTTCAGCAATTGCAAAGTTTCGTGGATGGAATCATTCAGCTGCAGCGTCCCCTCAACAGATTTTCCGTAGGTTGCCAAATAGACTGATTTTGATGAAATATCCGTTAGTTCATCCAAATGTTGCATTGCGGCTTTTATTTCCGCAGGTTCATAATTTAGTTTTGAAATGTCTTTGTTGAATTCTACTTTGTGATACGTAAAAATGCTTACAATCAACACCAATCCCAATCCAATAAGCAACCATTTATTTTTGTGAAAAGGATAGTCTGCTACTTTGTCCAAAACGTTGATTTGCTGTTTCCGCGAAAGCGGATTTTTGTAAACCAACGGAATAAAGAAAAGTGCAAAAACAGAAGCGCCTAAAACGCTAACTGCGGCAAAAATTCCCAAATCTTGTAAGGCTTGCGAATCTAAAAACAGCAGGCATAAAAATGCCAAAGCTGTAGTAAGACTACTCATCAAAATAGGCTCTGTAACGTCTTTGTATAAACCTTCTAGTGTTTCGTTATTACGGATATGAGTTAAAATATGCAGGGAATAATCTAGCGTTACGCCCAATAAAACAGAACCAATACCCAAAGAAATAGCCGAGATTTCTTCGCGAATTAAAAACAGCAAAGCAACAGCCAACAAACCACCGAATAGTGTTGGAATGAAAAGAATTATAGGAACGTAAAGTTTTCTATAGAAGAAAATGAAGACTAAAACAAGCAACGAGAACGCGATGCCAACGGTAAACTGAATATCTCTTTTAATTTGCTGCGCATTGGCGACTGCGATAAGCGCAGCTCCAAAATATTCACTACTAACATTTCCAGAATACTTTAGGTTCAATGCATTTTGAAGCTCGTGAAGTTCTTCAGCAAACTTGGTGTTTTTTGCCGTTTCACTACTTGAAAACTTGGGGGTAATAAAAAGAAGAATGTTTTTTTCGTCTTTGCTCACCAAAAAACCATCCTTTAAAACAAAGTCGTCTGTAACACCGAGCTGCCGTAATTTTTTTAATGCGATGAATGAAAAACCCAACGGATCTTTTAAAATAATATCTTTTGATACAATGCCCGATGGAGAAATGAGTGTTCTGTAATTAGCCTCCGTGATAGCTGAAATACTGTCTTTTTGAAGTTTTCCTGATATGTTTTTGTAATCTTTTTTATCTAAAAAAAGTGGAAGGTTTTCGTAAACAAAATCCATTGTTCTCAATAAATCGTCATCATTTACTTTTCCACGAATATTTTTTACATATTTTCCGGAATGAGCCTGCAGGCTATCCACAAATTCCGTGGCATATTGGGTAAGTTGATCTACAGTTGTTGTATCATCTCGATGGATGTTTACAATAATTTTATCTGTGAAATTTACTGTTTTAAGAACTTTTTGAAGATCTTGATTTTCACTATTTATTGGAATTAATTTCGAAATATCTTCTTCAAAACGAATTTGGGAAACCAACAACATAAGCCCAAAAAGCAACAATAGCAAGGCAAACGCACTTGCTATTTTATTTTTCAATAAAAATTGATATGTTTTGAAAAACCAGTTACCCATTATCAAGAATCTTTTTCCGTTCAAACAACGTTAAGAAAACGTAGCCCACAATTCCGCATGCTACAGCCGCTGTTACCGAAAGCGCCAAACTGCCGACAATATAGGATTTTAAATATTTCATCAGCTCCAAACTTGGATCAATCTCTGTCATGGATAGCACAAAATTTTCACCCAAAAGCCAGCTGCCCAATTTAAGACTGAAATAAAGTATTAACGGTATAAATGGAGGAAGACTCACATTTGAAAAAGCAAAGGCAATTACTTTATTTAAATTTAAAAGCAAAGCCAAAAAGATTACAACTATTGTGTGAAATCCCCAAATTGGAGAGAGTCCGATAAAAACACCCAGTGCGATGGAAAAAGCTTTCTTTTCAGAAGAGTCGTCACTTCCCAAAAAGTCCTCCATTATAAACCGTTTGAGTCCTTTTTTTTTTAATTTTCTGAAAAGATTTCGGGGCATTATATAAATAAAGGTAACAAGTACAAACCACGTATTTAAAATACTAATCCGCGTAAAATCTTTGAAAGGACGAAAATGTGAAACGCGATCTTCCAACTCGTAATGTACCTGAATTGGGATGTTTTTTACTTCGATATCGCTCCACGCTGCTTTTACAATTGCTTCAATTTCAAACTCAAACTTTTTAGTGTAAAATTTCAGTTTTTTCATCGCAAAAAGTGGATAAAGCCGAAAGCCAGATTGCGTATCCTGCAAACGTTTTCCTGTTTCTACCCAAAACCAAAAATTGGAAAATTTATTCCCAAAACTGCTCTTTTTTGGAACGCCAAGCTGGGTCATATTCCGCGAGCCGATGAGCAGGAGTTCTTTATTTGTTTCGTTTTCCAATGCTATAATAAACGCTGGAATATCTTCAGGAAAATGCTGTCCGTCACTGTCAATTGTAATTGCATAATTATAGCCCAGACTATCAACGTGCTTAAACCCCTGCCGCAGCGCGCTGCCTTTGCCTTTGTTTTCTGAAAGATGAATTTGTTGGATTTGCGGAAACTGACCCAATATTTCATATGTGGAATCTGTGGATCCGTCGTTTACAATAATAACATCTTCTGTGTAAACCAAAACGCCTTCAATAACCTGTTGCAGTGTTTTGTAATTATTATAGGTAGGAATAATTACACAACATTTCAGGGTTTTGAATTTTTCTGAAATTAGTTTTGGATCCATTGAGTGTTATTTTCAAAAATCTGAGAAAAAACCTGTAGCATTAATTATAAAAATACAAATCTAGTTCGGGCAAAAGTATGTTTTTCAACTATAAGTTTCAAAATTTCGGCAAATGTTTAAACACGAAGAGAAATTAGCTTTTCTCAATCCTAATACTTTTTTCTGCCAGCAGTCTATTATATGTTTTAAGAAGAGTCACTATTTTTTCGGCTTGCTCTTTTTCAAGCACCCGAATTACTAATTTCACTTTATCCACTTTTCCTTTTTTATCAAGAAAACCAACAAATATATTTATGAACGCTTCATTGGAGCGATAAGAAATATCCTGAAAATCATAAGCTCGTGAAAAATCGAATAAAATTGGTTTTGAATAAGGTTCATCACCCCTGCTTCTCATTATCCACAATTTTAAATAATCCCCCTCAAAGCTAGCGCGATACGGACGTGTAGTGCTTTTTGCATCAAACGTGTAACTGTTTATTTTTTCTAATATTTTAGACTTTAATTGCTCTATTGAAAGCGATGATGGCGGTGGGACATTTCGAAAAACTTCAACTGCGCCATTTTCAAAATTTATTTCTTTTATTTCTGATCGTGGAACTGTAAACGTAGGTCTGTTAGGATTATGAAGATATTTAATACTCTCATTGTCCGTTTCAACTATCTTAGCATTAATCGTTTTCTTTCCATTTAAGTAAATAATGTCTTGGGCAAAAGTGCTTGAAAAATTTAAAATCAATAAGATGAAGCAAAATTTGATAACCATACTATTCTTTCTTTAATAAAATTTTTGCTTGCGTAAACTGGGAAGCGGCCTCAAGAAAGGCAACCATTTTTTTCCAATTGGCGTTAGGTTCGTAATTGTGTTTATAGAATTTTTGAATTTCTATTAAAAGCTTGTTCTCATTAATTGTAGCCTTACTTAAAAAGCCACCGGTTTCGTTTTCAACATTGCTATTAAGGTTTTCAATTCCTGAAACTGAATAACCATCTGGAATATTAAGTGTAAGCTGATAGTTATAGGATCTGGGATAGCTCATATAAATGTTGTTTGACCTTCCCTTTTCTTTATTACTTAAATCCACTTGGCTTCCCAACATTTTTCCTAAATCCAATATATAATTTTTCCCTGCAGTTTTAATTAGATCGTTATCAATTGTAAATTCATCTGTATATTCAAAAGAATCTTTCTTTCCAAATCTTCCGTTTTTAGAAATTTTAAAAGAATAATTATCAATTTCCAAACTGTATTCGCCAGCGGTTCTTTCTTTGATTTTCTCCTGCTGTTTATCTTTCAAGTTTTTAAGTAATGCTGCGTATTCCTTTTTATATTTTTCCTTGTCCTTTTTGTTTCTCACTCTGTCAAGAATGGGTTCTGTTTCATATTTTTCGTGATCTTCGTAGACATAATCATAATACATCAGCATATTTTTTTGTTCGTCCAACTTCGTTTGTCCATTGTATTCAAATGATCTGTTTATAGAGATACCAGAAAAATCTGGTGCAATCGTCAAATTCGTTTTCTCTGTAGAATTGTTTTCTTTATAATTAGAGGTTGGCAATTTTACGGTTTCAATATCTTCAATATGTTTTCTATCAACAACTTTTAGCGCATAGGCACTAGTATTTTCAAGTAATGGTGAAATTTGGTTGGGCGTTGCGTATGGGTCGAAATTTTCTATATAAACAGGGTTTTCTGTGTTTACTTTCAGAATAAAACTAATGTTGCTTTCCAAGAGTAAATCTTTTATATCACCATTGTATCGTTGGGTGCCGATTATAATTTCATAATCTATCTTATTATCTTTTAAAAAGGCAGTAAAAAAACGAACAAACTCTTCGTCCTTATTGAATATTATTGGGTTTTTCCCGTACAGTTCAAAGGGGTACATTATGTTTGATTCGTCCATCACAAATGCCTCAATATAGTTTGTGAAATAAGCGTGGCGTATGTAATAGAATACTTCTTTTACCTTCTCTTCATTTGTGGCAAAGTTTTTCTTTTTTAAGAAACGTTCCACATCACCAAGATCGCCGTAGGGTTTAAATTTATCTTCATAAAGATTAAAAATTTCCTCTTTGGAAACATTTGTCTTTACAGTATTCACATCTTCAGGAATAAAGGCATAGGCTCTCTTTTCATATTTTCCAGAGCGGGCAAAAAGCACTTGAAATTTATAGGAAGGCAATTCCACCAAAGGAAAGAACCATCTTGGAAAATCGTTTCTTTCTACATTTTCGGCATTAAAGGAATAAACTCTTTTTTTATCCTTTTTTGTAGGCTCAACTGTTTGCTGAAGTTTTGGCGCGCCGTTGTAGGTATTAAAGCTTAAAAAGAAATCATCTTCAGTTTCCAATAAAAACTCGAATTTGGCGATTGGATAGGTGTCTCCAATGGTGTTTTCCACTGGTTTATATTGGTAAAGATCATTTTCTCCAACAATAGTATTTGTATAAAAATAATAGTCAATAATATCTCCTTTTTCCAAAGATGGGATTGCAATTTTCTTTTCTTCGTTATTGGAAACGGATTCTTGGTTTACATCTATTTCAATTTCTTCGCCATTAGGCTTAATAACTTTTACGCCTAAAAAAAAGGTATTTGTAACCCTACTCATTTCTCTATAAAAAACATTTCCTTCAGTATATTTTAATTCTGAATATTCTGTAATAGCAGCTTGATCCAATAGTTTTATCCGATCTCTTTCTATTTTAGTATATTCAATGCTGTTTCCAGGCCTGTTGTAGATATATTTAATGTTTTTTACAAGAAACACAGCAGATTCTTTTTTCCAGTTTTCTGGGATATCCATCGCCTTTTTGTAGGGATCATTATCATTCCAAACCAGGTTTTTTATTTCTTCTTGTTTTTCAAGGGTTTTTTTTGATTGTGCAATTGTCGTGATGGAGAAAAGCACTAAAAATGTAATGCTGAGAATATTTTTATTCATAATAAAGGAGCGGTTAGGTAAAATAAGGTTTAGTCTTTAACAAGAATTATTTGTTGATTGTAAATGGATTGAAGATTCTTTATGGTTTCGTTCCATTCTTTAAAATTCGCCTTTCTTACCACGGCATTCTTCATAACGAAGAGTTTTTTATAATGGAGCACGTTGTCGGTAATTTCAAAATCCACGAATATTTTATAATTCTTGGTGTTTACGTCCATTCCTTTAGGCAACTCTGTTACTTTGTAACCGTTGGGAAGTTCTAGGTTTATTTCCGAAGACAAGTATTCTTTATGTGCAAATTCATAATCTGTATTTCTTTCTTTAAAAAGCCATTTGCCGTATTCCTGATAATAATCCAGATTTATGTAGATTTCATCATCAAAAGAAGAAACAGCGTTGTCTTGCTTTAAATTATAAGTTATGGAAAGTTGATTATCACGATTTTCCAAATCTGAAGTTTTAATATTATTAACCAACATATTTCTGTCTGCACGGTTTAAATAATATTCTAAAGCTTCATTTTTCATTTCGGTTCTTAAGTTATTGAAGACATATAGAAATGTAGCCCTACTTTCGCCTGAATAGGTAAGCGAAACATCTCCTTCCAAAGCATTATTATTAATTTTTGCATTAAAAACATGGGTTTCTTTATTAAGGTCTGGGGTAACTACAGGAATAGTTTCCAATATATAAGAATCTCCATTTTCGATCATTACTTGCTTGCCCTGAATGCGTTCTGCATATTCACCATAGGGGTTAAATTTTTCGGTACCATCCAAAAATATTTTCTTCTTATTATTAAAAACAGTACAAATCATATGGTTGTCTACCGATAGGGAGGGGATTGAATAATCGTAAGCAATTCTCTTTGTGCCAAGCCAAGTTAAACGAGCATCAAAGCCCGCCTCTTTCAACATTTGCTTAGTGAGATTCGCCATTCCTTTACAGTCTCCATATCTTTTTTTAAACACATTTTGCGATTCATCGGGTTTAAAACCAGCTAGGCCATCTTCAAAAGCGATGTATCTAATATTGTCCTGTATCCAATAATAAATATTCTTTATTTTTTCTTCATCGGTTTTGGCATTTGCAGTAAGTTCCGCAACTTTATCCTTTAAAAAGGAAGAATCATCTTTCATAGAATCAACCAATGATTTGTACCAATTATATAAGTCTTTTGTTTCATTGAATAATGTATAACTCTGCCCTTCATTTGTATATGATTTTGCCAAAACCAACAAATGTGGATAAATGTAACTGGGACCCGGAGATTGCTCTTCTTGATATACAGCATCTAAACTCGAAACAGAATATGTTATAATATCTGCATTCTTGTCTTCATCAAAAATAGAGGTTTTTGAAATCTGGAAATCGTCAAAATTCATTTCTTTGATTTCAAGATTTAGCCATCTTGGAACGACCAAAGTGATTTCTTTTTTACTAATTGGATAAACATCCGTAAAATAGAGCGACGTAAAATATTTTACATCAAATATGTTTTGTGTGGCTTCAAAATAATATTTATAACCCTGCACCGGAAAATCTACATTCACATATTTTACTCGCGAATCATTGAAAAAAAAACCTTCCGAGGTGTAAGCTTCATCTTTAATAGGAAAATATGCCGCTTTTTGATTTCTGTATTTTAAACCGAAGTTGCTAATTTCAGATTGACCACTATAAAAAATATGTTTTTGAATATCTGTTCGTGAAGAAATATTTAACATCTCTTCACTAATTTTATGTGCTACAGTAATTTGACTAATATTTTTATTAAAATCAAACGTTATATAATCCTTGCTTTCCAAAAGCACGAGATCATCTTTTGGATATTGAATTTTAAGTAATTTTGCCTGATTTATTTCTTCGGGAGTAGGATCTGAATTTTTTTGAGCGACACAAATACCGGTGAAAAACAAAAACAGAATTAATAGCTTTCTCATTTACAGCGACTTAAAATTGTTCGTTTAAAAAGATGAACAAATGTTAAAGGAATGGTAAAATATAAAAAAATCAAGAGTACTATTAATCGAATTCGGTTTTATTTGAATTCAATTGAAAAAGCTATATATTTTGGAAAGAAGCTATTGTATTTTGCTAATTACTTAATCGACTGTTTTTCAGCAATATCAAAGTTCTCAGACTGTAAGATAAAATTCTTTATCACCTCTTTCAATTCTTTTGGTGAAGTGGAAACGTAATATTTTAAAAGAAACTGTTTGTCCTCTTCAATATTTTTATGATAACCTAGAAACCGAGGAGAGTTTTCTTGTACACTCATACGGAGGTAATGAATTTCAATATTTGAAGGCTCAGCCACTATAGCACTTTCTATTATGGAAATGCCTTCTTTGAAAAATTCTTTTTTATCACTTCTAGATTTAGCAAATTTTGCTTTCAATGTTGAAACAGCCCCTTTGTAAGCCACTAAAACAGGTTTGCTTGAGGTGTTTACCTTTGCAAAATCTCCATAAAATTTAGTCGCGATTTCAGAGCTTTCTACTGCTTTTGGATATTCGGAACGACACTCGTTCAAGTCTTGTGCAATTCCAGCAACAGAGATAAAAAAAATGATAAATAATAAATATTTCATCAGTCCATTACTTTAAATGTAGCGCTAAGTTTCAACGCTACAGTATTTTCAAAAGAAGTTACGTTTTTCACTTTTACTTCGCCATTTTCTTGAGCTATATCAATAGCAATTTGCAAATCGGGATTTTTTTCAGGGTTAATAATCGCCATAAATTTTATGTTTGAAGAAATGGCTAAAAACAAATTTTTGCCTGTTGCCTCTTCGGTAAGTTCCTTTATAATCTGAATCATACAAACACCCGGCATCACTGGGTTTCCCGGAAAATGACCTTTAAAAATAGCGTGGTCTTTGTTTAAATGTACTTTTGAGAGAATCCCTTCGGAAGTGTTTTCGGTTGCAGTAACTTTATATAATCCTTCGATAAGCATATTATTCCTTTTTAAATTTTTCCAAATCTATGGTTAACTTGATATTATTGTGTTTTATAGCGATGATATCTGCAATATTATCTTCGGAAGAAATAAAATCAATCTCCACTTTCTCTTTTGTTTTTGTAGTATTTACAATTTTTTTAAGCTTTTCAGACCTGTCTTCCAAAAAATAAAAATTGAAGTTTTTATCAGCTTGTGTTTTGTAAATTCTTTCATTTTTAGATTCATAAACTTCTAAAACCTTTGAGCTCTCGTTAACCAATACTTTGAAATCATCTTTTAAGATATTTACAATGAATTTTTTATCTAAATCTTCTGCTATGAAATGTTTTATAAAAGTATCGCCTTCAAACTGAAAATCAAATAGTTTGCTTCCGAATTCGGTTGTAAAAACAATACGGTGGTTTTCAGGTCCAAGTTTTTTTACAATCAATATACCACCTAAATTCTTTTTGTAAACTTCAATCTTTGCTTTGTAAACATAATCTATTTCTGAATTCGAAAAATAAGGATTTTCAACATCCACTTTGTTGAAATGCACTTGCCGTAATCCTTCCGTAGTCTTTAAGGAACACGAAGCCAATCCAAAAATTGACAGAAAACTAATTGCTAAAAATCGAATCATCTACTGTGTTGTTTAAATCGCGATTACTAAAAATAATTCGCGTGAAGTCCTGCGACGGCTCTATCATTTTCACTTCATACACCTGCGCATCATTTTTATTGAAAAGTAACTCAAAAGACGCTATGTAACTCGCTATTTTCTTGTCCTTTGGAATGAAAACCGCTTTGTTGTATTTTGAAGATTTAAAGAAAGAAACAGTAAAATCGGCATCATTGAACATATTGCCTTTTACGCTATTCACGATAAGTTGGTTCAATTTTTTAAAGAGTTTGCTGTTACCAATATCAACTTTACTTTTAGTTCCGCCATCATTAATTAGCAATTGATCTTCCTTAAAAATCACACTGTATTTATAGGGATTTGTGTATTCCCATTTTACCAAATTAGGTGCTTTAAAAACCATTTTCCCTGAAGTTTTAACATCATTCGCCAAAAAGTCGAGGTGTTTGTATTGTACAAAATCGGTTTTGATAGTTTTGGTCGTTTTTGCTGTGGCAATTACCTTTTCTTTAAAAGAAGTAATTTCTGAAGCACTCATCGCATTTTCCTGCGCCTGAATTGAGCTACCAATAACAATAAAAAAAAGCAATAAAAAATAATTACGCATAGGCTTCAATTTCAAGTAAGCGGTCCACTGGAACCGACTGTAATTTGTGCGAGGACAAAGTTAACAATAACTGTTCCAATACGGCAATGGTTTTTACACTGCTATCGTGCAGCAAAATAATATCTCCCTTTTTCAAATTGGATGTAATTCGTTTTAAAATTTTTTCTTCGGAAAGATTTGTCGTATCCAGGCTACGTTTGCTCCAGCCAATTGAAAAATGTTCGGTGTTTTTTAAAGCTTTTTTGATGTTTGGGTTTGTCACCCCAAAAGGTGGGCGGAAAAGTTTCAAATCCTCTCCAGTAATTTCTTTCAATATTGAATTTGTTTTTTTTAATTCAGCAGTAACTTTTTCCGCAGAAAAAAATCCGAAATTTTTAGAATGCGAATAGGAATGGTTTCCGATTGTATGTCCTTCTTCAATAATTTGACGGACAATTTCAGGATACCTTTCTGCATTCTCTCCTATTAAAAAGAAAGTAGCTTTTGCGCCGTATTCTTTCAAAATCGACAAAACTTTTGGCGTAAATTCTGGATTTGGCCCATCATCAAAAGTGATTGAAATACAGTTTTCTGAAGTTTTGTAATTGTGATTTAACGATTGAAAATGATAGTTCAATTTAATTTGAAACGATCCAATTGCAGTAATCAAAACCCAAATAAAAACAAACAGTACATACAGCCAAGCTGGAATATCACCAAAGAAACCTGCGAGCATCAGCCCAAAAAACACTACTAAAGCCAGCGCGTTTATGGTGTAAAATCGCATCATTTTTTTAGTAAAACAAGGCTGTGATTTTGGCCACGGTATTGGTTGTAGCAAAGAACCGTTCTAATTTCTGGAATTTTGATTTCGTTAATTTTTACAATTTCTGGAATTGTTTGGGTTTTTAAAATTTTCGAACCCAACCAAACACCAAAAGCGGAAACAGTATTGTTTTCACCAACCAAATGTTTGTAAAAAACCTGCTGGGTTTTGCTTAAATTCCCTTCGGAAAGCTGATTGTAATATGTATCAAAATCAACATCGCCGTTGTTTCCAAAAACTACTACATCAATGTCTTCAATTTTCAAATTGTTTTCAGTCAAAAAGCTTTCAATTGTTTCAGAAACTTTTTCTTTTTGAAGCGTATTAAAAGTTTCAACAGCTACCAATTCTGCATAGCAGCTTTCTTTTTTTTCATTGGAAACTACAAAGAAATTAGCTCCTTCGCTAAAAACCGCGCCTTTCGTTTTAGAGTTTAAAACCGTTGAAATAGTTACAGGCTTTGGCTTTATGTGATTAACAACCCGATGCACTTTTGTGGTATGATCTCCCAATTCTTCAACACCGCCCACCAAAATATGATGCGCTTCGTCGTTTTCGAGTTGCATTTTTGCGTCCAACAATGCAGATTCAAACGAAATAGCCGAATGTACGTATGTGAAATTATAGGCTTTACATTCCATTCCCAATGCAACCTGCCCGGCAACGGTATTGTGGGTACTTTGAATAAAAGATGTTGGCGTTAAATATTGCTCGTTATTGTCAATAATGGCACTCACAAATTTCTCGGAATCAATCATACAACCCATTCCGGTTCCTGTGATTATTGCATCCACAGTTTCTATTCCTGCTTCTTCCATTGCAATTTTGGAAGCAACCACGCCCATTTTTATTCCTTTTGCCATTCGGCGAGCGGCGGCAGGCGGAATGTATTGTTTGTAATCTGGATCGACAGCAAATATTACAGTATCGTTGTAATCGGTAATTTCATCCAAAAAAATAGTATTGTCAAAAGTTTTTTGAGGTGAAATGGAAGCGATACTATTTATATATACCTTCTTCATTACGCTTCTTTTGAAAATATTACTGTAGAACAATTCCCTCCAAAACCAAGTGAATTTGAAAGCACCGTGTTCAATTCTTTTTCTTTTAATTCCGTTTGTGGAATCATGGAAAATTCCTTCATTGGTGTTTTAAAATTCAAGTTTGGAAAAATCACATTATTTTGAAGTGCCAAAACGGAATAAACCGCTTCAATCGCTCCAGCCGCTGCCAAAGTGTGGCCGGTAAATGCTTTTGTTGAACTGAATTCTGGCAGATTAGCTCCAAAAACGCGAAGTATCGCCCTGCCTTCTGAAAGATCGTTATTGCCTGTTGCGGTGCCGTGGGCATTTATATAATCAATTTCCGAAGGATTTAAGCCTGCGATTTTCAATGCTTTTTCCATGGCTAAAGTCGCGCCATCACCATTTTCTGAAGAAGCAGTTTGGTGAAAGGCATCATTGGCATTTCCGTAGCCTTTTACGTAGGCTAGCACTTTTTTGTTTTCAGCTTTTACAACTTTATCACTTTCTAAAACCAGAAATGCTGCAGCCTCGCCAAGATTCAATCCTTTTCGGTTTTCATCAAAAGGAGTGTTGTAAGTATCGCTTAAAATCATTAAAGTTTTAAAACCGTTGATTGTAAATTTTGAAAGGCAATCTGCACCGCCGACCAAAACTCTATCCAATTTTCCAGATTGAATCAAACGCGCGCCAAGCATAATTGCATTTGCTGCGGAAGAACAAGCGGTACTAATTGTTGTTACCAAGCTCTCTTCAATTCCTAATTGTTCAGCGATTTTCTGTGTAGAATCGCCAGCGTGATGACTTTCAATATATTTTTGCGGCGCTTTTTCGGTAAGATATTCGTAATAATATTTTTCAGTCATATCCATTCCGCCAACGCTGGTTCCGGAAACGATACCTGTTTTGTATTTTTTGATGTTGGTTATTCCTGCATTTGTAAAAGCCTCTTTTGCAGCTATAGCACCAAGCATTGCTGTACGGGAATAATTATTTTCTGGCGGAAGATTAAGTCGGGCAATCAATTCATCATTCGTGAATTTAATTTCTCCAACCATAATTTCGTCTCGCTGAATAGTTTCAATATTTTCAACGCGGGTGATACCTTTTCTTCCATTTATAAGCGCGTCATAATTTTCCAGCACATTGTTGCCAATGGCAGAAATAATACCCATTCCGGTTATGGCTACGCCTTTGCCCATAAAATTTTATTTCGGAAGTTACTTTGTGCGGTGCTCTTCAATATAATCTGCCATCACTTGTACAGATTCAAAAATCTTTCTTCCTTCTTTTGGATCGCTCAAACGGATGCCGTAATCTTTGTCCAGCATTACGATAAGTTCCAAAGCATCAATGGAATCCAAGCCAAGGCCGTCACCAAAGAGTGCATCGTCGTCTGCAATTTCAGCTACTGAAACGTCTTCGAGATTTAACTGTTCAATGATTTTCGCTTTTAATTCTTCTTTCAATTCGCTCATAATATGTTGTATAATCTGGTTATTTCTTCCGTGTTGTGTTCAATTTTACCTACGTTTTCAACTAAATATAGAAACGCTTCATAGCTGTTGTCATCAAAATCTACCCAGCCACAAAGTACTTTTTCAGCCTTTCCACTTTGCAATAAACTGTTAGTGTACAGTTGCAAATGTTCTGCATTAAAGCGGTCAAAGATAAAAAAACTATTTTCAGAATAAAGCCTGTGTTTAATACTTATCTCGCCCAAACAAATATTTGGAAGAGTATATACAAAAACCGCCGGACTAGGGAAGTATTCAGCTTCATTCTCTATAGCCGCTTGATGTTTACGGTCTGTGTCTAAACTGGAAGCTTTGTTTGAAAATATGAGCGCAATGTTGTTTTCTTCTTCGTTTAAGTTTTCATTTTTCAACAATACATCTGCTGCCAAAAAAGCGAGTTTGCTTAAGTTATCCATTTTAAAAAACTTGGGATAATCCGTTTTTAAAAACTTGTAAGCATTTTTTATGAATAATGGAAAATCTTCATTTTCATCCCTAAAAATAGCTTGACCGTTTACTGAAACAGTTTGATTCTTTATATGGGAATAGCTTTTTATGTGAAATGTTTTGGTCAATTTTTACTTCTTTTTACAAACCAACATTGTGTGGTACTCACCCAGTTTTATATCTTCCTGAATTTGTAGTCCTGCTTTTTCTATCAACCTTAAAAAAACACTAGCCGGATACATTTTACTATTTCC
Source organism: Aequorivita sp. CIP111184 (assembly GCF_900489465.1). GTDB lineage: Bacteria > Bacteroidota > Bacteroidia > Flavobacteriales > Flavobacteriaceae > Aequorivita. The sequence continues at coordinate 820,721 of NZ_UEFQ01000013.1, read as the reverse complement.
GTTGGCAAGTACTGTAAAATAAAGCGAAGTAGCTTCCAAAATAAATTGTGTCGATTTAAAATGCTGTCTATCGGTAAAGGTTTCCACAATAATCAATTCCGCATTCCCATCCATAGATTCTGCACATGTACTTAGTACTTTCACTATTTCATCTTCCGAAAAGCAGTCTAAAAATTGACACATCCAAATTATGTCTGCTCCCTCGGGTATCTGCGGATTTTCAGAAAGCCAATCAATAGGGTGGCCAGAAATTCTATCTTTAAAACCATTGCTCGCTGCATTTTTCAATGCAATATTAAGTTGGCCAGGTAAATCGATGATTTTCACATCCACATCTTCATTGAAGTTACAGCATTTTACCGAAAATTTACCGGTGTTACCTCCAATATCAAAAAGTGTCTTTGGTTTTCTTTCAAATATTTTTTCGAGGGCATCTTCAAAAATACCGTCAGAATAATGATGGTCAAAATCAAACCAGGATTTCTGTTCGTTAGGTTTAAGTTTAGACAAGCCTTCGTAAATAGTATTCCATTGTCCCAATTCTTTCAACCCTTCAGGTTTTCCCGTTTTGATGGAATCGTTCAAATAAAACAAACCTTTGTAGCAAACATCATGGGTGAAATTTAGATTCACACTAGCAGTGGTATTATAATTCAAAAAATAGCCAACTTTGGTCAATTCAAATTTATTTTCTGCGTTCTTACTTACAATATTTGATGTTTCAGCAATTTCTAACAAAACACCAACGCCGTAAGGACTAAGTGAAAGTTTTTCGGAAATTTCATCAACTGTTGGGCCACCATCGTCCCGTTGGTCAAAAATATAATCGAGTATTCCAAGTTTGCGGAGCGATACCGAAGCTTGGAAAACAAAGGGTGCAAAAGCAATCCTGTGTGCTTCTTCCAAAGCCTCAATGGCATTCATTTTTTTAGTGGTTGGTTGCATTTATGGTTGGTTAGTTGTTGTTTTTTTGAAAATCACCGCCGTGTTACATCCACCAAAACCAGAGGCAGTTTTAAGGAAAACTTTTAACATTTTTGGCGTATTGCCTTTGATGATATTTATATGTTTTGAAACGCCAAGTTCGGTAAATCCTTTGGATGAAAAAAGTATATTTTTTTCCATAGAATGCATTCCCACAATGGTTTCCAACAAGCCTGAAGCTCCCAAGGTATGACCAAAAAATCCTTTTAAACTATTTAATGGAACAAGTTCCATTCCCAATCTACTGAAAGCAATGGCTTCCATTTCATCATTAAAAGGAGTTGCGGTGCCATGTGCAGAAATATAATCGATTTCTGCAGAAGTTATATTTGCTTCATTTAGCGCAGCCTTTACACTGCGGAAAAGTCCTTCGCCTGTTCGCGATGGACCAGAAATATGATTTGCATCATTTCTGGATGCATCGCCTAAAATTTCCACCGCTTCTGCAGGAAGACCTTCTTTTGAAGAAGTAACCAAAACACTCGCAGAAACTTCACCTAGATTAATACCAACCCTATATTTATCATAAGGCTTGCAGGGCTCTGCTGATAAAGCCTGAAACGAATTGAAACCGGAAAGGATGAATTTCGTTACCAAATCGCCGCTGGCAATAAATACGTTATCATATTTTCCTTCAGAAATAAATCGTTTTGCAACAGAAATAGCCATAACGCCAGAAACGCATGCGTTTGAAAGCACAATTGACTCATTTTTAAAACCGAAGAAATTTTGAATTATTTTTCCCAATTCGCTCAAATAAGCACGATTTTTAGGAAATTCACTTTCTTTTTCAAGTACATCTATATTCCCTTTTGTAGTTGAAATTATTAAACCTACTTTTTCATTTAAAGGAATATTTGAAGGATCAACAACTTTTTTTAGAGAGAGAATCATCATTTGCTCCAGCTTCGTGAATTTTGAAGCATCTCCAATTTTATTAAATTCGTCCTCTATTTTTTCGGAAGAAATTAGGGAAGCACAAAAGGGTCCAGGCAACAGCGAAGCATCTTCATATCTATCAAGCCCCGATAAACCTTTTGAAATATTTTCAACAACCGTTTCGCTGTTAAAACCTAAGTTGCTATGAATATTATTATATGAAAGATATGTCTTTGCCATTCTTTAAAGACCCATTTTCTCTTTCCAATTTGCGAAAAATTCTGGAGGCGTTAACGAAAGTTCCCCTTCTTCATTCAAAAAAACCTGGATGGTTTCGCCCAAACAGGTAAGTCTTCCTTTTGGATCAAATATTCGATATCGAAAAATCATTTTCGCAGCTGGAGAATTTATAAAGTTGGTCTTAATAGTTGCCACATCTCCATAACGCAACGGTAGCTTATGTTCGCACGTAGATTTTACAATTGGAGAAGTATATCCATTCGCTTTCTGTTCTAAATAGGAAATACCGTGCTCTCTTCCAAAAGCCTCGCGGCCATCTTCAAAATACTGGATATAATTGCCGTGCCATACAATTCCCAAGGGATCGGTTTCTGTAAAACGAACGCGGATTTCAGAAGTAAAGCTTATTTCATTTTTAGTGTCAGACGGCATTCTTTTTTCTATTATAAATTATTGCAATTATGATTGTTGTGAGGAAGAACAACAATAATAACGAAATTTCGGGAAGGATTTTAGCAAATCCCACATTTCTTAAAAATACATCGTAGAATGCTTCCAAACCCCAATTCATCGGGGAAATTTTGGAAACTAATTGCATAAACTTCGGCATTACAAAAACGGGGACCCAAACCCCACCAAGCGCAGCCAAAATAACAACCGACGTGGCTCCAAACGGAGCTGCTTGTTCCTGTGTTTTTGCAATGGTTCCCATAAGTAATCCCAAGCCTATTGCAGCCAAACCGGAGAAAAGCGCAACAATATAAAGCATTGGCAATTTCCCTGAAACATCAACTCCCGGAAGACCTATAGCTGGAAAAAGATAAATTCCAACAAGCAACATCAACGTAAATTGTATTAAACAAACACCCAAATAAACAATTGTTTTTCCGCCCAAAACGGTTGCGTAACTTACTGGATTAGTGCGTAAACGCACAAACGTGCCTTGATTTTTTTCCTTTACCAAATTGATGGAAAGTGGAACAATAATAAAGAAAATAGCAAACAGCGTCCACGCTGGAACGTTGTGCTGGGCTGAGTTTGGAATGATTTCCTCGTTGTTTTTTGTAGGAAGAATTTCTTTGAAAGCAATAAAGTTTTCAGTGTCGAAAATTGGTTCTGAATCTTCTTCGTCCAATTCCGTTTGAAAAGTTTTGTAAATGCTTTGTGTTTCAATTTTTGAAATCATTTTCTCGATACCGTTCTTTACCGAAGATTTGAAACTAACTTGTGTTGCGGGATCAAAATACAAACGGACTTCCTTTTGCGAAATAACTTCTTTTGTAATATTCAAAGTATCTTCTTCCAGTCCAAATTTTGATAAAATTCCTTCTACATTTTGGTCAACTTTCTTCTGAAGTGAGGCTGAAAGGTTTTCGGGAATTACTATTGCAAGCTGATATTTTCCAGAGAAAACTGCTTCTTTTGCTTCTTCTTCAGAAGATTTCTGAATGATTTCAAACGAGTTGGATTCTGCAAGGTTTTCAATAATATTTTTTGAAACTTCGCCATTGTCATTATCCACCAAAAGCACAGGGATTTTAATGTCACTGATGGTTTTGAAGGTACTGTCCTGAACCAAAGTAATCACAATCAGTAATAAAACTGGCATTATAAAAAGAATTGCTATTCCGCCCAAATCACGCACCAGCAAAAGCATTTCTTTATATGTGGAGGCCCAAAGTTTATGCATGATCGCGAAGTGCTTTACCAGTTTGTGCTAAAAATACATCTTCAAGATTGTGGGCGCCGGCTTGGTTTTTTATCAATTCGGAAGGAATGCCTTTTACAATAATTTCGCCATTGTCAATTATGGCTACATGGGTGCAGAAAAATTCCGCTTCGTTCAAATGGTGTGAAGTATAAACAATTGTAGTTCCTTGCGTATTTAGCAATTTTAAATAATCAATTATTACGTTTTTTGATTGTACATCTACGCCAACAGTGGGCTCGTCCAAAAACAACACTTTGGGTTGGTGAAGTATTCCAGCAATCAAATTTATGCGGCGTTTCATTCCTCCGGAAAAAGTATCTATTTTTTTATGGGCAAATTTTGAAAGCCCCATTACCTCGAGATGCTCATTGATGGATTTTTTAAGGATTTCACCTTTAATTCCATACATACTTCCAAAGTATTGTAAGTTCTCATACGCTGTAAGCGTTGGATACAATGCATATTCCTGCGGCACAATGCCAATCAATTGTTTTAATTGATTTTTGTTTTCCTTAAAATTCAAACCGTTAATTGTGAAGGAGCCTGAAGTAGGTTTCAGCAAAGAAGTTAACATTGAAATCAGCGTGGTTTTTCCAGCGCCGTTTGGACCGAGCAGGCCGTAAATTTCACCATCTTCAACTTTCAAATTAAGGTCTTTTACCGAAAAGAATTCGGCGCCTTTGTATTTTTTTGAAAGTTGGTTTATTTCTATCATTGTCCCCTAAATCCCCAAAGGGAACTTTTTAAATTGCCTTTTTTAGCTTCTTAAAGAACACTTTTTCCAAATCGGCAATATGGTCCAATTGGTCAGCGACTTTATTGTAGCTGTCAGTTTGAGCACTACGGTTTTTATAAATACGCGATGCTTCAAGGGCGAAATCTCGCCATAAATCGCCAATTTCTGTCATTTCTTTTGACAGTTCAATCAATTTTTCGTTACCAAGCAATTTCCCAGATTCCTGTAAAAATGCAGCATAAATATATCGAAAACCTCCACCGCCTGTGCCTATTTCTTCTTGCATTCGCACCACTTGTCCCAAATAATGATTTGCGGTTTTAATTCCTTTTTTCTTCGGCCATTTTCTGATTAAACCCGCTATTTTATGAATTCCTTTTACGCCAACAAAAGAAACTGGTGCTAGCATTGCTTTGCAGGTATCTTTAATTCCTTTTACGATTGCTTTTTCAAGTTCCAGTTTCTCGGGAAACGAAATTGGATAATACATATGCCCTTTAGGTGCAAAAGCGCCTTTTGCAAAACGCACTTTTTCCAATTCTTTTTCTGAAAGGGAAGTCACGTTTTCCATTACCGGATCACTGATTAAATAACGATTGTCTTGCTTCCCATAAACAACCATATTGTGAGCATTGAAATGAAAACGGTATTCATCCGGAAAATAAACTAAGTTGTAAATACCAACTTGTAGTCCAACAGGATTATTCTTTTCAAGATTTTCATCCAAACGTGTTTTAGCGTCTTTTGGATTGCTAAATTTTTCACGTTTCATTTTTACGCCTGTGCGCTTTGCGAACTTTTTAAAAATATGTCCAGGCATTGCGCGATACGTAATCACAGGAGCATGATTTACCTTTAGCAACGGAATATAACAAAACAACAAGCCGCTGCCAATACCAAAAACCATAGGCTCGCTCACGCTGAAACCGTTGTGTTTCATTAGGTTCGAAACCACTCCATTTTCGCAGTGGGCAGATTGGTGGTGGGTAAAGTTTATTTCCATTATTTTGAAATATTCTGAAGTTCTTCAACTGAAATCTCAAAAACCTCAGCGTATTTATTCAAAGTTTTACTGTTCAATTTTTTAAAAGTAGATGGTTTAAAATGTCTTTTCACTTTCCATTGCCAAAACCCAACGTAGCTCGCCAAAATGCCAACGTCCATTTTGTGTAGTTCCATGTAATATTCAATGGGGCTGGTTTCGCCTTTCATTACTCGGGCTTTCGCTTCATCAATCCGTTCGTTAATATCGTCAATTGCATTGTTTAACGCTACAGTTTTTGGTTCCCAGCCTGTACTGTTTTCTGTTGTGTATTCTCCGTTCTCGTCAACCGCGTAACAGAGTTCACGGAAATTTGCAGATTCCAAATTGCTTTTGTCTTGTGGCACTTCTTTTTTCTTCATAATCAGACCTCATGGATTAAAAAATTCATGGTAGAAGATACAATTAATTTTTCTGAGAGAAATGTTTGAGTTTCGAGGCTACACATTGTCATTTCGCCTGTATCATATCTTGAAAGAAGTTTTGCTTTTGTAATAATTGTTTCACCAACCTTTGGAAGTTCAAAAATCTCAACCTTTTTAATTGCGCTTATGTAGCCAACAAGTTTGTTGCCAGTTCCTTCCAAGTCGTCTTTTTCAAAAAAACTTTGTCCCACAACTGCAGATGCAGCTTGAGCAGCATTTTCAATAAGCCCAGTTTCTGAAAGCTTTTCTTCTTTTAAAAAGACACATTTTTCAGAAATATAAAATTGTGTTGAAACCGAATTGTCGTCAATTTCAAGTACCGAAGTAACCATTAGCATCGGCTTGCGATGCGGAAGAAAGTTGGAAATGTCTAAACTTGAAACATCCATTGCCTTCATTCCTAATTTGCTAATACGGTTTTCATTTCGCTGGAAGCGATTACTTTTCCATCGCACTCAGTTTCGGCTGTTACCAAAGTAACGCCCATAATATCGTGTAGAATTAGTACCGTTGTTTTAAGTTCTTTCCCAACGGCAGGAAGTTCAAAAATTTCTGCCTTTTTAATGGCGCCAATGTAGCCTGTTGGGGCATCTTCTTTTTTCAAAAAAAATTGGTAGCCTGTATAAAGCGCAACCGTTTGCGCCATATGCTCAATCAAGCCAGGACCAGTAAATTTATTGTTTTGGATAAAAATATTTTCTTGGGAAACAGTTAAGCCTGCAACCACTTTATTTTCTTCAAAATGAAGCAGTTTGTCCACCATTACAAACGGTGCTTTCTGTGGAATTAATCTTCCGATAAAATTTTTATCCGTTATTTTTTCGGTGAATACCTCCATTTAAACTACTGTCAAATATGCATATGAATATGCGAAGCGGGCACTTTCGGGAACTTGAAGAAAAATTCTATCCCCTTTTTTAAGATTCCCGGAATGCACCAATTCTTCTAACATAAGATAGATAGAACCAGCACCCACATTTCCAACTTTTTGAAGATTCAAAAACCATTTTTCCCAAGGCAAATGAAGGCCTTGATTTTCAATTTCGTTGTAAAGATTTTCCTTAAAATAATAGGAAGATATATGTGGCAAATAATAATCTATATCGTCTTCGGTGATGTTGTGCTTTTCCATGGCCAACTTCATACTGGCAACACCTTTTTGAAGGATGTTATCACCCAACAATTTCACATCCTGCTTCATTGCAAAAAGTGATTTTTTTCCCCAAACATCTGCGGGATATTCGCTCCACGGCTTTAGACTTCCATCTTCCAATTTATCACCGCCAGCATACATACAAGTATCAAGTTCAAAGGCATAACTGTAACCTTCCATCCATTCAATTTTCAATGGTGTTTTTCCGTTCGGTTCACTTTCCAAAAGAAATGCGCCCGCCCCGTCAGAAAGCATCCAACGTAAAAATTCTTTGTTAAAAGCAAGAATGGGATGCTCTTCTATTTCTTGTAAATGCGCTACTTCATCTTCAAAAATATCTGACTTCATCCAAGAAGAAGTACGCTCGGAACCTGTGCAAACAGCATTTTTCACTTGTTCAGATTTTATGGCCATATAGCCATATTTTAAAGCGTTCATTCCACTACAACAAGCTCCAGATGGAGAATTTACTTCAAGATTTCCATTCTTTAAAAAACCGTGAACCATAGCCGCGTGGCTTGGCAAAATCTGGTCTGGGCTGGAAGTGCCACAAGAGAGCAATTCAATTTCGTTTTTATTGAAAGTTTCATCACATAATTCTTCAACGGCTTTAGCGGTAAGTTGCGCGTTATTATGAGTTACGTTTCCATCTTTATCAATAGCGTAATAACGTGTTTTTATTTGGTTGTTTCGAAGGATAATTCGGCGGGCCTTTGAGGTTTTCCCGTTGATGATTCCTAGCTTTTCCTCCATCGCCTCATTTTCAACTGGCTCATTGGGCAAAAACTTCGCAATCCTTGTAATATATACGTTCTTCATTAATCTTGCTTTAATGCAACTGATGAATAATAGGCTTTATTTCGTTGTATTTTACGGTACATTGGAAAATAAGTGAGTAAAAATACAACAAATACAATTGGGGCTATAAGCCATATTGCAAATAACAAATAATATTTAAAATAAACGAGCCATTTCTTTCTTTCTTCGCCATCTTTTTTAATTAAATGGCTGGCCCATTTTGTGAAAACAACATTCCCCCGAATATCTGTGGCAATTAGTGAAGGATCTACTTTTACTGCGCCAACAGATAAAAGATTTTGTTGCAGGCTTGAGTATTCATTTTGAAGCAAAGCCTCTTTAATGGGAGTTCCAAAACGCGAAGACGCTTTAATATCATTATCAGAAACACCAGGTTTTGGGAAGACTCCTAACATTTTGGTTTTCTTTCCACCCATCAGCCAATGCACGATTGTTATTACGCTTATATGGTTCAGATTTCTATCTACCAAAGCAATATTCCCAACCAATTTTGCATTGTTTGCCACCAGCAATTTTTTTACTTTTTCCTGCGCCATTATCCACATATTTCTGCTGGCTGAAACTGTTACAACTGGTGTATTAGCAAGTAATGTCTTTGCGTCTTCAGATTTTAAAAATGAATTGACTGGTATGGATGGTGTTAAATACCAGGTAGTAAATCCCAAAATAACCAAATCATATTTTTTCTGGATAATTTCAGTAGGAATAACTTCTAATGGCGTGGGAATTTGAAGAAAGGTTTCGGGAAAGGCTCCGTAAAATTCTTCTTGCTTCCAGGGAAAAGGGAATTTTTTCTTCGGAAGAATTTCATAATAAGAAATATTCACGTTTTCATCTGAAATTGTGGAAGATATATTCTTCAGAATATCAAAAAGCTGTCCGGTTTGCGAATAGTATATTATTAGTACTTCCTTCATTTCTTAATCGTTTGTATCCCAAAAATCAAAATAGTTAAACCATTGAAGTGGATACTTTTTCAACATCCATTCCACGCTTTCAGTGTATTTTTTTAGTAGGCCTTGTGCATCGCGGTTTTTTACTTCCGCTTGCCGGGCATATAGATGATAATGCTTGTTTGTTTCTTTCATTACATAGACAAACAAAACCGGAACGTTCAACCTGCTTGCCAATAAAAAGGGCCCAGCGGGAAAATTTGCTTCTTTTCCCATCAACGATTCAGACAATACTTTTTGGCCTTTCATATATCTATCACCAGTAAAACATACCAATTCGCCATTAGTTAATGCGTTGTTTATTTCAAATATATGCGACATATCGTCCTTCACCAAAATAAATTTCACTTTGGAACGCACTGTTACTTTCTCCATGTACTCCTTTATGTTTTGATGTTCGGCGTCTGTAGTAATAAGGCTTATCTGTGAACGAGTATCAATTTCCTCGAAAAAAAATTCGGCAATCTCAAAATTACCAACGTGGGCGCTAATCATAATCCCACCCTGTTTTTTATCGAGAAGTTCAATGATGTTTTCCACTCCGTCACATTCATAGGTAAACTGATTTTTAAGACCTGAAGAAATGGCGGCCTTATCAATAATAGTTTTTCCAAATGTATAGTAGCTTTTATAAATGCTGAAAAAACTTTTAAAAGAAGGGTATTGGAGTCTTTTTTTAAAATAATAGTAGATGGAACGTGTGCTTTTTCCAGCAAAAAAAACATAATAGAGAGCTACAAAATAAAGCAGTCCATAAGCGGCGCGAACACCTAATTTTCTGATAAAGAATATAAAGATTTTATATCCTAAAACGGTTCCTTTGCTTTTGCCTTCCCATTCACCTGCCATAGATTAGTATTGCAATTTTAGGCGACTTTCTTTTCAATTAGATCATAAAAATCTTGAAGTGTTATAACATTAATGAAATCTTCACCAGTCAATTTCACGCCAAAATTGGCCTCAATGGCAACAACCAAGTCTACAAAGTCCAAGCTATCCAACTCTAAAGTCTCTTTTAAATTGGCTCTTGGTTCAATGTCTTCACTTTCTACCTCAAACTCATCTACCAAAAAGTAGTTTATCTTCTCAACTATAACTTCTTTATTCATTTTTAATATGTGCACTTTTTAATAATTAATGCGGAATTGGTTCCCCCAAATCCAAAAGAATTCGACAAAAATACATCAATTTTTCTATTTAACGTTTTGTTAACAAGGTTTAATTTTGAAGCAGCTTCGTCTGGTGTTTCAAGGTTTATATTTGGCGCTATGAAGGAATGTTCCATCATCAGCATGGAATAAATAACTTCACTAGCCCCTGCCATCCAGCACTCATGTCCTGTCATAGATTTTGTGGAGCTTACATATGGGCCATTTTCTCCAAATACTTCTGTAATTGCATGTGCTTCATTAGCATCTCCAACAGGTGTCGAGGTTGCATGGGCATTTACATAATCTATTTCAGAGGCTTTAATATTTGCTTGATCCAGTGCCATTTTCATTGCTCGGGCTGGGCCGTCAACGTTTGGAGTTGAAATATGCTCGCCGTTTGAAGAAAAACCGTAGCCTATAATTTCACCTAAAATTGGCGCACCTCGTTTTACGGCACTTTCGTAGCTTTCAATAACCAAAGTAGCCGCGCCGCCACTTGGCACCAAGCCATCACGGTCTTTATCAAAAGGACGGCATGCTTTTGCTGGATCTGCATGTGTTGAAAACACGCCAAGACCATCAAAACTACCCATTGCGAGTTCATTTATTTCTTGAGCTCCTCCTGAAATGATACAATCCTGCAGCCCATTTTTTATTAAAAAATAAGCCATTCCAATGGAGTGTGAACCACTAGCGCAAGCGGCGCTAATCGTAAAATTTATTCCTCTTAACTTAAAAATAGTTGAAAGATTCATCGTAACAGATGAGTTCATTGCTTTAAAAATTGCGCCTGAACCAACGAGTGTGGTATCTTTCTTTTCCCGAATTTTATCTACAGATTCTATTACGGATTTTGCAGTACTATCGTTTCCGTAAAGAATGCCTACTTCGTTTTCATCGAGAAATTGCTGGTCTATTTTAGCATTTCTTAATGCTTCAATGGTTGCCGTATAGGCAAATGCACCTTCTTCGCCTAAACTTACTCGCTCTCTTCTGGTGAGCATTTCTTTCAAATTTGGTTCCTCCACCCAGCCTGTTAAACTAGAGCGATACCCGAATTCTTTTCTTTTTTCGTCGGAAATAATTCCAGATTTCCCATTGTACAAGGACTCTTTCACCTCCTGCAAGTTTTTGCCAATGCAGGAATAAATGCCCATTCCAGTTATTACTACTCTTCTCACTTCTTTGTCAATTTAGGAATAAATTCCTCCATTAATATTAATCACTTCTCCGGTAATATAGGAAGATTTTGAAGAAGCCAAAAAACTAACTACATGCGCCACTTCTTCAGCTTCGCCGAAACGGTTAGCTGGAATCATTTTTTTAAGCTCTTTTTCATCAAGTTCAGCAGTCATATCACTTTTTATAAAACCTGGCGCTACTGCATTTACTGTTATATTCCGTTTTGCAACTTCTTGCGCTAACGCTTTTGTAGCGCCAATAACTGCGCCTTTTGCTGCGGAATAGTTTACTTGTCCCGGAGTTCCTTTCAAACCAGAAACCGAAACCATATTTATAACTCTTCCGTACTTATTTACCAATAATTTTTGAATCAATGCATTGGTAACGTTGTAAAACCCATTTAAACTGGTGTTTATAACACTGTGCCAATCTTCGGGTTTCATCCACATAAATAAGCCGTCTTTGGTAATCCCTGCATTGTTTATAATTACCTCAATGATAGCGTCTTTATTAGCTTCATGCCATACGTCAAATGCCTTATTAACAGCTTCAGCATTGGTAACGTCAAACTGTATTATTTCGCCTTTACCGCCAAGAGCTTCCACATCCTTCAAAGTTTGTTGGGCAGCTTCTTTATTACCGTTGTAATTTATAAGAAGGCTGTATTCCAAATCTTTCGCAAGTTGAATACAAACTGCGCGGCCAATACCACGAGAGCCTCCCGTTACTAATGCGTATTTCTGTTTCGCTTTTTTCTCTTCCATTTAATTTTTTCTAGCAAAGACAAAACGTTGTCTTTTCTCGTTTTTCTACTCTTATTTCTATTTTGAAGTATTCACAAAAGCCTCCGCATTTTGGTGCCATTTGCCAACTACATTCCCTTTTTCATCTATAAAACCCCACTCTTTGTTTTTCTTTACCCGGGCAAGACCATCAATAAAACCTTTATCGGATCCACTTTGTAGAAACCCAAACATTCCTATTGAAATATCATATTCCATAGGGATTACCAACTTGCCTGTTTTATCAACAAAACCCCAAAGTTTTTTCTCCTTTACGGGAGCTAAACCATTGTCAGAAAATATTTCGGCATCCCTATATTTTATATCGATAGCCTTTTCTCCCTTTTCATTAATATATCCCCATTCCTTGCCTTGATTAACTGGCGCAAGCCCTGCATTAAAAGCACGTACTTTATCATAAGCTGGCTGTATTACCCATTCGCCTTTTCCATTGATGAAACCCATCATTTTATTACTTCGAGCATAGGTTAATGGAGAATCATTGGTAAAATCCCAAATTTTATCTACACCACTAATTGGTTTAAAAGTTCCATTAATAAGCACTCCAAAGCTTTCCCCTTTTCTTGCCCAAATTCCATTTTTACTGAAATCACCAATTTCATTATAGTCTGCTGGAACAACAACTTCACCTTTTGTATTTAATAAGCCCCAAGTTTCACCATTCTTGAATTTTGCATGACCGTTGTTAAACTTTTTTATTTCATCATATTTTGGTTCTAAAATAGATTTTCCGCTTGTATCCATTAAACCAATTTTATCACCATCGCGGATTATAGCTACCCCGTTATCAAAATCATAATATTTATCTCTTGCGGGTGTATCTAAGGTCTCGCCTTTTGTGTTTATGTATTTCCATTGGTCGTTTTGCATTACCAAAGCATAGCCGGAATTAAATTCTTTCACTCGGTCATATTCGGGCTGGATTGCCCATTCACCGGAAGTATTTATAAAACCCCATTTTTTGTCTTTCATTGCAGCAGCCATCTTGCCAGAAAAACTATCTGCCTTTTCAAATTGGGGTTGAATAACGTATTCTCCAGATTTATTAATATATCCGAAGAGGTCATTGTCGCGAACCAAAGCCAGTTCCTGAGCGGAAAATGCAGTTATTCCTAATAAAAAAATAAGTACGGAAGAAAAAATTGTTTTCATAATAGTATCAATTTAAGTTAGTTGAAGTTAAAATAAACAATTTTGGAATATATCCCGCAGTTATTTTACAGAATCCATCAAAAAATCTTTCACCTTGTTTACGTATGGATACATAACTACATCTTCCTTAAAAACAGGTACAATCGCGCGGATTTCATCGTACATTTTTTTAGTTTCAGAAGAGACCTGATCTTGTACTTTTAAATATTCAATAGCCTGAATAATGGTTATGAGTTCTATTGCAACTACTTCAAAAGAATTTTCAATCACTTTTTTTGTAATCAATGCCGCATTAGTTCCCATACTTACAATATCCTGATTGTCGTTGTTGTTGGGAATACTGTGCACATACATTGGATTACTAAGCATTTGGCTTTCGGCAGTGGTTGAAGTTGCGGTGAATTGCACGCCCTGCATTCCAAAATTCAATCCTAATTTACCAAGATTTACGAACGGAGGCAATATGTCGTTAAGTTTAGAATTGAGCAAATAATTCAATTGACGCTCGGAAAGCATCGTCATTTTAGCAACTACTATTTTCAGCTTATCCATTTCCAAGGAAACATAATCGCCGTGGAAATTTCCACCGTGATAGACATTGCGTTTTTCAACATCTACAATTGGATTATCGTTAGCGGAATTTACTTCTTCAATCAGTATTTTTTCAACAGAATTGAGCGTGTCCAAAACAGGTCCCAAAATTTGAGGAACACAACGCAACGAATAGTATTCCTGTACTTTTTCTACAAAAATCTCATCGTTTACATTCCCATTGTATAAATGATGCTCACGCTTACGCGTCAAGCTACTGTCCTTTAAATGTTCGCGCATCATTTTAGCAATTTGGCGCTGTCCGTTGTGTTTTTTGGTTTGGTTCAGTTCAAAGGAAAGGTGATCATCATACGCTTTTACAATTTCATTTATAGCAGAAGATGCTTTAATCATCCAATCCATAATGCGTTTTGTGTAAAGCACATTTACTACGCCAATACCCGTCATTACTGAGGTTCCATTCATCAAAGCCAAACCTTCGCGAAGTTCTACTTTTATGGGTTGAAGATTTTCCATTTTGAAAACTTCTTCCGTATTTTTTCGATCCCCCTTATAAAAAACTTCACCTTCGCCAATTAGCACTAAAGCCAAATGGGCAAGCTGCACCAAATCGCCACTGGCACCCACGCCACCGTGTTCATAAATAAGTGGAATAATATTTCTGTTAAGCAACTCTCCCATTAATTTAATAACCGAAGGATGCACGCCGCTATTGCCAAGGCTCAAAGTATTAAGTCTTGCAAGCATCGCCGCGCGAACATATTGTGCAGGAATTGGGTTTCCAGTCCCAGAAGAGTGGCTGCGAATAAGATTATACTGCAACTGGATGCGCTCATCATCCTTAATTTTATACTGCGCCATTGGGCCGAAGCCTGTATTGACGCCATAAATAATTTTATTTTCAGAAAATTCTTTCAGAAAATCAAAACTGTTTTGAACTCTTTCTATTATATCTTTGTGAAGTTGGACAGTATCGTTTTTGAATATTATTTTATCAAAATCGTTTATTTCCAGTTTTCCTTGTAATGTTGGCATTTAGTGTTGAATCAATGGTTTGATTAAATTTTTGAGAGCTAATATAATTTAGTTACTTTAGAATGCAAATTTAGAATTTTTTAACAATCTATATATTTAATATGAATGATATTGTTGTTGATGTGTTAATTATTGGCGCTGGACCTTCGGGATGTGTAGCTTCTGCTTACTTAAAAAACAATGGAATAAGCTCGAAAGTAGTAGAAAAAAGTAAGTTTCCACGCTTTGTAATCGGGGAAAGTCTTTTGCCACGCTGTATGGACCATTTTGAGGAGACAGGTCTTTTGGATTGTTTGATGGAACAAAAATTTGAAATCAAAGCTGGTGCTAGATTTCTGAAAAATGATATTGTTTGTAATTTTGATTTTGGAAAAAAACATACTCCAGGTTGGAACTACACTTGGCAAGTACCACGTGCGGATTTTGACAACACACTCGCCAAAGAAATTGTAAAAAAAGGGGTTGATGTTTCCTTTGGGCACGAAGTAACAAACGTTCAGTTTGACGAAAATGGCCATTCAATCACAACTATAAAAAATGAAGAAGGCGAGGAATATAACATTAAAGCAAAATTTATAATTGATAGCAGCGGCTATGGAAGAGTTTTACCGCGTTTATTGGATTTGGAAAAATCTTCTACATTAAACCCCAACTCTGCAATTTACACACATATAAAAGAAACCGAACGCCCCGAAGGTGTTGAGGGAACTCTTATTACCTTTGATGTTGTGAAAGATGAAGTATGGCTTTGGGTAATTCCTTTTTCAAATGGAAATACAAGTATCGGTTTTGTAGGGCCCACGGAATTTATAGAATCTTTTGAAGGCACAAATGCAGAAAAAATGCGCGAAATGCTCAAAATTTCTGATTACTATTACGATAGATTAAAAAATCAAGAATTTCTTTTTGAGCCGCACATTATAAAAAATTATTCAAAAGCGGTAAAGCAACTTTACGGAAAGGGATATGCCCTTACGGGGAATAGCGCTGAATTTTTAGATCCAGTATTTTCATCTGGCGTTACCTTCGCTACAGAATCTGGATTAAAAGCCGCCAAATTAATCACCAAAGAACTCCAAGGAGAAAAAGTTGATTGGGAACAAGACTATACTGGTTATATTATGAAAGGTGTAGACGTTTTTAGAACCTATGTTAGTGAGTGGTACACGGGCAATCTTCAGAAAATATTTTTCCATCGCCCCGAAAATCCTGTAATAAAAGAACAGATTTGCGCAGTACTTGCAGGTTATGTTTGGGATGAAACTAATCCTTTTGTAAAAAACCACAACCGCCTTGTAAAGACGGTTGCGAAGGTTATTGATATGGAAAACGAGATGGCAAATTAATTATACTTAATACCTCTCCTCATTTTTTTTGCGAAAAATTTAGCAAGGTTCCAATAACCGTATGCTATTCTTTCTCCTTGATGAAAATCAAATCCTTCCAGTGTTGATTTATCTCCAGAATACGTACATTCTACATCAGTTATATTTGCTGAAAAGAGAATATTTTCAGTGTTTTCTGTTTCATAAATGGAAATGGTTATTTCAAGATTTCCACTTTTTCTTATAAAACCATTATTATATCCTGGGTAGATTTCTGTAGTATGGATTTTAATGGAATAGGGCAAATCTGACTGGTTTTTTATCACCTTTATCTCTTCATTTTTAAAATATTCATTAAAAGCTTTTATATATCTGGGCTCATATCTGTATGCTCTGTCACTAAACCATTCTTCACGGAACACACGTGCATTTCCGGATTTGGCTTGTTCTTTTTCCAACATTGTTTTTTGAAGATATGCTTCTTCGTTTTCAAAATCCTTTACAGCGAGATCTGAATAATCAAAAACCAAGTTGTATTCCGAAATATCCTTCAGATTTTTGAAACTGCCTGAAACTATATTGATTTCCTGGGCAAAATGACCGACTGACAAAAAAATAAATAGAATAAAAAAAATAGCAAATTTCATTTTGATAGAATTTAAACTTGAACAAAATAAACAATTTAACAAAACAGCCGCCTAAACTTGGCAGCTGTTTAATAATAATGTATTAAGTATTCTTAAGGCTAAAATTATTTAGCTTTTTTTCGAATGTTTGCCGCAAGTTCTTTTGCCAATTTTGCATAGGCTTCAGAAATTCTGTATCCAGAATCATAATCCATTCCGAAGGCTCCATTACCTTCAACTTTTGTATAGTTTCCTGAAAAAATAACATTGCTTGGGTCTCCAGTTTTGTAAATTGAAATAGTTGCTTCAATTTTTGAATTTTGGCGAACTACCCCTACGTTATAACCGGCATACATCATTGTAGTGTGCACTTTCATTGTATATTCTGCGCCAATGTTATTCCCTACCTTCACTTCACCATCATCAAAACGCTTGTTAAATGATTCAATAAATTTAGGCTCATAACGATTTGGACGATCAGCAAACCAAGATTCTTTGAATTTTTCACCAGATTCTGGATTCTTTTCATCTCTCTTAGCCATTTTATCCTCAAGAAACTCCTCTTCAGATTTGTATTTTGGAATGGAAAGATTTGAGTAATCAAACTCAAGATTGTATGCAGTTATTCCTTTTAAATTTTTAAAATCACCTTGGGTTACTTTTACTTTTTGTGAAAACATAAAAGTAGTGCAAAACAGCACGGCAATCAGCGTTAATTGTTTCTTCATAATTGTTTTAGTTAAGGTTTTACGTATTACAAACATATTGAAATATTTTTTTAATTGCTTAAATAAAAAATTCTACCCACTTAAACGATTAGGCTAAACGGAACAAATACGCTGGGAATTACAAAGTTTATTTATCCAATAAAACCAACCACTTTCACGCAGGACAATCAATTTAAATTTGTCGAAAAAGAAAATTCCAACCTTTTTCAAGATTGGAATACTTGATGAGAAAAGTTATATGTACAACTATCGGAGGCTTTTTCACTTTTCCACCCATAATGATTTGGGCTACTTTCCACAAGAACAGTTATAAATGAAAAAAGTCCCAATCTAATAATAGATTGAGACTTATGTTGGCCCACTAGGGCTCGAACCTAGACTCTTCTGTACCAAAAACAGACGTGTTGCCAGTTACACCATGGGCCAATTCAAAAAAATTTGGGCTTTCACCCACCGAAGCTAAAAATATTTTTTCGCCTAGGAGGTGCAAATTTAATACAAAGTTTGGCTTGTACAAATATTTTAATATAAAAAAATACAGTTTGTATTTTGCAGACCTTTATCTCGTTAAAAATATCACATCATATTGCACGTTACATCAATTAGATACTTGGGGCTATCTATATTATTAGTAAATTCGTCCCATTAAAATTTTATGCACTTATGGGTTCTTTCAACTTTACAAAATGGAACAAAATTACAGGCTGGATTGTATTTGCTATTGCACTCACAACTTACTGGCTTACAGTAGAACCTACCGCCAGTTTTTGGGATGCTGGTGAGTATATAACTACCGCTAGCAACCTAGAAGTTGGCCACCCACCCGGAGCTCCACTTTACCAATTGCTCGGTGCATTTTTCTCTATTTTTGCTCCAGACGCTTCTCACATCGCTTTAACAATTAACTTGATGTCGGTTTTCTCCAGTGCTTTTACTGTTTTATTTCTTTTTTGGTCGCTTTCCATATTATTGACGAACATTGTTTCAAA
This sequence comes from Aequorivita sp. CIP111184, assembly GCF_900489465.1. Lineage (GTDB taxonomy): Bacteria > Bacteroidota > Bacteroidia > Flavobacteriales > Flavobacteriaceae > Aequorivita. The sequence continues at coordinate 802,236 of NZ_UEFQ01000013.1, read as the reverse complement.
ACACCAAGAAATTGATAGAAACAATTCCATCGCTATTATTGCCAGTTCAGCAATTGGAGCGCTTGCTTTTGGATTTACGGACAGTTTTTGGTTTAACGCAGTTGAGGCTGAAGTGTATGCAAGTGCCGCATTTTTAATGTCTGTGCTCTTTTACACAGCGCTCCGCTGGGAACGTGAAATGCTTGAGCCTCGCGGCAATCGCTGGGCGATTCTCATTGCCTTTATTATTGGGCTTTCTTTTGGGGTTCACTTTATGGCTCTGCTTACCATTCCAGCTATTGGGTTTCTGTATTTCTTTAAACATTATAAAACCATTACGGTTAAAAATTTTATAATTGCAAATATTGTAACCGTTGCCATTCTTCTTTTCATCTTCAAGCTTTTGTTGCCGATGACCATGAAGTTTTTTAGTGCTTCGGAATTGTTTTTCGTTAACAGCATGGGGCTTCCCTTCAACTCGGGGACCATATTTGCCGCATTATTATTTATTATCCTTTTTGTTTACGGACTGCGCTTAACACACCACAAAGGTTATAAGCAATTAAACACCTTGCTTCTTTGCGTTCTTTTTATATTTATGGGTTTTTCAAGTTGGTTGATGCTTCCAATACGCGCCAATGCGGGAACGGTGATTAATGAGAATAACCCAAACAATGCCCGTGAACTGTTAGCTTATTACAACCGAGAGCAGTATCCAGAAACGCATTTATTTTACGGCCCTCTCTTCACAGAAACCTATGTGGGTCTTGATGAAAACAATCCGTATAAGGATGATAAACCGAAATACGAAAAAGATGAAACCACTGGCAAATACATTATTGTAAACAACTTTAAAAACGCTAGTCAAAATACTGATGATTCACAAAAAGCTTTTTTGCCAAGAATGTGGAGCACAGAGCATAACGCCAATTATATGGAGTTCACTGGCGGACTTGATTTTTCTATTAAAAGTGAATATTTAAGTGAGCCCCGACTTGTTGAGGAAGTAAATAAATTTAAGCAAGCCTATAACCAAAACCTGGTTGACAAAGGTGATTACGATAAATTTTTAAAGAATTTTGGACAATATCTTGACATTAAGAAACCATCGTTTTTTCAGAATATGAAATTTATGTTCGAGTTCCAGTTTGGCTATATGTACTGGCGCTATTTTATGTGGAATTTTACAGGAAGACAGGATGATGTGCAAGGTCAATATACAGATCTTCATGGAAACTGGATTAGCGGCGTTAAATTTATAGATCAGCTCCGTTTGGGAAATCAAGATGAGCTCCCCAGTGATATGACAAGCAATAAAGCTCGGAACACCTACTTTTTCCTGCCTTTAATTTTAGGAATTATCGGATTGGTTTTTCACTTTAAAAATGATCAAAAAAGTTTTTGGGTGCTATTGGTTTTCTTCCTTTTTACAGGGCTTGCGTTAAAAATATACCTCAACGAAAGACCCTTCGAACCGCGTGAACGCGACTATGCATTAGTTGGAAGTTTTTATGTTTTCGCAATGTGGATAGGTTACGGCGTTTACGCACTTTTTGATCTTTTGAAAAATTATTTAAAACCGAAAATTGCACTTCCCGTTGTTATAATTGCGACAGCTTTGGCAGCACCTATTTTGTTGGCAAGCCAAAACTGGGACGACCACGACCGTAGCAACCGCTATACAGCACAGTCTATGGGAAAAATGTATTTGGATTCGTGCGATAAAAATGCAATCCTTTTCACCATTGGAGATAATGACACCTTTGCGCTGTGGTATGCACAGAATATTGAAGGCTACCGCCAAGACGTTCGTATTGTGAACACCAGCCTTTTCCAAACAGATTGGTATATTGATGATATGAAAAAGAAAGCTTTTACCAGCGATCCAATCCCTTCACAATTAACTCACGACAAATACCGATGGGGCACACGCGACTTTTTGATCTATCAAAAAACTACGCAGGATACCATTGACATTAAAACGTGGATGAATTTTGTTGCGAACGATAGTCCTGCCACACAAATGGAGTTGCCTAGTGGGCAACAAGTAAATACTTTCCCATCAAAAATTATTCGTGTTCCCGTAGATAAAGAAGCTGTGCTTCGCAGCGGAATCGTAGACCCGAAAGATGCAGATAAAATCGTTCCCTATATAGACATCAATCTTAAAGGAGATGTTTTATATAAAAACCGAATGTTGATGCTAGACATCATTGCCAATAATAATTGGGAACGCCCAATATATTTTAGCGGTGGAAGTTTTGGCGATGACGATTATTTATGGATGAAAGACTATCTGCAATTAGATGGCGTGGTTTACAAACTAGTTCCCATAAAAACTGCCATTAACAAGAGAAGTCCTTTTGATATGGGGCGTATTGACGCCGACAAAATGTACAACATTGTTATGTCCTGGGATTGGGGCAACAGTGGCAGCCCAGACATATACCACGATACCGAAACACGTAGAAACGGAATAACCTATCGCAGCAATCTTGCTCGCCTTGCAGAGACATTAATTAATGAAGGGGAAAATGGAAAAGCTGAAAAAGTGCTGGATTTGGCAATGGAGAAAATGCCCGTAGATTATTTTGAATACTACTCTTTGTTGGAGCCTTACGTTATTGGTTACTATGAATTGGATAAAAAAGAAAAAGCACGAAAAGTTTACGAAGATGTGTCTAAAAAATACCAAGAACATCTTTCGTATTATAATAGTCTTAAATTCAACAAACAGCGCGTCATTGCAGAGGAAATAATTAGCGATATGGAACGCTACCGAAGCTTGGTACAACTAGTAGTAATGTATGATGATGAAGCGTATGGCCGCGCCGAAGCAAAGAAGTTTAATGACTATTTAAAGCTGTTCCGTCATTTCTATTCTCCAGACGAAGCGATGGATTTGGACAAGGACGTTCAAAAGGATTCCACTATCGAGATTCCTTTAGATTCCAATCTTTTGAAACAAATGGAACGTGAACCCACCAAGCAAATTGATGAAGAAACACCCGTAAATTAATAAAATTTGCAACTACGTTTAGTAAAAATGCCCAGATTCATTCAGCGGTTATACCCTGAGCGGATTTGGGCATTTTCGCGTAAAAAGGATTCAGTCTATCTAACTTTTGATGACGGCCCAATTCCGGAAGTTACGCCGTGGGTTTTGGACGAATTAAAAAAGCACAATGCAAAAGCTACGTTTTTTTGTATCGGCGAAAATGTAAAAAAACATCCTGAAATTTTCAGAAGAATAATTGCTGAAGGTCATTCCGTGGGTAACCACACATTTAATCATTTAAATGGTTGGCAAACCAAAACAACACAATATATTGAGAATGTTGAAAAGGCTGAAAGAGAAATGATAAATAATTCAAAGATCAACAGTCAGCAATCAACAATCAGCAATCAACCATCTCTTTTCCGTCCGCCGTATGGAAAAATCACTTCAAAACAAGCTAAAATCCTTCAGAAAAAAGGATTTAAAATTGTGATGTGGGATATAATTAGTTATGACTACGACGCTACTATTTCTGAAGAAAAATGCCTACAAAATGTTCTAAAAAACATCAAGCCTGGGAGTGTTGTAGTTTTTCACGATAGCCTAAAGGCAGAAAAAAACCTTCGGTATGTTTTGCCGAAGGTTTTGGATAGAATTGAGGAGAAGGGATTGTCGTATAAATCTATTTGTTAATTGCCTATTTTATCTAGCAGTAAGATTTAGTGAAAGCGTTTGCATATTTCCCGAACCAGAATAGCGTTCAGCCCAGATTTCAATAAAATCACCTTTTGCCAACTCAATTGTGCCGATAATAGGCAAGGCTAGAATTCCCGCACTTGTAAAAAATCCAGTAGAGCCACGACCATAGACTTTGGTTTCTGTCACTACACTCCCGTTTTTGGCAATATAAAGTATAGCTGTAATATCGTCAGTTGCTTGGTAAGAAACGGATGCTGATATCTGAAAATATCTCTTTTTCGAACCGTCATATATAATTTTATTATCTCCATCTTTAATAAAACGAAAAAGACTGTTTGATGTAGTCGTTCCAGAAACTTTTTTTCTACTTCCAGTTCCGGTTCCTGAAAATGTGGTTAATGCTCCACTTCCAACAGCTGCATTTAAGTTAATATCTCCCGTAGCCACATCATCAGATTCCCTAGGAATTCCCGGACAGTTTACGGTCCAAGCATTACTAAAATTATATCCAGGATATGTGTTTGCAGCAGCATAACCTTTTATATAAGTAGTGCTTGTACCTGAAAATACTGTCCCAATTAATACACCATTTGACACAGCCAAACCTGTTGTACTTACATCAAGCGCCACGGCAGTTCCATTAGCAGTACTAAAACCACTTGCCTTTTCTACTAATCCAAAATTTCCAGTAAATTTCTCAAATGTTCCAATATTAGTAGAGAGCCAAGCTTGATTGCTTAAAAGTAAATTTCCAATATTGCTATAAGTAATTCCATTCGTATTATTTATAAATTGATTAATATTTCCAAAATAAAGACCAAAACCAGATATACTACCTACACTCGTTGTCATGCCGTCAACGATAGTATTTTGAATAAGAAGTGAGGTAGAAGTAGCAATTCCTGGCCCAGTTATATTAAATGCCTTCGCACCTTTAATAGTAATATTTCTTATACTTCCACCCGTATTTCCAGCAAAAACAGTTCCTGCCGTAAAGTCGAGAACATCTTCATTTGCATCAAGTCCAGAAATATATGCATTGTTCAAATCTATAGGAGCAGTCAATGTAATTGTACCATTGATTTCGTAATAAGTATTCGATGTAAGCTTATATGTAGATCCTCCCGCAGTAAGTTCTGGAGCCAAATCAGCCGCAGACTTTACCAATTTAAAATTATTACGTTGATTGGCAGCTGCATTTATTTTTATCCAACTCCCAGGTGCTGGAAGGACAGTTGTATCATAATAATAAAAAGATTTTAAAGTAATATCATAAACCAAAAGACTATTTGCAGGAGTAGTGATTGCCACACGCTCTGCAGTAGTCATTCTCGGCGCTAAAAGACCTTGAGTAGTAGATGTAATATCAAGTGCAGAAGAAGCAGCAGGGCTAGTATTTCCAATACCTACCTGAGCCTGTGAAATTGTCGAAAAAAGTAAAAATGTAAAGAGTACAAATCCTGCTTTAAAGCAAGATTTTGAGTAAGAAATATTCATAGCGCTAGGGTATTAAGTAAAGTTTTTCCGACAATAATAAACATTCTAATCGGTAAAAATTGCACTTTAACGATAAAATTAAATATTTTTAACTTTTGATGTAAGAATTAATATAGTGTAACTAAAGTTAAAAATAAAATAGGGAAACCTAAACGTTTAAATACCCTTAAACACGTTTAGGCAAAAAAGAAAAAAAATAAATTTGATTATATAGCTTTAGACGTATTCATTAACAAGCCCAATAAGTGTATTGGCATCTTGTTCTCCACTTTGGCGCCATTTCATTTCGCCATTTTTGTAAATCATAAGTGTGGGAAGTCCCTTCACCCGAAGTGCTTCGGCAAGTTCTTTATTCTTCTCCACGTCTATTTTAATTACGCGAGCCTTATCGCCCAATGCGGCGGCTACGTCTCTCAAAACGGGGTGCATTTCCTTGCAAGACTCGTCCCATTCTGCATAAAAGTCCAAAAGAACTGGGATACGAGTTTCAATTAATTCTCCAAATTTTGACATTCGCCTAATGTGTTAGTTGAACAATTGTATTACAAATATAACATTTCCCGATTATTATACGGTACTCTGTTTCTTTTTAAGTTGAATTACGGTAATCTCTGGCCAAATACCAACGCGCCCGGGATAGCCCAAAAAGCCAAAACCGCGGTTTACATTTATATATCTTCCAAATTCCTCATAAATTCCTGCCCAATTTTTATATCGATATTTTATGGGACTCCATTTTATTATTCCAGGTATTTCAATACCAAATTGCATTCCGTGCGTATGGCCACTCAACGTTAAATGAAAATGGCGCGGATCATCTTTTATCTTTGCTTGCCAGTGTGATGGATCGTGGCTCATCAAAATTTTGAAATCAGTCTCTAAAATTCCCTCACAGGCTTTATCGAGATCGCCGGCTTGTTTAAAACCATTTTCGCCCCAATTTTCAACACCAACCAACGCAATTTTTTGACCGTTTTTTTCGAAATATCTATTTTCGTTCAGCAACAGATCCCAACCCATTTCCTTTTGGAGTGATTTCAATTTATCGAGGTTTTCAGCTTTTTCAGTCGCACTTTCCCAGTTTACATAATCGCCATAATCGTGGTTCCCCAATACTGAGTAAACACCTCGGGGCGCTTTCAAAGTTGAAAAAAGAGCTTTCCAATCGTTCATTTCATCTGCAACATTGTTAACCAAATCGCCTGTAAAGAGAATCACATCGCTTTGTTGTTCATTTATTAAATTCACGGCATATTCCACTTTTTGGTGATTATCAAAACTACCGCTGTGCACATCGCTAATTTGCGTTAAGGTGAAACCGTCAAATTCATCTGGAAGATCATCAAATTCCAAAGCATATTTAAGCACTTTATAATTGTACTTTCCTTGAACCATTCCATAAATGAGCGATGCAAAGGGGATTGCAGCAATTCCAAGAGCGATGGTGCTTACAAATTTTCTGCGCGAAGGCATATAAAAAGACTGATCACTTCCCGCAACTTTCATAAAGACTCCCACAAAAAAACGAACAATGTCTTCCCCGAACATAAAAATAACGAGGATTAATTTTGGAATAAAAATAGCGAGGAAAATTCCGAAGAAATACATCTTCGGCGGCTCCATCATTTTTGCGGAACCAAAGAAGGACAGTTCATAAATTAATCCTGCTAAAACCCCCAGTGAAATAAAGACATATAACCCGTGAATCCACGGACTTTTTGAAATAGTTTTTACAACTTGAAAGGCGTAAATATCAACAAGAATGTAAATTATAATAAAGAGGAACCAACGCATAGAGTAGAAACAATTTTTAAAGATAGGTTGTTTCAAAAAACTGAAATGCTACTTCACTTTATTTTAACTGTTTTAGCAGCATACATTTTCTGAAATTAACGAAATTACTTCTTCAGACTATTAGAAATTAGTATTGGATTAAGTAAATATTGAGTGAAACGGAAAGTTTCAAAAGAAGTAAATCCATAATTATACTTTTCTAAGCTGTAATGGTCTGTTATGGTCTCTCTATTTACTTTGCAATATTAAAAAAGAAATAAAATTACAAATCCATTAAATTCAAGTTGTTATCTATTGCAGTTAATGTAGTATCTTAGAAAAAGATTATAAAAAACTTGAAAACCTCACTTTCACTTTTAACCTTACTTATAGGTTTTACTGGCTTTTCACAAAATGTGCCAGTGAAAAATACTACGGTTATAGATTCCATTTTAAGAGTGACCGAAAAAATTTCATCGGCAGATAAAAAAGTGATAGTCTTAAGTTAAGATAACGAATCATTGTTGCATAAAGAAAATACCAAACTCTGCTTAGGACTGAGGACCGTTGTTATGTTTGAATTTAATTAATAGGAAGAATAAAAGATAGTTTAGTTGAGGCAAGCCTTCAACTGTTTTTAATAAGAAAGCCGCATTGAGTGCGGCTTTCTTTTAAAAGTTTTTTTGATAATATTGAATTAAGGATAAGTTAATAGGCAACTATTAGTTTTGTTTCGAAATCAATCCTGATCAAATTGTTTTCATTTTTCAGTGTTAAAAAGTAAAGTCGCTTTTGAGGAGGAGCGGCTTTTGCTTTTTTATTGCGCAAAGATCATTTCACCACGGCTTTCCAGTTCCTTGAATTTCATTACAAGTTCCAATGCATCTGGGATTACATCGCTACAGCAAATAATTAAAGAACCTTTTTTGGCATTTTTAACCGCATGTGTAATAGCTTCTTTTTCTGAAGGGATAATCGTTGTTTTCTTATTAGGATCCTTCATTTTAATACCATCATTCAACATTTTTATTAAATCTTCTTCAGATTTTCCGCGTAGATTTTTGTCCTGTCTGATAATTATTTCATCAAACATTTCGGCGGCGATGCTTCCCAATTCATTTGTGTCTTCTTCCCTTCTATCTCCCACTCCTGCAATAATTCCTATTTTTTCAGTTGCTTCAAAGGTATCTATAAACTTCTGTAGAGCCCGCATTCCTGCAGGATTGTGTGCATAATCAAGTAATATGCTGAAGTTTTCAAACTCAAAAAGATTTAACCTTCCCGGTGTTTGTGAAGCCGAAGGAATAAATGTTTCCAGCGCTATTTTCATATCTTCAATTCCAATTCCACGAACGTTTGCGGCAATTACAGCTGGCAGAATATTTTGAATCATAAATTCAGCTTTCCCGCCATAGGTCAATGGGATGTTTTCCGCTTTCATAACACGCATTTTCCATGTACCGCGACAAAGCGTAACATACCCATTCTCATAAATAGCCGTAATCCCACCAAGTTTTTGAAGTGCTTTTATGCGCGGGTTTTCTTCATCCATAGAGAAAAGCGCAAGGTTACAATTAATAGTTCTTCGCATTTCGTAAACCAGATCGTCATCAGCATTCAAAATTGCATAGCCATCAGGCAAAACGGTTTCAGGAATTACTCCCTTAACTTTAGCCAACTGTTCTACGGTATGAATTCCCTTGAGCCCCAAATGATCTGCGGCAACGTTGGTTACAATCCCAACATCACATTTTTTGAAACCGAGCCCAGCACGTAAAAGCCCGCCACGCGCACATTCCAAAACTGCAAAATTTACTGTTGGATCTTTCAGTACAAACTCTGCACTTGCAGGACCTGTACAATCTCCCTTCATCAATAATCTATTTTGAATATACACACCATCACTTGTAGTGTAGCCCACTCTGTGGCCTTTCATTTTTGCCATGTGTGCAATAAGGCGTGTTGTTGTGGTTTTTCCGTTTGTTCCGGTAATAGCTATAATTGGAATTCTTCCCGTACCGCCTTGTTGCCCTTGCTGCGGAAATAATTTGTCAACAACAGGCGCCGCAACGTTTCTTGGCAAACCTGTAGTTGGCGCCAAGTGCATTCTAAACCCAGGTCCGGCATTAACTTCTAAAATAGCCCCACCGGTTTCACTTAACGGCTGGCTAATGTCTGTAGTCATTATATCAATTCCACAGATGTCAAGATCTATTATTTTTGAAATTCGTTCAGCCATTGAAACGTTGGAAGGATGTACAATATCTGTTACGTCTTCGGCAGTTCCACCCGTGCTGAGGTTTGCGGTGTCTTTCAAAATAACTCTTTCATCTTTTGCTGGCACAGAATCTTCCGTGTATCCATTGGCGGCGATGATAGTTTTGGTCAAATCATTGATAGTGATTTTTGTAAGCACATTTTCGTGTCCATAACCACGACGTGAGTCTTTGTTAACCTCATCGACCAATTCTTTAATAGTTGATTTACCATCACCAATAATATGGGCCGGTGTTCGCTTAGCAGCGGCAACCAACACATTATTTATAACTAGCAACCTATAATCTTCGCCTGTAATAAATTTTTCAATAATTACTTTTGGAGAAACAATTTTTGCAGCGTGAAATGCCACTACAGCGTCTTCATAATTTTTAATATTTACGGTAATTCCGCGACCGTGATTTCCACCAACTGGTTTAACTACCAAAGGAAAACCAACATACCTGCAGGCATCTTCTAAACTGCTTTCACGACTAATGATATCACCGCGCGGAACTTCAATCTCAGCTTGTTCCAAAAGGTATTTTGTATCTTCTTTATCGCAAGCTATCTCTACACCAATACTACTTGTTTCTGAAGTCACGGTGGCTTGAATTCTTTTTTGATTTGCTCCGTAACCCAATTGAACCAATGAGTATTTATTCAATCGAATCCATGGAATACCACGTGCTTCGGCCTCTTCAACAATAGAACCAGTACTTGGTCCTAAACGTTCATCTTCACGAATTTCGCGCATTCGCTGAATATCTGCTTCTAAATTATAACTATCACCAGTAATAAGCGCTTTACAAATTTCCACCGCAGCATTTGCAGCATAACGCCCCACATTTTCTTCCAAATAGGAAAAAACTACATTATAGACACCCTCTTCACCATAACCACGTGTTCTTCCAAAACCGGTATCCATACCAGCCAAAGTCTGAATCTCCAAAGCTATATGCTCAATAACGTGACCCATCCACGTGCCTTCTTCTACTCGCTGGAAAAAACCACCTGGCTCGCCTACGCTACAACGATGGCTAAACATACTGGGAAACATGATTTTCAGCCGATCGCTATAACCTTCAATTTTATTTGAAGGGAGCTCCTCCATTTCCTCAAGGTCTAAAACCATTACAATTAATTTATGACGACGGATAGACCAGTAATTTGGTCCTCGCATGGCGTTTATTTCTCTAATTCGCATACGTTAGCAGATTTGTTAGTTTAGTTCGAATTTGATAAATATATGATTAATTTTTATAACAATTAGCGTATTTTTGCCGGCAAATCAAATAAGTTCATGAGCGTAAAAGGCACACTAATCCCCATAGGTGGAAATGAAGACAAGGGCATTGAAGAAAGTGAAATATATACTTTAGAATATATCCAAGAAGGAATTCTTTCCCGTGTGGTGCGAGAGAGTGGCGGTAAAGATGCTCTTATTGTGGTGGTTCCAACCGCATCCAGTATCCCAAAGGAAGTGAGTGAAAATTACCTAGAAGCTTTTAGAAAATTGGGTTGTGAAAATATTCACATCATGGATATCCGCACTCGTGAAGAAGCTGAAAATCCGCTTCATCTTGATTTAATGCAAAAAGCAGACTGTGTGATGTTTTCCGGCGGAGACCAGTCTAAAATAGTTCAATATATCGGCGGAACGAAACTGCATGCAATTATTCAAAACCGATACGTAAAAGACAATTTTGTAATTGCAGGGACCAGTGCAGGTGCTATGTGCATGAGCCAAGAAATGATTAAAGGTGGTGGTATCAAAGAAGCATTTACAAAAGGCGCGGTTTTAATGGGAGAAGGCATGGGCTTTATTCCAAACTTGATTATAGATTCACACTTTATTCGTCGGGGCCGTTTCGGAAGGCTTGCCGAAGCTGTTGCACGTTTTCCAAAGCTTATTGGCATCGGATTGGCTGAAGATACCGGACTCGTTATCAAAAAGTGCAATATAGTTGAAGTGATTGGCTCAGGAATGGTCATCCTTTTTGATCCTAGAAAATTGAAGCACAACAACCAAGCATTGGTTGAGAAAGGTACACCAATGTCTCTAAATAATCTAAAAACCCATATTTTAGCAAACGGCGACCGTTTTGATATTAAGAAAAAGAAGCTTAAAATTTCGCCATATCACCTTCGTGTAGTTGAATCTCAAATTTTATAAATATCAATTTCCTTTTTCCCTTCGGAAGTTTTAAATGCCCGATACATTCCTTCGGTATTGAATGGCATTGCTATATTTCCATTGGCATCAACGGCAATTAAACCACCATCACCGCCAATTTCTAAAACACGCTTATTTATTACTTCGGAGGCAGCCTCTTCCAAAGTCATTCCTTTGTATTCCATTAAACACGAAACATCATAAGCCACCACACCGCGAATGAAGAATTCGCCACTACCCGTACAACTTACTGCACAGGTTTTATTATTGGCATACGTTCCAGATCCAATCATAGGGCTATCGCCTATTCTTCCCCACTTTTTATTGGTCATTCCACCAGTTGAAGTTGCGCCGGCAATGTTACCATTCTTATCGCAGGCCACTGCTCCTACAGTCCCGAATTTGCCTTCTTTTTTCATACTGTGGTCCAGCTCAAAGGTATCGCTGTCCTTTATGTTTTGCCACTGTTGATAGCGGTGCTCGTCGTAAAAATATTCCGGAGATTCCAATTTGTAATTCAAACTTTTTGCAAAACGCATGGCGCCATCGCCTGCCAAAAACACGTGGTCGCTTTTTTCCATTACATCGCGAGCTAAAGTAATTGGATTTGAAATTCCGGTAATCAATGAAACGGCTCCGGCCTTTAGATTTTTTCCATCCATAATGGCGGCATCCATTTCGTGAGTGCCGTCGTTGGTAAAAACACTTCCTTTTCCCGCATTAAAAAGCGGGGAATCTTCTAAATAGTTTACCGCAGTTTCAATAGCATCCATTGCGCTTCCGTCATTTTCAAGAATTGCATATCCTTTTTCCAATGCTTCATTTAAAGCTGCTTTGTACTCTTCTTCTTTTTCTGGAGTCATTAATCCTTTTACGAGCGTTCCGGCACCGCCGTGGATTACTAGGGAATGTTTTTTCATTTTTTATGCCGTATTTCGACTCCGCTCAATATAAACTTAGGCGGGTATCTTTTGATTAATAGTTCTTAACTTTAATTTCACAAAAGTAAGCTTTGGTTTTAAATATCGAAAAGAAAAGACCTGTCAGGTTTTCAAAACCTGACAGGTCTAAAGGGCTTCTTAATTGCAAGTAAAACACTCTTCTATTTTTAGACTTAAATAATAACAAAAAGCTACTTGATAGTCTCGCGCTCTTCAAGGTTTGCTTCGACATCCTCCTTAGTAAGCAACGCATCTCGCATTTCTTTTTTTGCAAATAAATCTAGTTGATCGCCTATATGTTTACTCCCTTTTTGGCTTGCATTGCCAAATGTCATTAGAACCTTTGCCGTAGGTTCTTCGCCAAATTCAGTAGCGCATACATATCCATCACCCATATACGCATAAGATTTTCCATCCTCACCGGGTTGAAAATCGAGGGTTCTAAAAACACCAAAACTGCCAATACCTCCATTCGCCGGAATCTCCCGTTCTCCTATTTTTATTCTGTACAAATCGCCATACGGAATCTCCAAGCTACCATACCTTTTTTTAAAATACTCCGTAAATCCTTTTAATATCTTAAGTTTTTTCTCTGGATCTTTAATCCCATCTGGAGTACTCAATGGCGCATCTGCGGACCAATCTATCTCCCAAAAATTGGAATAATTAATGAAAGGAGAAATAAAGTATCCGATAAAAAAAGCTGCCTGCATATTATCCGCATCAAAATTTCCATTCCACGAAGTCAGCGCATTTAAACCTTCGAGAGTCGCTGGGTCTGTGGTTAATTTCTTCATGGCTTCCAGTTCATCCTTGATACGGAAGAAAAACAAGCAGGATGTAGAATTTTTAAGACCAATAAATTTTTCCAATGTCAGATCTTTTGCCTCGCTTATCAATTGAATGGATTGTTGCGGCCTGAAACGAATTTTGGATTCCGAAATATCTTCATCATAATCTGAAGCCTTAATTTCTTGAGGATAGGTAGCAAAATAAGGTCCGTCGTTTGCATTCTGAAGCCAGCCACTTTTTGGGTTTTTTAATTTGGGTAATTCTGAATAGGAATGGTAACTATCCCATATCAAATCGCTTTCGGCACCGGAAACCTCATTTTTCCAATCTGCCCAATCGCCTTTTTTCTGGGGAACATTCCCTGCAAAGGAGTAGAAAATATTTTTATCCTTATCGACATAGATAACATTAAAAAGAGGAAGGGCATTTTGTTTTAATGCTGCTTCAAATTCATCAAAATTTTTCGCTTGGCCCATATCATACCATTGCTTTACCATCTGCGGCGGATCGGTCATATAAGGGTAGCGCAAGGCAAGGGCATTATCGCCCTTCTCTGAAATGATTACACCATGTTTTGAAACTTTTCGTTCTATCTTTTCTTCGCTTATTTCACCGTTTTTATCACGTGATTTTATGGTTATTTCAGAAATATCAAAATCGTGGGATGTTCCATCAAGTATATATTTACCGTCCTTTACTTTAATATCATAAAGATCAACATTGTCCAATGGATTTACTGTATGTGTCCACCCCAGGTTATGGTTGAAGGCAATTCCCAAGATTGGAACACCAATTAGGGCAACGCCATACTGCATATTATCACCCCGATTGAGCTGAGCCTCCATAAAACGGTAGGAAGCCATTTCATCCAACCATGGCATATGTGGATTGGCAAGTAAAATTGAATTTCCACTTACAGTGAGTTTTGGCCCTACCGCCCATGCATTGGACCCAGGACTCCAACTTTTACCTTTTCCAATTTCTGGACTTATTAAAAAATCATAATAAAGTGTCCGCAATAAATGGGCTAAAATATCATCGGGTTTAACAGGAAGAACAACCTTCAACTCTTCGGCAATACGGTCGGGATTCTGTTGGGCGTATGCGTTCATTCCGGAAACAAATGAATCTACGATGTTTTTAAGGTTGCCGTTGAGTTGATTATATTCGGTCTTTCCCAATTCGGGAAAATTTAGCAGATGCAGCATTTTGTCCTGTTCCAGTTTTGTGCCCCAATATTCAGCGGACCTGCCGCGGGATTCGCCGTATAGCCGTAATATAAGATCTGCGTGGTTATGCATCTGCGCCCAACCAAAGGCCTTGTACAATGAAGATTCGTCATTAGCATAAATATGGGGAACCCCATAAGTATCCCAAAGAATCTCTGTATTCTTGTCTTGTCCCACGAGGCTTGAGACGAAAAGAATAAAAATTAATAGTATTATTTTCATAATATTTGGATTTAGCTGTTCATAAATTTAATTTAAAATATTGAATATTAGCGATATATAACGATGTAAATCACTTTATCAAAAAAAAATATTTCTTCCCTATCCAAAAAGATAAATCGCTCCACTTATTCAGTCGATCAATAAATCTGGAAACAGTAATTTCTTTTTCAGGGAAAAGCGCTCGATTCTGAAGCGTTCTTTTTATTTTTGGGGCTAATCACTTTTTGACTAATTGTCCCACTGAGCTTGTCGAAGTGCTTCCGAAGTAATTTATATTCTTCTTAAGATCGTTTTCGACAAGCTCAGACTGACAACTCAATATTCTTAATATTATGTCCACCCAAAAACGCCTTTTCCTTCTCGATGCTTATGCCCTAATTTTTCGCGGGTATTATGCGCTTATAAAAAACCCAACCATAAATTCCAAAGGTCAGGACACCTCGGCCGTTCTGGGTTTTATGAATTCACTTTTTGATGTTATTCGCCGTGAACGGCCGGATCATCTCGCGGTTTGTTTTGACAAGGACGGAAGCGCGGAACGGACCGAACTTTTCCCGGATTATAAGGGAAATCGCGACGCGACGCCAGATGTTATCAAACAATCAATTCCAATTATTCAAGAAATCATTAGAGCAATGCACATTCCGTGCGTAGAACTTTCCGGTTTGGAAGCAGATGATATTATAGGAACACTAGCCCAACAAGCCGAAAAAGAGGGCTACCAAGTTTTTATGGTGACGCCCGATAAAGATTTTGGGCAGTTGGTTTCGGAAAATATTTTTATGTACCGTCCGGCACGAATGGGCAACGCCATTGAAATCTGGGGAATTCCCGAAATACAAAAACGTTTTGGCGTGGAGCGTCCCGAACAGGTGATTGATTATTTGGGGATGATGGGTGATGCCAGTGATAATATTCCCGGACTGCCCGGCGTTGGCGAGAAGACCGCGAAGAAATTCATTGCTGAATTCGGTACGATGGAAAATCTTTTAGCAAATACAGAAAAGCTGAAAGGAAAAATGAAAGAGAAAATTGAAGAAAACGCTGAACTCGGTTTGCTTTCCAAAAAACTTGCAACCATCTGTGTAACCTGCGATGTTACTTTTAATGAAAAGGATTACGAACTCTCAATGCCAGATGGCGAAAAGGTGCAACAAATCTTTGAAGATCTCGAATTTCGAAGATTAAAAGATCAGTTTTTAAAATTGTTTTCTGAAGAAGGTACTTCCGAAAGAGTGACGCAGATATCAAACTCTGAAAGTGCAAAGAAAGCAACTTCATCGTCAGCAGGTAGCGGACAGTTTTCACTTTTTGGCGGCGAAGGAGAAGCTGCTGAAGAAATAAAAAATTATAACTCGCGCGCTACCATAGAAAATACGGAACATTTCTACCAAACCGTACAGCCAGGAATGGGAACCAAGTTGTTTCTTCAAAATTTGATGAAGCAAAAAAGTGTATGTTTTGATACTGAAACTACAAGTTTGAATCCATTGGAGGCAGAATTGGTTGGCATCGCTTTTTCTTGGGAAAAAGGAAAGGGTTTTTACATTCCTTTCACCGAAAATAAAGAAGAGGCACAACAACTTTTGGAAGAATTGCGACCCTTTTTTGAAGACGAATCCATTCAGAAAATAGGTCAAAACCTTAAATATGACATTAAGGTTTTAGCGAAATACAACATTTCAGTAAAAGGAAAATTGTTTGATACCATGCTCGCGCACTATCTCATAAACCCAGATATGCGCCATAATATGGACGTTTTGAGCGAAACCTATTTAAATTATACGCCCGTTTCCATTACAGAATTAATTGGTAAAAAAGGTAAAAATCAATTAAATATGCGCGATGTTTCGGTTGAAAAACAAACCGAATATGCTGTGGAAGATGCAGACGTAACTTTTCAGCTAAAAGAACATTTTGTAAATGAACTTGGCGAGGCGAATACTCAAAAACTCTTTGATGAAATTGAAGTTCCGTTACTTCGCGTTCTTGCTGATATGGAATTGGAAGGCATAAACCTTGACGAGGAATTTCTGAAAAAACTTTCCAAAGAATTGGATACAGATATTCTTCAGCTCGAAAAAAATATTTATGAAGAAGCTGGAGAAGAATTTAATATCGCTTCGCCAAAACAGTTGGGCGATATTCTTTTCGGAAAATTAAAATTAATTGACAAACCGAAAAAAACCAAAACGGGACAGTATTCAACGGCAGAAGATGTGCTTTCCTATTTGGCAAAAGACCATAAAATTATTCGCGATGTTTTGGAATATCGCGGTCTTGCAAAGTTGAAAAGCACCTATGTTGACGCGCTTCCCGGGCAAGTTGAAAAATCTACAGGCCGCGTGCACACAGATTATATGCAAACGGTTGCCGCCACAGGCCGTTTAAGCAGTAACAACCCAAACCTTCAAAACATTCCTATTAGAACTGAGCGCGGGCGTGAGGTTCGGAAAGCTTTTATCCCGAGAAACGAGGATTACGTTTTGATGGCGGCGGATTATTCACAAATAGAATTGCGTATTATAGCAGCTTTGAGCGAGGAAGATACAATGATTGAAGCTTTTAAAAATGGGGAAGATATTCACGCTTCCACCGCTTCAAAAGTTTTTAATGTTCCTTTAAATGAAGTTTCGCGAGAACAACGAAGTAACGCAAAAACTGTAAACTTTGGAATTATTTATGGCGTATCCGCTTTTGGGTTGAGCAACCAAACCGATCTTTCCCGCGGCGAGGCAAAAGATTTGATTGACACTTATTATAAAACCTATCCAAAACTTCGTAATTACATAAGCGAGCAGATTCAGTTTGCGCGTGAAAACGGGTATGTAGAAACTGTAATGGGAAGAAGACGCTACCTAAAAGACATAAACGGAAGCAACCAAGTAGTGCGTGGCGCCGCAGAGCGAAACGCCGTGAACGCTCCAATACAGGGGAGTGCTGCGGATATCATTAAAATTGCGATGATAAATATTCATAAGAAACTGGAAACGGAAAACTACAAAAGTAAAATGCTACTTCAAGTACACGATGAACTTGTTTTCGACACCTACAAACCCGAACTCGAAAAATTAAAAACAATGGTAAAGCACGAAATGGAGAACGCCTATAAGCTCACCGTTCCGTTGGATGTAGATTTAGGGGTTGGGGAAAATTGGTTGGAGGCGCATTAAGCCCCCTAACCCCCGAAGGGGGAACTCTGCCCCAAATAAACACGATTTTAATATTATTTTTTCGATATTTATAATCTTTTAAATCAATATCCTTTTATGGCTGCTGTTCATTCTATATTCGATTTATCTGAACATCTTTTTTGGGACGTGAATAAAGCGGATCTTGATTTTGAAAAATCGAAGGAATTTATAATTCACAGGGTTTTGGAGTACGGATTGATGGAAGATTGGGAGCTTATTAAAGAAATTTATGGGCTGGAAACCATTAAACAGACATCACTTTTATTTAGGGAATTGGATGCTGTGACGCTCTCATTTCTATCGGCCATTTTCGATATTGATAAAAAAGAATTTAGATGCTATACACACAAAACGTCGATGCCAAGCTTTTGGAACTCTTAGATGGGTTGATGCAATCAGATACTTTTAAAGGCTTCAATCTTGTGGGTGGTACTGCGTTAGCGCTTCAAATTGGGCACCGCCTTTCGGTAGATATTGATTTATTCGGGAATTCTGAAATAAACGAGATAGAATTTGCCCAAGAACTTTCCCTATTTGGAAAAACCATTGTGCTTAAAAAAAGCAAAAACATTATAATTTATACCGTTAATGGTATAAAAATAGATTTCGTAAACTATAATTATCCACTTTTGAAAAAAACTGAAACAGTTGATTCTATCAGATTAGCTTCATTGGAAGATATTGCCGCAATGAAGCTAAATGCAATTTCTGGAAGGGGAAGTAAAAAAGATTTTATCGATCTGTATTTTCTGCTGAAAAATTTCTCATTAAAAGAAATGATTGATTTCTATGCTAAAAAATACGAAGACGGCTCCTCGTTTTTAGTCATTAAAAGCTTGACTTATTTTGAAGATGCCGAAAAGGATGAAATGCCGATTATGACCAAACCAATAACTTGGGCGAATATTAAAGACAGCATACTTCGTGAAGCTACAAAGCTTAAATAATGGTTTTTGATAAAAATTAAATAAACCTCAAAACAACGTATTTTATTTTTTAGTTGCTTATATATATATTGCACCCCGAAAACCCAAATAAACTTTATTATGAAAAAGACAATTACCCTTATAGCACTGTTGCTTTTCACTTCTGTCATTTATGCCCAAGACCCAAATATTCTTTGGCAGCGTACTATTGGGGGGAGCGATAAAGACCTAATATATTCAATAAATAAAACAGACGACGGTGGAATAATTTTGGCCGGATTTTCCATTTCTGACATTTCTGGAGACAAAACAGAAAATCGTATTGGATCATGGGATTTTTGGATAGTTAAACTGGATAGCAATCAAAATATTGAATGGCAAAATACTATTGGAGGCACTAGTGATGATCGTCCATATTCGATTTCTCAAACTGCGGATGGCGGTTATATTATTGGAGGATTATCTATATCAAACGCTTCAGGGGATAAATCTGAAGATTGTTTGGGATTTGTGGACTATTGGGTAGTAAAACTAAATGCTTCCGGAAATATTGAATGGGAAAATACAATTGGCGGAGGAATTTTCGGAGATAATGATTATGAAGTTCTTGAATCCATAATTCAAACTTCAGATGGTGGATATATTTTAGCCGGTTCTTCTGACAACGATATTTCTGGAGATAAAACCGAAAATTCAAAAGGGAGTGTGGATTACTGGATAGTAAAATTAAATTCTGCTGGCATTATACAATGGCAGAAAACTATAGGTGGCTCTTCTTATGATGCAGTATATGACATTGCCAAAACAAATGATGGAGGATTTGTTTTAATAGGATCTTCAGAATCGAATATTTCTGGAGATAAAACCGAAAATTCAATTGGAGCTTCGGATTTTTGGATTATAAAATTTAATGCATCTTATAATATAGAGTGGCAAAACACTATTGGCGGAGATAATTATGACCAAGGATATCGTATCCAGCAAACAACTGATGGAGGTTATATTCTAGGTGGAACCTCCCGTTCTGACATTTCAGGCGATAAAACTGAAAATTCGTTTGGAGATTTGGATTTTTGGGTAATAAAAACAAATAGTATTGGTAATATTGAATGGCAAAAAACCATTGGTGGCGAGGATGAAGAATTGTTGAAATCAATTACCCAAACTAATGATGGAGGTTATCTTGCAGGAGGGTATTCAAATTCAAATATTTCAGGAAATAAAACGGAAAATTCAATGGGGGAAGAAGACTACTGGATAGTAAAAATTAACAATGTTGGTATAATAGAATGGCAAAATACTATCGGTGGCGCTGATGTTGACGTGTTATATTCTTCTTTTCTATCAAATAATGGTAGTCTAATTTTAGGAGGGTATTCAGATTCAAATATTTCAGGAGATAAAACTGATAATTCAAAAGGGAATTTTGATTTCTGGATCATAAAACACGCCCAAACATTAGGCCTAGAAGAAAACCCCTTCGCCACCGCTATAACGATATATCCAAACCCGGCAAAGAATTCGCTACAAGTCAACACCCAAGACAAAACCATAGACCAAATAAACATTTATACAATAGCGGGCAGCAAGGTTTTGGAATTGGATATTGATACGGTTTCTCCAACTGTGGATGTTTCCAGCTTAGCTTCTGGCGTTTATTATGTGCAGTTGTATTCTGGGAAAAATGTGGCTTTGAAAAAGTTTGTGAAAGAGTAATCTTTTGAAATCGAAATAGAAATCGAAAACGAATTATAATTTTTCGGTCTTTTGTCTTACGTCTTTCAGCACAGCGGTCCTACGTCCTTATTTTAAATCCATACCTTTAGTAAATATTTACTAAAGAGATGAGCAAACTGATTTCAAAAAAGAAACCCGCCTACCCTATTACCGAAGCGCTTTCAAAATATCTTACCCGCCATGGACGTAATATAAAAATTCCTATTTATTATGACGACCTTATGCGTTTTCAAGGCTCGGTGAACATTTATGACAAAAACGGGAATGACACGCTGTGGGTTAGTGTGTATTATTCTGAGTTTGAAGCCGAAGAAATAAAACTCAGCCTAAAAAGAATGTATTCCATATTACATTCTGATGGAAGTGATATTCTGCTACCCTATTTAAATATTGACAGTATAGACTTTTGCACGTTTGGGAATTCAAAACCTTTTCGCGTGAAAGTCCGTAATATATTGAACGACAACTATCTTTTTCTCTACATAAAAAAAGCCGATGCTTCCCGTATTTATGGTTTGGAATTGGAACACCTTCTTTCACCCAACCACATCAACTTTTTGGTTCACGGAAATACGTTGATTGAGGAACACATTTCTGGCATTCCAGGAGACGATTTTATCGAAAATAACCTCGACACATGTTCTGAAAGGGATAAAAAGGAAATAGCAAAAGAGTTTGTAAAATTTAACGAACGGTGTTTTGTCCGCCTCTTGGGCGATATGCGGTCCTATAATTATGTAATGGTGCTAACCCACGATTTTGACCGGATTCAATATAGAATCCGCGCCATAGATTTTGACCAGCAAAGTTATGAGGGCAATGCAAAGGTTTACCTTCCACAGTTTTTAAAAGAAAACAATAAATTGGTAAAAATGACTTCCGAATTACTACAGGAAGCATCAATAGAACAGTACAAAAACGAAGAGCGTTCCTTATTGGCAAAAAGGGCTACTAGCGAAAAAAATCGTCTTAAAGAACTTATGGATTGTATGCTAAACGACCATATTTCTACACCTCAAAAAATTAAAGAATTAAAGATGGATTTATTCAATTTGACGGGAGACGTAAAGTTCAAAAAATCCAAGAATATGGGCGAAATTTTAAAAAGCGCACTGGATTTTATTATACGAAATTATAAAAGTGAAAACCCTTACATAATTTCTTAGCGATAAAATGTTGATAAATAAGCTACACTTATTTATTATGCGTGCATAGTATTTTCTATCTTTATCCAGACGGGTTATATTTTGTATATTCTAAAAATTAAAAGTCTTTTTCCATGGAAATTAAAAAAGTGTTGGTCGCCAATCGCAGTGAAATTGCAATCAGGATATTACGTGCCTGTACAGAAATTAATTTGAAGACGGTCGCCATTTTTACTTATGAAGACCGCTATTCACAACATCGCTATAAAGCAGATGAATCATACCAAATAGGCGAAAACGATCAACCTTTAAAACCGTATCTCGATGGCGATGCTATTATTGCATTGGCAAAATCTAAAAACGTAGATGCCATCCATCCAGGATATGGATTTTTATCTGAAAATTCAGAATTTGCGCGAAATTGTGCTAGAAACGGAATCATTTTTATTGGCCCGGACCCAAAAGTTATGGATGCTCTGGGCGATAAAATAACCGCAAAAAAAATCGCCGAAAAATGCAAGGTTCCCATTATAAAAAGTAACACCAAAAAGCTATCTTCTTTAAAAATTGCCCTTTCCGAAGCCAATGCCATTGGCTATCCGTTAATGCTCAAAGCAGCATCTGGCGGTGGCGGAAGAGGAATGCGTATAATTAGAACCGATGACGATTTAAAAAACAACTTTGAGTCTGCAAAAAGCGAATCCTTAAATGCTTTTGGGGATGATACGATGTTTCTTGAAAAATATATTGAGAATCCAAAACACTTGGAGGTCCAGATTGTTGCAGATAATCACGGAAACATCCGTCACCTTTTTGAGCGCGACTGCTCTGTACAGAGAAGACACCAAAAAGTAGTAGAAATTGCACCCTCTTTTAATGTCTCGGAAAATGTTAAACAAGCACTTTATAAATACGCCATCAGTATTGCCGAAGAAGTGAATTATAACAATGTTGGGACTGTAGAATTTTTAGTTGATCAGAAAGACGACGTTTATTTTATTGAGGTAAACCCTCGAATTCAAGTAGAACACACTGTTACCGAAATGGTAACGGGCATAGACCTTATAAAGACTCAAATTTTTGTTGCGGGCGGCTATAAACTTTCAGACCAACAAATAAAAATTTATGGCCAGGAATCGCTAGCCACCTATGGTTTTGCACTTCAATGCCGCTTGACCACCGAAGATCCCGCAAATAATTTTACGCCAGATTACGGCACAATCACCACCTACAGAAGTGCCGCGGGCATGGGCATACGTCTGGATGCAGGGAGTATTTACCAGTCCTACAGCGTAAGCCCGTTTTTCGATTCGATGCTCGTAAAAGTATCGGCACATGGAAGGACTTTGGACGGAGCCGTTCGCAAAATGGTTCGCGCCTTAAAAGAATTCCGCATACGCGGGGTAAAAACAAATATCCATTTTCTTCAAAATGTAATTCAACACGAAACATTTAAAGAAGGTAAAGCTACCGTCAATTTTATTGGCAATACGCCCGCCTTGTTTGAGATTAAACTTTCGCAGGACCGAACTTCAAAAATCGTGAATTACTTAGGCGAAGTAATTGTAAATGGAAACCCCGATGTAAAAACTTTTGATAAAAATAGAATTTTCAGAACCCCCAAAATTCCAAGGGTGGAGCCAATGGAAAACTTTCCTAAAGGAACCAAAGATATGCTCACAGAAATGGGGCCTGAAAAATTCTGTGCTTGGTTGAAAGCTGAAAAAAAGATACATTATACAGACACCACGATCCGCGATGCCCATCAATCTTTACTTGCAACTAGGATGCGTACCCACGATATGCTTAACGTGGCAGAAAGCTTCGCCAAAAACCATCCCAACATTTTTAGTATTGAAATGTGGGGCGGTGCTACTTTTGATGTTTGTCTTCGGTTTTTAAATGAAAGTCCATGGACACGTTTACGCGAACTTCGAAAATTGATGCCAAATATCCTCTTCCAAATGTTGCTTCGCGGTTCCAATGGCGTTGGCTATAAAGCGTATCCTGATAATCTTATTGAAAAATTCATCGAAACTTCCTGGGAAAATGGAATTGATATTTTTAGGATATTCGATTCCTTAAACTGGGTGAAAGCCATGGAACCGAGCATAAATTATGTTCGCAACAAAACTGGCGGAATTGCCGAAGCAGCCATAAGTTACACAGGTGATATTTTAGACCCCAAAGAAACCAAATACACCTTAAAATATTACACCCAACTTGCAAAAGACCTTGAAAATGCTGGTGCCCACATGATTGCAATTAAAGATATGGCTGGATTGTTAAAACCTTATGCTGCCACCGAATTGGTTTCGGCATTAAAGGACACGGTAAATATTCCGTTGCATTTACACACCCATGATACTTCCTCCATTCAATCTGCTACTTACTTAAAGGCAATTGAAGCGGGCGTAGATGTGATTGATGTTGCTTTGGGCGGGTTGTCGGGCTTAACCTCACAGCCCAATTTCAATTCAATTGTTGAAATGATGCGAAATCAGGATCGTGAAAACAAGTTCGACATAAATAAACTCAATGAATTTTCTAATTATTGGGAAGATGTACGCGAAATGTACTATCCGTTTGAATCTGGTTTAAAAGCTGGAACTGCTGAAGTATATCAGCATGAAATTCCGGGTGGACAGTATTCAAATTTGCGACCACAGGCAGAAGCATTGGGCTTGAGCAACCGTTTTGATGACGTGAAAAAAATGTACTCGCGAGTAAATGAAATGTTCGGGAATTTAGTGAAGGTTACTCCCAGTTCAAAAGTAGTGGGCGATATGGCCATTTTTATGGTAACTAATAATTTATACCCCGAAGATGTTATGGAGCGCGGAGAAGATATTTCGTTTCCAGAATCTGTTATCAATTTCTTTAAGGGTGACTTGGGACAACCTTTGGGGGGCTTTCCTAAAGAGCTTCAAAAGATAATTCTGAAAAACAACAAGGCATATACAGATAGGCCCAATGCCCATTTGGAACCCATAGATTTTGATACGGAATTTAAAGTTTTCAGTAAAAAATTTCAGCAAGGTTTTACAAGACCTATTGAGTTTGAAGATTTTCTATCCTATAGTTTGTATCCAAGAGTTTTTGAAGATGCTCACGAAAAATATAAATTATTTGGAAATGTGGCCATTCTCGCTACCCAAAATTTCTTTTTCGGAATGAAGCTTCAGGAAGAGGCTATTATTGAACTTGAGCCAGGAAAATCTATTATTGTAAAACTGCTTTCTGTAGGAATCCCAAATGATGATGGTGTGCGTATCGTTTTCTTTTCGGTAAATGGTGAAAACCGTTTTATAGAAATAAAAGACAAGTCTATTAAAGTAGAAAAAGAGGTTCATGTAAAAATCGATCCGCAGGACACCAACCAATACGGCGCTCCATTACAGGGAAGCTTGTATAAAGTATTGGTAAAAAAGGGACAGGAAATAAAAAAGAACGATCACCTCTTTATTATTGAAGCGATGAAGATGGAAACCACGATTACCGCGAACAAACCTGGAAAAATAAAATCTTTATCTTTAAAACCTGGTACAATGGTAATGAAAGATGATTTAATCTTGACTTTGGAATAGCTGTAAAATCAATACTCTGGCTTCACTAAACAACCAAGATTTTGAAACTGAAATTGAATGCTTTGCGGCTTTGTGTGAAAAAAATTTCACACAAAGCCGCAAAGTTATTTTATCAACAAAAAAAGTCTTTATTCATTTGCCTTTCAGTACAGCGGTCTTTTGTCTTAAATTTTATTCTCACCCCTTGCTTTTCAAATAAATAACATTACATTTGCACCCCTCTTAGGCAAAATCCGTTTTGTTTTAGGTGAGAAAACAATGAATTATTAACAATTGACAAAGACTAAATGGATACATTAAGTTACAAAACAGTATCTGCCAACAAAGGAACCGTTGTAAAAGAATGGTTATTGGTAGATGCGGACGGGCAAACATTGGGTCGTCTTGCAAGCGAAGTTGCTAAATTACTTCGCGGTAAGCACAAACCTAGTTTCACCCCTCACGTAGATTGCGGTGACAACGTAATTATTATTAACGCTAGTAAAATAAACCTTACTGGTAACAAATGGAATGACAAAACGTACATTCGCCACACTGGTTACCCAGGTGGACAACGTAGCCTTACTGCTACAGAGATGTACAAAAAAGACCCTGCAAGGCTTGTTGAAAAAGCTGTGAAAGGAATGCTTCCTAAAAACAAATTGGGCGCGGAAATCTTCAGAAACCTAAAGGTTTATTCTGACGCAAACCACGGTCAAGAAGCACAAAAACCTAGAGCTATTAACTTTAACGACAACAAGTAATGGAGACAATTCACAAAATAGGCAGAAGAAAAACCGCTGTTGCACGTGTGTACCTTAAAGAAGGTAAGGGAAACATTACTATCAACAAGCGTGAGTTTGAAAACTACTTTCCTACTGGAACACTTCAGTATAAAGTAAAACAACCTTTAGTACTTACAGAAAACGAAACTACTTTCGACATTACCGTAAACGTATTTGGTGGTGGAATTACTGGACAGGCAGAAGCCATTCGTCTTGCAATTTCTCGTGCTATGTGTACACTTAATGACGAAAACAGAGGTATCTTAAAACCAGAAGGTTTGCTTACAAGAGACCCAAGAATGGTAGAGCGTAAGAAATTCGGACAGAAGAAAGCTCGTAAGAAATTCCAATTCTCTAAACGTTAATATTACTCAACAAGATTGGGTATCTCACTTGGGATACCCAATTGCAGTTGAAAAGTTCATATTCATTATTAATTAAAAAAGCTGTTAACCCGAAAAATTCGGGTGTTAGTTTAGCATCTAAACCAAAGTTCTGCTTTGGTTGCTATCCTTTCACAGAACGTAAACTAAAACAAAAATGGCAAGAAAAATTGAAGTAAAAGACTTACTTGAAGCTGGTGTGCATTTTGGCCACCTAACCCGCAAATGGAACCCAAACATGGCGCCGTATATCTATATGGAACGCAACGGGATCCACATTATCAATCTTTACAAAACCGCTGCAAAAATTAGCGAGTCTAATGAAGCTCTTAAAAAAATTGCAGCTAGTGGACGCAAAATCCTTTTTGTAGCTACTAAAAAACAAGCAAAAGACATTGTTGCTGAAAAAGCAAAAGCCGCAAACATGCCTTACATCACTGAAAGATGGCCTGGCGGAATGCTAACTAACTTTGTAACTATCCGTAAAGCCGTTAAGAAAATGGCTTCTATTGATAGAATGAAGCAAGACGGAACTTTCATGACCCTTTCTAAGAAAGAGCGTTTGGCAGTAGATCGTCTTCGTGCTAAATTGGAAAAAAACTTAGGTTCTATTTCTGATATGAGTCGTCTTCCTGCAGCTCTTTTTGTTGTAGATACAACTCGCGAGCACATTGCAGTTGCTGAAGCGTTAAAATTGAACATTCCAATTTTCGCAATGGTTGATACAAACAGTGACCCACGCGTTATTGATTATGTAATTCCATCAAACGATGATGCTTCAAAATCTATTGACGCTATTATGAGTTTTGTTTCAGAAGCCGTTATTGAAGGTCTTTCTGAAAGAAAATCTGGAAAAGATGAAGACGAAGATGATGAAGATGGAATGGCAAAAAAAGCTAGAGTTCCTAAAAAAGACAAAGAAGTAAAAAAGGCAAAAGCCGAAGTTCCTTCTAAAGACAAAGAAGATGTTGAGGCAATGAAAGAGGCAAAAGAGCCTGTGCGTCAAAAATCGAAAAAAGAAGTTCTAAACGAAGAAGAATAATAACCGTATCTTAAAATTTAAAAGTCGTTTAGTTCTTTTCTTTATTGAAAATTTATTGAACGACTTTTTTTAATATTAAACTTAAAAATTTATACAAATGGCAAACATAACAGCCGCAGAAGTAAATAAACTGAGACAAGCCACCGGAGCTGGAATGATGGACTGTAAAAAGGCATTAGTAGAAGCAGACGGAAATATGGAAGAAGCAATTTCAATCCTTAGAAAAAAAGGACAGAAAATTGCCGAAAAGAGAGCGGATCGCGACTCTAGTGAAGGTGTTGCAACCGCAAAAGTGAACAGCGACAACACAAAAGGTGTTGCTATTTCTTTAAATTGTGAAACTGACTTTGTTGCTAAAAACGACTCATACGTTGAAATGGCAAATAAAATGGCCGAAATTGCACTAACTACTTCTTCCAAAGAAGAGTTTTTGGCTGCAGATTTTGATGGAATGACCGTTGCTGAAAAGCTAACTGAGCAAACTGGTGTTATCGGTGAGAAAATAGAAATTGGTGGTTTCGAAATTTTAGAAGCTCCATATGTAGGTTCTTATGTACACGTTAACAAAATTGCTGCTTTAACTGGTCTTTCAAAAGCAGTTGATAATGCTGAGGAGTTAACAAAAGATGTTTCTATGCAAGTTGCCTCAATGGGTGCAACTACACTTTCTTACAAAGATTTTGATGCAGAATTTGTAGCTTCTGAAACTGAAGCAAGAATCGCTGTTATTGAAAAAGATAATATTGAATTGGGTCGTTTGGGCAAAACGCTTAAAAACGTACCTAAATATATTTCAAGAGCACAATTGACTCCAGAAATTATGGCTCAGGCTGAAGCGGATGCAAAAGCTGAATTGAAAGCTGAAGGCAAGCCAGAGCAAATCTGGGATAAAATCCTTCCTGGAAAAATTGAGCGTTTCATTAGTGACAACACTACAATGGATCACGAAAAAGCGTTGCTTGACCAAAACTTCATTAAAGACGACAAAAAGAATGTTGCAGATTACGTAAAAACGTATGGCGATGTTGAAATAGTTGGCTTTAAGAGAGTTTCTTTGGCGTAAGCTTTTGAGATTTATTCTATAAAAAACGAAAAGAGGCTGATTGATTTCAGCCTCTTTTTTTATTCTCAGTTTTATATACTTATTTCTTTAAAATTTTCTTAACAACTCTTTTCCCTTCAGAAAAAATAACGACCATGTAAACCCCTGCTTTTAAACCTTCCATATTTAGCTCGGTCTTTTCAGCGAAAGGTGAAACCTCTATAATTTTTCGTCCCAAAAGATCAAATAATTCAACTTTTTCAAGCGTTGAATTTGCTTCAATGTAGATAGTATTTGAAGTAGGATTGGGATATATTGTAATTTCTGTAATTTTCAAATCTTCTACTCCCAAGTTAGTATTCACGCCAAAAATTGTTTCATAATTATTTCCCTCAAATTCTGCGGTAATGGTATAAACGCCATCTGGCCAAGTGCCATCTACAGGAAACTCCCACATTGCAGAAGCTCCAGTATAATTAGGCCAAGGTGAGGTGAAAATATAATCGTATAAAATAGAATTGTCGGGTTTTTTAACAACAATATGTGTATTGCTATCGGTTTGAATATCTCGGTAAAAAATTCGAAAATAAACCGTTTCTCCTAGTTCAAAATTTAATTCTTCGTAAGTATTTTCCACCACACCACAATCCGTATCAAAATTTGCAGAATTATGGGTTGAAAGCCGGTTTATTGAAGGCACAAAGTAAT
This sequence comes from Aequorivita sp. CIP111184, assembly GCF_900489465.1. Lineage (GTDB taxonomy): Bacteria > Bacteroidota > Bacteroidia > Flavobacteriales > Flavobacteriaceae > Aequorivita. The sequence goes on along the minus strand of NZ_UEFQ01000013.1, from coordinate 773,146 downwards.
CTGGTTGATCAACAAACCAAGAGTCTGCATTCATGTTATTACACGAGCCCTCATAAGGATCTATTAAATTATTGCTTGCATCATACACTTCAAAATGTAAATGGGGAATGGTACTACTGCCAGAACTTCCCGCAGCACCTAAATATTCACCTTCGGCAACTGTATCACCAATATTTTTAGTGGTTATGGCGCCATCTTTAAAATGCCAATACCAAGCTTGCGAGCCATCTGCATGTTCTATAATAATTCCATTCCATAGCGGGTTGCCGTTGTTTACACAATTCAAATCGAAATTGCCGTCGCGTTTATCTATAATCGTTCCAGGGGCGGCAGCAACTACTTCCATAATTTCCTCTTGCATCCGCTTCCAAGGGTAAGGCCAAAGCACATAGTCTGTACCTTCGTGATTCCCGTTTACCCAATCATAAGTCCGTTCGCCACATTCATAATCCAGCAAGTGTCCATTAGGCGTTAAATCGTGATCCACTTGATTATTAACAATATAATACCCATAGTCACCAAACCCTGCTTTAGCACGTAGGGGCATAATAAATAATGGCGAGTTACCTTTTCGCTGAAATGCATTTGGGTTTTGTTGAATTATTGCATGCTTATTTAAAGCAATTTGTTGCCGCACTTCTTGTCGCTGCGAAGCAGTAATGCACTCTGTCTTCTCTATTTTTGTCAATTGAAGTGTGGGATTATTTAACGGGGTTCGTCTTCCTGTATTTTGGGAAATCATCACTGTTGATATTCCAAAAAACAAATAAAATAATGTTGTTCTCATAATATGAAATTTTAAGGATTAATAGTCTACACTATCACATCGTAAAAACTTATAAAATGTCATCACGAAATCTATTTTTTTTATTTAATAGATATTTCTTGTAAGCAACTAGTTTTTTATTTCCTTCCACCGCATCAATATTTTTCTTTATTTTTGCCCCAACAAACCCAAACTATGCATTATAAAAGAATTCTTCTAAAATTGTCCGGCGAAGCCTTAATGGGCAATCAACAGTATGGTATTGATCCCATTCGCCTTCAAGAATACGCCCACGAAATAAAACAGATCACTGAAAAAGGTGTGGAAGTGGCCATTGTTATTGGAGGGGGTAACATTTTTAGAGGTTTGTCTGGGGCCAGCAGCGGCATGGATCGTGTGCAGGGCGACCATATGGGGATGCTTGCAACCGTGATAAACGGCCTTGCACTGCAAAGCGCATTAGAGAATGAAGATGTGCCAACACGTTTGCAGAGTGCTATAAATATTAACGAAGTTGCAGAACCATTTATTCGCAGGAAAGCTATCCGCCATTTAGAAAAAGGGCGCGTGGTTATTTTTGGTGGCGGAACTGGAAATCCTTATTTTACAACAGATTCTGCAGCCGTTTTGCGAGCAATTGAAATTGGTGCCGATGTAATTTTGAAAGGAACCCGCGTAGATGGAATTTACACAAGCGATCCCGAAAAAGACAAACAGGCAACAAAATTTGATTTTATCAGTTTTGAAGATGTGTTGCAGAAAGGCTTGAAAGTAATGGACACCACAGCTTTCACCTTAAGTCAGGAAAACGAATTGCCCATTATAGTTTTCGATATGAATACTAAAGGAAATCTTTTAAAAGTTGTTTCCGGAGAAAAAATTGGCACTAAAGTGAATTTGTAAAAAATATATTTAACCTGTCACCCTGAGCGAAATCGAAGGGTTGAATTTTGAAACCTATGGAAGACGAAATAGATTTTATAATTGATGGTACGCGTGAGGCAATGGATAACGCGTTAAAACATTTAGAAAAAGAATTAATAAACATTCGCGCTGGAAAAGCTTCACCATCAATGGTTGGTGGCGTAATGGTTGATTATTACGGAAGTCAAACCCCCTTAAGCCAAGTGGCAAACGTGAGCACGCCAGACGGGATGACCATCACCATTCAGCCTTGGGAAAAAGGAATGATACCAGAAATAGAACGTGGAATCCATCTTGCTAATATTGGCTTCAACCCTATGAATAACGGAGAAAGCGTAATTATAAGCGTTCCTCCATTAACTGAGGAACGAAGGAGAGACTTGGCTAAACAGGCCAAAGCTGCTGGTGAAGAAGCAAAAATAGGCGTTCGCAACGATCGCAAAAATGCCAATAATGATTTAAAAGTACTGGAAATTTCAGAAGATTTAAAGAAAAGTCTTGAAGAGGACATTCAAGAAATGACCGATCAGCACATTAAAAAAATTGATGAAATCTTGGCTAAAAAAGAAAAAGAAATAATGACTGTGTAATGCAATTTTCGTTAAACTAAATACAATAAAGCGGCATAACAGCCGCTTTATTTTTACATTTAAGCTACTTAAAACTCACCTTTCCGAATGCGAAAACTTCTTTTTCTTGTTTTTTTTAGCCTTGGTTTTTATGTTGTTGCACAAGAGCCAGCAATACAAACTGATAAAGATTCCATTTCAAGTGTTGCCGACAAAAAAGAACATCCACTTTCATCAGGTTATTACCCTGTTGGTTTTTTTGATATTGATCTTAAAACCTTAATAAAATATAACAATTACGAATCATTTCGTTTGGGAATTGGCGGCTTAACCAATGACAAACTTTTTGAAAAATACAAACTGGGAGGTTATGTGGCTTATGGTTTTAAGGACAAAGCCCTAAAATATAGTTTAGGTGCCAGTGCCCGCGTTAATAAAGAAAAGAAAGCCTGGTTAAGTGTGTATTACGTTGATGACATAAAGGAAATTGGAACTTTTGATTTTCTAACCGATGCCCGCGTATATTCTATTTTTGAACCAAGACTGGTTAATATCATTCAATTTTACAAATACCGAAAATGGTACGCAAACATTACAAGCGAGCTTTCTCCAAAAATACTTAGTGAATTTCGGGTGGAGCATAGCAATGTGGAGAATATTGAGAGCTATTATTTTATAAAAGATGGGAGACCATATAAAGATTATCAGTTAGCTGAGGCCACAGTTTCTTTAAGGATAAGTCCGAAGACGAATTTTTTCACCAATGAAGATGGCACCAAGGAATATTTTGACGGTTTTCCTAAGATTAGTGCACAGATTACACAAGGATTTAAAGACGTTGCAGGCAGTGATTTCAACTATACCAAATTTGGTTTGAAGTTAGACTATTATATAAAACGTACCGATTTATCTTCCACCAATATTCTTTTAGAAGGTACACTGGCCACGGGCGATGTGCCTTTAACACATTTGTTTCACTCCTACCCCAATCAGCCAACAAAAGATGAAATTTTACAACGTTTTTCTGTAGCTGGAGTACAGAGTTTTGAGACAATGTATTTTGGCGAATTTTTTTCAGATAAATTGACAACTTTGCAAGTAAAGCATAGTCTTAGACGTTTTAAACTTACCGAGAAGTGGAAACCAGAACTCGTGTTAATTACACGCCACGCTTGGGGTGATATGGCAAATACTGACCGTCATTTCGGCATCCCTTTTAATACGTTGGAACATCTTTATAACGAAAGCGGTTTTGAGGTGAACAAGATTCTTTTTGGCTTTGGCCTTAGTGCTGCCTATCGCTATGGCTACTACAATCTACCAAGGTTCTCGGATAACATTTCTTTTAAGTTTACTTTTTATTTGAAGATTTAATCGGTTCTGCGTTCCCAGTTGTGAGTTGTTGACAATTGTATTAATTTTCAATTTTCTCAATCATCTCTTTAAATAACTCTAATAAAAATTTTAGTTTTCCAGCATCGCCAGAAGCGTTAAATTTTTGGTTCTCAATTTTTACACCATACCAATCGTGTGCTCCATTTTCGTTAAGTATCCATTCAATATTAATATTCGCTATTGAAGTGTTTGATATATCAATTTCAACTTCCCACCCAGGGTTGTCCAAAGTTGTGATTTGAATACCTTCACCCTGTTCCCAATCGCCGTCACAATTATTCTTAAACCAATTCTGTATCCATTCTAAAATTTCCATTTGTTTTGTGTTATGAAATTGAGTGGTTTATAATTATTAATTTTTATATGCAACATGCATATCTATTTTTTTGTTTGTAAAGCTACAAAAAGGGTTTGTTATGCTTTCACCTTTTAAAATACCACACAAAATAAATCCCCCACTAATTGGGAATACTTACCTTTGCTAATTCTATAAAAAATTGCTTTGAACAAACTTTTCAGCATTGGGTTTTGGGGCTGGGTGGCCCGCTTTATTTTACGGAATCGTACCGTGATTTTAATAGTTATTGCAGTTATCACCGTACTGCTAGCACTTCAGTGGAAAAATATGCGCTTCACATATACCGAAGCCAATCTGCTGCCAGATGATCATCCCATCAATCTTGAATACGATCAATTTCTTTCTCATTTTGGCGAAGAGGGCAACCTGATTGTTATGGGGGTGAAAGATTCCTCCATCTTTACGCCCAAAAAGTTTGCAGCTTGGAACCAACTTTCAAAAGATATTGCAAAATTCAATGAGGTAGAGCTTACGCTTTCAGTAGGCAATCTTCAAAAACTTGAAAAGAAAATTGATACCACAGGTTTTGAACTCGTCCCTTTTATAAAAGATTCCGTTTTTACGGATGCAAATCTTGCGGAATATAAAGACGAGCTATTCAACAAACTTCCTTTTTACGACGGACTAATTTACAGTCCAGACAAGCAGAGCATCCGCTCGGCCATTTATATGAAAAAGGACATTGTAAATACTGCTGCACGAAAGGATTTTGTGATTGAGGATTTGATTCCGCTAATCAAAAAATTTGAGGAAGAAACGGGCGTTAAAGTTCATACATCCGGAATGCCCTACATTCGTACGCTGAATTCGCAAAGCATTATTGATGAAATTGGACTTTTTATTGCCGGAGCACTTTTTGTTACTTCGCTTATATTTTTCTTCTTTTTCCGCTCTTGGCGCGCTACCTTTATTTCTATGTGTACTGTAATTATTGGGGTGATGTGGGCTTTCGGATTTTTAGGACTGATGCATTATGAAATTACAGTACTAACGGCTTTAATCCCTCCTTTGATAATCGTGATTGGAATTCCAAACTGTATATTCCTCATCAATAAATATCAGCAGGAGATAAAATTACACGGAAACCAAGCTAAATCATTACAACGCGTCATCACAAAAGTGGGTAACGCCACCTTGATGACTAACTTAACCACGGCTTCAGGTTTTGCCACTTTTATTTTGGTGAAGAGTGAACTGCTGAGTGAATTTGGTATTGTGGCTTCAATCAACATTGTAGCTATCTTTTTATTGAGTTTGCTTATCATCCCCATTATTTACAGCTTTATGTCGGTGCCGAAAGACAAGCACCTAAAACATTTGAACAAAACGTGGATCAACAAATTTGTAAATTGGATAGAGTGCATGGTAAAAGAGCGCCGTATCACGATCTATATTATGGCTGTTCTTCTTCTTTGTGTAAGTATTATTGGAATTTTCAACATAAAAATTTCGGGAAGTCTAATTGAGGATATGCCGAAAAACACTGGTTTTTTTGACGATATCCGCTTTTTTGAAAAGGAATACGAAGGCATTATGCCCTTAGAAATAATGGTGGATACAAAAAAACCAAAAGGCGTGATGAGCCTAGCCACTCTAAAACGTATTGACGAACTGCAGGACCATATTAAAGAAATTCCTGAGTTCGCGAAACCGCTTTCTGTGGTAGAATTAGTGAAATATTCCAAGCAGGCCTATTATAACGGCAATCCGGAATACTACCAACTTCCAAATAGCCAAGAAAAGAATTTTATACTTAGTTACGCAAAAAGCAGCAACACAAACACCAACCTATTGAATAGCTATGTGGACAGCACGGGACAGTTTGCCCGTATTACCACATTTATGAAAGACACCAAGCCAGATAGGTTTAACAATATTGAAGAAGATCTTCATAAGGAAATAAATAAGGTTTTCCCGCCAGAGCGTTATAATGTTTCGGTTACTGGAAAAGCATTGGTTTTTCAAAAAGGAACGCATTATTTGGTAAATAATTTAATCCTTTCGCTTTCACTAGCCATTTTCTTAATTGCTTTATTTATGGCGTGGATGTTCCGAAGTTTTAAAATGATTTTAATTTCGTTGATTCCAAATCTTCTTCCATTAATTATAACGGCTGGGGTAATGGGTTTTGTAAGCGTTCCCATAAAACCGTCTACTATTTTGGTATTTAGCATTGCGTTTGGAATATCGGTGGATGATACTATTCACTTCCTCGCAAAATACAGACAAGAACTGATAGCCAACAACTGGAAAATAAAGAAGTCTGTATATGCAGCACTCCGCGAGAGCACGGTAAGCATGTTTTATACTTCAATAGTGCTTTTCTTTGGATTTTCAGTGTTTACTATTTCCAGTTTTGGAGGCACAGTGGCTTTAGGGGCATTGGTCTCAATGACGTTACTTTTTGCGATGCTTTCCAATCTTTTACTCCTTCCAACGCTTCTACTTTCGCTAGAAAGAAGTATTGCAAATAAGGAAACGATGAAAAAACCTGCAATCGAGATTTTGACGGATGATGAAGAAGATGTTTCATAATTCTCAATTCAGAATTAAAAAAATTATATTTGCTCTTCTTAAAAAACGACCATGCAAGACAAGACTATAGATGAATTGTTGAAAACCGAACCGACCCATCACGATGTAATTGTTAGCGGTTGGGTACGCTCTTTTAGAAGCAACAGGTTCATAGCTTTAAATGACGGATCTACCATAAAAACGCTACAATGTGTAGTGGATTTTGAAAATTTTGAAGAAGAAATTCTAAAAAAAATAACCGTTGGTGCTGCAATTGAAGTTTCTGGTATTTTAGTAGAAAGCCAAGGACAGGGCCAAACGGTGGAAATACAGGTTTCAAAATTGACTATTTTAGGAGAAGCAAATCCGGAAGATGTTAAACTTACTATCCTTTCACCAAAAAGACATTCGTTGGAAACGTTGCGCGAGCAAGCCCATTTGCGAATCCGCACCAATACATTTGGCGCCGTGATGCGAACGCGTTCTAAACTGGCTTTCGCGGTTCACGAATATTTTCAGAAAAACGGATTTAACTATATGCACGCGCCCATCATTACGGGAAGTGATGCGGAGGGTGCTGGGGAAATGTTTCGCGTTTCAGCTTTGGATGCTAAAAATCCGCCGCTTGATGAAAACGGAAATGTAAATTATAAAGAAGATTTCTTCGAAAAAGAAACCAATCTTACGGTTAGCGGCCAATTGGAAGCTGAAACCTATGCAATGGCGCTTGGCAAAGTTTATACTTTCGGTCCAACTTTTAGGGCCGAAAACTCAAACACGAGTCGCCACTTGGCAGAATTTTGGATGATTGAGCCAGAAGTTGCTTTCAATGATTTGGATGCGAACATGGATTTAGCGGAAGATTTTATAAAGTATGTAGTAAACTACGCTTTAGAAAACTGTGCCGATGATCTTGAATTTCTTGAAAACCGTTTGCTTGAAGAAGAAAAGAACAAGCCCCAGGACGAACGCAGCGAAATGAATCTTCGTGAAAAACTTCGTTTTATACTGGAAAACAATTTTAAACGGGTAAGCTATACTGAAGCGATAGAAATTTTAAAACGCTCCAAGCCAAACCAAAAGAAAAAATTCAAATATATTATTGATGAATGGGGTGCAGATCTTCAAAGCGAGCACGAGCGATTTTTGGTTGAAAAGCACTTTAAATGTCCGGTCATTCTTTTTGATTACCCCGCAAATATAAAATCCTTTTATATGCGTTTAAATGATGACGGTAAAACCGTTCGTGCAATGGACGTACTTTTTCCAGGGATTGGAGAAATTGTTGGCGGTTCACAACGTGAAGAACGTTATGATGTGTTGCTACAAAAAATGAAGACCATGAACATTGACGAAAAAGAATTGTATTGGTATTTGGATCTTCGCAAGTTTGGAACAGCTGTGCACAGTGGTTTTGGACTTGGTTTTGAGCGTTTGGTTCAGTTTACTACAGGAATGGGCAACATTCGGGATGTAATTCCTTACCCAAGAACTCCCGGCAACGCAGAATTCTAATCAAAATAACATAAGATTGTATTAAAACTGGTTACTTCATTATTTTAGTAGCTGGTTTTTTTTAACTTTATGAGGTAGTAAATAGAACCATGTTAAAGCAGCAATTAAATTTTAAACTTTCTCAAAAATTATCGCCTCAACAGATACAGTTGATGAAGATGATACAATTGCCCACGCAAGCCTTTGAGCAGCGTATTTCTCAAGAATTAGAGGAAAATCCAGCTTTGGAGGGCGGAAAAGAGGAAAGCGATGAGTTTGATGATGAATTTAACAACGACGAGTTTGACGATAATTATGACGAAGGCAACGAAGTAATAGAAACGGATATAAACGTTGACGATTACTTAAGCGATGACGAAGTGCCAAGTTACAAGCTTTCGGCAAATAACTACAGCGCAGATGATGAGGAACGGCAAATGCCTTATGCCGCAGGGACTTCGTTCACCCAGAATTTGATGCAACAATTGAGCACGTATCGCATGGACGATGAGGAAGAGGAGATAGCAACCTTTTTGGTTGGCAGTGTTGATGAAAGCGGCTATATACGTCGCGAGCTTCAGGATATCGTTGATGACTTGGCTTTCACACAAAATGTTTACACTACAATAGAGAAGGTTAAAAAAGTGCTAAAAATAGTTCAAGAGTTGGATCCTGCGGGTGTGGCGGCTCGTGATCTTCAAGAGTGTTTATTGATTCAGTTAGAGCGAAAAGAGCATAATCCAGCTGTTGCTTTGGCAATTGAGATTATAGAAGACTCTTTTGATCATTTCAGCAAAAAGCATTACAAAAAGCTTATTCAAAAGTTTGATATTACTGAAGATCAACTGCGCGATGCTATTCATGAAATTGAAGGACTTAATCCTAAACCTGGCGGAACCTATTCGGGAAACAATAGAATTGTAGAACATGTAGTTCCCGATTTTGCAATAAAGATCGTTGATGGCGAATTGGATTTAACTTTAAACGGAAGAAACGCTCCCGAACTTCATGTGAGCCACGATTATACAAATATGTTGAAGGGCTACAAAGAATCGAAAGATAAATCTAAAGCGCAAAAAGATGCTGTGATGTTTATTAAGCAAAAACTGGATGCTGCAAAATGGTTTATAGACGCTATTAAACAACGCCAGCAGACGCTCTTTGTGACTATGAATGCAATTATGCACTATCAGGAAGAATTCTTTTTATCGGGTGATGAGCGCAAGCTGAGACCCATGATATTGAAAGATATTGCAGATGAAATTCATATGGACGTTTCAACTGTTTCACGAGTTGCGAATAGTAAATATGTAGACACACCCTACGGAACAAAGTTGATAAAGGAATTTTTTAGTGAGTCAATGAAAAATGATCAGGGGGAAGATGTTTCGACAAAGGAAATCAAGAAAATTCTAGAGATAACCATTTCCGAAGAAAACAAAAGAAAGCCGCTTACAGATGATAAATTAGCTAAGATTTTATTAGAAAAAGGATATCCTATTGCACGACGCACCATTGCAAAATATAGGGAACAATTAGACTTGCCAGTAGCACGGCTTAGAAAGGAAATTTAATGAGACTATTTCTTAAAGCTGCTTCCTATATTTTTCATCCACTATTGATTCCACTTTTTGGAACCATTCTTTATTTTATAGTTACACCGCGATATTTAGATTTTCAATTGGTGCGTGTAAATATTTTTGCAATTATTATTATAACTATTCTAATCCCAATTGTTATATTTTTTCTCCTTAAAAACTTAAGAGTTGTTGAAACCATTTATTTAAAGGAAGTAAACGAACGCAAGTTTCCATTGATGATTCAATGCATTCTTCTGTTGCTTATCATTAAAATGGTTTTTGATCCGTATGACGATCCCGAACTTTATAACTTTTTTGTCGGTATTTTATTTTCAGCATTTAGTGCATTAGTACTGGTGTTTTTTAAAGTTAAAGTGAGTTTGCACCAAATGGGAGTTGCCGGTATTTTAATGTTCATCATTGGATTAAGCGCCCATTTCAAAATAAATCTTTTGATCTCAATAAGCTTTTTTCTATTTGTAAATGGCTGGGTTGCATCTTCGCGATTAGAGAATGATTCGCATACATATCCAGAACTCGGGATTGGCATTTTATTGGGGACATTACCCCAGTTGATTCTTTTCAATAATTGGTTATAGAATATAGAACATCAAACCAACTTTAAGGGTTCTAAAATCTACTTTTTCACCATCTGTTGTTATTGCATCTTTGAAGAAAGGGTTAATACTATAAGATGCAAAAAAATTAAAAGTATTATACCCAAGGCTTAATGTAGCAGCCATGCGAAGCCTATCAAATTCTGGAATTTTTGTTTGGCTAATATTATTTCCAGACTGTTTAAAGGTGGCTTTATACCAATAAGCATATCCAACTCTAAAACCGGCATAAACTCTCCAAAATTTATAGTTTGTAGGAGTAGAGCTTCTCCATCTTAACTCAATGGGAGCTTCAACTACGGCCGTATTAAAACGATTTCGAGTATATTCTACATTATTTAAAACACGAAATATTGTTTCACCATTAGGAGTTTCCCCTATTAAAAGGTTTTGTCCAAATTGATCTATAGATATACCACCACCAAGAGCGACAGCAATTGTGCGTTTTTCATTAATGGGCATATCGCGTAAAAAACCAAACTGAAATCCTCCGGAAAGTCCACGAATGCTTGCTCCTGAAGGAAGGTTTAAAAGCACATTATAGGTAACACCTACATAAAACTGATCTTCTCTATATAAGGAATCAGCGACAGCGGGCTGAATGGTATCTTGGGCTATTCCATTAAAGGAAACAAAGCCTAAAAATATGGTAACACATAATTTAAACACCTTTTGCATACCTATAAAGATAAATGTATTTTCAAAATAAGCAAAAAAAAACGCCTTGATCCCGAAACCTAGGAGCAAGGCGTTTTCAAATTAAAATCGAATAATCAGTCTATTGGTTTATTTCATTTCCAGGAGTGGTAATATAAATAATCTTCAACATATTAAGATCACGTAATTCCTGTTTAATGTCTGTAACCATCCCAGTATTTGTCTTTTCATCAACCTTAAGCGCAACCATTACTTTATCCTGTAGTTCAGGAAGTAGTTTTTCTCGTGCTTCGGTTAATGCAAACTTAATATTGGTAATATCAGTGTATTTATCACCAATCTGTATTTTAGGCTCTGAACCATATTTGTCCACATATCTGGAACTTGGTTTTCCTGCATAAATATATACAGATCGATCTTTTTTCAATTTCTCAACCTGATCTGCTTTTGGCAATTTGTTCTGAACAAGCAAATTGTCATCACGCAATACTGTTACCACCATAAAAAAGAATAGTAACATAAATACAATATCCGGAAGGGATGCTGTGTTTACGGGAGGTAATTCGTTGCTTTTTTTCTTTGTGAATTTTGACATACTCTTATTGTTATTGTCCAGATTTTTTAGGTTCTGCTTCAGAGAGTTTTAAAGGAAATAATTTTTGAACTTCTTCTAATTGTTTCTGAAGTGCTTCTTTAGTTGCTTCTCCTTTTATTTTTCCTTCATCAAGATCTTTGGTCTTTTCAGTAAACTTCCATCCATAAAGCCTTTGTGACTCTCTATCTCTCAAAAAGTTATATGCTGCTACCAATTCATTCTGTACAGCAATATACATCTTGTAAGAAGTAAGCCTGTCGTTCTGTACAGAAATTACAGCTTTATCTGGGTTATCTGAAGATTCTGGATTTCTTTTACCCTTGCAATAATTGCAATATTCTGGGCTTCCAGATGATGCTCCTCCATTATCAAGAAAAGCGATTGCGGCCTGACGAAGATCTTTGAGTTCCATCAATTCTTCCTCAACCAACAATTGATCGTTCCTGTTTACATTTACAATAAACAAGTTTTTTTCTTTGATTTTTGGCGGGTCAACAACATCTTCCTTTGGCGGCAACTGTCTCGCGATACCCTTGTCTTTTTCAATGGTAGTTGTTACCAAGAAAAAGATAAGTAGTAGGAAAGCGATGTCCGCCATAGACCCTGCGTTTACTTCGGGTGTTGCTCTTCTTGCCATTATTTAGTTACTTTTTTAATTCCGCTGAAAACCATTGCTCCAACAGCTATTACTGCTAATATATAAAAAGCATATAATCCTGTTCCAACCCATTTTGAACCACTTGCTGAAATGGTCGAGCCATCTTGCAATTCCATTGCATTTCCATCTGCTAAAACGTATGATATAACTCCTATAAGTAGAAAAGCCCCTACTGATATCAGCGTATTTTTGATGTTTCCTTCGAAAATTCCTTTTATTACGAAGAATAGAACAAAAACAATTGTAATAGCAAATGTTATATAAGCAACATACAAGAAACCATCAACTCCTTCACCAGTTGCAGTTACAGCCGTATCACCTTTAGCGATGATCATTGCAAGAAAAATAATCCCTGCAACGCTAAGAAGCAATGCTACTATTTTTAAAATTTTATGTAATGCCATCTTGTGGTTTATTTTAGATTTTGTTTTTTGTTTTGTAGTCGAACAACATGTCGATCAAAGTGATAGAAGCGTCTTCCATACTGTTAACGATACTATCAATTTTAGCAATAATATAATTATAGAAAATTTGAAGTATAATAGCCACGATCAAACCGAATACGGTTGTTAAAAGTGCTACTTTAATACCACCTGCCACAAGAGAAGGGTTCATATCACCCGCTGCCTGAATTTTATCAAATGCAATAATCATCCCGATTACTGTACCCATGAAACCAAGCATTGGAGCCAATGCAATAAAAAGGGATATCCAAGAAACGTTCTTTTCCAATTGTCCCATTTGTACACCACCGTATGCAACAACTGCCTTTTCAGCAATGTCAATACCTTCGTGGGCACGATCTAGGCCTTGATAATAGATTGAGGCAACAGGACCTTTTGTGTTTCTGCACACTTCTTTAGCAGCTTCAATACCACCACTGTTTAAAGCGTCTTCAACATCCTGAGCCAATTTTTGGGTATTTGTTGTAGAAAGATTAAGGTATATAATTCTTTCAATAGCAATTGCCAATCCAAGAATTAAACACAATAGAACGATCCCCATAAATCCGGGACCACCTTCTACGAAACGATCTTTTAACTCTTGGTGAAATCCTTTTGCAGGTTCGGCAGCTGGAGCCGTTTCATCTTGAATAATAGAAACTGTAGCTGCTGTTACCAGAGCTTGTGAACTGGTTGGCAAAGTTTGCGCTGTTGCAGCGTTCGCGTTTAACGTGCCTACAAAAACGATTGCGGCAACCGCCATAATAGAAAATAATTTTTTCATTGCTATCGACTTAAAGTTTGTTTTTAGTTAAAGGTTTAAAGATATAAAATAATTTAGTTAATCTGCAAGAATATTAATTGACTCTATATAATCGAGTGTTATAATAAACTAAAAGTTTGTTGCAGAGAGGAAGGGATTCGAACCCTCGATACGCTTGTGGCGTATACACGCTTTCCAGGCGTGCGCCTTCGACCGCTCGGCCACCTCTCTATTAATTTCAGCCATTTTTTGAATGGAGTGCCAAATATCAAAAAAAAAACAACGCTATAAAATTATTTAAGAGGTTAATTTATTGCATTTCTCCACGCAAAGAGGTTTCGAATATGGTTTTGAAGCTGTTAGCCGAAATTTTTTGTCCTAACAAATACATTAATTTTGCCAAAGCAGCTTCAGTAGTGCAGTCTTTCCCGCTTATAACACCTATTTTTTTAAGTTCTGTACTAGTTTCATAAAGCCCCATATTCACACTTCCGCCAGAACATTGCGTTACATTGATTACAGGAATTCCTTTTTTTATTACTTTTTTGAGTGAATTTATAAACCATTCTGCATTGGTAACGTTTCCGCTTCCGTAGGTTTCAAGCACCAATCCTTTTATTTCTGGGTATTCAAAAAGATATTTTATGGTTGCTTCATCTATTCCTGGAAACATTTTTACCAAGAGAATATTCCGCTCCAACATTTTGTGGACTTTTAACTTTTTTCTCCGGTTAGGGCGGTAAAGAGCTTCATTATTTACAACTAAATGAACGCCACTTTGCACCAAATCTGGATAATTTAGCGAGGCGAAAGCTTCAAAATGTTCTGCGTTTATTTTCGTTGTTCTGTTTGCCCTATATAATTTGTATTCAAAATACAGACAAACTTCAGCAATTTTTGAAACTCCTTTTTCCTGAAGTGAAGCAATCTGTATTGAGGTAATTAAATTTTCTTTTGCGTCTGTTCTTAAATCCCCAATGGGTAATTGCGAACCTGTGAAAACGACGGGTTTGCCTAAATTCTCCAACATAAAACTCAAGGCTGAAGCTGTGTAACTCATGGTATCACTGCCGTGAAGTACTACAAAGCCGTCCATTTTTTCATAGTTATCTTCAATAATTGTTGCAATATCTATCCAATACTTTGGATTCATATTGGAACTATCTATAGGCTTTGGGAATGTAGTGGTTGTAATGTGGCAGTCCAACAGTTTAAGTTCGGGGATATGATTCAACAATTCATTAAAATTGAAATTGCGCAGTGCGCCTGTTTCAAAATCTTTTATCATCCCGATAGTTCCGCCGGTATATATAAGGAGTATGTTTGGTTTTTTTGTCATATTTATTATGCCTTTTTATATACCAAAAACTGCTTTTGAATTTTTAGTGGTTATGTGCGCTATTTCTTCTTCCGAGACATTGTAAATCTCCGAAAGCTTTTTAGAAACCAATTCCAAATAACTGCTTTCATTGCGTTTTCCGCGGAAAGGCGCTGGGGCAAGATAGGGCGAATCTGTTTCCAAAACGATGTTCTCTAGAGGAATTTGGTTCAAGAAAGTATCAATTTTTCCATTTTTGAAGGTAACAACACCGCCAATGCCCAGTTTCATATTATAAGAGATTGCTTTTTCTGCCTGTTCAAAAGTTCCAGTGAAACAGTGAAAGATTCCAAAGAGATCCTCACTTTTCTCGGTTTCTAGCACTTCAAAAATTTCATCAAACGCATCGCGGCAGTGAATGACAATGGGCAATTTAAACTTCTTTGCCAATTGAATTTGCCTTCTGAAAGCTATTTTTTGGATTTCCAAAGTAGATTTATCCCAATAAAGATCAATGCCTATTTCGCCCACCGCATAAAAGTTTCTTTTTTTGAATTGTTCCTCAACATGTGCCAATTCCTCCACAAAATTTTCTTTTACTGAAGTTGGGTGCAAGCCCATCATTAAAAAAACATTTTCTGGATATTCCTTTTCCAAAGCATACATGGATTCTGTATAAGCGGAATCTATAGCTGGAATGAAAAAACGTTTTACATCTTTATCAAAAGCGCGCTGCATCATTTCTTTGCGGTCTTCGGCAAAGGCATCGCTATACAAATGTGTGTGTGTGTCTGTCAACATAGGTGCAAAGCTACTTATTTTGTTTACTATCTTTACACAAAAAAGTTGATGCAATTACGCGAATTTATTGAAGCTCAAGAATTTTATCGTGTTCCACTGAAAATGCTTGCTACGGGCCACTATCTTTTTTCAGCAAAAATAAATGGTGTTTTGGGCGATTTTATACTGGATACAGGCGCTTCCACAAGTTGTGTAGGCTTTACTGATAGCGCCCATTTTTTGTTGATAAGCGAAGAAAGTATCATTAAAGCCGCGGGAGCTGGTGCTGTAAATATGGAAACCATGCTTTCTAGAGGAAATGTGTTCAGCATAAAGAACTGGAAAATAAAAAATATGGATTTTGTGCTTTTTGACCTCTCGCATGTTAACGAAGCACTTTCACAAGTAAATGAAAAACCTGTGCATGGTATTATTGGCGCAGATTTTTTAAAACAGCACCGAGCAGTGATTGATTATGGCAGAAATTGTTTTTACTTAAAATAGAATGCTTTTCAGATATGGTTTATTTCCAATAATTTAAGTACTTTTATCTTCACTCCAGATAATTCAGCGGTATTGAAAAAATTATTGGTTTTACTTTTTATAATTACACTTTATCCTCTCTCAGGATACTGCCAAGATGTTTCATATTTTGAAAAAATTGTAAACACAACTCGTGACAAATCCCTAAAATTAGCAGCATTGGACAGCCTGTTAATTCGAACTTTTTCAACAAATCCAGAATATTTTATTAATTATAGCCTTGAATATATAAGTTTGGCTCAGGAAATAGACAGCATTGAGTGGGCCGCCAAAAAGGCAATGAATCTTCAGAATCCTCTTACCAATTATGCAAACGATCCGCTAAATGCGATAACAATAATAAATAGTGTGCTCGCCCGAAAGTACAAGATAAAAGACAGCCTATTGCTAGGAGGACTCTACATAAAACGCGGAAAAGCCAACACAAAAGTTGATCTCAAAAAAGCGATTGAAGACTATAATCTCGCTCTTAAAAATTTTTCGTCCATAGATTCTTTAAATATAGCGGACACTTATCTTTTTAGGGGTCAAGCAAATTCACAATTGGGAAAATTTGTTTTGGCTGGTGAAGATTTCACAGAAGCTTATACCATTTACGAGGCCAAAAAGGAATACACCTATATGGTTTTTGCACAGGAAGGCGTCATCACTATGTTCAGTATGAATGGTTTTTATGAAAAAGCCATGAAAGAGAGAAATGCTCTTATTGAAAAGATGAAGGGTTTAAACCTAAATTCATTTTTACCAAACGAATATTATAATCAAGCATTGGATTACAAAAAGATGAACGAGCGTGATTTGGAGTATAAATCACTGCTTTTAGCAGAAAAACTTTTTGATAAAAAAGCTTCAGATAAATCTATTTTTATAGGCATCCACTCACGTCTTATTGAATACTATTGTGAACACAATCAAATTATAGAAGCAAAAAAACATTTGGATCTCATAGAAAATCTGGATTTTGATTTTTCCAGAAATCCTTCTGCCATGCTCAACTATCTTGGCGGAAAGGCCAAATATCTGCAATCTACAGGAAAGTATGACGAAGCATTAGCTCTCGCAAAGGAAAAACTGGATGTTGCTAAAAAATTAGGCATGGAAGACGAAATAATGGGCTCTTATTCCTTTTTGTCTGAAATATATTTTGAAGTAGGCGATTATAAAAAAAGCGTGGAATATAACCAAGCTTCTAACGCCATAAAAGATTCTATCTACAATAGAAGTACCGCAAACGCACTTGCTTATTATCAAACGCTGTACGAAACAGAAAAAAAAGAAAAGGAACTGGTTGAAAAGACATCAAACATTACCTTGCTTGAAAAGGACAATGAAAGTTTCAAGAAAGCAATGCTTTTTGGAGGAATTGCAATTTTGTTGGGATTTGGGGTAATATTGTTATACCGTAATCAAAGACATTTAAAAAGTAATAAAATTTTACAGGAAAAATTCAGTCAAGAATTACTGGTTTCACAGGAAGGAGAACGAAGAAGAATATCAAAAGATCTACACGACGGTATTGGCCAGCAACTATTGGTTATCAAAAACAAACTTATTGCAAGCGGTGATGAGGATACAAAAAAGATGGTGGATTATACTATAGAAGAAATACGTACCATTTCCCGAGACCTGCACCCTTTCCAACTTCAGGAACTAGGCATCACTAAAGCAATTGAATACACTATTAATTTAATAGACGAAAATACAACACTTTTCATTTCAGCCGAAATTGACAATATTGACGATATATTTTCAAAAGAAGACGAGGTAAATATTTATAGAATTATTCAAGAAAGTCTCAGTAATATACTGAAACATGCACACGCCGAAGCGGGCAAGGTTTCCGTGAAAAAATTCACAAACAATATTCTTATTTCAATCCGTGACAACGGGGTGGGCTTTGACTTTACAGAAAAATACCAAGATGTAAAATCTTTGGGCTTAAAAACACTTTTAGAACGCACTAAATTTTTAAAAGGCCAAATGAAAGTAACCTCAAAAAAAGACACAGGCACCATCCTTGAATTTCAATTTCCTTTATGACTAAAACTACACCATCCATTATTATTGCAGATGATCATCCACTTCTTTTAAAAGGTTTAAGCGATTTTTTAATTGAGAAAGGTTTCAATTTATTGGGAAGTGGCAAAGACGGCAGGGAAGCATATAATTTAATAATTCAAAATGAACCTGACATTGCCATATTGGACATTCAGATGCCCTATATGTCCGGACTTGAAATTGCTCAAAAATGTAAAACTATTGATATTGAAACAAAAATAGTTTTAATAACCCTTCATAAAGAAAAAGAACTCTACCAAAAGGCACAGGAGCTTAATATTTTTGGATATATTCTGAAAGAGTTTGCTCTTGAGGAAATTGAAAACTGTATCAAAACCGTTACTGAGGGGGTTCCCTTTTTCAGTGAAAAAATAAAAGAACTTATTGGTGTTGTTTTATTTGAAGACAGCGATTTGAACACACTTACTCCTTCAGAAAAAAAGATTTTAAAGTTAATAGCTCAAGACAAGACTAATAAAGAAATTGCATCGCAACTCTTCATTTCTTACCGCACAGTAGAAAAACACCGAAGTAATATTATTACAAAACTCAACATTGAACCCAAAACAAACAGTCTACTTATCTGGGCGAAAGAACATCATAAAAAGCTGCTTTAGAAATATTTAAAAGTAAAAACACGAAATTTACGTGTTACCACGTATTTTATATTTCTATAAAAAGACTGATATTTACAATATGAAAGATTCAGTCTTTATAGAAGATCAAGAAAAAGAGTATGCTACTTCGGCAACCACAAAAAAACCAATGGTTGTTGTTCTTATCATTTCGGTCATTTTAATAATTTCACTGAATCTAATTAATACAATTATTTTTTATTAAGAAGATATTAAGCTAACTAACCAAAAAAATCCGGCCATTGGCCGGATTTTTTATTTCAATAAATTAATAGAATTTATAATTCCAAGGCTCGTTTTACATTGTTATCCATTAAAAGCTCTTCAGGACTTTCCAAAGCTTCTTTGATGGCAACCAAAAATCCAACCGATTCTTTGCCGTCAATAATTCTGTGATCATAAGAAAGCGCTACATACATTACTGGCGCTACTACAATTCCACCATCGCGAACTATAGCTCGGTCTACAATATTGTGCATTCCTAAAATTGCAGACTGCGGTGGATTAATAATTGGTGTGGAAAGCATGCTTCCAAAAACACCCCCGTTAGAGATCGTGAATGTACCACCCGTCATTTCATCAACTGTAATCTGCCCATCGCGTGCTCTAATTGCAAGTCGTTTCACTTCATCTTCTACACCTCTAAAACTTAGATTTTCTGCATTTCTAATAACGGGAACCATTAATCCTTTTGGTCCCGAAACAGCAATGGAAATATCTTTAAAATCATAGGTAATCATATAATCTCCATCAATCATAGAGTTTACGTCTGGATAAAGTTCCAGTGCGCGAACCACTGCTAATGTGAAAAATGACATAAAACCAAGTCCTACTCCATGTTTTTCTTTGAACTGTTCTTTATATTGGTTTCTCAAATCATAAATAGCGGTCATATCCACTTCGTTGAAAGTGGTGAGCATTGCAGTTTCATTTTTTGCTGAAACTAGACGCTCCGCTACTTTTCGGCGAAGCATAGAAAGTTTTTTGCGTTCGCTACCTCGGCTCCCAGTTCCCGGCGTTCCCATAGAAGGAGTTGCATTTGAAGCATCCTCTTTAGTAATCCTACCATCGCGGCCACTGCCTTTTATGTCTTTTGAAGACATTCCTTTTTCATCAAGAATTTTCTTGGCTGCTGGAGAAGGTGAGCCTGTGGCATATGTTTTTTTATCCTGCTCTTGATTAGGAGTAGAAGATTTTGAAGGGGTTTGTGTTTTGGCATCCGCCTTTTTGGGTGTATTTTCTTTTGGCTCTTCCTTTTTATCTGAAGAATCATCTCCACCAGGTTTTTTGGCATCAGTATCAATAATGCAAACAACATCTCCAACGGCAACCGTATCTCCTTCTTCAGCTTTCAAAGTAATGATACCACTGGCTTCGGCAGGAAGCTCTAGGGTTGCTTTATCGCTATCCACCTCAGCAATTGCTTGATCTTTTTCAACATAATCGCCATCTTTTACTAGCCAAGATGCTATTTCAACTTCGGTGATGGACTCTCCCGGAGAGGGGACTTTCATTTCTAATGCCATAGTATTGTTATTTAATATAAACCCAAGTTTACAATTCTTTAAATTTAATTTCTTTTTGTCTTTCTTAAAAATTTTTAGAAAAACTAATCCATATTTTTATCGAAAACGCTTTCAATAACTTTAGCGTGTCGCGCTTTTGATCTTACGGAGCTACCAGCTGCAGGCGCTGCATACATTTTTCTGCTGCAAACCCTAAAATTTCTGGCTTCCTCAAAATG
The DNA here is from genome assembly GCF_900489465.1 of Aequorivita sp. CIP111184. GTDB lineage: Bacteria > Bacteroidota > Bacteroidia > Flavobacteriales > Flavobacteriaceae > Aequorivita. The sequence goes on along the minus strand of NZ_UEFQ01000013.1, from coordinate 752,735 downwards.
CATCATAATATGTGAATAGGCACCCATATTTTTAGGCTCTTCCTGTGCCCAGACCACATCGTCTGCATTTTTATATTTTTTAATTGTTTTTTTCATTATATCCGTTGGTAATGGAAACAGTTGCTCCACACGAACCAACGCTACATCATCTCTTTTTAATTCTTCTCTTTTCTCTAGCAAATCATAATAGAATTTTCCAGTTACAAAAACCAAGGTTTTCACTTTTGCAACTTTCACTTCAGCATCGTCAATTACCATTTGGAAACTTCCGTTTGCAAATTCTTCTTTAGTGGAAACTACTTTTGGATGGCGCAACAAACTCTTCGGCGTAAATACAATTAACGGCTTGCGATAATTCACTTTTAATTGTCTTCTAAAAAGGTGAAAAAGATTCGCTGGTGTTGTTACATCTGCCACAAACATATTATCTGTTGCGCAAAGTTGAAGGTAACGTTCCATTCTAGCCGAAGAATGCTCAGCTCCCTGCCCTTCATACCCATGAGGTAAGAGCATTATTAAACCATTCTGCAACTTCCATTTATCTTCTGCTGCTGAAATATATTGATCTATCATTATCTGCGCCCCATTGCTAAAATCGCCAAACTGTGCTTCCCAAATTGTAAGTGTATTGGGGCTTGCCATAGCATAACCATAGTCAAAACCAACAACACCATATTCCGAAAGTAATGAGTTGTAAATATAAAAATCACCTTGATCGCCTTTCAAATTGTTTAAAAGCACAACTTCTTCTTCGCTATCCTCTACTTTTATAACTGCGTGGCGGTGCGAAAAAGTTCCGCGCTCCACATCTTGTCCGCTCATTCGCACATCGTGACCTTCTTTTAAAAGGGTTCCGTATGCAAGTAATTCGCCCATAGCCCAATCAAGCTTGTTATCTTCAAAATACATTGTGTGTCTTGCTTCAACAAGTTTGGCTATTTTCTTTAAGAATTTTTTATCTTCTGGTAATTTCGTGATTACTTCAGCAATTTCATCAAGCTCTTTTAGGTCAAACTTCGTGTCGACCGTTTCCATCATTTTATCCTCTTCTGCATATTCATACCCTTCCCACTCATCTTGCATAAATGGGGTAATCGTGGTTTTATCTTCTTTTCTGGAGTTTTCTAAACTTTCCTCCAACTTATTTTTATATTCCTGCTCAAGTTTATCGGTATACCCTTTTTCGATTACGCCTTGCGCAATCAGCTCTTCTGCATAAATGTCGCGAGTATTATCATGTTTGGAGATTGCCTTGTAAAGTTTTGGTTGTGTAAACCTAGGTTCATCACCTTCATTGTGTCCATATTTTCTATAACCCAATAAATCGATAAAAACGTCGCGACCAAATTCCATTCTAAAATCTAAAGCAAAAAGCATAGCGTGAACCACAGCCTCAACATCATCTGCATTTACGTGAAGTATGGGTGAAAGGGTGACTTTTCCAACATCTGTACAATAAATTGAAGAGCGTGCGTCTAAATAATTAGTTGTAAAACCGATTTGGTTATTTACTACAATATGAATTGTTCCCTGCGTTTTGTATCCATCCAACTGTGCCATTTGCACAATTTCATAAACAATACCTTGGCCAGCAATTGCTGCATCACCATGAACTATTATTGGCAAAACTTTGTTGGGATTATCTTTATGGTGATCGTCCTGTTTTGCTCGGGCTATTCCTTCAACCACTGCACCAACGGTTTCTAAATGTGAAGGATTGGGGGCTATATTTAAATTTATTTCTTTACCTGATTCTGTTTTTCGTTTTGAAGTCCAACCCAAGTGATACTTTACATCGCCATCAAAAATATCTTGCGCATAATCCTTTCCGTCAAATTCGCTAAAAATATCTTTTGCACTCTTTCCGAAGATATTCGTCAATGTGCTCAAACGACCGCGGTGTGCCATTCCCATCACAAAATCTTCTACGCCTCTTTCGGCTGCATTTTCAATTAAAGCATCCAAAGCAGGAATCAAACTTTCGCCACCTTCAAGTGAAAATCGTTTTTGACCTACATATTTTGTGTGAAGAAAACTCTCAAAAGCCACAGCTTCATTAAGTTTTTTAAGAATATGTTTTTTATGTTCTTTTGAAAATTTTGGCTGATTGTCATTAACGTTCAGCTTATTTTGAATCCATTGAATCTCATTTGGCTTGCGGATATACATATATTCAATCCCAATAGAATCGCAATAAATGCTTTCAAGGTGTTTTATAATTTCTTCAAGTGTAGTCTCGCCAATACCTATAATCTCGCCGGCTTTAAAAGTAGTTTTAAGATCGTGCTGAGAAAGGCCAAAATTCTCCAAAGCGAGTGTTGGCGTATATTTTCTTCGTTCGCGAACGGGATTGGTCTTGGTGAAAAGATGACCACGTGTTCTATAATCATCAATTAATCTCACCACCTGAAATTCTTTCACAACATCCTCACAATTCGCTCCTTCGGCGTACTGAGGTATTTCTGCAGTTTCCGTAGTGCCGAAAAATTCTTGGGCACTATTCTCAGAGCCAAAGTCAAATCCTTGGAAAAAAGCTCTCCAACTGGGTTCAACGCTATCTGGGTATTGTAAATATTTTTCGTAAAGTTCCGCGATGTATGATGGGTGAACCGCGTTTAAGAAGGAAAATTTATCCATGGTAAATGTACAAATGGGTCTTTTTGATAAAACGGTACAAAAATACAATAATTACATTAACTAGCTGACCGGTTTGTTTATATTTATATGACCCACACTCTTAAAATATTCATAAATACATTCAACGCTAAAATCTGAAATTACCTATCCATTTTTAAACATTTCGCTGCATTAAGCTATTTCCGAACTGGTGTAACATTTCTTTTTTTTCTTCAGAAATATGTATGGTTTCCAAAAGGGAATAAGCGTGATTGCTATATTTTTCAATCTCATCGCGTGTGGCTTCTGCAGCACCGGAGGTTAAGAAGATTTCTCTAACTGTTGAAATTTTATCAGTGGGGTCTTTCGGATTGATGCTGAAAAGATGCTCCAATTCTTCAGCCTGTACTGAAGATCCCTGCCCAACTGCCATCAAATAAAGAAAGGTCTTTTTATTCGAAATAATATCACCCCCCACTTGTTTTCCAAATGTTTGGGGGTTACCGAAAACATCTAAATAATCATCTTGCAACTGAAAAGCGATACCCAGATTTCTTCCAAATTGATATATTTTGTCTTTATCATTTTCAGAAGCTTCCGCCACAATAGCACCCATTTTCATTGCTGCTCCAACCAAAACTGCGGTTTTATGATCTATCATTTTTATGTATTCTACCAAGGTTACGTCATCACGCGTTTCAAAATCCATGTCGTGCTGCTGCCCCTCACAAACCTGGAGTGCGGTTTGGCTGAAAAGTTTTGCAAGTTCCTGAAACATTTTTGGTTCGTAGTTTTCAAAAAACTGGTATGCCAAAATCAACATCGCATCACCAGAAAGGATGGCGGTACTTACATCCCATTTTTCGTGAACTGTTTTTTGACCCCTACGCAGTGGCGCATTATCCATTATATCGTCATGAATAAGCGAAAAATTATGGAATAATTCTACAGCAAGCGCGGCATGTATGGATTTTTTAAAATCAGTTCCAAAAAAATCACAAACCATTAATGTAAGTATAGGCCGTAACCTTTTACCTCCCAACGAAAGAATATATTTTATAGGGTCGTAAAGTTGGTGCGGTTCTTTTTGGGCAACAGCATTATCGAGATATTCCTGAAGCACGTTGTTGTATTTATTCAAAAAATCCATTGTTAAAAATTTTGGCTAAAGTAAAACAAGCAAAGCAAAACCGCACAATTTAAGAACAAAAATAGGTGTGTTGTTAATGCCGTGTTAAAAAAATAAAACTTCGGAAACTTTTTTTGTTTTAATAGTTTCCCAGACATATCTTTGCGCTCTATTATGAAAGAAAAAATTATTCAAAAATCTACTGATCTTTTTTTAAAGCTTGGCTTCAAAAGTGTTACGATGGATGATATTGCCAATGAAATGGCCATTTCAAAAAAAACTATTTATACACATTTCAAGAATAAAACAGCTTTGGTTAAAGAATGTACCCATAATATTCTACATAACATTACTGCTGGAATTGATGAAATCTGTTCTCATGAGCAAAACCCTATTGAGGAGTTATTTGAAATAAAGAAGTTTGTCATGGGCACAATTGAGGCTGAACAATCTTCGCCACAATATCAGCTTCAAAAGTATTATCCAGAAATATTCGAGGGTATTAAAGAAAGTCATTTTGAAAAAATGATGGAATGTACCCACACCAATCTACGCAGAGGGATTAAAAACGGAGTTTACCGAAGCAACTTAGATATAGATTTTATTGCAAGACTTTATTTTTTAGGAATTCACGGTATAAAAGACCAAAAGCTATTTCCAATTGAAAAGTTTTCAACGGAGTTTCTTACAGAGGAATATCTTGAATATCATATACGTGGAATTGTAACACCTGAAGGTTTCTTAACACTAACAAAATTCATTAAAGAGCACCAAACCAATGACTAACAAAATTTTAGTATTCAGCTTCCTATTGTTTACTGCCCTGAGTTTTTCTCAGCAAAAGAATAATTACACTTTCAGTTTGGAAGAGGCCGTAACTTTTGCTCTTGACAGCAATTATACTTCCATAAACGCACAGCGAGATATAGCCAAAGCCATCAAACAAAAGTGGGAAACCACCGCGCAAGGCCTTCCGCAGATAGATGGAAGTATATCTTATAACAACAATTTAAAACAACCTGTATCGCTTATTCCCGCAGAGTTTGGCGGCGGTGAGCCCGGCACTTTTGTACCTATTACTTTCGGCACAAAACAAAATGCAAATGCGGTTGCAACCTTAAATCAATTAATTTTTGACGGAAGTTACCTCGTAGGTATTAAGGCTGCAAAAGCATTTTTAAGATATTCCGAAAATGCCAACGAAAAAACACGTTTGGAGGTCAGAAAAGGTGTAATTAATGCTTATGGCAGTGTTCTGCTGGCACAGGAACTAGTAGCTATTTTTGAAAAAAACAAAACTAACCTTGAGAAAAATCTCAACGAAACCCGAAAAATTTACGAAAACGGTTTGGGGGAAGAAGAAAGTGTAGAACAACTTGAAATCACTTTTTTGGACATTGAAACCCAACTAAACAATGCCCGTAGAAGTCAGGCTATCGCCAAGCAGATGTTCAATCTTGCCTTGGGTATTGATGTGGAAGCGCCCGTAACATTGACCGATAACCTAGATCAATTGGCCAATCAAAATATAAGCCTTTCGCTTTTAGATTCGTCAATAAAAATTGAAGATAACGTAGATTATAAAATCGCCTTTAACCTTACGGAGCAGCGCTATTTTGAAAATAGGCTGGAAAAGAGCAAATTTCTCCCAAGTCTTTCGGCTTTTATAAATTACGGAACCTCAGCGAACAGTGAGGATTTTAGCTTTTTTAATGGGGATCAAATATGGTATCAATCTTCTGTTTTTGGGGTTAGTTTGAATGTTCCTATTTTTAGTAGCGGTATGAGAAGCGCAGCTGCACAACGCACTAAAATTGCGTTAGACCAAGCAAAGACAGATTTAGACCAAACCAAGCAACAAATAAAACTTGACCTAACAACAGCACAAAGCAATTATCAGTTCGCGATAGAAAATTATGAAAATTCAAAGAAAAACCTTGCTTTAGCTGAGCGTATTGAAAACAAGAATCAAATAAAATTCACGGAAGGCCTTTCAACAAGTTTTGACTTACGGCAAGCCCAAACGCAATTATATTCAGCACAACAGCAATTTTTTCAATCCATGCTTAATGTAATCAATGAAAAAGCGAATCTTGAAACTGTACTTAACATTCCACAGTTGCGTATCAATTACGAAGAAATTAAAGGCAAATACTAAAACCTCTCTTAAACCCATCAACTAATAAACTAATCGACTTTTTAAATAAAATCAACAATGAAAAAATCAATTCTAATATTAATAACGCTAATCACCCTCGCTTCCTGCGGTGGCGATAATAAATCGGTTGATGCGATAATTGGATCCAAAGACATGGCCGCTGTAAAAGCTAAGCGTACTGACTTAAACGAACAACAAAGAGTGCTTAAGGCAGAAATAGATAAGCTAAATGAATACATAGATCAAAACGAAAAGAAAGAACGGCCTGCTTTAGTTACTGCTGAAGTAATTAAAGACAGCGTTTTTAATCACTATGTTGAAGTGCAGGGAAATGTAGAAACAGATCAAAACGTAGTATTAAATGCGGAATATTCTGGAGTACTCACAAATGTTTATGTGAAAGAAGGCCAACGCGTTTCTAAAGGGCAGCGACTTGCCAAAATAGACGATGGTGGAATGGGAAGCCAAGTGGCGCAACAAGAGGCACAACTGGCACTTGCCAAAACTACATTTGAGCGTCAGGAAAAACTTTGGGACCAAAAAATAGGTTCGGAAATTCAATTTCTTCAAGCTAAAACCAATTATGAAGCTGCTAAAAACGCTACTCAGCAAATGCGTACACAATTGGGAAAAACAGTAATCACAGCTCCTTTTAGCGGAGTGGTTGATGAAATTATTTCTGATCCGGGACAAGTTGTAATTCCGGGGCAAACACAAATAATTCGATTAGTAAACCTGAGCAATATGTACGTAAAAGCGTCTATACCGGAGACTTATATTAAAAACATAAAGAAAGGAACCCAAGTAAAAGTGAATCTTGCTTCCATAAATGAAGATTTCACTGGAACGGTTCGCCAAGTGAGCAATTATATCAACCCAAATAACAGAAGTTTTGATATACAAGTTGAAATTCCGAACAAAGACGGGCTTGTAAAACCAAACCTTATTGCAACCGTAAAAGTAAATGACTATAGCGCAGATGCAGCTATAACTGTGCCTGAAAATATACTTATGGAAAACGCAGAAGGTGAAACTATCGCTTTTCTCTACCAACCAGTGAATGATTCAACTGGAGTTGCAAAACGCGTACTTCTTGTAACTGGACTATCCTATCAAAACCATACAGAAGTAAAATCTGGCCTAAAAAAAGGAGATACAATTATTATTGAAGGAGCCAAAACCCTTCGCGACGGTCAAAAAGTAACTATCAAAAACTAAGAAACCCTTTGCACCATGAGCAAAAACCCGTATAAAGAATTTAGTATTTCATCTTGGGCCATTGACAATAAAATGACGGTCTATGTAGTAATGGCAATCATCCTCTTTTTGGGTGCTTACGCTTACTACAGTATGCCGCGCGAGGCTTTTCCAGAAATTATTGAAACCAAAATCTACGTAAGTTCCGTAAACCCTGGAAACTCTGCCGAAGATGTTGAAAAATTTATCACAGAACCTTTAGAGGAAGAATTTAAGGACATTGCAGGCGTGAAGGAAATCACCTCCACTACCCTTCAGGATTACTCTATTATCATTGTGGAATTTGAAGAAAGCGTAGAAATTCCCGTAGCAAAACAGTTGGTAAAAGATAAAGTTGATCAAGTAAAATCTGAAACTACTTGGCCCACTTTAACTAATGGCGGCAAAGTAGAACCCAACGTTTTCAATTTAAATTTTTCTGAAGAAGTTCCCATATTAAACATCAATCTTACGGGAGACTATCCCGTTCAGCAGTTGAAGGATTATGCCGAATATCTTCAGGACAAAATTGAATTGCTCCCGCAAATTAAAGAAGCTACCGTAAGAGGCGCCGAAGGAAAGGAGGTTGAAATAGCGGTAGACATTTATAAAATGACCGCTTCGCAGGTAAGTTTTGATAATATCATAAATGCTGTGAAAGGAGAGAATAACACCATTTCTGGTGGAAATATCATCACCAACGGCGTTCAAAAAAACATCCGTATAACTGGTGAAATTGAAGATCCAAAAGAACTGGAAAACGTAGTAGTTAAAAAAGACGACGGGATTATTTTCCTCAAAGACATAGCTGATATAAAATTTAAGGAAAAAGACGCTACCACCTATGCCCGAGAATACGGCAAGCCTGTAGTGATGCTTGACATAAAAAAACGTGCCGGTAAAAACATGATTGAAGCCGTAGAGCAGATTAAAAAAATCGTGTCCGAAGAAGAGGAAAATTATCTACCGCCAGGCTTACACGTTAGTTTAACCAATGATCAATCCATCAAAACAGAAAATCAGGTAAATGATTTGGTAAACAATATCATTTTTGGGGTTCTTTTGGTTGTATTGGTTTTGATGTTTTTCTTAGGTTTCAGAAATGCGTTATTTGTAGGTTTCGCCATTCCGCTTTCTATGTTAATGTCGTTGTTTATACTTTCATCATTAGGCTTTACGCTAAACACAATGGTGCTTTTCGGGCTTGTTATGGGACTGGGAATGTTAGTGGATAACGGTATTGTAGTGGTTGAGAACGTGTATACTTTAATGAGTGAAGGCATGCCACCCCGAAAAGCTGCGAAACAAGGAATGGGCGAAATAGCATGGCCCATCATTGCTTCTACTGCAACTACATTGGCGGCTTTTTTTCCACTTGGGCTTTGGCCGGGAACCATTGGTAAGTTTATGATTTATTTCCCAATAACGCTCTCGGTGGTACTTTCATCATCGCTTTTTGTAGCCTTGGTTATCAACTCTATGCTTACTTCAGAATTTATGAAAACTGAAGAAGAACCAATGACAAAAAAGAAACTCATCCGCTGGAGTATGATTCTATTGGGTGTGGGTATTTTACTTTTAGTCGCTGGTTTTGCTATGGATGTAGCGGCTTTTCGTGGTTTTGGAAACTTGGCCATTCTAACCGCTATTATGCTTTGGGTTTACAAATATTTCTTGGCAGGAGCCGTGGATTATTTTCAGTATAAATCCCTTAAAAAACTAGAGAATTATTACGAAAACACATTAAAATATGCTTTGCGGGGAAGAAAGGCCTATGTGTTTTTCTTCGGAACAATTATTATTTTGATTCTGTCTTTCGTTTTAGTGGGAATTGTACAACCAAAAGTGCTTTTCTTTCCCGAAAACCAGCCCAACCAGATTATAACATACATAGAATATCCACAGGGAACTGACATTGAAAAAACAAACGAACTTACAAAACAAGTAGAGCAACGCGTTTTTGATGCTATCGAGAAATACAATGACAACGGCTACAATTATATGGTAGAGTCTGCTATTTCGCAAGTAGGTCAAGGTGCCGGAAACCCGCAGACTGACGGAGGCCAAAGCAACGAAATGCCGCAAAAGGGAAAAATAACTCTTTCTATGCGCGACTTCCAACTTCGCCGTGGTGTGAAAAGTAGTACTGTTTTAGAAGAAGTACGTGAATCTGTAAAAGGTTTCCCCGGCGCCTCTATTATTGTTGAAAAAGATGCTGCTGGCCCACCTGTTGGCTATCCTATTAATATTGAATTGAGCGGTGAAAATTATGAAGAGATGCTTCGCGAAGCAGAAAACTTACGCTCTTATATTGAAGGATTGGGCATCAGCGGTATTGAGGAACTGAAAATAGATGTAAACAAAAGCAAACCTGAAATGGATGTAACCGTAGACCGACAAAAAGCTGGTCAATTGGGAATATCTACAGGGCAGATTGGCCAAACATTGCGCCGTGCAATTTTTGGGGAAGAAGCTTCTACGTATAAAGAAGGCGACGATGATTACGAGATAAACGTACGCCTATCAGACAAATCCCGTTATGATGAAAGCGCGCTTTTCAACCAGCCAATTACCTTCAGAAACAATCAAGGGAAAATTGTACAGGTTCCAATTTCTGCGATGGTTACGAAGAACAATACAGCTTCTTTCAGCGCTATTAAAAGAAAAGATTTAAAGAGAACCATTACCGTTTATTCTAACGTAATTGGTGGCTACAACGCTACCGAGATTGTAAATGACCTAAAGACCGAATTGCAGAGTTACGAACTTCCAAAGGATATAAACCTTGCCTTCACGGGTGAACAGGAAGAACAGGCAGACAATATGGGTTTCCTATTAATGGCGTTGTTTTATGCCCTAGGTGGTATTTTGCTGATACTCGTGGCGCAGTTCAACTCGCTTTCCAAACCGGTGATTATTCTAACTTCGGTGGTTCTCAGTTTAGCAGGTGTATTCCTTGGATTGGTGGTTTTCCATATGGATTTCGTGATTATTATGACGATGATGGGTATTATTTCGCTGGCAGGTATTGTTGTTAATAACGCCATCGTACTCATAGATTACACTCAGATTTTAATAGATCGAAAAATGAGCGACCTAGAAATGGATGATGATGATATGCTCACTAAGAAGCAGTATTTTGACATAATAGTTGCTGGCGGTAAATCGCGTTTGCGCCCTGTATTGCTTACCGCAATTACAACTGTGCTTGGGCTTGTACCTTTGGCAATAGGTTTCAACATAGATTTCTTTGGGCTATTTACAGATTATAGTCCAAATATCTACATTGGCGGTGATAACGTTATTTTCTGGGGGCCGCTGGCGTGGACGGTAATCTTCGGATTGATTTTCGCCACGTTCCTAACCTTGATTGTGGTACCTGTAATGTTCTATTTGGTGAACCGCGCCAAGATTAAGTTTAGAAAAAAACGCAGACTCAAGGAATTGAAAAAATTGAAGGCGAATCAAGCTATGTATAATGAGCGTATTGGCTAACTAATAAGTAAATACTTCTCTTAAAAATTCCTTTGCGGCATTACTGTTCAAAGGGGTTTTTTTGTACTTTGTTGTAAAGTTTTAAATTTGAAACAACTATACATTCTTCTCGCCATCCTCACCTTTCAAACAAGCGTTGCGCAAAACCCGCAGCTTTTTGAATATACGTGGTATTTATATTCAATGCAGCCTACAGATTTAGATCCCGTTTATATGGTTTCAGAAATAGAACCGCCAATTAATCCATACCTTGTTATTAATGAAAATCTTGAATTTTATGGAGAAGGGGCCTGTAATTCGTTTAATGGTCTATATGAAGCTGGACAGAATTTTCTTACAATCTTAAATTTTACCGAAACTGGCGAAGATTGTGGAATTCCCGAACACAATTCATTTGAAGATGGTTACTTTTATGTCATAATGGAAATGTCATACTCCATAACCCAAGATGGATCAGGGTATGTTTTGACAACAAACACTGCTCTTTTGGGAAACGCCGTTTTTAAAAGCTACCCCCTTTCCGCTTCAGACTTTCAAAAAAATAAATTCCAACTTTACCCAAATCCTGCAAAAGACAAATTATTTCTAAGCACCACGAGTCCCGTAGAAAATCTAAAAATCAAGATCTTCAACATAGAAGGCAAACTTTTAAGCAATCAAACTTTAGCGCTCGAAAAGCAAACCGCCATAGACGTTTCCAATCTATCAAGCGGTATGTATTTTCTAAATATTGAAGATGAAAATGGGAATACGGTTACTAAAAAATTTCTAAAAGAATAATACCAATCAAAAGCAAACACAAAGTTTATTAATCTGCAAGTATTCTGATGCTTGCAGATTTTTTATTTATAAAACTATGTGAATTCGGAACAACAAATAATAATCCCTTCAAAACCATAACTATTCATTAATTACTTATTAAATTTGCACCCTTAATAAAATTTAGGTTTAATTCAAAAGATTCCCGCCTTCGCGGGAAATATTATGTACAGAACGCACAACAACGGCCAGCTTCGCGCGGCAGATATCAATAAAGAAGTAACCCTTGCAGGCTGGGTACAAAAAACCCGCGACAAAGGCTTTATGGTTTGGGTAGACCTTCGCGACCGCTACGGTATCACCCAGCTTATTTTTGACGAAGAAAGAACTTCAAAAGAAGTAATTGAAAAAGCCGCAAAATTGGGTCGTGAATTTGTGATCCAAGTAAAAGGAACCGTTATTGAGCGCGAATCGAAGAATCCAAATATGCCCACGGGCGATGTAGAAATTTTGGTTTCTGAATTAAACATTTTAAACGAATCACTTACTCCACCCTTCACCATAGAAGACGAAACAGACGGCGGCGAGGATTTGCGAATGAAATATCGTTATCTAGACATCCGCAGAAAACCCGTTCGTGAAAACCTTATTTTCCGTTCAAAAGTTGCGATGGCGGTTCGCAATTATCTTTCAAATGAAGGATTTATTGAAGTGGAAACTCCTTATTTAATAAAATCAACTCCAGAAGGCGCACGCGATTTCGTAGTGCCTTCACGGATGAATGAAGGTCAGTTTTATGCGCTTCCGCAGTCACCCCAAACCTTTAAGCAATTGCTAATGGTTGGAGGTTTAGACAAATATTTTCAAATAGTAAAATGCTTTCGCGATGAAGATTTGCGTGCAGACCGCCAGCCGGAATTCACACAAATTGACTGCGAAATGGCTTTCGTAGAGCAAGAAGATATTTTGAAGGCTTTTGAAGGTCTGACCAAACATTTATTGAAAGAAATTAACGGCATTGAGATTTCCGAATTCCCAAGAATGACTTATGATGAAGCAATGGAAAAGTACGGAAACGATAAACCGGACATCCGTTTCGGAATGGAGTTTGGCGAATTAAACGCGGTTGCCCAACACAAAGATTTTGGTGTTTTTAACCAAGCTGAGTTGGTTGTTGGAATTGCAGTTCCTGGCGGAAATGCATTCACCAGAAAAGAAATAGACAATTTAATCGATTGGTTAAAACGTCCACAAATCGGGGCGATGGGAATGGTTTACGTTCGTTGCAACGAGGATGGAACCTATAAATCTTCCGTAGATAAGTTTTACAATCAAGAAGATTTGGCAAAGTGGGCAGAAGCAACCGGTGCAAAAACTGGCGACTTAATCTGCGTACTTTCGGGAGCAAAAAATAAAGCGAGAACACAGTTAAGTGCATTACGTATGCATTTAGCAGAACAACTCGGGTTAAGAAAAAATACAGAATTCGCTCCCCTTTGGGTTGTGGATTTCCCGCTATTGGAATGGGATGAGGAAACAAACCGATATCACGCTATGCATCACCCGTTCACCTCCCCAAAACCTGGTCAGCTTGAACTTTTAGATACCAATCCCGGCGATGTAAAAGCAAATGCTTACGACCTTGTTTTAAATGGAAATGAAATAGGTGGTGGTTCAATACGTATTCACGATAAAAAAACACAGGCACTGATGTTTGATTATTTAGGCTTTACACCTGAAGAAGCAAAAGCACAGTTTGGTTTTTTGATGGACGCCTTCCAATATGGAGCGCCACCACACGGCGGTATTGCTTTTGGATTGGATAGATTGGTAGCCATTTTGGGTGGACAGGAAACCATCCGCGATTTTATTGCCTTCCCAAAAAACAACTCAGGCCGCGATGTAATGATTGACGCCCCAGCAACCATAGACCAAAAGCAACTGGAAGAACTTCATTTAAAGGTTGAACTAAAATCATAATAAAAAATCCTGCACTTGCAGGATTTTTTGATAGCTTTAAAGATGCCTACACAAAAAAGAACTTTACTAACCCGCTTCCTAATTTGGAGAATTAAATATATCTCCCAAAACCAATTTGTATATTTAATTAGTATCGTGGTGGGCTTTTTGGCAGGAGTAGGGGCTGTAATATTAAAGAACCTTACCCACTTTATACAGCATTTGCTAGAAGGTAATTTGATAGAATATTATCACACAGCCTTTTATTTTATCTTTCCTATTCTTGGTCTATTAGTTGTATATCTTATTATTAAATACGTAATTCGAAACAAGGTAAGCCACGGAATACCTTCCACTTTATTTGCTATTTCAAAAAAGAAGGGTTTTATAAAACGCTACCAAATGTTTGGAAGTATTTTAACGGCTCCATTAACAGTGGGCTTTGGAGGTTCTGTAGGATTAGAGGGGCCTACCGTTGCTACTGGTGCGGCAATAAGTTCAAACTTATCTAGAGTTTTGCACTTGAATCAAGCAAACAGAACCCTATTGATAGGTTGTGCTGCTGCAGGCGCGATGGCATCAATTTTTAAAGCACCTATTGCAGCACTGATTTTTGCAATTGAAGTTTTCAGTCTTGACCTCACATTGGCTTCCATGCTTCCCCTTTTGTTAGCCTCTATTTCTGGAATACTTACCTCCTATTTCTTTTTCGGAAATGATGTATTATTACCTTTCAAGAATACAGATCCATTCACACTTAGTGACGTGCCTTTTTTTATGATTCTAGGCGTTGTTGCGGGTTTTACTTCAGTTTATTTCACAAAGGTGTATGCTTTTTTTCAAGATTTCTTTGAGAAAATAAGCTCTCCAGCCAAGCGATTAATAATTGGAGGAATAGGTTTGGGTGTTCTCATTTATTTCATTCCCCCACTTTATGGAGAGGGGTTTGATGTAATAAACAATTTGGTAAAAGGAAATCCCGAATTAGCCCTGCAAAACAATATTTTCCAGTTAGAACTTTCAAGTATTTGGATAGTTATTGCACTATTAGTAGGGTTATTGCTTTTCAAAATTATTGCAAGTTCACTTACTTTTGGCGCTGGTGGGGTTGGAGGAATTTTTGCTCCAGTCCTATTTATGGGAAGTATAATGGGGAACGTTGTATCAAAAATACTAAACAACTGTGGGTTATTATCCACGCCTATTTCTGAAAGCAATTTTACGCTGGTAGGAATGGCGGGATTATTGGCGGGGGTTCTCTACGCACCATTAACAGCTATTTTCTTGATTGCAGAGGTGACGGGTGGTTATGAGCTTTTTATTCCATTGATGATTACAGCTGCGATTTCCTTCTCCATTACAAAATATTTTATTCCCCACTCTGTTTATGCCATGGAATTGGGAAGAAAAGGTGATTTGATTACGCATAACAAAGATCATGCGGTACTTACATTGATGGATATTCAAACTGTAATAGAACGCGATTTCATTGCTATTTATCCTCAGATGAATCTTGGCGAAATTGTACATCAAGCCATAGTAAAATCTAAAAGAAACCTTTTCCCTGTTCTGAACAAGGAAACAAATGCGTTGGAAGGAATCATTCTTTTAGATGATCTAAGACCAGTGATGTTCGACCAAAATCTATACGAAGAAGTTAAAGCCAGCGAGCTAATGCACAGCGCACCCGAATTGATTTATCTAAATGAAGATAAAATGACAGATGTAATGAAAAAATTTCAAGATACTGGTGCCTGGAATCTTCCTGTAATAAATAATGGAGCATACTACGGCTTTGTTTCAAAGTCAAAACTGCTCACGGCCTACCGAAGAAAATTAATTGATTTTTCGGGGAAATAGTTGAGTAACGAGTAAAAATTAAATAAGATGAGATATTTTTTGACAATATTGTTTATTTCAATTCTCATAGCATTGGGCATAGGTTTTTACATTAAACCAGAAGATGAGGTTACCGGAAATCTAATTATTGGTCTTACCCTAATGGCTGGCTTTTTTGTTTTGATGCCACTTTTTATCTACCATCGATGGAAAAACAGGAGTGTAAAAGACTATATGCTAACAAAGGAAAATATCGAAAAAATGCAAGATTACCAAAAAGATAAAAAGATATAAGCCTTGTGCGATTTGAAAAAATTTTTGATTTCCTTAACATTTGAAATCATAATTATTATACATTTGTATACTTATTATTAATTTATTTTTTATTTAAAATGGAAGGAACTGTAAAATTTTTTAACGAATCTAAAGGTTTTGGTTTTATCACTAATGATGACACCGGAAAAGACATTTTTGTACATATAACTGGCTTAAATGGCGAAGCTCTTAACGAAGGTGATAAGGTAGAATATGTAGAAGAAGAAGGAAGAAAAGGACGTGTTGCGGCTCAAGTTCGCGTAATCCACGACTAAAAAGACATAGATTACGGATTCTCTAAAGGCCTTTCATTTATGAAAGGCTTTTCTTTTAGTTTAAATTTCTTTTCTCGATAAAAAACCGTTTTAGCAGTTGTGAAGTTTGCTCAGCCATCACACCTCCTGCCATAATAGTTTTGGGATGCAGTTTTGTATTTAAAGCGATACAGCCACGCTGTTCATCCCTTGCACCATAAACTATTTTTGAAATTTGACTCCAAAATAAAGCTCCCGCGCACATTTGGCAGGGTTCAATAGTTACATAGAGCGTACAATCAATTAAATATTTTCCACCCAGATAATTTGCGGCAGCGGTAATTGCTTGCATTTCCGCGTGAGCGGTAACATCATTTAATGTTTCAGTTAGGTTATGTGCGCGCGCAATAATTTGATTGTTTATAACGATTACAGCGCCAATAGGTATTTCACCTTTTTCATAGGCAGCCTCTGCTTCTTGTAGAGCGCGTTTCATAAAGTAGGTGTCATCAAAAGGATTTATTATGCTCAAAGTATAATTCTTTTACAAGTAGTATGCGAAATTACAAATTAACAAACTCACTGATTCACAAATTCATCAAAACCAAATAAGAAATATTCAATAACTGTATCTTTACACTGTGTCAGAAAACATTTTAAATACAATAAAATTCCCCGAAGACCTTCGGAAAATTCCAGAGGAAAAATTGGAACAATTGGCGCGGGAGCTTCGTGAATTCATTATAAATATTGTTGCTACAAAAGAAGGCCATTTGGGAGCGAGTCTTGGCGTTGTAGAACTTACAATTGCCCTTCATTATGTATTTAACACCCCAAACGATATTTTGGTTTGGGACGTTGGCCATCAAGCATACGGCCATAAAATATTAACGGGAAGAAAAGAAATATTTCATACCAATAGACAATTGGGAGGTATAAGTGGTTTTCCTAAGAGAAGTGAAAGTGAATACGATACTTTCGGTGTTGGCCATAGCAGTACCGCAATTTCCGCGGCACTTGGAATGGCGATTGCATCAAAACTGAAAGGAGAAATTAATAAACAGCACATAGCAGTTGTTGGCGATGCTTCAATAGCAAGTGGAATGGCTTTTGAAGCCTTAAATCACGCAGGAGTTACAGACACAAACCTTTTGGTAATTCTAAACGATAATGCCATTGGCATTGACCCCAGTGTAGGCGCATTGAAAAATTATTTTACGAAAGTGAAGCTTGACGGGGCAAAGGAAGCAGACAATATTTTTGAAGCTTTAAACTTTAATTACTCCGGACCAATAGATGGTCACGATTTAAATCTCGTCATTTCAGAATTGGAAAGGCTGAAGAATGTTCCAGGACCCAAAGTGCTCCATGTAATTACAACAAAAGGTAAAGGATTACGGCAAGCCGAAGAAAATCAGGTAGTTTATCACGCACCTGGAAAATTTGATGCACTTACTGGGGATTTGGCGCCAAAAAGTGCCGAAAAACAACCTCCAAAATTTCAAGATGTCTTTGGTAAAACGTTAGTTGAACTAGCTTCAATGAACGAAAAGATAATAGGCATTACCCCAGCGATGCCAACGGGAAGTTCACTAAAATTTATGATGGATATTTTTCCTGAAAGAGCCTTTGATGTTGGCATTGCGGAACAGCACGCAGTAACTTTTGCAGCAGGAATGGCGACCCAGGGATTTACTGTTTTCTGTAATATTTATTCCACATTTTTGCAGCGCGCTTATGATCAGGTAATCCATGACGTTTGCCTTCAGAAAATTCCAGTAATTTTCTGTTTAGACCGCGCAGGGATTGTGGGTGAAGATGGTCCAACCCATCACGGTATTTTTGATTTGGCGTATTTAAACTGTATTCCAAACCTCATCATTTTTGCGCCGCGTAATGAAACGGAACTACGAAATATTATGTACACCGCACAGAAAGGATTGGACTTACCCATATTCATTCGCTATCCACGAGGCAGGGGAACTATCATTAATTGGGAAAACCCATTCAGCGCCATTGAAATTGGAAAAGCAGAAATAGTAAAAGAAGGTGCAGAAATTGTTGTTTTAACCCTTGGAACAATTGCCAACAACGCCCTGGAGGCGATTGAATCATTTCCACTTTTACTACAGAAAAAAATTGGTTTGATTGATATTCGCTTTTTAAAGCCATTGGACGAAACCCTTCTTCATCAGGTTTTTAATAATTATAAAACAATTATTACGGTTGAAGACGGAACAATTATTGGCGGTTTAGGAACTACTATTGCGACTTTTGCTTCAAAAAATACTTATAAAAATCCCATTGAAATTTTAGGCATTCCAGATGTTTTCCCTGAACAAGGGACTATTTCAGAATTGCAGGATATTGTGGGCATCTCTTCTGAAAAAATAAAAAAATCCCTTCAAAAATACTTATAAAAAAAGAGGCTCTTTCGAGCCTCTTTTAATTTTCAATAACTAAATAATATCTTATTTGATTATCAATTTAGTTGTTTGTGAACGATTAGCACCTTCAATCTGCATTACGTAAATACCTGGATTAAGGCTGCTAGCGTTAATATTAGCAGTATGATGAATTTCAACTTCTTGATTGAAGACTTTTCTGCCATTCATATCAAAGATAGAAATTGTAGCATTCCCAACATCGAATCTTGATTTAATACTCAATTCTCCATTAGATGGATTTGGAAATACTATGAAATTGTTCTCAAGTGTACTATTATCTGATACACCCAATACACAGTCTACAGGAACATCAAAAGCCTCTGTACCATCTGATTTACTACTAGAGCTTCCTTGATCTGCACTTTCACCAAGACCACGCTTAGCAAAGGCACGCCAAATAATACATCTGTTGGCACCAGCATTGGTAAGCAGATCAGCTTCTAAAATAGCATCACGGGCATCTACAAATCCAGGGCTACATGGTGTTAGTTTTAAGCCATCCATAACAAGTTGAAGCGCAATATTATTTCCACCAGTACCGTTTTTGATATCTGGATCATAACCATATTCATCTATTAAATCCCAAGTTAAATCCCAAAGCATTGTAGCCCATACAGAGCCAACACCGTGTGGTGCAACTTGTGTTTTAATATTATCATATGTAAAGTTATTTAGAGCAAAATCTCTTGTATACATTTTTGTTCTAATACCTCTTCCTGCAATTCCCTCACCAATAGCGTAATTTCCAACACCTCTTGGAGTTTCTCCAGTATCACCATCTTGCATTGTAAGAATTAAACCAAAATAATCACTCCAGCCTTCACCCATTTGCTCTGGAGTTGTTTGAGTACTTAAACATCCTGTATTTGCAGCCCCACCTACTAAACGGTTTGAAATACCATGGCCATATTCATGCGCAATAATTACATTGTCAAGATCGCCATCTCTTTGGAAGGGATCGTTTCCTGATCCGTCATCACGAAGAGTAGCATTAACCGTTTCACCATTAAGAAGTGCAGTAATGATTGCTTCTCCATCAGATTGGTAAATCATAATTGAAGGAATGTCTATGGAAGAACCTCCACCAACCATGGCAGTTGGATCAGTAGGAAGATTATTAACCACCACTACGGCGATAGCACCTGCTGCTTGAATTTGGATAACTTTAAATGTATTTCCACATGCACCAGCTCTAACTACAGCAATTTTTCCATTAAGCTCTGCAGCGTTTAAAATAGAATCACACCCATCGTGTTCATCTGTTGAACTACCAGCATTATCATCTACAACCAATACCATATTTTCAGTAATTGCAGTAGTTGGTAGCGGAGTTCCACCTGAAAAATTGGATTCAATGGCATAGTATTCACCAGCCAATGGGCCACCATTAATATTCATCAAAGTACCTAAAACTTTTCCTGGAGCGGTCCAAAGGTACATCTGCATTCTTGGTTTACCTCCGTCTGGGGGAGTTCCAAAGTTCGCATTGTTTAAGCCACTACCATCTTGGGCATCGGCTAATACATAATCATTTTCCGAACCCAAACCACTATAGTTTGTTGCCTGAAAATTACCACTCTCTTCATCAAAACCATATGCATACATTATATCGTGCATCATATTATTCATGTAGAATAAGTTGGTGATTGCACCATCTCTATATGAAGCAGGAGATTGTGGAAGGTTAAAAGGAAAATCAAATTCCAATGTTGGGCCTCCTTCAGCTGTAGCACCCGCTCCATTATTTCCATTTACATCTTCCATAGATAACACGTTGTTACCACGTGTATGAGTAAATTCTGCACCAGCGATACCGTCTGTGTCATGCCATCCAAATGGAGACGCAACAGGATCTGATGGATCAGAAACAATTTGATCTGGACCAGAGTTAGGGCCTATTAAAGGTAATGGAAATACGCGATACGAAGAGCCATCCCCAAGCATACGGCTTGAATTGCTTATATTGGTAGTTGAGAAAAGTACATTCTCAGTATTGGAGTGGGAATGTGAACCTTCGCCAAAGTTACAGTTTACAACCCAATCATTAGTCGCCAATAAATCACCCGAAAGCGCGTCTATTCGCACGCTATAATAATGTGTTGAATCTAAAAGATAGATACTCAAATTCCAAGCAAGTTTTAAAGCTCCTGTATCATCCATTTTTTGGTAAACAAGTTCTACAGGAATATTTTCCTGTGAAATGTTTCCATTGGAAAAAACATAGCTATTGTCTGAAACTGTTTCTATCAAATTCAAATTTGTAGGGTTTTGCAGTCCTAACCAGTTTGCAGCTTTTGAAATTGCATTTACAGCTGATATTGAAGGCGAAGATGCATTTATCTTTGCCGCCGCATTATCTGTAAAAGACATTTTAGCACTATATACTGCCCCATCTTTTATTACAAAGGGAGAAGTAGAATTGAACAATTTAATGCCTTGGTGGCGTTGTTCGACATAAACATTATAAGCCTTCAAGCTTTTAGAATAGGTCTGTGATGCAATTGAAATGTCCGAAATATCCTGCTGTTGCAGCGAATATTGGGTTCGATTTTGTTGAAGGTACGTTTTTACCAAATTGCTGTAATCCTGCGCAAAAGACGTATTTACAGCAAAAAAGATAATTAAGTAAAGAATTTTTTTCATAAGATTAAAATAAGTTTTTAGGTGAATAAGACCAGATGGATTGATCTAAAAAAATGTTGATTTAATGTTCCTATAGATAGGATTTATAAAAATATCATAAAATTGATGATATAACCTTCTATAATTCACACTTTAACATATTTAAGTAAAACAAAAAGCTATTTTTATAAATTGCCTTTTATTTTTTTAAATATTTGTAGTGCATTTCCGTCAGTTAATCGTGAGATGTAACTACAGCACTCCATTAAATATTCATAAACTGATAGGTTTTTGGAAAGATTAACTTCAAACATCCGCAATACTAGTTTATCATAATGCCGAACTTTGTTGTTTTGATGATTTTCATAGGCAGTAGTAAAGGCATCGAGCAATGTTGACAATATATTATAACCCGCAATTTCCTTTTCCATCACTTCCGTGCTTTGGTACACTTTTTCAACACTTACCTTTATAATATCAGCTATCTGAGCTTTGTATTGGCTCTTATCCAACAATGCTTCGGAAAAAGTACCTTTCAAAATTTCTTCTTCATTTTCAATAAAAATTGAAGCGGCTTCAGCAATCAACGTGTTTATAGCAAGTGAGCGCAAATAAGCCAATCGATCCTGTGAAGTTTTCAAACTGGAATAAACCTCTTTCTTCAAGTTATTCCGAACCAAATTGATTAAATACTCCAGCGCTATTTCTTCTTCAATCAACCCTAGATTAATACCATCTTCAAAATCTATAATCGTGTAACAAATATCATCTGCGGCCTCAACCAAAAAAGCAAGTGGGTGTCGCGCGAAGCCATTATTCTCTCTGTTTAAAAGACCGAGCTCGGAAACTACTTCACTAAAAAAATCTGTATCGCTTTGAAAAATGCCAAATTTTTTATCAGCAACATGAGCTGTAGGTTTTTTGGGAAGCGATTGTTTTGGGTATTTCATAAAAGCGCCCAAGGTTGCATAGGTTAACCGTAAACCGCCTTCTACACCGTTTTTGGATTCTGTAAGAATTTTGAACCCATTGGCGTTTCCTTCAAAATCTATCAAATCTTGATATTCCTTTTCGTTTAGATCATCTTTAAAACGCTTCCCATTTCCGTTTAAAAAATAATCACCGATGGCCTTTTCGCCACTGTGCCCGAATGGCGGGTTGCCAATGTCGTGCGCTAAAGCAGCAGCAGCAACAATCGCCCCAAAATCGTTGAATTGATACCCGTGCGCATTTTGCAATTGCGGATGTTTTTTCAATATCTCTTTTCCCACAATTCTTCCCAAAGAGCGACCTACTACCGAAACTTCCAAACTATGCGTTAATCGCGTATGAACGAAAGAAGTTTTTGACAATGGAATAACCTGTGTTTTATCTTGCAAACTTCGGAACGCCGAAGAAAAAATAACCCGGTCATAATCCACTTCAAAACCCAAACGGGTTTCATTTTCTTCAATCCTAATTCTCTTTCCTGTATGTCCTTGCTTCCGTAAAGAGAGCAGCTGTTCCCATTGCATCATAATATTCAAAAATTTGTAGGCAAGATAGTATTTTCAAAAAGTAAAGCAATGATAATTTTTGGGTTGTTGCTTAACCTTTAGCTAACGCTATAGTGACGAATTGGTAATGCTTAATTAACACGGTCTTTACATTACGGGAGTTCCTTTGCACAAATAAATCAAACGACAAAAATGAAAACAATTATTAAAGTTTTATTCTTCTTTTTAACTTCAATATCGATAGCCCAAACAGGCTCCATTGTTGGAAAACTTACCGATACCGATTACAATAACGAACCGTTGCCCTTTGCAAATATATTTCTGAAAGGAACTACTAAAGGTGTAACTTCAGATATTGATGGTTTGTATTCTTTGGAAAACATTGAGCCCGGAACCTATACCGTGGTATATAGTTTTGTTGGTTACGAAACTGTTGAAATTCCAGACGTTAAAGTAATTGCAGACAAAGTAACTAATATTGACGTGCCCATGGGCGCTAGTGCGGCTGCCTTAGATGAAGTAGTAATTAAAACTACAACGCGTAGGGAAAGTGCTGTTGCTTTATTATTAGAACAGAAGAAAGCTGTGGGAATTACACAATCTATCGGGGCGGAAGACCTTTCAAGAAAAGGCGTGGGCGATGCAGAAGGCGCTGTAACCAAAGTAACGGGTGTTAAAAAACAGGCAGGAATTAAGAACGTATTTGTTCGCGGTTTAGGAGACCGTTACAATTCCACCACTTTAAATGAGTTGCCACTTCCTTCCGAAGATCCGGAATACAAAAATATCTCTTTGGACTTTTTCTCTAGTGATGTTATTGAAAGTGTAGGGATTAACAAAACTTTTTCTGTACCACTTTACGGTGACGTTGCGGGAGCTAACATAAACATTGTAAGCAAAGAACTTACTGGACCTGGAAGTTTACAGTTTTCCATTTCCCCGGAAGTGAATTCTCGAGCTGTTGGAAAGGAATTTTTAATTATGGACAATGCAAAATACATTGGCAACATTCACGATACGCACGTACCTATTACGGACTTGAATGTGCATGCTTTTGATAACAACTTTAAACCAAACACACAAAATGCACAACTAAATTCTAGTTATTCTCTTTCTGGCGGAAAGCGTTTTGATATTGGGAGAAACAGACTAAGTCTTTTCTTCGTAGGTAATTTTGATAATAAATATGAATACCGCGAAGGAACTTCAGATAGAATAAACGCTGCTGGAGGATTTAACCAACAATTTCAACGAACCGAATATAATTATAACGTTTCAAAATTGGCTATGGCCAATATAAAATTCCGTTTTCAGGAAGGAGATTATATCGCGGCAAACAGTATGTTCATAAAGAGCAATAGCCAAAGCGTTGCTGATTATTACGGATTAAAAGCGGGACTTACAGAAAACGATGAGCCTCAAAACCCAATTCGTGCCTTAGTTAGAAGACAGCAGGAAAACGAGAATAATCTTTTTGTAAACCAGCTTTTAACTTCGCTTACCATTTCTGAAAAACTTAGTTTGGAAGCGGGCGCTTCATACAATACCATCCGTGGATATGAGCCAGACCGTAGAACCAATACTTATGTTATTGATGTAAATGCAGATATTGCCCGTGCTGCATCGGGAAGCGCTCTTAACAATCGTTTTTATTCAAATCTTGAAGAAAATGATCTGGCCGGAAAACTTTATTTGGATTATGCTTTAAATGGACAAAATGAAGACAGTAAAAATAGTAGAATCCGTTTAGGCTACAATTATAGAGATACAGACCGAACTTTCAATTATACCCAACTAAACTATATTTTTGATAGCCCGGCTGTTGTTGATATTGATAATCCAGATACTTCACTCTTCAACCAACAATCTTTAAACGACGGAATATTTAGACTTACCACAAACCGCGGGGATGGTCGTGACGGGAAAGATCCTTTCATTCCATTTTCTTATGATGGAACTAGAACCATTCACTCAGGTTTAGGAGAAGTAAGTTATGATTTTTCAAATAGCTTTTCAGCAAACGTAGGCGTTCGTTACGAAAAAGTGAAACAAGAAGTGCTTTTTGATACCAACCTTGCAACAACCAACGATCCAAACACAGATCCTTCACTTATTGATGAAAACTTCGTTTTACCAAGTTTTAATTTGAAGTATAACTTTAACGAAAACAGCATCGTTCGTTTAGCGGGAAGCAAAACATATACACTTCCACAATTTAAGGAGGTAGCACCTTTCCTTTATGAAGACGTAAGCTTCAACAGTTTTGGTAATCCAGATTTGTTGACTGCTGACAATTACAACCTAGATTTAAAATATGAATACTACTTCAGTCCGGGTGAAATTGTTGCGGTTACAGGTTTCTATAAAAACATTAAAAATGCCATTAACCGTATTGAAGTAAATTCTGCGGCAGGCGAGCTTTCCTATGTAAACACCGGCGATGCAACTATTGCAGGTGTTGAGCTTGAACTGAGAAAAAACATTTTGAAACTTTCAAATGATTCGGACAGTGAAAAGACTTTGACTTTCGGTTTGAATGCTTCCTATTTATACTCAAACCAAAAATTGGAAGACGTTCCAACAGATAATCTTACAGTTCGTTTCACCAATAAAGAAGATGAATTGGAAGGCTCTTCGCCATTCATTTTGGGCTCAGATTTAACGTTGAATTTGAAAAAGAAAAACAGCGGCATTACCAGCTCGGTGGTTTTCAACTATAACAGCAAAAGTATCTACTCTTTGGGAACAGGTGGTGATGATGCAAATCCTGGCTCAGGAAAGAACAATATTGTGCTCTCTGCAATCCCAACTCTTGATTTCATTAATAAAATTGCCATCAATGAAAATTTCGGAATCAAACTTAACATTAAAAACATATTAGATCCTGAGTATAAATTGACACAGGATGTAAACAATATTGGGGTTCCAAATGCAGCATTGCCAGACGGACAGGAAGTTCCAGTAGAAACCTACAAAAGAGGTGTAGTTTTTAGTGCAGGCGTTTCCTATTCATTCTAAAAAATACAATTAACAGAACCATAATATTAACCTAAGAGTTACGAAACAAGCTAGTTGTTTCTTTGCACCAAACTTTTAAACAAAACAAAAAAATGAAAAAATTTCTTTTATCAAGCTTTGTAATCGCAACATTAGCCCTTACTGGCTGTAGTAAAGACGATAGCCCCACACAAGTGGAAGCTACTTGTAATGATGGAGTTCAAAACGGTGACGAAACTGGTATCGATTGTGGTGGTTCAGCATGTGAGCCGTGCGCAGTGCAAGCTGAAAAAGACGGTATAATTGCCTCTCAAGACGATCCAGATTTAGATCCCACAGACCTTAAAGGTGATGTAACTGCAGATGTATGCTTAACTGCAGACACCGTATGGATTCTTAATGGCCCGTTACACGTTAAAAACGGAGCTACATTATGTATTGAGCCTGGCACAACTATTAAAGCTACTGCTGGTGGAACAAACGTTTATGTTGCCATAGAGCAAGGAGCAAAAATTAATGCCTCTGGAACTTCTGCTGCACCAATAAAATTTACTTCAAGTGCTGCAAATCCAAGATCTGGAGACTGGGGTGGAATTCTTCTAATTGGAAAAGCTCCTATTAGTGGTGGTGGAACTGCAACTACTGAAGTTGTAGACCTAACTTACGGCGGAACAACTTCTAACGATAATTCTGGAGTTATGAAATACGTGGAAGCTTCTTATACTGGAGCTCGTATTAATGGCGACAAGGAATTTAATGGAATTACTTTCTATGGCGTTGGAAATGAAACCGTTATTGAAAACTTAGCAGTATTTTACGGCGATGATGATGCCTATGAATTTTTCGGTGGAACTGTGAATGTAAAGAATTTAATGTCAGTAAACATTAAAGATGATATGTTTGACTGGACCCAAGGATGGACCGGAACTGCCACAAACCTTTATGGTTTAAGAGAAGCTAATTATACTTCAATTACCGAAGACCCACGTGGTTTGGAAGGCGATGGAAATCTAGATGGTAATTCTCCTGGTGATAGCGGACAATCAAACCCAACCATTAATGGCTTGGTATTGATAAATGGAGCTGTAATAGAAATGGCAGATATGATAAAAGTACGAAGAGGTAGTGGACTTACACTAACCAATGCATACGTAGCCTTTGCAAATCCTAATGCAAAAGCGGCAGATTTCATTGATTTAACAGATTCTAAGGGTGATGCCAAAGGTTCTTTAGTTAATCTTTCAGTAGTTGGAGATTCTTCAACAGGTCTTGATATTGCAGATATCAAAACAACTCTTGACGCAACAATTAATGTAACAGACGGAACTGTTCCAACAGTGAGCAGAGATTTGTTCAACTGGACTGGTTACGTTTTTGAATAAATATTGAATTAGCAAAAAATTAAAAACCCGGTTTCTTTCGAAACCGGGTTTTTTTATATTAATTTAAATCTTTAATTTGAAACCACTTGTGTATCGGAAGACTTCCAAGTAACAACTTTAGCTACACGTGCGTCCATAAAGTTTACTTCTTTAATACTATTATTTGAGAAGAAATACCAAGTACCTACTTTTTCACCATTATTATATTCTGCTACGGCAGTCTTGTTTCCTTGAAGATCATAGCTCACCCATTCTCCAGTAAGTTTATTTTCCTTATTATAAAAACCCGTTTGTGCTATCATTCCATTATCGTGATAGATTGTAGCTTCTATTACATCACCATCTAAAAAGTAAGTGTTGCTTTTATTATCCTGAGCTAAAGCCAAAGATGTTGTCAAAATGATTGCTAAAAGTGCGATTATATTTCTCATAAGTAAGTTTTTAAATATTTTGGAATATTCAAATTTACAAAATTAACCTTTAAGAAACTATTGCATAACATTATAATAACATTAACCCTATAACTAATTGTTATTCAATTATTTAAAAAAATAAGAAAAATAAGATTAATAACTTAATGATTTGGTAAAGGTAAATTTACACAAACTAAACATCGTGTCATTTTCTTTGTATCTGCCTTATAGAAGGCAAATTTTAAAATCGTTTAGTTTTTGTCGACTAGATTTTAAAACTGGGCTGTATTTAATTATGCAGCCCTTTTTATGTTTAAAATTAATAATTTTAAACCATTCCTTAACATTCACATAACATTAAAATCGGTTCTTTGTACCCGACAAAAACTAAGAAACGATTTTTTAATGTTACACAAGCGCATACTTTTAGTTGCCTTGGTGTTTTCTTGTATTAGTGCATTTTCGCAGGAAACACCCAATAATCCTTTTTCCTTCAAGTGGGATAATGGCTTTAAACTAGAAAGCCAGGATAAACAATTTTCTTTAAAATTTGGTGGTCGTATAATGGTGGACCACGCCTACTTTTTCCAAAATGATAAATTAGATACTACTTTGGGGCCCTTAGTGTCTAAAAGCGGGACAGAATTTAGGCGAGCCCGTATATTTATGTCTGGAACTGTTTACAGCAATGTGGAATTTAAACTTCAATTTGATTTTGCCAGTGGCGAAGTAGCTTTTAAAGATATGTTTATTGGTCTTACAGATATTCCGGGTGTTGGAACTATACGTGTAGGCCATGTAAAAGAGCCATTTCGTTTGGATGCTTTAACGAGTAGTAAATACATTACTTTTATGGAGCGATCGTTTTTTATTGATTTTTCGCAAGAACGCAATAATGGTGTTTTGATTTTTAATGATTTTTTCGGAAATCGTCTTTCCGCGCAAGCTGGAGCTTTTAGAATGGCCAGCAACAACGGAAATGACATACTAGCGGATGATGGATATGTTTTTACAGGAAGAATTACCGGATTGGCACTTGATAATTCTGAAAAAAAGCAATTACTTCACCTTGGTTTAGGGTACAGTTATAGAAAACCAGAAAGTAAAACCTACAGCGTTGCTTCACGGCCCGAAGCCCATCTTGAACTAAAATATATAAATACTGAAAATATTCAAAACGTGAATAATATTAACCTTGCAAATTTTGAAGCAGCTTTCGTAAGCGGACCTTTATCAATCCAAGCGGAATATTTAACAGCTACAGTAAACAATAATACCGAAGCTACTTTTAAAAAATATAACTTTGAAAGTTACTATGGACAATTAAGCTATTATCTAACCGGCGAGAGTAAAAATTATAAAAGTTCATACGAAGGTTTTGATAGAGTAAACCCAAAAAAGAATTTTGGCGGAAAAGATAAAGGTGCTGGAGCTTGGGAAGTAGCGCTCCGTTATTCAAATTCAGACCTTAATAATAATGATATTTTAGGCGGCCAACAATCAGATATTACTTTAGGTGTAAATTGGTATCTAAATCCAGTAACAAGAATAATGATAAATCATGTTTGGGCAAATATAGAAGATAAGGGCAACGCAAGGATTTTGCAAGGCCGATTACAGATAGATTTTTAAACAATACAGTTAACAATTTGGTAACAATCAATCCTATTTTATATGGGAAATTTGCACCAGTTTAAATAAAAAGAAATGGATAATATTTATTTATTAATGATTGTTGCGCTTGCCGCACTTGCCATTGCAGATTTGGTAGTTGGGGTTAGTAACGATGCCGTAAATTTCTTGAACTCGGCCATTGGTTCCAAGGCAATCTCATTCAGAACCATCTTGATAATCGCGAGTTTGGGGATTTTCATTGGGGCAGTTTTTTCAAGTGGAATGATGGAAGTAGCACGAAAAGGAATCTTCGTTCCTGGTGAATTCTACTTCGACGAAATCATGATTATTTTCATGGCTGTTATGATTACTGACATATTGCTGCTGGACTTTTTCAACACTATTGGTTTACCAACATCTACAACGGTTTCCATTGTGTTTGAACTTTTGGGTGCCGCAGTTATTATGGCATTGATAAAAATTGGTCATTCTGACACTGAATCATTTTCAGCACTCTCAAAATATATTAATACAGATAAAGCCTTAGAAATTATCTCTGGAATTATAATCTCTGTTGGGGTTGCTTTTACCGTGGGGATGATAGTTCAATATATTTCTCGACTTATTTTCACTTTTCACGCAGAGCAAAAAATGAAGTATTTCGGTGCCATCTTCGGAGGTGTTGCTTTAACTGCAATTAGTTATTTCATCTTTATGAAAGGCTTGAAAGGAACTCCATTTTACGGAGATTTTAAGGACATCGTTGAAAATGATACCTTGTTGATAATTGGGGTAAGCTTTGTTGTTTTGACTGTTTTCTCGCAACTTTTTATGATGATATTCAAAAAGAGTATCCTTATTATAGTAATTGCGGTAGGTACTTTCAGTCTTGCGTTAGCCTTTGCAGGAAACGATTTGGTAAACTTTATTGGAGTACCAATGGCTGCATATCATAGCTTTATGGATTGGTCCGCATCTGGCGTTCCTGCTTCAGAATATAGTATGAATAGCCTTGCAGAGCAAGTACCAGCAGAACCAATGCTTCTTTTTATTGCAGGGGGTGTTATGGTGCTTACATTGTGGTTTTCCAAAAAAGCAAGAACTGTTTCTGACACAGAGATAGACTTAGCGCGCCAAGGTGACGGTCATGAAAAATTTAACCCGAATATGCTTTCTAGGTTTTTGGTTAAATCATCCACGCAATTATCAACTTATTTCGATTATATCATTCCACAGAAGCTTCAGGGAAAAATTGATAAACGTTTTGAAAAACCTGTTGTTAATCTACCAAAACACAAAACCTATGAGTTGCCGGCGTTTGATATGATTCGTGCATCCATTAATCTTGTAGTTGCGGGTATTTTGATCGCTACAGCTACATCTATGAAGCTTCCGCTTTCCACAACCTATGTAACTTTTATGGTGGCCATGGGTACATCCTTAGCCGATAGAGCTTGGGGCCGTGAAAGTGCCGTTTACAGAGTTGCCGGGGTGCTTAATGTAATTGGTGGCTGGTTCTTTACCGCCTTTGTTGCCTTTGCTGCCGCAGGAACTTTAACCTACTTGATTTATATTGGCAGAGGCGCCATGATTGCTGTACTATTGTTATTGGCAATTCTTTTATTAGTGAGAAATTATATTTCCCATAAAGATAAAGTGAGAGTTAAATTAAGTAAAACAGGACTTAAGAAAGCAGAAAGTAAAACTGTTCAAGGTATTATTCAGGAAAGTGCAGATAACATCAGCAATGTTATTTCACGCTCAAACAAAATCTACAGTGATATGCTTCGCGGTTTGGCCAAGCAGGATACTAAAAAACTGAAGAAGAGCAAGAAAGGCGTAAATAAACTGAATGATGAAGTAGAAGAATTACGGGATAATATTTTCTATTTCATTAAAAATCTTGATGAAACCAGTGTTCGCGGAAGTAATTTCTATATCGTGATTCTTGGTTATTTGACAGATGTTGTACAATCCTTGGAATTTATTTCGAAAGCGAGCTACAAGCATGTGAATAACAACCACAAAGCGCTTCGTTTTAATCAAATAAAGGATTTGCAGGAAATAGATCAACATTTGGAAGAACTCTTAAGCGAAATTGAAGATATTTTCCAGAAAAAAGAATTCCAACGAATTAAAGATGTCCTCAATAAAAAAGAAGGAATTTTCGAAAGTCTTTCAAATAAGATTGAAAAGCAGATAGCCAGAACTCGAACCGAAGAATCGAGCCCGAAAAACACAACTTTATATTTCAGCTTATTGCTTGAGACAAAAGATTTGGTAACGGCTTTGATGAATTTGATGGAGGAATACTATTCAAGTTTTAAGAAAGCTTAAAACCCTTTAAAATAATAAAGCCAAAAGCCCCAACATCTAAATAATGTTGGGGCTTTTTTAGTATAGAAATAAATCTTTTAATGAGTCGCTCTGCTAATAATAGTCTTCCATTAACATCAATAAATTGTGTTTAAGATCCACAATCATTCCAAGTGAAAGGGTTTTTAACAACGCCTTAAATAACTCATAAAAAAAAGGAAGACAAATGCCTTCCTTTTCAAAAATTTATGGTCAAAATTTATGACCCACACATTAAACAATCATCGTCACCGGCGTTTTTGGACTGCGCTAACATTTCGCGTAACTCTTGAGGTGTCATTGGTTTTGTTGAGAAATCTTCAGCTACAGTTGCTATAACTTCTGCACCCACGGTTTCTTTTTTCTCTTCTTTTTTAAGGGTGAACTTAATCGCATCCACCGCACTTTTCGTTCTTAAATAATACATTCCAGTTTTTAAGCCGCTCTTCCAAGCATAGAAATGCATGGAGGTAAGTTTTGCCATATTTGCATTTTCCATAAACAAGTTCAAAGATTGGCTTTGGTCAATGAAATAACCACGCTGGCGGCTCATATCAATAATGTCTTTCATAGAAAGTTCCCAAACCGTTTTATACAGTTCCTTTAAATCCTGCGGAATAATTTCCACATCCTGAATGGAACCGTTCGCACGCATAATCTCTTCCTTCAAATCTTCGTTCCAAAGTCCGAGTTCTACCAAATCTTCCAAAAGATGCTGATTCACAACAATGAATTCCCCCGAAAGAACGCGACGCGTGTAAATATTTGAAGTATAAGGCTCAAACGCTTCGTTGTTACCAAGTATTTGCGAGGTAGATGCAGTTGGCATTGGAGCAACTAAAAGGGAGTTTCTAATGCCGTGCTTCTTTATATCTTTTCGGAGTTTTCCCCAATCCCAACGGCCGCTCAATTCTTCGTCTTTTATTCCCCACAAATTATGCTGGAAAAGTCCTTCGGAAATTGGCGAGCCTTTATAAGTTTCATAAGCACCATCTGCTTTTGCTTCTTCCATAGAAGCGGTAACTGCAGCAAAATAAAGCGTTTCAAAAATTTCTTGGTTCAGTTTTTTTGCTTCATCACTAGTAAACGGCATTCGGAGCATAATAAATGCATCTGCCAAACCTTGAATTCCCAACCCAATTGGACGGTGGCGGAAGTTTGAATTTTCTGCTTCAATCACTGGATAATAATTTCTGTCAATAACGCGGTTCAGGTTTTTGGTAACACGTTTGGTTACTCTGAAAAGTTCTTTGTGGTCAAACTCTTTATTTTTTATAAACATCGGTAATGCTATGGAAGCCAAATTACAAACTGCAACTTCGTCTTCAGAAGTGTATTCCATAATTTCAGTACACAAATTTGAAGAACGGATGGTTCCCAAATTTTTCTGGTTGCTTTTGCGGTTTGCAGCATCTTTATAAAGCATATAAGGCGTACCAGTTTCAATTTGTGACTCAAGGATTTTCTCCCAAAGTTCACGCGCTTTTATAGTTTTTCTGCCTTTATTTTCTGCTTCATATTTGTGGTAAAGTGCCTCAAATTCTTCACTGTGGCATTTATACAAATCCGGACATTCGTTCGGGCACATTAATGTCCATTCTGCATCAGCCTGAACACGTTCCATAAATAAATCTGGAATCCACATTGCATAAAAAAGATCACGGGCGCGCATCTCTTCTTTTCCGTGATTCTTTTTCAAGTCTAAAAAGTCAAAAATATCAGCATGCCACGGTTCTACATAAATTGCAAAAGAACCCTTACGTTTTCCTCCGCCTTGATCAACGTAACGCGCTGTGTCGTTAAAAACGCGAAGCATTGGTACAATTCCGTTTGAAGTTCCATTAGTCCCAGAAATATAGGATCCTGTTGCGCGAACATTGTGAATTGATAAACCAATTCCACCGGCAGATTGCGAAATTTTTGCAGTCTGCTTCAGCGTATCATAGATTCCATCGATACTGTCGTCTTTCATTGCTAGCAAAAAGCAGGAAGACATTTGTGGTTTTGGAGTTCCACTGTTGAAAAGCGTTGGTGTTGCGTGCGTAAAATATTTCTTTGACATCAACTCGTAAGTTTCCTTCACCGCGGCTAAATCATCTAAATGAATGCCTACGGAAACACGCATCAACATATGTTGTGGACGTTCTGCTATTTTTCCATTCAGTTTCAATAAATAGGAACGTTCCAAGGTTTTAAAACCGAAATAATCATACCCAAAATCACGGTTGTAGATTATTGTTGAGTCAAGTTCTTCCGCATTATTTTTTATCACTTCAAAAACCTCATCGCTCAACAATGGTGCTTTTTTTCCGGTACGCGGATTTACATATTCGTAAAGATCCGTCATCACTTCCGAAAATGATTTTTTGGTATTTTTATGAAGGTTAGAAACAGAAATTCGTGCTGCCAAGCGTGCATAATCTGGATGAGAAGTAGTCATTGTAGCTGCAATTTCCGCAGCCAAATTATCAAGCTCGCTAGTTGTTACACCGTCGTAAAGACCTTCTATAACACGCATTGAGATTTTTACAGGATCTACCAATTCGTTCAAACCATAGCAAAGTTTGCGCACGCGAGCCGTAATTTTATCGAACATCATGGGCTCTTTTCGGCCATCTCTTTTTACTACATTCATAATTGTTTAATTTAAATGGTTAGGAATTTTAGCTGAAAGTTTAAGGCGAAAATATTAATTTGCACTGATTCAGCAACTTATTAAAATATTTTTATCTTTTGTAAGCGATGCTGCCTAAAAATCTGCGTCGAAACTGATTTTATTAGATTCTTTGTCTTTGTTGGTAACTCCAGCTTTTTGGTATTCCCCCACGCGCTTTTCGAAGAAATTGGTTTTCCCTTGAAGCGAAATCATATCCATAAAATCAAATGGGTTGGTAACGTTATATTCCTTTTCACAATCAAGCTCCATTAAAAGTCTATCGGTTACAAATTCAAGATATTGCGTCATCAATTTTGAATTCATCCCAATCAAACTTGCAGGAAGTGACTCGGTAATAAATTCGCGTTCAATATTCAAGGCGTCCACCAATATTTCACGAATGCGCTCTTTTGACACCTTATTGATTAAGTGATGATTGTGAAGGTGAACGGCAAAATCGCAGTGAACGCCTTCATCACGTGAAATCAATTCATTTGAAAAGGTAAGTCCAGGCATCAAGCCGCGTTTTTTCAACCAAAAAATAGAACAAAACGCTCCAGAAAAGAAAATTCCTTCAACCGCTGCAAAAGCTATCAATCGCTCAGCAAATGAATCGCTTTCAATCCATTTTAATGCCCAATCTGCTTTCTTCTTAATCGCCGGAAATGTTTCAATAGCATTGAAAAGTTGGTCCTTTTCCTTTTCGTCCTTAACGTAAGTATCAATTAGCAAAGAATAGGTTTCGCTGTGAATGTTTTCCATCATAATTTGGAAACCGTAGAAGAATTTTGCTTCGCTATACTGCACTTCATTCACGAAATTTTCGGCAAGATTTTCATTAACAATCCCATCGGAAGCAGCAAAAAATGCAAGAATGTGCTTAATGAAATAACGCTCATCCGCATTCAGTTTTGTAGCCCAATCTGTAAGATCTTGGTGCAAATCAATTTCTTCGGCTGTCCAAAAACTGGCTTCGCTCTTTTTATACCACTCCCAAATATCGTGATGTTGGATCGGGAATATTACGAATCTGTTTTTGTTTTCCTGTAAAATTGGTTCAATTGCACTCATGTCCTTTGCTTTTTTTAGGTTAAAATTAGCCGCTACTCGGGACTAACAAATATGTAAAAATTTAAAGGAAATTGGGGGGAATTAATATTAGGTTTTTAACAAAGTTTTCAACACGTGATAATCAATTGTTTACAAAAAAAATTATAATAAAATTTATAATATATTGATTAAAAATAACTTACAGTATTTTTACTGGCTTCACGAAGATAAAAAGTTTACAAAAAATGAAAACTATAAATAACTTTTTTAGATGACTTTAAAACCTTTGTGATGCTACGAAATTATTGGCTTTTTTAAAAAAAAGGGCATCCTATCAATCAAAAATTTTAAACAATTGCTGGAAAGGAAACTTTAAAAATTGTTTTTTCTTCGGAAGATTCCAGTACGATGGTTCCTCCATAAGTTTCCACGATATTTTTTACCATTCCAAGCCCTAGACCCATTCCGCTAGTTTTAGTTGTAAACTGAGGTTCGAAAATATTATTTCTGTTTTCTTCGGAAACGCCTATTCCGTTGTCGGTAACCAAAATATTTACAAAATTTTCTTCTGTTTTAACAATAACATCAATTCGCGGCTCGGTAGGCTTTTTTTGCTCAATGGACTGAATACTGTTTTTAATCAAATTTGTAATAACACGAATTAGTTGTGTACGGTCAAAACGCGCGCGAACCTCATCCTGTTCCGAGAAGAAGTAGATAAAATCTTCATTAAAAATATCTAAAGCCAGCTTTGTGATTTTTACAACATTTAATGTTTCATCCTGTTGGGCAGGCATCTTTGCATAGGTTGAAAATGCCGAAGAAATAGAACTCAGCGTATCTATTTGTTGAAGCAGTGTATTGGTGTATTCGTCCATTTTTTTGTCAATCTCCGGATCATTATGATCAAATTTGCGTTGAAAACTTTGAACGGTAAGCCGCATTGGTGTTAATGGGTTCTTTATTTCATGGGCCACCTGCTTCGCCATTTCGCGCCAAGCAGTTTCCCGCTCACTTGCAGCGAGTTGGGCGGCACTGTTTTCCAGCTCATCAATCATCCCGTTATAGGAATTTATAAGTATTGATATTTCCTGTGGCGTATCACTGATTATAATTTTTTTGTTGCGGGCGTCAAAACGTGTTTCAGAAAGTTTTTCACTTATCTCTTTTAAGGATCGCGTAATGTATTTTGAAAGAAAATAGGATAATATAATAGCAACCAAAAGCATAAAAAAGTAGGCCATGCCAAGACGATAAAGGTATTCCGTAAGTTCTTTTGTAATGAAGCCATCATCTTCAATATATGGTAAATTAAGGATTGCCAAAGGTTTGAAATAACTGTCTGTAATATACGTATAGGATGATTGGTACTTTTGGCCACCTTCCTCAAATTCCTTTATATAATTTTTTGTAGGCGAATTTTGAAGCGTTTCCAAAGCATATTCTGCCATTTTTGGGGAAACGGTGTCTTTAAAAAAAGAAGGTTTTGATGATTTCAAAAGATTTCCGTCAAGATCATATAAAAAAATCTCAAGGCCATGGATATCTTTTATTTCGTAGATTTTATCTTTAAAAATTAAAGGAATTTGTTCCGTTTCAACAGGATAGGTCGTTGTTTTTAAAATATAGTTTATGTTTTCCCGTATAGCCGCTTCTTTTCGTAAAAGTCTGTCGCGGTGGTAGTCTTGGGCTTCTTCTTTATATTGAAATACGGTAACAATAGCAATCAGTACCGAAGCTCCCAAAACCAGAAGAAACATAGAAAGAAAGATTCGGGTGCGAAGCGATTTTTTGTAAAAATACATTTACATTATTTTGAGAATGAAAGATAGCAATAATTAGTCCGAAACAGAAAACCCCAAAAAGTTGTACTATTTCTCCCGAATTCTCTTGTAAATTTTATAGCCCATCATCAGCAAAATGGCAAAGACAATAATACCAACGGTACCATATATCCAGTTGACAGCGCTTTTCAGAATTACCAAAAAAACCACGGCAAAAAGTATGATTGTTGGTATTTCATTAAATAGGCGCATATAGTTCGAGGAATGTTTTACAACGCCCTTTTGAAGTTGTTTAAAAATTTGGTGACATTTAAAATGGTAAATTATTAAAATTACCACGAAAGCCAATTTCACTTGCATCCAAGCATCACTCAAGAAAAACAGTCGCATATAAATAAGCCATATACCGAAAAAAAGTGCCAAAATCATAGAAGGCCAAGTGATAATATTCCACAGTCGGGAAGCCATTATTTTAAGTTGTTCCCCTAAAATTTGCTTATCGGGCGAAGGCTTTTGGGTAGCTTCAATTTGGTATACAAATAAACGGACAATATAAAAGAGCCCCGCAAACCAAGTGATTATAAATATTAAGTGAAGTGATTTTATGTAAGGATAGTATTGTTCCATTAACAGCTCGGTTATGTAAAAACTGACCGTAAAGATACCCAATAATTCAAAATATGTGGTTGCACCAACTAGAAGCTGGAAATCAATTTTTGATAAATTTCTTGGTAATATTCCCTTCGGCAGAAGTAATGGTTATAAAATACATTCCGGTTTTTAACGCTGAAACATCTATTTCATTTGAAATTAAGTTTTTAGTTGATTTTATTACCCTCCCATTAATATCTGAAATAGAAACAGTATTGAAAATAGTAGTCGCAGATTGAATAATCAATTTATTTTTTGCAGGATTTGGATAAATCTTTAAATCGGCCAAACTGTTTTCAGGAGTTGAGAGTAACACATTTCTGAAATAGGAAATAAATCCAGCAAAGGTTTCGTATTGAAAATAGTCTTTTCCATCATTTCCTGTATATAAAGTGCAGGCCAGAGGAGGATTGCTCGACATTAAATCATACAGAACATAACCAACTGGTCCTGGCGGACAATTGCTGGTGTCTTGCTGATAATTTTGTGATTGTAGTTTAAAATCATAATCTTCCCCGTTTCCTAAAATAAAATCACCGCTAATGGTTGCGCAACCTTCCACGCCAGTATAGGTAAAATCAGGATTTATCGTAATCTGTGGTGGGTTTGGGCCACCGTATAATATAGGGTCGCCCAAATCTACTTCCGTCATATAGAGATACCAAGTTTGAAACAAAAGTGGATCGGGCTCTGGAGCAGGCTCTGTACTGAAATACGCCCAATTATAATCAGCATCACGCAACGATAGGTACTTATAACCGTTTCTTTCGTTATAATTATACGTTAATGTTTTGGATTCTAGATTTTGGTTTGTGACAATTTCATAAAAATAAATATTTTCATAATAACAATTAGGTTCTATACAGTCGTTTAGTGTAACGCCAAAATCATTAAGAATTATTGAATTACCATTAAAACTTGCGGCGGCATTTAACGTATTAAAAATTCCGTCAGCATCCAAAACGTAATTTCCAGCAACCTCGTATATGGTTAAATTTGGATTTTCACCATTAGGGGTGAAAAAGAGATCGTTTGTTTGTATAAATTGTAAGTTGAAAGTTTCGTTCAACATTCCGGCAGGCTGTGCGAATGTGGCCAGAAACATAAGATTAACTGCAAAGAGAAGTAGAATTTTTTTCATAACCGATATTTAGTATTTTAAAAATACTAAATATTCAGTTTATTCTTTCAGTGTCTTCCGTATTTCCCGATTCAAAAAATAACCCGTTACTATAGTTGAAAGTATATCTGCCGCTGGAAAAGAAATCCAAACACCCAGTTCCCCGAAGTAATGCGGAAGAATAAAAATTAAAGGAATAAAGAAAAAACCTTGCCGCGTTAATGTGAGTAATAAAGCTGGAAAAGCTTTCCCAATAGCCTGAAAGTAAGCCGAGCCAATCAATTGAATAGCAATAATTGGCGTTGCAGCAAAAACCCAGCGCATATAATGGGGTGTTTCAGATAGGATATCGGGATCTGTTGTAAACACTGAAACGATTGCCTCTGGGAAAATCATTATTACTATAAAAATAATAAGACCCAAACCACCCGCATACAGAATTGCTTTGTTTATACTTTCTCGAACGCGTGGAAATTTATTCGCGCCATAATTATAACCAGCAATCGGCAAAAACCCTTGGGTTACTCCCAAAACTGGGAAAAGTGCAAACATCAACATTCTGGCAATGATTCCGTAGGATGCAACAGAAGCTTCGCCGCCAATATCAAACAAAATATTATTCATCAACAGGTAGGTAACGCTTACTACGGCTTGTCGTGCAAGGGTTACAAAACCGAGCGCAGACATCTCTTTTAAAATAGGAAAATTGAGTTTAAAATGTGGCAATCTTATTTTCAATTCAGATTTACCACTTAAGAAGAACCACAAAACATACAGAAAACACAATCCATAAGAAATAGTCGTTGCCCAAGCGGCGCCCGCCATTCCCAAATCTAATAGATTAATAAGAATATAATCCAAGACAAGGTTCCCCACAGAAGGGATAATCATTGCAATCATTGCGAATTTAGGTTTCCCCTCAGCGCGAATTACATTATTTCCCATCATACAAAGTGCCAAAAGTGGCACGCCGTAAAGCACAATGCGGTAATAGATTTTTGCAGGTTCAAAGATGTCTCCTTTACCTCCAAACGCGGGAATCAGTTCATTTATGAAAATCAAGCCAAAAACTACCATTGCAGTAGTGAGCAAAAGCGTTAAAGTGATTTGGTTTCCAAAGGTTTTCAGTGCCCGTTCTTTATTGTCAGACCCCAAAGCACGAGAAATAATGGAGGAACCACCAATACCAATAGCCATTCCAAGGGCAGCGATGAAGAATGAAACTGGTAAAACTACATTAATGGCTGCAATAGCTATTGAGCCAATCCAGTTTCCTACAAAGATGGTGTCCACCAAAATATTTAGCGACATCACCAAAATACCTATAGATGCTGGTACGGCCTGTTTTATCAATAAGGTTGCTATGGAATCTGTGCCCAAGGCGGCGCTTTGGCTCGGTTTCATTAGGCGATTGCGGTTTTTACGTCCACAATTCGCCATTGATCAATCCAGCCCGTTACAACTTCTGCCCAATCATCGCGGTCATTTAAACAGGGAATTACCGTAAATTCTTTTCCGCCAGCTTCGTGGAAAATTTCTTCGCCTTCCATGGCTATCTCTTCCAAAGTTTCTAAACAATCGCTTACAAAAGCTGGGGTCACGATCGCCATCTTTTTCACGCCGTTGAGCCCCATTCGCTCTATGGTTCTATCTGTTGGCGGTTTCAGCCACGGATCAAAACCTAATCGTGATTGAAACGATGTGGAATAAGTTCCAGGTTGTAAATTCAACTTTTTCGCAACTAAATCAGTAACTTTTAAACATTGGTGGCGATAGCAAAATTGGTGGGCAGGCGAATCTGTGATGCAGCAGCTCCCGTCTATTTTGCAATGGCTTTTTGTAACGTCTCTTTTATAAATATGCCTTTCTGGAACCCCGTGATAGCTGAAAAGAATATGTTCGTAATCTAGGTTTTTAAGTTTTTCCGAAATGCTTTTTGAAAGCACTTCTATATACTCGGATTTGTTATAAAATGCTGGAAGCGAAGTAATTTGAAGTTGTGGAAAAAATTCATTTTTAAGTTCTTCAACCTTCACATCAATAGTTTCCGTTGTTGCCATTGCAAACTGCGGATAGAGTGGAATAGTAAGAATTTCATCCACACCTTGATCTACTAATTCCTGCAAACCTTTTTTCAATGTCATACTTCCGTAGCGCATCGCCAAAGCAACGGGAATAGTTGTTTTTTGTTGAATTTTTTTCTGAAGTCTTTCCGAAATCACAATCAAAGGCGAACCTTCCTCCCACCAAATTTTTTGGTAAGCTTCCGCAGATTTTTTTGGGCGTGTGTTCAAAATAATTCCCCGCACCAAAAAAGAGCGGAACCAAAATGGAACATCAATAACCCGTGGATCCATTAAAAATTCATCGAGGTATTTTTTTACATCTTTTGGATTTGTACTGTCCGGCGAACCGAGGTTTACGAGGAGAACTCCTTTCATAGCGTAAAAATTTTAAGCAAAATTACTCTTTTAAAATACAATGCTCAAAAAGGGCAGTATTTAAAAACAATGAAACTATATTGATAATTTATGCATTTAAACTCATCAAAAACTTTTTTGGTGTAGTGCCAAATTTCTTTTTAAAAGCTGAAATAAAATGGCTTGCCGTGCTATAGCCAACTTTTAATCCCACTTCATTCACATTATGTGAGCCTGTGGCGAGTAATTGGCGCGCCACTTCCATTTTATAATCAAAAAGAAAACTAAAAACGGAGTCGCCATAAATTTGTTTAAAACCTTCCTTCAGCTTGTTTAAGGGCAAGTTTATTTCATCAGCCAATTTCTGCAGCGTTGGAGGTTCTGCCATTCTTGATATTATAATTTGTTTGGCTTTTTTAATTTTTGAAACATTGTCTTCATCCGCCAAAAAAGGGCATTGCTCAACATCAGCATCGGCTGGTCTATTAAAATATAGACTTAACAACTCATACGCTTTCGCCTTAAAATAGAGAGGTTTAATTGTAGGATGAAGATTATAATTCATCAACTGGTTTAGCACAATAGCCATAGAAGGTGAAACATGACCATCTTTATAATACTTTCGGTCTTTGTTTTCTTTACTCAAAAAAGTTATATAATCTGCCTCTGTAGA
Source organism: Aequorivita sp. CIP111184 (assembly GCF_900489465.1). GTDB lineage: Bacteria > Bacteroidota > Bacteroidia > Flavobacteriales > Flavobacteriaceae > Aequorivita. The sequence continues at coordinate 711,295 of NZ_UEFQ01000013.1, read as the reverse complement.
AAAAAGTCCGTGAAATTTATTGATGGGCAATAGAACAGAAAGTACCCAAGAATGCTTTTCAAGTGCCAAATTAATGGGTAAATCACGCTGTGGATTATAAAGCAACAAAGAGTTTTCTTCACTTATTGGCAAGGTATAATTTCCTTCATTAAAAAGAAACGAAGCCGAACCTTTTATGCAGAAATGAAACTGAATAAAATTGGAGTTTACCTCCCGCTTAAAAGTTTGATTATCATCACTTTCATTATTGAATTTAAGGATGAAAAAACCTGAAGAAATTGCAGTTTCTTCGTAAAAGCTTTGAGCGACATTTTTTTCGGAATCCATATCGGTTTTAAAATAGTTTTATTTAGAATAGTTCTAAATAAATGTAAGTCAATTGTCTTTGGAAACCGCGAATTTAGGGGTTAATGTATGATAAATATCATATTTCGAGGATTTTTAACAGGCATCGACAAAAAAGATACCGCTGGCGTTATTTTTTAAAAAACAATGCGCTTACATTTGCTGCTGTTTTATATGGGAAATTTGAAAACATATTCTGAGGAATCACTTGAAGGCAATTTTTACGCCATCGGCCTCAACTACAAAAAAGCAGATGCTGAAATCCGTGGCCACTTCAGTATTAATGATGCTGCAAAAGAGAAAATTCTTTTACAGGCTAAAGAGAATCGTATCCCTTCGCTTACCGTTATTTCCACTTGTAATAGAACTGAACTTTACGGTTTCGCACAACACCCTTACCAAATTATAAAATTACTTTGCGAACACACCAACGGTACCGTTGAGGAGTTTGAAAAAGTGGCTTACATATATAAAAATCACGATGCAGTTTCGCATCTCTTTAACGTTGGCACTGGACTTGACAGTCAGATTCTGGGCGATTTTGAAATTATAAGTCAGTTGCGCAATGGTTTTCGAGAATCTAAAAAGCACGACATTATCAATCCATTTGCCGAGCGACTTGCAAATGCAGTTATACAAGCTAGCAAGCGCATAAAGAATGAAACGGGAATTTCTTCGGGTGCTACTTCCGTCAGTTTTGCGGCGGTGCAATACATTATGGCACGTGTTCCCTACATTTCTGAAAAAAATATTTTGCTTTTTGGAACAGGGAAAATAGGTAGAAATACTTGCGAAAACTTAATAAAACACACCAAAAACGACCACATAACGCTTATAAATCGCACAAAGGAAAAGGCTGAAAAAGTTGCTGGTAAATTTAATCTGATTGTAAAAGATTATGCTGATATACAAAGCGAGATTGCCCAAGCAGATGTGTTGATTGTTGCAACTGGAGCACAGCAGCCCACAATTTCAAAAGAACTTTTACATTTAAAAAGGCCATTGCTTATTTTGGATCTTTCCATACCTAAAAATGTTTCTGAAGATGTTTTGGAAAATGAATTTGTAACCTTAGTTCATATGGATCATCTTGCTGCGGTAACAGACCATACCCTAGAACAGCGTGCATCCCAACTTCCTGTAGCGAAAAAGATTATTGCTGAAATAGAGAAGGAATTTAACCAATGGGCAGACAACCGCAAATTTGCGCCTACCATTAAAGCTTTGAAATACAAATTGGCTGAAATTAAAGCTGCAGAAATTGATAATCAGCGTAAAAAGATTGCTGGTTTCAATGAAGAGCAGGCAGAAATAATTAGCGATCGCCTTATTCAGAAAATTACTACACATTTCGCAAACCATTTAAAAGGCGAAGATGGCTCCGCCGAAAGTATAGAACTCATAAGAAGAGTTTTTCAACTTGAAACCGCCTAATCTTGAAAAAAACAATCCGAATTGGTACCCGCGACAGTGAACTTGCACTTTGGCAAGCTAACACTGTAAAATCCAAACTTGAAAATTTAGGATATACTACCCAATTAGTTCCAGTGAAATCTGAAGGCGATTTAATTTTAGATAAGCCACTTTACGAAATGGGCATTACTGGAATTTTCACTAAAACACTGGATGTGGCAATGATAATGGGAACCGTGGATATCGCCGTGCATAGCATGAAAGACGTACCTACACTTTTACCTAATGGCATTGTACAAACAGCCGTTTTGGAACGCGCCTCTTCCGAAGATATTTTGGTAACAAAAGATGTAATTGATTTTGAAAAATACTTCAACAAGCTCAGCGCATCGCCCTGCACAATAGCAACGGGAAGTCTTCGGCGGCAAGCACAATGGCTTCATAGGTATCCAAATCATAAAGTGGTGGATTTACGCGGAAACGTGAATACACGACTTCAAAAATTGAAGGATAATAATTGGGAAGGCGCCATTTTCGCTAAAGCGGGATTGCAAAGAATTAATTTGTTGCCCGAAAATCATATAGATTTAAGCTGGATGCTCCCTGCACCTGCACAAGGCGCCATGGTAGTGGTAGCTTTAGAAAATGATGAATTCAGCAAAGAAGCCACTTCCAAATTGAATCATGCCGCTTCCGAAATCTGCACCCACATTGAACGCGAATTTTTACGAACTTTAGAAGGCGGTTGCACTGCTCCTATTGGCGCTTCTGCAGAAATTATCGGCGATGAGATACTTTTTAAAGGCTGTCTTTTTTCATTGGATGGGCAAACTAAAATTGAAGTTGAAAAGAAAGTTTTAACATCAAAATACAAAGGTTTCGGTAAGGATTGTGCTACATTTATTCTAAATAATGGTGCGGCTGAACTAATGCTTTCCATAAAAAATCAATTGAAATGAGCCTTTGGAAAAAAACGAGCCTAACGAATATTGTCGTTTGGTTTTTAGACCTAGGCCTACTCTCCTTTTTAATTTTTGATTTCGGCTTTGAAAATTTCAATGACTTCAGGAAGTATAAACTCATTGTGCTGCCAAGCTTGTTATTTGCTTTGATTGCATTTAACTTTTACAAATACTACAAATACCGAAAAGACCCCGATGTTTACCGAAGTAGTAGGATAAACTTGTTCATTTTGCTGTTGTTAATTGTACTGGAAGTCATTATGATTTTGGCCAATTATGAAACTTCTTTAATTGAAACTTTCTTTAATGCACGTTATGTTATAGAATATGGGCTGTTATTTTATTTTTTTATACGACTCACGTTTCTGCTTCGGAAAATTTACAGTATGTATTTTAACCCTGCAATTCTTTTTGTGGGTAGTTTTGCCATAATCGCACTAGCGGGGACTTTTATATTGATGCTGCCAAGCGCCACTACAAATGGCATAACTTTTACAGATGCGTTATTTACAGCAACAAGTGCCACAGCCGTTACAGGATTGATTGTGGTTGATACTGCAAAGGATTTCACGCCATTTGGGCAAACCATTATAATGATCTTGTTTCAAATTGGTGGTTTGGGAATGCTAACATTTACTTCTTTCTTTGCCTATTTCTTTAAAAGTGGTGCATCCTTTAAAGAAAGTCTTTACATGAAAGATATTTTAGGACACGATAAGTTGAACAGTGTTATGAAAACTGTAATGCAGATTGTGGTTTTTTCCTTGATTTTAGAGGGTATCGGCGCCTTATTAATTTATCACTCCTTGTCTCACATAGACTCGTTTGGAAGCAGAGGTTTTTTTGCTGTTTTTCATGCTATTTCAGCTTATTGTAATGCTGGTTTTTCCATAGCCTCAAATGGACTTTATGACAACGGATTACGCTTCAATTATTATATGCAGTGGGTTGTAATGGGGCTTATTGTTTTTGGAGGGCTCGGGTATCATATTGCATACAACGTCATTCAATATTTTAAAAAATTTGTCACAAATATTTTTAGCAAAAAAGATCGTGTATTTATTTCGAGGGTTATCAACTTAAACACCAAAATTGTTCTTTATACCACAATAATTCTTATAGTCGCTGGGACAATTTTTTTCCTCTTTTCGGAACAGCAAACCAACCTTCTGCCACACACAACCGCTTTCGGAAAATTTACCACTGCAATGTTCTCATCAGTAACTTCGCGAACAGCTGGTTTCAATACAGTAGATATGGCAGATTTTACTATTCCTGGAATCCTTTTCATGATATTTTTAATGTGGATAGGTGCTTCACCAGCATCAACTGGAGGTGGAATAAAAACCACAACTTTTGCCCTCGCTACACTTAATATTTTCGCCATAGCTCGCGACAAAAAATATATTGAAATTGGAACCCGAAGAATAGCAGTTGAAGCTGTACACCGCGCCTTCGCCATTATCTCAATATCCTTAGCGTGCATTGGCATGGGTATTTTGTTATTGCTTATTTTCAACCCGGAATTCTCCTTGTTGCAAATAGCTTTTGAAGTCTTTTCAGCATTTTCCACAGTAGGGTTATCTATGGGTATTACCTCACAACTTTCTGAACACAGTAAATATGTAATTATATTTCTAATGTTTTTTGGAAGAATTGGTCTGCTAAATTTAATGATAGGTCTCTTGAAAAGCGTTGGAAGAACAGAATATACCTATCCCGAAGAAAACATTTTGATAAACTAAAAATGCTTAATTTTTAAAAAACAAGCGTATGAAGATAGTAGTTATTGGTCTTGGAAATTTTGGGATGTCGCTGGCTGTAAACCTTTCAAATACAGGCAACGAAGTAATTGTTGCAGACCACGACCTTGAAAAAATAGAACAAATAAAAGATAAGGTGGCCCATGCAGTAGCTATAGATGCTACTAATGAAAACGCCTATCAGTCATTGCCACTAAAAAATGCAGATCTAGCAATAATTGCTATTGGTGAAAAAAATGGGGCTGCCATTATGAGTACTGCAATTGTGAAAAAATTGACAAAAGCAAAAATCATTTCACGATCTGCATCTGCTTTGGAAGATACCATTCTGGAAGCAATGGGTGTTGATCAAATAATTCATCCCGAGCAGGAATATGCAGAAAGGTTTACGAAAAAAATCAATTTAAAAGGAAGTATAGACAATTTTGAAATTGATGACGAACACTTAGTTTCGGAAGTTGAAGTTTGTAAATCTTTGGTGGGAAAAACCATTCAGGAATCTAATTTTCGAAAGAATTTTAACCTCAACATAATTACAATAATTCGTAAAAAGCAACACACCAATTTATTGGGAAGAATTGTTGAAAAGAAAGAAGTGGTAGGCCTTCCAACCCCAGATATGGCTTTTCAAAGGGGCGATATTCTAGTGGTTTTTGGGAAGGATGCCGACATAAAGAAATATCTTAAAAACTATGCCAGCAGTTCTATCAACTAAAAAGCTAAGTGAAAGTCAAAAATCATTATTACTCAGTGCGGGCAATTCACTGTTGGAATACAATGCTATAAAAATAGATTTTATTCCTTTTGAAGTTCGCTCCACAATCGTAAACGCAATTTTTACAAGCCAGAACGCAGTGAAATCAATTCAGAATTTAAGTTTGGTGGTTCAAGATTGTTTTTGTGTAGGTGAAAAAACAAAATTAGCTTTGGAAAAAAGTGGCCACAAAGTGATTAAAATGACCGAATATGCTTCCGAATTGGCAGATTATTTGGTGAAAAATCACACAAATGACCCCTTTTATTTCTTCTGCGGAAATATCCGAAGTGATGAAATACCTTCAAAACTAAAAGAGAACAATATTCCTTTTGAAGAGATTGAAGTTTACAATACAACTCTAAACCCAAAAAAATTTGGAAGAAAATTTGATGCTATTTTATTTTTCAGCCCAAGTGGCGTGCGGAGTTTTTTTTCAGAAAATAAAATAAATAACGCAAAGGCCATCTGTATTGGAAAAACAACCGCTTCTGAAGCAAAAAAATATACTGAAAACGTGTTAATTTCAAACACCACAACCGTAGAAAGCGTAATTGCCAAAGCGGTAAATACATTAAAAAACGATGATTAAAAACGATTTATTCTTAAAAGCCCTTCGCGGTGAAACCGTGGAAAGACCACCCGTTTGGATGATGCGCCAAGCTGGAAGATATTTGCCAGAATTTCAGGAAATAAAAGCGAAATACGACTTTTTTACCCGTTGCCAAACCCCAGAACTCGCTAGTGAAATCACTGTACAACCCATCCGCAGATACGGAATGGATGCAGCTATTTTATTCAGTGATATTTTGGTCATACCACAGGCAATGAATATTCATGTGGAAATGAAACCCGGAATTGGTCCTTGGGTTCCTGACCCAATTCGTTCTATGAAAGATTTGGAACGCGTTATTGTTCCAGACATTAACGAAACACTTGGCTACGTAATGGAAGCCATAAAAATGACCAAAGAAAAACTGAATGACGAAATTCCGTTAATCGGTTTCGCGGGAAGTCCGTGGACCATTTTGTGTTATTGTGTGCAGGGTCAAGGCTCGAAAAACTTTGATTTAGCAAAGGAATTTTGTTTCACTCAACCTGTTGCGGCGCATGAATTGCTTCAGAAAATAACGGATACCACAATTTTATATTTAAAAGAAAAAGTAAAGGCTGGCGTAAACGCTGTTCAAGTTTTTGATAGCTGGGGCGGCATGCTTTCGCCAACTGATTATCAAGAATTCAGCTGGCAATATATGCAACAGATTATTGATGCCTTAAAAGATGAAACGCACGTAATTGCTTTCGGAAAAGGTTGTTGGTTTGCGTTGGATACGATGGCAAAAAGTGGTGCTTCGGCATTAGGTGTAGATTGGACTTGTTCGCCTAAAAATGCCCGATATTTAACGGGTGGAAAAATTACCCTTCAGGGAAATTTTGACCCAACGCGACTTTTTAGTCCGCCATCAGTAATAAAAAAGATGGTAAAACAAATGATTGATGAATTCGGCAAAGACCGATATATCGTGAATCTAGGCCACGGAATTTTACCAAATATTCCGTTGGAAAACGCCGGTGCTTTTATTGAAGCAGTTAAGGAATACAAGCAGGAATAGATGCTTTGGCAGATTTTTAAGAAGCTGGATTTCAAGCAACTCTTTGCCTTGTTTGGTCTTTTCCTTAAAAACCCTATGTATGCTTTACCTACAATTTTTTCGACCAAAAAATGTATGGATATTGCGCAGCAGGAATACGGAAGCAAGCACCATTTAAGCAATAAGGCTAATGCATTTAGACATGCACTTTGGGCTATATTGATAATCCGAAAATGCTTAAAATGGAAAAATAACGAAGAAAAAGCAAAAGCGTGGGCAAATACATTTACGGATTGGCATGAAGATTTTTCACCAAACGAAGCTTTGGAAAGAGCAATGGACTTGCACAATAACCAAGTGGGAATTGATTATTTTGAAGAAATAAAAGGTAAAAATGAAACAGAAATCATTTCACTTATAAAACAAAAAGCTTCGATAGCGGCAAAGATTGAAACGGTTGATGAAACAGACAAGTTTGAAAAACAACTTGTTTTTATTGAAGAATAGATGATTAAAAATATTCTAAAAGCCATAAAAGCATATACAGGAACTTTCAAGCTCATCAACAAACTTGGGCTTTGGAAGTACTTTGGTGTGCCTATGGCAATTAGTTTTTTAACTGCTGTTTTGATCGGTTTTTCGGCTTGGGGACTGAGTGATAATCTTGGAGCCTTTATTTCTAAAATTTGGTTTTGGGAATGGGGCGCCGAAACTTTTAGAACTATTAGTGATTTCATTGGCGCTTTAATAATCATTGCTTTGGGAATCATTTTATATCGGCATATTGTGATGGCGTTGAGCGCCCCGTTTATGAGTCCGGTTTCTGAAAAAATTGAGAAACATCTTTTCGGAACAGATCATTCACATCGAAATACTTCAAATGCCGAACAGCTATGGCGTGGCGTGCGGATAAACGTTCGGAATTTAATAATGGAACTGTTGCTAACAATTCCAATAATTTTGATAGGGTTTATACCTGTTATAGGAATTATTTCTTCGGTACTTTTGTTTTTGGTGCAGAGCTATTACGCCGGTTTTGGGAATATGGATTACACATTAGAAAGACACTTTAAATATTCCGAAAGTATTCAATTTGTTAAAAGAAATCGGGGTTTGGCAATTGGAAATGGTATTGTTTTTATGCTTATGCTTTTAATTCCCGTGGTTGGAATTATTTTAGTATTACCACTTTCGGTTACAGCAGCGAGTACGGAAACCTTGAGAGTATTAGATAATGCCAAATCACTTCAGAAAACAATATGATGAAAGAACAGTTTGTTAATTATATAAAGAATTTACAGAACCAAATTACTTCCGCTCTTGAAGAAATTGATGGAAAGGCTAAATTTAGAGAAGATAAATGGACACGTGAAGAAGGTGGCGGCGGCCAAACCCGTGTAATTGAAAACGGAGCTGTTTTTGAAAAAGGAGGTGTAAACATCAGTGAAGTCCACGGTAAATTGCCCGAAAGCATGCAAGCATATTTTGGTGTGAAAGATGCCGATTTCTTTGCCTGCGGTTTGAGTTTGGTACTTCATCCAAAGAGTCCGATGGTGCCAACAGTTCATGCCAACTGGCGTTATTTTGAAATGTATGATTCCGAAGGGAATATTGTGGATAGTTGGTTTGGCGGCGGGCAGGATTTAACGCCGTATTATTTGTTTGAAGAGGATGCGAGACATTTTCACCAAGTATGTAAAAATGCTTGTGATAAACATTCCCGAAGCTTCGGGACTGAGTTTTATGAAACTTATAAAAAGCGCTGTGACGAATATTTCTGGAATTCACATCGCGAGGAAGCTCGTGGAATTGGTGGTTTGTTTTTCGATTATTTGAAGAAAACAGAGACAATGAAAATGCAGGATTGGTATAATTTTGTAACAGAGATTGGCAATAGCTTTTTGGATTGTTACCTTCCCATTGTTCAAAAAAGGAAAGATCTTTCATATTCCGCAGAAAACAAAACTTGGCAGGAAATACGTCGAGGGCGGTATGTTGAGTTTAATCTGGTTCACGATAAAGGAACGCTTTTCGGATTAAAAACCAATGGCCGAATAGAAAGTATTTTGATGAGTTTGCCGCCACATGTGCAGTGGAGATATGATTATCACCCTGAGGCGGGAAGTGAGGAAGAGAAGCTTGTTGAGCTGTTGAGAAATCCGAAAGATTGGATAAATTAATTTTAGATGTAAGATTTATGATTTTTAATTCAAAAATCATAAATCGTTAATCATAAATCATAAATAATTATGTACCCATTAAGAAGAAACCGAAGATTGCGAACCACTGAAAGTATGAGAAGCTTGGTTCGTGAAACTATTATTAGCCCAAACGATTTTATTGTGCCGCTTTTTGTGGTGGAAGGAAAGGGCGTGAAAGAAGAAATTGCCTCTATGCCGAATTATTATAGGCTTAGTTTAGATATGCTTCAAAAAGAAGTAAAAGAACTTTGGAAACTTGGATTGAAGTCGGTGTTGCTTTTCGTAAAAGTTGATGATAAACTGAAGGACAACAGCGGAAAAGAAGCCTTAAATGCTGATGGATTGATGCAGCGCGCCATAAAAAAGGTTAAAAATGCCGTTCCAGAAATGATTGTGATGACAGATGTTGCGATGGATCCTTTTTCAATTTATGGACATGACGGAATTATTTCTGAAGGAAAAGTTTTGAATGACGATACAAATGCAGTTTTAGCTGAAATGTCCCTAAGCCATGCAAAGGCAGGAGCAGATATAGTTGCTCCGAGTGATATGATGGACGGCCGTATTTTTGAAATCAGAACACTTTTGGAAGACGAAGGTTTTTGCGATACTGGAATTATGGCCTACAGTGCCAAATATGCTTCTGCCTTTTACGGCCCATTCCGCGATGCTTTGGATTCAGCTCCTGTGGATGCAAAAGATATTCCAAAGGATAAAAAAACATACCAAATGGATTTTGGAAACCGCGAAGAAGCTATCCGAGAAACGTTGATGGACATTGATGAAGGCGCCGATATTGTTATGGTGAAACCCGGACTTTGCTACTTGGATATTGTTCGCGACATTAAAGAGGTTGTTAACGTTCCCGTAGCTGTATATCAAGTGAGCGGCGAATATGCGATGCTTAAAGCTGCAGCCGAAAAAGGTTGGTTGGATCATGATGCTGTAATGCTCGAGCAGGTAACTGCCATAAAACGCGCCGGAGCTTCAATGATTGCAAGCTATTTTGCGAAGGACATTGTCAAGTTAATTAATTAGCAAAATTTTATCTTTAGCAATTCAAATTTGATATACATTTGATGCGTGAAAAATGTTGAAAAACATATAAGTAAATTACTGGTTTCGATTGCCATTTTGTTGGTATTCGGGAATATAGCTTTTGCGGCGGAAACTCTGGTCAATAATAAAACCACTGAAATTTCCGCCGTGCAGCATGATGACCACGGTAAGCCTTTTATTTTTAATGAAGTTTCCGTTGGTGAAGTTTCTCAGACGGTTTCACAGAATGAGTATTTAGGTCTTGGTTTGTTTGGGCTTTTTTATCCCAGTCAGGATTTTTCGAATGCCCGCATATCTTCTTTATATAATTCTTCTTATTCATTAAAAGATAAACGGGAGCTCATCTTCCGGCATTTGTTTCCTTTCCATTTTTTTTGGTGATTTTTTAAAAATTTTTAGCTGGCTTGAATTGATTTTCAAACCCTTATTTATTTAAAATTATTCATCTTAAAATTATTCAATATGGAATTTAGCTCAACCCTTGTGGGTATTATTATTACAGTAGTTATGTTAGTGCCAGTTATTTTTTTGATTATGAACTCTTCCGGCACGGACAGTAAAGTGAAAAAATCTGTTACAAAGCTTTCACAGAGCAACGGCATCAATTTAAAAACCATTGACGTTATTGGCAATTGTGTGATTGGCATAGACGAAGTTTCAAAAAAACTGGTTTATACTTCAAAGAGAAATCCTTCCGCAGATTTGAAAATTGTAAATATGGAGGACGTGAAAGACTGTCGCGTAAAAAGCATTAAACAAACTGACAAAACCCTTGACTGGGTTGGAATAGAGTTGGTTGAAAAAACGGGCAGACGCCAGATCCCATTTTACAATGAACACGATGAAAATGAACTTTCTAACGACCCGTTTGTTTGTCTTCAAGACGCAAAACGTTGGGAAAATACATTGAGGCCGCTATTAAAGGCTTCCTAAAGATTGTTTTAAAAAACCGCCCAATGTGGCGGTTTTTTTATGTAATTAACAAAGTGTTTCGATAAAAACAGTTTGTAAATCTTTATTTTAGGGGAAAATTATTTCTATCATTATGACATTACTTATTGTTTATGCGGTGCTTTCCATTTTCTTTTCCTTTTTGTGCTCTATTCTGGAGGCCGCGCTACTAAGTTTTACGCCAACTTATTTACGGATGAAAACCCATGAAGGAAAAACGTATGCAAAGACGTTGACGAATTTTAAAAAAGATATAGATAAACCATTAATAGCAATATTAACGCTGAATACTATTGCACACACTGTTGGAGCCATTATGGTTGGAGTTGAAGCGGAAAAGTTGCCTTATAAAATAGACCTCTTCGGGATGAATATTGTGGGAATTGTTTCAGCAATCATGACCATGCTTATTTTAGTGGTTTCAGAAATAATCCCGAAAACTATTGGTGCAACCTATTGGAAAAAACTCGGTCCATTTACGGCAATGTTTTTAAACGTGATTATTTTTCCGCTAAAATACACGGGACTACTTTGGCTATTAATGCTCATAACCCGTCTTGTTGGTAAATCTGCTCACGTTAGCACGATGAGTAGGGAAGAATTTATGGCAATAACAGATGCAGCTGAAGAAGAGGGTGTTTTTGAAGAAAGCGAGACTACCGTAATCAAAAATCTTTTGGTTTTTAAAAGCGTTCAAGCTAAAGATGTAATGACTCCTTTTACCGTAGTAACGTTGGAAGATGAAACAATGAATTTGGAAAATTTTCACCAAAACCATAAAAGTTTGCGGTTTTCGAGGATTCCTGTTTATAAAGGTAAGAGCCATAACATAACAGGATTTGTACTTCGGGATGATATTTTAGAGGAAATTGTGGAAGATCGCGGCGACAAACTTTTAAGCGATTTGAAACGAGATATTTTTGTTATTGCTGCTGAAAAACCAATTCCGGAACTTTTTGAAACGTTTATAAAACAAAGAGTGCATATTGCTTCCGTAGTAGATGACTTTGGGAATACCATTGGCGTGGTAACCATGGAAGACATTATAGAAACCCTCTTAGGACTTGAAATTATGGACGAAAGCGATAATGTTGAAGACATGCAACTACAAGCCAGAAAAAATTGGGAAGTGCGTGCAAAACGCATGGGAATTAAACTAAACGAAGATATAGAGCCCAAAATAGAAGACGAGAAATGAAAACTGCCTTCCTAAATACGCCAATAGGAATTTTGGAATTGAAAGGAGATGCTAATGGTTTAGCATCTCTACTTTTTAAAGATTCTGATGAAACTAACATTTCAGAAAAAGTATCAACTGAATTGCTGGAAACAGTACCAGCTGAATTGCAGGAAACAGTATCACAACTTCAGGAGTATTTTGAAGGAAAGCGGAAAGAATTCAATTTAAAACTTTCACCCACCGGAACAGATTTTCAAAGAAAAGTCTGGAGGCAATTGCAGAAAATTCCCTTCGGAAAAACAACAAGTTACCAACAAATGGCAAACCAACTTGGCGATCAAAAAGTGATTCGTGCGGCAGCCTCTGCTAATGGGAAGAATCCTATTTCTATAATTATTCCCTGCCATCGAGTAATTGGCAGCGATGGTTCACTTACGGGTTACGCTGGTGGACTTCACCGCAAAAAGTGGTTGTTGGAGTTTGAAAGTCCTTCGCCACAGCAATCTTTGTTTTAGATGCAAAAGATTAAGAAATTATTTAAGTGGATTTTTATACTGCTAGTTACCCTTGTAATTGGACTTTATATTACTGGCTACGGCTATATACTAAAAGGCATTTGGGTAGTTTATCTTCACGGACACACCACGGCATATATTGACGATTTTAAATTTTTCGAAACTGAAGAAATTTCGGCAAGTAACAATTTACAACCTTGGCCTATTCATAAAAAATATAACACTATTGAAGCTACACCAGCACTTTCTGAAATGAACGATACCTTGGGAACAGTTGCTTTTTTGGTAATTAAGAATGATAGCCTTTGGTTTGAAAAATACTTTGATGGCTTCGGAAAAGATTCGCAGACCAACTCTTTTTCAATGGCGAAGAGCATAACCTCGTCCCTACTAGGAAAAGCAATTAATGATGGGTTCATTAAAAGTTTGGAACAGCCTGTGGGCGATTTTTATCCTCAGTATGCTGGAACTGGTTTAACGGTTGGCGATCTTTCATCGATGGCTTCAGGACTGGATTGGGATGAGTCGTATTTCAATCCGTTTGGAATGACTGCGAAAGCCTATTATGATAGTGACTTGGCTGAAATAATTTTAAAACTAAAAGTGGTCGATACGCCCGGTGTGCGCTACAAATATTTAAGCGGAAACACCGAACTTTTAGCAATGGTCATTCAGAAAGCTACGAAGAAGCGTTTAGCGCATTATTTATATGAAAGTTTTTGGAATCCTATGGGTGCGGAAAACTCTGCGGTTTGGCAGGTAGACGATGAAAAAAATAGATTAGTAAAAGCATATTGTTGCATAGGCAGTAATGCAAGAGATTTTGCGCGTTTCGGGAAACTTTATAAAGATTACGGCAAATGGAACGGACAACAAGTTTTAGATTCCGCATTTGTGGCGAAATCTATTACGCCCCGTTTTGCAGAAAGTCCCGAATACGGTTATGGGTTTTGGCTGAGCGATTTTTTGGAGAAAAATATTTTTGTAATGCGGGGTATTCTTGGTCAGTATGTAATTGTAGTTCCCGAAGATAACTTGATTATTGTGCGTTTGGGACATCAAAAAGGCGAGAATTTTGGACAGCCTTTCAGTAGTGATTTTTATGTGTATGTTGAAGAGGTCTATAAAATGCTGGATAAAAATCAATAATTTTTTGTAGCTTTAAACTTCTCCCCGATTGAAATTTTCAAAATATGATTAAGCGTATAAACTTGGAACATATCCTCTTTTTGGATATCGAAACTGTTCCACAACACGAAAATTATAGCGAATTGGACGATGCTTCCAAAACGCTTTGGGAGCTGAAAAGCCAATACCAAAGAAAGGATGATATTTCAGCGGAAGACTTTTACGAACGTGCTGGCATTTGGGCAGAATTTGGAAAAATTGTATGCATATCTGTAGGTTATTTTGTGATGAAGGGCGAGGTTAGAAATTTTCGTGTAACCAGCTTTCACGGGGATGAGGTGAAAATTTTAAAGGATTTTAAAAGTCTTTTGGAAACACACTTCAACAAACCTCATCATGTGCTTTGTGCTCACAATGGAAAGGAATTTGACTTCCCATACATTGCACGGAGAATGATAATAAATGGAATCGACATTCCCTTTAAATTAGATCTCTTCGGAAAAAAACCTTGGGAAGTTCCACATTTAGACACACTGGAACTTTGGAAGTTTGGTGATTACAAAACTTTTACTTCTCTTAAGTTAATGGCTCATGTTTTGGGAATTCCTTCCCCGAAAGATGATATTGATGGCAGCCAAGTGCGCAGCGTTTTTTACGAAGAAAAAGATATTGACAGAATCGTAATTTATTGTGAAAAGGATACGGTTACCGTAGCCCAAATTCTTTTACGCCTTAGGAATGAAGCCATTTTAGATGAAGACGAAATACTTTCTGTGTAAATTTTTTTCTTCGGAAGAAATCTCTGAATGTGGTTTTCTACTTAATTTTTAGTAGATTTATCGGTCATAATTAAATAGCTACTTCTATGACAATCCCAAGATTCAATCCAAAATCATTTTTAATAGTCTTACTTGCTTCGGCTCCATTTTTTATATCCTGTAAAGATAAAGCGGCGACTGCGGAAGAACCAATAAACAAAACGCAAGAGGCAACACTTGAGCAGAAAAAACAAGCCCTTCAAAATGTGGCTCCAACAACAAATACAACCTCTATAAGTGGTGATTTGGCTATGAACCCAGCTCACGGACAACCGGGGCATCGCTGTGACATTCCTGTGGGAGCACCTTTAAACGGAACTTCTGAAAGTTCAAACTCTGCACCTGCTATAAATAAAACCAATCAAGTTCCTGCTTCAATTTCTGGGAATGGCATCAATCCACCCCACGGCCAGCCAGGACACAGGTGTGATATTAAAGTGGGCGACCCCTTATAGACTTTAAAATATTTTTTATAAAAAGAAGAGGCCCGTTTCAAAATTGAAACGGGCCTCTCTAACTATCAATATTAACTAACTATTCTTTTACAAAACGTTTCATTATTTTGTTTGCTTCGGTATTTACTTCAATCATATAAACACCACTTTGCAATGTTGAAACATCTAAAATTTCGGTGAAAGCACCTTTACTTACAACTTGTCCCATTACATTATAGATTACATATTCTTTACCAGTTGCATCAAGCAATGAAATATTCAAAGTTTGTTTTGCAGGATTTGGATAAAGGGTCATTTCTAAAGATGCAAAACCGTTGCCTTCAGTAAATCCTTGTGATGCTGCTCCACTTCCAATAATAACGGTATAATCTTCCACTTCTCCATAGGTAAAAGTTTCACATGGGGTGGGATTTGCGTTATACTTCATAGAAACTCGCATTCTAGTTGCACCGTTAAGTGCTGATGTGGGCACTGTAAAGCTTCCTGAAATTGGTGTAGATTTGGTGCGGGAACGTGTATAAACCTGCTCTCCAGCATCGCTGAAATCACCATCTTGGTTATAGTCAATCCATACCCCATACGCTTCGTTATAAACCGTGCCGGTCCATCTTGGTGTTATGGTTATGGTATTACTACTTCCTTTTGACAATGTTGTTGATATACTTGTGAAATCTGCATAACCACTGTTATTCCCAGAAAGATTATTGATACTTCCAAGCTGAACTCTGTCAATATACTCGTCGTTCGTATTGTTTCCTTTTGAAGTACAATAGGTAACAGAATTTGACGGAGTAGTGACACTCACTATATTGCTGTACCCTGAATTATTACCGGCAGCATCATGCGCACGCACTTTAAAAGAATATGCGGTCGAAGCTGTTAGGCTTGTGATACTAGCCGAGGTTCCAGTTACACTTCCAATGTTTGTAGTGCCTTGAAAAACATCGTAACCTGTTACACCCACATTATCTGTAGAAGCATTCCACGATAGTGAAAGTGTAGTCTGCGTAACATTTGAGGCTACTAAATTTGAAGGTGCCGTAGGGGCCTGTGTATCTGGTCCTGCACCACCTAAATTAATGGTATAATCTTCAACTTCACCATAACTGAATGTTTCGCAAGAAGTTGGAATTCCATTGTATTTCATAGATACTCGCATTCTTGTTTCTCCTCCCACGGTTCCAGAAGGCACTGTAAATGATCCACTATTAGTAGTATTGGTAGAAGCGGCTTTGGACCAAACCAATTCGCCAGCATCACCAAAATCTTTATCACCGTTATAGTCAATCCATACTGCATAACCTTCACTGTAAACTGTACCCGTCCAAGTTGGAGTAACTGTAACAGTATAGGTTGAACCTTCACTCAAAGAAGTAGAGATACTTGTAAAATCAGAATAAAGCTGAGCACCTGAAGCATTGTTTATAGTGTTTAGTTGTACACGGCTTATGTATTCATCATTCACGCTATTTCCTTGAGAGGCACAATAATCGCTTCCGCCACCGCCACCGCCATAAGCAGCTCCAACACCTACTGCGTACCAAGCGTTTGTAGTTGCAATTTCTTCGGCACTTCCTGCACCGTATAAATCTTTTGCAGCTTGAATAGCACCATTTCTTGCATCACTATATTGTGAATTTGAATTTAAATAAACAGTAAGGTTTCTATATGCTATAGCACCTGCTTTGTCCATTCCAATTCCTGTTACATTATAGCTGTCACCTTTATCATTGGTACCGCTTTTACCTACGCTCAATACATAATACCAAAAATTTTGCACTCCAGAGTTTGTGTGAACTCCTCCAGAATCACCTGAACCAGAGTACCAATTTGTTCCTAAATAAGTATCTGGATCGCCATAGGCATTAGGGTTGCTCATAGAACGAAGGGCGCCACCGCTTCCGCCAGCACCAATATCATCACCCATTAGCCAGTCATTGCTTCCAGATGCAAATTTCTCAATAGATTCACCAAATATATCTGAGAATGATTCATTCAAAGCTCCAGATTGGTAACTATAAACCAAATTTGCAGAGTATTCTGTAACTCCGTGGGTAATTTCGTGACCACAAATATCCAAGGAAACTAAAGGTCCATAATTTGTACCATCGCCATCACCATAAGTCATTCGGGTTCCATCCCAAAAAGCGTTCACGTAATTACTAGAATAGCTAACGTATGATTTAATAACGCCTCCAGTATTGTTATATGAATTTCTACCATACTTCTGAGAATAATATTTATAAGTTTTCTCAGCACCAAAATGAGCTTGAACCCCCGTTGGATTTGAAGTAAAGTTTGTTGAATTGCTAGTAACATCAACTGCGCTGTTATAGTTGGTGCTATTGTTCAAATCAAACGTTTGGATACCACCACCGTCTGCAGTTTGGCGTAACCTGTATGGGCCAGACGCATTGTCCGCAGTAAAAGATACAGTGCCATTATAGAGGCTTGTTCCTGTTGCGGGCACATTGGCATCATGGATTCTTTTATTCTCCATAATAAATTGACCCGTTTTGGCATCAATATATACATCTGCTCTGTAAAGAGGTGCTGTAGCATAAATGTCGAATTTATAAGCAAGTCGGTTTGTTTCAGAAATATTTTTAACAGCTGGAATAATTACCAACTCTCCCGTCGGTTTTTTATAATTATCAGCTAATGCAGCTTCAGAAGCATTCTGCCACATATATTTTGTTGCTCCTACATGAGCAATTGCACTATTTAAAGCTTGTGAATTACTTATTGATGAAGTTACACTAAAATCTTCAGCAATAGGAAAATAAGCAGAATTTAAAGACTGTAAGGTTCCGTTTTTACTACTCAACGTAACGGTTGCAAACTCCACTTTAACACCGTTAAAGTACTGTTGCATTTTTTTGTGTGTAAACCCTAACGGATCTTGTTCTTGTTTTAGCGTTGTGAAAGAAGTTAGGGAGGATGGATTTAAAACTTCTTTAAAAATTTGTGTAGAATTTTGAAGAGAATAAGATTGTGAGGCATCAAAAACCACTAGACTTGGGGGTTGCTTTACGTTTTTCTTTTCATCTTTTTTGTTTTGGGCAGAAACTGCTACTGAAAAACCAAAAATTAGGAGTGAAAGAAGAATAACGATCTTGTTAATTTTTTTCATAATAATGTAAGATTTAGTGAATAAAAAGTTTGTTGTTTTGTTAAAAACACTTAAAAGAACAAAAAATATCGATTAAATGAAATTATATTCGATGAACTACAGTTAAAGTTTTAGTCCATCTGATTGTATTATCTTTGAATTGATGAAAAATGAGCCATTATTATCAGTTGAAAAACTGTCCGTATCCTTCGGAAATAAGGAAAGCAGCATTGAGGTAGTGCATTCAATTTCGTTTGAAGTATTTAGAAATGAAATTTTGGGAATTGTAGGCGAATCAGGTTCTGGAAAATCTGTTACGTCACTTGCCATTATGGGTTTATTTCCAAAAAAACAATCGAATCTATCCGGAAACATTCTTTTTGAAGAAAAAAATTTACTCAAAGTGAATGAGAAAGAATTCCAAAAAATACGTGGAAAGGAAATAGCCATGATTTTTCAGGAACCTATGAGTGCGCTCAATCCGTCTTTAAAATGTGGTTTTCAGGTTTCAGAAATAATTCGCCTTCATTTAAAAATGAACGCTTCCGAAGCTAAAAAGGAAACAATTTTATTATTTGAAAAAGTAAAATTGCCTCGACCTAAAGAGATTTTCAACAGTTATCCGCACCAAATAAGCGGCGGACAAATGCAGCGGGTAATGATTGCAATGGCAATTGCCTGCAAACCTAAACTGCTAATTGCTGACGAACCCACCACTGCTCTTGATGTAACCGTTCAAAAGGAGATTATCTCTCTCTTAAAATCCATCCAAGAAGAAACAAAGATGTCAATGCTTTTCATATCACACGATTTGAGTTTGGTTTCCGAAATTGCTGATAAAGTTGTGGTAATGTATAAAGGTGAGATTGTTGAAAAAGCTACTACTTCTGAAATATTTAAAACTCCAAAGGCAGAATATACAAAAGCACTTCTGGAATCGCGGCCTTCATTAAATGTTCGTTTGGCAAAATTGCCAACCATTGCATCCATTGCCGATAAAAGTTTTGTTCCGCGCGAAGTGAAACCTGTTGAACGCGCAAAAAGACATAAAAATATTTATACTCAAAAGCCGATACTTGAAATCATCAATTTGGAAAAACAGTATCTCAGTAATGTGGGAATTTTTTCAAAAAAAGAAATTGTAAAAGCGGTGGATGATGTTAGCTTTTCAGTTTTTGAAGGCGAAACGTTGGGACTTGTGGGCGAATCTGGTTGTGGAAAATCTACCTTGGGTAGAACAATTCTTCAACTTGAAAAAGCGACGGCGGGAAGTATAAAATATAGAGGAAAGGAACTTACCACACTTTCCAAAAGTGAAATTAGAAACCTTCGAAAGGAAATACAGATTATTTTTCAGGATCCGTATTCGTCTCTAAATCCACGTTTAATGATAGGCCAAGCTTTAATGGAACCTATGGAAGTTCACAGCTTAGGAAAATCAAAAAAAGAAAGAAAGGAGCGTGTTCTTTCACTGCTTGAAAGAGTAGGTTTAGACGAAAGCTACTTTTATCGTTACCCTCACGAGCTTTCAGGCGGACAGCGGCAGCGCGTTGGTATAGCGCGAACGATTGTCGTGGAACCAAAATTGGTTATTTGTGACGAATCGGTCTCTGCATTGGATATTTCGGTACAAGCCCAGGTTTTAAATCTACTCAATGAACTAAAAAATGACTTTGGTTTTACCTATATATTCATATCACATGATTTGGCAGTAGTAAAATATATGGCAGACCAGCTATTGGTTATGAATAAAGGAAAAATTGAGGAATTGGGAGATGCGGATGAAATCTATGAAAATCCACAAACAGCGTATTCAAAAAAGCTTATTGAGGCAATTCCGAAGGGAATTTAAAGATTTTAAAAAGTGAATAAAAAAACCCGTTCTAACCTCACGAAGAACGGGTTTAATAATTTATCTGTGTTTATGACAGATTTGGGGCATAAACAACCATAAAAAAAGATTAGACCAATAAAAACACTTTCTTAAAAATGAAAAGCACATTTAGTACCAATTCTTTTGTGCTTTTAAATGATCTAAATACTTTTTCCATATGAGGTTAAGTTGGTAAGATTTGGGACTGCTAAGATGTAAACATTTTCGATACTAAGCGATAAAAAGCACATAAATTCGATGAAATACACTATATTTTAACATATGGGCTCTTTTTACCGACTTTTTAACATAAAAAAACCTTGAAAATCAAGGTTTTTAAAATATCAAATTGGTTGTTTTTTTAAAATTTCATCTCTATAATATTGCCGTTTACTATTAAATCTCCCTCTGTAGCTTTTATAATTTCTTCCACTGATATTCCTGGTGCCCTTTCAAGTAGGTGAAATTTTCCATCAATTATTTCGAGTACGGCGAGGTTTGTAACTATTTTTTTTACGCATTTTACACCCGTTAGTGGCAAGCTACATTCCTTTAATAATTTAGATTCTCCATCACGATTGGTGTGCATCATAGCTACAATAATGTTTTCGGCGGAGGCGACCAAATCCATTGCCCCACCCATTCCTTTAACCATTTTTCCTGGAATTTTCCAATTGGCAATGTCACCATTTTGAGAAACTTCCATAGCTCCGAGTATTGTTAAATCAACGTGTTGGCCCCGGATCATTCCAAAACTCATTGTAGAGTCAAAAAAAGATGCGCCGGGCAATGCGGTGATTGTTTGCTTCCCGGCATTAATTAAATCTGGGTCTTCTTCGCCTTCAAAAGGAAATGGGCCCATTCCAAGGATCCCGTTTTCGCTTTGAAATTCCACGCTTATATCATCTCGCACAAAGTTGGCTACCAATGTTGGAATTCCTATTCCCAAATTAACGTAGTATCCGTCTTTAACTTCTTTTGCAATTCGTTGTGCTATTTGTTCTTTTGAAAGTGCCATTAGTTTCTTTTTCTAACCGTTAGTTGCTCAATTCTCTTTTCATACTTTTCTCCTTGGAATATCCTTTGGATAAAGATTCCTGGAATATGAATTTGATTGGGGTCCAATTCGCCAACAGGAACTAATTCTTCCACTTCAGCAACTGTAATTTTACCAGCACCGCACATTGCAGGGTTAAAATTTCTGGCCGTTCCCTTAAAGATAAGATTTCCTGCTTCGTCGCCTTTCCAAGCTTTTACAAAGGAAAAATCTGCTTCAAAGGCTTTTTCCATTACATACATTTTTCCGTGAAATTCTCGGGTTTCCTTTCCTTCGGCCACTTCAGTTCCGTAACCTGCAGGTGTGTAAAATGCTGGTATGCCGCTTCGGGCTGCTTCACATCTTTGTGCCAACGTACCCTGTGGAATCAGTTCCACCTCCATCTCTCCACTTAGCATTTGGCGCTCGAATTCGGCATTTTCACCTACATATGAAGAGATCATTTTCTTTATTTGGTGCTTCTTCAACAAAAGGCCTAGACCAAAATCATCTACACCTGCATTGTTTGAAATACACGTCACGTTTTGGATATTTTTTCGAACCAATTCACCTATAATATTTTCGGGAATACCACAAAGACCAAAACCTCCCAACATAAAAGTCATTTCGTCCTTAATACCTTCACAGGCTTCACGAACGTTTGCAACTGTCTTTTTTATCATTTTTTAAATTTTTTGAAAATTACGAAATTTCAAACTATAAAAAAACCTCACAGGTTGTCAAAAACTTGTGAGGTTCGTCTTTATTAAAAAAGAATTTTATTAAAAATCGAACTCATCCGGGATTTCTTCAACATCAGGATTTCCTTCGCGCCACTTGGAGCAATCTGTTTCAATAGAAAGGTTTGCAGGACGTTTAAAGTTTCCTGTTGAAACGTCCAAATCCTTATCAGCATAACAGCTCTTCATATACATACCCCAAATAGGCAAAGCCATTGTAGCTCCCTGTCCATAACTAATAGAGCCAAAATGGGTTGCGCGGTCATCACCACCTACCCATACTCCAGTAACAAGATTCGGAACCATACCCATAAACCAACCATCGCTATTGTTTTGGGTTGTTCCAGTTTTACCAGCAATAGGATTCGTAAAATTATATGGATATCCAGTAACTGCATTTTTATAAATAGGAGAATTCACTGCCCAAGTTCCTCTCAATCGAGAACCAGATCCAGACTGCGTTACGCCTTCCATTAAGCTAACAGTTACGTACGCGGTTTCATTACTTATAACGTCTTTTGTTTTTGGCACATTTTGATAAAGGACCGTTCCATTTTTGTCCTCAATTCTTTGAATAAGTATAGGTTCAACGTAAACCCCTTCATTTGCGAAAGTGCTATACGCACCAACCATTTCGTAAACCGAAACATCTGGTGTTCCAAGTGCGATTGATGGTACTGCTGGCATATTTTCAGTGTTAACTCCCATTTTCTTTACTAAATCAATTACTGGTTCTGGGCCCACACGGTCTATCAATCTTGCGGTGATCGTGTTAATGGAATTTGCAAGTGCATATTTAAGAGTTACCATTCCTCCATAGCTACCACCTGAATTTTTTGGAGTCCAAGGTTTTATTAAATTGTGTCTGCCCGCGGGAATTGTGTAAAGGGTGTTTGGCAAAGTATCACATGGTGACATGTGCATTTGATCTATGGCTGTAGCATATACGAATGGTTTGAAAGTGGAGCCTATTTGGCGCCTGCCTGTCTTTACCATATCATATTTATAGTGTTTATAGTCTATACCGCCCACCCAAGCTTTCACCTCGCCTGTCTGTGGAGTCATGGACATCATTGCCGCCTGAAGGAAAGATTTATGGTAACGGATGGAATCCATAGGTGTCATTATAGTGTCAATATCACCTTTCCAAGAAAAAACTCGCATAGGTACTTTCTTTTTAAAGCTTTGTATTATTTCTGCTTCGTCCAGGCCTTGTTTTTTCATTTCACGCCAGCGATCGCTTTTTCGCATAGCAGAATTTAAGATCCCCGTTGTTTCTTCTTCCGTAATATCACGGAAAGGGGCTGTTTTATTGTTTTTATTTTGGTCGTCAAAGGTTTCTTGCAGATGGGCCATATGTTTTTTTACCGCAGTTTCGGCATATTCCTGCATTTTACTATCTATTGTTACATATACTTTCAATCCATCTTGATAAATATTGTATTTACTGCCATCTGGTTTTGGATGTTCCTTAATCCAATCTTCCATAAAGTTACGAGCGTATTCTCGGAAATATGTTGCGATTCCTTCATCATGCCCTTGGGGTGTAAATTTTAAGTTTAAGGGAAGCGCTTGAAGTGAATCCATTACTGTTTCTGAAATATAATCGTACTTCTCCATTTGGGCCAACACAACGTTCCTTCTTTCGCGCACCAGTTCTGGACGCCGATTAGGATTAAAAAGAGAGGAGTTTTTGAACATCCCAACTAGCATTGCAGCTTCCGCAGTGGTTAATTGTGAAGGAGGTTTGTCAAAATAAATATTTGCAGCACTCTCTATACCTACAGCTTGATTTAGAAAATCGTATTCATTGAAATACATCGTGATTATTTCTTCTTTTGTATAACGACGTTCCAGACGGATAGCAATAATCCATTCTTTTATTTTTTGAAGAACTCGTTCTACTTTATTTGACGCTCTTTGATCCGTAAAAAACAATTTAGCTAATTGTTGGGTAATAGTACTTGCCCCACCACGTGTGCCTAAAAATGCAACGGCGCGTAAAGTTCCTCTACCGTCAATTCCGGAGTGATCGTAAAAACGTGCATCTTCAGTAGCTATCAAAGCGTTTACTAAATGGTCTGGCAAAGAATCAAAAGAAACCGGAGTCCTGTTTTCTTTATAGAATTTTCCAAGCGTTTTTCCATCTGAAGAAATGATTTCGGTAGCGAGATTTTTCTCTGGGTTTTCAAGACTGGTTTCATCTGGAAGACTTCCGAAAACTCCCCACGATGCTAATAGGAAAAACAAAATAACCACAAGTATAAAACCTGCGAAAATCTTCCAAAAGGTTTTGACATGATGGCCTAGATCATTCTGCTTTTTCTTTTTAGGGGCTGCTTTTTTTGTTGCCATATTTTTTTTACTGTTTGACGGCTTCTTCAACACTGAAACCAACATCTGTAATGCCTTCGAGTTTTGTAACGCCTTCCACTGCGCCATTATTGCGCATTGCCTGTGCTATATCTACGGTGTAATTTCCTTCTTCAAAAAACTGTACGTGCTCTTTATACCAGAGCTTGTTTTCCTTTATGTCCCCAATGCCTTGGCCCATCCAAGAACCATCCGGATTTGCCATTCGGTATTCAAGGGTGTCCGTTACAGTTTTACCGTGAGGGAAATTCATTGAAACTATTAAGAATATATTATTGAACTTGTAATCGTTCGTATTTCGAATATTTAAAAACAGATTGTAATTTTTAAGGGAATCCATCTGCGGAAGTTTGAATTCAACCACCTCACCTGCGCCCCAATAATCTTCCATTGACTGTGTTTCACTAAAAACGGTGTTTGATTCGCACGATACGAACATCACAGACAACAAAAAAAATGCCACTAACTTATTCATTTTTGGTAGGCTTTCTATTTCTGTTTTGATTTCCAGGTTTATGTCCTGACTTTTTTGAAGAATTGCCCTTAGGATTATTTTTGGAAGCATTTCCAGCGGTAGCTTCAACTGGTCCTTTATTTCGGCTTTTATTTCGGCGTTTTTTGTTTTTTTGCTTAGGTTGGTCAAAGCGCGTTAAACTATCTTGGCCAACAACGTTGCTGTACGGTTCTTTCTCTGCTTTAGGAACTTCAACTATAAATTCCTCAAGTGCCATTGGCTTTTTGCCTTTTTTGTTTAACTCTATAATTTCATTAGCTTTTTCGGCGGTCAGTTCATGCCAATTCATAAATTCCTTTTCATAGGCGTACCAAAGCAGACCCTTAAAAATATCTATTTTTTGACAAGTGGCATATCCTTTTTCAGTCTGAAGTTTTGTCTCCATACTGGGGAAAGACTCCAATGCTTCCAAATAAGTATCCAATTCATAATTTAAGCAGCATTTCAATTTTCCACATTGTCCCGCAAGTTTTTGGGGATTTAATGAAAGTTGCTGATAGCGTGCTGCGGAAGTATTCACTGAACGAAAATCTGTTAACCAAGTGGAACAACAAAGTTCGCGGCCACAACTACCAATACCCCCCAAACGAGCAGCTTCCTGACGGAAACCAACTTGTTTCATTTCAATACGTGTATTGAATGTTCGGGCAAATTCTTTTATTAATTCACGGAAATCAACACGCTCTTCAGCGGTGTAATAAAATATAACTTTTGAAGCATCGCCTTGAAATTCAACATCACTAATCTTCATCTGTAGTCCGTGGCGAATGGCAATCTCGCGTGAACGTTTTTGCACATCAGCCTCTTTATCACGAACGCCTTGCCAAATATCAATATCTTTCTGCGAAGCTTTACGGTAGATTTTAGGAAGCGCTTCCACTTTTAAAGGAGTCTTTTTCTTTTTCATTTGTACACGCACCAATTCTCCGGTAAGCGTTACAATTCCAATATCGTGGCCTGGCGAAGCTTCTGTTGCTATAACGTCGCCAATACTTAAAGTAAGATTTTCTGGATTCTGGAAGAACTCCTTTCTTCCGTTTTTAAAGCGTACTTCCACCGCATTGAAGGGTTCCATATTGGCAGGAAGTGACATATTTGAAAGCCAGTCGAACACCGTCAGTTTGTTACAGCCATCTGTTCCGCAAGTACCATTGTTCTTGCATCCCTTTGGCTGTCCGTTGGCGCCCGTGGCACAGCTGGTACAGCTCATAATTCTATATATAAAGCCCTATTCAAAACGAAGAGGGACGAAAAATTAAACAAAAAATTTAATCAGTAAAGATACCAATAAAATTTACGATTTTGAATTCGCGATTTACGATTTTAAGTTAATAGCTTTCAACTTCCCCTCTTCCATCTTCAAACTACTTTTTGAACTTCAACTTTTCCGAACGTCCTTTTTTAAAAATCTTGTTGCTATTAGGAA
The DNA here is from genome assembly GCF_900489465.1 of Aequorivita sp. CIP111184. Taxonomy (GTDB): domain Bacteria; phylum Bacteroidota; class Bacteroidia; order Flavobacteriales; family Flavobacteriaceae; genus Aequorivita. Next base: position 685,085 of record NZ_UEFQ01000013.1, on the reverse strand, counting down.
TGCCTTGTCGAAGTCTTTTTTGCTCTTCTTCGGGCAAATGGATTATTTCGATGCATTCATCACTACAACAACTTTCCATTGCAACGGCGCATTTTTCACATTGAATAAATAGTAAATGGCAGGCTTCGTTTGCGCAGTTTGTATGTGTGTCGCAAGCTTCGCCGCATTGGTGGCAGTGGCTAATTATATCTTCAGTAATTCGTTCGCCACGGCGATGGTCAAAGACGAAGTTTTTTCCTATGAATTTATTTTCCAAACCTTGATTTTCAACTTGGCGTGCATATTCAATAATACCGCCTTCCAGCTGAAACACATTTTTAAAACCTTTGTGTTTGTAGTATGCGCTGGCTTTTTCACAACGGATACCACCCGTGCAGTACATCAACAATTTTTTATCTTCTTTGTGGTCTTTTAAATCTTCTTCTATTATATCCAACGAATCACGAAACGTATCAACATCGGGCGTTACGGCGTTTTTAAAATGGCCTATTTCACTTTCGTAATGGTTTCGCATATCAACTAAAACCACATTCGGATCTTCAATGAGTTCGTTGAATTTTAGGGCGTCCACGTGAATTCCCTTGTTAGTAACATCAAAGGTTTCGTCGTTCAAACCATCGGCAACAATTTTATCGCGCACTTTTACTTTCAATTTTAAGAAAGATTTCAAATCTTGCTCAATAGCAATATTCAAACGCACATCTTTCAAAAAATGAATGCCGTCCAGAAATTCCTTAAAGTCTTTAAATCGTTTCGCTGGAACGGAAAGTTGGGCATTGATGCCTTCGTGAGCTACATAAATACGACCCAGCACATCTTGTTCGTGCCAAGAAACAAAAAGGTGGTTGCGGAAAAGATGTGGATTGCCAATTTTGGCGTATTGATAAAAAGAAAGGGTAAGCCGTTCCTCGCCGGCCTGTTCCAAAAGTGTTTCCCTCTCTCTTGCACTTAATTTATTGTACAGTTGCATGCTATACTTTTTTAGGTGAAAAGAATTGATTTAAGTTGCAAAAGTAAGGGTTTTTTTGAAAAAAGGGGAAAAACCCTGTTGCATAAAAAGGTTGTTTGGTTTATATTGTAATAAATTTTTGGATATGAAGCAATTATATTTTTTAATCTTTCTATTTACCGTTTCAATTTGTTCGGCGCAAGACCCACAACTTTTTGAGAATCCTTGGTATTTGCAAAAATTAAATATTGACAATACAGATTATCTGCCGCCGAATGGTGGTTATCCTAATTCTCACACATTTACAGAAAATCCTTTTAAATTTTCTTCTAGCTATTGTGATGCAATTAATGTAGCCGTTACCTATGATAATCAAAACACAGAATTATCCTTTGAAGATTACCCTCTTTTCCTGTTAGGTTTTTGCACTGATCAACAACTCCAAAATTTTAATGATGATTATTTTTCAATTTTATATCAAAACTCTGGTGAGGCAAGAAATCCTTTTGGATATACAATAACTACAAACGGCACCATCAATTTACTGGAAATAACAAATCCCGATGGTGATATTGCTTATTATAGTAACGAGCCTTTATCCATATCAGAATTTAATGTAAAGCAGATTTCAATTTATCCCAATCCCGTTAAAGAAAAACTGGTATTAAACTCAGCAAGCAAAGCAGGAAATCTAAATCTCAAAATTTTAAATATAGAAGGTAAGCTTTTGATTACTAAAAATTTAGAATTTGAAAAAGAAATCTCCGTAGATGTTTCCCAACTATCAAAAGGCATTTATTTTTTAAATATTGAAGATAAAGAGGGTAATAAAACTATTAAAAAATTTATAAAGGAATAATGCCAAATTCATAAAATAATGATAAATGGCCGGTTTAGTATATTTGAAACGCATTAGTTATAAATTGCATTTCGGCTTTGCTTGAACAAGTATTTTCAGGTTTATTTTGTTAACAAAAATTCTCTCTCCCCTATATTTTACTTTTGCCCCAAGCACAAAGAAATAGTATCTTAGCTACTTAAATTTCCATCATAAAAAATACTGAAAATGAGCACTGAAAAAGACGCAAAACTAAAAGCTTTAAAGCTTACTCTCGATAAACTAGACAAGACCTACGGCAAAGGAACCGTGATGAAAATGGGCGATAGCGCCGTTGAAGATGTGGATGTAATTCCAACTGGTTCACTTGGCTTGGATGTTGCTCTGGGAGTTGGCGGTTATCCTCGCGGAAGGGTTATTGAAATATACGGCCCGGAATCTTCGGGTAAAACAACTTTAACACTGCATGCGATGGCAGAAGCACAGAAAAAAGGCGGAATTGCTGCTTTTATCGATGCAGAACATGCTTTCGACCGTGGTTATGCTGAAAAGTTGGGAGTGGATATTGAAAACCTCATCATTTCACAACCCGACAACGGCGAGCAAGCTTTGGAAATTGCCGATAACTTAATCCGAAGCGGCGCAATAGATATCGTGGTTATTGACTCTGTTGCAGCCTTAACGCCAAAAAGTGAAATAGAAGGCGAAATGGGCGATAGCAAAATGGGACTTCACGCGCGTTTGATGAGTCAAGCACTCCGAAAACTTACAGGTTCTATCAGCAAAACAAAATGTACTGTAATCTTCATTAATCAATTGCGTGAAAAAATTGGTGTAATGTTCGGAAACCCAGAAACCACCACAGGTGGAAATGCTTTAAAGTTCTATGCATCTGTGCGTTTAGACATTCGCCGCTCTACACAAATAAAAGATAGCGATAGTAATGCGATGGGGAACAAAACCCGCGTGAAAGTGGTTAAAAATAAGGTGGCGCCACCTTTTAAACAAGCGGAATTCGATATTATGTATGGCCAAGGAATTTCTAAAGTTGGTGAAATTATTGACCTTGGTGTTGACTTTGAAATTGTAAAAAAAGCTGGGTCATGGTTCAGCTATGATGAAACCAAACTTGGTCAAGGGCGTGATGCTGTAAAAGCACTTCTTTTGGACAATCCAGAATTAATGGATGAACTGGAAAAGAAAATCAAAGACGCTATTGCGGCAATAAGTAAATAATTTTTAGCAAACCACGCAACCCTTTTGATACACTGGTATCTACAGAATGTAGGAACCTTGATTATTACGGTTGCCCTCTAAAATAAAGGAGGTATTTACAACAGAACAATAATTCACGGTACCGCATTTGACTTTAGACGAGCTCATCATACAATGCAAGAAACACGATGCAAAGGCGCAGGGCGAATTGTATACAAAATACAATAGAATTTTATTCGCCATTTGTCTTCGATATTCTCCAAATTATGCTGAAGCAGAAGACAATTTGCAAGATGCGTTTCTTACTATTTTTAAAAAAGTTGAGCAGTATAACGGCAAAGGTTCTTTTGAAGGTTGGATGAAACGGGTAACCGTAAACACTGTTCTTCAGAAATATCGAAAACAACGCACCTTTAAAATTGTTGATGAAGGACAGATTGAAGATGAAGAAGATACTGAAATTGAAAGCGACGAAATTCCTCTGGATTTTCTGTTGAAAATTGTACAGGAGCTTCCAGATAGATACCGAATGGTTTTCAGTATGTATGTAATGGACGGCTATCAACATAAAGAAATTGCCGAAATGTTAGGAATCAGCGATGGAACGTCTAAATCAAATCTGGCACGTGCCAGAATAATTTTAAAAAACAGAATTGAAGAGTATAATGCAAAATATAACACTTAAGGCATTATTTGATTATTTAGATTGAAAAAAAGAACCCCTGCTCTTTGCGGGGGATTCCCAATGAAAGAAAAGAAAAACATAGACAACATTTTTAACGAAGGCTTCAAAAATTTTGAAGCAACCCCTTCGCCGCGCGTTTGGGAAAAGATTCAAGCGGAGCTAAAAAAGGAGAAAAAAGAGCGTAAGGTTATTCCACTTTGGATAAAACTTGGCGGTGTTGCCGCATTAATTGCCTTGTTGCTTTCAGTGGGAAATTGGGTTTACAATTCCTCAAATGTTGAAACACCTTCCATTAGTGACGAAAACGTTATAAAAATAGAAAACAAATTAAAAGAGAAAAATTCTGAAATAGTAAAAGAAGCTAATGAAACGCAAGTTGCTTCGCAGGAAAAAACGCTTCATAATGAATCAACGCAGAATTTGAATAATTCAGCCAATAATTCTTCAAAAATTAAAGACGAAACAGAAACTTCAAATAAAGGTTTGATTAATTCTTCTAAAAAAACAGACGGCAATGTGATTGCCTCAAATGATTCGGAAAAGAAGAATTTAAAAGAGATATCAAATTCCCAAAATAATTATTCTGAAAAGAATATTTCGAAAAATGATTTGAAGGAAGCAGTCGCAATTTCAAATAATTCTTCAGAAAAAAATAATTCTGACAATAACGTAAAAGGAGATAAAGAGAGCCTTATTAAAAAAGACAAAGATATTTTCGAGAAAAACAAAGAAGAGGTTATTGCTAACGAAAAAAGGATAAAAGAAGATACTGAAAAAAGTTTAGTAAAAACCGAAACTGAAGTATCCCAAGAGTCTCAAAACAAAAAATCAATCTTTGATGCTATTGCTGAAGAAAAAGAGGAAACAAATTCAGAAGAAACAAAAAAACAAAAACTCGAACATCGCTGGAATGTAGCGCCAAATGTAGCGCCAGTATATTATAGCAGTCTTGGCAACGGCTCTTCCATAGACCCAAGTTTTGCGGATAATCCACAAAAAGGGGATGTTAATATGAGTTACGGCGTTCAAGTTAGTTATGCTTTAAACAATCGTTGGAGTGTTAGAACCGGACTTAATAATGTAGATTTAAGCTATAGCACCACAGGCATTGAAGTGGGCTCTGGACCTGTTGCCGTCGCCTTAAGTACTGTGGATTATGGCTCAAGGCAAGTGGTTGTTACCGTAGCCGATAAAGGTTCATTTGCCAATGCCGCTCCTTCCAGTGAATTTGGAAATATTAATCCAAAATCAACTCAGGGAGACGCAAGACTTATTCAGAATTTAAATTATTACGAAGTACCTGTTGAGCTTAAATACGCGATAATCAACAATAAGATTGGCGTAAATGTTATTGGAGGTTTAAGTACTTTATTTTTAGGCAATAATGAAATTTCAGTAAAAGCAGATAATTATAACACCGTGCTGGGAGACGCCAACAACCTATCCTCGGTAAGTTTTTCAACTAACGTCGGGCTGGGATTGGACTATAAACTGTCCAAAAAATTTACGTTTAATATTGAGCCAATGTTTAAATACCAGCTCAACCCGTATACCGATTCTTCTGTAAACTTTAAACCTTATTATCTGGGTGTTTACAGTGGATTGAGTTTCAAATTTTAGGTTAGTTTTTAGTTGGATGTGTTTGAAATACTTCAAACAAATGATTGCAAAAAACCGTTCTTCGCCATAGGACGGTTTTTTATTTAGACATTATTTCGAATAGTTATTTTAAACTGTTGGATTTAGCAATTCATTCAGAATCACATCTCTGGTTTCTTTTTTCAATTCCTTTCTATTGTCCAAAGTCAAATTTGCAGTAGATATGAGTTTATGAACTTTCACTCGCATTTTGCCGGGACCGCCTATAAAGAAAAAATACGGAAACCTTTTTTTATTATCGTGAAAAGTCATTGGCGCAATAGGAATTTGGTGTTCTATGGAAAGCCGGAAAGCACCGTCCTTAAATTCATCTAACAAAAGTGAAAGATCATCCGGTACGCCGCCTTCGGGAAAAATACAGACACTTAAACCTTCATTCAAACGGATTTCCGCTCTTCTAAAAGCTTCAACACGACTTTTTGTATTTCCGCGATCTACCAAAATACAGGTGCGTTTATATATGTAGCCGAAAAGTGGAATCTTTGCCAACTCCTTTTTTCCAACAAAAACAAAAGGATTTTTTGTTGAATGAAACATCAACATAATATCCGTCATTGAGGTATGGTTAGCAACAAACATATAGCTTTTGCCTTTTTCATATTTTACGTCGCGTTTTATAACCGGATAACATCCGATGCCATAAATTACTAATATAGACCAAGTTCGCGCAACCTTAAAAAAGAAAGGATACCAAGAATGCTTAAGAATACTTATTAGTAGAAATGGGAAAAGTAAAATAGTAAAAAATGCTATAATTAAATAGAACCAAATACGGTAGAATGTTGCAAAGATTTGTTTAAAAAATTTCATCGAGGTTCAAAAGTAATGATTTGAACGATGCGAATAAATCAAAAAAAGTACCTTTGCTTAAATTTTTTAAAACAATGTCCAGAATACTCACAGGAATACAAAGTACCGGCACGCCACATCTCGGAAATCTATTAGGCGCAATCGTTCCCGCCATTGAAATGGCAAACAACCTTAAAAACGATTCCTTTCTTTTTATTGCAGATATGCACTCATTGACGCAGATAAAAAATGCCGAAACCCTTCGCGCAAATACCTATAGTGTTGCTGCAACCTGGTTAGCATTTGGGCTGGACATTGAACGTGCTGTATTTTACCGTCAAAGTGATGTGCCTCAAACGGCTGAGCTTTCTTGGTATTTGAGCTGTTTTTTTCCATTCCAAAGATTGACACTAGCACATTCTTTTAAGGACAAAGCGGACCGATTGGAAGATGTGAATGCAGGCCTTTTTACGTACCCAATGCTTATGGCTGCTGATATTCTTTTATATGATGCTGAAATTGTTCCCGTGGGGAAAGACCAAATGCAGCACATAGAAATAACGCGCGATGTTGCTTCACGTTTTCACACACAAATGGGAGAAACCTTTGTTATGCCAATGGGAAAAGTGCAGGAAGAAACCATGTACATTCCGGGAACGGATGGCGCCAAAATGAGCAAATCCAAAGGAAATATCATTAATATCTTTTTGAATGATAAACAACTTCGGAAGCAGGTAATGGGTATTGAAACAGATAGCACACCACTGGAAGAACCAAAAAATCCAGATACTTGCAATGTTTTTGCGCTTTATAAAATATTGGGTTCAAAAGAAGAAGTGGCGCAGATGCGAAAAAATTACGAAGGTGGAAATTACGGTTACGGCCACGCAAAACAAGCTTTGTTTGAACTGATAACTGAAAAATTTTCGGAAGAGCGTACTCGTTATAACTATTTTATGGAAAATTTGCCTGAAATAGACGCAGCTTTAACTTCTGGTGCTGAAAAGGCTCGAAAAGTTGCTGATGAAGTTTTGAAAAGAGTACGCGAAAAGGTTGGGTATTAAATTTTACGTATGTCCAGTAGAACGTACTAAGACCTTCATTTTTGTAAATAATTTAAAAATTCTCGACTGCGTTCGAAATGACATTCCTTTTCAAACCAACTGAAACAACTTTCCAGGTAATGGGCGCACAACTCCTTTCAGCTCCATATTCATCAATATGCTAGCAGTTTTATAAGCTGGAATTTTACATTCCAATGCGATAACGTCTAAAAGTTCTTTTTCCTTTTCCTTTAAAAACTGGAAGATTACTTTTTCTTCTTCGTCCAGTTCTACAAAGAGTTGGGTCTGTTTTGGCTTTTGATTTTCCTTCAGTTCCCAACCCAGCATATATATTATGTCCGCAGCACTAGTAAGTAAATGTGCTTTTTGCTGCTTTATTAAATTGTTACAACCACGACTTTGGATATCAGTTGCCCTGCCTGGGACCGCAAAAACTTCACGGTTGTATGAATTTGCGATATCTGCAGTAACCAAACTCCCACCTTTTTCTGCAGATTCTATAACGATTGTTGCTTCGGAAAGTCCTGCAATTATTCGATTTCTTTTTAAAAAATTATTTCTATCAAAAGTGTCACTACTCCAAAACTCAGTTATAAAACCTCCATTTTCTTCAATTTTCTGAGCGTATCGTTTATGGTCTTTTGGATACATTTGATTCAGCCCGTGCGCCAAACAAGCTATATTTTGCAAGTTATTTTCTATAGCCGCCTTGTGCGCGCAAATGTCAACGCCATAAGCCAAACCTGATATTATTACTGGCTTTAGCGGTGCTATTTCCTCAATCAAATTTTGGCAAAAAGCGTTGCCATAACTAGTAATTTTTCGGGTACCTACGATGCTGATTATTTTTTTTCCAACTAAATCTATATTTCCGCGGTGGAAAAACAATATTGGACCATCCAAACAGTGCTTTAATTTTTCGGGATAAGTTTTATCTTTGAAGTAGCTAAATTCAATTTTATTCTTTTCAATAAAAATTAATTCTGAATCGGCTTCTTCCAATTGTCTTTTCAGATTTATTTCCCTCAACCGTAAAAGTCCGATGCCATCAATTTTAGCCAAATTACTTTTTTTCTCTTTGAAAATTGCTTCCGCAGAACCCATTTTCCGTAGCAATTTTTTTGCTGAAACATCCCCAAGGTTTGGAATACGTTGTAGCGCAAGGGTATAGCGCAGTTCGTTTTTTGATAGCATAACTTTGAAAATTAAAGTCGGGGAGGAACATTAAAAATACAAATTTTTAAGTTGTTAATAAATTACCAAAACAAAAATTGGATTGCCTTTAAAAAAGGCTAATTTTGTTAGTATGCAACTTACAACCTACATAGCCGATCTGCTTTACCGCTACGAATGTGTGATTATTCCAGGGTTTGGCGCTTTTCTTACGCGTTATAAATCTGCACATATTGACGATTCCACAAACACGTTCAATCCACCCTCCAAAGTTGTTTCTTTCAACAAACAATTGCAGGCTAATGACGGTTTGTTTGCCAATTATGTGGCATCGGTGGAAAAGTGTAGTTATGAAACCGCGTTGCAAAAAATAAGAAAGTTTACTTCAGAAATCTCAATATCTCTTTCAGAGGGGAAAACCATTTCCTTTAAAAATATTGGTGAATTTTCGCTGAACGAGGAAAAATCTCTTCAATTTGAACCTTTACAACAGCAAAATTATAGCACTTCATCTTTTGGTCTTTCTTCTTTTATTTCGCCAAAAATAAGTCGTGAAGTTTACAAAGAAACTGTTGCATCTTTGGAAGAAAAGACTCCAATTCTTTTTACTCCAGAAAGAAGAGAAGCAAAGCCATATCTCAAATATGCTGCAATTGCGGTTATTGCGATTTCGGCAATAGGTTTTGGAAGTTTGAAACTTTACGAAAGTCAAGTTCAGAAATTTAATTACGCTGAAAGACAGAAAGCAAATTCGCTTGTAGAAAACCAAATTCAGGAAGCTACTTTTGTTATTGAAAATCCGCTTCCGGTTCTTAGTTTAAAACTTCCGAAGCATACAGGAATGTACCACATTGTAGCGGGAGCTTACCGGGAGGAAGAAAATGCAGATAAAAAAGTGGAACAACTGCGCGACAAAGGTTTTTCACCTTTAAAAATGGAACCTACTCGTTACGGTCTTCACCAAGTTTTGTACGCAAGTTTTGAAGATAGAATGGAGGCTTTGAAAAAGCTTCACGAAATACAAAGAGTTGAAAATACCGATGCTTGGTTATTGGTGCAGGATATTCAGTAAATAGTTTATTTTATAATAACTCATTTTACTTTTCTCTTTTTCTCTTCTCTTTTTTCCCAACTTCGGTATCTTTGCAAAAAAAATTCTGATGCAATCCAAAACTCCAAAAAATTCGTTGACTATTTACACCGATATGGTCCTTCCCAGCGAAACAAACCCTATAGGTAATATGTTTGGTGGTGAACTATTGGCCAGAATGGATCGTGCTGCTAGTATTGCTGCACGCCGACACAGTAGAAGGATTGTTGTTACCGCTTCTGTGAATCACGTGGCATTCAATAAAATGATTCCATTAGGAAGTGTAGTGACTGTTGAAGCCAAGGTTTCACGCGCCTTTAGCAGCTCTATGGAGGTGTATATGGACGTTTATATTGAAGATCGCGAAAGCGGGGAAAGAAGTCTTTCCAATGAAGCCATATATACTTTTGTAGCGGTGGACGAAATGGGGCATCCTGTTCGTGTTCCCGAGCTTGTCCCAGAAACCGAAATTGAAAAGTCACGCTTTATAGCGGCTCTCCGTCGTAAACAACTTAGTTTGGTTCTAGCTGGAAAAATGAAGCCCAAAGAAGCTACTGAATTAAAGGCTTTGTTTCAGTAACACATCTTCAATTTCTCCCTAAACTATTGATTTACTGCTTCTTCCAAAGAGAGGGAATTGTGTTAAATTTCCTGTTTTTTGTTTTGAAATGACTTGTTAATGGATTCAAATAAATATATTTGAGAAAAGATGACGGTAATTTATGTCGTTTTGTTAATTCATAACCCAATTAAAACAAGTCTATTATGGCAAAAATTACTTATTCAAAAATTAAGACCTTTTCATTCTTGGTGTTGCTGTTTGTTTTTTCACTGACATTTGCACAAAATTCAAACGACATAAATTTTCAAGGTGAAACTTATGAAATGCCTGAAAACATAGCTACTTTTCAATGGAACCAAATGCCCGAATCTGCTAGGTTAAACAATGGCTATGTTGGCTGGATTCAATTTTATGAAACTCCTTCACAGCAGGTTCAGGATTTATTCAAACAAAATAATCTGCAATTATTGGAATATATTCCACACCGTACCTACCTTTTTTATTTTCCGGAGAATACTTCTATCACATTGCTAAAAAATAACGGTGTGCGCACCATTGTTCCCGTTGATGGCAGAGCGAAGCTTTCATCAAAATTAAAAAGCGGCGATTATGATTATTGGGCAATGGATGGCGATAATATTTTAGTTACACTTCAATACCATAAAAATGTTACTGACAATTACGCAATAAGTGAGTTAGGGCGTCAACAAATAATTGTAAAGCAAAATTATAAGGAACAAAATATGTTAGATCTTTCCATTCCAAATAATTGCTTGGAAACTCTTTCAAACCTTCCTTTTGTTAAATGGGTTGATCTTGTGGTAGCACCAGCTGTCCCAGATGATACCAGAGGAAGAAGTCTTCACAGAGCGAATAGTTTGGACACACAAACTGGGGCTGGTAGAAATTATTCTGGCGAAGGAATTGGCGTAATGGTCCGCGATGACGGACGCGTGGGTCCACACATTGATTTTGAAGGAAGACTAACAAATCTTACCAATGTTGCAAACCAATCTCACGGCGATGGCGTTGCTGGAATTATGGCAGGCGCAGGGAATTTGGTTCCGTCTAATCGTGGTATGGCTGCAGGGGCAGATGTATACGTAGTTAACTACCAAAGTAATTTTTTGGACAGCTCAACTCTTAATTTGATTAATGACGGAACGGTTCAAATAACAAACTCTTCCTATAGTAATGGTTGTAATGATGGCTATACAAGCATTACGCGAACCGTAGATCAACAAACATTAGCCATACCAACATTACTTCATGTTTTCTCAGCAGGAAATTCAAATGGAAGCGATTGTGGGTATGGTGCTGGAAGTCAATGGGGAAATATTACTGGAGGCCACAAACAAGGTAAAAATGTTATTGCAACCGCCAATGTATTTTTTGATGGAGCATTAGTAACTTCAAGTAGTCGTGGACCTGCCCACGATGGAAGAATTAAACCAGATATTGCCGCAAATGGTCAAAATCAAATTTCCACAAATGAAAACAATACTTATCAGACCTTTGGAGGCACATCTGGAGCAGCGCCAGGTATTGCAGGAATTTCTGCACAACTTTATCAAGCTTATGGAGAATTGAACGGAGGGGATTTTCCTCCCTCAGCATTAATAAAAGCAACCCTAATGAATACTGCCAATGAAGCAGGAAATATAGGGCCAGATTACAAATTTGGTTGGGGAATTGTGAATGCCCTTCAGGCCGTCAAACTTATAGAAGATGGCCGCTATCTTTCTGACGAAGTTACACAAGGCAACACGAACACTCACACTATCAATGTTCCCGCTGGAACTACACAAGTTCGTTTCATGGTTTACTGGAGCGATGAGGCAGCAACGCCCGGAGCAGATCCAGCTTTGGTGAACGATTTGGATTTGGTTGTAACAGATCCATCAAACAGCACCTATGAACCTTGGATTCTAGATCCAACACCAGATCCTGTAACTCTTAACAATCCCGCTATCAACGGCCCAGACCATTTAAATAATATGGAGCAAGTTTTAATAAACGATCCGGCAGCTGGAAATTATGATATTGATATTACAGGTTTTAATGTACCAGTGGGACCACAGGAATATTATATTGTTTATGAACTTATTTCCGAACACGTTGTAATGACCTTTCCTAATGGGGGAGAACATTTTCAGCCATTTATAGCCGAAACGCTACATTGGGATGAAGTGAATACAACAGATGATTTTGTTTTAGAATATTCTAATAACAATGGAAGCAGCTGGAATAACATTGCAACTGTGCCTAACGACACTCACTTTTACACTTGGAACGTTCCAGATGATGTAGGTGGAAATATGCTTTTAAGAGTAACTAGAGGCTCCTACCAAGATGTTAGCGACACTACATTCAATATAGCAAGAATTACAAATAATTATAATATTGTAGAAGTTTGTCCAGAATCTGCTTATTTTGAATGGAGTGCAGTTGATGGCGCAGAATCATATGATCTTTATCTTTTAGGTGAAAAATACATGGAAGTTGTTGCAACATCAAACACAAATTCCATAACTATTCCTATTGTGGATCCTAATGCGGAAATGTGGTTCGCAATTAGTGCTAAAAATGATACAGAAGGATGGGAAGGAGAGAGAAACCGAGCTAAGTTTTATGAGGGAGGTCTTTTTAACTGTACATTAGGGGTCTCAGACAACACCATTAGCGATGCCGTGGCACTTTACCCAAACCCAGCCACAAATGATGTATTCATTAGTATTTCCGATAAAACATTCAATACTTATGAGGTTTCTATAGCAAACAGTTTAGGTCAAATTTTACAGCGAAAAAGTAATATTGATAACACTACCACATCCTCACTAAATGTTTCAAACTACGCCTCTGGAATATATTTTATAACTATTATAGCTGGAGATAGTACTGCAACCAAAAAATTGGTGATACAATAAATTCTTGAAAATTATTAATTAAAAGGGAGCCTATATGGCTCCCTTTTTTTACATTCTATAAATCCAGTCTGCTGGATTTATTTTTGTCTTGTTTTGATAGATGTAAAATTTCAAAACGGTTTTTCCTTCCGTAGGGCTTTTAGCAACGGTTCCTATATTTTGTTTGGTAGAAACCTTATCTCCTGTTTTCACTGAAACGGTAGCTAGGTTACTATACACTGAAATATAATCTCCATGCTGAATAAGAACAACCTTGTTGGCCCCTTTAATAATTTGAATTGATAATACCTGTCCTTCAAAAATGGCGCGTACAGCGGCATTATCTGCCGTGGCTATTTCCACACCACTACTATTGGTAGTAACATTCGGGAATTGCGGATGTTGGTGGGTTCCGAAACTTTTTACAACCATTCCTTTTTCTACTGGCCAAGGTAGTTTTCCTTTGTTACTTGTAAAACTTGCAGCAAGGGCTTTATCTTCAGCGGTCATTGCAAATTCTTCCGTAGAAGCTGGCTTGGTTATAACATTTTTGGTAGAAGTATCTGTTGTCGTATTATTGTTATTCGCGTTTGCTTTTGCCGCCGCAAGAGCCTTTTCTCTAGCTATTCTGTTTGCCTCTTCAATAGCTGCCTTAATCAAAGCATCTATCTGTCGGTCTATCTCATCCGCTTGTTTCTGTTTGGCTCTTATTTGTGTAGTAAATTTGCTTTCGTCCTTTTTTAGCGTTGCTACCAATGCTTGCTGATCTTTCCGTTCTTCTGTCAAGCTGTTCTTAGCCAATTCATTCTCGGCTATCAATTTTTGTTTGGTTTTTTTCTGTTCAATTAAATCTGTATTAAGTTTCTGCAATTCTTCTGTTTTCGATTTAATACCTTCCCCCTGCTTTTTTCGAAACTTAGCATATTGTTTCATGTACTGAACACGTTTGTAGGCTTGCAAAAAGTTTTCTGAAGAAAGCAGAAACATAACGCGGCTCTGCTGGTTTTTGCTTTTATATGATTTTCGAATCATTTCGGCATAATCTGCCTTCATCACTTTTAGTTCTTCACGAAGGCTGCTTATACTTTCAATATTATCATTTATACTTCTTGTAAGCAGATTGGCTTGTTGATTGGTAACACGAATTAAATTTTCGGATGCTGAAATGCGTTGATTCAAGTCTTCCACTTGTGAAAGCACAGATTTTTCCTCCTTTTTTGTTTTGAAAAGAAGCGAATTTATTTGCTTTATTTCTTCCAAAATAGCCTGACGCTTTTCCTCCAATTCCTTCTGTTTATCAACTTGAGCAGAAACTGTAGAAACTGTAATTAAACAGATAAATAAAAAAAGATATGCGCGGAATTGCTTCATTTATTTAAGGTGGATTTCTTCATAACCTTGTGGAATATCAAACGGAAAACTTACATCAACGTTCAAATCAATCTTTTTGTAATTCATCTCAATTTTCGTTTTCGAACCTTTTTCCGAAGTATCTATTAAAATAGTTGAAGGATAGAATTGTTCGCCAATTTTTTCATAATCACCGTAGCGAATGCTTAACAAACGTTCATCATTGGGCTGTGATAAAGTTTCCGAAGTAACTTTGAAATTATCTGGATTCAAAAAGAGCGAATGTATAAAATTTTGTGGTTGCTGCTTAGGTTGAATTTTGAATTTATTTTGAAAAATGGCTACAGTATATTCTGAAGGATTTAACGTGAAAATTGATTGACCCAAAAGCATATTTTGCGCCTGTTGAAAATTTATTGGTGTGCCAATCCATTCACCCAAAATTGCAAAATCACCTTGAAAATAAGTGTTCCCGATTGTTTCATAATAACTCACACTTGTGGGAGTGATTAAAACTTTAGAAATTGTAATTCCTAAAATAGAAGCCTTAATCCAAATGTTTTTATCCTTTTCCATCCGAAGACTTACAGTAATACTCTGTAATTTTTCGTCTGTTTCATAAACCAACTGCATACGTCCTGCTAAAGTTTTAAAATCGGGGTTTGCGGCTTTGTGAGCAGAAATTACTTCTTTAGCAGAAGCTTTTTCAAGGTTTGAAATGTTTTTGACGCCACCACAGGAAGCCAATACAAATAATAAAAGCAAATAAAATGGTTTCAATTTCATAAAATTTTAGTTGTTCATTCTTATTGTTGTGGCTTTATCAAGATACATCTTTGCTTTTTTGGAATCACCTTTTAGCGTGTATGCAAAACTAAGCTGTTCGTAAAAATCATGTTCCATTTTTGGGTCTTCCAATATAAAATCTAAACCAGTTTCCAAACTTTCAATAGCAGCATCACTTTTTTGAAGACCGTTGTTGGCAACACCATTTAGCAAATATAATAGTGCCTGGGAGGGGAAAAACTCCAATCCTTCGGAACTTAATTTTGCAGCGGCATCATATTTTTTTAAATCAATTTGAAACAACAATGTATTTCTTAAAAGATTGTAATTATCAGAATCTTGAACAATACCTTTTTCATAGGCATTGAGCGCATCTTCTTTCCTGTTTTTTGCCGCGTAATAATCCCCGAGTTTTTCATAAATCCGACTGTTTTCGACAGAAAATTGATTAACGATTTCTGCCAGATCGGTTTCATATTGCGGATTTTCATTTACAAACTGAATAAAATCACCCAACACTTTGTATTTGGTTTCTTTGTCAACTTTCTCTGAAGCAAAAACGATTTTCATAGATTTTATTGCTTCTGAAGCGTTGCCTTCATCCAAATAAAATTTATACAGCGCCAAATGTACCAACTGCGATTTGGGATTACTTTGCAAAAGGTTTTTTGCAGCATCAAAAGCTTTTTCAGCGTTACCCTGCTCGCTATACAGAAAGATGAGATTTAAGTATTCCTTTTCGTTTTTTGGGTTGTTGTCAATCTTTTGTTCTAAACTTTCAATGGCACCTTCGGTGTTTCCGGTAGATCGGTAAATTTGAATACGCAAAGCATTTCGTATGTCGCTTTCTCCCCAAACGTTGTCAAGTTCATCCAACTGCTCCAACGCCTTATCGTATTGTTGCGTTAGTGTATATAAATTTGCCAAATCTTCTTTATAGTCCTCATCAAAAGGAATCAATTTTTGCACTAGCGCAATTGATTTTTCATAGTCTTTTTGTTGATAGTAAAGCTCATAAAATTGTTCCAAAACATCCAGTCTATTTCCCTGGCTTTTTAAAACCTTGTTGAAATTTGCTTCTGCTTGTGCATATTCCTTTAAATAGGTATGGTTTTTACCCATTTCAAAATATACAACGGCTTTGTTTTCTTCACTTTTTGCAGCTTTTTCGGCTTTATTTAAAGCGGTGAGTGCTAGCTCATAATTTTCAATTGCTTTTTGCTTGAGTGCTTCAAAAAAGTTTTCCTGAAAAGCATCAGTTACATCACCCAATTGATCCATTGGGTTTTGGATTGAATCAGTTTTTATTTCTTGGCCACAGAGTTGCTTCGGAAGAACAATTCCGATAAAAAATAGAAGTATGTATTTAAGTTTTAGCTTCAAATATGAGATTCCTGCCTTCGCAGGAATTTTATTTCAGTTCAGAATAATCGCCAATACTCACATTGGTGAAATTTCCATCAAAAGTAGCATAATTGCCAATCATGGCATTATCTAAATTTGCGTTCTTTATTTTTGAATTGGTTTGAATAATACTATTTTTTACGGTACTGTCTTCAATTACTGTGCCTTCACCAATAGAAGCATATGGGCCGATAGTACTATTTTTTAAAATAACATTTTTACCAATAAAACAAGGAGCGATTATTTTTGAATTTTCATTACTGATATTTTCCGAAAGCAAAGGGTAATTTGCTTCAGAAAGAAAACCTAACATTTTTTGATTGGTTTCTACAGTAACTTCTTTGTTTCCGCAATCCATCCACTCATCAACTGTTCCGGTTTTGAAAATTTTTCCATTGGCCATCATCCTTTTTATTCCATCGTTAATTTGGTATTCGCCACCGTTAATAATGTTATTGTCCAAAACATATTGCAATTCTTTTTTAAGTTGCGCCACATCTTTAAAATAGTAAATACCTATAACGGCTTGGTCACTCACATATTCTTGGGGTTTTTCAACCAACTCGATTATTTCGTTTTTTTCGTTGAGGTTTACAACGCCATAAGCCTCTGGGTTTTTCACTTTTTTTGTCCAAATTACAGCGTCAGCTTCTTTATCCAAGTGAAAATCTGCACGAATCAACGTATCTGCGTAAGCAATTACCGCTGGTCCAGAAAGTGAATCTTGGGCACACATAATAGCGTGACCGGTTCCTTTTGGATCAAGTTGGCGGTATATTGTTGGTTTTGCGCCCAAATTTGTAGCAAGTTCTTTTAAACTTTCAACAACCTCATCTCCAAAAAAAGCTGGATCGCCAAGAATGAAAGCAATTTCGTCAATATCTTCATTCAAAACGCCAACGATGTCTTCCACCAAACGATGCACGATGGGTTTTCCGGCAACTGGAATTAAAGGTTTTGGAACAGTAAGTGTATGTGGGCGAAGGCGACTTCCGCGGCCTGCCATTGGGACTATTATTTTCATATTAATGCCGCGTAGGCGGGTATCTTTTTAATTATACTTCAAATTTTAATTTATATGATTCCGCAACAAGTGCGGAATAACGGTTTATTTTGTTCCAGTACTTCCGAAACCACCAGCACCACGAGATGTATCAGTCAGTTCTTCCACTTCTTCCCAAACGGCGCGTTCGTGTTTTGCAATTACTAACTGTGCAATGCGTTCACCGTGTTCGATTGTGAAATCTTCATTGGAAAGATTTACCAAAATCACCCCAATTTCACCGCGATAATCGGCATCGATAGTACCGGGAGCGTTGAGAACTGTAATCCCTTTTTTTGCGGCCAAACCACTTCGTGGGCGTACTTGGGCTTCATAACCAATAGGCAATTCTATAAAAAGTCCCGTTTTAACGATGGCGCGTTGCAAAGGTTTTAAAGTTGAAGGACCTTCAACGTTGGCGCGTAGATCCATTCCAGCAGATGCGATTGTTTCGTAGGAAGGTAAAGGATGGTTGGACTTGTTGATTATTTTCACACCCACGAAAGTGGGTGTCTCTTCATTTTTGTTCATATTTCAATTTTAATATAGGTCTCGACTGCGCTCGACCTGACATAATAATTATTTTCTGATGATTTTTAAAAATTCATTCTTTTCAGAATAAAACATAATTGTGGTAAATACTAATAACAACGCAGTTCCTATCCAAATATTTCCGTTGAAAGCGTAAAAGGAAATTGCTGAAAAGCCAATGGCCATCAATAAATAACCGCTTATTTTTTTCACTTCATATGGCACGTCATAATATTTACGTCCGTAAAGGTACGAAAGCACCATCATACTGCCATAAGCAGCAAGTGTGGCAACGGCAGAACCCATATAACCAATTATAGGAATTAAAACATAGTTAAGCACCAACGTTACAATTGCAGCGAACATTGAAATGTATGCGCCGTATTTTGTTCTGTCCGTCACTTTGTACCACACGGAAAGATTGTGGTAAATGCCTAAAAAAAGATTCGCCAAAAGTATAAGTGGAACAATTTTCAAGGCTTCCCAATATTGACTGTTTGGGATTAAAATACGTTTGAAAATGTCAATGTAAACAACAACTACCAGAAGAATCAAGCATCCAAAAAGCGTGAAATATTTAGTGATGGTTGCATAGGTATTTTTTGCATTGCTGTGACCGGAATGGTTGAAAAAAAAAGGTTCAATACCCAAACGGAAAGCCATTACAAAAAGAGTCATAAACATTCCCAGTTTGTAGCACGCTGAATAGAGGCCAACTTGAACCTCAGCAATATTTTCTGGTAAAAGATATTTTAGAAGAATTCTGTCAAACGCTTCATTTATACTGAAAGCAATTCCCGCAATTAGTACGGGAATCGCATACTTCATCATTTGTTTCCAAATAATTTTATTAAAGCCAAAACCTATTTTCACATACAGCGGAAGCAGAACCAAAAGCGTTACTGCGCTCGCAATTAAATTCGCAATGAAAACATACGCCACTTTGTTTTCGGGAAACCAAAGTGAATTCCAGTAACTACTATTTTCAGCAAGCTTTGGAAGCATCAAAAGAAAGAATAGATTGAAAAGAAGATTGATAACTACATTAAAGATTTTAATCGTGGCATACCGCATTGGTTTTTCATTGGCGCGAAACCATACAAAAGGTAGCACTACTAAAGCGTCCAATGCTAAAATTAAAAGTCCGTAGGTAACGTATTCAGGCTTGAAATCTGAAACCTCCGCTATATAATTTCTGAATAATAGCGTTATTCCTAAGAAAATAAATGTGGAAATCGTGAGTGAAGTAAGCGTTGTGGATTGAACAATTTTCTGTTGTGAAGCATCTTTTGTCACAAACCTGAAAAAGGCCGTTTCCATTCCATAGCTCAATAAAACATTTCCTAAAATAAGAAATGCCATTACGGTGGAATAGATGCCGTATTCTTCTGGCAACAGAACTTTTACGTAAAGTGGCACAAGAATAACCGACAAAACCCTTGGTAACACTGTTGCCAAGCCGTAAATAAAAGTTTGTTTGAAAAGTTTTTTGAAAACGCTCAATGCGGTGCAGTTTTATAGCGCAAAAGTATTGAAAATATCGGGGATTGAATTGATTAACAACAGTGATGTTATTGAAAAAGTTTGCCAGTTTCTTCGGGAATTTTTGTGGGCCGGAATGTTTCTGCATCCAGAAAGCACCAAAGTGTAGTAGCTTCAACAATTATTTTTCCATCGGAAGGACGGATTATTTTGTAATGCCTTTCGCTTTTTACTCCATCGTAATTATCAATCCAAGTTTGCGTTTCAAGTTCTTCACCTAAAAAAGAAGGATTTTTATAAGAAATAAAATGGTTTAAAACCACCCAAACATTTTTCTGCCGTTGTTCTTCCGAAGTTTTTGAAATCCAGTGTGCTTCCGCGGCATCTAGACACCATTGCAAATAAGTAACATTATTTACATGGTTTAAACCATCAATTGCGGAAGACGGAACGATAAAACGCTGTTTAAATATTTCAGATTTCAAAAGCCTAAAATTAATTTCGCAATAAGAAAATAGGTGAGTATTCCGAATATATCATTGCTGGTAGTTATAAACGGACCTGTTGCCACGGCAGGATCTATTCCCCTTTTATCTAAAAGAATTGGTACAAAAGTGCCAATTAAAGCTGCAAGGATTATCACGGAAATAATTGCGATACCAATGCTAATGGATTCCAGATAAGTTGTAAAAAAAACAAAATGACTAATAACCAAAACCACCAAAGCGATAGCAATTCCGTTAACAAGTGCAAGTAGTGACTCCTTTAACAATCGGGTTATAATATTTCCTTTTATAGTATCGTTTGCCAAACCCTGTACTACAATAGCACTGGACTGTACGCCCACATTTCCTGCAGTTGCCTGAATAAGAGGCACAAAAATGATGATTTTTGGGAAAGTAGTCATCATTGACTGGAAACCGGTAATGATACTTGCGGCTCCCAAACCGCCCAACATTCCAATCATCAGCCAGGGTAAGCGGGCTTTTGTAAGTTTGAAAATACTGTCGTCCGCCTCAACGTCTTGCGAAATACCCGCCGCCATTTGGTAATCTTTTTCGGCTTCTTCTTTTATGAAATCTACAATATCATCAATGGTAATTCTTCCCACTAGAATTCCTTCGTCATCAACTACTGGAATGGCTTCTAAATCGTATTTCTGCATTATTCGTGCTACATCTTCGGCTTCGGTATGCACATTTACATAGTCTACTTTTGGAATATAAATATCGCTGATGTGTGCTCTTTCCGAAGCTGTCAGCAGATCTTTCAATGAAAGTCTTCCCTTTAGCCTTCCGTGTTTATCAGTAACATAAATAGAATGAACCCGGGTTACGTTTTCAGCTTGTCTGCGCATTTCACGTACGCATCCTGCAACCGTCCAAGTTTCTTTAACCCGAACAAGTTCCTTTGCCATTAAACCACCTGCAGTGTCTTCATCATAACGTAAAAGGTCCACAATATCTGCTGCGTGGTCTTCGTCTTCAATGTGGTCTATTACTTGTCTTTGGATATCGTCATCAAGCTCGGCGATAATATCGGCGGCATCATCGGTGTCCATTTCATCCAGCTCGTCAGCAATTTCAGAAGGAGAAAGATTATCGAGAATGCGTTCCCTAAAATCTTCATCCAGTTCCATCAAAGCTTCACTGGTAATTTCGCTGTCAAGAAGTTTAACTAAATAAGTGGCTTCTTCGTGGTTTAGTTCTTGGAGAAGTTCAGCAACATCGGCAAAGTGAAAATCGTGTAAGAGTCCTTTCAGTGCATCACCATCATTATTGGCGATATACTGTTCAATCTGTTCTATAAACTCTTCAGTCAGTTCAAATTGCATCGGTTTCCAGTTTTTGTGTGAGCGCTATAAATTGCGAAACGGAAAGTTGTTCCGGACGTTGGCCAAAGATAGTATCTTCTTTTATTTTATCGGAAAGATTGAAGGATTTTAAACTGTTACGAAGCGTTTTTCTGCGTTGCTGAAAGGCGGTTTTTACTACTTTATAAAGCATCTTTTCATTACATGGAATCGAAAAATCTTCTTTTCTACGTAATCGGAGTACACCACTGTCCACTTTTGGTGGCGGATTGAAAACCGAAGGCGGTACGGTAAACAGATATTCGGCATCATAAAAAGCCTGTGCCAAAACCGATAGAATACCATAAGCTTTGCTTCCCTCTTTCTCGCAGATACGCTGTGCAACTTCTTTTTGGAACATTCCTGTAAACTCAGGTATTCTTTCTTTCCATTCCAGCATTTTAAAAACTATTTGGGTTGAAATATTATATGGAAAATTGCCCGTTATGGCAAATTGTTCTTCTCCAAAAATTTGTGAGATATCATACTTCAAAAAATCTGCTTCAACGATTTTAAGGTTTTTATTAGGGTAATTTTCTTCTAGGTAAGCAATAGATTCCTTGTCGAGATCCATCGCGATAACTTCTGTATTTTTTTGAATTAAATACTTGGTAAGCACGCCCATTCCAGGACCGATTTCCAGAACATTTTTATAGCCTTCCAAAGAGAGTGTATCCCCGATTTTTTCAGCTATGGCTTCGTCTTTCAGAAAATGCTGGCCGAGATGTTTTTTGGCACGTACTTCTTTTCCCATCAGTGTTCACTTACAATTTCAAGTTCAGTGCGAAATGCGACAAATTTTCCTTCAAAAGGCTTACTCTGCGCTCGAAGTTCGGCAGCATTTTCAGCATAATACTTTTTTAAAGTTTCTCTACTGTCAGTTGTATATTGGATAGAATAGGTAATACCGCCCATTTCTTCCTCTACAATTACTCGGGTCATCAACGCTTTGCTAAATTTTCCCGTTGATAGCATTGCAGGAATATGCTCTGCTTTCATCCATTGTAGCCATTTGTCGTGGATGGTTTCTTCTATGTTTATAGTTACATTGTAGATATACATATTTGTTTAAATCTAAAATTAGAGGCTTAATTAATTGCATCTCCTCGCAAAGAACGATACTTCTTCCGAGCATCCACAAAATAAATACTGTCCGCGAAGTGGAAGATAATCTCTTCGTACTGTTTCTTTGCTTTTTCCGGTTGATTTAACTTTTCTTCGTAAATTTTTGCCAAGCGGTAATGTGCGTCGTCGGCTAAAATATCATCGTTATAAAACTCGATTATTTTGAGGTAATTTGCTTCGGCTTTTGTGTATTCACCTTTTTTTTCATAAATCTCACCTTGTTTCAAAAGTGCTTCGTCCTCAATTTTTTCACCTTTGTTATTGGTTAAAATATCTTCCAAGGCGATAATGGCTTCCGCATCCTTGTCCTGAAATTCTAAAAGATCAGCACGAGCATATTTTTTTAGGGCTGTTTGTGTAGAATCTTCCAAAGAATTGTCGTGAATTAGTAAACTGAGCTGCATTGCATCGTTCGCCATTAATTGTGAAGTGGATTTTTTTAACACATCAAGTTGTACTTGTGCCCATTCAAAATCGCCTTTAAAATAGCTGGTGCGCGCCACTTTAAAACGGGCTTCCTGTGCCAAAACATCGCTTTGTACTTTTTTCTGAATTTGGGAATAGTAAATTAATGCTTCGTTGAATTTTTCATCAAAAACCAAAATATCTGCTAGTTCCATTTTTACTCGCGCCTCTTGGTAGGCTGTTAAATCTTGCTTAGCTAAAGATTTCAAGTTTTCGATAGCTAGTTCTTTTTTGTTATTCTGAAATGCCAAAAAATGGTTGTAGTCTATTTGAAGCAAATAGGTTTCACGATTTCGGCCAAACTCGTCCAACAGCTTTTCAAACTTTTTTTCCACTTCAGAATATTCTTTGGGCTTGGCCGTTTTCACCTCCATTTTCATCAAGATTTGATTGCCTTGAAGCTTATTTTGAGGCGTAAAGGAATTTTCAATAATATAATTTACAATTTCTCTTCCGGTTTCATAATCTTCGTCAGCAATGGTAATATAGGCTAGATCTGTTATGCCGCCAAGATCTTCGCCTATGCGTTTGTAGATTGCTTTTTCCTGTGTAAATGCTTTTTTATATTCTTTCTGCTGAATAAAAAGCCAGCTCAATAATTCATTATAAAGTACATCTGGATTTTGCTGGGAGCGTTGCAGCAATGTTTTTTTAAGAAGAATATTTGCCTCGTTGTTTGGGTCTTCTGTCGTGTAAAGACTAAAGTAGCGTTGCGCTGCGCCTTTAAAAGAAACATTTTTTTCCACCAACCCAAGGTAGCTATCAAACATTTTTTCCAGCTTGCCCTGTTCTCCATAAATCTGGGCAAGTTGCATGTTGAAATCTATCTTATCACTCAACGTCATTGCTTTTTCATAAGTAATTACAGCTTCGTCAAGCAAGCTGTATTTTTGAAAAGTACTTCCAATATTGTAGGCAAAGTTTGGGTTAACGTCAATTGCCTCTATAGCCTTATTGAAGTTGGAAGTTGCTAGCTCTGCTTGATTTTGAAGCGAATAATTATAGCCCAGTTCTACATAAAGTTGCGGAAAGTTACGGCCGTCAGCCAACTTAGCTTTTAAAAGTTTTTCTGTCTCTGTGAAATTTTCAAGTTGCTGGTTACTTTCCACCATTCCCAAAAAGTAATCTAGTCTATACGGACTTTCTTTGCTGAGTTTTTCATAAATGCGCAATGCTTTTTCAAACTGGCCTTGCTCAAAATAATTTTTGGCCAAAGCATCGCTCTGCGAAAAGCCAGCAATAGTAGCAAAAAAGAATAAGATGAAAAGAAAATTCCGCATGCGGTAAATATAAGCAAATGACCCGACAGCCTATTGGGTTCTGAAAATATTTATCAAAAACAGCACCGTGATTTTTGCTTTAGAATATGCTTTCATAATATATACTTCAATAAAAAAAAGGGGCCGCTTTAAAGCAAACCCCTTCTTTTAAACATCAAACAATCTCCTCTTATTGTTTAATGATCTTGTATGTAGCTGATTTTCCATCAATCATTACCTTCATAAGGTAGACTCCCTGGCTTAGGGATGCTACATTGATGGAAGGATTATCTTGGTTGGGTGAAGTTTCCATTATTTTTTGACCTAATAATGAAAATATTGAAACCCTTTCAATAGTATTAGTTGCAGAAAGGTTCAAAATATCTTGTGCAGGGTTTGGATAGAATTTGAATCCTTCAAAATTGTTTTCATCCACGGCAAGAACAGTTTTGGCGTCAAAATACAGACCAAAGCCAAAAGTGCCACCACCACTAGTTCCTGCAAAAGCCAAGCAGGGTAAATTATCCCCAGTTTCTGCGGAGGCTGCAGCAAAGCCATCAAAAGCATTAATACCAGCATCTACTACGGGTTCAAAAGGATCAAAATCGGTTCCATTGAAAGTTAGTGATCTGTTGGTATCAAATTGGGTATCTGAAATATTGTCGCGTATATACGATGTGCGAATTACATCTATATTATTGTCTTTACGCATCCAACTATCGGTATGGGCAATATTCCAATCTGCACCACCAGAAGGAAAATTGCTAAAATTTGCATACGGCGCACTATTTATACGCTTAAGGCCCAAACCATTATAATTATCAGTAGATCCAGCTGCTCTTTGTGATGCCCAAATTATAACCTTATCGCTAGGGAGTGGTAATCTAGCTGCACGGATTGTTGGGTTTAATACTTCTGTTGTGGCTCCATTTATGATATTTTCATTCGCATCCCAAGATGCCGGGTCATTATAGTTTGTATTTGCTGCTGCATATAAACTTCCTGAATTTGCTCCAGTAAATGTAGTATAGCATGCACCATTAATACCGTAGGTGAATTCTACTTGTTGCCCACAAAGACCTAAACTTACTTCATCAGTCCAACCAAACCCGTATGTTCCTGTGCTTGTTCTTGCTGAGAATACCTCAGTACAACCTGTGGTTTTTTCATAAGTTGCAAAACATCGCTGTGTTGCAGTAGTCAATGGATAATTACGATCTACACCAAAATCTGTAACGTCAGAAGCAATAACTTGGGCATCAAAAGCACCAGTAGCCATATTCCAACGCCAAGCTTGAAAGTTTTCGGATTCTGTAACTAAATAAGCAAGAAGGTAATCATCGCCGTCGCCATCCATAGATATAATTTGCATTTTGCGCATGGGTGCAGTTACGCCAACTTTCTTCCACTCTTGAAATGTAATTCCTGCATCAACAGAGCGGTATAAAAAAATAGAATCAAAGGTTCCTCCAAAATCGATTATATTTTCATACACACCAATATAGATATCGCCCTCAGCTGTAACATCCATATCTACTGCGTCAATATAATCGTCTCTCAAGAGTCGGTCTGTGTCCCAATCTTCAGGAAAATCTGGGGTTCCATCACGTTCAAATATTTCAGAAGGAATATACACTCCATTAATTGATAGGTTTTCAACCGTTTCTGGCAGTCTGTTGGTTACAATGGGCTTATAAAGCGCAGCTACATTAGCGTCAATATCCTGCCAAGCATCTTTTATGGCAAGTCGGTTTGCGTTTATTTCTGCCGCAGTTCCGTTTTGTTCAAGAGCTTTTGCCTGTTGGTACAAAGCATCAAGTTCTGGGGTTCTTTGGGGAATAATTGTTGAGTCTCCCGCTAAATCTGTTTGTGCAATCCCTGTGATTATACAAAGTGAGCACATTAAAAAGGTAATTACATTTTTCATGATTACATGTTTTTTAATTAATACTTGTTTATTTCACTTTATAAATAGAGGAGTTTTGTTGATAAGTGATTTAAAATTCTAAGACAAACTTATGGCAAGTATCTGGGTAGCAATATGAGTATTGTACCAAAGGCTATAACAAATGTAACATTCATAAAAAAAGCCGAAAACACTAGTGTTTCGGCTTACATTTAAACTTAAGAAAGAGGTTTATCCCAACTTTTCCAAATCTAACTCGTCAATTGCATCCCATGTTTCATCAATATTCATATTCATTCCCTTGGCTTCAAGATAAAAACGGTTGCCCTCCATAAGTTGAATTTTACTGTTATTGTTTCCAGATCTGTAGTCCTCTATAGCTTTTTTTCCTATTTTAGAAACCGTTCTGCGGGAGCCATTTTCATCTTCTTCCTCAAAATCCTGTGACATCACCATTCTTAAGCCTGCAGTTGCTGCAGCACCCACTTGGCCAGCACCGTCAATGATATTGATTGTGAATTTTTTGGATTTGTCCTCATTGGCATAAGCAGCTTCAATGGAAGATA
Source organism: Aequorivita sp. CIP111184 (assembly GCF_900489465.1). Taxonomy (GTDB): domain Bacteria; phylum Bacteroidota; class Bacteroidia; order Flavobacteriales; family Flavobacteriaceae; genus Aequorivita. The sequence continues at coordinate 658,387 of NZ_UEFQ01000013.1, read as the reverse complement.
TGTTCATCATTCCCGCCTGACCAGCTTTATAACTTATGCGCTTCATTCCTGCTACCTCATCGGGAAGCCAGGATTTTAGTTCTTCATTGGTAAGGGGAGTGATTTCCTGCAGTTCCTTTATATCGTCCTGCATTTTGGTCATTTCCTGTACTGCATTCGTGGAGTTTGAAACCGCTTCTTTTGTTTCCTTAATTTTTTTGCTTACAGGATTGTCCTTACAACCCATTAAAGCTGAAATGGTAAAGAGTACCAATACATACTTTTTCATATTATGAATTTTTAGTTAGTGAATAAATTTATTAAATTGAAACACTAATATAGTAAATATCAGCAGAGTAGATTGAATGAGAAGAAGAAGTTAATTTGGAGGGTTATATTCCTGAAGCTACTTTTTCGAGTTCGGCATACCAGTTTTCGCCGAATTTACGGATAAGGGCAGTCTTTACAAATTTATAAACAGGTACCTTTAGTTCCTTTCCCAAAGTACATGCATCATCACATATGGGCCAACGGTGATAATTTATTGCTGAAAATTCACTGTAATCCTGAACCCGAACAGGATATAAATGACAAGAAATAGGTTTTATAAAATTAATTGCGCCAGCATTAAAAGCATCTTCAATACCACAGCTTGCAATACCTTTGTCTGTAAATGTAACATATGCACACTCCTTGCCATCTACTAAAGGAGTTTCCAATTCGTCTAAATCGGTTTTAATATATGTTCCTTGTTTTTCAATAGCTGCAATACCTTCTGAGCGAAGAAAAGGTTTCACTTTAGGATAGATTTCTTTGAGAATACCAACTTCCTCTTCAGAAACTGGTGCGCCCGCTTCACCTTCAATACAGCAGGCACCTTTGCAGGCATTAAGGTTGCACACAAAATCTTTTTTGATAATATCTTCGGAAACTATTGTTTTGCCAAGTTGAAACATGCCGCAAATATAGATTGTTTACTCGTTTTATTAAGCAGAAATTATACTTTTATTAACGGGAGTTTAGGGTATTACATCACTTTTTATTGCCTAATTTTGCGCCTTCACACAAAAGCTATGGTTTTAAATTTTAAGGAAATTATTACAGCCACAATGGTGCTTTTTGCGGTTATTGATATAATCGGTAACATTCCAATTATTATTGGTCTTCGCGAGAAAGCTGGTCATATTAATTCTGGAAAAGCTTCAATAATTGCAGCGATTGTGATGATTGTTTTTCTTTTTTTAGGTGAAAGCATTTTGAAGCTTATTGGCGTTAATGTCAATGAATTTGCCGTAGCCGGTGCTTTAATACTTTTCTTTATTGCGCTTGAAATGATACTTGGAGTTACCCTTTTTAAGGAAAGCGATACCAGCCCAGATATGGCTTCTATTTTTCCCTTGGCATTCCCCCTTTTGGCGGGTCCTGGAAGTTTGACAACATTACTTTCCCTTCGCGCAGAATATGCCATTGAAAATATTATAGTGGCAATATTGATAAATATTGTGATTATTTTTGCAGTTTTAAAAACTTCTGGCAAGTTGCAACGTTTTCTAGGAAAGAATGGAATTGCGGTCATCCAAAAAATATTTGGTGTAATTTTGCTAGCCATTGCAGTGAAACTTTTCACATCAAATATTCAAGAACTTTTTAACTAAAGATTAATGAAAATATTTATCTACATCTTGATTGCCTGCGCTACTGGGCTTGTAATTTATAATACAACACAACTAGATTTTAACCATTTATTAGAAGGTGAAAGTTCTATTGCTGCTGTAAGCGTTTTGGCGGGATTGTGTGCTATTTTGGCATTGGGCATTTTACTTGTCTCAAAAAGAATCGCATCGAAAGTAAAAAAATAGTTTTTTACTTTTTGTCTAAATGATTATCTGCCTCCAATTCCAAAACTTTTAGGAGCATTGGATCTGTTTCGTTCAAAATGATTTCGTATTCATTAGGGCCGAAAAGTTGTTGGGCAATATTCGCTTTCAGCGATCTTTTTAACTCTTCAATATATTTTGAAAGGTCTATCTGCGCTTCGTTGAACTTCGCGTATTCAATGAATTCTTTGGAAAGTTTATCATCTACATTAAAATTCTTTCTGAAGTCTTCGAATTTCATTCCTTTAAAAAAAGTTCTATTTTTTTCTAGATATTCGAATATGAAATAACTCATAAAGCCGCTTCGGGAAACATATTGTAGCGTTTCATTTTCAACGCTTGTATCTTTTGGAACAAAAACATCGGGTATAATTCCGCCACCGCCGTAGACAACCTTTCCTTTTGGGGTAACATACCTTAATGAATCCGCAACCTTGATGCTGTCTGCGTGAATCAATTCGCCATTTCGGTAACGTTTTTCATAATCATTATAGTAAGTATCGTTTCCGTTTCCGTAAGGTCTTTGAATGGAACGGCCGGTTGGTGTATAATAACGCGCAATAGTCAAACGAACTGCGCTGCCATCGCCAAGCGACATTTCGCGTTGCACCAATCCTTTTCCGAAAGAACGGCGGCCAATTATGGTTCCCTTGTCATTATCTTGAAGTGCTCCAGCTACAATTTCACTGGCCGAAGCAGAGTTTTCATTAATAAGAACATATAATTTTCCGTGCTCAAAATCACCACGGCGTGTGGCGTATGTTTTGTTGATTTCACCACTTTTATTTTTTGTGATTAGAACCAATTTATCATTTTCCAAAAATTCATCAACAACCCGCTCTGCAGTGGAAATGTAACCTCCAGGATTGTTGCGAAGGTCTAAAACCAATTTTTTAATACCTTGGTCTTTTAAATTATCTAGAGCTGCTTCAAATTCTTTGTACGTGGTTTCAGAAAAACGGTTCAATTTAATATAACCCAAGTCGTCAGCTAATTTATAGGAAGCATCTACACTCACTAGCGGCACTTGTTTTCTTCTAACTTTTATTTCCAATGTTTTCTTTTCACTGGGGCGGTAGACATCGAGTGCGACTTTGCTGTTTATTTCACCTTTTAAATAGTTGGAGATGCTATCACGCTGGACCAATTCGCCAAAAAGCTTTTTACCGTCAGCGTATATTATTCTGTCGCCGCCCTTTATTCCTGCTTGTGCGGCAGGCCCGCCTTCAATAGATCTTATTACTGCAATAGTATCTTTATAAATGTAGAAACTCACACCAATTCCCGTAAATGCGCCACGCATGTCGTCGGCATTATGGGCATATTCACTTTTTGGAATGTAAACAGAATGTGGATCAAGATTTTCTAGAATTCCGTTTACCGTAACATCCACAATACTGTCCGTATTCACGTTATCCACGTATTCGTAATCTATGTAGTCAATAAGTCTGTTGAGTTTGTCCTTTTTTGAATTTGTGGCGAAAATCTTTTCGGTATTATCGTTGAAATTGAGTTTTGACCCAATAAAAACACCTGCGGCAAGCGCTAATCCAATCCACAGTGGCAAGTATTTTTTTTGATTTCCCATTATTCTAAATCCAAATCTGAAATATGTTGTATGCTTACTCCGGCTTTTTCCAAAAAGGTTATGCCGGAATTGTCTTTATATTCGTTTTGATAAACCATTCTTTTTATACCTGCTTGATGAATCAATTTGCTACATTCTTTGCAGGGAGACATAGTTATGTATAATGTTGCCCCTTGACAGGCCTGTGTTGAAGATGCTACTTTTAAAATTGCGTTTGCTTCGGCGTGAAGGACGTACCATTTTGTGTAGCCTTCATCATCTTCGCAAATATTTTCAAAACCTGTGGGTGTACCGTTGTAACCATCGCTGATAATCATTTTATCTTTTACAATAAGCGCGCCAACCTGTCTTCGCTTGCAATAAGAGAGTTTACTCCACTCCTGAGCCATTCGCAGATAGGCAATATCATACTTGCGTTGTTTGCTGTCTTTCATACTTTTAAATAGACAACGAAATTACTTGGAAGTTACGCCACTGCCAAAAAAAATGTTGTTAAGTTCTTGCCAAAGAAAAAAGTTGAGAGACCGATGAGTTTATAATTAAAAAACTTGGATTATTTCTATCCGCCATTTACTTAGGATACATAACTTTTAAAAAATCCAATTATTAATAAGCATAGGTATAACCATACCAATTACTAGAGAAGAAACAACCAACACCCAATCTTTTTTATTGAAACGGAAGATGGTCTGAAATATGAAAGCAATTATCAAAATTATTATTACAACTATAATTTGGGCAGCTTCAATACCCAGCGCAAATTCCAGTAGGGGCAATATGCCACCACCACTATCAAGCGCATTAAAAAACGAAGCAAAACCCAAACCATGAATTAATCCGAAGAAAATAGTAACAATATAAAAAATGCCCATCTTTTCCATTCTTTTCTCTTTACCAGCCGTAAAAAGATTGAAGAGCGCGGTAAACAAAATGGTCACGGGAATCAAAAACTCAATGACTTTTCCCGAAACACTCACTACATTATAACTTGCTAAAAGCAAAGAGAGAGTATGCCCCAAAGTGAACATGGTAACCAAAAGCAATAACCTTTTCCATGAAGAAAAAGTATAGGCAGCGCAAAGTACAATCAAGAATAAAATGTGATCATAGGCTTTCCAGTCCAAAACGTGGTGGAGGCCGAGATTGAAATACAACCAGAAATCAGACATGGGGAATATTGGTTTTCAGGGTTTGCCAAATATAACGATTGTTGACAATACTTTTACACGGAAAAATAGACTTTTTAGAAATCAAATAATCACCCTCACTTCCCCTAATTGCTGAACTCTATACGGGAAATCTTCCCCAGGCGCTCCAATAAACATGAAATTAATTGGGATTTTCCATCTCTTCGAGAGTTCCTTTATTTTTTCAGGGCCGAATTTTCCAGGTTCTTCCACAAATTGAATTTTAACTTCGGGATAAGCTCGGTCCAATACTTCAATATCAGATTTTAAATTATTGGCTACTTTCATTCCTTTATCAACCACAGCTACAATTTTTATTCTTTTTGTAGGTTCATTTTGTTCTATATACTGCATCACTCTATTTAGTGTTTCCACATTATCATTATTTGTAAAAAAAACAAACTGTTGGCTTGTCAATTCGTGTAACTTATTTTTGATAATGCGATTCCAATTTTTAAAAAACCTACTATTATCAGGTGCTATATAATCTATAAAACGAAGAACTGCTTTTAAAATATAATGATTATAAAGCATAAAAAACACTACCAAAAGTGTTGGCACCAAATATTCAAAGAAAGTAACCAAAAACTCCGGGTTCAAAAATATATTACCTAGCAAAGCTGCAATAACAGCAACAATTGCAATAAAAACTGCTAAATAGGAAGCGCGCTCAGGTCTTGGTAAATTTTTCCTTTTGAATTTCAATAAGAGATTCCCAATACCAAAAAGAACCATTACTGAAAGAAAGGCAATGGTATAAACACCAGCTAGTGAAGGCAGGTCTCCGTGAGTTACAACAAGTATGGAGGTGCAAAGGGCAAAGAACAATATAAAAATTAGATACGGACTTTTCTTTGTGTTCCTAATTAATAGAAAACTTGGGAGTACCCTATCCAAAGCCATCCGCTCCATCAAACCACCTACCCCAACATATGAAGTTAGCACTGCTCCGCTTAATACTAAAGCTGCATCAATGCCAATCAAAAAAGAGAGCCAATGACCTCCCGAGGTTTCGCCAAGAAATGATAACAATGCGTCCTGATTATTATTTACAACTTCCTGCGGTAATAAACCTAATGCAAGAAAAGCTATAAGCGGATTGAAAACACTTACCACAATCCACATATTGCGCAAGGTTTTAGGAAAGACTCCTGCTTGTTGCTCCTCAACATAATTTGCCGAACTCTCAAATCCACTAATACCAAGCATTGCCGCTGAAAACCCAAAAAAGAGTGCCATAGTTATACTTCCGCCAACAGGCATTTTAAAATTAGCGATAAGTGTATCGAAGCCATTGCTGAACAAAAAATAAAGACAAAAGCCACAGAGAAGAGTCAATGAAAAAAGATGGAAAAGAAAAATAAAAACAGCGACTTTTGAAGATTCGCCTATTCCTAAAATAACCAGCCCCATAAATAATAATAATAAGCCAATTGTTACAGGAAAAACAGGAATAACCTCCCAAACGCTATGGGCATATTTTACAGCCTCACTTGCAGAAAGTACAGCCGTTGCCATATACGAAAGCACAGTTAATGTAGCTGCAATAGATGCTGTAGATTTTTTGGTAGTGTTTAAAAGTGCGTTATAAGCTCCTCCATTTAAAGGCAGGGCACCCACTACTTCACCATAAATTTTTCTGAATAAAAACAAAACGCCCGCAACCATTAAAAGTGAAATCCAGGCATATTGACCTGCATAAAAAATAGCTAATGCAGATACGTATAAACAGGAAGAACTTATGTCGTTACCACAGATAGCTGTGGCTTCCAACTGGTTTAATTTTTTGGACATTTGCTTTTAATAGTAGTAAAAAAGTGAGCAACTTTATTAACTATAGCGAAAGTTACAAGTTATTACTTTCCAAACAAAGCATTGATGAAGTTTTAAGATAAAATGGAGAAACCGGGAAATAAAAAAAGCCCCAACATTTCTGTTGGGGCTTTTGTACTCGAGGCGGGAATCGAACCCGCACGTCCTAAAACACTGGATTTTGAATCCAGCGAATTTAACATCAAATTTACCTAAATATTCTTATAATCAATTGATTAGCATACTTTTAATTTTTTTTGATTTTGCTTAATATCATATGAAATCATAATTTGTTGTACCTATGTTGTACCAAATTTAATTATCTTTATATTGTAAAATCAATGCATTATGTCTTCAAATACAAAAATAGTTTTGAGAAAAAAAGCGAATAAAGAGGGAGAGTTTCCATTGGCAATTCGCATCACCAAAAATAGACGTTCGAACTATCATTACATTGGTCATTATATAAATGACAAGTTTTGGGACCTTAAAAATTGTCGAGTTAAGAATACGCATCCTAATGCGCTTAAACTTAATAATCTTTTATTATCAGAGTTGTCCATAGCGAACCAAACTCTTATTGAATTACAATCCCGGAAAAAGGACTTTTCTGCTAATCAAATTAAAAATGAGATATATTCTTCTAATGCGAACGCAAATTTTTTTGCGCTTGCAGAAGTTTATCTTGATGAAATGAAAGACAATAATAAACTAGCTCGGCTATCATCAGATAAACCACGTGTGAAACATGTATTGGAATTCTCAAAATCTAAACAACTCACTTTTCAAGAAATAGATGAAAGTTTTCTTAAAAAATTTATTCTTTATTTAAGGAAGCGACCTATGTCCGAGAGATCCATCGTAAATACTCTTATTGTGGTTCGAACCATTTATAATAGAGCCATTAAATCTAATATTGTTGATAGTAAGCTTTACCCTTTTGGAGCAAAAAAAATCCGAATAAAATTTCCAGAAACTGAGAAAATAGGATTAACTAAAGATGAAGTTAAAAGTATTGAGCTATTAAAAAACCTCAGTCCGAGTGAAATACATGCACGGAATGTTTGGCTATTCAGTTTTTACTTTGCTGGTATAAGAGCCGCTGACATTCTTAAAATTAGATGGTCTGATATATATGACGATAGACTTCACTACCGCATGAACAAAAATTCAAAACTTCTATCTCTCAAAATACCGGATAAAGTTTTACCAATACTTGATTACTATAAACCAGAAAAACTGAATGAAAATGATTTTGTTTTTCCGGAAATAAAAAAAGCTGATTTTAAAAATGCTAAAGATGTATATGCTAAGACCAGAACAGCTACTAAAAAATTTAATAAGTATTTAGTAGAGGTGGCGAAGAAAGCAAAAATTACTAAGAAGCTCACTATGCATATTGCCAGACATAGCTTTGGTCATATTTCAGAAGATAAGATTCCAATTAAAATGCTCCAAAAACTTTACAGGCACTCATCTGTAACGACTACTATATTATATCAATCGAATTTTATTCATAAAGATGCAGACGAAGCATTGGATAGTGTTATTAATTTTTAGAAAAATTTCGCTGTTTCAGAGTTTATCCTTCGAGGATTGTAATGGATCCCTAATATCTTTTAGTAGATATATTCCAAGTATTTCGGCATCTTAAAAAAACTAATGAAACTTTTATTTTTTTAAACATCAAAGCATCGTAAAATTTCTCCAAGAAATTTAATTAGTTCTTAATCATTTTTTTTATAATAACATTTGAGTTTTCATCAATCAACTTTAAGATATATACGTCTTTCGAAAATTGATCGATAGAAAAAGAATTGATCCCCTTTTTGTTTTCTAAACTTAAAATAATCTGTCCAAGCTGATTAAAAACATTCAATCCTATAATTGGAATGTTCGATGAGATGTAAATTGTACTTTCTCCAGGATTGGGAAAAATCTTTATAGATTTAAAATCTAGATCCTCCATGCCTAGAACTGGTTCAGCAAAAATATTGAAACTGTTAACACTGATGCAAGAAGTTGTCAAATTAACTAAGCGAGCAAATATTTCTTGTGGATTTGTAATATTTATATAAGCTTCTGGCAATACAATTTGATTAATTCCATTCAAAGCATCTATTTCTGTTTCATAAAAAGTAATATCAATTCCTGTTTGTGCACCAAGTATTTCAGGTATTTTAATAGTCAAGTCAAACGTTTCGAATCCATCATTATCAACATCCGATACAATTAAATCCGTTATAGGTAAAATTTCCGGTTGCAAATCAACTATCAAGTCAAAATTTGTTGTGTCGAACTCTCTATCAGTTATTCTTTCCAAACGAGCGTAAATGGCTTGTGGATTTGATGTATTTGTATAGGAACTTGAATTAACAATCGGATTAAGGTCATTGTTGGCATCACTCTGAGAAATGTGAAAACTGATTTCATGATTATTGGGGTCAAGCGTTCCTAATATTGCTTCCGAATTTTGAGTTAGATCGAAAACATCAAAATTTTCTTCATTACAAATTTGCAAATTCGCAGGTTCCGATGCTTCCACAGGAACAAATTCAACTATAGTTGTGGTTACCGTATTAGTCAACACTGGAGGGTTAAAATCAAAGAAGATATTTGCACTATTTGACATTGAGTCTCCAATATTTATCGCACTTATTGGCTTAATTTTATATTGAATATATCCATGGGATTCTGGTTCATTACTTGTTGAATCAGGTAAATTAATATTTTCAAATATAAATTCTACATTAGATTCATTAGTGATTTCAACTCTGCTCGTATGACTTATATTCTCTAATTGTATTGTTGCCCAATCTAGATTTGCATCTAAAACATTTTTTATTCTTACATTAATCGCCGATGCAGTTCCGGTATTTTGGAAGCGTATAATATAATGGAGATAATTATCAGCTTCATCTAAATATATTTCTTCACCTTCAAGAACAGAAATATCATTGGGATCATAAGAGCCAACTACTGTCTGTTCTAATTGAAATACATTATCTTCTTCAGTAATGTCACCAACTACAGGATTAACAGTAGCTGTAAAAATTAAAACATCCCCATTAGAGGTGGTAGGTGGTGGAAACACATTAAAATCTAAATCAATAGTTCTTATTTCAAATGGATTCAAGTTTGAAAAATTAAAACTTAGGGTATTTGCAGTTTGTGTATCTACAGGTTCACTGGCACCTAAAAATTGTATCTTATCACTATTAAATTGAAATAAAACATCACCATTTAACTGCGTTGTTCCTAGATTTCTATATACTAATTGATAAGACGTGTCAAAACCTGGCCGCGGATCATTAATTATAGGATATACTGCAATACTTAAATCATTGATTACATCTACGGGCTGTAAACAGAAGTTAGCATTGTCAGTATTACCCAAGCCAACAAAAGTAGATGTTTGAGTTATTGGACTTGAAATGTAATGAGCAGGTAATTGCACAATTTCTGTAGTAAATGTACCTTCACCAGGAAATAACTTGTAGTTTCCATTGTTTGCACTAAAAGTTGACAAAGTATTAGTTCCGTCACTAGTTTTAATCAATAAGTTTGCCGCACTAATATCATTGTTATCGCAACCATTGGAATTAACATCCAGTTTTAAATTTCCACTTATCTCATTATTTAATATTGCTAGATTTTTAAACCATGATATTTTATGATCGCTATAGGAAGCAGCTACTATGTCCATAGCACCATCACCATTTATGTCGGCTGCGAAAACAGACTGAGCACCATCAGCATTAGTCGAAATAGACTGTAAGACTCCAAAACTACCCTGTCCATCGGTATTTTCATACCAAGCAATTTTATCGTCCGTTTGGGAGGCAGATATAACATCCATATCTCCGTCATTATCAATGTCACTGGCAAAAATTGAGGTTGCATTTGCAACATTGTTGGTTATTACATTTTCCACACTGAAATTTCCCTGTCCATCCGTATTCTCGTACCAAGCTATTCTCTTGGAGCCTTGCCATGAGGAAGATAAAACATCCATATCTCCATCGCCATCAAAATCGGCTGAAAACACACAGGTTTTAAAATCATTTGGAGTTCCTACAATTACTCGTGGTAGTCCAAAAAAACCTTGTCCATCTGTATTCTCATACCAGTTTATTTTATAATCATTAAAGGAAGCTGACAAGACATCCATATCCCCATCTCCGTCTAAATCTGCCGCATAAACAGACTGTGCCCCATTCGCAGAAGTCGTAATAATGTTTTCACTCCCAAAATTACCCAAACCATCAACATTTTCATACCACGCCACTTTGTCATCATTAAAAGAAGCGGATAACACATCCATATCACCATCACCATCAATATCTGTTGCATAAACAGACTTGGCTGTATCTGCGTTAGATGAAATTACATTTTTTCCTCCAAAAGCTCCTAAACCATTTGTGTTTTCATACCAGGCTATTGTATTATCTGATTGAGAAGCAGACAACACATCCAGGTCCCCATCTCCATCCAAATCAATGGCAAATACTGACTGAACAGTTTCTGCTGTAGTTGTAATGATATGTTGTATGCCGAAAGAACCTTGTCCGTCTGTATTTTCGTACCAGGTGATTTTATTATTAGATGAGGATGCCGATAATACATCCATATCACCATCGCCATCTAAATCCGCAGCATAAATAGCTTTTGGGCCATCCATAATATTTGAATCTATAATGTTTTCTTGAAAATTAATCTGAGCATTCGACAAATTAACACATAGAACAATAAAGAAAAATTTAATTATACTCATTTCCTAACAAATTTTAATAGAGGATATTAACTTTTTTTTGCAAAGATAATTTAATCAATGGTAATACTCTATTTATTTATTTACAGTAAATATTAATGAAAAAAAATAATTGGAAGAGACACTTTTAAAATTTTTTGATTTATTTAGGAAAATAATTTAAATAGAAAAACCCCAGACAAATCAGTCTAGGGTTTTTAATAATTAAAAAACAGGTGCTATTGCTTATTTCCACATTTTTCCAATAGTATAGGTAATGTTTATATAAGGAATTTTTAAACTTTCAGTTTCGTCAAAATAGTTGGAAGTGCTCGAAGAATATAAACCTACTAACAACTCTACTTTTTGCCTTTTATAGCCAATTGCGATATTAGTCGCAAAAAACTCTAATGTTTCATTGCTAAATGAACTACCTAAAATATTACCTTGATTATCATAAAAAGTAGTCTTATTCATATATTCCGTGCCACCGTTTAGCAAAGACGGTCCCACACGGGCAAAAAGCTCTGAATTTTTGAACACTTTAACGTGGTAATCTAAATATAAATGACCTCCAACAATTAACGTTTTATCTGTTTTTTGAAAGCCATTTTCTTGGTCTATTTCATTTACATTTCTGATTAGCACATCATACCTAAAAGAATTATTAAATCCAAAACTTAGGTTTTTGGTAATGAAATAATCAAACCCATAGTGAAAGGCTACGCCTGAATTTTGTACATCTATATCCGCGGGTATCTTCTGATCTATTTTACTTCCATCATAAGGCAAAGGGGTAATTCGATATTCAGACCCAATCTTAAAAAAGAGTTTGCCCTTTCTTTCTTCTATTTGGGAATAGGTAAAAGTAGAAGTTGCAAAAATAATAAGTAGGAATAAGTTTTTCATATACAGAATATTTAGGGGCATTGAATATTTAAACAATGCCCCAGTTTAATTAATTAGCTCTTACTTTTAAATTATATTCAATCTCGCTATTATTAACGACTACGTTGTTTGCATAAGGAAGTCCATATGAATTGCCTGGATCCATAGAAACAGTCCGGGAATCATATTTCGTTTGCCAGGACCGATAGATTATATTCCTACCAATACCATTGGGAAACGTAAGTGTAGCTGTTCGGATTGTTGCAGGCCACGAATCGTGTTCAAAAATAACATAAATAATAATATCATCATTAGTGCTAGTTGGCTGAGATTTTATTTTATAATTTTGTGTCTTGGTATCCCCGTTAGAAATCCAACTCCTGTGATATTGGTCGATATTGCTTCCATCTGGGTCATAACAATTTACTGAACGAAACATTGGTTGTCCACAATCACCACTATTCGCAGGTAGAGTAGGTTCAAAAAATCCTGTAAAACTTAAATCAGAACGAAAAGGGTATACTTCTTTATGCGCTTTTACTTTCATAGTTCCAATGTCAACTTTGAAAAAACTTCCTGGGGGATCTGGCACACTTGTTTGAAAAACACAAGGTTCACCTTCTATTGCAATGGGACAAACACCTATTCCAATAACAATAATATCATCTTCCTCGCCCACAACTTCTGGCGTAAGCTTTTCGTTAATCTCTTCCAAATCGCCATCTGAATTTTCTTGATAACCCACAGCTATTTCTTCATTATTCTCGTAATCTTCCATAGCATATAGTGGTTTTGAATCGTCATAGGGTTGTTTATTAGCATCCTCGATCATCCTTTCATATTGAATATATGGATACCAGTCTTCACCATCTAAATTACGGAAAGCTGCTAATGAAGTGTTCAAGGATGCTTCTATTTCGGGTGAAATCACGTTTCCACTTTTTTTAAACTCGTTAATTAAACTTTCCACACTAAATATCTCTTGTTGTGAATTATTTTTATTATAAGATTGAACCAATCCCCTAACCTCATTATTATGGTGCGAAAGCCAAGTAGCTAAATTTAATAAGTGAAATCTTCTATATTCCAACTTCTCATCTACAGTAGCTTTTTCGATATAAGCTTTATCTAAAAAATTAACCTGTTCGGGCGTTGCTTGCTCGTTAATTTTTTCATCGGACGAACAAAAAGAAAAGAGTTGTAAAAAAACAACCAGTAAACTATATTTTAGGATACTTTTCATATCATTTTAAAATTCCCAGTGCTTAAGTGCTTATGGCTGCTGTAATGGAATAATTTAATCCAGCCTTTGTATTTGTTAATAGTTATTTTATTTAATTAGTTCTTAAGATAAAATTATCCTTATAAAATAATTATATCGATAAGGAGTCAGTCACATAGTGACTTTTTCCGCCTTCCAAAGTGTTTCCTCCGATGTCATATTTATATTTTTGAATTAATAATACTTTAAAAAATAGTTACATAGCTTGCGGACACCTAAGCGTATACGCGAGAGCTTTAAAATTGAACTGTGTCTATATTAGACATCAATACAAAATCAATTTCGAATGTATATAAAAGTAAAAATTCCTAATTACGGCTTTCCGTAAAGGAATAAATCAATAGGGGAGAGTTCCAAATATAGTCTTTAAATTTGAACAACCAAAAAAAAGTTAAAGTGAAGCTAAAAATTTAACGAGACGTTTAAATTCCTTTATCAGTAAGGGTTCCATTAATTTCCTCCCATAATTTTTGATTTATTTTCTAAAAATTTATGAGAAAAGAATAATTTAAAATGTAGATATAAGGAGAATTATACAAAATAATAAAGTTTCACTAAATAAACATATTTTGTTTAACAAAGAAACCTTGAACATTGTCATATCTATGTTGTATAATTCTAAAAAGAATAGAATAAAGTACAAAACGAAAACTGCTTGATTCCTTATGTAATATTAATTTACCGAAAATTAAAGTCGCAATTCCACCAAAAATTAAAATTATAATCTACTTAATGGTTAATTCAGACATTTGTTTTTTTAATTTCATATAATCTAATTATACTCCTACAATCATTCCTTTTATAATTCAATGTAGCCTGCTAAGCAATAGTTGCATAAAAAATATTTTATTTTGCGTTTTTTTAAAATAATGGCTCTAATAATATTTGGTTTGGAAAATAAAAGGAGAAACTTAAGCGCAATGTTTAAATATTAGGGATAATGCCGAATATAATGATTTTTAGTAAAAAAGCATTCCGATGGAGAAAGCACACGCAAAGGAACATATATACTTATATTCCAACCATTTTAAAGAACTCACTAAGTTTTAAATTCTTTGCTTCGCAAATTCTCATAATAGTAATTAAACTTATGTGATACTCATTATCTTCCCTAATTCGTCGAACAGTCTTTTCGTCAATAAAATGTTCTTTGGCAAACAAATTATTGTTATCCATCGGAATCACCCATTTATCCCTTATAAATTCTACTATTTTTCGATTTGCTTGATTCATTTAAAACAAATAAAGCGGTTATGAAATAATAAAATTCGGACTGAAATCCGAATTATTAATTATTTTTTATATCTTAGCTTTAATTATTAATATTGCGATTCTTCATTTAACAATATTGAAGTCATCGCTTTGAGTCTCTGGATAGAAAACTGGTAATTTTTGCAGAGAGATGATAAGTAGATTGGCTCACGACCCGGGGCGTGAGCTCTCTTATCTCTGCACGGTATACCAGTACCTCTATCTAGATAAGTTGAGTCTCCACGCCCTTTTTTATTTTTATAAAAGGTCATACTTCTCAACCCTCTTCAAAGCTATCTTCTCTTAACAATAATAAGGACTCGCTTTAGGTTTTAAAAATTAAATCCAATTTAATTATGGTGGTATCTACCACCAATTTAAATGAGGTATCTTATGTCGTACACTGATCTTGAACTTTTAAAAAAAGGATGTCCTTCCGCCTTTGCGGATATTTATGCCAAACACAGCAGAAATATCTTTTGGGTTGGCAAGCGGTTGATCGATGATGAGTTTGTTATAGAATCATTGGTGCAAGATGCTTTTTTAAAATTATGGATACATAGGGACACTATAGAATCTCCAAAGCATATTTTCTTCTTTCTGCGGTTTGTGATGAAAAGGGAATGTATCTCGTACTATACCCGACCAAAAAATAAGTTTTCCAGAAACGTCCATTCGTTGGAGAGTTTTGAAAACTATCAGGACTATATGGCGGGATATGACCCCCTAAATGAGGCAGAGATCCAAAAACTCCAGGATATGGACCAAGAGTACTTCGATAGGATCAAACAGGTATTGCCCCTATTGAATACCGAAAGCAGCCATTTGATAGAACTATGTCTAAAGTACGGTTTCCAGTACAAGGCGATTGCCGAAGCTATGGGAACGAGCATTAAAGAAACCAGCAACAATATAAAAAAAGCCATTGATGATATCAAGAACGTCATAGACCAAGGGGACAAGCTTGAACCCAAGCAAAGTATGATCAAAATGAATGTTCAAAAGGTTATGACCGAGCAACAGGCAGAGGTACTGAAACTAAGATGTGAAGGGAAGTACTCTTTTGATTCCATTGCCACAATGCTCAACCTATCCCAAAAGGAAGTGCACAGCGAGTTTATGGCCGCCTATAAACTATCACAGAACGAACACCAACTGCAAACCAAATCGGCTTGATATGGAAAAGGCTACAATGAAACTGACCCGAAAGATCCAGCTATTGGTTGACCTCCCCACCAAGGAAGAACGGAAGGAAGCGCTGGATACACTGTACCAATGGCAGAACAGGTGCTTTAGGGCGGCCAACCTCATCGTTACCCATCTTTACGTACAGGAAATGATCAAGGAATTCCTCTATCTATCGGCAGGGATACACTATAAACTGGGAGACGAAAAAAAGGATGAATTGGGTATTCTGCAACGCTCCCGTATCAATACCACCTATCGGGTGGTATCAGATCGGTTTAAGGGCGAAATCCCAACGAACATATTGTCCACCCTTAACAAGACCCTGATAACCTCCTTTAATAAGGATAGGCCGGAATACTGGAAAGGCGAATGCTCCCTAAAGAACTTCAGGAGGGATATGGCATTTCCGTTCAGCTTAGAGCTGGTAAGCGGACTGCACTATGATGATGAAAAAAATGCGTTCTGCTTTAGTCTGTTCCAGATTCCCTTCAGAACCTATCTAGGAAAAGACTTTACCGACAAGCGAAAGCTTTTGGAACGGGTCGTGGCGGGAGAGACCAAGCTGTGTACTTCACACATCAAGTTAAGGGATGGCAAGATATTCTGGCTTCCGGTCTTTGAAATTGAAAAGGATGAACATTGCCTTAGACCTGAAGTAATAGCTGAAGCTTCGCTGTCCTTGGAATATCCAATTGTCGTGAAGTCAGGTAACAACAGGTTGACCATTGGCACAAAGGAAGAGTTTATGTACAGAAGGCTTGCCATACAGGCAGCCAGAAGACGTGCACAGGAAGGGGCAACCTTTTCCAAATCGGGTAAAGGGACCAAAAGAAAATTAAAGGCCGTGAACTCCTTTCATCAAAAGGAAAATAAATATATACGGCACCGTATCCATGTTTACAGCAAAAGGCTGATCGATTTTTGCATCAAACATCAGGTGGGTACGCTAATATTGGTAAACCAGAAGGACAAGATCGGGATAGCCAAGGCTGAGAAATTTGTTCTAAGGAACTGGAGCTATTACGATTTGATAATCAAAATAAAATATAAGGCTGAAAAGGCAGGCATTGAGCTTTTGGCCGAATGATAAACTGATTGCGAAACGAGGGTGCTTGTACACCCGTAAGGTGGGGTCACTTTAGAACACTCACTAAATGTAAAGAGCATATACAACGCGTGGACTCTCTTATTTAAATGAGAGTAAATTATTATAAAACAAAAACGAAACTGTGGGCAGATTATTAATCATTTTACCACTCGCGAATCAGTATTTTACGAAAAAATCCGTGAAAAATTTGCCTGTTAATAGGTTGTTTGAAGTTTTTTCACGGAAAATTACTAAAAAACAAATTTGCAAACATTTATAAAACACTAAAAACAAGTGATTTATAAAACATAACATCGCGCAGCGTGTTACCCTCTTGCTTTACAAATTTTTTCCGCTCCGCTCCAAAAAAGTAAACCGAAAAAAACAAAAATTTATAGCTAAACATTTTATTTTTTTAATATCAATTACCTCTTAACTTTAAAGAATAATCAAAAGAGGGAAGATTATTTATAGTTCAAAGCAAAACGATTTACTATTATATTCAGAGAGTTTTTTTTATTTACAACAGAAGCAGTTGTACAAAATAAAAGGGTTTAAATATTATTTATTCCATTTCCTTCCCAAATAGGCTCCTGAAATATCAAAAGAAAAGACGCACTCCTAAAATAATCTTAAAACAGAAATTTCTATATCCATTTCAGAGGAAAATAAAATGTCTAATGAAACACCCCCATTTCAGTTTTTCCTTTATTGAAATGTTGCAAATTCCTACAAAAATTTTAATAAAAAAAACTTTTTTGATTATTTTATATAATATAATTAAATGATTTTTGCGCATTATTAATCTACAAAATATAAAAATGAAAAAATCATTAAATAATAAAAAATACCTGCTTGAAGGTCTAAAACTCTTTAAATTTTTAATTATTATTTCTTTACCAATTCTGATATCATGTGAAGATGATTATTTAGAAGAAAAACCTCAAAGTACTGATTCAAATAAAGAAATTGGAGTTGTAAACGGAAGAATGTATTTCCCAAGTAAGGAAGTTTTTGTGGAAACCTTCAAAAAATATGCTGATGAATCTAATGATGAAATTTATACATACGTGAATAAATTTTACAACGATGATTTTTCGTCATTAAGAATTCCTGTTACGGAATCCAATGAAGAAAAAGTCTTGGAGAGATATCAGAAAAGAATTGAAAGATTATCAAATGAATATGGCCTTAATAGACCCGAAGGAGATATTTATGATGATATAGACGATTTAGAAGAAGTTATTGGTGATGAAGCATTTTCTGCCTTTTTAAATGAACAGGCAGAGATACAAGTTGGGAATACTATTTATAAATACACGGATGTTGGACTTTTTTATGCGACTCTTGATAACTATAGCGTACTTGACCAATATTTAGAAGTAAAAAATATATCGAAAAATTTATTAGTTCCCACAGACGAAGGAGCGAGGCAGGTTGTTGAAAGTGACATTCCTAACACTGGTGAAACAATCCTTGAAAATGGCACTTTGTTTTATTTTATAGCTCGTTGCAGTACAGACCCATATAGTCAAAATAGATGCGCTCCTGGAGGTGGAGGTGGAGGTACTGGCGGAGGTGGCGGTACTGGCGGTGGAGGTGGCCAAACTCAACCTTTAGATGGGTTACAACCTTATTTAGATAATTTAAGTGTTTGCGATAGTCGAAATGGATTATTTGGAACTCTTTTTGGGACTAATAAGATATGTATAGATAAATATGAAAGTGATAGAAGAGTAAAAACTAAAGTTTTTAATTATAATTATTATTTGGTTTACCACATCGGTGCAAAAGTAAAACATCAAAAGAAGGGTTGGACCGGAATTTGGAGACAAGAAGACACAAATATAGTTGCTGCAGGGATTGAAATGGCTCAATTTGAATATGATTACACAAAAATATTGCAACCGAAATTAGGTCAAATTACTCAAACTGATTTTAAACACGCCTACAAACCTTTAAATATTAGATATAATGTGAACACTTCTATATGGAATTATCCAAATGGAAATGCACCTTATACGTTTTTAAGTTCTGAAACCTTTATAAGTAGTAATATATATCCAAGAGTTTTTTGGGATGACTTAATTTTTGAAAGTTATGGAAATAACAACTCAGTTGATTATGCTCTGGGTCTCGCAAATAAACAGTTGACTAGTGATAATTTAAATAAGTTATTTTGGAAAGAGTTATATAAGAATGCTGTAAGTCAACTTAAAAGTTTAACTAATAATAATAACTTCCAGATGCCAAAGGGTATAACTTTAATATCTAATCATCCAGGGTATGGGAAACTCTTCGTACAAAAATCTTATTATTCAAATTGCTCAAATTGTTCAAATCAAGAAAGAACATTTGATTTTGACGGTGCTGCCCAGGTCGGGATAAGTTTTAATGCAAATAATAATAAGTTTTCATATTCTGGAGGTGCTGGACAGTTGGTCTTACCAAAATCTATGAAAGTGAAAATGTATGGAGTAGCGAAAAGAAATGGAGTATGGCACGGTAGTAAAATAGAAGTAGGATTAAATTAAAAATGAGATTTTTTATATTTTTTTTACTGTCTTTTTCTTCATTTTCTCAAACATCAAGGGATAATGATAGTTGGTGGTCTGATAATTATAACTCGGTCACAACAATGGGCATAAATGGAAATTATGACAGCCGTTTCGGCAATGACAGTGAAGACAAGATACAGAAAGGAGTGGCGGTTGAAATGACTACCCTTCACGGCATCTTTTTGTTCGATTATCTTTCCTTATCTGCGGGCTTGGGAATTGACTGGAACTCAAACAGAACATTTTGGTCGATGCCCATTTTAGGCGATTTGCGTATCTATTTTCACGAACACGGTTTCGATAATTCTCCTTTTGTATTTTTACAAATGGGTAAAAATGTAAAAATTGGAGATGTTTTTGTAGAAGGACGTCCTGTAAAAATCGGTGCAGGCATTACCTTGGGTGAAGACGAGAATTTGGAATATGTTTTGGAGATTTTCAAAAAATTTAAAGAAGCAGTATTTGTTGGTGAAAAAGGTTATTATGAAGTCACCAGCTTTGGAGCTTCTTTTGGAATAAAATTTTAAAATAAACTAATGAAAAATTTAATAATTATATTTTTATTTTTCACAATCTTCATGGCTCAAGGGCAGGAAGAAGTTTCAACTCAGAAAGTTTGGCGTGTTAATTTTATAAATCCAGGTGTGGAGGTTGAAGTTCCCGTTACGAAAAATAGCACTTTTTCAACAAATCTTGGGGTTGGATTTAATGGTGCATATCCGGACTTAGTTTATGGCGAAGAAAACGGAATCATTTATATAATAGCACCTTTTGTGGATTTACAGTTCAAGCAGTTTTATAATTTCGAAAGGAGAGTTGAAAAAGGTAAAAGTATTTCTGGTAATTCCGGCAACTTTATTTCTGCAAGAATAATTTCAAGAGGACCTTCTATTGCGGATAATGTAATTAGGAAGTCAGATGTTGATATTGCAATAGGCCCAACATGGGGCATTCAAAGAGAATTTGGAAATGTTCAATTCTTGTTCGATTTAGGTCCACAATTTTATTTCGATATTAATGGAAATAATGGTTTTTGGCCATTAATGGCACAACTGAATATTGGTTTGAATTTAAACTCAAACAAAATGTAGAGTTACACTTCAAAATCTATAAAGGGATAAGTGTTTTCGTTTATCCCTTTATACGCTTATTTTTTTTAAAAGTTGCAAATTACATCTTAATATCTATAAATAGATTAGTGAATAAATTATTTTCAGTGCACATTTGTGTGCTATGAATTAAGAAATTAAATTTTTAAAATTATGATAAAGAAATTACTTCTACCGTTGTTTTTGCTTTGTGCAATTTTTATAAATGCCCAGAGCGTTTATGAGTTTGAAACCGAAAATATTGCTTACCAGAATTTGGTTGGCAGCACTTCACTTAACAATGGCGAAGTTTGGGACGATCCGGGATATACCATACCCTTAGGATTTAATTTTACGATAAGTTCTCACACTTTTGATATTATTTATATTGTGGAATGGAGTTTTGGCGGAGAACTTTCAAACGAACAAATCGACTCTGGAATTTTAACCCTAATTTCACCGATAGCACAGGATATAGCGGATTTAGGACTTGGTTCGGGAATTTCACAATCCAATATCTCCTATAAAACAGAGGGTTCGCCAGGAAACAAAATCCTTAAAATCGAATGGAACAATATTGGTTTCCTTGATGATTCCACAGAAAGCGACTTTATGAACTTCCAGCTCTGGTTATATGAAGGATCAAACATTATTGAATATAGATATGGTCCAAACCAAATTAATAATCCATCAGAATCTTTTGAAGGTATTTCAGGTCCTTTGGTTACCTTGGCAATATCTTTAAATATTGATGAGGGCGAATTGGTGGACAATGGATATGTTGTAGAGGGGGATCCTGCGAATCCCGCAGTGGCTGTTGTAGCGGCAGGTGATTTTTATGACGGCGATTATTTGCAAGGCGCCATACCCGACGGGATGGTTTACAGATTTACGCCCCAACCATTATCAATAGAGGATTTCACACAGAATAATTTCCAAATCTCCCCAAACCCAGCTTCGGAATTTTTGAATATTGAGACGCAACTAAGCAATTACAATTTCAGCATCTACAATTCACTTGGGCAAAAAGTGATTGGAGCATTATCTACAAATCAAATAGACATATCCAACCTATCTAACGGAATCTACTACATAAAAATAGAAACCGAAACAGGATCGGCTACCAAAAAATTTATAAAGCAATAATAAACATATAGTTCTTGTAGAATATGAAATTTTCAGAAGTAATACAAAATGGGATAAACCTTTTAGTTTATCCCATTTTATAGAATATTTATTCAAAAATCGGGGATTGCTGGATGTGTAGTGCTTTTCATATGCCTTATATTATTATGCTGAAAACTTTCAAAATAATTTAAACAGCTATTTATTTATAGTTCAAATCAAAACGATTTACTTATTATATCTTGAGCGTTTTCCTTTCCTTTTTGATTTATAGCAGAATCTCAAATACAGTAGAATTCGCCCCTCAAAACTGACACTATCCTTATCCTATTCTCGATTTACTTCCCATAGCGCCGTCACGTTACCTTTCCGATACTGCTCCATTTTAAAATTTAAAATTAGAAAAGGACTTATAAAAGGGAGCTTGCGACCGGTTATGCAGTGCTCTAATTTTAAATTTTATACCTTTTATCGGAAAGGTAACGTGATATAGGGATTTATAAATATGATTGGAAACGTTTTGAAATGCTCCTTAGAAATTCAGAACTTCAATAGCAGCAGGATCAAGCGGACTCAATTTCAAAATTTAATCTTCCAAGGTTTATTCTTCGAAGAATATATAAATAAAATTTTGGGATTGTGTCCAAGACGATGTAGTGAAGCGCATTTCCCGAAATGCAATGGAGTGGGAATGGGCTGGAACGGGTTTATTTTTTCAACATAACTACATATCTCAAAATTTAAAAAAAGGTTTTTTTATAAAGCTGCTAAGATTTTTTATTTTTTAATAAGCATCAACATCTTTTAATATATGATGAGCAGATGAATCTCTGTATTCTTCATTATTAAGCATATCGTCAAAAATATCCATCGCCTGCTCAAGAATAGGACTTGTTTTGTCGTATTCTCTAATAGCATTATATGAGCTTATAATAACTTTTAGCGGCTGACTGCGTAAACCTCTTTGAGTGATATCCGGACCATAGTGGTTCTTATAAGTTCCAGCTAGTAGAATACAGTCGTTATAATCGTTTCCAGAACATTTTAATAAGAAATCATAAAAAGGGTGCTCTCTCCATTTGCCAACAGAAGATTCAACATATTCAAAAAGAAAAAAACGTAATTGTTTGAACTGTTTTGGATTTATGTGAAAAAATGCTCTGTTATAAATCTCGCCTATTTCTTTAGATTCTGAATTTAAAAACCTCATTACAATAGTAAGTGCTTTATCAAATTTATACTCATTTTCGATAAATTCAAAAGCTGTTTTTATTATAGTATTTGGCTCATTATAATTTAAAAATAATTCTAATAAATCATCAGCTTTAACATAGCTATTGCAATAACCCACCGTAATTAATTTCCCTATTTCTTTATTAGACTCTTTAACAAGTAAAGCTTTCTCAAAGAATGGAATCAATCCTTCAAAATTGTAGTGTACTAGATATTGTAATGGGTTTATTGATATTTTTAATATCCCTTCATCATAGTCATTAGCTAAACCTAAAAATAGATTTAAAACCTGCTCTTTCCCGTATTTTAATAAATACTGTAATTTATAGATAGCAGCAGCTCTCGTAGATGAACGAGAATTATCCACCAATGATCGAAGCGTTTCACAAATAAAAGGAAATGTTTTCTCAGAAAAACTATAATCTACTAAATTACTTGTAGCAGCACCTCTTACTGAATTTATTCCTGTTGATAAAGCATCATTAAAATTTTCTCTACCCTCATCGCCTGAAATGATTTGCAGTTTTAAAAATTCTAATATTTCTGGATACACTTTTTTCTTATCTGTAAAATATCCTGTTATCCAAATTAGATATAGTGTATTTTCCTTTTCATATTTTCTTTGACTTATTGCGTAAAGAAATAAATTCTTCAGCTTATCTACATCAATCCTACCTTCTTTTAGGCCTTCAAGTCCTTTTACTATATACGTATCGGATACTTCGCTATCATCAATTATATTATAAATGAAGTCAATGAATTTATTTGGTTGTTCTGAGACAACTGTCACAAATTTTCGTCCGTGCTCATATTCGGCTGGTTGATTCCAACTGCTATAATTTTTATTTTTGTGCGTGTAAGTTTTAAAACTATTCCGCCAGTCTTCTAGTGAGAATTTATCATATTTTGGGTTACCTAAGGGGTCTCTATTAAAAGAAACTACAATCCCTTTTGGTTCTACATTTTTAATTGTTCCAAATTTTCTAAATAACTCTAAATAATCCTTTTTCAAATGTTTTGGCAACTCGCCTTTTTCATTTATAGAATTGAGTAATTCATATTTACCTATACCGTAGTATTTATTTTTTCTTTTAGTACCATCATCATTTGTGAAAACTCGTAATTCAACTTTTTTTCTAAAGTTTGATAGTAATATATCTTCTATTTTACTTTTTTCACCATCATTTAGCCAATGATACATTTGACCAAATACTTCTAACATCATAAAGTTCAAATATTGATTTAAACTATATAATTCTTCAAGTTTTGTCGTATTTGTAAAAAAGCGATAGGCTTCATTTTTAAACTTTTTTGGATATTTGAAGATAATACTGAAACCAATTATAATTTCAACAATTCTATTAGAATCGAGATATTTATATACTTCATCTTTTACAAAAATAGGAGCGATTATAAATTTGTCTTCAAGATAGGTTTGAAGAATGTCCAATTGTTTATTATGATAATATAAATCGAGGTTCTTTCTATCATATAATAAAAAAGCAGAATCAAGTTTTATAACGCCATTACTCTCAAATTGACGTTTTGTAATTATTTCAGTTATAATATCTTTTACTAATGTATAGGCTACATCTGGGTGTTTCTCCCATAGTTTTTCATATATTTCAATCCCTAGATTTTGGGTGTAGAAATAATTTTTATCGTCATTTATATCTGTTCCTTCAGTAATATCAATATGCTCATGTAATTTTTTGGCCGTCCATTTGGGAAAATTTACTGATGTATTATCTAGGATTCTATAATACCAGTATTGCTTAGAATATTCTTTTTTTCGGCTAAAAACATCTTCAATTAATTCTATTGCAAGTTCACTTTTAACCTCGCCTACTTGCCATAGATAATCTATTATTAACTCATCCTTGATGGGTGAATCTTTTAAAGCTTTGTAGTACTTGAGTAAATCCTCTTTATTCTCAGCTAAAGTAAATCGTCTAAAAGAACTTGTTATTTGACTTTGTAGTTCTTCATTATTATTTTCAATATCATCTCTAAAAATATCCCTATCTATAAAAAAAGATAACCATCCTTGACCCATATGTGATGCATTAAAGGCGCTTTTTAATTCATCAACTTTAAAGACTATATGTTCAACAGTATTTTGCTCGGCAATAGTTGGGTTTTCTTGAAATGCAATTTCCTGAAGGATCAATAGCTTAATATGAAAGCGAACCTCTTTATGTTGCAGAATTTTATTGACATCAATTATATATTCATTATGCAACACACTACTTTTATAGTTTAGGATTTGTTTAATTTTTGATCTTACAAACAACCCTTGATGTCTCTTTAGAATATCTTTGAGAAAATCTTTTTCTCCATTTATAAAGTTTCTTGCATAGGCATAATCAAAAAAAGATTGATGAAAAAACTCAATGTTTTTACCCTCAACAAGGATGCCTTCTGATTTTAGAAATTTTATCTCTTTAAAATAATTGTCTTCAAATAATCGAGCATCTAAATTTATTTCTTGAAGCTCGTACATTTTTGAAGCTACTTTAAATACAAAATCAGATAATTTTTTAGGGTTTATAACAGTTAGATTAAAGCTATTTGCAACCAAAATTTTCTGTTTCCATAATTGCGAATACAAATCTTGAAGACTCTTAATTTCTTTGACCTTAAGACTTTCCGAGTAAACCTTTAAGAACACATCAAGATGCAAGGGAACAGCAATTAATTCTAGAAAAGCTTCTGTAAATTGTCCTACCTTATCAATTCCAGATCGTGTTAAAACATCGAATAGAACATCTCTTTTAAGCGCCCTAACTATAAAGCTTTTCTTTCCCTTGTAATTAGCGATAATAGGATCATAATTTAGATCATAAATTCTAGTAGAGATAACGATTTTAACTTTTGGATGATTTGTAAATCTCTGTATAAGATTATCATAGAATTTGAGCGGTTTTAAATCTGAAGATAAGGCTTGAGATAAAGCGTCTATTTGATCAATTAAAAGAACTCCTGTCGTATCAGAGTCAATAATTCTGTCAAATAATTTTTCAAAACTTATATTGAGATTATACTCGTTTTCTAAATCTGTTATTGAATTAAAGATTAATCTATCAGCTTTTAATGAAATTACAGGAATATTTTCATCCTTTAGTTTAGAATAGAGTTGAGATAGAATAACTGATTTACCCATTCCAGCATTACCAGCAACGACAGCTATATTCGATTCATTGTCTTTAGGCTTTTGGTGTATCCATTTAAAAATATCTTCTGTCTCCGCTCGTTCAACTTTCAACAATTCATTCTTACCAAAAAAAGATTTTACACGTGTAATATCATTTGATATTAACTCCGTTTTTTCAACTGCAAGCTCCTTGCTTATAGAAAAATGTTTGTTATTGGTGTATTTTTCTATCAGTAAATTTTCTTGCTCATTGCCAACTAATGATTGTGGTGAAAAATATCGGTTTTTCAAGTAAGGATTAATACGTACTATAGGATCTAAGTCTACGGCTGTTATCGCCACTACATTTAAGGTATTAAGAAGTTCCCTTAATTGCTCTTGAGCTTCTTCAACATTTAATTTTTCAAATGATTTTACAGAAGTAATTTTATTAATAATTGGGCTAATTTTTCTTGATGACCAATTTTGATTGAAACTGGCCAAAAGTAATTTTGTTGCTTGAGTAAAATCTTTTGATACAACAAAGTAATATGTAAAATCCTCAATATCATAAATTAAAGAAGACCCTCTCTTCTTCCCTAATTGAATTTCTAAAATATGATATAATAGAAATTTGATAATCTCAGCTAAAACTATTTCAACAGTAAGGTTACTTTTATATTTCTTGCATTGCACCACACCTTTAATTCGACTATCAAAAAAAAGCATAGCATCAGCTCCCCGTTCTCCTACTCCAGAAGACAGCTCTATGTTATCATAAATCCCTTGATAAAGACCTCTATCAATTTGATCCTTAAAATAATAATACACGACCTCTTCAAATTCCCTATTGTTTAATGCATTAAAATCCAATGCCCTATTAGCATATACATCTATTTTCATATATTAAATTCATTTAAAATTGATGCCATTTTCAAGTAACCAACTATTGATTAATTCTTTTGTAATCCTAGTTTTTCGACCAGAACATTCTAAACTTTTTATTGCAAATAAATTCGCCACTTCCTTATGATGACCTAATGGAACAAAACGATGCTCAATTAGTTTTTTAATTTCATAGAGAGGCAAACATCTCATAGAAACATTTTTCGCCAGGCCTAGTAGAGTGTAGTCATCATAATCGAATAATTCTTTAGCACTTTCCCAAATTTCTATACATCTACTTGATGCAAGGACCTGATCTAAATCGTTAATTGTAATTGCGTTTATGGCACGTTGAAAGACTTCTGTGACTAAATAACAATCACTTTGGGATACAAATACAATTTTAGCTTTTCGATCAGCTTCAAATTGTTGCTTAATGTGTTTTATTACGCAATGAGAAACTAATTCACCATTTTTCCAATGCAAACTTTTTGCTGGTGATATATGCTTTACATTGTAAAATGTAGTCATCTTATTTTGTAACACTTTTATATCATCTATAATGCTTGAATCAGTAATAAATGTTTCTGGGTAAATAATCCTATCTGGCTCAAAAAAGCTATAGGCAATTTGTAAAGCCAAAAACCAACTTTGATATTCAACACCCATATGTGTAGCACTACCACCTGGATATGACATTATTTGCTATAATTTTGGCGTGCGCTTGGATGCATAAAAAGGTTTTATTTTTTAATGTAGCGCCAAAATAAGAAATTTGATTACTAATATGTGAGTATCAATAAAAATTAAAAAATTTGTAGTGTTTGTTTGGGAACATTCTTAGATATTACTTTTTAATTTCAAAAACCACACTAGACAGGAGCGAGCGGACTCAATTTCAAATTTTGTTCTTTCAAGATTCACTTCTACGAATATAATTCATTTAAAATTTTGGGATTTTGTCCAAGACAATGTATTGAAGCGCATTTCCCGAAATGCAATGAAGTGGGAATGGGCTGGAACGGGTTGTGATTACTATTCGAATTTGTTATTATGAGCCGATTAGGAATACTATTCGGCTCATAATTTGAATTTTTCTGAGCCGAAAAAATTAAATACGCTTATTGACTACCAATTCACTATCTGAAATTTCGGGTTCTATACACAAGAGGCGTCAAATCTCAACTAAATAAGGAGTGATGGAAAAATTTAAAAATATAAATGAAGTAATAATTGAAGCTGTGCAAGTATTAAATAATCATGGATTTATTACATGCGAATCATGTCATGGTGGAGAAGGGCATTGTTTTGATTTGCCCACAGTGAGATTTCAGGACAATGAATTTGACTTAATAAGGGTGTATAGAATATGCGAAAATTATGGCATTAAAATATATCAAGCGAATAAGAGTATATGGAACGGTAGAAATAGAAACAGGAGATACAAATCTTTGCCAAAAAGGAGAAGTTTGGAACGTTCCTTTTAATGAAATAATATTTTTGGAACGTCCTAAACTTCTTAAAAACAAAAAAGCTTAAAGTCTTTTACAGTGGTCGCATTTTGGACGCCCATCTGTTCCAGATTTTTTGTACTTCGCCTCAATGTTGTTTCCTTCTGTACAACTGCTATTGTCATGATAAACAGATGCAGAAGGATGTGTACTGTGAAATGGTGACACCTTTCCCATATTTTAAAAATTTAAAGGGTTAATACTGAGGGGAGAATACTCAAATTTACATAATATATTTTTAAATTCACTTTAAATCAACCCTTTATGAAATATTTTCTTTTCATAATACTATTATCTTCATTAGGTTGCAAGGAACAACCAAAGGACAACTACGAGTTAAACATAGAAGTACAACAAAGCAAAACGGAAATACATCGATTAGAGAAGATTAACGAGAGTCTTAACGAGAGTCTTAACGAGCAATTAGAGAAATGCTCGGATTTTGTGAATGTTCTTGTGGATAATTAATTTTGGATCGATTAAGTGTATAATTTCTTCGTTAAAATACGCAAGTAGTTAAAAATCAAATTGTTGACAACTTCGTTAATAACGTTTGTGGTTAAATGTGCTTTAATTTAATAACTACTTTATATTTGATTAAAACCAAAATGAAAATATTTACTAACTTTTAAATAATGGGGATTATGGAAAAAAGTACGACAAAACAAAGATCAATTAGGCTAAAGGAATCATTTATCCTAAAAATTGAAAGTATGGCGGAAGAGGAGAACAGAACATTTAATAATATGGTGGAAACCTTATTGATTAAGGCAACGCAACAATCAACTTGTTAAAATAAAAATGGACACTCGGCAAAGTGTCCATTTTATTAAAGCCGAATTTCTTACGGCTTTGTGTTAAGAAATAGTATTAATTTTTAATTCCAAGACTATGGCGAAGACCAAAGGGGGCAATAAAAAAGTGTATGTAGCCCCACATACAAGGAATGGTAAAAAAGTAGGACCTCATTATAGGTCTACTCCAAACTAAAACTATTTTTTCCCGGAGCACTATTTTTATAGTAGTGCTCCTTTGGATTTGGAAAGTCCATTTCCGTTATTGTTTAATTAAACCCGCTAGGATCCA
The DNA here is from genome assembly GCF_900489465.1 of Aequorivita sp. CIP111184. Classification (GTDB taxonomy): domain Bacteria; phylum Bacteroidota; class Bacteroidia; order Flavobacteriales; family Flavobacteriaceae; genus Aequorivita. The sequence goes on along the minus strand of NZ_UEFQ01000013.1, from coordinate 628,879 downwards.
ATGACTACAAGAACAGTCACGATTCGTATCCCCTCTAGGAGGGTTACGATCACTAGGACAATCCGTATTACTAGACGCATAGTGCGTTAGTAATCGGTATCGAGGGTGCAACCTCGGTATTTTGTAAGTGTCGCTCAGCTTAGTGAGCTTAGAACTTGAAATTAGTAAAATAAAGGGCATTAACACTATGATGACAGCCTGAAAAGATATAAGGAACTTTCGCATTAGAAGCCACCCTTAACACTCAAAATTTTACTTCTTAGAACATAAAAACGTCTATACCTAACGGTGTAGGCGTTTTTTTATTTGGTCAAATGTAAAAATTTAACTTGAATTTACCTAAATTCGTCTCCCAAACTTATTAACATATAAGCGCTTAATTGTCAATAATTGACATATAAGTGTGTATATGTCAATTTATGAACAAATCTTTAAAAGAAATATATGTTGCTGTAGCAAACAATAATATTGTTTATGCTAATACTTGTCTTAATAGGTTTGTTAAGGGAATGAAACTATACATTCCTGATATGGATTCCAGGAATACTCTGAAGAAAAAACTTGATGAAAGCGGTGTGGCCTATTATAACAATAAGGTGGGAACGCCTTATGCTATTTATTACTATAAAAATTCAGAGTATAGAGGGATTAAAAATGTTTGACCTTCCAGACTGAATAATCTTTGTAAATAATTGGAAATTCTTTTTTACAAATTACTGTATTCAGCATCAGGTATTGTTTTTCTTTTTAGCATTAAGTTCTTAAAAGTTTATAATTGAAAAAATATGACCCTAATTATATTAACGTATAATTGATTTGGGAATATTGCTTTCTAATTGCCACTATTCTATTCTCTTTATTTCTTTTTGGATTGCTTTAATTATATTCTCAGGTATCCCTAATTCCAGCGCCACCACCATCCATCTTGGCATCAATGCCTGAATCTCCTCTATCATGCCTTTAGGGTTTTTAATGACAAATTCTTCGGCAATCGTTAGCAAATCTTTTAAAGTAATCCCAGTACGCTTTCCATTTATAGACAAAGCTCTAGAGGTAGTTTTAAATGTAAATAGTGGATTTAGTGCATAAGTCAAATCATAAGCAGGTCCTAAGTTCCACTTGTTTTCTTCTTTGTTATAGATAAAACTGTGGTTCTTTAAATGGTCGTCTACGTTTCTAAATACTACATTAAATACCATACGCTTAAACAACTGTTGTAAGTCTTTATGCGGCACTTCTAGTCCTAAAGCCACTTTAAAAAGATTCTCATAAGAGGAATTTTCTGGTTGACTTTTATAGTCCCAACCCGTTAAACCAGTAGCAGTTAATACGTGCTGTTTTTCTCCGTGTTGTCTGTCGTATCTTAATGTTGCGAAGTGTTTGTTTTCAATGAGTTTAGATGGCATCATATCAATACCTGCTTCTTGCGCTAGCAAATAATATGCATATTCTACTTTTTCTTTGTTATAACCATCGCTATCGTCAAGGTGTAGCTTGACTAGATAGTGGTTGTATTCGTCGCTTGTTTCTCTGTCTCCTGCTATAATTGCTCCCGTTTTCTTATGTTCTGAGATTAAAATTTTTGGTCTTGCACCACCCGCAGAACTTCCTATTTTAAAAACGTTTAGTAATGATAATTCATCAAGGGAAGCACCAGAAGTATCGTCCTTTAGCTTTAAAACCTTTTCTAAAATGCTAATAATATCATCGATGTTTATAGAAGTGGTATTTGGTAATTCTTTCACAGGTTTGTATTCCAAAGCACCCATACCACGATCAGCCACATAAGCAAGCTGCTCTAAAGGAGTTGCTTTCTGAATACCTCTCGCTGTTAACCATTCTTGAAAAATGATATTACCAAAGGTATCTGGTAAAGAATCTGCTATCATAGGGGGCAAACCTTGAAAGGTATCTTGCTGGTATTCGGTAAATACCTGCGCTGGTTTGGTACGCTTAAAAATAAATGGAAAAAGTTTTGAGAATTGGCCAGACTCCAAAAACTCTGGATTGTATTGAAAAAAGGATTTACCCTGATCTATGTCATAGCCTAGTTTACCAATTTCTTGGTTAAAAGCAATGACATCTATAATTTTATCTCTAGCCATCTATTAATACAGTGAAATGTCATTTTGACTAACAATAACTTTATCTATTTCCTTGGCAATAGATTGTAATAAACCAAAATGATTTGCTACTTTTAAAATATTATCAAGCGTGGCATTTTTGCCATTCTCGATGTTCTGAATAGTTGTGCTTGAGACCTCAAGCGCTTCTGCAAGTTCATCTCTAGACAGCCCATTTGATTTACGAAGTGCCTTAGAAGCCTTACCAATCTTGATTTTTACATCTTTTAATGTAATAATTTCTAACATATTATACCAATATAATGGTTAAATATAATCAATTTAGCCCATATTTACCATTATAACACTAAAAATATTGTTCTGTAAAGCTGCTATGATAGACTTTATTTTATGAAGACGGGATGAATCAACTTTAGTTAACTTTTGAGAAAAACACTGAAAATTGGTACTTTTCTCAAAAATTTACTATTGAATTTATATTTTGCTTACCTATTAATTACGACTATTACTTTGAAAATATAATTTGAATAGATTTTAAAGCCTCGAAAACACTCAAAAAATAAGATTTTGGATAGTCCCACTTTTCTCCAGACTATTATTTATCAAATCAATACAAATCCAATTAAATATTATAAAGAATGAAAATGTTGTACCTATGTTGTACCAAGTCATAAAAAAAAGACTCCAACATTTCTGCTGAAGCCTTTTGTACTCGAGGCGGGAATCGAACCCGCACGTCCTAAAACACTGGATTTTGAATCCAGCGCGTCTACCAATTCCGCCACTCGAGCAAACGGGAGGCAAAAATAAACAAATATTTGTAATTTACTTTAAAATTTATCTGGCTATTTTTTTAAATATCGCTAACTATTAATTTTTACCTTTGCAGTCTATTCAAACAAAACCTAAAAAATGTCAACTCTCGCACCGGACCCCAAGATTTTTGCCTGTAAACAAAGTGAAGCACTCGCACAAGACATAGCAGATGCCTTCGGGATTCCTTTAGGAAAAGTTATAACTTCCCATTATAGTGACGGCGAATTCCAACCTTCCTTTGAAGAATCTGTTCGCGGAAGCCGTGTTTTTCTAATTGGCTCCACATTTCCAAACAGTGACCATTTAATGGAACTGTTGTTAATGATAGATGCCGCAAAACGTGCATCTGCAAGACACATTACAGCAGTATTGCCATATTTTGGCTGGGCGCGTCAGGATAGAAAAGACAAGCCACGCGTTCCGATTGCAGCAAAATTAGTTGCAAAAATGCTAGAAACTGCTGGAGCAACAAGAATTATAACCATGGATCTGCACGCAGATCAAATTCAAGGATTTTTCGAAAAACCTGTGGATCACCTTTTTGCTTCCACCATATTTCTTCCATATTTAAGAAGTTTGAAACTTGACAATCTTACCATCGCTTCGCCTGATATGGGCGGCTCAAAACGTGCGTATGCCTATTCAAAGTTTTTAAATAGTGATGTGGTAATCTGCTACAAACAACGTGAAAAAGCCAATATAATCTCACATATGGAACTTATTGGCGACGTAAAAGGTAAAAATGTAGTGCTTGTTGATGATATGGTTGATACCGCCGGAACCCTTACTACGGCCGCAGATTTAATGATGGAGCGAGGCGCATTGAGCGTCCGTGCAGTTTGTACACACCCGCTTCTTTCAGGAAATGCTTATGAGCGAATAGAAAAATCACAAATGCTAGAACTTATTGTTTCAGATTCTATTCCCACCAAACCAAGTAATAAAATTAGAGTAATTAGTTGTGCGAAGCTTTTTGCGGAAGTAATGTTAAGTGTTAACGCCAACAAATCCATCAGTTCCAAGTTTTTGATGTAAAACTATTTTGAAAAGAGTAGTATTTTTTTAAAAATTGAAAAAATCAAAAATCGTAAATTGATAATCCAAAATAAAATTTATCTTTGCACTCCCTAAAAAACAGCTTTTTAGGGAGTTTTTATTAACAAACAATTAAAAAAAATGAAATCAATTACAATTAAAGGATCACAAAGAGAAAGCGTGGGCAAAAAGGCAACTAAAGCCCTACGTAATGCTGGAATGGTTCCTTGCGTAGTTTACGGAGGGAATGAGCCAATTAGCTTTTCAGCAGAAGAAATTGCATTTAAAGATTTGGTTTACACTCCAGACGTACACACAGTTGTAGTTAATTTAGGTGGCCAAAAAGTTAACGCTATCCTTCAGGATATACAATTTCACCCTGTAACGGACCGTATTCTTCACGTAGATTTTTATCAAATCTTTGATGATAAGGAAGTAACTATGGAAATACCTGTACGTACAACCGGAAACGCTCGCGGTGTTCGTAACGGTGGTACATTGCGTATTGTTACTCGTAAACTTCGCGTAAAAGCGTTGCCAGAAAATCTTCCAGATTTTATCGAGGCAGACATTACCGAAATGCGTATTGGTAACAAAATGTACACTAAGTCTCTTGAAACAGACAATTACAAAATTATGCACCCAGAAAACACAGTTATCTGTCAGGTTAGAACTTCACGTACCGCAATTGTGGACGATGCTGATGATGAAACTGAAACTGCTGAAGGTGCAGAAGGAGAAGAAGTTCCAGCTACAGAAACAGATGATGTTGCTGCAGTAAAGGAATAAATTTCTTTTTTGAAGATAACCAAAAAGCATCCTGTTAATTCAGGGTGCTTTTTTTATTTTTACCGAAGATTATAAAAATATGCTGTCATTTTTCAGAAAATTATTTTCAGCAAAAGCTGACCAAAAAGTTACCGAAGAAGATTCTATGAAAAAATTTCTTATCGTAGGCCTTGGCAATATTGGCCCTAAATATGCAAATACCCGCCACAACATAGGGTTTAAAGTAGTTGATTTTTATGCCGCTAAAAATTCACTAACGTGGGAAACAGCCAAACTAGGGGACATCAGTTCACATAAAGTAAAAGGAAGAACCCTAATTTTTCTGAAACCCAGCACGTATATGAACTTAAGCGGAAAGGCCGTAAATTACTGGCTCGATAAAGAAAAAATTCCGCTGGAAAATATGCTTGTCATTACCGACGATTTAAATTTGGCATTTGGAACCATTCGCATAAAAACGAAAGGCAGCGACGGCGGTCACAATGGTTTAAAAGATATCCAAAACACGTTGCAAACTACAAATTACAATCGTTTCCGCTTTGGAATTAGCGATGCTTTTGCAAAAGGAAGACAAGTAGATTATGTTTTGGGTGACTGGGAAGCCGAAGAAGAAAAACAACTTCCAGAACGTTTGGAGTTGAGCTGTAACATTATAGAATCCTTCGCACTTGCAGGAATTAATATTACTATGAATACCTTTAACGGAAAATAATTTTGGAGAAATATTCATCAGCCTCTACTTTTAAAAATGAACGCCAAAGCGTAGTCACCATCGGCACTTTTGACGGCGTTCATATTGGCCATAAGACAATTCTGAAACGTTTGGTGGAAACTGCCAAAAAAGAAAATCTAGATTCTGTGGTGCTAACTTTTTTTCCGCATCCGCGGATGGTGCTTCAGCAAAAATCAGACATTAAGCTTTTAAACACTATTGAAGAAAGAACCCATTTATTGGAAAAAACGGAACTGGACTATTTAATAATACATCCTTTTACGCAAGCATTTTCAAGATTGACAGCTTTGGAATATGTGCGTGATATTTTGGTGAATAAATTAAAGGCTAAAAAAATAATCATAGGTTATGACCACCGTTTCGGAAGAAATAGAACCGCCAATATTGATGATTTAAAAGAATTCGGAAAGACATATAATTTTGAAGTTGAAGAGATTTCAGCAAAGGAAATTGATGATGTAGCAATTAGTTCCACAAAAATCAGAAAAGCTTTAAATGAAGGCGATATTGAAACTGCCAACAATTATTTGGGTTATTATTTTATGATTTCTGGGGAAGTTGTGAAAGGAAAGGCCATTGGCAGAACCATGAAGTATCCTACCGCAAATTTGAAATTGAAAGAAAACTACAAACTCATTCCAAAAAACGGGGTTTATATAGTTCAAGCTTTAATTGAAGATGAAAAAATATTCGGAATAACAAGTATAGGTACCAATCCCACAGTAGGCGGTACCGAAAAAACCATTGAAACCCACTTTCTCGATTTCAACAAAGACTTATACGGAAAGGAAATCACCATTGAATTTTTAAAATTCATTAGAGATGAGGAAACATTTGATTCGTTAGAATTATTACGTCAAGAAATAGTAAAAGATGAGCATTTCGCAAAGCAATATTTAAAAGAGCGTGAATAAATTTCTTTTCAAACAGGTTGATAACATTGGGCTCGTTCTTTTTCGTGTCGTGTTTGGCCTTTTGATTGCTACCGAAGCTATTGGTGCTGTTTTTTCAGGTTGGCTACGTCGTACTTTAGTTGATACACCATTTACTTTCAACTTTATTGGCTTCGATTTTCTACAATATCTGCAAGGTGATTTATTGTATTATTACTTCGCAATAATGGCCATCTTTGGTATTTTCGTGATGTTGGGCTACAAGTACCGCTTCAGTATGGTTGCCTATGCAATTATGTGGACCTGCGTTTATTTAATGCAGAAATCAAGTTACAACAACCATTATTATTTAATGATGTTGTTGTGTTGGATAATGGCTCTTCTTCCTGCCAACCGTTGGTTTTCACTTGATGCAAAAATAAATCCCAAACTCAAAAATCCTGCAATGTCGCACTGGGTGCTTATTGTTTTAATTCTCCAAGTCTGGATTGTTTATACATATGCCTCTGTCGCCAAATTGTATCCAGATTGGCTCAATGGCTCTATGACTGCATTACTTATGGAAGGAAAAAGTGATTATTGGATCATTGGAAGCATATTGCAAAAAACCTGGGTCCATTGGACAATTGCTTATACAGGTATTTTCTTCGACTTACTTATTGTTCCTTTAATGCTTTGGAAACGTACACGGCTTCTTGGTTTTATTATTTCTATATTTTTTCATCTTTTTAATTCCTTCATTTTTCACATTGGCATTTTTCCGTATATGTCCATTGCGTTTGCCTTGTTTTTCTTTTCTCCGGAAATACTTCAAAAACGATTTCTTCCTAAGAAAAAATTATATACAGGAAATGATGTAATTATTCCGAAACATAAAAACCTAATTATCGGTGTATTTTCAGTTTACTTTCTGTTTCAGATTGGCCTCCCGCTTCGACACTGGTTTTTAAAAGATGATGTTCTATGGACTGAAGAAGGCCACCGCCTTAGCTGGCGAATGATGCTTCGGGCCAAGAGTGGAAGCCTTGTGGTTTGGGTAAAGGATAAGAAAACGGGTAAAAAATCATATTACAATTACGGTACCATGCTTGGGCGCAAGCAAAAAGCAGCAGTAACAACCAAACCAGATTTAATGTGGCAACTCGCACAAAAAATAAAAACTGTTGAAGCCGAAAAAGGTAATGATGTAGCTGTTTATATGGAATCAAAAATTAGTGTGAACGATGGCCCTTACCATCCCTTTATTGATGCCAATGTTGATCTTGCTTCACAAATATGGCATCCTTTTAAACACAGTGAATGGATTTTGCCATCTCCAGAGGATTATAACGAAAAGCCTGATAAAGAATAAGGTGATTTTCCTAACTTTGCTTTTCAAATTAATTTAGGAAAATGCTAGAAGTAACCAACATTCGCGAAAACAAAGAAAAATATATAAAAGCCCTTGCCAAACGTGGTATTGACGCAGCTTCCACTATGGAAGAAATTTTAAACCTTGATGAAGAACGCCGCAGTTCGCAAGCGCAGTTAGATGAAGTTTTAGCGCAAAGCAATTCCTACTCAAAAGAAATTGGGAAGCTTTTTCAAAGCGGTGAAACACAAAAAGCAAACGAACTAAAGGAAAAAACGGTTGAGTTGAAGGAATCTTCAAAGCAACTAAACGACCAAATGTTGGCTGCTGCTGAAAAGTTACAACAGCTACTTTACACGCTTCCAAATATCCCAAATGATTTGGTACCGGCCGGAACCGACGAGAATGATAACGAAGAAGTTTACAAGGAAGGCGACATTCCAAAACTTGTTGAAGGAGCATTGCCGCATTGGGAGCTTGCCAAAAAATATGATTTAATCGATTTTGAACTCGGTGTGAAAATTACAGGCGCAGGTTTTCCAGTTTATAAAGGAAAAGGAGCCCGTTTACAGCGCGCATTGATTGCTTACTTTTTAGACAAAAATACTTCCGCTGGCTATACAGAATATCAAGTGCCCCATTTGGTTAATGAAGCATCCGGTTATGGAACTGGGCAATTACCAGATAAAGAAGGACAAATGTATCATGTGGGCATTGACGATCTTTATTTAATTCCAACAGCTGAGGTGCCAGTAACAAATATGTTCCGGGGCGATTTGCTGAATAATTCAGATTTACCTATAACATGTACCGCTTATACACCTTGTTTCCGTCGCGAAGCTGGAAGTTACGGCGCACACGTTCGCGGTTTAAACCGTCTGCACCAATTTGATAAAGTTGAAATAGTTCGCATTGAGCATCCCGATAATTCATATGCTGCTTTGGATGGAATGGTTGAGCACGTTAAAGACATTCTTCGTGAGTTGAAATTGCCGTACAGAATTCTTCGTCTTTGTGGCGGCGATTTAGGTTTTACTTCAGCTTTAACATACGATTTTGAAGTATTTTCAACTGCGCAAGATCGTTGGTTGGAAATTTCTTCAGTTTCAAATTTTGAAACTTTTCAAGCGAACCGTTTAAAACTTCGCTTTAAAGATTCTGACGGAAAGAATAAACTTGCACACACTTTAAACGGAAGCTCATTGGCATTGCCAAGAGTTTTAGCAGGAATTCTTGAAAACTATCAAACGGAAGATGGAATAAAAATCCCCGAAGTTTTAGTTCCATATTGCGGATTTGATTTTATAAAATAATTTTTCGTGATGTAGTACACATCACTCACATTTAAAAATATTTAAAATGAGTTACCAAAACATCCTTTCAGACACTAAAAACGGCATCACAACCATCACTATCAATCGCCCTTCAAAATTGAACGCCTTGAATCGTGAAACCATCCAAGAGTTGCACGATGCTTTTGAGAAAGCTGAAAATTCTTCCAAAACGAAAGTGGTAATTGTAACTGGAAGTGGCGAAAAAGCGTTTATTGCAGGAGCAGACATTAGTGAATTTGCCGATTTTTCAATTGAAGAAGGTGGAAAGTTAGCTGCAAAAGGACAAGAATTATTGTTTGATTTTGTTGCAAACTTTTCAAAACCAGTAATTGCAGCCGTAAACGGTTTCGCTTTGGGCGGGGGATTAGAATTGGCGATGGCGTCACATTTCCGTATTGCTTCCGATAATGCAAAAATGGGGCTTCCCGAAGTTTCATTGGGCGTAATTCCTGGCTATGGCGGCACACAGCGTTTACCACAATTGGTGGGCAAAGGCCGCGCGATGGAAATGATTATGACCGCCGGGATGATTGATGCTACTCAAGCGCTGCAATACGGCTTGGTAAACCACGTAACAACTCCGGAAGAATTGTTAGAATTTGCTGGAAAAATTGCTGGAAAAATTATGAAAAATTCTTCGGTTGCAATAACGTCAGCAATTCGTGCAATCAATGCAAATTATGAAGATGGCGAAAACGGTTTTGAAGTTGAAATTGAAGAGTTCGGTAATTGTTTTGGCACCGAAGATTTTAAAGAAGGCACACAGGCATTTCTTCAAAAGAGAAAAGCTGATTTTCCTGGGAAATAATTAATTAAAGAATAGTATGAAAAATTACATCTTACTTTTTTTAGCTCTAGCTTTTACCTTTTCTGTAACTGCCCAAGAAAAAGCCGAACCTTGGTTTAAAAACGGTGAAGCACAAATTGTTCCCGCTTTTGAAAATCAAAAAGATTGGATAAGAACAGATCTTTGGGTTGAAACCACTTTTAACACTGACGGCGATGGCAAACTAGACAGAATGCACGTAGATGTTACGCGGCCCAAACAAACCGAAGATGGCTTGAAACTTCCCGTGGTTTATGAATCAAGCCCATATTTTGCAGGCGTTGCGCCAGAAGTTGAAGGAGCTTTTCACGATGTGCATCACGAATTGGGTGCTCCCGAAAAGGAAATTGTACATCCTTCAGTAAAAAGACTTGGAGAACGGCCTATAATTTCAAATTCACAAATTAAAACCTGGGTTCCGCGAGGTTACATTGTTATTCATTCCTCTTCGCCGGGAACGGGACTTTCGCAAGGTTCGCCAACCGTAGGCGGTGATAATGAATCCTTAGCTCCTAAAGCAGTTATCGATTGGTTAAACGGTCGTGCAAAAGCCTACACAACTCCAGACGGAAACGAAGAAGTAAAAGCTTATTGGACCACTGGTAAAGTTGGCATGACAGGTACTTCTTATAATGGAACAATTCCGCTGGCAGCTGCAACCACTGGTGTTGAAGGGCTTGAGGCTATAATTCCCATCGCGCCAAATACTTCCTATTACCATTATTACCGAAGCAACGGATTGGTGCGTTCGCCGGGTGGATATTTGGGCGAAGATGTGGATGTACTTTATGATTTCATAAACAGTGGTGATGAATCGAAACGTGCTTATAATAATGCAACGTATCGCGATGACGAAATTAAAAATGGAATAGACCGCAAAACTGGTGATTACAATGAGTTTTGGGCGGGTCGCGATTATTTGAACGATATGAAGCCAATGAAAGCCGCGCTATTTATGTCGCACGGTTTTAACGATTGGAACGTAATGCCTGAACACAGCTACAGAATTTACAAAGCTGCAGAGGAAATGGGCTTGCCTGTAAAAATCTATTACCATCAAAACGGTCACGGAGGACCACCACCGTTTTCTATGATGAACCGTTGGTTTACACGTTACCTTTTCGGAATTGATAATGGGATTGAAAAAGAGCCGAAAGCTTGGATTGTTCGCGAAGATGATAAAAATGACAACCCTACTCCCTACGCAGATTATCCAAATCCGGAGGCTAAAAAAGTTACGCTTCATTTAAATTCCACCTCCCCAAATGAAGGAGTTTTAACTGTTGGAAAAAACAAGAAACAAGGCACCAAAATCTTGACGGACGATTATAATTTTTCTGGCGAAGAACTTGCTCAACTTCCAATTTCAGACCACAGACTACTTTTTGTAACACCTATTTTAAAGAAAGACCTGCATATATCTGGTCTTTCAAAATTGAACATCAAATTAGCCAGCAGTAAACCCGCAGCCAATCTTTCTGTTTGGATGGTTTCTTTGCCTTGGAATAAAGACAAGAATGCAAAAATAACCGACAATATTATTACGCGAGGGTGGGCAGATCCGCAGAACTACAAATCCATTTCAGAAAGTGAGCCTTTAAAACCTGGAAAGTTCTACGAAATGTCTTTTAATCTTATACCAGACGATCAAGTAATTCCCGCTGGGCAACAAATTGGCTTGATGATTTTTTCAAGTGATAGTCAATTTACACTTTTGCCCGAACCGGGAACTATATTAACTGTTAATCTTGATGAAACAACAATTGAAATTCCAGTTGTTGGTGGAAAAGAAAAATTCGAAAAGGCAATTAAATAGGAATATTTCCAAATATAAAAGGAAATAATCCAAATAATAATTAACTTTGAAGAGTAAAATTTTCAAAGTTTTTTTATGGCTGATAATGTTCTAAAGGGCCGTGGTGCACAAAAAAATATAAATAACCGTTTTTTCGAAAACAGTCACGAAGTGCTGGATGAGTACCTCAATTTTTGTGAAGCGGAAGGTGAAGAAGCAGACAAGAACAAAACAAACTATATTGAAGTTTTTCCGAAAACGTTTGTAAATAAAGTTGATAGCCCCGATGTGGGGATGGGTTTTTCAGCCAATCCTTACCAAGGTTGCGAGCACGGTTGCGTATATTGTTACGCACGCAATAGTCACGAATATTGGGGTTATGGCGCGGGATTGGATTTTGAACGAAATATCCTTTTCAAAAAAAATGCGCCCCAGCTTTTAGAGGAAAAAATAACTTCAAAAAATTGGCAGGGAAACCCCATCGTTTTTTCGGGTAACACAGATTGTTACCAGCCATTGGAACGAAAACTTGAAATCACACGAAAATGTTTGGAGGTAATGCTGAAGTGGAAACACCCAACTGGCATTATCACCAAAAATTCATTGATTCTCCGCGATCTTGATATTTTGAAAGAAATGGCAAAACTGAATATTATTTCAGTAAACATTTCCATCACTTCCCTTTCAGAAGATACGAGACGCTTGTTGGAACCAAGAACGGCGACTATAAAACAACGGTTAAAAACTGTGGAAACCCTTTCAGAAAATGGAATTCCCGTTCGGGTAATGATGGCACCAATTATTCCTTCGCTGAACAGTCACGAAATTCTTCCTTTGGTAAAAAAAGTTGCCGAACTTGGAGCGAACGATGTGAGTTACACCATTGTTAGATTAAACGGCCAAATTGCCGAAATTTTTAAGGATTGGGCGCACAAAACCATACCAGATAAAGCTGAGAGAATTCTAAACCAAATTGCCGAATGCCACGGCGGAAACCTCAACGATAGCAATTGGGGAAGGCGAATGAAAGGTGAAGGAACCATTAGCGAACAAGTAAAAAACACAATGAATCTTGCCAAAAATAAGTTTTTAAAAGACCGAAAAACTGAGCCTTTGGATGTATCGCATTTTCTGCAGCTTAAAAACCCGCAGATGCGTTTATTTTAAATAGTATCTTTGGCGCATAGCAAGTTAAATGAAAGCCATACCAGAATATTTATGTCCCTATTTAAAAAATTTCTTCTTTTTTGTTTTCTTTTAAATTGTTCGATGTTTTTTGGGCAGGAAAAAACAGAGCTTTCGCAATTGTCTTTTGAATCACTTAGTGACTCTATTCAGAAATACATTAACACAGATCTATCAAAATCTGTTATTTTATGCAACGCTTACATACAAAAAGCCATAAGAGAAAAAGATAAAAAACAACAGTATTTAGGCTTGGAAGCTCTTACTTCAACTTATCTAAGTCACCGCCAACTCCAGAAAGGACAGGAGTATTTTAAAAAAACGCTAGAATTTGCCGAAAAAAACCAATTGGAGGAGCAAATTATTACAGCGCATATTTTGGGAGCGAAAAGCAAAATGCTTGTTCCGGACGCATCCTTGGCATTGGATGAACTAAATAAGGCACTCGAGCTTGCCCAAAAATTAGATAATGATGATTATAGGGAAGCTATTTTAATAAATATAGCTTATATATTACAACTATCTGGAGATACCCAACAAGCAATTGATATTCGTAAAAAAACCATCTCAATTTATAAAAATAAGCCGCTTGATTCTGTGTATACTTCTGTTGAGAAAAAGCAGGTTCTCGTAAATTGCTATTATTTACTTTCCGAATCCTTTCTTAAAATAAAGCAGGCGGATTCCGCTAAGCACTACGCCAAGCAAATTTCAAAATTGATAACTCCCGAAGATAGTTGCGGTCAAAGAATCCTTTATATAACAAGAGGCGAAATTGATTTCTTCGAGAAAAAATATAGTGCTGCCAAGAAAAATTTTGCTTTCGCTTCACAACTGTGTGATCCAAATTCACCATTGATGGATTTGAGAATGAATTATGATTTGGGAAAAGCGGCGCACGGGGAAGGCAATTTTGAGGAGGCAAAAACTACGTTGTTAAAAGGCTTGGAAAAGTATGACGTAAAACCTTCGGAGGAAGGGTATATGGACAATTACTACAAGCTTTTGGCAGACAGCTTTAAAGAAACAGGCAATTTTGAAAAGGCGAATTATTATTTTGAAAAGTATATTAATTCCACCTCAGAATTCGATAAAATAAAAAGTGATCTAAAAGCTTCCACTAAAGCACAGGAAATAGAAAGATTCAGAACCGAACTGAAAACGCTGGAAACAGAAAAAAACAAAAAGCAAACCTACCTGAATTATTTATTTTTAGGAGCTTCGCTGATAATTTTAGCATTGCTTTTTGTCTTACTTCACTTTTACAGAAACAAAAAGAAAAACGAAGCCAAATTTGAAGCTTTACTTAACAAAATGAAGCATTCTTCAGAAAATGAACTTTCTATTATTGATACGAAAGATGAGGTGCTGGAAGAAAAAAACACCACTGATGTATCCGAAGAAACAAAACAACAAATTTTAGCAGGGCTTAAAAAGTTAGAGAAACAGGAATATTTTCTAAAACAGGAATGTAACTCATACAATGTTGCAAAAAAGATAAATACAAACACCTCTTATCTGTCAAAAGTAATTAACTCCCATTACGGTAAAAACTTCAATACGTACATAAACGATCTTCGTATTAATTACACCATTGTCCGCCTTAAAAACGATGTGATTTTTAGGTCCTACTCCATTCAATCTATCGCCGAGGAAGTGGGATATAAATCGGCAGATTCCTTTACAAAATACTTCAAAAAAGATACAGGACTGAACCCTTCTTTCTACATTAAAGAAATTAAGAATATCGCCTAAAAAACTCTTTTGAACCCTAGATTTATAAATATAGGGTTAGCGAATTCGTCGTCTTTTCTATTTTTATAAAATTCCCTTAAGCTCTTTAAACACAGTATATTTCATCGTTATTTATATTCCCCAATTTCCTAAATCTAGGGAAGCTTCTCTTTTATTAATGTGTTTTGTGTTGCAAGTTTGTTTCAGAAATTAACCACTAAAACAATTTATATGAAATCACAAAAAAATCAAAAACGCAATCACAAACTTATTGTAAAAATAATCCTCGGTTTTATAATCGGGATTTCATTTGGTTTCGGTGTAGGTAAATTCTTCAAATCTGAAAAAAAACTTACTTCTTCCATTGAAAAAACCATTCAACAAAACTGTCAGTGCGAAAGTATCACTTCAAATTTCGGAGCAGTTGGAATTCAGTTCAGCAAAGAAGACGGTTTCAGCAATAAGAAATTAAGCTTCACGCTAATAAATTGCGATTATTATTCTTCGGAAAAAGAGGAAGCCACACGGTTGAACGAAATTTTAAAACAAGAGGTTGAAAATTATGCTTCGGTAGATTTTATCTCCTTTCAATTTAAATCAGAAGAGAAAAATGAAATTGTAAAAATCAAGAACGGGAGTATTTTAAATCAATAATAATTTAAATATACAAGTATGAAAAGCAAAACCACAAAACGTATTCAAGCTATCAAATTTGGAATTGGAATTATAATAGGAATTTCAATCTATTTAATCGTAAAACTAATATTCTAAATAAAACATTATGACAACACTTATAAAATTTACAATCGCAATAACATTACTGTTTTTAGGAGCAAAAGTAAATGCACAAGAGCTGAACGGCTCTTACAGCGGCACTCTGGATGTGCAGGGAATGCAAATGGAACTAATCTACAACATAACCCAAACGGCAGACGGATTAACGGCGACACTTGATGTTCCTGTGCAAGGAGCCTCAGGAATTGAACTGGATTCGGTAATTTTACAGGACAAAGAAGTTACCATCAAATCTGCCAAAATGAAAATGACCTTTACGGGGACATTATCTGGGAACAACATTGAGGGAACTTACGAACAAATGGGCCAAGAATACCCACTAACCCTAAAAAAGACTTTGAAAACAAAACCAGGAAACACTTCGCTGCCATCAACAGATGCTGAATTAACAAAACTCGCTTCAAAAGAAACTGGAAATTATAAATATTCCGTTGCAGATTATTTTAAAACCCCCGAAGCCTATTCGTTTAAACTTTCGCCAAATGGCAGGTTTATAAGCTATATGAAAAGAAGGGAAACAGGAGAGCGCGATTTATATTTAAAAGAAACGGCAACACAAAAGGAAACGTTATTGATTAAGCAGGAAGAAGATTTAATTCGCGGCTATTTTTGGGCCAACAACAATCGTATTCTTTACCTACAGGACAAAGGCGGAAATGAAAACCATCACGTTTTTGGCGTAGATGTTACAGGCGAGAGCAAAAAAGAACTTACTCCTTATGAAGGCGTAAAAGTAAACATTATTGAATCTTTGAAAGAAGACGAGGATCACGTAATTGTTCAAATGAACAAAGACAACTTGCAACAGGAAGAACCCTATAAACTCAATATAAATACCGGAGAAGCTATAAAGTTATATACAGTAAACGCAGGCGATCCGCCCGTAGCTGGTTACGATTTTGACCGCAACGGAAATCTACGTGCTATTAACCGAATTGTTGATGGAATCAATGCTGAAATTTTGTATAACATTGATGGTGAATTTAAGCAGTTAAGAGTTACAGATTTTGGAGATGTTTTTGGTATCTCTTCCTTCAATCCTAATACTGACAATCCAGACGATGCTTATGTAATTTCCAATTTGGGAAAAGACAAAATGGAGATTCAGCTTTTTGATTTGAAGAAAAATGAAAAGATAAAAACCATTTTTAGCAATGATACTTTTGATGTTTCCGGATTATCTCTATCCCGAAAACGCAATTATGAAATAGATTACTTCTCATACACGGGCGAAAAGGCAGTGATTGTTCCAGTTAGCAGCACTTACAAGAAAATATATAAGCGTTTGCAAAAAGAATTTGGAGAGAAGCAGTTTTTCACCGTAGATAGAACCGATGACGAATCGCAGTATATGGTGGCGGTTACCAGCGACAAAATTGTAGGCGAATATTATCTGTACGATGTTGAAAAAGATACCGTAACCCTTCTGTACAAATTATTGCCACAGTTAAAGTCCGAAGATATGGCTACTATGAAGCCCATTTCTTATAAAAGTCGCGATGGACTTACCATTCACGGTTATATCACGCTTCCAAACAGTTACAAAAAAGGTGAGATGCTGCCTGTAATTGTAAATCCTCATGGCGGGCCACAAGGAATCAGGGATAATTGGGGGTTCAATCCAGAGGCACAACTTTTTGCTAGTCGCGGTTATGCAACTTTGCACGTCAATTTTAGAGTTTCCGGTGGTTATGGCAAAGAATTTTTAAAAGCGGGTTATGGACAAATAGGGCGTAAAGCCATGGACGATGTGGAAGATGGTATTGATTACATAGTAAATCAAGGCTGGGCAGATAAAAACAAAGTTGCAATTTACGGTGGAAGTCACGGTGGTTATGCCGTATTACGCGGAATGACCAAAACCCCAGATAAATATGCTTGTGGTGTAGATTATGTAGGCGTAAGCAATTTGCATACGTTTATGAAAACTATTCCTCCTTATTGGGAAAAATACCGGGACTTACTTTATAAAATTTGGTACAACCCGAATATTCCAGAAGAGAAAGCTATTATGGATGAGATTTCGCCTGCGCTACACGTTAATAAAATCCAGAAACCACTATTCGTTGTTCAAGGTGCTAATGATCCACGTGTAAATATTGACGAAGCAGATCAAATTGTTGAAAGCCTAAGAAAAAGAGGGGTAGAAGTACCTTATATGGTAAAATATGACGAAGGCCATGGCTTTGGAAAAGAAGAAAATAGATTGTCCTTGTATGAAGCAATGATGGGCTTTTTTGCAGAAAATCTTAAGGCTGATAAAGTAAATCCTGTAAAAGAGTAAACACATCAAAATATTTATCAAACCAAATAATGCCGATGCAAAAAGCATCGGCATTATTATTTACCACTATATTTCAGAAAGCAATTAATGCTTCATCTTTTCACCCACAACGGTATAGGAAAGCTGATCGTGAAAGAATTTTTTGGTTTTAATAAATGTGAAAATCTGTATGATAAAAGGAATTATCAAAACATAGGAATAGGCAACAATAAAACGGAGAATATTTCGCCAAAAGGCTTTAAAAAAAGAAACCCGATGTCCATTTCTATCGGTAATCTCCAGTTTCATAATTTGTTTGCCAAAAGTACCCCGATGCTTTGAGGACTCGAAAATGGCGCAGATAACAAAATAGAAAAAAAAGCTGAATAAAATCATAAAGAGTGTCTCGGTTTCCGATATTTCTTGAGTGTCTGAAACAATTACCGAAATAATAGTCCAAAAAAGAAAAGCTATTAGCACTGAAGGAATCGCGGTGATTATATTGTCTAGAAAAAAGGCTATAGCACGTTTCCAAAATACATTTTTATAGTAACTTTTTCGCCAATCAACATCCATGGCTACATTGTTGATGTTTTTGGGTTTTGCTTTAAGCGGTTGCGGTTCCACTTTTTTGGGCTCTACTTTTTCTTGTATTTTTTCAACACTGGGTGCTTCTTTATCAGTTTCTACCTCAAACGTTTCATTTTCTGGTGGGGTTCTATCTATATGTGTTTCGGTCAATAGTTCAGAAACCTTTTCATCAACTAGCTCATCTTCCTCTGCATTTTCATAACTAAAATTCTCGATAGACTCATAGATATCTGTAACTACTGCAGTTAAGGCATCGTCTTCACTATTCCAAAATTGCTTGTTATTTAGCGGTTGGATATTTTTTGGTAAGAGTGGCAAATTTACAAACGGAGTCGATTTCCACATACAGTTACGCACCAAAATAGGAAGCATTACGGTTTCATTTCTATTATATCTTTCTATGACTTTCTGGGTGCGCAGATACGTTTCATCATCGTTAATGAAATCGGAACTTATAAAAGCAAGGACAATATCTGCTTTATACAATTTCTCTTTGTATTGTTTTACATCCTGACCGGGTGGAATTTCAAAGTCACTTTCAATTTCAATGGGTCTTTTTGAGCTTCTTATGACTGGGGCAAGATATTTTTTTACAGCTATACACTGTTGTTCATCCTCTGGTGCCGCTAAAAAATAGATGTTTATTGTAGCTGTGGATACTTCTGATTGATCAATTGCCATTTTGAAAATCTTTTATTGGTTAGTAATTAGTTAATATTATAACTGGGCCTAGCCAGTAAACTATTTTGCTAAAATGTGGTCAACGAGTCGTTCAATACCGTCTGCCACTTCTGTAAAAGCAGCATCTCGATCTGGATAGTCTAAAATTGGACGGGCGTTTCGGGGCAGAGCCTGCAATTTTGCATAGGGCAATGAGGTCCATTTGCAGTTTCTAAGAATAATGGGCACTACGTAAGCACTACCTTCTTCATGACGACGCATGGATTCTGCCAACTCTTTATCCCAAATAAAATCTGAAGCATTAAAATCAACACTAATTAAGAGCAAAATTACATTGGCCTTTCGCAATTCATCCATTATAGAATCATTCCATTCCTGCCCAGCAATTAGAGCTCTATCATTCCAAGTATCAATTTTTCCGGATCGTTTTAATACCTTTAGGTATTTGTCCATTTCGTTTTTGAGTTCCTCATCTTCGTGGGCGTAGGAGGTAAAGATTTGAACTTTTTTTGTTGAAGAATCTGACATAATATCCAAAATTAATTTTATAATTAGCCTCCAGAAATATTGGAGTATTAAAATTGTAATGTGAGGATATTACTTTTTTAAAATATGTTATTAAAGGACTAAATTTAAGTAATTTATCGGAAATAGGCTTCACAAATGTTTCTTTTAAGTCATTTGGCAAGAATGATTTGTAGCGACTCTTAAGATAATAGGACTGTAATTTCACACAATAAATAAGGAAAACTAAATCCGTTATATTTTTTTACCTGCCCATTCCGCATAGAATTGTTTAAGAAATTCTTCCATAAATAAATGTCTGTCTGCAGCGATTCGCCGTCCAGTTTCAGTATTCATTCGGTCTTTTAACAGAAACAGTTTTTCGTAGAAATGATTGATTGTTGGTGCATCCGAAGCTTTGTATTCTGAAGGAGTCATATTCAAATTCGGTTTTATTTCCGGGTCGTAAAGTTTTCGGTTTTTAAAACCTCCATAATTAAAAGTTCTAGCAATTCCTATTGCCCCCAACGCATCCAACCTATCTGCATCTTGAACAACATCCAATTCCTTTGAATGAAATTCTTGGTTTTTATTGCCACCTTTAAAAGAAATATTTTCAATTATTTTTACAACGTGCTCAATTATTTCTTCTGAAAGATTTTGTGATTTTAAGAATTGACGTGCCATTTTTGGCCCCAAGGTTTCATCGCCATCGTGGAATTTTGAATCGGCTATATCGTGAAGCAATGCACCGAGTACGACTACAGTTTTGTCCACTGTTTCACTTTCGGAAATCAACAATGAATTTTTGTAAACACGTTCAATGTGAAACCAATCGTGGCCACCTTCGGCATTTTGTAATTTATTCTTAACGAAGCTGATTGTGTTTTGGATTATTTCTTCGGTAGAAAAAAATGAAACCATTATTTGTGGATTTTTGAAGTGACTGTTTCTTCCACTTTGTCAATCAGCATTTCAACATCATAATCTGATATTTTGATTGCGGGGTGGGCAATTATTTCTAGGCAAACACCTAATTGTATAGGGAACATGCCCCGACGTTGTAGTTTCCAGGAATTGTTAATTGTAACTGGAACAACATATCCATCAGGAATTTTTTTGAAAAGCGTTTGCAATCCGCTTCTTCGGAAGGGTTTGGGAACACCAGTTTTGCTTCGGGTTCCTTCAGGGAAAATTACTCCACTTCTTTTAAATTTTTGAAGGTATTTTGAAAACTTCACCAATTCTACTATCGCCTGCCTTGGGTTTTTTCTGTCTATTAAAATGGAACCGCCGTGACGTAGATTATAGGAAACAGAAGGGATTCCTTTTCCTAATTCTACCTTGGAAATAAATTTGGGATGATATTTCCGCAAATACCAGCTTAAGGGTGAAATATCCCACATGCTTTGATGGTTTGAAACAATTATTATTGGCACATTGTTGGGAATGCTCGTGTTTATATCAACGTGAAAAGTGGTTCCTAAAACATTTAAACACCGCAATAAGGTCCAATTGAAACAATCAACACTTTTTTTGTGTGCATTGTATCCAAACCAGTTAAAGCAAACCCACTGAACTGGATGAAAAAATAAAATTGTAATACCGAAGAGCAGGTAAAACAATACCGTAAATGGATAACTGATAATTTTTAATAGTGCATTCATTACGGTTCAAAAATAAGAAAACCGCCTTAAAAAAGACGGTTTTACTTTTTACTTATTTATATTTTCAAAATTGAATATTCAACGTTTGGATTTTGACTTATTTTTTAAGGTGTTTCGGTCTATATAAATATAGTTGTAAACACAAAGAGCAACAATTAATAACCAAAATGCTCGGTATAACCAATCATTTATTTCTTTTCCGAATAAATGTGAAACCGTCGGATTTTGATAAATGTTAAAAATAAGAGCTCCGAGCGCTAAAATACCTATCACAATTGTAAATGGCTTAGTAATTTTCATAATGCCAGATTCTCAAATTTAGCAGTATTCGTTATAAGCGCCTTTCAGGTTTTCAGCAATCATTTGTGCGGGACGGCCTTCAATATGGTGGCGTTCCAGCATATGAACCAATTCGCCATTTTTAAACAATGCCATAGAAGGTGAACTTGGCGGAAAGGGAACCATATTAGCTCGAGCAGTATCTACAGCTTCGCGGTCAACGCCTGCAAAAACTGTCACTAAATGATCTGGCTTTTTACTGTTATCAAGTGACATTGCTGCGCCAGGCCGTGCGTTTGCAGCTGCACAACCACAAACAGAATTTACAACTACTAAAGTTGTTCCTTCTTGTTTTAATGCCTCTTCAACATCGCTTGCTGTATATAATTCGGAAAAACCTACTTTAGTTAGATCTTCACGCATCGGTTTTACTAGTTCGGGTGGGTACATAAATATTTCTTTTAATGATTATTGAAATGTGATTGCAAAGATACAAATTATGATGTTCAGAAAATTCCAAATTCTCTGTTCAGTATGCCAAGGAAATCATAAAATTTAAATTAAACCGCATAATGAATGTTTCGTATTTAGTGTTTTAAATTTGTTTGTTTAATTGAGTACCTTTGTCGGCTCAAAAAAAGAAAAATTACAATTCTATGCTTCGTTGGTTATTGGCCGTTCTTGGTTACTTTGTTTATAGATTTCCGGGTGCTATCGCGGGTTTTCTTATAGGAAGTCTTTTAGACAATCTAAGTGTGAAGGGTAAAACTTTTCAAACGTCTTTCGGCACATCACAACAGCAAGTTACTCCTGCAGATTTTGAACTCAATTTGCTTTCCTTGGCCTCATTGGTCATAAAAGCGGACGGCCAAGTAAGCCAGACAGAACTGGATTATGTACGCCAGTATTTTGTGCAGGCTTACGGACGGGAGCGTGCCAACGCTACATTTAAAGTTTTTAATGAAGTAATAAAGAATCGTGAAATTTCGGCACAAAACATTTGTAGCCTTTTACAACAACGAACTCGTTATGAAAGCCGTCTTCAAATTCTTCACTTTTTGTTCAGCATTGCAAACGCAGATGGCAACGTTTCAACTTCCGAAGTAAACGAAATAAATAGAATTGCTGGATTTCTAGGTATATATGCGCGCGATTTTGAAAGCATAAAAGCAATGTTTTTCAAAAATCCCGACAGCGCTTACAAGATTTTGGAGATTGAAAGGACCGCCACAACCTCAGAAATAAAAACCGCTTACCGCACAATGGTAAAAAAATACCATCCCGACAAACTACAGCATATGGACGAAGCCCACCAAAAAGGTGGCGAGGAAAAGTTCAAAAAGGTGCAGGAAGCATATGAGCAGCTTCAAAAAGAGCGCGGGTTTTAGTTTTCACAAATAATTATTTTCTTCAAGAATATTAACTTTGGCTTTTTAGCTAATTTGAAACTATATATTTTAATTTTTTTAGACAAGGCTAAAAATATAATATGCATTAATAGAAAAATATATTTACTTTTGTGCCTATGTTTACATTAGCCGAAGAAAATTATCTTAAAGCCATTTTTCACCTGGAAAACGAATTTCAGGGTGAGATTAGCACAAATGCAATTGCAGAAAGTATGGAAACTAAGCCATCATCTGTAACAGATATGATTCAAAAACTCGCAGAGAAAAAATTGCTCACCTATAAGCGTTATAAAGGGGTGCAATTGACAGGGAGTGGGAAAAAAGTAGCAGCAGGTGTTATAAGAAAACACAGATTATGGGAAGTTTTTTTAGTTGAGAAATTGAGTTTTCATTGGGATGAAGTTCACGAAATTGCCGAACAATTAGAGCATATTCAATCTGAAGAGCTCATAATACGCCTCGATAAATTTTTGGGCAGTCCAGATTTTGATCCACACGGTGATCCAATTCCGGATAAACATGGCGTTTTAAAACGCACAGAGAAAAAAATACTTTCAGAAATTGACAAAAACCAGAAAGGAGTTTGTGTGGGAGTGAAAGAATCTAGCCCAGAGTTTCTTCAATATTTAGACAAAAAGAAAATCAGTATCGGCACCAAAATCTATGTTTTGGGGAAAGAATTTTTTGACGGGTCTATGATAATTCAAGTAGGAAGCGAACAATTTTTTATCTCACATAAAATTGCAGAGAACCTTTACGTTCAAACCCAAGAATAGCGATGGACAGAAGAAGCCATAAATCACTCGAGGAAGTTCACGGAACGATTGAAACAGCTGGAAAAAAATCATCCTGGAAAAAATTGCTAGCCTTTTTGGGACCAGCATATCTTGTGAGTGTTGGTTATATGGATCCCGGAAATTGGGCAACAGATATTGCCGGAGGAAGCCAGTTTGGTTATAAATTAATTTGGGTATTGCTAATGAGCAATATTATGGCGTTGCTACTTCAAAGCCTTTGTGCGCGTTTGGGTGTTGTTCGCGGAAGAGATTTGGCCCAAGCATCCCGAGAAGCCTATAATCCATTTGTGAATTTTGTTCTCTATATATTAGCTGAAATCGCCATTGTAGCCTGCGATTTAGCCGAAGTTATCGGTATGGCCATTGGTTTAAACCTTCTTTTTGGATTACCAATGGTATGGGGTGTAACAATTACTGCGCTTGATACTTTTTTGCTGCTTTTTCTTTTAAACAAAGGGATGCGAAAGATGGAAGTTTTCATTATTGGCTTAATTTTTATTATTGGAGGTTCTTTTGTTGTCGAAATGTTTTTTGCGAAGCCAGATATGGGGGATCTTATGGCTGGTTTTATTCCCTCCCTTCCCAATAGTGCAGCTCTTTATATTGCTATTGGTATTATTGGTGCAACCGTTATGCCGCATAACCTTTACCTACATTCTTCCCTCGTACAATCCCGAAAAATAGAAAGAACAAAAAAGGGGATTAAACAAGCATTGAAATTTAATTTTATTGATTCGGCAATTGCACTAAACTTGGCCTTTTTTGTGAATGCAGCAATTTTAATACTTGCAGCAGCAGTTTTCCACAAAAACGGAATGTTTGAAGTTGCAGAAATACAAGATGCGCACGAATTATTAGCACCACTTTTAGGTTCAAACGTGGCCCCTGCGTTTTTTGCCATCGCCCTGATTGCAGCGGGACAGAGTAGTACATTAACCGGAACTCTTGCAGGACAAATTGTAATGGAAGGGCATTTAAATTTGCGCATCCAACCGTGGGTTCGCAGATTAATTACACGTATGCTTGCTATTATTCCTGCTCTTTTCACCGTAATTTATTTCGGAGAAAGCGGTACTGGAAAGCTGCTTGTATTAAGCCAGGTGGTATTAAGCCTTCAACTTGGATTTGCAATAATTCCTTTAATCCATTTTGTAAGCAACAAAAAGCTAATGAACGGATTTCATATAAAATGGCCGTTGCGCATTGGCTCTTGGCTCATAACCATTATAATTGTTGGATTGAATGCAAAACTGGTTTATGATGAAATTTCAGGTTGGCTCACAACTTCTGAAAACCCAATATATATTTGGACTTTGGTAATTCCCGCAGCTATTGGTGCAGCAGTGTTGTTGATTTATATAACTTTT
Organism: Aequorivita sp. CIP111184; assembly: GCF_900489465.1. Classification (GTDB taxonomy): domain Bacteria; phylum Bacteroidota; class Bacteroidia; order Flavobacteriales; family Flavobacteriaceae; genus Aequorivita. Next base: position 603,951 of record NZ_UEFQ01000013.1, on the reverse strand, counting down.
AAAACTACTATTAAAGATATTAAATCGGAAAAAAGAAAAATGGTTCCACACATACTCGATGCGAAAGTGGACGAACTGGCCCGCCCGCTTTCCTATAAAAAAATTGCGATTCCAGTGGATTTTTCAACTTCTGACGAAAAAAGTATTTCCGCGGCTCTGCAATTGGGTGGAAAAGATGCGGAATATACGCTCATTCACATTGTAGAAACACCAGGAGCTATGATTTATGGAGATGAAATAGATGATTATGAAACCGAAAGTGATGAAGCTTTTTTAAATACCTATAAAGAAAAATTGACAGAAAAAGGATTCAACGTTTCTGTTAAACTTGGGTTTGGTTCTCCGAAAAAGCATATTCCTAAAATTGTGAATGCAGCAGAATTTGATTTGTTAGTTTTAGGCGGTCACGGTCACAGCGGGTTTAAAGATTTACTTTTCGGAACCACTGTTGATAGTGTTCGCCACAAAGTAAATATCCCTGTGTTTATTGTTTAAAAATAATTTTTAAGGCAACTTTAGATTCAGGATTTCTAATTTCCTTAATATTATGGCACTAATTTTTAATGTATCTTTAAAATTGAAAAAATTTACTACAATGAAAAACTCACTTTTAGCAGTACTAATTCTTTTTTCTTCATTCGCTTTTGGGCAAGAGGAGTCTGCAGAAACTCCTAAAATTGCCGTGAAAGTTCCAAAAGGGGAAACCGTAATTTTGAAAGGTGTCTCTATAAAATTTTTAGACGTTGTGGAAGACTCACGTTGTCCAACGGGCGTTACATGCATCTGGGCTGGTCGTGCAATTGTAAAGGTTGAAGTGACTTCTAACGGAACTAAGGAAGAAAAGATGTTGACTTTTGGAGAAGTAAGACCCGGTGAAGAAAAAAACACAAATATTTATAGCTCCAGTAAGTTTTCAATTAACGGTCTTACGCTTAACCCCTATCCAACTTCAGAAAGTACAGGTAAAGATAAAGGCTACGTATTGTTGATTTGTGAAGAAAAAAATGAATAATTTAATGACAACCACAATCTTTCTTGCCACATTTGGTTTTCCCACCATCTAAAGTACCGCTTGAATTTTGGCGTGCTTCAAAAATAGGATTCCACACAAACTTTTTTAGCAAAAAGCCTGCAGCAATAGAAAAAATTATTAAAACTAGAATAGTTTGCATATTCAAAGATACTTAAAAACGCCTAAGGCGCAAATATAAGAAGGTTCCGAAAATTTGAACTGTTTAAGATTAATGGAAAGTACAACTCCCGCAATCTGAATGATCTCCCGGCTTATTGCCCGCAGAATTCTTATTGTTTTCAAAAGGATTCCAAACAAACCTTTTTACAAGAAATCCCAAGGCGAATACAAATGTTACTAAAACTAATATTATCTGCATAATAAAGATATTTTATTTCAAAAATTGATAGGCTGCCAGCGCCACAATATATGCAATTGCTGTCATTACAAATAATTGCCACATTGGCCACTTCCAGCTATTTGTTTCCTTTTTCACGATTGCTAACGTGCTCATACACTGCATTGCAAAAGCATAAAACAACAATAATGATACGCCACTCGCAAAATTGAAAAGAGGGCCTCCCAAAACAGGGTTTATTTCTGCTGCCATTCTATTTTTAATGGTTTCTTCCTGCTCGCTTCCAACGCTGTAAATTGTTGCGAGCGTTCCTACAAACACTTCGCGTGCCGCGAAAGAACTTACAATGGCAATTCCAATTTTCCAATCGTAACCCAAAGGTCTAACAACTGGTTCAATGGCATGGCCCACATGCCCAATATAGGAATGTTCCAATTTATAGGAATCAACATGCATCGCGATATCATCTTCTGAAAGATTTTGTGAAGCGTATTGTTTTTGAATAATTTCCTCCGCATTATTAAAATCCCCAGGACCATAAGAAGCCAAAACCCAAAGGATAATTGAAATTGCAAGTATTATTTTTCCCGCACCAAAAACGAAAGCCTTTGTTTTTTCAACTACGGTAATTAATACATTCTTCGGAAGTGGAAGTTTATAATTTGGCATTTCCACAACAAAGAAGCTTTTGGTTTTTATTTTAAGAATTTTATCCAACAGATATGCTGAAAAAATTGCCGCCCCAAAACCTAAAACGTACATAAACATTAACGTAAGCCCTTGTAAACTGAAGATTCCCAAAACCCGATCATCTGGAATAACCAATGAAATTATGATTAAATAAACAGGTAAACGCGCCGAACATGTTGTAAAAGGCGTAACCAAAATAGTAATCAGGCGTTCCTTCCAGTTTTCAATATTTCGAGTGGCCATAATTGCGGGAATAGCACAAGCGGTTCCGGCAACTAAGGGCACAACACTTTTCCCGCTGAGACCAAAACGCCGCATTACTCTATCCATTAAAAAAACAACACGGCTCATATATCCAGTTTCTTCCAAAATTGAAATAAACAGAAAAAGAAACGCAATCTGAGGGATAAAAATCACAATTCCTCCCAGTCCGGGAATAATTCCCTCAGCAATCAAACTAGTAAAATCTCCAGGAGGCAAAGTAGTTTTAGCCCATTCGCTCAAAGATGCAAAGGTGCTATCTATAAAATCCATGGGATATGAGCTCCAATCAAAAATAGCTTGAAAAATTAGCAGCAGTATTCCGAAGAAAATAACATAGCCCCAAATTTTATGGGTCAAAATTCGGTCCAAGCGACTTCTTAAATCTTTCGCGTTTGCTGTGTCTATATGAAGTGTTTCTTTTAAAATTTCGTTTATAAACTGGTAGCGTGCAACAGTTTCTTTTTGCTGAAGCCTTTTCAGGTTGCTTACAGATTCTGTTTGAAACGAAGCCACACCTTTCAGATCATTTCTACTCAATGTGCCGAAATTAACATCCTGTGTAATAACCAACCAAAGTTTATAAAGATCTTGGTTTGGGAAAGCTTTTCTTAAACGGTCAAAATACTCGGGAGATATGCTTGAAGCATTTAGACTTGGTCTTGTGGAAAGTTGATTGTAGTTTTCAATCAATTCCTTCAAATAATCAAAACCAAGATTTTTGCGCGAGCTGATAAGCGCAATTTTGGTATTTAATTTTTCTTCAAGCAACGCAACATCCAGTGAAATTGCTTTCCGCTTCATCCTATCAGACATATTAATTGCCAGGATAGCGGGAATTCCTAAATCTTTTATTTGTGTGAAAAGCAGCAGATTCCTCTTAAGGTTTTCTATATCTGCAACCACTACGGCAACATCTGGAAAGTCTTTGTCGTTTTTATTAAGTAGTAATTCAATAACCACATTTTCGTCAACTGAGGAAGCATTCAAACTGTAAGTTCCCGGTAAATCCAACACGTGAACCTTGCAAGCACGACCAAATTTGCATGTGCCTTGTTTCTTTTCTACAGTGATTCCAGGATAGTTCCCCACTTTTTGGTTCAGTCCCGTAAGCCTGTTGAACACAGAAGTTTTTCCCGTGTTCGGGTTTCCAATAAGTGAGACGTTTATGTGTTTTGCCATATTTCGGCTTCGCTTAAAAAGGCGAGTTTTAATTTAATTATATCAGTTCAATTTCAATCTTGCTGGCGGTTTCTTTCCGAATGGCGAGATGGCTGCCATTAATGTTTAAATACAGTGGATCATTAAAAGGAGCTACCTGTACCAAACAAACTTCGTTACCTGGAAGACATCCCATCTCCAATAGTTTTAGGGGAACAACATCAACAGAAAATTCCTTAATAATACCGCGCTGCCCTTTTTTTAATGAAGCTATTGTAATCATCTTTTATTTAGATTGATTTTAAACAAGGCAAAAGTAAAGTAAAAAATGGACGTGGGAAAAGACTTTCCCTTTTTTTGGATGAAACCCGATTTTAATTATTTAAGAAGTAATTAATCTTCCTTTTCTAGAATTTTAATATCGTGTAAAAGCTTGTCAATAGATTCAGGATCTGTTCCGTCATAAAAACCGCGAATACGTTTCTTTTTATCTACCAATACGAAATTTTCGGTGTGTACGAGATCATTTTCTGAGAAAGGGACATCTTTAGCAGCTAGGTAAGATTTTCGGGCTAGGTCATAGATTTCCTTTTTATCGCCGGTTACCAAATTCCATTTGGCATCGTTAACTCCTTTTTCCAGGGCATATCTTTTAAGTTGTGCAACTGTATCAATTTCCGGAGTTACGGTATGGGAAAGCAACATTACCTCATCATCATTCTTCAATTTTTCTTGTATTTCCGCCATATTACCCGTCATTATTGGGCAAATTGTCTGGCAAGTGGTGAAGAAAAAATCCGCAATATATATTTTGTCTTTGTAATCGTCTTGAGTAATGGTCTCTCCATTTTGGTTGATCAAACTAAAATCTGCAATAGTGTGATACTTTTTCACATATTGAAGTGTGGTGTCTACAAGTTCTGTGGAAACATCTGCTGGCTGATAGATTTTCAGCACCTCTTTCGGTTTCATTATCTGGTAAATAATTGCGATAATGATAATTGAAAGAACAAGAAAAAAAATTGCGAAGAATTTATATTTGCTAAAAAAAGTAAGCATTGCGTTAAATTTTAGACTTAAAGTATATAATTGGGAGCAAAAATAACTCCTAATACTAACAAAATGAATACATTTAACATCCTAATTTCACAGTGAAATGTATCTTCTTATTTATTTTATTCAATCTTGGAAATGAAACGATGTATTTCAACAAAACTATAATTATATAAATATGAACCAATGAAAAAATTAGTACTCCCCTTTTTATTTTTAATTTCCTTTTTTTCCTTTTCGCAAAATTTTCAAGAACAAAACATAAGTGAAGCTGAAGCCAAAGCTGCAACTGGTATGTTTGCTGGAGAGCGAAACTTGAATACCAACAATTATGATATTAAGTATGCCCGTTTGGAATTGACAGTAGATCCATCGCAACCTTTTATCAGTGGAAAAATCACTTCACATTTTGAAGCGAAGGAAAACATGAATGCCGTAACCTTTGAACTTGTTGATAATATGACAGTTTCACAGGTTACCCAACGAGGCACTCCGCTTACATTCACACAAAACAATAATGACGAAGTTGTAATAACACTACCCCAGATTCAAAATCTAGGGGTTTTGGATTCTCTTTCCGTTAGCTATTCTGGAAACCCAATAAGTTCTGGTTTTGGTTCCTTTGAAGTATCTACTCACAACGGAGATCCTGTTATGTGGACACTTTCCGAGCCTTTTGGCGCAAAAGCCTGGTGGCCCTGCAAACAGGATTTGATTGATAAAATAGAATTAATTGATGTTTACATTACTACGCCGCGTTTTAATCCTTCAAATGAAGAATATGTGGCAGTTTCAAACGGATTGGAGCTAAGCCAAACCATTAACGGTAGCAACAAAACCACACATTTTAGACATCAATATCCTATTCCTGCTTATCTAGTGGCCATTGCAGTAACTAACTACACGGTTTATTCGCATACAGTGGATAATAACGGAAACCCTTTTGAGATTGTAAACTATATTTATCCCGAAGATCTTGCTTATGCACAAGCCCGAACTCCCGTTACGGTTGATATTATGAATCTTTACGCAGATCTTTTTGAGCCCTATCCGTTTGCTGATGAAAAATACGGCCATGCAGAATTTGGCTGGGGCGGTGGAATGGAGCATACAACTGTTTCCTTTATGGGCGGACTAAGCCGTGGATTGATTGCTCACGAACTTGGTCACCAATGGTTTGGAGATAAAGTAACCTGTGGTAGCTGGCAGGATATTTGGCTAAATGAAGGTTTTGCAACCTATTTAGCTGGAATGGTGATTGAAAATCTTGATGGTAATACAGGTTTTAGAAGCTGGAAAGCAGATCAAATCTCTTCGATAACACAAGAAACCGATGGATCTGTATATATTCCAGCTCAAGATACCACTTCTGTTAACCGAATTTTTAGCAGCAGACTTACCTACAATAAAGGCTCAATGGTGTTACATATGCTTCGCAAAAAATTAGGCGATGCCGTTTTCTTTCAAGGTTTAAAAGATTATTTGGCAGATCCTGCGCTTGCGTACGGATATGCTAAAACAGGAGATCTAATTCGTAATCTGGAGAATGCGAGCGGCGAAGATCTTACAGAATTTTTTGATGATTGGATTTACGGCCAAGGTTATCCAAGGTATACTATTCAATGGAATCAAGCTAATGGGTCGACAAATTTGAACGTGAAAATTTCACAGACCCAAAGCAATTCTTCGGTTTCATTTTTTGAAGTGCCAGTGCCTTTAAGAATTATTGGTACTCAGGGGGAAACACTGGATATCGTTTTAGACAATACAACAAACGATCAAACGTTCCAGCCAGCAATAGGCTTTACGGTTCAAAACGTACTGTTTGATCCAGAAAAAGATATTATTTCAAGAAACAATAATGTTGTTTTGGGTGCTGGAGATTTTGCTTTGGACCAGCAACTAATTTTATACCCAAATCCAACGTCTGCAGCTATAACCCTTCAAAAATCTGAAGCTTTGCAAATAAACCAAGTGAGAATTTACAATGCTTTGGGACAATTACTTTACAAAGAAAATTATTCTGAAAATATTGATGTTTCCAGATTTTCAAAGGGCATTCTGTTTTTCCAAATTGAAACCGAACAAGGAATTATAAATAAAACAATTGTGAAAGAATAAGTTTGTTCGTTACGATAGATTCATAAATTTATACAATTATTTCAAGATTCACAGCTATAAATTTTTGAGTAATACAATAAAACGATTTCAAAATATATAATAAATAAGCGGGAACAAACCCGCTTATTTTTTTTGCAAGGTCTAAAAGCTTACTTTTGTGCGATTTTTGCCTAAAACCGCTAGATATTAAGCGGAACCAAGATATAGCAAGCAAAATCATTTTAGGCTCGATTTTGGTAATAAGATATTTATTAATCGAGACCATTTAAAAATATATTTAAGACACTATGAGTCCATTTTTTATAAAAACTATTCAGCTTCTTTTAAGTTTATCCCTTTTAATCGTACTCCACGAATTGGGACACTTTATTCCTGCAAAAATTTTCAAGACAAGAGTTGAAAAATTCTATCTTTTCTTTGATGTGAAGTTTTCACTTTTCAAAAAGAAAATTGGCGACACCGTATATGGTATTGGCTGGTTGCCATTGGGTGGCTATATTAAGATTGCCGGGATGATAGACGAGAGCATGGACAAAGAGCAAATGGCACAACCGCCACAGCCTTGGGAATTCCGAAGCAAACCAGCTTGGCAACGGCTCATTATTATGCTGGGTGGTGTAACAGTGAACATTATTCTGGGATTTGTTATCTATATGGGAATCCTTTATTTCTATGGAAGAAATATTACCACCAATGAAGACATTCCACAAGGTTTTGCAGTTACTGAACAATTTAAGGATTACGGTTTTCGGGATGGCGATCATGTTCTGACTGTAAATGAAGAGCCCTTAGAAGATGTTATGGACATAAACAGATATCTCTTTCTGCGCGATGTTTCAAAAGTAGAAGTAAAACATGCTGATGGCACTTCTGAAAGCATTTCGGTGCCAGAAGATGCAGGGACTAAAATGTTCAAAAATGATACTCATTTCCCTTTTACTCCAATGCGAATAGCAGTAATAGATACCATATACCCTGATTATCCAGCTAATAATTCTGGTTTTGAAATAGGGGATAAAATTTTATCTGTTAATGGTAAGCCTATTAAATATTTTGATGAATTTGGTTCAGTAATAAAAGAAAATGGTCAAAACGAAAATCTATTTGTGGTCTCAAGAGAAAACCAAATAGATACCATTAAAGTTACGGCCAATAATGAAGGAAAAATTGGCATAAATGCATTTGGAAAAGAGTTACGATCACAAGTTGGTAAAACGAAGCTTGAATACTCTATTGGCGAAAGCATCGTTGGCGGTTTTGGTTATGGCTTTAATACATTGAAAGATTACGTAAAGCAATTCAAATATGTTTTCACTAAAAAAGGTGCGACCCAAGTAGGTGGTTTTGGTGCCATAGGGAATCTTTTCCCTGATGTTTGGGACTGGCAAAGCTTTTGGGCAACTACGGCTTTAATCTCAATAATACTCGCATTTATGAACATTCTACCTATTCCTGCTTTGGATGGTGGCCACGTAATGTTTCTTTTATACGAAATAGTCACCGGCCGTAAACCAAACGACAAGTTTATGGAATACGCACAAATGGTCGGTTTCTTCATTTTGATAGCTTTAGTGCTTTTTGCTAACGGAAACGACATCTATCGTTGGTTGTTTGAATAAACGAATATAAAACGCTTAAAAAAAATACTTCGGAACTACTTCGAAGTATTTTTTTTGAAGTATTGTGATGACATTTTAGGCGCTTCTTCGATGTAGTTAAAACAGCTGAATGGAATATTTTGAATACATGTAAAAGGAATTTATGGCTCATTTCAACGAAAAAAAATATCCATATAACTTAAGTTGCACAATTTTTTTTAAACGATTGCGTATAAATTGTATCTTTCTGTATTGTTTCAATCAAAATGCAGAAAATAAGCAACCAAAATAGTACGGATTTGCCATTAAATGAAATGGTAGCGCTCATAAAAAAAAATGATGCGACTGCCCTAAAACAATTATATAAAACAAATTTTCCTAAAGTGAAACGCTATGTTTATAAAAACAGTGGCGATGAGCAACAGGCAAAAGATTTATACCAAGAAGCATTCATTGCGATGTGGCGAAATATTAAAGACGATAAATTTTCTGCTCAAAGTGAAACAGCCATCAATGGGTATCTTTTTCAGATTGCAAAATATAAATGGTTGGACCACGTGCGGTCGGTAAGATATAAAAACACCACATTTATAAATCGTGAAATTGAATATAAGGAGCCAGAAATAGAGGAAAATGAAATGCAGAATAGAAAAATTAAAATTATTATGGACTCCATAAGCAAACTTGAAAAACGCTGCCAATTGCTTATGAAACTTTTCTACTTTGAACAGAAACCCTTTAAAGAAATAGCCAAAATAATGGCCATGGACGAGGCCTCTGCGCGAAATGCAAAATATAGATGCCAAGAACAATTAAAAAAAATGACCCAAATTATCCCCAATGGATCCAAATAAAAAAATAGAAAACAATCAAGAAAATCAAGAGCTTATTGATGCCTATCTTTTGGGCAAACTAGATACAGCTGAATTGGCCGATTTTAATGAGCGCATGAAAATTTATACAGATTTTAAAACGCTGGTTGAAGAGCAACGCCTACTTTTTAATAGCGTAGAGGAATACAACTTAAAAAATGCCTTAGATAACTTTCATGAAGACATTGCAGAAGAGCCCGAAAAAAAATGGAAAAATATAGGTTGGCTTGCTTTAGCGGCCTCTTTTTTAATATTAATTGGTGTTACTTCTTGGGCAATTTTTACTAGTGGAAATTCTCCTGAAAAAGTCTTTGCTGAAAATTTTAAACCTGACCCCGGCCTTCCCACCACTATGGGAACTTCTTCAGAATATGAATTTTATTATGGAATGGTTAATTATAAACGAAAGGAATATGCTGATGCCATATCACGTTGGGAGCCTATTTATGGGGCTCATCCAGAAAATGATACCTTGGTGTATTTTTTAGGAGTGGCAAATTTGGCAAACGGAAATGCCCGACAAGCTGAAAAATATCTCCAAAAAGCAAATAAAAAAACTAAGAGTGTTTTTTATGAAGACACAAAATATTATTTGGCTTTGTCACTTTTGAAAGAAAACAAAATACAAGAAGCTATAGAAACGCTTACAAACAGTAGCTCTTCCGCAAATATATCGCTACTCCAACAAATTAAAGACCTATAATTTTTTATATTTTGAAATATTAAAAAACAGAAAAATCACAAAGTTTTTGGTTTTTATTTTGATGGAATTAAAAAATAGGTATATTTGCAACCGCTAACGCAAAATTCCTCCTTAGCTCAGTTGGTTAGAGCATCTGACTGTTAATCAGAGGGTCCTTGGTTCGAGCCCAAGAGGAGGAGCTTAGTTAGAGAAAGCCTTTACAGAAATGTAGAGGCTTTTGTGTTTTAGATAGGTAAAACATAAATTAAACATTCTCTTTTATTTAGCATTTATAATCTTCCAAAATCGCACAATTTTTCTGTAAGAATAAAATTTTGTTTTAATTTTATTTTAAAAAAGCTATGTATTACAGAAAGAAGCACGGTAAAGGCTTTACCTATCAAGATAATGATGGGAAAACCATAAAAGAAAAGGAAACACTAGACTGGATAAAATCACTAATAATTCCGCCCGCTTGGACAAATGTTGAAATAAGTGAAAACAGAAATGTAAAATTATTGGTTACAGGAAGAGATGACAAAGACCGTAAGCAGTACATCTATCATGCTAAACATACAAAGCGCCAAAATTCTAAAAAATTTGATCGCATTATACATTTTGCCGATCAGCTAGAGCATATGCGGCGGGTAACCGGGCAGCATCTGCGTAAGCGAAAATTGAATCGGGAAAAGGTTATGGCCACTATGTTGCGTTTATTGGAATCTGCATTTTTTCGTCCCGGCAGCGAAACATATTCTAAAGAAAATGAGACGTATGGCTTAACTACTTTAAGACATAAACACCTTAAAATTGAGGGTGATGAAATGATCTTTACTTATAACGGGAAATCTGGTCAAGATCAGGAAAAACATATAGTGGATAAAAAATTGGCCAAAATTGTAAAAGAAATTGATGATATGCCCGGCTATGAAATTTTCAAATATCTAGACGAAGACAACAATATTGTTGACGTTAGGAGTGACGATTTGAATGCCTATATCCACGAAGTAATGGGTGAAGAATTTTCAGCTAAGGATTTCAGAACTTGGGCGGGAACAATGATTGCCGCAATAGCGTTGGACGAACTTGGGGTTGTTGATAAAAAAGATCAAAAACTATTGGACCAAAATATAAAAGAAGCCGTAAATATGGTTTCTGAAAGGTTGGGCAACACACCTTCTGTAGCAAGAAGTAGTTATATTGATCCACGTGTTATTGATGATTATACAAAAGGACGTACACTACAATATTTTGAAAAGGAAATAAATCAATTGCTTAAAAAGGCAGAAAATTTATCAAAAGAAGAAATTGGTGTTTTGTGCATGCTTCGCAATCGTTTAAAAAAGAAATAAGAACATTTCATTGGCTTGAAGTTTACTAATAGCAATCGTTCTAAAATAACTAAATTTGCCTTCCATAATGAAGGCCTCATAGTTCAATGGAAAGAATAGCCCCGAAGCCTCGGGGTCCTAAACTTTAGGTACTAATTATTGGAGCAAAAAAATTGGCCTCATAGTTCAATGGATAGAATAGAAGTTTCCTAAACTTTAGATCCAAGTTCGATTCTTGGTGAGGCTACAAAATTAGATCTAAGTTCCCCCGACGCTTCGGGGTTGGTGAGGCTACAAAATTAGATCTAAGTTCCCCCGACGCTTCGGGGTTGGTGAGGCTACAAAATTAGATCCAAGTTCCCCCGACGCTTCGGGGTTGGTGAGGCTACTAAATTAGATCCATACTTCCCCAAACTTTAGGGCTTGTGAGGCCAAGGAAAAATCTAGAACAATCGCTTTTTAAGCTTTTGATGAATAGTTTGATATTTTATGAAACCGAATTGAGAACTAGCATTTGATGGTTGCAAATAAATAATAGTTTCATTTTTTTATAATAATTTTATGCCAACCAAATTAATATTTAGCTTAAATTATCGCCTATTTCATTTCAACCAATTGAAAAATTAAAAATCTAACACTACTAAAACTTTATGAACGAAAACAAAATAGCTTTTTGGATAATATTTGGCGTATTAGCCTTTGTCGGTATTTTATGGTATGCCTTTGAAAATCCAGCTCTCAATCCGCGTTTAGAAGAAGAAACCTATACAATAATCCGCAAATGGGATATGCCCGTTGAACTCAATGAAATTTCAGGTATTGGTTGGATTTCTGAAGACAAAATTGCCTGTGTGCAGGATGAGGAAGGTATTATTTTTGTGTATAATCTTTCCACTTCATTGGTAGATTACCAAATCAATTTTTCTAAAGCTGGAGATTATGAAGGACTCGTAATAGTTGACAGCACCGCATATGTTTTGGAAAGTAATGGTGAGATATTTGAGGTTGCGAATTTTTTGAAAACCGATTTCACAGTAAAAAGCTATAAAACTCCTTTTACAGGGAAAAACAATATGGAATCTTTAGGGGTTGATCTCAAGAACAACAGGCTTTTAATGACTGCAAAAAACAAAGATCCACAAGGGAAAGATTATAAAAGTATTTATGCATTTGATCTCGCTACCAAAACAATTTCAAATAACCCTATAGCTAAAATTTCACTTAAAGATCCTGTTTTCCAAATTAAAGATACTGATGACGATGTTGATAAAACCCCTTCTTTTTCACCATCAGATATGGATATAAACCCCGCTGATGGAAATATCTATGTTTTACAGAGCAATCCACCCCAAGTATTAATTATGGATTCCTTGAGCAAGCCGAAAATTATACATTACTTCCACAGTGATATTTTTCCCCAACCCGAAGGAATTACATTCTCTCCAGAAGGAACGCTCTATATATCTAATGAAGGAAAAAATGGCACTGCAAATATTCTTGAGGTAGAGTTTAAAAAGTAATATTGTTGGTCAATATCAATACTTTCCTTTCAAGTTTTCAAGCATAATAGTTGTCATTTCATCTAAAGAAATTTCACTTTTCCAATTCCAATCTTCCTTAGCTTTAGTATCGTCAATGCTTTGCGGCCAGCTATCGGCAATAGCCTGTCTAAAATCGGGCTCATATCCAATCTTAAATTCTGGAATATGTTTCTGAATACTCGCGGTTATTTCTTCTGGATTAAAACTCATTGCGGCAAGATTATAGGAGCTTCTAATTTTAACCTTTTCAGGTTCTGTTTCCATAATATTTACAGTTGCTTTTATTGCATCGTCCATAAACATCATGGGTAGTGTAGTTTCAGCATTTAAAAAACAAATGTATTTTTTGTGTTTTATAGCTTTGTGATATATATCCACCGCATAGTCCGTAGTTCCACCACCCGGAAGTGTTTTATAGCTTATTAATCCAGGATAGCGGATGCTGCGAACATCTACTCCGTAACGGTTAAAATAATATTCACACCAACGCTCGCCAGTTTGCTTGCTTATTCCGTAAACGGTGCTTGGCTCCATAACGGTCCGTTGAGGGGTATTGGTCTTGGGGGTTGTAGGGCCAAAAACTGCAATACTAGAAGGCCAGAATATTTTTTCAATTTTTTTGTCTTTTGCTAAATTCAAGACGTGAAAAAGTGAATTCATATTCAAATTCCATCCTTTCATAGGAAACTTTTCTGCTGTGGCCGAAAGCATAGCCGCCATTAAATAAACATCTGTAATTTCATGGCGTATCACAATTTCTTCAATCGCATTGTAATCCATGGCGTCCAAAATTTCAAACGGACCACCTTTCATCAGTTCATCATCTCCTTCACGAATGTCGCTTGCTATTACTTTATGCTTGCCAAATTTATCCCGCAAATAAACTGTTAATTCCGTTCCTATTTGTCCGCAAGCACCAATGATTAGAATTCGTTTCTTCATATTTTTCTTTTTCAAAAATGAAGTGTAAATATACATATTATCACTTCTTTCAAAGCCAAAAAAAATTATGCTTCATGTAGTTAATAACCAGTATCTTTGTTCCTCTTTTATTTTTTATGAGATTTACAGTTTTCCTTTTAATAATTCTTGGCTTTATTTTTTCATGCGGAAATTCTTCTGAAGAGAATCAAAACCAAGAGCCTACAAATGACGCTTCCATTATTTTTGGCTACAAAGAGTATAGTTTCCCGGAGCTTTCTGCCCCTGCAAAAGAGCAAGCAGTACATTGGGGAGTTTTGGAAGATTTATTTTTGGAAGCAAAAAAAATTAACGGTAGCAATTATGAAGGTTTAAGAACCCATTCTGAACGCTTAAAAGAATACTCAGATTCTATTTTTAAAAACATTCCAGATACACTTAACACTAAGCCCATAAACAGTAGATTGTTAGTTTTAAAAACACGTTCTGAGTTACTCTATCAAACATCACATCAATCTTTATTGGATTCTGCCAAAATTCAAAATTCCGTTAAAGAGATGAACGTTGCTGTAAATAACTTAATAGTGCAACTAAACGAAAAATTTCAGAAAGACAATATAGATTTTCAAAGGAAAGAAGACGAAGAAACCGAATTGAAAAAACAAAAGCGCTATAAAGATTCCATCATGAATTTGGAAATTCAAGACAAAAAGAACAAAAAAGTGTAACAAAAACAAGGAAAAGACAACTTATCATATTATATAAATTCAAACAATAAATACTTTAATCAAAAATCATAAAATGAAGACTAATTTTTTAAAACCCGTTGTTGCTTTTGCAGTTATTGCAGTAGCCGCAACCGCTTGTAAAGAGAAGACCGAAGTTGCGCAGGCAGACACTGAGCCACACGGAATTATTCTTGCAAACATGGACACCACTGTAAGTCCTAAAGCAGATTTTTACAATTATGTGAATGGAAACTGGATGAAAAATAACGAGATTCCAGATGATCAAACCAGTTGGGCTGGATTCACTATTCTAAGAAAAAAGACTGATGCCGATATGCTGGACATTTTGGCAAGAGCAAAAGAAAGCGGAAAATATGCTGAAAAAACAGACCAAGCCAAAGCTTTGATGATATATGAATCTAAGTTGGATTCTGTTTCAAGAAATAAAGCCGGTATTGAACCAATTAAACCAACGCTTGAAAAAATAGCAGCCATGAAAACCATGGAAGATTTTCAAAAATTAATGAGTGAAGATGCAGTTGCAGTTTCACAACCATTTTTGGGTCTTGCCGCATTTTCTAACCCAAGCAATAGTTCAATAAACTCTGCATATATTACACCAGGTGGTTTAGGCCTTCCGGACCGTGATTTTTATACCAATACAGATCCTGCTTCGGTAAAAATACGTGAGCAATATGTAGATCATATTACAAGAATGCTTCAGTTTTTAGGCGATTCTGAAGAATCTGCCCGTAAGCAAGCAGAAATCATTCTTGCTTTTGAAACAAAACTTGCTACTCCAAGATTGGACAAAGTGGCGAGTCGTGATTTCAGGAACTTCAACAATCCAAGAAGTATTGATGAACTTCAAAAAATGCTTCCACAACTTCAGTGGGAAGAGGCATTTAAAGGTATGGGTGTTACCAAAAAAATGGATACTGTTATCGTGATGCAACCAAAATACATGGAAACATTGAAGCAAATGTTCGCGAAGCCAGATTTTGATACTTGGAAAACTGTGATGCGTTGGTCAACTTTAAACAGTTCTGCTGGTATGTTGACAACAGAAATTGATAAAGCTAATTTTGATTTTTATGAAACGACTCTAAAAGGCACCAAAAAACAAAAACCTGCGACCGAACGTGCATTAGCAACTGTTAATGGAAGTGTAGGTGAAGCTTTGGGTAAATTATATGTGGATGAGATGTTTCCGCCAGAAGCAAAAGAAAAAGCAGAAACAATGATTACTAACGTCATTGCAGCTTATAAAGACCGAATCAACGCTTTAGATTGGATGAGCGATAGCACAAAAGTAAAAGCCATTGAAAAACTAGACAAGTTTACTGTAAAGATTGGATACCCAGATAAATGGAAAGATTATTCATCTATGGAAGTGAAAACTGGAAATACATATTATGACAATATGGTAGCCGTTCAAACTTGGAACATGAAAGACAATCTTGAAAAAATAGATGAGCCCGTAGACCGCACTGAATGGGGAATGAGCCCACAAACAGTGAATGCTTATTTTAACCCATTCAATAACGAAATCGTTTTCCCAGCAGCAATTCTTCAACCACCTTTCTACGATTACAAGGCAGATGAAGCTGTAAATTATGGTGGAATTGGCGCCGTAATTGGTCATGAGATTTCGCATGCTTTTGATGATAGCGGTTCACGTTTTGACGCTAACGGAAACTTGGTAAACTGGTGGACAGATAAAGATCTTGAAAACTTTACCCAACGCGGTGATAAACTTGCGGAGCAATACAGTAGTGTTGAGGTTTTAGACAGCGTTTACATCAACGGGAAATTTACTTTAGGCGAAAACATTGGCGATCTTGGCGGTGTACTTGCTGCTTATGATGGTTTACAACGTTTTTACAAAGAAAATGGACGTCCTGATAACATTGATGGTTTTACGCCAGAACAACGTTTCTTTATGAGCTGGGCCACAGTATGGCGCACCAAATCTCGTGAAGAGGCACTTCGCAACCAAGTGAAAACAGACCCACATTCTCCAGGAATGGTTCGTGCTACACAACCCTTGCTAAATGTTGACTCTTTTTATGAAGCTTTTGATATTAAAGAAGGCGACCCAATGTACCTTGCTCCGGAAGACAGAGTTCGTATTTGGTAGTTTTTAAAGTATTTTATTGAAATGAAAAGGAGCTGTAAAAGGCTCCTTTTTTTATTATAGAGAAGTTTTAAATGAATAATTTAAAATCTTTTCCAAATTTTCAGAATCCACCTGTTTAAAAATTTCATTGGTATCTCCTTCAGCAAAAGTTGGCGGTTCCAAACCAAGCTCTTTTGTTTTTTGAATATAATAGTCTGATTTTTTGGGATGGTCTGGGTTTACAGCATTAAAAACATTACCGAAAGCGTCCTGTTTTAAAATTTCAATTAAAATAGTAATACAATCATCACGGTGAATTAAATTTACCGGCGCATTACCATCGCTTAAATCTTTTCGCCCAGCTAAGTATTTTGCGGGCTGACGACTACCGCCAATTAATCCTCCAAAACGCACAACGGTAGTTTGCAATTCTTCTGAATTAATAAATAATTCTTCCACTTGTCGCAATTGTTTTCCAGCAATGGTATCGGGTTGTGGTTCGTTATTTTCAGTTACATTTCCCTGTGAATCATCATAAACTGAAGTGCTGCTAATCAAAATTATTTTTTCAACAGAAGATTCCTTTATGGCTTCAAGCAAATGGGTCATTTTCAAAACATAATCTGCCCCAGTATTTTTTCGGAGTCCAGGCGGAATCATGATCATCAAACAATCGGCATTCTTCAGCAGTGTTTTTACTTCCCCTATAACTCCGATCTCAGATATCTCCAAGGGATAGGCATCAAAACCATTCTTCTGGAGCATCGTGGCTTTTTCAATGGTTGTTACAGAACCCTTTACCATATATCCAAGCATATTCAATCGATACGCTAAAGGTTGCCCAAGCCATCCTAATCCTGCAATGGCAATTGTTTTATTCATTGTTTAAAATTATTTCGGAATTGAGCTGCAAGGTATCTATAACTTTTCTTTTTAAAGAATTAATGGAAAATGTGCGCTTAACTGCTACTGCATCAGTAACCACAAAAGGTTTTGGCATCGTATAATCTGGTCTTTTTGCAATTTCGAATTGCGAATTTGCCATTAAATCGAAAGAATATTCCATCACTTTAAACGAAACAGATGCATCTTTTTCTACTGAAAATTTAACTTTCAAGGAATCATTTTCGGAAACGTAATAATTGATGAGCGCACTATTTTTGGTGCCACGATAATCATTTATAGAATCTAAACCATTTGCTTTTTTCCCGTTGAATTCCAAAAATTTAAAACGAGTATCTTCAATACTATACAAATCTATTTTGTTCACGCTCCGCTTCGGAACAATTGTAAATTTTACATTCCGAAGGTTTTCAACCAAAGTATCTTCATTCAAAATCACTTCAAAATCTGGAATATTTTTCTCGGGAGCTTTGGCAGCATAAATGAAATTGGTTCCGTATTTATTATAAGAAGCTTCACCTAAAACTTTGGACGCATTTTCAGGTTTTTCACCAAAATATTGCTTTGTCCATTCGTCAATTTCTTTGTCATAAGTGAGCCAATAGGTTTTGTTAGTATCTGTATCTTTATAATAAACGAGGCTGTTTGGTTTTTTCCTTTCTTCGGAAAAATCACTTTTTGTATGTGCTTTTATAAAGAAAAATACCGCAAGTAGAAAGCACAGAACTGAAAGTATTCCTTTCCATTTATAATACCCAAAAACTGGCCAAAGGAGCGAAAAAAGCAAAACAGTGAACACACAACTAATCACAAGCATTTTTAAGCCCAAACCAACTGGGAAAAATTGAATGAGTGGCGCAAAAATAAACAGTGCGGGAGCTGCCAAAAGCGCCATTGCCAAAAGACTGGCACGTTCCTGCCGAAGCATTACAAAAAAAGACAACAATCCAAAAAACACAGGAATAATAAAGAAGGCGGCACCTTTAAGAATAATAAATACTGCTACGTTTATAAATAACCAAAACAATAGCGGAGCAATATAAAATGAAGGCTCGTTGAATTTTTTGGTGAATCTTTTATAAATGGCAAACGTAATTGCTAATGAAAGAAAGACAAAAAACGCAATGTACCAATGTCCATTATAGGTAAAACCTTGCTGGATTTCGGAGTATTGTGGGTAAAGCGACAAGATTAATTTCCAACCAAATAAACCAATAAGTCCGCAAAAAATTAGAGAAAGCAAAAAAGGAACAAAGCCAAGAGCCATTGCTTTTCCGTTAAGTTTTCTTCTGTAAAGTCCGTAAAAAATTAGAAACAAAAACAGTAAAGTTGCTAAAATAAGCATTGGTAAAATCCACGAAAAAGGATAGCTTATCATTTTTACCAAAGGAAGATTTACGTATACATCATCCGTTTCCGACTTCATCTTTGAAAGATCAGCATTGGCAAAATAATGAATAAGCGGAAGCAGATAACTACCTTGGTGAGCAAGGCTATTTCTACTTAAATTCTGAAAAGTATCATTAGCGGTATGATAATTAAAATGACTATCAATAAAAGCGAAGAAAAAACTATCAATATCGCCGTCTTCCCTAAAAATAGTAGAATCGGTATCATTCGGGAGCATTTTGTAAACACTGTACATTAAAGAAGATGCGACGGGATAATCGGGATTTGCTTGTATAAATTCCTTAACCAAGTTTGAATTACCGCCGTTGGTTTCCAAAATCATATTGCTTGGGCCGCTACTACCTCGTGCTTCAAAATTGAGCACTAAACCTACGTTTTTTGACCAAGGATGTTCGTTTACGAAAAGTTTGGCTCCGTCCAGCCCAATTTCTTCAGCATCTGAAAAAAGAATTATAATGTCGTTTTTCGGTTTTTCACCCGAAGCGAGATAGGCACGAACGCTTTCCAAAATAGTAACCAAGCCACTTCCAGCATCGCTAGCTCCAAAAGAAGGAACAAGAGCACTATCGTAATGCGTAAGTAGCAACAGTGCTTTTCCATCTTCTGAACCTTTTATTCGTGCAACAATATTTATGGGTTTATCAAGTGTTTTTGATTCTGGGTTGAGGCTAAACCCTTCTTGAATGTGCGGATCGAGACCAAGTTTTTGCAATTCAGAAATTAAAAATTCACGAACTTCTTCGTGGCCTTTAGAACCTAAATAATGTGGTTTTTTTGAAATTTCGCTCAATGGCTGCAAAGCTTTATCTACAGAAAATTCAGTTGCCGAAACAGGCTCGTCTACATCGTAATGTGGTGTCAATCCATAAAAACTGTAAAAGACCAATGCAATAATGAGCAGTAGTGAAAGGATGGCACCAAGTTTTTTCATGGTTGGGAAGTTTAGGTTGTTAAAAATACAATTTTAATCTGAAGCGTTTTTTCATCCATATATATTCATTTCTGCAGTTTGATAAAATTGACTATATTAGAAGTTCGCAAAAATTTGATACTATGGGAATTAAAAGTTTTATTGGCAGAAGGGCTAAGCCCCAAAAAGGTTCTTCGGAAAAAATAAAGGTTTCCGATTATATGACTCGAAATCTCACGACCTTCAAACCAGACCAATCTGTGCTAGAAGTAATAGAAATTCTTTTAAAGAAAAGAATTTCTGGCGGCCCAGTTGTTAACGATAAAAATGAATTGGTCGGTATCATTTCCGAAGGCGATTGTATGAAACAACTGAGTGACTGTCGCTACCACAACCACCCAATGGAAGACGTGAAAGTTGAACTACATATGATTAAAAACGTTGATACCATTGATGGTGAAATGAACGTACTGGATGCAGCCAGTAAATTTTTGGAATCAAAGCACCGACGTTTTCCGATAATAGAAAATGGAAAGCTAGTTGGCCAGATAAGCCAGCGTGATGTGCTAAGGGCAGCTATGGAATTAAAAGGACAATCTTGGTAGTTATACTTTTTCCCTAAAAATAATCTCAATCCGTCTATCGGGAATCAACCATATTAAAGCTACACAAATATATAGTGCTCCGGCAATCCACGGACTATAAAAAGAGGCAATAATAGCAACGACATAAATTATTGGAGATGCTTTTCCTTTCAAATCATTTCCCAATGCCTTCGCCAATAGAGAATCTTTTCCCTGCACCGCCAAAATTCTATTCTGAAGAATAAAAAAGGCAATTGCGGCCATCAATAGCACAGCTC
The DNA here is from genome assembly GCF_900489465.1 of Aequorivita sp. CIP111184. Classification (GTDB taxonomy): domain Bacteria; phylum Bacteroidota; class Bacteroidia; order Flavobacteriales; family Flavobacteriaceae; genus Aequorivita. Next base: position 583,418 of record NZ_UEFQ01000013.1, on the reverse strand, counting down.
CGTAAAGAGCCATTGGCAATTCGGAAAAATGATTTTCACCAATCCAGCCCGTAACAAAAGGGATTAAGGAAAGCCAAAACAACAAATGAAGATTGGCCCATAGAATTCCACCATTAATTTTTTGTACGGCATGCATCATATGGTGGTGGTTGTTCCAGTAAATACCTACATAAATAAAACTAAGTATATAACTCAAGAATACAGGCAACACGGATTTTAGTGCGGCTAAATCTGTTCCTTCCGGCACCTTTAGTTCTAAGACCATTATAGTGATTATTATGGCGAGAACACCATCGCTGAATGCTTCAAGTCTGTTGCTGTTCATACTGATAACTTAGCTCTCTTACATTATTGAATTCATACTTCCAGCCACTATAACCTACCATTTTTGCGTTATTTAACTCTTTTTGGTAAACCGTTGGTAAACATTTAACCTTAATATTAAAACCAAAGGTGTGATTACTACGTAAATTTAAAACATTAACCAAAACAAACATGATTATGAAAAACAAAATTGAAAAAGAGTTCCCAACAACCCAAAATGATCGCAGGAGATTTTTGAAGCTTAGCGGAGCAGCCTTAGTAGGTACCGGCTTATTTTTTATGACTGGGTGTAGCGACGATGATGAAGTTATGACGCTCGAAACCCCACCAGATCAATTTGATTTAGGAGGTGGAAATCTAGGAATCTTAAATTATGCATATGCCTTAGAACAATTAGAGGCAGCATTTTATACAAAGGTTATACAAGGTAGCTATTATGCTGGTGCACCTTCCAGAGAAAAAACCTTATTCAAGGATATTTATAATCACGAGGTAATCCATAGAGATTTCTTCAAAACTGCCATTAGTGCAGCTGTGGACCAAAGTATGGTTCTTCCAGATTTGGAATTTGATTTCTCTTCAGTTGATTTCAGCAGTAGGGATGCCGTTCTCGGACTCTCACAGGTATTGGAAGATACTGGTGTTAGAGCCTATAATGGCGCAGGACAGTTAATTGATGTTAGTAATGCTGCAGGTCAGACATACTTATTATTAGCAGGAAAAATAGTCTCTGTGGAAGCAAGACATGCGTCCGCAATTAGAGATTTAATAAATCCAGGTTCAATGGATTTTGCCGGTGATGATATTTTAATAGGTCTAGGCGGAACCGCTCCTGCTTTTGATCAAGCAGCAGCTCCAAAGACAGTGTTAAATGAGGTTATAGCAACCGGATTCTTGAAAACTGAATTCACAGCATTTAACTTACCGAATTTCTAAAATTAACTATCAATCTTAAAAACATAATATTATGAATTTTATAAAAATATTAGATATTCTTTCAGACGATAAGCTTTTAAAAGAGAAGAGCTCTAGAAGGGATTCATTTCAACAATTTAAAAATGTAGGGAAAAATGTTGCCTTGGCATCAATACCTTTTGCTTTGGCCGCAACGAGCTCCAAAACTAAAGCTGCTACTCTTGCTATGGGTTTTGGAAACAAAATGGCTTCCAACGAGGATGTACTAAAATTTGCACTAACCTTAGAATATTTGGAACGCGAATTTTACCAATTGGGCTTAGATAGTGGGGTTATTCCATCAGAGGATGAAACCGTATTTTCTACTATTTCCAGACATGAGGATGCACACGTAGATTTTCTACTTGCGGCACTGGGTTTACAAGATGGTGATCTAAAACCAGAGTTCGATTTCACTGGAGCACCTGGTGGATTAAACCTTGACCCCTTTAATGATTACCCAACCTTTATGGCGCTTGCACAAGGGTTTGAAGACACGGGAGTTCGTGCTTATAAAGGGCAGGCTGGAGCATTGGCCAATGACGATACCTTATTGACCTACGCTTTGCAGATTCACTCTGTTGAAGCGCGCCATGCGGCACAGGTAAGAAGAATGCGCGGAGAAAAGGGCTGGATTACTAGATCTCAAAATACTTTGCCATCAGCTTTTGCTCCCATTTATGGAGGTGAAACTCCGGAGAGTAATCTCGTTCAGGGTGGTGTAAACTTAAGCGGGTTGTTCGGTTCCGTAGGTGGCGACGATGCCGTTACTGAGGCTTTCGATGAACCTTTGACTATGAACGAAGTTCTTGCTATTGGCGGTATCTTTATCGTTTCCTAATCAAAATAAATACACATTTGAAGAATAAATTCTGGACATTCCAGGATTTTTTTTTGATGTTTTTCGAAATTCTGAAAAGAGCTCCGAATACTATAAACATTGGATTTTCTTAAAATAAGATATGTTTTCAAACGCTTACAAACAACTATAAACGATAGTAAATACGTAACAACCAACTAAAATTTAGAAGCCAATGTAAGTTTGTCCTGTCGAATAAAAATAACTTCGATAGTATCAATTGTTTAACATTAAAATTTAGAAATCATGAACGCACTTAGAAACAAAGTACAGTTGATTGGAAGATTGGGCCAAGACCCAGAAATCGTAACTTTTGCCGATGGCAATAAAATGGCCAAATTCTCAATGGCCACAGATGACAGTTACAAAGACAAAGAGGGTCAAAAAGTAGAACGCACCTATTGGCACAACGTAGTTGTAAAAGGTGGACTCGTTAAGGTGGTCGAAAATTATGTGACCAAAGGTCAGGAGATCGTAATAGAAGGAAAGCTTACGAATAGGTCGTGGGATGATAAGGAGGGCAATAAACATTATATTACTGAAGTATTTTGCAACGAGCTAGTCATGCTGGGGAGTAAATAAAACGACTGGCCAACCAAGCCTCCCGATTAAATTCGGGAGGCTTTTTAAATTTGAAATCTTTATTTTTACAGCAATGGATACAACTACTCAATTAAACATATTCGATTTGCTCAAAACGCATTTCGGTTACGAGAAATTTCTACCAAATCAGGAAGAAATCATAAATAATATATTAGATCAAAAAGACACCATCGCAATTATGCCCACAGGCGGCGGGAAATCGTTGTGCTTTCAATTGCCCGCATTGGCTATGGAAGGAACTGCAATTATTGTTTCTCCACTAATTGCTTTGATGAAAGATCAAGTGGATGCATTAAAAGCCAATGGAATTTCAGCTACCTTTTTCAACAGTTCACAACCTTACGAAGAGCAGCAACAAGTTTTAAAAGATCTGCAAAATGAAAATTTAAAATTATTATATGTAGCCCCCCGAAAGCCTTCCTCTATTGAATTTTATTTTGAATTCAATAAAAATAAGTCTATTCGCCGTTGACGAAGCTCATTGTATTTCCAGTTGGGGCCACGATTTTCGCCCAGCTTATACGCAACTAAAAAGTTTAAAAGAACAATTTCCACACGTTCCATTGATAGCGCTTACCGCTACTGCAGATAAACCTACGCGGGAAGACATTGCAACGCAGCTTGCAATTCCGAATGCAAAAACATTTATAGCTTCCTTTGATAGACCAAATCTATATTTAGATGTTAGATCTGGACAAAATCGCAATAAGCAGATTTTAAATTTCATTGCCAGACGAGGCAGGCAAAGTGGTATTATTTATTGCTTAAGCAGAAAGAGCACCGAAAAACTAGCCGCAACACTCAAGTCCAAAGGCCATGAGGCTGAAGCTTACCACGCCGGACTTACGGCTGAAGAGAGAAATACTATACAAGATAACTTTTTGAATGACCGAACGCCAATTATTGTTGCGACAATAGCCTTTGGAATGGGGATCGACAAAAGCAACGTGCGCTGGGTAATTCATTATAATATGCCAAAAAACATTGAAGGTTATTATCAGGAGATTGGTCGTAGCGGAAGAGATGGTTTGGCTTCTCATACAATTCTTTTTTACAGTTTCGCAGATGTTATTATGCTCCGGAAGTTTGCTGAAGGAACTGCAACCGAAGCTTATCAGCTGGCGAAACTTGAAAGAATACAGCAATTTGCAGAAGCCTTAAGCTGCAGAAGAAAGGCCCTATTGGGCTATTTTGGAGAACATATTACAGAAGATTGCGGGAATTGCGATATCTGCAAAACCCCACCAAAATATTTTGACGGTACGCTTATCGCCCAAAAAGTATGTTCCGCGGTGGCGAGATTGCAGGAACAAGAAGCATTAGGAATGGTTTTGGACGTACTTCGCGGATCACAAAATGCTCAAGTGTACGACAAAGGTTATCAAAATATAAAAACTTTCGGAGCTGCAAAAGACATTTCGTGGCGGGATTTGCAGCAATATATTATCCAGCTTCTAAATCAAGGAGTTTTACAAATCTATTTTCACGAAAACGGGCGCTTGTTGCTTACTCCTTTCGCAAAAAAAGTTTTGTACGAGGGTAAAAAAGTTCGGTTGGCAAACGTAATTCAAGAAGTAGAAAAAGTAAAAACAGAAAAAACGCCTCGAAAACGCGCTGATCTTTTTGAAAAGTTGAAAACACTTCGCATAAAATTAGCACAGGAAGCTGGTATGCCTGCTTATATCGTGTTCAGCGACGCAGCGTTAGAAGATATGGAATACAAGAAGCCACGCAACCGTGAAGATTTTGCAGAAATTTCCGGAGTTGGAGAAGCAAAACTAGAAAAGTATGCAGATGATTTTCTAAAAGTCATCAATCGGCATTTGGACAGTACGGAAAGTGATTTGCCAACCCACGAACGCAGTTACAAAATGTTTACTGCAGATAATCTTTCTCCGTTAGAAATCGCTGAGCAACGCGGACTTTCGGAAGATTCTGTTTATGGGCACTTCATAAAAATGCATCAATTAGGAAGTGAATTTAACTTTTCAGAATTCATTACTTCTGAAGAAATTCAACAAATAAAAAAAGCTCAAAAGACACTTGCAGATCCAGAAGCATTAAAACCGTACTTCGAATATTTTGAAGAAAAAATTCCATATTGGAAGATAAAACTTGGGCTGTATTTGTGATTTCAAATTTAGAATTCTAAATTTAATTCTAAAAAATTAAAACGTTCTAATCGATTTGCTTTGCTCATATCAAAACAAGGGCAACGCTTACATCGTTTGTGTTCCCCCTTTTTGAGGTACTTTTTGCAGCATTCTTCCTTCAACCCTTTTTTTAGCTTACTTGGAGAAGCTTTAGAGAGGATAGATTTTTCCTTTTTTGACATTTTTAAAAATAAATCTCCTTTGCCAATCTAAAAGTATTAGCGTGTGCCTCAATTATAATCTTTATTTCTGGCGAATAACCACCTCCCATACTCACTGCAACCGGAATTTTCAAATCTTTGCATAGTTGCAAAACAAATCGATCCCGTTCTTTGCAACCTTCTACAGTACAATTAAGTCTACCTAATTTGTCGGTTTCCAAAATATCTACTCCACTTAAATAAAATATGAAATCGGGTTTCTGTTCTTCAATCAACTTTGGTAAAGTTTCTTTTAATTTTTGAAGATAAATTGCATCGCCACTTCCATCGGGAATGGCAATATCCAAATCACTTTTTTCTTTTTCAAAAGGATAATTTCCTGCACCGTGCATAGAAAATGTAAAAACGCTTTCGTCATTTTCAAAAATTTTGGCGGTGCCGTTACCTTGGTGAACGTCCAAATCCACTATTAATATTTTGTTGACAACGACGTTGTCGTTCCGCACCTGTTGCGGAACCGTTTTATCGACTGTTCCATATTTCATCAAAAGGTATTTCGCCGCAATCGCTTGATCATTCAACAAACAAAATCCTTCCCCGTGATCGGTATAGGCGTGGTGTGTGCCGCCGGCAATGTTCATTGCAATGCCATATTTCAATGCATATTCACAACAATCAATCGTCCCTTGGGAAATAATCCTTCCTCGTTGTACAAGCGCCTCGGAAAGTGGAAACCCAATTTTTCGTGCTGCACTTTTATCTAAAGTAAGATTCAGTAAACTATTAAAATATTCCTTTGTGTGCACCGCGAGAATATTTTCTTCGGAAAGCATTTTTGGTTCAAAAAAGTTTTCGGCTTTGCAGGTTCCTTCGTGCAACAATTGTTGTGGAAGCAACTCATATTTAGACATAGGAAAACGGTGTCCTTTGGGCAGAGGGTGTTTGTAGATGGGGTGGAAAGCAATTTTAAGCATTCAGCGTATGTAATTTGAACTGAATCCTTATGAAGTGGGATCAAAGCCCAATTGTTTCAAAATTCCAAGTTCATCGGTACTTCCCCAACGTTCTATTAATTTACCATCTTCAAAACGACTTATTTGCATGCCTCGGACTTGAAAACTTTTTCCAGTAGGGGAAATTCCCATAAAATTTCCTTTATGTGTGCCAGAAGCAGTATATGCAAAACTTACATTTTCCTCATCCGTAACCATGTGTTTCACATCAACTTTAAAGTCTGGAAAAGCTTTTCGCATCATACTAAAAAAATCAATAAATCCTTGCGCTCCTTTTCCCTGTATTTCAGCTGGATCGTGGTCTTTTACATTTTCTGAAACAACCCCACGGATGTTTTCCAAATTTCCTGAATTTACTGCATCGCCAAATGTTTCCTGTGCCTGAATGTTCCTTTCTTTACTCATAATTATTTTCCTTTCAAGATAAGAAATATTCAGATCAACCACTTTTGTTTTAGATGGTTTGGGAAATGTTTAGCAATTGCTGAAAACTATTTTGAAGAATTTAATTTTTGTGTAATTTCAGCTGAATTCGCTTTCTGGGCACATCAACCTCCAATACTTTTACCACAATTTGTTGGTGCAAATGCACGTGCTCACTAACATCTGAAACATATTTGTCGGCAAGGTTCGAAACGTGAATTAAGCCACTTTCCTTTATTCCAATATCCACAAAACAGCCGAAATTAGTAATGTTATTCACAATTCCAGGCAGCAATTGGCCTTCCTGCAAATCTTTAATGGTTTTTATATTTTGGTTGAAAGTGAAAACTTTCGCCTCTTCGCGAATGTCAAGTCCTGGTTTTTCCAATTCCTTGATAATATCTTGCAAAGTGGGAAGTCCAATTTTTTCTGAAGTGTATTTTTCTAAATCTATTTTCTGAAGCAGCGCTTTATTTCCAATCAATTCAAAAATTTTTACCCCTTCATCCTTCGCCATTTTTGAAACCACCGAATAACTTTCGGGATGCACGGAAGAATCGTCTAATGGATTTTTACCGTTTTTTATTCGAAGAAATCCGGCTGCCTGCTCAAACGCTTTTCCGCCTAAACGTGGAACTTTTTTAACTTCTTCTCTTGAAGAGAATGCACCGTTTTCTTCACGATAATTTACCACATTTTCAGCCAGTTTTGGGCCGATTCCCGATACGTAACTCAGTAAAGGAATGCTTGCGGTATTTATATTCACCCCAACAGAATTTACACACATTTCTACAGATGTGTCCAACGAACTTTTCAATTTTGACTGATCCACATCGTGCTGATATTGACCAACACCGATGGATTTTGCGTCAATTTTTACCAGTTCCGCCAAAGGATCCTGCAAACGGCGGCCGATAGAAACTGAACCGCGAACGGTAACATCATAATTCGGAAATTCATCCCGAGCAATTTTTGAAGCCGAGTAGATAGATGCCCCAGCCTCGCTCACCACAAAAACCTGCATCGGGTTTTTAAACTGAATTCGTTTTATAAATTGCTCTGTTTCCCGCGAAGCAGTTCCATTTCCTATAGCGATGGCTTCTATTTTATAAGCATCTGCTAGCGAGCTTATCTTTTTTATCGCGCCTTTGGTGTCGTTTTTTGGCGCATGTGGATAAATGGTTTCATTGTGCTGTAAACCGCCTTGAGCGTCAAGACAAACAACTTTACAACCACTTTTAAAACCAGGATCAATAGCCAAAACCCGCTTTTCACCCAAAGGCGAACCTAGCAAAAGTTGTTTTAAGTTTTTGGCGAAAACATTAATTGCGGTTTCATCTGCTTTCTCTTTGGCTGCAGATAATGCTTCATTTGAAAGTGCTGGAAACAAAAGCCGTTTGTAGCTATCTTCAATTGCAAGTTTTATTTGTTTTGAAGCAGCATCGTTCAGTTTTACAACGCGATCTTCAATTTTTGAGATTGCTTTTTCATCATCAATTTCTATTTTTTGGCGAATGAACCCTTCGGAAGTTGCGCGCAGAATTGCCAGCAATCGGTGTGAGGGAATTCTATTTAAAGCTTCGTTCCAATCAAAATAATCACGGAATTTCTGCGCTTTTTCGTCATCTTCAAGCTTCTTTACAACTTTGGTTGAAATCGCTGCAAAACGCTCCAATTGGTGCCGCAGCATATTCCGAATATCGGTGCGTTCGTTGATCCATTCAGCTATAATGTGGCGTGCGCCTTCCAAAGCTTCTTCTTTAGAATTTACTTCGCCTTTCACATATTTTAATGCGATTGAAGAAATATCAGAAGTCCCGAGACTTCGGGTCTGGGCCATTAAAATTTTCGCCAACGGCTCCAACCCATTTTCTCGGGCGGTGTCTGCCTTTGTTTTTCGCTTTTTTTTGTACGGCAGATACAAATCTTCCAAAGCGATTAAATCTGTAGCTCCCTCAATTTTCTTCTGAAGTTCAGAAGTCAAAACCTTCTGTTCTTCCAAAGATTTAAGGATAGCTGTTTTGCGTTTTTCAAGCGCTTCAAACTGCTCTTTGAATTTTACGATATCGCCAATCTGAACCTCATCCAGATTTCCCGTTAATTCTTTTCTATAGCGTGAAATAAAAGGAATGGTGCAATCTTCGTTTAAAAGCTTTACAGTGTTTTGAACGCTTTTTTCAGGAAGTTGGGTTTGGGAGGTTATGTATTGAAAGAGGCTTTTCATAATAGAAAATTAATCTGAAAATTTAAAAAGCTCATAAATATCTGCTTCATCATTATATTTTCCATAAATAAAAGAATTCTGAAGCTTAAAAATAGTCTCGGCCTTCGCTTTCGGATTTTTTAAAGTAAATGCTTCTATTGTGTCAAAAACATTATGAGGTGTAACTCCAGGAATATGTTCAAAATTTTTATCAAACAAGCATTCAATCCGGGTAGATTTATTAAACTTATAGGAATAAAAAGAATAAAATACTGGATTAAAAGAAAATGTAAACGCACCAACCGTTGCGATAGCCATTCCTGTATTCAAACCAGTCATGACCATTGCACCCCCACCACCGCTATTTGATATTTCCATATTGCCGCCCATGGTTATTTGATATCCATTTTTTGTGGAAATTACTGCCAAACCAATATCTTCGGTAGTAATTTTACGAAGAAACTGAGATGTTTTATCCAGTTCCCGTCGTTTCTTGGCGCCAAAAGAAGTTCCTTCTTGAATTATTGGGCTATTTTTAAATGTTATTTCTTCGTCTTTTGAGAGTTCAATTCTTTTTATTTCTTGTTTTGTGTCAATATTTTTTACTGTAAATATCAAGGTGTCACTCAAAGCACTTATTTGATAAATGTTATCCTTGAAAATATAGGAATTGCTTTCAGGCAAAAAACCTTCAAATGGAAATTGTTCCTTTTCAATCGTTTTTAAATTTACTGTTAATTCGGGCACATTAAATTCTAAAATATAAGTGTATAGCAATCCCCCATCAATTGTTAGAAGGAATGAATTGTTGCGATCGTAAATTTTATTGAGATTACTTGTTATTGAAATGTTATTAGGATTTGATTCTTCAATTTTCACGACAGAACCTTCTGTTTTAAATTGTTCCCTATTAGTTAAAAGAAAATCGAGGTCTACTTGCTTATTTTTTCTGTCTCCAAAATATTTATCGTTAAAATCGAAGGATTTTTTATCAAATTTACCATCATGATCAAAGACATAAATATTTAATAATGAACTATTTCTGCTAACGGTTAAAATGTAGAATTTATCTCGGAAACTGTGTGACTGTAAGTATGTTTCATTCTTAAGTTTAAAATTATACTCTGTTTCCAATGTGGCCTTTCTATTAAAGTCAAAAAGAACACTTCCAAAGTTTTTATTATTTTGATTTTTAACAAAAAGTCTAATTTGTCCATTTCTATGTGTGCTTCCAATAATTTCATTATAAAACTTGGGCAAACCATCGGAAGAAAATTTTCCCAACGGCTCCAAATTCTCGGAATATAAATACCCGTTAAGAGTTTTATTATCGTCAAGAAAAATAGCAAAGGTGTTATTTTCATTTTCTACAACAGCAAAAGCATCTCCAGGTGATTTACTCCGTGTTTTTAAATCATTGGGGATAGAAAGAAACGGTTTTTGAGAGAAAACTTGAAATGAAACCAGAAACGAAAAAAACAGCAGTTTTATCTTCATAAAAAATTAATTAATCGTCGCCCCATTCTCAACCCCATCTTCTCCAGGATTTACAAAAACAAGTTTTCCTTCCGCATTTTCGGTCATTAAAATCATTCCTTGGCTTTCCACACCTCTAAGGGCCCGCGGCGCAAGATTTACCAAAACAGTAACTTTTTTGCCAATAATATCTTCAGCTTTAAAACTTTGCGCGATACCGGAAACAATGGTGCGAACGTCAATGCCTGTATCAATTTTTAAAACCAAAAGTTTATCTGCTTTGGGCATTTTTTCCGCTTCAATGATTGTTCCCACCCGCATATCAAGTTTTGCGAAATCATCGTATTGAATGGTTTCTTTTTGTGGAGTTACCTTTTTGTTTGCTGCTTCGTTCATTTTCTTGCTTGCTTGTAGTTTATCTAATTGTTGTTGAATTTGCTCGTCTTCTATTTTGCTGAAAAGCAATTCGGCTTTGTCCAATTTATGTCCGGGTTTTAGTAATTCTGATTCGGTAGAAACATCATCCCATTTCAAAGAGGTCTCGACCGCGTTCGAGCGGATATTGAGCATGTTTTTCAACTTATCTGAAGTAAATGGTAAAAATGGTTCACTCAAAACTGCCAACGCGGAAGCAATTTGCAATGCAACATACATCACGGTTTTGGTTCGCTCCTCATCAGTTTTGATAGTTTTCCATGGCTCTTCATCTGCTAGATATTTGTTTCCGAGGCGGGCAACATTCATTAATTCTCCCTGCGCTTCACGAAAGCGATAACGCTCCAAGGAACTTGCAATCACCGTTGGATAGGCTTTCAATTCGCTTAAGGTCTGTTCATCAACTTCTGAAAACGCTCCTGCATTTGGTACAATTCCTTCGTAATATTTATCAGTTAAAACCATGACTCGGTTTATGAAATTTCCGAAGATGGCAACCAATTCATTATTATTTCGGGCTTGAAAATCGGCCCAAGTAAAGTCGTTATCCTTTGTCTCGGGAGCGTTTGCAGTTAAAGTATAACGCAACACATCCTGCTGGTTTGGAAAATCCTCCAAATATTCGTGCAGCCAAACCGCCCAGTTTTTACTAGTTGAAATTTTGTTGCCTTCTAGATTCAAAAATTCGTTTGCCGGAACATTTTCAGGAAGTATGTAACTTCCCTCTGCTTTCAACATTGCCGGGAAAATAATACAATGGAAAACAATATTGTCTTTCCCTATAAAATGGAGGAGTTTTGTATTTTCATCTTTCCAATAATCTTCCCAATTTTTGCCTTCTCGCTCCGCCCATTCTTTAGTTGAAGAAATATAGCCAATCGGTGCATCAAACCACACATAAAGTACTTTTCCCTCGGCACCTTTTACGGGTACTGGAATTCCCCAATCCAAATCGCGAGTAACGGCGCGGGGACGCAAACCATCGTCAATCCAGCTTTTGCATTGCCCGAGAACGTTGGTTTTCCAATCTTTTTTGTGGTCGATAAGAATCCACTCTCTTAAAAAATCTTCGTATTCATTCAAAGGTAAAAACCAATGTTTCGTTTCTTTCAGAATAGGCTTATTTCCCGAAATTGCACTTCGTGGATTTATCAAATCTGTTGCGTTGTGGCTGGTGCCACAGTTTTCGCATTGGTCGCCATAGCTTTCTTCAAAACCACATTTTGGACAAGTTCCCACAACAAAACGATCTGCCAAAAACTGGTTTGCCTCTTCATCGTATAATTGTTCGGTCACTTCTTCAATAAATTTTCCGTCTTCATAGAGTTTCTTGAAAAATTCAGAAGCAGTTTTATGATGGATTTCCGCAGAAGTGCGTGAATAATTATCAAAGGAAATTCCAAAATCGGCAAAACTTTTTTTGATGATTTCGTGGTATTTATCAACCACTTGCTGTGGCGTGATGCCTTCCTTTTTTGCTTTTATGGTGATTGGCACTCCGTGTTCATCACTACCGCAAATAAAGGCAACATCTTTGTTTTGAAGCCGTTGGTAACGTGCATAAATATCTGCTGGCACATAAACACCTGCTAGATGCCCGATGTGAACGGGACCATTTGTATAAGGCAAAGCGGCGGTAATTGTATACCTGTTTGGGTTTTGATCCATAATTTTTTTTGAGATGACAAAAGTACATATAAATGTAGTAATTTGTGGGTTTAAATAGATTCATGATTACTCCAAACACACTTCAAAAGGGCGATACGGTGGCCATTGTTTCCACCGCACGGAAAATTTCAAAAGAAGAATTAAAAGCTGCACTTCAATTGCTTGAAAGTTGGGGATTGAAAGCCGTTTTAGGAAAAACTATCGGCGCAGAAGAAAACCAATTTGCTGGAAGCGATGAATTACGTGCAGCAGATTTTCAGCAAATGCTTGATGATCCTAACGTGAAAGCCATTTGGTGCGCTCGCGGCGGTTACGGAACAGTTCGAATTATTGACAAGCTTAATTTTTCAGCATTTAAAAAAAATCCAAAATGGATTGTTGGTTATAGTGATGTAACTGTGCTGCACTCACACATCCATAATTTGGGAATTGAAACGCTGCACGCGCAAATGTGTTTGGAAATTGAAAATAAAACCTCCGAAACTGTAGAATCTATTCGGAAAGTTTTATTTGGTAAAAATTATAATATTGAGTTTGAAAGGAAAGATTCCCTCGCTCCGCTGGGAGTTCTAAGAGGACAACTTATTGGCGGAAATCTTTCGGTGCTTTATTCGCTCTGCGGAAGTGCTTCAGAAATGAAAACGGACGGGAAGATTCTTTTTATTGAAGATCTTGACGAAATGCTCTACCATATTGACCGAATGATGGTGAATTTAAAGCGAAGTGGTTATCTCAAAAATTTGAACGCTTTAATAATTGGCGGAATGACAGAGATGAAAGACAACAAAGTTTACTTCGGAAAAACAGCTGAGGAAATAATTATTGATTTGGTGAAAGAATATAAGTACCCTGTAATTTCAAATTTTCCCGCGGGACATATTAAAGATAACAAAGCATTGATTATAGGAAGAGAAGTTGAATTAAATGTAATAGAAAATAAAATTGCTTTAAGCTTTTAGCCGTAAGCTTATAACTTTAATAATGGCCAGTCACAACGAACTCGGAAAATTAGGAGAAGAATTAGCCGCTCAATATTTATTGAAAAACGGCTATAAAATACTACGCCGTAATTTTTATTTTGACAAAGCCGAGATTGATATAATTGCCCAAAAGGAAGAAGAAACTGTTGTAATAGTAGAAGTAAAAACCCGAAACAGTGATTTTTTCGGCGATCCACAAAGTTTTGTAACTCCCGGGAAAATTAAAAATCTGGTAAAAGCAGCCAATGAATATATTATTTCAAATGACCTTAATGTTGAAGTGCGCTTCGATATTATTGCGATTCTGAAAAATCAAAAAGTTGAGAAATTAGAGCATTTTGAAAACGCTTTTTATCATTTTTGAAAGAGAATCTTCTATAGTATTTCTGTAATTTTAGGGTTGAATAAACGACCTCCCTAGATTCAGTTATAATTAATCCCAATTATGAAAGAAGATATTATTCAAGCTATTCAAAAACAAAAAGAAAACCCTAACTTAAAGTATCGCTTAAAAGAACGGACTGAAGAGTTTACCAATATTTTATTTCATACTCTATTTGATTCAGAAACTTCTGTTTCAAAAAATTTGGATGTCCTAGAAACACTTTTTGAAGAACTGGTAGAAATTGCATGTTGGAAGCCTGAAAAACCATGTAAAAAGCTGTGGAAATTCTACCTAAAAAAACTTCCTGAAATTTTAGAAAAACTGAATAAAGATGCAAAGGCATTTGTAGAAAACGATCCTGCAGCTAATTCAATTGAAGAAATATATTTATCGTACCCAGGATTTTACGCAATTGTAATTTATAGACTGAGTCACGAATTATATAAATTTGGAATGCCTTTAGTGCCAAGACTCATGAGCGAATATGCACACCGCTTTACAGGAGCTGATATTAATCCCGGCGCACAAATAGGAGAGTCTTTTTTTCTAGATCATGCCACAGGTACCGTAATAGGAGAAACTACTATTATTAAAGATAATGTAAAAATTTATCAGGGGGTTACCTTGGGTGCGCTTTCAGTAGCCAGAAATTTACGCAATATAAAACGCCACCCAACAGTTGAAAACAACGTAGTTATTTACGCGAATGCGACTATTTTAGGTGGAAAAACAACGATTGGAGCCAATAGTGTTATAGGCGGAAATACGTGGATAACAAGTTCAATTGCACCAAATTCTATTGTATCCAATACCAATCAAGTAAAAATTAAAACAGCAGATAATGTATAAAACCATTCTAGATATTATAGGAAATACTCCCTTAATAGAAGCCAAAAGTTTAGTGAAAAATCCAAACATAACCTTGCTTTTGAAAATGGAAGGCAACAATCCAGGTGGTAGTGTAAAAGATCGGGCTGCATATAATATGATTATCTCTGCATTGGAACGGGGTGAAATTGATAAAGACTCTAAACTAATTGAAGCTACAAGTGGTAATACGGGAATAGCATTAGCTATGATAGCAGGAATTTTTAAGCTAAACATAGAACTAGTTATGCCAGAAAATTCGACCAAAGAACGCGTACAAACTATGCGGGCCTATGGGGCAAAGGTAACTTTAACCTCATCAGAAATTGGAATAGAAGGTTCACGAGATTATGCAGAACAAAAAGTTTTAAATGAAGGTTATTATTCATTTAACCAATTTGCTAATGAAGATAATTGGAAGGCACATTACAAAACCACAGGACCTGAAATTTGGAATGATACCGAAGGAAAAATAACCCATTTTGTTTCCGCAATGGGAACTACAGGCACTATTATGGGAACTTCGACATTTTTAAAAGAAAAGAATAAAAATATTCAAATTGTAGGGGCGCAACCCACAGATAATTCTAAAATACCTGGAATTCGAAAATGGCCGGAAGCTTATTTGCCTAAAATATTTAATCCCAAAAAAGTGGATCAAGTAATAGAAGTAAGTGAAGAAGAAGCTACAAAAATGACAAAGCGCTTAGCTGAAGAAGAGGGTGTTTTCGCCGGAATGAGCAGTGGCGGAAGTGTAACTGCAGCTTTAAAACTAGCTGAAACTTTAGAGAGCGGAGTAATTGTAGCAATAATCTGTGATCGAGGTGACCGTTATTTATCATCGACTTTATTCGATTAGTTTTTTACTAAGAAAAAAAAGCCTGTTTAATTATTCATCCGATTCCTTTTTCACAAACTCCTCAATTTTATAAAGTAAAATAATTTGTAAAATAATAGCCGGAATTAAAAAAGTAATTCCCAACCAAGCCATAAAAACCATTGCAAACAATATTCCGCTAACTACTTCAAATCCACCGGCTATTTCTGGAATTTTCCCTAATGGTTCTTTCAAGCGCATTATTGCTAAACCAAAAATTATACTCCCAATACCGGAAAAAATGGATTGTGTAACAACAACATATTCAATATTGAAAGGTTCAAAATAAAGCGAAATCATATCGTAACCATAAAACAGAATGGTTGTGCCAATTAAAAAGAAGACTCCTATTTTCAGTAAATAATTATTAAAGATTTTACCACTCAAAACAAAGCCCCACAAAAAATAAATGTAGGCAATCATTACTATAAATTTCATACTGATGTATGCGGCTTTCGGAATTATCAATTCATCTTCTTGAAATCTGGCATAATCAACAGCGAATTCCACAAAGCCAGAGAGAAAATAAATGATCCCACAAATCCATGCAAGTTTTAGATAAAATGTTGAGAATTTAATTCCTTCTAAATTGAAATTTTCAGAATCGGTAGTTTTTGATTCTTGCAGATTTTCCAAATCCTCACCCAAAGCATTCAAAATGGTTTTAAGTGTAAAACTTCGCGGAGTAACTTCCCCCGCTTCAATACGCTGGATAGTTCGCACATTTATATTGCACCGCTCTACAAGTTCTTCCTGCGTGAAGCCTTTTTGCTTTCGAAGCTCTAGAAGTTTGCGGCCTAGTTCGGGTTGTTTCATTGTTTAAATTTTATGAAGCAATAGTACAATGCCAGTAAAGATAGTGCAATATTTTCAAGGGAACTTCACCCGACATTTACCCGACATTTGCTGAATATAAAGGCTTTATTCCGAAAAAGGCTCCAAAGCTCGAAGTGCTTTATCTACCGAAGAAATTCCTTCAAAAGTCAACAACAATCGCAATCCGTTACGGGTTTGTTTTTCTTTCATTGTTACTTTTTGTGGATGGCTTTGTACATATTGAAGCACTTTTGTGAAAGAAGGACTTTGATAAAATCCACTCTGTTGATCTGCCACAAAATAACCAACCAGTTTTTTCTGCTTCATAATAACCCGCTCCAAGCCCATAGAAATTGCAATCCATTTTATGCGAACACTGTTCAGCAAATCTTCGGCTTGTTTTGGCATTTCTCCAAAACGGTCCAACAATTCTTTTTCGAATTTTTGAAGTTCTGCTTCATTTTTCAGCTCATTCAATTTTGTGTAAAGATTGAGTCTTTCGGTAATGTTGTTTACATAATCATCCGGAAACAGCAATTCGAAATCGGTATCAATCGTCATTTCTTTTACGAAATTCTTCTTCGGGCCTTCGGTTTCATCGTAAAGATTTTTGAATTCTTTTTCTTTCAATTCATCAATCGCTTCAGCAAGTATTTTTTGGTAGGTTTCAAATCCAATTTCGTTTATAAATCCACTTTGCTCACCACCCAATAAATCTCCCGCACCGCGAATTTCCAAATCTTTCATTGCAATGTTGATACCGCTTCCCAATTCTGAAAACTGTTCCAAAGCTGTGATACGTTTTCGGGCTTCGTCCGTCATTGCAGAATATTCGGGAGTGATGAAATAACAGAACGCTTTTTTATTACTTCGACCCACACGACCACGCATTTGGTGCAAATCTGAAAGACCGAAATTATTGGCGTTATTGATGAAAATGGTATTCGCATTCGGCACGTCCAACCCACTTTCAATAATGGTTGTGGAAACTAAAACGTCAAATTCATTATTCATAAAACGAAGCATCAAATCTTCTAGTTTTTTCCCGTCCATTTGCCCGTGACCGATGCCAATTTTCGCATCGGGAACCAAACGTTGGATCATTCCAGCCACTTCCTTTATGTTTTCAATTCTATTGTGAACAAAGAAAACCTGTCCGCCGCGTGAGATTTCATAGCGAACGGCATCGCGAATACTTTCTTCCCCAAAACGGATAACGTGCGTTTCCACGGGATAACGGTTGGGCGGCGGCGTAGTAATTACCGAAAGATCGCGCGCAGCCATCAAACTAAACTGAAGCGTACGCGGAATGGGCGTTGCAGTCAGCGTGAGCGTATCCACATTTTCTTTAATGGTTTTCAATTTATCTTTTACACCAACGCCAAATTTCTGTTCTTCATCAATAATTAAAAGCCCTAAATCTTTAAATTCAACCGCTTTGCTGACCAATTGGTGGGTGCCAATTACAATATCCAATCTTCCATCTTTCAGGCCTTCGAGAACTATTTTGCGTTCTTTGGGTGTTCTAAAACGGTTTAGATAATCAACTTTTACGGGCATTTCAGAAAGGCGTTCCGAAAATGTTTTAAAATGCTGAAACGCTAAAATAGTCGTCGGCACTAAAACAGCGACTTGCTTGCCATTATCTACCGCTTTGAACGCTGCCCGAATGGCGACTTCCGTTTTTCCAAAACCAACATCGCCACAAACCAAACGGTCCATTGGGCGTTCGTTTTCCATATCTCTTTTTACGTCTTCCGTGGCGGTGCTTTGATCTGGCGTGTCTTCATAAATAAAAGAAGATTCCAATTCGGCCTGTAAATAACTATCTGGATCATAAGCGAAACCTTTCAAGGTTCGGCGTTTGGCGTATAATTCAATTAAATTAAAAGCGATTTCCTTTACGCGGGTTTTGGTTTTTTGCTTGAGTTTTTTCCACGCATCACTACCTAATTTGTAGATTTTGGGCTCTCGTCCATCTTTACCATTATATTTTGAAATCTTGTGAAGCGAATGAATACTGAGGTACAAGATATCGCGCTCGCCATAAAAAAGTTTAATGGCTTCCTGCATTTTTCCTTCCACTTCAATTTTTTGCAAACCGCCAAATTTCCCAATTCCGTGGTCAATGTGCGTCACATAATCGCCCACTTCAAGATTGGTAATTTCCTTTAAAGTAATCGCTTGTTTTTTGGCGTAACCGTTTTTTAGTTGAAACTTATGATAACGCTCAAATATTTGATGGTCGGTATAACAAACAAGTTTTAAATCGTCATCAATAAAACCTTGAAACAGCGGAAATACAATAGTTTCAAACTGCTCTACATTTTGTTGAGCATCCTCAAAAATATCGTGAAAGCGTTTTGCCTGCTGTTCGCTACTACAGAAAATATAGTTTTTAAAACCATTTTGTGTATTCTCATTCAAGTTTTCAATCAGCAGATTAAACTGTTTGTTGAATGAAGGTTGTGGTTTTGTGTGAAATGAAATTGAAGATGAATCTGAAACTGATCCATTCTTTATGTGAACTGCTGTAAAATCTTCAAGTTGTTTTTTTAGCAATTCCGAAGTACAGAATAATTCCGAAGGTTTTGCACGTTTTATTTCCGAATCAATTGCATTAAAAGCATCAATTGCTTTTTTGAAAAGATTGTCGATAGCGCTGCTGAAAAGCTCTTCATTTTTAAGAAAAACAACCGTTTTAGAAGCAATGTATTTCAGAAAACTTTCGCGGTTTTCATCTATCATTTTGTTTTCCACATTTGGAATGATGGAAACCTTTTTAACCTGTTCCAAAGAAAGCTGTGTTTCCACATCAAAGGTTCGAATGCTATCTACATCATCACCAAAAAATTCAATTCGGTACGGTTCATCATTACTGAAACTGAACACATCCAAAATCCCCCCACGAACCGAAAATTCGCCCGGTTCGGTAACAAAATCAGTACGTTTGAAATTGTATTCAAACAAGACCTCGTTCACAAAATCGATGGAAAGTTGGTCGTTTACTGCAATTTTTAAAGTGTTTCGTTCCAGTTCCTTTCGAGTAACTACTTTTTCAAAAAGCGCTTCGGGATACGTAACAATGAAGGCAGGTTTTTTGCGGGAATTTATTCGGTTTAAAACCTCGCTTCGCAACAAAACATTGGCGTTATCGGTCTCTTCAATTTGGTACGGACGCCTATAACTTCCCGGGTAGAACAGCACATTTTTGTCGCCTAAAAGATTTTCCAAATCGTTTAAATGATAGGCCGCTTCTTCTTTATCGTTTAAAATAAAAAGAAAAGGTAATTCCGAAGTTTTAAAAACCTCAGCTAAAACCAGTGAAAGCGAGGAGCCTACAATGCCAGAAACTGAAATGTTTGATTGGGATTCGGCAATAGTATCCCCCAGTTTTCGGGTTTGCGAAGACTTTGAATAAAGTGAAGTAACGAGTGTTTTGCTCATTGAGCGGCAAAGATAGTACGTAGCTTTATTTTACAAAGCGCAAAATTCAACTTTATCATTTTGATAACATAAATAACTTAAGTGTTTCTCTATTTTCGGACTATGGCAATAGAAGAATACGATGTTTTTGTAATAGGAACCGGAACGGCCGGTAAAACCGTGGCATATGATTGTGCTGCCGAAGGTATGAAAGTAGCAATTGCAGACAACCGCGAATATGGCGGAACTTGTCCAAACAGAGGTTGCGACCCGAAAAAAGTTTTGGTGGGAATTACCGAAGCAATGCAACTTTCTGAAAATTTAAAAGGAAAAGGAATAGTTTCCGTCCCAAAGATTGATTGGGTGGCACTTCAGAAATTTAAGTCAACATTTACAGATGCAATACCGTTTGCTACTGAAAGGGATTTGAAAGAAGCAGGAATTGAAATGTATCATCAATCCCCGAAATTTCTTGATGAGAATACACTTTCTGTTGAAGGAAAAACGATTAAGGCTAAGAAAATTGTAATCGCAACGGGACAAAAACCAATGGAATTGAAAATTCCGGGAAGGGAACATTTAATTATAAGTGACGACTTTCTAGAATTGGAAGAACTGCCCGAAAGTATTGTATTTGTTGGCGCGGGTTATATCGGGATGGAGTTTGCACATATTGCGGCTCGTTGTGGAGCGAAGGTTACTGTTGTGGAATTTGGAGAACGGCCGCTCGCACCTTTTGAAGCCGATATTGTTTCGCACCTCACAACAGCTTCGGAAAAACTTGGAATAGAATTTATCTTCAATGCACAGGTTTCCAAAGTGGAAAAACTTCAAAAAAATTATCGTGTTTCCTTTCAAAAAAACGGCAAAACAGAATCTGTTGATGCTCGAATGGTTTTTAATACTGCCGGCCGCGTGCCTTCCATTGACGAACTGGATTTGGAAAAAGGAAATGTTGCTTTTGAAAAAGGTGGCATTTCCGTGAATGATTATCTTCAGAATACCACCAACAAAAGTGTGTATGCCTGTGGTGACGTTTCGGCAAGCGGATCTTTGCCGTTGACGCCTGTATCTTCTCAGGAAGCGCGTATTGTGTCAGAAAATATTCGCAAAGAAAACAAAACGAAATTGGATTTTCCACCTGTTCCGTCCGTGGTTTTTACAATTCCACAAGTTGCTTCCATTGGCTTAACAGAAGATGAAGCAAAGGAAAAGGGCTATGATTTTGTTGTGGAATATAAAAGCGTTCCAAAGTGGTTCAACGCAAAACGTGTAAACGAAGAGATTTACGCATATAAAACTATAGTCGATAAAGATAGGAATTTGATTTTGGGTGCGCATATTATTGCTTCCGAAGCTGGAGAAATGATCAATTTATTTGTTCTCGCAATGTGCGGAAAACTCACTACGGAAAACATAAAAGCAATGATTTTCGCCTACCCTACTTGGGGAAATGATATCAAGGGAATGGTTTAATGATTAACGATTGCAGATTTTTGATTTTTTGTCTTAAATCTTTCAGCGAAGCGGTCTTAAATCTTATGTCTTTTTTAAATATTCTTTGCATTTATTCACAGGACTGGTATCGCGATTTTTAAATGCGTGATAACTGCTACTTACAAAAAGAACCGCTGCTACAGCAATTGCAGCATAGGCAACTGTTTGGCTCACTTCCCAATTGGCAACGGCAATAGCTGCCAAAGCCCAAACACCAACCAATGCGAATTCGCGCATATTTCGTTTCCAGGTAACAAATAGATTTATTATTCCTGCTATTATAATCATTGTAACTGCCCAGGAAGCTTCACTATAACCCCAAGCGTTCCATTCAGTACTCGTTAAATAGGCCGCAACATTTGCAATACTTGCAACCGTAACCCAACCGCTATAAAACACGAAAGGCCACCAGAGAAAAGCAATTACGGAAATTGGTGCATCCCAAAGTTCCATTCGGTTGTTCATTACAATTTTAAGCAGTGAGTAAAGCAAGACGAAAATGGCGAGGATGGAGAATTCCATATAACCATAAAGCCAAAAAGTAATCCACATAATATTGGCGAAGCAGGAAAGCACAAACCACCAACCAGTTTGAAGAACAAACGCATCATCGCGCACTTTTGTAAACAGACTTCGGCTTTGATATATTACAAATCCCAACAGCATCAAATAAATAAGTCCCCAAATGGAAAAAGCATATCCGGCTGGAGTAAAAAGATTTTTTGATGAATTTGAAATTTCTCCAATAGTGGTGCCATTTATAGCTCTTGTGTTTGAAAGATAGTTTACAAAAACTGTTGCAACGAAGGCAATGATGTTGGCTATTTGTAATGTTTTTTTCATAAAAAAAATTTATTAATGTCCATTCGATCGCAATCGAGAACTTAGGATTTCTATCGTAAAATTAGGTCCCGACTGAGCTCGACCTGACACTATCGTTATTTTGAAACACAAATTACTTCTCCCTCTACAATGGCAAAAACCTCATCACTCTCCGATGGTTTTAAAATATGTTTCCCCGTAAAGTTACCAAAAGCGGGAAGAATAAGTTGATTTTCAGATTTATAAAAACAAGCAAATCTTAAATATTGTCTGCCCACACCTCTCATTCGTACTCCCGGATGAATATGTCCAGAAAAATTAAAAGTTCCTTTTATTTCTGTGGGATGGTGGGTTAAATGAAAACCATCTAATAACAATTCATCAAAGACTTTTATCCCCAAATCTTCATATAAATATTTCGGAATAATATCGTGATTGCCTGAAATTAGAATAATTTCAGCTTTTATATACTCCACCCATTTTTCAAAATCCTGCCATTCCTCATTCAGTTTACTATGAAATAAATCGCCCAAAAAACAGATGGTTTCCGGTTGAAAATAATTACTGATTTCAGTAAGTTTTTCAAGATTTTCAAAAGCTGCTTTTGCAGGAACTGGCGCGCCGTGTTTCCTGAAATGCGACACTTTTCCTAAATGCACGTCGGCAATAAGCAGCATTTTTTTGTTCTGCCAAAAGATGGCGCCGCTTGGGTGTAAATTAAAATTGTTGTTATGTATTTTGATGTTTTGAATCATTTTTCCAATAGCAATGTCATTTTCTTAATTCTATCAGCCAATTTTTCAGAAGAAAGTTTTGCCCGTAGCCCATCTGTAATTATGGGAAAACTAAACGGAGTGGCTTTTTCGCACTGTTTCCAAATTATATTTTGGAAACTAATACGCTCCAAAACTTGACGCAAGCGCCCTTCTTCCAATTGATGTTCAAAAGTTTCACGGTAGGCCTGAAGATACAAAAGATTGTCCGGCTCATAATCGCGAAATACATCGAAAAGTAATTGGCTATTGCTCTGAAGATGCTTCGTTTTAATAACTTTATTTGGATACCCTTGAAAAACCATTCCACTAATTACTGCAATATCCCGAAATTTTCTACGCGCCAATTCAGTATAATTTAAACTTTTTTGAAGATCCTGATATAAATATTCCGCAGAAAAAAGATTGTTATCTAGGACCGTTTGAATATCTAAACATTGATCGCTTAACAGTTCAAAACCGTAATCGTTATAAGCCAAAGAAAAAGAAATGGGAGACAGCAAACTGATTCTGTAAGCGAGTAAACTGCTCATTGCTTCGTGCACAAACCGACCTTCAAATGGATAGAAAAGGGAATGATATCCATCACGGGTTTTAAAGGTTTCAATTAGAAATTCATTTTCTCCGGGAACAATACTTTCGCGTTCCTGACGGTCAAAAATGTCGCTCAGTGCTTTTAATTCTGGCGTGTTTCTTTTATGGTCTGCTTCGCTTTGCATTTCTTCCCGAAGAATTTTACTCATTTGAGAAGACAGCGGTAAACGACCGCCCAAAAAGCTAGCTATTTTTCCTGATTTCTTTGTAGATTTTCGCACCTGCGCCTGCATTTGCCGAAGTCGAACCAATTCTAAAGTCCGTCCCGCAAACACAAAACTATCACCGATCTTTAATTTACTTATAAACCATTCTTCGATTGTGCCTATAAAACCGCCAGAAACGTATTTTACAAGCATCATCGAATCGCTCACAATTGTACCGATTGAAAGCCGATGCATCATTGCAATTTGTCTGCTCTCCACTTTGAAAAGGCCTTCTGGCGTGACTTCCACTTTTTTATATTCATCGTAAGCCTTTAAACTTTGGCTTCCCAAAGTGATAAAATTTAGGCACCAATTCCATTGTTCCTCGGTAATTCCCTGAAAACAAAAGGTGTTTTTAATTTCGGGGAAAATTTCCTTCGGAAAAAATCCGTTGCCTACAGCGAGGCTTACCAAATATTGAATCAATACGTCGAAACTGAGTAAATACGGGATTCTATCTTCAACCACTTCATCTTTTACAGCTCTTTTTAAAGCGGAAGCTTCCAACAATTCCAAAGCGTGAGTGGGCAAAAAGTAAATCACCGAAGGCTCGCCTGGTCTATGATTACTTCGCCCGGCCCGTTGCAGGAATTTAGCAACTCCTTTCGGCCCACCTATTTGGATTACGGTTTCCACGGGCGCAAAATCGACTCCCAAATCCAAACTGGAAGTTGCAACCACTGCGGTTAAAGATTCGTTTCTAATTGCCTGCTCCACCCAAAGTCGTGTGTCTTTACCGATACTTCCGTGGTGCATCGCGATTTCACCCGCGAATTCTGGATGTTTTTCAAGAATTTTTTGAAACCAAATTTCGCATTGGCCTCGTGTATTTGTAAAAATTAGAGTGGTTTTACTAGCTTTTATAATAGGAATAATTTCTTCCAAAAGGTGCAATCCCAAATGTCCACGCCATGGAAAAGTTTCCATTTTTTTTGGAATAATTGATCGTACCTCGATTTTCTTTTTTTGATTTGCTTTAATTAAAATTGAATTTTTTCTGAATTCTGGATCCATTCCCAACAGCACATCCTGCGCTTCTTCAAGATTTCCAATAGTTGCCGAAATTCCCCAAATTCTTAAATGTGGTGAAACAGTTTTTAATCGTGAAAGCGCCAATTCCATTTGAACGCCTCGTTTGCTCCCCAAAAGTTCGTGCCATTCGTCCACAACAATAGCGGTCAACGTTTTAAAGGTTTTATCATACCCTTTTGACGCCAGTAAAAGCATCAAACTTTCGGGCGTGGTGATTAACAAATCGGGCATTTCCCTTTTTTGTTTTGCGCGATCACTTTGTGAAGTGTCGCCGGTACGAATTCCTACTGTCAATCCCGTTTCCAAATCATCCGCAACACGTTGTGCTGCTTGCTGAATTTCTACAGAAAGTGCGCGTAAAGGCGTAATCCAAATGGCTTTAATGCCTTTGGTGTGTTTAGTTTTGTAATTAGGATTTTCCTTTAAATATTGCAACACAATTGGAAACCATAGCGCATACGTTTTCCCGCTTCCTGTTGGCGCGTTTAGCAAGCCGTGTTTGCCATCGAGAAAGGCTTTCCACGTTTTTTGTTGAAATGGAAATGATTTCCAATCTTTTGAATGAAACCAATCCTCCGCAATTGAAATGAGTTCAGCTTGTTTCATTTTGGTATTAGCGCTTTTAGGTCAGAAAGTGTATTTGCCTCTTCTATAGGTTTGTCTTTTCGCCAACGAAGTATTCTTGGAAAACGTGTTGCAATTCCACTTTTGTGGCGACTACTTTCAGCGATTCCTTCAAAAGCAATTTCAAAAACGTGTTCTGGCGTTACACTTCTAACTGGACCAAAACGTTCCAATGTATTTCGTTTTATCCACGCATCAACTTGCCGAAATTCAGCGTCGGTCAAACCTGAATAGGCTTTTGCGAAGGTGACCAATTCACCATCTTCCCAAAGCGCAAAAGTATAATCTGTATAAAGGTTGGCTCGCCTTCCGTGTCCGCGCATTGCGTAGGTTAAGACCGCGTCAATTGTAAATGGATCGATTTTCCATTTCCACCAATCGCCCTTTTTTCTTCCTACCAAATACGGTGAATCCTTTCGTTTTAGCATCAAACCTTCGCTGCGCTTTTCCCGTGAGAGGTCTCTTTCCGCGGCAGCTTCTTCCCACGTTTCAAAATTCATTGTTTCGCTTAAATAGATTCCGATTTCTTCGCTATTTATATTCTGAATTAATTCATCCAAAATCGTTCTTCTTTCTGAAAATGGTTTTTGCCGAATATCTTCGCCATTCCACTCAAGCAAATCATAGGCATTTAGGATTACAGGTGTTTTCTGTAAAAGTGCTTTTGAAATATTCTTTCTTCCAATTCGAGTTTGAAGTGCATTGAAATTACCAATTTCCCCTTCTCCAAACGGAAGGATTTCGCCGTCAATTACAGTTCCATTTGGGACTGCTTTCAAAAATTCTTGAAACTCGGGATATTTATCAGTCACCAATTCTTCCCCGCGCGACCACACAAAAACCTCGTCATTTCTGATGATTACTTGACTTCGGATGCCATCCCATTTGTGCTCAAAACTCCAATCTGAAATTGGACCCAAATCCTCTTGAAAATTATTTTCAACAGCATACGCTAAATAAAATGGATAGGGTTTGCTGAGGTAATCTTCCTCATTTTGCTCGAGGATTAGCTTTTTATAAGTAGTTTTTTCTGGCGTCCAATCGCCCATTAATTTATAAGCGAGAATATCTTCATCAATTCCTGTGGCTTTGGAAAGGGCGCGTGTCATTAGTTTTTGGCTTACGCCGATTCGAAAACTTCCCGTTAGAATTTTATTAAAAACGAAACGTTCAAAATAATTAAGAGCCAACCAATTATCGTGCAGATATTTCTTCTTTTCTTCTTCGGAAAGGGTTCGCAATTCTATAATTTCTGAAACGAATTGTGAAAGTGATTTCTCGGAATGCTCCTCGGAAGTTGGTAAAATCAATGCAATGGTTTCCGCTAAATCGCCAACAATATGATAACTTTCCTCAAAAAGCCAAAGGGGAATACCGCTAATTTCCGTAGCCCAAAGTCGAAGTAATGTAGTATTTACGGGTCGTTTCGGCCGTCGATGCGAGAGTATGGCAATTGTCCAAAGTTTATCTTCATCATTTGCATTTTGAAAATAAGCAGTAAGCGCCGCCACTTTTTCATTGGTTTTGTTTGTGCTGTCAAGCTTTTTTATGAGTTGGGCGAAATCTTTCACAGTTTAATCTTCGTT
Organism: Aequorivita sp. CIP111184; assembly: GCF_900489465.1. Classification (GTDB taxonomy): domain Bacteria; phylum Bacteroidota; class Bacteroidia; order Flavobacteriales; family Flavobacteriaceae; genus Aequorivita. The sequence goes on along the minus strand of NZ_UEFQ01000013.1, from coordinate 556,661 downwards.
ATCTATTTTCTTTTCGGTTTCAGAACTTTCTTCTTCGTATTGCGTTTTTTCAGTTCGAGCGTCGTAACCCAATTCTTCCCTTAAATAGCGTGAAAAAATATCAGTATATCCGTGCGTGGCGATAATTTTTTCGCAACCCGTCGCTTCAATTGCAGAAAGCAAACCTTCCCAATCGGCGTGATCGCTTAACACAAATCCGCGATCAACTGCTCTTCTTCTTCGTGCGCCGCGAAAAGTCATCCATCCGCTTGCAGAAGCAGTAACATATGGCACGAATCTTCTAATCCAAGTGCTACCGTGGGCGCTGGGCGGTGCTACGATTATGTTTCCTCTTATTTCTTCTTTTGAGGTATCGCGTGTTATTAAAGTAGTTTCGGGCAAGTCGTAAAAAGGGCGAACCACTTCAGTCATATTTTCAACGGCGCCGTGTGTGTAAATTTTTCCGATGGAAGTATCCAAATGTTTCAATATTCGCTGCGCTTTTCCTAAGCTGTAGCCAAATAGAATCGAAGTTCTGCCTTCACTTTTATTGGTTGCCCACCATTCGTTTACATCTTTAAAAACTTCGGCTTGTGGTTCCCATTTAAAGGCAGGCAAACCGAAAGTACATTCCGTAATAAACGTGTGGCATTTTACCGGTTCGTAAACTTCGGCCAAACCATCATCTTCAGTTTTAAAATCGCCCGTAAAAACCCAAACTTCACCTTTGTATTCAACACGAACTTGTGACGAAGCAATAATATGTCCGGCGGGATGCAGTGAAAATTTAACACCGTTTATTGTGAAAGTTTCATTCCACGCCTTTCCAGTGACTGAAATATCTCCCAAGCGATGCTTAATTATGGGAACATTGTTGGTGTGTGTAATATATTGTTTATGCCCCCAACGACTGTGATCGGCGTGGCCGTGGGTGATTATGCATTTATCCACAGGCCGCCAAGCATCGATATAAACGTTGGCTTTTTCGCAGTAAATACCTTTATCGTTAAAAACAAGAAGTGGTTGAGTCATAAATTTCTTTTCACTAGCACAATAAAATTACACTTTTGATAAATAATTTATTAGCAATTAAGAAAAGTTTAGGTTGTGATATTTTTCAGCAGGAATAAGAATGGTAAAATGGATTACAAATTTTATATTTGCAGCATAAAAACCAAATTATGTCATTTACAGATTTATTCGAAAGTGGGGAGCATTCCCGAAATGTAGGTCACTTTGCTTCTATTGCAAATATTGCTTCTATTAACGGTGAACTGAATCCAGAGGAAGAGAAAATGCTAAAGCGTTTTGCCAGAAAACTTGATATTGAAGAGGCCGAATATACCGAGATTTTAAAAAACCCGGGGAAATATCCAATTAACCCACCCAATGATTCTGAAAAAAGATTGGAACGAATTCACGATCTTTTCGAAATGATTTTCGCCGATCACGAAATTGACAACCACGAACGCTTTTTAATTGAAAAATATGCTATCGGTCTTGGTTACACTACCGAGATTGCACGAGATTTAATAAAAAGATCAGTTGCGATATACAGCGGAGGCTTAAGCCTTGAAGATTACCGTTATTTGCTAAATAGAAAAGATTAATTCTTCCTTGAAGAAATAAGCAACCCGTAGTGAAAGCTTCGGGTTTTTTATTTGGCGTTTCTCATAAACTCCTCAGCCTTTTCTACCATTTTAGTACTTCCGCAGAAAAAAGGAACCCTTTGGTGCAAACTTGTGGGCTTTATATTTAAAATACTTTCAAACCCATTGCTAGCCATACCTCCTGCCTGTTCGGCAATCATCGCCATTGGGTTGCATTCGTACAATAGCCTTAGTTTTCCATCGGGGTTTTTTGAAGTATTTGGGTAAATATAAATGCCGCCCTTTATCATATTCCTATGAAAATCTGAAACCAAAGACCCTATGTATCTTGAGGTATAGGGACGATCTTCTTCTTCCTTTTGGCAGTATTTTATATAATCTTTTACCCCTTGTGGAAAATGGACATAATTGCCTTCGTTTACCGAATAAATACTTCCAGTTTCAGGGAATTTCATATTGGGGTGCGAAAGATAGTACGTTCCAATAGCAGGATTTAAAGTAAAACCGTTAACGCCGTAACCCGTAGTATAAACAATCATTGTGGAAGTGCCGTAAACTATATATCCCGCTGCCACTTGATTAATGCCAGGTTGTAAAAAATCCTCAATGGTAACTGGGGTTCCTGAAGGAGTGATTCTTCTAAAAATGGAAAAAATAGTACCTACGGAAACATTTACATCTATGTTTGAAGAACCGTCCAAAGGATCGATAAGTACAACATATTTATTGTCGTTTTTCTCGTTTCTTCCTTTAATAGTAATGAAATCATCTTCCTCTTCGCTAGCAATTCCGCAGACAATTTCACGATTTGTAAGGGTGTTTATAAAAACTTCATTCGCAAAAACATCGAGTTTTTGTTGGTCTTCGCCTTGTATGTTCATATCTCCGGCCGCTCCCAAAATATCCACCAATCCGGCTTTGTTAACTTTGTGGTTTACCACTTTTGCTGCCAAACGGATGGAATTGATAAGCCGCGACAATTCTCCGGAAGAGTATTTGAATTCACTTTGGTTTTCAATTATAAACTCGCCGAGGGATTGATTTATTTTTGCCATTGGATTGTAGTGGTTCCTGAATTTCACGCAAATATCGGGATTTTTAAGAAATTGAACCGATATTTGTTGGGGTAAAACAAAATAGAAATAGAAATCTAAACCCAAAATCAACAAAAAAAACGATTATGACAGTTAGAGAAGCTATAAAGGACGACATGCCGCAAGTTTTGGAACTTATAAAAGAGCTTGCAATTTTTGAGAAAGAACCCGAAGCGGTTGAAGTAACTGTGCAAGATCTGGAACGCGAAGGTTTTGGCGAAAATCCTCTGTTTATATGTTTTGTTGCAGAAATGGATGAAGAAATTGTAGGAACAGCTTTGGTTTATTATCGCTTTTCAACTTGGAAAGGACGCACCCTTCATTTAGAAGATTTAATCGTAAAAGAAGCCAAAAGAGGTAGCGGAATTGGCGAAGCACTTTATAAGCAAGTTATGAAATTTGCTCACGATCAAGGCCTTAAACGCGTCGCTTGGGATGTATTGGACTGGAATACCGGTGCTATCCGTTTCTATGAACGCAGCGGAGCTAATGTTTTAAAAACTTGGCGGGTTGTTCATATGGATGAAAAAGGACTGAATAATTATATGAATTCATAAAATAAATAATCTGAATGAAAATCTTCAAATTCGGAGGGGCCTCAATAAAAGATGCGGCCGGAGTAAAAAATGTTTCTGAGGTACTGAAAATCACCAATGAGAAAAACTTGGTAATCGTGGTTTCCGCAATGGGAAAAACAACCAATTTACTCGAAAAGGTTATTTCTGAATATCTAAATGATGACACCGCTAAATGTAAAGAATACGTTTCCGAATTTAAAGAATATCATCTTGAAATTTTAAAAGGTCTCTTTGAAAATACAAATCATTCCGTTTATCAAAACATTTCAGAATTGTTTACAAAAATGGCTTCTTTTTTAGACGGTAACAAATCTAAGAACCATGCATTCGTGTATGATCAAGTTGTGAGTTTTGGCGAAATGGTTTCCAGCGCAATAGTTTCCAAATATCTCTCTGAAATTGGGTTAAAGAATGAATTCTTAGACGTTCGAAAATGTATTAAAACCGACGCAAGCTATCGTGATGCAAATGTAGATTGGGAGGCGACTCAGAAGGAAATCCAGAAAAAAGTGAATTTAACGGGAATCACCATTACACAAGGCTTTTTAGGATCAGAAACCACCAATAATTTCACCACTACCCTTGGTCGTGAGGGAAGTGATTACACCGCAGCAATTTTTGCGTATTGTTTAAATGCCGAAAGTGTTACTATTTGGAAAGACGTTCCCGGTGTTCTGAATGCAGATCCACGTTATTTTACGCAGACTATGCTGCTGAACCACATAAGCTACCGTGAGGCAATTGAACTTGCTTTTTATGGTGCTTCGGTAATTCACCCAAAAACATTGCAGCCATTGCAGCGTAAGGAAATTCCGCTTTACGTGAAATCATTTTTAGATCCCACAGCGCCTGGAACCTGTGTTGGGAAAGGAGTTACGCTGGATCCACATACTTCTTGTTTTATTTTGAAAAAGGATTTGGTACTAATCTCCCTTTCTTCTTTAGACTTCTCTTTTATGATGGAAGATAATATTGGCGACGTTTTTAAATGGCTACACAAACACAAAATGAAAGTTGAAATGATTCAAAATTCCGCCATTAGCTTTTCGGTTTGTGTTAATGACAAATTCAACAATTTAGAGGCATTGCTTGCAAAGCTTCGAGAAAAATTCAGTGTAAAATGGAATGAAAACGTAACACTTTACACCATTCGCCATTTTAACCCCACTGAAGTAAAGGCACTTGCGGAAAATAAAAACATTCTTTTAAAACAGGAAAGCAAGGAAACGGTACAGTTGGTAATTAAGGAATAGTATCGTTTGCTTTCGTTATATTTGTGGGATATAAACAACCAAAATATTTCATGGGATTAGTAAATGCAAAGGAAGTTGCAAAAACAATAAACGTCGATAGATTCGGCTTTTTTGGCACCTTTTTGGGCTGGTCTTTAATGAAAATTTTGAACATTACAACCCTCAACAAAATTTATGATAAAAACAAACATTTACATGATTTGGAATTCATAAATGCACTAGTTGAAGAGTTTGAAATAAAATTTGAAATACCAGAAGAAGATTTACGCCGCATACCGAAAACAGGCGCTTTTATAACAATTTCAAACCATCCGCTTGGAGGAATTGACGGTATTTTATTACTTAAATTATTATTGGAGCATCGTCCAGATTTCAAAATTGTTGCAAATTTCCTCTTGCATCGCATTGAACCGCTGAAACCTTACGTGATGCCTGTAAATCCTTTTGAGGACAGAAAAGATGTAAAATCAAGCATTACAGGTTTTAAATCTGCACTGAAGCATTTACAGGATGGTCATCCCCTGGGGATTTTTCCAGCAGGTGAGGTTTCCACTTATAGAGATGGCAAATTATTGGTTGATAAACCTTGGGAAGAAGCCGCGATGAAATTGGTGAAAAAGGCTGAAGTACCCGTTGTACCAATATATTTCCACGCAAAAAATAGCAAACTGTTCTATAGATTGGCAAAAATGAGCGACACTTTGCGAACCGCTAAATTGCCTTCGGAGCTTTTGACTCAAAAAGAACGGTTAATAAAAGTGCGGATAGGAAACGCTATTTCGGTTGAAGATCAAAAAGAACACCCGACATTGTCTGTATTTACTGAGTTTTTGCGGAAGAAAACCTATATGCTTTCGAATGCTTTTCAGAAGAAAAAATTGTTGGACAATATTCCTAAAACACTAAAATTCCCGAAACCTCCGAAAAAAATAGCGGGTCCAATTCCACTAAAGGCGATGGAAGCAGAAATAGAAAAGCTCCGCGAAAATGACAAGCGCTTGCTTGTAAGCAAAAATTATGAAGTGTTTTTGGCAGAAGCAAATTCAATTCCATACATTCTTCAAGAAATTGGTCGGCTAAGAGAAATTACATTCCGTGAGGTGGGTGAAGGCACCAACAATAGTACTGACCTTGACAAATTTGATAGTTATTATCACCATATGTTTCTTTGGGATAATGATGCACATAAAATGGCTGGAGCTTATAGGATGGGCTTAGGTTCTGAAATTTTTCCGCGTTTTGGGATTGATGGTTTTTATTTGCAGGATCTTTTTCGTTTTGAGCCCGAATTGTACGAGATGATGAGCAAATCCATCGAAATGGGTCGCGCTTTCGTTATTAAGGAATATCAACTTCGCCCAATGCCGCTATTCTTGCTATGGAAAGGAATCGTGCACACAACACTTCGTTATCCCGAACACAGATATTTAATTGGTGGCGTAAGCATAAGCAACAAGTTTTCCGAGTTCTCTAAAAGTTTGATGATTGAGTTTATGAAATCAAACTATTATGATCCGTATGTAGCGCAATACATTAATCCGAAAAAGGAATACAAAGTAAAATTAAAAGATGCCGATAAGGATTTCATTTTTGATGAAAGCGAGGCAGACCTTAATAAATTTGACAAAATAATTGACGAAGTGGAGCCAGGAAATCTTCGTTTGCCTGTGCTTATAAAAAAATACATCAAGCAAAATGCCAAAGTTGTGGCCTTTAATGTTGATCCACTTTTCAACAATGCGGTAGATGGTTTAATGTACATTCGCATTGCAGATTTACCGGAAAGTACCGTGAAACCTGTTATGGAAGAATTTCAAGCAGAACTGGAAAAAAAATATTCAGACTCCCAAAACGGAGATAAATAAATTCAACTTTCTTTCCTCACTTTAAAAAATAGTTTCAAAATAGCATAACTTCGTAAATGCTAACTATTTAAATATGCTACCTAAAACCATAGATGAAGTAATTTCAGCCCTCGATTCAATTATTGAAAAAGAATGTGTCAATAATTCCTGCATGGCCTATTTTCCTATTTTATACAGAAAAGTAACCATTCGCATAAAAGAAGGAATTCACAATAATGAATTTGAAAATAACCCACGAATGGAAAAACTGGACGTGCTTTTCGCCAATAGATATATTGATGCTTACGAATCTTTGGGCGCTAATAATTCTTTCACAAAAAGCTGGAAAAATGCATTTGAAGCTGCGAAAAATGGAAAACTATTGGTTATGCAACATCTGCTCCTAGGCATCAACGCGCATATAAATTTAGATTTGGGAATTGCCGTTGCACAGACCGTTGGTGACGATGGTGAGTTAATGGATTTTGAAAACGATTTCAATAAGATTAACGCTATTTTGGGTTCTATGATTGCGAATGTAGAATCAAAAATTATTTCCGTTTCACCTTTGTTTGGTTTGTTAGACAAATTTGGAAAAGGTCGTGAAGATAAGTTAGTTAGTTTCAGTATAAACATCGCGCGGGATGGAGCTTGGCTTTTCGCAAACCAATATCATATTTCGCCAAATAAAATAGATGAACTGAATAGCCGCGATACAATTATAGCAATACTTGCCGAGAAATTGATTACCCAAAAAAGTTGGGTACTGAAATATTTGGTGAAAACAATTTATTTTTTTGAAAATAAAAATGTATCTCAAATAGTGGCAGTTCTTAAGAAGGATTAAAAAAGAATCAAACTTCCGCCGTGTGTAGCGAAAATCACGAAAGCACCAAGAAATAAAAGAAGGTCGTAATGCCAGCCGTAGCCTTTATCCTCATAAAAACCCGTTTTCCACACGAAGATCTTTTTATACAGAGCTCCGGACATCGCGCCCATAATTAGTAATGCACCAATTTGTGTAAAAACTCCAAAGGCAATTGAAACGGCGCCAACTATTTCGGCAAGTCCTAAAATAGTGGTTGCGGTTGGCGACATCCCGATGCTTTCTCCTCTTTCTTTTGGTTTCTGAACATGGCTCTTTCCACTTGAGAAAAACACGATGGCAATAATTATTCTGAGCAACAAAAGGGCGAAACCGGTAAGAAAAGCTGTATCAAAAATCATATCTTTTATTTTGATTGGTAGGGATTATAGCTTCCAAAGCTCCAAATGTAACCTTCGGGATCTTTGCAGCTGTAGCTACGACCACCGTAGTCTTCATTCTTAATATCCATAACTATTTGGGCACCATTTGCTTTTGCATTGTTGTAATGATCGTCAACTTCATCAATAATAATATATGCTGTTTGGGTATTCAATCCATTGGCTTGTGCAGGCGTGCCCGTCATTTTTCCGAATTCACTTTCTGCACGTTGCGGACCAATCATAACCATCGCATTACCCAAAGAAAGTTCAGCGTGATGTACTAAATTATTTTCATCTCTATAAACGAAGTGTTCCTTAAACCCAAAAGCATTGGTTAAAAAATCAACCGCAGCGTTGACATCTTTATAGCTCATTGCGGGTATTACTCCATACTTGCTCATATTATTTTCATTTAAGTATATAAAAAAGCCTTTGAAAAATCCAAAGGCTTTTAAATTTTTAGAACCATCCTTTTTTCCCTATTTGATAAGTTTGGTAAAATTCTTCGTCGCTTTTTGTGAGATATAAAATTCCTTCAATTAGTGCTATAATTGCACCTATTCCACACATGAATGTTAAAACAATTTGCAAAAATCCTTCTTTATTATAGCCTAAAATAAATTTGTGAATTCCAAAGTATCCAACAACCAAAGCTAAAACCCCAGCCAGAATTTTTTTATTTTCTTGTGAGTGTGAAATTTTATTCCACTCTTCCTTAAACTCATTGGCGGTATGCTTTGCCTGTTGCTCAAAACTATCTGTGGCATCTTCCCTGCGCTTTTTGGTGCTATCGTATTCTGAATTTTGTTGTTCCATTGTTTTAATTATCTGATTTTTAAAGGGTAATAAATGTATAAAAATTATAAGATTGTTTCATCTGCAGGTTCCCAAAGTTCAATTTTGTTTCCTTCGGGATCGAGAATCCATCCAAATTTTCCATAATCATAAGTCTCCATTTCACCTACTATTGTAACCCCTTCTTCTTTTAATACTTTCAGCAGTTCTTCTAAATTTTCAACACGATAATTCATCATAAATTCTTTTTCACTGGGAGCAAAATATTTGGTATCAGCTTTAAACGGGCTCCATTGCGTTGTGCATTTTTCACCATTTTCATTCTGCCAATTGAAAGTGCTACCATAGTCATTCGTGTCAAATCCCAAGTGTGTTTTGTACCAATCTCGTGTTTTATCGGGATCTTTTGTTTTGAAGAAAATTCCGCCAATACCAGTTACTCTCTTTTTCATTTTATTAGTTTTTAAAATTTTGAATAATTTTTTGAGCAATTACTTTTGCGAGTTTTTCTTTGCTTTCCAAAGTCCATCCAGCAATATGCGGACTTAAAATTACATGGTCCATCGTGAATAGTTCTTTTAAAGAATTCGGCATATTATCAGAATCAAAAAGTGTTTCAAAAGAAAGTTTTTCAAATTCCAAAACATCAAGTCCGGCACCTAGAATTTTTCTAGATTTTAATGCTGAAACCAAATCAGCAGTAACCACGCTTTTCCCACGGGCGGTATTTATAAGCCAAAATGATTTTGAAAAGGAATTGATAAATTTTGAATCTACCATCTTGTCGGTCAATGGCGTCCAAGGCGTGTGAAGGCTCAAAACATCAACTTTTTGTTGCAGTTCTTTTAAAGAAACTTGTTTGGCATTTTCGTCACCTACATTCTCTTGAATATCGTAACAAAGCACTTCGCAATCAAAACCTTTCAGTTTTTTTGCGAAAGCTTTCCCCATATTTCCGTAACCGATGATTCCGACTGTTTTTCCTTCCAGTTCAACGCCACGGTTTGATTCACGGTTCCATAGACCATTTTTAACCTCTCTGTCGGCTTTATTTAGGTTGTTGAATAGCGAAAGAAGCATTCCCAGAGCATGTTCGCCTACAGCGTTTCTATTGCCTTCGGGAGCGGCTATTAATGTGATGCCAAGATTTTCTGCATATTCTGTATCGATGCTTTCCAAACCGGCGCCAACGCGAGCTATAAATTTCAAGTTTTTGGCAGCATCAAGAAATTGTTTGTCAATATTGAAGCGGCTTCGGATTACAATTCCATCGTAATTAGAAATTATTTCTTCCACTTCAGGTTTTGAGGCTTTGTAATTTTCTTCATTTGAAAAACCAGCTTCCTCCAGCATTTTCAGTAATAAAAAATGGTTGTTATCGAGGTGAAGGATTTTCATAGTTTAGATTTTAGGATATTCGGCAACGGTCTTTTCCGAAGTTACATTACCAGTGTGTTTTGTGGAAAGTTTTTCAAATAGAAGTACGTGCACTTCTTCTCCTTTTAAAGTTTTTGGACAGTGCTCAACTCCTTTGGGAACTACAATAATTTCACCTTCTTTTACAATTTCAATCTTATCACGAAAATGCATTTCCAAAGTTCCTTTTTGCACAAAAAATAGCTCGTCTTCTTCCTCGTGTTTGTGCCAAACAAATTCATCTTTCAATTTGGCCAAAAGCACTTGCATATTGTCTACAATCGCTATTTGATGTGGATGCCAATGTTGCTTAAAAGTTGAAAACTTATCTTGGAGATTAATTGTTTTCATAATTATTCGTGCGGATTGGCTTGTGGATATGGAATCATTTCCTTTTGGGAAAGATTTAAAATTTTATAATAACTCTTCTTCCCATTAAACCAATATTCCACCACTGCTTGGTTATTTTCCAATTCAAAAGAAAATTTTTTTATAGGCGTGTTCTGCGCTTCTTTCATTGGATCAGCGTCCATAATAACGTCGCGTGGAGCATCATTTTTAAGATAACCAACATAGTTAGAGGGTTCATTGATATTGCCTTTTGCCTCAAGCATTTGATTTCTGAAATAGATGTTTTGAATAATCACATCAGGATCTAATTCATTAAAAGTAATATGAATGTTAGTTCCGGAGCCACCGTCTTTTACCCCTGCAACCCAATTTTGATAGTATGCGTCAGCTATTTTAAATGGTGGATTTTGAGTCAATGTTTTTTTTATAGACACTTCCTGTGTTCCACCACAGTTGGAAAAGCTGAACAAAAATAACGGCACCACAAAAAGCGTGATTAATATTTTTAGGTTTTTCATCATTCCTTAAAATTACAATTTAAACGCGAGACCTAAAAATACCGCAATTCCATCTGCAGCATCGACATTTAAGGTAATATTTTGTGCATTAAAATAAGGTAAGAGAAGCTTTAAATATAACTTTTCTCCTATTCTATAGTGTGCTCCAGGACCAATATTATAAATGGTAAGCGCACTGTTTTCAATATAACCCTGTGTTTGATCTTCAAATCCGAAACCGTAGCCTACTTGTGCAAAAACATTCCATTTTTCTTTGTTTACGAAGTAATAGTGAATAGAAGGCATAAACCCATAGGAATGGATTGTAACACCGCTATTATCTTTTACTAAAGTATTATTTGAAGTAAAAAAACTTCCTGACAGCGAAACTTTATTTGAAACAAAAAACTCAAAACTAGCCAAACCGATTGCTCCAAAATCGTCTTCATTGTTGGTTGTGGTTGGATAGGGAGAAAGTGCTATAGAGAGAATCATTTCGCTTTTTTGATTTTGAGCGAATGTTATGGAACAAAAAAGAAAAGTGAAAAGAAAAAGTAGTGTTTTCATTGGTCAAATTTTTAATGAAGATAATTAAAATATTTCACCATAAAAAAAGCCTTTCGAAAACGAAAGGCTTTTAAAAGAGTATTTATAATTTATTATCCGGCCAATGCTTCTGCACCACCAACTATCTCAAGGATTTCATTGGTAATAGCGGCTTGACGCGCTTTGTTGTATTGAAGTTTTAATGCATCGCGAAGCTCCGTTGCGTTATCTGTTGCTTTGTGCATGGCAGTCATACGTGCACCGTGCTCGCTGGCAACGCTATCACGAAGTGCTTTAAACAATTGTGTTTTTAAGCTCTTTGGGATCAACGCTTCAACAATTTCTTCTTTTGAAGGTTCAAAAATATAGAAGGTTTCAGATGTTTTTGATTCTTGACCTTCAATTAGTTTTGGAGGTAGAATTGGCAAAAACTGCTCTGTCATCACTACTTGAGTCGCGGCGTTTTTGAAATTGTTATACACAATTACAATTTTATCATATTTTCCTTCGGAAAAGAGCAGCATTAATTTTTCAGCGATTTCTGAAGTATTTTCAAAAGAAAGATCATCAAAAATACCGTTGTTATTTTCGAATATAGTTCCAGTTTTCTTAAGAATATCATTACCCTTTTTTCCAAGAGTCATAAAATCAACTTGCTTACCAGCGTAAGTATTTAACGCCAAATTACGAGATTGTTTTATAATATTGCTATTGAAAGCTCCCGCCAAACCACGGTTACTGGTAATGGCAACAACCAAAATTTTGTTCGCCTCGCGCTGGTCAGAATACTTGCTTCCGGTATCGGCATCAAGTGTGGCGCTTAAGTTTTGCAAAAGTTCGGTAAGTTTTTCAGAATAGGGACGCATTGCGGTAATGGCGTCTTGCGCCTTTTTCAACTTGGCGGCAGATACCATTTTCATGGCACTGGTAATCTGCATCGTTGAACCAACGGATGATATTCTGTTTCTAATTTCCTTTAAATTCGCCATTCTTTTATAGAATTGAGTATTTAGTATTGAGTACTGAGACTAAAATTCTCAATACTCAATACTAAAATCTAACTACTTTTTATATTTCGCTGAAAGATCGTTGGCAACAGACGTCAATACATCAATTGCATCATCAGTAAGTTTACCTGCTTTCAAATCGTTAAGCGTATCTCTGTGCTTTACGTTTAGCATTTCAAGGTAATCTCTTTCAAATTCTTTAATCTTATCTACAGGAACGCTACGCATCAAGTTTTTAGAACCTGCATAAATAACCGCAATTTGATCTTCTACCGTGTAAGGATCGTTTTCATTTTGCTTTAAAATTTCTACGTTACGTCTACCTTTTTCAATTACGTTTAAAGTTGCTGCATCCAAGTCTGAACCGAATTTAGAAAACGCTTCCAATTCACGGAAAGCTGCTTGATCCAGTTTCAAGGTACCTGCTACTTTTTTCATCGATTTAATTTGAGCGTTACCACCCACACGCGATACCGAAATACCTACGTTAATAGCTGGACGAACCCCCGCGTTGAACAAATCTCCATCTAAGAAAATCTGACCATCGGTAATCGAAATTACATTTGTAGGGATATACGCCGAAACATCACCCGCTTGTGTTTCAATAATAGGCAGTGCGGTTAATGAACCACCACCTTTTACAATTCCTTTCAATGATTCTGGAAGGTCGTTCATTTCTTTTGCAATACCATCATCAGCAATTACCTTCGCAGCACGCTCCAACAATCTTGAGTGAAGGAAGAAAACGTCTCCAGGATAAGCCTCACGTCCTGGTGGGCGACGAAGCAAAAGGGAAACTTCACGGTAGGCAACCGCTTGTTTTGAAAGATCATCAAAAACGATTAACGCTGGACGACCAGTATCACGGAAGTACTCACCAATTGCAGCACCTGCAAATGGAGCATAAACCTGCATTGGAGCAGGATCTGAAGCGTTAGCAGCTACAATTGTAGTATATGCTAAAGCGCCCTTTTCTTCTAATACTTGTGCAATGTTTGCAACTGTTGAAGCTTTTTGCCCAATCGCAACATATATACAATATACAGGTTCACCTGCATCGTAAAATTCTTTTTGGTTCAAAATGGTATCGATACAAACGGTAGATTTACCTGTTTGACGGTCACCAATAACAAGCTCACGTTGGCCACGACCTACGGGAATCATTGCATCAATTGCCTTAATACCAGTTTGAAGTGGTTCAGTTACTGGCTGACGATAAATAACTCCTGGTGCTTTACGCTCCAAAGGCATTTCATAAGTTTCACCAGTTATTGGTCCTTTTCCGTCAATAGGCAGACCCAATGTGTTTACTACGCGGCCAACGATACCTTCACCTACTTGAAGCGAAGCAATACGCTGAGTACGTTTAACAGTTGAACCTTCCTTTACTCCTTTTGAAGGACCTAAAAGTACAATACCTACGTTGTCTTCCTCAAGGTTCAATACAATACCTTCAAGACCGCTATCGAAAGCTACCAATTCGCCATATTGAGCGTTTGAAAGTCCGTATGCACGAACAATACCATCACCTACGGTTAAAACAGTTCCTACTTCATCCAGGGAAGCAGTTGCTTCAAAGCCTGTAAGTTGTTGCTTTAATATTGCTGATACTTCAGCTGGTTTTACTTCTGCCATTTTGATTTTAGATTTTAGATGCTAGATTTCAGATTTCATCCTCAACTTCACATCGTACTATAACTTGACTTAATATTTGTAGTCCGAAGCTTTACGCGAAGGACTATATTGATTTACTAAATTCTCTTTTTATATTTCCTAATTGGTTCGCGATACTCGCGTTGTATTGAATATCACCAACGCGAAGGATAAACCCTCCAATAATAGCTGGGTCTATTTCACTTCTAAGTGTAACTTTTTCACTTCCGGTCAATTCTTTTACTTTGTCCATTACCTTTCTTTCCAATTCATCAGAAAGTGGAACAGCTGTAGTTACGGTTGCTACTTTAACTCCTTCTTGTTCATTGTAAAGATCAACGAAGCTTTTAGCCACTTTTCCTAATAATGGCGTACGTTTGTTTGCCACCAATAAAGTGATAAGTGAATGGGTAATTTCTGATTGCCCACTGAAAATTTTTAATAAAGCCTCTTTTTTATCATTGGCTTTTATTACAGGACTTTGAAGTACTGTTTGCAATTCCCTACTTCCCTCAATGGTATAGTAAACAGATTGCATATCGCCAAACAAAACAGCTTCTGTGTTGTTTTCGTTTGCTTTCTGCAAAATTGCTTTCGCGTATCGTATCGCTGCTCTGCTCATTTGGGTATTAGTTTAATTTAGCGTCGCCCAACATTTCATTAACAAGTTTCAATTGCTTGTCTTTATCGGAAAGTTCGTGTTTTACTACTTTTTCTGCAATTTCCAATGAAAGGCTTGCTACTTGTTGTTTCAATTCTGCGATAGCAGATTTCTTTTCGCTTTCAATAGCTGCTTGAGCTTGGGCTACCATTTTGTCAGCCTCAGTTTTGGCATCCTCTTTAGCGTCAGCAATCATTTTTGCTTTAATCTCGCGCGCTTCTTTCATCATCATTTCGCGTTCTACACGTGCTTCTTGCAATAATTTTTCGTTATCTGCTTGAAGGTTTTGCATTTCAAGTTTTGCTTTTTCAGCAGAATCCAATGCATTTTTAATTCCTTCTTCACGATCGTTAACCGCGTTCAAGATGGGCTTCCATGCAAATTTGCGAAGCAAAAAAAGCAACAACACAAATATGATTATTTGCCAGATGAAAAGTCCGAATGAAAAGTCGTTAATTAATTTTTCCATATCAACGTCCGCTGTGGCGGATATTTATTTAATTTAACCTTATGCTCAATTTTAAATTTTAACAAACAGCTGTAACCAACCGTCACAGCCGTTTGTTAGTTTTTTTGATTATCCAGCGAAAATCGCTGCAAAACCGATACCTTCAATAAGCGCCGCTGCAATAAGCATTGCTGTTTGAATTTTTCCGTAAGCTTCTGGCTGACGTGCGATAGCTTCCATAGCTTTCCCACCAATCATACCGATACCGATACCGGCACCGATTACTGCTAAACCTGCTCCTACAATACTTGGAATTTCCATAATATATATTTATTAAAAATTAAACACTCGTTTTAAAAAACCTCTCGACTGCGCTCGAGGAGACAACCGTCTTTTATAAATGCTGAATTTCGCCTTCATGCGCTTCGTGCTCTGCGTGCGTTTCGCTTGCAAAACCAAAATACAAGGCTGCCAACATTGTAAAAATATATGCTTGTAGCAATGCTACCAATAATTCAATAAGTGAAATGGCAAAAGAAAGTCCAAAAGACAATGGGCCGCCAATCCAGCTTTTAAAAATAAATATCAACCCGATCAAGCTCATCAATACTACGTGGCCCGCTGTCATGTTTGCGTACAAACGTATAAGTAGTGCAAAAGGTTTAATGAAAAGCCCTAAAATTTCAATAGGAACGAGAATGATGTAAATTAATATTTTTCCAGCCCACGGCATTCCGTCGCCAAGTGGATCAAAAATATGTTTCCAGTAATCTTTTGTGCCGGTAAAAGTTGTTATCAAGAAAACGATTAGCGCCAAAGCTGTTGTAACCGCAATATTTCCCGTAACGTTTACACCAAGTGGCGTAAGGCCAAACATATTTAAAAACCATATAAAGAAAAATACGGTCAATAGGAATGGCATGTATTTTTTGTATTTATTCTCTCCAATGTTTGCAATAGCAATATCATCGCGAATGTAAAGTACGATAGGTTCAAAGAAACGGCCCATACCTGTTGGAATACTTCCGTTTTTCGCATAACTTTTTGCAAGACTACGAAATAACCAAATAAGCAAAAGACCAACCACAAGCATCATTATAACACTTTTGGTGATTGAGAAATCTACCGGACGCACGTTTGTTGGATGATCGCCGTGTTCGGCATCATAATTTAAAGTGCCTTCAGCATTAGTTCGGTAAATTTTTTCGTGGTGAAGGGCGTAGTATTTTCCGTTAGATTCAACTATTTCTTCGCCATGCCCAAATTCTGAAGACATAAAGGTATGAAGCCCTTCATCCCAGATAATTACTGGAAGCGGAAAACCATAATGGTGTGTTTCACCTGTTTCTTCATTGGTAGATCCAAATAGGTTGAAACTGTGCGAATCTAGCAAGTGATGATTGATAAATTCCTTTATTTCTTCTTTTTTTGTTTTACTTCCAGTTTCACCCGGAGCTACTTCCTTAACCTCCATGCCGTGCTCTTCTTGGGCTATGGCTGAGAAAGAAACAATAAACAATAAAACTGAGAGTATTCTAATCAATGTTTTTCTTTGCATCTTTGAACAAATAACGGTGTCCTTAAAATCGGTGCAAAAATACATTTCTTTCTGAGAAAGAAAAAACTATTTTTTGAGTTTTTTTCTTCGGAAGAAATCTGCTAAGATTCCTGATTATTAAGCTGTTTTGAAAGAAATGCAACTTCTAAAATCAAACAAGTGGCGTAAGGCACAAAAAAAGCAGCAAATTCAGATGTTGACATCGTTCCGTCTTCTCTATAAAAAGGATAGAATACAAGAAAGAAAACCAAGAATTTAATTCCGCTGCCTGCAAGAAACATAAACCCAGTATGTGAAGCTTTTTTGTTGAACTTTGATTGGATGAAGATTAAAATGCTAGCTGCCAAGGCATAATTTACTAAATAAGAAAGTACAATTCTATCTGCAAAAATTTGCAACCCCATATTTTGAAGTATAAATAGGTGTGCAACAAAGACTATTGTCACTACCAATAAAAGAACCATCAAAAATTTGAAAGTAGTTTTTTTCATCAAAAAAAATCTATGAGTTGAGTTTATTGGTCTGTTTTATTACCAAAAAAAGTGACGCTGCAACGCCCACGAGCGTACAAATGATAAGAAATGTTTTTCCGCCTTCAGAATATTTGCCATCTAGCCATTGTCCCAATTTCACAAAAAGATAAATAATAACGCCCATCTGTATACCGATGCCAGACAAAATGGCCCATCTTTTTATTCCATTATCTTTTTTATCGGCCATTTTAGAGAAGTTTAATCGTCTAGATCGCTATCAACGGTAGCTTTTTTAATGCGTTGTTGGCGATCAAAAGGGTGTGTCTTAGAATTTTCTATAGGCGTTTGGTTTGTGGTAACCGCGCTTTTTGTTTTTCCGTCCTGCATCACGCAAGAGGCATTCATTGTGGCACCGGGCTCAACTGCTAATTTTCCAACTGTTACATCTCCTTCTATTACTGCTGTAGATCTTAAAGAAAGTGTTCCAGAAACCTGAAGGGTACCTTCAAATTTGCCTTCAATATCAGCATTTTCACAAGTAAGAGTTCCAATAATTACTCCTGTTTTTCCCAAAACTACTTTCGAGGGAGTTTTTACATTACCTTCAACAATGCCATCAATTCTAAAGAAACCTGTTGACGATACATCTCCTTTTAACTTGGTGCCTTCATTGATTCTGTTTTGGGCAGAACCTGGTTCAGCGGCAATTCGTTTCTCTTTTTTGTCTGAAAACATAGCAGTTTGTTTTAAAGGTTACTATTCTGTTGTTCGGTTTATTAGTAGACTATTGGTCAATTTCATTTTTATCAAGGTAATCATTAAGATTTTTATGAATCTGAATAATTTTATAATTTGGAGATGAAATTTCGAAAAAAGGACGTTTTATTTTAAACTCTTTGTTCTCTTTTAAAACTTCTCCAAAACCACGAGCACCCAACTTTGTGTTCAATCCGTGAACGATTACTAATCTGGTTTGTGGATTGTAATAATCAATAGAGCTTGACATATTGGTGTATCTATAATCCTTGATAGCTTTATCCAATTGTTCTTTTAGCTTTTGTGCAGCTTCACCTTCTTCACTTGTAAATTTATAAATCAATTTCCAGCTATCTGTTTCGGTTTCGGGCGCAAAATCTTTTATGGCAAGCAGCGGGAGTACGTTGCTGTAAATTTGCTGTGCTTGTTTTCCTTCGTCGCTGTTTGGATAGTTCAGTGAAACAAAGTTTAACGCTTTTTTATAGGCTTCAAAACCTTGCTGACGGCCTATGGCAGTGGCCTTCAATAATTCAAACTTTGGTACGATATCATTGCCGTTATACACCATCATATATTCATCGCTTTTTTGAATAACCTCAGCATATTTTGCAGCTTCAAATTCTTTATACAATTGTTTGTACTTAAATTCTGGGCTAGACTCATCTGTGGGCAACTGTGAATTTGGGTTGCGAAGTATTTCCGCATAACGTGTATCGGCATGGTTTGTTAATACATCATTTCTGTATTTGTCTGCTTCGGAAGGATTTTCCAAAATTTCATAAATCTTCACCAAATTATATTTGGCAGGAACCACTAATCGATCCTCAGGATTATAGGTAAGAAGTTTTTCAAGTCTATTAGCCGCGAGATTGTATTCCTTGAATTTTTCTTTATAAATCAACCCTAGTTGATAATAAGCAAAATTTCGGTCCATCGCCAAACTGTCAATTAATTTCTGTTCGGTAGGTATTCTTTTAATATAAGTTTGTGGCATGTAAAGCTCATTCTCGGCGATGGGTGTTTGCTGTGCAACTACTTCATCTAGGTTTTCCAAAGATGATTTTTTGCTGGAAAGTCTCCAATTATCCTCCAACTTTCGGTCGCCCCATATTTTTCGGAATTCTCCCTTTCCATAAGCTACCGTAGATGTATTGTAAAAATAGAACGTACTGCCTTTGTTTGGCCCTGAGGCTGCTTTTCCTTTTTGAAAGAATTCTTTATTCGCGATTTTCTGTTCAATTTTAATAGCTTCCAAGGAATCTTTTATAGCTTGCTCTTTTAATTTTGAAGTGTAATCGGTAAAAAAGGCAAGCTGTTCAGACTCGCTCATTTTTGTTAATTTTAGAATACTGTCGTTTTTTGTGGCAATATCTTCGTATTTTATAACGTCATCAAGATTTTCTCTCTTCTTTGTAACGCGGCGCCATTGGCGGCTTTTTTCTTCAAGATAAGTTAACGTACTGTCATAATAGGCTCCAGCAGTTTTGTATTGCGCATTGTCAAAATTTATTACCGCAAGTGTTTGATAGTTTACGGACTGAAGGATTCTGTCTTGTTTAAAGGCTTTTATAGATTTATTGTAATACTTAACAGCTGTTTCAGTACTGTCGCTATTGCGGTAATAGTCTCCAAACTGGTTATAGATTTTATCAAGAAAAGGACGGTTTTCACGATTTTTTTCAAGGTCTTGTAACAGTTCCAAAAACGCAGTACGGTCACCTTTTTCGTAATCGAAATTTTTTCCTTTTTCTAAATAGGCATTAATCATATAAGCCCGAGAGGTTTTGCGGTTCATTTCAATAACCTGATCAAAAGCGATGTTGGCGCTATCTTTTTCACCCAAACGGTTGTAAAGTTGACCTTTTATGAAAGTATATCTTCCTTTCAATTCTTTGTCCTTTACATTCTCAGTAGCCATTTTTATGTATTCCAGCGCTGGCTGTAATGAATCCAAATTAATGAACGCCTGAGACATCATTGCGGCACCGTCGGCAATTTCATCTTCATTTAATTCTGCCGACTCAAACATCTTTTTGAGGTTCTCGATAGCATATTCTTCATTTTTTAAACGAATGTTGGTTTTTGCCTTCCATACCTTGGCAACGTTTATATTATTACTTGATGGGTAACGGTCCAAAATAAAGTTGAAAGCATCTAGAGCAGGAATAAAACGGCCGTCATAATAACGTGCTTTCCCAAGCAACATATAGGCTTCATCTATCTGTGGGTTGTATTCCTTGCCGTTTATATACATGGAATGTTTCTGGATTGCTTTTGCTGCTTTTTCTTCAGCTCGGTTGAAATCGGCATTTTTAGATGCGCCGGGTGATTTTGTTTCTTCTTCGGCAATATCGATACGTTCTACCGGAAGTATTTCCCAAAAATTATCGCGAAAACCATAAGCCAATTGCTCTTTCCCGTTTGTAAAAGCCATATCACCATTGTACAAAGTGTTGTATTCAGTGGTGACCGCATGAATGTTACGGTTTAAAAAAGTATTTTTTTTGCGTGAACAAGCTGCCAAAAAAACAACAGCCAGAATGAATAATGTAATTTTATATGTGCCCTTCAAAATGGTTTCAGTTTATATAATATTGTAACTTAAAAGGTTCTATTTTAGTATGTAGAATCACTAAAGAGCGGTAAAAATACATTTCTTTTTAATATCTGCTTAAAGAAACGTCCAAAAAATTGCAGTACTTTAAAGCTTTTGAAGCTTTGTTTCCTTGATTTCCTTCGTACTTTTGCACAAAAATTTCAAGATTATGAGCGAATTTCATGCGCTTACCGTTTCCGAACTAAAAAAAGAAACCCCGAATTCAGTTTCTATATCATTTTCAGTTCCTGAAAACTTAAAAAAACTTTTCACCTTTAAGGCAGGCCAATATATAACCATCCAACATCAAAATGACGGAAAAGATTTACGTCGTGCCTATTCCATCTGCTCTTCCCCAAAAAGCGGTTTGCTAAAAGTAGCCGTAAAAAAAGTGGAGAAAGGCGCTTTTTCAGAATACGCAAATAAAGATTTGAAGGTTGGCGATATACTACGAGTAATGCCTCCGATGGGGAAATTTATTTTGGAGCCCAATTTAAAAAACTATGCGGCTTTTGCAGCTGGTAGCGGGATAACACCCGTATTATCCTTGGTAAAAAGCACTTTAGAAGAAATGCCGCACAGCACTTTCCTCTTGGTTTATGGCAACCAAAATGTTGAAGAAACCATGTTCTATAATGAAATTTTGGAACTTCAAAAACTGTTTCCGAATAGGTTTTATGCAGAATTTGTTTTTAGCAGAAAAGAAGCCGAAAATGCTAAATTTGGAAGAATTGACCGCTCTATCGTGAACTTTTTTCTGAAAAATAAATATGCCGAAACCATACACGAAGCTTTCTATTTGTGCGGGCCCGAAGAAATGATTGACGAAGTTTCCGCAACATTGAAGCATAACGGTATCAATTCAAAACAGATTCATCACGAGCTTTTTTCTACTGCGGAAAAAGGACTTTTGGTAGAAAAACATGATGGGAACACAAATATTACCATCACTTTAGATGATGATGTGGAAATTTTTGTAATGCCGCAAACCAAATCTATTCTTGAAGCAGCTTTAGACCAAGGTTTAGATCCGCCATATTCTTGCCAAGGTGGTATATGTAGTACCTGTATTGCACGATTAAAAGAAGGCAAAGCTGAAATGCGTAAAAACCAAATTTTAACAGAGTCTGAAATTGCGGAAGGCTTAATACTTACATGCCAAGCACATCCTACAACCCCAACGGTAGTGGTGGATTATGATGATGTTTAAATAATTTCTCAAAGAAATTTAAAGCAATTCTTGCACTTTTTGAACCACTGTTTCAGGAGTGATAGTATTCATCGCTTCATCATAACCTTTCGGAAATTTATTCCCGTAAATAGAAGTAGGAATTAACGGATATTGCTCACGATCAGCCACCAATTGATTGTTTTCGGGCTGATTGAATGGAATGAAACCTGCAGATGGATGCGTCACCCCCCAAAGGGTAACCACTGGCACGCCATACATTGAGGCTAGATGGCCATTGCCACTGTCCATTGAAAGCATTAAATCTAAATTTGAAATCAATGCAAGTTCTTCTTCAAAAGTTAGTTTTCCTGCAACGTTGGTCACGTTTGCAAATGGATTTTCAAGTTTCTTGAGTAGTTCAATTTCCTTCTTTCCGCCACCGAAAAGAAAGATTCTATATTTGTCCTTTCTATCCAGCTCACGGATTACTTCGGCCATTAGACTTAAAGGATACATTTTGCTTTTATAGGCTGCAAAAGGAGCGATTCCGATAAGTTTTTTCGGCTCTATTCCTAAAAGTCCATTAAGTTTAGGGGATAATCTTTTCTTTGACGGAGCAATATATTTTTTGAGATCAATTGAAAAACCAAGGTTTCCAAAAACATCTGCATAGCGCTGATGTGTGGTTTTTAGTTGTGAAATGTTTTTACCTTTTGAAGAAATCAATTCTTTTTTTTCTGCTCTCCCTTTATCAATCGTTGCAGTTTCCAATCCTTTAAATTTCAGATATTTTGTGATGATTTTGGAACGAATCACATTATGAAGGTCTGCAACGGCATCTATTCCTAAATCTTTCGCTTCATTTGCTAATTTTATCAATCCGAAACGTTTGTGTTCTCCATAAACATCAGCTTCCAAAAAGGCAATGCTGGGAATTCCTTCAAAAAATGGTTTAAAAAATGGACGTGAAAGTACCGTTATTTTTAGTTCAGGATAGGTTTGTGTCAAAACCTGAAGCACGGGCACCGTCATTGCCACATCGCCCATTGCGGAAAGGCGAATTACAAGTATGTGTGTGGGTTTAGGCATTGATGTCTTTAAAACCTGTTTAGTTTAAAAAAAGGTTTATTTTTTCCCACGAAGTACAGGGTTCAACTCATCGTCATTATACATCTTCATCTGTTTATAGACTTTCATATATTTTTTGCCGTGAGCTATATCTTCCAATAATTGGTTAATGGCGGTGCTTAAATCTACACGCTGCTCCAATAGCACATTCAGTTTTGCTTTGCAGGCCATTTGGTGCTCTTGGGAAGCATCGGTACGATTGGCTTCTTCGTTCATATGATACACTTTCAAAGCTAAAATAGAAAGACGGTCAATTCCCCAAGCAGGGCTTTCGGTGTTTATGGTAGCGCCTTCATTTACTTTTACATCCTTGAATTTTTCAAGGAAATAGCTATCAATATACTCAACCATATCTGTGCGGTCTTGGTTGGAAGCATCTATTTGACGTTTCAGTTTCAATGCCCCGACAGGGTCAATATTAGGATCGCGGATAATGTCTTCATAATGCCACTGCACTGTGTCTATCCAGCATTTACGATATAATAAATGTTCAATTAAATGACTGTCTTTATCGTACGGATTACTGAATGGTTGATCCACGGAATTCAGTTCGTGATATTTGTCTATAACTTCTGCGAAGATTTTGTTGGCTTTGTCGCTGAACATAATTTATCTTTTTTCTAAAATGTGTAAATATTCAAAAGTTTCTGAGGCTTTGTGGTTTCTATTTTCGGTTTTGTCCGCTTTAAAACGTTGGTATTTTTTAGTTTTCAAAGAATATTTTCCGAAGCGCTCCATTACCTTTTCAACTTCCTTTTGGCTCATCAATCCCTCGTTGTTATAACTCAGGAAAATATAGGGAAATTGTGCATTTTCAATCAATTCCTCAAAGCTTTTAAGGACTTCTCCTGTTCTGCACCAATCGCTTTTGTAGTAATTGCGCAGGCCGGTTTTGCCTCTTGGTACAAAGGTATCATATTTTGCAATAGTATTTAGCAAATGATAGTTGGCGCCGTATTGGCGCGCATTGTAAGGTGGATCTAAATATAAAATATCACCTTCAATATTCTTTATCAGCTCGTTGCTATTCTGCTGAAAAACTTTATGGACACTTTCTGTTTGCTGAAAATTTGCAGGTTTAATGATGATTTTTTTAGCTGCGGAAGTCTTTATATGTTTTAAATACGCACCATATACCGAAGCGGTGTTTGCAACTTTATCTGCACTTTCAAGCAACGAAGCAAGAAGAAAGAAATATTCGTCTTGGGTTATTTTTGAAGACTTTTTCCATTCTTCAATTTGAATTCGAACGGCATCAATTTTCGCCCCATTTTCTGAAGTGAAATAGTTTCTACCTGCTTTTCCAGATTCGGAATAATTCTGAAAAATGAATCCCTTTTTTCCGTTGAGCGAATTCAATTCATTCATTAAATCATCATATTCAAAAGAAATATGATTGCCGATGTAATTTCGGTTGAGCGCATAGCTATAATATTCAACATCATTTGCGATTACTTGTTTTACAAAGGGTTTGAAATTTCGACCAACAATTCCAGTTCCTGCAAAAAGATCGCAAAATGTTTTTTGTGAAAGTTCTTTTCCACAGATTTCAGTAACTGTTTCAAAAATGAAGTTGGAGAGTTTATGTTTGCTGCCTATATAATTCATTTGGAAACCCAGATAATATCGCTCAAAGTTGTTTGATCTTCGGCAAAAATAAAGGAATGTAATTGTTCGGGATTAAAACCTGCAACATATTTTTCAATTGCTTTTTTGAGCAATGAAATTTCAGCTTTCAATTTCCAATGTTCGCCATTTTCAGCATAAACCACGATAAAAAGACGATTTTTAAAATGATGTCGCTTTTGGGTACTTTGGTTTTGGTAAAGCCATTCAATCAGTTCGGTTTTGTGGTTTTGTGCATATTCAAAAGTTTTTTTGAATTGTTTCGGAAAGACTGACGTTTTATGGTCAAAAGGAATTCCGAAGAGATAAAAATCCTTTTCAGAATCTTTTATTTCTACTACAGATTCAATCCCGGTAATATTAGTAAAAATATGTTCTACAGCTTGTGCGCTCCAGAAATTGTACCATCTATTAGCAGCGTATTGAAAAATGTGTTGTTTGTCTATATCTTGTGTCTCGGCTACTGTTGCAATTTTTTTTATAAGTACTTCCCAATTAGAGGTTTTATAAATAAACTGCGTGTAGCGGTCCCATTGATCATTTTGCTTACGAAACCAATTATAGGAATATTGGTGTCTTTTTTTTAATTCCTTTTCAATATTTTCAAGGTTCAGCGCACTCATAAAAATAGAAACACAAAAGGTAGAATTACCACCAGCCAAAGCATAATTTCTTTAAACCAAAACTCCGCTACATCCTTTTCAACATAACGTTCGGTTTCAAAATTTTCAATATAATTAGAGGTTATAATAGCAATGGGCGCTAAAACAAAAAGTATCTCGCCACCTGTTTTTTCTGGTCCTGCCAAGGCAACAAATAATGCTGTAAAACTTAAATACAACAGTAAAAGATAGTTGGGTCTTTCTTTTAATGGAATTAATGAAATCTTTAAAACGCGATACACACCCGCCCAAATATAAAATGCAAGTACTACGGTTATTGGCACCAAAACCGAAGCTGAATTGTACTTTGAAAAATCAAAGCTTATAGCTTCGCGCCAATTTGAAAACCAAAAAAGCGAATCATTAGCTAATAGTTGATATGCCGTATAAATAATAAAAACAGCCGCAAAACCGGTGAACGGAATCAATATTTGCTTGTAATTTGTATTTGGTTTTTGAATTATCGCGATAAATAGCGGAATGAAAAACAAAAGACTCCAAAAATAAAAAAGAGATGCCACGGTTATCCAAATACCGGCATCAAGAATTTTTTTTGAAGAGTTTTTATCACTTCGAAGGCTCATTATTCTTCTTAAAGCAAGTAAAAGAAAGGCATTTGCCAAAAGTATTTTGTGTTGAAGAAAAATAACCGGCAGCATTACCAAAAAACAACTAAAAAAAAGAATTGCAAAAGTATTGTTTTTTGTCAAATGGTTTTTACGAATAATAAAATCCAACAGCAACATAGTCAATATACTTAGCACAATAAAAAATCCATGATCGAGGAACAGAATTGGGGTAATAACAATTGAAGATCCCGAAATTGCACCCAATAAATAACCCACAATTATAAAGGCTCCCAGAATTAAATAATTTACTGGGTTAGATTTTCCAAAAAAGCTTGTTAGCATACGGGGTTATTTTATATTTTTGCACTCTAAAGATTAAAGATATGACTTGGATAGGTTTTTGGGAAGGAATAGCTTCTCTTTTTGAAAATGTTCTTTTTATTCCCTACGATGCACTTCGTTTGTTTCAAGATCAAACTTGGTGGGGCGCAAATATTATTTCCTGGATATTGTTGCTTATTGGCTCTGCAGCATTTATTTATTGGATGATCAAGTTAAAAGATTTCAACGAAAACACAGAAAGCACTTATACTTACGACGAGAAACCATAATTTCTTAAAGGTCGAAACCTATATCATTACGATACTGCATCCTGTCAAAAGATAGTTTTTCTATGTTTTGATAGGATTTTTTTAGTGCCTTTTTGAAATCAGTATCCATAGAAGTTACAGCCAAGACACGCCCACCATTAGTAAGTATTTTACCATTTTCAGATTTTGTTCCCGCGTGAAAAATAATTGAACCCTCTACATTTTCCAACCCTGAAATTTCTTTTCCTTTTTCGTAATCTTCGGGATAGCCTCCAGAAACGAGCATCACCGTAGTTGCAGCTCTTTCATCAATTTCAATAGTGATATTGTTTAATGTTTGTTTAAAGGTTGCTTCAAATAAATCTACCAAATCTGTTTTTATGCGAGGAAGTACAACTTCTGTTTCAGGATCGCCCATTCGAACGTTGTATTCTATTACATATGGTTCATTATTCACTTTTATCAACCCGATAAAAACGAAGCCTTTATAGTCTATCTTTTCTTCAGCAAGTCCATTGACCGTTGGTTTAACGATTCGGTCTTCAATTTTTTTCATCAATGCCTCATCTGCAAAAGGTACTGGAGAGATAGCGCCCATTCCACCAGTATTCAATCCTGTATCGCCCTCACCTATGCGTTTATAATCTTTTGCCGTGGGAAGTATCTTATAATTTTTGCCGTCTGTTAGCACAAAAACGCTCAATTCTATTCCATCCAAAAATTCCTCGATCACTACTTTAGAGCTTGCTTCGCCAAATTTACTGTGCGCAAGCATATTTTCAAGCTCCTGTTTTGCTTCGTTTAAATCGTTTAAAATTAAAACGCCTTTTCCGGCAGCCAGCCCGTCAGCTTTTAAAACATACGGGGGATTCAGTTTTTCTAAAAATATTTTTCCAGCTTCTAAAGATTCAGCTGTAAAACTTTCATAAGCTGCCGTAGGAATGTTGTGCTGCATCATAAATTCCTTAGCGCGCTGTTTGCTGCCTTCTAATAATGCACCCCGTTTTGATGGGCCTATGAGCATCACATTTTTTAATTCCGGAGTTTCGGCAAAATAATTAGCTATTCCTTGTACCAAAGGATCTTCGGGACCTACCACGATCATTTCAATATTATTTTCTAAAACACATTTTTTCACAGCTTCAAAATCAGTGGGCTGAATAGCAATGTTTGTTGCAATGGGTTCAGTACCTGCATTTCCGGGTGCTACAAAAAGATTATCACAGCGTTTGCTCTGTGAGATTTTGTAGGCAAATGTATGTTCGCGACCGCCGGAACCAAGGATTAGAATATTCATAATTGAAATGTTTTGTTTCGTTGTCAAAAATAATTGTTTGTACCTTGAACCGCTAATTTATTTAAAGCGAATTTACTTAAGGGAAATTTTGTTTTGCATTTAAAGAAAAAAATCAGCTTTTGAAACTCTTCGATATTTCATTATTTCTGAAACGTTTCCCTATTAAAAGGGCAAAGGAGGAATTGTTTCAAATTTCAAATATTAAAGAAGCGGATTATGAAGCATTTTTAAATCAAAAAAAATCTGAAATTGTCAATTATCATTTAAAAAACAATTCCTTTTATCGCAGTAAAGTGAAAGAGGATTTTGTGGACTGGGAATCGCTTCCTATAATGAAAAAGGAAGATTATCAAATTCCTTTGGGCAAAAGGCTGTCAGCTGGATTTTCAGAAAAAAATGTATACATCAACAAAACTTCGGGTTCCAGCGGTAATCCAATACGTTTTGCGAAGGATAAATTTAGCCATGCCATTACTTGGGCGTACCATATGGAGCGATTTGGGTGGTACGGCATCGATTTCAATAGTTCGTTGCAGGCGCGTTATTATGGAATTCCGTTAGATATTATTGAAAACAAAACAGTTCGGTTGAAGGATTTTCTTGCAAAACGTCACAGATTTTCAATAAACGATCTTTCGGAAAAAGCACTGGACGAAATGCTTACTGTTTATTCAACAAAGCCATTTGATTATATAAATGGATATACCAGCAGCATTGTACTTTTTGCGAAATATTTAAAGGGAAAAAATATTGTTTTAAAAGCTATTTGTCCTACTTTGAAAGTCTGTATTGTAACTTCCGAGATGCTTTTTGAAGATGATAAAATCTTGCTCGAAAAACATTTGGGTATTCCTGTGGTTAATGAATACGGCTGCTCCGAAGCTGGGGTAATTGCTTTTACCAACCCCAATGGCGAATGGGAAATTGATTCCAAAACACTATTTGTTGAGATTTTGGATGAAGAGGATCGGGAAGTTCCGTTGGGAGAAGAGGGTAGAATTATAATTACTTCGCTACATAACAAAGCACATCCATTTATACGTTATGACATTGGGGATTATGGTGCATTGAGTGAAAAAAGTACCTTTAAAAAACCTATTTTAAAAAAGCTGGCAGGCAGAACGAATGATTTTGCAATTCTTCCAAGCGGAAAAAAAGCAGCAGGAATGACTTTTTATGTTATCACGAAAAAAATAATGGAGGAGAGCGGAAACATTAAAGAGTTTAAAGTGGTACAGACAAAGATTGATACTTTTGAAATAAATTATGTGAGTGTGGAAGAATTGACGGCAGAAAAGAGGACCTTTATTACAAAAACAGTTGAGCAATTCTTGGAGACTGGATTAACTTTTATATTCCAAAGAAAAGAGCAGTTGGACAGATCTGAAAGCGGTAAATTGAAGCAGTTTGTTTCCTTGGTTAAATCCTAATTTTTGGATACGTGCAAAAAGAAATCCTTCTAATAACAAACTACTTTCCACCTGAAAAAGGTGCAGCATCCAACCGCATGTTCAGCTTAGCAGAAGGATTAGCAAATGCAGGATTTAAAGTAAAGGTTGTTTGTCCGTTACCCAATTATCCCACGGGGAAAATTTTTAAAGATTATAAGAGAAAAATATATTTAGCTGAAAACGTTTCCTTTGGAAAAATAACCCGATTGTGGGTTTGGTCCAGCAATTCTGCCAATAAGTTTTTTCGGTTGCTGTCTATGTTTTCTTTTTCAATTAGTTTGGTTTTTTTCTTCATTTTTACCAAAACCTCGAAAAAGATATTTATTCAATATTCGCCTGTATTTGTTGGGTTTACAGCCGTTTGTTTGGGGCGTTTATTTTCTAAGAAAATTATTTTAAATATTTCAGATTTATGGCCATTGGCGGGTTTGGAGATGGGCATTTTAAAAAAGGGATGGTATTACTCACTTTTGGTGAAAATGGAACGCTACTGCTATCGGCATTCAGATTTGATTGTGGGTCAATCTAATGAGATTCTTCAGCATATTTCAAATTTTGAAAAAGAAAAACCTTTCTTTTTATATCGAAATATTCCCAACTTTGAAGCACCTGCAATCACAATTCAAAAATCTTCCAAAGAAATAAAAATAGTATATGCAGGTTTATTGGGAGTTGCGCAAGGAATTTTCGAAATCTGCCAGCGGCTTACATTTCCAGAGAATGTGAGTTTTCATATTTATGGTGCGGGTCCAGAAGTGGAAAAAATAAAAGTTTTTCAAAAACAAAATATTCACTTTTATGGTGAACTAGAGAGGGATACTTTGCACCAAGAACTACAGGAGTATGATATTGTCTTTATCCCTTTGATAAAACGAATATACGGATCTGTACCATCAAAAATATTTGAATATACACGTTTGGGGCTTCCCGTACTTTATTTTGCAGGTGGTGAGGGCGGAGATATTGTTGAAAAAGAATCGTTGGGGTGGGTAGTTCCTGTAAACGATTTTAAGGCTCTGCAAGATTTTATAAATACAATTTCTACGACAGGATTAGAAAGTTTTCCGAAAGAAGTTGTTCAAAAGAATTCCATTTCCGCTTTTGATTTCCAAAAGCAATTTGAAGCATTTACGGTTTCAATCAATAATGTTTAATAGGCTTTTTCTTCTCCCCTAAGAGCGTTATAAACAGTTTGGAAAACAATTTTTATATCAAGAAAGAGGCTCCAGTTTTCAAGATAAAAAATATCGTATTTAACTCTGTTGATAATATGATTGTCATCTTCTACCTCTCCGCGATATCCACTTACTTGAGCTAGGCCAGTAATTCCAGGTTTTATGAAATGGCGTACCATAAATTTATCTATTCGTTCTGCATACATATGAGTGTGGCTAACCATATGTGGTCTTGGCCCTACTACAGACATATCTCCTTTAAGTACATTAATAAACTGTGGTAGCTCATCTATACTGGTTTTTCGGATTATTCTTCCAACCCTAGTCACTCGTATATCTCCTTTTGAAATTTGATGAAGATGCGCCATTGGATTTGGTATCATGCTTCGGAATTTATAGCAGTAAAACTCTTTATAGTCCAAGCCATTTCTTTTTTGTTTAAAGAACACAGGGCCTTTTGATTCTAATTTTATTAATAATCCAAGTAACGGAGTCAACCAAGATAAAATTCCTACAATAATCAGTAGTGAAAGTATTATATCAAAGCTCCTTTTTATAAATTTATTAAAAGGTTCATCTATTGGAATTTTCCGCATTGAAAGAATGGGGAGTACTCCGTAATAGGTGAAATCCAGCTTTTTGCTATAAATTTCTTTATTATCAGGAAGGAATTTTAAAATTTTGAGATTATTGTCTACAAAATCAATCAACTTTATAAGGTCTCTATTACCAATTTCACCAACAGAAGAATAGACCTCATCTATCTCTTCCTTTAAAATATAGTCCATGCATTCTTCAATGGAAACTTTGTCAGATCCTTTTAAGTCAAAGGTTCTGTAAAGTTTATAGCCATATACTGGATTGTTTGTGAAAAACTTGCGGAGTTGATCTGTTTTTTGGTTAAGTCCAATAATAACAACTTTCCGCACATTCCCTCCTAGGTGCAATCGGTATTTTTTGAGCAGAAAATAGATTCCCAGCTTTACAATGGTTATACTCAACAATACCAAAAAAATATACTGGAAGATTATTGAAGCCGATGTTGTTAATTCATTATAAAAGCCAAAAAAGGAAAAAACAATCAGTATGAAAACAATGCCTTGCTTTCCAATTAAGGACATAATTTTTGCAAGATGGGTAAACCTATAGATTTCATAAAAACCAGAACGTAATGAAAGCAATAGCCAGGCGACAGTAAGAAAAACAATATAATTAAAATATGGAAAATGCCCTCCAAAAAATTCAAATGCGAAAAAATGGATAAAGAAAAGGTCTATTCCATAAGAAATAGGCCTTAAAAATCCTGAATATCTTCCGCTCTTAAACATTTTCTTTATTTATTATGCTTTGAAAAATCTTTGTGTTCACTCTTAAATAGGTCTTCTTTTGATAGATTTTTAAAATACTCAAAGGTTTTCTTCATTCCTTCTTCTCTAGAAATTTTTGGTTCCCACCCCAATATCTCCTTTGCTTTTGAAATATCCGGTTCGCGTTGCATAGGGTCATCCTGTGGCAATGGTTTGAAAATAATTTTCTGTTCAGTTCCGGTTAGCTTGATAATTTCATTTGCAAAATCAAGAATAGTAATTTCCTCGGGGTTACCTATGTTTACTGGTAATGGATAATCGCTCATTAGCAATCGGTAGAGTCCTTCAACCTCGTCATCAACATAACAGAATGAACGCGTTTGCGATCCATCGCCAAAAACCGTCAAATCCTCTCCGCGCAATGATTGTCCAATAAAAGCGGGGATTACGCGACCATCATTCAATCGCATTCTTGGTCCATAGGTATTAAAAATGCGGGCAATGCGAGTGTCCAGACCATGGAATCTGTGATAGGCCATAGTGATTGATTCCTGAAAGCGTTTTGCTTCATCATAAACTCCACGAGGTCCAATGGTATTTACATTTCCAAAATATTCCTCTGTTTGTGGATGTACCAAAGGATCTCCATAAACTTCAGAAGTAGAGGCAATCAAAATTCGGGCGTTTTTCTCTTTTGCTAAACCTAGAAGATTATGTGTGCCTAAAGATCCAACTTTTAGCGTTTGAATGGGTATTTTTAAATAATCAATCGGACTTGCAGGCGAAGCAAACTGAAGAATGTAATCTACCTTTCCTGGAACGTGCACAAATTTAGTTATGTCGTGGTGATAAAATTCAAATGACTCCAATTTAAAAAGATGTTCAATATTTTTAAGATCGCCTGTAATAAGATTGTCCATTGCGATTACGTGGAAATCTTCAGCAATAAATTTATCACAGAGGTGCGAGCCTAAAAATCCAGCAGCACCGGTAATTAGAACACGCTTCTTCATAAATTTATTGACTTTCTTCCAATAGAAACATAGGTAAAGCCTTCTGTTTCCATATCGTTAATGTTGTACAGGTTTCTCCCGTCAAAAATAACTGGATTCTTTAATAGACTTTTCAATCTGTTGTAATCTGGAGTGCGGAAAATGCTCCATTCTGTGCATATTAACAAGGCATCAGCTTCTTCAAGAGCTGCATACATTGATTCTGAATAATTTAATTTATCGCCAAAACGTTTTTCAATATTTGGCATCGCTTCGGGATCAAAAACCTGAAGTTTCGCACCTTTATCCAACAGTGCTTGCATCATGTCTATTGATGGCGCTTCGCGAATGTCGTCCGTTTCGGGTTTAAAAGCCAATCCCCAAATAGCGATTGTTTTCCCATTTAAATTATTGTTGAAATAATTATCAATTTTGGGTATCAATATTGTTTTTTGAGCTGAATTGATTTCTATTACCGAATTTAAGATTTTGAAATTGTAATCTTTGTCTTTTCCAGCTTTCTGAAGGGCTTTTACGTCTTTTGGAAAGCAAGAACCTCCATACCCAATTCCGGGGAAAAGGAAACGTTTGCCAATGCGGCTATCGGTGCCCATTCCAGCGCGGACCATGTCTACATCTGCACCTACTTTTTCGCAATAATTAGCGATCTCATTCATAAAAGTGATTTTAGTAGCCAAAAATGAGTTTGCAGCATACTTTGTAAGTTCAGCTGACTTTTCATCCATTACGATGATTGGGTTTCCAGAGCGTACAAAAGGTCCGTAAAGCTTTTTCATCATTGCCGTGGCCCTTTCACTACTGGAACCAACAACGATGCGTTCAGGCTTTAAAAAATCGTCTACTGCAAAGCCTTCTCGAAGGAACTCTGGATTTGATACAACGTCAAATTCACAGGAAGCATTTTTGGCGATTACGTTATGCACTTTTTCTGCCGTACCCACTGGCACGGTACTTTTATCAACGATTACTTTATATTCTTTAATTTTTCTACCAATCTCTTCGGAGACATTCAAAACATATGAAAGGTCTGCAGAGCCGTCTTCATCCTCAGGGGTTGGAAGGGCAAGGAAAATAATGTCGCCATGCTCCAAACCTTCTTCCAAAGAGGTAGTAAATTTTAGGCGATTTGCTTTAATATTTCTTTCAAAAAGAACATCTAAATGTGGTTCATAAATTGGTACCACTCCATTGCGCATTTTCTCGACTTTAGCTTTGTCTATATCAACACAAACTACTTCGTTTCCTGTTTCTGCCAGACAAGTTCCCGTTACGAGACCTACGTAGCCTGTTCCTATTACTGAAATTTTCATTTATCTTCTTCTATCTTTTCAAAAACTGAAAAGGATATTAATTGTTATTAATGGGCAAAAGTACAATTTGCAATTCTTTTTATATGTTTTTTATACTGTTGTTTTCCTTGTTTTGAGCGCTTGCAATAAGCACGATCAAAATGAAGCCTATATAATATGCTCCAATCTGTCTTTGGAATACATTTTCAACCAAACTGTACATTATTAAAAGGGTAATCATTGCTGTGGGCAAAAACTGTTTTTTTGTTGTTAAAAAACTAACAATAATAAAAAGGAGAAATAGCAAGAGGGCAATAAATCCAGCGCTTATATAAAAATCCAAAAACTGATTGTGGGTGTTATATCGCTCGCTTACAAATTTTTCTCTTTTCTTGGGGTTGGATATTTTGTTTTCATAACAGGAAACCAATTTATCCTTTGTTTCGCCAAAACCAATGCCAGTTAAGTTAAAACCTTCATCATTTATAATATTTATAGCACATTTCCATGTCACCGCTCTAAGCTCATAGGTCATAGAATTTTCAATAAACCTTGGAGTAGTATTATTATCTGAAACTTTGGTTTCGTAAAGTTGATTGCCTTTTTCATTTTTCATAAGAAAAAATAATCCTACTAAAGCCGCTACAGCGAATACAGCAATTGCAACTTTCCAAATTTTCCGTTGGCCATAAAATTGACGAATCAACAGTAAAACAACTAATGAAATAACGGCAATTTTTGAGGCGATCAAAATTATGAAGAGTGCATTGATTAATATATTTGCCAAATAATAGTTGTTGTTGGGATGATACTTTTTTTGAATAGCTTGAAAGGAGATCAAAATACTAAAAGTGCTAAGAAGACCTAAATAGAGTCTATCAATTAACAGCGACTCCACCACTTGAGGTGACTCACCCAAAGCAAAACTGCCTGTAGCATCCGTAATTAAAACAAAATTATAAATTGAAAATATAATAGCCGCCAATGCCGAAAAAATGATGGCGCTGTTTATTTTTTTTATATCAGCAACAGGAATGTAAAGAATTGCGAGCCCTAAAGCAATCATTACTTTATTGATAATTTTATAATCTTCCTGCCATCTTCCTGCAAGGAATGAATCAATACAGAGATATGCAAAAAGCCCAAAAAATATAAAAATGGGAAGTGATTTCAATTTCCGAAAATCCTGTTTTTTTATGATAAAAGGAAAAGCGACCACCAAAATTGCCATAAGTATATTTGGAAGTGCTCTTATGTAGTTATCAAAAGGAATAATGAGGTAAAGCAGTAAAAAAGCATAAGGGTATATGGCTGATAGCAGTATCCTCATAATAAAATGGAAATGTTAAAAATTTTAGGGGAAGATAAAAAACTATTGGCAAAAAAACATCTTTTGGTAGAGTAGATATTAGACTAGTAGTCTGTTTGGTTGAGCCTAAATTGATTGTCTTAAAGTACTTATTTCTTTTTGTAGGAAAAAACGCCCTCTTTCCTACATTCTAAGGACCTTGCTATGGCTTTGGTATGGCTTTGCTATGGAGTATCCGTGGCTGGGGTTTTAGAAGCGAAAATGGTGCTATCGAGCAGCTATTTTTTGGTTAGAAAATGAAAGTAGTTTATTTAGAGAATTTTTCTTTTAGAACTAAAAAGATAAATTTCGAATTTCCGACCAAATAGCGTTTCCACATACGTCTTGGCTCTTGTGCAAAGCGATAGAACCACTCCAAACCTGCGTTTTGCATCCAAGCTGGAGCTCGCTTAGTTTTTCCGGCAACTACGTCAAAACTGCCGCCAACGCCCATAATTAGGTTTACGTCTTTAAGGATGTCTCGGTATTTGTAAAGAAAATTTTCTTTGATAGGTGAGGAGATTGCAACGAAAAGCATTTGAGTGCCACTGTCTGCTATCTGTTGGGCAATTGCTTCCTCTTCGGAAGGGCTGAAATAACCATTTCTGTAACCAGCAATAATCTCAGGACTATAGATTTCAGAGTATTTCTGAACAACATTTTTAACCACTTCTTCTTTTGCTCCAAAAAGAAAGATTTTGTTGTGGTTTTTGTGTGCCATTTCTACGAGACTCGCCATTAAATCTATACCTGCAACCCGCTCTTTAAGTGGTTTTCCTAAAAACTTCGAAGCCCAAACCACCGCTTGACCGTCTGCATTGATAATGTGGCATTGATTTACACTGTGGCGCAGTTCTGCATCTTTTTGCATCGCCACAACTTTTCCGGCGTTTACAACAACGTGGTGGAGTTGTTCGCCGGTCTGTATTTTTTCTTCAACCAAGGCAAGGGTTTCTTGCATGGAGAGATTATCAATGGGTGTATTTAGGATTTTTATCCTTTGGTGGGTACTCACAATTTATTTTTAGCGAGCAAAGATAGTATTTATAACATACTAATTGTTTAAATAGATTCCTTCAAAATCCAAATGCTGATCTTCTACATCTAAAGGGGTGGTTATTGATGTGCCATCATTAAGATTTAATGTATAAAGGAATTGGTTATTAAAAGATTTATTAAGGAGCGCAAAAATCCTATTTGATGAAAGCGAATAATCAATATTTCGAACCTCTCTTGTTGAAATAGTTGCTAAGATGGATAAACTATTTCCTGAAGCTTTGTCAATCTCTACAATTTCGTGCTCATCACCACCCAAAGATTTTACTCCAAATATTCTTTCCGTAGTTGTTATAAAAATACTTGAATAGCTATCAGAAATATTAAAAATGCTAAGAGTGGAGGTATCTAAATTAAGTTTCATAAAAATAGGTTGGCCAGATTGTAAAAAATGATTTCATAAAATAAAATTCAAATGGCTTATACTCACGGAAATATCTGGTTGAATTAAATTTTATACGATCGTTTTAGGAACTTAGTTTATCCCCTTGTAAACCATAAATTTAACCAATTTCTCGCTAATATCATTCAATGCTTCTTTGTTGTAATGAACTGGATCTATCAACCATTTTCTTTCAATAAAATCTTTGGTTTCGTTATAGCCAATGAAAGTGTACTTATCTTCTTCGGCCACTTCATCCTGAATTTTTCGAACCACAGCATAACCTTCATCACATTCTTTACAAACTGTGTGCCTTCCTGTTTCTATGATAATAAACGGCAAAGTTGAACCATATCGTTCTCTGTATTCTGAAATTAAATTTTTCAAATCTTCCTTATATTCTTCCGCAGTTAAAATACCCTTTCCAATTGACTCACCATCATTTTCACCTTGTGACCATATTATAGCCTTAATGGTTTCTTCTTTATTGTAAGGAGGATAGAAAATACTCAAACGTTTATCGATTTCTTTAAAACTTTTTTTCAGCAAATCTCCATTGGGACTCCAATTTCCCCAATCGTTTGTTTCCGCTTTTGCATTTAGTGCACTTCCGGCTTTTGCACACTGAATGATATAGGCATCATTACCTGTTAATTTTTTATAGTTATATGCAAGGGTATCTTTTAATGGCACGGCGTTACTCTGTCCCGCAAGCGCAAACATGGTTTTGGGCTTAGAACATGAGGCGAAAAATATGAGTGAAAAAATTATGATCCAACCCTTTTTCATTTCCTAGATTTTATAAATTTTGCTGGAACTCCGCCCATTATAGAATAAGGAGCTACGTTTTTTGTCACCACTGCCCCAGCCCCTATTATAGAGCCCGTGCCTATAATAATCCCTGGCATTACTATTACATTTCTTCCCAGCCAAACATTGTCTTCAATAACTGGTGGGTTGGGTTTTGTTTCACCTTGATTTACCATTGGTATCTCGGTGTTTTCATGATTGTGGGAAGTACTTAATATAGAAACATTGGGTGCAATCATCACGTTATTTCCAATATGAGCCCCTTGGATAAATACATTTTCGTTGATCTGGCAACCTGATCCTATTTTAAGATTTTTTCCATTGGAAAAGTAAACATTGTTCTCAACAAAGCTTTTCTTTCCATTGGGTATAAATTTTAGCACCCTTGAAACATACCATACACGTATAGCCCTGGTAAAAGAAATAAATCTTGAATGTGGCAAGTGATATATAATGCCATAATAAATTATTAGCGTTAATTTTTTGTACATACCTTTTTAAGTTGATCCAAAAGCATCTGCATAACATGTTCGCTTTCATATTCTTTAGCAGTTTCAAAAGCGGCATTCCTCATATTTTGTTTTTCGTGAAGTGAAAAATTAAGAAATTTTTCAATACTAATAGTCAATTCGGAAACATTTCCAGGCTCAAATAACATTCCGTTTATATTGTTTTCAATATATGTTTTCAATCCGGCAATATTTCCTCCAATTACAGGAGTTTTACAACTCATAGCTTCAAGACCAACTAGACCAAGACTTTCTGCTTCCCTTTTTGTAGGAAACACCATTACGTCCATTTTATTGTAAAGGTGAACTAACTGTTCTTGTTTTATAAGTCCTAAAAATTCTACTTTGTCTTGCAAATTAAAATCGACTATCATGGATTTCATTTCTTTTTCCTGAAGTCCTTGTCCTGCAATTAATGCTGTGAAGCTTATATTTTTTTCATTTAAAACCTTTAAGGCTTTTAAAAAATCATCCCAACCTTTTCCTTCATCTATTCTTGAAATCATTCCCAAAATTGGGATTGAATTTGGGGCTTTCTCAATGGGGTAGAATCTTGTAGCATCCACACCGCCAGAGGGAGAGACAAAAATTTGTTCCTGTGTTAAAAAAGGATAATTTTCTAGCATCATCGTTTTAAAATAGGCAGAGGGTGTAACTACCAAATCTACTTTCTTTAAAACAAATTTATTTAATATATCAATTTTTCTGCCTTTTGAATTTGTAACGTCATCGCCGTGGACGTTCATAACCAAAGGCTTCTTTTTTTTGAATATAAAAAATAAAAAAGCTAATACCGGAGTATTATGCGACATAAAGTGAACATACAAAAGGTCGTATTTTTTGAAAATAAAATTATAAGAAACTGAAAAATAGTATTTTAAATAAGAAATTGATTTGTTAAAATTATCAGCTCTTTTACCTTTTATAACAGATATTGCGGAAAAAATAACTCCTTTTTTTTCAAGCTCTATCCTAAAATTCTTCACAAACACACCAAAGAGCGAATCTTTCGAAGAAGGATACATATTTGAAACTAGGAAAATCTTCATATTTAATTTTTGAAATTTATTTGTTATCCTGCAACCAATAATAAATACTAAGCAAAAGAAATATTTGCTTTTCTCTGTTATAACCTTTTAAATGCTCGTCGAGAACATTCTTTATGGCTTCTTTATTAAATATCTCTGTAAATGGACTTGGTTTTAGAAGCAGTTCCAAAATTTGTTCGTTATAATTTTTAAACCAAATTTTTGTTGGGGATTGAAAGGCGAATTTTTTTCTATTAATAATTCGTTCAGGTAAAATTTTCTTGGCGTATTCCTTGTGTATAATTTTGGTCTTTCTAATTGCCAATCTTTCTTTTGCAGGCAATGATTCAATATATTTTATCAATTCGGTATCTAACATTGGCACTCTGCACTCCAAGGAAAAGTTCATTGTAATTTTATCGGTATAGAGCAGCAAATCATCTGGAAGATTCATACGAACGTCTATAGCCATCATCCTTTCTGCCGCAGTCTTTTTACGCTCGCAATTAAGAGTTTCATAAAAATAGGATATCAATCCAAATGCCTTATCCTCTTTTACATTGAGCAACTTGAGTATATCATTTTGTGTAAAAATAGAATAGACGTTTAAAAAACGTTGTACATCATCTCTTTCTCCCAGTGCATTTGCAGAGCGCAGTAGGCGTTCATTTTTAATGCCAATATGGGGAATGAGCTTATTAGAAGAATGTATAAGGCCTCGGGGAATTTTTTCTGAAATAACCTCGCCTTGGTATCTTTGATACCCTCCCAAAGGCTCATCGGCCCCTTGTCCTGTCAGTACAACTTTTACATGCTTAGATGCCAATTGTGAAAGGTAATACATGGGAATAACGGAGGTTGTGGCCAGTGGTTCCTCAATTATCCTTGTAGTTTCTTCAAAGATGGACAGAAAATTATCAAAATTTATTTTTTTTGAAAAATGTTCCAGCCCTAAAATTTCGGCGGTTTCCTTTGCTGCATCAATTTCATCTTCTTTATGCAAGCCTTCAAAACCAATAGTAAAAGCCTTAAGTTTTTTATCGGAATGTTTCTGTGCTATTGCAGCAACAACTGCGGAATCTACCCCTCCGCTTAACAAAACTCCTATTTCCACATCGGCCATTAATTGTCTTTTAACCGCGTTTTCAATATAAGTTTCATACCCTTTTAAAGCATTCCCTTTTCTTGGAGTTTGCGCTAATGGTTGCTCTTTAACGAAATATTTTTCAGTGTAATGCAGTTTTTCAGAAGTTAGATCTACTTCAATATAATGACCTGGTTTTAGTTTTTGAATATTTTTGTGAAGCGTTAATGGTGACGGAAGATAACGCAGACGTAATAAGGTTGGAAGATTTTCAAAATCTGGTTCTGGGTTATCCTGCAAATTTTTAACTGGGCGTATTTCTGAGGAAAAAATAAAACTTTTCTCGTCTTGAAAATAGTAAACTGGTTTCACTCCAAAATGATCCCGGGCCAAATACAACTTTTCGTTTTCAATATCCAAAAAGGAAAATCCAAAAATTCCATTGAAATCTACAACGCTGTCAATACCAAATTTTTTAAGGTAATAAAGAATGGTCTCGGTATCTGAATGGCCTTTAAATTCAACTTCCTTAAGTTTTTCCCGTAAATCAAGGTGGTTGTAAATTTCACCATTAAAAGTAATTGCGAATTTCCCGCAGGAAGAAATCATGGGTTGTCTCCCAGCGTCAGAAAGTTCAACAATTGCTAGACGTACAAGACCCAACCTAATGTCGTGTTGGGCTACCTTGAAAGTTTCAATTTCGGAGGCATCAGGGCCTCGGTGTTCTATAAGTTTGAGGGCACTTAAATTGTATGATTTGTTTATTGAACCAATTATTCCACACATAGGCTTTTGTTAGCTTCGTTTTATTTAAATTTTATGGCTTTATTTGGGTACCAAAGAATAAATAGGGAATAGAAAAAAGCAAAAATAAACACTCCTTTACTTAATCCAAAAATGCTTTCCGAAAATGAAAATAGCGCTATTATTATAAAAAAGCTCATCGCTTCCCCTTTTAAATTTGTATTCCTAAAAAAGATAAGCAAAACAATAATAAAGATGGATAACCCCAATAATCCAGTTGAAATGAGAAATTCTATATATTGATTATGTGCATTATAGTGATTGTCCAGTGCTATTGTAAATCCGCTCTTGCTATAGGCCATATCATATAATGCCTGCGAGTCCCCTGTACCTATTCCGAAAATCCAATTTCCCCGATTACTAAAATCTGAAAGAATAGCTATCCAACGCGGATATCTGTCCAATGTTACATTTCCTTGGGTATCAACAATTGTGGCAAATTTGGAGCCCAAATAATCAAATTTTATGGAAAGTATGGCCAAGATTGCAACCAAACCAATTAAGTAGAAGATCTTTTTAATTTCCAGTTTTCTAAATATAGTAACAACAATCATCACGATTAAACAAATAACTCCAATTCTGCTGCTCGTTTCTATTAAAAAAAGAAAGAAAGGAATTAGCAAAAGAATAAGTTTCAGTTTATTCTTCCTTAAATTGATGAATTCTGGCATTCTTATAATACCCAAGATAAAGATTACAATCATTATTGCAAAATAGCTTGGGTGACCTTCTAAGGGTATTAGGGCATTCCACCCGTTGTATATCCATTTAAAAAAGTATCCTGCCTGAACCCAAGGGGTAGCATTGGTTACAATTGATTTAATAATATATGCCCAGCAAATTAGCATTCCAATAAAAAGTCCTGTGCCCAAAGAAATATAGATTCTTTTAAGGTTAAAATCTTCTCGTTTATGGGAAAGTATAATGAGTGGAATTAAAACCAAGGTCAAGGTGCGTTCCATATCCCTGAGAGCATCTTTTACATTGGTAGAAAAAAACCAACCCATTACAAACAGTAAATAGAGGGCGACTAAAAAATAAAAAGCAATATTATTTTTTTTGAGATTCTGCAAACGCTCTTTTGGCGCTATTAAAAATACTGAGGAAGCAACAAAAATCCACAATACAATAGTATTCAGGTTTTCCCATAAAGGTAAGGTAGCAACAAAAAGACAGGTGCTGGCTTCAAAAAACAACCTTCTTGGTGAATTATTGTTCCAGTAACTTCTGATACCTTTTATCATACGTATTGTTAAGGGCTATTGTTTTTAGGGAATGGAGCAAATCTTTATATTCTGGGGCTCCAATACTGATAATTTTTTGATTTATTTGATCACTATTTTCAAAAGATGCAAAAAGGGGATAATCGTTGCTTAAAAGGTTTTCTAGTGGAATATGTTTTTCAGTAAAAAAGGGGAGTTGAAAACTTAAAAAATCGAACACTTTTATAGGAAACGTGAGATCGTCATACATATTTCGTGGTCGGGTATGTAGCGCATACGCAATATTATTATTCTGAATAAAGGCTGCAATATCAGCACGTGGAATTTTTGAGGCTTTAATAGTTGTTCCTTGAAGCATTTCGCTAATATTTGTGGCTCCAGATAGCACAAAGAAATTATAGTTCTGAGAATATTTTTTTGCGAATAAAATAAAAGCATCAAAACCAGAGTTTTTATAGTCAATGCTTCCCAAATATAGTAGTCCAAGTTTCTTTGAAAAATCTGGAAGTTTTATATTTTGTGTGATATTATAGGTTCCGGGTGGCAAATCGGAATAAGGCCTCTTGGGAAAAAATTTGTTTTTCTGAAAGAAAACCTCACCCATTTCCTTTGTGGGAAATACCATAGAAGTAGAAACCCAAGTAAGGTAAAAGTTGCTAAATTTATTTAGATAGAATGTAATTTTTTTGCGAAAACCACTGTAATCCTCCGGAAAAAGTTCGATGTAAATATCTCGTATAAAAACAATTACTTTTTTGGATCTAAATTTTATAAAGAAAAGAGGCAATAAATCTATTAGCGCTATTCTGTTTGTGGCCGATTCTATGTAGCAAATATCCCGTTTCTGAAATATTGATTTAAGTTTATTCTCTTCAGTTATTATTTGTCCGCCTTCTTTTTGAAACGCTTTTTTAAATAAATTAATTCTTGTAATGGGCCCTCCGGAAATTTTATTCAGATTAGGCACAACGTATAAACTATTCTTCATTACTTATGCTTTTGGAGAGCTGCTTTTTACTTCTTATTTCAGTTTCAAGAATTAAAAATGGCACTATTAAATAGAACATGTTTGTAAAATAATGGATAGAAAGAAGGTTTGTAAAAAGAACTAATGCTATAAACCCAAGTTTTGCCTTCATGGAAGGAATTTTAAAAACTAGATAAATATGAGCTATTAAAAATATGAAGAGCAACAAAAACCCACCTCGGTGATAGACATAATAAAATCCGTTATCTATTTCCAGAAATGTAAATTTCCCGCTGAAAAATTGTGCTATTTTATTCTCACGATATACCGTTGTGGTTACACCAAAACCTTTTCCAATTAATTTTTCGGACCAAGTAAAATTTTCTGTCAATAGTGCTGTGTTTAAATCCTGTATTCTAATTTTCAAACTATCATATTCCCATGGTTTAAGCACGTACGGTAATTTTTCCTTAATTGCCTCAGGAGCATATTTTGAATTAAAGAATGCTATAGAAACAACAATCATTAAGGAAAAACCTAAAATAAAAACTGGTTTGAAAATCTTGCTCACATTTATTACAATCAATAAAAGCAAGACACCTGCTGTAACGAGGTTCATTAAATTT
The DNA here is from genome assembly GCF_900489465.1 of Aequorivita sp. CIP111184. Lineage (GTDB taxonomy): Bacteria > Bacteroidota > Bacteroidia > Flavobacteriales > Flavobacteriaceae > Aequorivita. The sequence goes on along the minus strand of NZ_UEFQ01000013.1, from coordinate 513,183 downwards.
GAAGTAAGAAACAAATAAATCAATGCAATTACCCACGAGACAGCAAGCGGCAAATCAAAAGACATTCTGTTGTATAGATAGTAAAAACCAATAAGAACAATTGGTATAATTGCCGGGCCGTATACGCGGCCTCCTTTTCCGGTAGTATCTATATTCCACAAGCTGGGTACAAAGCCTAAATAACTTAATATATAAACAATTGCGACTACGGCATTTAAAATAAAAAGTACGCGGAGTATTTTTAGATCTTTAACGTTTACCAGAAAAAGATAAAAAATAAGTCCGTAGAACTGAAATTTTATATCAATAGTTGGATTTGGATATTCGTGTATTAATCCTAATATTAAAAAAGGAATATAAAAACAAGCCACAACAATAACATAATGGGGCACTTCCAACTTTCCCTTTTTAGTAGCTACCCATGCTCCAAAAAGCAACACCACTAAGCAAAGTGCCATTAAACTACTGAAGCTGAGCGTGCCAACACTTAAAAAAAGGACAACCAGTATTATTTGATATATAGACTTCAATGTATGAATTTATGGATGGACTATCCCCTTCCAGTGATGCCACAAAGCTACTGTTTTTAAAATTTTCTCGTGAAAAAGAAATGGATTAAAAATTTAAAGGCCCTGGATGTAAATACATAAAACCTATACCGAAAAAGTTTTTATTATTTAAAATTGAGATTAGAAGCTTTTAAATTTGCAAGCTGTGTTTTAGGGACAAATAAATATTCGCAATTATTCATATCTGAATGAATTTCTATTGTCTTCAGTTCCTTTATGCCAGTAAGATCTTTATTATTTTTGATAATTCGGAACATAGTATATTCAAGCGACATTAGAAGTTCTTGAAGTTTGTTTTGTCTATCATATCGTTCTGGATTTTCTAATTTATCATAAACAGGTAATATTTCGGTAATTATAAAAGGGCTGCTTTTTAATATTTCATCTTTAAAACTGTTTATCACTTCCAGTTCTGCGCCTTCTACATCAATCTTAAGAATGGACATGCCATCAAAATTTATATTGGCTTTTAAAGTTTGTACATCAAACAAAGGAATATACTCTTTACGGTTTACCTTAGTATGATTAAAGTTATTTAAGATGGAGGCAGAACCATCAGTTTCACTTTCATAAAAGAAGTTAAGTTCACCCAGCTCAGTATTGCTTGAAATTCCCACAGGATATAGCGAGGTAATTTTAATTGAATTGGCTTTTATCAATTTATTTACATAAAATATACACGTAGGGTTTGGCTCAAAACCCAGATATTTAACATCGTTGTCAACACTCCTCAATTTTAAAAGTGTTTGCCCTACGTTAACACCAACGTCCACAAATTTTTCACCTTTTATTTTTAATAAAACCTTAAGCAGATCGACCATCCATTGTTCACTAATGGATAGGTTAGATATACCTACATTACCTTGAATGGGTATTTTAAAATACTTTCCATTTACCTTGCTCCTTGTGGTAAAATTAAAATTACTAATCCCCTTTTTCACTAATGAGTTGATTGTTTTCCTACTGGACATTATTTAAGAAATTTATGGTTAGATTAGTTTTTTGAGAGTTGCAACAAAGATACTTTTTTTTAAATTTTACCCTAAGGGAGCACGAATTATAAAAATTAAATAACCTTAAAATTTTAAAGCTATTATTTTATGTAGCTTTGAAATAAAAACAGAAAACAACTTTCGGCCCCATTAACAATTATGACCTCTTACAAGTTTTACTTCGTTCTTATACTTCCACTTATTTTTCTTGCTTGTAATAATCAAAGAACAGAAAAATTAAAAGATACCTCCATCAATATCAGCCTAGGTGAAAAAAATTACGCTCTTGGCTTATACGATATTTCTGAGTCGTTAGATTTTGAAGAAATACCTAGAACAGTTCCCTATGATTCTATTCAAGCAAAAAAATATGCAGATTTAATTTTAAAGGATTCAATAGTTGTTCTACATTCCTTTAAACCCCAATTTATTCCATTAGATAAAATTACGTGGACAGAAAATCCAGAGAACAATGCTAGTTGGCAAGCGTATTTTGAAAACCTATTTTTTGTTTCTATTTTAAACCATACTTACCACAGCTATGGCGACAAGCAATATCATGAAAAAGCGAAAGCCTATGTTTTAAGCTATGTTGCGGCACACAAATCTCTTGCGGAAAAAACCTCAGACCAAACTTGGGAAATGGGTGCGGTGGGCATGCGGACTGCACATCTTTTACAAACTGTATATAATGAATTAGAACAGGATGATCCAGATACTGAATTTATTCAAAAGGCTTTTGATCTCCTGTCTCTCAATGCCACGTATATGTTAGATCCTAAAAATTATCATCCCACCAACCATGCATTGATAATGGATAGAAGCCTTTTAACGCTGGCAAAAATTACAAAAGCGAACACTCAATTATACAAAGCTATTTAAGAGCCCACTGTTACCCGTACATTAAAAAATATTGATTATATAATTGATGATAGTGGTTTGGCAAAAGAACATGCCACAACTTACCACATCTATAATCACAATTTGGACCGAAAAATAATAGACCTTATTGAAAAAGAAGATATCAATCCTGCTTTTCAACTTAAATTATTGAAAAAGAATGATGTGCTCTTGCAATTGGTGAAGCCAGACCTTACTTTTCCTATTTGGGGCGATAGTGGTATTGAGTATTTAAACCAACATTTGGCAGAAAGTTTTGGTAATGACCAACGCATTTTAGACGTTATGTCTGGCAAAAGATTGCCATCCATGGTTAATTTTGAAAACAACATTGCTACGTTACGCACTCAAGCAGATGACAGCAGTTATGTAGCACTTTTTGCAAATTATTACTCCCTGACCCATAAACACAATGATGATTTACAATTCATCTTTCAAACACTTGGAGTTGATATTCTTACAGATCAAGGTTATTATGGTTATGAAGATAAGTACAGACCATTTTTAACATCCGTTTTTGCGCATAATTCCATTGCTATTAACGATGCGGATTATAAATTGGGTAAAGAGGGCCAATATTCAAAACTTACGGGATATTATACAAGTGACGATGTAGACATTATTTCTGCCGAACATACTATGTACGATTCCATTACTGTAAAACGCAATTTGTATTTTATAAAACCAAATGTTATTGTGCTCGAGGATTGGGCAGAATCTAAAGATGCAAATCTCATTAAAAGTATAAGCCAACAATTTAATTTTAGTGAAAAGGCGAATTTAAATGTTACCATTTCAGAGAATAGTGCCACGGTTTTGTTTCCAAAAAACATTAAGGCAGTTGTAAAATCATTTAGCGACAATGATAAAATTACAGCAAAAGAAATTTCCAGATCTAGGATTCAATATTCGCTTACGCCTATACCACAAGTAAAAGTGCGAAAGGAAGGCAATAAGTTAACCACCATAATTGAAGTACAATCCGAATTATACAAAAATTCTGTTTCTAATATCCGGATAAAGGACGGTATAATTCAATTTTTAAAAGGCAGAGAAAAATATCATTTACCTTTATCCCCAAAAATCTAAAATTAATAAATATAAAATTAGTATATTCATATTAAATTTGAATATAATGAAATTTCAGTTTGTATTTCTCATTATCACAACGCCTTTATTAACATTGTATTCTCAGTCTACTTATGTTCCCGATAATAATTTTGAGCAACGATTAATCGTTTTAGGCTTAGATGATGTTTTGGACGATTACGTTTTAACCAGTAATATTTCAGGTCTTACCATGCTCGATCTTCAAAGCCAAAATGTTAGTGACCTCACTGGTCTTCAAGACTTTGAAAGTTTAAGATATTTTGATGCCAGTAACAATCATTTTTCCTACATTCCATTGCATCCAAATGCAAATCTTTATGCTTTAACAGCCAACAACAATCAATTAACTGAACTTGATTTAAGCCAACATACAAACTTAACCGAACTTACTTGTGCCAACAATTTAATTACAAGTTTGGATTTAAGTCAAAATACAAATTTAATGTACTTAACAGCTGGCGAAAATACATTTCCAGAACTCGATGTGTCAAACCACCCAAATCTCCGGGAAGTCCGTCTTTTTGGGCAAAATACGTCGTTAGTAAATGTTGATGTAAGAAATGGCAATAATCCCGTGATTCAAGAATTTGTTGTACTAAATAGCCCAAATCTACCGTATATTTATGTTGACGATTGTAATTATAGTACGATAAACTGGACCAATATTGATCCAAATACTATTTTTGTAGAAGTGGAAGGGCAGACAGAATGCGAATTGTTGGGTATGGAAGATAACTTTTCAATTCAAAATTTAGCAGTATATCCTAATCCCATAATTGACTTTATAAACATAAAGACTGCAAATGGATTGTACATTAAAGAACTAACCATTTTCAGCATATTTGGTAAAAAACTTAAAACGTTATATATTGATTTTGAGAAAATAGATTTTAAATCATTTTCCGCTGGAATATATTATTTAAAAATCCAAACTAGTAAAGGAACCGTAGTCAAAAAGGTTTTAAAAGATTAATCAAAAAAAATTCAAAATGAAGATTTACTACATAATTACGCTATTCCTTTTAAGCAGTATTGCTCAAGCTCAAATTGTAAATATTCCAGATGCGAATTTTAAAAACGCATTATTAAACCATTCGCCCATAATTGATACTAATGGTGATGGAGAAATACAAGTAACTGAAGCTGAAGCTACTCTAATAATAACTATTGAACACAAAGGAATACAATCCTTAAATGGTATTCAAAGTTTTGTGAATCTTGAAGATTTAAACTGTCACGACAATTCATTGACGGTCCTTGACATTTCACAAAACCAAAACCTAAAAAAATTACGTTGCTCATGGAACCAATTAACGAATTTAGACATATCGCAGAACTTGAATCTGGAGTTGCTTGTTTGTTATCACAATGAATTAACCAATATAGATGTAACTCAGCACCCAAACCTGGAAGAGTTATGGGTTTCTATAAACCCATTGACCTCTCTTGATGTAACGCACAACTCCAGTCTTAAAAAGTTACATTGTGATTCAACACAATTAACCAGTCTAGATGTTAGTCAAAACTCAAATCTCGAAGGCCTTAGTTTTAAAGACACTCAATTTTCTAACATAGATGTGACCCAAAATTTTAAACTCAGATACATAACTTTTAGTAATGCAAACCTAACACATTTAGATCTCAGTCAAAACCCAAATTTAATTGCTTTAGATTGTTATAATAATCAATTAATATATTTGAATATTAAAAATGGTAATAATATAAATATGCCATATATGGATGCGGAAAATAATCCAAATCTACAATGTATAAAAGTTGATAATGTTGTAAATGCAAATAACAGACAGTGTTACCGTGGCGATCCTATGGTGGGTTGGTGCAAAGATGCAACAGCAAGTTTCAGTGAAGAATGTGTACTTGGAATTGACGAACAAAATTTAGCAACTTTTGATTTATTTCCTAACCCTGCAAAAGATATTTTAATTATCAAAGCCAAAGAAACTCCGGAACTTATTCAAATATACACTACCACGGGTATGCTTATTAGAACTACCTCAAATACTACTTTGGACATTTCAGACTTAGCTTCTGGATTATATTTTTTAAGTGCCTCTATTCAGGGGAAATCCATCACAAAAAAGTTTATAAAGTCTTAGCCCTAAAATATTTATTATGAAAACTTCAAAAACCTATAATTTAATCTGGTCATGCATATTACTCTTATTTGTTGCAGCCTGCAGCGAAGACGATCCAAACACTGGAAATACAACGCCCAGTGCATTTGAAGTTACTATTACTGAAATAAGAAATACTACATCAAAAGTAGCTTGGACGGCGTCTACTACCGGAGTACCGACCACCATTACATATGCTATTTTCCTTAATGATTCGTTGCTTATTGAAAACCTTACCGAAACAACCTATAATTTATCCAACTTAGCCATCGCTACAACCTACACGGTAAAAGTGGAAGCCAAAAATGAATACAGCACTACAAGCGCTTCAAAAGATTTTACGACCCTGCAGCCAACTAATTTGAGGCTTAAAAGTTATAATCAGGGCAATTATGAATTTATATTGAATTATAACGCCCAGGGTTTATTGACCTATAGAGGCAATCCAAGCCCTATTGGATATACAAACATTGATTTTACTTACAACCAAAACAACGAGATTTTAACCGAAAATTCAAAATATAGAGATGCTACTGGCAACCCAAAAGGTATATTAACTTATGAGTATTCCAATACTACTTTAACCGGTCTTACAATACAACAAACTGGGGAAGATTTTTCTGCGGACTCCGACTTCCAATTTGATGCCCCTTTAAATTATAGATATACGGTTAACGGAGAAATCTTAACTGGCGGTCCGCCAGAGGTCTTTAACTATAATTATGAGGTAACTCTTGAAACTGACAGCAATAACAAAATTACAAAGTATACTCGTCTCAATACTGATGATTCACATGTAGACAGAGTCTATTTTGAATATGATAATGGAAACTTAACCAAATTAACCAATGGCTCTAATATTACAGAAATAACCTATGATGAGGCCAATAATTGGCATACCTATAGAAGTGGATTTAATCCCAGTTTCTATAGTCCTGCTGCTAGAGATATTGGAGGATTTATATATTATCCTAATACTTTATATTGGCTAAATCAAATTCCATATTTTTTTAATTTCAACAATAAAAATAATCCCACAGCATATAAAGTGAACGGGGAGGTAGTTACTTCTTTTCAATATGAATACAATGCTGCCAATTATCCTAGTAAAATAACCATACCTCAGCAAAATGTAGTAATAGATTTAGAATATGAAGCTGTAGATTAGTGAAAATTGCTAGCTATTGATTATTCCATTCAAAAGCTTAATCTGTACTTTTATTTCTTTTTAGAAGTGCCTTTATTTCAGCATATTTAAACTTTGGGATTATAGCAACTAGATATTCTTTAAGCGAGGCACCCGTTAATCTATAAACCAAAAAACGCCAGCTGGGCACTAGCAGTATTGCCATTGCAACTGTAATTGCTATTGCTACAGCTTCTATTGAAAACTGTGCCCCAAGAATTATAGCAATTGGTAAAAAGATTAGGGTAAAAATATTCCAGAAAAATTCTAAATCTGTTCTTCCGGTAGCAATAACCAAACTACCCACAGGGTTTCCGATGGCTCTAAATATCATATAAACACTAAGTATCCTTACAACGGGTACAATGTTGAGGTATTGCTCGCCGTATAAGATGGTTACTATTAGGGGCGCAAAAACAATAATACCCGTATATATTGGAACATTTATGCTGCTCACGGCGTTTAATAATTTCAAATAATTTGTTTTCAATAATTTTATGTCACTTTGCATTTTGGCCAAGATTGGGGTCGCCACTCGGGTAAAAATAGGATTCAATATCTGTGCAGGTCTAAATACAAGTTGTTTGGCAAGGCTGTAGCCACCCAATAAATCTGCCCCAAAAAACTTACCAATAATTAAAATATCCAAATCTCTATTAAAGTAGTTCACTACTTGACTTCCCACCTGATAAATCCCTATTTTCAAAAAAGGTTTGGTTTCAGCGTAGTTATAATGGAATAGTAATGCCTGCTTTCTAACGCCAATAATAAAAAATAAAACATTGCTCAAAAAATATTGTACTAATGCTGAATAGACCAAGGCATAAACTCCGAAATTTTCTATGGCCAACAGGATTGCCAAAATCAACGATATAACAGCCGCAATAATTTCTACTAGGGCAATGGTCTTAAATTCAATTTCCTTTTGAAGAATGGTCTTGTATTGTCTTCCTATAGCTGAAAATATTATCCCTACTCCCATAACGGAAACAAGTTGCGCTAACTGAGGCTCATTATAGAAGTCGGCTAAAACAGGACCCAAAGACACAATGAGGGCAAAGAGAATTAAGCTAAAAAAAACATTGAGCCAATACAAACTTGCATATTCTTTTTCTTTTATATTTTGTTTGTGAAGAATTGCAGAGGTTATCCCCATATCCATAAACAAATCCATAAACCCGAGAATAAAAGAAACCAATGCTATCAGCCCAAAGTCTGATTTATCTAAAAAACGCGTTAGAACGGAAATTTTTAGCAACATACAAATAGCAATTGTCGCGGTTGCTACCGTGGTCCATTTTACGCCATTTATTGCCTGTTTGCTAATACTCATGAACTAAAGCCGTCAATTGATTTTTAAGATCTGTCTTTAAAGTTTCAAAACTTATTTCGTCTGTTAAAATTTGTCTATTGTGGGCAACTTTATCTGCTTCCAATTTTTTTAAAGCTTGGGTATTCTCTAGCTTTAAATCTTTTTCTATAGAATAAACATGAACCTGTTTTCTTTTCAAATAATGATAAAAGGTATTTTTCTCATCTAAATACACTTTCGCTCCCATCCACAACATGGCCAAAATATTCCCGATGGCCTGTTGTCTATAATGATTCATAACCACTATGCCACATTTCGTAATAAATTTATTATACTCCTGTAATGGCAAAAAGGTGGTAATAGCCTGAAAATTTTCACCAAAAAGATTTTTTCCCTCTTCCACTATGATATTTGCATACTCCATATCACCATAATTGAGTGGGGCAATGACTTTTCTATCTTTCAGCGGCATCTTTTTTAAGATATCAAACGCTTCTAAATGATTATTTGTTCGAGAAGCAGAATTGCCTACCAGAATATTTTCGTGTGTGACTATATTTTTTTCAATGCCTTTAAAAATAAATTCAATGGGATAATAAGACATCTTTATGTGCACTACATCCTTAGATAATAAATGTTTTGATTGCAACAAAGCCACTTCTTCTTCGTGAATTACTCCAAAATACTTTATTTGGCGCGCAGCTTTTAAAACAGATTTTTCGGGAGTTAAAGATGAATTTTTTAGCTGATAATAGAAGGGTCTAATCGCTGCCTTTACTTTATTCTTAATACTTTCAGGGCTTTGCGTTCTGCTCGTTCTCTTTCCCAAAGTGTTATTAAAATTGGCGCGGGGATTGTCATAAAGTTCACCGCCCCAAAAAAACCAGATAAATTTATTTGGATTTTTCGCCTTCAAAAAAACCATACTTTGGAAATACATAAGTCCGTGAAATATTATTAAATCGAACTTACTTATTTGGTCTAAGCAAAATTTAAGGCCTTTCGAATTTTCAGAAATTATTTGAAGATTATTTTCAATAGAAACATATTTTGGTTCTTTAACTCCTTTGGCTAAAAAAACCACAAACTCATTACTTCCAGGAAATACATTTTCGAACTGCCAGTAAATACTATTTATAAACTTTTCATCTGAAGTTATATGAAGTATTCTCAATGGATATAAATTTATGAAGTGCTACGGCAAAGTTGGGACTATTTTTTATAAAAATCTGCAATGCATTGTACAATATATTCCACGTGAGAAGTTTCAAGTTCAAAGAACAACGGAAGACGTATTAAATTCTCAGAATATCTATCAGCATTTTTTAGTGGTTCTGTTTTACCGTATAAGCCTTCATAATATGAGCTTTTATGCAACGAGAGATAATGAAAAACCGCGTGCACACCCTTTTCTTTTAAAAAAGAAATTAGTTTATCCCGATGTTCCGGATTTTCTGTGACCACATAAAACATGTGGGCGTTATTTGTTGCATAATCAGGAATACTGGGAAGTTTAATTTGTCCGGTTTCTTGAAGATTTTGAAGACCTTTGTAATAAGTATTCCACAAAATCTTCCTTTTGGTTTGTATTTTATCAAGATTTTCCAGCTGAGCATATAAAAATGCTGCTATAATATCTGATGGTAAAAAGGAAGATCCTGTATCTACCCATCCATATTTATCTACTTCTCCTTTAAAGAAAGCAGAGCGATTGGTTCCTTTTTCCCAAATAATCTCGGACCTATCTAAAAAATCCTTGTAATTAATGGAAAGCAATCCTCCTTCGCCTGAAATAATATTTTTGGTCTCGTGAAAGGAGAAAGCGCCCAAATGTCCAATTCCTCCTAAGGGTTTCTGTTTATAATATGAGTCTATTCCTTGAGCGGCATCTTCTATTACATATAAATTGTTACGTAATGCCACATCCATTACAACATCCATATCGCAAGCAACTCCTGCATAATGAACCACTACAATTGCTTTAGTTTTATTGGTAATGGCAGCTTCAATTTTCTGTTCATCCATGCCCGGATGGTCATCTCTGCTGTCTACAAAAACTATTTTGGCTCCCTCCCGCACAAATGCAAGAGCAGAGGTAACGAAGGTATATGAGGGTACAATTATTTCGTCTCCCGGTTTTATATTAATTAACAGGGCTGCCATTTCTAGCGCATCTGTACAAGAGGTAGTCAACAGTGTTTTTTTAAAGCTGAATTTTTCTTCAAAAAAAGTTTGACATTTTTTAGTAAAAATGCCATTTCCAGAAATTTTGCCTGAGGTTACTGCTTCCGAAATATATTGAAGTTCGTTTCCTGAAAGGAAGGGTTTGTTAAAAGGTATCATAGATTCCAGTAATGATAAATATTTGTAATTGATTTTATCTCAAAATCACATTTTTTGTAAAGTCCGACGGCAGCTTGATTTTCCATTTGTGTTACTACCTCAATACTATTAAATCCTTTCGCGGCCGCTATATTTATTGCTTCTTCGATTAGTTGAGAACCAATTCCTTTTCCCCGAGCTTTATTGCTTACTGCTACTAAGCCAATATTTGCGGTATTATCCTCCTTTGTGTTTAAAGATGCAAAACCTAGAATATCGTTGCTCTCTATATAGACAATTATTTCAAAAGCTTCTTTTTTGATGACCAGATTCTCAATCCATTGCAGATACATTCTTTGAAATTCATCATTTCTAAAATTTTCGTCTCTGCTGAATCTAGAATATAGCCCACTTTTTAAGGAAAGTTGTTTTAACTGTTCGTAACCGTCTATACTAAAATTAAAAGAAGTTAAGTTTTTATTGGAAGCTCTCTTTTTCCATTGATTAAGATTGTATTTAAATACCACCTTTTCATCCATCAATCTTAATGGAGCATCATCCAATTTATCCTGAGAAAAAATGTAGACCAATTTAAAGCTTTCACTCTCTTTCAGAAATTCTTGCAAGCTAAAGGAAGAACCTTTCGATAGCATCAATTTGCCTACATTGTAACCAAAAAATTCACTATCCCAATTTACCTTTTCTATAGGCATGCTATTTTAAAATTATAGGTTCATCTAAAAAGGCTCTATGATTTTATAGTGGTAGTATGTTCACTACATCTTTCACAGATTCAATAATTTATTTGATTGTATTAAGCACACCACAAAAATCAAAAACTTTTATTTCAGCGTTCAGCTTTAAGCCTTTAAACTCTTTGTGAGCTACCAAATAGGTAATGATATCGGCTTTTTCATTTGCTTTATTCATTTCTGTTAGCTGGTATTTGGTGTGTGTATTCAAATTTGGCTCCACAAATAATACTTTAAAACCATCTGTTTGTAACTGTTCAGCTACGTGAAGTGCGGGAGATTCTCTTAAATCATCAATGTTTGGTTTAAATGCAAGACCCATACAAGCTATAATAGCATCTCTACCATTATCAATTTTAAACTGAAGTGCGGCATTTTTTACTTTTTCAATGGCCCACTCAGTTTTATAGTTATTTATTTCGCGCGCAGAACGTATTATTTTTGATTCCTCAGGAAATTCAGAAACTATAAACCACGGATCTACAGCGATACAATGGCCGCCAACGCCAGTTCCTGGCTGCAATATGTTTACTCGAGGATGTTTGTTTGCCAAACGAATCAATTCCCACACATTGATATTAGCTTTATCGCAGATCATTGAAAGCTCATTTGCAAATGCTATCTGAACATCGCGTGAGGAGTTTTCAACCAATTTGCACATTTCAGCAGTTTGAGAATTGGTTTTATGCAATTCACCTTTAACGAAATGCTTGTAAAACCAAATGGCTTTTTCGGTGGATGCTTCATCAATTCCGCCTATTGCACGATCATTTTGTTCTAGTTCATAAATAACGTTTCCTGGTAATACCCGTTCTGGACAATATGCAATAAAGATTTCGCCTTTTAAGTCAGGTCGTGCCTCAAAAATTATTTTTTGAATACTATGGGTTGTTCCGACTGGACTTGTTGATTCTAAGATAACAAGTGCATTTTTTTGTAATGTTGGAATAATATTTTTTACCGCGCTTTCTACATAAGAGAGATCTGGCACGTGATTATCTTTAAAAGGGGTTGGTACCGCAATTAAATAGACATCTGCTTCTACGGGCTTTATGGAGGCGTTTAGATAGCCTTGCTTTACCACATGATGAACCAGTCCATCTAGATCTGGCTCAACAATGTGTATTTTGCCCTCATTTATAGTGTCTACAACATGTTGATTTATATCAATTCCTGTTACTTTTATTCCTTTACTGGCAATTAAAGCTGCTGTTGGTAAACCAATATAGCCTAGGCCCATCATTACCACAGTGGGTTTGTTCTTCATTTTTATAATCCTTCAATAAAATTTACAATTCGTTGGGTTGCTTTTCCGTCCCCATACGGGTTGTGAAGCATACTCATTCCTTCGTAATATTCTTTATTAATCAATAATTTTTCGGTTTCGTCAATAATTCTATTTGAATCTGTCCCTACTAAAATTACAGTGCCTTCTTCAACAGCTTCTGGACGCTCGGTGGTGGTTCTTGTTACCAAAACAGGTTTCCCCAAGCTTGGTGCTTCTTCCTGAATTCCGCCACTATCTGTAATGATTAAATAGGATTTCTCCATTAGCCAAATAAACGCAGGGTATGCCAATGGGGCTATTAAATGTATATTTTCAATCCCGCCAAGAAGTTCGTTCACTGGTCCTTTTACATTCGGATTTAAATGAACTGGATAAATTATCTCAACATCTGGATTGTTTTGTGCAATTGTTTTTAAAGCTGTACAAATGTTTATTAGCCCATCTCCATGATTTTCTCGTCTATGTCCAGTAACAAGTATAATTTTTTTCTGAAAATTCAAAATAGTTTTTAAACTCTCAATTTCTTCATCAATAAAGTTTTCAGCATTTACTTTTTCAATTCCATAAAGAAGTGCATCTATTACAGTATTGCCGGTAACTAGGATGTTGTCTTCTTTAGTGTTTTCCACTAAAAGATTTCTCTTAGAAAGCTCAGTAGGCGAAAAATGAAAATCAGCAATTTTTCCAGTAAGCTGACGGTTGAATTCTTCAGGGAAAGGATATTGTCTGTCAAAAGTTCTTAAGCCTGCCTCTACGTGACATATTTTAGCGCCACTATAAAAAGCAGCAATACCTACCGCCATAGATGTTGTTGTATCTCCGTGAACGTATACATAATCTGGTTTAACCTCATCAAGGACGGGTTTCATATTCTCAATTATGGAGGCTGTTAGAGAGTAAAGATTTTGATTTGGTTTCATCAAATTCAAATCAAAATCTGGTGTTATTTCAAAGAAATCCAATACTTGATCAAGCATTTCACGGTGCTGTGCAGTAACACATACTTTAGTATCAAAATTTTTATTCTCTATAAATTTCTGAACCAAAGGAGCCATTTTTATAGCTTCTGGCCTTGTTCCAAAAACAATTAAGTTCTTCTTTTTCATGAAATTCTTCTTTGAAAAAAGGATTTTTACAATAAATAAATTAGTAGCGTCTTTACTCTAAAGACGAATATTTTTTTAGACTCTTAAAAAGATATATAATAAAAAATACGAGTGAAAACAAAAACACTAAAAGTAATGGATACTTAATTTTGTTTGGTATCTGTATTATTTTTGAGGATTCCAAGTTATAATCAGCACTTACAATTTTGATAGGCACGCTAAAGTCTATAGCTTCCATTTTAAGTTCTAAAATTTCTTTTATCAATTGTCTTTTCCTGTCAATAAGATTAAACAAATCGGTTCCGTTATTGATAGAAACATTAGTCGCTGTATTATTTAAATTAGAATTTGCTTTCATAACGGAGTCTATCTGTGATATCATCAAATAATGCTCTTGAATGTCTAGCTCGTTATTCTCTTTGTAAACTTTTTGATAATCCTTGAAATGATTGTTTTCGTTAAGGAAAGCAAGAAGGTCAGTAACAATATTTTCGGAAGAATTGCCTCCTTTTATTGAAATAATCATGCGATGATACTTGTAATACTTGCTTGTGGAAAGGTCTTCGGCATATTTTGAAAAATCTTGATTTTCAGCTATAAGCCTTAACACATCATAATTTCTATAAGATTTAGATATAAAATTATAAATGTCAACGATTGCTTCTAATTCAATATTTTGAAGCTTTCCAAAATCTTTACCAAAGATATTCTTGAGATAAAGAGTGTCACCTTGAGCAATTTTGAGATTAATTGCTTCCACTCTTCCATACATATAATCAACACTTTCAAAATTTGGAATTACAATGACTTCGGTTTTATAGGTTTCCTCAGTATTGTAATCTTTGTAATATCCATAAGCGAACCCGATGAGTACTAAAATGATTAGGATAACAAAGTATTTTCTTAGGAAGTCTAAAGCTTGAAACAAGGCTTTTGCCAAGTGTTTAAAAAAATTGTTAGATTTTCGGAACAAATACCCCAAATCAACCTCTTCTGATGAATTTTGCTGTGCCATAAACAACTATTATTATAAATTATTGACTGTCTTTATTAATACAGATTTTAAGCTTTCCAGCCAGTCTATATGCTTTAATTTTAACGTATTCTGTGCCTTTGTGTTATCTAGAACACTATACTTTGGTCTTGCGGCAAAAGTACGGTAATGGTTGGTTTTTGCAAGATTTGTATCTTTTAATTTTTCCGTTAGCTGGAGTATCGCTTCTGCAAAGCCAAACCAAGTAGTCTCCCCATAGTTACTATAGTGATAAACGCCATAATCTATTGAATTTTGTGAAATTGTCTGTAATAGCGCATTTGCCAAATCATTTGCATTTGTAGGAGTTCCAATTTGTTCGGTGGTAATAGTAAGCGGCTTTCCTTCTCTAGCGTACCTCAAGATTGTTTTCAAAAAATTATGACCGTATTGCGAATAGAGCCAAGAAGTGCGGAAAATAAAAAATTTATCGCAAATTTCTTGAATATAATCTTCTCCTTTGAGTTTTGAAGCACCGTAAACATTGAGGGGGTTTGTTGCATCGGATTCCAAGTAAGGAGATTCTTTTTTTCCGTCAAAAACGTAGTCAGTGGAAATATGAAGCAGAACAACGTGATTTTCCTTACAGGTTTCAGCTAAATTTTTCACTGCTTGGGCGTTGATTGTAAATGCTTTTTCAGACTCACTTTCCGCATTTTCAACGTTAGTGTAAGCAGCTGTATTTATGCAAAAATTAAAAGTGTTTTTTTTTAAGAAATCTGCAAGCAACGCCGAATTTTCAATATCCAACTCTTCTTTTGAAAGGAAGATAAATTCAAGGTCGAGGAAATCGGGTGCAGCATCTTTTATGCATCTTCCCAGTTGTCCGTTAGCGCCTGTAACCAATATTTTTTTCATGAAATCGCTTCCTCAAAAGTGGGAAGTTCCAAATCTTTTGCTGAAATAATGAATTCTTCCTTTGGAAGATGCCAATCTAATGCTAAGGTTGCGTCATTATAGATGATTCCGCTTTCTGAAGTTTTATCGTAATAATTATCACACTTATAAGAAAATATAGATTGTTCAGAAAGTGTAATAAAGCCATGCGCAAAACCTCTAGGCACAAAAAGTTGAAGATGTTCTTTATCGTTCAAAATAAGGGAGAAAGATTCTCGAAAAGTTTCGGAATCTTTCCGAAGATCAACCACTATATCTAAAACCTCGCCTTTCACAACCCGAACAAGCTTGGCCTGTGCCATTTCTCCATTTTGAAAATGAAGCCCGCGCAGTACACCCTTTGATGAAACAGATTGGTTGTCTTGGACAAAATTAAATTTTAATCCCGTGATTTTTTCAAATGAGGCTTGATTGTAGGTTTCATAAAATAAACCCCGTTCATCCCTAAAAACATCCGGTTTGAGTATAAAACAATCTTTTAAAGGAGTTTTTTGTAGTTCCAAATTTAATCGAGTTGAAGTAAATGTTTTCCATATCCGCTTTTCAATAAAGGTTCTGCCAAGGCGATTAACTGTTCCTTTGAAATATAGCCCATTTCATAAGCAGCTTCTTCAATGGCACCAATTTTTAAGCCTTGTCGTTCTTCAATAACCTCAACAAATTGTGCTGCTTGCATTAAGGAAGCAAAGGTGCCCGTGTCCAGCCACGCTGTGCCTTTATCAAGAATACTAACATTTAATTTACCTTTTTTTAAGTACACGTTGTTCACATCGGTTATTTCGAGTTCGCCTCGAGCGCTGGGTTTTATGTTCGCGGCAATTTCCACGACGCTATTATCATAAAAATAGATTCCGGGAACTGCATAATTTGATTTGGGGTTTTTTGGCTTTTCTTCAATGGAAAGTGCTTTTCCATCTTTATCAAAGTCCACAACGCCATATCTTTCAGGATCTAACACATGGTATGCATAAATTACTCCGCCATCAGGATTATTATTTGATTGCAAAAGTTCCTTCAAACCAGAACCGTAAAAAATGTTGTCGCCAAGAATTAAGGCAACTTTATCATTGCCAATAAACTCCTTGCCAATAATAAAAGCCTCTGCCAGTCCATTTGGGTTTGCTTGTTCTGCATATTCAAAGTTGCAGCCCAGTTTTTTTCCATCGCCCAAAAGTTGTTTAAAAAGAGGGAGATCCTGCGGAGTGGAAATAATTAAAATATCCCGAATACCAGCATACATAAGTGTTGATAACGGATAATATATCATCGGTTTGTCATAGACAGGCATAAGTTGTTTGCTGACTGCCAAAGTGATGGGGTGCAAACGTGTGCCTGAACCTCCTGCTAAAATTATTCCTTTCATATGTGGCTTAAAATTATAATCTATCTCTATTATCCAAATACCAAGCTATCGTTTTCTTGATACCAGTTTCAAAATTCTCCTTCGCTTTCCAACCTAACTCGTTTTCAATTTTTGAAGCGTCAATAGCGTATCTAAAATCATGGCCAGGACGGTCTTTTACGAATGTTATTTGTTCTTTATAGGAAGCATCCCTAGGAAGCATTTCATCCAACAATTCACAAATAACATTGGCAATATAAAGGTTTTCACGTTCATTGCGACCGCCAATGTTGTAAGTTTCACCCAGTTTTCCTTTTTCTAAAGCTAAATAAATGCCGCTGCAATGATCCATTACATAGAGCCAATCGCGTACATTTTTTCCGTCGCCGTAGATTGGGATTGGTTGTCCTGAAATAGCTTTGCGAATAATGGTTGGAATCAATTTTTCCTTATGCTGATTTGGCCCGTAATTATTTGAACAATTTGTAGTTACAACAGGCATTCCGTAAGTATGGAAATAACTGCGAACAATGAAATCTGAAGATGCTTTTGAAGCACTATATGGGCTATTGGGCGCATAAGATGTTTCTTCTGTAAAAAGCCCAGTTTCGCCCAATGTTCCATAAACCTCATCGGTAGAAATATGCAAGAAACGGGCGTTTTTGAATTCATCTTTTAAATCATTCGGGCCATTCATCCAAGTTTTATAGGCACTTTGAAGCAAGTTAAACGTACCAACAATATTTGTTTGAATAAATTCTGAAGGGCCTGAAATGGAATTGTCCACGTGACTCTCCGCAGCAAAATGAACTACTTTCTGGAATTGATGTTCTGTGAATAGTTTTTGAACCATATCCAAATCACAAATATCTCCTTTTATGAAGGTGATTTTGTCTGAAACATTTTCCAAATTCTTCAAATTCCCGGCATAGGTAAGCTTATCGAGCACGAATATTTCGTCTGCCGAATTATTTAGTACATATTCCACATAATTGGAACCTATAAAACCTGCGCCTCCGGTAATCAGTACTTTATCATTCATTAAAATTAATTTTTAGAAGTGTCTAAAATCTGTTTTAACATCTTTTCAGTAATTAAATAGGTGGGTTTTACGCCAGTTGTGCCCAATCCGCCGGAAGCTAAAGTACTTCCAGTTTCCAATGGATTGTCAGAAGCATAATACGCATATCTAACCTTCACTTTCGGACTGATACTATGCCGAATTTTAGAAGCAGACTGTATCGCTTTTTGATAATGTGCGCCTTCCATTTCCAGCCCAATTACATTCCAAGAGGAATTATAGAAGAACTTGAGTACATCACGATTTTGAAGCGAAGTTCCCAGAACTGAAATCATAGTTCCAGTACAAACTTTTACATCATCATCTTTAAAAAGTGATTTCTCTAGTTTATTTTTAAAGGGGTAATTATCTCCCGTACCTTCAAAAACATGGGCTGATGGTATCATAATGTCTCCTTTTCCACCTTCCAAGATTCCTGCTTTTCCCATTATGGATACTGAAGCAACATTTAAAAAATGTCTTTCTTTATTCGCATCCACAAAAGGTTTTAAAAGCTCGTCCATTGTTTCATAGGCCTGTTCCCCAAAAGCATAGTCCATGACAACAATTACAGGCACTTTTGAGTTTTCAACGTCCTTTAATCCTTCACTATAAGTACTTTCCTTTATCTTAGAGGTGTCTATTATCTGAACGTCAATATTGGTTCCGCTTTGGTCTTCAATAAAAATCATTCCTTCTGCCAATGCAGTTTTGGTTACTTTTTCGCGTAATTTTAAGTTGGCCGAAATACTTAAGGCTTCAAAAACTTCCATGGATTTCTTCTTTGAAAATTCAGAAGCCAAAGCTTTTGGTGCATATAAACTGTTCATTACACTGTGCATATTGGCGCTGATAATATGTAACGGACGTTCCAGCAAGCCTTTTTGTTGTAGTGTCTGCTTTATTTGATAAGCCCACTGTTCGCCATGAATATGGTGACCTAAACTTTCACGTAGCACAGGACTGAAAGTGATAATCCGTTTATTATCCTCAATAATTTCTTCTATTGCTATTTTGCCTAGAAAATAAATAATGTTTAAAAATCTATTTTCGTTTTGTTCTGTTGCAAAAAAAGGATAAACACTTTTAACCTCATCAAAGGTTCTACCCAGAAAATTAGCAGTGTGCGTGAGTGCAACTTCTTTTTCTTCTTGTGAAAGTTTTCCGTTTTTCAATACCGCTTGTTCCAGCTTTTTCCAATCGCGGATCACCTCGCCATTTTCATTAATAAGCACCTGCTTCATAATCTTGTGCGATTCAATGAAAAGAAAGGTCAAGTGTGTTAAAATATCATAGATTTCCGAACGTCCGCGGGTTATCTCGATATTCATCTGCTCAGCATCTATACGGTAGCAGTTTCTGCGGCGTTTCAGTGGAATTATAGGCTCAAAATGTGAATTTTTGTACCCTTCATCGCTGGTTAAATTTATGAATCTACATTCCTCAATTCCGTAAGGCAAACGGTCCATTACGTATAACAAACCTTGTAATTCAATTTTATCTTCCTTTATAGAGCCATAAATTTCAGGGCGAAGGGTTAATAATGATTCACGAAGCGTTTCCCCAGAGATACCCATAGGTTTGTAAAACCCACGGTTAAAAAGGTGGCGCATTGTGATGTAAAGTCGCTCAATGGCTTGGGTGCTTTCTTGCGCACGTGTTCTTGTATGTGTTTTCAATTTGTTCATTGGGTGCAAATATAACACTAATTTTGGGGCTGAATTTTTACAAGCGCGTCCGCTATTTTTCTATCGTTGGAAAGGCGTGGAACTTTATTTTGACCGCCCAGCTTGCCTTCAGATTTCATAAATTTTTGGAAGCTATCTTTTTTAAGTGAAACAATTTTTAAGGGTTGAAGCACTTTTCCTTCAATTAAATCGAGGTAATAAGAGTTCTGCTGCTGCATTTCTAAATCTAAAAATTCTACTACTTTTTGAAGGTTTTCAGGAGCATTATCAAACTCCACAAGCCATTCGTGATAGGGAAGATTTTCTTCGAAAGGCGTTATTTGCGGAGCAACGGTAAATTCAGTAATTGAAAAATTGAATTTTGAAATTGCTTTTTTCATCGCTTCCTCCACTTCTTTTCCAATTAC
This sequence comes from Aequorivita sp. CIP111184, assembly GCF_900489465.1. GTDB lineage: Bacteria > Bacteroidota > Bacteroidia > Flavobacteriales > Flavobacteriaceae > Aequorivita. The sequence continues at coordinate 493,084 of NZ_UEFQ01000013.1, read as the reverse complement.
GTGTTCTCCAAAGGCGGAAATAAAATGCTTTATTCTTCCCGAAACAATTACTCGATACGGTTTAGTTGAAGTAAACTGTACGGTATCACCCAAATTGTATGCCCAAAGTCCTGCGTTTGTTGAAATAATCATCACATAATTAACGCCTAATTTTACTTCTCCAATAGTGAGTCGTTTTGCATTTTCATCAAAAAAAGATGAAGCTTTAACAAATTCATAAAAAATTCCAGAATTCAAAAGTAATAACATTCCCTTTTCCTTTTGGCTGTCCTGAAAGGCGAAAAAGCCTTCACTGGCAGGAAAGAGCTCGATGCTGTCAACTTTTCTTCCTATTAAATTTTCAAATTTGGCGCGATAGGGTTCAAAATTTACTCCACCGTAAATGAATAGATTGAAGTTTTTGAAAAGATCGCCAACTTTTTTCCCAGTATTTTTTTGAAGTTTTTCAAAATACATCTGCACCCACGAAGGAATACCGCTAATTACGGTCATGTCTTGGTCTTTGGTTTCATCAACAACAGCATCAACTTTGGTTTCCCAGTCGTCAATACAATTTGTTTCCCAACTGGGCAAACGGTTTTTTTGAAGATAGGCGGGAACATAATGCGCCACGATTCCAGATAGTCTACCTATTTTAATGCCATTTTTTTCCTGCATTTCGGGGCTTCCCTGAAGAAAAATCATTTTACCATCCACAAAATCAGCTTTTCCAGTTTCGTTGATATAGCAAAGAATTGCATTTCGAGCTGCTTCAATATGGTGAGGCATAGATTCCTTAGTTAACGGAATGTATTTAGCACCTGAAGTTGTACCCGAAGTTTTGGCAAAATAGAGGGGTTTTCTGGGCCAAAGAATATTTTCTTCCCCAGAAACTACACGATCAACGTAGGGTTTCAACTCTTCGTAATCGCGAATTGGAACCTGTTTGGCAAATTCTTCAAAGGAATTAATATTATTGAAATTGTGGTCTTTTCCGAAGGCTGTATTTTTTGCATTAAAAATGAGCTTTTCGAAAACTATCTGCTGCGTTTCAATAGGTTTTTTAGACCATTTTTGAATTTGAATAATAACAATTTTGGCAAATATTTTTGCGCCGAAGGATTTTAAGGACATATGCTAAATCAATTAAAATCTATGAAACTTGTTGGATTGACCGGATAGCCATCACGCCACAACTCAAAATGCAAATGGGGACCAGTGGTTAGCTCGCCTGTATTGCCAACCGTGCCAATAACCTCGCCCGCTTTTACAATCTCGCCCTGTTCTTTGGTTAGCATTGCATTGTGCTTATAAACAGAAATTAAATTATTATCGTGTTTTAAAATAATAACATAACCAGTAGCCGCGGTCCATTCTGCAAAAATAACAGTACCATCTGCCATGGCCTTTACGGGTGAGTTTTTAGCAGTTACCACATCAACTGCATAGTGTTTAGTTTTTGAATCATAAGGTTCTGAAATTACTCCTTTTACAGGTGCAAAGAGTGCATATTGCTGAACTTGGGGTGCAATAAGGGGGTTATATCTGTCTTCTTTTGCAACCGCTTCGCGAAGAAGAGAATCTTTTCTGGAAGTCCGTATCAAAACAGAAGGATCGGTTTTAGCTACCTCAATGAGAGAATCTTTGTTGAAATTTACGGTTTTAACATCGCCTGTGAGCACTTTTCTAATTGAAGAGAGGTATTGTTCATTTACATCAAGGATCTTCTGTAGAGAGTCTGTTTCATATGCCAAGCGAGTAGCATTCTTTTTTAAAGTGGTGGATGAGTATCCAGGAATATATTCCCTAAGCGGGGTAAAAGCAATAATAAAGGTAGTTGCCAGAATAAGAAACAAGGCAAAAAGCGTACTAAAAACAAATACGTTCAATCTATTCAACTTAAAAGAAAACCGTTCTTCAAAGGTTTCTTCATTAAGTATTACCAGTCGGTATTTATGCAACAGCTTTCTTTTGAAGCGCTTGCTACCTTTTTCTTTCTTTGTCATACTATCCAATAGCTTTTTACAAATATAAAATAAACTATAGCCCCACACGCTAAAGTTACCCCCAAAACGTTGTATCTAAACATTTCTTGTTACCTTTGCTTAATTAAATTTTCAAAATTATGAGTGCATTGTTTATTCCTTTAGGTGTTGTTGGCCCTTGGCAGATTATATTGATTGTGGTTATTGTGCTATTATTGTTCGGCGGAAAGAAAATTCCAGAACTTATGCGCGGTTTGGGTAGTGGTCTTAAAGAATTCAAGGACGCTTCCAAAGACGATACAAACGAAAAAAAGATTGATGAGAATAAATAATTTCATTTTATATTCTTAACAAAAGACCCTTTCAATTTTAAAATTGAGAGGGTCTTTTGTTATATTGATATTTTTGGAAATCTATTTTATTTTAGCTGAATTTAAAATGGATTCTAACTCAAATTGAAGATCTCTTTTGGCTACTGCAGGGGCATATGTAAATCCTTCCAATATTAAGTAGCGGTTATTTTTCTCATCGAGAACGGCATAATTTACAAAGGGGCCTCCCATCCAGTCGCCTTTTACTTCCCACGTACCTTTAGTTTCGTAAGCAAACTTACCGTCAATTTTAGTTTTAAATAGGTAGGGGGCATAAGCGTCTTCAGTAATAAACTGACCATCATCTTCAACTGGTAGGAGTCTACTTCCAATGGAATCGCGAATTTTTATAATATCGCCGACAGCCGTGCTATCGTTTTCAATCATATTTAATGGCACTTGATATACTAGAATATTGGTAGTTCCGTCTTTTAAATCTTTTCGTAACCAGAAAAAACTATCTGTTGCTTTAGCAATTCTATATGCGCTTGGAATTTGTAAACTCACACCCATTACTTTTTTAAGAGAATCTCCTTTCATCAATGAAATAGAGGTTCTTCGCTGTCTTTCCTTTATTTCGGAGGCATGAAAAGCTTCAATAATCTTGGCTGAATTTTTATTGATAAGCTCCACCAATTTCTCTTCGGAAGTTGCTTTTATAACAGCTCCAGACTGAGGTCTGGCATATTCGTTTGTGGCTATGGTTGCTTTATCTTCATTGCTAAGAACAACGTAAAGGAAAAGACGGTTACTACGGGCAAAACCAGAAAAAGCATCTGGTGGCATTTGGTTCATAGAAAATATGGGCTCGTCTTGAGGAAGACCATCTGTGGGAGCGGCAAAATTATTTCGAATTGCTTCGCCCACTATGCCATTCCACAAATCGTTGGGTATAACAATTTGGAGGGCATTAATATTTCCTACAGAACTTGGAAGGAACGGTTTGTCCTTTTTACCGCCCTCGTTACAAGATGTTAAAGCAATAAAAATTGAAAAAAATACAATATAATAGGATCTCATTTAAAGGATGTGTTTGGGAACTATCCTTTATAAATTTTCAGTTTAGTTCCAGGTTTCAAGTTGTCACCACTAATATCGTTCCATTTTTGGATATTTTGCACTGAAACACCAGGAAATTTTTGAGAAATGCTCCATAATGAATCTCCGTTGCGCACAGTATATGTTTTTTCTGAAGAACTTGAAGAACTTGTTTGCGCTACAGGCTTATTACTGGCTATGTCTTGGGAACTCTTTTTTGGATAGATAATCAAGTTCTGACCTACTTTAACCGTATTGCTACGCATTCCATTCCAACTTCTTATTTGACTAACCCCAACACCATATCTCTCTGCAATTTTACCCAAAAAATCACCTCTTTTTACACGATAACGCACTTTGTCAGGTTGTTCAAATAATTCTGGTAATGGCTTCTCTGCTACTTCCTGTTCTTCTTGAGCGAAGGCATAAATAGCATTTTCGTTATTAACAAAGGTTCCCACTGAAGTTAATGGAAGTCTCAACATATAATTTTCATTCTTAACTACAGGTATTATTCCAAGTTTATAGGAAGGATTCAGGAATTCAAGTTCCTCTTTGTCAAGATTGGTAAGTTTCGCAACTTGGTCTAGTGTAATCTGTTGTTTCACTTTAATGGTATCAGTAGCTACGTAAGGAATTCTCGGGCCTTGTTTTTTAAAACCGTGCTCTTCTGCATATTCAAAAATATACATAGTAGCCAAAAACGCAGGAACATATCCAGCAGTTTCACGTGGAAGATAATCGCGAAGATTCCAATAATTAGTTTTTCCACCAGAACGACGAATAGCTTTCGATACATTTCCCGGTCCTGAATTATATGCAGCAAGTGCTAAATCCCAATCATTAAAACTGTTGTTAAGACTTTTTAAATATTTGCAGGCCGCTTCTGTAGCCATAATTGGGTCTGAACGTTCATCTACGTATGAACTTACGTCCAAGCCAAACATTTTACCTGTGGTAAACATAAATTGCCAAAGACCGGTAGCGCCAACCCTTGATTGTGCGCGTGGGTTTAAAGCTGATTCTATTACTGCCAAATATTTTAATTCTAGTGGGAGATTATTTTTATCAAGCTCTTGCTCAAACATTGGGAAGTAATATTCGCTCAAGCCCATCAATCTCTCCAATGTTCCTCTTCGGTTCTTTAAATATTGCTTGATCACACTTTCTAAGGAAGCGTTATATTCAACTTTAAAAGGAGTGCGTGCATCAAGCTCTTTTAGTCGCTGTTTCAAAACTTCAGTTGGAAGTTCATCATAATCAACTGCTGTATAATCTTGATTGGTTACACTGCTATATATATCTTCAAATAGATCAGATTTGTACAATTCCTTTAACCATAGGCTATCCTTTTTTCTGGCAAGAGCCATATCTTTTAGATCATATATAATAGTATCTTTAAGGGAAGTGGCTATAACTGTGGATGGAAGTTCTTTAGCTATTTTGGAAACTTTAATGGAATCAACAACTTGAACTTTTTTAGTGTTCAATTTTTTGTCATTTCTTTTTCCCTGTTGGGCAAAACCTATGCTAAAGACCAGCAAAAGCATTAGGAGGAGGATTTTGTTTAGTTTCATCAGCTTATTAATTGCATTTGGGGATTATGGCAAATTCGCCTGATTAATATATTTTTTTTTTAAAGGAGGCACAGTTAAATTCCTAAATCTGTAACGCTCTTTTATAAAATAAATTTTATCAAAAGTAACAATTCCGCGAAATTACGCAAATATTTGACTCCAAATCATTAGTTTACTGATATTTAACATTATTGCAGTAAGGCTTTAATTCCCGGTAATGTCTTTCCCTCCAGCATTTCCAGCATTGCACCACCGCCAGTGGATACATAACTTACTTTATCAGTAAGATTAAATTTGTGTACCGCTGCGACAGAATCGCCACCCCCCACTAATGAAAAGGCTCCATTTTGTGTAGCTTTAGCAATATTTTGGCCTAAAATTTTAGTTCCCTCGGCAAACTTATCCATTTCAAAAACTCCAACAGGACCATTCCACAAAATTGTTTTAGACTCAGCAAGTACATCACCGAAGATTTCATTGGTTCTGGGACCTACATCAAGTCCCATCCATCCATTGGGAATATTTTTTATTGAAGAGATTTTGGTATTGGCTGTTTCAGAAAAATTATCTGCAATTACTGCATCAACTGGCAAATGGACAATAACGTTTTTCTTTTTTGCTTCTTCCAAAATTTCTAATGCCAGTTCCTGCTTATCTTCTTCAACTAGGGAATTTCCAATCTTTCCGCCTTGGGCTTTTATAAATGTAAAAGCCATTCCTCCTCCAATTATTAAATGGTCAATCTTGTCTAGAATATTTTCAATAATAGTGATTTTCGAAGAAACCTTTGCACCGCCAATAATCGCTGTAACTGGCTTTTCACTATTTTCTAATACTTTTTTTACATTTTCAATTTCTGAAGCTAGCAATAAACCAAAACATTTATTTTCTGGGAAAAAATCGGCAATTATTGCCGTGGAAGCATGTGCACGATGTGCTGTTCCGAAAGCATCATTCACATACACATCCCCAAATTTTGATAATTTTTCGGCAAAATCACGATCACCTTTTGTTTCTTCTTCATAAAAACGAAGATTTTCCAACAAAAGAATTTCTCCAAATTTTAAATCCGAAACAGCCTCAGTTACCTTTGGTCCTATGCAGTCATCTACAAATTTAACCTGCACACCCAGGATATTAGACACAGACTTCACAAGATGTTGCAAAGAAAATTCAGATTCTTTGTTTTTGGGTCGCCCAAGATGGGACATTAAAACACAGCTGCCACCGTCTTCCAAAATTTTTAGTATGGTTGGCTTGGCAGCACGTATTCGTGTATCGTCCGTAACATTAAAATCAGCATCTAACGGAACATTAAAGTCTACCCGTATTAATGCCTTTTTTCCTTTAAAATCTATATCGTTTACCGTTATCATATCAAAAATATTATCCTGCAAATATAGTTTTTTTGGACTTTAATAAAGGGATGATTATGTGGACAAAAAAGCAATGGTGAATTAAGTTTTATAGAAGTCATTTCAAAAATTTGTTTAAATAATAACCCGCAAAAATGTTTAAATTTGCGAATGGATTTTTCTGAAATAATAGGTCACCAACATATAAAATCACATCTTTTAAAAACCATTGAAAATGGCCGAATTCCACATGCTCAATTATTTTCGGGTGTTAATGGGAGTGGGTTATTGCCACTGGCGATTGCTTATGCTTCAGAGTTATTGTGCAACAATTACGAAAAAGAAAGTTCTGAATATCTTTCCTGCAAAAATAAAGTTTCAAAATTAATTCACCCTGATTTACATTTTGTTTACCCAGTAAATACTAGTGATGATGTTAAAAAGAATGCGGTTTCAGATAATTATGCGGAAGGTTGGAGAAATTTTGTTTTGAACAATCCCTACGCCTCCCTTTTTGAATGGCTACAAAGCATTGGAATAGAAAAAAAACAAGGGAATATTAGCAAATATGAAGCTGAAAATATATCAAAAAAACTTTCCCTTAAAGCATTTGAAGGTGGTTATAAAGTGATGATTATTTGGATGGCCGATAATATGAACGGCGAATGTGCCAATAAAATTCTTAAATTAATTGAGGAGCCCACAGATAAAACTGTACTTCTTTTATTGACCGAAAAAGAGCAACAAATAATTACAACTATCCGCTCACGTTGCCAAAAAATAGATATCCCATTACTTTCTGAAGCCGATATTTCTGAAAGTTTAATTAAAAAACAGCAAGTAAAGGAATCTGTAGCATTTCAAACTGCCCGTAGAGCAAGGGGTGATTATAATAAAGCGTTACAATTATTGGATGAAACCGGGGAAGATGAAGTTTTTGAAAAATGGTTTATAAGTTGGGTTCGTGCAGCTTTTAGAGCGAAGGGGAATAAAACTGCTATTAATAATTTATTGGATTGGAGCGATGAACTTGCAAAAGAGGGGCGTGAAACCCAAAAGAAATTTCTTTTTTATTGTATCGAAATTTTTAGACAAGCGCTTTTAAAAAATTACAATGCAGATACACTTTTATTTTTTGAAGCGAAGGATGAGTCTTTTTCTTTAACCAAATTTGCCCCTTTTGTACATCAAAATAATATTTTTGAAATAAATTCTGCTCTAGAAGATGCTTCTTATCATATTGAAAGAAACGGAAATGCTAAAATTATATTTACTGACCTTTCTATAAAATTAACACGGTTAATTCATAAATCGGAAAAAGCATAGTACTATTTTATAACTATTAATTTAAAATAGATAAAATCTATTTTAAAGCAACCTTTTTCCGTTCATTTCAAAGATTATTTTAATTCAAGCAGCGCAACACCCCGCTTTAGGTTAAAAATAGCACAGCGACGCTAAAATGGCTTTATTTTACTTTTCTGAAGCAATAAATATGTGAAGAGTATTCTTTTGAGGTTTTTGCTTTTAAATTTGATATAAGTCCGAACCAAATAGCTTTTAAAGAAAATTTATTTCCGGTTTTATACTTTTCAGAAAGTAGACTTACATAAAATGAATCAAAAATCATAGGTTCGATTTTTTCAATTTCAAAATTTTCAGAAAAAAGTTTTTGAATAGACTCTTTCGAAAAATGCCAAAGATGTCGAGGGACATCAAAAGCCGCCCAAAATTTTCCGTAATGCTTCGCATCAAAGCTTTTAAAATTTGGAACAGCAATAATCAATGTTCCGTTTGGTTTTACCAGTTTTGATAATTCTATAATTGTTTCCTCTAAATTTGGAATATGTTCTAAGACATGCCAAAGTGTAATAACATCAAATTGCTTTCCTTTAAAATCATTTAAAGATGGTTTTAATTCAATCCCTTTTTCTGAAGCTAATTTTACGGCATTTTTATTTGGTTCCATTCCTTGAACTTGCCAACCGCTTTCCTTTGCAATTTTTAAAAAATCTCCTGTTCCAGCACCAACATCCAGCAAAGAACCAATTCCATTATTTTGACTTAAGATTAATTTAGTTTTTTTTTGAAGGGACCATTTTTTTACTAATTGATACATGCTCGAAAACAAACCACGCTTTTCATCTGTATGTGAAATATAGTTTTGACTTTCGTAATACTTCGGAAGAGCCTCAATATTTGGTTGGGGAAAAGTTTTTAGGAGATCCAATTCTGAATCATAAATCAAATCAAAAGATTCTTCAGAGACTAAATAATCCTTTACTGATAAATACTTTTTTTCGTTGTTTTTCAAGAATGAAAATTTTGTTTTAAAAAAACTCTTTTGTTGATTGCATAATATTGTTCCACGTGAAACAATGTCGCTAACGCCCCATATATACTAATAGAACCGAAACATCATTTGGAGAAACACCACTTATTCTTGAAGCTTGCGAAACTGTTGCTGGTTTAATTTTTGTAAGTTTTTCCCTAGCTTCGTAAGAGAGGGATTTCAACTTTGAATAATCAAAAGATGCTGGAATTTTTAAGCCTTCTAATCTATTTAATTTATCGGCATTATTTTTTTCCTTTGCAATATATCCAGAATACTTAACTTGAATTTCAGTTTGCTGAATCATTTCAGTGTCTAAGTTATTTTCTTCAATATGATTTTTCACTGAAGCTAACCCTATCATATCTTCCATCGTTACCTCCGGACGGGAAAAAAATTTAAACATTTTATCGCTTTGTTCAACCAAAGCAGATTCTCTCGCTTTAAAAATAGGATTGATATCTTCAGGAACAACGCTGGTATCTTTAAAAAACTGAACAAAAGCTTCGGATTTTTCTTTCTTTTCTTCCATCTTTCGCATCCGTTCTTCACCCGCCAAACCAATCTCAAATGCTTTAGGTGTAAGCCTAAAATCAGCATTATCTTGTCGTAACAAAGTTCTATACTCTGCACGTGATGTAAACATTCTATATGGCTCCTCAGTACCCTTTGTAATAAGGTCATCAATCAAAACTCCAATATAAGCCTCATTTCTTTGAAGAATAAAAGATTCTTTTTCATGAACTTTTAAATGCGCATTTATGCCTGCCATTAGCCCTTGCGACGCAGCCTCTTCATAACCTGTAGTTCCGTTAATTTGGCCAGCAAAATACAAACCTGAAACCAATTTCGTTTCAAGCGTATGTTTCAATTGCGTTGGAGGAAAATAATCATATTCAATAGCATAACCAGGACGGAAAAATTTTACATTTTCAAAACCCGCTACTTGACGCAAAGCCTTAAACTGAATATCTTCTGGTAGCGAAGTGGAAAATCCATTAATATAATATTCTACTGTATCCCATCCTTCAGGTTCAACAAAAAGTTGGTGTCTATCTTTATCAGCAAACCGATTGATTTTATCTTCAATTGACGGACAATATCTAGGTCCAAGACTCTGTATGGAACCGTTAAACATTGGAGATCTATCAAAACCTTCTCGCAAAATATTATGTACCTCTAAGCTTGTATAGCTCATGTGGCAAGAACGTTGATTTTTAAGTGTAGTGGTTTTATCGGAATAACTAAATTTTTCAGGAATTTCATCTCCGGGTTGTTCAACCATTTTGGAGAAATCTAAAGAACGTCCATCAACTCTTGGTGGAGTTCCTGTTTTCATTCTCCCTGATTCAAATCCTAAATCAAGTAAATCTTGGGTAATTCCAGTTGAAGCTCTTTCGCCAGCTCGACCTCCACCAAATTGCTTTTCGCCAATATGTATTAAGCCATTTAGGAAAGTTCCATTAGTAAGAACAACACTCTTGCCTTTTATTTCTAATCCAAGAGATGTTTTAACACCTCGAATTTCACCATTTTCAACAATAATTCCTGAGATCATTTCTTGATAAAAATCAAGATTCGGTGTTTGTTCAAGCATTAATCTCCAAGTTTCAGCAAAACGCATTCGGTCACTCTGAACTCGAGGACTCCACATAGCAGGACCTTTTGATTTGTTAAGCATTTTAAACTGAATTGCCGTTTTATCTGAAACTATCCCACTATAGCCACCCATGGCATCAATTTCTCTCACAATTTGCCCTTTTGCAATACCTCCCATAGCAGGATTACAACTCATCTGCGCAATAGTTTGTAGATTCATTGTAACCAATAAAGTTTTTGAACCCATATTGGCAGCAGCAGCTGCAGCTTCAGATCCTGCGTGACCAGCACCAACAACAATAACATCGTACTCGTTTAGAAACATATATTCTTATAATTGTTCCACGTGGAACATTTTATTAATCGATTTTTTTAAAGGGGTGCAAAATTACAATATTATACTAACAATAAGGTAATTAGCTTTTGAAAAAAATTACATTTTAGACAACACCTTAAGAGCTTCTTCTTCTTTCACACGCATCATAAACTCATCTTTTTTAGTTTTGTCTTTATATTCGCAGAAGTGAAGTATGCCGTGAATCATAACGCGGTGTAATTCATCATCAAAATTTGTGTTGAAATCTTTAGCATTATCTTCAACGCGTTCAACAGAAATATAAATTTCTCCGTTTATTTGATTACCAACTTTATAATCAAAGCTGATTATATCAGTTAATGTATCGTGATTTAAAAATTCTAAATTTAATTTATGTAAAAATTCGTCATCACAAAAAACATATAAGATTTCACCCATTTCGTAACCTTCTGAAATAATACTTTCAGAAATCCATTGTTTTAAAATAGCTTCGTTTTTTAGCTTAAAATCAGTTTCAAAAGTAAAATCAATCATTCGTTTCCTTAAAATATTCCTGAACCTTATTTTTGTAATCTTGGCGCAAAGGTAATGCCTCTCTATTCAATATTTCAGTGGTATTAAAGTATTTTTTTATCTCTTCAGGAGTAAGTTTTACATTGTTTTGAAAATCTCTTTTGTTAGTTTGAGATTCTCTTCTACTTTCCTGCCCTTGTTCAAGATCAGCTTTGTCTAATTTTAAAAGTTCATATTTTAAATTAAGCATCTGCTGAAGTGTGTTTTGATTAAAGCCTTTATCTAATAATTGTTGTTCAATACCTTCCATTTTTTTTAATAGATTACCACCATTACCTTTTAGTCCTTCCTTACTTAATCTATCCTGAAGTTGATTGCGCAATTCTTGTTGTTGTTTGTATATTTCAAAAATCTCTCCATTAATATCCTCGCTTTCGCCACTTCCTTCTCTATCGCCAGCCTTATTATTTCCTTTTTGTCCATCTCTTCCGTTTTCTCCATTCTCACCATCGCCATCACCACTACCTTCGCCTTTTCCATCACCTTTTCCTTCACCCTCACCTTTTTTGCCTTTCTTTCCTTTCTTCATACCTTCTTTCATTTTTTCGCCAAGACTCTCCTGTTTTTGAATAATATCTGGAAGTTGAAATCCACTTCCACTACCTTGTCCAGGACTCGGTTTTCCTTTCCCCGAACCAGAGCCCATAGCCATAGACATCTGCATTTGCATGTTATTTAATATATCACTCAACAAAACTGCCAAATCATTAGCGCCAGTAATAGTATATTGCTGATTTCCAATACCTTGTCTTGATTCATTTTGTGCTAATCGCTCTAGAGATTTATCAATATTATATTGTATTTCTGTAAGCGAAGTGTTTATTTGCGAACCAATTAGCGGCTGGCGAAGCGATAAAGCAAAGATACTGTCATCTATATGTTCAAAATTAGTTTTAAGGTCATTTTGAATATTTAGCTTCTTACCAAAAATTGGATTGCCATATTCAATTTTTTTGAAAACTTCCATTAAATCTTCCTGTTGAAACGAAAAGACTACCAGATTGTCTACAATTTGACGGAGCATCTTTACGTCTTCTTCAATTGATTCTGATTCTCCAGATTGCATTTGCATCTGCATGCTTTTACTCATCTCCTTCATTTTCTGGCCAGCCTTCTTTTGATTTTTACCAGCCTCGCTAGGCTTTTGTTCTTCAAGTTTATCAGTAGCTTTTTGTTGTTCTTTATCAATCTGCTCTTCGGTTGGTTTATCTTCAGGAATATCCATAGGTTTCTTTAAACCTTCATTTTCCTTTTGCAGTTCGTCCATTTGCTTTTTGTATTCTTCAAAATTTTTGTTAAGCTCTTCTTGGGCTTCTTTGGTATTTTCATCCTCAGGTTTATCAGCAAGTTCTTCTTGCTCTTCCCCCAAATCGAATAGCTCCTCTGCAAGTTTTTCAGCTTTCTTTTCTACATAGTATCTTTTTGTAAGCTCGAGCAACTGTTCAAGATTCTTCTCTTGATTTTTATTCTGTTTTGAAAGCTTTTCAAGCTTTTCAGTAAGCTCCTCCTTTTCTATTTTATCCTGTAGTTTTTCAAGTTCATCAAGTAATTTTTCGTTTTCCTTCAAACGTTCCTCGTTTTCGTCCAATCTTTTTTCAAGTTCTTCTTTAAAAGGATCTTTCTCTTTGTTCTCTGGTTGAAAATTTTCCAATTCGTCTTTCATTTCTTTTGAAAAATTCTTCATCATTTCTTCCTGCTTTTGTTGTCGCTGGATAAAGTTTTCAAGTTTCTTTTTATCGTTGTAATTAAGTTCGTTTTTTTCTTTTTGCGTTTTTGATAACTCTTCTAGAGTTTGCTTTCTATCTTTTAATTCTTCCAAAGATTTGTCAAGCCCCTTTATAGCATTCTGCTGATTTTGAAGTTGCTCATCCTCCAATTCATTCTTCGTCAATTTTCTAAAGGAATAAATTCCAGATTTTGAGGATTTATAATTATGAATAGCGTCGTTATCAAAAACCTCAAAATAATATTCATATGAAATGCCTTCATCCAAAGAAATATTTCCAGGAAAACTATATGTAAATTGATCGAAATTGGTTTTGTTAAGCGGCAAAGCAAGTGTTTTAGCTTCTTTTTCTTCACCTTCGGGAAAATAGACCAACCGAAGTTTAGTTAGTCCGTAATCGTCCGAAATCTGGCCCAAAAAGAGATACCGCTGCGAATCTGTGCTGTCTTGCTTAGATTGCACTTCTATTTCAGGGAATTGATCCTTAACAACATTTAAACTGAAAGCAAGATTTTCATAATCCTTCAATTTTTCGTTGGAAGTAGTTATAGCATAATCCAACTTATTATAGACTCCCTTTTCAAAATTGAAATTTTCACCTTTTGAAGTAAATGAAAAGGAAGTATCCGCAGTTTTTAAAGTAACTGCTAAGGTGTTTTTTGTAGATACGTTCCATTTAACATGTGTTCCCTCCGGAATGGTAGCGTTTCCCGTACTTTTTAATGCTTCATCTTTTTTCCCGGTATAGGAAGGATAGTCCAAAATCATTTCAAAATTAAGTAACGAAGGTATTTTTATAACATCCAATGTATATTCACGGGAACTAACTTTATTTGCCTTTAAGCTGAAATCAATAGATTCCAAAGGTTGCTGAAATGTATATTCAAATAAGCCTGGGGCCGTCTGTTGCAGATAATACGTTTCACCGTTATAATTAATGCTCGCATTCTCTGGAATTGCGGTTCCCTCAGTTCTAATTTTTAAGTTGAAAGTTTTGTTTTCAACTGCATTTAAATCTCCATTCATTACAATAAAAGAGAACGGTGCTGGGGGTTCAAAAGCGGTATCATAATGAACAACGCGTTTGTAGCTACTGGAAAAAATATCCATTCCCCCTAAAACACTAAAAAGTAAAAACACTAAAACCGGAATGGCTGCGTATTTCAAATATTTTGCATTCTTTTTAAAGTTAACGGCACTTTTAAAGGGAACTGGTTGCAGTTCAGTGGCTTTTTGGTCGATGCTGGCCGCAAGCAATTCACTTTCGCGTTGGTTTTGGTTAAGTTGAATTACGTTTAGTAGTTTATCATTTACTTGCGGAAAATGTTTACCGATTATTCTTGAGGCTTCTTCGTAATTAATTCCTTTTTGAAGTTTGAAAAGTTTTGCCAAGGGAAAAGCGATAAACCGAACTAATAAAGCAAATTCAACAATTATGAATAACCAAAAGAGTATGCGTCTTCCTAATGGATTGAGCCATAAAAAGTATTCTATAAGCAACGTTATCAATAAATACAGCAAACCAATAGCAAAAAAAAGGATGGCCCCTTTTATAAGCTCATTGGTATAGTATTTTTTAATAAATTCTTCCAGCTTTAGCTGGATAGTATTGAATGTGCTCATAATTCTATTTCTCTTTGTTGCAAACTTCTAAAATACAATAATATTTTGTGTTGGGCACGCTGCAAATATTGCTCCAAAAAAAGAAAAACCACACCTTGTAATAACTTTAAAATACGTTGTAGAATTGTACCTTTACCGTTTCTAAAAAGAATACAGATTATGTCTCAAAAAGTTAGGGTGCGTTTTGCCCCAAGTCCAACTGGTCCTTTACACATTGGTGGTGTTCGCACTGCTTTGTTTAATTATTTATTCGCAAAAAAACACGGTGGTGATTTTCTGTTAAGAATAGAAGATACTGACCAAAATCGTTATGTGGAAGGTGCAGAGGCATATATCATTGAAGCTTTAAATTGGCTTAACATTCCCTACGATGAAGGTCCAGGAAAAGAGGCTGAATGCGGTCCCTATCGCCAAAGCGAGCGAAAAGATCTTTATAAGCAATACGCAGATGCGCTGATTGAATCTGAAAATGCATATTACGCCTTCGATACTGCTGAAGAACTTGATGCACACCGAAAAGACCATGAAGAAAAAGGAAAGACTTTTATTTATAACTGGCACAACCGTTTAAAACTGAAAAATTCCTTGACTATTTCTGCAAAGGAAACGCAGGAAAAAATAGCCAATGGTGAAGAATACGTAATCCGTTTTAAGACTCCAGTGGATGAAACACTTTATTTAAATGACATAATCCGTGGCGGAATGCAGGTGGAAACCAACATTCTTGATGATAAAGTTCTTTTTAAAAGTGATGGAATGCCAACCTATCATTTGGCAAATATTGTGGATGACCACTTAATGGAAATTACACACGTTATTCGTGGCGAGGAATGGTTGCCGTCGTTAGCCTTACACGTTTTATTGTATCGCGCTTTTGGTTGGGATGCCCCACAGTTCGCACATTTACCGCTAATTTTAAAACCAACTGGTAATGGAAAATTAAGTAAACGCGACGGCGACAAAATGGGTTTCCCGGTGTTTCCTTTACGATGGGAAACAGCTGATGGCGACTTATTTTCTGGCTATCGCGAAGATGGATATTTGCCAGAAGCCGTTATAAATATGCTGGCCTTTTTAGGCTGGAATCCAGGAACGGAACAGGAAATTTTTAGTTTGGAGGAATTGATTGAAACTTTTGAATTAGATCGCGTACATAAAGCCGGAGCAAAATTTGATCCCGAAAAAACGAAATGGTTTCAGCATCAATATCTGCAAGAGGTTGATGATGAAAAACTGTCTTCCCAGTTTTTGAAATTTTTAAAAGAAAAAGACATATCGAGTGCTCTCGATGTGAAAAAAATAGTTTCACTTTTAAAAGAACGCGCCACTTTTGTAAGCGATCTTTGGGAGCAGGGAAGTTTCTTCTTTGAAGCGCCTAAAACCTATGATGCAAAAGCTGCAGAAAAAGCGTTTAAACCTGAAACGACCGACTTGCTTCAAAAAGTAGTTTCAATATTAAACACTTCGGAAAACTTTTCCGCAGAAAACATTTCAGAAAAAGTAAAGGGTTGGATTACTTCAGAAAATATTGGTTTTGGAAAAGTGATGATGCCACTTCGTTTAGCACTTGTTGGTGAAATGAAAGGGCCGGATGTATTTGATATTCTTTCAATTTTAGGAAAGGAAGAAAGCATTTCCCGTATTGAAAAAGCAATTGATTATATAGGTTAAAAGTAAATTACACCAGCAATAACAATGGTGGAGCTATGACCTTCAAAATCTTTATTTTCTAAACCTCTGTCGTTCAGTTTTCCTAACATATTCGTCACGCCATATTGGTATTGGGCGCTAATTCTGAAATGCTCCAATCCCGCCGTTAACCCAGCTGCTAGCCGAACATTGAATCTTGATATTTCTTGTATATCTTTGGCTTTAAGCTCTTCGTATCCCGTTAAAATGTAGTTTTCATATTTATCATTGTCAAGTTTCATCTTGCCGTTAATGTCGAAAACTGGGCCGAATTCAATACTCAAATGTTTAACGATGATGTTATAACTTCCTAAAAAATTTATCTGGGCACCTTGAATTGTATATCCAATATCCTGTTTATCGATACCTAGGCTTCCTTCCACTCCTACTGTGGAACTTTGAAAACTCAACCCATAAACCAAATCAAAATCATTTCTAAATGCACCACGTGTTGTAAAACCAGCCGTAAAACCTTCTTTTTGTTTGGTTACTAAATCGTCGGTCTGAATGTCGAAGAATGTTATTCCGCCCTGAATTCCTAAAAAATTATAGCTATTATAGTTGCGTTGAGCGAAGGTTTGCTGAAAAAAGAAAAGGCAAAGAGAAACAAAAATTAATTGTTTAAAATTCATAGCTGAGGATATTTTGAGGGCGTGAAAATAGGTTTTATTTTTTGTATCTTCCACAATGTTTAATTATTAATATTTAAAAATTATGGGTGGATTTATTTTTATACCACTACTTATTGTTGGTTTTTTTATTCTCTTGGCAGGATTTTTTACTGTAAAACAGCAAACCGCTGCAATAGTAGAACGCTTCGGAAAGTTTCACAGTATAAGACATTCAGGATTACAGTTAAAGATTCCTTTAATTGATCGTATTGCTGGGCGTATTAATTTGAAAATTCAACAATTGGATGTAATTGTAGAAACAAAAACCAAAGATGACGTTTTTGTACGTCTTAAAATATCGGTACAATTTCAGGTATTGGAACAGAAAGTTTATGACGCCTTTTACAAGTTGGAAAATCCGCACGATCAGATTACATCTTATGTTTTTGATGTTGTACGTGCAGAAGTACCTAAAATGAAGCTCGATGATGTTTTTGAAAGAAAAGACGACGTTGCAATTGCCGTAAAAGCAGAATTGAATGAAGCGATGAGCACGTATGGTTATGATATTATTAAAACACTAGTTACAGATATTGATCCGGACATACAGGTAAAAGCGGCAATGAACCGAATAAACGCAGCTGAACGTGAAAAAGTTGCTGCAGAGTTTGAAGCAGAAGCTGAAAGAATAAAAATAGTAGCTAAAGCAAGAGCAGAAGCTGAGAGTAAACGTTTGCAAGGACAAGGTATAGCAGATCAGCGTCGTGAAATTGCCCGCGGTTTGGAAGAAAGTGTGGACGTATTGAATAATGTAGGTATCAATTCACAAGAGGCTTCGGCATTGATTGTAGTTACACAGCATTACGACACATTACAATCCATTGGAGAAGCAACAAATACTAACCTTATCCTTTTGCCTAATTCTCCTCAAGCGGGCAGCGAGATGTTGAACAATATGATAGCTTCATTTGTAGCCAGCAATCAAATTGGTGAGGAGATGAAGAAAAAAAACCTCGAAAAAGGAATTGTTAACAAAAAGAAACCAAAACGCCAATCTCCACCAAGACAAGAGGAGGGTGACGATTTAAATTATTAATTCATTCTAAACCATTAAATACAAAAAGGCCGCTGAAATTTCAGCGGTCTTTTTCTAAATAAATAAAAGTGAGGAAAGCATAAAAATGCTAATCTTCATCGTATTCTTTCTTTTTTACTGGTTTTATACCTATAAGCTTATCCACTATTTTCAATACAAAAGCTTTTTTAATAATTGAGCCAACTGTACTGGCAACTAAATTGATTGGGGAAAAAGTTTCACTTATGGTATCCTTGCTTGCATTAAGTCCTAATTTCACCTCTTCAAGATCAATCTGCGACTTAAGCCGAAGGTATTTCAAATCTCTGTCTATTTCTTCAAAAGTAGTATATCGCTTCATAGATGCTATTTTGAGTTTTCTGCTTTTCTAATGGCTTCCTCTTGCAATGTTTCTTCATATTCCTTAATTTCTTGCTCAGCAAGAACTTCTGGGTCTAAATCATCTTCATCATATAATAATCCTGAGAATTTATAGAGCATATTACGTTCTATAATTTTTCTGCCGAAAATAAACATGAAAATTAAAATGACTCCATAGAAGCCACCTATTAGAAGAAAACCTATATAAGATTCTTCAAAAAATGTACCCAACCAAAAGGCTGCACCAATAGAAAGAAAGAGTAATACAAAAAGGGAAAGACTGCCATAAACCAAAAGATTTACAAGTGATACAGAACCCTTCATTGCAGATTTAAACAAGCGGAGTTTGTAATACTCCGCCATGCTTAAACCATAATCTTCTATTCTATCTGTTACCTTGTGGAGGCTGTCTGTAAGGCCTTTAAATATCATACTTATACAGTTACCTTTTTGGCTGAAGATTTTGCTTTATCAACTGTAGAATCAATTTGAAGTTTTGCATTTTGTTTTCTCAAAGCTTCTAATTTATCTTCCATTGCCAACAAAATATCATCCGCTTTATAACTAGCTGAAGATAAAGTATCGTTCAACTTTTGCTCAAAATTATACTTAGCATATTGAGCTTTTTCGCTTAACGTATGACTAGTTTCTTGAATTTGCTGATTCAATTTTTTCTGAGCTTTCTTAGCTTCTTTGCTAAGTTTTTCTCTTGTTTTAGAACCTTTTTCCGGTGCATATAGTATACCC
This sequence comes from Aequorivita sp. CIP111184, assembly GCF_900489465.1. Classification (GTDB taxonomy): domain Bacteria; phylum Bacteroidota; class Bacteroidia; order Flavobacteriales; family Flavobacteriaceae; genus Aequorivita. Next base: position 474,107 of record NZ_UEFQ01000013.1, on the reverse strand, counting down.
AATCCCGCTCCAATCGCGGCTCCAGTTAATAATGCAATAAGTGTTTGACCAGTATTTGATGCCATTGTTATATATATTTATTAGTTAATGATATCAAAGGTAGGTAACACTATCTTGGTTAGCTGTTAATAACCGGTTAATAGTTAATTTTAAATATATAAATTTATCTTAAAAAGTAAGATAATTAGCCAAATTCTCTTAAAAAACAAATTATATTTAAGTGAAAATGTTAATTATCAGCCAGTTTAGACCAAGAGTCACGTAATGGAACCGTTCGATTGAAAACAATTTTTTCTGAAGTAGAGTCTCTATCAATAACGAAATACCCCAAACGCTGAAACTGAAATTTATCTTCTGCTATTGAATTTTTTACACTTGGTTCCGCATAACCAGTAATTACCTCTAGAGAATCAGGATTTATAAATTCCATAAAATCTTTTGCTTTGTTAGTATCTGGTGAAGCTTCAGTAAAAAGACGATCGTAAAGACGTACTTCAACAGGAAGTGCGTGTGCTGCAGAGACCCAATGTAGCGTGCCTTTTACTTTTCTCAATGAAGCCTCAGAACCACTTCCACTTTTGCTTTCTGGATCGTAGGTGCAATGAATTTCTGTAATATTTCCCTCAGTGTCTTTTACAACACTTTCGCCTTTGATAATATATGCATTTTTTAAACGTACTTCTTTTCCAAGGGTCAATCGGAAAAACTTACGGTTTGCCTCTTCCAGAAAATCTTCTCTTTCAATTAATAACTCTCTCGAAAATGGCACTTCTCGACTTCCAGCGCTATCATCTTCCTGATTGTTTTCGGCCTCAAGCATTTCGGTTTTACCTTCGGGATAATTATCTATTATCAATTTAACAGGATCCAAAACCACCATTATTCGCGGTGCTTTTTTGTTGAGATCTTCGCGAACATTGAATTCCAAATGTGATACATCTATCAAATTCTCACGTTTTCCAACACCTATACTATCTGCAAAGTTTTTAATGGATTCTGGGGTGTACCCTCTGCGGCGCAAACCGGAAATTGTAGGCATCCGTGGATCATCCCATCCTTTCACAACGCCACTACTTACCAATTGCGCAAGTTTACGTTTGCTTACAACAGTATGGCTTAAATTTCTACGGGCAAATTCACGCTGTTTAGGGCGCAATTTTTCTGAATCATATACTTGGTCCAAAAACCAATCGTAAAGCTCTCTGTGTGGCAAGAATTCCAGCGTACAGAAAGAATGTGATACTTGTTCTATATAATCACTTTCACCGTGAGTCCAATCGTACATTGGAAAGATTTTCCAATCTGTTCCAGTACGGTGATGGTGTTTGTTAATGGTTCGGTACATTACTGGATCACGCATCAACATATTAGGCGACTCCATATTTATTTTTGCGCGAAGTACGTGTTCCCCTTCTTTGGTTTCGCCATTTTTCATCTTTTCAAGCAAGTCCAAATTTTCTTCAACGGAACGATCTCTAAAAGGACTTGGTTTTCCTGGTGTATTGGGAGTTCCTTTTTGTTCAGCAATCGCTTCCGAGGTTTGGGAATCTACATATGCTTTTCCTTGTTTTATAAGCTGAACAGCCCAATCATACAACTGTTGAAAATAATCAGAAGCATACCTTTCTTCAGCCCATTCATAACCCAACCACGAGATATCGCGTTTTATTGCATCCACAAATTCCTGCTCTTCTTTTGCTGGGTTTGTATCGTCAAAACGAAGGTTTACTGGTGCATTATACCTTTCACCCAAACCGAAATTTAAGCAAATTGAAGAGGCGTGACCAATATGAAGATAGCCATTGGGTTCTGGTGGAAAACGGAAACACAATTGTTCTTTTTTGTAACCTTTTGTGAGATCTTCTTCAATAATATGCTCAATAAAATTCAGCGGCGCGGCTTCGTTTGTCATATATTTTTAGTTTAAAGACGCTTGCGTCCTATAAATAATGCTTTTGTTTTAAGAGGTACAAAGGTAACCAAATAACATAAAAAAGTATCTTTGCGAAAACTAATTCCATGGGAACCATTCGTTTAAAAAATATAAAGATTTATGCCTTTCACGGCTGCCTAACTGAGGAAGGACAAATAGGCTCTGATTATTTAGTGAATCTTTCGGTAAAGGCAGATTTAAATAAAGCCTCTAAAAGTGACGAGCTTGCAGATACCGTTGATTATGTGATGCTTCAAAAAATTGTTAGAGAAGAAATGGCAATACGCGCGAAGTTATTAGAACACGTAGCAAAACGCATCATTGACAGTATTTTATTGAAGGTGGAAATGGTTAATGAAGTAAAAGTTACGGTTGCTAAAAGAAATCCACCCATTGGCGGGGATGTAGCAGAAGTTAGTGTAACAATAAAGGAGAAAAGGTAATTTGTTTTTTAAGTAGGAATTTTAAGTTTAATTTTTTTACATTTGCAAGCCTAATAAGGTATCGTGGCCGAGTGGCTAGGCTCAGCTCTGCAAAAGCTGCTACAGCGGTTCGAATCCGCTCGATACCTCCAAAACCTTCAACATAAAGTTGGAGGTTTTTTATTGCTTTAAAATAATACAGCGGGTCCCCCGAAGTGTCGGGGCGCTCGATACATCATCAAAAGATTTAGTTTAAACTGAGAGATTTTTATTTATAATAGTTTCAAAATATGAAGAATTTAAAAAACAGATTGTTAGCATTTGGAGTCTTATTATTGATTATCTCTTGCAAAACCTATACTATTCCAGTGGAGAGTTTTCGTGAGCAAATGATAAATGAAACTTCTGAAAATATGAAAAAGGTTAAGGTTAATAACCCTTTTTTCTATTCTGATATTAAATATACTTCTAACAATATTAAGCGAATAATAGTAACGGATAAAGACGGAAAAAGAACGTATTTAGACAATTCTCCTTCAATAGAAATGCGGGTGACGCAAGTAAATGGTAAAAAATATACTTTCTATTTTGATACCGTAATTTTAGAAAATGATACTTTAAAAGGAGGCCGTGCACGTTTGGTACAAGGATTTTTAAGGAAAATACCCTTGGATAGCATTGTAAAAATAGAATTGCAGGACGGGGGTAAAAATTATAATTACAAGGAATAATTAATTTCTTATTTATTCTGGAGGAGTTTTCAATGAAGCATCCACAGGAGGTATTGGGTTTTCTTTTAAATGTTGCTGACTTGGAATTCTGTCCAATCCAGCTTCTACTCCTTTAGGAAAAATACCTTGTATAAGTAGTAAAACTCCAAAGCCCAAGATTAAAATACTTACCCACTTTTTAGTTTTGAAAATAAAACGCGGGGTCATTTTATTTTTTAACCTTTTTGCCAAAAGCATTTTTAATAGGTCTGTGAGAAAAAAGGTCGCTAATACAGTGGCAATAAAAATAAGTACACCGTTTTCAGAAGTGGTGAGTGCATTTGCCATAATTAAAGTTCCTATCCAACCTGCCAAAACGCCAAAGTTTACAAAATTCAAAAGAAAACCCTTTAGAAATAAACCACCAAGATTCTTTTTCACTTTTACAGCGTAATGCTCCCGAACTATTTTAAAGATAGATTTGTTAGTTCGAATGTATGAAATAATACCGTAAGCAATAAGAATAGCACCGCCAAAGATAAGCAAACCAGGATCGTGTTTAACTTTTTCAAGAATTCTATTGGTGCTGAAAAAAGCAATCAATATAAAAATGACATCTGCAAATAGTGCTCCGAGATCAAAAAATATAGCAGCTTTAATTCCTTTGGTAATAGCAGTTTCAATCAAAGTGAAAAACACTGGACCGACAGCAAATGCCAATAAAAATCCGTAGAATGCCGCGTAGAGTAAACCGTCAAACATAGTAGGGTAAAAATACAAATTACTTTTACCCAATTACTGAAAAAATTTTAATTTTTACCTTCTATTATTTTAATCTTACCGCCAGCAAATTTCTTTTTCTTCACATCTTTCGGGTTACCATAGACAGTAATATAACCTCCAGCTGTAACTTTAGCCTCAACTTTATCTGTTGTGTAAATAGTTGCAGAACCACCAGCAGTTACAGTTACATAAGCTTCAGAGGATATTAAATCTTTTGCTTCATAAGTACCGCCGGAATTGATATTCACATCTTGTTTTGTTACTGTCCCTTTAGTTATAATGTCACCACCAGAAACTGATTTCACATCGAGATTTTCTGCAGCTATCATCACATTAATTTTTCCACCTTCTTGGACTTTAAGTTCAAATTTAGGTTGTTTTATTTCCGCGTCAGAATAGATTTCTGCACCTTCATTTGCATCAATAATGGATATACTTTTAAAAAAAACGGTTACAGTAGTGGCATTTCCATCAAAACGTTCTTCTAATTCCATGCGTATTTTTAAAACTCCATTATCATTGATTGTTTTTACAAATTCTGTATTCTCACCAGCTACAACAACACTATTCTCATCAGATGGAACAAGTTTTACTGTGATAAGATCATATACTTTCAATTCACTAAAGTCTCCAACTTCTGTACTTCCTTGAGAAAATGATAAAGCAGAAATAGAAAGAATTGCTATAAAAATCAGTTTTTTCATTTTTATAAATTTAATTTTTATACTCTTTTTCGTGTCCTAACATTGTAAAATCAAGGTGTTTTTTCACCAAATCTGCATTCTTTACTTTTACATACACTTCATCACCAAGTCTGTAAACATTTTTAGTTCGTTGTCCAATTACCGCAAACTCGTCTCTATCAAATTCATATCTGTCATCGCTCAAATCTTGTAAACGAACCATACCTTCGCATTTATTCGACATAATTTCTACATAGATTCCCCATTCGGTAACACCAGAAATTACTCCTAAAAAGTCTTGGTCTTGATGATCCTGCATATACTTAACTTGCATGTACTTGATGCTATCGCGCTCAGCATTAGTAGCAAGATTTTCCATATCGCTGCTATGACCACATTTTTCTTCGTATTCTTCTTCTTTCGCTGATTTTCCATTATCTAAATAATGTTGAAGAAGGCGGTGGACCATCACATCTGGGTAACGACGAATGGGCGAAGTAAAATGGGTGTAATAATCAAATGCCAATCCGTAATGACCTATGTTGTGAGTAGTATACATTGCTTTACTCATAGTTCGGATGGCAAGTGTATCTATCAAATTTTGTTCTTTCTTGCCATGAACATCTTTTAAAAGCTTGTTCATTGAAGTTGCAGTGGTATGGCGGTCTTTGGTATTCAGTTTATAGCCAAAGCGTTTAATTATATTTTCTAAGGCTGCTATTTTTTCATCATCCGGTTCATCGTGAACTCGATAAACAAAAGTCTTTTTTGGTTCTTGTTTTCCTATAAATTCAGCAACGCTTCTGTTTGCTAAAAGCATAAATTCCTCAATCAATTTGTTGGCATCTTTACTTTCTTTGAAATAGACACCTTCTGGATTGCTTTTTTCATCCAAAATGAATTTTACTTCCACTTTATCGAAAGAAATAGCACCAGCACGCATTCTTTTAGTGCGTAATATTTTTGCTAAACGATCCATTTCAAGAATAGCTGCTGCTATTTCAGGTTTAACAGTGTATTCTTTATCTGTAATTGAAATATTTGAAGGAATTGTGTGCGTTTCTTCGGAAGGATTTTCAATTATATGTTGCGCCTCTTCATAAGCAAAACGCGCATCGCTATAGGTTACAGTTCTTCCAAACCACTGTTTTACTACTTCTGCTTTTTGATTTATTTCAAACACTGCAGAAAAGGTATATTTTTCTTCATTTGGACGAAGAGAACACGCATTATTTGAAAGAATCTCAGGAAGCATCGGCACGACTCTATCTACCAAATATACCGAAGTTGCGCGCTCATAAGCTTCATCATCCAACTCATTTCCTGGAGTTAAGTAATGTGAAACATCTGCAATATGGATTCCTATTTCGTAGTTTCCGTTCTCTAATTTATCAAAAGAAAGTGCATCATCAAAATCCTTTGCATCTTTTGGATCTATCGTAAACGTTAAAACATCACGCATATCGCGACGTTTTTTTATTTCGGAAGCTTGTATTGAAGTATCAATATTATTGGCATAATCTTCAACTTCTTTCGGAAATTCATACGGAAGACCGTATTGCGCAAGAATGGAATGGATTTCAGTGTTATGTTCGCCAGGCATACCTAGCACTTTTATAACACTTCCAAAAGGAGAATCGGCTTTTTCAGGCCAATCTTCCATCGCTACCAATACTTTTTCTCCATTTTTAGCACCGTTTATTTTATTCTTCGGAACAAAAATATCGGTGTACATTTTATAATCGGTAACATCAACAAATGCAAAGTTTTCTTGCACTTGAATGGTACCTACAAATTCGGTGCGCTTTCGCTCAATAATTTTTGTGATTTCACCTTCTGTCTTACCACCTTTTTTACGTTTAAAAACGTAAACTTCAACAATATCGCCGTTTAAGGCTTTATTTAAATTTTTATTGCTTACATAAATATCATCTTCTAAATCCTCGACGATAATATAACCTTGGCCACGGCCTGCAATGTCAACCCTTCCTGTGTAGTAATTTTGAGAAGGTGTAAGTATATATTTACCGCGTTCAATTTCTTGAATGGTTCCTTTACCCTGCAGATCCTTTAGTTTTTTAACTATTTGGTTTCTGCTACTGGGATCGTCCAGTTGAAGTTTTGCGGCAATTTGTTTGTAGTTGAAAGCTTGTGAATGATCTTTCCGAAGAATGTTTAATATAGTTTGAGAAAGATTTTCAATTTTATTGGTTTTCTTTTTTCTTTTTTGTTTTGGCATAGTTTATTTTGTAATTAACGTAAAAGTACTACTTCTCAAGGAATGACGTGTTTACATTAGGAAAGATTTAGTACCTTAGTAAGGGTCTGTTATTTTCATAAAAATCTAAAATGAAGCATTTTAAAACCATAGCAATATTTTCATACCCTGCAGAATATGCGGTACTTCAGCTTTTGTTTGACCAAGAGGAAATTCGATACTTTTTTCAAAATGAAACAATGATCAGTGTTTTTCCATTTTATTCAAACGCCATTGGCGGTATTAGACTCCAAGTGCATGTTGAAGACATAGCCCAAGCAGAAGAGATTATCAAAAATCTGGATCATCCTTCCAATCTTAAAATTGTTTAAGCAACTTTCAAAAATTCGTTTTACTTACTTTTATTGTTATCAACATATATATATACATCATTTGTTTTTTTTGAAATTTTAAAATAAAAAATGGTGATGATTATAGGGTGTTAATATGTACAATAACTTTTTGAAAATTTACTTTGAAATAAATTTATCGCCTTTTAATAAGAGGTTATTAACATATATTTAAGATTTAAAATCCTTTATAATAATGAGATAGCATGAGTAATGAACAACTGTGAACAACGTGTTTTGATAAGTGGAAACTCACAAGTTTTTAGTGAAATATTGTTTGAAAGGGAAGAATTTGTGATAACAACTTACAAGCAAAAAATGACTTAAATTTTTGGTGTTCTGCAAATTTAAAACCTATTGTAAATAATTTTTACACTCGCAATTTTACTTGTCGTAATTCCGTAAACAAATATCAACAATGTTGTTAACCAAATAATGAAGTGTTCGTTAAGAAATCGTTATCATTTGATTTTCAATTGGTATAGAACACAAACGTTAGGATAATTAAAATTCTAATTCTACTTAAATAAAAAGACGATGTTTTATCTTTGAAAAAAATTAAAGTTATGAAAATTTCAGTCGGTAACGATCACGCAGGTACAGAGTATAAGTTTGAAATCATTTCTTTTTTAGAAAAAGAAGGTCATACAGTTATTAACCACGGAACCGATACTGAAGCAAGTGTAGATTATCCAGATTTTGTACATCCCGTTGCAAATGATGTTGAAAACGGAAAAGTAGATTTTGGAATCATAATCTGCGGCAGCGGAAACGGAGCAAATATGACTGCCAATAAACATCAAAAAGTGCGTTCAGCACTTTGCTGGACCAAGGAAATTACAGAACTTGCACGCCAACACAACGATGCTAATATTTTAAGTATTCCTGCCCGTTTTACAAGTAAACCACAAGCTGTTGAAATGGTAAAGACTTTTTTAAGAACTGAATTCGAAGGTGGTCGCCACCAAAACCGCGTTGAAAAAATAGCGTGTTCATAACCCTTTACAATGCCTCATAGCCACGCACATTCCCATGACCATTCACACCCTGATTTGAAAGGAAAAAAGCTTTTGCTTTCTATTCTTTTGAATATTGTTATTACCGTTGCTCAAGTAATCGGCGGATTAATTTCAGGGAGTTTATCTCTATTGTCGGATGCGCTTCACAATTTTAGTGATGTGCTTTCTTTAATAGTAAGTTATATAGCCGATAGATATTCTAAAAAAGATGCTTCCGTTACCAAAACCTTTGGTTATAAGCGTGCTGAAATAATTGCTGCTTTTGTGAACTCCGCTACTTTGATCGTGGTTGCAATTTACCTTATTTATGAAGCAATTCTTCGTTTTACTGATCCACACACTATTAAAAGTAGTTTGGTAATTTGGTTGGCAATATTAGGGATTGCCGTTAATGGTTTTAGTGTTTTATTACTTTTTAAAGATTCAAAAAGCAATATGAATATGCGTTCAGCATATCTTCATTTGTTTACTGATATGGCTGCATCTGTTGCTGTTTTGATTGGTGGTCTTTTGATGAAATATTTTGAATGGTTTTGGGTGGACAGCCTTCTCACGTTGCTTATTGCTCTATATTTAATCGTTATGGGTTACGATTTATTGAAAAGCTCTTTTAAAGTGTTGATGCTTTTTACCCCAGATGATTTAAGTTTAGAAGTAATTCACGACGCTGTTTGTAAAATTCCCGAGATAAAAAATATACACCACATGCATATTTGGCAACTTAATGAGCAAGAAACACATTTAGAAGCACATGTAGATTTTTATAAAGACGTTACACTTTCTCAATTTGATGCAGTGTTAACCAAAGTTGAAGAAGTGCTTTTTCACGACTTCGGAATAAACCACGTAACAATTCAACCCGAGCACCAAAAGGACGACCCAAAAGATATTATTGTTCAAGATTGATTTTATTTAAAAAGCTATGGAAATTGAAGTAAAGAATTTTGAGGAATTAAACATAACCGAACTTTATGAGTTATTGCAATTGCGAAGCGAAGTTTTTGTTGTGGAGCAGGATTGTGTATATCAAGATATTGATGGAAAGGACGAGCGCGCTTTACACGTTTTAGGTTGGGAAGATGGAAAACTTGTTGCATACACACGCTGTTTTAAAGCGGGAGATTATTTTGACGAAGCATCCATAGGAAGGGTTTTAGTGCGTGAAAACTACCGAAAACTTGGTTATGGGCACGAAATCACAAAAGCCTCAATAAACGCCATTAAAACAAAATATAAAGCCGATAAGATAAAGATATCGGCTCAAACATATTTAGTTATTTTTTACGAAAGCCATGGATTTAAAACCACCGGCGACCGTTATTTAGAAGATGGTATTCCACATATTGCTATGGTTAGAGTTTAATTAAGTTCTTTTCCAAATTAAGATCTTTCAACATTTCGTCAGTAAATTTATAATGCCCGCGGCGTGTAATTATTTTGAAACGCTGGTTTCGCATGCGCGTCAAAGTATCTAAAAATTGCCATTTAGATTTTAATAATCTTGGTTTTTCTGACTTTAAACTGATTTCAAAATAATGTTTTATTCCAGCTCTGTCAGCTACAATATCTGGAGTAATTACTACATCGCTATCTTTTTTGTGATAGGATTTTGGAGTTTCATAACCTTCCACATCAGCCTGAATGTGTTCAAAACCCCGGTTCTCTAAATAGGCCACAGATTCCTTTAGAATCTCCTTGTTTTCGTCTCTTTCTGTTTGTACCATAACTCCCAAGTTACGATAATATTGATAAACAGTCGGTTAAGGTTTTGTTAAGTGAATTTTTGGAGTGTTAATTTTCTTTAAGGAAGGAATAGTAAAAACCAGCTTTCACCCAAACGGGCATTGTTTCGAAGAAGGTTAGAAAGGAGTTCATTCTTTTTTCGCTTTATATTCTGCCAAACCAATTACATCGTCTCTGATTTCTTTCAACCATTTTTTTCCGTAATTCGCTATTAGTAAATCAAAAACCTTCATATTATAAGCAACCGCAACCTTTTTATCTAATGGTTCACAACCAAAATTTATTATTGAAACACCATATTTAGATTTAAAATCAAAGTCCGAAGCATAAATTATTGGAGCAATTCCTCCAGGAACAATTAGAAATAGAGAATTATTTTCTATGTCTTCTTTAGCAAATTTTTCTGCTTCAGAAATATTATCTGCGCTTATAATTTTTGAAACATAACTATTTTGAAAGTTATTCGAATTAACAGTTTCAATCTCTTCTTGGCCAAAAGCTGAAATAGATAGAATTATTGAAATTGTAAATAGAGTTATTCTCATAGTTTCTTTGATGTATGACAAATTGGAATAGTAGATTTTTTTTAAGAAAATCACTTCAAAATCTTCTTATACCTACCCTCATCATTCAAAACAGCAACTGCCTCCAAAATCTCTGGATTGTGCTCAATTTGATAATTATACAATCCTTCGCGATAAAAATAACGCTTTAGAATTTCGTCCATCAGCAATGATTCTATTTCCACTTTTTTCTCAACGATGGCTTTGTCTTTTGCAGAATCAATTGCTGCCATAAGTTGATTATAGCTTGCCGAAATGTCTTTACCCAAATCATCATCATCAGAAATTTTTAAACCTTCGGCGAATTTCTTTTCAGTTTCGGTTTCGTATTCAAAATTGTTGTCCTTCAAAAACTTCAGAAAGTCCTGAAAATCGGCTTCCCCGAATTTAAAACTTTTCGAATCTGTTATTTGATGGCTGTAATAATATTTTGTTGCATAATCAAAAATAGCGTTGTCTTTTAATAATGCTGTTGTAATCGGGCTATAAACAGCAGATTTTAACTCCACATCCGGAAGAATTCCGCCACCGTCATAAACCGTTCTTCCTCCTTTAGTTTTGAAAGCGTTGTATTCTTTAGCGTCTTTCCGAACGGGATCACCATTTTCGTCACGGTGCCAATAATCCAAAGCTTGAATACACCGTCCGCTAGGCGTATAATATCTTGAAATTGTAACCTTTAGCTGTGTACCATAAGTCAATTTTTTTGGTCGCTGAACCAGTCCTTTTCCAAAACTACGGGCGCCAACAATCACCGCGCGATCTAAATCTTGCAAGCCTCCGGAAACAATTTCGCTGGCAGAAGCGCTTCTTCCGTTTACCAAAACTACCAATGGAATTTCCTTGTCCACCGGATCAAATTTGGTTTTATAGGTTTGGTTGTATTTTTCTATTACAGATTTTGTAGTCGTTATCACTTCGCCTTTATCTACAAAAAGATTTACCACATTTATCGCTTCATTCAACAATCCTCCTGGATTTCCACGTAAATCCAAAATTATTTTTTTTGCCCCCTGCGATTTCAAGTCAACCAAAGCAGCTTTCGTTTCCACAGTTGTTCTGCCGTTGAATTGTGAGAGAACAATATAGCCAATATCGTTATTCATCAATTTATAAAAGGGAACAGCTTTAAGCTCTACAGCACCTCGAGTAATGGTTGTGGTTACTGTTTTCCCCTGTCTTTTATAGGTTACATCAACTGTTGATCCTGGTGCGCCTTTTAGCAATTCACCCGCGTCCTCTTCCATATCGGCAATATTTATATTACCAATTTTTATGATTTCATCCCCTGCTTTCAATCCAGCTTTGTCTGCCGGATAATCTTTATAGGGTTCAACTATAATTATTTTGTCCTTTCTGTTTTGAGCCGAAGCGCCAATACCTGTGTAAATACCTGAATTGTTGATTTTAGCGTCCTCAACCTGCTGTTCGTTCCAGTAAACGGTGTATGGATCCAAATCTTCCAACATTCCCTTTATGGCTTTATCCATAAGCGTTGCGGGCGTTACTTCATCTACATAATTCATATTCAATTCCTTGAAAAGTGTAGTGAAAATTTCAATCTGTTTGGCAATTTCAAAGAAATCACTTTTGAAACTTACCGTGGTAAAAAATATGCCTATGGCGATTATGGGAATTAAGATTCTTTTTTTCATTTTCTGAAATTTAATGTGTTTTCTTTCTCTTCTTCAGAAATATACGAAGAACAAAAACTATAATAATTGCAACGAGGAATAAAGGCCAAAGGTATAAAATGCCCAAGAAAAACACCGAAATACCATTCCAGCCACCTTGAAAGGCGTTTTTCATTTTTTGTCCGTAAGATTGGGTAATACCTGTTTCTGCGGTGATTTTATAAAATTCAATATTTACGGTACTCATTGAAACTTGGTTTTGAAGATACTGCAAACGGCCTTGCTTTGCTTCAATTTCTTCACGAATATTGGAAAGTTCTCTTTCTATTTCCAGCATTTCCTTTACGTTGTTTGCTTTTTTCAGCAATTCAAGATAACGATCTTCAAGTGTGCGCTTTGCTTTTAATCGCGCTTCCAGATCAATGAATTCTTCGGAAACATCTTGTTGCGAAATATCGCGTTGGTCAAAATAATTAACCCCTTCGGAAATACCGTCAATAAACGATTGAAAATTTTCTGTAGGAACTCGAACTGTCAAATTTTTAAAAATTCGGTTGTAGTCTTTCCCACTGTTGTCGCTTTGCACTAAACCTTTGTATTGCGATGCAAGCTGACGAATTTTTGTATGGGTTGCTTCCACATCTTTTGTTTCAAAAGCCAAGCGGGCTGTTTTGATTATTTTCTGCTCCTCTTGCAATTGTGGTTCTGAAAACTGCTCTATTTTCAAAGGATCTTCAGGAACAGATATACTTGCCATTGAAGAATCTGCTTCGTAATTTTTAGTGGAACTGCCGTTTGAACATCCCAAAACGAACAATAAAAGTAAAGCGCTAACTATTTTCATCCCCTAATTTTTTAAGCAGCTTTACCATTGCTTTTTCCAGTTCGGCGTACTGCGGTTTAACTTTTCCTAAAAAAAGAAAGAGCATCACAAATTTCTTGCCGTGAATTTCATCAAGAATTTGTTTGTTAAGCCTGTATGCTTCGCGAAGTTGTCTTTTTACACGGTTTCGGTCAACAGCCGATTTAAAATTGCGCTTTGGCACTGCAAATGCCACGAGATTGGATTCTATATTTTCCTTCGGAAGAAAGAAAATTTTAATGGGAAATTTAGAAAGGGTCTTTCCTTCCAAAAACAAATTTTCTATTGTTTTGGAGCTTTTTAATTTTTCTTTTTTTGGGAAATTTTGGTTCACATTGTAAATATATAAAAAGACCCCGCAGTATTAAGTACTTGCGAGGTCTCTTTGAAAAAAGGAAAGTAAAGATTATTTTATTCCGTAAGCATTGTTTTCAAGATTTATGTCGGCCATGCGTTGCGTGGCGTCAATCATCATATTTTTTACTTTTTTGCCATTCTTTATTTCGAAAGTATACGTGGGATAAGCCCAAGCCCAGTCTTCCAAAACGGTTCGTTTTAACTCTGTAAATGGGTTTGGTTTTTCACCCCACATCATTCGCAAAGGAATGTAAAAAAGTTCCTGTGAACCGTCTTCATAAGTAACATAAAGGTCTATAGGCATTGGCATTAAACCAATTCTTTCTAAAGTTACTTTAGTATTATTGCCTTCGTTTTCAACGGTTTTTATTCCGTAATCGATTGTATTTGTGGTCTGCGTCCAATCTGTCAAATACCAATCTAGCTCAAAACCTGAAACCTTTTCCGCAGTGCGGATAAAATCATTTGGTGTTGGATGTTTGAATTTGAAATCTGAATAATACCGTTTTAATGTTTTTGAAAGATTTTCTGGACCAACAACATACCCCAATTGCGATAAAAACACTGAACCTTTACTGTATGCGTTTACTCCGTATGCACGGTTGGTTGCATAACGGTCCGCGTGCGTGGTTTGCGGTTGCTCTTGTCCGCTGGTGGCCATCAATATATAACCGCGATAAGAACCTATATGCGGATTGGGTTTTTTCTGATCCATTATAAGATTCATCCCTTCGCTAGAAATATATGAAGTGAAACCTTCGTCCATCCATTCGTGTTTGCTTTCGTTGGTAGCTAAAACAAACTGAAACCATGAATGCGCTAGCTCGTGGGCAGTTACGCCTACAAGGCTTCCAAATTCACGTTCGCCTGTAATCATTGTACACATTGCATATTCCATTCCACCGTCTCCACCTTGGATTACAGAGTATTGTTCGTATGGATATTGTCCAACAGTTTCGTTGTAAAACTGCATCAGTTCTGCAGTTTTGGGTTGCAGGTTTTTCCAGTTTTCAGCAATTTCAGGATCGTTTTTATAGAAAAAATGAAGCATCACACCGTTAGGTCCGGGATAGGTATCGTGAACATAATTATCATCTGCCGCCCAAGCAAAATCGTGAACATCGGGCGCTAAAAAGTGCCAAGTATATTTTCCTTTTACGGAATGCATTGGTTTTTGACCAGGAACTGTATAACCGTGACCTACTTCTGCAGGGTTTTGAAGATAGCCAGTACCGCCGATTGTGTAATTCTCGTCAATTGTAATGGTAACATCAAAATCGCCCCATACACCGTGAAATTCTCGCCCAATATATGGATCGGCGTGCCAACCTTCAAAATCGTATTCAGCAAGTTTTGGGTACCATTGTGTCATTGTAAGTGCAACGCCATCGGCATTATTCCTTCCCGAACGGCGGATTTGTAACGGTACCTGTGCATCCCAATTCATATTAAAAACTGTGCTTTCACCAGGAAGGATTGGTTTGTTCAGCATTACTTCCATTACAGTGCCTTTAATTACATAGGTTGCCGCAACGTTATCTTGTGTGAAAAGAGTTGGCTTTATATAACCAATTTCAGAAGGGGAAAGTTTAGAAATTCTATCCGTAACACGACTATCGGGATCGGCGATGGTTCGTGAACGCACATCCATTTCACTTCCAGGTTGGAAGGCATTGAAATAAAGATGATAAAAAACCTTGTTTAAAGTATCGGGAGAATTATTGGTGTATTTCAATTCCTGCGTTCCTTTATACTGAAAGGTTTTCACGTCCATTTGAACGTTCATTTTATAATCAACTTCTTGTTGCCAATAGCTATTATTGTTTTGTGCAAAAGCCGAAAAAAATACTGCTGTTAAAAAGAATCCGTTTAAGAGGTGCTTCATAGTTTAGACATTTTATCAGCCATAATAAGGGCATTATACAAATTAACCATTTTTCCAGATTTTGAAATGTTTGCAAAAGATTCTGTGTTTGAAGCTTCGCCTCCTAAAACAACTTGCGTATTTGTTGTAACTCCACTATCCATAATAATTTGTTTTACTTGTTTTGCAGAAAGTGTAGGATAATACGAACGTATCATTGCCGCAACACCAGCAACTTCTGGTGATGCCATTGAGGTTCCTTGTAAGTATTCATAGGTGCTCAATGGGGTTGTTGACCAAATTTTTACACCTGGTGCAAAAACGTCAACATTTGTTTTTCCGTAGTTAGAAAAATCAGCTACTAATTCACTTCCGTATTTGTAGTTAAGTGCTCCCACGGTTAAAAAGGAATCTGATATTTCTGAGCCGTTGTCAATTTGATCATTTGGATAAATATTTACAGTATCTAGATCAAAACCATCATTTCCAGAAGCATTTACAATTAAAACATCTTTGGAGGCTGCATATTTAATGGCTTCATAAACCCAATCTGCATGTGGCGAGTAATATTTTCCGAAGCTAGTGTTTAAAACTTTTGCTCCGTTGTCCACTGCATAACGAATGGCCAATGCAATGTCTTTATCATATTCATCACCATCTGGTACTGCACGAACAACTAAAATTTTTACGTTGTTTGCTACACCGTCCATTCCAATTTTGTTGTTGCGTTGTGCTGCAATTATTCCGGAAACATGCGTACCATGTTTTACGTTTTCTCTAGTTGGATCTGGCCCCGCAACATTATTATCTCCATATATATTGTCCGTAATATCTTCAGGGTTATCGCCTAAAACGCCACGGAAATCTTTAGTCATGTTGAAGTTGTTCTCCAATCTTCCGTTAAAATATTCTATACCTCCTTCTAAATCTTCAACAACTGCTGGTACTGAATCTGCAAAATTGAGCATTTGGTTGAGCATTGCAATTTGTTGTTGCTCTTGTACTGAAGGGTTTTTTATTGCTGCAAGATCTTCTTTGGAGTAATTTGTTTTTCCAAGTTTTTTTGCCATCGCCTCATGGATTGGCTTTAATTGCGAAAGAATTTGTTCGTAACGAACCTTATTAGCAGTAATTTCTGAAGTTTCCTTTTGGTATTCTGCCTGCGCTTTTTGGTATAAAGCGTATTCTTCTCTATCTGCTGCGCTAATTGAAGATTCACTTTTTCCTTCATATTTCGACTTTAATTTTCTAATGATGCGAACATATTCCATGTTTTCGCCTTCTATGTTACCAAGAAAATTCCATCCGTGTATATCGTCTATAAATCCATTTTTATCATCATCTATTCCATTTCCAGCTATTTCGCCTGGATTGGTCCAAATAACATTTTTAAGATCTTCATGGTCAATATCTACGCCGCTATCAATAACACCCACAATTACCGTTTCACCTTTGCGGTTTTTGATAATTTCGTTGTAAGCTCTATCCACGCTCATTCCGGGAACGGTATCTTTTACCAAGTCCATGGCCGGCCAGTGCTTGAGTTGTGCATCAACAAGTGGTGCATTTTTTAAAGGGTTTGCATCGATATTCTGAATTGGGGTGGCAACAATTGCAGCACCGCTGCCGCAACTTACCAAAACAGTTGACATTGCAACTGCAAAAAGGGTGATCTTAAAAAGTTTCATCTGTATATAATATTTGTTTTATTGGAAGAAGAATGCCCAAATATTCATCTTCGTTTTGTTATGAAATGTAGGAATGGGCATTTCATTTTGGAAAAAAAGTATTAATTAAAAAATTCATTTAGTGAAAAGGTTTCGTTCAGTCGGACGCCTTTATCAGTATTTTTAACCGTTATTATTGGGTTATGTGCGTCGTGCTCTAAGAAAAGATAAAAGTTATTTTCTGCGGCTTTCTTTAGGAATTTTTCCTTTTCGGGAAGCGTTAACAATGGGCGTGTGTCATAACCCATCACAAAAGGAAGTGGCAAATGTCCCGCAGTTGGTAGTAAATCTGCCATAAAAACTAGTGTTTTTCCTTTGTAATTTATATGTGGAATCATTTGTTTATCGGTATGTCCATTCACATAAAGGATTCCGAAGTCAAGTTCTTTTGCTTCAGAAAAATCTGAATTGGTTTTTGACACAAACTTCAGTTGCCCGCTCTCCTGCATAGGCAGAATATTTTCTTTTAAAAAAGAGGCTTGTTCTCTTCGGTTGGGTTCCGTGGCCCATTGCCAGTGGTCTTTGTTGCTCCAAAAAGTTGCATTTTTGAAGGCAGGTTCATATCCTGTTCTGTCTTTATTCCACTGCACGCCTCCACCGCAATGATCAAAGTGGAGGTGTGTCATAAAAACATCAGTGATATCATCTCTGTGAAAACCATGTTTTTTTAAAGAATCATCAATATTATAATCACCCCACCGATAGTAATAGCCAAAAAATTTTTCACTTTGTTTATTACCCATTCCGGTATCTATCAGCGTAAGCCGGTTACCATTTTGAATGAGAAGACAACGCGCGGCAATGTCTATCATATTATTTTCATCGGCGGGGTTAGTTTTGGTCCAAAGAGTTTTTGGCACAACGCCAAACATAGCACCGCCATCAAGTTTAAAATTGCCAGCTTCAATAGGGAATAATTGCATATTATGAGGAATTGAGTCGCAAATTAATAAAAGCGTTGCACTCCAATGGGCGCTGAGTAAATTAATTATGCTATTTTTAACAAAATGTTAATGTTTTAGGGGAATCAAATATGTTTAATTTAGCCGAAAACCTAACCAGATGGTAGAACTTGCAGGAATTATAATTTTAGGAATCTTGGCGCAATGGGTTGCGTGGAAGTTTAAAATTCCAGCAATTCTCCCTTTAATATTGATTGGCCTTTTGGTTGGCCCACTTTCCACTTTTATGTCTGAAGACGGAACCCAATGGTTACAACCTATTTGGAATGGAGAAAAAGGACTTTTCCCGGGTCAAAATTTGTTCTATTTTGTATCGTTGGCCGTGGGAATTATTCTTTTTGAAGGTGGACTCACCTTAAAGCGCGGTGAAATTTCAAAAGTTGGCCCCGTAATTGGGAAGCTAATCAGCATCGGTGCTGCCATTACATTTATTGGTGCAGGTATTGCGGCTTATTACGTTTTCGGCCTCAGTTGGCGTATATCTTTTCTTTTTTCTGCTTTAATAATTGTAACGGGACCTACTGTAATTACACCAATCTTAAGAAATATTCCGCTTAAAAAAGACGTAGCTGCTGTGCTTCGATGGGAGGGTATTCTCATTGACCCCATAGGCGCATTGATTGCTGTACTTGTGTATGAATTTATAAGCGTTGAGGGCGATTCTGGTTATACAAAACAGGCATTATTAGATTTTGGAAAAATTGTTTTAATAGGCATGGCTTTCGGGATTTCGGCAGGATATGCCCTTTACTTTTCAATCAAAAAGAAACTTGTGCCACATTATCTGTCAAATGTAGTTTCACTTTCCCTCGTAATGGCGGTTTTTGTAATAAGTGATTTGTTTGCGCATGAATCGGGACTTTTAGCTGTAGTAGTTATGGGAATGTTTCTTGGAAATAGTGATTTGCCGAGCCTTAAAGAGCTTCTTTATTTTAAGGAATCGCTCAGCGTATTGCTGGTTTCTATACTGTTTATTCTGCTTGCGGCAAATATAAGCGTCGAAGATCTTTTGTTGGTTTATAATTGGAAAACCGCAATTTTATTGGCTATTGTTATTTTTGTACTCCGGCCATTAACGGTCTTTGCTAGTACCATTGGCTCGTCGCTTAAAACAAATGAAAAATTCTTTATTAGTTGGGTCGGACCCCGCGGAATTGTTGCAGCAGGTATTTCTTCCCTTTTTGGCACACAATTAGTTTCAAAGGGTGTTGTTGGAGCAGAATATATTACTCCCTTGGTTTTTGCCGTGGTTTTGATAACTGTAATTATAAACGCCACAACAGCACGAGTTATGGCTAGTTGGTTAGGAGTATTTTTGAAAAAATCTGAAGGAATACTTATGGTTGGTGCATCAAAAGCATCTCGATTAATTGCTACTTATTTGCACAAAAACAATCGTCATGTTGTGCTGATAGATTCCAACCAATTAAATATAAACAGGGCAAAAGAGCTAGGCTTGGAAGCGTTTACCGCAAATATTTATGCGGATGATTTAACAGATAACATAGAACTAAACGATGTGGGTTACTTGCTAGCAATGACTGGTAGTGACGAGATTAATAAACAGGCAATAAATCGCTTCGGAAAATATTTTGGGGAAAATGGAACCTTCAGGTTAATGACTTCCGAAGAAATGAGGCAACGTCAAAACCTTTCTGCAAAGGAATTGTTTTCATACACACATGACTATAGCCGTTTTACGGAAGTAGCACAGGATTTTCCATCGATACAAGAAATTCCAGTGGAAAGCCATAATCAATTTTTACGCGTTTTAAATATTATTGGTGAAAATGAAAACGCAATTCCATTATTTATGAAGCGACCCAATGGGTTTTTAGATTTAATTATCGCCCCAGCGGAACTGGAAGTAGAGGAAGGTAGTAGCCTGGTCTATCTTGGAAAACCTATGGACTTTGAAGATGTTGTAAATGCAACGAGAACAGAAAACGAAGGGAAATCTCAAAATTAATTCAGCCACATAATCGTTCTTTTAAAAAATTTTAATGAATAAAATCTCTATCCTTATAGCAATAGCTTGTATCCTTTTAATTATTTCTTGTAAAAAAGATGATGGCGTTTCTTGCACTACATGTTCATCGCCTGAAACAGTCAGTTTTCAAGTGTGTGAGGAGAGCGATGGCAATGCTTCCGTTAACGGACAAAACACAGGAACTTCCTATAAAACCTATCTCTCTGACTTGCAAGAGTCTGGAGTTGTGTGCGGCAATTAGTCTTAATATTTTGTTAATTTTTTTTACAAACGTTACGATGTTTTTTCATATTTGTTACTCAACGTAAAAAATTTAAAAAGATGAAAAAACTTTTATTTAGTGCATTAATTCTAGGATTGGTATTAACAACATCTTGAAACAAAAATGACGATGGTGGCGGCAAAAGCTGTGAAGAAAGGATTGAAGATATTAATGCTGCTGCTTCGGTTTATATTGAAAACCCAACAACCAGTAATTGTGAAGACTACCGAAGCTTAATTCAAAGCTACATTGATTCTGATTGCGGAGGAGGCAGTAGTTATGAAATTATTTTAAGTGGCTTGAATTGTTCTTAACAATTCAACTCTACAAAAAAAAGCCCCAAATTATTGGGGCTTTTTCAATATTAATCGTTCAATTTAAGCACAGCCATAAATGCTTCCTGCGGAATTTCAACATTCCCCACTTGGCGCATACGTTTCTTTCCTTTTTTCTGCTTTTCCAATAGCTTACGTTTTCTCGAAATATCACCACCGTAACATTTTGCGGTAACGTCTTTCCGAAGTGCTTTTACGGTTTCACGTGAAATGATTTTAGCACCGATGGCCGCTTGAATTGGAATATCAAACTGTTGCCTTGGTATAAGCTCACGTAGTTTTTCACAAATTCTCTTCCCAATATCATAAGCATTATCTCTGTGAAGCAGTGCCGAAAGCGCATCAACAATGTTTCCGTTGAGTAAAACATCTACTTTAACAAGATGGGACATCCGCATTCCAATAGGAGAATAATCAAAGGATGCATATCCTTTTGAAACTGTTTTTAGCCTATCATAAAAGTCAAAGACAATTTCTGCCAAAGGCATATCAAAAGTAAGTTCAACCCTTTCGGTGGTTAAATATGTTTGGTTGGTGATTTCGCCTCTTTTTTCAATACAAAGTGACATAACGGAACCAACGTAATCTGATTTTGTGATGATTGTAGCCTTAATATAAGGTTCCTCCACACGATTAATTTTTGAAGGATCTGGTAAATCTGAAGGATTGTTTACCAAAATAGGTGTTTCTGGATCTTTGTTAGAAAAGGCGTGATAAGAAACGTTTGGAACAGTAGTAATTACTGTCATATCAAACTCTCTTTCCAATCTTTCTTGAATAATTTCTAAGTGAAGCATCCCCAAAAATCCACAACGGAAACCAAAACCAAGTGCCGCAGAGCTTTCTGGAATGAAAACCAGGGAAGCATCGTTTAATTGCAATTTTTCCATCGAGCTTCGCAACTCTTCATAATCTTCGGTATCAACAGGGTAGATTCCAGCAAAAACCATTGGTTTTACGTCTTCAAAACCTGCAATCATATTTACAGTTGGGCTTTTAGAATCTGTAATAGTATCACCAACTTTTACTTCTTTGGCTTCTTTAATTCCAGTAATTAAGTAACCTACATCGCCAGTTTTAATTACATCTCTTGGAAATTGTTTCAGTCTCAAAGTTCCCACTTCATCGGCGTAATAGCTTTTTCCCGTGGCCATAAATTTAATGTGCTGTCCTTTTCGTATTTCGCCATTAAGAACTCTAAAATAAGTTTCAACACCGCGGAAAGGATTGTAAACAGAATCAAAAATAAGTGCTTGTAAAGATTCTTCAGGATTTCCTTTTGGCGGAGGAATGCGCTCAATAATAGCGCTCAATATTTCGTCAATACCAATGCCGGTTTTGGCACTTGCGGGAATTACTTCCTCAGGTTTGCAGCCTAAAAGATCTACAATATCATCGGTTACTTCCTCTATATTTGCAGACGGAAGATCAACTTTGTTCAAAACTGGAATTATTTCTAAATCGTTTTCCAAAGCCAAGTAAAGGTTTGAAATGGTCTGTGCTTGAATACTCTGCGCAGCGTCAACTATTAAAAGGGCGCCTTCGCAAGCGGCAATGGAACGGGATACTTCATATGAAAAATCAACGTGGCCGGGAGTATCGATTAAGTTAAGAATATAATTTTCGCCTTTATAAACATATTCCATCTGTATGGCGTGGCTCTTAATAGTGATTCCGCGCTCACGTTCCAAATCCATACTGTCTAGCAGTTGATTTTGTTTTTCGCGATCGGTCACTGTACCAGTGGCATCTAAAAGACGATCTGCCAAGGTACTTTTACCGTGGTCAATATGGGCAATAATGCAAAAATTTCGGATGTTCTTCATAAAAATTCCTTCTCGTGCTACAATTTGCAAATATAGATTAAAAGAGTGATTAAATGGTTTATGATTATTTGGAGCAAAATATTTACATAAAGAGTTTCTTAATTTAATATTTTTTTAACATATTTGTATAGTATTACTGTATTTCAACTATGTTAATTTGTTTTCTCCCCAGATAAAAAATATAGTAACTGGTGCCTCCCCAGATATCTACTTATGTTATGAAAAGACTTTTTACTCTATTCTGCTGCCTTTGCGGCGGTATTATGATAGCGCAGAACCTCAATATTTCTGGGAGGGTTACTGATGCGTCACAATTACCATTATCTTTTGTAAATGTTTTGGTCTATAAAGCCGATGCTGAAACTCCTTCTCAAGGAACAACTACTGATGAAGATGGTTCTTTCATATTTAAAGGTTTGGTGGCCGGGACCTATAAACTCAACTTTAGTTATATAGGTTTTGAGAACACTGAACAAACCATTGAACTTTCTTCAAATAAAAATTTGGGTAATATTGTTTTAAAGGAAAGTTCTGAGACGCTGGGTGAAACAGTAGTAACCGCAAAACTCCCAACTATCAAAAAAACTACCGGAAAACTGGTTTTCAATGTTGAAAACACTTCACTTTCCGTTGGGAGCACAATGGATCTTTTAAAAAAAACACCGGGAGTTGTTGTAATTGGAGAAAATATACAAATAAAATTTTCTTCTCCAGTAACCTATATCAATGGAAAGCGCGTTTATCTTTCTGCCGCGGAAGTTACATCCCTTTTGGAAAATACTGATGCCGCCAATATTAAATCGATTGAGGTTATTACAAACCCAACCGCCAAGTATGATGCCGACGCTGCAACCGTATTAAACATTATTACTTCTAAACCAATTTCAATAGGCTATAAAGGTTCTTTAAACACTACATACACCCAAGGAATTTATCCAAAATACAGTTTTGGGACATCGCATTTTTACAAAAACAACTGGCTGAACCTGTATGCCAGCTATAATTACAATACCAATAAACAGTATAAGGAAGACGAAAGCTATATTCGATATTTTAAACCTGATGAGGTTTCCACAAAATCAATTTGGGAAACATATTTTAATCGCACCACTAACTCAGAAAATCACACTGGAAATCTAGTTTTGGATTTTACCCTAGATGATAAAAATTCACTTAGCCTGACATCAAACATTTCTATGGCTCCTGACAATACATATCACAATAATGGGCATGCTTATATCTATAACCCCCAGAAACAATTAGACTCCATAAACACTACACTGAGCGAGGTGAATTACAAGAAAGATAATTTGGCTTTTGCCTTGGACTATCAAAGAAAATTAAACGATAATGGCGCGACTCTCTCTGCGGCCGCCAATTATATTTATTACAATCATAGACAAGACCAAAGCGTTAGTTCCGATTACTTTTTGCCAGACAACGACTTTTTGAGGAATAATAGTTTTTTCACCAACTCAGCACAGAATAGCAATATTTTTACTGGGCAAACAGATGTTTCCGCAAATTTATGGGAAGGTACATTTACCGCGGGTTTTAAATTCAGCAATATCGATACTGAAAGCAAAATTAACTTCTTTGATACCGAAAACAATATTGATACTTTCAACGATGCACTATCAGATAACTTTAATTACAAAGAAAACATTTATGCAGAGTATATAAATTATGAAAAAGAGTGGGAAAAGTGGAGCATTACCGCAGGAATTAGAGGAGAATATACAGATATTAATGGCATTTCACGCACTGTGGGCGAAGTGAATACCCAAACATATTTTGAAATTTTTCCTTCCGCATCTGTAAATTATAATATTAATGATAACAACAGTATTGGCATTGGCTACAACCGTAGCATCCACAGACCGCGATATGAAAGTTTAAATCCTTTTAAATATTTCATTACCGAAAATAACTTTATCGCTGGAAATCCACACTTAGTTCCGTCTATAAAGGATAAAATCACATTAAGTTACTCCCATAAAAACAAATGGTTCTTTGATTTATATTATGAAAATATAAAAAACGGATTGGGTAGTTTATCTTTTCAGAATAATGAGAATAGCACTTTACGAAGTGTGTATGATAATTTAGTCAATGAATATCAGTACAGTTTTGATATCGGTTTCTATAGTTCCCTTACTTCGTGGTGGTATTTTCACCTATCTACTTCTTCTTACTATTTATCAAATAAATTTAACGCTTTGGAAAGTTCTCAGGATGCTTATACCAACGATACTTTTGGGCAATACCTTCAAACCTATAATAACTTTACTCTTTCAAAAGATCGGTCATTTACCGCTGATATTACCGCCCTTTATATATCAAATTTTGTCTTCGGAAACAGATATTTTAAAAATCAGAGTTTTGTAAATATTTCCTTTAGAAAAGAATTTTGGGATAAACGGGCAAGTTTAACGGTAGGTGTGGATGATATTTTTAATACGCTCAACAATGTTGCTTCTACAACAAAATATTACAATCAAGACAATCAGTTTTTGGTAAATCAGGAGAATAGACTTTTCCGTATCGGATTCAAATACAATCTTGGAAATGCCAGACTTCGGGACAACAAAAAGAATATAAATATCGACGAAGGTGATAGATTGGGAGATGAATAATTTTTTTTTATTTCACCAAGATTTAAGTATCCATCTTAATTTTATTGATATTCACTACTTTTGCATTTCCAAAATAAAAGAATTGCCAAAAATAGGAAACATACAACTGCCCGATTTTCCATTGCTGCTTGCACCTATGGAAGACGTTAGCGACCCACCGTTTCGCGCGCTTTGCAAAGAGCAGGGTGCCGATGTGGTATTTACTGAATTTATCTCTTCCGAAGGGCTTATTCGCGATGCCGCCAAAAGTGTGATGAAGCTAGATATTTACGAAAAGGAACGTCCCGTGGGAATCCAAATTTTTGGCGCTGTTTTAGAATCTATGCTTCGCAGTGTAGAAATTGTTGAAGCCAGCGGCCCAGATATGATTGATATTAACTTTGGCTGTCCTGTAAAAAAAGTAGTTAGTAAAGGTGCGGGCGCAGGAATTTTGAAAGATATCGATTTAATGGTTAGCCTAACCGAAGCTATGGTAAAGCACACAAAATTGCCAGTAACCGTAAAAACCCGATTGGGTTGGGATCACGATTCTATTAAAATTATAGAAGTTGCCGAACGTTTGCAAGATGTAGGCTGTCAAGCACTTTCTATTCACGGCCGTACACGTGCCCAAATGTATAAAGGCGATGCAGATTGGAAGCCCATTGCAGATGTAAAAAATAATCCGCGAATGCACATTCCAATCTTTGGAAATGGCGATGTGGATACTCCCGAAAAAGCGATGGAAATGCGCGACAAATACGGTTTGGACGGTGCAATGATAGGTCGTGCCAGCATTGGTTATCCGTGGTTTTTTAAGGAAGTGAAACACTATTTTAAAACTGGTGAGCATTTACCGCCACCAACAATGCAAGAACGCGTAGAAGCCGCCAAACGCCACTTGCAAATGGCGATAGATTGGAAAGGTGAAACGCTGGGCGTTTTTGAAACCCGCCGCCATTACACCAACTATTTTAAAGGAATTCCAAACTTTAAGGAATACCGGATGAAAATGGTAACAAGCGATGATTCCGCCTCTGTTTTTGAAGCCTTTGATGAGGTTTTGGAGATTTTTGGAGATTATGAGTTTGCTCAGTAAGATTTTAAAACAGTAAAGTTAAGATTGTTTACTATTATAAAATTACGATTCTCCCCTTCGTGTTTATTCAGTTTCTGAATAATTGGGTAATAAGAGTCTTTTCCTATAGGTGGTATTATAAAAAATCCTGTCTACCTTTATACCTAAAATAAACGCGATGCAGCGGCTCAAAATTCTCAACACTTATTTCATTACTCATAACGTTAAGCGCTTTGTATTAGAAAAGCCACCGGAGTTTACTTATACTCCGGGACAATCAGCACATATATCCATCAATTTGCCGAACTGGAAGGACCAGATCCGTCCGTTTACGTTTACTTCGCTACAGCATTGGGACCACTTAGAATTTATAGTCAAAATTTATGAAGACCACAAAGGCGTTACCTCACAAATGGGCAGACTCAGTACAGGTGATGAGCTGTTACTTCACGATGTATACGGTACGATTAAATATAAAGGGCCTGGTATATTTATAGCTGGGGGTACAGGTATCACACCGTTTATTGCAATATTTAGAGCACTTTTTGAGAGTGGAAATTTGAGAAATCTCGCGTTATTGTATTCTAATAAAACCAAGGAGGACATAATTTTAGACGATGAATTGACAAATATGTTGGGACCGGCCTACAGAAATGTGTTCACCCAAGAAGGAGTAATTGGTTTTAGAGAACGCAGAATTGACCGTAAATTTCTTATAGAAACTATTGGGGATTTTAACTCGCGCTTTTATGTTTGCGGCCCTAAAAAATTTACGGAAGAGATTTGTGAAGCATTGGTGAGTTTGGGAGCAAATCCCGAATTTCTTATTGTTTAAAATAGCGCGCGGAAATTAAAATCATGCTTCTTTTTCAGTTTAAAACAACAGTTTTTCCCGGACTCTACTTGATGCAATTTTTGAGGCAATAAGTCCTAAAACACTTATTGTTACAAAAACAACCACAACGTTTATAAGTTTCAGTTTAACGGGATATGGCAGCGTGCTGGTGATAGCTACAAATTCAAATTTTAGTTGCGCCAACACTGCAAGAATTCCTAAGAATATCCCCAAAAGTCCGCCCAACACAGTCATTAGCGTTCCCTGCAAGAAAAAGATACGGCGTATTTCAGGAAGCGAAGCACCCATATTGTAAAGTGTTTTTATGTTTTTTCGCTTGTCCAAAACCATCATAATTATAGAACCGATAACGTTGAAAAGCGCAATAATTAAAACCAAAGTGAATATTAAATAAACCGCGATGTTTTCGGTATTCAGCATTTTGTAAAGGGCATCGTTTTGCTGGATACGGTTTTTAATAAGAATTCCCGTTGGAAAGATTTTTTCAATTTCGTTGCGCACATTTTCTTCGGAAGAATTTGGCAACAATTTTATTTCCACAGAGGAAATTTTTGAACTATCCAATGACAAAAGGTTTCGTGCAAATTCCAAATCGGAAAAAACGTATTTCGAATCCAAATCCTCGTTTACTTGATACACTCCCGAAACCACTACATTTTCTTTGCTGA
Organism: Aequorivita sp. CIP111184; assembly: GCF_900489465.1. Taxonomy (GTDB): domain Bacteria; phylum Bacteroidota; class Bacteroidia; order Flavobacteriales; family Flavobacteriaceae; genus Aequorivita. The sequence continues at coordinate 446,608 of NZ_UEFQ01000013.1, read as the reverse complement.
AAGCATCGGTGGGATCTAATGCATTAAGTTGCCCCGTTCCAGGTTTTGGAACGTAAATTTCCAGCAAATTTGAATAATCATTCACGCCCATCGATAGTTTTGCAATTGTGGAAAGCCCAACAACCACTTGATGTTCGCCGGGAACGAACCATTTTCCAAAATACATTATACTGTCTAGTTGGTTCACTTTTCCATAAAGTGAATCCACGCCTTTAATATATGCAATGTGGTTTTTTCCTTTGTAATGAAGAAAAACACGCTCCTCAATTATTTCTGAAAAATTTCCTATCCCTTCAACATTTTTCAGTTGTTTTCTTTGTGCTTCTGAAAAAACAAGTGTCTTTCCGCTTTCTGGAAGTATTTTTAAATCGCTATCAAATTCGTTTGTAAACTGAAGACTGAAATCCTTCAACCCCGAAAAACCCGAAAGTACTATAAATAATGACATAGCCCCTACCACTACGCCAATTGCCGCAATACCTGTAATAATATTGATGGCATTATTGCTGCTTTTTGAAAACAAATAGCGTTTGGCGATGTAGAGCGAAAAGTTCAAGTTATGATTTTTTTCTTTTCGGAAGTAAATCTGGATTTTTTAAAGGGTTATCTTCACCTTTTACAGCCTTGTCTATTTTTTCAATGTACTCCAAAGAGTCATCGTTATAAAAGGAGAGATCTGGCATTTTACGAAGTTGATTCTTGGTAAGTTGCGCAATTTGATGTTTTATATTGGGCTTTAATTTGTTTAGCTCAATCACTATTGCATCAGCTTTGTCTGCTGGAAACACGCTCACATATACTTTCGAAATAGAAAGATCTGTAGTTACAGTTACTTTGCTTACTGATATTATAATATTTAATTGTCCCGCTTCGCGAAGCATGTTTTGAAGCACGTTGGCGAGGTCGTTTTGCAGAACACTCGCAATTTTCTTTTGTCTATTACTTTCTTCCATACTGCAAAAATAGAACATAAAACCGTACGGAATGTTAATGAAGCGGCAAGCTTATTGAAATTCAATAGAATTAAGTTTGTATTTTTGAATCATTCAAGAATTATTTATGGAAAAAATTGAACATATAGGCATTGCAGTAAAGAACATTTCGGAAGCCAATAAAATTTATGAAGCTTTATTGGGAAGCGCACCTTACAAAAGCGAGAAAGTAGAAAGTGAAGGAGTTGAAACTTCCTTTTTCCGCTGTGGTGAAAGTAAAATTGAGTTATTGGAAGCTTCCCGCCCAGACAGTCCTATTGCTAAGTTTATTGAAAAAAAGGGCGAGGGAATTCACCACATTGCTTTTGCGGTAAAGGACATTAAAAAAGAAATGGAGCGACTGAGTAATGAGGGCTTTGTATTGTTGAATGAAATTCCAAAAAAAGGGGCAGATAATAAACTTGTGGCATTTCTTCATCCCAAATCCTCAAATGGGGTTTTAGTAGAGCTTTGTCAAGAAATTGAGAATAAGTAAAAATAGTTTTGCTGTATTTGTAAAGTGTTTTACATTTGCAATCCTGTTATTTGTTCGAATACCGGTTATCTATAGAAAGATGAGGTACTCGGAAAATTTAAACAGAAACGGTCCCATAGCTCAGCTGGTTAGAGCATCTGACTCATAATCAGAGGGTCCATGGTTCGAGCCCATGTGGGACCACTTTTTTTGAATGGCTAAGAATAAGTCAACGCAAAACTAATTTAAAATACAATTTTCACGTTAAAAATGAGTTATTAATCATTCAATAACTCATTTTTTTATTTGAGGATAAAAAAAAATTATTACTTTAGGCGGACTAATACGATCCCAAATCGTTAATGAACAACCATGTCATCACTTATTTATAATGTAATTTTGCTTGTTTTTCAAGCTACCTCTGGTAGTCAAGGACCTCCCCCGCCATCTCAAAATCGGGCGCCGGGATTACCAATAGATAACGATTTGTGGATTCTGCTAGCTGCAGGTATTTTATTTGGAATCTATATAATTTATAAAAGAACTCGAGTTATAAATAAGGCTGCATAAGGTTTTTTACATACTTCCCTATAATATCAAACTCCAAGTTTACTGCGCTTCCCTTTTCAATTGTTTTAAAATTTGTGTTTTCAAAAGTGTAAGGAATAATAGCAACACTAAACTCTCCCTTTTTGGAATTAACTACCGTTAGGCTAACTCCATTTACTGTAATAGAGCCTTTTTCAACAGTGCTGAAATCCGCGCTTTTATATTCGAATGTAAAAATCCAACTACCGTTTGCATCTTGAATGTTATTGCAAATGGCAGTCCCGTCTACGTGACCCTGCACCATATGTCCGTCCAGCCTGTCGCCAAGTTTCATGGCTCTTTCTAAATTTATCAAGCAACCTTTTTTAAGCTTTTTCAGGTTAGTCTTATCCAAAGTCTCTTTAATGGCAGTAACCACATAAGACGCTTCTTTTACTTTAACAACAGTTAAACACACACCATTGTGCGATACACTTTGGTCTATTTTTAGTTCTTGAGCAAGCGGGCTGTTTATTTCTATTTGAAGATTCTCACCTTCTTGTATAAGTTGGTTTATTTCACCAACGGTTTCAATAATTCCTGTAAACATTGTAGTATTTGGTTACATTTGTATTGCAAAAGTAACAATTAAAAAAGCCAAACATAATGAGCAGAGAGGATAAAATAGTGGTCGGTATTTCCATTGGCGATATTAATGGGATTGGAAGCGAAATAATTCTGAAAACATTTGAAGATTCGCGCATGCTCGAATTCTGTACCCCCGTTATTTTTGCTTCGGTTAAGTTGATGTCTTTCTTCAAAAAACATTTTGAGGCAGATATTAATTTCCACGGAATTGATAAAATAGAAGATCTTATACCAAAAAAAATTAACGTACTTAATGTTTGGAAAGAACACGTTGATGTAACTTTTGGTGAAGAAACTCCAACTGGCGGCGAATATGCCATAAAATCTTTAAAAGCGGCTGTTGCAGCTTTAAAAGACAAAAAGATTGACGCTTTAGTTACTGCACCCATAAACAAATCCAACATCCAATCTGAAAGTTTCAATTTTCCGGGCCATACAGATTATTTGGCCCAAGAACTAGAAGGTGAAAGTTTGATGCTTTTAATTTCTGAAAATCTTCGCGTTGGTCTTTTAACGGACCACGTTGCAGTAAAAGATGTTGTAAAAAATATTACACGAGAACGTATAGACAAAAAAATAAATACAATTTATCATACTTTAATTCAAGATTTTGGAATTCAAAATCCCAAAATTGCAGTTTTGGGTATCAATCCTCACACGGGAGATAATGGTGTTATCGGCGATGAAGATGACACACTTTTGCGTCCCGCGTTAGATAATATCCGCAAAAATGGAAAAATGGTTTTTGGTCCTTATGCTGCTGACAGCTTTTTTGGATCCGGAAATTATAAAAATTTTGACGCCATTATCGCTTCTTACCACGATCAAGGTTTAGTGCCATTTAAAACCCTTGCATTTGGAAAAGGTGTAAACTTCACGGCTGGTCTAAACCGCATTCGTACCTCGCCCGATCACGGTACCGCGTTTGATTTGGCTGGAAAAAACAAAGCAAACTTTGAATCTTTCCGTGAGGCAGTTTTTAGTGCTGTTTCTATTTTTGAAACTCGAGAGGAATATGATGAAATTTCAAAAAATCCACTCCAAACTTCCCGCAAAAGAGGCTTCTCAAAAAAGAAATAAAAAAACCAATTGCTATTCAAATAATTTTTTATCTTTGCACCCGCCTTATCCGTAAGGTTAAGGTCTTAAATAGGTGTGGAAATGAAGGATTTGAAAGAGTTTACAATCCCTTTTGTAGGGTTGAAATTAGGCAAACACCAGTTTAACTTTGAATTAAAAAAAGCGTTCTTTGAGCATTTTGAGTATGACGAATTTAATGACGCTGCCATTAATCTCGATGTATTGCTGGAAAAAATGAGCACATTGCTTGAGGTTACGTTAACATTTGATGGAACCGTAAACGTTGCGTGTGATATTACAAATGAACCCTTTAATCAAGTGATTGCAGGAACGTATAAATTTGTAGTTAAATTCGGTGAGGAGTATAATGATGAAAATGAAGATTTACTCATTCTGCCCCACGGAAGTTATGAAGTGAACATTCAGCAATATATATATGAATCCATTGTATTGGCTATGCCTTCACGAAGAATTCATCCCGGAGTAAAAGACGGCACATTAAAAAGTGATATACTCGACAAACTTGAAGAGTTAAGTCCGAAGGCGATAGACGAAGAAGCGCCCGAAGACGATAAAACAGATCCCCGATGGGATTCATTAAAAAAACTATTAACGGATAAATAATAAATAGCAATGGCACATCCAAAGAGAAAAATCTCGAAAACAAGAAGAGATAAGAGAAGAACGCATTACAAAGCTACTGCCCCTACAATCGCAATAGATCCAACAACGGGTGAGTCGCATCTTTTCCACAGAGCACACTGGCACGAAGGTAAAATGTACTACCGTGGTCAAGTTGTGATTGATGCTACTGAACAAGTAGAAGCATAATCGTATATATTTTAATGCAAAACTCTCACCGCAACGTGAGGGTTTTTTTGTTTTTAACTTTGAAAAAAGTCAAAAACAACTTATTTAGTGCCGAATTTCAAGTAAAATTTAGTAATTTTCACTCTTTTTAAAAGATTTTTGGTCTTTTTTGTGAATTTTAATTCAGCTTTATGAATACTATCACGGCAGCTATTACCGCTGTAGGGAGTTACGTTCCAGATTACGTTCTCTCGAACAAAGTTCTGGAAACAATGGTAGATACCAACGATGAGTGGATTACCACAAGAACCGGAATTAAAGAAAGGAGAATACTAAAAGATAAAGACAAAGGCACCTCCTATCTTGCTATTCAAGCAGCCAAAGATCTTCTTCAAAAAAGCAACACAGACCCTGCTGAAATTGATATGGTAATTATGGCCACAGCAACGCCAGATATGCCAGTTGCAGCAACTGGAGTTTATGTTGCTACACAAATAGGAGCCGTAAATGCATTTTCATATGATTTAGTTGCAGCCTGTTCCAGTTTTCTTTTCGGAATGTCCACTGCAGCTCGGTATATTGAATCCGGAAAATATAAAAAAGTACTTCTTATTGGCGCAGATAAAATGTCGTCCATAATTGACTATACAGACAGAACTACCTGCATTATTTTTGGTGACGGGGGCGGTGCTGTTTTATTTGAACCAAATACCGAAGGCTTAGGTGTAAAAGATGAATATTTACGCACTGACGGTATTGGAAGACCTTTCTTAAAAATTGATGCAGGCGGATCTTTACTTCCCGCATCAATTGAAACAGTTACAAATAAACAACACTACGTTTTTCAGGAAGGGAAAACGGTTTTCAAATTCGCAGTTTCCAATATGGCTGATGTGTGCGAAAAAGTGATGAAGAGAAACCAATTAACAAGTGAAGATGTAAATTGGCTTGTACCGCATCAAGCAAATAAACGTATTATAGATGCGGCAGCCTCTCGAATGAAACTTCCCGAGGAAAAAGTAATGATGAACATACACAAATACGGCAATACTACTTCTGCAACATTACCGCTGTGTTTGGCTGATTATGAAAAACAACTTAAAAAAGGAGATAACTTGATATTTGCTTCCTTCGGTGGAGGCTTTACTTGGGGCGCCATTTATTTGAAATGGGCCTACGATTCAAAATAATTTTTTAACCAACTCAAAAGATTAATACGTGTAATATGGACTTAAAAGACATTCAAAACTTGATCAAGTTTGTGGCAAAAAGTGGTGCCAGTGAAGTAAAACTTGAAACAGACGACATAAAAATCACCATCAGAACAGGTTCTGAAGATGGTAGAGGAGAAACAACATACATTCAGCAAATACCTGCAATGTCACAACCGCAGATGCAAATGCAACCACAAACTGGTGCTCCTCAGCAATCCGCTCCCTCAGCTGAAGCTGCTTCTGATGCAGCAGATTCTAAATTGATAACAATAAAGTCACCAATTATCGGTACCTTTTACAGAAAACCTTCCCCAGATAAACCTATCTTTGTTGAAGTTGGAGACCATATAAATACAGGCGATGTACTTTGTGTGATTGAGGCAATGAAACTTTTCAACGAAATTGAAAGTGAAATTTCTGGAAAAATTGTTAAAGTTTTGGTTGACGACTCTTCTCCTGTAGAATTTGACCAACCGTTATTCTTAGTAGATCCATCTTAATATAAACCCCAAATAACAAATTTAAGAATCCAAAATATTTGGATTTTGAAATTTGCTTTTTGATATTTCAGAAAAGTTATGTTTAAAAAGATATTGATTGCAAATAGGGGCGAAATAGCACTGCGAATTATTCGCACCTGCAAAGAAATGGGCATTAAAACCGTAGCTGTATATTCAAAAGCCGATGAAGAAAGTCTTCACGTTCGTTTTGCAGATGAAGCCGTTTGTATTGGACCACCGCCAAGTAACTTGAGTTACCTAAAAATGTCAAACATTATTGCCGCTGCAGAAATTACTAATGCAGACGCAATTCACCCTGGCTACGGATTTCTTTCAGAAAACGCCAAATTCTCAAAAATTTGTCAAGAGCACGGCATTAAATTTATAGGCGCTTCTCCTGAAATGATTGAGCGCATGGGCGATAAAGCTTCTGCAAAAGCCACAATGAGAGCCGCTGGAGTGCCAACCGTTCCCGGAAGCGAGGGCATTATAGAATCCTTCGAAAAATGCGAGAAATTGGCTGAAGAAGTTGGCTATCCTGTAATGTTGAAAGCAACCGCAGGTGGTGGAGGAAAAGGAATGCGCGCTGTTTGGAAAAAAGATGAACTTAAAAAAGCCTGGGATAGCGCCCGTCAAGAAGCTTCTGCAGCCTTCGGAAATGATGGAATGTATATGGAAAAACTCATTGAAGAGCCACGCCATATTGAAATCCAAATTGTGGGCGATAGCACTGGAAGAGCTTGCCATTTAAGTGAACGCGATTGTTCCATTCAGCGTCGTCACCAAAAGCTTACTGAAGAAACTCCAAGCCCTTTTATGACGAAAAAACTTCGGAACGATATGGGGTTAGCTGCTGTAAAAGCTGCTGAATTTATTAAATACGAAGGTGCTGGAACAATTGAATTTTTGGTGGACAAACACCGGAATTTTTATTTTATGGAAATGAATACTCGTATTCAAGTTGAACATCCAATTACTGAACAGGTAATTGATTACGATCTTATACGTGAGCAAATTTTAGTTGCGGCTGGTGTTCCAATTTCAGGAAAGAACTACACACCACAACTACACGCAATAGAATGCAGAATAAACGCAGAAGATCCGTATAACGACTTTCGCCCTTCGCCAGGTAAAATTACCGTGCTACACGCGCCGGGAGGACATGGAGTTCGTTTGGACACCCACGTTTATGCAGGATACACTATTCCGCCGAATTATGATTCTATGATTGCGAAACTAATTACAACCGCACAAACCCGCGAAGAAGCCATTAGCAAAATGAAGCGTGCTTTGGACGAGTTCGTTATTGAAGGTATAAAAACAACAATTCCTTTTCACCGTCAGTTGATGGACGAGCCGGATTATGTAGCTGGAAATTACACCACAGCGTTTATGAACACCTTTAAAATGAACGAACCTGAGGAAGAATAGTTCATCTAAATATTAAATTAAAAGCACCAATTTCCAAAGAATAATTTTTTGGAACTTGGTGCTTTTTTGGTTTTGTAATTTATATATTGACCTATAATTTCTTTTAAAATGAATTTAAGTTTTTGGGAACATAAAACTTGGCTCTCAAACATCGATTTCGCTGTAATAGGCAGCGGAATTGTTGGTTTGAACTGTGCCCTTTCACTTCGGAAAAAACATCCAAAAAGTAAAATTGTGGTTTTTGAGCGCGGCATGCTTCCCAGTGGAGCAAGTACCAAAAATGCGGGATTTGCGTGTTTTGGAAGTATTTCTGAAATATTGGATGATCTAAAAAACCATTCCGAAGAAGAAGTTATCCAACTTGTAAAAAACAGAGTTGAAGGTTTAAAATTACTCCGAAATACTTTGGGAGATCAACAGCTTGATTACAAAGAATACGGTGGTTACGAACTTTTTACTAAAGAAGATGCAGCGCTTTTTGAAACCTGCAAGTCAAAAATCAGTTTTATAAATGAATTGTTGAAACCTATTTTCAAAGCTGAAGTATTTTCAGAAAAAGAGAATCATTTCGGGTTTAAAAACATTCAACAAAAATTAATTTATAGCAGGTTTGAAGGTCAAATTGACACTGGAAAAATGATGCTCGGTCTTATCCAAAAAACTTCGAAAGAAAACATTTTAATAATGAATTCATCAGAAATCACAAATATCTCTGATGATGGTAATTCTGTTTTGCTTCAACTAAATTCATCGGAAACACTTCGACAAGCTCAGTGTGACATATCTGTGAAAAAAGTTTTTATCGCCACAAATGGTTTTGCAAAACAATTTTTAGATGAAGACGTGAAACCAGCTAGAGCACAAGTTTTAGTAACCAAACCTATTGAAAATCTTCAAATAAGAGGAACGTTTCATCTTGACAAAGGATATTATTATTTCAGAAATATTGAAAACAGAATTCTATTTGGCGGTGGCCGCAACCTCAATTTTAAAACTGAAGAAACCACCGAAATGGAACTAACACAATTAGTTCAAAACAAGTTGGAGGAATTACTTAAAACCGTAATTTTACCAAACCAATCTTTTGAAATCGACCAACGCTGGAGCGGCATAATGGGAATGGGAAATCAAAAAAAACCAATTCTGAAAACGGTGTCAAAAAATATTTTTTGTGGCGTCAGATTAGGTGGGATGGGCGTTGCCATTGGCAGTTCAATCGGGAAACAATTAGCGGCTTTATATGATTAAAAAACTATTCAAATTTCTTTTAAAACTATTTCTTTGGTTTATTGGTCTCACAGTGCTTTGGGTGCTTATTTACAAATTTGTTCCCGTTCCTTATACGCCCTTGATGGCCATCCGTTCTATTGAGGGAGATGAAAAATACGAAACACGACACGATTGGGTGCCTATTGAAGAAATTTCTCCGTACTTACAGTTGGCGGTTATCTGTGCCGAAGATCAAACTTTTTTAAGCCATAGCGGGTTTGATCGCGAAGCCATTGAAAAGGCTTTGGAAAACAACGAAAAAGGAAAAAAACTCCGGGGTGGAAGCACCATTTCACAACAAACAGCTAAAAATGCTTTTTTATGGCCGGGAAGAACGTGGTTTCGAAAGGGAATGGAGGCGTATTTCACTCTTTTAATTGAAACACTTTGGAGCAAAGAACGTATTTTGGAAGTATATTTAAATAGTATAGAAATGGGTAATGGCGTTTTTGGTGCCGAAGCCGCTTCACAATATTGGTTTAAAAAATCTGCAAAAAATTTACGGGCAGAAAATGCTGCAGCAATAGCGGCCATTTTACCGAGTCCGCAGCGCTATAAAGCCAATCCGCCGGGATCTTATGTAGCAAGAAGAACACAATGGATAGTTCGCCAAATGCGTTATTATGGGCCCTTTACATTGGAAAAACAAGAGCCAAAAGAAGTTAAAAAGAAAAAGAAAAAATGACCGCAGTAGAACTTAAAACTGAATTGCTGCAACACTGTCAAAAACAGGTTGACAACCGTTATTCCAAAATTAAACAGACCATTACTGGTATTGAGGAATCTTTGCTTGAAGAGTCTAAAAGTAGTAGTGGTGACAAGCACGAAACTGGCCGTGCTATGCTTCAGATAGACCGCGAAAATGCTGGAAAGCAATTGCAAGAGATTGAAAAAATAGTACCTCTTCTCAAAAAAATTGATGTGAAAGCAACTTCAGATTATGCACGTTTGGGCAGTTTGGTTTATACAGATAGGTTTACTTATTTTATCAGTCTTTCCATTGGTACGGTTTCCATCGGAAAAACTGATTATCTATGCGTTGCTTTAAATTCACCAGTAGGTCTGCTTATTTCTGGAAAGAAAAAGGGTGATGAGTTCAATCTAAATGGAAATGTCTATAAAATTACGAGTGTGAAGTAATATTTATCCACTCTTTTTCTTGTTTTGTTGCATCCAGAATGTCAAGTTCCAAAACAGTTGCAATATGTTTAGCAACATTAAAGGCATCGTCAATTTCATCACTAATATAAGCTTCAATATGTCGGTTTTTTCCGTAGAACAGGTTTAATTTAAAAACTTCAAAACCTAAGTTTGCTTCAGCGGTAATTACGCGTGCCCTGCTATTTTTAATTGTCTTAAATACAGAAATGTATTCTAACTCAGGTAATTTCTTCCAGATGCCAAAGTTTATCGCGAAAATTGAATAAACGCTTCGATACTTTTTTTCTTCCAAATTAAGTTCAAAACCTTCCCGAAGTGATAATTTAAGCGCCGCTCCAAGCAAGATGACACCAAACATAGTTCCTGCAAAAAACAGATATACTGAAAATAAGGTGAGAATTATAGCAAAAACTATTTTTATAGTTGCTACAGGCTGAAGATGGCGAATGTTTTTGTGCATTGAAAAACAGTTTGGGTAAATATAATTATAAAGCGATATAAGTTTAAAAATTTGTTTCTCTTGAAATCTTCTTTATTTTTTTGCTCATCGCCAGTAACCATTTCAATTGTTCTCGTACCAAATGTGCTTCTTCAATTTTTAAATGAAAACCTTCTTCTTTAGTTTTTATTTGAATTTCATCATAGATAGCAATATTTTTTCCAAAAGTAGCTTCAAAGATATCTTCGGAATCTGCGTCATTTTGCTCAGCTTCTGAAGAAATTCCTTGCTTTAATACATTTTCAGCATCTAAAAGATTTTGAATAATTTTAGACGAAACCTTATTGAAGTTTTCTGATGCGGGAGTCGTTGGGTTATTCAAAATATAAGTGCTAAGTGACGCCAGTGAGGATAGAAAAGTGTGATTCAACATTGCAAATTCATAAAACTTATCTAAGTTTTTCTGTTTGGATTTTGGCTCTTGGGTCATTCTCTGAAAAGCTGCGCTGAGGTCAGACATTTCTAAAAATGCTTTCTTTCGTGCCACTTTATATTGAGAAGGTATGTTTCCTTTTTTGTTATAGAAACCAATAATTTCTTCCAAATAAATCCTATTTGCATGAATTGTTCCCAGCAACGTTTTTTGCATTCCTTGAATTTCCCAAGCAGGCCAAAGCAATAAATTACCCAAAGTTGCCAGTCCTGCACCAATGAGCGTATCTGTTACTCGATATTGGATGACGTTGAAGATATCGGGTCGCAAAAGCGCATAGATGAAAACCACACTCAGTGTGATGAAAGTGGCTGCAGCTTTGTAATTTCGCTGTACCATAGAAAACGCGATTACAAGCGAAACGATTGCCAAAATACCATAAACTGTAGTGTTTTGTGTAATTAAAACTATACCCACCGCCAACGCACCGCCAATTAATGTTCCAATAGTTCTTTCTTTTGAACGTGTTTTTGTGAGGCCGAAAGTTGGACGCATTATTACAATTAACGTGAGTAAAATCCAATATGGATTTTGTACAGAAAACAACATACCCACGCCATAGCCAATCATTGTCATCACTCCCAGCCGCAGCGAATGTTTGAAAATAGGGGAGCGCATGGTGAAGTTTTCAACCAGAACTTCAAAATCATAATTCTGTTTGGTTAAAAATCTTCGCGAATCTTCTTTTTTCAGCAATGAAATTTCACGCTGTGCTGGATTTTTCAAAAGCCATTCAATTTTTTCAATCTTTTTTATTTGCTCCTTTTGATATTTGAAAAGATTTCTTAACATCAGCAAATTTTCATCAAAACCTTTGTCGTTTTTAGAAGTATATTCAGTAATTTCTCGTTTAATTCTTTCCTGAAATTCTTCAATTTTAGTGCTATTTCGAAGTCTTTTGGGGGTAGAGAGATTTGCCGAAATTGCAATCAGCCGGCTGCTCATCGCAAAAAGAAGACCCTGAAAATCTTTCAGTTGTGCAGTTTGTTCTGCAAAAAGCTCGTCAGTTTTCGAATAGTTTACCGGGTTTGCCATTGCCAGTTCCAGCATATCAACCAATTGAACAAATATCAACATGCGCTTTCCTTCATATTCAGATTTTCCAGAGCCAGTTCGGCTAGAAATCAAAATATCACGTAGGGTTTCGTGCGTTGCAGTAAGTTCAGTTTGCGTATTTAGCATTTTTTTTAAAAGCTCCGTTCTGTCAGTGGTTTCGGCAACCAATTCACCTCTGGTTCTTAAATAATCTGATGTAAGCTTTAATGTTTTGGACAGGTAATATTCAGTGGGGGCTTTCGGAAAAATAAAATGCCTAAGTATGGAAAGTCCCGCATACCAAAGTCCGCCAATGCCAATAAGAAGCATTCTTTCGTAGGGCTCCATTCCACCGGAAACATTTGAAAAACTGAGTACTAATGCCAAAAGCCCAGAAAAGCTAATTAGTGACGCACGAAACCCATAAATGGCGAGATAGGAAATACTAAACATTAAAATACCCAAAATTGGAAATAATAGCCAAAGGGAAAAATGCAAATAACCACCAATCAAACTCACCATCATAGCCAATGAAGTAGCAAACAGAATACCCGTGATTTTATGCCTAATACTTCCGCTAACGTCACTTGGCGAGGCAAGCATAGCGCCAACGGTAATTGTGATGCCTATGGTAAGCATATCTAATTTAACACCAAAGATTATGGGAACTGTAAGTGCAATCCCCAAAAGAATTGCTTTTGAAAAATCAGTACTTTTAAAGTACTCCGAAAGGTCATTAAAGGTTGTAGCTACTATGTTTTTTGAAGATTTCAAAAGCATTTGTTTTCAGAAGCTGTAAAGATATAGTGCACAAAAGCTAAGTTCGTTAATCTTTTCAGAAATGTAACTCTGTTATACTTTTATTAAATAAAGATATGATTTGGGCGGTTGCGCTTTTATGTTCTAATTTTATAAATATTAAATTAATAAAAATACTTATGAACAAAGTAATTCTACTGAAAAATCGTCCCAAAGGTAAACCTTCACTCAAAGATTTTGACTTTACTGAAGAAGAAAAGCCGCAAGCTAAAGAAGGGGAAATTTTGCTGAAAACAAAATATGTTTCCGTAGATCCTTATTTGCGGGGACGTATGCGCGATGAAAAATCATATATAGCACCTTTTGAAGTTGGGAAGCCACTGGAATCTGGCATTATTGCTGAAGTAGTGGAATCTAAAAACAAGAATTTCAAAAAAGGTGATTTTGTAAATGGAATGCTTCAGTGGAAGCAGTACCAAGCATCAAACGGGACTGGATTGAATAAAGTTGATAGTGAAAAAGCACCACTTAAAGCCTATTTGGGTGTTTTGGGATTGACGGGAATTACGGCTTATTTAGGCCTAAAGAACATAGGTAAACTTGAAAAAGACGAGACACTTTTAGTTTCAGGTGCTGCTGGTGCTGTGGGAAGCGTGGTTGGACAAATAGGAAAAATTAAAGGCTGTAGAGTTGTGGGAATTGCAGGAAGTGAAGAAAAAATTGATCGTATTCAAGAAAAGTTTGGTTTTGATGCAGCCATAAACTATAAAACCACGGACAATATGAAAAAGGCCATAGCTGAAGCCTGTCCAAATGGTGTTGATGTCTATTTTGATAATGTGGGCGGTGAAATTCTTGATGCAGCGCTGGCAAATATGAATAAATATGGAAGGGTAATAAATTGTGGTGCTATTTCACTTTATAACGAAACAGAAACACCAACCGGACCACGAGTTGAAAGTACACTTATAAAAAAAAGTATTTTGATGCAGGGATTTACGGTACGTGATTTTGTTAAGGATTTTGGTCCAGCCCAAAAACAACTGGCGCAGTGGATGGAAGAAGATAAACTTACTTATTTGGAAACAGTAGTGGAGGGTTTTGAAAATATTCCCCAAGCATTTATTGACTTGTTTGATGGTAAAAATAAAGGGAAGATGATCGTTGTAATTTAATTTTTTTTTGAAATTTTAAGCCAATAAGTTTCATCCTTTTTCAACGAATGGGAATTGTTGAAAAATAAAATTTTACCATTAAAATCTGCTTCAACTAAAAAATGTGTTCCTTTAAAGTAGCATTTTTTTATGGTTACCTTAAGTTGAGTTTTTTCTTTAGAAATTTTCAGCTGATGTGGAAAAATGATGGTTTCTTCGGAAGTTTCCTCGGTGGAAATGATATTCTTCGGAAGCAGATTCGCTTCGCCAAAAAAACCAGCCTGATAGTTTGTTGAAACATTTTTATAAATGAATTCTGGGGTGCCAAACATTTCCTTAGTTCCATTTTTCAACATTAAAATTTGATCTGAAAATGCTAAAGCTTCATCGCTGTCGTGGGTTGCGGTGATACAGCTGATATTTTTTTCTTTTAGGTAATTAAAAATTCTGCGTTGTAATTTATTTTTCCGGAACGTGTCAATATTGCTGAAAGGCTCATCCAGTAGAAATATTTCGGGCTCATTTGCTAATGCTTTTGCCAGAGCTACACGCTGTTTTTGACCCCCACTAAGGGTTTTTACCAATGTGCTTTTAAAATTTTCCATTTCAACTACTTTTAGTAGTTCATCAATTCTTTTATTATCTTTTTCCTCGTCCAATCGAGATAGATGTGACCCCAAGTTTTCAGCAACTGTTGTAAAAGGCATAATGTTGAACTCCTGCGCTACCAGTTTCATAAACGGTTCGCCGGGAATTAAAGTTTTGGTCGGGCCTAGAAGTTTCTTTTCGTTATAAAAAATACTTCCGTTCTCTAAATGAAGCAATCCATAAATGAGGTGTAAAAGCGTAGATTTTCCACAGCCACTTTCGCCGAGAATGCTGAGATGTTCTCCAGGTTTCAGCGTGAAATGAATATCCTTTAAAATGGTTTTTTCAGAATAGGAAAAGGAATCGATTTCAACTTTTAACATGATAGAATTTTACTTAGCTAAAACCCCTTCACTTTCTAAAGTGGGAATTTTTACTATATTTTCTTCAGAAATACTGTTTGGATCAAAAACAAACTTTCGTTCAAGGAGTTTATTTTTGGAAAAAAAAGTAAGTAAATATTCATTGGTAAAACCTAAAACTTCAATTGGAATAAATTCAACTTTTGCAGCGGTTTTTGGTTGAATATTTCCTAAATTATGGCGAAGGGTTGAGGTTTTTTTGTCCTCACTTTTTCCGCGCGATAATACTAAAACAGTGCTAATCTCCTCTTCGCGATTATTCACCAAATAAATATTCCATTGATGGACGGAAAAATCCTCGTCCCATTCATAAACCGCAACAATATGTACGTTTTCGGCTTTAGGAATTTCAATGTCCTTCCGCATAATCAGTCTTCAATTTTCCACATAATCCAAACCGCTAAAAGTGCAATGGCTGCAACGCCAAGTAAAATTGCTCCAATTACCATTTTTATTGCCGCAATAACAAAAGTGATGTAAGCAATGGCCAAGCCTACAATCACGAGTAGGGCGATAACGAGGTATTTTTTCATAGTAAAGAGTTTAATGGTTTTTTGCTTAAAGATACAAACTTATAGCGCACTTTTAAACTGTCCTAAAAAGCGGACGTCATTTTCACTGAACATTCTAATATCTGGAATTTGGTGCAATAACATTGCGATACGATCAACGCCTACGCCAAATGCAAACCCGGAATATTCCTCGGCATCAATGCCACAGTTTTTAAGTACGTTGGGATCAACCATCCCGCAGCCACCAATTTCCAGCCAACCAGTTCCTTTAGTGATTCTGTAATCTGCTTCGGTTTCCAGTCCCCAATAAACATCAACTTCAGCACTTGGTTCGGTGAACGGAAAATAGGACGGTCGAAGCCTAATTTTTGATTTTCCGAACATTTCGGTAGTGAAATATTGAAGCGTTTGTTTTAAATCTGCAAAGCTTACGTTTTTGTCAACATACAATCCTTCCACTTGATGAAAAAAGCAGTGTGAACGTGCTGAAATAGCTTCGTTTCTGTAAACGCGACCGGGGGAAATGGTTCTGATGGGCGGTTTATTATTCTCCATATATCGAACCTGAACCGAAGATGTATGCGTACGCAATAAAACGTCTGGATTGGTTTGAATGAAAAAGGTATCCTGCATATCACGGGCTGGGTGATATTCTGGTAGGTTTAGTGCCGTAAAGTTATGCCAATCATCTTCAATTTCGGGGCCTTCGGAAACGTTGAAGCCGATGCGCAAAAAGATATCGATAATTTTATTTTTCACGATGGAAATAGGATGGCGAGAGCCTAGCGGGATCACTTCGCCCGGGCGGGAAAGATCTCCATAAACGCCTCTAGTTTCGGAGCTACTTTCAATTGCTTCCTTAAGTGAATCTACTTTTTCCTGAGCAGTATTTTTAAGTGTATTTATAACCTGTCCAAATTCTTTTTTTTGTTCGTTTGGCACGTTTTTAAACTCTGCGAAAAAGTTGTTCAATAATCCCTTTTTGCCTAAATATTTTATGCGGAAGTTTTCTATTTCTTCTTTGTTAGTTGAAGAAAAGGCTTGAACTTCGGCTATTTGTTTTTTTATTGTTTCTATCATCACTAAATTTTCTGCGGAAAAAATATTTTAGTTAATCACTTCCTTTTCTATAAAATATTGTACAATCGCCTCCTTCATCAAAACGCTCTGCTCGCCCGCTTTTAATGGAGGCAATTGTTCTAAAACGTGATAATGTGGCCAGCCTTCTTCATCAACATAATCAAACTCATAATACCCATACGGTTCCAAAAGACGGCAGATGGCAATGTGCATCAGGTTAAGCTTTTCGTCTTTTTTAAATTTCCTGTGTAATTGACCCAGCTCTTGAACGCCTATTAAATAAATAATTGCATCAAGATCTAAAATTTGGTTATCGGCAAAACGGGCGCCCAGCATTTTTACTACTGCTTCCCATCGTTCCTTTAATTGTTCGTCGCGCGCCATTTTTCAAAATTAATTAGTTTGCAAAGATACATTTTACAATTCTGAATTATGAATTCGGAATTCAGAATTTGGAAAATGGTATATTTATGAAAAATTTCAAGATATGAACACTATTGACATAGTTATAGGCATCATTTTAATCATCGCTTTTTTTGTGAGGTTTAGCAAAGGTTTGCTGCGTTCCCTCGCTTCATTGATAGGAATTGTTGTAGGCGTTTATTGCGCTATGTTTTTTTCGGGCTATGTGGGCGAATACCTTATTCGTTGGTTTGATTGGAGCACAGATACTAATACCATTATGGCCTTCGTCATAACTTTTTTATTGATAATGATTTTGTTTAGTATTTTGGGAAGGCTTTTAACGAAAGTTGCCGATTTTGCTATGCTGGGAATATTCAATAAACTTTTTGGCGGTGTTTTCAACGTACTAAAATTCGCCTTTTTGATTAGTGTGGTTTTTATGTTTGTGAACGCTTCAGAAAATTATAAAATTCTCACTGAAGAGCAACGTGATTCTTCCATACTTTATGGACCGGTAGCAAGTATTGCTCCAACGGTGCTACCCACAATAATGAAGGAAGTTGATAACTTAAATATTGATGGAACTGAAATTACTCCCGAAGGAAGCCCCGCTGAAACGGAACCCCCTACAGAGTAATATAACTTTTATACCACGTTTTTTATATTATCACGGGCATATTTCATTGCTTCTTTAAAATCACTGAAAATAAGTTCTTTGGCAACTAAATCTGGAATAATATCTATTTTTTCCATCATTACACGTGGTTGTGGCTGAAGGTCTTCAAACATAGTGATTATCCCTTTTTTTGAAATATTCATTAGCACTTCCTCCATAGCATAAAGTCCAGATTGGTCAATGTATGGAGATTTCCCCATTCGTATAATAACGTGGGTTGCTGTGTCTGGAATTTCCAGTGCCAACTTTTGAAAGTCTGAAGTATAACCAAAGAACAACGGACCTTCCAAACGTTTTATAAATACTTCTTCTTTAAGTCTTTCTGGAAAATTCAGCTCGTCGCTCCAAGACAGTGTAAGTTCGTCAGCATTTTTAAGTGGAACCACTTTGGATTGTCCTGCTGTTAAATCGCCAATTTTTTTCATAAATATAATTGAAGCCAAAACCAACCCTATTCCTACTGCATAAACCAAATTCCAGAATACTGAAAGTAGCAATACAACCATCATAATTGTAACTTCAGCTTTTTGCATTTTAGGAATTGCCTTCAAACCTCTGTAGTCCATTACACCAATACCTACAGTTATTAAAATTCCTGCAAGTACAGCAGCTGGAATTTGTGATGCCACGGGTCCCAATGCCAATAATATAACTAGCAAGAGTAATGCTGCAATCATGCCGGAAAGTTTGGTTGTACCTCCAGAATTGATATTTACAACCGTACGGATAGTTGCACCAGCTCCTGGGATTCCACCAAAAATTGCTGCTACACTGTTTCCTATTCCTTGCCCCATCAATTCTTTGTTTGGATTGTGTTTTGTCTTCGTCATATTATCTGCTACAACCGAGGTGAGTAGCGAATCAATTGCTCCTAAAAATGCCAAAGTCAATGCAGTAAAAATATAAGGTGAAATCTGTCCGAATTCAAACGCTGTAAACATGCCTAAATTTGGTATAGGGAAACCGCCAGGAATTTGATCTATGGGTCGGTAATCCAGCTTTAGAAAATAGGCGCCGCCTGAAACAACCAACAATGCCACCAAAGTACTTGGAATTTTAGTTGTAATTTTTTTGAAACCATAAATAATTAATATTGTGAGGGAAGCCAAAATAAACTCCAACCAACTTATGTTCATAATAGCTCTCGGTAAGGCTTTTATGGCACCATAAACTCCAGAAGTTTCAGCTTTAGCTAGTGTTGTTGCTTCTTTTGAAATTTCTGTTTCCGTAATATTTCCGGCTCTGTTTACGGTTTCTTTAAAGTCCTCTAATACCAAAATGCCCTCACCAGCTTCATCTTTTAGTATTTTATCTAAAAGCACTTCTTCAGCTTGTGGTGTAAAAGTGCTTATATAATCATTGTCATCCTGTGTATAATATCCCAAAACGGGTAGAATCTGTGTTACAAGAATAATTACGCCAATTGCAGTCATAAAGCCCGAAACAACTGGATAGGGAATATATTTTATATATTTTCCCACACCAGTAATACCCAGTAAAATTTGCATAAGCCCAGCTAATAAAAAAACTAGTAAAATGTAAGGCAAAGCTTCTTCAACACTACCGTTGTGTCCAGCAATAATACCTGCTATAACAACCATCGAAACTGCGGTCATTGGTGCAGTGGGTCCAGAAATTTGCGTATTGGTACCTCCAAAAAGCGAAGCGAAAAATCCAATAAAAATAGCTCCGTAGAGTCCCGCATCTGGGCCAAGTCCTGATTGCACACCAAAAGCGAGTGCCAGAGGTAAGGCAACAATCCCAGCGGTTATACCACCAAAAAGATTACCTCTAAAATTTGAAAATATATTTTTACTCATATGTTTTTGTTTAAGAAAGTTAAGTGAATTTAAATTTCAATTTAGTATTAGAAATTCAGTTGATACACTTTGTCCAGTTCATTATCATTGCTGACATTTACCCCTAAATCTTTGATGAGTCCTGACTCCAAGCCATACACCCAACCGTGCAAATACAATTCTTGATTGTTATGCCAAGCATTTTGTACAATGGAGGTTTTCGCCAGATCAAAAACTTGTTCTTTTACATTTACTTCTACAAAACGATTAAACCTTTCCTTTTCATCATTAATCCCATCAAGTTCATCTTTATGAAGCCTGTAAACATCTTTAATGTGCCTAAGCCAGTTGTCAATTAATCCAATGGATTCGTTTTGCATCGCAGCTTTTACTCCACCACAACCATAGTGGCCACAAACAATAACGTGCTTTACTTTTAAAGCATTTACAGCATAATCCAGCACGCTAAGCATATTCATATCTGTATGCACAACCATATTGGCAATATTTCGCTGTACAAATACCTCACCCGGTTGGGCGCCTATAATTTCATTTGCAGGAACACGGCTATCAGCACAGCCAATCCATAATACTGGAGGACTTTGTCCTTTTGCAAGATTTGAAAAATAATTGGGGTCCAAACTTAATTTTTGTGCGACCCAGTTTTTATTATTTTCTATAAGTTTATCGTATAGTTTCATTTAAATTTTTTTAAGGAATTAATTTGAATTGTTTCCAAAGCCAATAAAATGGACATAATTTCCAGTAGCCAATGCAATGGAAATTTAATGGAAAAGTATATAAAGTGTATTTTTGAAGAAAATGTTACGCTACGCGTGGAGGCGGCGAAACTACGTCTATAAAGACTTTAGAATAATTGTCAATTTGAAAACTATCTTTGTCTTTCTGTTTTTTCAGAAATTCTAAGCTTTCATAATTAGACTGAATTTTTTCAATGACGAAAACAAAATTAGGTTTGGGCATTTTGTTTGAATTTTCTTCCTCGTTCATCGAAAAAAAAGTAGAAACATCAGATTGGTTACCAGAAATAGTAATAATAGCAGGTGTTACAAGAAAACTTGTAAATAATAGTAATAATAAAATACTGGTTAATCTCAATCGTTTTTTTTCAGAAATTCAAAAATAAAGGATTGAACTTAATTTCCTGTTAACTAAATATTAAAACTAAAGCTGTTTTAAATCTGTTGAAGGAATCCACCCGTCTTTTCCATCTGCCAAAGTAATGCGATACCAATTTCCGTCCTGCGCCAAAATCTGCACTTTGGTGCCTTCGTGAAGGGTGAAAGCAACGTTGCTTCCCAATGACGGTTCTGTTTTTACTTCAATCTCATTTGCAAAGATAACCGCGGGTTGGTTTTTTGAATAATCGCTATAGGTAAAAAATGCCATTGTTAATGAAGCAATCAAGATTATGCCCACAAACATAGAGCTCACGAAAAGCAATCGTTTTCTTCTTTCAGTAAAAGCAAAAAAGTAAAACAGAAACAGTGCAACAAAAAAGATTGAAAGCGCAACAGCAAAAATGGCCCAGCCTTCAAAACTAAAAATACTGGAAATGCTGTGATACCATTTTGAAAAAACTGTTTTTGGCAATGGTTCTATGGAATCAATCCGCGCGTTTTCAGCAAACGCTAAATTGTTTTTAATATCAGCATCGTTTGGAGAAAGCTGAAGCGCTTTTTCATAATAATATACACTTGGACCAATATGATTCAACTTGTATTGTGCATTTCCTAAATTAAAATACAGCTCTGCAGAATGTTCGCCTTTGTCCAAAATCTGCATCCAAGAAGTAATGGCTTGTTGGTATTTTCCGTTTTTGTAAAGTTCCTTTCCTTGTTCGAAAAGACTTTCATTTTGTCCAATGCTGGAGAAAGAAATAAGTAAAATAAGTAGGTACAGTAGTTTTTTCATTTTCTTCAATTTACTGTATTTGTTTATCTATAGTTGAAATAACTTCTGCTGCTCTGCTGTAATCCTGTTGTACCGAAGTGGTTGAAGAGGAGGCATAACGCGCATATTCACAACTTTTTAGCAAAGTGATGAAATTTTCCACAACCGGTGCTTCTACATTTCTTTCCAGCAATAATTTCGAAATATGGCTCTTTTCCATTTCCGAAGTTTCAATATTCAACTTCGCTTTCAGATAATTATGAAGTGCCCGTTCCAAAGATTCGTAAAATGCAACTGGATTTTGGATATTCCGTTTAGCTTCAGAAAGGTATTTTTTAGCGAGTTTGTTTGCACGGCGAAGTTTGTTTCCTTCTAAGTCATTTAAACGTTGTTTACGTTTTTTTCCAGCAAGGATAAATAACGGAATCAATAAAAAGGGTCCACCCAAAAGTGACCAAAACAGTACCGATTTAAAGAAGGTTTCTTGTGCTATAGGCACTAAATTAGCATTTAATTTTATATACTTAAAATTATCTTTTGAAAGAACCACTTGCTTTTTTGCATCATTGGAATTGGTATTTGCAGTTACCGAACTAATAGGTCCGTTTTCAACTTCAATGGTAAACTCTTTTGAAGTAATGGTTTTATATTTTTCAGTTTTGGGGTCGAAAAACGAAAAAGTAATTGGATTTACAGGATAGGTTCCCTTAAATTGTGGTACCACGGTATAGGAATCTGTAATGGAACCCTGCATTCCAGAAACTGTTGTGTTTACACTTTCGTTGTGCTCGGGTTCGTAAACTTCAAGTGTATTTGGAAGTTTTACTGATGGTGCTGTAAACAATTTCAAGTTTCCTTTCCCAGCAATTTTTACATCCAGCTGCAATGATTCATTGGCATCAAGATTGGTTTTATTGGTAATAATATCAAAAGAAAAATCGCCAACCGCCCCGTTGAAGCCATCCGGTTTTCCTTCCAATGGAAGCGATTTAACATCAATCGTACGGTTTCCGGCAGAAATGGTTTTATTTACGCGCTCCATCAATCTTCGCCCAAAAATATCGCGACGGTTACCCTGCACATCAATAGGAATATCGAGCGTTAATGGTTCAATATCAAGTTTTCCAGTTTTCTGCGGATACAGTACGGTGGTTCTCAAAACCACATAGCGATAATCTTCACCGTTGTATTTTCCTTCATAAACCTTAAAGTTGTTTTTATTGTCAATATTCTGGCTCCAGAAATCTGCGTATTTTGGAGTGTCAATTTCACGCCATTGGCTGGTAATACTCACGTCGTGAGAAACATATAATTTATAAGTAACAGTAAGTGCTTCGTTTAAATACGGATTTGCGTTTGAAACTTCCGCTACCAAATGCACATTTTCGCTGGCCACATAATCGGCATTATTACCGTCTTTGGGAACAGCTACTGCGGTGGTAACCTCAATTTCCAATGGTAGTGTTTTATAGGTTTCCCCGTTTATTTCAATGGTTGCCTGGCCAATAGTTACTCGTCCTCGACTTTGCGGGGCTAAAAAATAGGAATATGTTTTTGAAAAACTTCGTTTTCCATTTATCCATGAATTGCTGATAGATTGATTTGGCCCGCCAACCACTTTAAAATTCTCGAAATTAGGCGGTCTAAAATTGTCGCCATCTTGGTTCATTTCAAAATCAATTCGTAAACGCTCGTTTATTCCAAGCGTTTTTTTGCTCACCTTGGCATCAAACTGAACCTGTGCCGTTGCAGCGATGCTGCACAGCACGAGGGTTAAAAGGAATAAAAAATTCTTCATCTTCATAATCTACCAATCTTTATCAGATTTCACTTTTGCGCCTTTCTGCTTTTCCGCATTTATCTTATCCTGTGTCTTTTTTTCTTCGTTATTCATTGCTTCCAAAAGACTTTTTACCTGCTGGGGAGATAATTGTCCAGGTACTTGTTGTTGTTGCTGAGGTTTATCACCTTCTTCTTTAGGCTTATCCGGCTTTCCTTGGTCTTTATCTTTATCGCCTTCTTTTTTATCTTCCTTTTGGTCGCCCTTATCTTTATTTTCTTTCTCGTCGCCTTTATCGCCCTCTTTGTTTTTATCGTCTTGGTTTTGCTGATCTTTTTTGTCTTGGTCTTTGTTATCCTTATTCTGATCTTTGTTTTTATCGTCTTTATCCTGTGGGGGCGGTGGGTTTTTCTCCAACATATCTTTTGCCAATGCTAAATTGTAGCGCGTTTCATCGTCATTAGGGTTGTTGCGCAGTGCATTTTTATAGGCTTCCACAGCTTCGGTATATTTCTTTTCGTTCATATACGTATTTCCCAAATTGTGAAATGCTTTATGTTTTTCAGTTTTTTCTGTTGCAGTTTGCGCAGCTTGTTTGAAGCGAAGCATGGCTTCAGCATTTTTTTCTTTTCCGTAGTAAGCGGTCCCCAAGTTATATTTCGCGGTTTCGCTTTTTGGATTAAGGGAAATTGCTTGACGGTAATCAGCTTCCGCGGAAGAAAATTCTTCTTTTTGAAGCGAATGTTGTGCTTCACTTAAAAAATTCTGCGAATCTCTAAGTTCATTTTTCTGTTCTTTAGATTGTGGTTGTGCAAATGAATTCAACGAAACCAGAACAGCACAAAGAACAAAAGAAATGTTGCGTGTCGATTTTTTCTGAAGAAATATTTTAGCTACCAACCTCATTTTATGCTTTTTCCTTTTCATTAAACAAATTCAACTTTTTCAACCAAGCTGTTTTTCGTTCCAAGAGGAACACATCTAACACCAGCAAAAACAATGCCCCAGCCAAAAACCATTGAAATTGATCTTTAAAATCTGTGAATTGTTTTGCTTCAAACTCTTTTTTGTCCATTCCGCCTAATATTGCTCTTACCCTGTCTACTACGGCTTTTGTATTGGAGCCGTCAATATACTCACCATTAGTAGTTTTAGCAATTTCTTTTAGGGTTTCTTCACCTAAACGGGTAATAACTTGTTCGTTGTTTTGATCGCGCTTGTAATATTGAAGCGTGCCATTTTCTTTAATAGGAATTGGCCCGCCTTCTACGGTACCTACTCCAATTGTAAAAATACGAATTCCTTTTTCTGCAGCTTCTTCGGCAATTTCTGAAAAATTGCCCTCGTGATCTTCTCCGTCAGAAATTATAAAAAGCACCCTGTTTGTCTGCTCTTCATCGTCATAAAATGTTTGTGCCATTTTAATCGCCTGGGTAATGGCTGTTCCCTGTGATGAAACCATATCGGTATTCATTCCACTCAAAAAAAGTTTTGCGGAAGAGAAATCGCTGGTTATTGGCACCTGTGGAAAGGCGCTGCCTGCATAACCTATAATTCCTATTCTATCACCTGCAAGACTGTTTATTATTTGTGTAATAAGCTGTTTTGCCTTTTCCAAACGGTTTGGTGCAATATCTTCCGCCAACATACTTTTTGATACATCTAATGCAAAAACAATATCCACACCTTCACGTTTTACGGTTTCAAGCTTTGTTCCAATCTTTGGGTTTACAAGAGCAAAGCTTAAACATGCAATGGCCAAACAGATTACTAACACTTTTAAAATAGATTTAAAAAGAGAACGGTTTGGGCTTAATTTTTTGAGCAATTCCTTATCAACAAAGCGTTTTTGAACTGTTTTTTTCCAAACTAAAACCAATAGAAATAATACCACAATCACCGGTATGGCGAAGAGAATATAGAAATATATGGGCTGTTCTAATTGGTACATTTTTATAAAAATCCTTTAAATATAGTGGTTCGCAACAAAAATTCAAAAGCAATCAAAATCAAGGCGAAAATTGCCCAAGGGCGAAACATTTCGTTATAGTTTGTGTATTTGAATTCTTCAATGTCGGTTTTTTCCAATTTGTTTATTTCTTCGTAAATCTCCTGTAATTTGGTATTACTCGTTGCACGGAAATATTGTCCGCCGGTTTTGGCTGCAATTTCTTTCAGAAGTGCTTCATCAATTTCAACTTGCACGTTTCCGTATTGAAAACCTCCATCCGGCCGAATACCAATAGGTGACATTGCCATTCCATTGCTTCCTAAGCCGATGGTGTAAACTTTTATTCCAAACTCGACTGCAAGTTCGCTCGCAATTTTTGGATCGATGAAACCTGTGTTATTCACACCATCTGTAAGTAAAATAATCACTTTGCTCTTGGCGCGACTTTCTTTTAAACGGTTTACGGCTGTTGCAAGTCCAGAACCTATTGCGGTTCCGCCTTCAATGGTGGTGTTGTATTCCATGTTTTTTAGCGATGAAAGCACAATACTTTTGTCACTCGTTAGAGGTGTACGCGTGTAGCTTTCTCCCGCATATTCTACCAAGCCGATACGATCATTCGGGCGGCTGTTTATAAATCTGGCGGCGACCGTTTTCAAAGCTTCTAAACGATTAGGCTTTAAATCGCGTGCCAACATACTTGCCGAAAGGTCCATTGCCATAACAATGTCTATTCCTCGGGTAGTTTTTGTCTTTGTAGATTCGTCAACAGTTCTTGGGCGCGCCATGGCAATAATCAATGCCGAAAGTGCCAAAAGCCGAAGTGCAAAAAGCAAAGGTTTTAATCGCGCCAACCAGTTTTTGCCAGATTTAAAACCGCTGATGCTTGAAATTTTAAGGGAAGCTGTTTGCTGTTTTCGCTTCCATATATACCATAGAACGAGCACTGGAAGTATAAGGAACAACCAGAAAAATTGCGGATTTACAAATTCGAAATTACTGCCCATCTTTCTCTGAGATTTCAAGCTCTATGGAAGCTTCAATTCGTTTTAATATTTCTTCGGCATATTTGCCATCGTTTTGATAGACTATCAATACTTCCTGCAGACCGTTTTGTTGGGCAAAAAGCAACAACTCATACGTGCTTTTTTGCTTCAAAACTTTAGTGTCTGAAACCTGTACATTGAAATCTCCATATGCTTTCAACCCTTTAATGCCCTTTTCGGTTTCAAAATCGTCCCGTTTTACGATCATATTTTTGGCGCCACTTTGTTCCAAATCGTCTAAAACTGCATCTAGTGCCGTTTCTAAAGCAATGTCCTGCTTTTGACTGAACTGTGTTGTTGAAACCATAATATAAAGTGGAGCATTCATTTCACCATAGGTGAAAAAGTCTTTAGCACTCACAGTACTTTTATTGGCATTTGTTTGGGGGGCTTCCGCTCTTACGAGCACTTCTGGAGTTTCCAAAATAACTGCTGGGTTTCCGTATTCACTCTTTATCCAACGCCCTTCAGATAGTTCGCGGAGGTCATTACCTATAACTTTATCTTTTAAATTGTCAAAACCAGAAACGCTACCGTAAATTATTCCTGCTAGGATGATTGCTGCAACCACGCCCGAAATTCCCAAAATCCATTTTCTTCGTTTGCGTCTTTTTCGCAATTTTTCAAGGTATTCTTGATTTTCCAAAAGTTCTTCTTCCGTGGGTTCTGGAACTGCTTCGTGGGTTTCATTAATAATTTCCTCGATTGTTTTTCGGTCCACTTCCGCTTGTCCGGATAGTTGATTCATTTTGGCGAATTTCACCAAATCTGCACGTTTGAAAATTTGATCCAGTTTACGGATGGTTTCTAAATCGAAATCGAAATTACCAGCATCTTTGTGCATCATTAAACGCGTTATAAGCTCGTCGCTGGTACTTTCCAAAGCCGCTTCGTCCACTTCGCGGTCTAGATATCGCTTTACAATTTCAGTAAGATTACTATAATATTCTTTGCTTTTGTTTTCTTTAATCAGTTGGCTATTATCCAGAGTTTTCAGCGCAACGATTGCTTCTTCATAAGGAGGTAATTGCTTTACGGCAGCATTTTTTCTCTTTTTTCTTCGGAATAAATAAATGGCAATACCAATAATCAAAAGGATGGGCAAGAGCCAATACAGAAGCAATAACCAATCAAATAGTAGGCTTTTAACTTCCACCGCAGGTTTTATGTCGAACATTTTCTGCTTGGTTGTATCTACAGGAACATCATTAACCTCAACTTTCAAGGAATCTGTAAAAAATGGTTTGTTGTTGATGAAAATTCGCTGGGGTGGAATAGTGAAATGACCACTGTCAAATTGCGTCAATCCGTATTTTTTAATGAGGCGATATTTTGCACCTTCATAGGTAGTATCTGTTTTATAGGATTCTATCATTTCCAAAGGAGCGAAAGTCTGCTCCTCGGGGAAAACCACAACATCTGTAGAGTCTGCCTGTACGTTTATGGTATAAAGAATTTCTTCTCCAATTTTGATTTTTGTAGAATCAATGGAGGAAGTAACTTGGGCATATGAGAAAAAAGTGAAGAGAAAAAAGAGAAGAGAAAAAAGAAAATGGAGGTTTCTTTGAAAATTCAACAGGGTTGAAATCATATTTCTTTTTATCGCTATTTGTTTAAAATCTAACATTTCACCTTTAAAATCTAACGTCTCTTAAAATAACCTAATAATTTCTTCACGTAACTTTCGTCAACCCTACAACTTAAAGCACCTGCGCCACTTTTCGTAAAAGATTCGGTAAAGTAATCCACACGTTCGCGGTGGTAACTGTAATATTCGTTTCGAACACTTTTTGAACCCGTGTTTACTAAAAGCAACTCACCAGTTTCTTGATCTTCCATTTGTATCATACCCAAATTTGGGATGTTTTCTTCGGCTTTATCATAAATTCGTATTCCTGTAACATCGTGTTTTCTGGCAGCAATCTTCAATGTATCTCTGTAATTATCTGCAATAAAATCTGAAAGCACGAAAACAATGGCTTTCTTTTTCATGACGTTGCTTAAAAATTTAAGTGCGTTCGCCAAATCTGTTTTATTGCTTTTTGGTTCGAATTCAATCAACTCTCTAATAATTCGAAGCACGTGTGATTTTCCTTTTTTTGGTGGAATGTAAAGTTCTATTTCATCTGAAAAAAGAATCAAACCCGTTTTGTCATTGTTCTGCATCG
The DNA here is from genome assembly GCF_900489465.1 of Aequorivita sp. CIP111184. GTDB lineage: Bacteria > Bacteroidota > Bacteroidia > Flavobacteriales > Flavobacteriaceae > Aequorivita. The sequence goes on along the minus strand of NZ_UEFQ01000013.1, from coordinate 418,300 downwards.
CTGAAAATGCAAGGGTTGCGGCTATTTCGGTAACGATTTCATTTTTGAATTGTTCCTGCGTTCCGAAAAATTCAGAACCGCTTATATCTGCCATCAGCATTAAAGTTAGCTCGCGCTCTTCTTCAAAAACTTTTACAAATGGCTCATTGTAACGGGCGGTAACATTCCAATCTATACTCCGTACGTCGTCACCAAATTGGTATTGACGCACTTCGCTAAAAGTCATCCCGCGACCTTTGAAAGTACTGTGATACTCGCCACCAAACACGTGATCGCTCAACCGGCGTGTTTTAATCTCGATTTTCCGTACTTTTTTAAGAAGTTCTTTAGTATCCATTTTTTAGAAATCAGTAATCAGAGGCAGTATTAAAAAATTAATTTAAAACTTCACGCCAAGCACCATTTACGGTACTTCAATTACATTTACAATCTTGTTGATGATTTCTTCGGAAGTAATGTTTTCTGCTTCCGCCTCATACGTGATGCCAATTCTGTGGCGAAGTACATCGTGTACTACGGCGCGAACATCTTCTGGCACTACATAACCACGGCGACGAATAAATGCATAACATTTTGCGGCAATGGCAAGGTTGATACTTCCACGTGGGGAAGCGCCAAAATTGATAAGCGGTTTTAAATCTGTAAGACCAAAATTCTCGGGAGCCCTTGTTGCGAAAATAATATCGAGAATATATTTCTCAATCTTTTCATCCATATAAACTTCACGAACAGCAGCCTGTGCTCTTAAAATTTGTTCAATGGTTGCCACCGGATTTATTTGTTCATATTCGCCTTTTAAGTTTTGGCGGATGATGAGTTGTTCCTCGGCCATCTTTGGATATTTTATTACCGTTTTCAGCATAAAACGGTCAACCTGTGCTTCAGGTAAAGGATACGTTCCTTCCTGTTCAATTGGGTTTTGTGTTGCCATTACTAAAAATGGCTTGTCTAATTTAAAAGTAGTTTCACCAATGGTGACTTGCCTTTCCTGCATCGCCTCCAAAAGTGCGGATTGTACTTTGGCTGGAGCACGGTTAATCTCATCTGCAAGAACGAAGTTAGCGAAGATGGGACCTTTTTTTATACTGAAATCGTTCACCTTCATATTATAGATCATCGTTCCCACAACATCTGCGGGAAGTAAATCTGGGGTAAATTGTATTCGGCTAAAAGAACCGTGTACCGCTTTTGCAAGCGTGTTGATTGCCAGTGTTTTTGCAAGTCCCGGTACACCTTCCAAAAGAATGTGTCCTTGGCCCAAAAGACCAATCATAAGCCGTTCCACCATGTGTTTTTGGCCTACAATTACTTTGTTCATTTCCATTGAAAGGACGTCCACAAAGGCACTTTCCCTTTCAATTTTTTCGTTTAATGCCCCAATGTCAAAGGTCGAATTTGTATTTTCCATACTATATTTAGATTCAATGTAGTTTGTCTTTTTAAAAAGACGGTGCAAATTGAAAATTTATTGACTAAAAGCCTGTTAACAATTGGTTAAAATAAAAAAGAGGAAAACTTAAAGTTTACCTCTTTTTAAAATTCTATTATTTTGAAATTTTAGTGTTACAAATTAAATTCGCCCATACTTGTTACTTCTCCTTGAACTACTGTAACATTATTAACAACCAATGGGGGGATTCCCAAATTTAAATCTGCTTGAATCGTTACGGTATAAACTCCGTTTGGTACTCCGCTAAGCAGGAAATTACCTTGAAGATTTGTATACGTGGAAATTTCAAGAGGTCCATTAATAGCTGTAACCATCGTCAACATACCGGCAGGAAGCACTTTTCCAGAAATTGCACCACTTTCAGCAACAGTGGTTGCTCTAATTACTGGCTTTAAGCTATACCCTCCGTTTCCTTGTGAAACAATAGATTTGTCAACATCAAAATCGAGCATGAATTCATATAAAATTCCAGCATCAAGATTTTCGTTTACCTGAATTTTTAAACCTGATTGTTGCGCACTTGGTGTTGCAAGCGGTAAGGTTTGTCCATCTACTACTATGGTGTTTTCTTCACCTAAAACTAAACGAATTTGGCTAATATTTCCAGCAGGAACTTCATCATTAAATAATAGCACATTTACACCTGCGGTTAATTCCAAAAGGTCGTAAACACCAGAATTAATACTCAGAACAACATCGTCTTGACCGTTATTATATTTTACTACCACTTCTTTAACATCAATGAAGACAGCATCATAATCGCCAGGAGCGTCTGTCAATCTTATTGCCAGTTTTGCATTACCTTCATTATTATTAGAATCATCATTACTACTGCAGGATACAAATCCTATAAATAATAATGCAATTAAACTTAATTTTAATAGAGATTTCATACTTGGGGTTTTAGAATTAGTTTTGCAAACATATTGTCTGATATTTAGAGTTTTAGAGATGTTATGAAGTATTAACTTTTGATTTAACTGAATTTAACTTTCTTAAAACCCTTATAGATGTAATTTTAGAAAAATTTTAAATATGAAAAACAAAATAGCATTTATAACAGGAGCAACCTCCGGAATAGGAATGGCAACAGCAAAACTTTTCGCTAAAAACGGAGTGAGATTAATTCTCTGCGGAAGAAGGGAAGAGCGTTTAAAAAATATTTCGGAAGAACTTTCGGAATTCACAGAAGTATGCACATTGAATTTTGACATTCGTAACAAAGAAGCAGTTTTTTCTGCTGTGAAATCGCTTCCTCATAACTTTTCAGAAATAGATATTTTAATAAACAACGCCGGTAACGCCCACGGAATGGACACTATTGACGAAGGAAATACCGATGATTGGGACGCGATGTTGGACATAAATGTGAAAGGTTTGCTCTATGTTTCAAAAGCTATTATTCCAGGAATGGTTAACAGGAAAAGCGGCCACATCATAAATATTGGTAGCACTGCTGGAAAAGAAGTTTATCCAAAAGGAAACGTTTATTGTGCAAGCAAACATGCCGTGGACGCTATAAATCAAGGTATGCGGATTGACTTGAATGGTAAGGGAATAAAAGTTGGAGCAATAAATCCCGGAATGGTTGAAACTGAATTCAGCGAAGTGCGTTTTAAAGGAGATAGCGATAGAGCCGAAAAAGTATATCAAGGATTTACACCTTTAAAACCTGAGGATATTGCAGATATTATTTGGTTTTCCGTTACACGTCCGCCGCACGTTAATATTGCAGATTTGACCGTTATGTCTTTGGATCAGGCGAGTAGTACGATTGTGAATAAAAATTGATTTTAAACTATCTCCTCGAGCGCAGTCGAGGGATTTCTTTATATTACAAATTTTACATTTTAACAGAGGTCTCGACTTTAGTTTATACTGAGCGAAGTCGAAGTACTCGACCTGACATTGAAATAAAATGATTAATAAAAGGCTTCTTATCAAAAACCTGCTCGCCCATAACGACGAGAGTAGTTTTTATGATAAAAAGCGAAAGATTGACCTAGGCACCAAAGAAGGAAAAGCAAAGTTTCTGAAACACATTTGTGCACTCAGTAATAGCAATCCAGCAAATAATTCATTTATAGTAATAGGTGTAGAGGATGAAACCAATGAAATAAGAGGAGTCGATTTTTTTGACGATAGTAAAATTCAAAATCTTGTAAATGCCTATCTAACAAACGCTCCTTTGATTATTTATGAAAATGTGGCATTCCCCAATTTGCCTTCAGACAAAGTGGTGGGTTTGGTAACTATTCGTCCCAATGGTTTGATTACATCATTGCGTAAAAATATTTGGAAATATTGGGGTGGCTCCATTTTTCTTCGGGATGGGAGTATTTCGATGCCAAAGGATTTTGACATTGAAATAAAAGACGTGAATTCCGAAATAGTAAAATCCATTGAAAACGCTGCCAAAAATAATATTGAACTTACACTGGATGGTGTTATGGATTTTACCAATAACCGCCACAAAGATCTGGAAAGTCATTACAAAGTTTTCAAAGAACAATTTGTGGTTTGTTGGGCGGGAAACCCAAAAAGGGTTCGGGAAAATTTGTACTATTCGCGTGTAGACATTGAGTTAATCAATGAGCAGGTTCGTCTTTTTTATTCGGCTTTGGATGAAATCAGCATCACATTTACGGGAGATTATTTCAAAACTGTGGAATATGTGCATTTAGGTTTGAATGAACAGTTTAAATATTATCCGTTGGAAGAGGTGACTATTCATTTTCAAGAAAACGGTTCGTACCAAATGGACTCAAAACTTATTTTTGAAGCGCCAAAATTCAATAAAAAAACACTTTTTCACATTTATAATTCAAACAATGCGGTTTTGGAAAAGTTGAAAAAGAACATTCCGTTAAACACTTCCGAAGAAAAAGATTTGCGAAATCTTCCATCCACATATCTTATTTGTTATTTGAACGATTTTGAAGATGCAAAGGAAAAATTGCAGGAAGCTAAAGAATTTTTGAGGGATTATGATGCTGAGGCGTATCAACTTTCAAAGGAATCGCTGCGCATTTTGAGGAAGGTGAGTTATAATTAATTTTTGTAATTTTAAAAGTACCAAATTTGTTAATTATGAAAATTTTTATCTTCAGTATTTTCGTATTTTTTATTGGATTTCAGTCTTATTCACAATGCAGCATAAACCCGTTTATTCAAGATAATTATGAATTGGACGCAAAAATTTTAGCGTTGCGAGAGATTTTAAATGACCCACTTGATCCGGATTACGACAACCCTTTTTTGCCAGAAGAACGCTATACGCCCTATCTTGAAAGATTGACTGCCTTATACGAGAACCCGAATAACAGTCCAATGATAGATTCTTTATTTAATGAATTTAATATTCATGTGAATTTAGAATATACATTTCCAACGCCTATATCTGGAATCATGTTTTCTGTTGATAGTAACACATCTTGGGTGGAAGACTTTAAAAATACTGGAATCTCTGGAGTAGCAATTTTGGATGATTTAATGGCCGAATATCTATTTTCAATAGATTCTTTTATAGTTCTTCCAAGCAGTGGAATTACAATTTTTACGATAATTACATCACATGATTTTTTAAATGTTACAGCTTTAATAGATGATTTTGAGGGAATTTCCGATATATTCAATTGTTATGCTGCAGGACTTGAAACAAGATTTAATTATACGGGGATTCAATATTATATTCATACGGAACCAGTTGAAGTTTGCGATATTATTATTAGTGGAAATCAATTTGAGTTTGTGCTTTATGCGGGGGATTGTCTTGCAGGCTGTTCATATTACGAAAGTAGATATACTTATGTTACAGAAGATTGTGAAGTGCTTTCAACATTGGAGAATGATTTATCAAAAATCACACTTTATCCTAACCCGGTTTCAGATAAATTATATTTTAGCGGGAATTCTTCGGAAATAGTATCGCTTCAAATTATTTCCATTCAAGGAAAATTGATTCAAAAGTTGAATAACATTTCCACAGAAATTGACGTTTCGCAATTAAAAGCTGGAATGTATTTTATTGAGATTAAAACTTCTGAAGGGATTAATAACATTCAAAAATTCATTAAAAATTAAATAACTAATAACCTTAAATAATATGGGCATTTTCGACACAATAAAAGAAAAACTAAGTAATGAATTTATTGACATCATTGAATGGCTGGATTATACGGATGATACTATCTGCCACCGTTTTGAGCGCTACCAAAACGAAATAAAAAACAACGCAAAACTCATAGTTCGCGAAGGGCAGACCGCTGTTTTGATAAACGAAGGCCAATTGGCGGACGTTTTTAAACCAGGTACTTATACTTTGAATACCCAGAACATGCCAATTCTAACCACTTTAAAAGGTTGGAAATACGGCTTCAACAGTCCGTTTAAAGCTGAGGTATATTTTGTAAACACACATCTTTTTACAGATGAAAAGTGGGGAACAAAAAACCCAATAACGTTGAGCGATGACCGTTTCGGTTTGGTTGAAATTCGCGCCTTTGGGACCTATGCTTACAGAATAAATGATGCAGGAAAATTTATTATTGATATTGTTGGGACGGACAATAATTTCACCAATTTTGAAATCAATGAACACTTAAAAAGTCTGATTGCTACACGTTTTACCGACACTGTAGGTGAAGCAAAATTACCGATAGAATTGTACGCTGCAAATACCACAGAACTTTCGGAAACCTGCAAAGAGGTTATGCAGCCAGAATTTAACAGTGTTGGAATTTCTTTGGAAAAATTCTTCATTGAAAACGTTTCCATGCCCGAAGAGCTTAAAAAGGAAATTTTCGAATATAGCCGGATCGATAAGTTGGATCTCGATAAACTCACTAAATTCAAAACCGCAAAAGCCATTGAAGCTGCTGCTGCCAACGAAGGAGGAACGGCTGGCGCCGGTATGGGAATGGGAATGGGCTTTGTACTTGCCCAACAAATGGGCGGCATGATGAATCCACAAATGGGCCAACAGCAAGGTCAGCAACAACAGCAACAGGGTGGAATGATGCCACCCCCAATGCCTTCAGCAGTACAATATTTTTATGCTGCCAATGGCACACAAGCTGGCCCTGTGAGTTTGCAACAATTACAGGGCTTGTTTGCCAATAGAACTGTAAACAAAGATACGCTCGTTTGGAAAGCTGGTTTGGCAGAGTGGACTGCGCTTCAGCAAGTAGAGGAATTAAAATCTTTCTTGGGTGGAAATACACCGCCACCACTTCCGCCGCAATAATTGATTCTGAAATATTAATTCCTTCGGAAGAAAAAGCTTCATGGTAGAAACTTCATCTAAAAAATCTGAGCTCAAAAAGTCCTGTGTCAATTGTGGCGCAGAACTTACCTATGCTCCTGGAACAACCGAGTTGAAATGTGATTACTGCGGATACACTGAAACTATTGTACCTTCCAAAGACGGTTTTGAAGAACTTGAGCTAAAACCTTATTTAGAAAAAATGGGCTCGCAAAGCCACAGTGAGGAAATTACAATATTGCATTGCAAAAACTGTGGCGCGAACCAACATATTGAGGAAAATTACAAATCTCTTTCATGTATTTATTGCGGCTCACCATTAATAATTGAAGATGCTTATAAAGAGGAATGGATTCTTCCAGGTGCGGTTCTTCCTTTTCAAATTGATCAAAAGAAAGCATTTCAGATTTTTAAAAAATGGGTTGATGAACTTTGGTTCGCACCCAATAATCTTAAGAAAGCTGCGATAGATCCCGAAAAAACAAGAGGGCTTTATGCGCCCTATTGGACTTTTGATGCCCAACTTTATGCAGACTATACGGGTAAACGCGGAGAGTATTATTACGTTTCAAAAACCGTGGGAAGTGGTAAAAATAGAAAGACAATTAGGGAGAGAAGAACGCGTTGGTATCCTGCCTCGGGAAGTGTTTCGGGATTTGTGGATGATACTTTAATTAAAGCTTCCAATCAAAAAACGGGTGTTATTCCACAGAAATTAGCACGTTGGAATCTTCAAATGCTGAAACCTTTTGACAGCGGATTTTTGTCAGGTTTCGTTACAGAAAAATATACAATTCCTCTTTTGGAAGGTCATACCGAAAGCAATAAAGTTGCGGAAAGTATCGCAGATAATTGGGCACGGCGGGATATTGGAGGCGATACACAACAGGTTTCTTCAATAAATATGAAATTGAGCGAAGAAACATTTAAGCATATTTTATTGCCGGTTTATATAAGCACCTATCAATTTAAAGGAAAGCGCTACAACTTTTTTGTTAACGGGCAGAGTGGTATAATTTCTGGACAAAGGCCGTATTCCTTTTGGAAAATATTCTTTTTTGTGCTAGCAATTCTTTGTGTAATTGGAGTAATTTATTTATTTTCTAACTAATGGGAAAAGTTGTAATTGGTGATATTCACGGAGGTTTTAAGGCTTTGAAACAATTGCTTGAAAGCGCAAATTTTCCTAAAAATACTCAGTATATTTTTGTGGGAGATTATGTAGATGGCTGGAGCCAATCTGCTGAGGTGGTTTCGTATTTGATTGAATTTTCGGAAGAAAACAATTGTATTTTCCTTCGGGGAAACCACGACGAACTTCTTTATAAATATTTAAAGTTTGGTGAAAGCAATCCAATGTGGCTAAGTCAGGGCGGGGAAAGCAGTATAAAAAGTTATGCGAAGCTTTCTGAAGAAAAAAAAGAAAAACACCTTCAGTTTTTTGAAAGTCTTGAAAATTATTACATAGATTCTGAAAACCGACTTTTTATGCATGCGGGCTTTACAAACCAATATGGGCCACAACACGAATATTATCCAAACTTGATTTATTGGGACCGAACCCTTTGGGAAATGGTCTGCGCAATGGATTCAACTATTTCCGAAGACGATGACAAATATCCAAAACGACTTAAACTCTTTAAAGAAATTTATATCGGTCACACACCCGTAACCCGTGTAGGTTTTGATAAACCCTCAAATTTCGCCAACGTTTGGAATGTGGATACAGGTGCCGCTTTTAAAGGAAAAATATCGATGTTAGATGTTGATTCCAAAGAAATTTGGCAAAGTGAAGCGGTCTATTTGCTTTATCCTGACGAAAAAGGCAGGAATTAATACTTCCTTATTACAAATTCCACCTTTCCTTACTATCTTTGTAATTCCCTCAAAAAAAATACCATGGCTCTTAAAAATATCCGACTAGAAGTAATGCAGACTGTTGAAAAAGAAATAGACAGTTATATTGACCAATATCTTATCCCAGTTGATGAAATTTGGCAACCCACTGATCTATTGCCTAATTTTCAAAAGGAAAATTATATGGATGAGGTTTTTCAACTTCGCGAAGAAGCCAAGGAATTGGGCTATGATTTTTGGATTGTTTTGGTGGGAGATATGGTTACAGAAGAAGCACTGCCAACTTATGAAAGTTGGTTAATGGATATGGAAGGCGTAGACCAGCACGGCCGCAATGGCTGGAGCAAATGGATCCGTCATTGGACCGGAGAGGAAAACCGCCACGGAGATGCGCTCAACAAATATCTCTATTTATCTGGAAGGGTAAATATGAAAGAGGTCGAAAAAACTACACAACATTTAATCAACGATGGTTTTGAAGTGGGAACTGGACGCGATCCCTATCGAAATTTTATTTATACTAGTTTTCAGGAACTAGCAACCAATGTTTCCCATAATAGAGTAGGGAAAATTGCTAAAAAGAAAGGAAGCAAATCTCTTGCAAAAATGTGCAATATTATTGCTGGCGATGAGATGCGCCATCATTTAGCATATCGCCAGTTTGTAAAAACCATTTTTGAATACGATGCAAGTGAAATGATGATTGCCTTTCAGGATATGATGCAGAAAAAAATTATTATGCCTGCACAAAATCTTCGTCAGAGCGGTGGAAAAATGGCTTCTGCCTTTGATGATTTCAGTAATGCAGCACAGCGTTTGGGTGTTTACACAACATACGATTATATTGATATTCTAGAAAAATTGAATGCCCATTGGGAAATTTCAAAAATTAGTGGCTTAACCGATGAAGCTGAAAAAGCACGTGATTATCTTTTGAAATTACCATCAAGAATGCTTCGTATTGCCGAAAGGATTAAAATTCCGCAAGATGCCAACCGTTTTAAATGGGTTGAGCCGAATGGAATTGTTTAAAACAAAAAAGCCGCTTCAATTGAAGCGGCTTTTTTATTCTTATAAATTAATTTCTACAAATCAAATTTGATTCCTTGCGCTAAAGGCAATTCATCGCTGTAATTAACGGTATTTGTTTGTCTTCTCATATACACCTTCCAAGCATCAGACCCAGACTCGCGCCCTCCGCCTGTTTCTTTTTCGCCACCAAAGGCACCACCAATTTCTGCTCCTGAAGTACCAATATTTACATTGGCAATACCACAATCTGATCCTGCAAATGATAAGAATTTTTCAGCCTCTTTTAATTCATTTGTCATTATTGCAGATGATAGACCTTGTGCAACGCCGTTTTGCATATCGATTGCATTTTCTACATCGCCACTATATTTCATTAAGTATAAAATAGGAGCAAATGTTTCGTGCTGTACTATTTTAAAACTGTTTTCAGCTTCGATTATTGCTGGTTTTACGTAGCAACCACTTTCATAGCCTTCACCTTCTAAAACGCCACCTTCAACGAGCACTTTCCCGCCTTCAGCTTTAGCTTTTTCAATTGCTTTTAAATAAGTTTCAACAGATTCTTTATCGATTAATGGACCAACGTGATTGCTTTCATCAAGTGGATTTCCAATAACTATTTGCTTATAAGCACCAACAATTGCATCTCTTACCTTATCATAAACACTTTCGTGAATTATCAATCTTCTGGTTGAAGTACAACGTTGGCCACAAGTTCCAACGGCACCAAATACTGCGCCTGGCACAACTACTTTTAAATCTGCTGTTGGTGTAATAATAATAGCGTTGTTTCCGCCTAATTCTAATAGGGATTTTCCAAAACGCTCTGCTACCTTTCCTCCAACTATACGTCCCATTCTTGTAGAACCTGTTGCAGAAATTAAAGGAATTCTTGCATCGGTAGTCATCATTTCGCCTACATTGTAATCTCCATTGATGATAGAAGAAATTCCTTCTGGCAGGTTATTTTCTTTTAGAACACCTGCAATAATATTTTGACATGCTACGGAGCACAGAGGTGCTTTTTCGCTTGCTTTCCAAACACAAACATCTCCACAAACCCAAGCTAATGCTGTATTCCAAGCCCAAACGGCAACTGGAAAGTTAAATGCTGAAATAATTCCAACAATCCCAATAGAGTGCCATTGCTCGCGCATTACATGCCCCGGACGCTCAGAAGGTATTGTTTGACCGTTTAACTGTCTGGATAAGCCAACTGCAAAATCACAGATATCAATCATCTCTTGAACTTCGCCATAGCCTTCTTGTAAGGATTTACCCATCTCATAAGAAACCAGTTTTCCCAATGGTTTTTTCATTTCGCGAAGTTTATTGCCAAATTGGCGAACAATTTCTCCACGTTGTGGCGCTGGCATCGCTCTAAAAGATAAAAAAGCTTTTTGTGCAGAAGTTATTACTTGCTCGTATTCTTCCTTTGTAGTCGCGGTAACTTTACCAATTAACGCACCATCAACTGGAGAGTAAGAAGCAATTTCTTCGCCCCCAGGAAACCATTTGTTTCCGGTAGAAGTTCCGTGATTTAAATCTTTAATTCCTAATTGTTCCAATGCTTCTTCTATACCGAAGCTAGTGGTTGTTGCTTGCATATATTTATTTTTTTATTCCCGCGAAGGCGGGAATCTTATTGATATAGTATCTCCGCCCTTCGATTAGCACTTGAGATAAGTTAGGCGGAAATATTTTGATTAATTATTTAAATTCTCTAAAGATTCCCGCCTTCGCGGGAATTCGGCAAAGGTACACAATGCGCTGAAGAAAGTAAAACGAAACAGTATCTGTTTGGAAAATACAGTGTTAATCTTGTGTAAAACGCGGATCAACTTCCATCACGGTGCCACATTCATCACAAGTACGCAGGTCTTTACTTCCGTAGAAATGTTTAAAATGTTTTAGAAAATCTGTTTCAATATCGCTCAAAGGGAAGTAAACATCGTATAACTTATGGTTGCAATTATCACAAAACCAGAGCAAACCATCCTTTCCCTCCAAATCTGTTCGCTTTCTTTCAATAACCAAACCTATGGAACCGGCGCTTCTGCCAGGAGAATGTGGTACTTTTCCGGGATGCAGATACATATCGCCAGGGCCGAGCTCCATAACTTTTTTTTCTCCGTTTTCTTGAATGGCAACCTGAATATTTCCTTCCAATTGATAGAAAAGTTCTTCTGTTTCATTATAGTGATAATCTTTTCGGGCGTTGGGACCGGCAACTATCATAACGATATAATCGTCGGATTCAACATATAAATTTTTATTACCTACTGGTGGTTTTAGCAGGTCGCGGTTTTCTTCTATCCATTTATTTAAGTTGAAAGGTTTCTTAATAGCCATTGCCGTATTTTTAACTGTTACGTAAAAATACGGCAAAATGGTCTAATAGAAAAAGGAAGTGAGGTTACTTTCTATAAAAGAGTTCGGTGTAGTAGCTGCGGCCTTTGTCGCATTTCATCACTCCAAAACCAGTATGTGTGAAATTGCCTTCAATAATAGCTTTATGTCCTGGACTTTTAAGCCAAGCGTTCATAACCTGTTCGGCGGTATCATAGCCGTAAGCTACATTTTCGCCTACTACTTGTGCGCCATCATGGTATTTTATTCCTTCTGAGCGATATCCAAAATTATCGTGGTTTATCTGCTCTTTATCTATCATATATTGTGTGTGATCAACAGCGAAAGCAGAGGCATATTGATTATCCATTTTAAGTGTGGAAAGACCAAGGGAATCACGATGGATGTTTACCAGTTCTAAAATTCGAGCGGATATATCGCTGTCATTTTTTTGAGCCAAAGCTAAATCTATTTCATATTTAGCTGCTTCATTTTCAACTGAATCCTCTTTTGAACAAGAAGTGATCACTAGGCATAACAATGCCATTACAAGTAGGTTGCTTTTTAGTAGGTACATAATGTGGGTAACATCAAATTTGGGGCATGATGTTGAGTCAAATATATGAAAAATATTGAATGAAAATGCTTTTAATCGAAATAACATTACACTTTGTCGGATAAATGATTAAAAATGATATCCCAAAAACTTTAGAAAATTTGCCCTATCTACTGTAAACATTATATTTTTCACTTATATTAGTGATGAATTAACACAGGAATCATGATTAAAACTTTAACATATTTTATTGCGATATTCTTTATTATTGGGTGTAAAAACGAAGAAAAATCTTCATCCGAAATTAATAATGCCTCCAAAAATCCACAAAAGACAGAAAAAAACTTTGGAATTGTCATTCATGGTGGTGCTGGAACTATACTGAAAGAAAATATGAGTGATTCGCTTGAGTCTGCTTATAGAGAGAAATTGAAAGAAGCCATTTCCGCAGGATATAAAATTCTGGAGAATGGGGGCACTTCTTTAGATGCTGTAACCCATACCATTAATATAATGGAAGATTCCCCACTATTCAATTCTGGGAAAGGAGCAGTCTTTACTCACGAAGGCAGAAATGAACTTGATGCTTCAATTATGGATGGAAAGACAATGAACGCAGGCGCAATTGCTGGTGTAAGACATATCAAAAACCCAATAGACTTAGCTAGGGATGTAATGCAAAATAGTGAACACGTAATGCTTTACGGAGAGGGTGCAGAAGAGTTTGCAAAAGGCTTGGGTTATAAAATGATGGACACCTCTTATTTCTACACCAAAAACAGGTACGAGTCTTTACAAAAAGTTTTAGCGAAAGAGAAAGTCCAAAATGAAAAGAAGGTTTCTTTTGAAGATCCATTTATCAAGAACTCAAAATTTGGCACAGTGGGTTGTGCTGCTTTGGATAAACACGGAAACCTCGCTGCGGGAACCTCCACAGGCGGAATGACCAACAAGCGCTGGAACAGAATTGGCGATGCGCCAATTATTGGAGCCGGAACGTATGCGAATAACGCAACTTGTGCGGTTTCTTCAACAGGTTGGGGGGAATATTTTATTCGTGCAGTGGTGGCTTATGATATTTCCGCATTGATGGAATATAAAGGAATGACTTTGCAGGAAGCCGCTTCAGAAGTCATTCAGAAAAAAGTTCCAGCACTTGGTGGCGATGGCGGCATCGTTGCAATTGATAAAGACGGAAATGTGGCGATGGAATTCAATACTTCGGGAATGTATCGTGCAACAATGAATTCAAAAGGCGAATTGACTATCGGGATTTATAAAGAAGTTGATTAACTCTATCTTATATTTGGAACGCCAATTGCAGACCCTGCATTTTTACAGTATATTTAAGTCTTCTTAACCTAAATCAATTATGAAAATTTTCCGTGGTCTATTCGTCCTTTTTATTGTATTGTTTGTCTTTTCCTGCAATGACAAAGACAAATATTCCGAAACCGACAATCTCTTTAAATTCAAGGAATACATTTCGTACAATACCTACGGCAATCTCTCAACCACAACAGATATTCGCGTTGAACTTGCAAAACCTTTGGATCAATTTGAGCTGACACAAGAACTTTCAGCCGATGAATATTTAAAAATTTCTCCTTCCACAAAAGGAAAATTGGTTGTAGAAAATGGCAAAACTCTAATCTTCCAACCTGCCGAATATTTAATACCAGATACAGAATATACTGTTACTGTAAATTTAGATAAGTTATATGAAGACATTTCAAAAGAATTTAAAACCTACACTTTCAGTTTTCACACAATTACGCCAAATTTTAAAGTAGATATTGGCAAACTTCAAAGCTACAGCAAGCAGTGGCAATATGTGGAAGCGCTTATTGAAGCCTCCGATGTTATTTCTTTGGAAAAAGCGAAGCAATTGGTTTCTGCTTCCCAAGATGGCAAAAACCTAAAATTAAAATGGCCTTCGGAAGCAACTGAAGCGCGCTACTTCAACTTTACCATTGACAGCATAAGCCGAAAAAAGGAAGATTCCGAAATTCTGATTAAATGGGATGGAAAGGAAATTGGCGCTGAAAATAAAGGCGAAAACACCTTCGCAATTCCTGGACAAAATAATTTTACAATTGTTGACATTAGTAGCACATTGGCGCCCGCGGCACTTTTGAGCATAAACTTTTCAGATCCGTTACTAGAAAATCAGGATTTTGCTGGTTTGGTGACTATCGAGAATACACAGGATTTGCGTTACGAAGTCAACGGAAATGTACTTAACGTCTATCCGCCAAACCGCGTGGTTGGCGATGTAAAAGTCACCGTTTTTACCGGCATCAAAAATACCGAAGGCTTTGGTTTGAAGAAGGAGTTTTCAGAATTAGTTTCCTTTGAACAGTTAAAACCCGCCGTACGGATGATTTCAAAAGGCGTGATTCTTCCGAATTCCGCTTTAACGCCGGTTTACTTTGAAGCTGTAAACCTTGCAAAAGTAGATGTTCGCGTCATTAAAATCTATGAAAACAACGTCCTTCAATTTCTTCAAAGTTATAATTTGAATGATAACAACACATACGATATTAAACGAGTTGGACGAAGAATTGCAAAAAAAACGATTGACCTTAAAAACGACGATTTAGGAAATAATGGAAGCTGGAAAGCTTATGCCATAAATCTTTCGGAATATTTTAAAGCAGATCCCGGCGCCATTTATCAGTTGGAACTCAGCTTTAAAAAAGAGTATATAACCTATGATTGTGCCGAAACTTCTTCTGAAGTAACAGAAGGAAGCAATGAAGAAGGCGAAGAATATTATGACGATTATTACGAAGAAGATTCCTATTATGCCAATGATTCATCCGAAGATGAAGAACTTCGTGAAGAGCGCTACTGGGACAATGAAATTTACCGCTGGAGAAATTACACCTATAATTGGGAACAGCAGGACAATCCTTGCCATCCCGCATTTTACAACGAAGAGCGCGTAGTTACAGCAAATATTTTGGGATCGGATTTGGGCTTGATTGTAAAAAAAGGCAACAACCGTTCCTATCATTTTTTCGCTACAAACTTAATTTCAGCGAAACCTGAAGGTGGTGTAAAAGTCAAACTTTTCAATTATCAGCAGCAACTTATTGAAACCGTAACCACTGAAAGTGATGGAATGACGCTTTACGATGGCACCAAAAATGCGGCTTTCGCGGTGGCTCAAAAAGGAAACAATTTCGCTTACGTAAAACTGGAAGACGGAAACGCTCTTTCAATGAGCAATTTTGACATTTCGGGGAAAGAACTTCAAAAAGGATTAAAAGGTTATACCTACACCGAACGAGGTGTTTATCGTCCTGGGGACAGTATTCACTTAACTTTTGTTTTGAATGATAACGGGAATCCACTTCCAAAAAATCATCCAATAACGCTTTCTGTAACGGATGCCCGAGGGAAACTAGTTCATCGCACTGTCCAGCAAACAAATATTTCAAAAGATGGGTTTTATTATTTCCCAATCGCAACTGACACTTCTGCGCCAACGGGCAATTGGAATACCACAATATCCTTGGGTGGCGCACAGTTCAGCCACACTTTAAAAGTTGCAACTATTAAACCAAACCGATTAAAAATCAAACTCGATTTTGAAGATGAAATTCTCGACGCTACACAACCTGTAAAAGGAATAGCGAGCGCAATGTGGCTTCACGGTTCACCAGCAAGAAGCTTAAAAATTGATATGACGGCTACACTTCGCGCCAGCAATTCTGCATTTCCGAAATTTCCAAAATACAATTTTATCGATCCAATCCGAACTTTTTCCGAAGTGGAAATCCCTGTTTTGGACACGCAACTTTCTTCTGAAGGGAGCACTGCTTTTAGCCAAAATCTAGAAGTTGGAAAGAATGCACCCGGAATGTTAAAAGCTACATTTTTGACGAAAGTGTACGAAGGCGGTGGTGATTTTTCTATGGATATTTTTTCAAAGGACTTGGCGCCGTTTTCACATTTTGTCGGTTTAAAATCTCCCGAAGCGGGTCGTTACGGTTCTTACTTCACGGATGAAAACACAACGTTTGATGTAGTTTCCGTAGATGCCCAAGGCAAAGCTGCCGCCAATCGCGAGCTGGAAGTAAAAGTTTTTCAAATTGAATGGCGCTGGTGGTGGAACCGCGGTTCGGACAATCTTTCAACCTATGAAAATTCAACCGTTCACCGTCCCGTAAAAGATTTCACCGTAAAAACTGATGGTAGCGGAAAAGGAAAATTCACGATAAATATTCCCGAAGAAGAAGGCGGACGTTATTTAATTCGCGTAATCGATAAACAATCCGGACATGCAACTGGACGTATCACTTATTTCTACAGAAATTGGTCGCAACGCCCAAGTGACGGCGATAGTGATAGCGCACGCATGTTGTTATTTTCAGCAGATAAAGAAAAATATAATGTAGGCGAAGAAGCTTTTATAACATTTCCTTCGGGAAGTGATGGTCACGCACTAATTAGTGTTGAAAACGGAACCGAAGTTTTGGCAACGCATTGGATTGAAACCAAAAAAGGCGAAACTAAAGCTGCAATAAAAATTACGAAGGAAATGGCACCGAATATTTATGTGAATATTTCGCTACTTCAACCGCATAGCCAGACCAAAAATGATTTGCCAATACGACTTTACGGTGTTATTCCGCTTTTGGTGGAAGATCCTTCAACGGTGCTTCACCCAAAAATCACGATGCCGGAAGTATTAAAACCAGAAAAACCATTCACTGTAAAAATTTCCGAAGAAAACAACAAACCGATGACATACACCATTGCGGTTGTTGATGAAGGTTTGCTGGATTTAACGCGTTTCGCAACGCCAGATATCCACGAAGCCTTTTACAGTCGCGAAGCTTTGGGAGTAAAAACTTTTGATATGTTCGATTATGTGATTGGCGCGTACTCGGGAAGTGTCGATAACATTTATGCAATCGGTGGTGGCGATGCGGCTTTGGGAGCGAAAAATAGAAAAGCCGACCGATTTAAACCCGTTGTGAAATACCTTGGACCATTTGAATTGGCTGCTGGAAAAACGGCAACTCATAATATTATGATGCCAAATTATATTGGTTCAGTGCGCACAATGGTGATTGCGGGCGATAAAACGAAAAGCGCTTACGGCAGTGTTGATAAAACTACACCTGTCCGTACGCCTTTAATGGTGCTGGCTTCACTTCCGCGGAAATTATCGCCAGGCGAAACTGTTACACTTCCCGTCACCGTTTTCGCAATGGAAAATAAAGTGAAAACCGCCACGATTACAGTGAAAACTGGTGATGCGCTGAAACCTAAATATGGTTCGTCAAAAACGGTTACTTTCGACGAACCGGGAGAACAGATTGTGAATTTCGAATTTGAAGTTTTGCCAACTAAGGAATTTCAAACTATTGAAGTAATGGCTTCGGGCAACGGCGAAAAGGCGAGTTACAAAGTGGAAATTGACGTGGAAAATCCGAACCCGATTTCTCAAAAATCTACACAGTACACCATTGCCGAAAATGGCTTGCAAACTATCAATTTTGAAACATTTGGCGTTCCTGGAAGCAATTCTGCGATGCTCGAATTTTCAACCTTGCCTCCGATGGATTTTGGAAAGCGAATGGAATATCTAATCCATTATCCCTACGGATGTGTTGAGCAAACAACTTCTTCGGCATTTCCGCAGTTGTATTTGGCAGATGTTTTCGACGTTACTTTCGACAAAAAACAGAAAATTGAGAAAAATGTAAAAGCTGCAATTGAACGTTTGGGAAGATTCCAAACCGCAAACGGCGGGCTTGCTTACTGGCCTGGCGAACGTGAAGCTGATGAATGGGCGACCAATTATGCCGGCCATTTTATGCTTGAGGCGAAGCAAAAAGGCTATGCGCTTCCAATCAGTTTTATGAGCAATTGGTTATTATATCAACAAAACACTGCGCGGCAGTGGCGAAATAGTTATAAGGTTTATAATACAAGTTTGACGCAGGCATACCGACTTTACACTTTAGCCTTAGCAGGAAAACCTGAACTTGCCGCAATGAACCGTCTTCGTGAAAGCAAGGAATTGAGCAACGATGCCAAATGGCGTTTGGCAGCTGCTTATGCTTTGGCTGGTAAAAAAGAAGTCGCACAACAAATTGCAAAAACCGCTAATATCAATTTTGTTTCTCAGAAATACGATTATTACACCTACGGTTCGCCTTTCAGAAATAGGGCGATGGCTTTGGAAACATTGGTTTTATTGACAGATTCAAAACAACGTGATTTGGCGATTTCCGTAGCTAAAGATTTGTCTTCCGGAAATTGGTACAGCACACAGGAAACTTCGTATGCCTTGATGGCGATGGCGAAAATGGTTGCCAAAAATGGTGGAAAAGCTATGGAACTGTCATTTACAAACGGCGGAAAAACGGTTGCCGTGAAAACTGACCGAGCCATTGCGCAACGTGACCTTTCATTTGTAATGGGAAGTAATTCCGTTTCGGTGACCAATAAAAAAGGGAATGTTGTTTACGTTACGCTTTCTCAACAAGGGAAACTTTTACTTGGGAAAGAACTTGCAGAGCAGCGAAATCTCTCAATAAAATCGCAATATTTGGATGGTACGGGCAAGGCAATTGATGTCACTAAATTGCGACAAGGAACGGAAATCATTGCAAAAGTGAGCGTTACAAATACTTCCGGAGATTTGGTAAACAATGTTGCTTTAGCGAAAATCTTCCCAAGCGGTTGGGAAATTGTAAATACCAGTTTTAGTGAATTAGGAGGAGGAGCAAGCGGAAATGCGCGATATACAGATATTCGCGATGATAGGGTGAATTTTTTCTTTGATTTGAATAGAAATGAAACGAAAACTTTCACCGTGAAACTAAATGCTTCTTATTTGGGAACTTATTATTTACCGGGAACTCAGGTGGAAGCGATGTATGATAATACATATTATGCGAGGAATAAGGGAATGTGGGTGACTGTTGAGTTATGATTTATTCCAAATGACAACTATAAATGATTATGTCATGCTGAGCTTGTCGAAGCACTGGATGATGAGATAATTTGGAAAGATGAGATTTTACTTTACATATATTCTTGAATGTTCAGATAAATCGTATTATACAGGAATGACCAATGATATGGAGCGAAGGCTTGTACAGCACAATGAAGGAATGAAGAAAGATTGCTACACCTTTAAAAGAAGGCCTGTTGAGTTAAAATGGTATTTACAATGCACAAATCCAACGGAAGCAATAAAGATTGAAAAACAAATTAAGGGTTGGTCTCGAAGAAAAAAGATGGCATTGATTGAAGAGAATTGGCAAGATTTGGTGAAATTTTCAAAGAATTATACTGAATATGGACGTCCCGATTTAAGTAAACCGTCTTCGACAAGTTCAGAGTGACTTTTGGAATTATTATTAATAATTAAACAATGTTTGTCACGCTGCGCTTGTCGAAGCTCAGCGTAGAGGGTCTTCGACAAGCTCAGACTGACATTCGTATTCATAATAGATTTTAGGAATTAATTGGAAATAACAAGTTTTAAAAAGCACATTCTAAAACACAAAATAAAACTCGGTATCTTGCTGATTTTATTTTTTGTTTGGCTCTTTTGCCTTCCTTCGCCACTATTTGATGTTCCCACCGCAACTGTTGCCGAAAGCAACAACGGACAAATGCTCGGCGCACGGATTGCCGATGATGGCCAATGGCGATTTCCGCAAATGGATTCTGTGCCAAAAAGGTTTGAAAAATGCATTCTTTATTTTGAGGACGAACATTTTTATTGGCATCCCGGTTTCAATCCAGTTTCAATTTCTAAAGCACTTTGGAATAATCTCACACGCGATTCCCGCCGCGGTGGAAGTACGATTACGCAACAAGTAATTCGTCTTTCCCGAAAAAACAAAGGGCGGACATATTTTGAAAAACTGATTGAAATTTTTCAGGCCACACGTTTGGAAGCGGGTTATAAAAAGAAATCAATTCTGAATTTATATGCTTCATACGCACCTTTCGGTGGAAATGTGGTTGGGCTTGAAACTGCTTCGTGGCGTTATTTCGGAATTCCTGCGAGTGAATTGAGTTGGGGACAATCGGCGGCATTGGCAGTTCTTCCGAATGCACCGTCGCTTATTTTTCCCGGGAAGAACGAGGAAATTTTAAAGAAAAAAAGAGATGCTTTATTGTTGAAACTTTTCAGAAATGAAGTGATTGATGAAACTACGTATCAATTGGCTTTGGATGAAAAATTGCCAGGAAAACCTTTACCGTTGCCGGAATACGCTTCACATTTAACTGAAAAAATACGAAAGGAACATTTGGGAAAGCGTATTGAAACAACAATTGATTTTTCACTTCAGCAAAAGGTGAACAATATTGTTAAAGAGCAAAACTATATGTTGGCTCAAAATCAGATTCACAATCTCGCCGTTTTGGTTTTGGATGTAAATACGCGCGAAGTTTTGGCGTATGTAGGTAATTCCCCCACAACTCGCGAGCACAATAATTTTGTAGATATAATAGAAAAACCTAGAAGCACGGGTAGTATTTTGAAACCATTTCTTTTTACGTCTATGTTGGATGCTGGGGAAATTCTTCCGAATACTTTGGTAGCAGATATTCCAACTTCTGTGAATGGCTACACTCCAGAAAATTTCGACAAAAAATTCAACGGTGCGGTTCCTGCAAGCGTAGCGCTTTCGCGTTCGCTAAATATTCCTGCGGTGCGGATGTTGCGTGATTTTGGGTTCCAAAGATTCTATAATATTCTTAAAAAAACGAATCAAAAAGCGATTGATAAACCTGCAGATTATTATGGACTTTCTCTGATTCTCGGAGGTGCGGAAAGCAGTCTTTGGGATATTACCAAAGCGTATGCTGGAATGGCTTCAACCTTGAATTTCTTCAACACTTCTTCCAGCGAATACCGAAAGAATGAATTTATGGAACCTGTGTATGTGAAAGAACACGAAGGAATTGATTTCGGAAAAATTCAGCAAAAACCTTCCGTTTGGAATGCGGGAGCAATTTACGAAGCTTTTGAAGCGATGGAAAAAGTGAATCGACCAAGCGGAGAGGAAAACTGGGAATTTTTCACAAGCAGCCAGCCGCTTGCTTGGAAAACAGGAACGAGTTATGGTTTTAAAGATGCGTGGGCAGTTGGCGTTACGCCAAAATATGCCATCGGGGTTTGGGTTGGAAATGCCGATGGTGAAGGTCGGCCGGGATTGACGGGTATTCAAGCTGCGGCGCCTGTTTTGTTCAATGTTTTAAATGTTTTGCCGCAAAGCGGTTGGTTCAAAATTCCGTATGATGAATTAGTGGAGGCCGAAATTTGCACGAAAAGTGGGCATCTTGCAGGACTTTTCTGTGAGGAAACTAAAATGGAATGGATTCCAAAAAATGGAATTAGGACAGAAGCTTGTCCGTACCACCAAACTGTGTTTTTATCCCGAAGTGTCGGGACTGAAAATTTTCGCGTTAATTCTTCCTGTTACCCGCTTTTAGAAATGGTTCAAAAGAACTGGTTTGCCTTACCACCTGTTATGGAATATTATTATGCACAACTTCATCCAGAATATAAAGTACTTCCACCCTTCGCCCCAAATTGTTTACAGGAAGGTGAAAAGCTGATGGCTTTTATTTATCCGAAGAAAAATGAGGCCGTTTTACTTCCGAAAAATTTTGATGAAAATGTGAATGAAGTTATTTTTAAACTCGCTCATCGATCTCCAGAAATTACAGTTTTTTGGTATTTAGATTCTAAGTATATAGGTAAAACCGAAACCTTTCACGAGTTGGCTGTTTCGCCCAAACCTGGGAAATATATTTTAACTGCAACCGATCAAGATGGTAATGAACTTCGTCAGGAGATTGAAATAAAATCTACTTCTCAAAATTAATTAAGGTTTAAAGCCACTTATTTGTCATCCTGAGCGCAGTCGGAGTATTTAATATTTATTTAACAAAAGATTAATACTGTTTGGTTCGTAATGTTCCGAACCAACCGTACATTTGCATCTTGATTTTTAATTCACCTTTATATTTTGACTAAAAAAGAAAAACTAATAGAGAAATTGGGCGTTCACATAGAGAGCAAAGAGCAGCTTGCTCCCTTGGCTGCTAGAATTATCTCTACTTTGATTTTAACCGGGAAAAGAGGCGTAACCTTTGAAACTTTGGTAAGTGAACTTAGTGCAAGCAAAAGTACAATTTCAACGCATTTAACCACATTACAGGCTGCAAACCGCATTACTTATCACACTAAATGTGGGGACCGCAAAAAATATTTTACACTTGTTCCAGACGCAATGATAAATTCAATGAGTTTAATGCTTAAAAATTGGAAGAATGAACGCGATTTGCATCTTGAAATAATGGATTATAAGAAAGAAATGAATGCAGTTCTTCCCGAGGATTGTACTGAAGAAATTTTTGATCTTGAATTTCACCATGATTATTTAGAATTTCTTTCTCAAGCAAGTGCTTCAATGGAAAAACTTCAAAAAAGACTTACCGAAAAACATAAAAACGACTAATTAAATCAACAATGAAAAAGAAAAATTTAATCTATTCTCTTGCCTTAGCTTTAGGAACTTTACTAATGCTATCATCCTGTGGCGACGATAAAAGCACACAACAGGCACAAGGCGCGCCACAAGCTCCAACATTGCCCGTGGTTACAATTCCAACAAAAACTGTTACGGCGTATACTACGTATCCCGCCAGTATTGAAGGTATTGTAAATAGCCAAGTACAGGCAAAAATTTCAGGATACATTACAGATGTTCTTGTTGATGAAGGTCAAAAGGTTAAAAAGGGAGAAACACTTTTCCGTTTGGAGACCCAAACTTTAAGTCAAGATGCCGCTGCTGCTAGAGCCAATGTGAACGCTGCCCAAGTTGAGGTTGATAAGTTAAAACCGTTAGTTGAAAAAAACATCATTAGCAATGTGCAACTTGAAACCGCTAAGGCTAAACTTCAACAAGCAAAAAGTGGGTATAACAGTATTGCCGCAAATATTGACTATGGAAATATAAAAAGTCCGGTAGATGGGTATGTTGGTTCTATTAATCTTCGGAAAGGTGCTTTAGTGAGCCCATCGTCACAAATTCCGATGACAACTGTTGCAGACATCAGTAAAGTGTATGCTTATTTTTCGATGAATGAAAAGGAATATTTAGATTTTATTCAAAACGCAGAAGGAAAAGACGTTGAAGAAAAGATTAAAAAACTTCCGAAAGTGCAATTGCTTTTGGCAAATGGAAGCCTTTATGATCAAGAGGGAACAATTGAAACTATCAATTCACAAGTAAATGCAAATACGGGCTCTATAACTTTCAGGGCTATTTTTGATAACCCTTCGCGAATACTTACAAACGGTAACAGTGGAAAAATAAAAATACCCAAAATTTATACAGATGCTGTAATTGTTCCTCAAGAAGCTACTTATGAGCAACAGGGGAGCATTTATGTATATAAGGTTGATGAAGAAGGAATGGCTACTTCTTCAAAAATTGAAACAATCGCTGAAGTTGAAAATCTTTATGTAGTAGATTCTGGTTTGCAAAAGGGCGACAGAATTGTTGCAAAAGGGGCCAATAAACTTCGCGGTAATTCCAAAATAAATCCGCAGGAAATGCCTTTTGACAGCATAGCCAAGCCTATTGAAAAAGTTTTCAGATAACCGTTGAAGAATAATAAATTATGTTAAAAACATTTATAGACCGACCCGTACTATCTACGGTTATCTCGATAATTATAGTAATTCTGGGAGTTTTGGGACTTACCAATCTGCCCATTACACAATATCCAGATATTGCACCACCTACTATTCAAGTTAATGCTACTTATCCAGGAGCGAACGCCGAAACGATTCTCGAAAGTGTTATAATCCCGTTGGAGGAGCAAATAAATGGAGTAGAAGGAATGACGTATTTAACTTCTACAGCTACCAATAATGGAACAGCTTCCATAAGCGTGTTTTTTGATCAGGACGTAGATCCTGATATTGCGGCTGTAAACGTTCAAAACCGTGTTGCGCGTGCTAATTCTTTATTGCCACAAGCGGTAATCCAGACAGGGGTTACAACTTCAAAACAACAAACCAGTGCGTTAATGTTCCTTTCGTTTTACAGCACCAATAAGGATTATGATGATACCTATCTTCAGAATTATTTAAAAATAAACGTTATTCCAGAACTGCAAAGGGTAAATGGGGTTGGAGATGTAACTGTTTTTGGAGGAAAGGATTATTCTATGCGAATTTGGCTGAATCCACAAAAACTTGCAGCGTATAGTTTGATGCCATCAGATGTGCTGGCAGCATTGAAAGAGCAGAGTCTTGAAGCTGCTGCTGGATCTTTGGGTGAAAATAATGGTGAAGCATTTTCATATACCATTAAATATCCCGGACGTTACAAGACTGAACAACAATACAGCGATATTGTTATAAAAGCTTTGGGTAATGGCGAATTTTTGAAATTGAGTGATGTAGCCCAAATTGAATTGGGAGCACAATCATATTCCGGAGGTTCTGTAACCAATGGATATCCTGCAGTGAATATGGGTATTTTTCAAACTAAAGGCTCAAATGCACAAGAAATTATTGACGCAATAAAACTAGAATTGGGTAAGGTGGAGCGTGATTTGCCTGAGGGAATTACTTATTACATTCCTTATGATACAAACAATTTCCTAAATGCTTCCATTGAAAAAGTGGTAAGTACGCTGGTGGAAGCTTTCCTTTTAGTTTTCCTTGTTGTTTTTATCTTTTTGCAGGATTTTCGTTCCACATTAATACCTGCAATTGCAGTTCCCGTTTCTATTATCGGAACATTTTTCTTCCTTAATTTATTCGGATATTCCATAAACCTATTGACCCTTTTTGCATTGGTTCTTGCAATTGGAATTGTGGTGGATGATGCAATTGTCGTCGTGGAAGCCGTCCATGCAAAGATTGATGAAGGAGAGAAAAGTTCGAAAAAGGCATCATTGAATGCCATGCACGAAATTTCCGGAGCTATTATTTCTATTACCTTGGTAATGTCTGCCGTGTTTATTCCGGTAACTTTCATTAAAGGTCCAACGGGTGTATTTTATGAACAATTTGGAGTAACCTTAATAGTAGCTATTATTATTTCGGCCGTTAATGCTTTAACTTTAACGCCAGCATTGAGTGCCTTGTTTTTAAAAGGTCATGATGAGAAACAAAACAGTAAAAAACCAGGTTTTATACAGAAATTTTTCAACGGTTTTAACAGAGGTTTTAAGGCCACTGTAGATCGTTACGGAAGATCGGTCCATTTTCTTTATAGACATAAATGGATAACTGGCTTTATATTGCTTTTGGCAGTTCTCGGAATTTGGTGGTCATCGTCAACACTTCAAACCGGTTTTGTCCCTGATGAAGACCGTGGAATTATCTTTATGAACGTTGAACTTCCTGCAGGTTCTTCAGTTGATAGAACACACGAAGTAAATCAGATACTTTATTCTAAAATTAAGGATTTACCAGGAATTCAAGGAGCTTCGGTAATTGACGGGCGAAGCTTGATAAGTGGTGCAGGAAGTAATTACGGTCTTGGATTTATTAGACTTGACGATTGGAAAGATAGAGAAGATGAATCGCTTTCCGTGCAAGCAATTACAGGCCAACTTTTTGGTATTGCGGCCCAAATTCCAGATGCCCAGATTATATTCTTCTCACCACCAAGTATTCCAGGATTTGGAAACTCTGCTGGTGCAGAAGTGAATTTATTGGACCGTTCTGGGGGAAGTTTTACCGATCTTGACCAAACAAACCAGGAGTTTATAGCAAAATTGTCACAGCGTCCAGAGATTCAATATGCGCAATCATCCTTCAATACACGCTATCCACAATATGAAATGACTCTAAATGTGCCATTGGCAAAAGAAGTGGGTGTTTCAGTTCAAACTATTTTTACAACGCTTCAAGGATATATAGGAAGTATTTTTGCGGCAGATTTTTCCCGCTTCGGAAAACAGTATCGTGTCTATATTCAGGCTTTGCCAGAAGATAGAGCCAGCGAAAGCGATTTGAACAATATTTATGTGCGAACCGCTAGTGGCGAAATGACACCTATTACTCAATTTGTTACACTGAAACGAGTTTATGGACCACAATCCGTTACACGTTTCAATTTGTTCAATTCAACAAAAGTTACCGCTGCAACGGCTCCGGGCTACAGTTCTGGAGATGTAATTGCTGCTGTTGAAGAAGTGAGCAAAACCCTGCCTAGTAATTTTGATATTGCCTACTCCGGTTTAACTTTGGAAGAAAAAAGCGCTGGCAACCAAACAACAATGATTTTCATTTTATCATTGGTGTTCGTTTACTTTTTACTTGCCGCACAATACGAAAGTTATTTATTGCCGTTTTCGGTATTGTTTTCTTTACCCGTTGGAGTTTTTGGAGCTTATATTTCAACCCAATTTATGGGATTACAAAACAATATATATTTTCAAATTGCACTAATAATGCTTATCGGGTTGCTGGCTAAAAATGCAATTCTTATTGTTGAATTTGCCCTACAGCGAAGAAAACACGGGGAATCTATTTTAGATGCTGCAATTGACGGTGCAGAGTCTAGATTAAGACCAATCTTAATGACATCTTTCGCATTTATTTTAGGATTGATGCCTCTGGTTCTTTCAAATGGTGTGGGTGCTGCAGGTAACCGCTCTATTGGTACGGGTGCCGTTGGTGGTCTGTTGATAGGTACAATTTTTGGAGTTTTCGTAATTCCGCTCTTGTTTATCTTTTTCCAATGGTTACAGGAAAAAATTACAGGTCCGCCGACAGACAAAGAAGAAATTTCCGAAGAACTTATGGTTATTGAAACAGGGAATAAACCAGTTGAAAATTCTGAAAACAATGAATAATCAAATAAATTCATCCCAAAAAATATATAAAATCAAACAGATGAAAACGAATAGAATTTATTCATTCCTGTTAATAGTAAGTGTTCCGTTTTTATTAGTTTCCTGCTTTGCCGCCAAAGATTATATACGGCCCGAAGTTGTAAACGAAGCAAATTACAGAACAGATAATCTTCCGCAGGATACTTTGACCATTGCAACGATCTCTTGGAAAGAGTTGTTTACAGATCCTTCCCTTCAAAATTACATTGAAGAAGGATTGAAAAACAATATTGATATCCGGGTTGCGCTTCAGCAAATCCGAATTGCTGAAGCTTATGTAAAACAAGGCAAGTCAAGTTATTTCCCAACCCTAAGTGGAAATGCTAAATATACCCACCAGGAATTTTCGAGCGGCAGTCAGTTTGGAAGCCAGTTTTCATCCTTAGATCAATATGAATTAAGCGGAAGCCTTTCATGGGAAGCAGATATTTGGGGTAAAATTCGCAGCAATGATCGCGCTTTTCAAGCTTCTTATTTGCAGAGTGTAGCCGCACACCAAGCCGTAAAAAGCAGATTGATTGCAAACATAGCATCAGTATATTATCAATTGTTGGCACTGGACGAACAGATTCGTGTAACCGAGGAAACTATTGAAACTCGCTCTAAAGGTTTAGAAACTACACAAGCACTAAAGGAAGCAGGAAATGTTACTGAAGTAGGCGTAAAACAGACGGAAGCCCAATTATATACAGCAAAGGGAATTTTAATCGATTTAAAAAACCAAGCACGTTTAATGGAAAATACAATGTCCATTTTATTGGGAAGTGCGCCTCAGGAAATTACTCGTGGAGAGTTAGATAATCAAGTAATCAATACTTTAAACACTGGCGTTCCTGCACAGTTATTAAGAAACCGTCCAGATGTTATTGAAGCTGAATACAGTTTAATGAACGCTTTTGAACTTACCAATGTTGCCCGAGCAAGTTTTTATCCATCTTTGACGCTTTCTGCAAGCGGAGGATTGCAAAATTTGGAATTTGATAAACTTTTTAATGCTAATTCCTTATTCGCAACTATTATTGGCGGGTTAACCCAGCCCATTTTAAACAAACGTCAAATCCGTACTCAGTATGAAGTTTCACAGGCGCAACAAGAACAGGCTTATTTAGATTTTAGGTTTACGGTTATTAACGCCAGTAAAGAAGTTTCAGATGCACTGTATACTTATGAAGCTTCAACAGAAAAAATTGAAGTAAATCAAAAGGAGTATGATGCTTATAATCTAGCAACTGGTTATTCCCAAGAGCTTTTGGATAACGGTCTTGCAAACTATTTAGAAGTTTTGACCGCGCAAGAAAATGCATTAAACTCTAGCTTGAATCTTATTAGTGCAAAAAACAACCAGCTTCAATCTATTGTTGATTTATATGAAGCCTTAGGCGGCGGTTGGAGATAATTTTTATGATTTTTTATTGTTGATTGTAGATCTGTCTTGTAATTTTTCAAGGCAGATTTTTTTTTAACGTAATAGAAATCCCTTCGCCGCCCACCACGGATGGATTTCTATTACCAATCTTCCAGATTTCACCATGGGATCCATATTGGCCAGACTGTCCGCCATTTTTTGGGTTGGAACATTGTAAATGGTGATGCCACGAATAGCGCCATCATCACCAAACGGCCCAGAAATATCTGCAAATCCTTCCTCATACATTCTGCTTAAATGCGCCAAATGCAACTTTTGAAGACTATCTGCTTCTTCTTTTGTTTGAGAACGGGTTGGCCCACTTTTCAGAAAAGCAATAAAATACTTCTGCATCAAAATAGTGTCTCCCGATTTTTCATCAATATAATCAAAGGTTTGAAAACCTTTTTCCGTCAATGCCTCCTTAAGTTTTGTCATCGAGATTTTTTCATCTTTTGGACAAGGCTCAGTGTTGTATTTTTTTTCAACCATATTTTCACAACCACAAAGTATAATTCCTAAAATTACAAGTAGTAGATTAGCTTTCATTTGTCCAGTTTTTAAAAGGATTTTTACTCAGTTGGGAATTGTAATATTTCACCTCGCCCGTAACTTCTTTTCCCAACCAATCTGGTTTTTGAAAAGGCTCAGATTCAGATTGAAGCTCAACTTCCGCCATTGTTAAACCCTGATTTTCTTCTAAAAATTCATCCACTTCAAAAGTGTGGTCGCCAAAATTTATTTCGAATCGGGTTTTTTCAATAATTCCCGGTTCACATAAATGAAGCAATTCCTCAGCTTCTGATAGGGAAATCTGCTTTTCCCATTCAAAACGGGACAGACCCGATTTGTTCGATTTTCCTTTAATGGTTAGAAATCCATCGTTTCCTTGAATGCGAATCCGCACAGTGCGTTCTGGATTTGTATTCAAAAACCCTTGTACAATACGTGTGCGTTTATGGGCTTCGTTTTTAAAGGTTTCAGAAGTGACCAAAAATTTTCGTTCTATTTCTTGCATTTTGAAAGTTGTTTGTTGTGAATTTTTGACAAGGTAAACAAAGCCGCAATTGCGCCAATAGTCGCATAAAGCATATCACTCTGTGTATCCCAAACGTAGCCTTGGGTACCCAAAAATGAATCGCCGCCTTCGCCTGTTGAAACGGAAACCGCCCATTCAATCAATTCATAAGCGGCGCTTATTGCTAATGCGATACTCACAACAATAAATGATAGCCAACTCATTTTTGTTAGTACTTTTTTTCTAATCAGCAACTCGCGTGCTATCATTGCTGGCACAAAACCTTGTGCAAAATGGCCAAGTTTGTCGTAATTATTTCGGGATTGATTAAAAACTTCGCGGAGCCAATCAAATAATGGAACTTCCGCGTAGGTATAATGTCCGCCGATTATTAAAATGGCGCAGTGAAAAAAAATGAGTAGATATAATAGGTTTGTAAACCTGAATTTTTTGAAGGTAAAAATTAAAACTAAAATTCCCAAAATGGCTGGCAAAACTTCTAAAAACCAAGTGAAATATTCTTTTGGATTTATAGCAGACCAAATAAATAGGGCGCAGAGTAGTATTAAAAGTGTGTAAACAAACTTCATATTACATGGATTGGGAAGCTATTTCTTTTAATTCTTCCGAAGTAAGAATTTTTTCAGAATCTCCTTTTTTCGCTAAAATCTGCATTGCTTCGGCAATTGTTTTGGCTTGAATCATTTTGTATTTTTTCGGAATTAAAAATCCGAAGGTTTTCATAAAAAAAGTAGCTGCTTTTTCTCCAAAACGGTTTTCATTTCTATCTCCAGCTATCAACGACGGTTGTAAAACATACGTTTTTTCAATATTTTGTTGAAGCACATCTCGCTGCATTTCACCCTTGGTTTTATTGTAAAAAATGCTACTATTTGAATCTGCTCCCATTGCTGAAATAACTATAAAAGTTTCTATTCCATTTTGTTTTGCAAGTTTTGCGGCGGAAACTGGGATGCCGTAATCTATTTTTTTATAGGTTTCCTTATCGGGAGTGTTGGCTTTTGTGGTACCAATACAGCAGAAAACCACGTCGGCTTTAAACGCTTCGGAATGTTCTTCCAATTTAAACATGTCTATTAAATGTTCTTCAATTTTCGGCGATTCCTTGTCTACAGAACTACGCGAAAAGAGTTTTATTTTTTCAAAAGATGCGTCTTTTAAAAGTTTTTCTAATAAAATTCCGCCGGTCAATCCCGTTGCGCCTAAAATAATTGCTGTTTTTTTCATTATATTATTTGGTTGAAATTAGATTTGGACTGGGCTCAACCAGACATTAAAGATATTAAATTTGTAAGATGCAGGACGAAATGCCCATTCGGAAAATAATACATGTTGATATGGACGCTTTTTACGCTTCCGTAGAGCAGCTGGATAATCCAGAGCTACGAGGAAAAGCGATTGCCGTAGGGGGGAGTTCCGCCCGTGGCGTGGTAAGTGCTGCAAGTTATGAAGCACGTAAGTTTGGAGTGCGTAGCGCAATGAGCGGCGCGGTGGCAAGAAAACTTTGCCCGCAACTTATTTTCGTAAAAACCAATTTTGATCGTTACAAAGAAGTTTCAAAACAAATTCGAACAATATTTTTTGAATATACAGATTTAGTGGAGCCACTTTCTTTGGATGAAGCTTATCTGGACGTTACTGAAAATAAAAAGGGCAATCCTAGTGCAACAATGATTGCAACTGAAATTCGTAAAAAGATTAAGGAAAAGACGGGGTTGAATGCTTCTGCAGGAATTTCGATGAACAAATTTGTAGCAAAAATTGCAAGTGACATCAACAAACCGAACGGTCAAAAAACAATTGGTCCCGAGGATGTTGTTCCGTTTTTGGAAACGCTGGATGTGAAGAAATTTTATGGTGTTGGGAAAGTCACAAAAGAGAAAATGTACCGATTGGGAATTTTCACTGGAATGGATTTGAAGGGAAAATCAATTGAATTTTTGGAAGAAAACTTTGGGAAAAGTGGGGGTTTTTATTACAATGTGGTTCGCGGAATACACAACAGTAAAGTGAAACCTTCACGAACGCAAAAATCATTGGCGGCGGAACATACCTTTTCAGAGAATATTTCTTCGGAAATTTTTATGCTGGAGCGACTTGAAGAAATTGCCGCTGAAGTTGAAAAGCGTTTGCATAAAAGTAAACTCGCAGGAAAGACGGTTACCTTAAAAATAAAATATCGAGATTTCACACTTCAAACCCGCAGTAAAACACTTCCGCTTTTCATTGCTTCCAAAGAATTGATTTTAGATGTGGTTAAAGAATTGTTATTTCAGGAAAAAATGAAGGAATCGGTACGGTTGTTGGGAATTTCAATTTCAAACCTAAACAACGAAACGCCAAAGAAAAAGCAGGTTCCAAAAGAATCAATCGACGTACAACTAAAACTTGAATTTTAATTATGAAAAAAAGACTACGTACCTTTAACTAATTTTAAACTCCAGATTTATGAAAACCGTAGCTTTTTCCATCCTTGCCCTTGCAGGTTTCACCTTTCTTTTTTCCTGTAAAAATGACGCCAAAAACAGTGAAGAAACCCAGACTGTTGTAACAGATTCCATTCCCGCAGAAACCGCTCCCGATGCAATGTATGTTTCAGCAGTAAGTGGGCTGACATTGCGTGAATTTCCGAATCTTCAAAGTGCAAAGTTGGCCGTCATGCCGTTGGGAACAAAAGTTAAACTTGTAAATTCCGAAGGGAAAACAACGATGAACGTGGGTGGAATTGATGGCGCGATGGATGAGATTGAATACAATAACAAAAAGGGGTATGCATTTAATGGTTTTATGTCGAAATTTTTTCCTCCCGGAGAAGATGCCTCTGCAAAAAACTATGCTGAAGAATTAAAGAAAGATTTTTCGAAAGTGAATTATTCCGAAGCTACGGGTGGTACTACAAGCAAACCCACCAAAACCGAAACTTTGATTTTACCGACTGATAAATGGCACGAAGCTTTTTTTACGGCGCAGCAACTTTTTGCAATTCCAAAGGCATTTGCTTTCCCAAACCCGAAAGGTTCCAACAATGAAACCCAACAAAACGGCGATAAAATGAAAACTGATTTTATTAGTGAGCTTCAGATTTCCCGAAACGAAAATGAACTTCAGAAAATAGTTTATAACTACAAAACAACTGGTTTTGGTTATACGGTAACCATTACCAAAGAAACGGATGGGATGAAGCTTGAGAAGGTTGAGGTTGCGGATTAAAGAACAAATGTTTTATAAATCTTCCAATAATTTTGAAATAGAAATATCCAATGCTTTGGCTATAACACCAATAGTAACAATGTTTGGGGTAACCTTTCCTTTTTCTATTTTGTAGATGTATTGCCTATCTTTTAGAGTAAGTGCTGCCAGTTCTGTTTGAGTGAGATTACTTCTTTTTCTTGCCATTTTTATAGCTAAGCCTAAGCTCACAGGAAGGCTTGCTTTAAGTTTTAAAATCTGTTCTTCATTTACAAATGACATGTAAGCAAATTCTTTGAATATTTAATATTTTTTGTAACCTTATAGTACTACATTAAGAATTTTGTTTTATATTTGGTTTCCTCCCGAGTTATTTAGAAAGCTAATTTTCACAATTATTGTTTAACTAAATACTGTTTTTATGAAACCAACCAACCTATTACTCAAATTACTTTTTTGTACATTTATCGTAAATGTATTTTGTATGAACGCACAACAAGACAATCCAGAATGTGCAACACTCGAACCAACAACTTCTGATCCTGCAGGAGTTTACAGCCACTCTACGGACAGTGCTTATTTTGATGCAGATTGTGAACCCATAGTTCTCAATATATATTTTTGGGGAATCAAACATCCCGATGGCGTTGATTATTTTCCAGATCAAGCTCACGATGTACTTACAGCTGTCGCCAGCCTGAACATTCTATATAATCAGTTCAATATTTTCTTTAAGTATAAGGGTTTTGAGAAGATACAAAGTCCCACGCTGCCTAATGATCCCGATGGTCATTTTGTTATGGAAAATACCTCACAGTTTTCTGGTCTTATCTCTTGGGCAAATGCCAATGGATATAAAAAAGCAGACGCATTTAATGTATATGTATTTGGCTGGGGGTCTTTTGGAGGAATCTCTCCGGGCTATAATGTTACTACATCTGGCGTAGGTGCCGCAGGATTGACAAAAGCTACCATAACTCATGAAATAGGACACAATTTAAATCTTATCCATACCCGCTCCTCTAGAGGTTTCAATGGAGAAAGAGTTACAAGAGACGTTAATGATCCTGATTATAATGCTGATGAAGCTGGAGATTTAGTAGTAGATACCGCCGCTAATCCTGGATATAGGGATGCAAACGGCAATTATCCTTATATATCTGCCAATTGCACATATGATAATGACGGAACTCAAGTGGATTATGATGGTGATGCATACATTCCAACCCATGAAGATGTTATCAATGTTCTTAGTGACGCCTATGATTGCATGGATGCCCAATCCCCTTTAACAAATGGTCAGGGAATAAGAGCTCGGGAAGCAATTGAAGATGATGTGAACGGACTTTTTGCACCCACTATCACTGATATTGCATCGTTATTTGAACTCTATGTTGGTGAATACTATTTAAATGGTACAACAGAACCAGCTCCACCACTCTTTCAACCCGGCTTTGATTATCGGTTTTTTGAGTGTAGTTGTGACTGTCCACAACCCTCGAATTATTATGACACATCATTTACGTATACAAATAATTCCTTGTTGACCATAAGTAAATATGAAACCGATTTCAGTAAAATAACGCATCCCAACCACTCCGCAATAAATTTGGGTATTACCTTATGCGGGGCAGTTCTTGTACGCAGATGTTACGATAACTATAATAAAGGACCAAAAAGCGGCAGTATTACAAGGTTCAATGATGGAGTGCTAAATGGCAATGTTACCATTACCCCCAAAGATTCGTTGGGCATAAACAATCCATATTTAGTGGATGAATTGAACCCAGGGCTTTATAAGGTTGAAAAAAATTATGATGAGGGGGCAACCCAAGAAACTGTTATTTTTAAGGAATAACAGTAATTAATAACAAACGGGCTTATCCTATAAAAGGATGAGCCCATTTTTTTTAAACTTATGAGAACTATTTACATATTAGCTTTCTTACTTATGTGTACGCCGCTTATGGCGCAATGGACAGAAAGAATTGTTACATCCAATACACAAGGAGGACCATTACAGGTTGTTGTTGGAGATATTGATAAAGATGGAAATATTGATGTATTAAACATTAATAATTACCCAGCTCAAAATTTTGTTTGGTATAAAAATATAGACGGTTTGGGTAATTTTGGTGTGGGACAGGAAATCGGAACTATTTATGAACCAAGAAATATGGCTGTTGGAGATATAGATGGAGATAACGATTTAGATGTTTTGGGTTCTTCTCCTTTTACAATTGCTCCAAATCTTGTTAGTTACAAAAATCTGGACGGATTGGGTAATTTTGGACCTAGAACTGTAATTGCCACTCCTAATACTAGCGGGGAGCGTGCCATACTCGTTAGGGATATTGATGGTGATGGACATAATGATCTTATAATTGGTTCTATTGATGATGACGCTTTAACCTGGTATAAAAATCTGGATGGAAATGGAAACTTTGACAATGGCAATATTATTATTTCAAGTTACGTAAATGGTTCGGCAATAGATGTTGGCGATATAGACGGTGACGGTGATTTGGACATTGTGGCAGGAACACTTAATTTTAATATTATGTCTTGGTTTGAAAATATGGATGGTCAAGGTGCTTTTGGACCTCCAAAAGAAATTGGATCGCCTGGAGCAGCAGTTCTATCAGTTTTTTTAGCAGATATTGATGGGGATAATGACCTAGATGTAATTGGTTCTGCTGTGGGTGCCGGTGTTTTCGCGTGGTGGGAGAATCTTGACGGACAGGGCAATTTTAGTTTGGAAAAAACCATAGATTCCTCTGTTGTTACAACTTATATTTTTCCTGTTGATCTAGATAATGATGACGATATTGATGTTCTAACCTTGGCACCTGGTTTTCTGCGTTGGTATGAAAATCTGGATGGCTTGGGCGGTTTCGGCAGTGCCAATATTATTAAGGATAATTTTGAATTTGCTATAACAGTAACAGCGGCAGACATAGATAATGATGGAGATATGGATCCCATTTCCGCATCACAATCAGAAAAGACTATATATTGGTTTGAAAATCATACCATTATAGGGATTGAGGAAAACCAATTAAATTCTTTAAAAGTTTATCCGAATCCCACAAATGGATTGATCTTTATAAACTCAAAAACTGAAAATATTGAAAGTGCTACCGTTTTTAATATATTGGGCAAAAAAGTCCTTCAATTAAATGGAAACATTCAGCAAGTAGATATTTCAACTCTTCAAAGCGGTATATATTTTTTAAGAATAACAACCGATAGTGGAGAGCTTGTAAAAAAAATTATCAAGGAATAAAATCTTTATTATTTCACCTGCGTAACCCGCAAGGTATTCACCATTCCTTTATCTACAATGGGCATAGCCGCAAGGTTTATTAAATAATCCCCTTTGTGTACGTAACCGCGTTCAAAAGCAATCCTGTTTACGTCATCTACAGTTTCATCTGTACTTACATATTTATCGTAATAAAACGCTTTTACGCCCCATAATAAATTTAAACGGGCGAGAATGCGTTTGTTGCTGGTAAACGCCAAGATAAAAGCTGAGGGCCGCCAAGCGGAAATCTGGAATGCTGTATAACCGCTATTCGTCAATGTACAAATAGCTTGCGCCTCAATTTCATTGGCCATTTGCGCAGCGTGATAACAAATGGATTTTGTAACGTAACGGTTTGTTTTTATTTGTGGTGGTTCGTGAGGTACGTGAATCAATTCAGAATTTTCTACGCTTTTTAGAATTTTAGTCATTGTTTTTATAACTGCCACTGGATAATTACCGACGGAAGTTTCACCAGAAAGCATCACCGCATCGGCACCGTCCATTACAGAGTTTGCTACGTCATTCACTTCAGCACGGGTTGGCGTTAGCGAGGTAATCATTGTTTCCATCATTTGGGTGGCAATAATTACGGGAATACGCGCACGTTTTGCTGTAAGCACCAATTCTTTTTGAATAAGCGGAACCTCCTCAGCGGGAACCTCTACACCCAAATCGCCACGGGCAACCATTAAGCCATCACAATAGGCAACAATTTTATCAATATTTGCAACTGCTTCGGGTTTTTCTATTTTTGCGATTATAGGAATTTTATATTCCGAGTGTGCTTCAATAATTGCTTGTAATTCCTTTAAATCTTCAGCGTGGCGTACAAAGGAAAGTGCAATCCAATCTACTTTTTGTTCAATAGCAAAAATGGCATCTGCCTTGTCTTTTGCGGTAAGGGCAGGAAGTGAAATATTTGTATTTGGAAGGTTAACCCCTTTTTTGGAACGCAACGGGCCGCCTTGGATTACCATTACCTTTACTTCATCTCTTCCATTGGTTTCAAGTACTTCAAAAATTAGTTTACCATCGTCTAAAAGAACACGTTCGCCAGGGTTTACATCTCGCGGAAATTTGTCATAATTCATATAGACCCTTGTCTTGGTGCCTTCAAATTCTTCGCCAGTACAAAAGGAAAGTTCATCGCCGGGCTGCACAACCACTTCTTCCTTCATCATCCCAACGCGAAGTTTGGGCCCCTGCAGATCGCCCAAAATAGCAACGTGCGTATCCAGTTCGTCGGAAAGGGTTCTGATAGTTTTAATAGTCTTTTTTACAGTAGCATAATCTGCATGTGAAAAATTCACCCTAAAAACATCTACACCCTCCAAAATCATATTTTTCAAGATTTCTTTAGTGGAAGTAGCAGGGCCAAGAGTGGCCACTATTTTGGTTCTTTTTTGATTTGACATTTAATCGAGAATTAAATTATTCTTTGATTTTATATTATCCATTTCAAGCGTATATGCTGAAATGACCTGTTTTATTTCGTTTATTTCTGAAAGAAATTTTCGCAGCGGAACGGTTTCGAAATCTGAATAAATTTTCAGAACATAATCTACTTTTTTGAATTCTGGCAGCAAATAGTGAACTGTAGATTTTTCGGAAACCATTTCAGCAAACAAACCTCCAGAACTTTGTAAACTCGCTTCAACCGACTTGCATTTGTTCGCAATTAAATAAAAGTGAGTGTATTTATGAACATCCTCAAAATTATATAGCGGAAAGGTAATCAGCAATCCTTCCGTTGAAAAATCTAGATCAGTTGGTTTTCTTTTTAACCTTAGGTTGAGGTGCTGGTTCATCAAGTATGCCATTTTATAGGCTTCCTCACTACAATGAATGGCTATGAGCGTATAAGGCTCTTCAAAATCTTCATCAAAAATTAATTTGTGATGTGCCATATATTTTTCAGCATTTTAGTGATACTTGAGATAGTTGCAAGATATCTTCTCACAAAAATAGGCAACTTTATAGGTATTAACTAAATTACTTAGTTTGGAATAGAAAATTTGATGGAAATATAACTTTTGAATCTAGGGTTTTTCGGAATCAACCTTAATCTTAAGTTTGTAAAAAGCTCTTTTTGCGGCGCGTTCCTCAGCTTTCTTTTTAGAGGTTGCACGTGCTTTAGACACTATTTCATTCTCAAGTTTTAAGCGAACTGCGAAATGCTTCAGTTCATCCTTACCATTATCTTCGTAGATTTCAAAATTGAAATGTTTCTTGTGTTTTTGACACCATTCAATAAAAAGGCTTTTATAACTTATAACCTTCCCTTCAAGTTTTTTGATGTCAACATAAGGTTTTATAACTCTTTTTTGAATGAACTTTTCACAGTATTTGAAGCCGCGGTCCAAATAAATGGCGCCGACCAATGCTTCAAAAACGTTTCCGTAAATATTACCACTAAATTGTTGTGTGGGGACAGTTGTTTTTAGAAATTTAACCAATTGGAGATCTCGGCCCAATTCGTTTAAATGTTCACGGCTCACTACTTTACTGCGCATTTTGGTTAAGTATCCTTCGTTGCCATTAGGTACTTTTTTAAAAAGATGTGCTGCAATTACAGCTCCAAGCATAGCATCACCCAAAAATTCTAGCCTTTCGTAGTTTTGTGGTCTGCCATCGAGATTTTTTTCGTTTGTGGAGCGGTGGGTAAATGCCGTTTCGTAAATGGAAATGTCTTTGGGCTTAAACCCCAATATTTTATTGAGGGAATTGGAAAATTCCCCGTTTTTATCAGAACGGGAAGAAAATATGTTTTTAATGGAAGCCATTAATTGTTTTAGGCATCAAGTTTTTTAAAGAGGACACAAGCATTGTGCCCACCAAACCCAAAAGTATTGCTCATAGCTACTTTTATGTCGCGTTTTTGAGCTTTGTTTAGAGTAAGGTTTAAAGAAGGATCAATGTTTTCGTCTACCGTAGTATGGTTAATGGTAGGTGGAACAATCCCGTATTTCATTGCCAAAATAGAGGCAATTGCTTCAATAGCACCGGCAGCGCCCAAAAGGTGTCCGGTCATAGATTTTGTTGAATTGATATTGATATCTTTAGCGTGTTCACCAAAAACCTTTACAATAGCTTTCAACTCGGCAACATCACCAAGCATTGTTGAAGTTCCGTGAGTGTTTATAGTATCCACGTCTTCAGGTTTCATATTGGCATCTTGCAAACAATTGAGCATTACACGTTCTACGCCAATTCCATCGGGATGTGGGGCTGTCATATGGTAAGCATCACTGCTCATACCGCCTCCAACAACTTCTGCGTAAATTTTTGCACCTCGTTTTTTTGCGTGCTCATATTCCTCTAGTATAAGTGCACCTGCGCCTTCACCAAGAACGAATCCATCGCGGGTAGCGTCAAACGGTCTTGAAGCAGTTTCAGGGCTATCATTACGAGTAGAGAGGGCGTGCATCGCATTAAAACCTCCCATTCCTGCTTTGGTAACAGCTGCTTCACTTCCTCCGGTAACCACAATATCACATTGACCCAAACGAATATAATTGAATGCGTCAATCATCGCATTTGCCGAAGAGGCACAAGCTGAAACCGTTGTATAATTAGGTCCCATAAAACCATGCTTTATGGAAATGTTTCCGGGGGCAATGTCCGCAATCATTTTTGGAATAAAGAAGGGGTTGAAACGTGGCGTTCCATCCCCTTCTGCAAAGTTTATGACTTCATCTTGAAAAGTTTCCAGTCCGCCAATACCAGCTCCCCAAATTACACCTACTCGAAATTTGTCAACATCAATGAAATCTATTCCCGCATCGAGAATGGCTTCATCTGAAGACACAAGGGCATATTGGGCAAAACGGTCCAGTTTTCGGGCTTCTTTCCTGTCAAAATGGTCTTCTGCGTTGAAATTCTTCAATTCGCAAGCGAATTTTGTTTTGAACTTTTCAGTATCAAAATAGGTTATTGGTGCACAACCACTTTTCCCACTAATAAGTGCATCCCAATATTCTTGAATATTGTTACCAATAGGGGTAAGGGCACCAAGGCCTGTAACTACAACTCGCTTTAATTCCATAGAAGAATTCTTATTTTGCTGCTTCTATATAGGAAATTGCTTGGCCTACTGTAGCGATGTTTTCAGCTTGGTCGTCTGGAATTTGGATATCAAATTCTTTTTCAAATTCCATGATAAGCTCTACCGTATCTAGGGAGTCTGCTCCTAAGTCGTTAGTAAAGCTAGCTTCGTTTACAACTTCGTTCTCGTCTACACCTAATTTGTCTACGATAATCGCTTTTACTCGTGATGCAATGTCTGACATAATTCTTGATTTTTAAATTTATTATAAGTGGCAAAAATAAAATATTTTAATTGAAAACACCATTTAATGTTAAAAATGTGCCTTTGATAGTTTTGAAAATTTCACATTTGAA
This sequence comes from Aequorivita sp. CIP111184, assembly GCF_900489465.1. Lineage (GTDB taxonomy): Bacteria > Bacteroidota > Bacteroidia > Flavobacteriales > Flavobacteriaceae > Aequorivita. The sequence goes on along the minus strand of NZ_UEFQ01000013.1, from coordinate 377,533 downwards.
CAAAATTGGGAAAACCAATTTAAACAATTTTGGGCGAAGTAAAACCCTATTGCCTTACTTTTGTGTTTTATTTGTTAATATTTACTTCGAGAAAAACTTTTGGAAACGGGAATGAAGAAGCGGATTGTAATTTTTGCGTCGGGTAGCGGTACCAATACCGAGAACATTATTAAATACTTTCAACGAACCCAATTTGCCGAGGTCGTTCTGGTGCTTTCAAACAAGAAGGATGCCAAAGTTTTGGAACGTTCCGAAAACCTTAATATTAAAGCGATTTCCTTTACTAAGGATGAACTTTTTTCTAAAGACGGAATTTTAAAAACCTTAAAAGAAAGCAAACCAGACATAATCGTTTTAGCAGGTTTTTTGCTGAAGTTTCCAGAGGTTATACTAAAAGAATTCCCAAATAAAGTGATTAATGTTCACCCAGCGCTACTTCCAAAATATGGCGGAAAAGGAATGTACGGCAATTTTGTGCACGAAGCTGTAGTGGAAAATAATGAATCCGAAACGGGAATAACCATTCATTATGTGAATGAAAATTATGATGAAGGCGCAATTATTTCACAGAAAAAAGTAATGCTTTCAGAAAATGACACCGCAAAAATAATTGCTGAAAAAGTTCACAAATTGGAATATGAATGGTTTCCGAAAATAATTGAAGAAGTACTTCGCAATGGCTAAAAAACAGAAATTTTACGTGGTTTGGTTTGGCAATCCCGCTGGCATCTTTGGCAGCTGGAAAGAATGCAAACGATCTATAGATGGCGTAAAAGGCGCGCAATACAAAAGTTTTGAAACTTTTGACGAAGCAAAAAAAGCCTACAATAAAGAGTACGGAGATTATAAAGGAAAGACTGTAAAAAAAACAATTTCCAAAGAACAGCTTCAAAAAATAGGCGAACCAAATCTATATTCTATTGCTGTAGACGCTGCTTCTAGTGGCAATCCTGGAAAAATGGAATATCGTGGAGTAGAGACGCAAACCCAAAAACAGCTTTTTCATCAAGGGCCTTTTCAGCAGGGAACCAATAATATTGGTGAATTTTTAGCATTGGTACACGGATTGGCATTTTTACAAAAACATAGTAGCGACCGCATTCTTTATACAGATTCCCGGATTGCGATGGGGTGGATAAAAAAGAAAAAGTGCAATACCAAATTAAAGCAATCTGCAAAAAACAAAACGCTTTTTGAATTGGTTGAAAGAGCTGAAAACTGGCTCAAAACAAATAAATACGAAACTAAAATAGTGAAATGGGAGACTAAAGCCTGGGGAGAGATTCCTGCAGATTTTGGAAGAAAATAATCCTTTCCTAACTTATATTTTCAAAGCTTTTAAATCCTTCTTCTATTATCATTAATTTGATTAAATTTGCACCTCATTTCAAACCCCCTTTATGAGCAAACTTGTAATTGTTGGCACCGTTGCCTTTGACGCTATTGAAACACCTTTCGGGAAAACCGATAAAATCCTTGGCGGTGCAGCTACCTACATAGGTTTGGCAGCTTCACAGTTTAATGTTGATGCCGCCATTGTATCAATTGTTGGAGGCGATTTTCCAAAGGAAGATCTCAAAATGCTTGAGGCAAAAGGAATGGATATTTCAGGTCTTGAAGTTGTTGAAAACGGAAAAACTTTCTTTTGGAGCGGAAAATATCACAATGATATGAATACACGCGACACTTTAATAACCGATTTGAACGTGCTGGCAGATTTCAATCCACAAGTTTCTGAAAAGTATCGCGATGCTGAAGTGGTTATGTTAGGAAACCTACATCCGCTCGTCCAACTGAGTGTAATTGAGCAGATGGATTCGCCAAAATTGATTGTTCTCGATACGATGAATTTTTGGATGGACAGCGCTTTAAGTGAATTGATGAAAGTTATTGCCAAAGTAGATGTAATTACAATAAATGATGAAGAAGCAAGACAACTTTCCGGTGAATATTCACTAGTAAAAGCTGCCCATAAAATTATGGAAATGGGTCCAAAATATGTTGTTATAAAGAAAGGGGAACACGGAGCATTGCTTTTTAGTGATGACGATGTTTTCTTTGCGCCCGCGCTTCCGCTAGAAGAAGTTTTTGATCCAACCGGAGCAGGTGATACTTTTGCAGGAGGCTTTACAGGCTATTTGGCAAAAACCGGAGATTACAGTTATGAGAATATGAAGAATGCCATAATTAATGGCTCGGCGCTGGCTTCGTTTTGCGTAGAAAAATTTGGCCCCGAGAGATTACTAAAGCTTTCAAATAGTGAAGTACACCAGCGCTTGCAACAATTTAAAAGCCTAACACAGTTTGACATCAAGTTAACATAAATACTCGCCCTGATCCCGAGACTTCAGGACAGGCGTTTTTTGTACATTTATATAGTTTCAGAAAAATATGAGCGACGCGTTAAAACACGAATGTGGAATTGCACTAGTAAGACTGTTGAAGCCCTTGGAATATTACAAGGAAAAATATGGAACAGCTTTTTACGGCGTAAACAAAATGTATTTAATGATGGAAAAACAGCACAACCGCGGACAGGACGGTGCGGGTTTTGCCAGCATTAAATTAGACGTTAACCCTGGGGAGCGCTATATTAGTCGTGTTCGTTCTAATGCAGCACAACCCATACAGGATATTTTTGCACAAATTAATGAGCGCATAAATCTAGAATTTGCAAACCATCCTGAATATAAAGATGATGTTGCCGCACAAAAAAAGAATATTCCTTATTTAGGTGAATTGTTACTGGGCCATGTTCGCTATGGCACATTTGGAATAAACAGTGTTGAAAATGTTCATCCATTCCTGCGTCAAAATAATTGGATGCACCGTAATCTGATTATTGCAGGAAACTTTAACATGACCAACACCAACGAGCTTTTTGACAATCTTATAAAGCTTGGAATGCATCCAAAAGAGAAGGCGGATACCGTTACAGTGATGGAAAAAATAGGTCATTTTTTAGATGATGCAGTTCGCAAACTTTACAAAAAGGCGAAAGCCAAAGGATTGACTAAACAGGAAGCCTCTCCCTATATTGCCGAACACTTAAATGTTGCTAAAATTCTTCGTAAATCTGCTGCTGATTGGGATGGGGGTTATGCCATGGCCGGCCTTTTAGGTCACGGTGATTCCTTCGTGCTTCGCGATCCCGCCGGAATACGCCCCGCATATTATTATCAAGATGACGAAGTAATTGTAGTTGCTTCAGAAAGACCTGCAATCCAAACCGTTTTTAATGTTCCTTTTGAAGAAGTAAAAGAACTTGACCCTGGTCATGCATTAATTATAAAGAAAGATGGTAGCATGAAACTTTCTGAAATACTTGCGCCTTTGGAACGAAGATCTTGTTCCTTTGAACGTATCTATTTTTCCCGTGGAAGTGATGCCGAAATTTATCAAGAGCGAAAAATGCTTGGAAAGCTTATTATGCCAAAAATTTTGGAAGCAATAAATTTTGATACTGAAAACTCAGTCTTTTCTTTTATTCCAAACACAGCAGAAACTTCATTTTACGGAATGCTTGAAGCAGCGCAGGATGAACTGAATAAACAGAAAAACGAAGCTATTCTGAACGAAAAGGAAAAGTTAACTCCAGAAAGACTTCAGCAAATACAATCGCATAAAATACGCACGGAGAAGATTGCTATAAAAGATGTAAAGCTTAGAACTTTTATTACAGATGATAGCAGTCGTGATGATTTAGTTGCCCACGTTTATGACGTAACTTATGGTGTGGTAAGACCTGACGATAATTTGGTAATCATAGACGATAGTATTGTTCGTGGTACCACTTTAAAGAAAAGTATTTTGAAAATGCTTGATAGGCTTCACCCTAAACAGATTGTTGTAGTTTCATCTGCACCGCAAATTCGCTACCCAGATTGTTATGGGATAGATATGGCACGTCTTGAACATCTGGTAGCTTTTCAAGCTGCTTTGGAACTTCACAAAGATCGTGGCACCTATGCGATTGTTGAAGAAATCTATCACAAATGTAAAGATCAGGTTGAAATGGAGGATGTTTCAGTCATTAATCATGTTAAAAAACTTTACGCACCCTTTACTGACGAAGAGATTTCAGATAAGATAGCTGAAATAATTAGTGAGGAAAACATTCAAGCAAAAGTGAAACTTATATTTCAATCTGTGGACGATTTGCATAAAGCTTGCCCAAAAAACCTTGGTGATTGGTACTTTACAGGAAACTATCCAACTGCCGGTGGTAATAGGGTCGTGAACCGTGCCTATATAAACTTTTATGAAGGTAATTCAGAGCGTGCCTATTAAATTTATTTGAATTTTAACACAGGCTTTGCCGTTTATCGGGAACCCACTCCACTTAATCGAATTTGTTGATTAACACTACTTTAGTGTCTAAAGTTGAATTATATTTGAACTTACCATAAGGCGTAAGTAGGTTAGGTCTATGGTAAGATTTGGGGCAAAAAAGGTAGGCGAAAGCCTGCCTTTTTTCATATCCAAATTGAGGTGAAGAATATTGTGGGTTATGTTATTGAGCTATTTCTACTTTTTTAGTGTTAAAATTTCTATACAAAAGATGATTTTTTGACTGATTATAATCAAAATATGTTTTTTAACGAAAAAACAGGTAATTCATCTAAAACCATAATTTTGAATACTTTATTGACATATATTTGAACATACCATTAGCATAAGTAGGTTAAGTTCATGGTAGATTTGGGGCAAAAAAAGGCAAACACTTGTTTGCCTTTTTTTATGCGCGAAATTTAGTAGAGTGATATTTTAAATAGAGCATTGTTTTTCAGATGAAGTGACTCTAGAAATTTTTCACCAAAACTTTCTTGAACAAGCGTGCTATTTTTTTTAAAAAAAATCCGCAACCAAAATTTTGATTGCGGATTTTTCCAGATTTTATATTTATAAGAAGTATTACTTATTCTTTGCGTAGTTAACAGAAACTTCTTCCCAGTTAATTACATTCCAAAAGGCACCTACATAATCTGGGCGCTTATTTTGATATTTCAAATAATAGGCGTGTTCCCAAACATCCAATCCTAAAATTGGAGTTCCGCCGCAACCTACTTTTGGCATTAACGGATTGTCTTGATTTGGAGTTGAACATACATCCACTTTTCCGCCCTTATGAACGCAAAGCCAAGCCCAACCTGAACCAAATTGTGTTTTTGCAGCTTCTGAAAATTTCTCTTTAAAAGCATCGAAACTTCCAAAGGCATCATCAATAGCTTTTGCTAAATCGCCCGAAGGTTTTCCACCGCCATTTGGGGACATTACTTTCCAAAAAAGACTGTGATTGTAAAATCCGCCGCCATTATTACGGACGGCTTTATTTTCCATATCAAGATTTGTCAAAATATTTTCTATGGTTTTTCCTTCCATATCGGTACCCTTAATGGCATCGTTCAATTTATCTGTATAACCTTGGTGGTGTTTGTCGTGGTGTATCTCCATCGTTTTAGCGTCGATGTTAGGCTCCAATGCATCAAATGCATACGGTAATTTTGGTAATTCGAATGACATAATTATATCGTTTTTTTATTGGTTATTACTAAATTCACTCAAATTTAGACAATCTCAACTCTTTAAAGTGTTATAGATTTTATAAGATTTCTATGTGGGTATAGATTAATTTGATTCCAAAGCTATAAAAACAGTATTTTAGTGCAAAATGACAATACCTTGGAAAAACAATCCTCCTTTTCTATTTATGATGCCGCAGCAGGGAGCGGAAAAACCTTCACACTCGTAAAAGAATATTTGAAACAAATCCTTTCTTCACAAAATGAGGATTATTTTAAACATCTTTTGGCTATTACATTTACAAACAAGGCGGTGGCTGAAATGAAACAACGTATCGTTGAAACATTGGTGAATTTTAGTGATGATAAAAGCGTTACAGAACCACTGCCGATGATGCTTAAAATTGCAGATGAAACAGGGAAAAGTTTGATTGAAATACAGATTCAATCCCGAAAAATTCTAAAAAATCTATTACACAATTATGCAGCATTCAGCGTAGAGACCATTGATAGATTTAACCATCGGCTTATTCGCACCTTTGCGCGTGATTTAAAATTGGCCACCAATTTTGAAGTTACGCTTGAAACCAATGAACTTTTAACCGAGGCCGTAGATTTGTTATTGAGCAAAGCGGGGCAAAACAAGGAAATTACAAAAGTGTTGCTTGATTTTGCACTTGAAAAAACAGATGATGATAAATCTTGGGATATTTCACGAGATATTGCCAGCGCGGCCAGATTACTTTATAATGAAAATGATTCGAGTCATGTTTCTATTTTGAAACAGAAATCCTTGGAAGATTTTTTGGAATTCAAAAAACAGTTGATTCTTAAAAAGAAAAATCTTTCGAAGGAAATTGAAACTATAGCTTCGAAGACACTTCAACTTATTGAAGAAAGTGGTTTGCAGCATTCAGATTTTACGAGAGGGACCCTGCCAAATCACTTTCTAAAATTGAAAGAAGGAAATTACAATGTGTATGCAAACAAACTTCAAGAAAATCTTGAAGAAGGAAAAGGACTTTACAAAGTAAAGGAAGATGCTTTGATAGTATCAACTATTGATAATTTAATTCCAAATCTCCTTTCTAACTATATTGAAATTAAGGAAAGTGTAAATAAATACAATCTTTACGATTCTATCTTAAAAAACATTACCCCGCTTTCCGTAATAAATTTGGTAAATCGAGAGATTGAAACGATAAAGGAAGAAAAAAATATTCTGCCCATTTCAGAATTCAATTCGCTTATAAATAAAGAAATTAAAAACCAGCCAGCGCCATTTATTTATGAACGTTTAGGCGAAAAATACCGCCACTTTTATATTGATGAATTTCAGGATACCTCAAAATTACAGTGGGAAAACTTGATTCCGTTAATAGATAACGCTCTGTCACAAATATTGGAGCCAAACTCTGGAAGCCTTTTGCTCGTGGGTGATGCCAAACAATCCATCTATCGATGGCGTGGTGGTTTGCCCGAGCAGTTTATGGATTTGTATGGTAATACAAACCCTTTTTCGAGGGAAAAAGAAGTACTTTCATTAGATACAAACTACCGTAGCTGTGCCCAAATTATAGATTTCAATAATCAATTTTTCACATTCGTCTCTTCCTATTTTGCAAATGAAGACCACGGAAGGCTCTATAAAAATGGAAACAAGCAAAATCAAAATAACAAAAAAGATGGCTACATTAAATTTGAATTCATTGAAAAACAAAATAAGGCTGATAAAGAACAAGCATACTCAAACCTAGTTCTTGAATCAATTAACAGTTTAAAGAGCAAGGGCTTTTCAGAAAGCGACATTTGTATTTTAACCCGAAAAAAAGCTGATGGAATTGTGCTTGGCGCTTTTTTAATGGAACAAGGTGTTTCTGTAATATCTTCGGAAACATTGTTATTGCAATCTTCCAATTTAGTGCAAATATTGGTTTTGTCATTGCAGGTTTGCTTGTATCCAAACAATGACGAAGCCAAAATTCAGTTGCTGGATTTGTTGCATGACCACCTAAATATTTCTGAAGAAAAACATACTTTTTTTACCGAGTTTTTAAATATTTCTGAAAATACATTTACTGAAAACTTAAAAAGGCATGATGTTGATTTTACGTTTTCAGAAATGCGCTCCGTTTCACTTTACGAAGCTTTTGAATACTGTATTGAAAAATTCAAAATTGCTGGTAATGCTGATGCCTATCTTTTCGGTTTTATGGATTTGGTATTTGAATTTGAACAAAAGCCGCAGGCCGATAAAATTTCCTTCTTGGATCATTGGGAAACTAAAAAGGACAGCGCATCCATTCCCGCCAGCGAAGGTACAAATGCAGTTCAATTAATGACCATTCATAAAGCAAAAGGGCTTGAATTTCCAGTTGTTATTTTTCCGTTTGCTGACATTCAATTATATGATGGGAAATACGATAAACTTTGGTATCCCTTGGAAAATGAAGATTTCAATTTTAAAGAAGCACAAATAAATTTTAAATCTGAGATTGCAAATTATGGCGAAGTTGGTGAAAAAATGTACAATGAACACAGAAGCCAGTTGGAGTTGGACACTATTAATTTGCTATACGTAACCTTAACGCGAGCAGTTGAAAAACTCTTTGTTTTTGCAGAAATGCCTAGCGAATCAAAAGATGGAATTCCTACAACCTATAACCATCTTTTTATGGAATTTTTGAAACAAAAGGGAATATGGAATAACGACCAAATGATTTATGAATTTGGGAAAAATTCAGAAAAAATTTCCAAAAAGAAAGAAATTGTTTCCCAAATGGAACCACAATATCTTTCAAGCAACCCCAATGTGCACGGATTGAAAATAGTTTCTTCGGAAGATATTTATTTAGATACTGACACGGCTGCGGCAATTACTGCCGGAAATCTGCTTCATGATACTATGGCTCAAATTTATTCGGAAGCTGATGCCGAGCGCGTTTTGAATGAATTGGAAGAACGGGCAATTATTCCAAAGAATGAGTTTGATACTCTAAAGAAAACAGTTGATCAAATTGTTTACCATTCCAATTTAAAAAAGTTGTTTGATGGAACTGACAAGGTTTTTAATGAACGCAACATAATTACAAAAGATGGGTTGATTTTAAGGCCCGATAGAATAAATATCAGTTCAGAAAACACTTCAACTTTAATTGATTATAAAACAGGCAGTCCCAATATTTGGCATAGCGATCAATTGATTGATTATGCAAATGCATTGCAGGATATGGGTTTTATTGTTTCAGAAAAAATGCTTATCTATAGTAATGAGGGTGAAATAGTAATAAATAAAGTTTAATTTTGAAACTTTAAATAAAGCATAATTATGTACGGAAAAATAAAGGAACATCTACAGAAAGAACTCGAAGAAATAAAGGATAACGGCCTATATAAAAAGGAACGAATAATAACATCGCCACAAGATGCTGAAATTACTATTTCTACTGGGGAAACGGTTATAAATTTTTGTTCTAACAATTATTTGGGCTTGTCGTCCCATAAAGATGTGATTCAAGCAGCTAAAGATGCAATGGACACGCACGGTTTTGGAATGTCATCTGTCCGTTTTATTTGCGGTACGCAGGATATCCATAAAGAATTAGAGCAAAAAATTGCTGATTTTTATCAAACAGAAGACACCATATTATATGCCGCAGCTTTTGACGCCAATGGCGGTGTTTTTGAACCACTTCTGGGCGAAGAGGATGCAATCATTTCAGATTCTTTAAACCATGCTTCAATTATAGACGGCGTGCGTCTTTGTAAAGCCGCTCGTTATCGCTATGAAAACAGCAATATGGAAGATTTGGAAAAGCAACTTATTGCTGCAAACGAAAAGGGAGCCCGTTTCAAAATTATTGTTACAGATGGGGTATTTTCAATGGATGGTTTAGTTGCTCCCTTGGACAAAATTTGTGATTTGGCGGATAAATATGATGCAATGGTCATGATAGACGAATGCCACGCTGCTGGTTTTATAGGTGATACCGGAAGGGGGACTTTGGAAGAAAAAGGTGTAATGGGCAGAATAGATATCATTACAGGAACGCTAGGTAAGGCTCTTGGTGGCGCTATGGGCGGTTATACTACTGGTAAAAAAGAAATTATTGAAATACTTCGCCAGCGCTCTCGGCCATACTTATTTTCAAACTCTTTGGCACCCGCAATTGTTGGGGCTTCTATTAAGGTGTTTGAAATGCTTTCTAATGACACTTCCCTAAGAGACAAACTTGCAGAAAATACCGCTTATTTTAAAAAAGGAATGAAAGAAGCGGGATTCGATATTATTGATGGAGATTCTGCTATAGTACCCGTAATGCTTTATGATGCGAAGCTTTCCCAACAAATGGCAGATATGTTATTGGAGGAAGGAATTTATGTAATTGGATTCTTTTTTCCAGTAGTACCAAAAGGCAAAGCCAGAATCCGCGTACAGCTTTCAGCAGCGCATAATAGAGCGCATTTGGACAAAGCAATAAAAGCCTTTATTAAGATTGGAAAAAAATTGGAGGTAATTGGTAAGTAAAACCAGTATTTACGTATCAAACACACTGATTTTAGGAAAATTTTATTAGATTTGCTTTTGTTTATAAAATTTAACAACTTACTTTTGCTCATAATTAACACTTAAAAATTAAACAATCGAATATGAAACATCTTAACAGATTATTAGTTGCTGCCATTCTATTCATGGGAATAGGAGTAGCGAACGCGCAAGACGAAAACAATCCTTGGGCTGTTGAAGTTGGTGCAAACGCTGTTGACGTTTATCCAGCCGGACTCAATGAGAATCAAGTACGTATCCCAGCTGCTGCTAGAGGGGATATTTTTGACGAGTATTTTAACGCAAATGACCACTGGAACATTCTTCCTTCAGTTTCTAGACTTGCTATCAGTAGATATATTGGTAGTGGTTTTGTATTTACTGCCGCTGGTTCTATCAACAAAATTGATAAATTAGGCGACATTTCTGTAGATGATTTGAGTTACTACAGTGCTGATGGTGAAATTAAATATAGTTTCAGAAATCTAGTTAACGGTCCAGGTGGATGGTTTGATCCTTCTCTTGGTATTGGTGGTGGTTACACTTGGGTTGATGATATCGGTTTTGGTACTGCTAATGCAATTGCAGGTGTTAAGTTCTGGTTCAACGACAATATAGCTCTTAACTTACAATCAACTTATAAAAATGCATTTGAGGATAGCTACGGAATCACTCACTTCCAACATTCTGCTGGTATTGTATTCCAATTTGGTGGAAAAGATACTGATGGTGATGGAATCTATGATAAAGATGACGAATGTCCTGAAACTCCAGGTTTAGCTGAATTTAACGGTTGTCCTGATACTGACGGTGACGGAATTGAAGATAGAAATGATGCTTGTCCTAACACTCCAGGTTTAGCTGAATTCAATGGTTGTCCTGATACTGACGGTGACGGTGTTGCTGATCCACAGGATGAATGTCCTACTGTTGCTGGTTTAGCTGCTCTTAACGGTTGTCCAGATGCAGATGGTGATGGTATCGCTGATAAAGATGATGCTTGTCCAAACGAAGCTGGTCCAAAAGCTAACAACGGTTGTCCTTACAAAGATAGAGATGGTGATGGTGTTCTTGACAAAGATGATCAGTGTCCAGATGTTGCTGGTACTGTAGCTAACAAAGGTTGTCCAGAAGTTTCTGTTGAAATCATTAAGCAATTGAATGATTACTCTAAAACAATTTTGTTTGACTTAGGTAAATCTACTATCCGTAAAGAATCTTACGCTGTACTTCAAAACATTGCTGATATTATGAAAGAATATCCTAATGCAAGTTTCGAAATTGAAGGACATACAGACAGTCAAGGTAGTGATGCATTAAACATGAAATTATCTGACGCAAGAGCTGCATCTGTAAAAGATTACCTTACTACTATAGGTATGCAAGGAAACAGATTGACTTCAGTTGGTTACGGTGAATCAAAACCAATTGCAACTAATGCTACTAAAGCAGGAAGACAACAAAACCGTCGTGTTGAAATTTCTTTAAAGAAATAATTTCAAACGAAAGTTTTAAATAAATTATATTTAAACGCCTCCGATTTTTCGGGGGCGTTTCTTATTTTTAGGCTATGGTAACATTCCTTCAAGAAACTCTAGCCCACATAAAAAATAACCATTCAGATTTATCTGAAATTACCTTTATTCTTCCTAGTAAAAGAGCGGGAGGGTTTTTGATGCAAGAATTAAAAAAAGAAACTTCAAAAACACAATTTGCGCCACGAATATTAGATGTTGAAGAGTTCATACAAGAGCTCTCTAACATTGCAATAATTGACAATACTGAATTGCTTTTCAAAAGTTATCAAGCTTACTTAGAAACCTCTTCTATCCTTGAAAAAGATGATTTCGAAACCTACTCCTCTTGGGCAACTACCTTACTTAACGATTTTAATGAAATAGATCGATATTTGGTTGAACCAAAGCCATTTTTTAGCTATTTATCAAGTATTAAAACTTTGGAACGTTGGGGGGTAAGTGATGAAAAAACTGAACTAATCAATAATTATTTACGCTTTTGGGAAAGTCTCCCATCTTTTTATGAAAACATACAATCGCTATTGCTAAGAGAAAGTGTGGGCTACCAGGGTATGGTATATCGCGAGGCGGTTTCAAACCTCGAATACTATATTAACAATAATGAAAATAAGACACATATTTTTATTGGTTTTAACGCCCTAAACATTGCTGAACAGCATATAGTACAAGGTCTTTTAGAGACTGGAGATACCACGATTTATTGGGATACCGATTTTGCTTTCTACAACGATTCAAAACATAGTGCGTCTTACTTTGTAAGAAAATATATAAAGGAGTGGAAATATTTTCAAGACGAAACACCCAATTTTATCTCTTCTAATTTTGAAAGACCGAAACATTTTCAACTTGTAGAGGTTCAAAAAAATGTTGGACAAGCAAAATATGTTGGTGAATTGCTTTCACAACTTTCAGATGATGAAATAAATAAAACTGCAATTGTACTTGGAGATGAAAATCTACTAATTCCTTTGCTTTATTCCCTTCCGGAAAATGTTAGGAATGTGAATGTTACAATGGGCGTCTCGTTAAAAAACTTTCCCGCAGTTGTTTTTTTTGAACTACTTTTTGCCATTCATCTACGAGATACAGAAACACTATATTATAAAGATATACTTTCAATCTTAAATCATCCCTTGGGAAATAATTTAATTAAAAATGGACAAAGTATTGCCAATACCCTAACGCGTGAAAACATCACTCACATTTCTTCTGAAAAGCTTTATGAACTTACAAAAGATGTAGAAAATAATAACCTTCAACTTCTTTTTAAAGATTGGAATGATGATAGTAAAACTGCTGTAAATATTTCACTACAAATACTTTCTGAACTCCAAAAAACGCAAAAAATAAACGCAATCGATCGCGTTGTACTAGCTCAATTAACGGCAATTTTCAGTAAAATTGAAGCACTTAATGAACAGTTTCCTTTTCTTAAATCAATCAAAAGTATGCTGCTTATTTTCTCGGAAATGGCTTCTTCAACTTCGCTTGATTTTGAAGGTGACGCTTATACCGGACTTCAATTAATGGGAGTTTTGGAAACGCGCGTACTCGATTTTGAAAATGTGATAATCACTTCTGTAAACGAAGGTATCTTCCCCTCAGGAAAGTCGAACGCTTCTTTTATAACTTACGATTTGAAACAACAGTTCAATCTACCCATTTATACTGAAAAGGATGCTATTTACACTTATCACTTTTACAGATTATTGCAGCGCGCAAAAAGTGTTACTTTACTTTATAACAATCATTCAGAAGGTATAAATACAGGTGAAAAGAGCCGTTTTATAAGACAATTGGAAATTGAAAATCATAAAAACCATACTCTTGAAAAACAAATTGTTTCACCCAAAGTTCATATTAAAAAGCAGTCCTTAAAGGAAATCAAAAAAACAGAAGCTGTAATGCAACGCATTCGTGAAATTGCCGAAAAGGGATTTTCGCCTTCTGCGTTAACAAGTTATATCCGCAATCCTTTGGATTTTTATTTTCAGAAAATATTGAAGTTGAACGACTTTGAAGAGGTAGAGGAAACAGTAGCGGCAAATACTTTAGGAACCATTGTCCATGACACTTTGGAAACATTTTATCAACCTTTGGAGGGGGCTAACTTGAGTATTCAGAACTTGTTGGATATGAAGGAGCAGATTCACGAAGAAGTAACAAAACAGTTTATAAAAACGTTCAAAGGCGGCACTTTTTCCAAAGGAAAAAATCTTATCATTTTTGAAGTAGCAAAACGTTACATCTCAAATTTTATAGATCGTGAAATTTCTGATGTTAAAGCTGGAAACAGTATAAAAGTCATTAAAATTGAGACTAATCTTACTTTGGATATTCTAATTCCAGAACTAAATTTTCCAGTAAAAATACATGGAAAAGTAGATAGAGTTGATGAATATAATGGCCAACTCAGAATAATTGATTATAAAACTGGATTGGTAAATCAAGGCGATGTAGAAATAATTGATTGGGAAGTATTGAACCAAGATTATAAATTCAGCAAAGCCTTTCAAATTTTGACATATGCTTTAATGATGAACAAAGAAATTCCTATAAATAATGCTGAAGCAGGTATAATTTCATTTAAAAATTTGGGCAGTGGATTCTTGAAATTTGGAACAAAAACTTCGGCATATAGTAAGCGTGATCAACAAATTTCCGCAGATACATTAGAGAAATTTACAGTTGAATTAAAGAAATTAATTTTAGAAATTTGTGATCCAAACATTCCCTTCATTGAAAAAGAAATAGACTGATGCTAATTAGAAAAAACCAAATACTCACTTCCGAAAATAAAAAACCAATTCTGTATGATGTTTTCTATAATGAAAACAAAGAGCCTCAACCGGTAGTAATTTTTTGCCACGGTTACAAAGGTTTCAAAGATTGGGGGTCGTGGCATATAGTTGCAGAAGCTTTTGCGGAAGCAGGCTATTGCTTTGTGAAATTCAATTTTTCACATAATGGGGGTACAATAGAAGAGCCCATAGATTTTCCGGATTTAGATGCTTTTGCTGAAAATAATTTTAGTTTGGAGCTGGATGATTTGGATAGAGTTTTAAATGAAATTGAAAATGGGAATGAATTTTTTCCAGAGAAAACCTCAACCATTTCCTTAATTGGTCACAGTCGGGGTGGAGGCATTGTATTGATAAAAGGTGAAGAGGATAAGCGTATTGAAAAAGTGGTAACATGGGCAAGTGTAAGTGATTTTAAAGCACGATTTCAAGAGGGAACGGAGGAATTTGAATCTTGGAAACTAACAGGTATTACACACGTTGAAAACAGCAGAACGAAACAAATGCTCCCGCACAACTTTCAGTTTTATAAAGATTTTAAAGAAAATGAAAACCGGTTTTCAATCCATCGTGCTGTAGAAAATTTAAGAATTCCTCAACTCATCGTTCATGGAAGTGATGATCCAACGGTTTCTCTAGAAGAAGCAAAATTGATTAAATCATGGAATACTAATAGTGAATTGGTAATAATAGATGCCGCAGACCACGTTTTTAACGCAAAACATCCTTGGGAGGAAAGCAGTTTACCTGACATTTTAAAAAAAGTTGTTGAAAAAACAATAGATTTTTTAAATTGAAGCTTGTATTGAAAAATTTACTATTTTTGGCATCCTAATCAGTCAATGTTTCTGTGCTCTGCGAGCTATTAAACACTTTAAGGGGGATTAGCTCAGTTGGCTAGAGCGCTTGCATGGCATGCAAGAGGTCATCGGTTCGACTCCGATATTCTCCACAAAAAACCACCGCGAAAACGGTGGTTTTTTATTTTATTCCTGAACAGGTAAAACCAAGAGTGGTTTGCTTGTATAAAATTCCTTTTTTAGAATTTCGTTCTTTTCCCAAAGCTTTTTGAAAAAACCGCGCTTACGTCTAATGACGCAAAGCATATCTGGATTATATTGCTGAAAATATTCAATTACCCCTTGAAAAGTTGTCGCAGCTTCCACTTGTGTATAAGTAGTCTGTAATGCTTTTAAATTATCGGTTACGTTTTTCATTTCCTCTGTACTTTCGGGAGTTTCCACGTGAAGAACGTTAACTTCTGTACCAAAACTGTTTTTGAATTGACGAACGGCTTCCAAAAGTTCATCTCGTTCAAAAGTGCCGTTTTTGAAAGCCATCAACATCGTTTTTGGTGGCTGAAATTTTCCTCCTTCGGGAACAACTAGAATTGGAATGTTTGTTTGTTTTAAAAGTTTGCCGGAAGTTTTTCCCAAATAAACTTCTTCTTTTATAGAGTTGCTTCGCGGAGAAAGGACCATTAAATCTATTGGCACTTGTTTGCTTATTCGTCCTATTCCTTCCAAAACTTCACCTTTTACTGGGTGTGCAATTACTTGGACTCCCTTTTTATCCACTTGTGAAAGCACTTCATCCAAACGGTTTTCAGATTCTTCTTTTAAAATGGCATTCACTTTTGAAAGACCGCCAACTTTTGAAAGTTCCTGAAATACAGAAACCACATACACATTCGCACTTATAGATTCGGCCAAATCTATGGCATATTGTAAATTACTGATTGAGTTTGGTGAAGACCCAACGGGTACCAAAATATTTTTCATAATCTGAAACTTCTTTTTTAATTGAATGCAAAATTAAGGTTAAATATCATTAAACGTATAATTGTTTAACAATTTGAAATAATTATAAATTTTTATATCAAAACCATTCTGCTATACTTTTCACATTTCCGTAGTTTTGCTTTTCCAAAATGCTACATACAGACATTTCTTTTAAACGAATCCAACAACTCGCCATTCCAGCTATTATTTCTGGGATTGCAGAGCCGGTACTTTCTGCCACAGATGCCGCTGTTGTGGGAAATATAAAAGATTTCGGTATCGAATCTCTTGCAGCTGTAGGGATTGTTGGTTCTTTTCTTTCAGCTTTAATTTGGATTTTAGGGCAGACCCGAAGTGCTATTTCTGCCATTGTTTCACAAAATCTGGGTGCCGGAAAATTAAAGGATCTTCACAATTTTCCTGCGCAAGCAATTTATTTCAATATTGCCCTCAGCATAATAGTATTGTTTTCAACCTATTTTTTTGTTGAAGAAATTTTTAAATTACTTAATGCTGAAGGAATGATTCTTTCTTTCAGTATTGATTATTACAACATTCGCGTTTGGGGCTTTCCGCTTACGCTTTTCACTTTTGCGGTTTTTGGACTCTTCCGCGGACTTCAAAATACCTTTTGGCCAATGATTATCGCAGCCATTGGGGCTGTGCTAAATATTGGTCTGGATTTCGCATTGGTCTATGGAATTGACGGATATATTTCACCTATGGGAATTAAGGGCGCAGCTTGGGCAAGCCTTTTCTCACAAGCAGTAATGGCTATCATTGCTTTTATTTTTCTTATGAAGAAAACTGAAATCTCATTAAAACTGAAACTTCCTTTACATCCTGAAATTAAACGCTTGGTCAATATGAGTTTAAATCTTTTTTTACGCTCCGTGGCTTTAAATACTGCACTAATTCTTGCAACCCGCGAAGCTGCTGATTTGGGAAAGGAATATATTGCCGCACACACAATAGCATTCAATATTTGGATTTTCACAGCTTTTTTTATTGACGGTTACGGGGCTGCAGGAAATATTCTGAGCGGAAAACTTTTGGGCGAACGCAATTACAGCTCGCTTTGGAAACTAACCAAGAAAGTAAATCTATATAATTTTGGAGTTGCTGCCATGCTCGTCCTGGTTGGGCTTTTACTTTACGAACCTTTGGGCCTTATCTTCAATAAAGATGAAAAAGTGCTTTCTATATTTTATAGCATGTTTTTTATGGTGCTTATTTGTTTGCCATTTAACGCAATGGCATTTACGTTAGATTCCATTTTTAAGGGGTTGGGTGAAATGAGCTATCTAAGAAATGTATTGTTGGGAGCAACCATTTTCGGTTTTATTCCAGTGCTCTATTTTTCAAAGTATATGCATTGGGGTTTAATAGGAATTTGGGCAGCACTTATAGTTTGGGTAGCATATCGCGCGGTAGCGTTGATGATCAAATTCCGAAGAAAATATATTCCGCTAATTGAAAATTAAATACATTTACTAAAAATCGTAAGCAATGGATATTCTTAAATTTCTCGGTGGCCCCGGCCTTTTTTTAATATTGGCAGTTTTAGTTATTGCTGTTGTGGTATATCAAAAATTGAAGAAAAAATAGTAAAGAATGCGTTAGCGTGTTTTTAACCAACCGGTAATACTCAAACGCTCCGAAGCTTTTACCACTTTCACTTCGTGTTCTAACAATTGACTTTCAAAAATAACTAACCGTCCCGGAAGTGGTAAAATACCTAATGCCTCTTTTTCAGTATAAATAGTAAGCTCGCCACCATTTTCGGGAAGCCAATTATCCTCGTTCAAATAGCAAACAATGGAAAGTTTTCGACGATCATCGTTTTGAAAAGTGTCTAAATGCCGCTTGTAAAAAGTGCCTTTGGGATAAACGGCGTAGTGAAACTCTTTATGTAGAATTCCTAAAAAACAGGTTTTATTTAAGTAATTGACAAGCTCATTTATTTTCTTGAAGAAAAGCAGTTCGGCATCATTAGCATTCTTTTCATCCATCCAGAGAATAAAATCGCCGCGTATCGTTTTATCAATTTCTTCGTTGGTACGATTGCCAATTGCCGATTTTTTAAAACGATCTGCTTCATATTTCGCAAGTAATGAATTGCGTAAAATGGCAACTTCTTCCGAAGAAAAAAAATTATTTACAATGCTGTATTGCTGCTTAAGCAGGTTGGCAATAATATTTTCAAACAGCGGGTTTTCAATAAATTCCAGTTGTTCAAAAAGTTCTTCGGTCATTTTCGTTTCCTTTAAAAAAGTGGACAAATATATGCTAGAAATCTATAGGTTTTCAGAAAATAATTTTCCTTTCAAAAACAGTATCTTTGAAGCCTAAAGTAAAGCCATGCAAGCAATACGAATTACCAAAATTTTTTCTTTTGAAACCGGTCACGCCCTATACGGCTACGACGGTAAATGTAGAAATGTTCACGGGCACAGTTATAAGCTTTCTGTAACCGTAATTGGTGCTCCAATTGAAGATAACAAAAACGTAAAATTTGGGATGGTTATAGATTTTGGCGATCTAAAAAAAATAGTAAAGGAAGAAATTGTAGATGTTTTTGATCATTCCACCGTTTTCAATAAAAACACGCCGCACGTAGAATTGGCAAAAGAATTAAGCGATCGCGGCCACAGTGTACTACTCGTAGATTATCAGCCAACCAGCGAAATGATGGTAATTGATTTTTCTGAAAAAATAAAAAACCGTTTACCAAAAAATATTCAGCTTCACTCCCTAAAATTACAGGAAACCGACAGCAGTTATGCAGAGTGGTTTGCTGGGGATAATTAAACCGAATCTCTTTCCTATCTTTGAATATGCAAATTCCGCCAGGTAAAAAAATATACTTTTCTAGCGACAACCATCTTGGCGCGCCCACACAGGTCGAAAGCTTGCCACGCGAAAAAATTTTTGTGAAATGGCTGGACAGTATTAAACACGACGCTGAAGTAATTTTCTTGCTCGGTGATCTTTTCGATTTTTGGTTTGAATACAGAACCGTTGTGCCAAAAGGCTTTATACGTGTTTTAGGCAAGTTGGCTGAACTTCGTGATAGTGGTATTCAAATACATTTTTTTGTAGGAAATCACGATTTGTGGATGCACGACTATTTTGAAAAGGAACTGAATATTCCCGTTTACCATAACCCCAAGGAATTTGTATTTAATAACAAGCATTTTTTTATAGGCCACGGCGACGGAAAAGGTCCGGGTGATAAAGGTTACAAAAGAATGAAGAGAGTGTTTACCAATCCATTCTTTAAATGGCTTTTCCGTTGGTTACATCCAGATATTGGCGTGCGTGTGGCACAGCATCTTTCAGTAAAAAATAAATTGATTTCTGGCGACGAGGATAAGCAGTTTTTGGGTGAAGATCGGGAATGGCTGGCACAATATTCAAAACGAAAACTGGAAAGTAAGCATTTTGATTATTTCATCTTTGGCCATCGTCATTTACCAATGGAAATTAAAGTAGGTGAAAACTCAAAATATTATAACCTTGGCGATTGGATAAACCATTATACCTACGGCGTTTTTAATGGGGAAAATTTTGAGCTGAAAACATTTACTCCATAATATCTTTCAAACGAAGCTGTAAGCTCACATTTCCCTGCCATTCGTTTTCATCAATACAATAGGCAGCTTTAAAGGGTTTTCCGTTGCAAGCAATATCACTTTTTTCAGCCATACTGAAACCAATTCCTGTAAATTGATTGGAATTTCCTTGCTTCACCACAACACGTAGATGTGTTTTGTCCTCACCAACACATTTCCCCCAGCCAGTATCTTTTAAGTTTTGTGTCATAAACGTTGGCGTCATATTTCCTGGGCCGAAGGGTGCAAACTGTTTTAAAATTCTGAAAAATTTTGGAGTAATTTCATTTAAATCAATTTCGGAATCTATTCTAATTTCAGGTGTAAGTAAATGCGGATCAATAGTTTCAGAAACTACACGTTCAAATTCATTTTTAAAGTTTTCGAAATCTTTTTCGAAAAGGGTCAAACCCGCCGCATACATATGTCCGCCAAATTGTTCAATATGCTCTGAGCAGCTTTCCAAAGCATTGTAAACATCAAAACCTTTTACGGAACGGGCGGAAGCAGCAAGCTTCTCACCACTTTTTGTAAACACCAAAGTTGGACGATAATAGGTTTCGGTTAAGCGGGAAGCCACGATACCGATAACGCCTTTGTGCCAGTTTTCTTGATAAACCACCGTGGTCTTTCGTTCTTCCTCTTTATTTTGAATTATTTGCTGAAGCGCTTCTTCTGTAATTTGTTTGTCGGCTTCTCTGCGATCTGTGTTGAAGGTTTCAATTTCAGCAGCATAGGTTTCAGCTTTTTCAGAATCAGTTTCTGTAAGTAAGGTGACGGCGTGGTTTCCGTGTTTCATCCTTCCGGCGGCATTGATGCGTGGAGCGATAATGAAAACTACATCAGTAATGGTGAGCGTTTCTTTTTTTACTTGTTTTAAAATTGCCTGAATTCCCGTCCGCGGATTGCTGTTTATCACTTTCAGTCCGTAATGTGCGAGTATTCTATTTTCGCCAGTGATTGGAACAATGTCTGCCGCAATTGCGGTGGCTACCAGATCTAAATAAAGCAACAAATCTTCAATTTTCTGGTCTCTTTTTGTTGCCAACCCTTGAATCAGTTTAAACCCAACGCCGCAACCACAGAGTTCTTTGTACGGATATTCACAATCTTCGCGTTTTGGGTCGAGCACCGCAATGGCTTTTGGTATTTCCTTTCCCGGTCGGTGGTGATCGCAGATAATGAAATCGATATTTTTTTCAGAAGCATAAGCCACTTTTTCAATTGCTTTTATACCGCAATCCAAGGCAATGATTAGCGAAAAACCATTGTCCTCAGCATAATCAATTCCTTTATAGGAAACTCCGTAACCTTCGTCATATCGGTCAGGAATGTAAGTTGAAACATTTGGATAATAACTTTTTAAATATGAAGAAAGCAGCGCTACACTTGTAGTTCCATCCACATCATAATCGCCGTAGATTAAAATATTTTCTTCTTTTTCGATTGCTTTTTCAATTCGAAGAACGGCTTTGTCCATATCCTGCATTAAAAAAGGATTGTGAAGATCGTCCAGACTTGGGCGGAAAAATTTTTCGGCTTCCTCAAAAGTTTCCACACCGCGCTGTACCAAAAGGGAAGCGATTATTGGTTCCACCTTCAAAGCTTTTGAAAGCGAATTCACTTTTTCGGGATCGGGTTTTGGTTTTATGGTCCAGCGCATATACTTCGTAAATTCAAAAGATTAAAATTACAAATTCCAAAAATGGATTGGTTGTGAATATTAAATAAAGGGGAGAGTTGTAAAATTACAAATTCTATTTTGTATTTTGGAAGTTCAAAAATATTTTAAATGCCATTAGTAACCCCACTTTCCCCAAACCACGACGCCGAAACTAAACAATTGGCTGAATTTTTTAACGAAACACTTGGCTTTTGCCCAAACAGCGTGCTCACTATGCAGCATCGTCCAGCAATTAGCAAAGCATTTATAAATCTCAATAAAGCAGTAATGGCAAATGAAGGCAAGGTTACGTCAGCTTTAAAAAGAATGATTGCTTGGGTAAGCAGCAATGCCACGGGTTGCCGTTATTGCCAAGCACACGCCATTCGCGCTGCAGAACGTTACGGAGCGGAGCAGGAGCAATTGGACAATATTTGGGAATATAGAACTCATTCCGCTTTTTCGGAATCTGAGCGTGCTGCGCTCGATTTTTCTTTGGCCGCCAGCCAAGTACCAAATGTAGTTAATGAAGAAATTAAACAAAGACTTTACAAATACTGGAACGAAGGTGAAATCGTGGAAATGTTAGGCGTTATTTCACTCTTTGGATATTTAAACCGCTGGAATGATTCTATGGGGACTTCCATTGAAGATGGTGCGGTGGAAAGTGGCGAGCAGTATCTTGGGAAGCATGGATGGAATAAGGGGAAGCATGTTTAGTTCCCGTGGTGTATGGTGGTTGTTTTAAAAAATCAAGAACTTTTTTCTTCTTGATTTTTTAAAACTTTCCGTTGCGTTGTCTAAAAGATGGCGCTATAGAAAGTGGGGAGCAATATCTTGGAAAGCATGGGTGGAATAAAGGGAAACATATATAAAGAAAAAAATTAGCGAGAATTTTCTTGGATATGAAATTCATAAAAGCTAGAACCTAATGAATGATCGAACTTTATACTAACGAGAGATCCATTATAATGAGGATAATTTTCTCTAGGTCTAAAACCTTGTAAGTTACTAATTTCGATTGCCATATACCTGTCTTCTTCGAAATCATATACTTGCAGATCTGTGGTGCCATAATTATCTCCGAGGCTATATAATCTGTGTTCGTTCATAAACCTTGGTTCATTTGCAAATGAATACATTTCTCTATTAGCTGTATTAATAACAAGATAACCTTCTCCTTCATAATATTGCTTATTTATTAAAATGAAGTCTTTGTATGAGCCAACAAACTTATATGCCCCAGAACTCTTCGTATCTGGAGAAATATAATTCATTACAATAATCTCTTCCTTTTGGTTTTTTGAGTGGAATAAATAACAGCCATCATTTTTGTAGAAAATATCTGGGAACCTTTTTTGAACTGCTTTTTCTAATGAATCACTATTTTCTGTTTTATGGAATTTTATAAAGTCTTCGGCGTTTCGTTTTTCAAAATCACTTTTGTTTGTTTTTTGAAGGTATACTTTAAAACCATCTAACTGTGCAACTCCATATAATAAGCCTGGTGGGCATTCAGAATTTTCAATAATACCTTTTTCATTTAATTCTTCGGAAACGCGAATTGTTTCCTTTTTTTCAGCATCAGATTTCTTGCATCCAGAAAAAGCAATTAAAATCATTAATACTAAAAGCTCTCTCATTCGTTATTTTTTTCAATAGATTTTTCTCATTTCTTACCCGCAACAACAACCACAATCTCACCTTTTGGCGGTTTGTTTTCAAAATGCTTTAAAACTTCTTCCGCAGAACCCCGAACGGTTTCTTCATGTAGCTTCGTGATTTCTCGCGAAACGGAAATTTGTCTTTCTGCTCCAAAAAATTCAACAAATTGGGCGAGTGTTTTAAGCAGCTTATGCGGTGATTCATAAAAAATAACTGTGCGAGTTTCTTCGGCTAAAAGTTCGAGTCGGGTTTGTCTTCCTTTTTTAACGGGGAGAAAGCCTTCAAAAATAAATTTATCATTTGGAAATCCGCTGTTTACCAATGCTGGAACGAAAGCGGTGGCACCGGGAAGGCAATCTACTTCAATACCAGCTTCCACACAGGCGCGAGTCAATAAAAATCCAGGATCGCTAATGGCTGGAGTTCCGGCATCGCTAATTAGCGCAATGTTTTCACCGCTTTGAATTCTTTTTACAATGCCTTCCACCGTTTTATGCTCGTTGTGCATGTGGTGGGAGTGCATTTGAGTACCGATTTCAAAATGCTTCAGAAGTTTTCCGCTGTTTCGGGTGTCTTCGGCTAGGATGAGATTTACATCTTTCAGTACTTCTATAGCGCGAAAGGTCATATCTTTTAAATTGCCGATGGGCGTGGGCACCAAATAGAGTTTTGCCATAGTTTAAGGGCGAACTGTTTTCCCAAAGAAATAGGAAGTTAGCAATAATACAATTCCCACTAAGGGTAAGGTAATTCCAGGATCACTGATGTTATAATGCGCAAAGCACGCAAGTGTCATATCAAAAAAAAGTCCGGCGTAGGCCCATTCCATTACCCATTTCGGTTTTCGCAATAAGATAAAAACGATTGCTAAAATTTTTGCAAGGGCCATCGGAATTACTAAATAGGATGGATATTGATAATCCTGATAGTAGCCTTCAATTACCGCGGTGTCTGTTAAATACATAAATGCCGAATACAGAAACAGGGCGCTGATTAGTCCTGTGGCTATCCAATAGATGATTTTTTGGGCTGCCATAAATGCGGGTTTAGTTGAAACTTTTTTCTATAATGTGCATAAACCGCTCAGAATATTCTTCTTTGTTTAGCCAATAGTTATAATCTGGCTTCACTTTGCCCTTTATAAAACTTTGGGCTTCTTCATAATTTTCCATGGTGTTTATCTGTGAAAGCACGCGGGTATAATCTTCGGCCTGTCCTTCAAAAAGATGTTTTATGAATGCCAAGCGGTCGTTTAGCCCAATGTTCAATCCTTTGTTTATTGAATCATTCAAAGATCTGGCGCGAGATTCGGTCATTGTTTTACTGGCCTCTTTTCCTTCAATGGATTTTGGGAAAAGCTCTAGGGTTTTACGCTCAAATTCGGGCATTTGCTGATAGTTTGAAGCAAATTCTTCTAAATCGTTTTTCGTGTATTTTACAGATTGTTTTTCTTCAATCTGGGGGCGAACTGTTTCTTGATTTTTAGGAAGCATTTCGTCCAGCAATTCATCAATGCGTTCACTTTCTTCTGGCATTTGCGCCACAATATCTTTTATTTTTTCCATTAGGGGCTCAATAAGATCTTCTTTATGATCGGGCTGTGGCACGGGTTCGGGCTCCGTAAACCAATTTTCTTCCCTAAAACTTTTTGAGTCTAAAGATTCTACATTAGGTTCTCGTGAATCATCTCCAACTTGATTTTCAAGATATTCAAGAATGGCCAATTTTTCATATAATTCGCTCACCAACCTCTTTATGGAAGCGGTTTTAAAAGTTTTCTCTTCATCAATCAATTGCTGTGCCAGCACTATTACCTGCTCGCGGATTTTCTTCTTCATATCTTTTTAAATTAAACTGAATTTCTATTTTGTTTTTATAAATTTACGCATCCTTTATGTAAACGTCAACTATTTTTGTTTTCTTGTTTAAATCCATAATTTTTAATGGTTTCAAGCAATCTTCAAGTTGAATATTCTTTTGGAAATATTATTGATGCCTAATGTTTCGCGTAAAATTAAACTATGTTTCTTGAAAATACCGTAAATCAGAAAGAACAATTTGGCTGGATTGAAGTTATCTGCGGTTCTATGTTTTCAGGAAAGACCGAAGAACTTATCAGGAGGTTGAAACGTGCCCAATTTGCCCGTCAGAAAGTAGAAATTTTCACACCTTCAATAGACACGCGATATGCTGAAGATGCTGTAACCAGCCACGACAGTAATAAGATTCGTTCTACGCCTGTTCCGGCTGCAGCAAATATTCCAATCCTAGCAGATAATTGTGATGTAGTTGGTATTGATGAAGCTCAATTTTTTGATGACGAAATCGTAAAAGTGTGTAATGACCTCGCCAATCGGGGCGTACGTGTAATTGTTGCAGGGCTCGATATGGACTATAAAGGAAACCCATTTGGCCCCATGCCGGCTTTAATGGCAACTGCTGAATATGTTACCAAAGTACATGCAGTTTGTACCCGTACTGGAAATCTAGCTCATTACAGTTATCGAAAAGCAAAAAGTGAAGCCTTGGTTTTGCTCGGGGAAACCGAAGAATATGAGCCTTTGAGCCGTGCGGCTTTTTATAAAGCACAACTTCGGGA
The DNA here is from genome assembly GCF_900489465.1 of Aequorivita sp. CIP111184. Taxonomy (GTDB): domain Bacteria; phylum Bacteroidota; class Bacteroidia; order Flavobacteriales; family Flavobacteriaceae; genus Aequorivita. The sequence goes on along the minus strand of NZ_UEFQ01000013.1, from coordinate 351,804 downwards.
TAAAGTAGTAAAACTGGAAGTGAAGGATGCCGAAGAAATTAATGAGAACAAATCTTCCGAAAAAACTGGAAAACAAGCATAATATGCCCAAAGCCAAAGAAACATTATTGGAGATAGACCTTAATGCACTTGACGATAATTACAGATACCTTACTTCAAAATTAAAACCTGAAACTAAAGTTCTTGCCGTTGTGAAAGCCTTTGCCTACGGAAGCGATTCTGTAGTTGTTGCAAAGGAGCTTGTGGAACTGGGCGTTGATTACTTTTCAGTTGCCTATGCCAACGAGGGCACAACACTAAGAAATGCAAAGATTGAAACCCCGATTTTAGTACTGCATCCTCTTCCCGTTAATTTTGAAGAGATTGTGGATCGGTGCATGGAACCAAGCATTTATTCACGGAAAATTTTGGAAGAATTTATAGCTTTTGCGGAAGAAAAAAAGCAGACCAATTATCCAATTCATCTAAAATTCAATACAGGTTTAAATCGTTTGGGTTTTGTTGAGGAAGATATTTCATGGATTGCCGAAATACTGTCCAAAAGCCAAAGTATAAAAGTAAAATCAGTTTTTTCGCATCTTGCTGCGAGTGAAGATTTAAATCTTAGAGAATTCACTCTCGGTCAGATTGAAACATTCCGAAAAATTTCCGAAAAATTAATATCCAAACTTGGCTACAAACCTTTGCTCCATTGTGCAAACACTTCTGGCATTATCAATTATCCCGAAGCACATTTTGATATGGTTAGAACAGGAATTGGTCTTTATGGCTTTGGAAACGATAAAGAAGAAAACAAACATTTAAAACCTATCGGAACTTTAAAAACGATTATTTCACAAATTCACACCGTTCAAAAAGGGGAAAGTGTGGGCTACAACCGTGGATTTATTGCTGAAAAAATAACTCGTTCGGCTACGCTTTCTATTGGGCATGCAGACGGTATTCCACGTTCCTACGGCAAAGGCAAGGGTTGGGTCACTATTAATGATGAAAAGGCCCCTATTCTTGGAAATGTATGTATGGATATGATTATGGTTGATGTAACTAATATAAATTGTGAAGAAGGAGATGAAGCAATTATTTTTGGGCCTTCCACAACTGCTGAAGAGCTATCTGCTGCCATCAATTCTATTTCCTATGAATTGATAACTGCAATTTCACAAAGAGTGAAGCGAGTAGTGCTGAGAAAGTAAATTTATCAAACAAATTTTTTTAGAAATGAATTCTTTTTAACTAAATTAGTGGCTATTAACAACTAAACCAATCAATATGTTAAAAGATTTCAGAGATTTTATTATGACCGGTAATGTGGTCGATTTGGCTGTTGCCGTAATTCTGGCTGGAGCTGTAGGGCTTGTTGTTACAGGATTTACAAATGATATAATCATGCCAATAGTGGGGCATTTTACTGGCGGAATGGATTTTGCCGACCTTAAATATGTGCTTGATCCTGCTGTAATTGGTCCAGACGGTGAAGTGGCCAAACCTGAAAACGCTATAATGTGGGGAAAATGGATCAATGCACTCATTAACCTTATAATTGTAGGTTTTGTATTGTTCTTGATTGTAAAAGCATATGCTAAAGTAAGAGCAAAGAAAGAAGCAGCACCCGCGCCAGATCCGGGACCATCAGAAGTAGATTTGTTGATGGAAATTCGCGATGAACTTCGAAAAAAATAATTTTCAGCCACCGCTGCATTACATATTTTAACCTTAAACCCTCTAAAGCTTTACGCGATGGAGGGTTCTTTTTTACGTTATATTCAGAAAAAATAACATGCTATAAACTACTTTTGCGTAAAATTCAATAACAATGAAATTAGCTTTAATCGGTGCAACAGGAATGGTTGGTGAAGTAATGTTGAAAGTTTTACAAGAACGCAACTTCCCTATTGACGAATTACTTTTGGTAGCTTCGGAAAAATCTGTTGGAAAAGAGATAACTTTTAAAGGGAAAACTTATAAAGTAATAGGATTAAAGGAAGCTGTTGCGGCAAGGCCCAATATTGCGCTTTTTTCAGCTGGCGGGAACATATCTTTAGAATGGGCTCCAAAATTCGCTGAGGTTGGAACAACGGTAATAGACAACTCTTCTGCTTGGCGTATGGAACCTGACAAAAAGCTTATAGTTCCCGAAATTAATGCGAATTTGTTAAACAAGGATGATAAAATAATAGCTAACCCAAATTGCTCAACAATACAATTGGTGATGGCTCTGGCGCCGCTTCATAAAAAATACAAAATGAAGCGCGTTGTTGTTTCCACTTATCAATCGGTTTCAGGTACTGGTTTAAAAGCTGTCCAACAAATGGAGAACGAAATGGCTGGTATAAAAGGCGAAATGGCATATCCATATCCAATCCACAAAAACGCATTACCGCATTGTGATGTTTTTGAGGATAACGGATATACTAAAGAAGAAATGAAATTAGCGCGCGAGCCTCAAAAAATATTGAATGACCGTACTTTTTCAGTTACTGCTACAGCAGTAAGAATTCCTACGGCGGGAGGCCATAGCGAGGCAGTAAATGTGCAATTTGAAAATGATTTTGAATTGAGTGATATTCGAAAAATATTGCACGAAACCCCAGGAATAATAGTGCAAGACAATCCCGATACAAACACATATCCAATGCCAATATATGCCCACGATAAAGATGATGTGTTTGTTGGAAGAATTCGTCGGGATGAAACGCAACCTAACACATTAAATATGTGGATAGTTAGTGATAATCTTCGCAAAGGCGCTGCAACCAATGCCGTTCAAATTGCAGAATACTTGGTAAACAACAAACTGGTATAGATTTTTAAGATAAAAATTACAAATACTTTTAAAATTTTGTTAAAAAAACGCACTTTTAATCAAGGTGCGTTTTTTATTTTTCAGTACCTTTAAACATTAACCCTTAAACGTAAAGCCTATGAATTCAACTTTTACTAAAATCCTGAGGATCTTTTTAGGCTTAGGATTACTCTTTTTTGGACTGAGTAAGATGATTAATTTCAACTTTATGCCAACGCATATTTATACAGGAGATGCGGCTATTTTTATTGACTCACTCAGTAACACGGGCTATATTTTAAAAGTTATTGGAACTTTTGAAATCTTTGTTGGTTTGCTGTTGCTTATTAATAAATGGGTTCCTTTTGCTTTGCTTTTATTAGCACCCATTACATTAAATGTTTTGCTATTCCATCTATTTATGGATACTCCTGGCCTTTTTGTGGCTTTAGTTGTAGTGGTTTTGAATATCGTATTAATATATAAACATTGGAAAGTATACAGACCATTATTTCACTGAAAATCAGTGTTCCAGTTAAAGAAAAAGGCTGCCAAATGGGAGCCTTTTTTTTTGCGTAATATTTTGATTAAAGAGAAAAGCATTACATTTACAATTCTTAAAAATTAAATTCCATGAAATTTTCAATCGTATCTGTAATCGTGGTGCTTTCTATGTTTATTGGGAATGCACAGTCTAAAAAAGAAGTAATTCCAGTGACCTATCCTCAAACAAAAAAAATAAATACTGTGGACACCTATTTTGGTGTTGAAGTGAAAGACCCATACCGTTGGTTGGAAGATGATCGCAGTGCAGAAACCGCAGCTTGGGTAAAAGATGAAAACGAAGTAACCTTTGGTTATTTGGAAAAAATACCTTTTCGTGAAGATTTGAGAAAACGTCTTTCCGATCTTTGGAATTATGAAAAAGTTAGCGCGCCATTTCACGAAGGAAATTTTACCTATTTCTATAAAAATGACGGACTGCAAAACCAATACGCTATTTACCGTTACAAAACTGGCGAAGACCCAAAAACAGCTGAAGTATTTTTAGATCCAAATACATTTAAAGAGGATGGAACCATTTCTTTGGGAGAAACAAGTTTTTCAAAAGATGGCAGCAAACTGGCTTATAGTATTTCAGAAGGCGGTAGCGATTGGCGTAAGGTACTCGTGATGAATACTGAAACAAAAAAGTTGGTAGGCGATACCTTGAAAGATATTAAATTCAGCGGTCTTTCTTGGAAAGCCGAAGAAGGATTTTACTATTCTAGCTATGACAAGCCCGAGGGCAGCGAACTTTCTGCAAAGACCGATCAACACAAAGTTTATTACCATAAAATGGGAACGCCGCAAAGTGACGATAAATTGATTTTTGGCGCAACACCCAACGAGAAACACCGCTATATTGGCGCTAATGTAACCGAAGACAATAATTATTTAATCATAAGGGCCAGTACTTCTACTTCCGGAAATAAACTTTTCATAAAAGATCTTACAAAGAAAGATAGCAAGTTTATAACCATTTTGGATAATACCGATACAGACACTTATATAATTGAAAACGTAGGTTCCAAACTGTACATTGTTACCAATAGGAATGCGCCAAATAAAAAAATTGTAACAGTTGATGCCAAGAACCCAACTCCAAATAATTGGAAGGAATTTCTACCTGAAACTGAAAATGTACTTTCGCCTAGCACAGGGGGTGGTTATATTTTTGCGAACTATATGGTAGATGCAGTTTCCAAGGTAATGCAATATGATTATAATGGTAAACTAATTCGTGAAATCAAGCTACCAGGAGTAGGTTCTGCAGGTGGTTTTGGAACAAAGAAGGAAGAGAAGGAACTTTACTATTCCTTTACTAATTATGTAACGCCTGGAAGTATTTATAAATTTGACATTGCAAATGGCAATTCAGAATTATTTATTAAACCTAAAATAGATTTTAATCCAGAGAATTACGAAAGCAATCAGGTTTTCTATCCTTCAAAGGATGGAACAAAAATCCCTATGATTATCACCCATAAAAAGGGGCTAAAAATGGACGGTAAAAATCCAACGATTCTTTACGGTTATGGTGGATTCAACATCAGTCTTACACCCAGTTTCAGCATTGCAAATGCTGTATGGATGGAGCAAGGCGGGATTTATGCAGTACCCAATCTTCGAGGTGGCGGTGAATATGGTAAGAAATGGCACGATGCCGGAACACAGATGAAAAAACAAAACGTATTTGACGATTTTATTGCAGCGGGAGAATATTTAATTAAAAACAATTATACTTCCCACGACTATCTCGCCATTCGCGGAGGTTCAAACGGGGGTTTGCTAGTGGGCGCAACAATGACCCAACGTCCCGATTTAATGAAAGTAGCACTTCCAGCTGTTGGGGTATTGGATATGTTGCGTTACCACACATTTACCGCTGGAGCTGGTTGGGCTTATGATTATGGAACTTCGGAAGACAGCAAGGAAATGTTTGAATATTTAAAAGGGTATTCACCATTGCATAATATTAAAGAAGGAGCTGAATATCCTGCAACTTTGGTTACCACTGGCGATCACGATGACAGGGTTGTACCCGCGCATAGTTTTAAATTTGCTGCCGAACTTCAGGCCAAGCAAACTGGAAATAACCCCGTTTTAATCCGTATTGAAACTGATGCTGGTCACGGAGCTGGAACTCCCGTGAGCAAAACCATTGAGCAATATGCCGATATTTTTGGATTTACCCTCTTCAATATGGGTTTTAAAGAATTGCCTGTAAAAATATAAAAATGGAAAAAAGCCCCGTCATAAATAACGGGGCTTTTTCTAATCTAACTTTTCAGTTAATTTTTTAAAAGTTTTTCTGGGGTCCTTATTTTCATATAGAATTTCGTAGACACTATCAATTATTGGAGTTTTAGCCTTTTTCTTTCCTTTTTGTTGATTTAGAAAATAGGCGCTTTTGGTTGCATAGTAGCCTTCCGCAACCATACTCATTTCCAGTTGAGCGCTTTTCACTGTGTAGCCTTTCCCAATCATTGTTCCAAATAATCTGTTTCGGCTAAAAACGGAATAACCCGTAACTAACAAATCACCCAAATAAGCAGAATCATTGATATCGCGCTTCATTTTGTGGACTTTTTTCACGTATTTTTTCATCTCACGGATGGCATTGCTCATCAGCACACTTTGAAAATTATCACCATAACCAAGCCCGTGCGCAATACCGGCGGCAACGGCGTAAATGTTTTTCAGCATTGCGGCATATTCGGTTCCGAGAACATCGTCGCTAATGGTGCATTTAATATAATCACTGCTTAAAACCTCTGCAATCATTTTTGCCTTTTCAGCGTCTGCGCTTGCAATGGTAAGATATGAAAGCCTTTCCAAGGCTACTTCCTCTGCGTGGCAGGGACCAGAAATAACGCCAATGTTATTAAAAGGAACTTTGTAAAAAGTATTAAAATGGTCGCCAACAATCAGGCTGGTTTCTGGAACGATTCCTTTAATTGCTGAAAAAATAATTTTGTCCTCCAAAGAAACGGTTAATTTTTCGAGCTCTTGATGAAGGAAGGCTGAAGGAATTGCAAAGATAAGACAGTCAGCGTTTGAAACGGTTTCATTTATATCGTTGCTGAGTTTTAATTGCTTTAAATTGAATTCTACAGAACTTAAATAGTTGGGATTGTGTCCGTGTTTTTTTATAAAATCCAAGGAGCTTTTACTACGCATATACCAACCCACTTCATCCAGGTTTTCGCAAAGCATTTTTACAATTGCCGTGGCCCAGCTTCCACCGCCGATGACCGCAAATTTTGGTTTTTCTGACATTGGTTTAATTGATAAATTCATCTGTAAAAAATATTTTATAAACGGAAGATGGAATGCTCAGATTCTACATCTTCAGTTGGTTTGCTTATTATTAATTAGCATTTCAAAAGTACACAATTCTAGTGTTTCCAAAACATTTAACAGTAGCTTAAGAATGGCTATACAATGTTTTCTTCTTTTATGACGTTATTGGGTTTGATTATTGAAGTAGAATTTCCAAATTTTTTTTGGAATTATTTTAATGATTTTGGTTGGTTATTTAGTTAAGGCCGCTCCCCAAGTGCTAGTTTGGTGGGGCGGTTTTTTACTTATAAAAATTCATCTCATCCAAATACTTCCAAACCTCAGCTGAAAGCATAGGCCGTATGTTTTTTCCAGATTTTATTCCTTTGCGAATAAAAGTTGAAGAAAGCTCGATAATAGGGGCTCCCACTTTTTTTATTTTTTCGTGATTGTCAAATTGTGTTTCCACATTCCCTTCGGAAATTCTTGGATAAACGTAAATTGAATATCTTTCTAAAATAACCTCATAGTTTTTCCATTTGTGAAGACTTTTCAAGTTATCCTCACCCATAATTAAGCAAAAATTCTTTTTAAGGTGCTTTTCTTCCAAATAGGTTAATGTATTTACCGTATAATTTGGCTGAGGTAAATCAAATTCTACATTGCTGGCCTGCAGTTTAGGATAGTTTTCCACTGCAATGCGAACCATCGCTAGCCGATGATGGTCTTCTAAAAGTGTTTTTTTCTTTTTATGTGGATTATGTGGCGTAACCACAAACCATACTTCATCCAAATCGCTGAACTCCACCATGTGGTTGGCAATAATCAAGTGACCAATGTGAATTGGGTTGAAGGTGCCAAAATAGAGTCCTATTTTTTTTGAAGATTTCAAATCTAGATATGATTTTTTATTCTTTTATAAAACCTTCCACTAAATCGTGGGCTTCGTTTAAAGCAGTTTCCAAATCGTGGTTTTTAATGATGTAATCAAACTGCGGTGCCGTAGCCAGCTCAACTGAAGCTTTTGCTATGCGCATATTGATACGCTCGTCGCTTTCGGTTTTACGCTTTTTCAAACGAATTTTTAGTTCGTCAATGCTCGGGGGTTTTACAAAAACAGCTAAGGTTCTTTCGGGATATTTCTTTTTAATGCGAAGTCCACCAACAACGTCAATATCAAAAATCACGTTTTTTCCGTGGCTCCAAATACGTTCCACCTCACTTTTTAGAGTTCCGTAAAAATTATCGCGATACACCTCTTCCCACTCCAAAAAATCATCGTTTTTTATGTGTTGCTTAAAATCTTTGAGTGAAATGAAATAATAATTTTCGCCGTGCTTTTCATCGCCACGGGCTTCCCGAGAAGTACAGGAAACCGAAAATTCTAAATTCAAGTCTTCTTGTTTTAACAAATGTTGTACAATGGTTGTTTTCCCACTTCCGGAAGGCGCCGAAAACACTATCAATTTTCCTCCTTCCATCTATAAAACATTTAGGGCTTGTTCCTTAATTTTTTCAAGCTCGTCCTTCATTTGTACTACCACTTGTTGCATAGGTGCATAATTTGCTTTGCTACCAATGGTATTTATTTCACGGCCTATTTCCTGTGTTATGAAACCCAGTTTTTTACCGTTGGAATCGTGTGATTTTAATGCTTCTTCAAAATATTCCAAATGGTTTTTAAGACGAACTTTTTCTTCGGTAATGTCGTATTTTTCCAGGTAATAAATCAATTCCTGCTCAAAACGGTTCTCGTCTACCTTTTCTTGTAAATCTGAAACAGCTTTTCTAAGTCTTTCCTTTACCGCATCTACACGCTCGGGATCTATAGCGATAACATCTTCTAATAATTTTGAAATGGTTTTAGCGCGTTCCCAAAAGTCGTTCTCTAATACTAAACCTTCGTCTGTTCTGTATTTGTTGATAGCTTCCAGGGCTTTTTCGATTCCTTTTAAAATTACTTCATATTCTTTTTCGTCAATTTCTTCGCGTTCGGTTTTTAAAGCATCGGGCATACGTACCGCCATTTTTAATAGCTCCACGGGATCTGCGTTTACAACATTTGCCATCTGCTTCATGTATTGTTTAACAACGCTTTCGTTTAGTTTGGTTGTAACTTCTTCACCCGTAACTTCAATATAAAGTGAAAAATCTACTTTCCCCCGTTGTAATGATTTTGCTAGCAAATCGCGGATTTCGAGTTCTTTTTCACGATAGGTAGATGGAACGCGCGTATTTAGGTCTAGCCCTTTACTGTTTAGTGATTTTATTTCAATGGTAATGGTTTTGGATGGCAATTGAACAACTTCTTTGCCGTAGCCCGTCATGGATTGAATCATATTCCTGTTTTATTGAAGGGCAAAGGTAAGAAAATTAGGCGGGAGGTAGTGGAGTGATGTAGGCGGGTTTTAAAAGGAAATTATTCTTTAAGAAATTGCACAACTCGTTCTTCACTGTAATAAAGTTTATTGGTTTGGTGATAACCCACATGGCCACCATATTTTGGTATTTCTAAATAGAGGTTTTTCATTTTTGATGCCAATGCTATTGGATAACAATCTGAAGAAAGGAAGCTGTCATTTTCGGCATTCAAAATATAGACTGGAATTTCAATATTCGGAAGAAATTGTAAACTACTGTTCTTTTCGTAATAGTCAAAAGCATCCTTAAATCCGTGCGCTGGTGCAGTATAAACATTGTCGAATTGTAATAGCGAGGTAATTTTTTTATAATCTGAAGGGTTCATTTTTTCAGGAAAATCCTTCATTTTGGATTTGTATTTTTTCCGAAGATTTATCAAAAAGGAATTTCGATATACCCAATTGGAAAATTCATTCAGGGATTCCAAAGAACCTTTTAAACTCAAGGGAGTTGAAATGGCGACGGCTCTTTTAATTTCCTTCGGAAAAGATTCGCGTTCGCCCAAATATTTCAAAAGTAAGTTTCCTCCAAGGCTGAAACCCATCAAAACAATTTCACTGTATTTATTCTTTTTAAGAATCGAATTGATAACCGCTTCCAAATCGTCCGTTTTTCCCGCGTTGTATGATTGATAGGAAATATTTGCCTCCCCGCTACAGCCCCTAAAATTTACCGCAGCAGCATCCCAGCCATTTTGGTTTAAAATCTTTGCTTGGCCTTTCATATAGGTCCGTTGGGCGTTTCCTTCCAAACCGTGGAGCAGGATTGTTACTTTTTGTGTTGGCGTTTTAGAAAAAGACCAATCGATATCCATAAAATCGCCATCGAACAATTGTATGCGTTCGCGTTCTTGGATTAAAGATGGCGAAGGACGAAGTTTGGCAGAATAAATAGTGGAGAAGTGTCCGTTTTTAAAAGGGAATGTAGGTTTGTAATTGCTTTTAATGAGCGACATTTTCTAAATAGAATTTTAACACAAACTAAACATATTTACTATGCTTGCATAACAAAAGTACTTTAAATTTGTAGAAAAATTATAAGATGTATACAAAACAATTTGAAATACGCTGGAGCGATGTAGATGCCAACCGTCATTTGCGCAATAGCGCCTATATAGACTACATGAGTCATACCCGGATGAGTTTTTTGATGGAATGTGGGATGGATCAGTTTCATTTATCAGAGTATAATTTGGGTCCGGTGGCATTTTATGAGCATATGTATTATTTCAAGGAATTTTTTCCTGGAAAACCAGTTACTGTTTCGCTTCAATTGAAGGGCTTATCGGAAGGTGGAATGTATTTTGAATTTCTTCATAATTTTTATGATGAAAACGGAAAAAACTGCGCTCGTTGTGAAATGATGGGAGGGTGGATTGATTTGAAAAAAAGAACACTTGTAGACCTTCCGAAGGAGTTTTATGATAAATTCGATTCATTGGAAAAGACGGATGACTTCAGAATTCTTACTAAAGAAAACACCCGAAAGTATAGCCAACGGCCAATAGATCTTTAATTTGAAAATTTACGGGCACGTTTTATCGTGGAAAGGTAAACACCCAAAAATATTAAAACCGCGGCGCCTATTCGTAAAGTAGTGAGGCTGTCCGCGCCAACTATTACAGCAAAAATCACCGCAATTACGGGCTGCAAATAAATAAATGCGCCAATAGTGGATGGACTTAATTGTTTCAGAGCGTAAATATTTAGAAGATAAGTCATAACTGTAGTACATAGAACCACAAAGCCTAGTTTCCAAAGATCCTCGAAGGGAAGACTGGCCCAGGCTACTTCAGTAAATTCTGAAATACCAATTGGCAGATTTATTAGGAAAGCAAACAGAAAGAGAAATTTCATTAAAGTAATGGAACTGTATTTAGGCACTAACGGTTTCACTAAAATTAAGTAAATAGAATAAGAGGTTGCGTTTATTATAAAGAGAAGGTTTCCGAGAGGAATATTTGGAGCATTAGGCTGTTCCTTCAATCCAAAGAGAATTAAAACCAACGCTCCGCCTAGTCCTAAAAATATGCCTAGTGTTTTCACCCAGGTTATCCTCTCTTTTAAAATAAAGGCAGAAAGCACTAATAATAAAACTGGTGAAACTGTGATAATAACCGAACTGTTGATAGGGGTGGAAAGGCTGAGACCTTTAAAAAAGGCAAGCATATTCAAAACCATTCCGAAAAAAGCACAGATTACAAATCGAAACCAATCACGGCGTTCCACTTTTTCTGAAGGGAAGAAAAGACTTAAAATCCAAAAAATCACTGCAGCACCAGAAACGCGAAGTAATATAAAACCAAACGGCTTGATTACATCTGGCATTAACCCTTTGGCAATTGTGTGGTTTATGCCATAAATAGTGCTGGCAGTAGTTGCTGCCAAAAGCGCAAAAATGCGTTGGTTGGTCAATTGCTATAAATAGATTTTTTAGCAGCCGCAACAGTCTTTGGGCTACTGCCGATAAAAATTTTGTCGTTGTTTACTATTATGGGGCGCTTTAAAAAAGTGTAATGCTCCAAGATGAGGCCTTTATAATCTTCATCCAAAAGGTTTTCATCTTTTAAACTTCGTTCTTGATAAAGCTTTGCTCTTCGGCTGAAAAGCTCCTCATAACTATCAGTGAGGTTGAAAAGTTCATCCAATTCTTCTTCAGTGATGCCCTGTACTTTTATATCTTGTTTTATGAATGAGGAAGGAATTTCTATTTCGTCCATCACTCGTTTACAGGTATCACAACTTGATAAATAATATACTTTTTGCATACTCCAAAATTAATCAATACTTAAGAAAGGCTCTGCTTCTTTTATGTCTATTTTTAATTCAATTGGTCCATCGGCATAACTTGCGATATCGTATTGGTTATAAACAAAAATAAGACTGTCCTGAGTGAAACCAACGCTTTCGGGAAGATAGAATTTATCATTTTCAAACCAAAAGCCGTTATCATTAATGGATTGCTCTTTCGCTATTTTTTGTTGCAATCTAAATTTCTTTTCAGCAAATGCGATGAATTCTTTATTGTTTTTAAAAAGTTTTTTTGAGGTAAGTTCTTCCCCCGTTGTGGGGTCAATGTTCAAAAATGAAGTAGTACCATAACCGTGTGCGCCTCCAGTAAAAAGATATTGACGCATTTCAAAACACAAGTGTTCTTTTGAAGAATAAATTTCATTCACAGAGATTTCAGCGAAATATTCCCCAGCCATATCGGTGAATTGGGCTTTATCTGCATTATAAGCTTCAATAAAACCAGTTGCAGCTTCTTGAATAGTTTTGGCGGTGGGGATAGTATCTTCACCCATCAAAAGGGAAGAGAAGATAAAGTTTTTTATTTTGTTGTTTATTTTTTCTGAAACTTCATCATCGCCAAAAACTTCCACATAATTGATAGTTACTTCGGGGCACTTGCTATTTTTACAAATCTTTAGTTCCTTTTCAGTAAAACTTTCAGAAGAAATTTCAATATTTTTTTCTTGGTTGCAGCCTACGCTTATAAGCGCAATCAAAGCCACGACCGTAATTTTGTTAGTCATAAGTCAAAAGGAATAGCTAGTTAGGTATCACAAATGAAACTCTTACATTTGTATTTCAAAAGTAATAACTTTAAAATCAGGTATTGTGAAAGTTATATTAAAACCTAAAATATAGTTTTAATAGTGCTCCATTATCATTTTATAATTTATAGTATTCAAATGAAATTCAACACGAAAACAATACATGGAGGCCAACATAATATAGATCCAGCTTATGGTTCTGTAATGCCGCCAATCTACCAAACTTCAACCTATTCACAAACTACCCCCGGCGGCCATAAAGGTTTTGAATATTCCAGAAGTGGAAACCCAACGCGGGCTGCTTTAGAACGCGCTTTCGCCAGTATTGAAAATGGAGAGTTTGGTCTTGCCTTCGGAAGCGGTCTTGCGGCAATTGATGCGGTTATGAAACTTTTGAAGCCCGGCGATGAAGTAATTTCAACCAATGATCTTTACGGCGGAACTTATCGTTTGTTCACAAAGATTTTTGAAGGATTCGGTATAAAGTTTCATTTCATCGGGATGGAAAGTGCCGATAAAATTGAAGATTACGTAAATGATAAAACCAAACTCATTTGGGTGGAAACTCCAACCAACCCAATGATGAACATCATAGACATTAAACAGGCGGCTTTAATTGCAAAAAAACACAAAGTTCTACTTGCGGTTGACAACACTTTTGCAACACCCTATTTGCAACAACCATTGGAAATGGGTGCAGATATAGTGATGCACAGCGCCACAAAATATCTTGGTGGACATAGTGATGTGGTGATGGGTGCGTTAGTTGTGAAAGATAAAAATCTTGCAGATAGACTTTATTTTATCCAAAACGCAAGTGGTGCAGTTTGTGGGCCACAGGACAGTTTTCTTGTTTTGAGAGGTTTGAAAACACTTCACATTCGGATGCAGCGCCATTGTGAAAATGGGAAAGTAGTTGCAGAGTATTTGGCAAAGCATCCGAAAATTGAAAAAGTATATTGGCCCGGTTTTGAAAGTCATCCAAATCATAAAATTGCGAAGGATCAAATGAAGGATTTTGGCGGAATGATTTCATTTGTAACCGAAGGGAACAATTATGAAGATGCCATAAAAATAGTGGAAAATCTAAAAATCTTCACCTTGGCGGAAAGCTTGGGCGGTGTTGAAAGTCTCGCCGGGCATCCCGCTAGTATGACGCATGCAAGCATTCCAAAAGAGGAACGTGAAAAAACCGGGATTGTGGATTCGTTGATCCGTCTTTCTGTAGGTATTGAAGATGTGGACGATTTGATTGCAGATTTGGAGCAGGCAATAGGTTAATTCAAATTTATTAATAGAAAATAAAAAGGGTCTGAATTTAAAAAATCAGACCCTTTTTTTAATGCAGTATTTTTTTAATCGATATAATAAATATAGCCAATATTCAACCAATAAATCCATTCATTGGCTTTGTTTTCAGGTACTGGTGTTGTTCCGTTGTTATCAAGGCTTGGGCTAAGTCCATCCACATAATCAGAAAAATAATACTCCCAACGGCTATCCAGCATAAGATCGCTCAAAGGCGTTAGTTTATAACGAATTCCGACACTACCAACAACAGCCCAAGTAGAACCTGGATCCTGTTGAAAGGAATTAAAATATTTATCGGGGGTAGTTATAGGACTATTTAATGGACCCAAAGATGATTCAACTTCAGGATCAAAATTTACATAGTGTACACCAAAGCTTATAAAAGGTGCAATCTTATAAGCACCTGCAGCAAAATCGCGGATGCTCAACGGAAAATATTCAAGTTGGGAACCAATTTCAAAAACGCTAACCGAACCACTCATGGCACGAAGCTGGTCTGCAAACAGTGAAGTTTGATCAGGATCTACCCAACGACCATAATGTGCTAAACTTGTTTTGTGGTAATCTATTTCATTACGCACTTTAAAGTGGTCATTGAAATATTTATCGCGGGTATAACAGTTACAGTCCGCACGATAGGAAAAGTTGAGATAATGAATAAGCCCAATACCAAAACCTGTGTTCTTGCCATTTGTTTCAAAGTTGTTACGTTGCCCAAAATCTGAATAGAAAACAACAGGACCTGTAATTAAACCCACTTCGTGAGAAAAGCCAAATTGACTGTAAGCTTCTTGTTTCGAAAATACCAACAAGAAAAATACCAATAGCAAAAATCTGGTATTCATTATAATTTGGGTTTAGATTGAGACATAGCAAATATATAAAAACATGTTTAACAGTGAAATTAATAATGCTATTTAGCTAATTTGTAAAAAATTGACGCACAGTTTTTATCATAACGCTTATATTTGTGCCTTCCTTATGTGAATAGTTTATTTAAAATAGTTTTTTTTATTAAATCCTTAAAAAGGAAATTTGATAAAATGCTATTAAACAAACAGATATCAACGGAATTCGCTAAAAGTAAAATAAAAATTTAAACAATGAAGCAAAGTATAAAAGATTTCATTTTTGAAGTTGAAAAACTCAATCCCAATGAACCTGAATTTCTGCAGGCAGTAACGGAAGTTGCTGAAACCGTTATCCCGTTTATTGAAGAGAACGAAAAGTATGCAAACAAAAAATTGTTGGAAAGAATGGTGGAACCTGAACGCACCATCCTTTTCCGTGTGCCGTGGACAGATGATAAAGGTGAAATACATGTAAACAAAGGATATAGAATTGAATTTAATTCAGCAATCGGACCCTATAAAGGAGGTTTGCGTTTTCACCCTTCCGTAAACCTTAGTATTCTTAAGTTTTTAGGATTTGAACAAACATTCAAAAACAGCTTGACCACACTCCCTATGGGTGGTGGTAAAGGGGGAGCAAACTTTGAACCAAAAGGCAAAAGCGATGCTGAAATTATGCGTTTCTGTCAAAGTTTTATGACAGAACTTTCAAGACATATTGGTCCAGACACTGACGTTCCAGCAGGAGATATTGGAGTTGGTGGCCGCGAGATTGGTTTTATGTTTGGTCAATATAAGCGTATCCGTAATGAATTTACGGGAGTGCTTACCGGTAAAGGTCGTTCATATGGCGGTTCTCTTATACGTCCAGAAGCTACTGGATATGGAAACGTTTATTTTGCAAAAAACATGCTAGCAACTAAAGGTGAAAGTTTCAAAGGAAAAACCGTAGTGGTTTCTGGTTCAGGTAACGTTGCACAATATGCTGCTGAAAAAGCAATTGAATTTGGTGGAAAAGTTGTTACTTTTTCAGATTCTGCTGGATATATTTTTGATTCGGAAGGCATCAACGAAGAGAAACTAGCGTTCGTAATGGATTTAAAAAACGAAAAGCGCGGCCGAATTTCAGAATACACTAAGAAATATCCAAACGCAAAATATGTTGACGGAAAACGCCCTTGGGAGGTAAAATGTGATATTGCATTGCCTTGTGCAACCCAAAACGAACTTAATGGCGAAGAAGCACAAATGCTTTTAAATAACGGATGTATTTGTGTAGGCGAAGGGGCTAATATGCCTTGTACGCCAGAAGCAATTGAAGCATTCCAAAAAGCAAAGATTTTATTCTCTCCTGGAAAAGCATCAAATGCCGGTGGGGTTGCAACTTCTGGTTTGGAAATGTCCCAAAACTCATTGCGTTTAAGTTGGACTGCTGCCGAAGTGGATGAAAAACTTCACGGTATTATGAATGATATTCACGCCGCCTGCGTTCAATACGGAAAAGATAGTGATGGATATGTAGATTACGTAAAAGGTGCAAATATTGCAGGTTTCGTTAAAGTAGCCGAAGCAATGTTGGCGCAAGGGGTGGTATAATTACTCCAAATCCAAAATAGAGCAAAAGCCTTTCTGAATATCTTTGTTCAAATAAAAAGATATGGAAAGGCTTTTTTGATTCATATACCGCAATAAATACTATTTTAGCGTGTTAATAAACAAAACCAGTTACTCTATGAAGCGGTGGGCCATTGCTTTCTTATTGATAGTTCCTTTTCTGACAAACGCCCAGAATTTTGAAAAAAGCTGGACGGGCCATTTCTCTTATGTTTCTGTTAAAGATATATCTCAGGGAGACAACAAAATTTTTGTGGGGGCTGAAAATGCAGTGTTTACTTACGATCTTTCAACAAACGTAACCAAAACCCTATCAACTGTTAATGGTTTGTCTGGAGATTTTATTTCCAGCATCCATTACAGTGAAGCTTTTGGACTGTTACTAATTGGCTATGAAAATGGGCTGATAGAAATTGCAAAAAATGGAGAGGAAAACATTCTGAAAGTAGTTGATATTCTTGACAAACAGACTATTCCCCCAGACAGAAAACGCATCAATAATTTCAACGAATATGACGGGAAAGTATACATTTCCACACAATATGGCATATCAGTTTATGATCTTGCAGCGTTGGAGTTTGGAGACACATATTTTATTGGTGATGGAGGCAGCCAAATAGACATTGTGCAGACCATCGTGCAAGAACCTTATATTTTTGCTGCCAGTTCTTCTAATGGAATGCGAAGGGCATTTGTGGCAGATGACAATTTAATTGATTACCAAAACTGGACAACAATTATAACGGGTGGGTTTAGAGCAGCTGAAAAATTGGGAAATGAATTATACGCTTCAAATCTATCTAACTCAATTTTACGCTTTACTCCACAAGGTATTACTAGTGTAGTAACTAATTTTAGTTCTGAAGTACTTAAATTTAGGTTAGCGGATAACCTATTGACTATTACTACAAAAAACTCTATTCAAGCTTATTCAGAAGGTTTTGTGCAGGAAGCAGTAGTAAACAATGTGCTCAATTATGATATTGATCTTCTTTCGGGTTATAGTTTCGAAAACAATTTCTATTTAGGTACAGTAGAAGACGGACTTTTAATTGTTCCTTTTGGAACTATGCAAGCTACGCAAGTTTTACCCAATGGCCCTATTAGGAACAAACCATTTGCACTTGATGCAACGCCGGGACAACTTTGGGTGACTTTTGGGGAAACAACTAGAGATTTTGACCCTAACCCTTATTCTCGTTTTGGGGTAAGCCATCTTAAGGATACCCTTTGGACAAACATTTCTTACGAAGATTTGAGCACAGCTGTAAATGGCGAACCAACAGATTTGATAAAAGCAACAATCAATCCCCAAGCTCCCAATGAAGTCTTTATGAGTTCTTTTCAAAAAGGATTGTTGAAAATTGTGGATGAAGTTCCTACAATACTTTATGATGAAACTAATAGCCCCTTAGATAGAATCAGTATTCCTGTGCCTGGTGGAGGAACGGGCGATGCCGGTATTAGACTATATGGTTCGCAATTCGATAACCAAGGAAATCTCTGGTTCCTTCAAAGTAAAACGGATGAGGGACTAATAAAATTGACGCCTAGTGGGCAGTTTCAAAAAACAGACATTTCAGCTATATTTAATCCTGTGGCTGATTTGGCTTTAACTAAATTAGCGCTCAGTCGTGAAAATTATATTTTTTTCGGAACATATGGCAACGGATTAATAGGGTATAATGCTACTACAGATACATTCAATAAAATAGGGGCTAATGAGGGCAATTTGCCGACGGATAATGTGAGGGCTCTAGCTTTTGATAGTCAAAATAGACTTTGGATAGGAACTTTAAGAGGGCTTAGAGTGTTATATAGTCCCGGCAGTTTTTTTGAACAAGGAGCATCACCACAATCACAAGCGATTATTATACTTGAGGATAATGTGCCACAAGAACTTTTATATGAACAATCAATAACCGATATTACCGTAGATGGCTCTAATAATAAATGGGTTGCAACATCAGCTTCTGGTGTTTTCTACTTATCTCCAAATGGGCAAGAAACATTGCTCAGGTTCACAAAAGATAATTCGCCATTACCTACCAACAACGTTCAGGATATTGCCATAGATCCATTTACAGGAGTAGTTTATTTTGCAACAACACAGGGGCTAGTAGCCTATAAAGGAACCGCAACTGCACCAAGCGATAATCTTGAAAATGTTCATGCGTTTCCTAATCCTGTAAGACCTGGGTTTAATGGCAATGTTACTATTGATGGGCTTACGTCTCAGGCCAATGTAAAAATAACTGATATTACTGGAAATCTTGTTTTTGAAGAAACTTCTGAAGGAGGTAGCGTACTGTGGGATACCACAGCTTTTGGAAGGTATAAAGTTCGCTCAGGGGTTTACTTAGTTCTCGTAACCACAGAAGATAATGCGGAAACCAAAGTTTCTAAAATTATGATCATCCGCTGATGGTTGTTGCTACCAAAGCCATTGTGTTTTCAGCAATAAAATATTCCGAAGCAGACCTTATTGTAAGTTGTTTTACAGAAGTTGCAGGAATTAAAAGCTATTTATTGCGCAATATTCTAAAATCAAAGAAAGGCAAACTAAAAGCCTCCTATTTTCAACCCCTCACTCAACTAGAAATAATTGCAGAACATAAAAATAAGGGCACTCTTGAATATATCAAGGAAGCTAAAGTTTTTCAACCTTACCAAACACTTCATACAGATATAATAAAATCTGGATTAGTTATGTTTTTGTCTGAAATGCTAAGAAACTGTATCCGCGAGGAAGAAGCCAATACGGAGCTTTACGGTTTTTTGGAAAACTCTTTATTGTGGCTAGATCAAAATGATGAGGTCGCCAATTTTCATATTTTTTTCTTATTGCAGTTAAGTATGTATCTGGGTTTTTATCCCGATGCCACAAATATCGAAGCCAAATATTTCAATATAATGGAGGGGAACTTTCAAGCTGTAAATACAAATAACTATTGTTTAGAAGGCCAGCAAATAGAAAATTTTAAAAATTTCTTCACAGTAGATTTTGAATTTATAAACAAAATAAAACTTTCAAAAAACGAACGCCAAAACCTGTTGGAACTGGTGTTATCTTATTACAGTTTTCACGTACAAGGTTATCAAAAACCAAAATCACTTGCGGTGCTAAACCAATTATTTTCTTAAATCAATAAGGAAGGTTAAAGATTAAGTTGCAAATGCTCGTAAACACTATTACCAAGTTGTTTTTTACCGATCGTCTCAAACCCCAACGCCGAATATAATTTTTTGGCGCTGGGGTTTTTTAAATCTACTAACAACCCCAGTTTTCGGTGACCTTCTTTTTGAGCACGCTCTTTAATGGCACCTAAAAGCTTACTGCCAATTCCTTTTCCCTGATGTTTTGGGTAAACGCTCAAGGTATCTATATAGAGTTCACCTTTTAAGGTTTCGTCTTCAATTACCAGATTCTTTACGTTGTAATTAATTGCTATATATTCTAAAAAGGGTTCACGATAAGTGGAAAGCAAAGCTCCATCATACGCTATTATTGAGCCTGCAATTTTTCCATTCTCCTCATAGACTAATGTGTTTTCAAAACTGTACTGATTGGCACGCTGCTGAAAAAAATATTCAAACAGTGGAAACGTTTTTTGAGGATCCTTTGTATTTGCAAATGTACACGCCAAGTCTTCCATCGCCTGTACAATGAGTGGAGCAACTTGCTTAAAATCTTCAGGACGGGCGGTACGAATATTTCTAATTACATCGGGTTTCATAATTATAAATTTATGAAAAGAGAAATGTTTTGGAAGCATCTCCAATTTTACTCTTTAAAAGTATAACAGTTTTTTAAGACAGACTCTTGTTGTAAAATAATATATTTCCTTTAAAAGAATAATATTATGCAAAAAGAAGAAAAAACAGAACTAGTTACAATTAATCCAACTACAGGAAAAGAGATTAAAAAATACCCAATTATGACAGATAAAGAGGCTGATGAAGCCGTGGAAAAATGTCATAAAGCTTTTATGGACTGGCGCATGGTTTCATCTAAAGAAAGAGCCAAAATAATTAAAGCAATTGGAAAGGAGCTAAAGGAAAATTCTGATGAACTTTCAAAATTGATGACCGATGAAATGGGAAAATTGCTAAAACAGAGCAAACAGGAAATTGATCTTTGTGCAGGAATCTGTGATTGGACGGCAACAAACGGACCAGAGAGTTTAAAAGACGAAGAACGCGAACTCCCCGGTGGAGGAAAGGGATTGGTCACTTATTCTCCAACAGGGGTAATTTATGGTATTCAACCATGGAATTTCCCTGTATATCAAGTAATTCGTTATTCCATTGCCAACTTAATGGCGGGAAATGGGATTCTTCTAAAACACGCTGAAAACGTTACGGGTTCAGCTTTAATGCTAAAAAAAATATATGAAAAGGCAGGACTTCCTAAAAACCTTTTTACCGTACTTAAAATATCACACAAACAGAGCGATGAAATTATAAAGCACAAATTGGTGCGCGGTGTTACCCTTACCGGAAGCCCTGGAGCAGGAAGAGATATTGCAAAAAAATCTGGAGCTGCGTTAAAGAAAACCGTTATGGAGTTGGGAAGCAATGACGCATACATTGTTTTGGAAGATGCAGATTTAAATCTAGCCGTTAAAATGTGCGTGCAAGGAAGAACTTACAACAATGGAGAAACCTGCGTTGCGGCAAAACGTTTTGTGGTGGTTGATAAAGTTTACGATGCATTTAAAGAAGCGTTTGTAGAACAGATGAAGAAAATGAAACATGGTGACCCAACGGATAAAGATTCAAAAATTGGTCCGATGGCGCGTGAAGATCTTCGCGAAACACTTCACGAGCAGGTGGAAAAAAGTGTGAAGAAAGGCGCAAAAATTCTGTGTGGTGGCGAAATGCCGAAAGGGAAAGGTTTTTTCTATCCAGCAACCGTTCTTGAAAATGTAAAACCAGGTCAGCCTGCTTATGATGATGAACTTTTTGGACCAGTTGCATCATTGATTAAAGCGAAGGATACTGAGGATGCTATGCGAATTGCCAACGATAGTAAATACGGCCTTGGTGGTGGAATTTTTTCAAAAGATGAAGAAAAAGCAATGGAACTGGCCAGCAAACATTTTGATACGGGAATGGTCTTTATAAATAGCTTTGGTCTTGCGCAACCAAACATGCCTTTTGGCGGAGTGAAAGATTCTGGTTATGGTCGTGAGCATGGTGGCTTTGGAATGAAGGAATTCGTAAATACAAAAGCTATTATGCGTCTTAAAGGCTAATCAATATTTTTCTGAAACATCTAATTATCAATAATGAAAATATATTTTCTGTTTTTAATTGCTTTTCCGCTTTCACTTTTCGCACAAGTTAAAGATTCAAAAGAATTGCCTGAGCCCTTTGAAACAAAATCGGTTTCAAATTATTCCAATGTAATTGGTTGGAAAGACGCTGAAACGCCTAAAGCTCCAGAGGGATTTACAGTAACAAAATACGCTGATGGGTTTGAAAATCCGCGTTGGATGTATGTTACGCCAAATGGCGATATTTTGGTAGCTGAAAGTAATAGCAACTACAGTATTCTTAAGCAAATTGGAGCTACTATTATTGGTGCGGGTGGCTCCAACAATTTGAAGCACAGTGCAGATGTTATTACTTTGCTCCGTGATACAAATAATGACGGAGTACCGGATTTGCGAGAAACTTTGCTCACCAAAAAAGAAGGCCTTAATCAGCCTTTCGGAATGCTTATCATTGGAGATTGGTTGTATGTTGCAAATACGGATGCTGTGTTGCGCTACCCATACAAAAATGGGCAAACAAAAATTAATGAAGTAGGAGAAAAGGTTGCCGATCTTCCCGCAGGAAAAGTAAACCGACATTGGTCCCGGAACATTATTGCAAATGCTGATAATTCCAAAATATATATTGCCGTGGGCAGCGGCGATAATATTGGTGAAAAAGGAATGGAAAACGAAGTGATGCGTGCCAATATTTTAGTGATGAATCCCGATGGTAGTGATTTAGAAGTTTATGCCTCTGGACTTAGAAATCCTGTGGGAATGGACTGGGAACCAATCACAAAAACACTTTGGACCTCTGTGAACGAGCGTGATGGTTTGGGCGATAATTTGGCGCCAGACTATTTAACTTCGGTAAAGGAAGGTGGCTATTACGGTTGGCCCTATACTTATTGGGGCAGTAATTACGATCCGCGTGTTCCTATTCCGCCTTACGTTCGATTGCGGAAGGCAATTGAGCCAGATTTTTCTTTGGGTTCGCACACTGCTTCTTTGGGATTGGTTTTTTACACGGAAAATACTTTTCCGAAGAAATACAAAAATGGAGCTTTTGTGGTACAGCACGGTTCTTGGAATCGAGATATACTTTCTGGTTACCGCGTAGTTTTTATTCCTTTTGAAAACGGAAAACCAGCTGGTAAATCCCAAGATTTTCTCACAGGTTTCATTGTTGATCCAAAAAAAGATGAAGTACGAGGAAGACCAGTAGGGGCAGTAGTAATGCCAGATGGTGCTATGTTGATAACGGATGATACAACCGGTCATATTTGGAGAGTTGCCTACACTGGAAAGTAGGTTTTCAAAACGTGCAATTTGTATCGAAAGCGTATTTTGTTCACTCTTTTTCTGAAATTAATAAACTTTATGATTTCCTTAAAAGTCCACAAGC
The DNA here is from genome assembly GCF_900489465.1 of Aequorivita sp. CIP111184. GTDB lineage: Bacteria > Bacteroidota > Bacteroidia > Flavobacteriales > Flavobacteriaceae > Aequorivita. The sequence continues at coordinate 328,778 of NZ_UEFQ01000013.1, read as the reverse complement.
TGATAGTTTAGTACCTTCAAAATAAAAAAACTATGAGCACAAAAAATCTTAGTAACGAAGAAGCAAGAAAAAAAATTAAGGAAATGGCAGAGTCCATTGACTTTACAATGATGGCAACAAATCTGAAGAGTCAACCTTTTCACGTAGTGCCAATGAGCACGAAAGAAGTGGATGATAGTGGAAACATTTGGTTTCTCAGTAACAAAAACAGCGAGCACAATAAAAACATTGAAAGAGAAAACAAAACGCAATTGATTTATGCCGACAAAGGAAACTTTGAATTTCTAAGCATTTATGGACATGCATCCATCAGCACAGATCGAAACAGAATTAAGGAACTTTACGGAAGCGGTGATGACGCTTGGTTTGATGGTGTTGACGACCCAAATATTACTGCTATTAAAGTTCAACCTAATGATGCACATTATTGGGATACCAAAAACGGAAAAGTGATTTCGTTATTAAAAATGGCTCAAGGCGCAATAACCGGAAACGAACCAGATTTGGGTGAGCACGGAGATTTAAAAGTATAATTGAAAAAAGAAAAATTGTTATGAAACCTCTTCTATTGGCAAAGCTGATAGGGGAGGTTTTTTTTATTAAACAGTTTCCAATTCAAGGGCTTTTGGCTCCTTTTGAAATATTGGATAATAATCCATTACATTTTTTATTCCATCAAGAGAACACAAAAATTCAACTGTGGCACACAATCCGTTGAATAGTGTTTCTTGGGAAGTAGGGTTTTTTGGCTTGGGATTTTTGTGATTCAAAGGAAGAATATAGCCACAGCCTTTTAAAAATTCAGTTTCAATTTTCAGAAGTTCCAAAGGTGTATAACCTTGAAATTTACGCCCCAAATTTTCGTGAAAAAGACCAACATAGTTCAATTGCAGCGAACCGTGATTGTCGCTGAGGTGTTTCCAGCTATCGGTATTATTACATATATTCCCCACCGCACAATGGTTGCAGCACTCAGGATTTAATGTTTTGTTATGAAAGGCAGTATATAGTTTGGTCAAAGCTGCATCCAATCTTTCTGAAGTTTTCATAATAATTTTTTTAATCACTATGAAATTAAACAAATACCGAAAATATTCAAAGCAATTATCGTTTTTTTAAGAAGCTTTTTGTTCGTCGTTCTTATTTTACTTTCCGAAACTCCAAATCTTGAAAATCATAACTAAAATCAGTCAATGGCGAAATTGGACTCATCGTGAAACTTTCCGCTTTGCCTTCTGTATTCAAATTGAAATTTACAAAAGCATCTGCTTTCAGAGAAGTGTCATTCCAACGAACCACATACGTTGTTCCTTTATAAAAAGTCATTGTTCCAGTTAAGTCGGGAGATTTTTCCGCTTTAAAATGAAGACTTCCGTTTGGGTTGCTAATGGCAACTTTGCCGAACCAAACATCTTTATAAGTTCCTAAATAATCTGCCGGATTGGGTTTTGGAGTTTTGCTTTTCAGCTGTGCCGCAATGTCTTTTTCCACTGATGAAACAATGCTGTCTTCCTCTTTTTCGCCTACCAAACGTCGGTCATTGTATTGTTTAATCCTGTCTTCGCCTTTTATGCCAAAATACCCATCCTTTATTGAATTAGTAATTGCCGTAAACGCCGCCCCACTTTGTTGATTTGTAAGCACGATAATCCCCAAATCCATTTCTGGAATAAGGGTAACTTGACTAACAATTCCGTTTAATCCTCCCGTGTGGGTAACCTGAAAATAACCGTTCACATCACTTAAAAACCAACCAAGACCATAAGCTGAAAAGTGTGTGTTGTATGGACCTTTTCCACTTCTTAAAATGGTTTGGGGCGTCCACATTTCGTTATGTACTTTACTGCTGAAAAGACTGTCCTGTAATTTTTCGCCGTATTTTCCATCATTTAATTGTGCTTGTACCCAAGTGCTCATATCGTTTATTGAAGCGAAAATTCCGCCAGCAGGTGTTGCGATTTGGGTGAAAGTATCGGCTGTTAATTCCAGTTTTCCATTTACTGGAGCATGTCCATCAATTCTGTTATCATCTGCTTTTATTTTAGTAATGGAAAGCAAGGAACGGTTCATTTCCAAAGGCTTAAAGAAGTTTTCTGAAATATAATCGTCAAAGTCTTTTCCCGAAACTCTTGCAATAACTTCACCGGCAACAATGTAAAGCAAGTTGTCATAATCAAACTTGCTTCGGAAAGAAGAAACTGGTTTTAAATAACGGAGATTGTGAATCATTTCGGCTTTGGTAGTTGTGTTTCCTGCTGGAAAAACCATCAAGTCGCCAGCTCCAAGACCAAGTCCGCTGCGATGCGTAATAAGATCGCGTACTGTAAATTCATTGGTAACGTAGGAGTCATTCAGTTTAAATTCTGGAATGATGTCTGTTACTTTTGTGTCCCAAGTAAGTTTTCCTTGGTCTATAAGTTGTCCGAGAGCAGCCGTCGTAAAAGCTTTGGTGTTTGAAGCTACGCCAAAAAGTGTGTTTTCGTTTACTTCGGCTTTAGTTTTTAGCGAACGAACGCCGTAAGTATTTTTATGATAAATCTTGCCATCTTTCAAAACTGCTACCGCCATTCCGGGAACATCAAAGGTTTTCATTGTTTTTTGAACAATACTGTCAATCTCCGAACCACTCAAAGCCTGTGCATTTACGATGGAATTGAAAAATAAAAACAGGGAGCTTAACGCAAGAATTTTCAAGGAAAGAGTTTTCATATAAAGAATTTAAATTGCTGGACATAAAGATACCAGCTTTGATAAAGAAATCAAGTTAAAAATTTTCTGTGATATGATTTCAAAAGTATTCAAAAAACCATTACATAGTCGATTTTAAAAATATGTTTGGATCACAAGTAGTTCATTTCTCCCCCAATATTGTTTCTTAAAAACTATAATATTTTAATAAATAAGAGATACAACGACCTATTTCTTCTTAATTTTGAGAATATATGATAGCAGCCATAACATTATTTTTAGTAGTAGCCCTTTCTGCGTTAATTACAAAAATTGCCACTATCGCGTTAATACATACCGGTCTATCTACCCAAAGTGCTCGATTTCAAGCGCGTTCAGCCTATACAGGTGCTGGTTTTACCACCGCAGAGTCCGAAAAAATAATGAACCATCCCGTACGTCGTAAAATTGTATTTAATCTCATGTTAATAGGTAATGCAGGTATTGTAACTGTAATGTCTTCGTTAATTTTAACTTTTGTATTACCAGATACTTTATCTTCTAAACTGTATGGTTTGGTTATTGTAGTTATTGGTTTGAGCTTAGTTTGGTGGGCGGTAAATAGTAAATGGGTTGACCGTGGCCTCTCCAAACTTATAAATAGGATGCTAAAAAAATACACAGATTTAGAAATTCAGGATTATGCGGCCGTACTACACTTGAAGGATCACTATAAAATCAGCGAAAAAAAGGTCGAAATGAATAACTGGATGGCTAACAAAACATTAAAAGAACTCGATTTACGCCACGAAGGCATTACAATTTTGGGAATAGACCGTGCCGATTGCGATTATATTGGTTCGCCCCTACTGGCAGTTTTCAGATACTTCCCGGTGATTTAATTACCATATACGGAAAGGCAGAGGTAATAAAAAATCTCTATTCCAGAAAAAAGGATTTTGTGGCTTCCTTAGCACATAAACAATTTGTTGAAAAAGAGGAAGAAAGAATCGAAAAACAAGAAACGGAACGTATCAAGTCTAAAGAGGTTTAGGTAATGCTTCCTAAATAATTCTTAGAAAGATAAACTATGAAACTGAAACTATCTTTATTACTTTAGCACTATTCATAACTCAAGCTTGCGGCGACATAAAATAATAATAGTTCAGTAGTTAAAAACCCAATCACCGAAAAATAGTGGAAGCTTAAAATTTTGGGAGATCAACACCTGAAAATGTCTGAAAACCAAGAAAGAGAAATTTATTTTACATTGAAAAACCATGAAAATCGGGTAATAGGGGTTGCGGGTTGCAACACATTTTCGAGAACCTATACGTTGGAAGAACGGAATAGAATTCATTTTTCGCAGATGGCTACCGCAAGAATAGCCTGCCCAAACCTGAATGTTAATGAATCAGAATATTTGAAAGATTTTGAATTAGCTAGTAACCATAGTATCACTGAAGATGTTTTTTCGCTGAATATTGCCCACAGCTCACCATTGGCAGTTTTTGAAGCTATTTATTTCAATTAATAAAATCATTTTTAACTTAATTTTCAAACCGTGAACTACCTCGTATTATTTTTTTACCTTCTTTTTGGAAGCCCTTCAAATGAAACTAATAACTTGACTATTAATATTACCAATATTGAAAATATACAAGGAACTCTGGAAATAGGACTTTTTAATAACAATGAACGTTTTTTGGAAGAAGGACAGGCTTTTAAAACGATCTCGGTTAAAGTTCAAGCAGACTCAGAAACGGTGGTAATTAAAAATTTACCCAAGGGTACCTATGCTATTTCAATGTATCACGACGAAAATGCTGATGGAAAATGCAATCGTAATTTTTTGGGTATTCCCACAGAACCCTATGGATTTTCAAACAACTTTCGCCCTAAGTTTTCCGCACCAACTTTTGAGGATTGTCAATTTGCTATAAAATCAAATCATTCTTTGAAGATTGTATTAAAAAATTAAAATTTAGTCTTCGCTTTATTCAGTTTTATCACTAACTTTTTTTAGCTACACACTTGGTTTTTATGAATTAACCACAAATCCATAAACTTTGGAAACGGTTTTCTATTTTTCTATTTATTGAATATATGTAGATGATATGTAAATGGCGGAATGTTTATCTTGTAGAAAATTTATTTAATCCAGAGAAAGAAGAAATGAAACAAACGTCAAGTTAATTGTTGGATAATTTAAATAGAAACACTACTAATTTTTTAGGTCTATGTTAGAGTTTTTTCAAGAGTATAAGTCGCAAATTATTAATAGCTTGATTATTATCGGGTTTGTGATTGTGCTCAGTTTGCTTACTAATGTGCTTCACAAATGGCTGCTTAAGCAAGAAATTAAAAAATATCCAGACGTAAAGCCGAAGGCTATAAATTGGGTAAGACGAATCTTGAATGCGCTGTGGCTTGTTTTAGGTTTTATAGCCTTGAGTTTTCTTTTTGTAAATGAAGAAAGATCTAGTGCGCTTAGGCACAATTTCCAAATAATACTTTATTTAGGGGTTGTGTCCGTTCTAACCATTGTGGCGGCGGCTTCTGCAAATATATGGTTCCGCGTAAGCATTCGAAGAAAAGTTGAAAATGCGGAAGACCCTACTAGCTTCAAGTTTTTGCGTTATATGGCCGTTATTGGAATTTACATAACGGGTGTTCTTTTTGCGCTTTTGGCTTTTCCTTCCTTAAAAGGTGTAGCGCAAACCGCTCTCGGAGGGGCGGGAGTCATTGCCCTTATTGCTGGGGTTGCTTCACAGGAAGCGCTTTCAAATTTAGTGGGCGGTGTGTTTATAATTTCTTTCAAACCTTTCAAGATTGGCGATGTAATTAAAGTAACTGATAATATGGTTGGAACCGTTGTAGATATCACACTTAGGCATACAGTAATCCGGAATTTTGAAAATAAAATGATTGTCATCCCCAATGCTATCATTAACAAAGAGAAACTTATTAATTATGATTTGGGTGAACTTAAAATCTGCGAACGCATAGAAATTGGAATATCTTATGACAGCGATATAGATCTTGCCAAAAAAATCATGAAAGAAGAATGCGAAAAACATCCGAATATTTTAGATAACCGTTCCGCAACGGACATATTAAATGGCAATCCGATTGTTCGTACGGCGCTCACCTCCTTAAATGATTCTTCCGTCACAATTCGTGCTTGGGCGTGGGCCCAAAATTTTTCGGATGCTTTTGACATGCGTTGTGATTTGCTGGAAAGCATCAAAAAACGTTTTGACAGTGAAGGAATCGAAATACCCTTTCCATACCGAACTGTAGTTTTCAAAAACAGTAAAGCGGAGAGTGAAAATGATAAGAGAGATTATGAAAAAGAAGAGAATAATAAAGAATGAAGGAGTGGGCAATAAGGAATGAAACGCTAGTAAAAGTACTATATATACTTTGTATGGTGTTTTGCATTTTGGGTTATGTAAGTAGCCCCGTAGCTTTGGTGGGTGGATTTTTATTTTCCTATTTTTTAGGAAATCCATTTATAACATTGAACAGCAAAGCAGTAAACTGGTTACTAAAAATAGCAGTTGTTGGATTAGGTTTTGGAATGAATTTAAAAGAAACCTTGGCCGCAGGGAAAGACGGTTTTCTGCTTACCATTTTTTCAATTTCTATCACTTTGATTCTTGGCTATTTTTTGGGAAGACTTTTAAAAATGAATCGAAAAAGTAGCCATCTTATTTCTTCCGGAACAGCCATTTGTGGCGGTAGTGCTATTGCAGCAGTCGCTCCAGTTATAAATGCTTCCGAAAAAGATATATCAATTTCCCTTGGCGTAATCTTTTTGTTGAATTCCATCGCACTGATTATTTTTCCACCCTTAGGCCATTTGTTCGGATTGAGCCAACATCAGTTTGGGCTTTGGTGTGCTATTGCAATTCACGATACAAGTTCTGTTGTTGGGGCGGCTTATACGTTTGGAGAAGAAGCCTTAAAAGTAGCAACAACTGTGAAACTTGCACGTGCGCTTTGGATCATTCCACTTTCAATTCTTTCTGTATTCTTATTTAAAGGAAAAGGTAAAAGCGTAAAAGTTCCCTATTTCATCTTTCTTTTTATATTGGCGATTATTCTGAATAGCTACATGCCAATCCCTGAATTTTTGACCCATGGAATTACAAGTATTTCGAAATCATTATTGGTACTTACCCTCTTTTTAATAGGCGCCGGACTTTCAATTGAAAAAATAAAATCTGCCGGTTGGAAACCAATGATCCTTGGTTTTTTATTGTGGATATTTATTTCAGTGAGTTCACTTTTGGTAATTATGGCATTATAATAATTATATCAATTTCAGCTGATTCACAATTTCCTGTAAAGAAGCCTTTGCATCGCCAAAAAGAATACTGCAATTGTCTAATCCAAAAAGGTCATTCTGCACTCCCGCATAGCCTTTGCCCATACTGCGTTTCATCACGATTACTTGCTTACTTTCATAAGCGCGGATGATGGGCATTCCATAAACTGGGCTATCGGGATTGTTTTCAGCTGCGGGGTTTACCACGTCATTGGCTCCAATTACTAAAACGGCATCGTATTGTTCCATGTTTTCGTTGCCTTCGTCCATTTCCTTTAAGTGGGAATATTCGACGTTGGCCTCAGCAAGCAGCACATTCATATGCCCCGGCATTCGGCCTGCGACAGGATGGATTATGTAATCTACCTCCACGTGGCGCTTTTCCAATAACTGTTGCAATTGTCCGCAAATGTGTTGCGCCTGTGCAACTGCAAGTCCATACCCAGGAACAATCGCAACTTTTTGAGCGAAAGAAAGCGATAAAGCTGTTTCTGAAATACTGATTTCCTTTATATCCTGCTCTTCTTCAACTATACCGTTTTTACTCTTTTTGAATGTTCCGGCAAGAACTTTTAATAATGAACGGTTCATCGCTTTGCACATTAAAAGTGTAAGCAAAATTCCCGCTGCACCCACAAAAATACCACCTGCAATCATTGCTTTGTTTCCGTATACGAAACCTGCGAAAGCAGTGGCAATACCTGTAATACTATTTAAAAGTGAAATAACCACGGGCATATCTGCGCCACCAATGGGCAATACAAAAAGAACGCCATAAAGCATTGCGAGAGTTGCCAAAATATACATAAGAGCATTAAAACCAATTGGAATGATCCCGATGAAATAGAGTACTGGCAATAATACCATCAATACTAAAAGTATTCTTGCTGAAAAGATTACGGTTTTACTGCGTCTATCTTTTACTTTTCCGGCAAGTTTTCGCTCTGCAATAATACTTCCCGTTAAGGCGATGGCACCTGTAATTAAACCTGCAATCAATAAAATTTTATTACCCAGAATTGCGGTTGAAAGATCTATTTGGTTGGCTTCAACCAGCCCTAAAAGCATGGCACAACCACCGCCCGTTGCATTGAATAGCGAAACTAGTTGTGGCATTCCGGTCATTTCAACTTTGTCTGAAAGACGTTTGCCAATAATAGTTCCAATGGCAATAGCCAAAAGCATGATTACTAAATTAGTATATGGAACTGTGGCTGTAATTGCTGCTAAAAACGTGAGCACCACGGCCAGGACCATGCCCATAGCAGCAATTAGGTTTCCGGTTTTTGCATTTTTTGGGGAACTCATAAACTTCAATCCTCCCAAAAAGGAAAGGGTGGCAATTAAATAACCTACTTCTATGATTGCGTACATTTTATTTTGAAATTATTTGTGAAGGACCAAGGACGAAAAGACATAAGACGTAGGACTAATTTTCTTGCCGAAACCGTCTTACGTCTTATATCATTCATTCTTACGTCTATTTTTTTGGACTGAACATTTTCAGCATTCGGCCTGTAACAAAAAATCCTCCGGAAATATTAAGAGTGCCAAGAAAAACAGCGATTCCCCCTAAAGTGAGGTTTAGGTAATCGTCTCCCGGCACTCTAAGCATTACAATGATTGCACCAACTAAAATAACGCCGCTAATGGCGTTAGCGCCACTCATAAGCGGTGTGTGCAAAATAGCGGGAACATTGGAGATTACTTCTATACCAATAAAGACACAGAAAATAACAAAATAAATCTCTTGGATGTGTTGATTTATGAAGTCCATAATTTAAACTAGTTGTAGTTGTTTGGTGAAATGTGGATGCGTCCATTCGCCTTCATTCATTATTTGGCAGGTGATTAATAATGGATCATCGCTTTGACTTTCTGCTTTTTGTTTATATTTTATAAAGGAGAAATAATTATTTGAAAGCAATTTTGAAGCTGCAGCAGGTATTTCAGCAGCAAGGCTTGAGTTTCCTAGAATAGTAACACCTTTGTAATTGATTGTTTCTTTATTTTTTGAAAGCTCACAGTTTCCACCTTGTTCAGCTGCTAAGTCAATAATTACACTACCAGATTGCATGGCTTCCACTGAGCGGGTTTCAATTAATAAAGGTGCTTTTCTTCCAGGAATATTTGCTGTACTTATTACAATGTTTGCGGTAAGAATATGATTGTGAATCAATTCTTTCTGTTTTTTTTGGTATGCTTCACTTTGCTCAACGGCATAACCTCCGGCATTTGAAGATTCGGTATAACCTTCCACTTCAATAAAGGTTGCGCCAAGACTCCGCACTTCTTCCCCAGCAGATTTGCGCACGTCAAAAGCTTCTACTATTGCGCCCAAACGTCTGGCAGTGGCTATGGCTTGTAAACCTGCAACACCTGCGCCGAGTACCAAAATTTTCACAGGAGTAAGTGTTCCGGCAGCAGTAGTAAACATGGGAAATACACCGTTATATGTTTCCGAAGCCTTTATAACCGCCCTATAACCTGCTAAGGACGCCATGGATGATAGCACATCCATGGATTGCGCTAAAGTGGTTCGGGGCAAAAGGTCTAAACTATAAACCGTAGCGCCGTGTTTTTGATAAATAGCGAGTTTGGATTCATGAAAGAGGGGGTTGAAAATACCAATGAAGCAACAACCCCCCTTCATTTCCACTTCGCTAAAAGTATGGTTAATAGATACTATGGTATCCGAATTTTTAAATATTGATTCCCGAGATTGGCACGTTGCGCCAGCTTCTTCATATTCTGTATCATCAATTTGAAGCGAGCTACCCAGCCCGGGCTCAAAAAGTAATTTGAGCTTTAACTCCCCGGTAAGACGTTTCACTTCTTTGGGCAACAAACAAACCCGCGGATCGTTTGGGGTTTTTAGAATTCCTATTGTGTTGGGCTGCGGCTGTTCGCTCATAATTTTTTTTCTGAACTAAATTTTTCAATTTATTATTTACTTAAAATATTGAAGTATTCTTCTTTTATATTTCTGTATTTTTCTAAATGAAACATATATGCTTTTCTGTATTTTTCATGCTCGTTCACATAAAACATGTCACAGTCAACATCTTCACATTCTGCAGCTTGAGGTAAACTATCCTTGTATTTTCTGAAAGCGTTCAGATTAATAATATTTTCTTCTTTTTTAATTGAAAGTTTATTTAAAACATCCTCGTTCTGCAGCGTATTGGAGAGATCTCCTTTGCTAAGGTTTAGCAGGTTGTCTATCTCTTTTTCAATATAACCGAAGTGATTTATCCAGTTATCCAATTCAATACAGTTATTCTTAAATGTGATTGTTTCTGGGGTGTCGTGATCGTAAATCTGCATAATTTAAAATATTACTGATTTTTGGATTCTCAATTCTCAATACTTATAATAGTACGTCTATATCAATTGGTCTTTCCGCCTGCTTTACGCTGGTAATTTGTAATTCTTTAGTGCCATTTGGAAAATTCCATACTACTGAATCACCTTCAGCATAACCCATAACCGCTGAGCCCATTGGAGCTAAAATGGAAATTTTATTAGCTGCAATATCTCGGGACGTAGGAATTACTAACTGAAATTCTGTTTGCCATGTTCCGGACAGAACTTTAACGACACTGTTAAAGCGAATTACATCTGCTGGCATTTCTTCGTGATCATAAATAATTGCACTAGTAAGTTCACTGCTTAATTTTTTGAGTGAAACCTTTGTGTTTTCATCTTTGTAATAGCCAGAAACATTCAAAAGGCGTTTTAAAAAAACGTATTCCTTTTTTTCTAATATCAAATTTCCATATTTCATGATTTCTATTTCATTATTATTTAAGGTGGAACATCCTTGCCATTAATGACGGTTAAGAATAGATGTTCCACCTTTATTGGTTCAGTTCGATTATGGGAAAATCCCTCTTAAAATGTATGCTTTTTCAATTCGCTCTATTGCAATTGCAAAAGCGGCAGTGCGCATATCCACTCCATTTTCTTCGGAATAGGCGGTGACTTTCTTGAAGGTAGATCGAAGTTTTTTCTCCAGTTTTTCCAAGATCTCATCCATTTGCCATAGCTCTCCATTACGGTTTTGAAGCCATTCAAAATAACTCCCTATTACGCCACCGGAGTTGCACATAATGTCTGGAATAATAGTGATGCCACGCTCAATAAGTATTTTTTCTCCTTCAACATCTGTTGGGCCATTGGCGCCTTCAGCAATTAAAGTAGCTTTTATTGAATGTGCATTCTCCTTTGTAATCTGGTTTCCTAATGCTGCAGGAATACAGATATCACAATCCAAACCAAAGAAATTTTTACCATCCATAGCAGTAGCTTCTGGGAAATCTACGATACTACCATTATTGGCTTTTCCGTAGTTAAAAAGATCTTCTACGGTAATTCCTTCTTTGTTTTGAACACTTCCGAAGGCATCTTGTACACCCACCATTTTTGCGCCTTCGTTTTCAAGGAAATGCGCGGCCCAATAGCCCACGTTTCCAAATCCCTGAACGATGAATGTTTTTCCTTTTAGGGTTTCATTGTTTTTTTCGGCCCAAAATTTAATAGTTAAAAACACACCGTAGCCTGTTGCACGGTCACGACCTTCCAAACCACCACTACCTACAGGTTTTCCCGTAACTACGTGCTGATTTTTTGAACGCTCACTTGTGCTTTTTGTACTCATATAGGTGTCAGCAATCCACGCCATGGTTTGGTCGTTAGTATTTACATCTGGCGCTGGAATATCGTGCTCAGGGCCAATATTTTCACCTAAAGCATAAGTGAATCTGCGCGTAATGCGCTCCAATTCACTTTTAGAATATTTTGATGGATCAATCTGAATACCTCCTTTCGCACCTCCGTAAGGCAAACCTGCCAAAGATGTTTTCCATGTCATCCACATTGCCAAAGCACGTGCAGCATCTATGTCTACTGTTGGATGGTAACGAAGACCGCCTTTGTAAGGACCGAGTGCGTTATTGTGCTGCACGCGGTAGCCGGTAAATATTTCTACTTCGCCATTATCCATTCTCACTGGAAAGTGAATAATGATTTCCGTATTGGTAATACTAAGAATTTTGCGAACGTTTGGGTTCAGATTTATTAAGTCTGCGGCACTGTTGAATTGTTCCAACACGTTGTCTAACATTCCTCTTTTTACAGGTTTGGGTTTTTTCACTGTTTGTGAGTTTATCATTTTAATTAATTTTTTAAACTGTTACCAGTTCTGGTTTCCTTTTTTTAATGTTTATTATTGGCATAGGGGCTTGGTACTGTAGCTCATCAAATTCGCTACACGCAAACACCACACTTTTGTTATGCGTCAACACACAATAAGGAGCATGCGCACAATTAGGGCAAAGATTTATAGGATTTGTATTCATAGTTACTTATTGTTTGCAATTCCTATTGGCAATGGGTGTGCCATCAACATAAATTATTTTACAATGAATACTTAACTAATTAATAAATAGATGTTTAAATATTTTTAGATGAAATATTTATGAAGAAGTAATTGGGGAGTATTTTCCTCGTTGGGGAGAGATTACCCTATTTAGTAGTGAGAATTGAGTACTGAGTATTGAGAAGTTGGAAAAATCTATTCTTTCGTTTTTCCGCGAAGTGTTTTCCGGTCAATTTTAAGAATTTCTGCGGCTTTAGTTTGGTTATTATTTGTTGCTGCAAGTACTTTTTCAATATACTTTTTCTCCATTTCCTTTAATGAAAGTAAGCTATCTTTGGGGAAGTCTATTTGATATTTTAAGGTGTCGGGCAAATCTTTTACACCTATGGTCCTGTCGCACATAATCACAGCGCGCTGAATCACGTTTTCAAGTTCACGAATATTGCCGGGCCAATCATAACGCTGTAAAAGTGCTAGCGCTTCAGTATCTAAAGTAATGTAGCGGTCCTTATATTCATTGCCATATTTAAAGAGGAATTTATCAGCCAGCAATGGAATATCTTCCTTTCGCTCTCGAAGCGGTGGCACCTCGATTTCAACAACTGTTAATCTATAAAAGAGATCTTCACGAAAAGTTTCTTTTGCAATCATTTCTTTCAGATTGCTATTGGTGGCGGCAATAACGCGGATGTCAATTTTTTCACTTTTACGGGCACCTACTTTTACTACTTCCTTTTCCTGTAAAACCCGCAAAAGTCTAGATTGGACTGCTAATGAGGCATTACCAATTTCATCTAGAAAAATAGTACCTCCTTCCGCCGCTTGGAAAAATCCTTCTCTATTATCGTTAGCACCGGTGAAGGCGCCTTTTATGTACCCAAAAAGTTCAGATTCCAAAAGATTTTCGGGAATTCCGCCGCAATTTACTGCAATAAAAGGCGCACGTGAAAACTTGCCGTTATAATGAATTGAACGTGCCACGAGTTCTTTTCCCGTCCCACTTTCGCCACTAATATAAATGGTAGCTTTGTTGTCTTTTACACGATCAATTATTTGGGTTACATTTTTAATGACTTCACTTTCGCCAATTATTTCGTTGTATTTTTTTGTTTCAGCAGTTTCGGTTGCGGTTTTTCGTTTCTTTTTTGTGGAAAGCGATTTCAAAACACTCTGTTTCAATTCTTCCTTTGTAAATGGCTTCACCAAATAATCTACCGCGCCAGATTTTATGGCAGAAAGTGCGTCTTGTATTGAAGGATAGCCTGTAACCACCAGTTTTGGCATATTTGGGTAATGTTCCGAAGCAAATTGAATGAGTTGGAAGCCATCCACTTCGGGCATTTTTAAATCGGTTATCAATAAATCTATTTCTGTATCGCGCAAAATGGCGACGGCTTCTTTAACGGAAATTGCTTTGTATGTGTGATAATCAAGCGAATGCAAATGCCTTTGGAGCAGTTCCAAAATATTGATGTCATCATCTACAATAAGTATATTTTCCTTTTGAAGCATTGGTTTTATTGTTTTGGAAAAGTAATAATAAAAGTGGCTCCCGTGGGAATATTTGGTTGATAATCTATTGTTCCGCGGTGACTTCTAATTATTCCGTGAACAACGCTCAAGCCCAAACCAGAACCATCGCCAACGGTTTTTGTTGTGAAAAAGGGCTGAAAAATTTTTTGAACATTTCCAGCAGAAATACCGGGACCTTCGTCAGAAATTTTTAGTATTATTTTCTTTTTCGTTTCTTCCAAAGTGATTTTTATTAAACCATCTTTGGGTGAAAAATAGATTGCATTTAAAACAAGGTTGAATATAACCTGCGTTAATTGAATAGTATCTGCTTTCAGTAAAACTTCTCCTTTTGGAAGTGTGACCTTATATTTTACCTCGTTCTTTTTAAACGTTGGATCCAGCAAATTCATGGCTTCGTTAATAACGGGAACGATGTCTGTCTGTCCTAGATTTTGCGGCATTTCGCACGCGAAGAACATTAGTTTTTTTACCACTTCACGTGAAAAAATGGCACTGTTTATAATTTTATCAATGTCTTTACTGGTTTGCGTATTATCAGTTTCTTTACTTTTCAACAGTTCCGCAAAGCCTAAAATATTGGCGAGCGGTGTGTTGAGTTCGTGTGCTATTCCTGCAGTTATTTCGCCTAAAATACCGAGTCGGTCTGCGTGCTCCATTTTCCGCTTTACGACGGCTTCGTTTTCGCGAATCGCTACCCGTTCCAATAAATCACCAACATTGATTGCCACGTTTTTTAGCAATTTTTTCTCTTCGGTTAAAAAATCTTTTTTAGTGAATTTTTTTGCAGGGTAGTGAATTTTAATGAAGCCTTTGGGTTCGTTAAAAACGTTGATAGTACTCTCAATAGAAACGGTTTTAGACGGAAGTGCAGACGATATGAGATGATAGGGTTCTGAAATGATTTCTACAGTAGCATTTTTGCTGTATTGCAATGATTTTCGAAGGCTCAGGGCAATGGAAAAAAGGGTTTTGTCCAGCTCCTTATAATCGTTATTTACAATAATGGAAGAGACTTCATACAAACATGTAAGCTCTTTAATTCGTTCTTTAAGGTTTTTCTCCAATGTCATAAAAACAACTTCAAACTTTTTTCAAAGGTATTGAATTATAACACTTGCACATTCATACAATGCTTGTTCAAAAAAAGTAAAATGATGCTGAAACAATTTTACAGATTATTTCATAAAAGTAGAAAACACGGTTTAAGATCGAACCAATTGAGCTTCAAGGCCTGGTTCTGAACCTACAATATATTGTGTTTTGGCTCCAATTACAGATTGATCGTGGTTTAAATCTGCTAATAATAATGGAACTGTAAGTCCGCTTTCATCAGTATTCAATGAGATATTTTTAAATATTGTAATTTCTGTTGAAACTCCAATTAGGTCATGATTACTGAGTTGCTCTTCGGAAAAATGAGTTTCTTTTTCAGGAAATTGAAAACCTTCTTTTTTAAAATTAGTACAGTTCTCAATTATTTCAATTTTGTTGAGCGTAAAAACGGCTTCGGAATTTTTGTAATAATCCCTATTTTCTTCGTTGTTTTCTATTGCTAAATATTCATCTTTTTTTTCTGTATCAATTAGTGCCAAATGCAGCGAAATTTCTTCGGGAATCAAAACCGCTTCTTTTTTCATTTGCGGTAAAAGATTATAGGAAATACCCACTTGCGGTTCGCGAAGCAGTGCGTGTTGCATACATTCTATTAAAAGTATGTCTGCATCAAATTCTGAAGGGACTATAAAATTTGAAGCATCACAATGATAAATAGCCTTTATATATTCAAAAACATCAAAACCTTTTATTATTCTTTTTAAGCTTTCAATGCTAATTGTGTTTACTTCCAGCAAAATAAGTTGTAATTCCGAAGGTTTGTAAAGAGATAATAATGGTAATACCAATGTTGCAAAAGGCCCTGTGCCCGCGTAGAGAATGGTAACAGGTTTTTGGGGATTTTTTTTGAGAGTTTCCTGTACTGCTTGTTGAATAGCTTTTATGAATTTATGTGTTCGGGGAATGTCTTCAAGGCACATTCCCGCCCACTTGGGGCCAATTGCTTTTCCGGAGGATAAAAATATATTTTCGGAGTTAACGGCAGCTTCCTGATTTAGCCCAGAAACTTCTACCAAAAGTAGTTTTAGCTCTTCTAATGTTTTTTTTAAAAAAGCATTCTCAATATTTTCAGAAAGTAAGTTTTGAGTGATTTCAGCTAGTTTTTTTTTAGCAATGGTAGGCATATTTTGTTTTTTTAGCACCGCTAATATACATCTAAATAGAACAATTTAATTTACGTGTTACTACGTATATAGGTTTAACCATTATCTTATAACTTGCAATATCAAATATTTATGCGTTAACTTTTTCAAAATTATTTGTTAAATTTTTAATTAGTTGATTCTTAAAATCTAACTAACCAAATTATGAAAAACACTACTTCGCGAAGACTCTTTATGCGCAATTCTGCTTTTGCCATAACGGGTTTAGCTGTATTAACCCCCACATTAACAAGTGCCTTTACTACTTCAGAAAGCCCCTTTTTGGGCTATAACCCTTATGCAGAAACCAAAAGCGACTTAAGAAAAGATTTTTTCAATGGCAATCCAGTTGTTGTGAATGGAATTATCTATGAAATAGACGGCGTTACACCTTTAAGGAATGCAACTGTTGAGGTTTGGCATCTTTCCCCAAACTCCTGTAAATATAGACATCGCGCAAAATTACAAACAGACGAAAATGGCAAATATGAGTTTATAACCGATTTTCCAAATAAAGAAGAAGGCAAGAGTGCGCGTATTTATTTTAAAGTTTCAAACTCAGAAAGCACTTATTTTACGGAATTGGCTTTAACTGAAAATGGCGCACACATAACAAGTGACCATTGGGCCAAAAACAGGAATCTGGGCGAAAAATTATTCCCGCGAAAAGAAACCTTTTTAGGTGAAGCTACTATTAATTTTAACCTTTCAGTCTAATCATATTTTACTAACTAATTCAAATTATATATTATGTCAATTTACGATCCAACCATTGCAGAAATTTCCATGTTTGGTGGAAATTTTGCGCCACGAAGCTGGGCCAATTGTGATGGTCAATTACAAGCAATTTCACAGAACACAGCCTTATTTTCTTTAATAGGTACTATTTATGGTGGTGACGGCAGAACTACTTTCGGACTCCCAGAATTAAGAGGGAGAGTTGCGGTACATACAGGCTCTGGGCCTGGACTTAGCACGCGCACGCAGGGAGAAAGATCTGGGGTAGAAACCAATATAATGACACTTGCCCAAATGCCATCTCATGGCCATGCCATAAATGCTAAGGATGAAGGAACTTCTGATGATCCATCGGGTGCTTTTATTGCTGGAGATGGAACCAATGCTTTTAGCACCTCTTCAAATGTAGTAATGTCAAGCGCTGCTGTAGCAAATAATGGGGGAGGCCAGCCAATTAATAATATGCAACCTTATTTGGTAGTACGCTATATTATTGCGTTGCAAGGTATTTTTCCATCAAGAAATTAAACCACAATAATTAATTTTAAAAAAAAATATTATGTCAATTTCAGATCCAACTATAGCAGAAATTTCCATGTTTGCTGGAAATTTTGCGCCACGAAGCTGGGCCAATTGTGACGGCCAATTATTGCCAATAAATTCATACCAAGCTCTTTTTTCTTTAATAGGTACAATATATGGAGGTGACGGGAGAACAACCTTTGCGCTTCCGGACATGAGGGGTAGAGTTGGTTTACACACAGGCACAGGCCCTGGCCTTAGCACGAGGCCACAAGGGCAAAAATCTGGTAGTGAAACGAATACAATAGCCCTTTCACAAATGCCATCTCATGGTCATGCCATAAATGCTAAGGATGAAGGAACTTCTGATGATCCATCGGGTGCTTTTATTGCTGGAGATGGTACCAATGCTTTTGGTACCTCTTCAAACGTAGTAATGTCAGGTGCTGCAGTAGCAAATAATGGAGGCGGGCAACCTATAAACAATATGCAGCCTTATATGGTAATACGATATATTATTGCATTACAAGGTGTTTTTCCTTCAAGAAACTAATGAATTAGAACCACTTTAATAATAAAATCTCCCCAGATTGAACTTACCTAAAAATTAAAAAATCATGAAAAAAATTACCCTATTAATTTTATTGCTTTTTGCAACGTTCATAAGCAATAGCCAAACAGCTTTAACCGCAGGAGATATTGCTTTTATAGGCAGTAATACAGATTATGCGTTAAGCGCTGATGATAATGTGACTTTTGTTCTTCTCAAGGATATTGACGCCGCCACTACCATTATTTTTACTGATATGGGTTGGAATGATGGCACTGGATTTTTTGCCACCAATGGTGATGGTGAGTTTACTTGGACTTCTGGTTTAGCTAGAAGCGCTGGTGATGTTGTAACAATAAATATGGCTCCGTTGGCACCAGCTTCTTATAGTTCCATTGGGGATCAAATTTTTGCTATTCAAGGGTCCACCGCTACTCCAGTATTTATTGCTGGTATGCAGTCCAACGATATAACAGCTGGAGGTGATGATGCAAATTGGGATGGTGTTGCAAATAGCAATTCTACTTCGGCCCTTCCAAATGCTTTGGTTACTGGTACTACCGCAGTAAGGTTAGTCCCTGAGGCAGATAACTGGCAGTTTAGCTGTGTATTGGCAGGTGGTGCCGTTGTAGGAACAGCAGCTGATATTAGGGCAATTGTAAATAATAGAGCAAACTGGGTAAGCGATAATACTACGGTTTATAATCCAGCAGTGGAATCAGGATGTACTTTTACAGTTACTACTGGTGGAGATACTACACCGCCTGAAATTTTTTGTGCACCTACTCCTGCGCCAATTATAGCGGGGATTGATGGAATGGCGGCTATACCGGATTTAGTGAGTGGCACAATGGCTACAGATGATGTTTCTGATCCAGTAAATATTACAATTACACAATCTCCAACAGCTGGAACTATGGCTGGTGTTGGTGTTAATTCTGTTGTTTTAACAGCTACTGACGAAGCAGGAAATACTGCAACTTGTACTATACCTGTAACAATCAACGAACCACCTTCCACAGTATTAGCAGCCGGCGATATTGCTTTTGTGGGCTTTAATTTAGATGATACTGACTCTTTTGCTTTTATAATTTTGAAAGATATAATTGCCGGAACAAATATAAAATTAACGGATTGTGGGGTTTCAAATCCAAACACAATTACCTGTGCATCTTCTGGAGGTGATGGCAGTGCAACTTGGTATGCACCATCTGCAATGAGTGCAGGAGATATAGTTACTTTGCCTGGAAGTTTTATGTCTGGAAGTGTATTGTCTTCCATTGGAGACCAATTATTTGCTTATCAAGGTACAGCTGCTTCCCCTAGTTTTATTGCCGCTATCCACAACAATGTGGACCCTGGGGGAACAACCGATGCTGATTGGGATGGAGCAAATACTTCAAACCAAACCACGGCATTGCCTGATCAATTGACAAATGGGGTAAACGCTATTAGGCTTTATGTTGCAGGAACTCCTGAAACAGAGGTTGACAACTGGCAATTTGATTGTTCTTCCGTTCCTGGAGGAGTTCCAATTACTGGGACTGCAGCTCAAATTGCAGCAATAATCAATGATATTCAATATTGGATAAATAATGATAACACTGAATTCGTGCCTACTGCAAATTCTGGTTGTGGTTATTCAGTAATACTTACCTCATTTACAGCCCCAGCAGATTTATGTATTGATGCTGGAGTGCAAACTAGTCTTGGCGGAGGAACGCCTACTGGTGGAGTATATAGTGGCCCAGGAGTTACCGATGACGGTAATGGCGCGACCTACAGTTTCGATCCTGCTACAGCGGGTGTTGGAATACACACATTAACTTATACAGAAAGTGGAAATTCTGTAACAGATGACATAGAAGTCTTTGCATTAGATGACGCTTCTTTTAGCTACAGCGCTGCTTCCTATTGTTCAAATGCGGCAGATCCTACACCAACCATTTCAGGATTAGTAGGAGGAACTTTCACTTCGGGAGCAGGCTTATCAATTAATGCTGCAACCGGAGTAATTGATGTGTCCGCCAGTACACCTGGAACATATACAGTTACTTACACTACCTCTGGAACTTGTTCAAACAGTTCTAGTGTGAATGTTACTATAAATGCTGCGGATGATGCTTCGTTTAGTTACGGTGCTGCTTCCTATTGTGCAAATGCGACAGATCCCACACCAACCATTTCAGGTTTAGCTGGGGGAACTTTTACTTCAGTAGCAGGTTTATCAATTAACGCTTCAACAGGAGCAATTGATGTTTCCGCCAGTACGCCTGGAACATACACAGTTACATACACAACAGCTGGAACATGTCCAAATAGTTCTGGTGTTAGTGTTACTATAAATGCATTGGATGACGCTTCGTTTAGCTACAGTGCTGCTTCTTATTGTGTAAGTGCTGCAGATCCAACACCAACAATTACAGGTTTAGCGGGGGGAATTTTCACTTCATCACCAGCAGGCTTATCAATTAACGCTTCAACAGGAGTAATTGATGTTTCCGCCAGTACGCCTAGCACATACACCGTTACTTACACGACGTCTGGAACTTGTCCAAATAGTTCTAGTGTTAGTGTTTCTATAAATGCTTTGGATAATGCATCGTTTAGTTACGGCGCTGCTTCCTATTGTATAGCTGCTGCAGATCCTACTCCTACAATTACAGGTTTAGCTGGGGGAACTTTTTCTTCTGGAGCAGGCTTATCAATTAATGCTGCAACAGGAACCATAGATTTATCTGCTAGCACACCTGGCTCATATACAATTACTTACACAACATCGGGGACTTGTCCAAATAGTTCTAGTGTTAGTGTTACTATAAATGCTTTGGATGATGCTTCATTTAACTACAGTGCTGCTGCATATTGTGCAGATGCTGCAGATCCTACCCCAACAATTACAGGTGTGGTTGGAGGAACTTTCACCTCAGGAGCAGGCTTATCAATTAATGCTTCAACAGGAACGATTGATGTATCTGCTAGTACACCAGGAACATACACGATTACATACACAACGACTGGAGCTTGTTCGAATAGTTCTAATGTGAGTGTTGCTATAAATGCTTTGGACGATGCTTCGTTTAGCTACAATGCTTCAGCATATTGTGTAGATGGGGCAGATCCAACACCAACAATTACAGGATTAAGTGGAGGAATTTTCACTTCAGGAGCAGGCTTATCAATTAATGCTGCAACCGGAACAATTGATGTGTCTGCCAGTATACCTGGAGCATATACAGTTACTTACACAACGTCTGGAACTTGTCCAAATAATTCAGGCGTTAGTGTTACAATAAATACATTACCAATAGTTACATTTTCAGCGCCGACGAGCCCTGTTTGTCCAAGTGCAATATTAACTGGGCAAGGAGGAGGATCTCCAGTTGGAGGTGTTTATAGTGGCCCTGGTGTTACGGATGATGGAAATGGTATGACATATGCATTTGATGCAGGTGTTGCGGGTAATGGAACACACACATTAACATATACATTTAGCGAGGCTAATGGTTGTACAAATAGCGCTTCAGATTCTGTGACTGTAGAGGATACAGAACCTCCAGTTGCAAACTGTGCTGCACCATTTACAATCCAATTGGATGTTAATGGAATGGCTAGCATCTTATTAGCCGATATTGAAAATGGCAGTACTGACAACTGCGGAGTTGCAAGTACCTCAATAGACATAACAGATTTTGACTGTAGTAATTTAGGTCCAAACACGGTAACATTAACAGTAACCGATGTAAACGGCAACAGTTCAACTTGTACAACTATTGTAACTGTTGAGGACAATGTACCACCGGTGGCAAACTGTGCCGCTCCATTCACCATCCAATTGGATGCCAATGGAATGGTAAGTATTACAGTTGCAGACATTGATAACGGAAGCACGGATGCTTGTGGCATTGCCAGCACTACGATAGATATTACAAACTTTACCTGTGCAGATGTAGGTCCTAACTCGGTGACCCTAACAGTAACTGATGTTAATGGCAATGTTTCTACCTGTACAACAATAGTAACAGTACAAGACAGCATCCCACCCACAATAGCTTGTCCTGCGGATATTTCGGTGAATACTGATGCGGGCAACTGCTCTGCTATTGTAAACTTCTCAACACCAATCGCATTTGACAATTGTGGTGTTGACACAATCTTACAGACAATGGGAGACTCAAGTGGAAGTATGTTCCCAGTAGGAACAACAACCATTGAGTTCACTGCAACCGATGTAAACGGAAACAGTAGTACTTGTAGCTTTACCATTACGGTGATCGACAATGAGGCACCAGTTGCAGTTTGTCAGAACATCACTATCCAATTGGATGCCGCTGGAAACGCAAGTATTGTTGCAGCTGATGTTGATGGAGGAAGTACCGACCAATGTGGTGTGGCGAATATTTCAATAGATATTGATACTTTCGACTGTAGCGATATTGGTGATAATAACGTAATATTGACAGTTACCGATGTAAACGGAAACACAAATACGTGTACCGCAATTGTCACTGTTGAGGATGTAACCGCCCCAGTGGTAGTATGTCAGAACATAACCGTTGAACTAGATCCTGTAACAGGAACAATAACTATTCTTGGAACGGACATAGACAATGGCAGCACAGATGCCTGTGGTATTGCAAGCTATGATCTTGATATTGATACTTTTGATTGCTCAAACATCGGCGACAACACCATTGTACTAACTGTAACCGACGTAAACGGAAACACTGAAACTTGTACTGCTATCGTAACGGTTGAGGATAATACAAACCCTATTCTGGTTTGTCAAGACTTCACCATTGAAATTGGAGCAGATGGCACCGCCACTCTTGATCCAAGCGATGTGATAACGAGCAACGATGATGCCTGTGGTATCCTTACGGTAGCCGTGGACATTACCCAATTTAGCTGTGCAGATATCGGAACCCCAGTAACCGTTCAGATCTTCAGCCAAGACAACAACGGGAACCTGGCCACTTGTACGGCTACGGTAACTGCAGTTGACCTTCTTGCGCCGGTAGTTACTTGTCCAGCAGACCAAACGGTAGATCCGGGACAGGGAAACCTGTTCTACATTGTACCGGACTACTTTGCAACGGGAGAGGCAACGGCAATAGACAACTGTACCGATCCGCTTACAGTATTCACACAGGATCCAGCGCCGGGAACAACACTTTCCGACGGAACGTATACCATTACCCTTACGGCAACGGATGCGTATGGAAATATAGGAACTTGTACATTCGAACTTACAGTTGAGAGTATATTGGGTGTTGGCGATACTGACCAAAATCTTGGAACGATAACGATGTACCCTGTTCCAACTAAGGATATTCTAAACATTGGAAATCCTCAGAGTATTGACCTGGAAAGACTTGAAATCTACGACCTAAGGGGCAGATTGGTTATGACCGCCGATCTTCGTGGAATGGGCACTTTAAAATCTATAGATGTGCACCAACTAGCCGCTTCCTCTTACTATGTTAAGTTTATTGGCAAAGAAGGTCAGATTACAAAACGACTATTAAAAGAGTAAATTATTTCATAATTGTTGATTGTTAGAATGAAATCGCCCGGATTATCCGGGCGATTTTTTTATTTGAAAGAAAGTCTTTTATATTTTTTAAAGAATTTTTTGTAAAGGAGATTTTAAAAAATAGTTATTCTTTTTAGGTTTCGTATTCTTAATATTAAAAAACCGTTTAAGCACCTAAGTGGTTAAACGGTTTAATAAAAATTTATAATATAGATTATTTAAAGCTTAAATTATTCAAAATCTTCAAAATCAAACTTCTGTCCACCTACAGATACTTCGGCCATTAATCCTTCTTTTGGCAAGGTGAATACGGCAACGCCCTCCGTGTAAGTAACATCAAATGAAGGTGCGCTTTGGTTTGCGGCAATTGCCGAAAGATTTGATCCAAATTTAAAATTATCATTCATAAAATCTTGAACTGCTTTATCTGTCTTCAAGAATATAACTTCGCTAAATGCTTTTCCACCTATCTGCGCTCCCACATCTACTTGTTTCATATTTGCCATTCCCACTAGAACGCCGCGTTCATAAACTGCTCCGTTACCAGAGGCGGCCCCAATTATTAAGGCTCCTTTTCCGACATTTGGAAATATAACATATGCCTTTGCATCATCAAAGTAACTTTGCAGTTTTGGATTTGCTTTTAGAAAAGCGACTTTCGCTGTTTCAGCATCTTTAATTACTTTTTTATCATCTGCATTTTGTGCAAAAAGCGAAATACTGAAAAATAGCATCGCCATCATTAAAAAATTCTTAGTTTTCATAATATGTGTTTTTTTGTTAGGGTTTAAAGATACCTTATATATAAAGTGACCCGGGTTAAAACACTGTTAGATAATTTATAAGAATTTGCCAATTTTTAAAAAACAACTTTTTCAGAAAGAATTTTAAGTTACCCGAAAAAATTACTTAAGGTCTTTTTTTACCAAAAGATAAAAATCATTATCCAGGAGAAGGTAACCTTGATCATATAAATAGAAATAGGTGGAGCCAGATTTGGTGGTATAAATACTTGTGAAATAATCAAAACTAAAACCCATTCGCACGAGCTTTTCTTTAGTAGTTTTTGTTTTGTCTTCAGAATTTAAAGTTTCAAGTATGCGATAGTTTTTTCGAAGCCGATTGTTAATGTTTCGAACCAAATTTTTATTATCCTTATTGAGTGAATTGTTATGTGTATTGCGGCATGCGTCGCTGCAGAATTTTTTATCAGCACGGCCTATTATTTTATCACCACATTCCGGGCAAGTTCTTTCCATATTTAAAGATAGAATTTTTTTCCGAAAAGATAAACTGTCAAAAGATGTTTGAAAAGCTCAAAAAAGTTTTTAGTATTTTTTTTCTGAAGTAGTTTTTTCCTTTATATGAAATCTATAAATAGCTTCAAATTTTAAAAAAACTCCGCCGTTTAATGAAGGATTCAATTGCGTGCGGTCATCACCAAAACTAAATGCTGAAACACCTAAATCAATTTTTTCGCCTTCGGCATACATTTCATAATTATTGCTGGAATAACCAAATTTTGCTCGTAGCAAAACACTTTCTTCTAATGTATTGAACTGTAAATAGCCAGCAAATTCCAATGAGCTGAGGTCTGCATATAACTTAGGCAGATTTTCATAATGAACATTAAAACTGCGGCCAATGCCAAAATAATCGACACCAACAGTTGTAACTCCCAATTTGTAGCTAACGTCTGCTGAAATAGGTAAGCTCATATCCATTTCAAACCGCTTGTTTGGGCTTAAATAGTACCAACCCAATATTGGAGTTGTAAAAAAACCAAAAGCTTCTTGTGTGGCATAAATACCAAAGCGGTATTTTAGATTTTCGTTTTTCTTCAATTTTAAAAGTGCGAAACCACCTAAATAAAAATCATCGCTGGAAATATTTTTATAATCGGAAGCAATCTTCGGAAGTAAGACAATTGTTGTGCTCCATTTTTCAGACCAAGTTGATGCCAAGCCTAATTTAAGATTTGTACTGTAAAGGCTAGTGTATTCAGCTTCCGGGAAAAGTTGGAGATTATTACTGCTGAAATCTGCACCCGTAATTAACGCCTGATTTTCGTTTATAACAATTGGAAATGTTAATCCAGCTTCAAACGATTTTACATTAGTGCTACTGTCAACAGCTTCAAAATTATTGTTTAAAGTTTGTCCGTAGCCAATTCGAAAAATATCTACATATTCCTGTGCAGAAATAAAAAAAGGAATAAGTAGAATTAGAAGTAGAAGTTTTTTCAAGTTACTTAAAGATGTTTAGTGAGAGATCGTTATTCAAATGTAAACCAAGCTTCCATTTTATTATCTGCTATTTCGTTTTGATGAAAAAATTCATTGCTATGGGAGTTGTATTTGTAATCTTTGCTCCATTCTGAAAAATTTTCTGCCAGTTGTTTTATGGAATCACATACATATTTTATTTCCTCATTTGTAGTTGTTGGGTGTATGGACATTCGTATCCAGCCTGGTTTGTGGGTAAGATTTCCTTGGTCAATCTCACAAGTAACACGGTTTGAAGTTTCCTGATCTACGTGAAGTAAATAATGTCCATAGGTTCCGGCGCAAGAACATCCGCCACGAGTTTGGATTCCAAAACGATCGTTGAGCAATTTCACCCCCAGATTGAAATGCAGATCGTCAATATAAAAACTGATTACCGCTAATCTATTTTGCGTTTTTGGAGCTAAAATTTTAAGATTCGGAATGCCACTTAGTTTTTCAAAAACAATATCCAAAAGCTCGTGTTCACGTTTCAAAATATTTTTAATACCCATTTTTTCCTTTAAACGAATGGAAAGAGCCGTGCGGATAGTTTGAAGAAAACCAGGTGTCCCACCGTCCTCTCGGGTTTCAATATCATCTATATATTTATGGTTTCCCCATGGGTTTGTCCAGGAAACGGTTCCCCCTCCAGGATTGTCTGGAATGGTATTTTTATATAAATTATTGTTGAAAATAAGCACGCCACTAGAACCCGGCCCGCCCAAAAATTTATGGGGCGAAAAGAAAATTGCGTCCAAATGAGCCTCTTCGTCTTCGGGGTGCATATTTATAGAAATATAGGGTG
The DNA here is from genome assembly GCF_900489465.1 of Aequorivita sp. CIP111184. Lineage (GTDB taxonomy): Bacteria > Bacteroidota > Bacteroidia > Flavobacteriales > Flavobacteriaceae > Aequorivita. The sequence goes on along the minus strand of NZ_UEFQ01000013.1, from coordinate 302,189 downwards.
CCGAGCAAGCAAAATCTACAAAGCAAAGGCCGCCGTTTTGGTGCATCAATTTTGCAATTTCGTGATAAGGAGTTTGGATTCCCGTTACGTTTGAACAACCTGTAACTGCTGCAATTTTTATGGGATGGTCTTTATATTTTTCAACAGTTTCGGCAAATGTTTTCATGCAGACCAAAACTTCATCATTTGGTGGAATTACAATAACTTCTGCAATGGTTTCCAACCACGAGGTTTGGTTGCTATGATGCTCCATGTGGGTAACAAAAACCACTGGTCTTATTTCATCAGGAATATTAGTGTATGGTTTTATGTTTTCGGGGATTTTAAGTCCTAAAATACGTTGAAACTTGTTTATCACGCCCGTCATTCCACTTTCACAGGTAATGAGCACGTCGTGATCGTTCGCATTTACGTGTTTTTTGATGATTTTTCGGGCTTCGTGATACGCTTTGGTCATCGCAGTTCCTGTTACTGAAGTTTCAGTATGAGTGTTTGCTACAAATGGCCCAAAATCCTTGAGCATTTTTTCTTCAATAGGCGCATACAAGCGGCCACTTGCCGTCCAATCGGTATAAATTATTTTTTTTCGTCCGAAAGGTGAATCAAATTCTTGGTTTATACCCACGATATTATTTCGGAAAGGTTCGAAATACTTTTCCAAAACGGTGGGCTTTACTTTTTCTTCCGAAGAGATCATCATTTATGTTTTAAAATCATTTAAAATTAATCAATAGTGCTTAAAGCAAGTAATTTATATCCTTATTTTTTAAAAGCGCCAACTCCTTTTTGAAGCCATCCATAATATTCCTCGACATCTGGTGTATAACCAACTGGATCAATTAGATTTTCTTCATTGTGGCCCATCAAAACATAAAAGGGTTGCGAATTGGTTTTATACTTGATGGTTTGTAACTCGCTCCATTTTTGACCGATATATTTAAGTTTTTTACCAGGTTTTAATTGTGATTCAACAATTTCGTCATCTTCAAGTTTACGTTTGTCGTCAACATATAGTGATATAAGTACTACTTCGTTTTTCAATATATTCAATACCTTGTCATCTACCCAAACGTTCTGCTCCATTTTTCGGCAATTAACACAGGCCCAACCCGTAAAATCAATCATTACTGGTTTACCTACTGTTTTTGCATATGCAAGACCCTTGTCATAATCGTTAAATGCTAAAATTTGATGGGGTGCTAATAGATGTGCACCTTCGGGTACCTCTTGGTGTTCATTCGCAACAATCCCTCCTCCAACTTTGGAATTACCAACACCATAAGGCGATTCTGCGTAATCTAAAGGCGGCGGGAAAGCACTAATTAGGTTTAAGGGCGCACCCCAAAGTCCAGGAATCATATAAACAGTAAATGCTAGTACCAGTAGCCCAAGGCTAAGTCGTCCAACCGAAATATGTGTTAATGGCGAATCATGTGGCAACTTGATTTTTCCGAAGAGATAGAGCGCCAGAGCCCCAAAAATGGCAATCCAAATAGCGAGGAAAACCTCACGTTCCAACAAGTGCATCTGCAGCACAAGATCTGCATTTGAAAGAAATTTAAATGCCAAGGCTAGTTCTAAAAAGCCCAATACTACTTTTACAGTGTTTAACCAACCTCCAGATTTTGGCAACGAATTCATCCATCCTGGAAAGGCTGCAAATAATGCGAAAGGTAATGCTATAGCTAAAGAAAATCCAAACATCCCAACAATAGGTCCTACTTGACTTCCACCAGCCGCTGCTTGAACCAATAGCGTTCCAACAATAGGCCCAGTACACGAAAACGATACAATAGCCAAAGCAAGAGCCATAAAAAAGATACCTATTAAACCGCCTCTGTCAGCTTGCGAGTCCACTTTGTTAGCCCATGAATTAGGAAGCATAATTTCGAAAGCTCCTAAAAAGGAAACTGCAAATACAATTAACAAAACAAAGAAGATAAGATTAAACCAAACATTGGTTGACAGGGCATTTAGTGCTTGCGGCCCAAATATTAAACTTACTAGAATACCTAATAATACATAAATAATGATTATTGAAGCACCATAAATAATAGCGTTTTTAATACCCTTTGCTTTTGTTTTACTTTGCTTCGTAAAAAAACTTACGGTCATAGGTATCATTGGGAATACGCAAGGTGTAAGCAATGCCGCAAATCCTGAAAGAAAGGCAAAGAAAAAGATGGTCCAAAGTCCTTTTTCATCTTGTTTTTGGTTTTGTTCAACAGCTGAAAGTGTTTTTTCTGAGGAAGCTTGAAGGGTGTCTTTTACAACTTCAGTTTTTACAGTATCAACCGTTGCATTGTTTTCAACCTTTTCAGTAGTAGGTTCGACGGTTTCAGAATTATCTGTGTTTTCAGAAGTTACTGCCGCTTCTTTACTTTTTTCGGGAGTGGGAATTTTAAAAATCAGATCAATATAACTTGGAGGTAAACATCGGGTATCGTCACAAACCATAAATTCTACTTCACCTTTTACCGTGGTGCCTTTATCTCCAGTTAATTTAATACGTTGGGTAAAAGTTGCACTGTTTTCAAAAAAGGTAATTACCATATCGAATACAGGATCGTGAACGGTATGGCCTTTGCTTTCTTTTGCTTTTCCAATTAATTTGTATGCACTGTTTTCTTCAAAAGTAAGATTTGTTGGTAATGGTCCATTGTCCGGAACTACCTGCGAATACAAGTGCCATTTATCTTCAATAGATGCTTTTGAAATTAAATCGTATTCAGTCTCCGATATTTTTTTTATGCTCGTGGACCACTTTACGGGATCAAGAATCTGAGATTGAACGGAAGCAAGAGAAACTGTGGCGAGGAGGAGGAAAAGATATATTTTTTTCATCTTAATTTAATATTTGATAAATAGGAAGATGTAATGCCCTATCTATTTATCATTAATTAGGTTGTTATTAGTTAATGGGCATTTCATTAGGGAATAATATTATATAAAATCTTTTAATGACATCAAATTTGAGGGAAAAAATGCAGTATTCAAAATAATGATGACGTTTTGGGAAAAAACCTTCAAAATAATTAAAAATTACGATGAAGATTGATTGTGTATTGGAGATATAAAGTTGTATAAATTAATATAATTTTTATACTAAAAACGCAAATTTAACCGCATTAGAGTAGACCAAATTATAATAAAAGTATGGTTTTAGTGTTACTATCTGAAATGGTGCTATATTCGCCGAAAATTTAAAAAATTATTAATTATGAAATTAACTAAATTAATTTTTCTATTTGTCCTTTCAATTGCAGCTATTAGCTGTAGCAAAGATGATGATAACCCTACCCCACCTTATACTTTATCTAGTTCTAATTTCGTGGGTACTTACAACCTAAATTTTTTCGAAGAGAAAGTTATTGAAACTGTTACATTCGCCAATGGAACTACTTCTACTTCTACTAGTGTGAATTTGGGAAGTATATTTACACAAACCAAATATGTATTTAGTGCTGATGGAAGTTTTACGTCGTCCGGAAATTATGTAACCACATTAACTACAGTACAAGCAGACGGAACTACAGTGCAAAATGATCCTATAAGTCTTTCCTTAAACAATTCTGGAAATTACAGTTTAAATGTAGCAAGTGGTATAGTTATATTAAATTACACGGGTGGTTCAAATAATGGTTCTACGGATATTTTCGCAATTTCGAATTATACTGAAAGTTCGATGAGTTTACTTTCTGAAATCGAAGTTACCTCTGGTAATAGTAGAACCGTTACTACCAAAGAATTAAAATTTACGAGATAATTTCTAAATATTTCATGTTTTACTAACGCCACCAATTTTTTGGTGGCGTTTTTTAATTTAAAACTTAAAGACTCCAAAGTTAATGCCTTCTTTTTTTTCTTCAAAAAACCTTACTTTTGCAACCTTTATTACAACACCCACATTATGAGCAAAAAATTTAAAGAATACAAAGGGCTAGACCTCCCTAAATTGGCGGGAGAAGTACTCGATTTCTGGAAAGAAGAAAACATCTTTGAACAGAGTATTTCCATTCGCGAAGGAGCACAGCCGTTCGTTTTTTTTGAAGGACCACCGTCAGCAAACGGTCTTCCCGGAATCCATCACGTAATGGCGCGTGCCATAAAGGATATTTTTTGTCGCTATAAAACCCAAAAAGGATTTAAGGTAGATAGAAAAGCAGGATGGGATACGCACGGTTTGCCTATAGAACTAGGTGTGGAAAAAGAGCTCGGTATAACGAAAGAGGATATTGGCAAAAAGATTTCAGTAGAAGACTATAACGCCGCCTGTAAAAAGGCTGTAATGCGCTACACCGATGTATGGAATAAAGTAACTGAAAGTTATGGATATTGGGTGGATATGAGCGATCCTTACATTACCTATGAGCCCAAATATATGGAGACAGTTTGGTGGTTGCTGAAGGAAATCTACAACAAGAATTTATTATATAAAGGCTACACAATTCAGCCGTATTCACCAAAAGCAGGAACAGGATTAAGCTCGCACGAATTAAATCAACCCGGAACATATCAAGATATTACAGATACTACCGTTGTTGCTCAATTTAAGGCAATGGCTGAAACCTTGCCAGATTTTCTTGGGGAAGAATCAAACAATATTTGGTTCCTTGCTTGGACCACAACTCCTTGGACGCTTCCGAGCAATACTGCTTTAACGGTAGGCGCTAAGATTGATTATGTATTGGTAAAAACATTCAACCAATACACTTTTCAACCCATAAATGTGGTGCTAGCAAAGAAGCTGGTTGCGAGTCAATTTGCAAAAAATTATGAGGAAAAGCCAAATGAAGACGTATTAGAGGCTTATAAACAGGGCGACAAAGTGATTCCATATTACATTGTGAAGGAATTTAAAGGCGCAGATTTGTTAGGAATTCGTTATGAGCAGTTGTTGGATTACGTACATCCTTTTGAAAATCCAGAAAATGCTTTTAGAATAATTGCGGGCGATTTTGTGACTACGGAAGATGGAACTGGAATAGTTCACACAGCGCCAACTTTTGGGGCAGATGATGCCAAAGTTGCAAAAGAAGCGGTGCCGGAAATTCCGCCTATGCTTGTAAAAGATGAAAACGGCAATTTGGTTCCACTTGTGGATCTGCAAGGAAAGTTTCGTACAGAAATGAAAGAGCTTGCCGGCAAGTATGTCAAGAATGAGTATTATGAAGATTCTGAAGTCCCCGAAAAATCGGTAGATGTAGAAATTGCTATAAAACTGAAGACCGAAAATAAAGCTTTTAAAGTTGAAAAATATTTGCACAGCTACCCCAATTGCTGGCGTACCGACAAACCAATTTTATACTATCCGTTGGATTCGTGGTTTATAAAAGTTACGAATTTTCGAGATAGAATGTTCGAATTGAACAAAGAAATAAACTGGAAACCTAAATCAACTGGTGAAGGCCGTTTTGGTAATTGGCTTGCAAATGCTAACGACTGGAACCTTTCGCGTTCTCGCTATTGGGGAATTCCGTTGCCAATTTGGAGAACGGAGGATGGAAAAGAAGAAATCATAATTGGTTCTGTGGAAGAACTGAAAGCCGAAATGCAAAAAGCCGTTTCTGCAGGATTGATGCAGAAAGACATTTTTGAAGATTTCAAAATAGGAGATCTTTCGGAAGAAAACTATGCTAAAATCGATCTTCATAAAAACATTGTTGACGAAATAATCCTTATTTCCGCAAGCGGAAAACCAATGAAGCGCGAAGCAGATTTGATAGACGTTTGGTTCGACAGCGGAAGCATGCCGTATGCGCAGTGGCACTATCCTTTTGAAAACAAAGAAAAGGTTGAAGATACTTGGCGCAAAGCAGATTTTATTGCAGAAGGTGTAGATCAAACTCGTGGGTGGTTTTACACATTGCATGCAATTGCAACCATGATTTTTGACGATGTAGCCTATAAAAACGTAGTTTCAAACGGACTTGTTTTAGACAAAAACGGTCAGAAAATGAGCAAGCGTCTGGGCAATGCCGTGGATCCTTTTGAAACCTTGGACGTTTTTGGCCCCGATGCTACACGTTGGTACATGATAAGTAATGCCAACCCGTGGGACAACCTTAAATTTGATCAAGACGGAATATCGGAAGTGCGCAATAAATTCTTTGGAACACTTTACAATACCTATAGTTTCTTTAGCCTTTACGCCAATCTAGATAATTTTCAGTATCTTGAAAAAGACCTGCCACTGGAAAAGCGTCCAGAAATTGACCGTTGGATTCTTTCAGAATTGCATACGCTTATCCAAAAAGTGGATGATTATTACGCAGATTATGAACCAACGAAAGCAACGCGCGCTATTTCAGAATTTGTTCAGGAAAATTTAAGCAACTGGTTTGTGCGCTTAAGCAGAAGAAGATTCTGGAAGGGAAGCTATAAAGAAGATAAAATCTCGGCTTACCAAACGCTGTATACCTGTTTGGAAACCGTTGCAAAATTAGGAGCTCCCGTAGCGCCATTCTTTATGGACAGGCTTTACATAGATTTAACGCAGGGCACAGCTAAAGATAAAAAAGCATCAGTACATTTGACCGATTTTCCAAAAGCGGATGTTTCCTTCATTGATAAAAAGTTAGAGCACAAGATGCAGAAGGCGCAGACAATATCGTCATTGGTGCTTTCGTTAAGACAAAGAGAGAAGATAAAAGTGCGCCAACCACTTCAAAAAATAATGATTCCGGTTTTGGAAGATTCCGAAAAAGAAGAAATTCTTGCGGTTTCAGATCTAATTAAAAGCGAAGTGAACGTAAAGGAAATTGAACTGATTGACGAAGGTTCTGGAATGTTGGTAAAACAGATAAAACCAGATTTTAAAGCTCTCGGGCCTCGTTTCGGAAAAGACATGAAAGCAGTGGCAGCAGTCATTTCAGACTTCGACCAAAAACAAATAGCAGCGCTTGAAAAAGATGGGGAAATAACTGTTTTTATTAATGAAAAAAATACTACTTTGGCGCTCGATGACGTAATCATAAGTTCACAGGATATTGAGGGATGGTTGGTTGCAAATGCAGATGGAGTTACTGTTGCACTTGATGTTACGATAACCCCCGATTTGAAAAATGAAGGTATCTCTCGAGAACTGGTTAACAGAATTCAAAATTTACGAAAAGATAATGGGTTTGAAGTAACAGACCGAATTGAGGTAATACTTCAGGATAACGAGAAGCTAAAGGAAGCGGTAGACCAAAACCTACAGTATATCAAAGAAGAAACATTAACAGAGGTTTTACAATTTCAACCCCAAATTGTTAATGGAACAGATATTGCGTTTGACGAAATTGAAACACGTATAAGCATTAAAAAACACTAGACATGACAGATACAGAAAAAACCAGATATTCAGATGCTGAGCTGGAAGAATTCAGAACACTTCTGAATGATAAAATAAAGAAAGCAACGGAACAGTTGGAGTTGATCCAGAGTTCATATAAAAATGACAGTAATAACGGTACGGATGATACTTCACCCACGTTCAAAGCCTTTGATGAAGGAAGTGAAGTAATGAGTAAAGAAGCAAATTCGCAACTTGCCATTCGTCAAGAGAAGTTTATTCGCGACCTTAAAAATGCTTTAGTGCGCATTGAAAACAAAACGTACGGTGTTTGTCGAGTAACTGGAAAACTTATCAATAAAGAGCGCTTAAAACTTGTGCCACACGCTACTTTGAGTATTGAAGCAAAGAATTTGCAGAAATAGCATTTCATTTACTTACCCAAAAGAAGTATTAAAAATTTAGCCCCTTTCTTTTGATGGGGCTTTTTTTATGTTGAAAACAGCATTTATATTTTTATTTTTTGGAATCACATTTTGTAACGCACAAAAAGTGATTCAAAAAGAATTTTCTGCGGAAGGGATTCACACGTTGTCTATTAATGATGATGCTATTTATAAAATTACAATTCAATCTTCTGAAGAATCCACTATTAAAGTTTCGACACATATTTCGGGCGAACATGCGGAAAGCATAATTGTTGAAGAAAAAATTACGAATGGAAAACTTTCATTGAAAACAGGATTTGTGCCTTTTTTCTCTTTGGAAAACGACAAACTGGCCGCACATAAAGTAATGGCTGTGGAAGTGAAATTAATTATCCCTAAAGAAGTTTCTGTTGAAATAAAATCAAAATTAGCTTCAGTTTATGCAATTGGGCCTTATAAAAATCTTGCTATTTCTATAGAAAATGCAAATTGTGATTTGCGTAATTTTTCTGGAAACGCACATCTTAAAACTGTGAATGGCAATATAACAGTTTATGCTAATAATACTGTTTCGGGAAAGGCTATTTCAAAGTATGGAATGGTTGAAAATGAACTTTCTTCAGGAGGAAAATTCCTTATAGAGGCAGAAACTATCAATGGCAGTATTTCGCTGCTACAAACCAAATAATATTGCTATTTTTGCATCGCTCTCGGAAGCCTTTGCGATGGAGAGCCTTCGCTAAACAATGCGTTAGCGAAAGTAAGCCTATAAACTTATGAGCCTAAAAAAAGCTACTCTAATTATTATTCTGGTCTTATTGATTGACCAAATTTCAAAATTTTATATTAAAACACATTTCTTTTTAGGTGAAGAAATCCGCGTTTTAGATTGGTTCCGAATCCTTTTTGTTGAAAATGAAGGGATGGCCTGGGGCGCAAAAATTCCTGGTCAATACGGAAAACTTATTTTAACCCTTTTCAGAATTGTTGCCATAGGTGGAATTGGCTATTGGTTGTGGGATTCCGTTCGCAAGAATTTACCGGGTATTTTAATTTTTTGTGTCGCATTAATTTTTGCGGGCGCGTTGGGTAATATTATTGATTCTGTATTTTATGGAATTATTTTTAACGACAGTCACCATCAAGTAGCTACATTTTTTCCTGAGGCTGGAGGTTATGGAACGCTTTTTCATGGAAAAGTTGTAGATATGCTTTATTTTCCATTGTATGGCGGTACTTTACCAGAATGGTTTCCTTTTTGGGGTGGTGAATATTTCACCTTCTTTGATCCCGTTTTCAATATTGCAGATTCTTCTATTAGTGTTGGGGTGATTTTATTATTGATTTTCAATAAAAAGGCATTTCCAAAGAAAGAGATTTCAGAATAATAGGTTCAACTTATTGGCGCAAGTAAATCAAAAGGATAAAAGGGTAAATTTCTCAAGACCCAATAAAGGATTGCCAATCCGAAATACCCAAAAATAAATAGGTTGCTATAGAAAAGCATAAACCGATAACGGGTGCCAAAAATCCAGTTGGTGACCGTAATTCCCAAACCGTAAACCAAAATGGGCAAGGTCAAAACCATTAATGGATTGAACCTAAAAGCTCCCACAATATTCCCGTGCAATAAGAGATGGATTGCACGCTGGGAGCCACAGCCGGGACAATAAAGACCCGTGGCATAATGAAAAGGGCAAGGAATGAAATAAGAATTATGGGAAGGGTTGAAAGAATAGTATATAATGAAAAAGCCCCCAAGCAGACAAGTTATGAGGGCTATTTTTAAAAGTTTAGTAGTTTCCAAAGGCTAAAGCACCAGCAAATACAACAAAATACAAAATCCAAAAAAGGATATATAAAACAGGGCCAATAATTGCTCCCCAAATCGCCCATTTTTTGGCATCATCGGCAGCTTTTTGAGCGCCAATGGTATCGCCTTGGTCCCAAAGCTCTTTTACTCTTGTTGCTTTAATTATTGATACAATGCCCAAAGGTAGGCAACATAAAACGGTACATAGAATTGCCCATATAAGATTGTTATCTGGAGGCACTCCCATTGGTTGATTGGTTGTTTCCATTTTTTAATTAATTGGTTAGTAATTATTTAAACTATATAAAGATAATAGGTTATTTTGGAAAGTGAATATTTTTTTGTGGAGTAACACAAAAATCCAGAGGCACATCTGTGGTTTCAAAAAATATTTCTGGCTCTGGTTCAAAAATGGAAAGTCCTATGAATACTGCTTTAGGATTACATTTTGCTAAAAATCTATCATAAAAACCTTTTCCATAACCAATGCGATGTCCTTTTTGGTCATAAGCCAAAAGCGGAACAAAAATTACATCAAGCATTTCTGGCGCAATTTCAATCCCAGAAATGGGTTCTGGAATTCCAAATTCCGAAGTTTTAAAAACCGTATTTTCTTGCAATAAAAAATGCTTCATTTCGCCCGAAATGAAATCTGTTTTTGAAACCACGATGCTCTTGTCTTTTCCTTGTAAAATGTGCATCAAATATTCGGTATTCACTTCTTTTTTTGCTGAAATTGGAAGAAAAATATGATAATATGTTTCCCCCCAAATAGGTAGTTTTAGAGCTCGATTTGCAATATGGAGGCTCATTTCCTCAATGGAATCTATCGAAAGATTTTTGCGGAGGTTTTTGTATTTTGATCGAAGCACTTCTTTTTCCATCGCTTTAATCTTCCATTTCTTCTGCTTCGTTATTTGCAGTATTTGACGTTGAAATATGAAATATGGCATCACCTTGATTCACTATGGGCGATTGGTTCACATTAATTATATATCCTGTATTTGGTGAAGTAACCTTGAATCGCATTTTTCCGTACGGGTCTGTAATCGTTGCTAAAAATTCACCTTTTTCAACATGTTTATTGCAGTCAATTTTTACGTGAAGTAAGCCACTCCGGTGGGCTCGAATCCATTTACTTTTTTCAATAATAACGGTTTTTGTAAGAGGGTCTGGCGCAACATGTCTGTTGCTTAACATATTTAAGTGGTCAAGAACACGTAATATGCCATCAACGCCTTCTTTTGCAATATGTTTATTGCTTTCGCGGCTTTTTCCCCCCTCAAAAAGCAAAACGGGAATACCCATTTTCTGACAGGTATTTCTATATGACTTTTCTATCGTATTTGAATAGACTGTAAATGGAGCATTAAAAACTTTTGCAAGCTCCAGCAGTTTTTCATCGCCTGCCTTTATGCGAATTTGCGCGGCGTTAAAACGGCTGGCTCCACCTGTATGAAAATCGAGGCAATAATCAGCGTGAGGTAAAACTTTTTTGGTGAAATGATACGCAACTCGGCTAGCCAATGAACCTGACTTGGTTCCTGGAAAAACCCTGTTTAGATCGCGTCCATCCGGAAAAGAGCGGTCTCCATTTAAAAATCCAAAAACGTTAAGTATGGGAATGCAAATAATTGTTCCCCGTTTTGGTTTGTTTAATTTTCGAGCTATAAGCTGCCGAACTATTTCAACACCGTTAATTTCATCGCCGTGAATGGCAGCAGTAATTAAAACCGTTGGACCCGGTATTTTGGAGCGTTCAATAATTATAGGAATTTCAACTTTGGTAGAAGTGTAAAGTTTTGCAATGCTGAAATCGATCGTGCGGCTTTCTCCTAAACCGATTCGTTCGTTTAAAATTACAATATCACGTTCCTCTTTTTTGGCCATAGTTAAACGTTACGTTCAATGTATTTTATGATAGAATTTGCGATGTCTTTTCCAGTAGCTTGTTCAATTCCTTCCAAACCTGGGGAGGAGTTTACCTCTAAAATTAACGGCCCGCGGGCAGATTGGAGCATATCTACACCAGCTATTCCCAGTCCCATTGCTTTAGCTGCTTTTAATGCTGCGGTTTCTTCTTCATCTGTAAGTTTAATTACGGAAGCCGTTCCGCCGCGGTGCAAATTACTTCTGAATTCGCCATCTTTCCCTTGTCTTTTCATTGCGCCAACAATCTGTCCGTCCACAATAAATGCGCGAATGTCTGCTCCGCCAGCTTCTTTTATAAATTCCTGAACAATAACTCGCGCTTGCAAATTATTGAAAGCTTCAATCACTGATTCTGCAGCTTTTCGAGTTTCAACCAAAATAACGCCGATACCCTGTGTACCTTCCAACAATTTAATGATTACGGGCGCGCCACCTGCTTGATCCACGATTTCCTTTACGTTTTTTGAATAGTTGGTAAAAACGGTTTTCGGCAATCCCAATCCTGCGCGGGAAAGGATTTGTAAGCTTCTCAATTTATCACGCGAGCGCACCAAAGCTTGCGATTCCGTAGTTGTAAAAACGCGCATCATTTCAAACTGGCGTACAACCGCCGTTCCATAAAAAGTTACAGAAGCACCAATCCTCGGGATAATAGCATCGGTATGATCCAATTTATGCCCTTTGTAATAAATTACCGGATTTTTCTTTTCAATTACAATATCACACTTTGCGTGATTTATAATTTCTACGTCATGGTTTCTGGCTTTTGCAGCTTCCACAAGACGCTGGGTGGAATATAAATTTGCGTTTGCTGATAATATTTTGATATTCATTTTTTTTGCTTTAGCTTAAAGGAAAGGTTAGTTTTATTTATATCCACCATATATTTTTTGCTTAGAAAACTCCTGCCCAAAAGTACGGGAAAACGCATTTCTTCGCGATCGCTCAAAGTTAAATAAATTGGCTCCGTCTTTCCGAATAGAACTACTTCTGTTTTAATTCTGTATCGGGCTTCAGACTGGCCGTTGCTGCTTTTCACCACTTTTACATCATATTCGTCAAACACAATTTCTTTTTCGTGGTAGCTAGGGTGTTCTTCGTCTAAAAAATTACATTTCAAATAACAATCTTCCACCTTCATATTTTTGCAGTGAATGGAAGAAGTATAGGCTCCTGTGTCAATTTTCACTTCAATGTCAAACAGATTTAGTAATGGAAAATCTGCTTTATCTATTCTTCCGATGTTTATTTTCAAGGTTTTTTGGGATTTTGTAAATGCAATTTAAATAATAAAAATTCCATTGCGATATTTATGGGAATAAAATTCCAATGGACAACTGAACGGTCACCTCAAAAAGGCATGCTGTTACTTCTTATTCCTTTCAATATAGCCAATTACGCTTTTCGAAACATTTTTACCCGAAGTGTTCTCAATGCCTTCCAGGCCTGGCGTGCTGTTTATTTCTAAAACCAAAGGACCGTTTTTAGATTGCAAAATATCAACTCCGCAAACGCCAAGACCCAAAGCTTTGGCAGCTTTTATCGCAGTTTTTTCTTCAGCGGTAGAAAGGGAAATAATTTCTGAACTGCCACCACGATGCAGATTGCTGCGAAAATCTCCAATTTTACATTTCCGTTTCATCGCTGCAACTACAACTCCGTCTACAACAATGGCGCGGATGTCTGTACCCTTAGCTTCTTCAATATATTCTTGAAGTATAAATTTTACGCCTGCGGCATTTAAGGTTTCAATAGTAGCCAAAGCGTTCTGCGGGCTTTCGGAAAGAATCACTCCTTCACCATGCGTGCCTTCTAAAAGTTTTATGATTATTGGGTGGCCATTAAAGGTTTTTAATTGTTCTTCAAATTCGAAAAAGGATGCGTAAACAGTTCTAGGAAGAGGAATATGATTTTTCGCCAATATTTGAAAACACGTCCATTTATCACGGCTTTTTAGAATTCCTTCAGAAGAAACTATGCTAAAAACACCCATCGCCTCAAAATGACGTACTACATTGGTTCCAAAATATGTGTTTGAGGCCCCAATTCTAGGAATGATTGCATCAATGTCTTCTACTTTTTCATTTTGAAAATAGAGTGTTGCCTTTCCGTTTTCCACGGCTAGATTGCAATAGGAAGGATCTAAAACCTCCATAGTATGATTTCGCGCTTCACCTGCATTTAAAAGACTTTTGGTGGAATAGAGCGTTTCCCCACGCGATAAAATGGCAATATTCATAGTTAATTATTCTGCGTGCAATTTAACCAAAAAGAACATTGCCAATAAAATCATTAGTTAAAAATTAACGGTTACTTTTCCTCTTAAGAAAAAAGGGGTTCCGGGTGTAAAATGAATTTCTTCCACAGATTCCGGTTCGTCAAACAATCTACTCTCAGTTGCAAATTGGGTTTCATTCCATTCCGTATCGAAAAGATTTTCAATAGCAATTCCAAAAACGAAGTTTCTGAACGTATAATTTATATTGAAATCGGTCACCAAATACCCTTCAGCGATAATACTATTATCTTCGTTTGCGGCTCTATCTTTAATATAACGATAGTTCAATCCTCCAGAAAAATTTGAAATATTTTCAAAAGCAATTCCTCCCGTTGAGGTCAAATCTGGAGCAAGTGGTATATAATCTTTTCCTTTAGGTTGTTCGGTACTTCGGGCGTATGTATAGTTTACATCGCCATAAAAATATAGCCAATCCAAAGCTTCGTAGCGCAACCCAAAGTCAATACCCAATCTACGTGTTTTTCCACTTGGCTCTACAATTCCAGCATCGCCAATGTATACAAATTCCTGTTCCAAAAACAAAGCCCAAAAGGCTGTATTAAAAATAAGATTGTCGGTTAGTTTATAAATTCCACCCAAATCTGCGCCATAGGCTGCGGGTAAAATATCTTTACCACTGTTAGCAACAACTACTCGCGTATCGTTGGAGTGAAAGCCGATTCCTGTTTTAAGAAACAATTGGAAATCGCGGTTCGGGCTATAAATAAAATTTAATTTTGGGCTCGCGAATACTTTGCTTTCACTGCGATTGTCGTATGTTGGAGATAATTTATTTTCATAATCAAACTTGAAATAATCAAGCCGAACTGCTGGATTTATTTTGAAATCACCCAATCTAAATTCGGTATTTAAAAATGCAAAACTGTTTATTTGGTCCACATTGCCATAAGCTAATCTGTTCAGGAGTTCATACCTATTTTTGGTGTGTGAAAGTTCTATATTGTTCACATCGTCATAACGCATGCCAAGTCCGGCGGTGTATTTAAAATCGAGATTTCCTGAATTTATTTTATCTGAAAATTCGGTTTGGAAACCCAGAATATTTCGGTCTTCGCGCTGTGCAATTTGGTCGCCATTTACAGGGTCTTCCAAGAAAAAAGTGAAGTTTGAAAATAGTTCAAAATCATAATGCGAATAATACGCTTTGGTTTCCAATTTTTTATTTTCTGAAAGTAATTTTGAATGATTTATCAGCAAATTTGTTCGGCTGGTGTTTCCACCTTCCGTATCGTCAATGGCGCCAAAACGCCCAATTGAACCATTATCAATTGCACGTTGAGGTATTTGCCCCGAAGCATCCCATTTACTTTGAAAATGCGAAGCGGTAAGCTTTAGTTTTTGATTGTCGGGTAAGCTTAGATTATACTTCGCCATCATATTAAAGCGATTAAAATTCTGAGGTGATTCAAAAGGGCCATTAAAAGTATTCAGCGAAGCGGCAACATAGGCATTGCTGTTTTTTGTATCCAAAAGATTGAATAGACCAACTGTTCTAAAAGCATCATACTGACCATATTCAACGGAAACAGAACTTTTATCTAGCCTATCCAAAGTTTTAAAAGCTACATAGCCCGCGGTAGCAAAATCGCCGTATTCTGCATTATAGGGCCCTTTCCCAAAGGAAATTTTATCGATTGTTTCGGGGATCACAAAATGCAAATCGCTGTAACCTTGTCCGTGTGCGTGCGATACCATATTTACAGGCATTCCATCCACGGAAAGGTTTATGTCCGTTCCATGATCAATGTCAAAACCTCGTAAAAATATCTGCTCTGCTTTTCCACCGCCGGCGTGTTGGCCAATGAAAAGTCCCGGAACTTTTCGGAGTATTTCTTGTGATGATTTTACTGGTGCTATTTTTAAATCTACGGCTACAATTTGGCTGAGTGTATTTACTTCAGGGGTTATGGTTACTTGTTCCAAAGAAACCGCAGCTTCATCTAAAGTTATATTTAATGGTTCTGCAAAACTTTCGGACGTAACGGAGTATTCATAGGTTGCAAAGCCTAAAATTGAAAAGCTAATGTGGTCATTTTCCTTCACGGTTTCAAGTGAAAATTTTCCAAAAGAATCTGTGTGCGTGTGGTTGCCGGAGTTGCGGTCAAAAATCGCCACGTTTTCCAGCGGTTTGTTATTTGGGTCTACAACTTTTCCTTTCAGCGATTGTGATTGCGCAATTCCAAAGCATAGCAGTAGTCCCCATAAGATTGTTCTTTTCATGGGTGATTGGTTTAAATTCGAATAATTAAATGGGTTGAAAGAAGGTTTTTCTTTCAGCAAAAACTATGAAAAGAATGTTTCTGGAGGTGTACTGGGAACGGTTTTAACGGTTTTCGGAATATGAAAAGTAAAGTAGTATATGTGTTCAACAATTGACTTAAACTTAAAATGTATTGCTGGATATTCTTGCGCAAAATGTTTATCCATAGTATAGTTGAAAAACACGCCATCGTGATTCTTTGTGTTTTCTTCCGAAGAAAATATTTTGGAGAAAAAAGTAATTATCTTGTGTTTATGTGTATGCTCAAGGCCTAACAAATGATCTTCTTCGTGGTGCGAATAATCTGTATGCGTCATCACGTGCGAAAAGGTGTGCATTCCCTCTGCAATTTGTTTCTGCATCGGGTTGAGCAAATACAAGGCCGAAAGGAAAAGCACGAAATGCTTTTTAAAAGAAATATGAAATTTGCTTTTAGGCATTTTTATTCAGTTGGTTATAATAGATACGCAATGTTTGCACTCTTGGATTTTCAAAATCTTCCTTTTAACCGTTTCTTAACTATTTTTGATAGTGGAAAAATTCCTTAAAAAACAAAACATAAAGTATCTTTGAACCTATGGCCAATGCTTCGGTAACTCTTCAAATTTCAACACTTCCCGATTCGCCCGGCGTTTATCAGTACTACGATAAAGATGGGAAATTGCTGTATGTGGGCAAGGCAAAAAACCTTAAAAAAAGAGTTTCATCCTATTTTACAAAAAACTTCGACAACAACCGTACGCGGCTTTTGGTGAAGAAAATTGAGACTATAAAGCACATAGTTGTTAAAACCGAAACTGATGCGCTTTTGTTGGAAAACAATCTAATAAAAAATTATCAGCCACGATACAACGTGTTGCTGAAAGACGATAAAAGCTATCCGTGGATCTGTATTAAAAACGAGCGTTTTCCGAGAGTTTTCTCAACTCGGAGAATGATAAAAGATGGTTCAGAATATTATGGTCCGTACACCAGTATGAAAACCGTCCATACTTTATTAGATTTAATAAAAGGTTTATATCCGCTACGTACTTGTAATTATGATCTTTCTGAAGAAAAAATAAGGGCAGACAAATATAAAGTCTGTTTGGAATATCATTTGGGAAACTGTGCCGGTCCTTGTGAAGGTTTCTATTCGGAAAAAGAATATCACGAAAATATTGAAGCGATCCGAAATATTGTAAAGGGAAATTTTAAAGATTCGCTACATAAATTTAAAAGCCAAATGAAGGAGTTGGCGGCAGACTTAAAGTTTGAGCAGGCGCAACGTATAAAGGAAAAGGTTGATGTTTTGGAAAATTATCAATCAAAATCCACGGTCGTAAATCCGAAGATTAATAATGTAGATGTGTTTTCAATTATTTCTGATGAAAGTTATGGTTATATAAACTTTCTTCAACTTTCACATGGGGCAATTATCCGGTCGCACACTTTGGAAATAAAGAAGAAACTAGATGAAACTGACGAAGAATTACTTCAACTTGCAATTGTTGAAATCCGGCAGCGTTTCAATTCACTTACCAATGAAATATATCTGCCTTTTGAAGTAGAATTGGGTGAGGATATAAAAGTACATGTGCCAAAGCTCGGCGACAAAAAGGCAATTCTGGACCTTTCAGAAAGGAACGCTAAATATTACAGAATGGAGCGTTTTAAGCAAGCCAAAATAGTAGATCCGGACCGCCACGAAAAACGGATCATGGCACAGATGAAAAAAGATTTAAGGTTGAGCGAGGAACCGCGACATATTGAATGTTTTGACAATAGTAATATTCAAGGTACAAATCCAGTGGCGGCTTGTGTAGTTTTTAAAGATGGAAAACCCAGTAAAAAGGATTATCGTAAATTTAATATAAAAACCGTTGAAGGTCCGGATGATTTCGCTTCGATGGAAGAAGTTGTGTATCGACGTTACAAAAGATTGTTGGACGAAGAGCAACCATTACCACAACTTATCATCATAGATGGGGGGAAGGGCCAACTTTCCTCAGCTTTGAAAAGTTTGGACAAGTTAGAGTTACGCGGAAAAATAGCGATCGTAGGAATTGCGAAACGTTTGGAAGAATTGTTTTATCCCAATGATCCAATTCCATTGTATTTGGATAAGAAAAGTGAGACCCTAAAAATAATCCAGCAATTAAGGAATGAAGCACACCGTTTTGGCATTACCTTTCACCGAAGTAAGCGGAGTAAACAGGCTTTAAACACAGAGTTGGAAACAATTCCTGGAATTGGAGAAAAAACGGTTGTTGAATTATTAAAGCATTTTAAGAGTACCAAACGGATTGCTTCCGCCAATTTTGAAGAGCTCTCAAAAGTTGTTGGCGCAAGCCGCGCGAACAAGTTGATAGAACATTTTAAAAATGAAAAATAATTTTTTCCAACATTCCAACAATCCCATATTGAAGAAATTACCCTTTATATTATTCCTGATAATATCAACCCTTTCCTTTTCACAAGAAAAAAACGAACAGGATATAAAAGTAGGTCTCGTATTGAGTGGCGGTGGCGCAAAAGGACTTGCGCATATTGGAGCTTTAAAAGTAATTGAAGAAGCGGGTGTTCGTATTGATTATATTGGAGGCACCAGTATGGGGGCTATTATTGGGGCGCTATATGCTTCGGGATATTCTGCAAACCAGCTTGACAGTATTTTTAGCCAAACAAATTTTAGTGTCTTAATACAAGATGATATACCGCGCAGCGCAAAAACTTTTTACGAAAAGCAGGAGGCTGAAAAATATGCGTTGGTTTTGCCCTTTGATAGATTTAAAGTTGGGTTACCTACGGGACTTTCAAAGGGGCAGAATATTTACAACTTGCTTTCAAAATTGACCAGTCACGTTAGTACTATTTCAGATTTTAGTGAACTTCCAATTCCATTTTTTTGCGTTGCAACAAATGTGGAATCGGGCAAAGAAGTTATTTTAGATCACGGGTATCTTCCACGGGCAGTTACAGCTAGCGGAGCATTACCGTCACTTTTTAGTCCTGTTATAATTAATGATAAGGTTTTAATTGATGGAGGCGTTGTAAACAATTATCCCATTAACGAAGTGCGCGCTAAAGGAATGGATATTATTATAGGAATTGATGTGCAGGACAGCCTTAAAACCCGTAATAATTTAAAATCTGCTTTTGATGTTTTGGTACAGATAAACAATTACCGAACTATTAAAGATATGATTGAAAAGCGCAAACAAACCGATATTTATATACACCCAAATATTGAGGATTTTTCTGTTGTATCTTTTGATGATGGGAAAAATATTATAGCCTCCGGTGTTGATGCAGCAGATTCTTTTAAGGAGGAACTTGCAAAACTGGCTTCCCAACAAAAACATGCTGAAAAGGAGAAAATTAACTTTGAAAGCCAAGACACTATTTTTATAAAGGAAGTAAAAATTGAGGGAATCGAAAAGTACACTCGTAGTTATGTATTGGGAAAACTCAAATTGAGAACTCCAGACAAAATTTCGTATAAAGATTTTAGCGAAGGCATCAACAATCTATCGGCAACGGGAAATTTTCAAGATATTAACTATAAACTTTTTGAAGATGATAACAATGAAAATACGTTGCTCTTACAATTGCGAGAAAGCAATTCTTCTATGATGCTTCGTTTTGCAGCACATTATGATGATCTTTTTAAAACGGCCGCTTTAGTGAATATAACAAAAAAACGGCTTTTTACTAATAATGATATTGCGTCTTTAGATTTGATTGCGGGGGATAATCTTCGCTATAATTTTGAATATTATATAGACAAAGGTTTTTACTGGAGTGTAGGCTTCAATTCAAAATATCACTTTTTTGAAACTGATGTGCCGTTGAGTTTTGTTGGGGCCGATCTAAATGCAGAGCTTTCGTTGCCTATTAATAAACTATCAGTAAAGTATAGCGATTTCACCAATCAGCTTTATATTGAAACACTTTTCCGTAGAACCTTTATTCTTGGTTTGGGAGGAGAACATAAATACCTGCGATATCTATCTGAAACTATTGGTACTGATGAAAACAACTTGCCGCGCACCGTTTTTGAGAGTACTAATTATTATAGTGCTTTTGGGTTTTTGAAATACGACAGCTATGACAATAGCTTTTTCCCAAAAAGTGGCATTTATTTTTCTGGCGACTTTCACTGGTATCTTTTGGCTCACGGGCGTAATAAAGATTTTGAACCATTTTCACTTGCAAAGGCAAAAATGGGTTATGCGCATACATTTTTTAGAAATTTTTCTGCACACATGACTGCTGAAGGGGGGTTTAAATGGGGTGGGCCTGAAACCACTACACTTGATTTTGCGCTAGGAGGATATGGTTTTAAGGAGATGAACAATATTATTCCATTTATGGGATATGAAACAATTTCACTTCGCGGAAATACTTATCTTAAATCTACACTTACATTTGATTATGAAATATTCAGAAAGAACCATATAAATATTTCGGCAAACATAGCCAATATTGGTAACGATCTATTTGAGACAGGGCAGTGGATAGATGGAGTAGATTACTCGGGAATTTCCGCGGGCTATGGCTTGGAAACAGTTTTGGGCCCCATGGAAATTAAATATTCCTATTCTCCCGAACTAGACAAAAGTGAATGGTATGTGGCTTTAGGCTATCGGTTTTAGCATAAACTTAAACGTTTAGCTCCAATATTTTTCCGATATTTGTGTACAAAATTTCAAATTATGCCTTTCTATCATAAACTGGGCAAAATACCGCCCAAACGCCACACCCAATTCCGAAAACCGGATGGAAGTCTCTATTCAGAGCAACTTTTTGGCACCATAGGTTTCGATGGGATGTACAGTAATATTTACCATGAATACAGACCCACACAGGTAAAGGAAATTAAAAAGCAGTACAGTGTTGCACCAAAGATTGCGCGCGCTAATAATATGGAATCTTTGCGATTGAAGGGTTTTGATATAAAACCTGAAAAAGATTATCTCAGCAGCCGAAAAACAGTACTTACAAATAGCGATTGCAGCATTATACTTGCCGCTCCCCAAGAATCTCTAAAAGATTATTTTTATAAAAATACGGATGCTGATGAACTGATATTCATTCACAAAGGGAGCGGAAAACTGCGAACTTTTTTAGGGAATATCGATTTTAAATACGGGGATTATCTTTTAGTGCCACGCGGAATTATTTATCAAATAGATTTTGAAACAGAAGACAACCGTCTTTTTATTGTTGAATCGCGAAGGCCAATTTATACACCTAAAAGATATAGAAATTGGTTTGGGCAATTGCTTGAACATTCACCCTATTGTGAACGCGATATTCGCAAACCCCAAGAACTTGAAACCCATGATGAAAAAGGCGAGTTTTTGGTAAAAGTGAAAAAGCACGATGATATTTTTGAAATGGTTTACGCCTCACATCCTTTTGATGTAGTGGGGTATGACGGTTACAATTTTCCATACGCTTTTTCTATCCACGATTTTGAGCCTATTACAGGCCGAATTCACCAACCGCCACCAGTGCATCAAACATTTGAAACGGATGCGTTTGTAGTTTGTAGTTTTGTACCTCGCCTTTATGATTATCATCCGGATAGCATTCCAGCGCCATACAATCATAGCAATATTGATAGCGATGAGGTGTTGTATTATGTAGACGGTGATTTTATGAGTCGAAACGATATTGAAGCAGGACAAATCACCCTTCACCCAGCGGGAATTCCTCATGGGCCACACCCTGGCGCAGTAGAACGAAGTATAGGAAAAACTAAAACAGAAGAACTAGCAGTGATGGTAGATACTTTCAAACCCTTGCAAGTTACAGAGGATGGATTGAAACTTTCTGATGGAACGTACTATCAAAGTTGGCTAGAATAGTCAATTTGCGAATTAGTTGATTAGCGAATGGGGTGTTTAACTAATAGTGATATTTAAATTTATTATGCAATTTACATTCAGTGAAAAGTATAAGGATAATGTTATATTAAAGGAAACATTTGAGTTTGCTGTTGCAATAGTTTTATATGCTGAGAAATTAGAAGAAAAACGAAAATTTGTACTGGCCAACCAAATATTAAAATCGGCCACTTCAATTGGAGCAAATGCCAAAGAAGCTCAAAATGCTGAAAGTAGTGCTGATTTCATTCATAAAATGAAAATAGCATTAAAAGAAGCAGACGAAACAGAATACTGGTTATTTGTTTGTCAGCAATAGAGGGCTATCCCAACTGTAGTGAGGAACTACTTAAGTTTAACGGAATTTTAAAAATTTTAAATAAAATTATAAGTTCCAGCAAAAAGAAATAGAAAATAATATTGGGGATTAATTAGGTATTTATTATCACTAATTCGCTAATTGACACATAAACTAATTGAATATTTAATTATGAGCAAAGAAGTAAAATCAGTCGATTACGGACTGGAAAAAATATTTGAAGGCGCTGAAGATTTTCTGCCTTTATTAGGAACTGATTACGTAGAATTTTACGTGGGTAACGCAAAACAAAGTGCCCATTTTTATAAAACGGCCTTCGGTTTTCAATCATACGCCTATAAAGGTTTGGAAACAGGTTCACGTGATTCTGTGAGTTATGTTTTAAAACAGGATAAAATTAGGCTGGTGCTTACCACACCTTTAAATAGCAATTCTCCAATAAATGACCATTTAGTTAAACACGGCGATGGTGTTAAAGTTATTGCTCTATGGGTTGAAGATGCGCGCAGCGCTTTTGAAGAAACAACCAAGCGTGGTGCCAAACCTTTTATGGAACCTACTGTAGAAAAAGATGAACACGGTGAAGTAGTACGCAGCGGAATTTATACGTATGGCGAAACTGTGCATATTTTTGTAGAACGTAAAAACTATAACGGACAATTTTTGCCAGGTTTCCGTGAATGGAAAAGTGATTACAACCCAACTCCAACGGGTCTTAAGTATATAGATCATATGGTTGGAAACGTAGGCTGGGGTCAAATGAACAAATGGGTAAAATGGTATGAGGACGTAATGGGCTTTGTAAACTTCCTTTCATTTGATGACAAGCAAATACACACCGAATATTCAGCGCTGATGAGCAAAGTGATGAGTAATGGTAACGGACGTATTAAATTTCCGATTAACGAACCCGCTAAAGGAATAAAAAAGTCGCAGATTGAAGAATATCTTGATTTCTATGAAGATTCAGGAGTGCAGCATTTAGCCGTTGCAACGGATGATATTATTAAAACGGTAAGCCAACTCAAAAAACGTGGCATAGAATTTTTGCCGCCACCACCGCAAGCTTATTATGATGATATACCACGCCGATTGGGCGATCACATGAAAATGATGAAGGAAGACATCAACGAGCTAAAAAATCTCTCTATTATGATTGATGCAGATGAAGAAGGTTATCTGCTTCAAATATTCACAAAACCTTTAGAAGATCGACCAACACTGTTTTTTGAAATCATTCAGCGTATGGGTGCAAAAGGTTTTGGAGCTGGAAACTTTAAAGCACTTTTTGAGTCCATTGAACGCGAACAGGAACAAAGAGGAACTTTATAATATGTAACAATTTTAAAACCCCATCGTCTTAAGAAGGTGGGGTTTTATTTTTTTGGAATGGTAGTTGTATTTTTAAAGCCATAAACACCCAAAGTATCTATTTATGAAAAAGCTGCTAACGCTTTTAATTCTTTTTTGTAATATATTTTTTCTTTCCGCACAGGAAAGAGCTTACGGCAATGGCGAATATTTCAAATTTCGTGTACATTATGGTTTTGTTACAGCTGGTTATGCAACTCTCAATGTAAAAAATGCCACAGTAAACGGAAAAGATGTTTTCCACGTGCGCGGCTTTGGCGAAACCGTAGGTGTCTCAAAATGGTTTTTTAAAGTTGAAGACGATTATCAATCCTATATTGACAAGGAAAAGGACATTCCGTACAGATTTATAAGAAAAATTGACGAAGGCGGTTACACCAAAGACATTCAGATTGATTTCAATCACTCCACAAATAGAGCATCTGTAAACGATAAGAAAAAGAATGAAACCACAGTGTTTTCTTTCCCAAAGGAAACGCAGGATATGATCTCGGCGTTTTATTTCCTCCGGAATAAATTGGAAACCGAAAACATCAAAGAAGGTGATGTAGTTGAAATGAACATGTTTTTTGACAAAGAAAATTATAAATTCAGGCTCAAATTCCTTGGAAAAGAGATTTTAGATACTAATTTTGGGCGCGTCCGAACTTTGATTTTTAGACCATACGTACAATCAGGAAGGGTTTTTAAAGAAAAGGAAAGTCTAACAGTTTGGATTAGTGATGATAACAATAAAATACCGCTGCTCATAAAAGCAGATTTGGCTGTAGGTTCCCTAAAAGCAACCTTGACCGAATTTAAAGGATTGCAACATTCCTTTAAAATATTAGCAGATCAATAAATATAATACCGAAAATTCCCCCAGCATTGAAGAATTTAATTTTAGCCGCATTAACACTTATCCTGCTTAGTACCGCTTGTGAAAACAAAAAAGACAAAATAGCCGAGACAAACAAGGTTGTAGCAGATCCTATTATAAAACAATATGGTTATACTCTCAATGACTTTGATGTAGTAAGAGATACCATTAGAAAGGGCGATACTTTTGGTGATATTCTGTTTGCAAATGGTGTTTCCCAGGAAAAAATAATGCAAGTAGCCACTAAATTCCGTGATAGTTTTGATGTGCGCAAAATAGTAGTAGGTAAACCTTATGTGCTCCTAAATTCCAAAGATTCCCTTAAAAAAACCCAGGTTTTTATTTATGAAACCAATAACGTGGACTATGCCGTAGTAGATTTTAGAGACACACTTTCTATTTTTAATAGTCAAAAACCAGTTCGTTATGAAGAACGGGAAGCGTCTGGTGTAATAACCAGTTCGCTATCCGCAACTATGGAGGAGCAGAACTTAAGTCCTTATATGACGGATCAACTGGCAAATATTTACGCGTGGACCATTAACTTTTTTAAATTGCAACCCGGAGATCGGTTTAAAGTAATTTATACCGAGAAATTTATAGAAGACACTATTCCTGGTGGACTTCAAGAAATAAAAGCTGCCTATTTTGAACATGGAGGGAAACATTTGTATGCCTTTAAATTTTCTTCAGATTCTTTGGGAAAAATCTCAGGTTATTATGATGAAAATGCAAATAATTTAAAGCGAGCTTTTTTGAAAGCTCCAGTAGCATTTAGCCGTATATCTTCTCGCTACAACCTTAACAGACGCATAAAATATTATGGTTTCAAACTACGTCCGCACCGAGGAACCGACTTTGCGGCGCCAGTAGGCACCCCAATTATGGCAACCGCTGACGGCGTGGTAACAAAGTCTGAACGAAGAGGAGGTAATGGAAATTACGTTAAAATACAGCATAATGGCACCTACGAAACCCAATACCTTCATATGAAAGCCAGAAACGTAAAAGCGGGACAACATGTAAGCCAAGGCGATGTAATTGGCTGGATAGGAATGACAGGGAACACCAGTGGTCCACACGTTTGTTATCGTTTCTGGAAAAACGGAAAAGAAGTAGATCCTTTTAAAGAAGATACGCCATTTTCCCAACCACTTCCTAAAGAACTTCACGAGCAATATTTTGCAAATCTGCTTCCAATGAAGGATAATTTGGACTGCATTTCTTTTTAAACTTATCTTAGATTTAACATGTTGATAATATGTTATTAAATAACTGTTGGGTATTCAGTGGTTTAGGCTTAAATTTTTATCTTTATTAGCAATTATTTTTCTTAAAGATTTCTTAATAAGAATAGTTGGTTGTAATCTATTTAAGATTGTATTTTTGCCGAAATTTTAAACCAAAACTCAAACTCATGAGAAAATTATTATTTCTTATTTTACTATTAGGCGGGTTTTCTGCCTTTGCACAAGGAACAGTTACTGGAACAGTAATTGATTCGGAATCCCAAATGACTTTGGCAGGAGCCAATGTTTTAGAAGTTGGCACTTCAAATGGTGCAATCACCGATTTTGATGGAAATTTCACCTTGAAGGTTCTTAAAAATTCAGGTAATGTTTCAATTTCATTCGTTGGTTATGAGACTAAAACAATTTCTTACACTTTACAAAACAATGCCCTTAATTTAGGGAAAATTGTATTGTTGCCTGATGCAAATGCATTGCAAGAAGTTGTTATTACTGCCTCTGGAGTAGTTGATATAGCGAAGGATCGTCAAACTCCGGTTGCCGTTTCAACCATTCGTGCTGTAGAAATTCAAGAAAAACTTGGATCACAGGAATTCCCTGAAATTTTAAATAATACTCCTTCTATTTATGCTACCAAGCAAGGAGGTGGATTTGGAGATGCACGTATAAACATTCGTGGTTTCGACACTCAAAACTCTGCTATACTTATTAATGGTATTCCAGTTAATGATATGGAAAATGGTCAGGTGTATTGGAGTAACTGGGCTGGTCTTTCAGATGTTGCCTCTGCTATTCAAGTACAACGAGGTTTAGGTTCATCAAAACTTACGGTTTCTTCTGTTGGTGGAACCATAAATGTTGTAACGCGCAGTGCTGATAGAAAGCAAGGCGGATTTTTTTCAGGAAGTGTTGGAAATGATAATTATTTAAAAAATGTAATCTCTTATTCAACAGGTCTTTCAGAAAACGGCTGGTCTGGCTCTTTCTTGGTAAGTAGAACTGAAGGGAATGGATATGTAGATGGTACTGAGTTTGAAGGCTACAACTATTATATTGGAGTTGGCTTTAAACCAAATGACAAACACCAATTTGAATTTACGCTTACTGGAGCACCACAGCAACACAATCAACGTGGTTTTGCACCATCATTGAATGACTACATAAAATATGGTAAAGACGGAGAGCCACGTATTAAATACAATAGTGATTGGGGTATACGCAATGGTAAGGAATTTACATTTGGCGGAAACTTTTATCACAAACCATTAGCATCCTTAAACTGGGATTGGACTATTAGTGAAAAATCAAAACTTAGCACTTCTGCATACGCTTCCTTTGGTCGTGGTGGATCAGTTGGTTCAATAGGTAGAATTAACGGACAACAATCTTTTTCTGGTGTTTTCAAAAATGAGAACGGTATCATCCGAGTTGATGATATTGTCGCATGGAACAACGGAGCCAACATTCCAGATTTTGGTGGCCCAAGACAAGGATATACAGGAGGCGGTGGAGCCTTTCAAGGTGCTTTTGTAAATGGAAACAGCAGCAGCTCTTCATTTGTGGATGACAATGGTTATGTAAGAGGCCCACAAAATGGTATCTCCCAAAGATCTTCTGTAAACTCCCACAACTGGTTTGGTTTAATATCTAGCTTCGAAACAAAATTAAGCGAATCATTAACGATGGATCTAGGAGTTGATTTACGTTCTTACACAGGATATCACTATAGAAGACTAGTAGATCTTTTAGGTGGTGATACTTATGTAGACAGCGATAACATAAATAGCCCTTACAGGTTTTTAAATGAAACCTATAAACCTACCGTTGGTAATACACTTAACGTTTTCAAAAGTATTGATGACGAAGAAAAAATTGATTATTACAATGATGGTAAAGTAAGTTGGCTTGGAGCTTTTGGACAATTGGAATATTCACAAGATGCAATTTCTGCGTTTATCCAAGGTGCGGTTTCAAATCAAGGATTCCAGAGAATCGATTATTTCAACTATTTGGATTCAGATCCAGAACAAGAGTCAGATGTTGAAAATATCTTAGGAGGAAATGTAAAAGGAGGAGTTAACTTTAACATTGATGAAAAAAACAACATCTTTGCGAATGCTGGTTACTATTCAAAACAACCTTTATTTGATGCAGTTTTTCCAAGCTTTGTTTCCAATGATGTGAATACTGATCTTAAAAACGAAAAAATTATTGGAACTGAAATTGGATACGGATTTAGAACAAGAGGTTTTCGTGCAAACATTAATTTGTATCGCACAAGTTGGGCTGATAGATTTTCAACCATTTCACAGAATATTGATGTAAACAACACTCCAGATGATTCAGGAGATGATGTTCGTGGAACTGCTAACCTTCAAGGTATAAAGCAAGTGCATATGGGTGCAGAATTTGATTTTACTGCTCGTGTAAATAGCGTACTTGAATTTATGGGTATGGTTTCATACGGAGACTGGCGTTATAAAGGCAACGTTTCGGCATCCTTTTTTGATGAAAGCAACCAACCTATTATTGTGAACGGACAGGAGAGTGTAGGTACATTGTATTTGGATGACATTAAAGTAGGTGATGCCGCACAATTTACGGCTAGCTTGGGTACAGCTGTTCATATTTTGGAAAATCTAAAAATTGATGCCAACTATCGTTTTGCAGACAAACTTTACGCTTCCATAAATGCTACAGATTTTGCAACTGCCGATAATGACGGATCTTTGGAACTTCCAAGTTATGGATTGTTAGATGCAGGCTTATCTTGGAGCGTACCTTTTATCAATAATCAGGATTTGGTTTTCCGTTTAAACGTTAATAACGTTTTAAATGAAACATATATTTCAGAATCTGAAACCAATATATTTGCTGGCGAAGGAGATACTACGTATGATGGTATTTCAACTCAAAACCGTGTTTTCTTTGGTTTTGGAACTACTTGGAATACCAGCGTTCGTTTTAATTTCTAAGCATTAAATTTAGAATTAACTAAGAAGTCCTGGAAGAATATTCCAGGACTTCTTTTTGTATAAATAACCTATCTTTGAAGGACATTTAAAAAATACACGTATGTACACAACTATTCAATTTATACATTCCTACTGGGCTTATTTAGTGCTTCTTATTGTAGTACTGGCAACATTGAATGCCCTTGCGGGTTTTTTCTCAAAAAGAGAATACGGGGCAAAAGATTTTAGAATTTCACTTTTCGCTCTTATTGTTACACACATTCAATTATTGATAGGTTTAATTTTATATTTTGTTTCCCCCTTGGGATTGCAGAATATTACCAATTCTGGAATGGGTGCAGTAATGAAAGATTCTAACGCCCGTCTTTACGCTGTGGAACACCCGATGGTTATGATTTTGACGGTAATTTTTATTACAATCGGTTATTCAAAACACAAAAAGAAATTGCTTTCGAGCGGAAAATTTAAAATCCTCGCAATATTTTATACCATTGCACTGGTTTTAATGCTAAGCAGAATTCCGTGGAGCCAATGGTTCTAAAAATTACATATTTTATATAAAAAAAATCCTGCTGTTAATTTTCAGCAGGATTTCTTATTTAAAATAAAAAAGCTATTCTGCTTTAGTTTTTAGACGCCTGTGAGATACAAAAATCAATATGCCAATAAGTATTATCGAAACAATAGAAGCATTGAGCGTGCCAAGATCCAAGCCACCTTTTGTAGTTGGTTTGGTTAAAAAATCTCCAAAAGTTGCTCCAAACGGACGGGTAAAAATAAAGGCAATCCAAAACAGGACAATTTGGTTTATTTTGGTAAAGTAATGTAGCAATACTACAATTAATATAATGCTCGCAGTAACCAGTGCACCGTTCAAATAGCTCATTCCAATCACGTCGCTAAGGTAATCTCCAAAGGCAGTTCCCAAACTATTTGAAAATAAAATTGCAACCCAATAAAAAATTTCTTTATCCCTTTCATAAATAGGAAATACACTCAAGCCTTTAAATCTTTTATGCCATAATAATAATGTTGCCAACAAACAACCAAGCAAAATAATACTACCGAGGGTATAGCCCAAATTCAAACTACGATCCATAAAATCTGAAATCTCAGTTCCCAAAGTTGTAGTTGCTATAATGACCAGCCAATAAAAAGCTGGAATGTATTTTTTTGAAAACAATTGTATTAAGAGAACAGTCAAAAAGAAAACTGCCGTTATAACTATACCTATTGCATATCCCAAGTTAAGAGTCATTGATAAAAAATCACCCAGAGTTTCACCAAGCGTCGTAGCAATAATTTTCATTAACCAGAAGATTAATGTAATCTCTGCTACTTTATTTAAAGTTTTCATGTTTTTTTTTTAATTAATGTTAAGTAAAATTCCTGCCCCTAGCTGTTTTCCGTTGTAAAAAGGCGCAACCATCGCTGTAGTTTTGTTTTCTTTTGTCTTAAAGATGTGTTTGTCTATAAGTGGAAAAACCCAATACGCGATTTTTGTGGATATAATGCCTATACCAGCACCCATTGCCACATCTGTAAGCCAGTGTTTATTATTGTATATTCTGAAAAATCCCGTTCCCGTAGCAACCAAATATCCTGATATTCCATACCATAATGACACATCTTTATATTCTTGCCACAAAAATTCTGCACTTGCAAAAGCGGTTGCTGTATGGCCCGAGGGAAAAGAATTGAACCCACTTTTGTCCGGCCTTTGTATATGGGTTGTTTTCTTCATTACAGAAACCCAAGTTCCCATAAGAAAGTAGGAAGTTCCCAAAATAATACTTCGGTCTTTGAAATTATTTTTGCCTTCAATGCCAAAAAGATTAAGGCTATAAACCGCCAATGCAGGAGCGTATTGTGAGAAATCATCAATAGTAAATTTATCGTCAATATCTTCCGTAACTTCTTCCTGAATATTTGCGTTGAGCCCTTTTAAACCATCACTTTCAATACCAATAATTCCATAAGCCATCAAGGCGGAAGGAATAATTAATGCTTTATAATCAAATTTTAGATATTCCTTTTTTATAGTTACAATACTATCTGTTTTTATAATTTCCTGAGAAAAAACAGTATTGATTGTTAGGAATAATAAAAGAATTATGGGTTTAGCTTTCATAAATTCTGTAGGTTTTAAAAAAGGCAACACGTTTTTACGTGTTGCCTTTTGGGTTAAATCAATCCTCTGAATCCCCATCCTGAAATTCTTTTCCGTTAATATCATAAAACAATTCTTTAGTGCCGAAAAGTTGTTTTATCTCTATTTCATAATTCGTGGACCCTATTGAAGTTTCTATTTTTGCAACCCCTTTTACTTTGGTATCCTTATGGGTGGCTATAAAGTTTTGCTTTACTGCTTGGGGTAGTTCATTATAAGTAATTACATGCTCAGTTTCCAGCCATTTTCCAGCATCAGAAAAGTTTGCAGAATATTTTGCGCCGCATATTTGGAACTCGGCTTCATATTCGTGATCATTTTCTTTATCCCAAGAAATATTTGTGGCGT
Organism: Aequorivita sp. CIP111184; assembly: GCF_900489465.1. Classification (GTDB taxonomy): domain Bacteria; phylum Bacteroidota; class Bacteroidia; order Flavobacteriales; family Flavobacteriaceae; genus Aequorivita. The sequence goes on along the minus strand of NZ_UEFQ01000013.1, from coordinate 271,016 downwards.
TGGAGAATTTTATTTTGAAAGCGGAATCTACTTCGATTGGCACTTTTTTTTGTGCACAACCTGCTGCACTGGCCAATATAACGGCCAAGGCAAAGAAAAATATATTTTTCATTTTTGCTTGTTTAAATTAATACTGATTGCTCCGCTTGAAATTAAAACGAAGTTATAAAAATATAAATCAAGCAGTTATAGGAGGGTGAAAAACCTTTGAAGTGTAATTTGAGACCAAAAAATCCTCGGAAGTATAAATGATTTCTTTTGGTTCAATATTTTTAAAAATAGCTGCTTTAAAGGTGAGCGGACTTATAAACTGAAATAAGGTTATTTGTGAATGGTTTTGCGTTTGGAGTGGAGTGTGTGGTTTTTGTTCGTCGCCGTTATCGTGTTTGTCAAATATTCCGTCAAAATTCAAGAGATGATCCGTTACAAAATCGAATGGGGTCATGTCTTTATCTTCGTGTGTTTTGCAGTGGCTATACATTTCCGGAAGGTCTGGTAATATTGAGAAATTTCCCATCGGCAAACAAAATGTTCCCAATGTGTAAAATGATAGAAAGAGAATTTTTAGCACTTTTAACACAAATGTTTAACGAATAAAAAACAAATTTATTGAGCAGGTTCGGGGTTAATTGGGTTTATGTTTTTTTTAGTTCGAAACCTTTTTCTTTATTAAATAAATATAAACAGGAAAATGATCACTATAGCCACCCGTGAACCCATTAACAAAGCTGCGGAAAGGATAACCTTTGTATTGCCCGCGCGGTGTTGTTAAATAATTTTTATTGAAAATTCCAGCTTTGTAAAAACGATAGGAAGAATAATCTTTTTTAGTCAACTCTGTTGATATTATTATTTGATCAAAGAGGTTCCAAGCATCACGATAAGCTAGTGTGCCCATTCCTCTTTTATACATATTCTCCATTGGGTTGTAAAGTTCTTTTAGCTTTAAGTCGTCCTTTTCGCTTTTTGTTTTCAATACATCCTTAATACTGGGACTTATTGGGTCGTCATTTAAATCGCCCATGGTTATTATTTTTGCATACGGATTTTCGCTGAACAATGAATCCATTATATGTTTATTGAGTTGTGCTGCCTTCAATCTTTTGGGCCGGCTCAATGCTTCGCCTCCACTTCGCGATGGCCAGTGGTTGACAATTATATTTATTTTTTCACCATCTAGCATTCCACTTACCAAAAGTTGATCTCTGGTATAAACTCGCTTTGTTCGGTCGTTGTCGTTATACAATAATAATTCATAAGCTTTGGAAGCTATGGGGATAAATATTTTTTTCTGATAAAGTAATGCCACATCAATGCCACGTCTGTCTGGGCTATCAAAATGAACAATACCATAGTCTTTGCTCACCAATGGGTTTTGGTTTAGCAAATCTTCAAGCACACGGCGGTTTTCAATTTCGCTTACTCCAATAATTGCAGGCGAATTTCCAGTAATATCCTCGCCAATTTCTGAAATAACTTTTGCCATATTAGCCAACTTCGCCTCGTAAATTTCCTGCGTCCAATGATCTTTTCCTTCAGGTGTGCGGTCATCATCAAAAGTAAGTGGGTCATTTTCGTAATCGAAAAGATTTTCAACGTTATAAAAAGCAATCGTGTTTATTTTATACTCTTTTTCTGTTTGGGAAAATGAAAAGGTAGCATAGCATAAGAACAGAAAAATGTGATATTTAAAAAGCTTTGATTTCATCGATTAAAATATTTAATTTAAAAAGTTAACAATTTTATTGTATATATAATTATTTTTTTATTAAATTTATGTTCTTCCCAGAAAATTATCCCCATAATTAAAACTCACATTTAAAGATGAAACGCTTCATTTTTATCGGTTATGTGGTTTTTTTGGGCGGAATATCTTCATTTGCCCAAGAGGCCATTGTGAAAGGGCGGGCACTAGAAACTAATTCTTATGAGCCCATTCCTGATGTTGAAATAAGCATTCAGGCCAGCATCTTCAGTACTGAAACGAGTGCTAAAGGTGAGTTTTATTTTATTCAGAAAAATCTTCCGCAGGGACAGCAAATACTTATAGTTTCAAAGACAGGCTATATAACTTTAAAGCTTCCGATAATTATAAGGAACGATGCTCCAATTAATCTGGATCCTATTTTGATGGAAATAGATCTCCGACAGATGGAGAAACAAATTGGCATCATCAGCCTTTCAGATAATGAGTTGAATGATGATGATGACGGAACATCCTATAATGTTTCGGGACTGTTGCAAGCATCCGATGATGTTTTTTTGAGAGCAGCGGCCTATGATTTCAGTACTACTTTTTTCAATCCGCGCGGTTTTGACAATGCTTATGGAAAAGTGCTGATCAATGGTCTAGAAATGAATAAACAATACGACGGACGTCCACAATGGGCAGATTGGGGCGGCTTGAACGATGTGCAGCGCAATCAAATATTCTCTATGGGTTTGCAGGCCAATGATTATACTTTTGGAGATGTTGCGGGAACTACAAATATTATAATGCGCGCTTCACAGTATCGAAAGGGAGGTAGGGTTTCATATGCAACTTCAAACAGAAGTTATCGTGGACGTGTAATAGGTTCCTATAATAGTGGTCAAGGTAAAAAAGGGTGGGCTTATTCTGTTTTACTTTCGCGTCGCTTTGGTAGCGGCGGTTTTCAGGAAGGAACCATTTATGATGCTAACTCTTTTTTTGCTTCGGTGGAGAAAAGTTTCGGCGAAAACAGCAGTCTTAATTTTACCACATTTTATACACCTAACCACCGTGGAAAATCTGCTCCCGTTACAGCTGAGGTTGAAAATTTGAAAGGAATTGATTACAATCCAAATTGGGGTTATCAAAATGGAGATATTCGGAATTCAAAATTGAAAACCGTGGAAGAACCGGTGATTATGCTTAACCATTTTTGGAATATAAGCGATAAAACTTCTTTGAATACAAACCTTGGGTATCAATTTGGTAAAATTGGAAATACCAGAATTGATTATGGAGGAACCCGTTTAATTGAAGTTAACGGACAGCAGGCATATATTGGCGGCGCTCGTAATCCGTACCCTAATTATTACCAACGTTTACCAAGTTATTTTCTTCGTTTTGAAAGTTCAACGGCTTACAATTATGAGTTGGCATATTTGGCGGAACAGGAACTTATAAATGATGGACAATTGGATTGGAGCTCGCTTTACGAAGCCAATAGGATTGAAAAAGACAGTGGCGGAAATTCAATTTATGCCATTCAAGAAGATAGACAGGACGACACGCAATTAATGGCAAATATGATTTTGAACAGTCAAATTAATGAGAATATTAGTCTGAATGCAAACCTAAACTATCGTAATTTAAAAAGTGAAAATTTTGCAGAACTGAATGATCTTTTAGGCGGAACGGGATATTTAGATATAGATTATTTTGCCGAAGGCATAAACAATACAATTATTGGCAATGTAGCCCAAAGCGATTTGCAAAATAGAAACCGAATTGTAACCGAAGACGATCGCTACAAATATAATTATGAGTTAAATGCCAACGTTATTTCAGGTTTTGCGCAAGGGCAGTTTAAATATAGTACCATGGATTTTTATTTGGCTGCGACTGCTTCGCAAACCAATTACCAACGTATTGGTCTTTTTGAAAATGGAAACTTTCCCGGAAATCTTTCGCTTGGGGAAAGTGAAAAATTAAGTTTTACAAATTTTGGAGGTAAAGCTGGACTTCTTTATAAAATTACCGGAAGGCATTTGGTTGATTTTAATGCTGGCTATTTCACCAAAGCGCCTATACTTCGTAATGCTTTCAGCAATTCAAGGCAGAGCAATGCAGCAGTGATTGGGTTGGATTCTGAAAAGATACAAAACGTGGATTTAAGTTATATTTTCCGTTCGCCAATTTTAAAAGCACGTCTTACTGGATATTACAACACAATTCAAAATCAAACGGATATTAATTTCTTTTTTACTGAATCGGCCCAAGGTTATAAGGACGGTTATGCCTTTGTACAAGAAGTAATTACAGGAATAGGCACCCGAAAAATGGGAGCTGAACTAGGGGTTGAAGCGCAATTAATCCCGACATTCAAATTGAAAGCTGCCGCTGCTTTCGGAGAAAATGTTTATACGAACAATCCGAATCAATATTTAACCAGCGATGATTTCGACATTCTTACATTCGGTGATAATACCACAAAGCTGAAAAACTATCATGTAGCCAGTGGTCCTGAGAGAGCATACCAATTTGGTGTTGAGTATCGCGATCCAGCCTATTGGTGGGTTGGGATTACGGGCAACTATTTTTCAAACGCATATATCGATGTAAGCACGTTGCGAAGATCTGATGCTTTTACATTTGATGGCGACGGCCAAACGTATAGTGATTACGATCCCGAAATGGCCAAAACTCTTTTGAAGCAAGAAGATTTTGGGGAATATATTCTCATAAATGTGGTTGGCGGAAAATCTTGGAGAATCAAAGGATATTACGTTGGGTTTTTTGTAGCCATGGGCAATGTGTTGGACCAAAACTACAAAACGGGAGGTTTTGAAGACTCGCGATTGGCAGATTATAAAAAAGTACAGGAAGACCAAAATAGAAATACACCAATTTTTGGCAACAAATATTTCTTTGGTTATGGAGCTACTTATTACGTAAATGTTTACGTAAGATTTTAACAAATAAATACTTGAGTGATGAAAACAGGAAGATTTTACAAATTATTTACGCTATTCTTCGCTTTAATAACAATACTTTCTTGTGTAAAAAGCGATGATTATAATGTGCCAAATACAGAAGTAATTGCACCAGATATAAACCCAAATGATGTAATTGAAATTTCATCATTAAGAAGTTTATTGTTACAGGAACAAACCAATACCGAAAACCCGGACGCAATATTAACTTTGGGACAAACCGATAAATATATCACTGGATACGTTATATCAAGTGATGAAGGCGGAAATTTTTTTGAAGAACTAATTATTCAGAACAGTGCATCAAACCCGAATACCGGTGTGAAAATATTACTTGATGTAAACCCTCTTTTCACCACCTTTGAATTTGGAAGAAAAGTGTACGTAAAACTTGACGGTTTGACTGTAGGTTTAAATAGTGGAGTTTTAACTCTTGGAATTCGAGATGGAACAGCGATAAATAAAATCGCAGAGTCTGCTATCTTCGATTTTCTAATCCGAGATGTGGAGGTGGCAAAAATAGAGGCACTTCCCATTACTATTCTAGATTTTTCTGATGATAAAACCAACCTTTTTGTGCGCTTAACGGATGTTCAATTTGATCGCCACGATGCCTTTGGCGACAATCGTAAAACTTTTGCCGCTGAACCTGGTGATCAATTTGATGGAGAACGTAAACTTGAAAGTTGCGTCACAGGTTATTCTGCAATCTTCAGCACAAGTACCTATGCCGATTTTAAAGCGGTACTTCTGCCTAATGGAAGCGGGTATATGGATGCAATTTTAACCTATAATTTTTACGGTGAAGAATTTAACCTTACTGTCAGCGACCCTTCTACAATTTATTTTGAAAATGAAGAGCGCTGTGATCCAGTCGAGATTGATTGCGGTTTAGCGGCTTCAACTGGAACACATGTGCTCTTCAGTGATTTTTTCGAAACACAATCACCGGGCAATCCAATTTCAGGAAATGGTTGGACAAATTATATAGAAGCTGGTTCTGAACAATGGGAATCTTTCACCTCAACAGGCAGTAGTCCTTCGCTCGGTATTTCTGCTAGAATGCAGGCTTTCAATTCTGGCGATTCCAGCAATATTGCTTGGTTGATTACTCCTCAAATAAATTTTGATGCCCAAGAAGGCGAAACTTTAAACTTCAAAACATCAAACAGTTTTGCAGACGGAAGTACGCTGGAATTATTTATATCAACAGATTGGGATGGAAATCCAGATAATATTATTTCCGCTACTTGGGATATACTTTCAGCGGCATACATAACACAGGACAGTGATGCTTTTGGAAGTTGGTTTCCTTCTGGAAATGTTGATTTGGGTTGTATAGAAGGAAGCGGTTACATCGGTTTAAAATATGTGGGCAGTGGTGATGAAGCCTTTGATGGAAACTATGAATTTGATGAAATTGTAATAAACTCTAATTGATTTAATTTAAATTAAAGACACTTTACGCATTAAACATTATTAATAGAAAATCAAAAACCCCTGCAAAACCTATAAAGTGGTGAGCAAGGGTTTTTCTTCTGGTTGGTTACCAGTTAATAATAATTAGTTCCTTATTTTTTCACGATAATAAATTCGGAACGTCTGTTTTTGTGATATTGTTCATCGGTGCAGTTATTACCACAGTCTATTGCAGGTTTAGATTCACCAAAACCTTCTCCGCTTATTCTATCCTTAGCAATTCCTTTTGAAATTACATACTGTACAGTGCTTCGAGCACGTCTTTCAGATAGATCTAAATTGTAGGCATCAGTACCGCGGTTATCCGTATGGCCTTCAACTCTAATAGCCATTTCTGAATTTTTCTTCATCAGTTCTACTAACTTATCCAGTTCAAATGCCGCCTGTGGTTTGATGTTGTGCTTATCAAAGTCAAATAGTATTGGGTTTAGTTTTACCATATCACCTTCCACAATTTCGTCTATTGGACGAAGCGCTATGCGGATGCTCTTTTCACCTTCCTTAGAAGAAGCAACTGTTTCTGCATTGCTTTCATAGCCCATTTTGAAAGCTTGCACAACGTGATCTTGGTTACAGGCTGCGGTTATTTTTCCTGTTCCATTGGTACTGGTAGTTTGGCTTTTCAATTTGTTTTCAAGATTGTCGAATAGATCCAATTGAGCACCTGCTATTGGCTCGTCGTTACTTGCATCAACTACAATAATGTTTAGAATGACATCGCAAATGTCAAGTTTTTTGATTTTATAAATATCATCACTTCCCTTTCCGTCTTTTCTGTTGGAAGAAACATAGCCTTCCTCTGTAGCGGAATCATAAGAGTATGCAAAATCGTCTTCACTACTATTTACGCCAAGACCAAGGTTTTTGGCTTCGCCGAATCCACTGCCGTTTGCTTCTGCAGCAAAAATATCTAAACCGCCCATTCCCAAATGTGCATCGCTACAGAAATAAAGTGTTCCGTTTGCATCTACAAAAGGAAAACCTTCTTTTCCTTCGGTGTTTATGTTGCTTCCTAAATTTTCAGGTGCTCCAAAAGAACCGTCTTTAGAAATTGAAACTTTGTAGATATCTGCCTTCCCTTTTCCGCCCAGACGATCGCTAGTAAAATACAGCGTATTTCCGTCTGGGCTCAAGGCAGGATGGCTAGTAGAGAAGTCGTGACTATTGAATGGAACAGCCTGAACATCCTTCCACTGACCATCAATGTTTTCTGCATAATAGATATTTAATTGATTAATGCCTTCTTCACTTTTTTTGTATTTTCCGTTGTAATAATCATTTCGATCAAAATACATGCGTTTTCCATCTGCGGTAATTGCCACGGTACTTTCGTGAAATTTTGTGTTTACGTCTCCTTTCAATGAAACTTCATTCTTTTCAACGCCACCAACTATTGAGGCCTTGTAAATGTCTAAAAACGGTTCCTCGTTCCAGCCGTATTTTTTGCCTGTAGTATTTCTGGCAGAAGTAAAATAGAAATCGTTCCCTACAACCATTCCGCCAAAATCTGAGTATTTTGAATTTAACGCATCAAGATTGGTGGCAGCGTATTTCTGTGAATTTGCGTCAATAATTGCTGGAAGATAGTCTGGATTTTTCATAAATTCCACCGAACGGGAATCGCTAGGTTTCATTTCAGCGAATTGTTTCATAAACGTATTGTAATCGCTAAACTTACCATTCGCCTTTAAAGATTGGGCGTAGTTATATACCGTTTCTGGATCGACGTCCTTCTTTTTTATAACTCTTTTATAATAGGTTTCAGCTTTTTTGGTATCGTTAATGAAAAAATAGCTATTGCCCAGGCGTTCAAAAACGTAGGTGCTGCCTTCACCTTTTTTCAGTAGTTTCTGGTATGCTTCGGCAGCGTCTGTATATTGAAGTCTATCATAATATTGATCGGCCTTTTTTGTTTTACTATTTTGGGCGGTAACCATTGTGGTGCTTACCGCGATAAGTAGAAGTATGGTGTATATTTTTTTCATCTTAAATGAAATTAGTTTGGTTATTAGAAGAATCTTGGTGAACGTAAAACACGTGGCTTAAAGAATAGGTCGAAAGTCAGCACCACTTCGTGTGAGGCTGGACCCACTGTTTTAATGTCAGATGTTACGTGGTCATAGGCATACCCAACGCGGATGTTGGGGGTAATTTGAAACCCAACCAAACCGCTAAAGGAATCGTCCAATCTATAGGATGCTCCAAGTTCAAACTTATCATAGAATAGTGCATTCAGGTTTCCGTCATAAGAAACGGGCGCATCAAAAGCAGATTTAACCATTACGGAAGGTTTCAATTTGAAGTTTTCCGAAACCTGGAAAACATATCCAGCTGTTGCGAAGTAATGATTGGTTTCAGAACCATACTTGATTCCGTTTTCATCCAAGTGAACTGATTTCAACATATTTGGAACTGATAATCCCAAATAAAACTTTTCACCATACAGAAAAGCACCAGCACCAATATTTGGATAGGTGTTATTTATGTCTTCTGAAAAGAATGGATCGTTGGGATCCTGTAATTCCAAAGTTGAAAGCCCCACATCGTGAAAAGTCGCACCAGCTTTAAGACCCAAAGCAAGTTTTACATTGCTCCCCACTTGAAGGGTATATGAGAAATCTACAAACACATTGGTTTCCTTTACTGGACCCAATTCGTCTTTTATTGCGGAAAGTCCGAGCCCAATTTTATCACTTATTGGCGAATGTGCCGCAAAAGTGAAGGTAACCGGACTGCCTTCCAAGCCGCCCCACTGGTTTCTGTAAAGTGCGGTAAGGGAAAGACTTTCCTTGGACCCTGCATAAGCTGGGTTTACCACGTTCATATTGTACATGTATTGGGTGTATTGAGGATCTTGCTGTGCCTGTGCTTCCTGAAAGAGCAACGCTGCCATCAATACAATTAGAATATATATATGTTTTTTCATCTTTATAAAATATTTGATAAAGTTAAAGATGGAATGCTCTTATAATTCATTTTCTGTATTTTGATAAGTGATAAAGCGCATTTCATTTTTATCTATTTGGTAGTTAAAAAGTATTTAATGGTTTAGTTAGCTTTCTGGTTAAGATAAATCCAACCTGTGGCCTGTGAGCCATAAACAGCATCATTACCTGCAAGGTCAATTACATAGATATAAGTTCCCGTTGGAAGGTCATTGCCATCATTTGTTTGGCCATACCATTCGTTTATGTAATTGTTCTTTTCAAAAACCAGAGTTCCCAATCTGTTGAAGATTTGAAGTTTAGTAATTCCTGTTCTGTCGTTCAAGAAGGTAAGGTCCAGCGAATCGTTGTAACCATCCCCATTAGGTGAAATTCCTTCAGAAATTACACAGTTTCCAACGGCATATAAACCAACATCTACCGAATCTGTACCGGAACATCCGCCAACTGAAATTGTTACAGAATAGGTTTGAGTACCCATTGTTCCTAGTTCTAACATAAAATTCAGCGTACTGTTAGTTTCTCCTGTTAATAATGTTCCATTAAGATACCACTGATAAGTTGCGTCTTCTTCAGGAGTAGTTGCAGTGAGTGTTTGTGGTTCGTTTGGACAGCTTAAAAAATCTGAACCAAGAGAAACTTCAAGATCGTCTCTAAACGAAACAATTACATTATCTGATGCCGAACAACTGCCAATAGTAACCGTTACAGTATAAGTCCCAATTTCAGTGATTATTAATGTGGAAGTGGTTTCATCTGCTATAATGGTTCCGTCAAAGCTCCATTGGTAAGTTGCGTCTGGGTTTTGACTAGAAAGTACAGCTTCCAAAACTACTTGAGAATCAAAACAAGTTTGGAAGTCATCATTTACGGTTACTTCTATATTTGTTAAGCTTACCACAATACTGTCTGTTGTTGTACACGAACCCACAGTTGCAGTAACTAAGTAGGTTCCAATCTGTATAATGTCTAGGGTTTGGTTGGTTTCACCTGCAAGGATGTTTCCATTTAAACTCCATTGATAGGTAGCCAATGTTGGGTCATAGTCAATCGCTTCAGCGGTGAGTGTTTCGGGTACTTCAAAGCAGGAAGAAAAATCATCTCCCAATGAAACCTGAATGTTTTGTTGTGAAATAGTCACTTCATCCATAGATGAACAATCGGCTACTGAAACCAGTACACTATAAGTACCATATTGGGTCGCATTTAAAGTTGGATTGGTTTCACCCGCTAGAACAATTCCATTTAAACTCCATTCATAAGTAGCATCTGCTGGGTTATAGTTGGAGGGAGTTGCATCTAAAACTACGGGATCAAAGAAACAAGTTTCTATAGGGTCCCCAAGTTCTATTAAAGGAAGTTCGTTAAAGTTTATAATTACGGAAGTTGTAATTGTACAAGTGCCAATAGTAACTTCTACGGTATAAGTTCCCGAAGTGGTAACAGTTATGGTTTGTGTTATTTCCCCCGTATTCCATAAGAAAGTAGCATCTGCAGGGTTTCCGCCAGTTATTTCGGCAGTGATGTCATAGCTTTGAGCTTCGCAAAGTTCTTGGTTACCGCCAAGATCTACTGTAAAAGATCCTATTCTAGTTATAGTAACATCATCAGTTTCAGTAACCACATCGCCATTACAATTAGTGTAAACTGCTTGGGCCGTGTAAATGGTTGATGGGGCTGTTGGACAAACATCTATTGTTGGATCAGTTCCGATAACTGTTCCTGTTGAATCCAGCCAAGAGAAAGCAACATTTGAAGTGCCATTGGGCGTAAAGCGCCATGCTTCGTTAAAAGCAGCCCAATCTCCAGTATTTCTTCCTGGAGCAGTATAGCCCAAGGTGCCGTTTTGGTTTTGGATTCCCAGTGCAGCATTTCCACTATTCCAAGTACAGCCGTTTGGTCTATCTTGAACATAAACTTCTACCACATTGGTAGTTTCATAAATAACTATTTGTGAGGTTAAGGAAAGGTCTGGGCAAGCTGATCCAAAGTAAGGAATATCAGGGAAGTTAACTACCATGGTTCGGCAAGGGGATTCTCCAAAAACAGTCCAATTTATAGTTCCAGAGCCACTAACCGATGGATCCACATCCATATAAGGTCCAAAGATAGTCGTAAAAAACAGGTTGGGATCAGGAATTGATTCATCATACAACCAACTGCAATAACCACCTGGAGGATTGTTTACTAAATCAAATGAAACGACTGCGTTTGACCCAATAACCATTTGAGAATAACTTTCACCAAAAAAGCAGAAATCAAAAGGCAATTGAATAGCATCGGACCAAATGTCGTCTGTATTTACAGATACAGGTGTTCCTCCTGTAAATGGGAAAGGAGGGGCATAAGTAATAGAAGAAACATCATAACTGGTGGTTTCTCCAGTGTCAAGAAAACTTGCTGTAAGGTCTGTACAAGGCTCGCCACAATCCAGCTCCACATCATCTCCCGCATAAACGTTGGGACATCCTGGCCCTTGTGCAAATGCCGAAATAGATATTGTAAGGAAACTAAAAAGTAAAAGAACGTTTCGATTAAAGTTATCTTTAAAATAATACTGACAACTTTGTAAATAGAGAGGTAGTTTTATATTCATAAAGTTTTTGTTGGTTGTTATTGAAATTTATTGTGTATTAACTTTTTTTTAACGGCGAAATATAAGGTTTTTTGAAGCTTTTCCAATTAGTTTTTGGTTGAAAAAATTTAAAAAAACCGTAAAAATGATCGATTACACTCTTTAAATAATATTATAAAGTAAAGATTATGAATGGATTGTATATAAAATATTTCTAATTTTCTTCAGTTCTTAAATATTATTGGTGTAATTATTTTTTCATGAATTAATTCAAAAAATCTTTTCTTAAAAGTAATACTGTATTATTACTACGACCATCTGCCAAATGGAAATACATCTAATAATAATATTTTGTTTTAGAAATTTTGAATTGACGAATCCTTCCAGCATCGTTTCATTTTACCACATTGACGACGCCCAGATATATGGCCGGTTGTGTGGTTGTATTATAGACAATCTTCGAAATGATACGGCCTATTTTTTCAGTGTTGAGGTGTAGCGCGTTTCATTCCTGTCCATTTCTGTATTTAATCATTTACTGTTTCAATTTTTTTTCAAAATTCTAGAATCCAATATTGAAAACGTTTTTCATTTCTAGGGAGGAATAGATTATAATTGTTAATTGCTTGTAAAGTACAAAAAACTCTAGCCAAGTGTTTTGTACATTTGTGTTATAAATTACTTTATGATAGAGCAAGCAGACATTTCTTACGAAAAAACTATACTCATCGGTTTGATAACACAATATCAAGACGAAGAAAAATCAAATGAATATCTAGACGAGCTTGAATTTTTGGCTTACACTGCTGGTGGTGAGGTGCTTAAACGATTTAGCCAAAAAATGGATGTTCCCAATCCAAAAACTTTTATTGGTAAAGGAAAGCTGGAAGATGTAAAAAACTTTGTGGAAGAACACGGGGTTGGCGTGGTAATATTTGATGATGAACTTTCACCGAGCCAACAAAAGAACATCCAGAAAGAATTAGATTGTAAGGTATTAGACCGTACCAATTTGATTCTAGATATTTTTGCCCAAAGAGCTCAAACTAGTTATGCCCGCACCCAAGTTGAACTTGCACAATATCAATATTTGTTACCACGACTTGCGGGAATGTGGACTCACTTGGAGCGCCAGCGTGGAGGTATCGGTATGCGTGGCCCGGGGGAAACGGAAATTGAAACTGACAGGCGTATTGTTCGCGACCGTATTGCTTTGCTAAAGGATAAGTTAAAAAAAATTGACAGACAAATGGACGTGCAGCGCGGCAATCGTGGTGCATTGGTTCGTGTGGCCTTAGTGGGTTATACAAACGTGGGAAAATCTACATTAATGAACGTAATTAGCAAAAGCGATGTTTTTGCTGAAAATAAATTGTTCGCAACACTTGATACTACGGTTCGGAAAGTTGTTATTGGCAATCTTCCATTTTTACTTACGGACACTGTTGGGTTTATTAGAAAATTGCCCACGCAACTTGTGGAATCATTCAAGAGTACGCTGGATGAGGTTCGGGAGGCAGATTTATTGCTTCATGTGGTAGATATAAGCCACCCTTCCTTTGAACACCATATAGATTCGGTTAACAAAATTCTAGAAGAAATAGGAAGCGCAGATAAACCTACAATTATGGTTTTCAATAAGATTGACGCCTACCATCCAGAAGAAATAGAGGAGGACGATTTAATGACTGAGAAAACCAAAGCGCATTACACTTTGGAAGAGTGGAAGCAAACTTGGATGGCAAAACTGAACGGAGATGCAATTTTTATTTCAGCATTGAATAAAGAAAATTTTAGTGAATTCAGAAAACTAGTTTACGAAAAAGTAAAAGAAATTCACACTACACGTTTTCCGTATAATACTTTTTTATATGATGAATATACTGAAGAAGAATAAAAACAAATAAGTGAAACATTAAAAAAGCTCCCAAGTTTTAAAACCTGGGAGCTTTTTTATTTTTTTCTAACGTTTAACGTCTAAAACCCGTAAGTTACACCCACTCCCAAAGCTTCGCGAATCTGAAAGCCTTGTACAGCATTATCATCATAAATAGCTTGAAAAGTAACATTTGAAGAAATGTATTTGTTCACTTTCATTACAAGATTGAAAGTATAGTCAACATCAATATTTTGTGGATCTTCAATGTAATTTGAATAAAGATTCAAAATATTTTCTGCAGAAATATTCGCCATAATATTAAACTTTGCATACGCAGAAACTGAAGCGCCAAATTCTAAACGGCTACTTTCATTGGCATTAACACCAAAGTATTTGTTTTCATTATAAGCATCTAATGCAGCAGGAACAGATTCATTTACAGCTGTAAAATCTTTATCTACAAGTATAAGTTTAGCAGTAGCTGGAGAAATATTTACATATAGATTATCACTTTTTTTCCAAAGCATACCAGGGCCAAATTGAAGATAGGCCGGCGATAAAATATGTGTGGTTTCTGTACGATAGCCTTCATCTTCTGGGTTAAGATCTGTGTTGAATGTGTAACCCTTGGCAAATTGGGTTTTAAAGTTTAAAAATAATGAATAGTACCAATTACTTTCTTTTATCTGCTGACCTAAAATTGAGTTGAACTCCAATCGGTCATTAGTCTTTCGGGAGTATTTATCATCCTTATTTTTGGTGATTCCGTATTCACCGGTCAATCTGTTGTTCCAAGAAATTTTGTCGTGCTTATAATTGAAATCATAAGTAAGCGAAAGGTTTCCTGAATAATTGGAAGTTCCACCACCGGTCCATTCAGCATTAAAGGCAGCTTGATTGAACAATAACGAAATATTTCCGGCTCGCGTCCATCCATTGGGAACAGTGTCTTTCGGAGTTTCTTCCTGAGAGAAGATTGTTAATGGAGCAGTAAAGAGAACTGCCAGAAGTAAAAGTTTTTTCATCTAAATAAAGTTTTATTCGACAAAAATACTGACTCTTTTGAATAGTTCACAAAAAAATGATTCATTTCATTCTTTTTTTTGTGAATTCTTACAGTAGAAGGTTGATTTTTCTACTTTCTTTTAAAAAGTGGAACAGAAGAGCAAGCTTCCCCATACATAATACTTTTTGCAATGGGCTGAAGTTTTTGGGCCAAAAGCACATAGGCATTCTGTGGAATTGGTTTGTGGGCGCACCCTTTTATAATTACAGCTTTGTCTGTAAATTCTGAAACATCTAAATCCTGAAGTAATTCTGCGAAAAGAATGCTTTCTAATTCTTCTAAACTTCCAACGGCAATTTTCTTCGCATACGGCGCCAAATGAAGTGATAAAAGTATGTATGCCCAACCAGGTATAATTGCATCTGAACTGCAAAAAAGCGCAACATATTTATCTTGGTATTGGCTCCAATCGTGTTCTTTAGCTTTTTCACGAAATTCACTTTCACGCAGCACAATACCTTCCATTAACCACTGGGAGATATCAAAAGAAACCCGCTCACCTTTAGGATAAATTTCCTCAAAATCAAAGGTTACAAGCTTGCTATTCGCTACGCGATTTATTATTTCTCCGGACACAATTCAATTTGTTATTTCACCTATAGCCTTATTAAAGCATTCCCAATTCCAGCTTAGCTTCTTCGCTCATTAGCTCTTGAGTCCACGGCGGGTCGAAGGTTATTTCTACTTCGGCATCTTTTATCATTTTCATTGACTTTACTTTGTCTTCCACCTCCATTGGTAAACTTTCTGCTACTGGGCAGTTGGGTGTGGTAAGCGTCATCAATATTTTTACTTCACGATCCTCGTTTATAAAAACGTCATAAATAAGCCCAAGTTCATATATATCTACAGGTATTTCGGGGTCGTAAATGGTTTTTAGGACGGTTACTATTTTTTCGCCCAATTCGGCCATATCTATTTCTGCTGCCATCTTATTAATTTTTTAATTGTGTTTGATATGCCAATGCATACATTTTCATTTGTTTTATCATTGAAACCAAGCCGTTTGCACGTGTAGGCGAAAGGTGCTCTTTTAGCCCAATTTCATCAATAAAATGAGTATTCGCATCGAGTATTGCCTGTGGTTTTTGGTTTGAAAAAACCCGTACCAAAATTGCGATAATTCCTTTTGTAATTATGGCGTCACTATCTGCAGTGAAAGTAATTTTTCCATCATGAATTTCAGAATTAAGCCATACTTTACTTTGACAACCTTTTATAAGCTTGTCATCGGTCTTCAAATTTTCGTCAATAAGTGGAAGTGATTTACCCAGATCTATCATATATTCATAGCGCTGCATCCAGTCTTCAAACATTGAAAACTCATCTATCAGTTCTTCCTGTATTGCTTCAATCGTCATAGGTATTTTTTAATTATTTGTGTCTTTGGCAGCAGTGAGGATAACACTTCGGTCTGTTTTAGAATAAAATGTAAGTACTCCATTTTGTAAACCGTAAGTTCCAGTATTATTCAATGCATTCAAAAAGTCTCTTTCTGTTTTCATAATATTTTTATCTGTACACATTTTTTCGCTAACCGCTAAATCGCCAAAACTGATGCTGTAAAGATCAATGGTATAAGTACCAAAAACCGAATTGCAACCCGTTGTTCCACGAAAGGAGTTATCTAAAGCGGACATTGTAAAAGTTGGGTTTGTAGTATTAATAAGTTTTTTTCCATTTATAGCAGAAACAGTATAACTGCCTGTTAACTGAACGCTTCCAGCAACATCAATTACTTTTTTGGTTTCATCGCAGCCTGTAAAAAATAGTGTAAAAATAAGAATAGATAATGTGGTAAGTGTTTTCA
This sequence comes from Aequorivita sp. CIP111184, assembly GCF_900489465.1. Taxonomy (GTDB): domain Bacteria; phylum Bacteroidota; class Bacteroidia; order Flavobacteriales; family Flavobacteriaceae; genus Aequorivita. The sequence continues at coordinate 254,582 of NZ_UEFQ01000013.1, read as the reverse complement.
TCTGTATAATATGTTAGATTGTTAGAAGGATGGAATGCCCAAATTTGCACCTTCAATTATTTTAAAATCTTTATTGAGCATTTCATAATTTTGTTTTAAAGGTTGAATAAATCAAAATTCAACCTTTAACGTTTATTGGTATATTAACTTAGCATCATTTTAGCTTTTTTCACAGCTTTTACCAACGCGTCTACTTCTTCCAAAGTATTGTAAAAAGCAAAGGATGCGCGTATCGTTCCGGGAATATTGAAAAAATCCATAATCGGTTGGGCACAATGGTGGCCGGTACGCACGGCAATGCCCAATTTGTCAACAATTGTTCCGATATCATACGGATGAATTCCTTCAATGTTGAAGGAAACGACCGAAGTTTTTTCTGGGCCTGTGCCGTAAATTTTCAAGCTTTCTATTTCCAGTAATTTTTCTGTGGCATATTTCAACAGTTCGTTTTCATGCTTTTCAATAGCTTCGAAACCGATTTTATTTAAATAGTCAATCGCAGCTCCGAATGCAATTCCGCCACAAATATTGGGCGTTCCTGCTTCAAATTTATGTGGAAGCACGGCGTAGGTAGTTTTTTCAAAAGTAACTTCAGCAATCATCTCACCACCACCTTGATAGGGCGGAAGTTTGTTTCCCCATTTTTCTTTCATATAAAGAATACCAACACCCGTTGGTCCACACATTTTGTGGGCAGAGGTCACATAAAAATCTGCATCTAGTTTTTGAAGGTCGGGTTTTATGTGCGAACAGGATTGCGCACCGTCAATAAGCACGGCGGCTCCTACTTTGTGCGCTTTTTGAATAATTTTTTCAATTGGGTTTATGGTTCCCAATGCGTTTGAAATATGGTTAACGAAAACTAGCTTCGTTTTTTCGGAAAGCAATTTTTCATATTCATCTATAATCAAAACACCTTCTTCATTCATCGGAATCACTTTCAAAATGGCGCCAGTGCGTTCACAAAGCATTTGCCACGGCACAATATTACTGTGGTGCTCCATTGCCGAAACGATTATTTCATCTCCTTTTTTTAGAATATCCGAAAAACCATTTGCCACCAAATTTATTCCGTGGGTTGTACCTGCGGTGAAAATGATTTCATAAGTTTCTTTCGCATTAAAATGCGTCTGAATTTTTTTTCGTGCAGCTTCATAGGCATCCGTAGCTTCCTGAGACAAGGTGTGCACGCCACGATGGATATTTGCGTTGTAGTTACTGTAATAATCCACAATAGAATCAATAACCTGCTGTGGTTTTTGAGAAGTGGCGGCATTGTCCAAATACACCAACGGATAGCCATTTACCTTTCGGGAAAGGATTGGGAAATCATTGCGTATTTTTTGAATATTGAAAGACATTTGAATTTTTTATGAATATGCAAATACTGCTAGTGGCTTACTGTAAATACACAAATGTTATAAGAATATTATTTATGTATTTACGGCCTATATATTAAAGCTGAAACCCTAAACTAACCCCAATTTTATTGGCGATAAGCTTGTTGATTCGCACTTTTAATTCGGGAATTTTAACGCTTTCTAAAACGGTGTTTGCAAAAGCGTACATTAGTAAAGCGCGTGCTTCCTTCAATCCAATTCCACGGCTTCGTAAATAAAACAACGCATCTTCATCAAACTGACCTATAGTACAACCGTGTGAACATTTTACATCGTCTGCGAAAATCTCCAACTGTGGTTTAGCGTTAATAGTTGCTTTATCGTCAATTAAAATATTATTATTCTGTTGAAAAGCATCCGTTTTTTGGGCATCTTTTTCAACAATGATCTTTCCATTAAAAACACCTACGGAAGATTCTGCAAAAAGACCTTTATAATCTTGGTGACTTTCGCAATTAGGTGCAATGTGGTGTACCAAAGTATTGTGATCTACATGTTGTTTGCCTTCAAGAATTGTAATTCCCTTCAAGGTAGAATCGCAATGTTCACCTTTTTGATAAAAATTGAGATTGTTTCTCACCAATTTTCCGCCAAAAGCGAAAGTATGTACGCGACATACTGTATCACGCTCCTGTGATATGTATGTATTGTCAATTAACGAAGCTGTTTCCGCATCGTTTTGGATTTTATAGTAATCTACATAAGCGCGTTTTTCAGCAAAAATTTCTGTAACTGAATTAGTTAAAACTTCATTACTGGAAAGGCTTTGGTGACGTTCAATAATTTGAACATGCGCATTTTCTCCAACCACAATCAAGTTTCTTGGTTGCAGGAACATTGCGGCTTCATTACCAGTTGAAAAATTAATTATTTCAATAGGCTTTTCAACTTCTTTGTGGGCTGGAATATGAATATATGCGCCTTCTTTTGTAAATGCCGTATTTAAGGCTGTCAAGCTATCGCTTTTGGCAACTTTATTAAAATAGGCTTCAATTACAGGCTTGTATTTACTTTTGTTCAAAGCCGAAGACATCAAACAAACATCCAATGTATCGTGGGTAGTTTCCGAAAGGAAAGAGTTGTAAACCCCGTCCACAAAAACAAGTTTGTAAGTATCTATTTCATGAAGGAAATACTTGCGTACATTTTGTAATTCAACATTGCGTTCCTTATTTGAATAAATGCTATAATTTGGTTTCAATAATGAATTTAGCGATGTATATTTCCAAGCTTCATCCTTTTTAGTTGGAAATCCCTCTTCTTCAAATATTTTAATGGCATTGTTTCGAACATCATGTAATGGCGAATCGAACTCCAAATAGTCTTCGAGAGCGATGTATGATGATAATAATTTGTCTTTAAAACTCATTTCTTTTTTATTCAAAGTTCAAGGTTTAAAATTCAAGGTTCAAAGTTGATAACCTTGAATTTTAACCTTGAATTTTTTAAACCAATTCTTCTTTAATCCAGTCGTATCCTTTTTCTTCTAGCTCATACGCTAGCTCTTTGGTGCCGGATTTTACTATTTTTCCATTCATTAATACGTGAACAAAATCTGGAACTATATAGTCTAAAAGGCGCTGATAATGTGTTATTACTACTACAGCATTATCTTTATTCTTTAATTTGTTTACACCGTTTGCAACAATTTTTAAAGCATCAATATCCAGTCCTGAATCTGTTTCATCAAGAATGGCTAGTTTGGGTTCTAACATCGCCATTTGGAAAATTTCATTTCGTTTCTTTTCACCACCAGAAAAACCTTCGTTTAGGGAACGTGAAAGAAATTTTCGGTCAATTTCCAGCATATCTGCTTTTTCCTTTATCATTTTCAGCATTTCAGAAGCTGGCATATCTGCTTGTCCTTTTGCTTTCCGGGTTTCGTTGATGGCCGTTTTTATAAAGTTTGTCACTGAAACTCCGGGAATTTCAATGGGATATTGAAACGAAAGAAAGATGCCTTTATGTGCTCTTTCCTCAGGGTCCAATTCTGATATATCTTCATTTTCAAAGGTGATATAACCTCTAGTAACATCAAACTCTTCTTTTCCAGCAACTACTGATGCCAACGTACTTTTTCCTGAACCGTTGGGTCCCATTATTGCGTGAACTTCGCCTGCTTTTACTTCAAGGTTGATGCCTTGCAGTATATCTTTTCCTTCTAGTCCGGCGTATAAATCTTTAATTTTTAACATTTTACTTTTTCTTAGCTGTTTCGTCTAATTTAATATCTACTTCTGAAGGCGTATTGTTAACCCTCATAATTTCTTTAATTGTAATAACTTCTTCCCATTCACTGTCACTATCAGTGTTTTTGGAAACCACACCGCGAACGATGACACCAACCATATCAAAATCTTCCTTTTTTACGGCTGCTACTTGTTTTGAAAGCTGTTCGGAAAGTGCGTCACGTTTAACGCCATAAATAAAATTACTTCCCATCAAAACCAAGGCACCGTTTGAATCTATAAAATCTCCTTTATAAGCTTTTAAATTTTCTGCATTTTCAGTAGTGATTTCTTCGTTATCCTTATTTTTTTCTTCAGAATTTTTACAAGAAAAAACTACTGCTGAAAGCATTAACAACAAAATGATTTTTTTCATAATTAATAGTTGATTTAGTTTTAAAAATATTGAGATTTTAAAAGGAATTGTTATCCAACAGATCCTTCAAGACTTATTTCCAATAATTTTTGCGCTTCCACGGCAAACTCCATAGGAAGTTTGTTTAGTACTTCTTTACTGAAACCATTTACAATCAATGCAATTGCCTTTTCGGTGTCAATACCGCGTTGGTTACAATAGAAGATTTGGTCTTCTCCAATTTTGCTGGTGGTTGCCTCGTGCTCAATTTGGGCGGTTTTGTTTTTTACCTCAATATAAGGGAAGGTGTGTGCGCCACAACTATTACCCATCAACAAAGAATCACACTGTGAAAAATTCCGGGCGTTGTCTGCATTTGGCATAATTTTTACCAAACCGCGATAGCTGTTCTGTGATTTTCCAGCTGAAATACCTTTAGAAATAATGGTGCTTCGTGTGTTTTTGCCAATGTGAATCATTTTAGTTCCCGTATCCGCTTGCTGAAAATTATTGGTAACGGCAATGGAATAGAACTCGCCAATTGAATTATCGCCTTTTAAAATACAACTTGGGTATTTCCACGTTACAGCGCTTCCCGTTTCAACTTGCGTCCAAGAAATTTTCGCTCTCTTTTCACAAAGACCTCTTTTGGTCACAAAATTAAAAACCCCACCTTTTCCGTTTTTATTACCTGGATACCAGTTTTGTACGGTTGAATATTTTATTTCGGCATCGTCCAACGCAATTAGTTCAACCACTGCTGCGTGCAATTGGTTTTCATCGCGGCTTGGAGCGGTACAGCCTTCTAAATAACTTACATAACTTCCTTCATCGGCAATTACTAGGGTTCTTTCAAATTGTCCCGTTCCTGCTTGGTTTATCCTGAAATAGGTGGAAAGCTCCATTGGGCAACGAACGCCTTTTGGAATATAGCAAAATGAACCATCGCTGAAAACGGCGCTGTTTAAAGCTGCATAAAAATTGTCGCGCTGCGGCACTACGGTTCCCAAATATTTTTTCACCAATTCCGGATGTTCCTTTATAGCTTCAGAAATGGAACAGAAAATAATTCCTTTTTCCGCCAAAGTCTTTTTAAAAGTGGTTGCAACAGATACTGAGTCCATTACAATATCCACAGCAACTCCGGCGAGTTTCTTTTGCTCGTCTAGAGAAATTCCCAGCCTTTTGAAAGTGTCTAAAAGTTCAGGATCAACTTCATCAAGGCTATCATATTTTGGTTTCTTATTGGGAGCTGAATAATAGGAAATATTTTGAAAATTTGGCTTTTCATAATGCACATTTGCCCAATCTGGTTCCACCATTTCCTGCCAATATCTGAAAGCTTCCAAGCGCCATTCGGTCATCCACTCTGGTTCTTCTTTTTTTAGGGAAATAGCTTTCACAATTTCTTCATTCAATCCAATGGGAAAAGTGTCAGATTCTATATCTGTATAGAAACCATATTCGTATTCCTTGGTTTCCAGTTCTTTTTTTAAATCATCTTCTGTATACTTGCTCATCCTCATTTAATATTTTAAAGTGAAAAAGATTCTCCGCAACCACATGTACGGTTTGCGTTGGGGTTGTTGAATACAAAGCCTTTTCCGTTAAGTCCGCCACTGTATTCCAGCGTTGTGCCTACGAGGTACAAAAAGCTTTTTTTGTCCACGGCAATTTTCACATTTTCTTCTTCAAAAAGTTTATCATTTTCGCCCAAGCTGTGGTCAAATTTCAGCTCGTAGCTCAAACCGGAACACCCACCACTTTTTACACCTACGCGGACAAAATCCACGGCAATGTTAAAGCCGTCTTCGGCCATCAGTTGCGCTATCTTGGTTTTTGCATTTTCACTTACCTTAATCATATATAGATTAATTCTAAATTAGATGGCAAATATACATCAAATAGTACTTTTAACCATAAAGAAGCTGGATTTTAAAACTATGATACAATAGTTTTAAACAATAATTAACAGTACGTTTTAAATCGAGTAGAAGTGCTTGAAAAAGAGGTGCAAATTAATTTGGATTCTGAAAATCGGGGTTGTTTATAAAAGAAGGATCTGAAAGTGAAAGCAGGAAGGCTTTTAAGTCTGCTTTGTCTGGTTCAGTCAAATGCACGCCTCCTGTTGATACAGCTTTCATTAAGGGGTCAATAGTTCTAGAATAAACCAAACCTTCACTATAATGATTTATTACGTTGTCTAAAGTTGCAAAGCGGCCATCGTGCATATAGGGTGCAGTGTAGGCAAGGTTCCGTAAAGAGGGCGACTTAAATTTCCCGTCATCGTTTGGATCTCCGGTTACATTGCCCAATCCTTTATCAGTAATTATGGCGTCCAGCCCATTGTTGTGGAAAATATTGTCGGTCCACAATGGATTGAATTCATTTCCATGACAATGAAAACAGTCCCCGCGAGCTTCATCCATAAAAATGGCAAAACCGTTAATTTCTTGAGGTGTCAAGGAGTTTTCTCCCAACAAATACCTATCAAAAGGTGAATTGGCTGAAATAAGGGTGCGTTCAAATTGCGCAATCGCTTTGGCGGTCAACTCTTTTGTAATGGTCGGTGTTCCAAAAGCTTTATTAAAAAGTTCGGGATATTCCCCGTGGCTTTGCAAACTTCCAACTGCATTTTCCCAAGTATTGTGCATTTCAACCGGATTGGTAACAGGTTCCAGAGCCTGTTTTTCTATGCTATTGGCGCGGCCATCCCAGAATAATTTTGAATTGAAATTCCAAGCCATATTGTAAATTGGCATAGAATTACGCGTTCCTTCAATTCCGTCAATACCTATACTAAATTGCGCATCATCTGTAAAGGAATTACTCGGTTTGTGGCAAGATGCACAGGCTTGTGTTCCGTCTCCGGAAAGAATGGGGTCGAAAAAAAGTTTTCTTCCCAAGGCAACTCCTTCCACAGTTTGGGGGTTGTCAGCTGGAATTGAAGGAATAGGAAGAAATTGATCAAAAATGGCAGGAACGGTCAAAGGCTGGGGCGTTGCCACATACCCATCGTCTGTTTCCGTTTCTTCTGGTTTTGGATCGTCAGAAGAACAGGAAACAAATAAGGTGAGGGTAAAAATCCCAATCAAAAAACAATATATTTTCCTGGACCGTTCCTTCATTTTTTTAAAAATTATTGGGTTATTTCCCCAATGCTGAACACGGTTTGCCCGTTTCGGTTCATATCTTTTTGTGCCAAATAATTCATCATAAGCCCAGTGCTTCTGTCGTTCAGATCCCAAATCAGCGGATTTTTGTACCATTCGGAAATGTCCATTTTTATCTCAATTGTTGCATCATTCGAAATGGTAAAATTCATATCAAAATTGAACTCAATGTGGTTTGCCTCAAAAACTCCATTATTTGCTGCCGTGCCGTTGTGGAAGTTATATGGCTGTGTTTCGCCATTTTCATCTATAAAGGTTCCGTCCATTTGCATAAAATGGTATCCGCCACCAATCATTTCGGGCCAGCCCCAATCCGCAATGTTCAAATCCTCGTAAGCACCACTTATGTTGTCTTCTTCATTGAAACCATATATGAATGATATTCCCGTGTAATCACCAGTGGTTGCAGTTAAAGCAGGGTTTAACGTTAATGTAGTTGCATCGGCAAGATCCACCAATTGATATTCATCAAAAGCCACGGTGGTGCCATCACTTTTGTGAAGCTCAATGCGGGAAATTAAATAGCGAAGTCGGGTAATATGCGCAAGATTTCTAGCATCATTTATATAAAGGTTTGTGTTGAAATTTAAAGGTGTTACATCAGTCGAATCTGCCCAAGTTTGGGTAAACTTAAAGGATACATCGGCATTGGTAGGCGTATTATTGCCACCATCATCATCATTGTTGCAACCAAACGCAACAAATGCCAGAATTAGTAAAAAAGCTATTTTTTTCATAGGTTAAATAAATGGGTGTTATTTTTTGGGTTATTTTAATTTAATTACTAAAAAGTCTTTAGAGCCTTGGTTCAAAGGAATATCTACATCGTTACTTTCAGTATCGCCTACAGCAATTATTTTACTATCTGATGATTCAATAGCTTCAGAAGCAAAATCGAGACTAGAGCCACCAATACTTTTTTCAAATTTAAGGCCTCCGTTACTATCAACCACAAATATCCAAGCATCGTTTACACCATTATTGGTTTGCAAATCTCCATCTGAACTCCTGCTGTGCCCAGAAAGTATATAATCACCATTTGTGCGTTGCACAATACTGTGTGCGGTGTCAAACTGTGAACCTCCAAACGATTTCTGCCAAATTTTATTACCGTTATCGTCAAATTTGACCATCCAAGCATCAGCATTGCCACGAGGAGAAGTTACATCTTGATCGCTACTTCGTGAATCACCGACCATAATATAATTGCCATCATTTGTTTTTAATGACGCATAGGAATTGTCTATCTCTGCCCCTCCATAAGATTTGGTCCAAACCAAATCTCCCGAGGAAGTTAAACGGACCGCCCAATAATCATAACTTCCTTTGGGATCTGTTTTGTCAAAATCAACACTTTCGGAAGTTCCTGTCATTAAAAAACCGCCATCATCAGTTTCCAAAGCATCATAGCTTCGGTCGTTGTTGGTTCCGCCAAAATAGCGTCTCCATTGTGTGGAGCCATTTGCAGCTAATTTTATGCCCCAAAATTCACCTACACCGTGAAGAATTCCCTTTTGTATGTCATTTCCAGCGCCACCACTTGCAGATACATCAAAAAAACCTGTAATGAAATATCCTCCATCTGAGGTTTGAAAAGTTTTAAAAGCTTGATCACTCCCAGAAAACCCAAAGTTTTTGTCCCATATTTTATTGCCTGTAGCATCTACTTTAACAATCCAATAGTCCTGAAAGCCTTCGTTTCCCGAAACATCGCCATCGCTACTTGAGGTATAACCACTTAAAAGGTATCCGCCATCATTCGTTTTGGTAATGCGGGCCGCGTTTTCGTCATTACTTCCCCCATAGGTTTTACTCCAAACTTTTTCTCCAGATTTTGAAATTTTTAGCAACCAATAATCGCTATCGTTTCCAGTTCTGCCAGTTAGATCTCCATCGGAGCTTCTCGTGTTTCCTAAAATAACAAAGCCCCCATCTGCGGCTTCCACTACTGAAATAGCTTCGTCACTTTCGCTTCCGCCAAAGGTCTTTACAAATTCTATTTCTCCGGTTATTTCTTGGGCTGGGCCATCATCACCTCCTTCGTCTTTTCCGCAGGAAATACTTAATAATGTGAGGGAAAGCAAAAGTGGAAGCGCTTTTAAATTATTTTTTTTATGAAATAGCATAAGGGGATAGGTAATTTATTTTTAGTCTATTAACAATCTTTTTGTTGTGGCTGAATTTATTTTCATAACATACATTCCAGCTTGTAGATTTGAAATGTTTATGTTTTCTGAAAGGCTTTCTGTAAAATTTTGATCCATTACTTTTTGACCCAAAACGTTGAATATTTCAACTTGATTAATTGGATCTGCCTTTGAGCTAATTGTCACAAAATCCTTTGCAGGGTTAGGCGCTACAGAAAAATCCAAAGCGGTATTATCGTTCAATCCTAAAAGGGGATCTCTAACTATAAATAAACCTCTATCTATATCGCTAATTACTATATTTCCACTAGCAAAGTATGGGTAAACACTCCAAGCACCATCAAAATTGGCAGAATTGTTATTAGGGTAGGTGTCGAAAAATTTGGTTTCAACCATGTTTTCATTTTCAATATCGCTAATGTCTATTATTCGTAGACCAGCTCTATAGCTTGAAAGATAAAAATCAGTACCTAAAACATAGCCGTTATGGTCAATTGCTTGAGTATCTGCTTCATACTCAAAGTGTACTACTGGATTGTCTAAGTCACTTACATCAAAAATGATTGTTCTTGTATTAAAACCAAAACTAGACTCATCTAATTCATCACCAATAATAAAGTAACGTTTGTCTTCGGTAAGCCAGCCTTGGTGGGTATATTCAACACTACCATACAGACCAATTGAAATACCCTGAGGATTATTTTTATCGGTTACATCAACAATAGAAACTCTGTCTTCATTGCTTCCAAAAAATATTTCACGTCCAGCATAATCTGAATCTGGACCATCATACATAACTACTTGCGCATCGTGACAATAATTGTCATCACTAAAGCCACCTGCAGCTACAGGGTTTAATGGATCTTGGATATTTACAAAATGTGGACCTCCGCCGAAAGTGCTAGTTCCAACTGCATAGGCATAACCAGTTTCTTCATTGATAACTATGTTATGGCAATGCCCAAAACCACCGTAATAGGCATCTTCAGAAAAAGTGGCGGGTGGATTTTGTACATTTCTTAGTCTTGTTAAATCGAAAACCTGCATTCCATGTCCGTTTGCTTCGCTTACAACAAACGCATAATTGTTATATACTTTTATATCTCTCCAAGTACTAGAATCTGTATGGGTTGGTAACTTTCCTAAATATATAGGATTTACTGGATCTGAAATATCAACAAAAGCAGCACCATTGTTCAAGCCCATTATCGCGTATTCTTTTCCGTCTTGCGGATCTGTCCATCCCCAAGAATCATTTCCTGAGTTAGCGTTCAAATCGCTAAGACTTAAGCGTGACATAAAATCTATGCCGTTGCAAGGATAAGCGCCTGCCATTCCATTTACGCATGGGGTTTGGGCAAATGAAAATGCACTGATAAATAAAGCTAGAAGTGGTAAAATTTTTCTCATGTTTTATAGAATAAGGATTAAAAAGTGCTAAATGTAACTATAATATAATCTTATCTACAAACGCAAAAGGTTAAATGTTAGTATAGTAATTGGCTTTGCTTAAATATGTCAGGCTAAAAACGAAATTTCGCATTATTTTCAAGACGTTTCGTTTATTGTTTTCGATGATGTATTTTTGCCACAATCTGTATTAAACCCAGTATCATGTTTGAAAATAAAGACAATTCCAGCACCAGTATTGAGAACTTAGGTGAGTTTGGACTTATTGACCATCTCACAAAAAATTTTAAAATAAAACAAAAATCAACCGTTAAAGGCATCGGTGATGATGCTGCTGTGATTTCTTGTGATTCAAAAAAAGAAATGATTGTTTCTACAGATTTGCTTTTGGAAGGGGTTCATTTCGATTTAAGTTATATGCCCTTAAAACATCTGGGCTATAAAGCAGTAGTTGTAAACCTATCAGACATTTACGCTATGAATGCTGAACCAACACAGATAACGGTTTCCATAGCGGTTTCAAATAGATTTCCTATAGAAGCTTTAGATGAGTTATATGCAGGTATTAAAGCAGCTGCAAAAGTCTATAATGTAGATGTGGTTGGTGGGGACACTACGTCATCAACTACAGGATTATTGATAAGTATAACTGCCATAGGAACTGTAAATAAAGGCGAAGCAGCATACAGAAGTGGCGCCCGCGAAAATGATTTGTTGGTAATAACCGGTGATCTTGGCGCGGCTTATATGGGTCTTCAGGTTTTGGAGCGCGAAAAGGAGGTTTTTAAGGTTAACCCAAATTCGCAGCCAGATTTGGAGCCTTATTCCTATTTAGTGGAACGTCAATTGAAACCCGAAGCCCGAAAGGATGTTTCGAAATTACTGGAAGAACTACAAGTGAAACCAACCGCTATGATTGACATTAGTGATGGATTATCTTCAGAAATATTACATATTTGTAAAAATTCAAACGTTGGATGTAATCTCTTTGAAGAAAAGATCCCGCTGGATCCACAAGTAATTTCAACGTGTGAGGAATTTAATCTTGATAGTACAACAATTGCATTAAGTGGCGGGGAAGATTATGAATTGCTCTTTACAATTAAAACAGAAGATTATCCAAAAATAAAGGCAAATCCTCACTTAACTGTAATTGGGCATATGACCAATGAAAAAGAAGGAATGCATTTAATAAGCCGTGCTGGAACAAAAATACCTTTAGTTGCACGAGGCTGGAATGCCTTAAAAAATAATGGATAGATTTTTTATAAAGACATAAGAATTTTTACCCCTCATTTTAAAGGAAAATATTTTTAAAGAAAATACAGTTTTCTAATGGATTGAAATTCTTTTCTTTTTTCTAAAGAATGAAGACAAGCACTCATTAACTTCGCGTTGTTTATAGGTAAGTGCTTCAAATTTACCAGAATAGCTGTTTGAAACCTCCCTGCCACAACAAGTACATTTATACTCGCTAATATGGTCAGTAATTTTTCGGGTTACAATGTAATCATGGCCAAATGCAGTGCATACAAGGCTCAAGATTGGAGTTTGGCTTTGGGGCGTAACTTTATCCATCTATGTTAATTTAATTGGGGTTAGTGAATCAATATTAACATATTTTTAGATAAAGTGCAAACTTTACAGGATAAAATGTAAATAATTCGCAATAAAATCACGATTTTCTATTGTACTGATATGACCTCCTTCAATTATTTTTAGTGAAACATTACATTTCTCAGCGACCTCAATTGTTTCCGAAAGCAATAAAATAGGATCCTCTTCTGCCAAGATCATATATTTCTCTTTGTTGAAATTCTTCAGTATTTCAGTGCGGTCTTTTCGGTCGCGCATTCCTTTTATTGCAGCTTTTATACCTTCCACGGGAAATGAATAGGCTTCTTTTTTTAAAGCTTCTATTTCTGAGGAATATTTTTGACGCGAAGTTTTAGCAAAAAGATTCCCGATAGCCATACTAATATAAGCTTGCGGGTTTTGATCAATAACTTTTAAAGCTCTATTTCGGTTTTCTTTTTTTTCTTCAGAATCTGCTATGGGAGTAGAATTGAGAAGTATTAGTTTTTCAATCTTTTCAGTAAACATTTCGGCGTAAGCCAAAGCCACGTAGCCGCCCATGGAATGACCTATTAAAGTTGCTGATGAAATCTGCAAATGTTGAAGTAATTCATTTACAACCTCAGCCATTAACTCCATAGAATGAATTTCTGAAATTACACCGCTTTTTCCATGACCGGGAAAATTAATTGTAACTATAGTATTGTTTTTTGAAAACTGTGGAATCAAAGAATTCCACATTGTAGAACTTTCCAAAAAACCGTGAAGCAAGACAAGTGATGGGCCGTTTCCTGAAATTTCATAATGAATTGGAATATTTTTATAGTGAAAAGTCATGTTCTGAAAAGGTGTGTAAAACCTATTTTTTAAAGGCTTTAGAATTAGATTTAACGAGAAGGTAAATAACACTTCCAATAACAATTGGAAAAAACAGATAGTTGGCTATTTGAGGATTTTCCATATTCGAATTGGCAAAACCCAACAAAATCATTGAAAGCCCTATAATAACTAATACGTTTCTTAATAGAACAGCCACTTTTTCAATCTTCACTTTTTCTTTTTCGACTTTACTCATAGTGTTGTAGCCGGCGATGAGAAAATAGAGTTTGAAATGCTTTATGAGAATTCCAAGTAGGATGAGAAAAATGCCAACATAGATATATGATGTTTCCATTAATGTTGTTTTATAAAAAAGACTTAAAAAGAAATTCTCTTTAAGTCTTTTTGCTTTAATCTTTATTCAATTTTCTACTTATTCATAATCTCTTCAATCTCTTCCGCTTCAATGGGAATATTGCGCATTAAGTTGAAAGGTTCTCCTTTTTTCTGAATAACAACATCATCCTCCAAACGGATTCCGAAACCCTCTTGTGGAATATAGATTCCAGGTTCAACGGTAAAGACCATGTCTTCGGTCATCTTTTCCCAAAGCACTCCGTAATCATGCGTGTCAAGTCCCATATGGTGACTGGTGCCGTGCATAAAATATTTTTTATAGGCTGGCCAGTTTGGGTCTTCGTTTTTTACATCTGCTTTGTCCAAAAGTTTTAGGCCCAGAAGTTCTTTGGTCATCAATTTGCCCACTTCTTCGTGGTATTCTTTCCAGTAATTTCCAGGAACCAACATTTTTGTAGCATCGTCTTTTACGCGTTTTACAGCGTTGTAAACTTCGCGTTGGCGTTTGCTGAATTTTCCGCTAACAGGAATGGTTCTGGTCATATCGCTTGAATAGTTGGCGTATTCCGCGCCTACATCCAATAGAATAAGATCGCCTTTTTTACACTGTTGGTTATTTTCAATATAATGAAGCACATTTGCATTGTTGCCACTTGCCACAATTGGTGTGTAAGCGAAGCCACGAGAACGATTTCTTAAAAACTCGTGCATAAATTCGGCTTCAATTTCGTATTCCCATACACCGGGTTTAACGAAATTTAATATTCTTCTAAATCCTTTTTCGGTGATGTTACACGCCTGTTGAAGCAGGTCAATTTCAATTTTATCTTTTACGGAACGCAATCCCTGTAATATTGGATTGCTGCGCTCCCAACTGTGTGCAGGGAATTTTTCTTTTGTGGTTTTGATGAAACGATCCTCGCGAGTTTCCGTTTCTACGCTTTGGCGGTAATGTTCGTTTGTGTTGAAATAGATGCGCTCAGCTTGCGTCATTACTTCAAAGAAAATCTTGTCAAATTCCTTTAGCCAATAAACAGATTTTATCCCACTTACCTCAGTGCCTTTTTCTTTGGTAAGTTTTTCGCCTTCCCAAACTGCAATGTGGTCATTGGTTTCGCGAACAAAAAGCATTTCGCGGTGTTCTTTGTTTGGAGCATCTGGAAAAAGAACTAAGATTGTCTCCTCTTGATCTGCACCAGTTAGATAAAAAATATCTCGCGCTTGTTGAAAAGGCATGGTGCTATCAGCGCCAATTGGATATATATCGTTACTATTGAAAACCGCTACACTTTTTGGCTTCATTTGCGCCATAAAGTTTTTTCGGTTTTTGATGTAGAGTTTGTTGTCTATCTGATCGTACTTCATCGTATTGTTTTATGAATTTCCTCAAAATTAATTATTTCAAAGTGATTCAAGCGGTAGAAAGGGTTAAAAGTGTATTAATTATGTTGGTTATGTTTGGGTCATTATTTTTAAAATATATCGGGATACAGTTAAGTGTCTCGCTAAAAACCATCAAGTTTTAAGCAAGATATTTCCAGAACAACTTGTTCTAGCTTTTAATTATTTTCTTTGTTTGAATACCGCTATCACAAATTATTTTAAGCAAATAAACTCCAGCTGAAAGAGTTGATACATTTACTTCGTTAAAATTGGCTTGCTGTATATTTTTCTTCCTGCCCAATAAATCATAAACTTCAATTCGATTTATTTTTGAAGATGTTGTTTTTATGTAAACCTTATCTTTGGTGGGAACTGGATAAACACTGACCGCATCCTTTTTAAAATCTTCTGTCCCTAAGAAATAGCCTTCAAAATTGTCAA
Source organism: Aequorivita sp. CIP111184 (assembly GCF_900489465.1). Classification (GTDB taxonomy): domain Bacteria; phylum Bacteroidota; class Bacteroidia; order Flavobacteriales; family Flavobacteriaceae; genus Aequorivita. The sequence continues at coordinate 239,294 of NZ_UEFQ01000013.1, read as the reverse complement.
TTTCAAAATTTCCATTTTCGTATTCGCCATTAAAAGCAATTTCTTCATTGTGAATTATCCACATTTCAGCTGGCTCTGATAATACTTCATTTATTGTATTTGGCCCTTCAATTAATGTATAATATCCTTGCCATACAGAAAAGTATACGGATTGCCAATTTCCCGGAGATGAGGTTACAATAACTGGGGTTGTTTGAACAATCTTTGTTCCCGAATTATCTGTAAATCCAGAACGTATATAGAGATCAAACGCATTATCATTTTTTACACGAAACGCAATTGTACCACTGCCATCAGAATAATCAGCATTGAAATAAGTAGGGTTTTTAAGAGCCATTTCACCATTTACTGTATTAGTTCCGTCACAATTCTTCCTTAAATAATAGGTTCCATAATTTGGGGCTCCCGGTTGTTCTATAGACAAATTGGTTACAGAGCCATCAGAGTTCATCCAATCTTCAAAAGTTTGGGTTTCAAAGCCGGTTTCAAATGGAAATTGACCATAACAAAGGGAAACCGAAAAAAGCATAAAAGAGATGAAGAGTAATTTCATGGGTCTAGTTTTTAAAGTAGTCCAACTCAAATATACCAAAAATTCCCCTTCACCGCCATCGCTAATTCCTCATCGCTAAATTAAATCATTGCAAAACCGGCCCCATTTAATTACCTTCAACTTTTCAAAATCAAATACATGAACAAACTTTTTCTTTCGGCATTCTGCCTAGCTACTGCGATCGCTTTTTCACAAAAAACAGATACACCCGCAACAATCGTATCAAGCAGTATTCAACAAAAAACTCAATTGGCGCAGGCATCTTCTGTAAAAGACCTTCCTTTCAAAAGTATTGGACCCAGTATTATGAGCGGCCGCGTGGTAGATTTTGCCGTAAATCCAAACAATCCAACAGAATTTTATGTGGGCTACGCCAGCGGCGGACTTTGGCACACCAACAATAATGGCACATCTTTCACGCCTGTAATGGACAGCAGCCCAACGCAGAACGTAGGTTGCGTGGCGGTTGATTGGAAAAGCGGAACTATTTGGGTAGGAACTGGTGAAGTAAATGCCTCCCGTTCTTCGTATGCAGGAATTGGTTTGCTGAAAAGCGATGACAAAGGAAAAACCTGGCAAAATGTTGGGCTTACCGATAGTCATCATATTAGCAGTATTCTTATAAATCCAGCAAATCCAAACGAAGTTATTGTTGGGGCGGTTGGACATTTGTATTCCACAAATGAGGAAAGAGGTGTTTTTAAAACCACCGATGGCGGAAAAACATGGAGCAAAACACTTTTTATAAATAACAAAACTGGGATTATTGAGATTTCAACCAATCCTAAAAATTTCAATACAATGTATGCCGCCGCGTGGGACAAAGACCGCAAAGCGTGGAATTTTGAAGGCAGCGGCGAAGGCAGCGGAATTTATAAAAGCACAGATGCGGGAAGTACTTGGGTAAAAATTTCAACCGAAAATAGTGGTCTGCCAATAGGAAAAGGGATGGGGAGAATGGGCACTGCTGTGGTAGATGACAATACAGTTTATTTAATTGTTGACAATCAATTCCACAGAAAAGAAGAAGCTAAAAAAGAAGATAATGAGATTCTCTCCAAAGATGATTTCAAAAAAATGGACGTGGCTGCCTTTCTTGCTTTAGATGATAAAAAATTGAATCAATTTTTAAAAATGAATGGTTTTCAGGAAAAATACCGTTCGGAAAACGTAAAACAAATGGTGCGTATAGGCACCGTAAAACCTGAAGATTTAGCGAAATATTTGGAAGACGCAAACAGCGCCCTTTTTGACACGCCGGTTATAGGTGCTGAGGTTTACAAAAGTACAGATGGAGGCAAAACTTGGAAGAAAACCCACGAAGGTTTTTTGGATGATCTGTATTATTCCTATGGTTATTACTTCGGAAAAATTCATGTGGATCCCAGCGATGCCAACAAAATATATGTTTACGGAGTACCAATCCTAAAATCTTCCGACGGCGGAAAAACTTTTGAAACCATAGATGCAGATAACGTCCACGGCGATCATCACGCATTGTGGATAGACCCAAAAATGCCCGGCCATTTAATTGATGGCAATGATGGCGGCGTAAATATAAGTTACGATGACGGCAAAACTTGGATAAAGAATAATAGCCCAGCAGTTGGACAATTTTATTCTGTGAATGTAGATCACGAAAAAAATTACAGCGTTTACGGTGGCTTGCAGGATAATGGCGTTTGGGTTGGCCCGCACGATTATGAGGCAAGCTCTGGCTGGTTGCAGGAAGGGAAATATCCGTATGAATTTATTTTTGGAGGTGATGGGATGCAGGTGCAAATTGATAGCCGAAACAGTAATGTTGTTTATACAGGTTTTCAGTTTGGAAATTATTACAGATTGAACCGAAACGGTGCTGAGCCGGTTTACATTCAGCCAAAACATGAATTGGGCGATAGTCCGTATCGCTTTAACTGGCAAACACCAATTTTGTTGAGTGTGCACAATCAGGATATTCTTTATTTGGGTGGAAATAAATTGATGCGAAGTATGAACCAAGGTGATGACTGGACGGCAATTTCCGAAGATTTAACGCAAGGCGGAAAACCCGGTAATGTAGCCTACGGAACTTTAACCAGTATTAGTGAATCAATTTTCCAGTTTGGACTGTTGTATACGGGTAGTGACGATGGGTTGGTTTATGTTTCAAAAGATGCCGGCGGAAATTGGACAGCTATTTCAGGCAGTTTCCCCAAAGATCTTTGGGTGAGCCGCGTGATTGCTTCTTCCCATAAAAAAGAGCGTGTTTTCGTTACACTGAATGGCTATCGTTGGGATGATTTTAAACCGTATGTTTTTGTGAGTGAAAACTATGGTGCTACTTGGAAAGACATTAGCGGAAATTTACCCGCTTCATCAGTAAACGTAATTAGAGAAGATCCGGTAAATGAAAACTTGCTGTACTTAGGAACTGATAACGGGGCTTATGTTTCCTTCAATCGCGGTGAAAGTTGGGAAGTGTTTTCAGAAAATTTGCCCAATGTTGCAATCCACGATTTGGTAATTCAACCAGAAGCAAAAGATTTGGTTTTGGGAACCCACGGAAGATCGCTTTATGTGGCAGATATTGCGCTGCTTCAAAAACTGAACGAAGGCAATAAAGATGAAGTGGTTATCGCTGAAATGGACACAATAAATTTTTCACCCCGTTGGGGCAGTAAATATAGTACTTGGGGCGAAGTTAATGAACCAAAAATTAAAATTCAGTTTTACAGCCCACAAAGCGGAAAGGCAGAAATAACTATTAAAGCCGAAGACGGAAAGGAGCTGCAAAGTCTTTCTGTTAATGCAGTGAAAGGTGTGAATGGTGTAGATTATGACCTTTCCATTTCTGAAAAAGGAAGTAAGTTTTTTGATAAAACCGATACAAAAATAAAAAAAGCTGAAAACGGGAAGTTCTATCTACAAAAAGGGATTTATACTTTAAGTGTAAATTTATTGTCTAAAGTTCAATCAATTTCAATTAAAATTAAATAATTTACTACATTTGATGTATAACTTTAAAAACTTAACATGATGAAAAAATTACTTACACTTTCAATTATGCTTGCTTTAGGAACTAGTGTTTCTAACTATGCACAAAATGCGGAAGTTGCACCTATCGTTCAAGGTACCCCGAGTACTGAGAATACAAATGCACTTTTTGACCTTCTTTTTAACTACGACATTGGCGCCAATATTGGTGCTCAAGGAAATGCCGGAGTATGCTTCGTTAATGGAAATTTTTGGGTTTCAGCATGGGCTTCAGATTTTATCCATGTATTAGATATTAATGGAAACCTAATGGAAACATTCTCTATTCCTGGTGTTACTGGAACCCGTTCTATGAGTTGGGATGGCACTAACGTTTACATAGGAACTGCGGGAACACAAGTTTATTTAATTGATCCTGTTAGCAGAACTATTGATAATACTATTACCATTACACCTTCTACTAATGCTACTGCAAGAATGGTTGCTTACGATCCTACACTTGATGGTGGAAACGGTGGATTTTGGACTGGTAACTTTAGTTCAGATATAGCTTCTTTTGATTTGAATGGTAGTGAACTATCTGTAATTCCTTTAGCAACTCACGGAACAGCTATTTATGGTGGTGCGGTTGATTTAGTAACTCCTGGTGGACCATACTTATGGATTCACGACCAAACTACTGCTGGTGGTGGAGATTTAGTTGTACAACTACAACTTCCTGGTGGAACTCCAACTGGTGTTGTTTATGACTATAATTTATCTGGACAGCCAGGTGGTAACACTGGTATAGCTGGTGGTTTATTTATTTCTGATGAAGTAGTACCGGGAAAAGTAACTATCGTTGGTGTGAGCCAAGGTACTCCATCTGATCAATTATTTGGAGTTGAGTTAGCAGAAACTGCTGGTGTTAATGATAACACTCTTTCAAACTTCAGTCTATCTCCAAATCCTGCAAGCGGAAAAGTTAACATCAACACTTCTGTTGCTGGAGAAAAGCATGTAGTGATTTATGATGTTTTAGGTAAACAAGTTGCCAATACTACAGTTACTGGTACAGAGTTGAATATTTCTTCACTAAAAGCTGGTGTTTATCTAGTAAGTGTTACACAAAATAAATCAACAGCTACTAAAAAATTAGTAGTTCAATAAATAGAATTTTCAAGCTATTAAGAAAACCATTCGCGAAAGTGAATGGTTTTTTTGTTATAACAAATCTAAATAAGATACTATTAAGATATTTCTTTGGCATTCAATTTTGTGTAACGTATTTTTGCACAACTATTCTTGAAATAAAACCATAATGGCAATACTATCCTCTTCAATTGCACGAAAAGTTGCTATGGCACTTTCGGGCTTATTTCTTGTGTTTTTCTTAGCACAACATTTTACCATCAACATAACTTCGGTAATAGATCCCGAAACATTCAACAGTTGGTCCCATTTTATGGGGCATAACATTTTGGTGCAGTTTATCCTGCAACCGGTCCTGATCTTTGGGGTTGTTTTCCACTTTATAATGGGAATTGTACTAGAGATTAGAAACAATAATGCAAGACAGATTAGCTATAAATCTTTCAAAGGAAATAGAAATTCTACGTGGGCTTCACGAAATATGATTATTAGTGGCGCTGTTATTTTAGCTTTTTTGGGACTTCACTTTTACGATTTTTGGTTCCCTGAAATAATCCACAAATACATTGAAAGCAATCCACTGGATGCCACTCGTTATTACCCAGAGTTGGTCCATAAATTTGAAAGCCCTGTGCGAACAGGTTTATACTGCTTGGCATTTGTACTTTTGGCCCTTCACCTTTGGCACGGCTTTTCTTCATCTTTTCAAAGTATGGGCTGGAACAATAAGTATTCAAAAGGCTTAAGAGGGTTTACGCAGTTTTATGCAATATTTATTCCTTTAGGATTTATATTTATTGCGCTATACCTTCACTTTAATCAATAATCACCACGAAACGCAACGCTATGTCAACATTAGATTCAAAAATCCCAAAAGGACCCTTAGCAGATAAGTGGACAAATTATAAAAACGATATTAACCTAGTTAACCCGGCTAACAAACGTAACATCGACGTAATTGTAGTAGGAACTGGTCTTGCCGGCGGAAGTGCCGCAGCAACTCTTGCTGAATTAGGCTATAACGTAAAAACATTTTGCTATCAAGATTCTCCGCGACGTGCTCACTCTATTGCTGCACAAGGAGGTATCAATGCCGCAAAAAATTACCAAGGCGATGGTGATTCAAACTATCGATTATTTTATGATACCGTAAAAGGTGGCGATTACCGTTCTCGCGAAGGAAATGTGTACCGTCTTGCTGAGGTTTCTGCAAATATTATTGACCAATGCGTGGCACAGGGTGTTCCCTTTGCACGTGAATATGGCGGATATTTGGATAACCGTTCTTTTGGTGGCGTTTTGGTTTCGCGTACATTTTATGCAAAAGGACAAACCGGCCAGCAATTATTATTGGGAGCTTACTCTGCAATGAACCGCCAAATAAACCGGGGAAAAATTACACCGTATAACCGTCACGAAATGCTAGATCTAGTAATCGTTGATGGAAAGGCAAGAGGTATTATTGCTCGCGATTTGGTTTCTGGTAAAATAGAAAGACATTCCGCTCACGCTGTTGTAATTGCTTCGGGTGGTTATGGAAACGTATTCTTCCTTTCAACAAATGCTATGGGAAGCAACGTTACTGCTTCTTGGAAAATTCATAAAAGAGGGGCTTATTTTGCAAACCCCTGTTATACACAAATTCACCCAACATGTATTCCTGTTTCGGGAGATCATCAAAGTAAGCTGACTTTGATGTCTGAATCTTTACGTAACGATGGTAGAATTTGGGTTCCGAAGAAAATGGAAGATGCTGAAGCAATTCGTCAAGGAAAGAAAAAACCGAACGATCTTTCAGCAGAAGAAAGAGATTATTACTTGGAAAGAAGATATCCATCTTTTGGAAACTTGGTGCCACGTGATGTTGCTTCGCGAGCTGCAAAAGAAAGATGTGATGCTGGATATGGTGTAAACAAAACCGGACAAGCTGTTTTCTTAGACTTTGCTACGGCAATTGAACGCTACGGAAAAGAGCAAGCTGGAATCCACGGAAACCACAATCCATCTTCAGAAGAAGTTATCAAACTTGGAAAAAAAGTAATTGAAGATAAATACGGTAACCTTTTTCAGATGTATGAGAAAATCGTAGATGAAAATCCATACGAAACCCCAATGATGATTTACCCTGCGGTACATTACACTATGGGTGGCGTTTGGGTAGACTATGACTTACAGTCTACAATTCCCGGATGCTACGTAACCGGAGAAGCTAACTTTAGCGATCATGGCGCAAACCGTTTGGGAGCTTCAGCACTTATGCAAGGTTTAGCAGATGGTTATTTTGTGCTTCCTTATACTATTGGCGATTATCTAGCGCAAGATATTAAAACAGGAAAGATACCAACAGATTCGAAAGAATTCGACGAAGCCGAAAACAAAGTTCGTGAATTATTAGAGAAGTTGATAAATAATAAAGGAACACATTCTGTAGATCATTTTCATAAAAAATTGGGCCATATTATGTGGAACAAATGTGGAATGGCTCGTAATGCAGCAGACTTAAAATCGGCAATGACTGAAATTAGAGCTTTGCGCGAAGAATTCTGGAGAGATGTCAAGATTCCTGGAGATATGAACGAAATGAATGCCGAGCTTGAAAAAGCTACACGGGTTGCAGATTTTTTAGAATTAGGTGAATTATTCGCAAAAGATGCATTGCATAGAAATGAATCTTGTGGTGGTCACTTCCGTGAAGAATACCAAACAGAAGAAGGAGAGGCGCTACGAGACGATGAAAACTTTATGTACGTTGCCGCTTGGGAATATACTGGAGATCCTGGCACTGAAATTCTCCATAAAGAAGAATTGGAATACGAGAATATTGAAGTTAAATCGAGATCCTATAAATAGACTATGAAATGCCCGCTAACAATTTTCTAATAAAACGAAGATGAATAATTTGGGCATTCCATCTTCCGCTTTATCAAATATATTATAAAGATGAAACTTACTTTAAAAATTTGGCGTCAAAAAAACGCAACAACAAAGGGAGAATTAAAAACATATCCTATTGACGGAGTAGAGGGGGACATGTCTTTTTTAGAAATGCTTGACGTTCTTAACGAAGGCCTTATAAATAAAGGCGAAGAGCCAGTTGTTTTTGATCACGATTGCCGAGAGGGAATCTGTGGAAGTTGTTCATTGCAGATCAATGGAGAGCCTCACGGACCTGATAGATTGGTTACAACGTGCCAATTGCATATGCGTATGTTTAAAGATGGCGATACTATTGTTATAGAACCTTTCCGCGCTAAGGCATTTCCGGTAATAAAAGATTTGGTGGTAGACAGGAGCGCTTTTGATAGAATTCAGCAAGCTGGAGGTTATATTTCGGTTAATACTTCCGGAAATACTATTGATGCAAACACTATTCCCGTTAACAAACACGATGCAGATGAATCCTTTAATGCAGCAACATGTATTGGCTGTGGAGCTTGTGTGGCGGCGTGTAAAAATGCTAGTGCTATGTTGTTTACTTCAGCTAAAGTGAGCCAGTTTGCTTTGCTTCCACAGGGAAGAATTGAAGCAACGGAGCGTGTTTTAAATATGGTTGCACAAATGGACAAGGAAGGCTTCGGAAACTGTAGCAATACCGGTGCTTGCGAAATTGAATGCCCTAAAGGAATTTCTTTGGAAAACATTGCACGTATGAACCGTGAATATTTAGGAGCTAGTTTGAAGGGATAAAAAAATCTATATAAAAATGAAAAATCCTAAGTAGCTAATACTTAGGATTTTTTTATTGCCTAATTGAAAATTTTTCAGTGCTGAGTTGTAATGATTCTTCTTCTTTTATTAAATTTCGAAGTATAATTGTCAAAAATTTATCGGTATCATAGGGTTTCACAATAATATCATTCATCCCCGAAGCTTCAATTTTATTTCTCATTTCTTCAACTTCAATAGCAGTCAGTGCTAAAATTGGAATTACTTGGTTGAATTTTCTAATTTCTTTAGTAGTTTCAATTCCATCCTTGCCAGGCATATTGATGTCCATTAACACAAGATCAAAAGTATCAGTGCTTACTTTTTCAATGGCAATATCTCCGTTCTCAGCAATATCACAAATTATCCCGTGATTTTCCAGTATTTTCTTCGTAACAATTTGATTGATTCGGTTATCATCCACTACAAGTATTTTTTTACCATTTAAGATGCTGTTATCATCCATTATTTTGTCTTGAAGTAAATGCTTCAAGATTTGAAAACTTAACGTAAAACTAAAAGTAGATCCTTTACCGGGTTTACTTTTTAGCTTGATGGAAGAGTTTGAAGCTTCCAGTAGTTTTTTCACGATGGTAAGGCCAAGACCTGTTCCTTGTATTTTGAAATCGTCTGAATCTACTTGCTGAAATTCTTCAAAAATGGCTTTCTGTTTTTCCTTTGGAATACCAATACCTTTATCTTTAATACTGAAATTTATAGTTACTTCATTTTCTGAAATTGATTCTTCTTGAGCTGAAATATAGATATTTCCATTTGTAGTAAATTTTATGGCGTTGCCCACTAAATTCATTAGTATTTGCGAAAGTCGCACGCGGTCACCGATAATTGTATGTGGTATATTTTCTGAAATATCTACGTGTAATTTATTTTTATTTTGAACCAAAGCATATTGAAAAGACGAAACTATAGATTGGACCAAATCTTTTAAATCAAATGGCGCTTTCATTTCCTCAAGCGTATTCGATTCTAGTTTGCTTATTTGAAGTACATCATTTATAAGGGCCAAAAGATAGTCTGCCGAAAATTTTAGATTCTTTAAATCTGTTTGATGATTTTTGAGAGATTCGTCTTCCAATAGCACAGAACTTAAACCAATAACACCATAAAGCGGAGTTCGCAATTCGTGGCTAACAGTTGAAAAGAACTTGCTTTTTGCCATAGCTAACTTTTCTGATTTCTGTTTTGCTTTTAAATATTGCTGATTTTTTTCTTTTAGTGTATTGGTCAATACTTTTCTTCCTTTGTGTGATACATAAAGGATTATAAGGAATAATCCCATCAAAAGGGCTGCGCCAATAAAAAAATAAAGTAGAATGTTGCTTAATAAAGCCTTTTCTGAAAATAATTTTTTTTCTAGTTCAGCTTGGTGGGCCTGTTTTTTATATTCGTTTACACTAAATTGTGCAGCTGCGTTCTGAATGGCCATCAGGCGTTCTTTTTCAAATTGCACCGCAGAGAGACTATCAAATTTTTTCCGCACCAAAAAAGCCTCTTTAAAATCACCGGTGTCAAAAAGAGCGGTACTGTATTCTTTGTATGCTTCAATTAAATTGTCATCAATGTAATTTCCTTTTTCCCCAAAAGAGATAGCCTCTTTAAAGTTTGCAATTGCTTCTTTAGGTTTGTTTAAATGAAGGTTCAATTTACCTTGAAGTAAATTCATTTCGGTTGTTAAACCTTTAAACTCCATAGCTTTTATTCCTTGCTCTGCTTTGCTGAAATAAAGCAGGGCTTTTTTTTGGTCGCCTTGATTAAGATATGATTCGGACAGGTTATAATATACCATGGCGGCTTCCAAAGTATCTTTTCTTTTTAACGAAAGGGGGAGTGCTTTTTTAAAAAAAGGAAGCGCGGAATCATGCTTTTTTTCGGCCAAATAAAGAGCTCCCATAAAATTATAGGCACGCGCCATTAAAAATTCATCCTTAGATTTTTCTGCAAAATTTAAATAATCCTTTGCATACCCATGAGCATTCTTAAAGTCTTTCAGATATAAAAAGGAAGCGCCCATCATATATCTGGAATAAAAGGCAGCATTATTATCTCCTATACGTTCGGCAAATTTTATATTGTCAATGGAGGTAAATATTACAGAGTCATATTTACCTTCAAAAAGCATATAATCTGTTCGGTCCTGCAATGCCTTTAAAGAGTCCTTAAGCGCAGCAAACTCTTGCTCGTTTTGAATTGAAATAGTGTCTTGGCTATTTTGCGCAAATCCTATTAGGGGAATAAAGAGTATTACGAAGCGTAGATATTTCAACATTCAGAAAAATTCAAAATGGGTTTTTTAAAGAGTACTAAAATAACATATTATAATGAAATTCAAGCGCTAAACCATTTTCCTTAGTTTTAAGGATTTAATATACATCAAATTTAGAAAAACTAATAAGTTATATCTCGGTTAAAGAAATAAAGTCTTCAAATACTTGCAATAAAAAATTATCTTTAAATATTAAATCACAAACCATGAAGTACTTAATTTTCATCTTTAGTTTTTTTTTAGTTTCATCTATTAATGCGCAAACAATGAAACCCAATGATCCTTTAGCACATACTTTTTCAATAGTGGCACGTGATAGCAAAACGGGGGAGATGGCCGTAGCAGTCCAAAGCCATTGGTTTAGTGTTGGCACTGGTGTTTCTTGGGGTGAAGCTGGTGTGGGCGTAGTTGCAACCCAATCATTTACTAACAAATCATTCGGTATTCGCGGTCTGGAATTGCTGAAAGATGGAAAAACACCTCAAGAGGCTCTGGACATTTTGTTGAGCGATGACGAAGGTAGAGATTTTCGGCAAGTGGCCATTTTGGACAAACAAGGCAGAGTTGCAACACATACAGGTAAAAGCTGTATTGATTTTGCGGGTCACGCTAACAGCGAGAATTTTTCAGTACAGGCAAATATGATGCTGAATGAAAAAGTAGTGCCGGCAATGGAAAAAGCTTGGCGAGAACACGCCGAAATGCCATTAGCGGAAAGAATGGTGGCTGTTTTACAAGCTGCGCAAAATGCTGGAGGTGACATTCGCGGAAAACAATCTGCGGCATTGCTCATTTTTGCACCCGAAGCTACCAAGGAGCCGTGGAATGACAAGCTTTTAGATTTACGCGTCGATGATTCAGAAAACCCTGTTAAGGAAATTGATAGACTTTTAAAAGTGTTTCGCGCTTACGAACATATGAACCAAGGCGATCTATATGTTGAAAAGAATGAAATGAAAAGAGCCATGGACGAATACAATGCTGCAATGAAGATGTTTCCAGAAAACTTGGAAATGCAGTATTGGACCGCAATAACTTTAGCAAATGATAAACAGATAGAACGCGGTGCTGAAATGCTTCAGGAAATTTATAAAAAGGATGAAAATTGGAGGGAGCTTACAAGGCGTTTGCCGAAAGTGGGCTTACTGAATGTTTCTGAAAAAGATTTAAAAGAATTAATCAAGTAAGGTTTAACACCTTTTCATTCAATATATATTTATTTAAAACGTTTTCAGATATGTCAGTTTAGATTTATGCGAAAACAATTTATCTTTTTACTCTTAGTATGCCTTAGTTTTAGTGCAATTGCGCAAATAGGTGCTATAATTGGGAATGACAATCGTCAAAATGGCCATGTTTCTAAAAAAGGAAAAACACCCTTTTCTACCACAAAACTTGCTTTTGCAATTACAAAAGACGCGACTTCCGACAAGGATAAAGTTTTTGCAATCTATAAATGGATAGCTTCCAATATTTCTTATGATAACGAGTTACGACTAAGTGCAGAGCTTCAAAAGGAATTTTATACTTCCGAAGAAAATGTAACCAAAAAAGTTTTAGAGCGGAAAATGGCGCTTTGCGGTGGTTTTGCTTTTCTTTTCAAAAGTCTCTGTGAAAATGTTGGCGTTCCTACAGAAGTGATCCATGGTTTCACAAAAGATTATTCGGGAAAAATTCAAAAAAGCAAAATACCGAACCATACTTGGAATGCTGTAAAATTAAATGGGAAATGGAAATTGCTTGATATTACTTGGGCAATAAGCTATGGCAGCAACAATAAGGCAGATGATTTCTGGTTCTTAACGAAACCTGCCGATTTTATTCTTTCCCATTTTCCGGAAGACCGGAAATGGACATTATTAGGGAATCCTATTTCGTTTTCAGAATTTCAAAAACATTCTGTAAAATAAAAAACCTCCACATTTCTGTGAAGGTTTTTTATTTTATCAAACAAGGTTGATACTATGCCTCAGCGTTTGGAACGATAGAAACGTAGCTCTTGTTATCTTTCTTTTTGGTAAATTTAACCAAACCATCCACTTGTGCGTGCAAGGTGTGATCTTTACCACCATATACGTTTTCACCTGGGTGATGCGTATATCCTCTTTGTCTTACGATGATATTTCCAGCAATGGCAGCTTGTCCACCAAAAATCTTAACGCCTAGACGTTTCGATTCTGATTCGCGACCGTTTTTGGAACTACCAACTCCTTTTTTGTGAGCCATGGTTTATACTTTTTAATTAATGATTTCGATTATTTGTTTTTAAGCAATTCTTTAGCTTGCTTAACCCACTCTTCAGATTCAATCTTATCGCGAGTAATACCGTCGATAGCTGAAAGCTCTTCGCGGTCTGCAGCTTTAAGTTTGCTTATTTGCTCCCAAGTGTAGATACCAACTTCGTTAAGTCTAGTTTCATACGCTGGGCCAATACCGTTGATGAGTTTTAAATCATCAGCGTCAGCTTTGGAAGCAGTACCAATACTGTGAAGCACTTTATCGATGTTCATTTCGATATTAGCGTCTTCAGCTCTATGCTCTGCACGTGTTACAAGATTTTCGCTTACTTCAACTTCTTTTTTAGCTTTTGCTTTTGGCTCGGCTTTTTTAGTTTCAACTTTAGCGGCTGGCTTGGTTTCTTTTTTTGGTTCAGCTTTTTTAGCTTCTTCCTTTTTTGCAGGTGTAGCTCCTGAAGCTACAATGCTTTCGATTATGATTTCAGAAAGATACTGACGGTGACCGTTTTTCTTGCGGAAACCTTTTCTTCTTTTCTTTTTGAATACAATAACCTTGTCACCTTTTAGGTGTTTTACGACTTTAGCTCCTATTTGAGCTCCGTCTATAGCTGGGGCGCCAATGGTAATATTGTCTCCGTCACCAATAAGAAGTACATTGTCAAAAGACACTGTTTTACCTTCTTCTACTGGCAAACGATTAACAAAAACCTTTTGGTCTTTTGCAACTTTTACTTGCTGCCCTGCTATCTCTACAATTGCGTACATAGCGAATCGTTTATAAATTAGTTAAACAAAATGCTTTCACCGTCCGGCAAAAGCGGGTGCAAATATAATTTTTAAAAAGGAAACAACAAAGTGTTTTTTAGTTAATTTACAGGGTGTTCCTGTTTCCATCTTGTGTGTTCCAAGATTTTTTGAGAAGTTGCATAAAAGAAAGCGTTAAAACCATGGTAGTTGCAAAGCCCATAATTAATATTGAAATTAAAAGCATAAGAGTTCCCGCATCATATTCAACGTTCCATCTTTCCATAATTGCATCAGAAAATTCTGCATCTATTTGGTACATATAGATAGCCATAAAAAGAGTGAAGATTATGGATGCAATTCCACCGGAGAAGAGGCCTACCTGAAAACCCTTTTCATATTTGAACTTGTTTTTTCGTGAAGCATAATTTTTCATTGCCATGTAAATTCCGAAACCGAAAATCAATCCATTAACTGAACTTAATACTGGATATTGATGTAATCCAACCAATTTTAATAGAAGAAAATATGCAATTAAAATTACTGCAATCCCAATACCGTAACGCGAATATACTTTGAACATAATAGTTAGTTTTTTCAGTCAAAAGTTACAAAAACTTGCTGAACCATTTGTGAATGGTTTGTTAACTTTTTTGAAAGAATGTTGAAAAAACTCTATTCCCAAGTAATCGTTTCCATTAATTTACGGATATCTTCTCGAAGATAAACAACGGCAGGATAGATAGAATCGAAGTTTGGTTTGGCGTCAAAATACAAAGCACCGTTCAGAAAATGATTGATGCTATCAGTAACATAAAACTCCGCTTGGGTAGCTGCGTTTCCATTTATCATATAGAACATTCCATAAACGTTCTTATCTGGGTTCACAAAAGGTTGTTCAGGAATACTATTGGCTTTAATGGTATGGTCGTAAGCCAATTTTTGTGCATCTTGCAATAAAGAATCTAGATTATTATTCCGAATATCTTGATATGTCAAATACAAAGTGGCCTTCATATTTGGATAATATATATTAGTGCCACAACGTTTCTTTTTAACCATTGTGGCGTTATCGTTCATCGAAAAGTTATAGGGACAATCCGTTTCTACGGTACGGTATTCAGGTTTCGGGTATTCCAAACGAAGCATGGCCGAAGGCTTTACCAAAACATCATCTTCGCAGGAAGCAAGGATAAAAATGCTTGAAAGCAAAAGGTAGATTAGACTATTTATTTTCAATAGTAAGTTTTATTTGTTTGATGCGCTTGCCCTCAAACGCTTCAATGGTAAACGCATAATTGTGATAGGATATTACCTCATTCTTTTTTGGAAACCCTTTTGAAATCTCTAAAAGAAACCCAGCCAAGGTTTCTGCCTCACCTTTTTCATCTTCAAAAAGCTCTGGATCTTCGGGTTTTATTACTTTATAAAAATCTTTTAACGGTGTTTTTCCTTCGAACACAAAGGTGTTATCGTCCAATTTTGAAAAGATTAAATCTTCATCGTCAAACTCATCGCTAATTTCGCCCACAATTTCTTCAATAATATCTTCCAAAGAAATTAAACCGCTCGTGCCTCCATATTCATCAACAACAATGGCGAGGTGCATTTTCATTTCCTTAAATTCATTGAGTAAATCGTCTAATTTTTTGTTTTCAGGAACAAAATAGACTTCACGTTTCAGCGTCTTCCAATCAAGTATTTTCCGGTCTGTGTATGGAATCAGATCCTTAACATAAAGAATTCCTGTAATATTATCCATACTATCTTTGTAAACAGGAATTCGTGAATAGCCTTTCTGAATTATTTCTGGTAGAATTTCCTTGAATGGTTGATCTTCATTTAACGCAAAAATATCCATTCGGTTTTTCATAACTTGTTTGGTGTCAGTATTTCCGAAGGTAACAATGCCCTGCAGAATTCTCTGCTCCTCGTATGTTGTGTCTTTATTAGAAAGCTCTAAAGCTTGCGAAAGATGGTCAACGCTTATGTTGGATCTTTGCTTTCCATAACGTGCGTGCAAATAAAGTGTGGCAGAACGCATTGGTAGACTGATTGGTGATAGTAATGTATCTAAAACATTGAGCGGCTGAGCCATAAAAACAGCAAACGAAATGCGATTTCGGTTTGCATATACTTTTGGAAGAATTTCACCAAAAAGCAAAATGAAGAAAGTTACCACGCCCACTTCAACAATAAAACGAATGTCAATTCCAAAGAAATTGGACTCAATGCCCGAAAAAAGTGCATCGCTCAAAGAGTCAAAGATTAGCACGATAGCAATATTTATAAAATTATTGGCTACCAATATAGTGGCCAATAATTTTTTGGGTCTTGCCAGCAATCGCTGTACAATTCCCAGCTTTTTGGCGATAGCCTTTTCTTCATTGGTTTCAAAATCTGAAGGCGTCAAAGAAAAGAACGCAACTTCAGCCCCAGAAATAAGGGCCGAACAGGCTAATAAAACAAATAGTAAAACACCGCTTGTTATTTGGGTAAAGTCCAAAACGGCAAAAAAGAATAAACCAGGGGGCTCCGTGTCCAAGTTATTGGTTTTAGTTAAACGTTAAAAAGGAAGGTCGTCCTCTTCTTCAGAAACTGAATTGTTATTTTGAGGTGCCGATGAAGGCTGTGGTTTTTGAGCATTTTGCCCTGAACCATTATTAACAGAATTATTGCTATCACCCTTTGGTGTCAAGAAAGTGAAATCTGTGCAGTGTATTTCTGTGCTATATCTGTCCAAACCTTTATCATCTTGCCATTTGCGAGTTTTAAGTCGGCCTTCAATATAGACCATGTCACCCTTTTTTAAATATTTTTCGCAAATCTCTGCGGCTTTATTTCGTACAACAATATTGTGCCACTCTGTATTGGTTACACGCTCGTTAGTTGTTTTGTTTGTATAGGTTTCGTTAGTAGCAAGTGGGAAACGGCCCAAGCTGTTTCCGCCCTCAAAATAATGCATTTTCACATCATCACCGGTATGTCCAATCAACATTACTTTGTTCAATGTTCCACTCATAATCGTTTCTTTTTCAATTTGTGCAAAGGTAGATTTTGCGTTTTAAATATAAGTATTTTTTAAATTTTTATATGAAATGATTTCGTGCGTTACTATTAAAGTAAGGAAAATCAATAATTTTCAAAAAATTCTGAAACAAAATCCGCAATCAAAACAGGTACTGCATAATTGGCAATTTCTGAAACAGGAACAGTGCTTTCAGCTTCTCCCGCAGTTTCAACAATCCAAAAACGTGTATGTAGATGTTGATGTGAAAGTTTGTGTATTAATTTCTTTTCATTAAAAAGCGAAATCTTTTCAATGTTCAAATTTTTGGAGAAATTATCAAACTGTTCAAGTTTTAGTAAGCTTGAAAGATTTATTTCCTCTGCAGTTTCAATTAGCGGAAATTCGTATAGCTTCTGCCAAATTCCTTTTCCAGTTCGCTGTTGCAGGATTGTTTGCTCATTTTCGGAAATGATAACCAAATAGTTGAAATATCTTTTTTTAACGGGCTTCGCTTTTATTTTCACAGGAAGGTCCGCAACTTTTTTCTGTTGAAAAGCCACGCAACTATCATTGAAAATACAGTTTTCACAATCAGGGCTTTGCGGAACGCAGAAACGCGCGCCAAACTCCATAATAGCTTGGTTAAAAGTACCTGGTTGTTCTTTATCTATTAGCTGTTGCGCAAGTTGTTTAAATTCTTTTTGGCCAGCGGTTATATTAATAGGAGTAGAAATTCCAAAAAAGCGAGAGAGCACCCGATACACGTTTCCGTCAACTACGGCTTCGGGCTTATTGAAAGAAATGCTTGCGATGGCACTGGCTGTATAATCGCCCACGCCTTTAAGTTTCAATAGATCTTTATAGTTGTTTGGGAATATGCCGTTCATTTCTTCTGAAACCATTTTTGCAGAGGCGTGCAAGTTTCGGGCGCGGGAATAATAGCCCAAACCTTGCCAAAGTTTTAAAACTTCATCTTCGGGGGCGTTAGCCAAATCCTCAACTTTTGGATAGGCTTCCGTAAACTTTAAATAGTAGGGCAAACCTTGCGAAACTCTGGTTTGTTGAAGCATGATTTCTGAAAGCCAAATGTTGTAAGGATTCACAGTATTTCGCCACGGCAAATCACGTTTGTTTTGTAAATACCACGAAATGAGTTTATTGGAAAAAGGAGGTGCTATTTTAGGCATTGAGTAAAATTAATCTATATACCTTTAAATTTTAAAGGATTAAGGTTTGAATTATTGATTTTAAAATATGTATATTTGCGGTCTCTAAAAAAAATCTAGTAAAAGAAAATTAATTAAAAATTAAAAGTAATGACGAAAGCAGATATCGTAGCGAAAATTTCAGAAAAATTAGGAATGGAAAAGAATGAAGTTCAAGCTACAGTTGAAACCTTTATGAATGAAGTGAAAAATTCATTAGAAGGTGGTGACAATGTTTATTTAAGAGGTTTTGGAAGCTTTATAATTAAAACAAGAGCTGAAAAAACTGGAAGAAATATTTCAAAAAACACAACTATTAAAATACCAGCCCACAATATTCCGGCTTTTAAACCTGCAAAAGTATTTGTTGAAGGTGTAAAAACCAACGTGGACGTTAAATAATAAGAATAATAACCCGTCCTTGAAGTAAATTCGGGACATTAATAAAAGACTTTAGTATGCCAAGTGGTAAAAAAAGAAAAAGACATAAGGTAGCGACTCACAAGCGCAAGAAAAGACGTCGCGCTAACCGCCACAAAAAGAAAAAGTAGTTTCTAAACTACTTTTTCTGTTTTAAAAGTATTTTGGAAATTTCGTCTTTTGGGGCCAATTTCCGAATAAAACAAACGAAAAAGCGTTCTTTGAAAATGAGATTGCAGCAGCCGGCTTTTGGTTTTGGTGTAGTTTCGCCGGATTTTATATAAAATCTGTAAAAAACATTGTTTAATTCGTCCCAATTTTATGTTGGGACAACAAAATTAATATACCGTGAACAACGAATTATTTATTAGATCCGGTTCACAAGAAGTTGATTTTGCCCTTTTGAAGGATGGAAAACTTATAGAACTTCACAAAGAAGAAGAAGGTAATAATTTTACGGTAGGCGACATATTTCTCGCCAAAATTCGTAAAACAGTACCTGGGCTTAATGCCGCATTTGTGAACGTTGGTTACGAGAAAGATGGTTTTTTACACTATCACGACCTCGGGCCAAAAGTGCTTTCACAATTAAAATTTGTTAAAAGCGTAAGTTCAGGTAAATTAAAAGATTATTCCTTAAATAATTTTCCATTTGAAAAAGAGATTGATAAGCATGGCAATTTAAATGATGCCTTAAAAAGCAATCAATCCATCTTGGTTCAAATTGTAAAAGAACCCATATCCACAAAAGGACCACGTATTAGTTCCGAGCTTTCTATAGCTGGAAGATATATAGTTTTGGTTCCCTTTTCCGATCGCGTTTCTGTTTCACAAAAAATAGAAAGCAACGAAGAAAAAGATAGGTTAAAACGCTTGATAACAAGTATTAAACCAAAAGGATTTGGCGTAATTATACGCACCGTAGCCGAGGGCAAAAAAGTAGCAGAACTGGACAAAGACTTACAAAATCTTATAGAGCGCTGGACAGCGATGTGTAAGAAGCTACAGGGAGCGCACCACCCTTCAAAAGTGCTGAGCGAGCTAAACAGGGGAGCCTCTATCATCCGTGATATGTTTAACGATTCATTTTCTGCAATACATATTGACGATGAGACCCTATACTTGCAAATAAAAGATTATGTGCAGGAAATTGCACCAAAAAAAGACAATATCGTAAAGTTCTATGATTCCAATGTTCCGATGTTTGAAAAATTCGGCATCGAGAGGCAGATTAAAACTTCCTTCGGAAAAACAGTATCAGGTAGCAAAGGAGCTTATTTGGTAATTGAACATACCGAAGCAATGCACGTAATAGACGTGAACAGCGGTAACCGAAGCAACAAGCAAAAAACACAAGAAGGCACCGCGCTGGAAGTGAATATGATTGCAGCTACTGAGGTGGCAAGACAGCTAAGGTTGCGCGATATGGGGGGAATTATTGTGATTGATTTTATTGATTTGGCTAATGCCAATCACCGTAAACAACTCTACAATCACCTTCGTGACGAAATGAAGGATGACAGAGCAAAGCACAAAATTCTACCACCAAGCAAATTTGGGTTAATACAAATAACCCGCCAACGTGTTAGGCCAGAGATGAACATCAAGACCCGTGAAGAAGATCCCAGCAATGTGATTGATGGGGAAATTGAAGCGCCTATCATTGTTATAAATAGGATAAATGAAGAGGTAAAACGCCTTTTCAAAAAAGATTATAAAAAGATTACTTTAAATACACATCCGTTTATAGCAGCCTTTTTAACAAAAGGTTTCCCAAGTGTGCGAACCAAATGGTTTTTGGAGCACAAAAAATGGGTAAAAATCCAACCTCGTGATGCGTATACGTATCTCGAATATCATTTCAACGACAAAGACGGTGAATTGATAAAATAATCAGAACCCCTTCAATTAATTTTGAAGGGGTTTTTTTGTTAGTTTTACTGTCAGTTCGAGCGCAGTCGAGAACTATTTTTATGAAAATTTCATTTAAACATAATGAACCTAAATTCCCATAAAACATACACAGTTGAAGAAGCCACCAAAAGAATGGAGCGTTATTGCGCCTACCAAGAGCGCTGCCATAAAGAAGTGCATCAAAAACTGTATGAAATGCGGATGATTCCTCTAGCGGTGGATCAAATAATCGATCATTTAATTCGGCACAATTTTTTAAATGAAACTCGTTTCTCACAAGCTTTTGCGCGTGGAAAATTTAGAGCGAAAAAGTGGGGAAGAAATAGGATTGTGAATGAATTAAAAATGCGTCAAATTTCAAAATTTAATATTAAAATTGCGTTAAAGGAAATCCCAGATTCAGAATATTACAAAACCTTTGAAGCTTTGGCTGAAAAGCGAATGCAGCAATTGGTTTCGGAAAAAAACCTTCAGAAAAAACGCAAGAAATTAGCAGATTATCTTTTTTATCGCGGGTGGGAACCTGAGTTGGTTTATGGGAAAGTTGGGGAAATTTCTAAGTAGTGATATTTTCAAATATAATTTATTTTTCCACCAAAGTCTTTGGCTAATAACCAATTGCAGATGAGTATTTTAAATAAATTTAATTTTGAAATTAAAGCGCTTTGTTAGTGCGAACAATAGCTTGTTTATTTTTCCAATCAATCCATTTTTGGCCTTTTAGTTTTCGCATCAATTGGTCATAATAGCGCATAACAGTTATATTATAAACTGCCTTTGCTAGATTTTTTGGGTTTCTGGCAATGGCTCGCAAACTCATAGAGAACCCTGGAGTTATGTACCGCATATAGTGCCAATAACCTTCAGGCATATATAAAACGTTGCCGTGTTCCAAATGTGCGATGTACCCTTTTGCTTTCTTCAGTGCAGGCCATTTTACGTAATCGGGATTGTGGAAATCTATGTCTTCCCGCGTAATTAAAGAATGTGGAATTTTGTATAAATAATCGTTTTGCTTTTGGTCAAAGAGGATTACCTCTTTTTTCCCCTCAAAGTGAAAGTGAAATATATTTGCCAAATCGATATCGTGATGCATAAAAGTATAAGAATCCTTTCCTCCGAAGAAAAGCATTGGTAAGCTTTTCATTAGTTTCAGTCCAAAATCTGGATAACTAAAATCGTTTTGAAGTTGTGGTACTTCTTTTAAAATATTCCAAAGAAAGATGCGGTATTTGGTGGGTTCCTTTTTTAAAAGTTCCACATAATCGCGCATTTTCATTTTCGCGTGAGGCTCATTAAAGCCATCTTTATGGCTCACTGGGCGGTTGTCATAGAGCGGAACCATTGTTTCTCCTGCAACATCGGCCATATAATCAAGGTTCCATTTTGTAAATGCAGGCCAATCCTCTACAAACCTTTCAATAACGACAGGTTTTTGGGGTTTAAAATAGTTTTTGAGAAAATCTTCTTTGGTAATGGTTTTTACCCTATCAATTTGCTGTAGCTGCATAGTTTTCATCAACTGACAAATTTACAAATCTCAATGTATTGGTTGGGTCAATGTTAATATAACTTTAAGGTTTTAAACAAAACAAAAAATCCCAAATTCCATAATTAGGAATTTGGGATGTGATTTTTTTAAATTTTAAATAGTTTAATCAGCCAGAACCATAACTCTGTTATTGTTGCACTCTACGGTTCCGCCAGAAATTTGCAGCACCCATTTTCCATCTTCTTGGGTGAATTTTTTTTGAAATCCTTCCGCAATGGTTGGGTTTCCTTTGAATTTCACTTTTCCTTCTTGCAAAACGGAAACAATAGGAGCGTGGTTATTCAACATTTGGAATTCTCCTTCCACGCCAGGAACTGTTATGCTTTCTACTTCTCCAGCAACTAAGGATGCTTCGGGGGTTACTATTTCTAAGTACATATATTAAGTATTGAGTATTGAGAAATTAATATTGAGTAAAATACTCAATACTAACTTCTAATTACTATTTTAAGATTCAGAAAGCATCTTCTCGCCTGCAGCAACTGCTTCTTCAATAGTTCCTTTAAGGTTGAAGGCTGCTTCTGGAAGATGATCCAATTCCCCATCCATAATCATATTGAAACCTTTGATGGTTTCTTTAATATCAACCAAAACTCCAGGAATACCTGTAAATTGTTCCGCTACGTGGAAAGGCTGTGAAAGGAAACGTTGTACACGACGTGCGCGACCTACGGCCAATTTATCTTCTTCGGAAAGTTCTTCCATTCCAAGAATGGCGATAATATCTTGTAATTCTTTATAACGTTGTAATAGCTCTTTTACATTTTGTGCACAACTGTAATGCTCTTTTCCAAGAATAGCTTCGGAAAGAATACGTGATGTTGAATCCAATGGATCCACTGCAGGATATATACCAAGCTCAGCAATTTTACGTGAAAGTACGGTTGTAGCATCCAAGTGGGCAAATGTTGTTGCCGGTGCTGGATCCGTAAGGTCATCCGCAGGTACGTAAACCGCCTGAACTGAAGTAATGGAACCTCTTTTTGTTGAAGTAATACGCTCTTGCATCGCACCCATCTCTGTTGCTAAAGTTGGTTGGTAACCCACCGCTGAAGGCATACGCCCAAGAAGTGCAGAAACCTCAGAACCCGCTTGTGTAAAACGGAAAATGTTATCTACGAAGAAAAGAACGTCTTTTCCTTGTCCTTCGCCAGCTCCATCACGGAAGTACTCAGCAATCGTCAAACCTGAAAGTGCAACACGTGCACGTGCTCCCGGTGGCTCGTTCATTTGCCCGAACACGAAAGTAGCTTTAGATTCTTTCAGCGCTTTTTTGTCAACCTTAGAAAGATCCCATCCGCCATTTTCCATAGAGTGCATAAAGTCATCACCGTATTTTATAATACCAGACTCAAGCATTTCACGAAGCAAGTCATTACCCTCACGAGTACGTTCACCTACACCAGCAAATACTGAAAGTCCACCGTGACCTTTAGCAATATTGTTAATCAACTCCTGAATAAGTACTGTTTTACCAACACCAGCACCTCCGAAAAGACCAATTTTACCACCTTTTGCATAAGGCTCAATAAGGTCAATTACTTTAATACCTGTGAAAAGAACTTCGGTAGAAGTTGAAAGATCTTCAAATTTTGGAGCATCGCGGTGAATTGGAAGACCAGCAGCACCAGCTTTTGGCAAGTTTCCAATACCGTCAATAGCATCACCAATTACGTTGAAAAGTCGGCCGTAAACATCATCGCCTATTGGCATTTGGATTGGCGCTCCGGTTGCAACTGCATCTACTCCGCGGCTTAAACCGTCAGTAGAATCCATTGATATGGTACGCACCATATTTTCACCAATGTGAGATTGAACCTCAAGAACCAAAAGGTTTCCGTGGTTGTTTACCTCCAATGAGTCATATATTTTTGGAAGTTCCGATCCGCTATCAAACGCAACGTCAACTACCGGGCCAATAATCTGTGCAACTTTTCCTATGCTTTGTGACATGAGTAACTGTTTATTTTATAGTTATCTAAGGGCGAAAAAACCACCCCTGTTTTGAACGGTGCAAAGATAGTTTTTTCTGAATGAAAATTGCAACCCCAATCTTTAAAAAAATGAAGATTTTTAGTAATTAGCCCAATAGATTTTTAAACGCTAGAAAGTCAAACAGAATCAAAGCTTTTCACACAGCCCGTGAACTTCTTTTGTGAAAAGTTCAATTATTTTTTTCTGATATGTATTTTCTTTGGAAATACTTCTTCCATCAATTTCAACAACAGGTGTAAGTTCGCCCATTGTTCCCGTTGCTAGAACACCATCTGCATTGTAGAATTGTGAAAGTGTGATGTCTGCTTCTGTAATTTCTATGTTATTTTTTTGGCACATTTCAATAACTGAATTTCGCGTTATACCAGGCAAACAAGCGTGCGCAAAAGGCGTAAAGACTTTTCCGTTTTTTACCATAAAAAGGTTGCTGCCGTTAAGTTCAGCTATAAAACCGCGATCGTCCAGCATTAAACCAGCGTCTTTTCCGGCAACGTTAGCCTGTATTTTTGCAATAATATTATTGAGCAAGTTGTTATGGTGGATTTTACTATCCAAAAATTGCGGTGAGTTGCGACGCTGGCTGGTGCTTATCACTTTTATTCCGTGGTTATTGTCGTAAACCAAAGGTTTCCATTCTGCCAAAACAATAAGGCAGGAACCACTTTGATTCAATCTTGGATCCATCCCGCTGGTAATTTTTTCACCGCGAGTCAACGTTAAACGGATGTGTGTATCATCAGTCATTCTATTGGCATCGAGGGTTTGCTTGATTGCTTTTTTTATGAATTCTTTAGAAGGGATATCAGCAAACATTAATGTTTTAGCAGATTCGTGCAAACGTGTTAAGTGTTTGTCTAAACAAACTACACCTTCAGGATAGACGCGTAACCCCTCCCAAACGGCGTCGCCACCTTGCACCGAGCTATCAAAAACCGAAACCTTTGCTTCGCTGCGCGGATATAGTTTATCTTTTATAAATACTTGAATATTATCGTTTTTGGGGTTAGATTTTTGAAGCATATCAATCGTTGGTTAAAATATTGTTTTTTAAAGTTTCATAATAAGGCAGAGCTTCATCCAGTAAAGGTTCCAAATGTTTGGGCAAAGGCTGTGAGCTGCTTTTTTGAATTGCAAACCTTTCACTATTATGCACATTCCCATACCAATGTTTTGCCCAAATGCCATCTTCCAAAATACCGCCTTTTTCCCAATGGAGCATTGCTGTTGAAAAGGGGATCTTCAGTAAATCGCAAAGTTTTTTTAAATAGGTTTTAGGATTTTTTAAAAGTTCATCGCTATCAATCACGATTGGGGTTTTTCCGTTTTTCTTCAGAAATAAAAAAAGTTCTGAAGCTTTTTTGATACCAATGTCCGCTAAAGTTGGTGTGTGGATTACTTTTGAAAAGGATGCAATCAACTTTTTAGGGTGCCTAATCAGAATTACATTTTCCCAATTCAAAATAAAAGAAGGAGTTTCGGATAAATAATGATGAGCCATTCCTTTCACGAAAACATTTTTCTTTTCTGAAAGTAAATTTATGTCTTCAACCACTTTTTCTTCCTTCAATTCCATGGTTTGTAGGATTTCCTTTTGTGAAGGATGCTCGTTTTCTATTAAAGCATTTTGAAGGTAATAGCCGTAAAAAGGCTCGTCCAAAACCGTAATGTCTTCGCGCTGCGCAAAGGAATACATTAAGGCCGTGGAAAGATTTCGAGGACCAGAAATAAGGTTGATGACTTTCATTTGAATAAATGTATCAATTTATTTGGAAACAGGACTTAGGAATCAAGAATCAAGTTATAAATGACTCGTGGGTTTTTAAATTACGAAGGTAATCACCAAGATAAAGAGTGTTTAAGAAATTGATTCCTATTTACTTTTCAAATAGACTTCCATATAATTTACGGTGGTAAGATATTCGTTTCGCAAATAATCCAGATGTTTTAGTATCTGTTTATGTGCGGGATCGTCTTCTTTTAAGTTGTCGTTGAAATTGTCGTCGCTTACTGTTAGCGCGATATACCACGACCCGTTTCGTGAGGTGTACATGTTTTCAAAAATAGGGTCGTTGCCTTTGCTTTCACTGGCTATATCTACTGCAATTGGCACTAAGTTGACTGTTTTGGTATTTCGTTCAACTTCATAAAATGTGAGGTAATATTTTTTCTGATTTATCGTAATCGGAACATTTCCTCCCCCAATATCATAGTCAATGTCGAATTTTGCATTAATGTAAGTATAAAACTCGTTTGCATCTTTTGGGTCCTCAAAAACATATACATATTGCTTAGGAAGTTGTTTTTTGAATTTTTTCCCCTTGTAGATTTTTGCACCGTCAATGTTTGGAGCAATTTGTAACGGAATGCATGAAAACGCACAAAAACTCAACAGTATTAAAAGAATACTTTTTAAGGAATGTGAAACTAGCTTTTGAAATCTCAATATTCTAAGACTTGAAACCTCTAACTATTCAACAGTAACAGACTTTGCCAAATTACGTGGCTGATCCACGTTTCTACCGAGCATTACGGCAATGTGATACGAAAGTAATTGCAGAGGAATAGTGGTTACCAATGGTGACAATGCTTCTGGAGTATGTGGCACTTCCATTACGTAGTCTGCCAGCTCTCTAACTGCGGTATCTCCTTTTGAAACTACTGCAATAATTTTTCCTTTTCTGGCTTTAATTTCTTGTATGTTACTCACCACTTTATCGTAATGGTCGCTCTTTATAGCAATGACAACCACGGGCATATGTTCGTCTATCAACGCGATGGGTCCGTGTTTCATTTCGGCGGCAGGGTAGCCTTCGGCGTGTATATATGAAATTTCTTTTAGTTTTAAGGCTCCCTCCAAAGCTACAGGGAAGTTGTAACCTCTCCCTAAATAAAGGAAATTACGAACGTTTTTAAAAACCGAGGCTATCTCTTTTATTTTGTCTTCAGTTTTTAAAGCTTCTTCCACGTGACTTGGGATAAGCTCCAATTCGCGTAAATAAAGCATAAAATCACGATGGCCAATAGTTCCTTTTGCCTTTGCCAAACGCAGTGCCATCATTGCCAAAACGGTAATTTGTGTAGTAAAAGCTTTGGTTGAAGCAACACCAATTTCAGGTCCAGCGTGCGTATATGTTCCGCTGTGGGTTTCTCTTGAAATTGTGGAACCAACAACGTTGCAGACGCCATAAACAAATGCTCCTTTTGATTTTGCAAGTTTTATTGCTGCAAGCGTATCTGCGGTTTCACCACTTTGTGAAATGGCGATTACCACATCGTTTTCTGAAATTATTGGATTTCTGTAACGAAATTCGGAAGCATATTCTACCTCCACAGGAATTCTAACTAAATCCTCAAAAATATATTCGGCAACCAATCCGGCGTGCCAAGAAGTTCCGCAGGCAACGATTATTATTCGGTCTGCGTTGATGAATTTTTCAATATAATCTTCAAGTCCACCAAGCTTCACGATTCCTTTTTCTGCAAGTAAGCGACCACGATAGGTATCTTTTATAACAGCAGGCTGCTCGTGAATTTCCTTAAGCATAAAATGCTCGTAACCACCTTTTTCTATTTGTTCAAGATTCAATTGAAGCTCTTGAATATAAGGAGCAACAAGTTTATCGTCTTTAATTTTTCGAACTTTCACATCACGGCCAAGGCGGATGATGGCCATTTCTTCATCTTCTAAATAAATGGCGTTATTGGTAAATTCAATAAAAGGAGAAGCGTCGCTAGCAACAAAAAATTCATCTTCGCCAATACCAATTGCCAGTGGGCTGCCAAGTTTTGCAACAACGATTTCATCTGGCTTTTTTCTGTCAAAAAGTGCAATTGCGTATGCGCCTACAACTTGATTTAAAGCAATTTGAACAGCTTTGCCAAGTTTTACTTTTTCATTTATTTGAATGTCCTCAATAAGGTTTACCAATACCTCAGTATCTGTTTCTGATTTGAAGGTATAGCCACGCTTTATCAATTCTTTTTTAAGAGAATCATAGTTCTCAATAATTCCGTTGTGGATGATTACTAAATCGCCGCTGTTGGAAAGATGTGGATGACTATTAACATCGTTTGGAACTCCGTGCGTTGCCCAACGTGTATGACCAATACCAAGACTTCCTTTACGTGAAATTTCTTTTTCAGCCTTTACTTCAAGATTAGCAACTTTGCCTTTTGTTTTGCAAAGTTGAATATCGGAACCGTCAAAAAGCGCAATTCCTGCACTATCGTATCCTCTGTATTCCAAACGTTTTAACCCGTTCATAATGATTGGGTATGCTTCTCTTTTGCCAATATAGCCTACAATTCCACACATAAAAAAGTTTTAGTTAGGTTCGGTATAATAGATTTGGAGTTTTAGTCTTTTTTCTACATTCGGGGTTGCATTACCATACAGAATGGTGCCTCTCGGTGAAATTACACTGCTGGTTGGGACCTGTTGTACATTTGGTTCCATTGGATTTAGCAGTTTTGAGGTAGTCCGAGTCAGTACATTTTGTGATACTACAATGCCTAAAGGTACATTAGTGCTATCTTTATTGATTAAATTACTAACGTGAGCTGTAATTTTTAATTTATAATATTCGCCATTTTCATCACTTCCCCTCTGTAACTTTCCATAGTGATTTGTTAATGCGTTTGCCGCATCAAGTCCACCAGTTATGTCTGTGTTGTAATCTGCTAAAACATTACTGTTTTTTAGGTCATATATAATAATTCGCTCAGGCTCAGTATCACCGCCTACCATTAAGTCTTGGTTCACATAAAAAATAAGGTTTGCCTCATTTATGAGCCATTTTTTATCACGAAGTGTTTCGAGATCATCCGCAACGCCATTGTTATCACTATCTTTTCCGAAAAGCTCCACTATTGACATGATGCCATCGCCGCCACGCAGATATAGATTTTCGTTTCCTGTTTGAATATTTGGATTACTTACCGCTGTTTGTATTTGCTGAGGCAATGGTTGGTTTTCAAAAGTATTTACTTTAATGCCGCTAAAATTTAATTTGAAAATTCCGTTATCACGTATTGATGAGTCATTTTCATCATTAAAACTATAGAAAATAGAGACGTATGCTTTGGTGGCATCAAAAATAAAAAGGCTTCCATCATCTGTGGGAGAATCTACTTTAAAATAAATACCTCTCAAGAAGTTTTTAAAGTTATTATTGTTTCTAAGTTCTGGACTTCCTTCCTTATCAATTATATTTTCTTGAAAGTATTCTATGGGAAGTTTTACTCGAAGGCCGGGTGGAATTTTTTCTTCAGTATCAGTGCCCTCATTTATAATATACCCGTTTTGAGTAGGGAGAAAATCTTCTACAGAAGCCAATTCAGGCCCTAGGTATTCCTCAAATGTAGAACCTTGATTTGTATAGTAGTTTTGAAATTCTTCAAAACCTGAATTAGGGTCATATTCCCTTAAAAAATAATTAGAAGGAAAAATAGATAAATTTATGCGGGTACTGCCATATATAGAATCCAACTCATACGTTGTTGTACTATCTACTGTAGTTGCAGTACTAAAGTAGGGAAGGTAAACAAAAACACTATCTACTACTGCGCTGTCGCCAAATTTGGGATCGTTAGATTCCAACGCAAGCTGTGACAACAAATTTACTTTAGACTTTCCATATACTGGGTCATTATATATTCCAAGCTGGTATGCGGGCAATCTATTGCTCTGCAAAGGTCCCATTTTTCTGCTATATGCCACAACGGTTTGCGATTCGTCCAAAATACCATTTGGAGTTTCGGTTCCTAAAATTTCAGAGCCAATCGTGGTAATATCTTCTTGGCAAGAAGATATTACGATTAAAAGAAGAAATATAGCACCGGCTAAGGGCAACAAATTTTTAATTTTCATTTGTATTTATTAATTTTTTTATAGGGATGATGTAATTTACCATTCGTGATTTTTAACCCTTATAAGCGTTAATTTTATAACGAATACGAAGTGTTTTTATATCAAAACTTTTGAGCGGTAAAAGTCTAAATATGCTTGGGAAAAATTATCCATATTATGATATTTTAACACTGGTTTGTCAATAGTGTTAAGATAATCCTCAAGTTCTTTTGGTATTTCCTCAGAACCTACAATTATTGCATCAGAGTTTTTGATGGCAATTTTCATAAGGTTCACATAGCTAGGGTCTTCCAGCTCTACTATAGCATCTTCCTCTATGGCGTCAAACCGAACTTTATCAATGGTGTTTTTAGCTAACGTTCCTTCGAAGCCTTGATTGTATACAGACGTAACAATTTTACTGTTTTCGAAAAGTGGCTCGTTACCGTAGTAATTTCTTAAATAAAGTGGTAGAAATGAAGCCAACCAGCCGTGCACGTGAATAATATCTGGCGCCCAGTTCAATTTTTTTACAGTTTCTATTACACCTTTTGCAAAGAAAATAGCACGCTCGTCATTATCTTTGTAAAAATTCCCTTCTTCATCTGCATAAGTCGCTTTTCTTTTAAAATAATCTTCATTATCAATAAAATAAACCTGGATACGCTCTTTTGGGATAGAAGCTACTTTTATTATCAATGGCATATCAAGATCATTGATTACCAAGTTCATTCCAGAAAGGCGGATTACTTCATGCAATTGATGCCTTCTCTCATTGATATTGCCGTAGCGGGGCATAAAAATGCGGATTTGGCCGTCATTGTTGTTAATCATTCGTGGAGCTTCAAACGACATTGAAGAAATCTCGGTCTCGGGAAGGTAGGGTATAACTTCGGAAGACACATACAAGACTCTTTTATCTTTCATCTATTGAGTTTTAGGTATTATTCGGAATTTGCCACGAAGTATCGAGGCGTTTAAAAACACGCAAAATTACGAAAATTTATGTAGATTGTCTTTAATATATTAATTTTGCCCGCTCTTAACCCAATTTTATGGTAATATATACCCAGAAAGAAACATTGATACAGGCCTTGTCTTCCGCCAAGAAAAATGACAGAATAGGTTTTGTACCAACAATGGGTGCATTGCATAAAGGACATATTTCTTTGGTAAAGAAAGCATTAAGTGAAAATGATGTGGTAGTGGTTAGTATTTTTGTAAACCCAACTCAGTTCAATAATAGTGCAGATCTTCAAACTTATCCACGTACTCCGGAAGATGACATTTCTCTTCTAAAAAATTTAAATGGCGAAGTGATTGTGTATCTGCCTGAGGTTTCAGACTTGTATGAAGATGCAGTTTCAGCGAAAATCTACAATTTTGGAGGTCTTGAAAATGAAATGGAGGGCAAACACCGAAAAGGACATTTTGACGGAGTTGGAACAATTGTGAGTAAACTTTTAAAAATAGTGAAGCCAGACAGCGCCTATTTTGGTGAAAAGGATTTTCAGCAATTACAGATTGTTAAAAAGTTGGTTTCCATAGAAAAACTTCCCGTGAAAATCGTGGGATGCCCCATTCTTCGGGAAGAAAATGGACTTGCAATGAGTTCGCGAAACAAGCGACTAAGTGAAATAAAGTTTGTAGAATCTGAACTTATTTATAAAACTTTGAAAGAAGTTCAGGAAAAATTTAGTTCCACTTCCATCGCAGATTTAAATGTCTTGGTTGCGGAACGGTTTTTGCAAAACCCGCATTTGAAATTGGAATATTTTGAAATTGCCAATGAAGAAACCCTCAAAACGGCAAAGCGAAAAAATAAAGGTTCAAAATACAGAGCTTTTATCGCAGTCTTTGCAGGCGAAGTTCGGCTAATAGATAATATGCCTTTAAATTAATATCTTTGCACCATGCAAATACACGTAGTAAAATCTAAAATCCATAGGGTAAAAGTTACCGGCGCCGATCTAAATTACATTGGCAGCATCACTATTGATGAAGATTTAATGGACGCCGCCAACATTATTCAAGGCGAAAAAGTTCAAATAGTAAACAATAATAACGGCGAACGTCTTGAAACTTACGCTATTCCTGGTCCTCGTAAAAGTGGAGAAATCACTTTAAACGGTGCTGCAGCAAGACGCGTAGCTCCGGGCGATGTTCTTATACTTATTACATACGCTATTATGGAATTAGAAGAGGCTAAAAACTTTAAACCTGCCTTAGTTTTCCCAGACGAGGAGACAAATCTACTCCGTTAAATTGAGCCGCTCCCTTTCAAAATTTTTACAAATTGCTATTCCGCTAGGTTTGGGAGTTTTCCTTATTTGGTATATCTATCAAGCTTTCACTCCACAACAGCTTTCGGAAACGAAAAAGTATTTCGGAGATGCCAATTATGGTTTTGTAATCCTTTCTGTTGTGTTTAGTGTTTTAAGCCATATTTCTCGCTCTTATCGTTGGAATTTTATGCTAGAACCGTTAGGCTACAAAACCAAATTGGCCAATAATTTTATGGCAATTTCAGTAGCCTATTTAATGAACGTTTTCATTCCAAAAAGCGGTGAAGTTTCTCGGGGAATTATTTTGGATAAATATGAAGATGTTCCCTTTCAAAAAGGATTTGGAACTATTATTTCTGAAAGAGTTGTTGACCTTATTTTCCTTCTATTTTTCACGGCTTTAGCATTAATAATAAAATTTGACGTATTATATGATTACGTTGTTGAAAGCATTCCCTCTTCACTTTTGTACGTTATTATCTACGGAATTGTTTTAATTACCATAAGTATTCCGCTTTATATAAAATTTTCAAAATCGACCATAAATAAAAAAATTAAAGACTTCATAATTGGTTTAAAAGAAGGTGTTTTCAGTATTTTAAAAATGCAGAAAAAAGGGGCTTTTCTTTTTCACACCTTTATTATTTGGGGTCTTTATTTACTTTCTTTTTATACTGCACTGCATGCGTTGCCTGAAACGGCAAATATTCCTTTTGGAACTATTATTATCACTTTTGTAGTAGGCAGCTTCACCTTTGCATTTACCAATAGCGGTTTTGGAACCTATCCGGCCGCAGTAGCTGGAATTTTAACGGTTTTCGGAATTGCAAAAACTGTTGGGGTTGCTTTTGGATGGATTGTTTGGATTTCAAACATATGCTCCATTGTCTTTTTCGGTGTGCTTTCATTGGTGATTCTTCCACTTTACAATCGCAAACGGCTTAAATTGTAGTTCCTCTTATATTATTTTACTTTCAGAAAATCCACGAATTCAAAATTTGTTATCTTTCCGAAGATTAAAAAACCTAACCAATGAAAAAATTTCTGCTTTTCGCTTTATGCGTTTTAATTAATTACGCCTCCTTTTCCCAGATTATTTATGAAGAATTCAACTCGGCTAAGCTCGGAGAATCTCGAAGGTTGAAAATCCAACTTCCAAGAAATTACGAAACAAATTCAGAAAAAAAATATCCCATCGTTTTGGTGCTGGATGCCGATTATCTTTTTGAGCCCGTTGCCGGAAACGTAGATTATTTCAGCTATTGGGAAGATATGCCAGAATCAATTGTAGTAGGAATTATGCAGGGCGAGAGCCGTTATGATGACTGTTCATACGATGAGGAAACTTTTATGCCGGGTGAAAAAGGCGCACAGTTCTTTGAATTTATTGGTTTAGAGTTGATTCCATATATTGACAAAAAATATCGCACCGCGAAATTCATCATTGGAGTTGGTCACGATTTTACAGCAAATTTTCTGAATTATTACTTATTTAAAGACCCACCATTATTGAACGGGTACATTAACTTGAGTCCAGATATGGCACCTATGATGGATGGAAGGCTAGTAGAGCGAATCCCAAATATTCAAGGAAAAATATTTTATTATATGGCGACAGGAACTGACGACATTAAAGGCTTAATGGAATCTGCCGAAGATTTGAATGTGCAATTAAGTGGATTAAAAAGTAAATCTTTCAACTATTATTATGATAATTTTGATGGTGCAACACATTATTCGTTGGGCGGTCGTGGCATTCCAAATGCTTTGGAAAAAATATTTTCTGTTTACAGACCCATCAGCAAAAGGGAGTATAGTGAAGTACTTTTAAAAATGGATACGCCAATAAGCCAATATCTTCTCGATAAATATAAAGTGATTGAAGATCTTTTTGGCATTACCAATCCAATTCGAGTAAACGATTTTATAGCAACTGCAACTGCTGCTGAAAAGAAAAATCAGTGGGAATCTTTACGTGAAATTGCAACACTTGCTAAAAAGCAATACCCAAACACAGTGCTTGGAGATTATTATATGGGTCGTTATTATGAAGAAACCGGTGAGCCAAAAAAAGCTATGAAGACCTTTCAAGGAGCTTATGATAAGGAAGAAGTTGATTTTATAACTGTAGATAAATTACTGGATCGAGCAGATAAAATTAAGAGCGATTTTGGATATTAAATCTAAAGTTCTTTAATAACATTTCTATGGAAATACGCCCAGTTTGTAAGTGCATTGGTAGTGTTTTCAATCTCTAGTTTCGTAATAATATTACTGCGGTGTTTTTCAACGGTACGAATTGAAATAAAAAGCGTTTCTGCTATTTCATTGCTGCTCATTTGCTGTGCAACTAATTTTAAAATAGTTTTCTCGGAAGATGTTAAATGTTTAATTCTTTTTAAATCTTCAGAAACACTTTCAAGGGAAGCCGCCTCAAAGGCGCTACTGAAACATTCTTCGTTCTTTAAAACACGTTGAATGCAATTTTCAATATCAGAAAAGGAATCTTCCTTAAGTAAATAGCCATTTATTTGAAGTGCTTTAGCTTGAGATATATAATCATTTTCTTTGTGAAAGGAAAGTAAAATAAATTTAGTAGCTATCTGCTTTTCTTTTGCCATTTTCACTACTTCAAAACCAGTAAGTAGCGGCATATCTATATCTAAAAGAGCGACGTCTGGTTTAAGGGTTAAAAGAAGTTCCAAAGCCTGCATTCCATTTACTGCCTGGCCCACAACGTTATATTCATTGGTCATCAGCTCCTCATTTAATCCTCTGAGGATCATGGGGTGATCATCTGCAATAACAATGGAAATGTCTTTTTTTTCAATCATTTAAATTGGAATAATAAGCGTTACGGTTGTGCCTTTGTTAATTTGACTCTTAATATCAATTTTTGAGTGCAATATTTTTGCGCGTTCTAACAATGTTTTCATTCCTAGACTGTCGCTGGTTTTAAATTTTTCAGATTGTTCAAAACCTTTGCCTTTGTCAATTATAACGACTTCAATGGTGCTTTTCTTTTTTTCGATAGTCACGGAGGCAACTTTTGCTTCAGCGTGTTTTACCATATTGTTTAACACTTCTTGAATAATCCTATACAAATGTAGTGATGCTTCTTTGCTTAACAAAGAATCTATGTCGTCAATTTCGTGTGTGAAAAAGATAATTGTATTTGCATCTACCTCGTCAATCATATTTCTGATTGCGACCGTTGGCCCTAAACGCTCCAATGTTGCAGGATGAAGACCTCTAGATATAGTTCGCAATTCTTCTAAAGTGTTACTTGCCAAAAATTCCATTTCAGGATTACCTGTGGCTTTTGTTTTCTTGGTCAAGAGCATCAATTTTTGCCCTACGCTGTCGTGAAGTTCACGGGCCAAACGTGTACGTTCTTCTTCTTGCGCTTTAATAAGGTTATGGGTATAGGTTTCATTCCGCTTACGCTCCACTTTGTTTTTATAATAATAAAAAAGAAAAATACCCAGAGCCGTTATGGACAATATAGAGATCCAAAATGCCGAGGTTCTCCAAAAGGGAACCTTTATGGTAAATAAATATTGGAAAGGAGTGGATTGCCAAATCCCATCACCATTGGTTGCAGTAAATTCAAAAGTATATTTTCCCGGGGGCAAATATGAAAAAACAACATTTGAATCTTTTGTTGGTAGCGACCATTCATTGCCGTTGCGAAGTCCAATTAGTCTGTATTTATATTTAACTTCTTCTGGGTTGGTAAAGGATATTGATTCCATATTAAAAGTCAAGTAATTTTTTTGATATGGAAGTACTAACTCATTTTTGATTCTATATAAACTATCTTCCAATGGTTCGGAAAACAAAAATATTTCTGAAAGCGCGAGTTTTGGAGGTTGTGTATTTGGGATAAAATCTTTTTCATTAAATGCAAGCATACCGCTTAATGAGCCTGCCAAGATTGTTTTGTCTTTAGTAATTGTAAGCGAATTAAAGTTAATGTCATTTTGCAGAAAATGTGCAATCGTATTATATTGTGAGGCTACTATACTATCCTTTTTCAATAAAAGATCTAAATCAACTTTTAATAAAATATCTCGGCCTGCCAGCCATAAATTGTTGCTATCAACCATTAAGGCGCGAAAATGTTTTAAGGATGCAAAGCGTGTCAAATCAATAGTTTGTATTTTAAAATTATTATCTACAAAACTTATATGATATAATTTTTTTACATTTCCAGCGATAACTTCGTTTTTATTAATGGTGGCGATACTTCTAAAATCATAATGATCTAAGGGGCTCAAGCCAGGAATGGTATCTACTTTTTCGTCTTTTAATTGAAATAATCCCGCTATTTTACAAAGTATATATCTATCACCAATTGGCTTTATGTCAATAGATCTTTTAGTTTTTATGAAATAGGTAGAATCTTTTTCCAATACCTTTATTCTGTTTGTTTCAAATAGAAATGTCTTCTCGCTCTCTTTATACAAAAGGTTATAATCACCTTTATCTATAAGCTTTTGGGTAGTGTTTTTGGAAAGTTCCCATACTTCCTCTTCAGATGCATAAAACAGATTATTTTCTGGCGTTACCAAAAGGTTATTTATGGGTTTGTTAGGGGTAATTTGACTTATCTGTTTTTTATTGTCAATCGCAACTGCGCCACTTTCCGTGGCAACAATCCAATCCTCGTTCCACTCCACAATGCTATTTACAGATTTTGACGGTAACCCTTGTGTGTCATCATAAAGCTTAAACGAAGTATCTCTAAAACGAATAATTCCTTCACCATATGAAGTCATCCAATGATTGCCTTCGGTGTCTTTAATTATCCTGTAAATATATTTACTGGGAAGTCCTTGTGCTTCATTGATTACTTTTAAATCACCTGTTTGCTTATTGAAAATGCCGAAACCATTGCCTTCAAAACTCAAATAGAACTCATCTTCGTTTTCTTCATAAATTCCATAAATACGGTTTTTGTCAAAATCCTCTGGTTTGAATTTAAACTTCGTGAGTATTCCATTTGATATTTTATAAAGTTCCCCATATGCACCCACCCAAACATCTTTTTTAGCATCTATGAAAACCGAATAGCAAATATTGTTTATGCCATCTTTTTCATTGAAAATGTTTTCAATTTTTAATGGATTTAGAGTTATTTTAAAAATGCCTTTCTGTGAAGATGCTAAGTATAATGTATTTCTGTCATACCAATCAGCGTGTTGTAGACCAGAAATCTGGTTTTTCTCTGTTCCTTTTATTAAATACTCTAGCTTTCCATTTTTATAGGTTACTACACCTTTTACAAAAATTATATAAATAGTGCCGTTGCTGCCCTCCAAAATATTGGTGGCGCTTCCCAAATATGCAAAATCAACACCTTTTGGATTCGTTATTTTTCCATTTTCAATAATACTTATGCCCCTGTCTAGAGTCCCAACCCAAATACGTCCTTTGGAATCTTCAAAAATGCTGAAACAAATATTAGAGACTAACCCGTCTTCTGTAGTATAATTTTTAAAGGTTTTTCCGTTAAAACAACTTATTCCTCCTGTAGTACTAACCCATATTCTATTTTTGGTATCCTGAAGAATAGCATAGGTTTCGTTGTTAACTAAACCTTCTTCAACCTTATATTTTTTAAATTGGTATTGCTGTGCGGTAACAACCAACGAGCAAATACACAAAAAAATTAGTGTGAGGAATAAGCGTTTCATTTTAGCGAAGGTTTGTAGCGTAAATATATTTAATTTAGCTGACTATTATGGCCAAAACAAAAACCACATTTTTCTGCCAAAACTGCGGCGCACAATATGCCAAATGGCAGGGGCAATGCAATTCCTGTAAAGAATGGAATACCATTGCTGAAGAAATAATCCAAAAAGCCGAAAGGGTAAGTTGGAAATCTCCAGAGAGCCCTTCAAAAAGAGTTGCTAAGCCGCAACGTATCTCAGAAATTTCAACGCAAGCAGAAGCTCGGCTAAATACAAAAAATAACGAATTAAACCGCGTGCTTGGAGGCGGTTTAGTCCCGGGATCTTTGACGCTTTTGGGTGGTGAGCCTGGAATAGGGAAAAGTACGTTGATGCTTCAGATTGCACTCCAACTTCCCTACAAAACGTTGTATGTCTCAGGTGAAGAAAGTGCGCAGCAAATAAAAATGAGGGCCGAACGTATTCAGCCAATTTCAGAAAACTGTTTCATTTTAACCGAAACAAAAACACAAAATATTTTCAGAAACATTGAAGAAATTGAACCAGATATTGTCGTAATTGATTCCATCCAAACACTGCATACTGATGCTATTGAAAGCACTGCTGGAAGTATTTCACAAATTCGCGAAACTACTGCAGAACTTATAAAATTTGCAAAGGAAACCGCAACTCCAGTAATTCTTATTGGTCATATTACTAAAGATGGAAACATCGCAGGGCCAAAAATTTTGGAACATATGGTAGATACTGTTCTTCAATTTGAAGGCGATCGAAACCATATTTACAGAATTCTACGCGCTAATAAAAACCGTTTTGGAAGCACCAATGAATTGGGTATTTATGAAATGCAGGGTAGCGGCTTGCGCGAAGTTTCAAACCCATCGGAAATACTGATTTCCAAAAATGATGAAGATTTAAGTGGTACCGCTATTTCTGCAACTTTGGAAGGCATGCGGCCATTGATGATTGAAATTCAAGCTTTGGTGAGCAGTGCTGTATATGGCACGCCACAGCGAAGTGCTACGGGTTATAACGCAAAACGATTGAATATGATTCTTGCCGTTTTGGAAAAACGCGCTGGCTTCAAGCTTGGAGCAAAAGACGTTTTTTTAAATGTTACTGGTGGAATAACCGTAGACGATCCCGCGATTGATTTGGCCGTAGTTGCCGCAGTACTTTCATCAAATATTGATATCGCCATTGACAAACGCCTCTGCTTTGCTGCTGAGGTTGGTCTTGCTGGTGAAGTTAGACCCGTGACTCGCGTTGAACAAAGAATTTTGGAAGCCGAAAAACTTGG
Organism: Aequorivita sp. CIP111184; assembly: GCF_900489465.1. Classification (GTDB taxonomy): domain Bacteria; phylum Bacteroidota; class Bacteroidia; order Flavobacteriales; family Flavobacteriaceae; genus Aequorivita. Next base: position 200,439 of record NZ_UEFQ01000013.1, on the reverse strand, counting down.
CTTTACTTCCATAGTTATTTCAAAATATTGCAAAATTCCAAAGAATAATTTTCACATAAATATTATCAAAGTGGCGAAAGTTCACGATGTTGTACATCATCTTTTTGGTTAATTTTGGTACAATTTCTGTTACTTTAACATCGCTATGAATTACAGAAATCTTTTCATTTTAATATTTTTAGGAATACTCATTTCGGGCTGTAAGCAAGTTCGTAAAGCAGCAGATGTAATAATACAACCAACAGCGCGCGAAGTATACGAACGCAACTTTTCAAAAAATGATTCGCTATTGCTTCGTTGGAAAAATGCTTTTGAAAGTGCAAAACATGACAGTATTCAAATCACACTGCCATATTCTGAAAGTGGCGTTTTCTCGATAGAAAATTTCAACGTTTACAGTTATAATATTCAGTTGAAAGAAGGTGAGCGCATTGTGATTGAGGTTGAAAAACAGCCCGATTCTGCTTTTGTTTTTGTAGATCTTTTTCAGGCTAAGAGCGATTCCCTTAAAATTTTCAAGCATTTAAAAAGTTCCGATGATAAAAAATCCACTCTTTCTCTGGAGATTGAAACTTCCGGCTTTTATAAAGTTATTGTGCAACCGCAAATGCAATTGCAAATTCCTTTTGTATTGAAAATTTATACAGAACCGCTGTATGAGTTTCCGGTAAGTGGCGCTGGCAATAAAAATATCCAAAGTTTTTGGGCAGATCCTCGCGACGCGGGAAGTCGTTCCCACGAAGGTGTTGATATTTTTGCAGATCGCGGAACGCCGGTTGTTGCCGTCACCGATGGTATAGTATCTTCAACAGGGGAGCGCGGTCTGGGCGGGAAACAGGTTTGGTTGAAGGACGGTATTTTTGGAAAAACTATCTATTACGCACATTTAGATAGCATTGCAGTTTCTGAAGGGAAAAAAGTAAAAATTGGCGATACACTTGGTTTTGTTGGAAACACAGGAAATGCCAAAACTACTCCACCGCATCTTCATTTTGGGATTTATAAATCAAAAGGGGCGGTGAATCCGCTTTCGTTTATCAAAAAGACCGAAATACAAACCAGCGAAATGCCTTCTTCTGTTATAAAAGCGGTCACTTTAAAAAACCGGTCTGAAATTCGGAAAGGTCCTGCTTCGGTTTACAAAGAATTTGGAAGTTTAAAAAAGAACGATACAATTATCGTTTTAGGAAAAAACCAAAAATGGTTTCACATACAAACTTCGGACAGTTTAAAAGGTTACGTAAACGAAACTGTTATAAAACCCCTTCCTTCAAATTAACTTTTCTTTAGCCATCAAAAAAATTGCTTAATAGTATCTTTAGAATTCAATTCTGAAAAAAAATACTATGTCCATCTTTTCAAAAATCAAGCAAACTATTCATTTAATGAAAGACATCGATCTTGATGCGCTCGGTAAACTTTCGCAAAAAGTAGATCTTTCTGAAATAATGAAAACTGTTGGCGAGCTAGACGACCGTCAATTGGCAGGTTTAATGAAAATGCTGAAGCACAAAGGTGGAAAAAAGGGACAGCACAAACTGCCCCCGATTGACGGTGATTTTTATGATATGGCTTTAAAGCTTACTCCCGCACAACGCGAACTACAAATAAAAGTCCGCAATTTTATGGAAGACGAAATTAAGCCAATTGCCAATGAATACTGGAACAAGGCTGAATTTCCATTCCAAATCATTCCTAAAATGGCAGAACTAAACATTTGCGGACTTACCTATGAAGGTTACGGAACACCAGATGAAACATACGTAATGGAAGGAATTATAGCTATGGAACTTGCTCGAGTAGATGTTTCCATTTCCACCTTTTTTGGCGTACATAGCGGTCTTGCTATGGGATCCATATACATCTGCGGGAGTGAGGAACAAAAACAGGAATGGCTTCCCAAGATGGCCAAAATGGAACTAATCGGTGCTTTTGGACTTACGGAACCCGAAGTTGGATCGGCGGTTGCAGGGGGTATGGATACTACGTGTAGGCTGGAAGGCGATGAATGGATTTTGAACGGACAGAAAAAATGGATTGGGAATGCCACATTTGCCGATGTTATTATTATTTGGGCACGCGATGAAGCTTCCGATCAAGTGAAAGGATTTTTAATTCGAAAAGGAAATCCAGGGTTCAAAGCTGAAAAAATTGAAAATAAAATGGCGCTACGTACCGTGCAAAATGCGCTAATAACTTTGACTGATTGCCGCATTCCCGAAAGTGACCGTCTTCAAAAATGTGATTCTTTTAAAGATACGGCAAAGGTATTGCGAATGACACGTGCCGGAGTAGCTTGGCAAGCGGTCGGTTGCGCGCGAGGTGCTTATGAAGCAGCTTTGAAATACACAAAAAAGCGCGAACAGTTTGGAAAACCAATAGCCTCATTTCAATTGGTTCAAAATCATTTGGTAGAAATGGTCGCAAATTTAACCGCGATGCAAACCATGTGTTTCCGACTTTCGGAATTACAGGATGAAGGTTTGTTGACTGATGAACACGCTTCACTCGCAAAAGTATTCTGTAGTATGCGAACCCGCGATGTAGTTAGTCAGGCACGCGAAGTTATGGGCGGAAACGGAATTTTATTAGAATATGATGTAGCACGCTTTGTTGCCGATGCCGAAGCAATTTATAGCTATGAAGGCACCAAAGAAATTAACTCTTTAATTGTTGGTCGTGCGATTACGGGTTATAGTGCTTTTGTTTAAGGCGCCGGATTTGGAATTTGAGAGTGAATCATATCAATTTCCTTTAAAATTTCTTTTGAAAGCGAAATATTGATACTTTCAATATTTTCTGAAAGTTGGGTAATTGAAGTTGCGCCAATAATTGGAGCAGTTACAAACTTCTTCTGAAGAATAAATGCTAAAGACATTTGCGCAAAATTCAGGTTGTGCTTTTTGGCAATTTCATAATATTGTTGTGTTGCTTCCAAAGCAGGTTTGCTGCTGTAACGAGTATATTGTTTGAATTGATTGATTCGGGAATTTTCATTGGCTATTCCATTTAAATATTTTCCAGTGAGTGTTCCGAAGCCTAAGGGCGAATACGCTAAATAGCCAATATTTTCACGTTGAAGAATTTCCGAAAGACCAATTTCGTCTTTTCTATTCACCAAATTATATGGATTTTGAACCGAAACGATTTTTAACTTTCCTTTTCGCGATTCTTCCATACAACGCATTGCGCCAAAAGGGGTTTCATTTGAAAGTCCGATATGGCGAATTTTTCCCGCTTTCACGAAATCTTCCAAATCTGCTAACAATTCAGAAAAATTATCTTTCCAAACTTCATCCTCTTTACGGGTGTAATCAAGTTGGCCAAAATAATTGGTGTTTCGCTCTGGCCAATGCAGTTGAAAAAGATCGATATATTCTGTTTGTAATCTTTTTAGACTTTTATGAAGTGCGTCTTCCAAAGATTTTTTACTGAAGTCCAAAGGCTTCCGAATATGATCCATATTTCGGCTTGGTCCAGCAATTTTTGAGGTGATGATCAAATCTTCACGATTCTTCTTTTTGGCCAACCAATTGCCAATATAAGTTTCTGTTCTCCCCTGCGTTTTTGGGTTTGCGGGAACGGGATACATTTCGGCACAATCAATAAAATTAATTCCTTTTTCAATAGCAAAATCGAGCTGTTCGTGGGCTTCGGCTTCTGTATTTTGCTGGCCCCAAGTCATGGTGCCAAGACAAAGTTTACTTATTTTTAAATCTGTATTTGGGAGGATTGTATATTTCATTTTTGGAATTCAAGTTCCACTAAATGTGGGCAATGGTCACTGTGCATCGCTTCCGGCAAAATAACGGCTCTTTTTAAATTTTTCAATAACGGTTCCGAAACCAAATTGTAATCTATTCGCCAACCTTTGTTGTTGTTTCGTGCATTGGCGCGGTAACTCCACCAAGTATAATTGTCCGGTTCTTTATTAAAATGGCGGAAACTGTCTATAAAACCACTTTTCATAAATCCATCCAACCATTCTCTTTCAACAGGTAAAAAACCTGAAACGTTTTTATTCCGAACGGGATCGTGAATGTCTATTGCTTCGTGACAAATGTTGTAATCACCACAAATCACCAGATTCGGAATCTCTTTTTTCAGATTGTCAACATATTTTTGAAAATCTGCCATATAAGTGAACTTATGCTCCAAACGGGCAATGTTTGTTCCGCTTGGCAAATACAGGCTCATTACAGAAACATCGTCAAAATCAACACGGATGTTTCTTCCTTCTGCATCCATATATTCAATGCCTGTGCCGTATTCAACGTGATTTGGTTTTATTTTGGAAATAATTGCTACGCCACTATAGCCCTTTTTTACCGCACTGTACCAATAGTGATAGGGATAACCAGCTTTTTCTATTTCCTCGATTTCCACTTGGTCAAAATTGGCTTTGGTCTCTTGAAGGCATATAACATCAGGGTTTGCGGCTTTCAACCAGTCAATAAACCCTTTGCGCATTGCAGCTCGAATTCCGTTTACGTTGTATGAAATAATTTTCATTGTAAGAAGCGTTTGTTAAAGGCCACTAAGTTAATTAACATTGTATTTTTACACGGCTCACGCCAGTAAAGATTTTCATAATATATTCACAAAATATAATACGCTACATTCAGTTATATTGATGATGAAGTTTTACCTGTTAGTTTCTTTTCTTTTTATTGCGGCCATTGGCCATGCACAGGATATTTCTTCAAACTACCGCGAAAAGAAAGTTGCAGTGAAAGACACCGTGGTTTTAGATAGCGTGAGCATTAATCCAAAACGGTTTGCCATTCTTGATAAAAACGGAAATTCGCCAGATCCTTTTAGCTATCTGATGGATTTTAAAAAAGGGATTATTATCTTTTCCGAAGAATTGCAGCAACAGCAAGATTCGCTTACCATTCAGTATTTACGGTATCCAGATTTTTTAACACGAGATTATTTCGCACTCGATCCTAAAATTATTGTTGAAAATACAGGAAAAATTGATAAGCTATATTCGCTGCAGGAAAGCACAAATCAAAATACTTTTACCCCCTTTGACGGGTTGAATACTTCCGGAAGCATTTCAAGGGGCATTACTATTGGGAACAATCAAAACGCTGTGGTAAATAGTGAATTGGATTTACAAATTATTGGAAAACTGAGCGACAAAGTTTCCATTCGTGCTTCCATTCAAGACTCTAATATTCCGGCACAGGAAGGTGGTTATTCGCAAAGCTTGAATGAATTTGATCAAATTTTTATTGAGCTTTATGGAGATGATTGGAACATTCGCGCAGGTGATATTGATTTGCAGAACAACAATAGTTATTTCGGAAGATTTACAAAAAAAGTGCAGGGAATTTCGCTTGGCGGAACTTTTAATAATGAAGACGGTTCCAAAATTTCGGCCTTTGCATCAGGCGCTTTGGTGCGAGGTGTTTTTTCAAAAAGTGAATTTGTTGGACAGGAAGGAAATCAAGGGCCTTATAAATTGGTTGGTCCCAACGGTGAACTATATATTTTAGTAGTTTCTGGTAGCGAACGGGTTTACGTAAATGGTTTGCTTCTTCAACGTGGTGAGAACGAAGATTATGTAATTGATTATAACGCAGGCGAAATAAAATTCAATCCAACATATCCAATCACGAGTAATATGCGTATTACGGTTGAATATCAATATACCGATAGAAGTTATACACGTTTTATTGGTTATGGCGGCGGAAATTATACTAGTGAAAATTTAGATTTGGGCGTATATGTTTATTCTGAAAACGATGCTAAAAACCAGCCATTGCAACAAAACCTTTCCGAAGAGCAGGTGGCTATTCTACATGCTGCGGGTGATGATCGTGATTTAATGAACGCTCCTTCAGCCGTGCCAGACACCTATTCTGAAAATAAAATTCTTTATAAAAAGGAAAACATAAATGGTGAAGATATTTTTGTGTTTTCAAGCAATCCCGACGACGAGCTTTTTAGTGTCCGATTTTCCCTCGTAGGCACCAATAACGGTGATTATGTGATAAGCGACACCAATGCCATCAGCCGTATATTTGAGTATGTGGCTCCAGTAAACGGAGTAAGGCAGGGTAATTATGAGCCCATTATTCGCCTAAATGCTCCTATAAAAATTCAAGTTGGTGGCTTAAATGGAAGCTTTCACCCTTCGGAGAAATCACGAATTGATTTTGAAGTTGCGGGAAGCAAAAACGATCTCAACCTATTTAGTGATATTGACGACGGTAACAACGATGGTTTTGCTGGAAGATTGGCATTCAAGCAACGTGTTTTGACAACTGCAGATACGCTTAAAGTGGATGCTTTTGGTTCCTTAGATTTTGTCCAAAGAGATTTTAGAACTGTGGAAAGGCTTTATAATATTGAATTTAATAGAGATTGGAACCTTGTAAATCCAATGGGAAATCAAAGTTTTGTGATTTCTGGGGTTGAGGTTTCGCACCCAAAAATTGGCGGTGGCCGTTACGAGTTTCAAAATTTAAATTATACGGAGAATTTCAACGGTACGCGCCATGTGATGGCTTCGGAATTAAAACTGAAAAAATTAAAATTACTAACCTACGGAAGCTATTTAAATAGTAAAGCAGATTCTATTTCCTCAAAATTTTTCAGATTGAATAACATTACCACCTATTCTTTTGAAAAAGTTTGGGTTGGCGGAAAAGTTGCGTTGGAAGACAACCGGATACAAGATGTTTCACGTGATAGCATTTCGCCCGTAAGTCAGAAGTTCAGTTCTTTTGAAGTCTTTTCTGGTATTGGTGATAGTACGAAAGTTTTTGTGGAAGCGGGTTATCAGTTCCGTGTGAATGACAGTGTTCGGAATAATTTACTTCAAAAAGTGAATTCATCAAATACATATTATTTAAAATCACGCCTTATAAATACTGAAAACACACAGCTTTCAGCCTTTGCGAATTATAGAACTTTAAAATATGAGCCTTTTTTAAGAAATGGAACGGGTATAAACAATTTTACGCCTCCTATAAATAGTGTTCGAGAAACTGAGCGATCCTTGAATTCAAGAATTTTATACAATCAAGCGTTGTTTGATGGTGGTATTCGCTGGAATACAGCCTTAGAATCTAATAATGGCGTTATTCCGCAACAAGAGTTTACGTATATAAAAACAGATGCGGGGCAGGGCGTTTATACCTGGATTGATTATAATAATAACGGGGTTCAGGAGTTGGAAGAATTTGAAGTAGCACAGTTTCAGGACCAAGCGGAATACATCCGGATTTTGCTTCCCAATCAGGTGTTCTTGAAAATAAGGGAAAATAAATTCAGTCAGATCCTCACATTAAACCCGCAAAATTGGTCAAATAAAGAAGGATTTAAAAAAGTGTTGTCACATTTCTATAATCAAACCTCCTATGTTTTAGACCGGAAAGTGAAGCGAAAAAACGATGGCTTCAACATTAATCCTTTTGAAGATGGTGGGGATGACCAATTAGGACTTACGCTAAATTTTAGAAATGCTTTATTTTTCAATCGCGGAAAACAGCATTTAACCACGAGTTACACTTTTATTTCCACTTCTAGCGACAACTTGCTCGCCACAGGTTTACAGCGTAGCGATTTGAAGAGCCATCAATTGAACTTCAATCATAAGTTTTGGGAAAGTTGGTTGCTGAATTTAAAAGGCGCAACGGGTAGTAATGAAAGTCTTTCTGAGAATTTTGCGAATCGAAATTATCGTTTGGATTCGTATGAATTTAATCCAAAGATTTCCTATTTACTCAGCCAACAAACTCGGTTTGATGTTTTTTACGAATTTAAAAACCAAGACAACCAATTGGGCAATATGGAAATGCTGAACCAGCAAACCTTGGGCTTTTCTTTTGCATATACAAATGCCGAAAAAGTTTCAATAAATGGCGAATTCAATTATATTGATAACAAATTTGAAGGCAGTGCTTTTTCACCTGTGGCTTATCAAATGTTGGAAGGTTTGCAGCCTGGAACCAATTTTACATGGCGATTACTTTTTCAGAAACGAATAACAAAATATTTGGATGCCAACCTTTCATATTTTGGAAGAAAAAGCGAAACTACCAAAACCGTGCATACTGGAAGTATTCAGTTGCGGGCGTATTTTTAAAATTTGTATATTCATACTTCATTTAGAATTATTTAATCATGGGTTCAAAAATAATAATTGCATTTTTAACTTTTGTACTGGTTTCCTGCGGAACAATAGGTAATCGGTCTCAAAATGTTGAAACCAATAGTCCTGCTGAGATAGAAGCGAAGAAAATTGCTGCAAAAGAAAAGATGGATGCTGGTTATTTGCCGGGAAGAATAATTTATTCTGAAGAAGCTGACGATTGTGAATATACAATTCAGTTAAAAGAAGGTGAGAGGGATTTTTATTACGTTGACCCAATAAATCTAGACGAAAACTTTCATACTGATGGCCAAACTATTTGGGTAAAATATGCAGGGCTTAATAGAATGAATCGATGTGAAAAAGCTGCTCCTGTAAGCATTATAGAAATTGAAAATCGCGATGAATAAAAGTTTAAATATTGAAAAAAAGTTTCTAATAAAAGAGCTTTTTTCTTCTCATATAAATGATTCTAAAATATTCTAGAAGAATATAGTTTTTGTATCTTCAAAATTCATTTTAAACCCAACAAAATGTTTTTAAAAATAGGACTTGCAATCTTTTCAACCTTAATTCTTTCCTGTGGCACCACAGAAAAGCAACCCCAAACTACTTCCACTTCTGAAACAACATCTTCGGAAACCACTTCAAGCACAGAAACAATGGATCCACAAAAAATGATGGCAGCAGGCTATTTATTGGGAACTATTGTATACTCTGATAAAGAAGGCGATTGCCCGTACACGATACAAATGCCAGGAGATAAGATGGAGTTTTATTATTTAGACCCAATTAATTTGGAGGAAACCTATAAAAAAGATGGGCAAAAAGTTTGGATTAAGTTCAACGGTTTGCGCCGAATGAATCGTTGTGATAAAGCAACTCCCGCGGAAATTACAGACATAAAAAAAGGAGGATAAATAAATGTCCTCCCCATTTAAATATAAAATTAACCACTTAAAATTTTAGGAAAGCCAGTTTTTGAATGAAATGGTTTCCTTCATTTTTTCTGAAATTTCTTCAATAGAAATTCGTTCCTGTTTCATCGTGTCGCGATAGCGTATGGTTACAGTGTTGTCTTCAATAGTTTGATGATCCACGGTGATGCAGAATGGTGTTCCAGCGGCATCTTGGCGGCGATAGCGTCTTCCCACAGCATCTTTTTCGTCATAAATTACGTTGTAATCCCATTGTAGATCTTCAATAATTTTTTGTGCAATTTCTGGCAAACCATCTCTTTTTATCAATGGAAGAACAGCTGCTTTTACGGGAGCTAAAATGGCAGGTAATTTTAAAACAGTACGCACACTTCCGTCTTCCAACGTTTCATCTTGAAGCGAATTGCTCAAAACGGCAAGGAACATTCTGTCTAAACCGATAGAAGTTTCAACTACATAAGGCACGTAGCTTTCATTTAATTCTGGATCGAAGAATTGTAATTTCTTTCCTGAGAATTTTTCGTGTGCCTTTAAATCGAAATCGGTTCGGGAATGAATTCCTTCCAATTCTTTAAATCCGAAAGGAAAATCGAATTCAATATCTGTTGCAGCATTGGCGTAATGCGCCAGTTTTTCGTGATCGTGAAAACGATAGTTTTCTTCTCCCAGTCTAAGGGAAAGATGCCATTTTAAGCGGGTTTCTTTCCAGTACTCATACCATTTTAGTTCTTCTCCAGGGCGAACAAAAAATTGCATTTCCATTTGTTCAAATTCCCGCATTCGAAAGATGAATTGTCTCGCAACAATTTCATTCCTAAAAGCTTTTCCTGTTTGGGCAATTCCGAAGGGAATTTTCATCCGTCCGCTTTTTTGAACGTTCAAAAAATTTACAAAAATACCTTGGGCAGTTTCAGGGCGTAGGTAAAGATCCATCGCGCTATCTGCTGAAGCTCCCAGTTTTGTACCAAACATTAAATTGAACTGTCGCACCTCTGTCCAGTTTTTTGAACCAGTTTCAGGATCGGCAATTCCAAGCTCTTCAATCAAAGCTTTGACGTCTGCCAAATCTTCTTTTTCGAGCGATCGTGCCATTCGTTCTAAAACGGAACGCTGTTCTTCAAGATACTTAACAACGCGTGGATTGGTGGTTGTAAATTGTTCTTCATCAAAACTGTCTCCAAAACGGCCTTTTGCTTTTTCAATTTCTTTTTGGGCTTTTTGATATAACTTTTCAGCATAATCTTCAATCAGCACATCTGCGCGGTAGCGTTTTTTAGAATCTTTGTTGTCTATCAACGGATCGTTGAAAGCATCAACATGGCCTGAAGCCTTCCAAGTTGTGGGGTGCATTAATATTGCGGAATCAATTCCTACAATATTTTGGTGCATATACACCATGCTTCGCCACCAATATTCTCGGATGTTTTTCTTTAATTCTACACCGTTTTGGGCGTAGTCGTAAACAGCGCTAAGGCCGTCGTATATTTCGCTGGATGCAAAAATATAACCGTACTCCTTTGCGTGAGATACTACTTTTTTAAATTGATCTTCGTTATTTGCCATAGCGCAAAAATAAAAAAACCGCCGTGATATGTTCACGGCGGTTTCATTTATTTTATAATTTACCTACTCTTATTATAAAATAATCTTATTTAAGCTCCATTGTGGTGGTTGCAATTTGGCTTGCACCATCAAAAAGATTGATAGTATATCTACCTTCTACAAGATCAGATTCTGTAGAGTTTACAAGGATACAAACGTCAAGTTCATCGTTCTCATAAAATACATTTGTGGAAGCACTATAGTTAAGGTTTTTGTCCTCAAATTGCTTAACTACATTGTCACCCATCATTTTATTTTTTGGGTTTATTACTTGAACATATAGAATTCTATCGCCTTTTTGCGCAATAGCATTGGGAGCTAATGTAAAGCAGGTTCTTATTTTATCTGCACGACTGGCGCGTTTTGTGTCAACTACTTTTCCACTGTTTCTTATAATTACAGCTTCTCCACGAAGGTCAGTAGCTTTAACGATAGAACCTTTTTTAATTGTTTCATTCATCGCCATATTTTCTTGGCTAACAGAATCTACCACCATTCGTGTGTTTGAGAGCTCCATGGAAGTGCTGTCGCGTTCCATTGCAAGTTGTTTGTTTGCAGCAATTAAACTATCAGCACGCTTAAAGAGCATTGAGCGTTCTTGTTTTAATCTGCCCACTTCTACTTTGTATCGTTCTATGAGTCCAATATTAGCTTGTGCACCTTTTACAGAATCTAAAAGAACTGTAATTCTTTCTCGGGCTGCAAGTAGATCTTTGTCCTTAAGTTCATTGTCCTTAATTACTTCGTCATAATTTGCAATTAATCCTTCAAGTTCTTGTTCAATATCTGCTTTTTGCGTCTCAAGGTTTGATACTGTATTTTTACTATCGTTAAATAGTGTTACGGTGTAAACCGCCAAGGCAATTAGCAAAACCGATAGAACCCCTATAAGGATCTTAAATTTGCCACTGTTGTTTTCGTTTTCTGTACTCATAATTAATAAGTTAAGTTTGAACGGTAAATGTAGGTAGGTATTTCTTTAACAAACGTTTACAAAATGGTAAAAATTCTTAAAATATGTTAAATTTACTTTTTCCCAAAATTTGTAATGGTTGTAAACAGCCACTTTTAAAGGGACAAGAGATTTTGTGCGAAGAATGTATTCATTCAATTCCCTTGGCATCTTTTCACAAAACGGGAAGCGATATGCTTAAAAATAAATTTTATGGTAGATTTTTGGTCCAAAATGCAACAGCTCTCGTCGATTTTCAGAAAAAAGGAATTACCCAAGAATTATTACATAATTTAAAATACCGTGGACAAAAAGAAATAAGTTCATTTTTTGGAAAATGGTTGGGGGCGGAACTTGCAGAAATTCCCGCCTACCAAGAAATTGATTTGGTAATTCCGGTACCATTGCACAAACAAAAATTGAAAAAACGCGGCTACAATCAAGTGGAAGGTTTTGGAAAAGAAATTGCAACAGCGTTGAATATTCCCTATGAAGATGATATTTTAATAAAAGTTTCCAAAAGTGGCTCGCAGGTTTTTAAAACGCGAATGCTTCGTTTTGAGGCCGAGGAAATTTTCACAGTAAAAAATTTGGAAAAAATAAATAACAAACACGTACTATTGGTGGATGATATTATAACCACAGGCGCTACGCTTGAAAAATGTGCGTTACAATTGTTGAAAGCCGAAAATGCAAGCATCAGTATCGCTACAATTGCAACATCATAAAGTTATTTCCAAATGGTAAAAGGTTATTGTTTATTTTTGAAACCGCAATCCATCGTTAAGTAATTTTAATAGCACTCAGTGAAACATCGCCTTCTTTATATTCCCATTGCTTTTTTATTTATGCTTTCTTTTGTGGACTGCGCAAAAAAAGGGACGCCCTCCGGTGGGCCACGAGATACTATTCCACCAATTATTGTGAATAGTAGCCCAGAAAACTACAGTATTAACTTTACGGGAAACGAAATTGAAATTCGTTTTGATGAATATATAAAACTGAAAGAAATTAATAAGGAATTGATTATTTCGCCACCAATGAAATTTGCCCCCGTAATCACCCCTTTAAGTACTTCAAAAACGCTAAAAATTAAGCTTTTAGACACTTTAAAGCCCAATACCACCTATTCTTTCAATTTTGGTAACAGTATTGTGGACAATAACGAGGAAAATAAGTTCGATTACTTTAAATATATTTTTTCCACGGGAAGTTATATTGATAGCTTAAAACTTTCGGGAAAAGTAAAAGATGCACAGCACATCACTCCCGAAATTCCGACCACGGTAATGCTCTATGAGGTGAACGAAACTTTTACAGATTCATTAATCTATTCTGAAAAACCCACTTATATAACGGTAACCAAAGACAGCATTGGGACTTTTGAACTGAGCAATTTGAAATCAGGAAAATATCTGCTTTTAGCTTTGAAGGAGAAAAATAGCGATTACATTTTTCAGCCACAAAACGATAAAATTGGTTTTGTAAAGCAGTTAATTACACTTCCCACAGATTCAACATATACACTTACGCTTTTTAAAGAAACCCCAGATTATAAATTAGCTCGGCCTAATCAAGTAGGGAAAAACCATATTGTTTTTGGTTATGAAGGACGCGCAGATAGCTTAAGTATTAAAATGCTTTCCCCAGTGCCGGAAGATTATGTTTCAACTGTTTTTAAAGACGAAAAAAAAGACACACTCCATTACTGGTTTAAACCTGCTATTGAAACAGATTCTTTACTTTTTAAAGTTGCCAACGGAAATAGTATTGATACGGCCACGGTGCGAATGCGTGAACTTTTTAAAGACTCACTGAAAATTTCGGCATTAAAAACGGGGACGCTTAAATTGAAGGATACTTTTAAAATACGCGCCAATACACCGCTGGTTTCTTTTAATGCTGAAAAATTTCAAGTGATGGCGAAAGATTCTTCATTCGTAGAAGCCACAGTAAAGTTGAATAAAGAATATAATTGGGCAGAAGTATTTTTTCCAAAGAAAGAGGATGAAAGCTACTTAGTGAAGCTTTTACCGGGAGCATTGACAGATTTTTTTGACGCTAGCAATGATACATTACAATTTTCGGTGAATACTCGACTGGCTTCAGATTATGGAACGCTAAATCTTACTTTGGTGAATGTAAATCGTTTTCCTGTAATTGTACAAATGGTGGACAGCAAATACAATGTTGTGGGTGAGGAATATTTAAACGAAAACAAACCTGTATTTTTTGATGCGCTTTCCCCAGACAAATATTTTTTAAGAATAATATACGATGATAACGAAAATGGTATCTGGGACACGGGAAGTTTTCTAAATCGTTTGGAGCCCGAAAAAATTATTTATTACCCAACGCAAATTGAAGTCCGAGCCAATTGGAGTTTGAATGAAACGTTTACTTTAAAGTAAAGTGATCGCGATCATTCAAAAACTGCAAATGCTTCCGGTTGGTGTTAATGTGTTCTTTTTCCAAAGTAATGTTTTCTGAAAATTCTCCAGAAACTGAAGTGGAAATCTGTTTGCCCAAAACATCATAAATAGTTGAGTGGCCTATATATTCGTGGTCATTTCCATCAAAACCTACACGGTTCACTCCAATGCAATACGCCAAATTTTCAATAGCTCGGGCTCGCAGCAATGTGTCCCAAGCAAGGGTTCTAACTTTAGGCCAATTGGCAACATAAATTAAAATATCGTACTCTTCCGTATTCCTTGCCCAAACAGGAAACCGCAAATCATAACAAACCAAGGGGCAGATTTTCCATCCTTTATAATGAACAATCAGAAGTTCGGTTCCAGCGGAATAGGTTTCGTTTTCCTTTGCTAAAGTGAAGGTATGTTTCTTGTCATATTTTTTGTAACTCCCATCTGGAAAAACAAAAAAAAGGCGGTTGTAAAATTGATTATTTTCAGTAATAATAACGCTTCCGGTTATTGCACAATTGTTTTTCTGTGCTTCGGAAATCATCCAATATAATGTTTTTCCATCGTTTGCTTCGGCAAGTTTTTCAGCATTCATTGAAAACCCTGTAGTAAACATTTCAGGAAGAACTATTAAATCGGTTTTGTCTTTGGTATTTTGAATTTTCTCGGAAAACATTTTACGATTTGCTTCAGCATTTTCCCAATGCAACTCACTTTGAATGATTGTAATTTTAAATAATTCTTTCAAATTAAAATTCTTTCATTATTAGCTATTTTTTTTCTAATAATTCCACCATTTCCTTGACTCCCTGTATTTTAGCGTGATCTGCTGCCGTAAGTCCTTTATCATCTACTAAAGATGTGTTTGCGCCTTTCTGCAAAAGCAAAGTGGCTATTTCTTTTCGTCCAAAAGTTGCAGCAAATATTAAAGCCGTGGCACCGTTGAAATTTTTTGTGTTTGGATTTGCGCCTTTTTCTAACAACAATTTGGCAATATTATCAAATCCTTTAAAACAAACTCCCATCAAAGCTGTATTACCAGACGCATCTTGCGCGTCAATATTTTGAGGGTTTTTTAAAATAATTTCTGAAATGTCGTGAAAGCCATAGTAAGTTGCGAGTAGTAAAGGTGTGGAACCTCGGGTGTCTTTCGTGGAAACTAATTCAGGATTGCTTTCCAAAAGTTGTTCAACTTTGGCAAAATCGTCCTCTCTTATTGCATTAAAAAGTTGTTCTCGCATTCTATAAAGTTAAGAAAATAATGACAGGTTGAGCGCAATCGAAACTTCATTTAGTTCTCGGCTGCGCTCAAACTAACAGGATGATTATTTCAATTCAAAACGATCTAAATTCATCACTTTGCTCCAAGCGGAGACAAAATCCTTAACAAATTTCTCTTTTGAATCTTCACTGGCATAAACTTCGGCAATTGCGCGAAGCTCAGAGTTGGAACCAAAAATTAAATCTGCTCTCGTTCCGGTCCATTTGAAAGTATTGCTTGCGCGATGACGTCCTTCAAAAACTCGATCATCACTTCCAATTGCCTTCCAAGTTGTTCCCAAATCCAGAAGGTTTACAAAAAAATCATTTGTTAATGTTCCAGGTTTGTTTGTAAACACGCCATGATCAGAACCATCAAAATTGGTTTTTAAAACGCGCATCCCACCAACCAATACCGTCATTTCAGGAACAGTAAGTGTTAATAGTTGTGATTTGTCAACCAATAATTCCTCAAAGGAAGCATGTTGTTTGGGCTTTAAATAATTTCTAAAGCCATCGGCAGCAGGTTCAAGATGTGAAAAAGAATCTACATCGGTTTGTTCTTGAGAAGCATCGCCTCTTCCGGCAGTGAAAGGAACAGTTATATTATAACTGGCATCTTTAGCGGCTTTTTCAATAGCTGCACATCCACCAAGAACAATCAAATCTGCCATTGAAACTTCTTTATCAGTACTTTGATTGTTGTTGAAGTCTTTTTGAATTGATTCAAGTTTACTTAAAACTTTAGCTAATTGCGAAGGATTATTCACTTCCCAATTTTTCTGTGGCTCTAAACGAATTCTTCCACCATTGGCACCTCCGCGCATATCAGATCCGCGGAATGTTGAAGCGGAAGCCCAAGCGGTAGCGACTAATTCAGAAATAGAAAGACCTGTATCACGTATTCTGCCTTTTAATGAAGCTATATCTTTATCATCGATTAAAGTGTGGTTAACGGCTGGAATTAGATCTTGCCAAAGTAATTCTTCAGTAGGAATTTCTGGGCCCAAATAACGGGAAACAGGTCCCATATCGCGATGTGTTAATTTATACCAAGCACGTGCAAATGCATCTTCAAATTCTTTGTGGTTTTCACGAAAATGTCTAGATATTTTTAAATATGCAGGATCTGTTTTAAGAGCAATGTCTGCTGTGGACATCATTAAATCCTGTGTTTTGGACTTGTCGTGAGCCATTGGTGCTTTATCGGCATTAGAAGCTGCAGTGGGTTTCCATTGATGGGCTCCAGCTGGACTTTTAGTTAATTCCCAATCATAATCCAACAACACTCTAAAATAATCGTGGTCCCATCTGTTCGGAACTGGCGTCCAAGCACCTTCCAAGCCACTAGTTATGGTATCATCACCAAATCCAGATTTATAACTGTTTATCCAACCTTTACTTTGGTGTTCAATTCCCGCTCCCGCTGGTTCGGAGTCTACATATTCTTCCGCATCACCAGCTCCGTGGGTTTTTCCGAAAGTATGTCCGCCAGCAATAAGAGCTACGGTTTCGTAATCATCCATAGCCATCCTGCCAAAGGTCTCGCGAATATCGTGTGCAGAACCAAGTGGATCAGGCTCTCCATTTGGTCCTTCTGGATTTACATAAATCAATCCCATGTGTGCTGCTGCCAAAGGCTTTTCAAGATGACCTTCTTCGTAACGCTTGTCGTTTCCAAGCCATTGTGTTTCGGAACCCCAATAAACATCTTGTTCTGGTTCCCAAACATCTTCGCGTCCTGCACCGAAACCAAATGTTTTAAAGCCCATAGATTCCAAAGCTACATTTCCCGTTAAAAGCAATAAATCTGCCCAAGAAATTTGTTTGCCGTATTTCTGTTTAATTGGCCAAAGCAACAAGCGTGCTTTATCCAAATTTCCGTTATCCGGCCAGCTGTTTAAAGGTGCAAAACGTTGGTTTGCGGTATTTCCACCACCACGCCCGTCCGTTACCCTATACGTTCCCGCGCTATGCCACGCCATTCGTATAAAGAGACCTCCATAATGGCCATAATCTGCAGGCCACCAATCTTGGGAATCGGTCATTAATTTTTTAAGGTCTTGCTTTAGCGCATTGTAGTCTAATTTTTCAAATTCTTTTTTATAATCGAAATCAGTTCCCATTGGGTCCGATTTTGAGCTCTGTTGGCGCAATACATTCAATCGTAAACTATTCGGCCACCAATCACCATTTGTGGTTCCACCACCAGCAACTTGATGCTGTACATTACCGAAGTAGGGGCACTGGGCTGCTGCATCATTGTCATTTATTTCCCAAACATCGCTTGTATTTCCACTTGGGTTTCCGTTTTTGTGATAGTTTTTATCTTTTTCGTTTTCCATTATTGAAGAGTTTTTGAACTGTATCTTACTAAAATAAGTATTAAAATCGCTTATACTTTAAAAATCAATCGGTTGTTTTAATCTTTTAATCGATAAAACTTATAGCGCTTCAGCTTAAAATAAATTTTGACAATTAAAATTGTTTTAAAATTTGCACAGCTTCGGCTAAGGTTTCGTCAGTTTTTGCAAAACAAACACGTATTTGTTTGAAATCTTTTTTTCCTTCATTAAAAACCGAAGTCGGGATTGTGGCAATTTTAAATTCTTTCGTAAGCCTTTCTGTAAAAGTGATATCACTTTCTTTTGAAATTTCTGAAAAATCAAGCATTTGAAAATAAGTGCCTTTTGAAGGGATTATTTTAAAATTAGAGCCTTCCATTAAATGTAAAAAGAAATCGCGCTTTTGCTGATAGAAATTTGAAAGTTTTAAATAATGATTTGGATCTTTCAAATAAGTAGACAATGCTTTCTGAATTGGATGGTTTACACAGAAAACAACAAATTGATGCACTTTTTGAAACTCCTTCATCAACTTTTCAGGTGCAGCACAATAGCCCATTTTCCAGCCTGTATTGTGAAACGTTTTTCCAAAGGATGCTGTTATAAAACTGCGTTCGGCCAAAGCTTCAAATTTAGAAGCGCTTTGATGTACATTGCCATCAAAAATAATATGTTCGTAAACTTCATCGCTTAAAATAAAAAGATCATTTTTTTCAGCAAAGTCCTGCAATTGAAGCATGTCTTCTTCTAAAAAAAGCATCCCGCTTGGGTTGTGTGGACTGTTGATGATTATCATTTTCGTTTTTGAAGAAATCTTATCTGTAACTTCTTGCCAATCCACTTTATAAAAAGGTGGTTTCAATTGAACTGGAACAATTTTTCCGCCAAATAACTCCACGGTTGGCGCATAACAATCATAGGCTGGAGTGAAAATAATTACTTCGTCACCTTTGCTAATTGTAGCTGCAATTATTGTAAAAATAGCTTGCGTTGCTCCAGCAGTTATTGTGATTTCATTTTCAGGATTATAGAAATGATTGTGAAGTTTTTCAATTTTTTTAGAAATTTCCATTCTCAGTTCAAAATCTCCTGGCATTGGTGCATATTGGTTATAGCCATCTCGCATTGCGTGATCTACCAATGCATTCAAAGCCGGATCGCTGGGGAAATTCGGGAACCCTTGGGCAAGGTTTAATGCATTGTGGTCAGTGGCCATTTTGCTCATCTTGGCGAAAATGGAGGTTTCAATATTGGGTAATTTTGAATTTATCATTCTGTTCTGTATTTATATAGACGAAAACATCTTTTATGCATTTGTCTAAGTTACTATTTATTTTTTTTGATAAAAATTGAAAACAGTACAACTAAGTTTATTCCATAAAAAAACCCTCACAAATTGCAAGGGTTTCAAGTTTAAAATGAAGAGATTCCCACCTCCGCGGGAATTCTTAGTATCTGTAGTATTCAGGTTTAAACGGTCCTTCAACTGTTACACCAATATAATCAGCTTGTTCTTTTGAAAGTTCAGTAAGTTCAACCCCAATTTTCTCAAGGTGAAGTTTTGCAACCTTTTCATCCAAATGCTTTGGAAGCATATACACTTCGTTTTCATAGTTTTCACCATTTTTCCAAAGTTCGATCTGCGCTAAAGTTTGGTTAGTGAAACTGTTACTCATTACAAAACTTGGGTGACCTGTGGCGCAACCAAGATTTACCAAACGACCTTCAGCCAAAAGGATGATGTCTTTTCCGTCAATAGTATATTTGTCAACCTGTGGTTTAATTTCAACGTGGGTGTTTCCGTGGTTTTTCTTCAACCAAGCAACCGCAATTTCATTATCAAAATGCCCAATATTACAGACAATTGTTTTGTCTTTCATCGCTTCAAAATGCTCTCCGCGAACGATGTCCTTATTTCCTGTTGTTGTAATTATGATATCAGCGTTGCCAATAACGGTTTCTAATTTTTTTACTTCAAAACCGTCCATTGCAGCCTGTAATGCGCAAATTGGATCGATTTCAGTAACGGTAACAATACTTCCAGCGCCTTTGAAAGAAGCAGCAGTTCCTTTACCAACATCGCCATAGCCACAAACTACAACACGTTTTCCGGCCATCATTATATCTGTAGCGCGACGCACTGCATCCACAGCACTTTCGCGACAACCGTATTTATTGTCGAATTTACTTTTGGTAACACTATCATTAATATTGATAGCCGGCATTGGTAAAGTTCCTTTTTTCACACGCTCGTAAAGACGGTGAACGCCAGTAGTAGTTTCTTCAGAAATACCCTTCACGCCAGCGGCAAGTTCTGGATATTTATCCAAAACCATATTGGTAAGATCGCCACCATCGTCAAGAATCATATTCAATGGTTTGCGGTCTTCGCCAAAGAAAAGTGTTTGTTCAATACACCAGTCAAACTCCTCTTCGGTCATACCTTTCCAAGCGTATACTGGGATTCCGGCATCAGCGATTGCAGCAGCAGCGTGGTCTTGGGTAGAGAAAATATTACAAGAACTCCAAGTAACTTCTGCGCCCAAAGCTTTTAAAGTTTCAATAAGTACGGCAGTTTGAATGGTCATGTGAAGACATCCAGCTATGCGCGCACCTTTTAATGGCTGCTCATTTCCGTATTCTTCACGCAAGCTCATAAGCCCAGGCATTTCCGCTTCGGCAAGCTCAATTTCTTTTCTTCCCCAATCTGCAAGGGAAATATCTTTTACTTTAAACGCCGTGTAAGGCACAGTTTTCGTTGACATATTTATTATATTTATACCCGAAAGTACGAGCATTTATTAAAACTAATTTCTGTTTTTCAGTCCGCAAAAGTACATAATATCCTTTAAAATTCTATGCCACTTTACAAAACTATAACAGTAAATCCTCACACTAAAGTCTTCATTTGGAAGATCGAAGAGTCTTTTGAAGCGCTCTCGCAGGGAATAAATCTTACAGAAAACTGCTCTAATAGGGTATTTAATATGAAAAGTGATCTTCATCGTCGTGGCTTTATGAGTATTCGACATTTGATGGCTTTGGAAGGATATACCGATCACGATTTATATTACGACGAAAACGGAAAGCCACATTTAACGGACGATAAGCATATTTCCATTACACATTCCTTTAACTTTTCTGCCATTATTATTAGTGATACCGAAGTAGGTATTGATATTGAAATGCAGCGACATAAAATTCTTCGCATTGCCCATAAATTCACTCCTTTAAAAGCCTATAAAATTTTTGCAAATGAGGATGCTTTAATGCGCAAACTTACCATCGTTTGGTGTGCCAAGGAATCACTCTATAAAAGTTTTGCTGAAAAAGGAGTCAGCTTTTTAGAAAATATTGTTGTGGAAGATTTTATGCTTGATGAGACTAAAACCATAGCTACCGTAACTTATGCGGAAAAACAGGAAAAATACAATGTAGATTTTTTAGAGTTTGAAGAATTCACTTGTGCTTACGCTCTTATTTCTGAAAAAAACTAAATGGAAGGAATTTTTTACAAGACTTTTCTAAAATCGGTTGCAAAGAAAGAGAAGCAACTTGCTATTTTGATTGATCCAGAAAAATTTAATATTTCTTCAGTAAAATTATTTCTCAAAAAAATACCAAACGAGACTACACATCTTTTTGTAGGTGGAAGTACAGTAGCAAACGGAGAAACCGAAGAGACAGTAAAAGCGTTGAAAGCGGAATCTAAACTTCCCGTTTTTCTATTTCCAGGCGATCATTCACATATTACACCTTTGGCTGATGTCCTTTTGTTCTTAACCTTACTTTCAGGACGGAATGCAGAATATTTAATAGGTCAACAGATAAAATCCATTTCAAAATTGAAAAACTCTTCTTTGGAAATTATTTCCACAGGCTATATTTTAATTGATGGTGGAACTGATTCTTCCGTATCAAAAGTGACGAAAACGGAACCGCTTTCACAAGAAAATATTGAATTGATTGTGAATACAGCTTTGGCGGGACAATTTATGGGGGCAAAACTTATTTATTTGGAAGCGGGCAGTGGTGCAAAATATCCTGTAAATCCTGAAATAATTTCCGAAGTAAAAAACGCTATCAATGTTCCTTTAATTGTTGGTGGCGGTATAAAAACAGAGTATCAAATACAATTGGCTTATAATTCGGGGGCAGATATGATTGTTATGGGCACTACATTTGAAAGTAGTCATTTCGGCTCCGCTCAATGACCATTCGGTGGTTGAGCGGAGCCGAAGCCACATTATAAATTATAAAAATAATTAAAATTTAACTAACACTCTCGCCATTGCAAGACGATTATGAACTTGTAATAATCAATTTCATAAATAACTGAAAATCTGTTAATTTGCTATACTAATTTGCTCGGACTAAGCGTATATTCAGAGTAATATTACGATGGTTTCTTGCCCTGCCTTCCTTTGTTTTAAATTAATTCTTAATAATTTTCAAAGTTTCAGAAACTCCTTCCGCAGTTGTTAAATTCACAAAATAAATCCCCGGACTACCTTGAAGGTTTACTTCTAAGGTATTTGTATTTACATATCGTTCAAAAGCAACTACTTGCCCGAGGATGTTTGTGATGGTTGTATTTATTTCTGAATAATCTTTTCCTAAATCAATATTGAAATTTCCCGAAGTTGGATTGGGATATAAAACTGCATTTGAAAGTTGACTTTCCTCTACGCCCAAAACAATGTTGACTACTTTCAAGGTTACATTTTCTGGATTACAAACAACATCATAGGTATACGTGCCATTGCCAAAGGTTGCTGTAACCTGTGCCGGCAAATTACATTCAATTATACTATTTGCGGTAATTACTACGAACTCATCATTAAGCTGCGGCGCATAGCCTAATTGAATATCAAAAGTACCATTGAGTTTTGCAGGTGCGTTTATAGCAAATAGATCGTGTTCGGTATCTGGTGTAATTCCATTTATTTCTAATTGATACACACAGTTTGGGGTTGTATCAAAATCGAATTGTATGTTATAATCTAACGTGCCTGGGCCATTATTTCCTGGGGCAATGGTTCCATCAATACTTATAAAAGCAACTGTACCAATAGAGCCGGCACCAGTTATGGTGCCATCACCTTCATACAAATCATTAAAATCCATATTTCCTATTTCAATATTTAGAATACCTGGGCTATTATTAGTTAAACTTCTTATGGTTGCAGTGCCTGTGCCAGTAGTTTTTTGGATAAGGCCAGTATTTATAAAAGGTCCGCCAGTTATAATAACGCCATCTACAACTGTAATAACACCAAGTTCACGATTTTCGAATATTGAACCTTGTCCGATAGAAAGATTGTTTGCTGCTGCATCAAATAAAATAGTACCCTCATTTTTAAATACCGCACCACCTGAAAGTTGTGTTTGTTGGCTGCCTGTTCCTGTAAAATTTATTAGTCCATTATTTACTAAAACGGTTCCTGCTGCTGCTTGTGCAGTAAGAGTACCTCCACGCCATACTACTCCTGCAGGACCAGAAAAATCTAAAAAATTTACGCCATTGTTTTCAATTCTCAAACCACCACCATCAACTATAAACGGACCATCTAATTGCCCTGTAAGGGTTCCGATTATAAAATTTGGAATATCGCCATTTAATTCTAAAAATCCATTTGAATTTACATTGTATTCTCCATCTGTTAAAGTCATAAGTCCTGAAAGCATCATAGAACCACTATCTATATTTATGGTGCCGTCATTATTTTCAAACGTACTACTAATTGTAAATGTTCCAGCGCCTGATGTTTTTTGAATCAATCCCTCATTAATTAAAAGCCCACCAAAAGGCGCGCTGGCAAAGCTGGCATCACCCACGGTCATTACTCCACTTGAAGTAATTGTTAAGAATTCGCTGGCGCTTCCACTATATTCTAAGTCTAATACTCCAGATGCAACATTCATCTGACTGTTTATTAAAATATTGCCTGCCAGATGTTTTATGTCAGCTCCAAAAATATTTAGTTGACCATTAATAGTAGCAGAAAAATTATAACTGCTAAAATAGCCTCCCTCAAAATTAATAATTGAGCCTGCAGCATACGTTGCTCCTCCAAAAGTTCTAAATTGTGAACCGGTCATAATATTAAGCACTGCATTGGCTTCTAAGGTAACAGCATTTACTGCTGTGAGAACAGCTACATCTACCTCAGAACCAGATGGAATCAATACGTCATTTGAATTTTGTGGCACTCCACCGGGTGACCAGTTGGCTGCATCTTGCCAAAGATTGTTACCTGTGCTATTGGTAAAAGTTTTTAATTGTGCATTTGCGGAAAGTTGAAAAATTGAAAATAAAAGAAGTGCCGAGAAAATTGTTTTGAACGATTTCATAATATTGGGTTTTAAATTAATTATGAATCGAAAGTAGCGTGCTCTAGTATTTTAGGTGTTCGGATTACTGCAAATAGCAAAAATTGGAACTAATTTGATACTGTTTTTTTAAACTGGGAAGGCGTTTGCCCTGTTATTTTTTTGAAGGTGGTATTAAAAGTGGTCTTTGAATTGAAGCCTGCTTCTAAACCGATAGCTACTAAAGTATAATTTGAAAATTCTGGGGTTTGGAGGTGTTTTTTGGCTTCTTCTACCCTAAGTGTATTTATATAATCAGTAAAGCTCACATTCATTTCATTATTAAAAATACGTGAAAGATGACTTTTACTAAGCTGAAGTTCGTCAGCTAAAGTGTCAGAAGAAAAATTTGGATCAAGAAATCGCTGTTTATTTATTACAATCTCTACAATTTTTGAAATGTTTTCATTTTTTGAATCTTCGACTACAGAATATAGCTGTTGGTGTGAACGATTAAACATTCTAATATTTTCACGTTCTTTTATAATATTCATTTTTTGAATTCCAATATAACCTAATGCATATATTAAAATGCTTACAGTAATATCAACGAGAAAATACGAAGCATTTGCATCTATAAAAAATTGAAATACATAATAAGAATAAGAAAGAATTACTATTAATATAACAAGTAATAAAATTTTGAGCCACACCAATTCGGCACTTATAATTTTAGTATTATATGTCTTCGTATTTCTATCTTGTGTAAATAATTTGTACAATGATGCCGCAACTACTATAAACAATAATAGCAGATTTACTACCTCTCCGTAATAAACATTAATGTTTGCCAAGGCCTTGAGAACTGGCTGATCCTTCCAATTTTCAATTGTTGTAAAAGCAATTATCTTATATAATAATGTGAGCATTAAAAAAAATGCCGCTGGAATAAACAGTGCTTTTTCAATATTGCGAACAATCTTATTTGGGTATAAATAAAAGCTCACAAAGAAATAAAGGAATGGAGCTTGTAAAAACTCATACGGCAAATGGATTGCATTAAATTGCCGCCATGAAATGATGCCGATCTCTCCTAAAAAATACTGTAATTGGGTAAGTGTAACAGCTAAAATTAAAAGTCCTAAAAATTTTGCGGCCTTCGTATTAAATTTTTTAGTAAAAAGAATAAAAAAACTCAACCAAAACCCTTGTAGGATTGCAGCTAAAACTATACTGTAAAGTATATTTATTTTCAATAGAATAAATTAGATTGATTTAAAGATAAAAAAATTAAGTTCAAACTCTAAGAGACACCAATCGAAACTTGTAAATTTGAAAAAAAATTGAAAATGAAAATTTCAGTTGAATTAACCCTTACACCTTTACAAGACGATTACGAACCTGCAATCATAAATTTCATAAAAAGCTTGCGGAATTCCGAATTTACAGTTTTGGAAAACCCGCTGAGCACACAGGTTTACGGTGAGTATGATGCCGTGATGAATCTACTTCAAAAGGAAATGAAAATTGCATTGGATGCGGTGGAAAGAGGGCTGCTTTATATAAAAATAGTAAAATCTGACCGCAGCGATTATGAGCCCCATTTTTGAATGGTTTTTTGCGCAGTACAAAGACATTCCAACTTATTTAATAGTGCTGGAATTGCTTGGGGTATTCTTTGGGTTTTTGAGCGTTTGGTTCAGTAAACAGGATAATATTTTGGTGTACCCGACGGGTATCATTAGTACCGCAATTTTTGTATATATTCTCGCTATTTATGGACTTTTGGGCGATATGATGATAAACGCCTATTACTTCGCAATGAGTATTTATGGCTGGTATATTTGGACCCGAAAAGTGGACGACACTCATTATACTCCTATTACAAAAGCTACAAAATCAGAGAATAAAAAGTCAATTTATATTTTTATTGGGACGTTGGTTTTCGTGTTCGCTGTTTATAAATATTTCGATAAATGGAACAATTGGACTGCTTACGTTGACACAGTTACCACAGCAATATTCTTTGTGGGAATGTGGCTTATGGCGAAAAAAAAACTCGAAAACTGGATCTATTGGATTATTGGTGATATCATTTCCGTGCCACTATACCTTTATAAAGGACTCGTTTTTACTTCGTTTCAATACCTTTTATTCACTATTATTGCCATTTACGGATACCGCGCGTGGAAGAAAAATCTCGACATACCCGAAACCAGCCTGCTGAATTGATAAAAGTAGTTTTATACGGTCCCGAATCTACGGGGAAAACTACTTTGGCTAAACAATTGGCGAACCATTACAATACACTTTGGGTACCCGAATTTATGCGTGAATACCTTCAGAAAAAGTGGAATTCCGAAAATAAATTAGTTGAAAAAGAAGATTTAATTCCAATTGCAAAAGGCCAATTGAAACTAGAAAATGAAACTTCGCAACAAGTTGAAAATCTGTTGATTTGCGATACAAACTTACTCGAACTTAAAGTTTATTCCGAATATTATTACAACGGATTTTGCCCTTCGGAAATAAAAAACGAAGCAACCAAAAAAAAATATAGCATCTATCTTTTAACCTATATTGATACGCCTTGGGAAGCGGACGATTTACGTGACAGGCCAAACAATCGCGAGGAAATGTTTCGTATTTTCGAGTCCGAATTAAAAGAACAGGATTTCCCATATCAAGTTTTGAAGGGAAACGAAAAAGAAAGATTTGAAAACGCCGTCAGAATTATTGACGCATTGCTGAAGAAGAACTAAAATGTTTACAGAAAAAAACCTGCAACAAATAAAGAATCACGGTCTTTCCGTGGTCAATTTAGTAAAGCAATTACAAATTTTTAAGGAAGGAATTCCTTTCGCTAATATTGTAGAACCCGCTTCTGCCGATAATGGAATCAAAGTGTTTTCAGAAAAGGAGCAGCAACATTTTGCCAGTCTTTTTGAATCCGAAAAAGACAGACTTGATTTATTGAAATTTGTCCCCGCTTCTGGGGCTGCTACACGTATGTTTAAGTTTTTGCATCAGTTCTTGGAGAATTTTGATTTTGAAAATGACCAGATTGAAGCGTTCCTTCAAAAAGAAGAAAACCAAAATTTGAGAATATTTTTTAACGCTATTGAAAAATTTGCTTTTTCAGCTTTGGTGAGTGAAAAATTGGAAAAAAAATATTCTGGTTATGATAATTTTGAGAAAGGAAAAAAATACTATTTGTTCGTAAAGGAAATGCTGGAAGAGACAGGATTGAATTTCAGTAACACCCCAAAAGGGCTTGTTCCTTTTCATAAATACGACGAAAATTATGCAACTGCTTTTGGGGAACAATTGTACGAAGCTGCTTTTTATGCTGAAGCAAATGGCATAGCCAATCTTCATTTTACAGTTTCCGAAGGCCACGAGAAAAAATTTAAAAAGCGCTTTGACGAAGTAAAGGATATTGTTGAAAATAGAACAGGAGTTCGCTTTAATATTTCGTACTCGTTTCAGAAAAAGGAAACCGATACTATCGCTGTAACCGCTGAAAATGATATATTCTTTGATGAAAATGGAGATTTGCTTTTCCGCCCATCAGGGCACGGAGCATTATTGGAAAACTTAAATGATGTGGATGCGGACATTATTTTTATAAAAAATATTGACAATGTGGTTTCACAAAATTATGTGGAAACCATTGCATTTCAGAAAAAAGTATTGGCTGGAAAATTGATTTTGTTACAGCAACAAATTTTTAAATTTACAGAAAAACTGCAATCTGAAAATCCTTCGGATGAAATACTGAAAAATGCTTCTGAGTTTATTTCCGAAGAATTAAAAATCCAAATTAGTTCAGCAAAAAAAGAAACACTTTTGAAAGTTTTGGAACGTCCCATACGTATTTGCGGTGTAGTTGAAAACACGGGGGCGCCTGGGGGAGGGCCATTTCTTATAAAGGATAAAGACGGAAAACTTTCTTATCAAATTGTGGAAATGTCGCAGATTGATCACGAAAATCTACAAAAAGGACAGCTAGTTGACAAAGCCACACACTTTAATCCTGTTGATTTGGTTTGTGGTGTTCGTAATTATAAAGGTGAAAAATATAATTTGCTGAAATTTTCAGATCCTGACGCAGGTTTTATTTCGCTAAAATCCTATCAAGGAAAACCCATAAAAGCATTGGAACTTCCCGGGCTTTGGAACGGAGCGATGGCAAATTGGAATACTGTTTTTGTAGAAGTTCCGCTTATTACTTTTAATCCTGTAAAAACAGTAAACGATCTATTAAGCGAAGTGCACCAACCTAAATGAACACCGAAATTGTAATATCAGAATTAAACTTTAAAGCCATCCGCAGTAGCGGTCCGGGTGGGCAGCACGTCAATAAAACTGCTTCAAAAGTTGCCATTTCATTTAATTTGGATGCTTCCCAAGCACTTTCTGAAACGGAAAAAGAACGACTTCGAAACAAGCTAGCTTCAAAAATTTCTTCCGAAGGATTTATTACACTTCAATGTGGCGAAACTCGAAGCCAGCATCGTAATAAAGGCATTGTGATTGAAAGATTGGTTGCATTACTTCAGCAAAATCTAAAAGTTGCAAAGCCACGAAAAAAAACAAAACCTTCAAAAGGTGCAATTGAAAGACGTTTAAAATCAAAAAAGGAAAATGCTTTCAAGAAATCCAACCGGAAGCCGCCAAAAATTGAATAGTGTTTACACAAATACTGTGTATTTTTTATACAGTTGTCCTTTTATTTACACACTTTCCTAAAAATTAAATATTTTACATATTTACATAAACTGCTGTTATTCATATACTTAATGGTTATTTCTCTAACCCTATTTCTCTGGCACTACTTTTTCTATATACAAGTCAACAAACAAACTTAGAAACGAATAAATAAATATTTAAACACAAACATTATGAAAAAGTTAATTTTAAGTACAGCAATTTTATTAGGAGGTTTAACCGCCGCAACTGCACAAACTGAAAAAGAACCAACTGCAATGAATGAGCAAAAGCAAACTGCCGTTGAAACGCAAGTTGAAACAAGAATTGAAGCTGCACAAGATGCTGAAACCGTTGCTATTGCTGCTCCAATACAAGATTATAAAGAAGTAAAAACTTCTGAGGTACCACAAACAGTTCAAGATGCCGTAGCTAAAGATTTTAGCGGCGCTACCATTTCAAAAGCTTATGTGAATGCCAACGGAGAATATAAAATTCAACTTGCCACTGCAGATAAAAAAGCTGCTACAGTGTATGCAAATGCAAAAGGTGAGTGGATTAAGAATGATATGAAGAAGCAGTAAACTGCAGGTATTTTTAGATTCAATACTTCAGAAAAAGGCATCCAATTTTTGGGTGCCTTTTTTTATGATAAATTTAAAGCTTGCCCAGCCTTATACTCGCTATTTTTACGTTCTCAGAAAAAGTAATGGCGCAAAAAATACATATAGTTGAAGACGATATAGCTTTTGGAAAAATGATCACCTCTTTTTTGGAAAGAAAAGGATTTCAGGTTTCTGTTTCACTTACTGGTGAACATGCACGAAAAGCGATTACTGAAAATAATTTTGATCTGCTCATTACTGATTTAAAACTTCCAGACGATTCTGGTTTGGAGTTGCTTGAATTTTCCCAAAAAACTTCCCCAAACACAAAAGTGATTTTAATGACTGGCTACGCTGAAGTTGATACAGCGGTTAAGGCCATTAAAAAAGGCGCTTTAGATTATATCTCAAAACCTTTTCGGCCTGAGGAATTATTGATGATTATTGAAGAGGATATTCAAAATATTGAAGGGTCGGAAAGCATTACTTCGAAAAGTTCTGTTTCAGAAACTATTGAAGAGAAAAAAACAACTACCCCTAAAACTACTTCTGAAAAACCCCGATTTGTTGTGGGAATCAGCGAAACTTCAAAAAAATTCAATGAATACTTGAAACTCGTCGGACCAACAGATATGTGTGTGTTGATTCAAGGAGAAAGTGGAACGGGGAAAGAAGTTGCTGCAAAGGCAATTCACAATTATAGCTCGCGAAAAGATAAAAGCTTTGTTGCTGTAGATTGTGGCGCTATTCCAAAAGAAATTGCGGCAAGTGAATTTTTCGGCCATGTAAAAGGAAGCTTCACTGGTGCTGTAAATGACAAAAAAGGCCATTTTGAAGCAGCCGATGGTGGCACACTTTTTTTAGATGAAGTTGGCAATCTCTCCTATGAAAACCAAATTCAATTGTTGCGTGCCTTGCAGGAAAGAAGAATAAAACCCGTGGGCAGCAATACCGAAATTGAGGTTGATGTCCGCATACTTTCTGCGACCAATGAAGATTTGCTGAAAGCAGTTTCCGAAGGAAAATTTCGTGAAGATCTGTACCATCGATTAAATGAATTTTCTATACACATTCCGTCACTTCACGAACGCAAAGAAGATCTTTTTCTATTTATTGAATATTTTTTGGCAGAGGCAAATACCTCATTAGGAAAAGAGGTTTTAGGACTTTCAAAAGAAGTGGAAGAAGCCTTTAAAAACTATGCGTGGCCAGGCAATCTTCGCGAATTGAAAAACGTAATTAAACGCTCTGTTTTATTGACGAATTCAAGTTTAATACCGTTGGATGTTATACCGCGTGAGGTTTTATTTTCTGAAAAATCTAAAAAAGAAAAAGTAGATTTTTCAAAAGAAAGCAACGAAAAACAACTTATTTTGAATGCTTTAAAGGAAGCCGATTTCAATAAAACAAAGGCAGCGAAACTGCTGAATATTACCCGTAAAACGCTTTATAATAAACTTGAGCATTATAAAATAGATTTGTAAAATCAGCTGTTTTATAAGCCTTTTTGTAAATCCCGAATGTTCAATACTAGTTTTTCATAATCCATTTTCATTTCTACAATTTCAATAGTTTCAACACTATAAAATTCTAATTTTTCGAGAATAGGAATTACTTCTTTTGCTTGTATCTGACGAAACATCGTGAGCATTCGGTGAGCGATTTCCTTAATTGGTTGAACTTTTCCTTCTGAAATTGCTGCTTTTATTTCAAGTAAATCCATTTCCGTTTGTGAATTAAAAATGGTTAAAACTTCATCTAAAGCTTGTGGGGTATTCAAAAAAGATTTTAAAAGGGAAAGATCAAATTTATCGTTATTGGAAGAACTATTTTGGTGTGTTTCGTCCACTTTTACTTCTTCTAAAAAACTGTTGGTTTGCGGAAAAATTTTCTCCAAAACCGTTATAAGTTCCTGTTTCGAAAATGGCTTCGGAAGCATTTCTGCAAAACCTTTTTCAAAATAAAAATCACGACTATGTTCCCGATTTCCCGTCATAGCTATGATTGGTTGATTTTTATAGGAAGAAACTTCATCATTTTTCAATCTCTTCAAAACTGTAAAACCATCGGTTTCTGGCATTTGAATATCGGTTAAAACAAAGTCATAATTAATTTTAATAGACGTTGTTTTAAAATTTTCAAAACTGCTAAAAGCTTCCGAAGCAATATTCATTTGTTCGAAGATTTCCTGTAAAAGCGCACGCATTGTTTCGTCATCGTCAATTATTATAGCTTTTAAATCTTCCAATAAATCTGTTTTTTCTGAAGAAATCTTGGGCAAAATCCTTTCCGATTTTTTCAATGGAAGTGAAAGCATAAAAGAACTTCCCTCATTCACAACACTTTTCACTTTTAAAGTTCCATCCAAAAGCTCGGTCAGTTTTTTTGAAATTGCCAACCCCAAACCACTGCCGCCAAATTTATGTGCAATTTCAGTCTCGGCTTGTGTAAACTCGTTGAAAATAAGTTTTTGTTTCTCTACAGAAATGCCAATTCCTGTGTCAATAACGGAGATTTGAATGGTTGAGATTTTATTTTTCTTTTCTAGTTCCTCTACCTTAATTTCTACGCTGCCTTGTTCCGTAAACTTGAAGGCGTTCCCCACCAAATTATTTATAATTTGCCGAATTCGCAATGGATCGCTTTCAAAAATTTGACTTTTTATTCCTTCGGAAATTGAAATTTTTAACTCAATAGGTTTTTGAAGGTATAGCTGTTTTACTGCATTTCCGGCATCGAGAATTATATTTTCAAGTGAAAAAGGAATGCTTTCAATAGGTAATTTTCCTGCTTCCAATTTGGAGTAATCCAGTAAATCATCTACCAAATGCGAAATGAAATGTGAGCTGGAAGTAATCTGTCCCAAATAGTATTTCTGTTTTTCGGAAAGATTTGAATTTTCAAACAATTCTGCATATCCGCTGATAGTATTCAATGGAGTTTTTAAATCGTGACTTACTGTGGAAATAAGTTGTTCGCGACTTTTTAGAAGCGATTCGGCATAATTTTTTGATTCTTCTAAATTCTTTTTGAAACGCTCCGCTCTAAAAAAGTCTGAAAGAATAAAATAGGAAAATAGTAAAACCACAATACCGCCCAAAATGCCAGCAAATTTCAAAATCTGTTTGGTTCTTTCCATAGATTCCGAGCGTTGTTGCTTTTCTAAATTGTTGTTCTTTGTAATTTCACGATCAAAACTGGCAATTATTTCGCGCAAACGTTCAGAAATATTAAGGTCGTTGCGGATCAATTCATTCTCCTTTTGCATCAAAGATTCGCGGATTCTCGAGTTTTCCTTTTTCGCTTCCGCCACAATATAACGTGAAGCCGTAAGCATAGAATCTACAGTTTTCGACTTGACGGTAGAAGTATCGCGCGTAACATCTCTATTGAGATAGTCTGCATAATTTTGCCAGACTTTAAGCTCCTGATTATTGAGCTTTGAAGGATTTTTTATTAACGATTCTACAGAATTTAATCCAACGGAAGCCTCCAGTTTGCGCACTTCACGCATAATATCATCTAGCGAAGTGTCTTTTTGGTTTGTGAGTCGCAGGATGCGCAATTGCTCAATATTTCGATTTTTCTCTTGGAGCAGTGAATTAACACTGTCTAACTGTTTTATTTGGAAATCGTTATTGGTAAGCGATTTAATCTGTTCAATTTTTCGGAAAAGCAAATCAGTCTTGACCATATATTTTTCAAAGTCGTCATCGCTTTCGGTTAAAAGCGCGAGCCTTGAAAATCCGTCGGTTTCATAAACCAGATTGATAAGTGTTCCAGTTTCGATGAATTTTTTTTCGCCTGTAGTTTCAGCAGATTCGGCAGTAAAATTTTTAAATTCTGAATATAAAAAAAAGCCTACTAAAACAGACAAAGCCCCCAAAATAAGATAGCTGAGGATAATCTTAAAAGTGAATTTATTTTTTGAAGTGGCCATCGCTCAAATGTAAAGACTATAAAAAAAGCGAAGTATTAAGGATATGATAAAAATTTCAATTGAATAAATAAAATGAATTGTATCTTTGCCAAACATCTCAAAGGGGTGCTAAGGGATTAACGATTGTAAATTTAAGATTGTTGATTGCAGAAGTAATTCTGAAATCGAAAATAAAAAATCGTTAATCATTCTGGCTGAGATTATACCCAAAGAACCTGGGCGGGTAATGCTGCCAAGGGATATAAATAGGAACCCCCTGTAATATTGCACGACGCACTATTCTCAGGGTTTTTTTATGTAACCATTTAATGAACCAAGAATAACGCCCCTTTTATTCGTATAATTTAAAATAGTACGAATGAAAAAGTTATTGATTTCCGCAGTATTTACTTCATTATTTGTTTCTGTTTCCGCACAGGAAATACCTCAGGAAAAACCGCAAGATTCTACTAAGATTGAATCTTTGGACGAAGTTTTAGTGCAAGCCGTTCGCGTTTCTGCCGATTCGCCTATTACACACTCCAATCTCGACAAAGAAGAGCTTGAAAAGCGAAACCTAGGGCAGGACATTCCGTATATGCTCAATTATCTTCCATCGGTCGTCACCACAAGTGATGCTGGCGCTGGCGTGGGTTATACTTACATTCGGGTGCGCGGGAGCGATGCTTCAAGAGTGAATGTAACGTTGAATGGAATTCCCTACAACGATTCTGAAAGTCAGGGAACCTTTTGGGTGAATTTGCCCGATTTTACTTCTTCGGTTCAAAGTCTACAATTGCAACGCGGCGTTGGAACTTCCACCAATGGTTCGGGAGCTTTTGGAGCAAGTTTGAATTTGTTGAGCGACGCCGTTTCAAACGAAGCCTATGGTGAAATTTCAAATTCCTTCGGAAGTTTTAACACCCATAAACACAACGTCAAGTTTAGCACTGGCTTACTTTCGGACCATTTTGAATTAGCGGGAAGGTTGTCAACCATTCAATCCGAAGGTTATGTAGACAGAGCTAGTTCAGACTTGAAATCGTATTTTCTACAGGGAGCGTTTGTGAATAAAAATACCCTGATAAAAGCATTAGTTTTTGGAGGAAGGGAAGAAACCTATCAGTCATGGAATGGCTTGGAAGACCCGGAAAAACTTAAGAATGATAGAACCTACAACACCGTAGGAGAGTACACTGATGAAGATGGAAATATTCAATTTTACGATAATGAAGTAGATAATTATGCGCAGGATCATTATCAATTGCTTTGGAACCAGCGTTTCAACAATAATTGGAGCACGAATGTTTCTTTTAACTACACAAAAGGGGAAGGCTATTTTGAGCAATATAAAGAAGACGAAGATTTTGAAACATACAGTTTCGAACCGATTACAATTGACGGCGATACCATAAATACAACCGATTTAATCCGTCGCCGATGGTTGGATAACGATTTTTATGCAGCAAATGCAAACGTTAATTATAAAAACGATAAAATTGATTTTACTGGTGGAGCTTTTTACAGCTATTACACAGGCGATCATTATGGCGAAGTAATTTGGGCCCGCTACGCCAGCAATTCTGAAATCCGCGATCGGTATTACGAAGGAAATGGTGAGAAAAGTGAGTTTACCATTTTTTCAAAAGCAACCTACAGAATCAGTAATCAATTGAGTTTTTTCGGCGATTTGCAGGGCAGGTTTTTAAATTATAATACTTCGGGAATTACTTCAGATTTATTGCCGTTGAATATTGATGAAAACTATTCGTTTTTCAACCCAAAAGCAGGTTTGACTTATAAGTTGAACACTTCAAACCAATTCTATTTTTCTTACGGGAAAGCGCACCGCGAGCCTTCAAGAAATGATTACGAACAAGGAATTATCACACCTGAAAAACTGGACGATTTTGAACTTGGCTGGCGTTTCGCTTCGGAAAGTACAAAGGTTAGCACAAATGTTTTTTATATGAATTACAAAGATCAATTGGTGCTTTCCGGCGAATTGAACGATGTGGGTGCAGGTTTAAGAACAAGCAGCGGAAAAAGCTACCGATTGGGATTAGAGATTGATGCCGAAATTCAACTTTTGAAAAACTTAAGAACTATTCCAAATATAGCTTTGAGCACTAATAAAAATGTAGATTTTGTCACCTCACACAATGGTGAATTGGTAAATCTCGGCAACACAAACATTTCGTTTTCGCCAACGGTGGTTGCCGGAAATATGCTGGAATTTTCGCCAACTAAACAATTGCAATTAGGTTTTCTTTCAAAATTTGTAGGCGAGCAGTATATGGGAAATATTGATAGCAAAGCTTCAAAATTGGACAGCTACTTTATCAATGATTTAAATATTGTTTATACTTTGGATAATCTTCCGTGGGTAAAAGAAGTGGTTTTTTCAGCTTTAGTGAACAATATTTTTAATGTGAAATATATTTCTAACGGTTACTTTTATACTTATGATGACGATTTCAGTAATCCAGGAACTGTTACTACGGTTGAAGGTGCTGGTTATTATCCGCAGGCCACTATTAATTTTTTACTGGGGGCGACGATAAAATTTTAATTGCTAACAATAACGGTATTCCCACTTAACTGTGCATTGTATTGCTGCATAGGATACTTACTGCCTGGTTCGGTAGTGTGTTGTCCTGAAGTAATAAAATACTCATTGTCGTCATTTGTACATGGGCAACTAGCAATTACGCCGGTCAATTCCATACGCGAACAACTGCTTGGTACATGGTTTGGATCTGTAAGATCAAAAGCTAAATATTGGTTTTCACTAATACAATAAACTACAATTCCTTTGATTCCTTGACTGGTAATAATATAATTCCCTGGAAATTTTAAAGAATTGTATTCCGGTAGATTCAAATTTAAATTTAGGTTTACCGCAGGATCAGTTAAAAAGGGATTGCGCTCTTGTTTGTCGTCATTTTTTGAGCACGATAGCATTCCAATACCAATAAAAATAAGAAGAACTATTTTTTTCATAAATACAATTAAATTTTAAGGCCGAAATTACAACAAATTACAAAACAAGTAAATTTTTAGTATATTTGTTAAACACAATCCCGTCACAGTATGGGATTTTTTCAATTTATTAAGTGAGTCCCGCCACGAGTCGGGATTTTGTTATATTAAAGAATAGGTATGTTCTGCATACACAAACGACGAAGTTATGAGTAAAGTATCTTATTACACTGCCGAAGGATTAAAAAAATTAAGAGATGAAGTGGACCAGCTGCGCGATGTGGAACGCCCAAAGGCGTCTAACGCCATTGCCGAAGCCCGCGATAAAGGTGACTTGAGCGAAAACGCAGAATATGACGCCGCCAAAGAAGCACAGGGAATGCTGGAGATGCGAATTGCAAAAATGGAAGAAGTGCTTGCAAATGCCCGTTTGATAGATGAATCACAATTGGATTTGAGCAAAGTTCTGGTGCATTCAACCGTAAAGATTAAGAATCAAAATAATGGCATGGAAATGACATATAAGTTAGTTGCGCAAAGTGAAGCCGATCTTAAAACCGGAAAAATTTCTGTAGATTCTCCAATTGGTCACGGATTGTTGGGAAAAGAAGTAGGAGAGGTTGCCGAAATAAAGGTGCCCAATGGCGTGCTTAAATTTGAAATATTAGAAATTTCAAGAAATTAGTTATGGCATCAATTTTCACACAAATAATTGAAGGAGAAATACCGTGCTACAAAGTGGCGGAAGATGATAATTTCATCGCTTTTTTGGATATAAACCCAAATGCAAAGGGGCATACACTCTGTGTTCCAAAGGAAGAAATTGACAAGATTTTTGATATGGGCGAACATATGTATCTGCAATTGATGCAGTTTTCCCGAAAAGTTGCTCGAGGCTTAGAAAAAACCGTTCCGTGTAAAAGGGTAGGTATGGCCGTTGTAGGATTGGAAGTGCCTCACGTGCACGTACATCTAATTCCATTGAATGAAATGGACGATATGCGTTTTACCAAAAAGGTGAAAATGACATCAGAGGAATTCGAATTTTTGGCCGAAGCAATTTCAGAAAAAATTAAACCGTAGGAATCAAAAAATAAACCACGGCGGCAACAATAACAATTGCCACAACAATTAAAATATAAAATAGCGGTTTCACCTTTAAATATTGTTTATTGGCTTCTGCTATTTTTTTGTTATAATCAAAGACACGATCAATGTCTTCCGTCCAATTTACGGGGTAAATGGTGTTTTTACAGGTGTGGCAATACAATTTTTCATCAATCTGGAGTGCAGGTTTTTTGAAGAATGGAGTTTCTTTCTCTTCTTGTGTAAAGGTAATTTCCAAGCCATCTGTTCCAAAACAAGTGGGGCAGTTATTCTTTAGTCTGGCAGTATGTAATGTGTTGGTCTTCATAACTTAGTTTTCAGTCTTTAAGGAAATTTCCATAGTGGTACCTTCGCCCACAACGCTTTTCAATACTTTTATCTTTCCGTTGTGATATTCTTCAATAATACGTTTGGCAAGTGAAAGGCCTAGTCCCCAACCGCGTTTTTTTGTTGTGTGCCCTGGGGTAAAAATTTTACGGAATTCACTTTTTGTGAGTCCTTTTCCAGTGTCAGTTATGTGCACCAAAGCATATTTTGAATTTTGCTCGATAGCGATGGTTATTTTTCCTTTTCCCTTCATAGCATCAATTCCGTTTTTCACCAAATTCTCGATAGTCCAGCTGAAAAGCTGTGGATTCATTTGAACATAAATTGGTTTTTCGGGAACGTTAAGTTGAAAATTTATAAGTTTTGAAGTACGTTTTTGCAAGTAATAAAAAGTAGCTTTTGTTTCTTCCACTAAATCATGCTGTTCTAACTTTGGTACTGATCCAATCTTTGAAAAACGGTCTGTAATGGTCTCCAAACGGGAAATGTCTTTCTCTATTTCAACAACATATTCCTGATTGACATTTTCAGTTTTTAAAATTTCGGCCCAGCCCACCAATGAAGAAAGTGGTGTTCCTATTTGGTGTGCAGTTTCCTTTGCCATACCAGCCCAAAGCCTATTTTGCTCGGCAGATTTGGAAGTTTTGTAAAAAAGATAAACAGCTAAAATGAAAAGAAAAATTATCAAAATCAGGGCTGCGGGATAATACTTCAGTTTGTTTATCAAGGGCGAATTTCCAAAATAAATTATCGAAAGCACTTGGTCATTATACTTTACTTCCAATGGTTTGTATTCTGAAGTATAACGTTCAATAAGCTTTTCTCTGGCATCTTCATTTTTTAGTATTTTGGAATCTATATTTCTTCCGTCATAAAAGTCCTCTTTTAGTGTATGAAGAATCATAGGCGTAGTGCTGTTGCTTTGGATAATAGTAAGTGCCGTTTCACTCACTGAACTTCCCTCGCCCGCAAGACTTTGCGCTAACTCTTCCTGCGCCACAGCCCAAATTTCCATTTTCTTGCGCTCGTTTTCCTTTAATTGAATAAAGAAAATATAAGTATTCCACAAAATAAGACTTATGATAAAAAGAGAAGCCAAAATAAAACTCCAACGGGAGAACGTTTTTTTCCGCAGCATAAAGAAATTTTTTCCAGTTTAAATATAAAGCAAATATGTTGATATTATTGTACAATCAAGTTTTTACAAGCTATAATCTTTGGGTACATTTGCAAGTAATGATCTCTATAGAACCACACGAATTATCTACTGGAAAACTGCACGGATACCTTTTGGGTGCAGTTTCGCCAAGGCCAATATGCTTTGCAAGTACCATAGATAAAGAAGGAAACGTGAACCTTTCTCCCTTCAGTTTTTTTAATGTTTTTAGTGCAAAACCTCCAATCTTGGTTTTTTCACCGGCAAGACGTGGTCGCGACAACACCACGAAGCATACTTATGAAAATGTTTTGGAAGTGCCTGAAGTAGTTATTAACATTGTGAATTTTGAAATGGTGCAGCAAATGTCCCTTTCTTCCACAGAATATGCAAAAGGTGTAAACGAGTTTGAAAAGGCGGGGTTTACAGAATTGACTTCCGAAATGGTAAAACCACCGCGTGTGGCAGAAGCTCCCGTTCAATTGGAATGTAAAGTAAATGAAGTTATTGCGCTCGGTACAGAAGGTGGTGCAGGAAATTTGGTGATTTGTGAAGTGGTGAAAATTCACATAAAAGAAGAAATACTAGGCGAAGACGGAACCATCGATCCTTTTAAAATCGATACGGTTTCAAGACTTGGCGGCAACTGGTACAGTCGTGCCAAAGAAGGTCTTTTTGAAGTTCCAAAACCATTGACAACACTCGGAATGGGCGTGGATACGCTTCCTGAAGAAATACGCCACAGCAAAGTGTTGACAGGAAATGATTTGGGTATGTTGGGGAATATAGAAAATTTCCCAAATTCAGAAGAAATTAATATCTTTATAAATGCTTCTGAAGAATTGAAATGGTTACGAGATGAGGGCAATTCTTTAGAAATTCATAAGAAAGCGCAAGATTTTTTGTGCGAAGGAAAAATTGACGAGGCTTGGAAGGTGCTTTTAAGCAAAAAATAGAACGAAAACAATAAAGATTAAATAATTAAGCAAGAAAATGGAACTACAAGGAAAAATTAAGATGATAGATGAAACTAAAACCTACGGAAACAACGGTTTTAGGAAACGTGAGTTGGTAATTACTACTGAAGAGCAATATCCACAACATATTTTGATTGAATTTGTGCAGGACAAGACTGATTTGCTGAACAGCTACAAAGTAGGGCAGGACGTAAAAGTGAGTATCAACGTCCGAGGGCGTGAATGGGTGAACCCACAGGGCGAAACCAAATATTTCAACAGCATACAAGGATGGCGCGTTGAAAATGTAGCACAAGCAGCTGGAAATGGCGAAATGCCACCAATGCCACCAGCTGAAGCTTTTGAAACTGCTAACGATTTTAACGAAGAAGAACACGACGATCTTCCCTTTTAATTAAGGGCGGTAACCATTCCCATGGTTTTGAGGGCCTCGAAGAAAAATTGGTTTTCTTCGAGGTTTTTTTATGTGAAAATTATCACCAATTTTGAATAATGCATTATCTAACTGAACAACTTTGGTTTCCTAATACTTCTGAGGCTACCGTTGATGGGTTGCTAGCTATTGGTGGCGATCTTTCGGTGGAACGGTTGCTACTTGCCTATAATTCTGGAATTTTCCCGTGGTTTGAAGATGATCAGCCCATTCTTTGGTGGAGCCCAGACCCGCGAATGGTTTTGTTTCCTAAAAAATTTAAGGTTTCAAAAAGTCTTCGGAAAACTTTAAACAGTGAGAAATTTAAAATCACTTTCAATCAAAATTTTGCTGAAGTCATAAAAAAATGTGCCACTGCTCCGCGAAAAGGACAAGCAGGAACTTGGATTACCGAAGAAATGCAACGGGCATATATTGCTTTGCATAAAGCTGGTAACGCTGTTTCAGTTGAGGTGTGGGATAAAGATAAATTAGTGGGCGGACTTTACGGAGTGGATCTTCCCCAGAAAAAAGTGTTTTGTGGTGAAAGCATGTTCAGCTTGGTGAGTGATGCTTCGAAAGTGGCTTTTTATCATCTTGCAGAAGATATAAAAAATAAAAATTATAAGTTTATTGACTGTCAGATTTATAATACACATTTGGAAAGTTTAGGAGCCGAGGAGATTGAGAGAGAGGCGTTTTTGGTGATGCTTAAATAATTTTCTTTATAATAAACTCTTTCTGGCATATTTATCAAATCAATTAAACCCCTATCTTCGTAATCCACAATCCGCTATTCAGATGAAAAAATATTACACAAAATACCTCTTGGTATTGTTGATGGCATTGCAAACTGCTTTTGCTATTTCACAGGAAAAACAAAATCTTCCGCACAACCTCACCGAAACGGAAAAAGGACTCGTCTCGGAATTTCAGTTTACAAGTCCGCGACTAACGGCACCGCCATCAGGTCCCGTTCGCGCTGCAGCAGAATGGGAAGAGGTGGAATATCTTTTAGTTACTTGGAATCCTTCCTATCCCACTATCCTTCGGCAAATAGTTCAAGCTGGAGTTCAAGAATGTAAAGTTGTAATAACTACACAAAATGAAGCTTCAGTGGCAAATTACCTAACCACTAATGGTGTGGACCTTACCAATGTAATTTTTCTAGATGTTCCTTGGGACAGTATTTGGATTCGCGATTATGGCGGGAACACAATTTATTCAGACGATGTGGGCGAACTTGCGTTGACTGATTGGATTTATAACCGTCCCCGCCCAAATGACAATGTAATGCCTGTGGCACATGCGGCTCAAGCAGGAATTCCGCTTTATACAACCAATTCTGGCACCAATGATTTGGTAAACACTGGCGGCAACTATATGAGTGATGGATTGGGTAACGCCTTTGCCTCAGATTTAATTTTGAATGAAAATGCTGCTGGAAATCCTTACGGAGTAAGCGTTAAAACCGAAGCCCAGATTGATGGAATTATGCAAGAATATATGGGAATCAATCGTTTTGTAAAAATGAATACGTTGCCATATGACGTTATTCACCATATTGATATGCACATGAAATTGCTTGACGAAGAAACAATTTTAGTTAGCAAATATCCTCCCGGAGTGGCTGATGGTCCCCAAATTGAAGCGAATATCCAGTATGTTTTAGACAATTTTCAATCTCCTTTTGGCACCCCATACAATATAGAATGGATTGATGCGCCTCCAAGTACCACAGGACATTATCCTGACACTAACGGGCCATACAATACTTATAGTAATGCTGTTTTCGTAAATAAAACTATTATGGTTCCAATCTATAGACCAGATGTTGATGGGCCTGCGCTTGCAAAATATCAAGAAATGTTACCAGGGTACAATGTAGTGGGAATAGATGTGGACAATACCGGGGAAAATTTAATTAATTCAAAAGGAGCTATTCATTGCATCACGCAT
Organism: Aequorivita sp. CIP111184; assembly: GCF_900489465.1. GTDB lineage: Bacteria > Bacteroidota > Bacteroidia > Flavobacteriales > Flavobacteriaceae > Aequorivita. Next base: position 158,343 of record NZ_UEFQ01000013.1, on the reverse strand, counting down.
ACCATTGGAGTTGCAGAGCCACTTTGGATTGTTCATCAACCCATTGATGAAGCTAATGCCGGCACTACGGTAACTATAGATGCTTTTATAAAACATATTTCATTGGTGGAACAAGCCAAGGTTTTTTGGAGGGAAGAGGGCTCCCTTATTTACAACGAAATTGAAATGTCTCCTTCAAATTCCGATTATTGGACCGCAGATTTGACTATCCCAAATACACCAGGAAATATTGAATATTACATTTGGGCCAAAGCCTTTTCTGGGAAGGAATTGAATCGTCCCATAGTAGCGCCAGAAGGTTATTGGACCATTCAGGTTGAAAATCTTTCAGTGGATGAATGGGCACAGAACCATATTTCAGCAGCCTACCCAAACCCAACTACTGGTAAGGTATCATTTAATATGAATGCAATTCAAGGTTCTGTAAAGGTAGAAATCCACAATCTTTTGGGTCAAAAATTATACGAAACCAATGTTGAAAATGGCAATGGAAAAATAACATTAGACCTTAATCAAAATTGGCAAGGAACATTGCTTATTACTTTTGAAGGTGACTTCGGAAAGATTCATAAAAAGGTTATTAAGCTGTAAATCTTTTGCTTAGGAAATAAAATTTCTATCAAAATCCACAATTTATTGTGGATTTTTTTGTTTTTTTACAATGTTAACCTACACAATCAACTGTAAACCTACAATACTGCAGTTGTTTGTAATTAAAAAATTAGCCCCAAATGAAATTCAAGTCTAACCTACTTGCATTCCTGCTATTTGCAGGAATCACTTCCGTTTCCTTTTCACAATCCAACACCAAAACCGACGTTAATAAAGATATTGATGTGGTTCGCGTCTACGAACAAGTTGTTCAGGAAGGCTACGGCACGCCATTTATTTATAAAAATTTGGCGAATGCGTATTATTTCAGAAATGAATACAACAAAGCTTTAATATGGTTCGAAAAACTCTTTGCAGCCGAAAAAAACTCAGATCCTGAAATCGCGCAGCGTTACCAACAAACCTTGAAAGCTGTAAAAGTAAATAAAACTTCAGCCGCTGTAGTTAAAATCTAAAGTGAATAGATTCTTCTGTTGAATAAGAAAAACGCCGATTTGTTAAATTTTTCGGGGTTGGCAATATATTGGATCTTTTTAAGTTTTTTGAATAACAAACCTCACGAACAAAAGCAATCCCGCTAAAACGGCAAGCGTTCGTTTTAAATTCAATATCCCCAATGATTACTAAGCAAAATCTGGTTGCTCTTCTATTATTTGTAAGTATTTCAACAGTTTCTTTTTCGCAAACCAGTCAGCACAAAACAGACGTTAATAAAGATATTGATGTAGTTCGTGTATATGAACAAGTGGTTGTAGAGGGCTACGGCACACCTTTCATTTATAAAAAACTGGCTACGGCATACTATTTCAAAAGTGAATACGGAAAGGCACTGGCTTGGTTCCAAAAATTATTTGCTGAAGAAAAAAACACAGATCCTGAACTTGCTCATCAGTACAATCAGGCATTAAAGGCAGTTGCTGCTTCAAATCCTATTAATTCTGAAAACATTTCTTTTTTGAAATAATCACACTTCGTGATAGCGAAAGCAATCTTCAATATGGTCATTAACCATTCCAGTTGCCTGCATATGTGCATAAACAACAGTGCTACCCACGAATTTAAATCCACGTTTCTTTAAGTCTTTACTCAAGGCATCACTTAGCTCAGTAGTTGAAGGAGCATTTTTGTGTGATTTCAGAATATTCTTAATAGGCTTATGGTTCACAAATTCCCAAAAATAATTGCTGAAACTTCCAAACTCTTTCTGAACTTCCATAAAATGTTTGGCGTTTGTAACAGCAGCGTGCACTTTCAATTTATTTCGAATAATCCCTTCATTTTGAAGTAAAGAATCAATTTTTGAATGATCGTATTTAGCGATTTTTTTATAGTCGAAATTATCAAAGGCTTTTCTAAAATTCTCTCGTTTCCGAAGAATGGTTATCCAGCTCAATCCGGCCTGAAAGGTTTCCAAAATTAAAAATTCAAATAGGGTTTTATCGTCTTTCACAGGCACACCCCATTCCTCATCATGATATTTAACGTAGAGTGGATCGGTTCCACACCACCCACAGCGCACTTTTTCTGATTTCATAACTTTATCTATTATTGACTGTGAAGATGCTGTACTGAATATTTGTTTACTGTTGACCCGGAAAATTAAATGAAATCGTGCCCAACTGTTTCGTTTTTGAGGCATCAGTATTAAAACGCGCTTGTTCGGAATATTCCAAAGCCGCGTCTATCAAACATTCATTGGAAGTGGTGGAAGCGGCTCTGTTGTAAGAATTCTTAACTACTTTGCCTAAATTATTGACTTCAATATTAATTACAACTTTTCCAGAACCGTAACAAGTATAAACCGGATTGGGCAGATCCATGTCTTTTCGGTTTATTAATTGATAACTTATGGTGGTATTTCTATTGCCGCTTTTCACAACAGCTTCGCCTTCTTTCCCGCTTTCACTATTAGAAAATTTCTGCTTTTTTTTCTTTTCAGGTTTTGTAATTACTGAAGTTCCACTGCCGTTTTCGCTTTTTGAATTCTCCATAGCTTCGTTCATTTCCTGAAGTTTGCCCTCGGTAGTTTCCGTAATTTCTTGCTCATCGTTTTCTATGGAAGAAATAAATTTTTCGGCTTCGTTGTAAGCGCGATTGGTTTCAACTTTTACTATTTCGGGCGTAAGGTCTGCAATTGCGAGATCTTCGGGAAGCAATTCTTCGGGAGCCATAACTACATCATACGTTTCCTCATTGGTTTCCACCTTTTCCTTTGACAGCTTAATGCTATATAGTGATAAGACCAAAATGCCAGTAAGCATTGAGGTTATGAGGAAAGCTCTGTATGAATAATTGAAATTCATTATCGCAAGTACCGAAATTTTGCGCAAAATTCCACAAAAACGCTAAAAATTAAGATGGTATTAGCGTTATTTTAACTTGGAAGTGATGCTTCAAAGGCTTCAATTCCAACTGCATTTTCAACAGAATAAGAACCAATTTTTGTTCTTCGAAGGGCAGAAAGGTGTGCGCCGTTGTTCAAAGCCCTTCCAAAATCATTAGCCAAAGAGCGAATATAAGTGCCTTTACTGCAAACCACGCGAAAGCTTATTTTCGGAAGATCAATCTCTGTAATTTCAAATTCTGAGATGGTAACTGTTCTAAATGGAATTTCAACTTCTTCACCGTTTCTGGCAAATTCATACAATCGTTTTCCATCTTTTTTTAAAGCTGAAAAAACTGGCGGTTGTTGCTGAATTTCACCCAAAAAATGTTTTGTAGCTTCTTCTATTTTTTCAGAAGTAATTTCTGAAATATCAAAAGTTTGGTCAATTTCGGTTTCTAAATCATAGCTGGGCGTGGTGGCTCCCACTGTAAAAGTCCCGGTGTATTCTTTAACTTGCGCTTGAAAAGTGTCTATTTTTTTGGTAAATTTTCCTGAACAGATTATCAAGAGCCCACTTGCCAAAGGATCAAGTGTGCCGGCGTGTCCAACTTTTATTTTTTTAATTCCGAAGGATTTTTTAATTAACCACCGCACTTTGTTTACCGCTTGGAATGATGTCCATTCCAAAGGTTTGTCTATTAAAATTACTTGGCCTTCTTTGTAATCTTCTTCAGTCATTAAATTACTGTAAGTTCTTGAATAAAAAAGTGAATCAATAAAACTGAGACTCCAGCGATAATTCTATAGTAACCAAATATTTTAAAGCCGTGTTTGCTCAAATAGTTGATGAATGATTTTATGGCAATCAAAGCCACAACAAAACCAACAACGTTTCCAATTATTAACAAATTTACTTGTTCAGAAGAAATTTGAAATCCTGCTTCGTAATAATCGTAACTTTTTTTCACGGTAGCACCCAACATCGTTGGGATTGCCAAAAAGAAAGAAAATTCAGCGGCCACAGTTCGCGACAGTTTCTGACTCATACCGCCCACAATACTCGCGCCACTCCGTGAAACACCGGGTATCATTGCCAAACATTGGAAGAAACCAATTTTTAAAGCAGTGAGATATGAAATTTCTGTCTGCTCACCATCGCCAAACCAATCGTCCACTTTTAAAAGAATAAATCCACCAATTATCAATGAAACCGCAACAGTGATTGGGTTTTCCAAAAGGCTATCTATAAAATCGCTCAAAAGTAGTCCTAAAAATACGGCTGGAAGAAATGCGACGAAAAGCTTGTAGTAAAAATCCAAGCTTTGGAAGAAGCGTTTAAAGTATAAAACCACAACGCTCATAATAGTTCCAAGCTGGATTACTATGGTAAAAAGTTTGGTAAAATCATCGCCTGCAATCCCGAAAAAGGAAGAAGCGATAATCATATGGCCGGTTGAAGAAACGGGTAAAAATTCTGTTAAACCTTCAATAACTGCAAGGACAATAGCTTGTAATGTATCCACTAATTTTCTTCTTTGCTATTCGGTTTTAATAAAATGGCGTAAACTTCAATGGCGAATCCCAAAAGCACCATTGCTGGGGCTAAACGAATGCGGCGCCAATTGTAAATTTCAGGATTGAAAACGTTGGGGTCATCGCTTCCGCCGCCGGTCATCAATATAAAACCCAGAGCAATAAAGGCGATGCCAATAAGCATGAATTTGTAGTTTTTTCTATCAAAAACAAATTCTGTTTTTATTTCTTCTTTTCGTTTCTTTTCTCCCATAATTAAAAGTTTGTAGTTTCATCCTTCAGCAAGCTAAGGATGATATTTTTTATTTAATAATAAAGATCATCCGTGCGTAAATTCAAAAAGCGCTGTGTGGCAATAAAAGTACTAATCCAAGTAATAATCACGCCCATTAAAAGTATAAAAACAAATAGAACTGTTAGCAAAACGGGGTCGCCTAATAATTGTAATTGCGGGAAACTTTCGTTGAGGTAATATAAAACCAAAGCCATTCCTATCATTGCAACAACAGCTCCAACTATTCCAAGACGAACGCTTTTCCAAACAAAGGGCTGACGAATAAACTTCTTGGTAGCGCCCACCATTTGCATTGTTTTTATCGTAAATCGTTTAGCGTAAATGGAAAGTCTAATACTACTGTTTATTAATAATACTGCAATAAAAGTGAAAATTCCACTAATTACTAATACCCAAAAACTGATGCGCTGTACGTTTTCAGTTAGCTGCGCAATTAAAGGTTTGTCATAAATTACGTCATCTACAAAACCCTTGCTTTTAAGTTCGTTGGTTATTTCTTCCATTTTTTGTGGCGTTACGTAATCTGCCAAAATATAAACATCAATGCTATTTTGAAGTGGATTATCACCTAAATATTCAATGAAATTCTCACCTAAAGTTTCAGAATGTTCTTTTGCAGCCTCTTCTTTTGAAACAAAAGTTGCTGATTTTGTATATTCCGCCAAAGCTAAACTTTGTTTTAATTGAGTGATTTCAACCTCTTTGGCTGTGTCTTTTAAGAAAACGGTTATGGCAATTTGTTCCTTAAAATAATCGGCTACTTTTTTTGAATTTAAAACCAGCAATCCTAATAACCCCAATAGGAAAAGTACCAGCGAAATACTGATAACTACTGAAAAATAGGAAGAAATTAATCTGCGTTTTTGATATTTTTCAAAAGAAGAACTCATAAGGTTTGCCGAATTTTGCCGTAAAAATACAAGTAATTTTGCATCTTGTGTTAAACAACGCTGAAAGTTTCCAATTTGTTATAATAAGATTAAATTTGGAGCGCCTTAAATATTATTAATATCATAAAAAACCTACTTAAATACCTGAAAATTTCCCGACCGGGACTTTGGTTTCCAACAATATGGATTTACTTGGTTCCGTTCCAATTAGCTTCAAACTTTTGGGAAAAGCCACTTTTTTGGGTGGGTCTATTTTATGTTACGTTTCCTTTGAATTTCTTGGTTTACGGATTAAACGATTTTACCGATGGAAAAGCAGATTCATTAAATCCACGAAAAGGCAATTATTTATTTGGCGCTAATTTCAGTAAAGAAGAATTAAAATCGGTTCCGTGGTATATTCTTAGTGTAACTGTACCCTTTCTGGCCTATTTCTCATATGTTGGTGGCGGTGAATTATTTATTATGTTATTGTTTATGATTGTTTTAAATATTGTTTACAATTACAAACCCTTCCGACTTAAAAAGCGTCCGCCCTTCGATATTTTAATGCAAGTGGGCTATGTTTTTACAGCGCTTTTTAGCATTCTTTTGAATGACTTACAAATGATTCCGTGGCAAACTTTGCTTTATCTCACGCTTTTTGCTTTTCAAGCGCACATTGCGGGTGAAATAATGGATATTGAGCCCGATATTCTGACTAAAAAGAAAACTACTGCGGTATTAATCGGAAGAAAAAAAGCCAAATTTCTAATGTTATTTCTGCTTTTATTTGAAGTATATATCTTAAAATTTTGGTTTGATGATTGGATGCTATCTTCGTTTTTGGCTGCTTTCTCACTTTGGCTGATTTTGGATATTTTTATCTTTTTCAAAGACAAACCGTATACCGTTCCACAAATGAAAATTTTCGGAATTGCCATAAATGTTGCAGCAATTCTGTCAATGATTTGGGTGCTTTATTCAGGAAATCTACTGCATCCAAATTTTTAAATTATAGGGTTTTACTTCTTCCAATAAACCTTAAATTTGCCATCGTGTTCCGAAGCCTTGGCGAAGGAACTTCCTTTTTTTAGAAAAAAATTATAATGAGCAAATATCACTTCAACGAAATAGAAGCAAAATGGCAAAAGCATTGGGCCGAAAACCAAACTTTTAAAGCCGAAAACCAAAGCGAAAAACCAAAATATTACGTTTTGGATATGTTTCCCTATCCTTCCGGCGCGGGTTTGCACGTTGGGCATCCGCTTGGGTATATAGCCAGTGATATTTATGCACGCTATAAACGCCACCAAGGTTTTAATGTTTTGCATCCGCAGGGGTATGATTCTTTCGGACTTCCCGCAGAACAATATGCAATTCAAACCGGGCAACATCCCGCAAAAACTACCGAAGAAAACATTGCGCGTTACCGTGAGCAACTTGACAAACTAGGTTTTTCATTTGATTGGAGCCGCGAAGTTCGTACGTCAAATCCTGAATATTACAAATGGACGCAGTGGATTTTCATTCAACTTTTTGAAAGCTGGTATGATAAAGACCAAAATAAAGCGCGTGCGATTGAAGAATTGCGTGTTGTTTTTTCATCCGAAGGAAATATTCACGTAAACGCGGTTTGTGATGAAGGGATTGAACATTTCACCGCTTCGGAATGGCTTGATTTTTCAGAAACCAAAAAACAGGAAATTCTTTTAAAATATAGATTGACCTATTTGGCTGAAACCGAAGTAAACTGGTGTCCGCAACTAGGTACAGTTTTGGCGAATGACGAAATTGTAAATGGCGTTTCCGAACGTGGCGGCTATCCCGTGGTTCGAAAAAAGATGAAACAGTGGAGTATGCGAATTACTGCTTACGCCCAACGTTTGCTTGACGGACTTGACAATATAGACTGGCCGCAACCGTTGAAGGATTCACAAACCAATTGGATTGGTCGTTCGAAAGGGTCAAGTGTAACTTTTAATATAAAAGATCACGACGCCAAAATTGACGTTTTTACAACGCGCCCCGATACTATCTTCGGTGTAAGTTTTATGACCTTGGCGCCAGAGCACGATTTGGTGTCAAAAATTACGACTGCTGAACAAAAGGAAGCTGTTGAAAATTATATTGAAGCCACCGCAAAACGAAGCGAGCGCGAACGAATGGCAGATGTAAAAACCATTACCGGCGTTTTCACAGGAGCTTATGCTGAACATCCTTTTTCGGGTGAAGCAATTCCAGTTTGGATTGGTGATTACGTTTTGGCTGGCTACGGAACGGGTGCCGTAATGAGCGTTCCCTGTGGCGATCAGCGCGATTATGATTTTGCAAAACATTTCAATTTACCGATTCCGAATATATTTAAGGATGCCGATATTTCTGAGGAAGCCTATTCCGACAAGGAAAATACAATTATTACCAATAGCGATTTTTTAAATGATTTAAATTATCAACAAGCAACGGAAAAAATAATCGCTGCTTTGGAAGAAAAAGGCGTTGGCGAAGGCAAAATAAACTACCGTTTGCGCGATGCTGTTTTTAGTCGCCAGCGGTATTGGGGCGAACCCTTCCCGATTTATTACAAAGACGGAATGCCGCACCCAATTCCAACCGAATGTTTGCCATTGCGTCTTCCCGAAGTTGAAAAATACCTTCCCACCGAAGAAGGCGAGCCGCCTTTGGGTCGTGCCGATGATTGGGCTTGGGACGAAAAACAGTTGTCAGTTGTTAGTTGTCAGTTGATTGATTACGAAACCGTTTTTCCTTTGGAATTGAACACAATGCCGGGTTGGGCGGGAAGCAGTTGGTATTTTTTCCGATATATGGAAAGTGAAAAGCGCGACGAAGTTTTTGCATCAAAAAAAGCATTGAACTATTGGAAAAATGTGGATTTATACATTGGCGGAAGCGAACACGCAACTGGACATTTATTGTACAGCCGTTTTTGGGTGAAATTTATGCACGACCGTGGATTGGTTCCTGTGGAAGAACCTTTTAAAAAGCTGATAAACCAAGGGATGATTTTGGGGGAGAGTGCTTTTGTCAGAAAACTTAATTACAATAATTCTGAAGTACCTCCAATTTTCATCTCTAATAAAAAGTTTTTAAAAGAAAGTAAAGCCAAGGAAGAAGAGAAGAGCATCGTGGACTATGAATTTAAGTTTTCAAAATTATTTGATAAATATTTAGGTGAAAACAGAAAAATTCAAGTTACGATGGGAACTTTGGATTTACATACGGATGTTGCCTTTGTAAACAATTCAAATGAATTAAATATTGAAGAATTCAAAAACTGGCGGGAAGATTATAAAATTGCAGAATTTATAACTGAAGAAGATGGGAGTTTCAAAGTTTCTCGCGAAGTAGAAAAAATGTCCAAAAGCAAATACAACGTGGTAAACCCCGATGATATTTGCAGCCAATACGGAGCGGATACTTTAAGAATGTATGAAATGTTCCTCGGTCCGTTGGAGCAGGCAAAACCTTGGAATACCGCCGGAATTACTGGCGTGCACGGCTTCCTAAAAAAACTTTGGAAATTGTATCATTCGGGTGAAAATGAAAGTTTTTACGTTTCGGATGATTCGGCTTCAAAAGACAGTTTGAAAACGCTTCACAAAACCATTAAAAAAACGCAGGAAGATATTGAGCATTTCAGCTTTAATACTTCGGTTTCGTCTTTTATGATTGCGGTAAACGAGCTTATTTCTCAAAATTGCAATTCAAGAGAAGTTTTGGAACCGTTGGCAATTCTTATTTCTCCTTACGCGCCACACATTTCCGAGGAGCTTTGGAATAAATTAGGACATTCGGAAAGTATTTCAACCGCACCTTTCCCAAAATTTGAACAGAAATATTTGGTGGAAAGCAGTAAGGAATATCCAATTTCCTTTAACGGAAAAATGCGTTTCACATTGGAGTTACCGTTGGATTTAAGCAAAGAGGAAATAGAATCTGCCGTAATGGCACATGAGAAAACAGCCCAGTATTTAGAGGGAAGAACTCCAAAAAAGGTAATTATTGTACCTGGAAAAATCGTGAATATTGTAGGCTAAAAATTAGCACGCTTTTTGATTAAATTTGAAGTAAGAATTTAAAAACGAAATAAAAATGTTTGGATATTATATAATTGCAGGGATCTTCTTTTTGGTAAGTTGGTACGTTAGCAACAAATTGAAAAGTAAGTTTAAAGAATATTCGCAAGTCCATCTTCAAAATGGAATGAGCGGAAAAGAAATTGCCGAAAAAATGTTGGCAGATAATGGAATCACCGATGTAAAAGTGGTTTCAGTAGCTGGTAAATTGACAGATCATTACAATCCAGCAGACAAAACCGTAAATTTAAGTGAGGGCGTATATATGCAGCGTAATGCCGCAGCCGCAGCTGTTGCCGCTCACGAATGCGGACACGCCGTGCAACACGCCACTGCGTATAGTTGGTTAAAAATGCGTTCGGCTATCGTTCCCGCGGTTGGAGTTGCTAGTAAATTATCCAACTTTGTGATTATGGCTGGTTTGATAATGACAGCGATGAATATTATGGGCGCGTTGGGAAATGTTGTATTTTTTATAGGAATAATCCTTTTTGCGGCAACAACTGTTTTTGCCTTTATAACATTACCAGTGGAATATGATGCGAGTAATCGTGCATTAGCGTGGTTAGAAAGCAGTAAAATGGTAACGCCACAGGAACACGACGGAGCAAAAGATGCCTTAAAATGGGCGGCTAGAACCTATGTGGTTGCAGCGCTTGGCTCATTGGCAACCTTACTTTATTTCATCTCCATTTTTATGGGAAGACGATAAAAGGATTTATGATATTAGATTGACGATTGTTGATTTTTGAAATAAAAAAAACCCGCAAATTTGCGGGTTTTTTTATTCTCTATAATTAACCAAGATGGAGATTGTCAGGATTATAGCCCAAATACTTCACTTCTTCTTCTCTGAAAATTATGCCATTTTCTTCTAGTTCTTTTAAGATTGGTTCATAAACCTCTTTAGCAATAGGGCGTTGAACTCCGGGTGTGCTAATTTCGCCATTTAGAATTTTTACTGCGGCAATTGCCACCGGTAACCCTACTGTTTTCGCCATTGCCGTGTGGGTTTGGTCTTCGCCAATCAAGGCCATATGGCTATCAATTTGGTGTTTTTTACCATCTAATTCATAACCGAATTTGTGGTACATCACAATCATATCTTTATCCTCTGGTGCCAAGGTCCATTTTTCCTCCAATATTTTTTGGAGTGCCATAGCGGGTGTTGCGTTCTTGATACCAATAGTTTTTTCACTATTGAAGACATCTAATTCCTCCAATTTTTCCCACATCAAATCGTCTTGATCTATTTTTAATGCGTAGCGAAGTTTAAGCTCTACGGTATCTGTGGGCGAATAAGCTAAAAATAAGTTTACAAACTCACGGTAGGTCAGATTTTCTGAATCTGGAATTGTATAGGTGTCATCTGTCATTCCTAATTGAACAAACATATTCCAAGCTTTGCTAAAGCCAACTCTTCGGATGGTTCCGCGGTAAAGCGTAAGGATATTTTCAAGTCCGTAAACAGATTGATATTGTAAGGAATTTCTATTGGCTAAGACTTCAAATTTGCCATAGCCTTCAATATTGATAAATTCTGTTCTTCGGAAAAGTCTGTGATAAGGAATGTATTTAAACTTTCCTTCCTGTATAAATTCGGCAGCGCCGCCTTGTCCAGCTAACACAACGTTACGTGGATTCCAGGTGAATTTATAATTCCAAAGATTGTCGTCACTTTCGGGAGCAATCAAGCCACCACAGAAAGATTCAAAAAGTAGCATTTTGCCACCTTTTGCTCGAATTCTGTCTATCACTTGCATTGCGCTCATATGGTCTATTCCTGGGTCTAAACCTATTTCATTCATAAAGACCAACCCTTTTGATTCGGCTTTGTGGTTAAGTGCTTGCATTTCCTTGCTTACATAAGACGCAGTTACCATATGTTTTCCAAACTCGATACAATCTCGGGCCACTTCAATATGATATCTGGCTGGGAGCATCGAGATTACCAAATCGCTATTTTCAACTGCTTCTTTTCGTTGCACATCGTTAAAAACGTCGAGCATAATTCCGCGTGCATTGTTGTGTCCGGTGGTAAATTTTTGTGCCGATTGTATGGAGATATCGCCGATGGTGATGAAAAGTTCTTCTTCTTCACTTTTGTCAAGTAAATAGCGGATTAAACTTGTTGCAGATCTTCCTGCACCTATAATTAATATGTTTCTCATTGGGAGAGTTTTTTGTTAACTTTGAAGATATATTTATAAATGACGAAATTACTAATTCTACCTTTTAAAAATGACGGTTTTTGATAAAAATATAGCTGCAACGGGAGCATTTATTATGGCAGCAACAATTGCAATTGGGGCATTTGGAGCACATGGTCTAAAAGAAATGCTGGACGCTAATTCGCTAAATACTTTTGAAGTAGGTGTTCGATACCAGATATATCATGCTTTTGGAATTTTACTTTTGGGAGTTGTGCCTTCAATTTCCAAGAGCTTAAAACAAAAGATTTTTTGGCTTTTTATAACTGGGATCTTGTTTTTTTCAGGTTCTATCTATTTACTATCTATGAATTCCATCCTTCCTTTTGATACTTCTGTCATAGGATTCATAACACCTTTGGGAGGTTTATTTTTTATAATGGGCTGGTTTTTGCTGGCTTACGGATTACTTTCGTTAAAGAAGAGATAATTTCTTTTTAAATTCCGAAGTCTGTCCAAGATTTGTTATTTTTGTAACCTACAAAACAAAAACAAGTTATGGTGGGTAATAACCAAACTACAAAATCGATTTCGGTTGACAAATACGGAATCAAGAATGCAAAAGTTAATTATCAACTTTCTTCAGAAAAACTTCACGAAGAAACTTTACAAAAAGGCCAAGGAAAAGAGGCCGCCAGCGGCGCTCTTGCTATAGACACTGGAGAATTTACAGGAAGGTCCCCAAAAGATAGATTTATCGTAAAAGATGATGTTACTCGCGATAAAGTTTGGTGGGGAAATATAAATATTCCTTTTCCGCCCAATATGTTTGATGCGCTTTATGATAAAGTAATGGATTATCTTTCTGAGAAAGAAATTTATGTGCGTGATTGTTATGCTTGTGCTGATGAAAAATACAAACTGAACATTCGGGCAATAACTGAGACCCCTTGGTCTAATATGTTTGCCCATAATATGTTTCTTCGCCCAACCGATGAAGAATTAACAAGTTTTGATCCTGAGTGGCTTATTGTAAATGCTCCTGGATTTATTGCAAATCCAGAAGTAGACGGAACGCGCCAGCATAATTTTGCGATTCTTAACTTCACAAAAAAGATTGCACTAATTGGCGGAACTGGTTATACGGGTGAAATTAAAAAAGGAATTTTTTCCGCACTAAATTTTATCTTACCGGTATATAAAAATACAATGCCAATGCACTGCTCGGCAAACGTTGGAGATGATGGCGAAACTGCAATTTTCTTTGGACTATCGGGAACTGGAAAAACTACACTTTCCGCAGATCCAAAACGAAAATTGATAGGTGATGATGAACACGGTTGGACACCAGATAATACAATATTTAATTTTGAAGGCGGCTGCTATGCTAAGGTAATAAACCTTACTGAAGAACACGAGCCAGATATATTTAACGCTATAAAACCAGGGGCAATTCTTGAAAATGTAGTGATGGACAAAAATGGTGAAGTAGATTTTGCAGATACTTCCATAACCCAAAATACACGTGTAAGTTACCCTATTTACCATATTAAAAATATTCAAGTGCCCTCTATTGGTCACAACCCAAAGAATATCTTCTTTTTAACTGCAGATGCTTTTGGTGTTTTGCCTCCTATCTCAAAATTAACTCCAGGGCAGGCTGCTTATCATTTTATTAGCGGTTATACCGCAAAAGTTGCTGGTACTGAAGAAGGTATTAATGAACCAACGCCTAACTTTTCAGCTTGTTTTGGAGCTCCATTTATGCCGCTTCATCCAACAGAATATGCTGAAATGTTAAGCAAAAAGATGAAAGATGCTGGCGTGAATGTTTGGTTGATAAATACAGGATGGACCGGGGGTCCTTATGGTGTTGGAAACCGAATGAAACTGAAATACACCCGTGCAATGATTGCTGCAGCATTGGAAGGAAAGTTAAAAGATGTGGAATTTGAAAAACATCCAATTTTTAACTTGATGATGCCAAAATCTTGTCCAGATGTTCCTACAGAGGTACTAAACCCAAAAGACACTTGGAAAAATAAAAAAGCTTATGATATTCAAGCTTTTGAACTATCAAATTCATTTAAGGAAAACTTTAAAAAGTTTGAAGCTTACGCAAATGAAGAAATTCTTTCGGGAGCTCCTGTTTCAGAATAGTTTTTGAAATAAATTAAAAATAAAAAGGCTTGCCAATTGGCAAGCCTTTTTTAATTGCAATTAATGAAGTTTATTTTTTGTTGTTAACCTCTTTGATGTATTTTTCTAAAGCCATTGTCATTGAAGGAGCCTCGGGAGTTGGGGCTTGAATATCCACTCGTAAACCTTGCTCGGTAGCTGCTTTTACGGTGGTGTTTCCAAATACGGCTATTCGCGTATCCTTTTGATCGAAATCTGGAAAGTTTTCAAATAAAGACTCAATTCCGCTAGGGCTAAAAAACACCAAAATGTCATAATAAACATTGCGTAAATCTGAAAGATCACTAATTACTGTTTTGTAAAAAGTAGCTTCTTTCCAATCTACTTTCAGTTCGTTAAGAACAAGGGGCACTTCAGGCTTCAGTTTATCTGAAGTTGGAAGTAGAAATTTTTCGTTTTTGTATTTTTTAATTAATGGGGCAAGTTCAGGAAAAGTTCTTTTCCCTACATAAATTTTTCGCTTTCTGTAAACCACATATTTTTGAAGGTAGTAAGCAACAGCTTCACTCAAACAAAAATATTTCATTGTGTCTGGAACTTTAAAACGAAGCTCTTCTGCAATGCGGAAATAATGGTCAACAGAATTTCGGCTGGTTAGAATAATAGCAGAATATTTTGTAAGATCAACTTTTTGGGATCGCACATCCTTGCCTGATACTCCTTCTACGTGAATGAAAGGGCGGAAATCTATTTTTACCTTTTGTTTTTCAATTAAATCGAAATAAGGAGAATTTTCAATTTTAGGCTCTGGTTGGGAAACCAAAATAGTTTTCACTTTCATAGATGTTCCTGATTTTTTTAAATATTTTCTCTTTAAACAAACGTTTTATAGAGAATAATATAGGGTGAAATTTCAAGTGCGCAAAGATACGAAATAAAATAGAAGAAATTACGAAATATCAATTTTCCGTTTTTCTTATAACTGTAAAGCAGTGCAATAGCATTCAATGTTACAATGATGCCACAAAAAACAAGCATTGCCTGAGGTTGTGGTTGATAAATATATAATAAGAAAAGATTGGCAATAAACAATAGAATTGCCAAAAAGTTTCTGTAGCTAAGTTTTTGGTACAGATAATTGTTAATTATTTCATCTAAAGAAAATATATTTCCAATAATTTTTTCCAAAGAAAATTTTATGAGTACAAAAACAGAATAAGCAGTACAGATTTGAAGAAAAAGCCATTGGTTTTTTTGAACTTCAATTGGGTTAAAAATCTTAAAAAGTAAATAAAAAAATACCGAAACACAGATTACCTGCGCAGCAAAAAGCATAACATTGAAAGGATGGTTTATCTCGTCATTTTTTCCGTGTACAAAAAAGTACTGGTTGGTTATGGGCAACATGGAAAATTCGTGGAATCTTTTGGGGTAATAATATTTGGAGAGCGCAAAAAGAACGAAGCATGCCAAAAGCATATAGGCGGCCCAATCGGTTGAATCTATAAGTCTTTCGTTAAAATCCACCTTCAATTTTTTTGTAAAGGTACAGCAAAATAAATTTTCTCTATGCGCCATCAATTAGATTTTACTTCACATTTATTTGTTCAAAAAAAGGTACATTTGCGCTAAAATAGGAGTATGTCCAAGGCAGTAGTGGTGGTGCCAACCTACAATGAAATTGAAAATATAGAGCGACTCTTGCGAACTGTTTTTTCATTGCAGCGTGAGTTTCATATTTTAGTCGTTGATGACAATTCTCCTGATGGCACTGCACAAGCGGTTGAAGCCAATTTCAAAACCTATCCCCAAAAGCTTTTTTTGCTGAAAAGAGCTGAAAAGAAAGGATTGGGAACAGCATATATTGCTGGTTTTAAATGGGCTCTAGAAAATGGATATGATTATATTTTTGAAATGGATGCCGATTTTTCGCATAATCCAAATGATTTGATCAGATTGTTTAATGCCTGCCACAAAGATGGAAACGATATTGCTATTGGTTCAAGATATGTGAAAGGTGTAAATGTTGTAAACTGGCCTATGAGCAGGGTTTTAATGTCTTGGTTAGCCTCAAAATATGTTCAATTTGTGATGGGTGTTGATATTTATGACACCACTGCTGGATTTATTTGTTACCGAAGAAGTGTTCTTCAGAAAATAAATTTGGACAACATTCGTTTTGTGGGCTACGCTTTTCAGATAGAAATGAAGTTTAAAGCGCATATTAGTAAATTTAAGATAAAAGAGGTGCCAGTAATTTTTACGGACCGCACCAAGGGAGAATCGAAAATGAGCTCGGGAATTATTTCCGAAGCGATTTTTGGCGTAATAGCAATGAAATTTAATAGTGTATTTAACAGAAAAAGATTTAATGAAGGCAGTTTTAATTAAGAATGCGAATATTGTAAATGAGGGAGAAATTTTTAAAGGCGACGTGCTAGTTCAGGACGGGCGTATTGTAGAAATTTCTGAAACCATAAGTATGAAATCTGCCGAAACGAAAGTTATTGATGCAGATGGAAGTTATTTATTGCCTGGAATGATCGACGATCAAGTACATTTCCGGGAACCGGGATTGACACACAAGGCAAACATTGAAACCGAATCAAAAGCTGCGGTTGCCGGTGGAATCACTTCGTTTATTGAAATGCCAAACACTGTGCCGCAGGCAACAACGATTGAATTACTGGAAGAAAAATTTGAGATTGCCTCCAAAACTTCTTGGGCAAATTATTCTTTTATGTTTGGTGGCACCAATGATAATCTTGAAGAAATTTTAAAAGTTGATCCGCAAAAAGTAGCTGGACTAAAATTATTCCTAGGTTCTTCCACAGGAAATATGTTGGTGGACGACCCAAAGATTTTGGAAGAGATATTCAGCAAAACGAAATTGCTTATCTCTGCTCATTGTGAAGATGAGACCACAATTAAAGCGAATTTAGAAAAATATAAAGCGGAGTATGGCGAAGACATTCCTATAGAACTTCACCCAAAAATAAGAAGTGAAGAGGCGTGTTATATTTCTTCCTCAAGAGCAATAAAACTTGCCCAAAAGACCGGAGCACGACTTCACGTTTTTCATCTTTCAACAGAGAAGGAAACGCATCTTTTCAGCAATAAAAAACCACTTTCAGAAAAGAAAATTACGGCAGAAGTTTGCATTCATCATTTGTGGTTTACCGATGAAGATTATAAAACAAAAGGAACCAAAATAAAATGGAACCCCGCAGTAAAAACTGAAAAAGACAGAGATGGTCTGTTGAAAGCTTTGCTGGATGACCGCATAGACGTGATTGCCACAGACCATGCGCCGCACACTTTGGAAGAAAAAAATAATAAATATTTGGACGCTCCCTCTGGCGGACCTTTAGTGCAGCACGCGTTGGTTGCGCTTTTGGAGTTGTATCACAGAGGAAAAATTTCATTGGAAAAAATTGTTGAGAAAACCGCCCACAATCCCGCTATATTATTTCAAATAAAGGAACGCGGGTATATTCGAAAAGGATATAAGGCAGATTTGGTTTTGGTTGATCTTAATTCGCCTTGGACTGTAAAAAAGGAGAATCTACTTTACAAATGCGGATGGTCGCCTTTTGAAGGTGCAATTTTTAAATCTCGCATTACACATACGCTGGTAAACGGAATTGTAGTTTATGAAAACACTAAATTCCCAAATAAAAGCAATCCTGAAAGACTTACCTTTAATAGATAATGAAGCATTGGATAATCATTTTAGTTTTCATGTTAGGGTTTTTTGGTTGTCAAGATGTAAAACAACCCGAAAAACCCAAAAATCTTATCTCAAAAGATAAAATGATTGATATGCTTACTGAGGCTTATCTGGCAAATGCCGCAAGAAGTGTAGATAACAAATCCATTATTTCAAAAGGAATTAAAATGGATTCGCTGATTTATAAAAATTTTGATGTAGACAGTATTCAATTTGCAAAAAGCAATGATTTTTATGCTGCAGACGTAAATGTATATATGGATATTTTTCAAAAAGTAGAAGGAAGACTTACCGGAATGCAGAAAAAGATGGATAGTATTCGCGAAGTCGAAATTGAACTAAAAGACAGTATCAGCAAGAAAAGTGACACTATCAAATTAAAGACCGAGTCAGTAAAAGATAGCCTAATCTGATATTTTCTTAGTTTCTTTTGTTATTCTTTCCAGCGTTACTTCTAAAGGCTTAAACTGAAAACCTAAGTTGCTTTTTACTTTGGAAGCATCATAGCGTGATATTTTGAACATAGAGCGTACTGTGGCTTTAAACAACGTTCTCTTTTTTCCAAAAATTTTGCTTAACAACCACTCTGCATTGCTTAGAAAAAACATAATAGTTTTTGATAGCTTTTTCGACGGAGGTTTTTTACCAAATAATGGCGCCCATTTTGAAAGCAATTCCTTGTAAGTAACGTTTTCACTCACTAAGATAAATTGTTCGTTTTTTGTTGAAGAATCCATCAGCAAAATCATTGCTTTTACTACATCTTGAACGTCTACAACCCCCATTCCCCCCGATGGGTAAAAAGGGATTCCGCTTGAGCTCAATTTAATGAATACTTGACTGCTACCGGTATCAGGGGAATTTCCCAAAATAACACCCGGATTCACAATTACCGCGTCCAAACCTTCCTGCGTTCCACGCCAAACTTCCATTTCGGCACCGAATTTTGTAATGGCATATACGCTGTTTTTTTCATCCGGATTCCACTGGGTTTTTTCGGTAATTAATTCTTTGTTTAACGCGCTTCCAAAAGTGGCTACGGAACTTACATAACAAATTTTCTCTATCTTGTTCTCAAGGCAAAGATTTACAATATTCGCTGTACCCTCTACATTTGCTTTTTTAAGTACTTTGTATTTTGAAGGATCAAAACTTACAAATGCAGCACAATGGTAAACTTTTGTAATGTTTTTAAAAGCGACTGTTAATGCAGGAATATCTGTAATATTAGCTTCAACCCATTCAATTTTATTGTAAAGAGAATCCACCTCGGAAGTGTACAACGCAAAAACTTTTTTAACAGCGGCTATATCGCTGCTATTTCTATGAATTGCGCGTACCGGTACTTTTTCCTTTAAAAGAAAATAAAGCAAATGAGAACCAACCAAACCTGTGCCGCCTGTTACTAATATCATAAAGCGAAAATACTTTTTTTTATTAAGAAATTAGAATTGATAATAGATGCTTGCCAATTCTTAATGCTGCATTCTGAATTATAAAACGAGAACCCTATCTTTGCACAAAATTTAAATAATGAAGCTGAAAAATTTCGTTGAAGAACTACAATGGCGAGGCATGATACACGATGTAATGCCAGAGACTGAAACACATCTTATGGAAACAATGCGCGCTGCGTATGTGGGGTTTGACCCAACTGCAGATTCTCTGCACATCGGTAATTTGGTTCCTATTATGCTTTTGTCTTTCTATCAACGCTGTGGCCATAAACCCATTGCTTTGGTTGGTGGAGCCACGGGAATGATTGGAGATCCTTCAGGGAAAAGTGCTGAGCGAAATTTGCTTGATGAAGCTGCTTTGCGCCACAATCAGGAATGTGTAAAAAACCAACTTTCTCAATTTTTGGATTTTTCTTCGGGTGCTGAAAATCAGGCTGTATTAGTTAATAATTACGATTGGATGAAAGAATTTTCGTTTCTTGATTTTATTAGAAACGTGGGAAAACACATTACCGTAAATTATATGATGGCGAAAGATTCTGTGAAAACCCGATTGAGTGGTGAAAGTGCGGACGGCCTTTCTTTTACTGAATTTACGTATCAATTGATTCAAGGTTATGATTTTCTCCATTTATACAGAAATATGAATTGTACGCTCCAAATGGGGGGCAGTGATCAATGGGGAAATATTACAACGGGAACTGAGTTAGTGAGAAGAATTGCAGGCGGAAAAGGCTATGCGTTAACTTGTCCATTAATTACAAAAAGCGATGGGAGTAAGTTCGGGAAGAGTGAAGGGGGAAATATTTGGTTGGATGCCAACAGAACTTCCCCGTATAAATTCTACCAATATTGGTTGAACACCAGCGATGACGATGCCGAAAAATATATAAAGATTTTTACCTTTTTGGATAAGGACACCATAGATGAGTTGGTTGCCGAACACAAAGAAGCACCCCATATGCGTTTACTCCAAAAGCGATTGGCGCAGGAAGTTACCACAACTGTTCACAGTGCTGAAGAATATGAAAAAGCTGTAAAAGCTTCAGAAATTTTGTTTGGAAATTCAACTTCCGAAGATTTAAAAATGCTGGATGAAAAAACATTTCTCGATGTTTTTGATGGTGTGCCACAAGCGGAAATTTCAAAAGAGGAAATAAAAAGCGGAATTGATATCATTGGGGCTTTAGCTGAAAAAACAGGGTTTTTAAAGTCTAATGGCGAAGCACGAAGGGCTTTAAAAGAAAATTCTATTTCCGTAAATAAAGAAAAGGTTTCAGATGACTTTTCTGTTTCTGAAACCGATTTGATTAATGGGCAATTCGTATTGCTGCAACGTGGAAAGAAAAATTACTTCATTATAAAAGTAGTTTAATTTACCAGTTTTATTTCATGAAAAAATCCCCGGCAAAGTTTGCACGGGGATTTCTCAATTAACTAACCAACCAAATTATGAAAAATCATCACTTTTTCACATTAATTTGGTCGCAGGATTATTCAAAAACTTACACTGAATTTCAGGGGTTTATGTTAAACATTTCCCTATAAAACCATCAAATTGCAACCGCGAATATCACTAGCGTCAAAACGGCCTATAACCTCGAAAGAACCATCTGAGAAGGTTTTCCCTAGATCTTGGGTAGCAATAAAAGCACAGGAATTGAGATTGGCCAAATCAATAACATTTATTCCTCCGGTTTTTTCAAAGGTATAAGAAAGGGCATCTTCGGTGTCTCGAGTTAAAATTTTCATCCAAGGAGGGCAATTGAAGTTTCCGTCACCGGAAGAATAGGCTTGCGAAAGCAATTCAGTCATCCCATATTCGCTGTGAATTTTGCTTACACCGAAACCTTTTTTTAAAATTTCGTGAAGTTCCTCTTTTATCATTTCTTTTCTTCGGCCTTTCATTCCACCGGTTTCCATCACGATTGTGTTTTTTAATTGAAATTTTCTTTTTTCAATTAGATCGAGAAGCGCATAAGAAACCCCAATAAGAATTGATTTTTGTCCTTTTTCCTCTAAAAGGTCCAGCATATTAATTAGCGCATCTATTTCGTGTAAGTAAAAACCACTATTAATATTATTGCTCTTTTCGATTAAATTTTCAAACATATAAATAAGCGAAGAGCCTTCCCGTTCTAAGTAAGAGGGTAGCAGTGCTAAAATTGTAAAATTTTCGGGATTGCCGTATTCTTTCTCAAAGGCTTTTTGGAAACTTTTTTCGTAAATGCTTAAGTCAGAAACGTAGTGTTTGCTTGTAATGCTCCCCGTTGTTCCGCTACTTGTAAAGATTGTTTCATCCTCTAAATTATTAGCAATTATTTTATGGCTTTTAAAAAATTGGATGGGAAGAAAAGGGATTTGTTCAATATATTTTACTGCAGAAGGCTTTATGTGTAAAAGATTGCAGAAGTTTCTGTAAACAGTAACATTTTCATATTGAAATTGAAATACCTCAATCGCCAGGAGCTCAAAATCTTTGGAAGAATTAATATTGAAAATGTCTTTTTCAAGCATATTTAAGTACCCTAAAATTCGGTTCAAAAATAGTTAAATAAAAAGCTCCTGTTGTAACAGGAGCCTTAAAATTGAATAAAAAAAAATATTACTTTAGAACCATTTTTTTGGTTGAGGAAGTTCTTTCCTGCTCAATTTTTAAAATATAAACACCGCTTTTTAATGATGAAACGTCTAGTCTATCCCCATTTAGTACAGTCTTTAAAACTTGTTTTCCAAGTACGTCAAAAATTGAAACATTCTTAACTCCGCTCAGTTTAGAATTTATATATAAATAACCATTCGATGCAGGGTTTGGATAAATTTTGAAAACATCAGCCTTTGATTCGCCAACGCTTAAAATGCAGGCATTTGTAGCCCGCAAGGTTGGGGCGATAACACAAAAACCTCCAGCCCCATCACTTTGTATGGATTCTGTATCCTTGTTTCCATTCAGATCTTCATCGTATTGAACGGTTTGATCTAGTCCTGCTAAAAGTTCAGGATCATCGTCATCATTAGTTCCATAAACAATAGCATCAATCAGATTGACGTTTGTTACTGGGGTACCGTTTGGAAAATTGCTTACTTCATCTTGGTAAATAGCAATGGCATCTGGTCCGTTTTGTATGGTATTGCTGGTTCCAATAGAAATGTCAACTCCTGGCGTTGCACTACTACCAATAATAAAAAACCCTTCCGAATCTGTAACATAGCCTGTTAAATCTACCCTTTTGTAGCTTTCGTCGTCTGAACCATTGTAGAAAACCACAATGTAACCTTCAAGTGAAAAATTTGGTGAATCTGATAGAATTTCAACAAATTCCGAAACATCGGTTCCGGTTTGATCCACATCCACTTCATTTATATGTATTTGTGAAAAAGAAATAGTATAGAACAGTAAGCTTGCAATAAATGTAATTTTTTTCATAACCTCCTGTTTTTAAGATATCTATTTAAAGTTAAAAAATATTTTTTAGCTTTAAAAATATAATTTCAAGTATATTTATTGACGTGCTTTACATCTAAAATTGATGTAATTGGTCGTGAGTTTCAATATTATTAAAGCGTTACTATAACATTAACAATAAGTGTGCTAAACATTTCCTGAGTTTAAATAATAGTATCTTTGAACTATTAAAAAAGATGAAAATTTAATATGAAAAAAAAGGATATTACAATACTATTGGTCGATGATGAACCGGATATTCTTGAAATTGTCCGATACAATCTTACTGCGGAAGGATACACCATTGAAACTGCTGAAAATGGTTTAGAAGCTATCGCGCAAGCAAAAAAAGTGAAGCCACAATTAATCATTATGGATGTGATGATGCCAAAAATGGACGGAATTGAGGCCTGTGAGAAAATAAGAAACATTCCTGAACTCTCTGAAACGGTAATTACTTTTTTAACCGCACGTGGTGAAGACTATTCTCAAATGGCAGGTTTTGAAGCTGGTGCAGATGATTATATTACAAAACCCATCAAGCCAAAAGTACTTGTAAGCAAAGTAAAAGCATTGCTTCGTAGATTTAAAGAAGAAGAAGAGGACGAAAATATAAAGCTCGGCAACTTGACTATTAACCGAGAGGAATATAAAATTGTGCTCGGTAAAGAAGAAATGGTTCTGCCGCGAAAGGAATTTGAACTTTTGGCCCTACTTGCTTCAAAACCTGGAAAAGTTTTTAAACGTGAAGATATTTTGGACAGCATTTGGGGTAACGAAGTTATTGTTGGAGGCCGCACAATAGACGTTCATATTAGAAAGCTACGGGAAAAAATTGGGGATGATAAATTTAAGACCGTTAAGGGCGTAGGCTATAAGTTTGTACTTTAGCAGTCTATGACGTTTTCTAAAAGATATAATTTTGCTGCTTTAACGGCACTGCTGATTGCCCTATTTTCAACAGTGTCTATGGGCATTTTTTTGTATGTTTTCTTCAAATTCCTTTCTGCTTGGTTACTGCTTTTCTTTTTAGTTTCTTTTCTGGTTTCGTTTTTAATAGTTCAGTATCGAGTTGAAAAATTTATTTACTTCAGAATAAAAAAAATATACAACGACGTTCGCATCCTTAATGAAAAGGATTTTCCTAAACCTTCTATCACGACAGATATGGAAGTTCTTACTCGCGAAGTTGAGAATTACGTAAACGTTAAAAAGCTTGAGATTGAAACTTTGAACGTTCGTGAAAATTATCGTAAGGAATTTATGGGAAATATTTCACACGAACTGAAAACTCCACTTTTCACTGTACAAGGCTATATTTTAACGTTGCTGGATGGCGCAATGAAAGATAAAAAAGTTCGAAAAAAATATTTACAGCGTGCCAATAAAGGAGTTGAAAGGCTTATCTATATTATTAAAGATTTGGATATGATTACCAAATTAGAAGTGGGTGGACTTGTTCTTAGCAAAGAAAATTTCAACATAATTGAACAGGTTCAAAATGTTTTTGATTTGCTTGAAATGAAAGCAGCCAAAAAAAATATATCATTGGTTTTCGATAAAGAATATACAGAAAGTATTCTTGTTTATGCAGACAGAGAACGCATTGAGCAGGTTCTAACTAACTTGCTCGTGAACTCATTGAAATACGGAAAACAGGACGGGACTACAGAGGTTAGTATTGAAAATATTATAAAAAATAAAGTATTAGTGCGTGTTACAGATAATGGTGAAGGGATTGCAAAGGAATATTTAACGCGTATTTTTGAACGTTTTTTCAGGGTAGATAAAAGCGGTTCCCGAAAGGAAGGTGGAAGCGGATTAGGACTTTCAATTGTGAAACATATTGTGGAGGCCCATAATGAAAAAATATATGTAGAAAGCCAATTCGGCATAGGTTCCGAGTTTTCATTTACGCTCGAAAAGGGTAAATAATTCCGAAAAATTAGTAGCTGGATGCGATAAAGATTTCAAGCCTTTATAAAGCGAAATTTTGTTGAGCTTTTCTGGTTTAAACTTCTTCTGTTTACAGGATGGAACAATTCCTAAATCTTTAAGGCGTTTTGCTAAATATTCTTGTTCATATTGTCCTGGAGTTGGAATGAAAAAAGCTTTCTTTTCAAGTACCGTCAAATCCATAATAGTTGTATAACCGGAGCGGGAAATAACAATTTCACTTGCATTTATGGCGTTTTCAAGTTCTTCGCTTGCCATAAAATTCACCATTTTTATAGTTTCATAATCTTCCCAGATTTGTTCTTTTTCAACTTTTCCGCGGACTATTAAAATACTTTTTTCAATATTTTTTAATGAATCTTTCAAGATTTCTTCCAAAATTGTTCGCTGTGGCTCTGGACCTGAAAGCAAAACCAAAATATCTGTAGTTTTTGGAACTACCTTTTTTTTCATTCGGCTTAAAACGTCTATATAGATTATAGGGAATTCTTCGCGCTTTAAATGCCCCAATTTTCCGCTGAGGTTTAGTATTGAGTCTTGCACGTCGGGAACCCAACAAGCATCAAATTTTTTAATAATGTTTTGATGTATTTTACTTGTAGCAATTGTAGTACTACCTGTTAATACGTTTAACTGATGTGTTATAAAAACAGAAGGGATAGCCTTATTTCTCACTCCAAATCTATTATCGCTAATAATTCCCTGGATTTTTCCTGCCTTAACAAGTTGTTTTATGATGCTTTTTTCTGCATCCATCGTTTTTTTTATTTGAGGAAGTTTCATCAAAATTTTCCACTTAAAATGGCTTCCTTTCTTCGGATATTCAATATTGTACGAAGGAAGTTCAATAGATTCCAATTGTGGAAACTCTTTCTGGAGTAATAATAGCGCAGATCCGTCTGAAGCTAACAAAACTTCAAAATCGTGATCTAGCAATGCCTTTATAATTGGTATGCAACGGGTAGCATGACCAAGCCCCCAATGTAGTGGCGCAACCAAGATTGTTTTTTTTTTAGGCATAAAAACAAAGGTAGCAATAATTGCCGCGGTGTTATATTTCCTTAATTTTACCAAAAAATTAAAATTTTGGGTAGTAAAAACAAATTAAAACGTTTTAGGGAAAACGAAACTTTTTCAAATGTAGTTCAGCCATCGCGCGAAGAGGTGATAAATGATTCTCTAAAACTAAAAGGGAATTGGCGCAAAAATTTCTTTAAAAACAACAATCCATTAGTGTTGGAATTGGGTTGTGGAAAAGGAGAATATTCAGTGAATCTCGCAAAAAAATTTCCAGAAATGAATTTCTTGGGAATTGACATCAAAGGTGCCCGTTTCTGGCGCGGAGCAAAAATTGCTTTGGAAGAGAATCTTCAAAATGTAGGTTTTCTGCGAACCCAAATTGAACTTGTGGATCATATTTTTGATGAAAACGAAGTGGATGAAATTTGGATAACCTTTCCGGACCCACAGATAAAATTTAAGCGCACGAAGCATCGTTTGACCAATGCGGATTTTCTTCAGAAATACAAAAAAATTCTTAAGCCTGATGGAGTTGTTCACCTAAAAACGGATAGCGAATTTATGCATGGGTATACCCTTGGTTTGCTTCATGGTTTGGGCGAAACCATTGAATATGCACATCACGATATTTACGGGAGCCAAGGCGCTCCGGAGGCGGCAACCAATATTCAAACCTTTTATGAAAATCAATACCTTGAAACAGGAAAAAAAATAACCTATATCCGGTTTAAATTCAATTAGGTATAAATTCAGTATATTCACAAAAACTAATGCTTTAAATGGCACTATTTTACAACTTAATTGTAGGCTTTCTTGGTTCGTTTGTTGGTGTTCTTCCACCTGGTTTAATAAATATGTATGCTGCCAAAATAAGCATGAAGGAAGGAAGGAAAAAAGGCCTTCTTTTTTCAGGGGGTGTCTGTATTACTGTGATGTTTCAAACGTATGTGGCTTTACTCTTTGCCCGTTATATTGAAATGCACCCAGAGATTGTCAATCTACTTCAAAAAGTGGCACTGGGTATTTTTATAAGCCTTACAATCTATTTTATTTTTATTGCAAAGGATACTCGCAGAGAAGTGCGTGATCGTCACACACGTTCCAAAACCAACCGTTTCTTTTCTGGAATTTTTATTGCCATGTTAAACTTGTTGCCGTTGCCCTATTGGGTGTACATTAGTATTACTTTTTCTGTATTTGGGTGGTTTTCTTTTTCGCATTCCGTACTGTGGATTGCTGTGCTCGCATCTGGAATTGGCACGTTTGCCAGTTTAGCTTTATATGTTCAGTTTTTTAGACCTAAAGAAAACGAACGTAGGCTCAAAATAAATATGAATTATGTAATCGGTCTTGTTACGGCTCTGATTTCAATTATCACCTTTTTAAAAATTGTAAGGGAATTTTAAAATGTCTAGTGAAGGTTTCTTTGAAAAAGTCTATCAAGTGGCAAAGCTTATACCATATGGAAGAGTTACTTCCTATGGTGCAATTGCAAACTATTTAGGAGCTAAAGGAAGTGCAAGAATAGTTGGCTGGGCAATGAATGGAAGTGTTAATAAAGATGTACCTGCACATAGAGTAGTAAATCGAAATGGCTTACTCACAGGCAAGCATCACTTTCAAGGTACAAATTTAATGCAGCAACTTTTAGAAAGTGAAGGATTTGAGGTGGTTGATAATAAAATTCAAAATTTTGAGAAGTATTTTTGGGATCCAATGAAGGAACTTTGATTATTTCCTGATTTTTCAATCCCGAAGCTTAGACACACATACTCATAGATTCAAAGATCCAATAATCCAGCAATCCAAAATTCTAACTATCCAGCCATAAATCATTTCAATTCTACGCCTTCGTTTTCCGAAGTTTTACGCTTATATTTGCACTTTAGAATCAATCTAAATATTAAGTAAAAAAGAATGAGCATTTCAAAACAAGATATTCTTAAGGCCCTTGAAACTATTACTGTTTCAGGCGAAGGAAAAAATATGGTAGAGAGTGGTGCTGTGCAAAATATTGTAACTTTTGCCGATGAAATTATTGTGGATTTAAAACTTTCCACACCAGCGCTTCACATAAAAAAAAGAGCCGAAACAGATGTAATAAAAACCATTCACGAAAAAGTGGATGCAAATGCCAAAGTGCAAGTTAATATTAAAGTTGAGGCACCCGCAAAACCACAGAATCCGAATCTAATAAAAGGCAAGCCAATTCCTGGAATTCAAAATATAGTTGCCGTTGCTTCCGGAAAGGGAGGCGTGGGTAAATCAACCGTTACCGCAAACCTGGCAGTTACACTTTCTAAGATGGGTTTCAAAGTTGGAATTCTGGATGCAGATATTTATGGTCCGTCAATCCCAATAATGTTTGACGTTGCCATGGAAAAGCCGCTTTCAGTAAATGTGGATGGTAAAAGCAAAATGAAGCCTGTTGAAAATTACGGAATCAAAATTCTTTCCATCGGGTTTTTCACACAGCCAGACCAAGCCGTAATTTGGCGTGGACCAATGGCTGCCAAAGCGTTGAACCAACTTATTTTTGATGCCGCTTGGGGTGAATTGGATTTTATGTTGATTGACCTTCCTCCGGGAACAGGAGATATTCATTTGAGCATTATGCAGTCATTGCCAATCACAGGAGCGGTTGTAGTAAGTACGCCGCAAAATGTGGCTTTGGCCGACGCTCGAAAAGGAGTGGCAATGTTTCGTCAAGAAAATATAGACGTTCCCGTTTTAGGGATTATTGAAAACATGGCATATTTTACACCAACAGAGCTTCCCGAAAATAAATACTATATCTTTGGAAAAGAGGGTGCGAAACATTTAGCAGAAGATTTGGAAGTACCGTTTTTGGGCGAAGTTCCCTTAATACAAAGTATTCGCGAAGCAGGTGATGCTGGAAGACCGGCCGCGTTGCAAATTGCAACTCAAACCGAAGAGGCCTTTGAGGCAATTACCCGAAACGTAGTAGAAGAAACAGTTCGCAGAAACGAAAATCTTCCCCCTACTGAAGCGATAAAAATTACAACAATGGCAGGTTGCAGCGCCGTAAAAAAATAATAATGACAGCGCAGGAATTAACAACAAAAGTTGAGGAAGCATTGGATGAGATACGTCCATTTTTGCAAAATGACGGGGGAGACATTGCGCTTCTGTCTATTGAGGATGGAAAAGTGGTCAATGTGCAATTACAGGGTGCTTGTGTAGGTTGCTCCGTAAATCAAATGACGCTGAAAAGCGGAGTGGAAATGACTATAAAAAAATATGCGCCACAAATTGAAAAAGTTGTAAGTATTTCAAAATAATGACTACCGTCATTTATCTAAAGAAATTTCATAACTATTTTTGAACTAAAATTTAGAGAGCCTCTTTTCATGATAAAAACAGATATTCTCATAATAGGTGCTGGGCCCACAGGGCTTTTCGCCGTTTTTGAAGCAGGATTACTTAAATTAAAATGTCATTTAATTGATGCACTTCCGCAGGCTGGCGGACAGTGTTCGGAAATATATCCCAAAAAACCCATCTACGATATTCCTGGTTTTCCTGAAGTACTTGCTGGTGATTTGGTAACTAATTTAATGAAGCAGATTGAGCCTTTTCAGCCTGGTTTCACTTTAGGCGAACGTGCAGATACAATTGAAAAATTGGAAGATGGTTCTTTCATTGTCACAACTGAAAAAGGAACAAAACATCATGCGCCAATTGTAGCAATTGCTGGTGGCCTTGGAAGTTTTGAGCCAAGAAAACCGCCCATTACAAATATTTCCGATTTTGAAGATAAAGGCGTAGAATATATTATTCGCGATCCAGAATTTTATCGAAATAAAAATGTTATTATTTCTGGAGGTGGAGATTCTGCTTTGGATTGGAGTATATTCTTGACAGATATAGCCAAAAGCGTTACGTTGGTTCACAGAAGAAACGAATTTCGCGGTGCTTTGGACAGTGTTGAAAAAGTGCAAGAACTAAAAAATCTCGGAAGGATTGAATTAATTACTCCAGCCGAAGTTGTTGGGTTGGTTGGGAATAATGGTTTGGAAGAAGTTGTTATAAAACAAGGCGCGGAGGTTTTCAACAGAGAGTGCGACCATTTTATTCCTTTATTCGGATTGTCACCAAAACTTGGCCCTATAGCGGACTGGGGACTTGAAATTGAAAAAAATGCAATTAAAGTTGACAATACTTTAGATTATCAAACTAACATTCCGGGTATCTATGCCATTGGTGATGTGAACACATATCCAGGAAAATTAAAACTGATTCTTTGCGGTTTCCACGAAGCTACTTTAATGTGCCAAAGTGCTTACCAACGTATATTTCCTGATAAACGTTATGTTATGAAATACACTACTGTTGGTGGTGTAGAAGGTTTTGATGGCAGTAAAAAAGAAGCGCCAAAAGCGGTAATTAAGTCAATAGATTAATAGATGACTGATATTAAAATTACAATCATTGACCGTCAAGGAATAAAGCACGAAGTGGATGCTCCCACAGATATGAATATGAACCTAATGGAAATAGTTCGTTCCTACGAATTGGCTCCTGAAGGAACCATCGGTATTTGCGGAGGAATGGCAATGTGTGCTTCTTGTCAGTGTTATGTTTTGAGTGGTCATGAACTTCCTGAGATGAGTTATGACGAGGATTTAATGCTTTCCGAAGCCTTTAACGTGAAAGAAAACAGCCGTCTTGGCTGCCAGATTTTCATAAAAGAAGAGCTTGACGGTTTAGAGATTGAATTAGCGCCGGAAGTTTAACGAAGTATTTCAGCAACCTTTGTAAATATTTTATCTACAAACTTTTTATAGGCAACTTCCGAAGGATGCAAACCATCTGAAGCCACCAATGCTGGATTTTCTAATCCTTTTTGTGTAATTGGAGTAATATTTTCAAAACGAACGCCTTTTTCAAAAGCAATTCTATCTGCGTAAATATTATAGCGTAATAATTCCTTCGTGGCTTTTTCAGCCTTTCCAGATTTTTGACCAAAAGGTGTAAAACCATAATCTGGAATTGAAATAACAATCACATTTTTAGGCTTTCCCTTTGCGAAGGCAATAGCCATATCTAGCAATTCAGGAAATTCTTCTTTATAAACTGCAAATGGTTTGCCTTGATATTGGTTGTTCACGCCAATGAGTAATGTAACCAAATCATAATCCTTAGAAGGATTTTCAGTAGCAATTGCCGAGAGCAAATCTGTAGTAGTCCAACCTGTTTTCGCAATTATTTTTACAGAAGTTTTTTCATTTGAAGTCTTGTTTAAACTGTCCGTTAATTGCTTCGGATAATTACAATCACCGCAAACACTTTCGCCGATGGTATAACTATCACCAAGCGCTAAATATTTATAAGTTGTTTTTTCGGCAGAAATATTTTTTTTTGAAACAGCACAGGAAAACGAAACCATAGCCATTAGTACTATTGCAATTTTAAAATTCATCATCTTTCAGAAATTGTTTTTATTATAATACGATAAAAAATACTATTCGGTTTTATAATCAATCAGCTTTTGGGGTCCTTCTAGCAATACGCGTTGAACTTTCAGGATGCCATCTTCTGTTGTAGAAATCTGCCATTTTATAAGTGAAATCTCACCATTTTCAATTTCTAGTCCGGTTATGCTTCGTGGGTGCACACAGCTTCCGTCATTAAAAAAAGCAATGTCGCCGGGTTCGGGAAATCTGGGTCTATGGGTATGACCAATAATTGTAAAAAGATTTTTGTTTTCAACGATCCAACGTTTGGTTCGCCTTTCTACTTTTATAAGTTCTTTGTAATTTTTTGCTGGGCTTGTTGGATCGCCAATGCCAAAAATCTGTAATTGTCGCCACAGCACCCGCACCATAAAACGATTGAATTTCCAACCTACATAGTTCATCCAATCTGCCTGGTGACCGTGCATCATGAAAATTTCCTGTTCGGTAGTTTCGTGTTTCAGAATGAGACCTTCAGTAAATTCAATTCCCGGGAAAAGTGGAGCATCTTTTCCAGTTATTTTATCAAAATAGGTGTAAAGCGTTTTTTCTACGAATTTTTGGTTCATATAAACCATATCGTGGTTTCCTACCAATCTGTACAATCTGTTTTCAGCATAAAAAAGCTTCATCAGCTCATAAACATTTTGGTGTGCTTCATAAATATCCTTAAAAAAAAGATTTTCCCAAAGTTCATCGCCATCGCCAATTTCGCAGTAAGTAAACCCTTTTTTGTAATAATCCTGCAGTGCATGAAAGTAGATATTCCGGTTTTTGCAAAATCGTCTGCAAAACTATTGTCGCCACGGTGGCAATCACTGAAGATTATGAATTTTGAATCGTCATTAAACGAAATGCGGCGGGCGGTTTCGTAAGCACGATACATTCGGATTTTTGAGGACATGCTCCAATTGTTTTTTGAAAGATACAACTTGCTTTAGAAACAAAAAAGGCTTCGATTGATCGAAGCCTTTTTTAAAATTTATTTAAAAAATTATTTATTGAAAAGCGTTCAAGCCTGTAATATCAAGGCCTGTAATCAATAAATGGATATCGTGTGTTCCTTCATAAGTAATAACACTTTCTAGGTTCATCGAGTGGCGCATAATGCTGTATTCGCCAGTAATACCCATTCCGCCGAGCATTTGTCGTGCTTCGCGAGCAATATTGATTGCCATATCTACATTGTTTCTTTTCGCCATAGAAATCTGTGCGCTGGTGGCAGTTCCTGCATTTCGCATTACCCCAACGCGCCAAGCTAATAATTGCGCTTTAGTTATTTCGGTAATCATTTCAGCGAGCTTTTTTTGCTGAAGTTGGAATTGGCCAATTGGTTTTCCAAACTGCATTCTTTCTTTTGAATAGCGAAGTGCGGTGTCATAACAATCCATAGCAGCGCCAATTGCACCCCAGGCAATTCCAAAACGTGCGGAATCAAGACAACCAAGTGGCGCGCCCAAACCTGATTTGTTTGGAAGCAAGTTTTCCTTCGGAACTTTTACATTGTCAAATATAAGCTCGCCTGTTGCTGAAGCGCGAAGCGACCATTTATTATGTGTTTCGGGTGTTGAGAATCCTTCCATTCCACGTTCTACTATTAAACCGTGAATTCTACCTTCTTCGTTTTTTGCCCAAACTACAGCAACTTGTGCGAAAGGAGCATTACTAATCCACATTTTAGCGCCATTCAAAAGATAGTGGTCACCTTTGTCTTTAAAGTTGGTGGTCATCCCACCGGGATTGCTTCCGTGGTCCGGCTCAGTCAATCCAAAACAGCCCATCCATTCGCCGGAAGCGAGTTTTGGGAGATATTTTTTTCGTTGTTCCTCGTTTCCGTATTTCCAGATTGGATACATAACGAGAGAAGACTGTACGGAAGCAGTACTGCGAACGCCACTATCGCCGCGCTCAATTTCTTGCATAATCAATCCGTAAGAGATTTGGTCAAGCCCTGCTCCACCGTATTCCTCAGGAATATAAGGTCCAAAGGCTCCAATTTCCGCAAGGCCTTTAATGATTTGGCTTGGAAATTCTGCCTTTTGGGCGTATTCTTCTATAATAGGAGATACGTCGCGCTTTACCCAATCGCGGGCAGCTTGGCGTACCAGTTTGTGTTCATCGGAAAGTAATTCGTCAAGATTGTAATAATCGGGAGCTTCGAATAAATCTGGTTTCATCTATAAGTAATTTAAAGGAATACAAATGTAGAAATCACAAGCTTAAAGACCTACATTTTCAAGTAAAAATCCTGTACCAGTTTTATATATTCTTCGGTATAATTGTGGCGTAAAGTTTCAACAGTAAGGTTTTCTATTTTAGAAGAAATTTTTTCAAAAGAAAATTCGAGCATGCTTCTTTTTTCTTCTGAAGTCTCATTGCCTCGAACTCTGCAAATTCTATTTGGAAATAGGTTTACTTCCGAAGCCATTTTGATGAATTTTTCTTCTTCTTTTCGGGGAATGATAACGGCAAAAATTCCTTCGTCGGAAAGTAAATGGGAAACACTTTCAATTAATTCGTCAAAGGGAAGTGCATCACTGAATCGTGCCAAATCACGAGACTCGTTGGAAGTTTTATAATCTTCGGAGTAGAATGGTGGATTGGAAATAATGAGGTCGTACTTTTCTTCAATTTCATCTACAAATTCTTCCAATGAAGCGTGGTAGCAAAACAATCTATCGCCCCAAGGAGAATTCTCGAAATTATCCACGCACTGTTCGTAAGCGTTTTCATCAATTTCAATGGCATCTACCATTTCAGCATTACTTCTCTGCGCTAATTGCAAGGCGATAATTCCCGTACCCGCACCAATATCCAGAATTGAAAATGGTTTTTTACTTACAGAAACCCAAGCTCCGAGCAAAACACCATCAGTGCCAATTTTCATTGCGCAGCGGTCTTGTTCAACTGTAAATTGTTTGAATTTAAAGGGTTTGTTCATAATTAATTCTGAAGTCAGAATTATAAGTACATTTCTATCAAACCTTCAGGTACGTTCAAAAGAATAGATTTGTTTTCACGATCCACTTTTTTTATGAAATGGTCAATCATAGGTATCAAAATTTCTTTGCCGTCACGATCAATTTCAAATAAGGCTTGCGAAGTGGTGTCATTAACACCGGTAATTTTACCAATTTTACCGAAAGATTCATCTTCCGCGGTAAAGCCAATGATTTCGTGATAGTAGAATTTATTACCTATGAGTTTTGGCAGGAATTCCAAAGGCAGGTAAAGATGTGCTCCAATTAATGCATTTGCATCCTCTTCATTTTTTACATCTTCAAAACGCACGCGTAGTAGTTCGCTTTTGTGGAGTGAGCTTTCTTCAATAAAAAATGGAATCAAGTTTTTGCGTTGTTCCACAAAAACTGATTCCATTTCAGTAAAAAGTTCGGGTTCGTCTGTGTCTAATTTTATTAGCAGTTCCCCCTTAAAGCTATATTTCTTAACGATTTTGCCTAAGTAGAAGCAGTTCTCCTTTTGCATCGTTCTAAAATTTATGCTTCTTTTTTGTCTTCCTTAACTTCCTCAGCAGGAGTTTCGGTAGCTTCAGCAGCAGGAGTTTCCTCTGTTGCAGTTTCTGCAGTTGCTTCAACTTCCTCAGTTGCTTCTTCTTCTGCAGGAGCAGCAGCGGCAGCGGCCTCAGCAGCACGTTTGTCGCTTACAGCTTTTTCAGCAGCAATTGCTTCTGCTTTTGCTTTTTGCTGTGCGTCTGTAAGTGTTGCTTTTTTGTGATCGATAGTACCTTTTTTAGATTCTAACCACTCGTTGAATTTTGCTTCTGCTTGTTCTTCGGTTAAAGCACCTTTACGAACACCACCAGCAAGATGGTTTTTCATTAAAGCTCCTTTATAAGAAAGAATAGCGCGGGCAGTATCTGTTGGTTGAGCTCCATTTTGAAGCCATTTTACAGCACTGTCAACATTAAGATCAATCTGTGCAGGATTGGTCGTTGGATTGTAAAATCCTAGTTTTTCAAGAAATTTACCATCTCTTTTGCTGCGGCTATCCGCGGCGATAATCCAGAAATAAGGCTTACCTTTCTTCCCGTGTCTTTGTAGTCTGATTTTTACAGGCATATTGAATTAATTTTTGGGGTTCCCGACCCCGGTTATAATTAAGGACGGCAAAGATAGTATATTTTCTTTTTGAAAATCAACCAATTAAAGTTTTTATTTTACATTTGTCAAAACCCCTAATATCCGCTTACTTATGAAGAATTTTGTGTATTTACTGTTAGCTGCCTTATCCATTATTTCCTGCGAAGATAAACAAGTGAATGAGATTGCCTTGCAGGCAAAAGTGGATGATAGACTTTACATTTCAACAGATGCACGCGCATCGTTGAATGACGATGGAAGTGTGACAATTCAGGGTTTTACTGATGTTGAATCTATGACGCTGCACCTTTCTCGTTTGGCTGAAGGTAATTTCGCAATTGGGGAAGGACTTCCTAATTTTGCAGTTTATGAGGATATGGGCGGAAACATTTATACTACAAATCCTAATGGGGAAGGAGAAATAACTATTTCAGAGTTGAATGAAAACAATAAAACACTCTCGGGGATTTTTAATTTTAATGCTTTTCTACCGGGTATTGATACAATTTATGTTTCCAGCGGAACACTTTTTAATGTTTCCTATTCGGGCGGAGATATTCCCGATCCTACAAATGCGGGAACATTTAGTGCCAAAGTTGATGGCAATGTCTTTTTACCAATAATTGTTTCTTCCCGTGACACTGGCAACACAATTATAACTTCGGCAAACACAGCCAATGCAACGATAGTGATCTCTGTTACTTCAAATGTGGAACCTGGCGAATATACTTTGCCAAGAGGTGGTTTTGGTGCTAAATATCAAGATGTCAATGGGCCAGAAACTACTGCGGATGGTATAATAAATATTCTTGAACACGACATTGCCGCCAAAACAATTAAAGGCACATTTTCTTTTATAACAAACAGAACTGAAGTAACCGAAGGTCAGTTTGATGTTGCCTATTAGTTAACATTTCTACACGTTTCCCTGCTCAAAGGTTAAACCTTGTTAAATTACTTTAAACTTAGGTTAATAATTCGCTGAAACACCTTTATTCATGGTATGTTAAGATATATCGGAATGAAGTTGAAAGTTGTCTTCATTCAAAGGATGATTATGATGAAGAAAAACAGCTATAATTTAAATTGAGAAAAAGAATATGAAGTTTACTGAAAAAATGACAAGCAAATTAAACGAACTGTTAGAGAAAAATTATGATGCCGAAAAGGGTTATAAAAAAGCTGCAGATAAAGTTGAAAATACTAAGTTGAAACAATTCTTTAATGAGCAAGCTCAAAAAAGAAATGGTTTTGGTCACGAAATAAAAACTGAAATCAAAAACTATGGCGAAAATCCTGACAAAGGAGGAAGCGTTACAGGAACAATGCATCGCACATGGATGGATATTGAAACTGCATTTTCTTCAAACAAGGAGGAAACAATTTTAGAAGAAGTTCAAAAAGGTGAAAAAGCTGCTGTTGAAGAGTACAATGAAGTAATTAAAGATACTACATTGCCGCCCACAACACAGAAAATTTTGACAAATCACCGAGATACTATTCAAGACGCATGGCAAAGTGCCAAAAACTTTGAAGCTGTAGTATCCTAATATTTTTGAAAAAGAAGAATGAGGCCGTCTTTGGAAATTTCCAAAGACGGCTTTTTATTGTGAACAACTCGTGATAATTTAACGTTCCAAAAGCGCTTGATTTTTCTATTTTTACTGTCCCGAATTTCACTTCGATTTCACGTCTAATTTCAAATAAAATTCCAATGTATTTAATCTTCGATACAGAGACTACTGGACTTCCCAAACGCTTCAATGCGCCCGTCAGCGATAGCGATAATTGGCCGCGTTGTATCCAGATTGCGTGGCAATTACACGATGCAATGGGAAACTTGATTGAACATCAAGATTATTTGGTGCAGCCCGAGGGTTTCAACATTCCTTTTGATGCCGAAAAAATACACGGAATTTCTACCGAATTGGCAACTGCCGAAGGAATTTCTTTAGAAGAAGTGACTGAAAAATTCAATTTAGCACTGTCTAAAACAAAATTCCTTGTCGGTCAAAATGTAGGTTTCGATGTAAATATTATGGGTGCGGAATTTTTCCGTCTCGGAATTGAAAATCCATTGCCGAATCTTCCAGTTTTAGACACCTGTACCGAAACCACCGCCCAACTTTGCCAAATTCCTGGCGGTCGTGGCGGAAAATTCAAATTACCAACATTAACTGAGCTTCACGAATTTCTTTTTAGCGAACCTTTTGCTGAAGCGCACAACGCTACCGCAGATGTTGAGGCAACCACGCGTTGTTTTTTCGAATTGATACGTCGTCAGATTTTCACAAAAGAAGAATTGGACGTTCAGCCAGATTACTTCGAGAATTTTTCAGAAGAAAATCCGCAGAAGATTCAATTAATTGGAATCGAACATATAAACCTCAAAAAAGCTTCGGAGAGAATCCGAAAGCAAATGCAGGCCACTTCGGAAACAGAGAAAATTTCTTCCGAAGAAATAAAAGAAAATATTGCTACACTTGAAGATGCGCCATTTGTGCATCTTCATAATCACTCGCAGTTTTCAATTTTACAATCCACTTCAAGTACTTTAGATTTGGTTAACGCTGCTGTTGAAAATAATATGTCGGCGATATCATTGACTGATACCGGAAATATGATGGGTGCATTTCATTTTGTGCAGGCCGTTAGTAATTACAACAAATCGCTCGCAGATTTACCTAAAAATGATGAAGATGAACAACCTCCAAAACCACTAAAGGCAATCGTGGGTTGCGAATTTTTTGTCTGCGAAGACCATTTAAACAAAACCCATAAAGATAACGGCTACCAAATTGTACTTCTCGCCAAAAACAAAAATGGCTACCACAATTTGGCAAAAATGGCTTCCATCGCTTATACCGAAGGATTTTATTACGTGCCGCGAATTGATAAAAATATTGTAGAAAAATACAAAGAAGACATCATTGTTTTAACGGGAAGTCTTTACGGGGAAGTACCCGGAAAGATTTTGAATATTGGAGAAAACCAAGCAGAGGAAGCGTTGCTTTGGTGGAAAGAAATGTTTGGCGAAGATCTATATGTTGAAGTAATGCGCCACGATCAGGAAGATGAAAAACGCGTAAACGATGTTTTGATTGGGATGGCAAGGCGAAACAACGTGAAAATTGTAGCCTGTAATAATACCTACTACATAAAGAAAGAAGACGCCAACGCCCACGATATTTTACTTTGTGTAAAAGATGGGGAAAAACAGGCGACGCCAATTGGTCGAGGTAGAGGTTATCGGTACGGTTTGCCAAACCAGGAATATTATTTTAAGGGACAGGATGAAATGAAGTTGCTGTTCAAAGATCTTCCCGAAGCAATTTTGAATATTGAAGAAGTAGTTTCAAAAATTCAGCCTTATTCTTTGCATCGCGATGTATTGCTTCCCAATTTTGGTATTCCGCAAGAGTTTTTGAAACCGGAAGATATCGATGGCGGCAAGCGTGGTGAAAATGCCTATTTACGATATTTAACTTACGAAGGCGCAAAAAGACGTTATCCAGAATTAATTGAGGTTTCTTATGAAGCGCTTACAGACTCTGAAATTCCTGAAGGCGCTTCCGAAAGAGTAAAAGAAATAAAGCAACGTTTAGA
The DNA here is from genome assembly GCF_900489465.1 of Aequorivita sp. CIP111184. GTDB lineage: Bacteria > Bacteroidota > Bacteroidia > Flavobacteriales > Flavobacteriaceae > Aequorivita. The sequence continues at coordinate 119,531 of NZ_UEFQ01000013.1, read as the reverse complement.
TTTTGAATTGGATGTTATCGCTAATACGGGTTATCCCGGTTACTTTTTGATTGTACAGGATTTCATTGCCGAAGCAAGAAAAATGGACGTTTCCGTGGGTCCGGGCCGTGGTTCTGCAGCGGGAAGTGCGGTGGCGTATTGTTTGGGAATTACAAATATCTGCCCTATTAAGTACGATTTACTTTTTGAGCGTTTCTTAAATCCAGACCGTGTGAGTATGCCCGATATTGATATCGACTTTGATGACGAAGGCCGAAGTAGGGTAATGGATTACGTAATTAATAAATACGGAAGCAATCAAGTAGCACAGATTATTACGTATGGAACGATGGCTGCCAAGTCTTCCATTCGCGATACGGCGCGGGTTTTGGATTTGCCATTGAATGAAGCGGATAGAATTTCGAAGCTTATTCCGAATATGACCAAGCTGAATAAAATTTTCGGTTTGAGCCCTGCGGAATTGCGAAGCCGCTTCCGAAGCGATGAGCTTCCAAAAGTGAACGAGCTTTTAAATCTTTCCGAAGGAAGTGATCTTGAGGCACAAACCATAAATCAAGCAAAAATTCTTGAGGGATCCGTCCGTAATACTGGAATTCACGCCTGTGGGGTAATTATCACGCCCAGCGATATTACAGATTTCGTTCCCGTTGCCACAGCAAAGGATTCAGATTTATATGTTACGCAGTTCGACAACTCAGTTGTTGAAAGTGCTGGTCTTTTGAAGATGGACTTTTTGGGGTTGAAAACATTGACCCTTATAAAAGACACCGTAAAACTCGTAAAGCACAAACACAATGTAGATCTCGATCCAGATGAATTTCCGCTCGATGATGAAAAAACATACGAGCTTTTCCAAAGAGGAGATACAGTAGGTATTTTTCAGTACGAATCTGCCGGTATGCAGAAGTATATGAAGGAGTTGAAGCCAACAGTTTTTGCAGATTTAATTGCAATGAATGCGCTGTATCGCCCAGGCCCGATGGAATATATTCCCAGTTTCGTAAAAAGAAAACACGGAGAAGAAGAAATTGAATATGATCTTCCAGCGATGGAAGAATATTTGAAAGAAACCTACGGAATTACAGTCTATCAGGAGCAGGTGATGCTGTTGTCGCAAAAATTGGCTGGGTTTACAAAAGGTGAAGCCGACGTTTTGCGAAAAGCGATGGGTAAAAAGCAAAAATCGGTACTTGATAAAATGAAGCCTCAGTTTGTTGCCCAAGCTGCTGAACGCGGCCACGATGCCGAAAAATTAGAAAAAATCTGGAAGGACTGGGAAGCTTTTGCGAGTTATGCCTTCAACAAATCGCATTCTACCTGTTACGCTTGGATTGCATACCAAACAGCCTACTTAAAAGCGCACTATCCAGCTGAATATATGGCTGCAGTTCTTTCAAACAATATGAGTGATATAAAACAGGTCACCTTTTTTATGGACGAATGTAAACGGATGGGACTTACTGTTTTGGGTCCCGATGTTAACGAGTCTTTTCATAAATTCACCGTAAATGACCAAGGCGCCATTCGTTTTGGAATGGGCGCAGTTAAGGGAGTCGGAAGCAGTGCCGTGGCAACCATTGTTGAACATAGAAAAGACGGAAAATACAAATCGGTTTTTGATTTGTCAAAACGAATCGATCTGCGTTCCGCAAATAAAAAAGCATTTGAAAACTTGGCTTTGGCGGGTGGTTTTGATAGTTTCGACACACATCGAGCACAATACTTGCATGATGACGGTGATGGGGTTATGTTTATTGAAAAAGTGCTTCGCTATGCCGCAAAATATCAGGAAACGCAGAATTCTTCACAAGTAAGTCTTTTTGGCGATGCCAGTGAAGTTCAAATTCCCGAGCCTGAAGTTCCCCCTTGTGAGGAGTGGGGTACGATGAAAAAACTGAAGCAGGAACGCGAGGTAGTTGGTGTTTATATTTCGGGTCATCCGTTGGACGATTTCAAAATCGAAATGAAAAGTTTTACCAATTGCAAGGTTTCTGATTTTAACCGTTTGGAAGATTTTTTAAATAAAGAGATGTGTTTTGGAGGCGTGGTAAGTGATGTACAACACAGAGAATCAAAAGCGGGAAAGGGTTGGGCAATTTTTACTGTGGAAGATTATGAGGACAGTTACGATTTCAAAATTTTTGGTGAAGAGTATTTAAAGTGGCGCCATTTCTTGGTTCCGAATAGTTTCATATATGGACGTGTTTTCGTGAAAGAGGGTTGGACAAACCATGATACGGGCAAAAAAGGAGAACCTCGACTTCAGTATAACAGTTTCCTATTGCTGCATGATGTAATGGAAATTCACGGAAAAAAACTGACGCTAACATTCCCTTTAAATGCTTTAGAAGATGGTAAAATCGATTCTCTTAAAGATCTTGTAAAATCCCACAAAGGTGAAAAACAGTTGTTTTTTGTGGTTTATGAAAACGAGGAAAAAATTCATCTAACAATGCCAAGCAAAAAACATAAGATCAACATTTCAAAGGAATTGCTTGACGAGCTTGAAAGAGAGCAGGTGCTCTATAAGTTGAATTAATTATAGAAATAAACAATACATTCATATCCTAAACATATATTAACCCCGTAAGTTTTCGCAAAAAATATGACTACTTTTGTGAAATCATTAAAAACAAAGATTATGGCATTAGAAATAACAGACGCAACATTTGAAGAAACGGTTTTAAAAAGTGATAAACCCGTATTGGTTGACTTTTGGGCAGCCTGGTGCGGACCTTGCCGAATGGTAGGACCCATCATCGAAGAAATTGGAAAAGAATACGACGGTAGAGCCGTGGTAGGAAAAGTAGATGTAGATGCAAACCAAGAATTTGCAGCTAAATATGGAGTACGTAACATTCCAACTGTTTTGGTTTTCCAAAATGGTGAAGTGGTAGGCCGTCAAGTAGGTGTTGCCCCTAAAAATGTTTACGCTGAAGCGATTGATTCGCTTTTATAAAATAGCAGAAAGAGAAAATTAAAAACAAAAAGGCTTGGCGTATTGCTAGGCCTTTTTCTATATTAGTAAAAATGTCCGGTCGAGCGCAGTCGAAGCCTTTTTTGAAATAAAATATATATTAAAATCTCTTATCTGCGAGCGAGAGAAAGAATTATAATTATGAAAAAAACAGATAAAATACAGGATAAAATTGATGGTAAGCTATTAGAGGAACGCAAAGTTTTCCTTTGGGGAATGGTAGACGACAAAAGTGCGCGCCACGTAGTAGATAGGTTAATGTATCTAGACGCCTTAAACCACGACGAAATTAAATTCTACATTAATAGTCCAGGAGGATATGTTACCTCTGGGTTTTCAATTTATGATACAATTAAAGAAATAAAGAGTCCGGTATCAACCATTTGCACCGGATTGGCAGCTTCTATGGGGAGTATTTTACTTTCTGCGGGTGAGAAGGGAAAACGCTTTATCCAGCCACACGCTCGTGTAATGATCCATCAGCCAAGCGGTGGAGCCCGCGGTGTTGCAAGTGATATTGAAATCACTGCGCAGGAAATTTTGAAGACAAAGGAAATCAGTGCGCGAATTTTAGCCCAAAATTGCGGTCAAAATTTTGAAAAAGTAATGAAAGATTTTAACCGCGATCATTGGATGAGTGCAGAAGAATCTGTTGATTATGGTATTGTAGATAAAATTTTGAAATAATACTATCTGTTTGTTTAACTAAGTTTTTCACTAAATATAGAAAAATTAAACAACACTTCGTCAAGTTTAGGGTGACCCATGAATATAGAAAAAGAAATAAATGAGATTACTGGTTTTAAAAACCTGGAACTGCTTGCAAAACAAGTGGTGGAAGGCTTTATTTCTGGACTTCATAAAAGTCCTTTTCATGGGTTTTCCGCAGAATTTGCTGAACATAAAATTTACAATAATGGAGAAAGCACCAAACATATAGATTGGAAGCTTTTCGCTAAAACAGATAAACTTTACACGAAACGTTACGAAGAGGAAACAAATTTGCGGTGTCATTTAATTGTGGATAATAGCAGTTCGATGCATTATCCAAAACTGAAACAGTTCAATATTAATTCCTTGAACAAAATTGGTTTTTCGGTTCTAGCGTCTGCAGCTATTATGAATTTGATGAAACGCCAACGCGATGCCGTTGGTTTGAGTATTTACAGTGATGAATATGATTTTTACGCTTCTGAAAAAGGCAGTGAGCGCCATCACCAAATGTTGCTTCAAAAACTGAATGAGGCCTTGCTATCTTCAAAAGAAAAAACTTTAACGAAAACCTACGAGCACCTGCATTTAATTGCCGAAAAATTGAAACGTAGATCCTTGGTTTTCCTTTTTACAGATATGTTCCAAAGCAATGCCGAAGCGGAAAAACTTTTTGAAGCACTTCAGCATTTAAAATATAATAAGCACGAGGTCATACTTTTTCATACTTTCGATAAAAAGAAGGAGGTAGATTTTGATTTCAGCAACCGCCCCAAGCGTTTTGTAGACGTTGAAACTGGCGAATTCGTAAACCTTTATGCAGACAATATAAAGGAGCAATATGAAAAAGCGGTACAAGATTATTTTGTAGAACTTCAATTGCGTTGTGCACAATATAGAATAAAGTATGTTCTAACTGACATTAACGAAAGTTTTAACAAGATTTTGACAACCTATTTAGTAGAGCGTCAGAAGTTTGGATAAAATATTTTATTTTTTAAAAAAAATGTTTGCCAAAATGAAATGGAGTGGTATATTTGCCACCGCTTAATACGGCAAGAGAGTAGTCTCAAAATGTATGGTAACAAATTTTCACTTTGCCTAACTGTTGTTAGGGTCTTCTTAAAAGGAGATTGAAAAATTGGTCTGGTAGTTCAGTTGGTTAGAATACCTGCCTGTCACGCAGGGGGTCGCGAGTTCGAGTCTCGTCCAGACCGCTTAAGGGGTTATTAAAAACCCACAAAACCTTGTAAATCTTATGATTTGCAAGGTTTTATGTTTTTAGGACAATCATATAATTTCATATCATTTGCATCTAAAAGGTCACAAATCGTCAACATATTTTTTTATCTGCGATTATGTTGACAAAATAACGTAACTTGCTCATATTAGTATAGTTGATTTGACTTTCGTCTCAATATATGTTTAACCATTAAAGACGACAACTATGCGAACTTCATCAACATTTTCAATATTGTTTTGGGTGTACGGAAAACGCGCTGTAAACAACAAAGCAAACATCTACATTCGGGTTACCTTAAACGGTAAACGTGTCAATATCAGTCTCAAGAAGAAAATAAATATTTCCACTTGGGATGAAAAACTACAAAGAGCAAGTGGAACCAATAAGGATTCCCGTATTCTCAATCTTTACTTGAACGAAGTACAATCAAGAGTATATAGGATTTACGAAGATTTCAAGAGAGAAGAAGTGCCTTATACTTCCCAAATGGTCAAAGCTAAATTTTTAGGCGAGGACAAGACACGTTTTACCTTTCAAGAACTTGTTGACTATTATAATGAAAAGATGCAGCACAAGTTACATAAAAATACGATGTGTCAATATAAGACCAGTCAGCGGTATATGATGGAATTCATTTTAAAAGAATACAAACTGACAGACATTCCACTTTTAAATCTCGAATATAGTTTCATTATAGGTTTTGAAGACTTCCTTCGGTCATATCTACCAAAAAGTGGTCAATCTAAAATTGGCAATAATACTGCAATGAAACACATTAAACGTTTGCGTAGAATGGTTACTCTTGCCTACCGAATGAAATGGATGGAAAGAGACCCGTTTGTCAATTTCAAAATGAAAATCGAAAAAAAAGAACGCAGTTTCCTTACAGATTTTGAATTATTGAGTATCGAAGAATTGTCTTCTTCTATAGAACGTCTTATGTTAGTAAAAGACTTGTTTGTTTTTAGTTGTTATACTGGTATTTCTTACGTGGACCTTGTGCAATTAAGTGAAGATAATATTGTAATCGGCATAGATGGTAGTCCTTGGATAATGGCTAAAAGAGTAAAAACAGGTGCATCGTTTAAAATCCCACTTCTGCCTAAAGCTGCACGCTTAATAGAAAAATATGAAGACCACTATCGAACCAATGATACATCGAATCTTTTGCCGAAGTTATCAAATCAAAAACTAAACAGTTATTTAAAAGAAATAGCTGATCTGTGTGGTATTAAGAAGAACCTAACTTTTCATATGGCGCGCCATACCTTTGCTACAACGGTTACTTTGAGTAATGGTGTTCCAATAGAGACTGTATCTAAATTATTAGGGCATACTAAACTGTCCACCACTCAAATTTATGCGAGGGTCGTCGAGAGAAAAGTAAGTGATGATATGGCGCTTCTCAAATCAAAGATTGGCTAATGAAATTCCACCTGCTTTGCAGATAGAATTTCGTTTTTCAGAAATGACCTTATTGTCCGCCTATGGGAGCTAGCCAAGGCCACCTTCTAAGGAGATGGGATTTTTACTGGTTAAACTTATTATTTATGAGATCCGGCACCTCTTATTTACCGTGTCTTGGCAATGTCTTTCGGGTACCTTATCCATATTTTCCGATATTCAGCTCTCAAGGATCTACTTTAGAAACTAATAGGAACAGTATTGTTTTTCAGTATCATATCGGAAGCTTTCGTAAATTTATGTTGGACGGTCTTTCTTGCCAGCAGGATGTCGTTACAGGTTCTGTTGAGTTGTTTGGCATACATGTACTGTTAAGAGATTTTCTATATAATGATATAGCGATTCGGCGTGGTTGTATGCTTTTTGGAGATATAAGGCCCGAATACGTTGGTAGTAGTATTTTAATAATCGAGTAATTGTTTACCAATTAAACTCCTTTATTTTAAACGTCAGTATCCATTCCTACCAAAATCATACTCTATTAAAATTCGAAACAAGATAAACAGAGTATTAATGATGTCCGAGATCAGGGAGAAAAAATAAGATAAAAGACCTGATTTTTTTGACGGTTTTTGAACTAAAAGTGTAACTTTATAATTCCTTAATAATGGGAAAGTTCTTTTATTTATTGATGCTGGCGTATAAAGATTACTATCCCTTCGGGATGCCGATGCCCAACAGAAACCTGGAGGGAGATTACCGCTACAAGTTCCAGGGACAGGAGAAAGATCCAGAGACTGGGATGGAGGCTTTTGAGCTGCGGCTTTGGGATAGTAGGATTGGACGTTGGATGAGTCCTGATCCATTTAATGAATTTTTCTCTCCGTATATCGGTATGGGAAATATTCCTACAATCGTATTTGATCCGGATGGTGGAAGAATTATTGTTGGAGCAAAAATAGGGGGTCAGTTTGTGCAATATGAATATAGACAGGGGAAGTTTTATGATCTTAAAACAAACAGTGAAATTAAAGGAATAACAAATGGATTTTTTGCTACAGTTAAAAATGCGTTAGGACAAATTACTAATAATGATCCTAATTCCTATGGAGCTTCTTTTATAAATACATTGGAGCGAGGGACTGACAATTATTTGATTAGAGAGTTGGCTGGAGCGTCTAATACACTCCATAATATTGTTAATATTGATCCTTCTAAACAAATAGAAACATATTTAACTAGTGGGCTTAAGCTATCTCCATTTTATATTACCTTGGCACATGAATTAGGTCATGCATATGGAAATGTGCACGGTGAGTCCAATAAAAATCAATTTTGGTATAACTTAGGAGGGACTGACGTGTTTAAAAGCGAAATTTATGCATCAACAATTGAGAATGTTATTAGAAAAGAACAAGGATTAGATTTAAGAAAATATTATTCACATTATACAAATACAAGACAACCATATAATCCTTCCCTTTTGTTACCTAACTCTTTAGATATATTTAGAGCTCCCGTATTTTTCAATCTTAACAATTCATCTGGTAAAGAAAGAGTTTTAACTCCGAGGTTTTTCTAAATTGAGAATATTATGAAAAATATAGTAAAAATATGCTTTAGTTTGATTATTTTGTTTTTGGCAACATCTTGTTCGTCGAGTGTTACTTTAAATACGTTAAGTAAAAAAATCGAAAAGAAAAGTAATATCAGATATCCCGTTCAAGGAAGTAAACTCATCTATTCAAATTGTAATATTAAGATGAGAGAGGAATTTTTGGAAAGTGTCATTAAAAATAGTGATATTGATTATTCTATTAATAATATTTTTATTGAATTCCATGACAACAAAAAAATTTATTTTGCATTAATGGTAAAAGATAATTTAAGCTATTATGAGAGAGAAGATTTTTTGAATTGTATAAGTGGAAAAGAAATTTTTTTTCCTAAAGAAAACGAGCATAATTTTGAAAAGTTAATAAAACATATATTATTGGATTTAGGGAAAGGTCTTTCATACGACAATTTAATTAATGAGTCTTTAATAAATAAAGTTTCTGATGCCGGCCCTGTCTATATAACAGTATTTGATATTATAGATAAAAATAGTGTTAAAATAAAGAAATCATTAAAGATTAATCAATATTATAATCCTAAATATGACGAATGGCCTTCTATTGATTAGTTAAATAAATATAACAGAATTAAACCTTCTGTTTTTTCTTTGAAATTAGTTTTATAAAAATTTTATTCTATATGATTATGATCCCTTCGGGATGCCGATGCCAAACCGAAATGTGGAAGGGAGTTATAGGTATGGTTATCAGGGCGAATTTGCCGAGACCGACCCTGAGACTGGGATGCCCGCTTTTGAACTTCGGCTTTGGGATGCGCGTATTGGACGGTGGTTGACAACTGACCCGTACAAACAACACTTCAGCCCGTATATGGGGATGGGAAATAATCCGATATCTTTTACTGACCCAGATGGAGGTAGTGATTGTCCTAATAAACCTTGCAATCAAGGGGAAGCTACCACATTCAATTATCTTTCAGGAGAATATGAAGTCGATCTTAGCACGGGTTTTACTTTGGAGGAAGTTGTTGTGACTGCACCCCAAGGGGTTAATGGAATTGATGGAAAGAATTTTATTAATGGAGCGATAGTATTATATGGCATATCACAAGGAGCCTCAGGCACAATTCGAGATTTTGACCAAATAACAGATGCTTTAAAAAAACAAACTTTTTTATCAAGAGAATTCAATCAAGCAGGGGAGTTAAGACCTTATAAATTAAACCCTGATGGTACAGCGGCCTATAAGGGCGGAGGACCTGCAAGATACAAAGCTGAAGATGTGACGAAAGCTGCAAGTAAATTTAAAGCTACTGCGAACACTATCAAAGTGGTTAAAGCCATAGGTGTTGCAGGCAATATTGTTGGAGTAGGGTTAAGTGTTCATCAAATTTATTTAGACGGTGAAGTTACATTGGTAAATGGTATGGATACTTCTATGGGTCTCGTTGCTTTTATTCCTGGAGTTGGTTGGGTTTTATCAGGTAGTTATAGTATATTTAGAGCTACTATACCAATGGATAGACCTTATGATTATCGATTAATAGGACCGAAAGGGATACACCGATTTGGGGAAGGAGGATAGATATGTTTCTAATATTTGACAAGATTTATTTAAAAATTTTGAGGCTTTATAAAGATAGATTTAAAAGTGATATACCCGAAGTATACTCTATTTCATTTATTGTCTTGATAATATTTTCTCATGGATTGTTTTTAGTTAAACTGATAAAACTTGTCTACCCCAAATTAAACTTGTTTACGTTTTCCAAAATCCATATTGTCATTTTATTTGTATCGCTCTATATTCTATTAGGAATTAGGTATTTACTTGTTTTTGATCTTAAATCATTTGAAAGAAAACATAAAGTAACTTCTCATTTAAGAGGATTGATTATTTATATATTACTGTTTAGCATAGCTTTTACGTATTTAATTACTAAATAAGTTACAGTGTATATTTGATTGCTCAGCCTCTATGCAATTGACTTCATTTGATATTTTTAATGAACGCATCATTTAATAGTATATTAATTAAATCATGTACGACATGTGGTAATTTATTAGGTAGAAATTTAGCTTGGTTAATTAATTTTGATTAATCTCGAAATTTATAAATCAAAAAAGTATGAACCCCGTTAGATTTACATATTCGACCGGGGGTTGGATTTAAATTTACAAAGAAAATTTAATTATTTTCAACAGTTCTGCTCTTTGAGACACAACTTGAATCCCTTCGGGATGCCAATGCCAAACAGGAACGTTGAGGGGCAATACAGATATGGCTATCAGGGAGAATTTGCCGAGACCGACCCAGAGACGGGGATGCCCGCTTTTGAACTACGCCTATGGGACTCACGTATAGGAAGATGGCTCACTACCGATCCATACGGCCAGCACTTCAGTCCGTATATGGGGATGGGGAATAACCCCATATCAACGGTGGACCCAGACGGTGGTTGCGACGACCCACCATGCTGGGAAAATGGAGATTACAATAACGGTAGTTTGGACGAAGTGGTAGTTATTGGACAGGGAAGTGGTGGATTGAAATCTGTAGGATATGATTATAGTGGAATGCCCGATTTTATGCGTTTCGATATGGATAGCTCTTGGACTTCTTCGACTAACCTATCACTATCAGAATATAATCAAAAGTACGGCACTGACTTTGGAGACCAAAACCCTGGCAATACCTATAATCAATGGGCATATCGTTTTTATTATAAGCCACAGTATGATGATATGATTAGCAGTATTCATGAGGGGACTAATAAGGCGGCAAATATAATTTTGCAAACGGGATTAACAATTGCTCCGATTGGAGAAATTGTTATAGGTAGTAAGTTAGTCTACCTAGGGGTCACTAAGGTTTCAAAAATATCAATACATGGATATAGGGCTTTCAAAGTAGGTGATGCATCCGCTAATGCTTTAAGAAGCAGTGTTTATTTTACCAAAACTCTGAACCAATATGGTTTGAATATAAAGTTTTTTGCTCCTACAATTTATGGATCTAGTAAAACTTTAGGCACGTTTTTAGGAAGAAATTCAGCAGTATTTGGCACAGGTTTAATATTTGATGGTTCCAGACGCCTTTACAATCTTTATGGAGAATGAAAATATTATGGAAGAAAAAATTTTATTATTTTTTAACGATAGAATTCAAAAACCAATAAAAAAAGATTCTGAAATAAATAAATATGGTTTTTTCGGAATGGATGCTATCGTACTTATGTCAGATTTTTTTGAGGAATTTGAAATACAAAATAGCGAGGATTTTGATATTTTTTCATATTTTGTTGAAGAATTAAGTTTCATTGATTTTTTGAAAATAAGTTATGAAAAACGACTAATACAAAAACCCCCCCTGAAAATAAGACATTTAATTGAAGTTGCGGAACAAAAGAAGTGGTTTTCTCCATAGATTAGGTTAATATCGAGATCCAAATCCTTTAATAAAGATAAATATTTCTTTTATCGTAGCTGAATTATCACGGGGTATCTCATTGGAGGGCATTTATTACCTAGACAATTTTAGTGCGGGCGACATCCCCACGCTGATCCTTGCTTACAAGAATTATATCCCTTCGGGATGCCCATGCCCAACCGCAATGTGCAAGGGAGTTATAGGTACGCTTACCAAGGACAAGAAAAGGATAATGAGACCGGGATGGAGGCTTTTGAGCTACGGCTTTGGGATGCAAGAATCGGAAGATGGCAAAGACCAGACCCTATGAGACAATATCATAGTCCTTATCTCGGGATGGGAAATATACCTTCAAGTGCTTTTGACAGTGATGGAGGCTATGTATATATAATGGGAGCAGATGGCAGCTTGCTAAGAGTATATAATAAAGTAATGGGTGCTGAAATTGGAGCAAGTGCTATAGATTATTTTATTAACAATCCGGATAAGCACGTTATCATTTCGTCTGCATCTACGCAAGGAGCGGGTGGCGTAACTACATATGTAGGAAATTACTCTAAAAAAACTATTTGGTCTAGTAGCAAAGCTAATTTTAGAATGAACGGCTGGAGTAAAGCAAATAAAGCCAAATATAATAATCATATGAAGAGTTTTATCGGTGCTCAATTACAACCTGGAGACAACTACTTAATTTCTATAGATACGCAAAACAACTCACCACATTTTAATTTGGAAGCAGCTTTTCACGAAATATACGCACACGCTTTTGCTAAAGAGGCATTGGGGATAGAGAATACAAAAAGTAATCCCGATGCACAACATTTTCACATTGGAGGATCAGAAAACGGGAGGTTTGATAATATGCCAGGTAATCGCCAAGGCCCACCCTTTATGTCATATCCCATAGAAAATTTTTATAATTCAGATGTCATGATGTACGAAATGGGCGGTGTTTTTATAGGTGGAGTTCCAGACTTTGGACAAATGGGCAGATTAATGTTCGGTTCACAGAATGCTGGGAGTGCCAAAAAAGTTGAGATTATTGTTGGACCTTTAGAGCAAATGGGTTATGAGAATTAAAGTTTTGATTATACTTGTATTAGTAAATTATTCTTGTAATTTTTCCGTTAAACAATCAAAAGAAGTAAGTGGTCAAAATAATACAGGACAGGTTAATTGTAAGGAAGATATAATTTTTCCCAAATCAAAAAATTTAAAAAACTTAAAAAGCAAAAAAGGAGATTCTATTTTATTTTCTTTAACTTACAAAAAGGATACATGTTATTCTTCCGAAGGGATTAAGTTTCAAAAAATTAATATAATATTGAAATCTAAAGATTATTTGGATTCGTATTTCTGCTTAGGTATCAAAAAAGATTCGTTATTTGTTGGAGAATTTTATGATTCAAAAATTAATGATATTCTTTTTTTGTTTTCAGTAAAGGATTACAATTATCCTAGAAAAGTCAAAAACACTTTTCTATCACCCCTAAAATTAGATATCATAAATATTTATGAACAGGACAATGAGAAAATATTTGAGATAGAAAGCTTCTATGAAATGCCCCACGATGAACCACCCCGATATACTTTTGATAAATTTTACATAAGCAAAGAGCGTGGCATCTTTAGGGTAGATGTTATGGAAAATAAGACCAATGAAATATATAGCTCCTTCTCTCTATAAGAAATATTTTAGAAAATATTAAGCTGAAACAAAAGCTACTGTAAGAGGTAGCTTTTTTACACCTTATGTTTAGCTATAAACGCATCGATAAAAACTTTTATTAAGTGTTAGTCATTGTTATGCCTTGAGTCGCTCGAAGCTGTCTATTATTTTTAAATTCCGAAGATTGATTAATTTTAGTTCCCATACCATAAGATATAAACCCATATCATTAAAAGATAAGCAGATTCAGATAACATTTATTTACAAATTTCCCATCGCTTTTTGAAGTTTTGGTAAAATCGTTTTGCCGAAAAATTGTGTTGCCGAAAACTATCTGCCGTCTATTTACCAGAACTGCGCTTGATACCCTGTAAAAAAATACTGATTCTAAAAAAAGAAAGGAAATAACGCATGGTTTTCCTTGAGTGAATTTTGACCTTGAGGATTACTAATCTTATAGACAAGCTATTGAGAAAGAAATTTTAACTTAATCTAAAAGCCAGATAGACTATTTAAAAATTTTGTTTAAACGTTTAAGTTTTCATCAACAATATAAAATCTTATATTTTTGAAAATAAAAGGTTTTATCGAATGAAAAAAGCAGAACCACTCATTCCTCTTTTTGAAAAATTTATTAGAGATACTGAAATAGGTAAAAGATTAAAACAAAACGGAGAATTACACAAACGAGATACTATTAAAAACTACAAATTTGTTTTAAGAAATTTAATAGTTTTCAATGAAAAAAAGGATTTTGTATTACGAATATGTGATGCTTCAAGACTGACTAAAAGAGAGTATTTATCTGAAAAGAATTATTGGAAAAAGTTTTATAAAAAATTCACGGACTTTCTATATAAAAAAGGTTGCCATGATAACTACGTTGGTACTAATGTGAAAATTATCCGGACTTTTTTTAATTACCTTAAAGAGGGCTTGTATTATAATACAGGTGATTTTCATAAACTATTTTATGTGAGAAGTGAAGAAATAGAAATATTTGTATTGTCACCAAACCAGCTAAAATTTCTCATACACGACAAAAATTTTGAAGGTTCTCTGCCTGATAATTTAAAAAAGATAAAGGATATTTTTGTTTTTGGGTGCTCTACGGGATTACGATTTTCGGATATTTGCTTGCTTACAAATAAAAATTTTGAGTTGGAAAATAAGCAATGGTATTTAAGAATAAAATCCAAGAAAACTAAAAAATATTCACTTTTCAAACTTTCAGAGTATTCAGTTAATATTTATCTGAAATATCGTCCTATCAGTAATAAAAAAAATGTTTTTGATTTAATAAGTCTATACAATTTTAACAAACATTTAAAATTAATTGGTGAAAAGGCCAGATTTAAAAATCCTATAGAGATTTCTAGGGAAAAAAGAGGGAAATCACAAACAACTAAAAATAAAAAACAAGTATTGTTTTATGAAAAAATGAGTTCTCATATGATGAGACGGACCGCTATTACCACTTTATTAATTTTAGGGATGCCTGAACACATGGTTAGAAAAATCAGTGGTCATAGTTACTCTAGTAATTCATTTAACCGCTATGTTCATTATGCTCAATCATATATGGATAAAGAACTCGATAAGGTACACGAAAAATTAAATCATTATTAAATTTAGCCAATTACACTGCTCAGCTTAAACATTGGCAGGTACATCGCAACCAAAATTATTCCTACGATAAGGCCCACAAACAAGGTAAGCAAAAAATTAAGCACGTTTGATATAATCTGCCCCTGATATTTAATCTCAAGATTGTATTGGTCATAAAGCTTTTGGAAAATATATTCTGTCTGGTTGGTCTCCTCCGCAACTTTTAAAAGCGCAATGAGTTTTTTGTCGTAGAAAGGATGCTCAGCGAAACTCTCATAAAGCTTTTTTCCTTGGATAATATCCTTTTCTACGGACACCAGTGTTTTTTCCAACGGATAGAGCCTTATCATATCTCGCGCCAATGCAATTCCACTGACCACTGGAATTCGGGCATTGGTGAGCAGAGCCATTGCCTGCGTAAACTGTATCAAGTAGATTTTCTTAATATAATTGCCCATCACGGGAATCTTTATTTGGAGATTGCCTATAAACCGATAGTACCATTCCTTTTTGGAAACGATTTTAAACAGGATTATAATCAATAGGATTGAAATCAAAACAATCCAACCGTTGTTTACCACAAACCCCGAAAGTTTTACAATGATCTTTGTCAGCCAAGGCAGCTCTACCCGGTTCTGCTTAAAGATATCCACGAACATAGGAACCACATACCGCAACATAAAGAACACAACGCCACAGGCGGTTATTAAAACGATTAATGGATAGGAAAGCGATGAAATAAGCTGTCTTCTCAGTTCGGTCTTTCGATTGAAGAATTCTCTAAGGTCGTTAGTTATTTTGTTTAGTTGTCCCGTTTGCTCCCCAATCTTTACGGCTTGGTATTCATATGGGGTAAAGTTCTTGTTTCTTTGTAATGCTTCCGATAATGAACTCCCTGCTACAATTTGGTTTGAAATATCATCGATCAATTTTTTGTCCTTCTGTTTATTCTGCATCTCGGAGATTAGATCAAGGGCACGTTTTAGATTTACCCCGGAATTGAGTAGCACGCTGAGCTCGGAATAGAACTGCTCCTTGGCCTTGTTTGAAAAAGAATTCCCGAACAGCGATATCTCCCTATTCAGAAAACTTGTTTTGCTTATCTGGGTTTCTACTTTCTTGGTTGAAGTTATATTTTCAAATTTAATCCCCATTCTCTATTATATGGCTGTATGAATCCTTGCTTCGAAAGATAAATATAAAATCTTCTTCCTTTTCCCCAAACCTGATTTTTATGGCATCCGTATTTCCGGCTTCAACTTTTCCCCCTGAATTATATAGTTCAAGATCTGTCGGTAAATCTAGTACGGTATCCGTTCCCCGTAGCACCCAATTTTCTTCCCAAAGATACCTGACCGAATCCAAGGGATTTTTGAAGATGATTTCCCTGCCCAATGGATTATAACCAATAGTATGGTACCTATTAAAATCAACGGTCAGTTGGTCCGTGAACAAATTGCGCTCGGTTCCCTTACTGTAATTATTTTCTATACTTTGCATATTTTTGGTAAACAGGGTAATGATAGCAAAAGCAAGCCCTGCAATGATTGCCGTAATGGCCAAAACAACAAGCATTTCAGTAAGGGTAAAAGCTGGTATTTTCTTTTGGAATCTCATTCAGCAAGTTTTATCCTTATTTCTTTTCTGTTCTTTTTGTTCAACACTTCCATCACATTCTCTCCTTCTTGGGTTTCTATGGCAATATCCCACAGCGGAGTATCTTCATAAAAGGGAACTTTTACTTTTTCGTTGCTGACAAAATAGGTCAGTTCATTGATCCGGTTCCGAAGTGTCGCGTCATCTGAATTGATAGTACCCCGAAATATATTATTTAGGCTGAGACTGGCTATCAAAAAAACGATGACAATGATCACCGAGGCGACCATTGTTTCCACAAGTGTGGCCGATCGTATTTTTTTCAATATAACCATTTTACGATTGCTTTATCGGAATCCTTAAATGGAAGCCCTCCGAATGCAGGGTCAATGTCTCGCCCCCATACTTTTCCGTTATAGATGTGGTTAATATAGACCGAACCGAATTCCCTTGCCAAAAAACGGTTTGCATAAATAGCACCTATTACCGTTCCCATCAGCTCCACGTTCCCTTGGCAATATACATATCCATTAACTGTTCCCATTGGCGCAATTGCTACATGAGTAAAAGAATTCATACTGTTATCTGTCTTTTCCTTTCGTTCATCTAAATAGATGACCGTTCCTTCAATAATGGAATTGTCGGCAATAAAAATTGGTTCTTCTCCTTTTTGAACAGGTATGTTTTCATCATTTTTAGTATTAACTAATATCAATGACGAGGGATAGTCTAATTGTACGTTTTCGGCAAGAGAAATTCTTTCCTCGGCAATAAAGGAGGCGCTTCCAGCAAACCCTTCTTCAATGGTAATCTTGGGTGCTATTACCACAACATCTGTCAATTGTGCAATATTGGTTACTACTACTTCCGTTACGCTCTTGATGATAATGTTTCCTATATAGGTTTCGTTAAGAGTAATCTTATTTTCATCGTACACAAAATGTGTATTTTCAAAAAAAGAGTTTTTATTGATGGCTTCCCGCTCTATCACTTCATCTAAATTGAAAGGAACATACTCTTGCAATCTTCTAATGTCGTTCACCCAGACTGGGTCTAGTTCTGGAAGAGACCCTTTTCCTGAACTGATATTTCCCCTTACCAGTTCCTTGCCATTGTAGTAATGACCGGAGATAATACCAGGTTTTATGCCGAAATCAGAAACATAGGCATCGCCCTCAATTACCGTATTGCCGACAAGTACCAAGGGAAGCTTACTTTCAGATAGATAGATGCCGAGCGCAGGATCGGAAACCTTACTACCCGTCAATGCTATCTTGGAGAAACTTTTGGTCTTTGCCAAAGCAGTACTATTAATCTTTAAATACCCGCCCCAACTGGCTTTTTTGATCCTTGTGGTATAAATATCATTCTCTATTGAAATGGAATCCGCGATTAAGTGTTCCTTCTTTAAGGAATAATGAATTCCCGCATTGGCATTATCGATTACATTTCCCAAAATTCTTGACTGGGTATTGAAAAAAAGGTGGGTCTGGGAAAGGGTCAAAAATGAGCCCAAGAGTATAGCGATAATGGTAGCGACCAATATAGCGAACTGCATCGCGGAGGCTCTTATTTTTCTGGGTCGTATCACATTATGGGAAATTCTTTGGTCTGCCCTTCATAGCGGATAAAGATATTCTCTTCCGAGCCTTTGATTATTTTAAGTTTTTGGAGGGTATCCCCTTTTTTTAATAAAAATTGCTGGCCATTTATACTGACAATATAGACGCTGGAAGTGAATTTTTTATCGGCCACGATCCCAAAGTATCCTATGGATGGCCATTGCTTTTCGTTTTTTGGTTTATGTGGAGAATTTGCGTTTTGGGTAGTGGGCTTTGATTTTGCATATACTGTTCCCAAAAAGGGATCGGTTTCAACGGGAACCAGCGAAAATGTATCTTTTTGGATTCCCTTGGGAGGTTTGAAGTTTGCTTTCTGTGTTTTTGCAATATCGATGCTCTCTGAACTGAAGGCATCGACAATCTTATAGATCAAAAACCCCCAGATAACAATTACTACTGGCAAGAGTATCTTTATGTTTTTGTTGCCTTTCAAAACTATTCGTTGATTGTAAAGCTAAAGACAGTGCTGTCATCACTTTCATTTCCGGCTTCGTCAAAGGCTTTCATATACCAGTAATAGGTCTCATTGGTAACCAAGGTGGTTTCATAGGGAGCCGTAACTTCATCCTTTAATACCAGATCGGTAAGGGTAAGGTTGCGATAAACATAGATACTATCAAATTCCACACTGCCTTCTATTAAAGTACGTGTCCAGTTGAAAGAGACCAAGGGATTGGTGAGTATCTGTTCATCAGTGGGTGCAGTCAGGGTGGGAATATTTGGAGGGGTCCTGTCTACTAGGATATTTCTTGAGGAATATAGGGTAAATTCATTATCCTTTTCAGCACGTACCTGCCATTGCAAACTTCCCTCAGGAAAAGTAATATCCAGATTTGTGTCGTTGGTTGTCTCGCTTTGGATAGGCTCGCCATTCTCATCCAGTATTTGAATTCTATATTGGGTAGCTTCCAGCACTTCTTCCCATTTTAAGTTAAAGGAATCTTCATTAGTAATAAGACCGTTTGCAGGAGAAAGCAATATTACGGTATTGTTTGAAAAGTTCGTAATGGGTATTACGCTGAACTTTGCGGATGAGTAGGCCGTAACGTATCCGCTGTTTTGTGCCCGTACTCGCCACTCGTATTCATTTTCTATCAGTTCAACCTGATAGAATGTGGAATCTGTGACGGTATTAAGAACCAATTGGTTCGCGTTTGCAAAATTCGGAGTGGCTATCTGGATTTCATAATTGGTGGCTCCTTCTAAAGATTCCCAGTTAAAACGAACCGAATTAGCCTCTATCTCGGTATTGTTGGCCGGGGCGATTAGCGTTACCGTTTCACCACTAATATCCTGCTCGAAAAGCACCTCTTCGCAGGAGTATATCGTAAGGATTAAAAAACTTCCCAGCATGTATTTGAAATTCTTCATCTAAAACTTGAATTCATTTTTCTTCTCCACTTTCTTTGCTGATTTATAGGTCTCCCCACTGCATTCGGTTCCCTCGGGCACCAAATCGAAAATCTCTGGTTCTCTTCGTTTGTTAAGTCCCCAACAGAATTCGGTGGTTTTGAATTTAACAATCTTACCATCAGTAAATTCTATCTGGTTGAATATTTTGTTATTTTTTAAAAGACTAAGTGATAATGTTTTTTTCTTGTTTTGTGTTAAATAGATTTCATCGGAGGATTGTACCTGTTGCAAAATAGCTTCTGGAAAATGAACTGTAACTTGGGACACTAATTTATACTTTTCGTTCTTGCGAAGATATTTCATTAGGTCTTTGTCGGCATTGATTTGTTTTAGCAATCCCACCTTGTCCAAAATTTTAAAAGAAACGAGAGTACTGTCTTTTTGTGGTTGGCTTAGGGAATCTTTTCTGATGAAAATATTTCGTTTTTGCATTTTTATTTCTTCCCATTGCAGCCGGATTGGTCCCGATAAGTCTGCTATTGTTTTTGGCTGGTAGTCATTTCCCAGCACGTAGGAGGAATAAATACCCAGTGTTCCCAGTTCTGGCAACGAAACATCTATAGATTGTTTATATTGTATGGGCTTACAGGAAACCGCAGTAAAAAAAAACATTAAAATCAAAAATCGCAAGACTGAATAATTTAAGTGATAAATATACTGGTTTTATAGGGATGGGCAAGAAAATTAAATATTAATTTCAGTGGTAGATTGACTTGAAAGAATATACACAAACTTTCATTAATGTCGAAAAGAGTATGGATACTATAGAATTTCTAACAACATTAAGCTTTTGGGCAACTTGGTTGCAAAGGCTTTTAAGCTACCCTAAGATGACCATAATATCTTAGAGGTTGTTTTGATTAGGTTTTTAAATGAATGTCATGTTACCGACTTCTGTTTTCGTAAAAACGAAAATTGTACAAATTTCCATTAACACATTTTAAAAATTTTGAGACGGAAATCTTTTTCTTGAGAAAGTTATTTTATATAATAAATCTTATTTACGGAGTTTATTCCAAATTTTGGACATTATTTACTTGTTCCAAAGAATTTGTATCAACAACAAATTCTTTGAAACGTTTAAAAAATTTAACCTGTAATTCATCATCTAAAACAAAAAAATTATAATATCCAGGGTGATTAACTTTGTAATTGGGGTTTTGATATATCGTATCTAAAATTTTAAATTGATTCTCTACATACTTATTTAGTATAAAATTGAAAGTAGAAATACTTGTCTTTTCGGAAAAGCTATTCTCATCTAGTTTTTCAAATATTCCTGGTTCTAAATAATATATTGACTTTTTTTTATTAAATGGATTGTATATAACATACTTAGCATTTAAAGCAGAATTAAAACCTTGAAAATCTATTCTTTCTAAAATAATAATTTGACCAGAATTGTTGCTTTTTATATAGTTTCTTAAGACTTGTCTTCTAAATTCATTTAATTCTTTAATTTGTTTATTTTTCTTTTGAAGAGGATAATTTTGAATATAGATATACCCGTTGGGTGTAATTGCCTATATTGTCAGTTCGAGTGTTTTTTGAGGAATGAAATGGAACAAAAAATGTATCGAGAACCTTTATAAATTCATTTTCAGCGCTTCTCGATATAATTTCAGTTGAAAATTATTTAATTTTCAACTGAAATCACTCGAAGTGACAAAAATCAATATTCAAAATTTAATTACACCCAACGGGTTATAGATATTATTAATTCTATTGCTTACTATTTCTGAAGTATTACAAGAGTAAATTGCAAAAGCGATTAATAAATAAAAATAAACAGATTTCATAAAAATTTAGTTTAGTTAGTTATCATCAACAAAAATTGGATTAGATAAGGGTCCAGTAAATACTCTGCTTTTTTCAACTGGAATACCGTCTTGAACCATATAATGTGTTCTTAAAGGAAGATTTAACAAATTTCTAAAGAAATTTTCAAAATTCAATGTAAAATTTTCCTCTAAATTCTCATTTGTAACAATTCCGTCCCCACTAGTGAATGTAAACCATGGTGTGTCTAGGTAGGCTCGAACTAGAGGAGAATTATTTCCAGCCACGGATGCGATTTGATGACCTAACTCGTGAGCAATGATTATTTCGTATGGACTATTCTTAGAATTGTCACTTCCTTTAACAGGTAATCTCAACCTTGTTTTATGATCAATCTTAGTCCTAGTCGTTCCCGTAATCGTATGGTGTTGACCACGTTCATATATAAGGCTATATACCTGTTTTGAATCAACCAAGTTAACTATAGTTCCTTTTCTGCTTAGATTTCCATCGTTATCTATGGCAAGCCTAGAAGATGAGTAATCTAATTTTGTAAGAGCATTTCTAGTATCTATAAGAAACTCATCATTACCCGTATAGACTGTGTTGAACTAAACCTAAAGGTAGCTTCACGAGACAGTTACATCACGATTCACTACCTTTAAAGTATTGTGAAATACTAATATTTAAAGTTATGAAAAAAAAGTAAGACCCTGATTGAAAGGGCGATTATTTCCGTTCCAGAGTTTTCAACACTCTACCATAAGCTCAAACGATCCGTTGAACTTGCTGGCAAAAGCCAGAGTACTCTTACCAACTATGCTCGCTGTTTAGCGCACATCGCCCTCCATTTTAACTGTAGTCCACTTGATTTGGATGAGGAACAAATCTTAGATTATCTACACGTTTTAAAGTCCCAGAACAAAACCCCATCGGATAGTTTTTTCAAACATACCGTTTATGGACTGCGCTATGCCTATCGTGTCTTTGGGATGAAAGAGATGCGAGTCATACTTCCTTCCATTGAACGCCCCAAGAAACTCCCCGTTGTATTAAACCAAAGGGAGATAAAACAATTGCTTCGCACTCCAAAACTACTCAAGCACCGATTGGTCCTTGCGATGCTCTATGGCTGTGGTCTTCGTAATTTTGAACTTCGTAACCTACAGCGCAGGGATCTAGATTTTGAGAGGAAGCAGATTCACGTTCGCCAGGGCAAAGGGCGCAAGGATCGCTATGTTCCCTTATCCGAGATACAAATCCGTGGTCTAAAGAAGTACTTTTTGGCAGAAAACCCGGTCACCTGGTGCTTTACGGGCAATGACAAAACAGGCAGTCCCGTACAACTTTCCTCACAAGGAATACAGTGGGGTGTCCGTGAAGCTCGCAAGCGCAGCGGTATCCAAAAGGAGATTACCGCCCATATCCTACGCCATAGCTATGCGACCCATCTTTTGGAAATGGGCCTGGACATTATGAGCGTGAAAGACCTCTTGGGACACGCAGACATTCAAACGACCCTTATCTACCTTCATGTGGCACAATCGGGTAGGCAAAAGCCTTTCAGTCCGCTGGACAGGCTCTATGACCAATAGCGATGTCCTTTCCCGATTATGAAGTGGCGCACGTATTGGAGCGCAACAGGGAACGCCTTGCCCATTATTGTGCCAACAGTTGGCAAGCTCGCACCCTGCATGCCCTGCGCAAGTGCCGCACTTCGGCCTTGGGCGGCCATATAGATCGTTGCAATAATCCAGCCTGTCAAAAGCTTCACCTCAGCTACAACAGTTGTCGTAACCGCCATTGCCCCAAGTGTCAGGGACACAAGAAAGAGCAATGGATACAAGCTAGAGAGGCAGATTTATTAAAGGTTCCTTACTTCCACGTAGTTTTTACCTTGCCCTGTGAGCTGAACCAGGTATGTCTGTACCAGCCAAAGTTGGTGTACAATCTTTTATTCAAAACGGCTTGGAGTATCATTGGGGATTTTGGTGGCAATCCCAAGTTCTTGGGCGCCAAGATGGGAATGATCGCCATCCTGCACACCTGGGGGCAGAACCTGTCGTTGCACCCACACTTGCACTGCATTGTCCCGGGTGGCGGTATTACCAAATCTGGCAATCCGATAGGTATCGGATGGAAACCTGCCAAAAACAAGGGAAAATACCTCTTCCCCGTAAAGGCCATGAGCACCGTCTTTAGGGCACGTTTTGTGGCTGGGCTGCGCAAAGAGTTGGGAACACAGCAATCTCCTTCTTTTTACCAAAGCCTGTTCAAGCACAACTGGGTGGTCTATTGCAAACGTCCATTTTTTGGACCTTCACAAGTAGTAGAATACTTGGGGCGCTATACCCATAAGATCGCCATTGGCAACCATCGGATAAAAAGTCTAGAAGATGGAAATGTACGGTTTATGGTAAAGGAGTACCGTCATGGCGGTAAAAGGTCGGTGACCAGGTTATCTGATGCCGAGTTTATAAGGCGGTTCGCGCTGCACATCCTGCCCAAGGGATTTACCCGTATCAGGCATTACGGCATCTTGAGCAGCTATTATAAAAGAACCGTCATTCCTGAATTACAAATAGCGATCGGCAAACCGGAGCTTCCAAAGACAGCACCTTTATTGCACCGCAAGTGTCCGGCATGCAAAAAAGGAAACCTTGTCACCGTTGCGACCTTTACCGCTCGTGGACCACCCAATCACTGGCAAGAGCAAATTAAAAAACAGTTAAACAGACCTATATAAAAAAACGTGAATCCCGACGTAACGGGACTCCTATGGTCAAAACTGAAGAAAACG
This sequence comes from Aequorivita sp. CIP111184, assembly GCF_900489465.1. Taxonomy (GTDB): domain Bacteria; phylum Bacteroidota; class Bacteroidia; order Flavobacteriales; family Flavobacteriaceae; genus Aequorivita. The sequence continues at coordinate 95,703 of NZ_UEFQ01000013.1, read as the reverse complement.
ACCTGATAAACCTGGAAAATAGAAAAGAGAGACTATAAAATGGGCAGTGTCCATTGGTTCCTTAGCAAAAAAAGAGCGCAACAATCCAAAATCAGAAAAAATCGACTCCTGAAAATCCATCCCAAAATAGACCAATCCCCATAAGGACAAACCGACATACACCGGTTCAGTCAACACTGCATTCATGTTGGGTCGTACCGACCACACGAATGCTTAGTTATTAGTTTTCGTATTATATAAGTTGCCATCTTTATATTCATAACTATTACCATTTATATCTGTGACGGAAATCCTTCCCCCATCTATATCTACGTATTTTAAAGGGTTGTTCGCCATACCAATGTAAGGTGAAGAAAACTCTCCATATGGATCAGGGCTTAACCATCTACCAATCCTCGCATCCCAAAGCCGTAGCTCAAAAGCCTCCATCCCGGTCTCATTATCCTTTTCTTGTCCTTGGTAAGCGTACCTATAACTCCCTTGCACATTGCGGTTGGGCATGGGCATCCCGAAGGGAGGGTCAATATAATGTTAAAGAACGAGGATTAAATCTACAAAAAATAATAGCACTAAAAAAATTTGAATTTTTAATTTAAAATTGTTGATAGAGATAATGTTGGGCTTTTTAAAATTCCAAAGCTACTTAAAAGGTTTTCAATATATTGCAGAGCTTGGCGAGGAAGAAAGGAAATATATTCTCTATACCCTTGATGCGCTCATTAAAAACGTGAAGTTGAAGTCTATTGCTTGAAAATAAATGTAATTTGTAATTACTACCTTTTATTTAAATTATTTACTGTGTTTATTACGTCCTGCTATTAAAGAGTTGGCAACTTCTCCAATGTAATAAGGATTGCTGTTTTTCCCTAAGTAAGTATCTTTATCAAATAGCACGCTTTGGGACCGGCTATCATTTAATATATTTAAACTGTCGTTCCATTTATAACCAAAACCTTTTTCTGATACATATTCAAATAAGCCAAGATGTGGGTTTTCTTTTAACAAGGTCTCTATAACTGATTGAACTTCATTGATGTCAGGTACATCTATTGCATAATTCTCTGAAAAATCAAATAGAGGAGCATTAATAGTATAGTCATATTTTATCCTTTTAAAATGAGGGATTACAAATTTCAAATTGAAATCCCCCTCTTCTTTAATTTGATTTAAAATATAGCTTTTGATTTGACTTATATAACTCATCAGAACCATTTATTTTACTGAATTGCCCAACAAAGGAATTCTAACGTCCGGTAGCCTATATCCATTTTTAAGATACGGGCCTTGTTTAATTACTGGAATGTCTGAAGAGCCTTTGTATCCTTTAACAAACTTATATACATCAGATGGGTTTTTGGGGTTTGTAGCACTCCACCCATTTTTCGTTTCTTTTACGCTCCACCCGTGCTTTTGAAAATGTTGCTTAACTTGTTTTGCGCCTAAGCCCTTAAAAGAATTAGGATTGTTAAAATTCATTCCCCTAATAGGACCAACCCTTGGTCCAAATCGAACTCTGGGAATGTTATAATTGGGTCCTGCAATGCTCGCCATTGAATAATACTGCCCCCAATTCATTAATTGTAGTGCTAATGCCTCTTTTTCCGCCCTGATACGCTCCGCTTCGAGAAAGGCATATTCTTCTTCAAAACGTTCTCCGTGATTTGTATTGAATTGGTCAACCATTTGATTGTAATCCATACCTGCAAATTCAGGATAGGTTTGTTGATATAAAGCTGTAGAACCCGCAAAAGCACTTTGAAAACCCCCAAGTGTTATTGCCCCGTCAGCACCCCAACTACCGCCTCCTGATCCAGTAATCACGACTTCGTCCAAGCTGCCAGCGTTATAGTCCCCATTGTCCCAACAAGGCGGGTCATCACAACCACCGTCCGGGTCCACCGTTGATATGGGGTTGTTCCCCATCCCCATATATGGGCTGAAATGTTGTTCGTACGGATCGGTGGTAAGCCACCTTCCTATACGTGCGTCCCATAGGCGAAGTTCAAAGGCTGGCATCCCCGTCTCCGGGTCGGTCTCGGCAAACTCTCCCTGATAACCATACCTATAACTCCCTTGCACATTGCGGTTTGGCATCGGCATCCCGAAGGGATAGTAATCCGTCCGTGCAATTACCACAGGGGTGCCATTAGGCGCTTTAGATATAACCGCTCTCACATTGCCCAAGTGATCTGTAAGTTGGTAAACGTAGTTATCGGGAGTATCTCCAACACCCCCACTGCTAGCAACACGAAGTACTCCGATCCTTCCACTACCATACAGAGGCAATTCTTCAAGTGCTGGCTCACTATAAGATGGCTCTGATGAAGGATCTGTGCCCACAGTACTTCCTGCTTGGTTCACGGTCTGAGAATAAATTCCCATTATTGTTCCGGCCACATCCCTAATATAATAGGTAAAATAGGTATAGTTATTGGTTAAGCTATAAACTTTCTTTTGTAGCCTCTGACCACGATCATTGTAAGCAATATCCATTAAAGGCACCGTGCCCACTGTCATTGATATGTTGTCAAGATATATCGGCTCGCTGCCCGATGCCGTTAGCTTTTTTATAACTAGCCGAATTTTTCCTCCAGTTGGGGTAAAAGTCAGTGACTCACTATTCTCATAATACTTGTCGCAGGTGGTTCCACTTAGATCAGGATCATCTATATATGCTAATGCTGAGTTGTAGGTTTTTGAGGCGAGTGGAATAGAGGCGGGTATGGAAGGGCCTGTAGAGTTATATATTTCAATTGTGTATCCCGCTGGACGTTGTCCAGTATCCCATTGATCTACTATAACATTCAAATCAAGAGTATGTGGAATCCCGGCAGCTACGTTCAGTAAACGGGATGCATTTTGGTTGTTAGATAATTCTAGCTTTAAACTCTTACCGTAAGTGCTATTGAGATAAGCGCATGAATTTGTTCCATTATCTGGGATATAATCAAAATATTGAATTTTCACATCGCCACCAAGGGAACGGTTCCATTCATTTGCTTCAATATTTGAAGCAAGTGAGAAGTCCTGGAGAAAAATAATTTGTGGATTCCCTCCCCCACCAAAGGTGCAAATACGACTAACCAGACCTGAGGCATTATATTCATATACCTTCTGTCCTTGAGCGTCCGAAACGAGCTGGCCCAGTTCGTTGTAAATATAATTGTCTGCTCCATTACCAGACTGGTCCCTCAAATCATCATAACGGTTGGTGTCACTATTATCACCTGAATCTGTTATCCCGCGCAAGCGGTTTCCAGTATAGGAATAGTCAAAGTCATCCATATTATTGCTCCCATTGCTATCTGTATAGCCATCCCGTTTTAGAGTAAGTATATTTCCGTTAGCATCGTAAGTGAGGTTGGACACACTGTAATCTCCATTTGAATTTGGTGTAAAATTCACGCCATAAGTACCATTATTATTGGCAATATTACCCAAACCATAAGTTGCATCTTTTAGCCAATTATTTCTATTATATCCATACATATAGGACTGGAAATTGCCACCCGTTATGCCCAATCCTTGAGTATTATATCTCAATCCCTTTAAATTTCCATTAAACTGGTCTGTGCCATGAATGTTTTGTTTAGCTATTGGAGTTGGAGTTCCAGTACGTGCATAATCTCCATTGTAATAATCGAGGGCAAGACCGAAGACATCTGCAGGAATGCCATTGGCGCCATCCCCTCCAGGATCATTCGCGGACAAAAGAGAAGGGTGGTTAATAGCCTTCAATTGTCCAGAAAGATTATAAACAAAATCAATTCCTTGCAGATCCTCCGCTATAACTGTTCGAACTAGTTCCCCCGATTCAGCATAGAAATAACTAGCTTGCTCTTTCCAATCGTTGTCCAAACCAGTACGCGACGTAAAAACTTTGATGAGCTGCCCAGCAGCATTGTATTGATATCTGTGTATGAATCGCTCCTCCGAATTCTTTTGTTGAAAATCTACCTGAACTACTTGACCTGTTGCGGGGTGATATGTATAGTCAATAGTTTTTGGACATCGCATTCCTGCAACTTTTTGGACAATCCAGGTTACACGTCCAAGAACGTCATAGCTATACCAAGTAGTAGAAGTATATGGTTCTTCAGTATATGTTTGTACTACATTCCCAGCCACAAAAGCTTGCTGATAATGGTGTCCTATCATTTGGCAATCTCTAGTTGTAAATATTTCAGCAAGATCCGTATCTGGAATATCATAAACTGTATGATGTACTTCTTTTTTATAATAATTGTCTAAAGCTGTGGGGCTGTCAACATACACCCATAAACCAGAGAATGGGGGCAAAGGACCATTTTTGTCCGTGATAATACCACTTTCTATGGGACGCCCAAGATCATCGTAATTAGTATATGAAAACTCTCCACCATTGGCCGCCTGAAGTTCATTCTGAGAAAAACGAATCTGACCATCCTTACGGTACAAGAATTTTGCATTTCCTTCATCGGGGCTGTTGGCCTCCAAAAGCTGCCCAAGTGAATTATAAGCATAAGTGCTTTCCAAACCTCCTTTTGGCTGAGTGGTTGAAGTAAGCCTCCCCGCTTTGTCATAAAGGTTAAAACTAAAGTCATAATAATCAATTATGTGGTTTATCTTTACCGGGGCGACTGGAGCCTGGGGATCATTTAGTGCCGTAGAATAAGAAAGTGTGTTTGCCACTACAATTCGATAAAAACCAGTAGTTACATTCATACTACCATTTGATGTAATAGTACCTTCAAGTTCTTCTGAAATAAGATTATATACTTTTAGACTTCCCCCTGTTGCAATAGGATCAAAATCAGACACATTGAATTCTGTTACGTTTTTGGCTATATGAATATCTACATATCCCTGAGGTCCAATAAACAAATCGGTAGCATCGCAGTGGGGATTGGCTTGTACCCCACTTCTCGCTGCCGCTAGTGTATTCCCATCACTATCCTTATAAATAACCGTATCTTCTCCATGAACATCGCGAATAATTGTCTTGGTAACCCGAGTAGTGCTCCCATCAATCGGAAAATAATATGAGCTACAGTGCCCCGCCTGAACTTGGTTACCCATTGGCATAGAAAATGTGTATGATTGTTTCCATTCACCCGATATTTTGTTTCCTCCTAATAATCGGAGTTGACTTCCTGGGTTGAGCCGACTAAAAATAGTTCGAACAAAGGGATAAGACGTAACATCTTGATACGGGTTGGAGTTGTTGCCATTGCTGTAATAAGCCCCTAATTGTGAGTTGGAATTGACAGGTAAGGGATTTACTACTGTCCCAGGCCCATCGAAGTCAGTGGTGTTATAGCTTGATCCGCTTCCGTTTAGAATAAAGGTGTTTGAATAGGAAAGATTAGTACCTGTAGGAGCGCTGAGTGTTCGAAAAGCTGGTCTTCCTTGACGGTCATAAAGTAGTTGATTACCCCAGACTTTTCCAGTCAAAACATCCCACGAAAGAGATTGTGTACCCTTTCCTAAACTGTTAAAATATCCCTTTCCTTTGCCCACAGGATTTCCGTACAAATCAAAACTTATACCCGAGGTTTGATTATACCCGCCTTCACCCAAAAATGGAGCATCTGGAAGATTGAAGTTTTGAGCCTCTAATGAACCTATGAAGAAAAAGCAAAAAGTAATGATTCCAAAGATTATATGATTTTTGATGTTCATATTCTTAATCGTTTATGTTATATATAGAAACAATGTTGCCATTTTCATCTTGGACGATAATAGTACCTGGAATAGCTTGTGAGACATCTATACCCAGATCTTTTGCTATATCTTTCGCCGATGACTGATTTCCACCACTAAATATAAATCTAAGAAGGTTTCCATATTGCAAAGGCCGATTTCTTTCGCTATCCCAATTAATTCTAGATCCATCGCTCAATTCAAATTCAAATTTAAAGTTAAGGAGTGTATTAGTTCTATTAGGTATGTTACAAAAATCAGCATTATATTTAACTTGTAATTTAGGAATACTAAAAGCCGATCCATCTGGAGAAGGGAAGTTTTGGAAATCGCCACTGTTAATGGTATAAGGTAAATCGGACAACTGAATTTTTGTCCCATCAAATTCCATGTAAAGCTCAGAATAATCCAATGGCCCTACATTGATTTCAATATCTGTAATTATAAGCTTAACTATATTACTGAAATGATTCTCAGTCCTGTAGGCTATTACATCTTCCCCAAATTCGCCAGGTTGTGGGTAATTCCCACCACCGTTCCCTATACCATCATGAACATAAAATGGAGTGCCATAATAACCAGATGACGATCTAATCAAATCAAGCATATAATCGTTTACATTGCATTGTGATTCATCCATTATAAGTAGTAATGTCCATCCCGATCCACCTATAGTGTTGGTGTTAATGTAATTAATACCTTCACATGCATCTCCTATACCATCCCCGTCTGAATCTATTTGATTAGTATTAGGAACCAAGGGACAATTATCACAAATATCTCCAACAGTATCAGCATCAGTATCTAACTGTGAAGTATTTGGGTCATTTGGGCAATTATCACAAATATCCCCAATATCATCACCATCAGAATCTTCCTGTAATGGGTTAGGTTTAGTAGGACAGTTGTCACATATATCACCAATACCATCACCATCTCGATCAGGACCACAATTTGTATCACAAGCATCTCCAATACCGTCACCATCGGAATCTTCTTGTAATGGATTAGCAATGGTTGGACAATTATCACATAAATTACCAATACCATCACCGTCATCATCAGGGCCACAGTTTGGATCGCAAACATCCCCAATACCATTATTATCTTGATCCGCTTGATTTGGATTAAATTGGGTAGGACAATTATCACAGACATCTCCCACTCCATCATTATCTTGGTCAAGTTGGTCATAATTAGTTAGGGACGGACAATTATCACAATAATTCCCAATACCGTCATGATCAAAGTCAGGGCCACAATCCTCATCGCAGGCATCACCCAGGCCATCATTGTCCTGATCCGCCTGATTTGGGTTATATTCCGTTGGACAATTATCACAATCGTCATATATACCATCTCCATCGGTATCTGTTGTACCACAATTGTCACAAGGACTATCACAGTTAGGATCTGGGTTATTAGGACAAGGATCACACCAGTCATATTCTCCATCTCCATCCGTGTCAATAAGACCACAATCGGTAGAATTATCGCATTGACTTGTATCGCTTTGGTCAGGATTATAAATGTTTGGACAGGTATCTATACAGTTAATAAAACCATCCCCATCTATATCCAAATTAATCTCAGTGTCGCAAGCGTCTCCAATCCCATCACAATCTAGATCTTCTTGATCTGAATTTGGAGTATAAATACAATTATCACATGTGTCTCCAATTCCATCCCCATCAGTATCAATTTGGTCAGGATTACAACTATAACGACAGTTATCGCATACATCACCAATACCATCATCATCTGCGTCTAATTGCTGTGGATTATAATCTGTGGGACAATTATCACATACGTCGCCAACACCATCCTCATCAATATCTGACTGATCTTCATTTATGGTATATGGACAGTTATCACATACGTCACCAAAAGTATCTCCATCGGAATTTTCTTGCCCTGGATTTGGCACCACCGGACAGTTGTCATTTGGATCAGGGATACCATCGCCATCTTCATCACCGAGTGGGGTTGGGTCGCAAACATCACCAATTCCGTCTCCATCGGAATCCTGTTGATTGGCATTTGCCGTACAGGGACAATTATCGGGTGCATTGTCTGGAACACCATCATTGTCACAATCATCATCACAAGCATCCCCAATTCCATCACCATCAGTATCACTTTGATCTGGATTATATATACATAAGCAATTATCAGGAACATCATCGAGAATTCCATCATTGTCACAGTCATCATCACAAATATCGGGCAGCCCGTCTCCATCTGAATCTGGATAATTTGGATCGCCTATGTATTCACATGGGAGATCATCATTTGGAATCTCATCTAAACATTCATACCAGTTTATTTGATCAGAGTATATATCTACCGATGCTCCAGCATCGGTATATTTATAGCTGTTCTTACTTATTACTTTGAATCCGCCCAAGAAATCGTTGTCGTTCGGAGATTCAGTATAAGATTTAATTAGTCTACCTGCATTATCATATCTAAAGGCGGAGGCCAAATTATTTGCATCAAGCATGAACAATAAATCATCATTCTTAATATCATATATATAGGAGGTAAGGGAAACAGCCACTGGATGTAAACGAAAATCATCAAAATACTGATTAATATGCTGACTATTCTTAATATATACATTCAGTCCACCCCCTGTATAATTAAAATAGTAATTACGTAACTCCCAACATCCTGCAATAATTTTTTCTTGCGGAGTTAGTTTGACGCCGTTAAAATATGCGTGGCTCTCATTATAGCCCTCTTGTACAGCGGCCCAGAAAGACACCTTGTACATACCAGTTCGCATTGGTGTGTTAGATGCTGAAACTACTTCAAAGACCTTGTCATTTATTGAGCTATTTTTTACGGAGTAAAATCCAGCATGCGAAGCCTCATCGGTTATAAAATTAGCTCCCCGAACCTCTCCTTCAAATTGATTTCCAGATAGTACTCTTTCTGCGCTTGAAAAATAAATCTCTGTCATCCGGGCGTTACCAGCGGCTAAAACTTTGGTATTATCCGCGGACATTTTTGATGAAAGGTAATTATCATTAATATCTTTTATTTCCAATGGTTGGGAGAAATGATCATAGCGTGTAATTTCGGAAACTCTCTGCCATTTAGTAGAGCTACCCGTACCGTTGTTCCAATCAAAGTATTGATTATTTGCATTTACATTAGTTATAAAGGCTCCATCCAAATCAACACCTTCTTTCCAGACATAACTTCGATGTTTTCTCCATACAGGAGGCCCCGAATTGGTTTGAGCACCGTAGGCGTCTCTATAACTCCAATTGTTGTTCCAGGTATTTACGTTTGCAGCAATAGTTTTCCAGATACCAGCCCCATTCTTAATCTCTGAATATGAAAATGCTTCTTGATTAAGCATATTCTTATTGTTGGGATCCAATGTCTTTGCCCTCATTGTAGAATATCCTTGGTAGCTGTATGCTGGAAACCTTACTGAACGCTGTTCTGTACCGTCTGCCAAAGTCGTTTCACTTATTCTAAAGCTCCCCAGCCATTCATCTACTTCGGAATATATTGTTGTTATCTCTTGGTTAAGGGAATAAGTGCGGGTTCTTTTAAGCATATTATTATATTCTCTCTTAGAGGAGATGCTTAATAGTCTCTTAGGATAGTTATTATCGTTTTGAACAGTCCCATCACTATCAGTTTTAAATATGGTTTTCATCGAATGAAAGCTCTCTCCAATTATCCCTTTATTAGGTTCTTGTTGTTCTAGGAAACTTCCATTTATATATTCATTTTCACTGCGGAATAACACTTGTCCATATTTGTTAATCGTTTCAATAGACTTAATTTGACCCATTAAAGCAGTATTAATAGCCAAATCGATTTTTCGTGCTTGCACTCTTTTACTACCTGTACCATCTAGACCATTAGCATTTTCAACTACATTTGCCCAAAAAATACGATCTTCTTCTGGGGCAGAAAATCCTGAGCCCGTAGGTGCCATCTCCAAATTAGGGTTAAAAATATCAAAAATGGGTTGCAAAACGTGCTGGTGATATCTAGTTTGCACATCAAAATCACCATCAGCGGCTCTCTCCGTCATAGTTACATATTCATACATTACTCCGGGCGGAGGAAGTTCTGTTTGATATGGCACATATTTTAAACCATCTATTGGAGCGTATGATGTAATTCCAGAAGACCTCCCTTCTTTATCATGGCCCACTGGAAAATTATAGTCATAGGTTGCAAAATATTTAGTCCCAGAGGTAATATCAGTAGTTTTAAGTTTAGCTACTCGCAAACCACCCCCTGATTGATCTTCCGGAACTCTTGGAGCTAATAGTTTGTGAGTAATTATATGATGTTTTTGTCCATTTCGCATTTGCTCAGGACAACTATTCCTTTTGTGTCTTCCGCTCTCTAAGCCATCATTATGAAACCATCTATTAACAAATCCAATTTCGCTATCGTTCCAATCATCTACGTCGTATGATGTAAGGTTTTTAGGAATAGTAAAAACAACCTGATTTATGGCTGAGCTCTCCACTGTACAAATGGAGAGATTATTCACTGAAGGGTTTAAATCGAACCAAGATTCCTTATAATTACCGCTCTTTTTTCGTTTATGGCATATCCATAAATCAAAATACACTTTATCATTCATCTTGAAATATTGAGTGAAATTTGTTTTATAGCGCTCTAAAAGACCTTCTTGGTTTTTTACATAGATTTTCCAATTATCTGATTGAGAAATAATTTTAATTTCTATATCTTCTTGCCAAAATCTTCGCCCGAATGCTTCTATCCAATAATTATCTTCCTCATAATCAATATTAATCTTGGCACCTGTAGGCATTGTTATTTCCTTTAAGCTCCACCCTTTCACGCGATCTTCCCCTCCTTCTCTACCTCTCATAAAACCCCAATTATCCACAATCTGCCTTTTAGCTCTCTCATAGGCGCTTGGAGAATTATAATTACTTGCTAAAATTTGTTGATAATCAACATTGGTCATTCCTTTTAAATAATAATCAAATTTATATGGAGGAAGATAATTATAACCGCCTCTACCTTTAAACATTAATTTATTTAGAGTTAGCTTTCCTCTGTGAACATTTTTATTGTGAACACCTGAGGGGGAAGTAGGTGATTTTTTTGCAAGTGTATAATCGTGGTCAAATTCCACTACTTTTAAAGCATGTTGTTGAATAAAACTTTGTGAAACATCATTAACATCAAAAACAAGACTTTCATTATGTAGAGAGTATTCAAATGAATTTTTATCCCCATATTCTTCTTCATAAAGAGGGGATTCCCATTTAGGTTTATGATAATCATCCCTATCATATCCACCATCCATTAAACCAGAGCCTAAATAACCGGGATTAGTTTTAACTAGCTGATTTGCATCAGAGGTTTTAAACATAACTATTTTATCTAATTTGAGGCTATATTCTCTTGGATAATTTACTTCTGTCTCCCTTACGTGAATACTTTCAGTTTGGTTCATTCCTGAATTACCCCCACTTGTTTGCAAATATCCATTACTATCATATCCAGAACCTTGATGCCTAAAATCTAGCGTTTTCCCAATAGCATCATAACGAAGACTTTTTATAAATATAGCTGTTTGGTTTCGTGTTTTAATTTTATCAAGATAATAAAGTTGTTTCCGTCCGAACTGGTAATATCCTTTATCCTTTTCCTCGACATCATTTGTTAAATTAGTACTGTAATTATAAATATTACTTTCATAAGGCGTGCGCCACACCATACCATCAGTCCACTTCCCATATTCTAATTCCACCCAATACCCAAAATCAGCCTCATCTACTTTATTATTTCCATTGGTGTCATAATAATCGGATCCTGTGATTGCAGTCAATGTCCAATGTGTTGCAAATTTGGTATATTGTCTTTTTTCTTTGGCCTTTGAAGTGGTTCCCAAAGGGCTTTCTTTAGATTCAATAAGGTTTCTCTGTACTTGTTCAAAATGATAAACCGGTAATGCATAATGATAGGTTTTACCATCAGGCGAAGTAATTTTATATGCACCAATCCCTTCAGGTGAGAAAAACGCTTTATTATTTCTAGAATTATCAGCTATATTAGATGGAGTAATTAGTCCATGGCTTTGTGCTGTACCATCAAAAATTTGCTCATTGGTAAAAACCTCAATATAGGACGGTGTTTTAGCCCTTCGATTATATGTTTGCGAACCACTTGAAAAACCAACTGCATTCAAGTTTTCATTATTTACAAAATCATCGAGATCATTGCCTCCTCCAGCAATAGTGCCGTTAGAAGAGGGTACTGTTTCATTACTAGTAAATTGATTTTCAAAATAGAAATGGAGATCATTGCCCAACGCTCTTCGTGGAGTACCTTCAACCCCATGATGCCAGAACACATGAATATCCTCATTAGATGCATTCGTAGTCCGCTCACCCTTGCCAAAAATGGGAATGTTTTGAAAAAGTTTTGGTTTTATAGAACCACTCAAACCTTGCGCAGAAACGCTATAATTGTCATACCCTGCAAATGTGAAATTTATATTCTCTATGTCCTTGGAATAGTCGGCAATAAATTCTTCTTCACCCTGTGGAATTCTAGTTTCATATATATCAAAGCTCTTAGTTCTTTTCATATAATCATTAAAACCATTAGATCCATCTTGTCCATCTGCTTGTGAAGTTCCACTTGTCATTCCATTTGAACCTCCATAATCATTTGCATAAAGCACTCCCCAGTCGTTTGTAACAAAACCTTTACGAAGAGAGTATTTTACCTTTTTTCTGCTAAAACCCAGAGTAATTGAGATTGGACCAATATAGAAGGGTGCTGCAAATGCGGTTGTTTGCTGACTTACTGAATAATCACCGGAAGAAAAACTTGCAGACCCCATACCAACTCCACCTGAAGCCTGTTTATCGCCCGAATAATTTTCGCCATAAGTTCCTCCAAATCCTGCCCCAATAGAAAAACCCCCATCAAATCCAAAAGAAGCGCCCACACCAACAAAGCCATGGTCTCCAGTTTTTACTCCTGCCCCGATACTTGCTCCTAAAAATCTCCCTTGGCTCAGCGAATATGATACGGATGCACCAGCACCATAACTTCCTATGGAGACCCCAACACTTGCATTTGCATTTACATTTCCATAAGTGTCCGCTGAGACACCTACAGAGGCATTAAACACATCACCCATCATTGGACCAACGGAAGCTCTTACTGATCCAGAAACCCCTTTACCAGCGCCCCAGTTCATTCCCACACCCACTTGAGCATTATTGACAAATCCCACATCTAATGTGATACCATAATAAGTCTCTGTATTGTTATAAGAAGTGAAATTAACTCCTACACCACTTTTCCAGTCATCCGGGGTTCCGGTTACATCTCTATTTATGGCACCAGGATTTAAATACCATCCAAGACCAACCCAGGAGGCATCCAAATCTGGTGTAATCCCAGCGTGATATGAAAGATTAATTGGATAACCATCAATTGACATCAAAGGAAGAACGTAAGAAATATCTCCTGTAGCTAAATTTACCATGTCTGTTGCATCCACTGGCTCAAAACCTTGCGCTTCAGGAGAACTTGGCCCCGAACCCTGCGCAAATCCATTATTTGTAATGGAGGAGACCGCAAAAAATATTATGATAAAAAAAACACTGATCCCTTTTGTTGGTGGCTTTCGATATTTCATTGGAAGAGTATTATGAATAAATTAAGATTTTGGAAAAATGAGCTTTGGTTCATTTTTAATGTCATTCGATTTTATTTTAAATTTGATTTCCCCAGTTTTTAATCCTATATCTTCAATAGTAAAATTTAAATATTCACTATTCAAAAATTCATCATTTTTTGGGAAAACAAATAATATTGAAGTTGTTTTACTCATCCCATACATCCTCGGATATACATAATCAGCTAATTCAATTGTATCTTTTTTATTATTATACAAATGAATGCGTTTGTCCATTTGAAAAGAAAGTTGTGTTAACAAAGCTCCAAAATCATCAGTGTTTTGAGGCACCTTATTTAAAAGTTCGCCACCTTCTTTAGAAATACTTAAATTGAAATATAAATTTTTGGCATATTTTTCTCTAACTAAATTTATGAGACTTTTACTATATGCACTGTCAAGCTCCCTATAAACTAGAATGTCTGTTGGCTGATACATTAATTCAAAATGAATTCCATTAATATTTTTACTTTGGAAATATCCATTAATTGGCATTTTTAAATAAGTAATCATTTCATCAATATCATTAAATTCTTTTTGTTTACAGGAACACAAAAGAAATAAGGTCATTATGGAAAAAAATATTTTTTTCTCAAACATATTTTTATTATTTGCCTAAAAATTCCTTGTTTAGACCATCCAAAATTTCCTCTGTTAAATCAGACTTTTCGTTAGCAAACATTATATTCCCTGACCCGCTAGCGCCAAATATGATTCTATATTTATGTTTTTCTCCGTATTCCTTGACATAATCGTTGATATCGTTTAGAATTGTCTGGGATCCTTTTTGATCTTCTTCTTTTATCTTGCCCTGAATTGCTTTTTGATAATTATTTATTCGTTCCTGCTTATTTCCCAAAAGTTCCTCTTTAAGTTCTTGTTCCTTTTTCGACAAGGACAATCGTTCTTTTTCATAAATCTTAAGTTCATTTTGCCAATCAGCGACCAAACTGTCCACATTAGATTGCATCAGTTTTGCCTTTTCTTCAAACTTAGATTTCTCAATTGAGGTTCGTTTATAGCCATCCATTAATTTATTAATGTCTACATAAACCAATTCTGAATCTGATTTAAAATAAAAAAAAGAACTAATGCTAAGAATAAGCGCAATTAGAGCAAGGGACAAAGAAATTTTATTCATGGATATTGTTTAAAATACGAATTATCGATTTTCAAAAAAGGGAACATTCAAACATAAAGCATTTAGATTTTATTAACAAATAAAAGTTAAAATTTTTGTTAAAACAAATGGTTTGTATGTAAAAAAAATTTAAAAGAACAATGATTTCTCAACATTCTTTTGATAATAGTAGTAATAAATATTTTTTTGAAAGCTTATCTCGGGAATTTGAATTAACCACATTCATGTTAAGAAAAATTTAATACTTCCTACGTTTTATTATATATTTGGAAACATGTTAATCTATAAGTTGAATACTGCGATGAGATTTAAGAGAATAAACGCCTTTACCCTAAACGAAATGCTGTTGGTATTGGCTATTATAGGTATACTCCTTTTGTTGGCACTTCCTACGTTTATGCCCCTTATTTCAAAGACCAAGGCACAGGAGGCAAAAATTCAGTTAAAATATATAGCCAATCTCCAGACCCAATATCGTTATCTTAATTCCAAATACACTATGGAATTTAACGAGCTGGATTTTGAAGCCCCTAAAACAGTTAATGAGGGCGGAACGGCTAATTATCGATATGAAGTAATCGAGGCTACGACTGGTAATTTTAAAGCGAGGGCAGAAGCTATTGTCGATTTTGATGGAGACGGGATATTCAATGTTTGGGAAATCGATGAGAATGGTAACCCAAAAGAAGTGACGAAGGATTGATGTTTGTTCTGGTCAAAATCCTATTGTTAATATCCCTAGCGTTTATATTCTTGCAGGATCACAAGGATAGGCAGGTATATGTTTTTTTATTCCCGCTTTTTGGAATTTTTGGCAGCTACCTGTTTTTTTTGAATTCAACCCTTGAATATTATTTACTTTCTGTTTGCATAAATCTGGGAATTGTCTTGATTGTAGTCTTGATAAACTACCTTTTTGCTGAACTGGTTCTCAAAAAGAATTTTTTAAAGGAAGCTCTGGGCTTGGGGGACATACTTTTCTTTATTGCTTTTGCCCTTTGCTTTCCAACGGGAGCATTTATCAATTTCTTTGTGTTCTCTATTTTGTTTACATTCGTTCTTCACCTTGCTTTATCCAAACTGTTGAAGAAAAAGAACAAGAACATCCCTTTAGCAGGCTATATTTCTCTTTTTTTGATGGTCGCCTATTTGGTAAGTTGGCTTGGCTTTTATGATTCCCTATACCTACTGTAATGAAACAATTTGAGATACCCGTTGCACTAAAACAATTGATCACGCCCAATCAGGCCTTTCATTATCGTATTGTTCCGATAGAGGAAAAGGAGGGGGTTGTGATTTTAAAGACAGATAATCCCCAAATACAAACTTTAGCACAAGAACTGGAAGTCTTGCTGAATTTCAAAATAAGTTTGGTCAGCGAATCCATTGAGAACATACAGTCTTATCTTACTTATAATTACCGTCAGGCTACCGAAGAAACAAAAGAATTGCACGCTTCCAATTTTTTGGAGCGGTTGCTCCAAACCGCCAAAGATTTCAATAGTAGTGATATCCATTTGGAAACATATGAAGAATATTGTAGGGTACGGTTTCGGTTGGACGGCAAATTGAAGGAACAGTACACGATTCCAATGATGGAATATCCACAACTCATCAACCAGATAAAAATACAGGCAGGGCTTGATATCTCGCAAAAGCGATTGTCACAGGATGGGCGTATTTCCGTAAAGGCGGTTTCTGAGGATTTTGATATTAGGGTCTCCACAATGCCCACGCTTTACGGTGAAAAAGTGGTGCTCCGTATCTTAAAACGTGATGCACAGGCAGTAGAGTTGGAGCAACTCGGTTTTAACCCAAGGGAATTAAAACTCTATATGGAAGGTGTAAAAATGCCCAATGGAATTGTGCTTATCTCGGGTCCAACTGGTTCAGGTAAAACAACTACTTTGTACGGAACCTTAAAACTTTTGAACAAGGAAGAAACAAACATCCTCACCATAGAGGATCCCATTGAATATACCCTTGACGGGATAAATCAGGTACAGTTGAAAGAGGATATCGGGTTTGACTTCCCCACTGCCCTTCGTACATTTTTAAGGCAAGACCCCGATATTATTATGGTAGGTGAAATACGTGATGAAAAAACAGCCAATATGGCAATTAAGGCTGCATTGACGGGACACTTGGTGCTTTCAACTATCCATACCAACTCGGCTTGGGCGACCATTTCTAGATTGATTGATATGGGAGTGCCCCCCTATCTTTTGGCGACTACCCTCAATATGAGTGTGGCACAACGCTTGGTTCGAAAATTATGTTCCCAATGTAAAAAGGAAACTGTCGTTTCGGAGGACTTATTCCCTGAAAGTTTTACGGACACTTCTACCATTAAAAAGCATTATGCAGCGGTAGGTTGCAACCATTGTTACTATACAGGCTATGACGGCAGAAAAGCAGTGTACGAGATTATTCCTATTAATAAAGAACTGGAAACAGCAATCAAGCACAACGAATTACAAATAGATGATTATCTTGCAAACCATAATCTGAATACCCTTAAAACAAATGCCATTGAAATGATAAATAAGGGAGAGACTTCTATTGATGAGGCTTATTCATTATTGGCAAATTGATATATTATATGAGAAAGATACTTTTAAGTTTACTATTGTTGTTTTTCTTTTTGGGGACAGGTTTTGCCCAGGACGAAAACCGCATCAATTTCATACGGAACCAGTTTGAAGTTTTGAAACTTGATGCTCCGGGTCTTGAGGAAACCATCAATATCAATATTACCCAAACGACCCTGTCGAATTTTTTGCTAGCTATTGCCAAGGTACACAGTTTGAACATCAATGTTTCCCCAGAACTGAGTTCAATATCTATCGTAAACAATTTTTCTAATGTAATGGTAGGAGATGTGTTGATATTCCTTGTCAAGGAATACCAGCTGGATATCGATTTTACGGGCAATATTTTATCTATCAAAAAATATGTTGAGCCCCAAAAAGAAATCAGGGAAAAGGAGATCAATGCCTCCTATTCATTGGCTAATAGCAATCTAAGTCTCGATCTTAAGAATGACAGATTGGACAAGGTTTTTAGAAAAATAATGGACATTTCCGGAAAGAACTTACTGTATTCTCCAGAAATAGAATCAAGTTCGCTTTCCATTTATATAAAAGATGTTCCTTTTGACCTTGCAATGGAGAAACTTGCCGAATCCAATAATCTGCTTTTCTCAAAATCAAGAGATGGATTTTATGTTTTTGATTCGGCTTATGACTCCTCAAATGGAGGTAATACTTCGACTGGTAATACAAGACCTGTCCGCAGAGGCAAAACCAACTTTTATTATACGATTACCGATACCTTGGCTCGCAAGGTTACGGTTGATCTGCAAAGGACCCCCATCGCCGATGTGATATATACCATCGGGGATGATCTTAAACTGGACATATTCACGGCTTCCCCATTGGATAATGCTGGGGCTACTACCGTAAAAGCAGAAAACATTTCGTTTGATCTTTTATTGGACAAAATTTTTGAAAGCTCAATAAGTTCACAAAATGGTAATCAAGGAGGAAATAACCCTAGCAACAACGCCCAAAATTTTACATATACTAAAGATGGCAAGGTATATTATTTTGGAACGGAAAACCAATTATCTCTTAAGCAAACGGAATTGGTGCCAATGATGTACCGTTCTGTTCAAATGCTTTCAAATCCATCTGGTAGTGGGCAACGTAGGATATTAGGAAATACAAGCGGAGTCAATCCAGCCAACAATCAAAATCAGACACAGAACTATGGAAGCAACAATAAAGGTTTTGCCAGTAGTAGCAGTAATTCAAGTCTTTCCTCTATTGAGGATATTTTGCCCGATGACATCAAAGATGGAATCGATATAAAAATTGACAAAGAACTCAATAGTTTTGTTGTTAGTGGCCCTGGAGTGAAAGTGGAAAAGTTCAAGGGTTTTATTAAATATATAGACAAACCCGTTCCTGTCATTCTGATAGAAGTAATGATATTGGAAGTAAACAGGAGTGCGATAGTGGAAACAGGAATTTCTTTTGGATTAGGAGATAAACCTACAACCACACAAGGGAGCGTATTCCCTTCTGCCGATCTTCGTTTGGGGGCTAATACCGTGAATAAGATAATTGGTAATTTTGATGGTTTTGGTTCTTTAAACCTTGGTAATGTATTGCCAAATTTTTATCTTGATATTAAGGCAATGGAAAGTAATGGAAAAATAAAAGTACTCTCCACCCCAAAATTGAGTACGCTTAATGGACACAAAGCATATCTGTCGAGTGGACAGACCACATATTATGCAGTTACAACGCAAAGTTTCTATGGTTCTCAGATTCCTCAAACTTCGGAGATCAAAAATTATGTTCCAATTGACGCTCAACTTGCTCTTGAGATTATGCCTATCGTTGCGGGAGATGGAGAAATTACCCTCGATATCCAAGTAATTCAGTCCACATTTAACGGAGAACGTGTCGCAGAAGATGCCCCACCCGGAATCAACAGCAGGGAATTTTCTTCCATCATCCGTATGCGCGAGCAGGACGTGGCAATACTTGGTGGTATTGAGGAAGTAAGAAAGGACGATTCAGGCTCTGGAGTTCCCCTTTTGGCACGTATCCCTATCATCAAATGGATTTTCAGCAAAAAAAGACGGGAAGACAGCAACCGAAAATTGAACATTCTCATCAAACCTACCGTGATCTATTGATGCTTTCCAAACTGAGGTCATATTGGGAATATGGAAGTACCTTTTGGGGTATGGAAATCACCATTGTCGAAGGCGAAGAAAAATGTTTTGGAGTTACCGCAAAAAAGAAACACGGAGAGTTTACAGATTTGGAGTTTTTGCAGTTCTCTTCTATAACTGATGTAGACAAGAATTTTTCCAATAAACAACATTGCTTCTTGGCAATAAATTCTGATAAGGTGCTTATCAAATCCGTTCCCGCTCAGGAGAGCGATACTAAAACTGTTTCAAGTGCATTTCCCGGACTCTCGCTTACAGATTTTTATTATGAAATATTAAAAACTCCCAAAAGTAGTAGCATAGCCATATGTAGAAAAGATTATGTTCAAGATATCCTAAATGAACTTGAAAAACAGAAAATCAATGTTTTGGGTTTTCATTTGGGAATTACTTCCCTGCAATCATTGGCACCTTTGTTCAAAAAGGAAAAAGTTAATCTCCCCCGTTTCCTCATTGGTGTTGAAGAAAAAAATATTAAGAATATTGTTCCAAATGAGAATTATAGCGAGACAATATACGAACTTGAGGATATTAAAGTAGCTTCCGAATATTTAGTATCGCTCGCGATGCTGTTTAGTTATACTGGAGCGAATAGCAACTCCTCAAATAATTTTGGGGAAGAAAACAAGAACCTTTTCAGGCTACATCAAGAAAAAGTATTTTTCAAAAAAGGAATGTTTTTGGGAGTTGGGCTGTTACTAGTTTCATTATTGGTCAATACATTTTTTTTCAATTCATATTTTAAAAAGGAACAACAGCTGAATGAAGAATTGGTATTTATGGAATCACAGCAAAATGGAATGGAGGTTAAGCTGGTAGCGGTAAACAAAAAAGAACAGCTTGTTGACCATATTTTAAATAGCGGCACTTCCAAAAGTTCCTTTTATCTCAATAAAATTGTTGTATTAAAACCTTCGAGTATTGGGTTTTCCGATATTAAATACCAACCCCTGAACAAATCCATTCGGCCCGACAAAGAAATTGAATACTCCCAAAATAGTATTGTTATTTCTGGTGAAAGCAAGGACAAAGCCGATTTTTCAAAATGGATTATAGATTTGGGTAAATTGAAATGGGTGGAAAAGGTGAGTGTTGTACATTATGGAAATGTAGATAAAAACCACTCTGCTTTTTCTATAACGATAGGTATAAAAAATGACTCCAAGAACTAAAAATATTCTTCTAATAGTAGGTTTTTTCCTTACAATGGTGATTGCCTATAATTTGGCATTTTCCAAAACCTTTGCGCTTAAAAGCACCATAAATAGGAGGGAAGCCAAAACAGAAACCCTTGAAGGTTCTGCTCTAGTTGCAGTCAACCTTGAACAACGGGAACGCTTTGTGGATTCTATATTAAGCCTCAACAATATGAAAGGAAATTCTGTCCAAAACAATCTTTTGGAGTTTTTGAATAGCAAATCTGAATCAGGAGATTTTATTATTTCGGATTTTAACGAACCCCATACTTTTTCGGAGAATGGGGCTACCACAACATCCTACCGATTTACGCTGGAAGGAAGTTATAATGAAATTGAACAAGTTCTCTTCAGCTTGGAACAGGAATACAATTTTGGGCAGATTGCCCATGTCCACTTTGAGAGAAAAAAGGATTACAGGAAAGTCAAGGATTATTTAGAGTGCTTTGTGATTGTGGAGAGCTTGGTTTCTGAGTGAACTCAATTTAAGAGACCCTTTCATTTATTCTAACTGGAACAGTAAAAACATTTCCCTCATTCCTGATAGTGAAGGTTTTTACCGAGTGGATGTAAAGTTGCCTTCAATACTAACAACCTCTTACAACAAAGAAATCGCATTTAAACAGGAAATGGGTGACCGCAGAAATTATTACAGAAGATTTAAGGTTAATTGAAACCTCTTATAATTCATTTAAGGAGGTTTTTTCAAAGTAACTTCAAGAAAGGCTTCTTATAAATACTCGATTTAATATCCCGTTCCTCACCTTATTTTTTACCCTAGCCCTCGAAGAATATTCTATTACAATTTTAAAGAAAGATTATGCAAATAAGCTTTAGTTTTTCCAAAACAGAGTTACATAACCATAATATAGAACAAAAGCAAACCCACCCATTACGGAAAACCGTAAGAGTAGGTTTTTAAAGTGGGGAGAATATCAAAAGCAATTTGCTAGTTTAAAACGTAAATGGCATTAACAAGATATTCATAGAAATACTTAGCAATAACAAGCCAAACGTATTTTAGCAAAGTTGTTTACTTGTTGTATGACGTTCAGTTATTTACCTTTTTTTCTCACCGGCGGTTTTAAAGACGGTGTATTACCTGGTGTATCTTTATTATCTCGTTGACGTTTATCCGGCTTTCCTGTTGAATCTGCTATTCTTTTTGGTCCTGGTTTAAGTGCCATAACTTCTAAAATTAAATTATTAATACTCTCAAATTTAATTGTTTAATCTGAAAATTTACTCTTAAATTTCAAGAAGTTATAAACCGTACAAACAAACTTAAACCCACCCATTACGAAAAACCGCAATAGAGGGCTTTTAAATTGAGGAGAATACAAAAAATATTAAAATCTTATTATTGTTCAGCCCTATATTCCCGTTGGGTCGTTCCGACCACACGAATGTTTAGTTATTAGCCACAGGTTTTTTCAGATGTACATTGTCCGTAATTTAGCCTTATTTACTAATCTCATTTGACCATAATTGGTTATACACCAACAAAACGGAACTGTTTTATCTGAATGTCGCAAAGTTACATTTATATGACCAAGTCCGTTATTTTTTAATTCGGCTACAATTTTATCAAAAGTTATATGACCTAAACTTTTAGATTTATCAGTAGAAAATATGTAAGGATTGTCGACTATAACTTCTTTACAAAATTTATTCAATTTTAAATTAGTTGAAACATTTTTAAACGTAAACATTATCTGCCCATCTTTTACCTTACCGCTATTTCTATAATCTTTTTCAAATTCTTTTAAATCATTATAATATCTATCCGTTAATTTTGGTTTTAAGTTCCAATTGGTCGGATTATCTTTTGTAATATAAATCTTGGAAAAACTTGGTACAGTTAGTAGTTTCAAATCTATTTTGAACATAAAGGGACCATATGAGCTATTTCTACTAAAATGCTCGTGCAAATCTAAACCATCTACAAATATGTCGTCATATACATCGTATTTTATATCTATTGCATCAGAACTTTGAGACGTCTGATTGAGGCTATTATCGCTTACAAACTTGCGAGATAACAATGCATTATTTTCAATGAATGTTTTGGAGGTTTGAAATGTATTTACGTGATGAAAAAATTTTATGTTTTTAGTTGTAAGTATTTTATAAACACTTTTTGAGTCCAATGCAAATTCGTCCATATTTTTTCAACTTGTGCTTAACTTATTAATACTAAACTTTAGGGGGTTTATCCTTTCTATTTGTTTGTCTATGCCCAAGTTTTAACATTATTTCATTGGCATATTTTACAAATATAAAATAAACTCAAACCCACCCATTACAGAAAATCATAAGAGTGGGTTTTTAAATTGGGGAGAATACCAAATATAATAATTATTGCAAAATAGATAAGCTATCTGTTTCATTTTGAGAAAATTCAAAAAATAACCAGCTTTGTCAAGAAACGTTGATTAGAAATAATGGTATAAAAATATTTATTTATGGTATTGAAAGTTCCTTAAACCTAATTTATCTTTTTTTATTAGTTTCTCCTTAACACAGTCCAATAAAGCTTGACTTACAGCAGAACTTTCTAATGAGATTGAATGATCCTTTGCAATTTTATTCCGAACCTCTCCTGTCGTTTTAGGTATATCAAAAAAGGAAGTATTTTTGGCTAATTCTCTTATTGCTTCTACAATAGTAAAACGTTTTTGATTGAATTTTTTATATGCAGAAGCATTATATGTTTTAACATTCAACCAAAAAGTTTTATTGAGTTGTTTTCTATCAAGACTATTAGAGGAGACATTTAGCAATTCGTTTAAAGGTAACCCTGTATAGAATGAAATGTTTAATATCGTGTTACTATTAAAACCCTTTCCAGCTCCAATGTTAAGGACTGTATTAACGGTTAGTTTTGTTAAGACAGCAAATTGTGCGGGTTCTAAATCTAAAGCAGCCATAATCTTTTGGATTCGTTGCCCAATTTTTTTCTTTTGTTCTTGGATATATCTCTCCATAAAACAAATTGAATGAATATTATAATCTATTTCAATTGAAAATATTTGAATATTAATAGATTATTTTATATATTTGTTTTATTAAGAGTTTGATACATAAATATTAAACTTTAAATTTGCGATTCTTCGTATAAAAATATTGAAGCATTCGCTTTGAATCTCGTTATCGAAAACTGGTAATTTTTAAACACACGAGAGAATAAGCAAGGTGCTCACGGCCCGGGGCGTGAGTAACTCTCTTATTTGTGTGTGGGCATACCAGTGCCTCGATAACAGTAAGTTGAGTTCCGCGCCCTTTTGTATTGGGCTTGGTCGCTATTTCTTCCCTCAACTTTCCTTCAAAGCAATCAGTTTCGTTTAAGAAGCTTCGCGACTATGGTATTGAGTAGTTAGTATTGAGATCCGTCTCAAGCTTCACATCTCATTACCAAAAAATGACCCGCTCCCAGTTTTCGAGGACCACGGAGCAGGCCAGTAGTTAAATAATATTTAAACTTAACTGATGCAAAATTATGAAAAATAATTACAGGCACTACTATGTCCTGCCCTTATCTTTTGCCCTGCTATGGGCGCTTAGCACAACCCTAACTTCCCAAAATGGCTCCCCTCCAATCTCAGGCATTATTACAGATGCCAATGAGCCTTTGGGTGGGGTGAATATTTTGGTAAAAAACACCTCACGCGGTACACAGAGTGATATGGATGGGCATTATGAAATAGCTGCAAATAATACTGATACACTTGTTTTTAGTTATTTGGGGTATAAAATGCAGGAAATTGCTGTGGACAATAAAACTATTCTAAATGTTATCATGTTTCCTGATGCAACGACTTTGGATCAAGTGGTTATTAATGCGGGGTATTATAATACCACAGACAAAAAGCGCACGGGAAGTATAGGTCGCGTAACTGCTGCTGAAATCGACAAACAGCCGATCAACAATCCACTAGAAGCGATGCAGGGAAGGGTAACTGGAGTGGATGTAGTCCAAAATTCAGGAGTTCCAGGCGGCGGATTTAAAGTGCGTATCCGAGGTCAAAACAGTTTGATGGCCGGGAATGAACCGCTCTATATTATTGACGGTGTGCCTTATGATATAAAAACACTTGGTTCTTCTAACACTGCAGGAGGAATTATACCTGGGGCAGATATTAGCGTACTAAATGCAATAAATCCAGAATCTATTGAATCAATTGAAATTCTTAAGGATGCAGATGCCACGGCAATTTATGGTTCCAGGGGCGCCAATGGGGTGGTGCTTATAACCACTAAAAGAGGCAAGGAAGGAAAGACCAAAATAACCGTAAGTAGCAGTACGGGAATTGCCCAAATAAATCGAATGGCTAAACTTTTAAATACTGCGCAATATTTGGAGATGAGACGGGAAGCTTTCGCAAATGATGGTATCACAGAATATCCCGCCACTGCCTACGATGTAAATGGTACTTGGGATTTAAATCGCAATACTGATTGGCAAAAAGAACTTACAGGGAGGACTGTCAATGCCCGCAAAATATTCGCGCAGGCTTCTGGAGGGAATGCCGATACCCAGTTCCTACTTGGTGGGCAATATCAAGAAGAGACCACGGTGTTTGCAGGAAATTTTGCCTACGATAGGCTCAGTGTAAATACGAACCTCAACCATCAAGGGAAGGATGAGCGATTCAAGATTGTTTTCAGCGCAGGCTATTCCCTTGAGGGAAATAATTTACCCAGTATAGATTTTACTTCCGATGCCTTACGGCTTGCCCCGAACGCACCTGCCTTATATGACGAAAATGGAAATCTAAATTGGGAAGATAGTACTTGGGCCAATCCTTTGGCAGCAGTGGAGAGTAAATACAGCCAAGACTCCAAAAATCTCATTTCAAATACAATAATTTCCTATTCCCTATTAGATAATTTTGAAATAAAGATTAACGCTGGATACGGGTTCACTCACTTGAGAAGCCAGACCACCACCCCGCATACTATATACGATCCGGCCTTTGGGCTGGATAGTGGATTTTCCTCTCTTATTACAACTGACGCAAGGCGGACCTATTGGATAACGGAGCCCCAAGTGAGATGGCATAAAAAAATAGGTGAAAATGTATGGGATATATTACTTGGCACTTCATTTCAAGAAACGGCAAATGAGCAAAACGGCGTGATGGGAATGGGATTTTCAACCAATAACTTCATTAACAACTTGAGTGCTGCCACTACCCTTTTTATATTGGGTGAAAAGAAAACAGAATATAAATATCATTCCATTTTTGGCAGGATCAACTATGCCTATAGGAACCAGCTTTTCCTGAATGTGACGGGAAGACGGGATGGCTCCAGTAGATTTGGGCCAAACAACAAATATGGCAATTTTGGAGCTGTTGGGGCGGCATGGATATTTACGGAAAGAAATAATTATTCCTGGATAAGTTTTGGAAAGTTACGAGGAAGTTACGGAATTACAGGAAATGACCAAATAGGTGATTATCAGTATTTGCAGACTTACACCATTCAGGATTATCCTTATGAGGGAAGTATAGGTCTGGTGCCCTCACGGCTTTACAATCCAAATTTTAAATGGGAAAAAATCCTCAAACGCGAAGCAGCTGTAGAGATGGATTTCTTTGATAAAAACATCTCATTTTCAGTAGCTTATTATAATAACACATCTTCAAATCAGCTAGTGAATTACGCCTTACCGGGAACAACGGGATTTACAAGTATCCAATCCAATCTAGGGGCGGAAGTTGAGAATTCCGGCCTTGAATTTAATTTAGAAGGGGTCTTGGCACATAGAAAGAATTTTTCCTGGGATAGTTCCATAAACCTTTCATTGCCTCGAAACAAGTTACTGGCCTTTCCTGGCCTTGAGAACTCAACATATGCAAATCGTTATGTTGTTGGTAAGCCACTAACCATAGTAAAGCTCTATGAACTGGAAGGCGTAAATCCTGAAACAGGGATTTTTGAATTTAAGGATTTTAATGGGGATGGCGTAATAAGTAGTGATAAAGACAGACAGTATATTGCGGACCTATCTCCTCAATATTTTGGAGGACTGTCAAATTCCATTACTTATAAAGCATGGTCCTTAGATTTTCTTTTACAATTTGCAAAGAAAAAAGGATATAACCAATATCGATATACAGACCCTGCCGGCACACTTTCCAATCAGCCCGTAAGCGTTTTGGATCGGTGGCAACAACCTGGAGATATTGCTGCAATGCAACGCTTTACTACGGGAGAGGATTATGAGGCGTATTTGGCTTATTCACGATTTACCCAAAGCAGTGGTACCATTTCGGACGCTTCGTTCATAAGGCTACGCTCCCTAGAAGTTGCCTATAGATTACTATTGGGAAATGAAGGTGGCGCTTCTTGCCGACTCTATCTCCAAGGGATAAATCTTTTAACATATAGCCGATTCGAAGGCGGGGATCCTGAACAAGCAAAAGGCTTTATTCCACCACTCCGAAGAATAACATTCGGAGCACAATTTCATTTATAAAATTAAATAGCTAAAGTGATGAAAAAAACAAGACAACATAGAATCAAAAAATATATTTACTTACTCCTTTGCACATTATTAATTTGTAGTTGTGAAGATTTTTTAGAAGTCGATGGGCCGTTAGGACAAATAGAAAGTTCGGAAGTATATGAAGATGAGACTACAGCCACTGCTGCCGTTATGACCCTATATGGAAAATTACGGGATGAAGTATTATTGACTGGGAGACCTGAGGGGGTGGGTACTTTAATGGGCATTTACGCAGATGAGTTGGATTTTTATGGATTTGGAGGAGAGCCCATGGATAGTTTTTACCAACATCAAGTATACTCCGATGATTTGATTGTAGAGAACCTTTGGAACGGGTCATATTCCCTAATATATATGACAAACGCGACCTTGGCAGGCCTGGAAAATTCCAAAACCTTAAGTAATGGGACCAAGGCCCAACTGCGAGGGGAAGCAATGTTTATTCGTTCCTTAGCCTATTTTTATCTTGTGAATCTTTTCGGGGATATACCCTATCCTACCGGTACCAAATATGAGACAAATAGAAATTTACCAAAAGTACCCGTCTCAAAGGTCTATGAAATGATAATAACTGATTTAAAAGAAGCAAAATCTTTGCTTGGCACAAATTACCTATTAGATGAACGAACGCGGGCAAACCAAATGGTGGTAGCAGCACTGCTTGCAAGGGTATATTTATATACAAAACAGTGGAGTTTGGCGGAAACGGAAGCGGGTACCTTGATAAATAATGTTTTTGTTTTTCGTTTGGAACCGGAGGTGAGCCAGGAATTTTTAAAAGAAAGTACCTCTACAATCTTACAATTACGGCCTAAGTATGATGGCGGAAATACCTTGGAGGCTTCAACCTTCCTTTTTACATCCGGGCCTCCCCCTCTGGTAGCGTTAAATCCAGAATTCATTGAGGGCATGGAGGAAGGAGATAACAGGAAAAACCAATGGATTGGAGCGGTTACGGATGGTACCGAAACATGGTATTTTCCCTACAAGTATAAATACAATTCCAATACCGGCACAAGTATAGAGTACAGTATAATTCTGAGAATATCGGAGCAATTTTTAATTCGTGCTGAAGCCCGTGTAAAACAGGGCAATCTTTCCGGAGCTTTGGAAGACATTAATGTTATTCGTAACAGGGCGGGTTTAATGGATGTTGATGCAAACAGTGAAAGTGGAATAATTGAGGCCATTATTAACGAACGCTTCCATGAATTATTCACCGAATTCGGGCATAGGTGGTTCGATATAAAAAGACTTGATCTGGCGAATGAAATCCTCGCACCTATCAAATCTGGATGGAAGACTACAGATATATTGCTCCCAATTCCAGAAGCCGAACTTATGATGAACCCCAATCTAAATCCACAGAACTCCGGTTATTAAACTTTTATAATGAAATTAAAAAGAAAAAGGGTTGCCAGAATGCTAAGAATCATTCTTGTGGCTGCAATCTACCTAATATTACTATCAAATGCCATGGTAGTGGCACAAAGACCCCATAAGTCTCCTTACTCCTCCGGATTGGACTCCTTGTGGAGCTCGGACACGAACATTCTAGAGATTTCGAATGATGGTAAGTGGATAGTCTTTACTGAGGTCTTTTCGGGTGATAAAAAAAAACTTTCAGTTAAAGAAATACAAGGGAAAAAACAATTTCTCCTACCCGAAAGCGACTGGTTGAATTTTTCGGTAAACAGTAGCTTGTTTACGTGTATAAGCAAGGAAAAACAACTGTTGATTATAGATTTGTACAGTCTGGAAGAAGTCCGCTATAGCCATATAACCTCCTATAGCCAATCCAGTAATGGCAATTATATTGCTGCTCAAAGGGAAGAATTCGGGAAGGGAAAGGAAGTATTAGTGATAGACCTGAAAAGCAAAAGCATAATATACACCCTCAATAATACAAGTAAATATAATTGGCACCCCACCAAAAATGTTCTTTATGCCACCAAGGAAACTCCAGAACATTCACAAATAATTCGATTTGAAGTAGAAAAAGTTCGAACCCAATACCTTTTCACCAAAAACAAAGATAAGATTGAGCACCTTGGATTGAGCGATTCTGGGGAGGAAATGGTTTTTGTAGATACCAAAAATGGAGTTCGCCAATTAAACTATTACAATCAAATTATAGGTAATTCGAAAGTGCTATCTGACACATTGATTCAGGAAAAGTTTAAAAATTTTCGTCTTAGTGACAGAAAACCTTTTATAGCGGCGAATGGAAAAAAAATTATTTTTTATCTACAAAACCTGAGCCCAAGCAATGAAGGAAACGTGAATGATGCCGAAGTGTGGGATGCCGGCGATCCGTGGATTGGACCCCGGATGACGATGTACCGGGAGGAAGAAGGCCAGTACTCCTTAACAGCTTGGTATCCAGAGAGTGGGGCATTAAGAGAAATAGAGACCAAAGAATTACATACGTCCGCAATGAGCGTAAACCATGATTTCGCCGTGGTTTATGATCAATTGCAGTACGAGCCATTGTATAAATATTTCCCTAGTGTGGATTTATATTTAAAAAACCTTAAAACTGGGGAATTAAAGTTGATAAGTAAAAACCAATACACAGGAGGGAATTTTGTGAATATATCTCCAACTGGAAACTACATAACCTATTTTAAGGGTACTGATTGGTGGGTATACAACGTTGGTATTGACGAAAATGTAAATATCTCAAAAAAATCTAACCAGACCTTTTGCAATTCAGAACACCAGCTTCCCGGAGATCCCATTCCCTATGGTAATCCGGGCTGGCTGGAAAATGATGACTATTTGGTGTTATATGACCAGTTCGATATCTGGTTGATGAGCCCAGATGGAAAAACTAAAAAAAGGATTACCCAAGGCAGGGAGGAAAATATTCGATACAGGATAAACAGGGATGATGGTAGAAAACCATTTAAATTCCTAACCATCAATCCCAATTTCTCAAGTTCTTCATTTGATTCGAATACTGGAATCTTGTTGGAAGTATTCGATTATAAAAGCTATGAAACAGGTTTTGCC
The DNA here is from genome assembly GCF_900489465.1 of Aequorivita sp. CIP111184. Taxonomy (GTDB): domain Bacteria; phylum Bacteroidota; class Bacteroidia; order Flavobacteriales; family Flavobacteriaceae; genus Aequorivita. The sequence continues at coordinate 65,697 of NZ_UEFQ01000013.1, read as the reverse complement.
TACTGGAATGAAAACTCTGAAATCCAGCCCCTCCTACTTGAGAATGGAAAAATTGACCAGGTTCACATAGACCAGGATTCGAGAGTTTTGGTTTATAGACAGCAACGTTTTGATCAACCTATCAGTATTCACTCATACGATTTAAAGAAAAAGACAAAAAGGATTATCCACCAAACCAATAAGGAGTTAATGGATTATGATCTTGGAACTTCGGAGTTTATTGAATATGGATTGGAAGATGGTACTTCCTTGCGCGGCTCTTTAATATATCCTGCCAATTATGATTCCAATAAAAAATATCCACTTATTGTGGAAATTTATGAAAAGGAGTCCCGCGATATAAATAATTTTGAACCGCCATCGAATTTATCGTATGATGGTTTCAATTTACTGAAGTTTACCCTGAATGATTATTTTGTGCTCTATCCCGATATTTCCTATACTATTGGAGAACCTGGAATTTCGGCATTCAAATCGGTTAGTGCCGCCGTAGAAAAAGTACTGGAAACTGGGCTGGTGGATAAGAAACGGATAGGGCTAATTGGTCATTCCTTTGGGGGTTATGAAACCGCTTTTATCATTACCCAAACAGATTTGTTTGCGGTAGCCGTAGCTGGAGCGCCAATCACTGATGTGGTAAATTACTACCATCAGGTTCATTGGGATTCTAAGTACGAGCAAATGTGGCGTCTTGAGAATCAACAATTACGGTTTGGGAATTCCTTTTACAAAATGAAGGATTCATACTTAAGGAATTCGCCCTTACAACATGTGGAAAATATTGAAACACCCTTGCTTTTATGGACAGGGAATACTGATACCAATGTAAATTGGAGTCAAAGCGTCCAAATGTTTTTGGCATTGAAGAGATTAAAAAAGAAAGCAAAATTAATTTTATACGATAAGGAAGGACATGCGATAAACAAAGCGGAGAATCAAACTCATTTATCATCGACTATATTTGACTGGATGGAAAAATATCTCAAAAACAATGGAATTGAAAAAGGTTCTCCCGTTTCAGATTAAACGAGAAAACCTTATTCAGAGATTAGGGCATCCATTCATACAAGAAATTAGTACAATTTGGATTTCTATGTACAGTTTTTCCGTCGTATTTACAAACAGGTCCCCCGCTCACAATAACGCAATTTGTTGGAACTGGGGTACATCCTGCATTACTTAAAACATACCCAGTAATCAAGGCATTGTTCTCAACCGGGGTATTGTTCACATTTGCAAAAGCAAACACGATTGCCAATAAAAATGCCATCATGGGCATTCCGAACTTTAAAATTTTTGTTCTCATAATATAAAATTTTTAATGAATTAGCGACCTACTATTTTTTACAGGTGTTCGGTCTTATTCCTGATACTGGCCAGTATGTGTTGTGTTAGAGCTGGGGATTAAAATTCTCCGGCTTTAACTTATAAATCCATAATTTTCCGTCTACAAGGGCAATCAAAATATCCTTGTAAATACGAAAACCATCAAGTTTTTTATTTTCTTGGTGGTAGAGGTAAAAACTGAATTCGTAGCTATTCGTAACAATATTGTAGACATCTATAATAGACGCGGAATCAGTAGCCGTTTTATCTTCAAATCTTCCCAAACGGTCGCTATTGATATAAAGGTAGTCCCCGTATGTCGCAGTAAGTCTATTGACAGTTACGGATTGTCCCCTCTTGTATTGATCTTTTTTACTGTGATGGGCAATATCCAAAATTGCTTTGCTTACAGTATCAATGGTTTTTCCGGAATATTTATAGTTCAAGTTTTCATCCGTTACCTCATAACTGTTTCGATAAAAATAAGTGTAGATGAATTTTTTATGTGCATAGTTCCATAGCAGCAAGCCATCACTATCAAATATTCCATCAAACTGTTTGGTTATAATCTTATCGTTAAAAATTACGGTGTCCTGGGCAGTCGCTTTAGTAATGAGCCCAAGATTTGTGGTTGAAGTGATAGCGGATATGCCCGCAAGGCCAATATGGGTAGAATCCGCTATTTCAAATTGTTTAAAGTAGGCTTCGTCATAACTGAATAATGTTGCTTGCCAATCATTTGTTTTTCCCCGAAAAAGTACGGGCACGGTACCGTCCCCCACAAAAAAGAAAGGAGGCTCCACCATTATACGCGCCCTTCGGTACGGGAGCTCAAGGTTACTAATGGTAACCGGGAAATCCTCAATATGCCTCAAGGAAACATCGATAGTTTTTAGATACAGAGGAGCGTGAAAATTCCCAATATAAATAACACTATCCTTAAAACCTGCGAGGTAATACGTATTCGAGCCAAGCTCATAATCACCTAAATACTCCGCAGCACGAGGGAGGTATTTACGCTGGAAGGCCTCATTCCTGTAAATTTTCTTCTCAGAGCTTATAAACAGAACTGTCAACATAAGCGTTGCAGAAGCGGCAATAATTAAAAGAGCAAAAAACACGACCTTATTTGAGGTCATCAACTTGCCAGATCTAGGAAGTTGGGATTCGAGTAGGATTCCCACCACTGCCAATATAATAAAGGAAATATTGAAAAAGAGGTGTTCCGTCCAACTCAGTTTTTCAAGTACACCCCCACAAGAACAAGGAACAAAGTCAGAGAAATTGAGAATAATGACTATATAAGCTGTAAACATAACCATTAACCAAAAGCAGCCAATGAGAGCGGGGAATCTAAAACGAGGAATTACAAGCAACACAGCCAATAGAATTTCAATGCTCGGCACCAGTACAGACACAATCCCAGCATAGGCACTTAATAATGGAGATTGAGCGAGTTGGATCTGGAAGGTTTCATAATCCAAAAGCTTACTGAGAGCCGCATACACAAATAAAAGAATAAATAAAAGACTAATAATATTTATGATTAGTTTTCTATATGTTTCATTTAATACCATATCATTCAATTTGATATGATAAAGTTCGATATTAAAATTTGTGATTTCTGGAGTATTCCTTATCCCATAGGTATTATTTTAAATATTTCGAAAGATTAGTTAAAAATCTTCTGATGAGAATTTTTTTCGAAGCTCGGTGGGTGTATGCCCAAACACACTTTTAAAAGTATTCGTGAAGGTTGGGACACTTCTATAACCACATTGATATGCTATTGTTTTAAAACTACAGTTCCCTCCTTGGACTAAAATCTTGGCCTTTCTCAAACGTTCATTTCTTAAAAAACGGAAGACGCTTATACCATACAGTTCTTTAAATCCATACTTCAGTTTGAAAGTGTTCGTCCCGAATTGGAGAGCCAACTCTTTTAGAGAAGGAAATTCTTTTTCAAGATTATTCATTAAAAAATCTCTAGCCTCCCTAATTTTTGCAATGTCCTCAGAATTCAATCTTACTTTCTCTTTTTTAATTAAGGGTAAATTTTTGAACAACCTGTGTCTTTTTATTGTTTGGGGTTCAGTAGTCTTGAGATAATCTTCCAATTCCACTTGTTTTTTGGAGTGTTTAACTACGGTTATAATAAAGCTTTCCTCATCGTCAGATTTCCCTTCAAGTTTGTTTATATAACAAGCGCTGGGGACCAATAATCCCTTCCGTGTTTTAAATGTGAGATTTAGAGAAGTGTCTACTAATTTCTTTTTTAAAAGATTCTTCAAATTTTTCTTCCACTTAGAAATAGAAGTTTCATCCAAAAATGACATAAACGTTTGTCCCACTATTTCATCAGGCCTATAGAATAAAATCTCGCAAGCTTGTTGGTTTAACGCTTTAATTTTACCATTTAAATCAATTTGGAAATTCATCAAAACAATGTGTTTGATGCTTTCATTGACGTTAACATATTCCTGATGGACCAAAGCCTCTTCAATTTCTTCGCCCATCATGTTAATTACAGAAATAAGAGCCTCCACATGATCGCTTTTTGAGGATCTTTCTATGCGATAAAAAAATTTTCCCGCTCCCATTTCCATCAATACATCTTTAATCCTTCTTAGCCGCTTCTTTTTAGACATAATATAATTTTTATGATTAAATAATCATACACTTTTTCTATTGTAATCAGACAATCAATTAAAGAAAATCCGTTAAAAACCTTTCTGCATCCCTTTGGTTCTGAAATGATTGGGTGGGAACAGGCGGCTTGGTAGTTTTTAAATAAAACATCGATAAGACCTCCGACATAGGGTTTTCAACGATAAACGCAACAGCTTTAAGCAAAACTGAACCTTCAAGTGCCAAATAGTCTCTAGCTGGCTTGTGTACTTCTCTTACCCCTCTAATATCGCATAGTGCAGGATACGACACCCCATCTTGTAATCGAATACGATCTGCAACGATTTTTACTGCAGCATTTAGGGTTATAACAATACCTATATGATAACGGATATATAGAATACGTCCGTCAAGTTTATAAAAAGCATAGTTATTTTCAATAGACACCATAATAATAGAAAACTGGTATTGTACTATAAATTTACGAAAATATTACTTCATCCATTTTTACCCGTCTCTCCCTTGATCCTATTTAGGTTCTTTTACTTATCAAATATGAAATAATTCTTATCTCGAAGGTATTATTGTTCGGTTGGGTTTTTATTTTCCATCAAATGCCCCTAAATTCTATGTTCTAAATTTTAAGGTTATGGCAAAAATTAAACAAAATAATTTTTTGAACACGGTTAATGAGGTATTTACAGATGCCAAAAATGAAGGAGTTCTCCATTTATATGCGGAAGGAGGAAATTTTTCAGGGAGAACCATTCGGATAAAAAAGCGAGAACTATTTCATTTCGGAACTACCGGATATTTAGGTCTGGAACAAGATGTGCGCTTAAAGGAAGCTGCTATTGACGCAATAAGAAAATACGGCACTCAATTTCCGTTGTCAAAGTCATATATCTCTAATCCTTTATATAGAGAACTGGAGGAGATGGTTGAAGAAATGTATGGACATCCAATTATTATTACTAAAAATAGCACTTTGGGACATATTGGCGTAATACCCAGTGCTGTAAAGGATCAGGATGCCATCATCTTGGATCACCAAGTACATTGGAGTGTGCAGAGTGCTGCAAAAATATTAAAAAACCGAAGTGTCCCCATTGATATGATTCGCCACAATGATCTTAATATGTTGGAAGACAGGATTAAACGTTATGCAGACCAGCGAAAAAAGATTTGGTATATGGCCGATGGTATCTATTCCATGTATGGCGATTTTGCTCCCATTGCCGATCTTAAGACACTGAGCCAAAAATATCCCCAGCTGAACTTCTATTTTGACGATGTGCACGGGATGAGCTGGATAGGCAAAAATGGTACGGGATATGTTTTGAGCGAACTGGGGGAACTCTCGGAAAACATACTACTGTTCGGGACCCTTAGCAAAACCTTTGGAGCAAGCGGGGCGGTATTGGCATGTTCAAATGAGAAGATGTACCATGAGATAAAAACCTTTGGTGGCCCTTTGACCTTTTCAGCTCAATTGGAACCAGCATCAATAGGAGCTGCGATCGCCTCTGCCAAAATTCATTTGTCCCCGGAAATATATATTCTGCAACAGGAGTTAAGGGGAGGGGTGGCCTACTTCAATGAACTGCTACAGCAAACTGAGCTGCCCCTGATCGATGAAAATATTTCTCCTGTTTTTTATATTGGAACCGGGATGCCCAAGACCGGATATAATTTTGTCAACCGTTTAATGGAGGAAGGCTTTTATGTAAACCTTGGAATATTTCCGGCTGTTCCCGTTAAGAATACGGGAGTTCGGATTACCATTTCTAGGCACAACCAAAAAGAAGAGATCAAAGCCTTGGTAGAAGCCATGGAATATCATTTTCCAAAGGCGTTGGAGGATACCCATACGAACAGCGAACGCGTTTTACAGGCCTTTAAGCTAGAGCCAAAACTAAAAGAAAGGTCTCTTAAACCTCAGATTGGCCAAGATTTAAAAGTGCAATTGGAAGATTCGATCTTGCAGATTGACAAACAACTTTGGAACCAATTGCTTGGAGAGAAAGGAATATATGATTGGGAAGGATTAAGGTTTTTGGAAAAATCATTTAGCAATAATGAGTTAAAGGAACATAATTGGGACTTTAGGTATCTAATTATATACGATAAGGAGCAGCAACCGATCTTAGCTACTTATATGACAGTAGGACTATGGAAGGACGATATGTTGGCTACCCTTGGCACATCACAGACCATTGAGGAGGAACGTAAAAGCAATCCATATTATTTGACCTCTAAAGTATTAAGTTTGGGTTCACTTTTTACGGAAGGAGACCAACTTTTTTTGGATAATACGCATCCACTAAAAAATGAAGCTTTAAATATGATGGTGCAGGTTCTGGAAAATATGGAAAATCGTTTTAAGTCCAAAATGATTGTTCTGCGTGATTTTCGCCATAATGAAGAAAACCACACTTATTTTCAAGGGCAAGGTTTTGTAAGGGTGAGTATGCCCGACTCTTGTGAAATTGATCTGGTTGCCCACGAAAACTTTAATTCATTTTTGGCAAAGCTTTCAGCCAGAAATAGAAAGCATTTAAGAAAGGAAATTCTCAACATAGAACCATTGCTCAATATCAATATACTGCATAACTGTTCAAAAGATCAATTGGCACAAATTGAATCCCTGTATTCAAATGTGCACCAAAATAATTTGGGGCTGAACACCTTCTCCTTTCCTTCAAAATTATTCGAAAATATGTCCAAGGACTCCAATTGGGAGTTTATTGTTCTAAGCACCAAAGAGAGTCCCAACAAAATTATCGGTGTAATGCTATGTTATAAAAATAACCATAGAACCTATATCCCGGCATTTGTAGGCATGGACTATAATTCCCTTAAAGAATTCCATGTGTATCGCCAGCTTCTTTATCAGACCATTAAACGTGCCTTTGAACTGAATTATGACCATATCTCACTCGGTCTGACTGCCCCTTTTGAAAAACGAAAACTGGGAGCTTCGGTACATAACACTTACGCCTATTTACAATGTGCCGATAACTATACACTGGAGCTGATGGGGATACTGGAATCCAGTTGATTTCCCAAAATACCTGTACGATATGTATGAAATACCAAAAATTGATATCGGAATTCGAAACCAAGCTGGAAGCTTTGGAAACTTGTACGGAAGATATTTTATACAAGGCAGAGACGGGTATAACCTATACTGAAAGATGGATAAAGACACTTCGGAAGAAAGTTCTCAAAACTGGTTTCAGTTCCACTGTCGAAGAGATATTTTTCTTCAAACATATAAAACCCCAAATTTTCAGCAAACTAATCTACTTTGCAAAACTATTTCAAATTGAAAGCAAACGGCCGAGAAGCAGCTCTAAATTCCAGATCAAATACCTTAACAGTCAAATTAACAAATTACAGGTCTTCTTCAATGATAATCTGGAATTCTACCATTATTATCGCCGGGGAGCAACCTCACTCGACGAAGAATATTTTGTCAGGGGAAAGTCAGATCTTCGAACAGCGACGGATTTTTTTAATTTCTATGTTGATGAAAAGTTTTCTACTTGTCAGGATGGTACAGTAGCTGCGATCATGGCCTACGATATGCTGATTGTTTATCTACAGCAGGAAATAGAAAAACTTGAGAATAACAACGATAACCAAAATACAAATTTAATGAAGCAATCATCTAGACTTTTTTGGACAGGCAATAAAACAGAATTGATCGAACTGATCTATGCCTTACAGAGCAGTGGGTCCATTAATAGCGGAACGGCTGATATAAAGGAATTGGCCACTCTCTTTGAACAGGTTTTTAATATAGAACTGGGGAATTATTACCACACCTTTATAGAGATACGAGCCAGAAAAGGCAGCAAGACAAAATTTATGGAAAAATTGGAGGAAGCCCTATTAAAACGGTTCGAGGAATCGGATGCATAACCCCACCCTCGTCCCAAGTTGGGAAATCAATTTTTGAGATATTTTTCATAAAATTTATATCAAATTGGTAGCCATATCTGAATTAGTCACATCCATTACACCCCAATATCCCACAAATCTTATTTTGAAAAATCTTTCCCACCTCTGGATTGACTATTGAAAAATAATCACCAAAGTACCTCAAATTTGTAGAACGAAAGTCAAATCAGGTTAAGGGCTATCAATTAAAAATTTTAAAAACTCTGATATCCCTTTTCATTTAAAACCGTTCTATTATGCCGACAAGTATTATTACCACAGACGACCTTCGGGAATTCAAAATGGAATTGCTAGATGACATTAAAAATTTACTATCCAAACAAGCCTCTGGAAAGCTCAAAAAATACCTTAAATCTTCCGAGGTTATGGATTTACTTCAAGTGAGTCCAGGCACACTTCAGAACCTTCGTATCAATGGTACTTTGCCCTATAACAAAGTTGGTGGCATCATCTACTACGATACAGAGGAAATTCAAAAAGTGATGGATGCCAATCGTGTGCAGCACGGTCTAAATTCTTAAAAGATGAACTATATAAAGCTACTTAATGCGGCTTTTGAAAAATTCTACTTTGATGATCGCCTTAATCCTACACATATCAGTTTGTATATGGCGCTATTTCAAGAATGGAACAGTAGCCGCTTTGCAGACGAATTTTATGTAAACCGTAGAGATTTAATGCGAGCTGCCAAAATAGGCTCAAAATCCACTTATCATCGATGCGTTACAGATTTAGACTCGTGGCTTTACCTATGCTATTTCCCATCCAACAATCCATACAAAGGCAGTAAAATCAAGATGTCCATTATCGGGACAAGTGATGAACCTGTTACGGGTCAGTACAATCCCATATTAGAACAACTTGCGGAACAGTACTGTCCCAATGATGAACCAGTAGTGTACCAGCACCATCCCTCTAATGGACAAGCTGTGGACTCGCACCGTCCCACCAGTGGACAAGCATTGCTATCTACTATAAACAATACCAAACAATTAAACAATATAAAACAACCAAAGGGCTGGCAGGCCGTTTTTATTTTTTTTGAAGAAAAAGGCTATGATGCTGATGAAGCAAAAAAATTCTTTGTGCATTACCAAGAACGAAAATGGCAAACAAGCGATGGAAATGAAATTAGAGATTGGCGTGCCTTGGCGACGAATTGGATGGACAGAACAGAGTTATATGCCGAAGAAAACAAACAAAACAAAAAACAAGCGTCCCAAATCAAGGACAACTTGCGAACCACTAAAAACAAAGATTATGGACAACCCCTCTAAAATTAACGAAGGTGGCGTGGAATACTCGCTCGGAAAGTTTGATGGCAAAAGCGTTCTCTACGATTTTGATAAAATCCTGATTTATTTGGATGCAAAAGGAAAGTTACTCTTTGGAAAAAAATTTAAAATCTATGATGAAGACACGGTTATCATCCGCAAACTATGCCATTATTTCATCAAGGATGAAGAAAATTGCCTGAAAGATGGTATCGACCCTGACAAGGGCATTCTTCTTTCTGGACCTGTTGGCTGTGGAAAGACTACTTTGATGAAACTATTGCGACATATCGTGCCAATGCAAAGACCATACGAAATGATTCCCTGCCGGAATGTAGCGTTTAGTTTTAACCATCTTGGATTCAAGACTATCGAGGAATTTGGCAATACCAAATTCTATTGCTTTGACGATTTAGGCGTCGAGCCTGCCGGAAGATTTTATGGAAAAGATTTAAACGTTATGGGTGAAGTCTTGCTTTCTCGATACGAACTTTATCTCGATACCAAAAACAAAATAAAAACCCACGCTACCACCAACCTTAATGCTGAAGAATTGGAGGAACGCTATGGTAATCGTGTACGTAGCAGAATGCGGGAATTGTTTAATTTGATTGCTTTTGATAAGACGGCTAGGGATAAGAGGAAATAGGATAAAAACTGCAAGTTTCTCATAAGAAAAAACACTTTTTAAGGTTTATACTTTTTCATCGATAACTATTTTCAAATTCATTACATTTGTTAAAAAATAAATTGGCAGCAGCAGAAAAAATAAAAGCACTTTTACAAAGTTATGGAGATGGGGACGACAACCGTTTTTACTCCACTGCTATGCAGATTGCTGCTGCTGAAGCTAAAAAAGGACACACCAAACTTGCCGAAGAACTGAAAGGACTTATTGAAAAAATCAAGTCTAAACGAAATATCGATTCAGTTTCCAAGACAAGAATTCTTCCAATTAATGAAGCCCAAAGGGAATTAAAAGATTTACTTGAAGTATATCGCCCACACATCAAAACCAAAGATATGGTTTTGACCGAGCAAGTTTCCGAAGCGATAAAGCGAATTCTTTCGGAACAGCAGAAATTTGACCAACTTTTACAGCACAATTTAGAGCCGAGAAGAAAGTTACTGCTTGTAGGTCCACCGGGTTGTGGAAAAACAATGACTGCCAAAGCAATTGCTGGAGATTTAGAAATTCCTCTTTTTATAATTCGTTTGGATGGTTTAATCTCCAGATATATGGGAGAATCAATCTCGAAATTAAAATTAATATTTGACTCTATGTATCAACATAGAGCTGTTTATCTATTCGATGAATTTGATTCAATTGGCTCTAACAGAAGCTACGGAAATGAAGTTGGGGAAATAAAAAGAGTTCTGAATAGTTTCTTGATGAACATTGAGAAAGACAAGTCAAACAGTTTATTAATTGCCGCTACCAATATACCTGAATCTCTTGACAAAGCTTTATTCAGAAGATTCGACGATATAATCCAATATCCCCTTCCAAATGATAAAGAAATAGCACTACTAATTGCAGTACAACTCAAAAGCTACTCTATTGAAAAAGGTAAATCTATAAACGTAATCGCTAAAGAGGCAGTAGGTTTAAGTTTTGCCGATATTTCAAATGCCTGTAAAGATGCTATCAAAGAAATGATTGTGCATAATTCAAAAAATGTTTCTTCTACAACCCTTCTTAAATTCATCAAGAATAAAAAAAACCCGTACTAAAAGATAAATGCCAAGAAATTTAGAACACATAATTCTTTCTGGGTATGTATCTACCGAGCAATATACAAGTCCTAATACAGGTCGCGACCGTGTAATCCCCATTGATAGAAATAGAAACTCACACGGTAATGCCTTGATGACGCAATTGGGTATGGCTATTACGTCATTTAGACAACATTCCGACAATGATTTTGTCTATTTAGAATTTATTTCTGAAAAGGATTGCTTACTCGCCTTTGATAGTTTTGAAGATGGCAGAAAAGGAGACCATAGGTTTATATCCTCAAAGTTGGAAAAAGTTATAATTGATGGAGAAGAACATAAAGTTTATAGAGCTTGTGTTTATCTGAACACCGCCGGAATTTCAAAATTCCTCAATAAAATTGACGCTTATTTGAATCCGGATAAGGATAGTGAATTAGGAAATCCCAGAAATACAAAACTATTAAATAACATTACCGCAATACAACAAGCTACTTTAACGAGTTTTTGGCAAGAGGATGAAATTGAATTTCCAGACCAAGATGAAGCGGTCTGGTGGGAAATTTGGTTGAGAAGAGAGGATACTTAAAATGATGCTCGCGAAGATGAAGGTATTGTAAATAATTTTCTTGACCAACTAATAGAAGTTGCTGAACGAAGATTGTTGTTTCCTGAACATATTGTTCGTATGGTGCGCACTACAGCGAGAATACTTTCAACGACAATTCTATATTCAGATAAACTTGCAGAGTTAAGAAAACCCAAGGAAGCAGCAGATTTTTTCACAGGCCTTGAAAGTGAAGATGCCAATGATTGGGTTCAGGACCTTAAAAACCGTACAATAAACAGAACCACAGATGATTCAGTAATCGTTTGCATTTTAGATACCGGTGTCAATAGAGGGCATCCGCTTTTAGAAGATTTCCTTTCTGAAGATAATATGGATTCTATTAAATCTGAATGGGGTACAGCCGACACGCATAGCCACGGTCACGGCACTCCAATGGCTGGGTCAATTCTATATGGCGACCTTACCGATATCATTCAAAACACTTCGAATATAGAAATCTTCCATCGTCTTGAATCTGTTAAACTTATTCATCCCAATAACCCACATCAACCTGAACTATACGGTGCTGTTACCGAAGAAGCAGTTGCGAGAGCAATTATAATGAATCCATTAAATAAGAGGATTATTACAATGGCCATTACAGCTACCGATGGTCGAGATAGAGGTAAACCATCCTCTTGGTCAAGTGCGGTAGATAAAATAGCTTTTGGCGAGGAAGGTACATCGAATGATAAATCCACGTTTTGTGTTTCAGGTGGAAATACCGTAATTAATTATGCTGCTGAATATCCAAGTAAGAATTTTGAAGAATCCATACACGACCCTGGACAAGCATTCAATACACTTACAATTGGAGCATACACTCTAAAAACTGTAATTGACCAAAATATATTTAGAGGCGCAACCCCATTAGTTAATGCAGGTGGTATGTCTCCAAGCAATAGTACTTCACTCTCTTGGGATAATAGTTGGGCAATTAAGCCTGAATTGGTTATGGAAGGCGGTAATTATGGCATTCATAACAACGGACTTATTGACCCTGATTCGCTACGTTTGCTTTCAATCGGAAAAAACTTTCGGACAGAGCCATTATATAGCTTTGGAGATACAAGTGGTGCAACGGGTATGGCATCAAGATATGCTGCATTGTTAACTTCTCAATATCCCACTTTATGGCCTGAAACTATAAAAGGGCTTTTAGTCCACTCCGCAAACTGGACTCCTGAAATGCTTGGAAATCGCAACATTAATGAATTGCCCAAAACAGAACTAAAAGAGTTATTAAGAATATATGGGTATGGAGTTCCCGCTTTTCAAAAAGCAGTCAGAAGTGCCAATAATTCTTTGACACTTATTGCTCAAGAATCCTTAACACCTTACAGACTTGACGGGAGTACTGTCAAGACCAACGATATGCATTTACACGAATTACCTTGGCCTGCGGAAGTTTTAACCGGACTTTTTGACAACGAGGTTAGTCTTACGATTACGTTATGCTATTTTATTGAGCCTAATCCGGGAAACAAACAATATACACAATCCTACTACTATCAATCCCACGGCTTAAGATTCAAAATGATTGATGCAGGAGAATCTTTCGAGAACTTTCGTGAAAGAGTTAACAGGGAAGCAAGGGACGAAGACAGTAACGGTTCTTATCCCGGTGAATCTTGGATTATTGGTGCACAAATTCGAGATAAGGGCTCTATACACAAGGATATTTGGAAAGGTAGTGCCGCAGAACTTGCTACCCGAAATGTCATAGCAATAAACCCTGTAAACGGTTGGTGGAAAACAAGAAAAAAACTGGAACGCTATAATAACGCTGTTCGATACAGTTTAATAATATCTATTGATTCCCCTGATAATAACATTGATTTATACACACCAGTATTGAATCAAATTGACATTTCGATACAGCCTTAAATTATTTTCTTATCAAAATCTACACCTAACTTTAAAACTGACCTTCCTGCAATTACTCAACTTATAAATTGGAAACATTAGATATACGCAAAAAATCCCTTGAAATTCAGGATATAATTTCTAAATACACAAGAGAAAGCTTCGTGTGTTTTTTTGCAGATTTCATTAGGCATAATCCCGAAAGAGGTGAATTGGGTTTTTCAAAAAAACTGAAGTCCAAGCTAAAGGATTCCATTTATTTGATAATGTTAAGACTATCCTCTCCAATAGATGGAGAACAAGTTTTGGTTTATTCTGAAGAGGTTGATAAGAATCTTCAAAAGGTAGCTGACATCCTTTTACAGATGGTCGATTTTTATCTTGGAGATATTTATTCCAAAGATTTTGATGAAATTAAAAATGAAAGACATAAGACACTTGTACACGAAATGGCATTTAAGGACTACTTCCAAAATGGTGTTCTAAATTACAGGGAACAGGAATTAAATAAAGTCATTCGATTATTTCATCCGTATCAAGATAAAATAAAGGAAAGATTAGGAATTGAATTGAGATCCTTGATTGATATCTGTCAATATTCAGAAGATGATTATGTCAAAAAATCGATAAGGAGTAAATCCTTCATTTTCAAAAAGGAATTTTCAAAATTTGCTGAAAAATCTTTTATTGGCACAAAACTCAATAAGAAATTTTCAAATGAGTTCTTTAATTTACCAAAAAATATTCAGAATGATTTTTTAGATTTTAATGAGCGTCCACATAGCTGTCTCTTATTTACAAAAGAAGATTATTACGAAGTGTTTGAGAAAAATGATGTCGATATATTTTGTAACCTTTTTTCTATACCAATAGATGGCGACTATAATATCTTATTCTATTCACAATCCAATCCGTTAGATGCTAAACCAATCATAAAAATTAATGATTCCGAATATCTCAATGTCTTTCAAAAACAATTGCCTACTGCCCTGTATAATCTATTATACGCTACACTTACAGCATCAGCAAAAGAAACGGAACAATTAAACTTAAGACGTGGAAAAGTTATATTGGAAAGACATACCAGAGATATATTTGAAAGGTTCTTCAAAAAATCGAAGCACCTAAAAGTATTCAGCAATTACTATGTCAACGAAAATCCAGAAGAAAAAGATTTACTCATAATTGCCGACGGAAATGCTTTTGTAATTGAGTGTAAATCCTCTCGAAATAGAGAGCCTCGAAGGGATTCAAACCAAGCTTTTCAAAGAATAAAATCAGATTTTAACGATTGTATTCAAAAAGGATACGAACAGTGTTATCAAGTAGAGCTACTAATTCTCAATTGTCCGAATATTTCAATTAAGAGTAATAATTTGGTGCAAGAACTTGATACTTCTTATATCAATGATGTGTTCAGTATTGTAGTAACATCTGAAAGATTTGCAACTATTCAATCCGATTTAGGCCTCCTTTTAAATAAACCGAATGCAGAAGACCTTTATCCTTGGTCAATAAACATCGATGATTTAGAAATATTTCTGAAAACATTAAATTTAGAATTTAATAACCCAACCAGAAGATTTGCGGAATTTTTAGAGTATCGGGAGTTATTGAATGAAAGATTATTTTCACGGGATGAATTGGATGTTTGTGCAATGTATTTTAACAATCCATCAAATTTCAAAAAAATATGTGGAAGTAGCGGCTACATTGTTACCGACCCTTTATTACAAACCCATTTTGACGAGCTATACTTTTCTAAAAAAATCAAATTCAAAATTTTAAACTTCTAAATGCCAAAAGAGCCGTCTTCCAAGTGCCGACAACAATTTCTTTGATTAGTTTTATTATTTTAATTCCCAACTCTTCCATAACTGCTAAAATTTTTAATTAAACTTTCTAATATTGCTAAACCCAAAGATTGATAAAGTTCGGACTTCTGATAATAAACTGCCTCATCGACATTACTCAAAAAGCCCAATTCTAAAAGCAAACTAGGACAATAATCAATCGTTTCCCGTAGCACCTGAAAATTTGCAAACTTCACACCCCTACTTTCAAATCCCAATTCCTTATTAAATGCATCTTGCAATTGAAAAGCCAACCAAGTGGCATCCTTTGAATATTGTGAAGTGGCGTTTGCCACATACACTTCAATTCCTCTAGCGTTCGGGTTATTGGAATGGTTACAATGCAACGAAATAAACACATCTGTTTTCAGAGCTTTGTTCAACTTGGTTCTGTCAGATAATGAAATAAGCGTATCGCTATATCTCGTCAAGTAGATATCCATAGGATTTTCAGATTTTTCATTGAGCTTCAAAATTTCCAAAGCGACATTTAGTACTATGTCCTTTTCTTGGATACCATTTATTCCAATGGCACCGGAATCTTTTCCGCCGTGTCCAACATCAATAATTATTCTTTTTTGGTTGGCAGTTTCCTGTCCAAAAATGATGCACATTTTTAAGAGCAAAATCACAAAACTGACGTTTTTGAGCATTTTTTTCATTTTCATTTTTTAGGTTATCAACAACTTCCGTTCAAAAATTCATAGAATTTGATACCAAATAATAGCAAAGGAAATCAAACGAAATCAAATAATATTTTATTCACAAATATTTGATTATCAGTTATTTGTAAACAAATATATGTATTTTTCCAATAACAAAAACAACACAAATTTTTAAACTTTTCAGTTATGAAAAAATCAAATTATTTCGCAGTATTTCTTTCACTTATCTCAACATCCCTTTTTGCACAAATTGGGGGCATTGAAGATTCTGTAAATGATGTAGGTGATACCATAAGAACAATCTTTCCAATTTTACTCGGTGTTATTTTTTTAGTTGGTTTCCTTTTTAATGCAGGACACTTCTTTGGCGAGAACGCAGATTTAAAAAAAGGTATTACCAGAGTTCTGGTATTCGTCTTAATTGCGGGTGCTGTCGTTGGAATATTTACCTATCTAATTGGAATCGTAGTATAATGAAGCGGTTCGAGGTCTATAGAAATATTAGGAAAAAGGCAGTCATTTTTGGGCTGCCCATTTCCCTGTTTGCCTTAATGATGATGTCCATACTTGGATCCTTAATGATTATCATTTTTTCATTCCGTTTTGGGATAATTATAGGCGTCTTAATTTTTAATGCTGCGCTTTACATTGCATTAACCCGAATCACAAACAATCCACAACTATTCCAGATGGCTAACGCCTTCCCAAAAATTATTAGTAACAAGAGAAATTCCGGCTTCGATTATGAACAAGATTAACCTTTCGGCATATCAACCCATTGCAGATATTCAGGATAATATCGTATTTGCCAATAATGGTAATGTCGTTTTGTGCTATGAAGGTAACTTGCCAGAGATTTATTCGTTGTCCGAAAAGGATTTTGAAGATATGCACGGTGCTTGGTTTCAGGCTTTGAAATCTTTACCGATTGGTACTGTAGTTCACAAACAAGATATCTACCTGAAGAAATCCTATTCTTCTGAACAGCTTCCAAATAAAACTTTTTTAGAGAAAGCAACACACGAGCATTTTAAAGGTCGTGGACATATTGAACACAAATGCTATTTATTTTTCATCTTGACCAAAAACAAAGCGCTCAACAATCCAAAATATGTCAATCCGTTCCGAAAGGTTTCAAAGGGAATTGTACAGGAGCTGGACGACAACATTAAAAGCTTTGTCAACTCGGTGAGCGATTCTGTTTCCTTCATAAATAATAGCCGAAAAATGGCATTCCTTCCGCTTAAAGCGGAAGAGATTCAGAAACTGACAAGTGGCTATTTTAATGGCTTCAACGAAGGTTTTGACACAGATATATTATTAGATAAAAAAAGCGTCAATATAGGCGAAAACCATTTTGATGCCCTTGCCATCAATAGCGAACTGTGCTTTGGCGAAAGTGTACAGAGTAGCAAGACCAATGAGAAATTCACTTCAGACGATTTTGTGTTTCATCAAGGGTTTATTGATGGTTTAGGGCTTACGCTTAACGAAAATCATATCGTTAATCAAATTATCTATCTGGACGACAAACAAAAATGGCGTAAGTTGCTCGATAAGAAAATCGAGGAACTTAACAAAAGTTCCAATTTTGGCTCGCAGAATAAAGTCGTTCTCGGAAAGATTCAACACATCCTTGACCAAATAAATGCCGATGATAATGCACGGATTATTCGTGGTCATATCAATATTGTCTATTGGGCAAAAGAAGCTAAAGAGCTTGATAAGATAACCTCAAAAATCAAAACCGAGTTTAAAGAACTGGATATCATTCCTTACTATCCAAGAGGCGAGGAACGTAAAAATTATATCCTAAACAGTTATTGTTGCTTCTCCTCAAACTTCTCGAATAACGATTTGTATGTTACAGATTTGAAACACGCACTCTGCCTGTTCATCAACAATACCAACTATAAATCGGATGCTACCGGAATTATTTTTAACGACCGTGAACATAACATTCCTGTTCTCAAAGATGTTTGGGATGAACGTAAGAAGCGAATCAAGGCTCGGAACTTCGCCATTTTCGCACCAACGGGCGAAGGCAAATCTTTTTTGGCCAATAACATCCTTCGCCAATATTTTGAAAGTGGTGTTCGCCTTGTAATCATCGACTTGGGTGGTTCTTACACGAAATTCGCAAAGCTCTATCCTGAACAATATACCGTACTTCGTTATGAGAGTGGAAAAAATTTAGGCATCAATCCATTTTATATCAGTAACCAAAATGACCTGACACCGGAACGTCTTGAGGATTTATCGGTGTTCCTTTTTGAATTGTTTGCTTCAGATTTGAAAGTGACCAAAGCACAATCGGTTTCCATCAAAAAAATACTGCGCCATTATTACGATAGCACTGCTGAAAACCATTCTTTGGAAGGATTTTACAGTTTTATAGAAAGGAATCAGAAAGACCTTCTGAATACTTTAAAAATCCATCCCGACTACTTCAATGTTACAAGCTTTTTGCACGTAATGTCTGAATATGTCGGCGATGGTCTATATAGCTTCTTGTTTGAAGTGAGCGAAGACCAAACCTATAAAATCGAAGACAAACGATTGATTGTTTTTGAACTGGATGAAGTGAAGGATAATAAGGAAATCCTTTCCGTAATGTTGAAGCTGATTAAATCAGCTATTCAAAGAACCATTTGGAAAAACCGTGCTGAAAAAGGAATCATCCTTTTTGACGAGTTTGCCAAGCAACTAAAGTTCGAAAACGTGTTGGAAAGTGTGGAGTTCTACTACCAAGCCATTCGAAAACAAAATGGTGCGATTGGGATTATTCTGCAATCCATCAATCAGCTGCCCAACAATTCTACATCAGCAAGCATCTTGGAAAACACACAGGTCATTTATAGTCTGAATAACGAAAAAGGGTATGACGAACTGGTTAAAAGACTCAATCTCTCAACCCACGATTTGAACCAATTAAAATCTATTAAAAATAATCTTTCAGGGCCACGGAAATACACGGAAATGTTCATCAAAATCGGTAAGGAAAGTAACATTTTCAGGCTGGAAGTACCGAAAGAAGTGTACGCAGCTTATTTGACAGATGGGCAAGAAAACGAAGAAATAATGAAGCTCTATGAAGAGCATCACGATATGGAAAAAGCAATAATTCAATTCACATCTTAAATATAAAAAAAATGAAAACAAAAATTTTAGTACTCGCTATGGCACTACTCTTCAGCTTGAACATTAAAGCCCAAGGAATGCCTGTTTATGACAATACCAATTTTATTAGTTTAATAAAGCAACTATTAGAGTCTGGGAAGCAAACCGCAAACATTATCAAGACTGTCAAGTTCTTAAAAACAGCAAAAGAAAACATTGAAAAGGTCAACGATGTAGTTAGGCAATTGAATGCCGTTCGTGAGATTGGTCGGAACAACCAACGCCTCATCGATATGATGCAAGATGATT
The DNA here is from genome assembly GCF_900489465.1 of Aequorivita sp. CIP111184. GTDB lineage: Bacteria > Bacteroidota > Bacteroidia > Flavobacteriales > Flavobacteriaceae > Aequorivita. The sequence goes on along the minus strand of NZ_UEFQ01000013.1, from coordinate 46,364 downwards.
TAAGGGACATCCTTGACAGTCCTTACATCAAACCTGAAGAAGTGGCAAGGGTTTCGGAATCGTTTAGTGCAATCGTAGAAAATTCTTTGGACACAATGGATTTTATCGATGAAATCTTATCTAGCGATTATCTGAAAATGAGCGATGCTGAACGCGCTGAAATCCTTAAACAAAAAGAATTTGAATCAAAGGAAATGGTTTCTAACGTCAAAGCCAAAACGAAACGATACAAGGATATTATTTCCTTCAGAAAAATGCAGGATAAAATAAATAACCGCGAAACCGAATATTAAGGATGACCGCAACAATCATTTTAGGGATCGGACTGGAATACATAGATACGGTTTTCCAGACCATACAGAACAGCAGCTTCTCGCAATATACCATTGCAGGAATGAAAACGCTTGCCGTTCTGTTTTTTCTGGTCAATATCCTTAAAAAGTACAATGAAGGTGTTGCAGATAAAGACGGTTACACTTGGGGATTGAGTCCGGGAGAATTAGCGAAGAATTTTGCCATAGTCCTTTTAGTCATTTTCTCAACACAGGTGTTAGGCTTTTTCGATGGCATCTTGGTTTCCATAGAGGCACAATATAGAGGAACTGCACCAGCTTTGTTGCCATTGCAAATGCAGGACATTCCGATAGAGGAAGACGTAAATCTAATCGATGCTGCAAAAAATGCAATGACATTGCTTTATGAAGCTTTGGTAACTCCACTTTACGGGTTTAAAATATTTGCCTTCATCATTGGGATTATCCTATGGATTTTAGACCTGTTTATTTATCCGCTATTTTTAGCGGAACGATTTTTCCTTTTGGGTATTATGCAGGCATTTTTTCCGTTGGTCATTAGTTTAGCTGTATTTGAGAAATTCCGTTCCCTCGCCTATAATTTTTTCAAATTGTATGCAGCGGTCTATATGCTCGTTCCAGCCTTCTTTTTGGTCAACGTATTTGTTAATGCGCTATACACAGAAATCAACACAAATTTTTGGAATAATCTGTTTGGAACAGACGTAGGTCAAGGCTTTTTTGCTCCTGTAGTACAACTTGGTTCTGTGGGCTTCATTGTTTTCCTAAAATTCAAATTATATAGGCGCGCCACGTCGTTCACGTTAAGATTATTTTCCAACTAAAGCAAAATCAGAATGAAAACACCTTATAAGAATATTTATAACATCCTAAAATTAAACAGGTTTATCGTTTTGGCAGTCGTAGTATTTGCCTTTTTGGCAAGTACATTTTCCGTTTGGATAGCATTTAGAACTAACCAAAATGCCCTCAATAGTGCATTCGCCATTAACACCGATGGTAGCATCATTCCGCTTAAACTCGTTACCCAAAAAGAAAATTTTAGGGTTGAAGCTTTGGCACATTTAGAGTTGTTCCACAACTACTTCTATAACATCGATGCAAGTAACTATGAACGGAACTTGGAAAAAGCGCTTTGGTTGGGCAATAGTTCAGTTGACAACCTTTATCGCCAAAAGAAAGCCGATGGGGTTTACAACCGATTGTTGCAATACTCATTGGTTCAAAAAGTTTTGAGTATCGATTCGAGGATAATGGAAAGTAATGGTTCGTATAGTTTCACTACAACTACCATTTTTGAAATCAATAGAGGTTCCATAATTGACACCTACGAATTGGTTTCAACTGGAAAACTCATTATGGTCAATCGAAACTTCCCAAACAATCCGCACGGATTATTGATATACGATTACTTTGAAAACACTTTAAAAAAACTATCCGATGAAAATTGAAAAAAACAAAATTGTCTTTGCAGCGGTATTGGCTGTGATTTTCATATTTCTAATTTCCTATTCCGTTATGGTAATGGGCGATGATGAAAGTGAAAATGAAAATCTCGAACAGACCCAAATACCAGATTTGGAAGAAAATCAAAAAGAATACGATTCCAAACTAGATGCCATCAATGATTTGAAGGAAGTCCGTGAAAACAATGCTCCGAGTATCTATGATGAAAAACTGATTGATTCCCTTGGCTTTTATAGTGCAGATTTGCCTGAACGTGAAAAAGAACGTATCGTGGATAGCATCTATTCCGCAGGAAAAATAAAATATTCTGATTTGACCTATCAAAATCTTGGGAAAAGAAAAACAGCTCCGACAAAAATTGAAGAAGTAGATTCCGCAGACATAAAAAGAGAACAGAAAATTGAAGCCAAAGAATTGGGCCTAGAACATCAATTATTTTTTGCTGCTTCGCCCAAGCCAAACGATTTTTCAATCATCGGGAATACTGATGAGACAATATATGTGGTCGTTGATGGCGACCAAGTAGTCAAAACAAACTCCCGATTGAGAATGCGTCTTACCAAAGCCGCAATGATTAACAATAAACAAATGCCAAAAAACACACTCGTTTTTGGCTTTATAAGTTTTCAGCCCAATCGTGCTTTAATTGAGATTGAAAATATAAAGCATCATCCCACCAAACTCAAAGCCTTCGATTTACAGGATGGTAGCGAGGGTATCTATGTACAAAACAATTTTAGGTCAGAGATAACAACGGAAGTTCTGGACGATGTTATAGGCGATATCAATATTCCAAGTGTTCCAGAAGTTGGCGGAATCACAAAAATCCTAAAACGTAAAAACCGAAGCATTAAAGTGACCGTGTTGAACAATTACAAACTTATTTTAAAACCAAAACTATGAACCTAATAGGTTCTCAAAAATTCACTATTATGAAAAGATATATCATAACTTCATTATTTATAGCAGTCGTAACTTTTGCACCTCGACTTTGCTGGGCGCAGGTTACAGCACAAGAAACAATCGCAACAGATACCATCTATGCGAATGACACTAAAAATGTTGCGCTGTTTTTTCCAGAGCCCATTCGGCAAGGAATAACCGGTTCGGATAATTTTATATTTACTTACAACCGTGAAAAAGAACAGTATTTCGGACTGCTTCAGGCAAAGCCTGGAAAAGAAAGCAATCTTCTGATAGTCAATAGAGATGGTTCAATTTTTTCGTATATTGTAAGGTATAAGGCGCAGTTATCTAAATTCAATTATTTTATTCCGAAGTCCAGTAGTATCGGGAACGAAAGACCAATAATGAATGATTCTATTTCTGTTGCAACTGCTGAAAGTAAAATTGATAATAGAAATTATTATTACCAAAAATTCAGTTCATACCTTCTTGAAAGAAAGCAAGGTGTAGGTAGGATTAAAAAGAGAACCGAAGGTATAATTTTAAGGGTCGAAAACATTGTTTTTGATACGGAAGAGCTTTATTTCGTCATCGAGATTAAGAATAATTCTACTTTGGATTACGATTTGAATTTTTTAAAACTCTCGGTTGAAACAAGACAAAAGGGAAAAAGAAAATCGCTACAACGTCTGTATCAAGAACCGCTATTTAAATACAATCTGCCTTCCAAAATAAAAGAGAATGAAACAGCACGGTTTGTATATGTAATACCAAAGTTTTCATTATCCAATGACCGTAGAGCAGTTTTGGAACTGCACGAAAAAGATGGTGAACGCAATATTGAACTGAAAATATCACATAGTTATATCAATAATCCAAATTAGTAACATTATGAAAAAATTAGTTATTTGCTCACTCGTATTATTGTTCATCTCGTGTTCAGAAAACAAGAATCTCTCCCCTTCTGAAACTGCCAAAGTTGTTGCCGAAAGTTTTTATCACGGTGATGAAGCCACCTTAAAAAAACATACCACTGCGGAAGGATATGCAAACCTTTCCAGCATTCAATCAATGTTTACTGAAGATAGAGATTCAGAAGCCAATTTTAAAGTGGTCGATGAAGCTATGGATGGCGAGGTGGTTTGGGTAAAATATTCAACAGCTTACGACCCAAAGCCAGGTGTTTTTAAACTGGTTCAAGAAGATGGACAATGGAAGGTAACCTATAATGGGCCGAGGGAGAAAGAGCCGTTTTAAATTTTCACGGATCAACTTTTCAAATCATACAGAAGATCGCAAAAAAAACTTTGTAGTGCCTTAATAATTGTTTTAATTGAGAGAGAAATTAACAGGGAATTCTAAACAACACTTATAACAAAATTGGTTTCTCAAGCACTATGAAGTTGTGTAATATCGAACATAAAGTGCTTTAAAGTAAAGTTATTAATGTGTTCTGTTTCGTAATAAGCATAGTGCAGATTATGCGGCTTGGAGTGTAGACATTCGGAAGCCCTCTTATCTTTTATCAAAAGTTTGTTCACTCCTTCAACTGTTTTAACCAAATCCCCTTCAACTACATAGCCAATTAAGCAACCATTCTCATATTTATGTGATACAAAATTATTGATGCCTGTTTCTATATATCGTCGCTTTAGGCCAGAATCAGTTTCCTTAAGATTTTTTGCTTCCATATGATATTCATATTCAAGGTCGGAATTTATGGTTACCAATCGGAGGTCTATACGAGGTAACTTTGCGGCAAAACCCTTTTCCTTTTTAGTATTATTTTTAGGTAAATGTTGCTCAACATTCGTTACGATACTCCACTTTAATCGTAGCGGATTTTGGTTTATGTGCGTATGCAGTTCCGATGTGATATCATTCTCATCCCAATTGAGTTGGATGACCTTTGTTTCTAAAGCTTTTGCGTAAGATTCCGTTATCAGCTGAAAACATTTATCTTCGAAACCTCTCTTGAAGCTGGCAACTATTACTTTATTCAATCCCATTACTTATACTTCGTTTAAAATTTCCAGAATTAATTCCGAAGCATCTTCAATTGCCATTGATTGTGTCCAGAATCTTTTCTGATTGGGACGAATAATAAAAATGTCGTTACCAGTTTTGTAATTTAATTTTTTTCTGAAATATATATTTGTTGCCTTCTTTTGCCATAATTCCTTATCCAAATCTTTCAATATGTCATCAATCTGCACACTTGATTTTAAGACTGCTTTTTCAGTATCTTCAAATGTAACTTTAGTTATCATCAGAGGCGAAAAATGATTTACTTTTTCAAATATTGTACAATTGGCATACAGATTCTGATTTTGCAAAAAGTCATTCAAATGTTGTGATACTTTCACAGCATAATCTTGAATTTCCTTAAGGTTTGTTGGTCCAAGAACATATTGATACCTCTTAATTAATAATGGGATAGTAAATTCAACAAAATTATCTACTACAAGATTCTCGTCCTTTGAAAAGTTAAAACACTTAAATATGTATTCATCAATCTGCTTCTCTTGCTCTTTAAAATTGTTATTTAGAATTTCAGATTCACTACACATTCTGTCATACATTTCAGCTAAATGATATAAATTCTCTTTAGATAGAGAAAAAGGAAGTTTGTAAACTTCGTTTGGTTTAATTTCCTCTCTTTCAATCCCAATGGATGCCGAACAAAGAAAAAGATAATAATAGGCAAGTTTTGAGTTTATGAAACAAGTTAGCCCTTTGAGTAAATTAGCATCACTATGACTAACCCCTAAAACTTTACTGTTGAAAGAGCAATCTTCATTTTCGTAGGAAGCACAAATTTTCCAATTGGAAAGGCCTTCTTTAATTAAAATATGCGGCGCAAAATAAGTTTTTTTCGCTCCTACACGTCTAAAAACATCTATGGTGGGTATGTCGCTTACTGACACACCATAATGTTTAGCGTATATTTCTTTAGATTTTAGAGAAAGCCCAGAATTTAAGTCCGAAAACGAATATGACGCATATCTCCTAATATTCTTTGGTGCAATATATCTATTAGGAATTTCAGTATCTACTTTAGGATTCTTTGTGGAATCATTCAAATATTGCAATCCAGAACCTCTATCAAATTTTTCATCCGAAATAAACTGCTCCAGACTATCTAAAGAATTTAATTTATGAATCAATTTCATATCCCCATTTCCACCCCACATTGCAATTTTCCAAATTTTAGAAGTCGGATTTTTGCATTCTTCTCGGGGAAGATATTTTAAATCTGTCCCATCAATACTAACACCTTCAATAACATTGGATTTGATATAAGTTTTGGGAGCATAATAAACAATGGTATCAGATTTCTTGTTTGGTGCATTTTTTCTATAAAAGACAATACTGATAGGTCCCGTTGCCGAACCAAACAATTGCCCGCCAAAATCTTTCGGTGCATTCCGTAAAATTGAGAAATTATAAATCTTTTCTACATAGCACTCATTGAAAAGCCACTTTCTAAAATTTTGATACGTAATTTTAGTGTTTGTGAGTATTTTGGTATTAAAAATCAAGGCAATTTCTCCATTTTCAGAGAACCTTGTTGCTTTGTGCAAAAACGGTAGCACCATTTCTTTGGCAAAACCGTATTTATCGCTATAATCTCTTATAGTTTGAGATAGTTTCTTGGTGCCAAAGGGCGGATTTCCAACTACCAAATCAAATTTAATGGCTTCTACTTCTGGATTCGATTTTATAGTATCACTACGAAATAAATTATTACCTTGCTCTACCAATGAGCTGTCTGAAGGGTCGTTTATCAAATAAGGCAATCGGTAATCTTTATTCTGCCAAATCGTTTTAGGATTTAAGTTATCTACCAAAGCCAAATAAAGACTGAATGCTGCCACTTTAATGGATTGTGGATGTATCTCAATCCCAAAAATATTATCCGTCAGCAACTTCTTCAACTCATTAAAGTCAGTCAGTTTTTTAGAGGTTGCATTTTCGTGACGCTTTACCAAACGTTTAAAGCTTTCTACGAGAAAAATTCCGGAACCACAGGTCGGGTCCAAAATCTTAATGTTGAAGTTTTTTTCTGACCTTGCAATTGGTAACTTTTCATTTAATATAAGTTCAACAAGTGATGGTGGTGTGTAATATGTACCAGTATCTTGTTTTAGAGTGGGATTTATTTCGGAAAGAAAATTCTCGTAAATTTCACTCAATAATTCAATTTGGATAATACTAAAGTCGAAAAGTCGAAAATCTTCAAAAAGATTTTGCTGCTGTGAATCATCATTGCCATTAATAAAACACTTTTTGATAATTTGCAAGTGTTCTCTTGAAATGGTCTCATTGTTATCTACAGTAAAAACATTTCCATTAAAATATTCCTCCAACTTGCGGTAAAGGGAATACGTTTTATCTTCATCATCCAGAATGTCGAAATAAGATTGAGCTCCTTTTTTGATTCCAGAATAGAATTTTGCATCGGTTGCGCCCCTATCTTCCAGATATAGTAGAAAGAGAGAACGCATTATTATTTTATGGATAAGGTTAATCTCTAACCCATCGTCCTGTAATTGCTTTGCAGTATGGGTAAGGCTATCAACGAGATATTTATCCACTCTTCGCTTAAGACTAATCTTCTTTCGAATCTCAAAAGCTTCCTTCAAAGTCCAAATAACACCGGTATCGATAGCAATGGTGGAAAAAAGGTTTTGAAGTTCTTCTAATTTATTTTTATCCGAAAACTTGTATGACTCTATCTCAAGCGTTTTGAGTTCTTTTTTATAATCAAAATCGTCGGATTTTATCAATAGAGGTTTCTCGGCGCAATTGTAGATTCGTATTTCCGTTTCAGAATAAACGTAAAGAAAAATGACCTTTTTAAAATTCCATATTTTTTTTTGTGCAATGGCAATTTCTCGAAGATCCAAGTCATCAAATTTTTGGACTTCCTTTAAGAATACCGCTGGATAACTGTTGTGATTTTCGTCGGTGCTGAAATAAATTTCATCAATACCAAAATTCTTTACTTGATTTATGACACCTAATTGACTTTCAGAAACTTGATTAGGTTCTGAAATAACAGATACGGCCTTATCCAAGCCTAAATTTTCTATTATATCAAAATCAATCATTTTGCAAATTGTCTAAAATCCGTATTATTAATCACATTCTAAATATCTTTCAAAGGTACAAATGATTTTGTGAATTTGATAATCAGGATTTCATTAATATTTGGAATATTTCCAAGTTTATGGATAAATGGTTTTGTAGCCATTTCAACAATTCCTACCTATAAACTCTGATGTTTAAGTATTCATTTATCTAAAGATACTTCTTCCCTGATATGTTAATTTATCTCTGTATTTAACTTTTGCAAAATGACTTTTAAATAAGAGAAATTTGTGGTTAAAAAGTAAGACTTTAAAGGTATACCGACTTTATAAACTCTTTAGGACTTTTTATATGGAAACGGTCAATTCACGTTTAATATAGATTATCGGTAGTCTTCATACTGTTCTTCAATTCTTAACTTCTCATCTCTATTGATTTCGAGGATTTCAAATTCCTCCTCGTAATCGTTCTTATCAATAATATAAGCAATAGCCAACAAAGTTGCTGTTACGTCTCTTTCTATTTCTTCAATTTTGGTTTCGAAATAATAGGTAACTTTATCTTCATTATCGTAATGAGAAAAATCTTCGTCATCTATAACTAACTCAACTTTGAATGTTACATCTGCCTCAATTTCAATTTCAATGGATTCTTTATCAATCGATACAATTTGGAATGATTTGTTTTTGACAATGACTTCCGATATTTCAATGTCGTGAATATCATTCCAAACAACCATATGATACAAACTGTCATCATCTAACTTATACCGATACCACTCTTCAATCTCATCATCAATTTTCTTTGAGTTTTGCGCAAATAGTTTATTAAGAACTGAAATCCTATGTTCTTCTGTTAGATAATATTTTAGCTTCTCATCAAGATAATTTTCGTAGTCTTTAGTTATTTCGAAATGTTCACTCTCGAAGTTTAAAAAATCTTTATCGGATGAAAATACGGTACATTTTATTTTCTTCTCAATACACCATTTTTCAATCAAGTCCAATGTAAATGCATCTGGAAATTCATTTTTCTTATCTCCACCATTAAAAGGAAATTCATTTTTAAAATATTTCTCAAAAACGGTTTCTATGTTTAATTCACGATAATCAATTACAAGGATTTTTGATTTTAGAAGAATAGCATCAAATTCATCATTAAATTCCTTTTCAATGTCTTTATTAACGATACGCTCAAAAATTTTCTTTCCTGCTGAATTGTTTCTTAAAACACGGGACTCAAATTGATTTTTAAACTCATTTAAGTCTTGGACTGCTTTTCCTGAAAATTTCTTAAATCGGCTTTTAACTTCTCCAATCGTTATTTTGGTCATAACAATCTTAATCTTCTCCTCTTCAGAAAGTTTGAGAAGTTGCAGAATTCTTTTTCCTTCAAGAAAATTCTCTTTAATAAAAATATTTGTATCGAGGACTATGTATTCCATTTTGTACTTGTGCTATTGTTTGGATGAATTCTTACATTTTTAAATAGTAACTATTTAATACGCCCAAATTTTCGAGATAGAATCATAAATTATTTTACTTCGTTCTTTTATCTGTTCTTCATTCCAATCCGATTTATTTTGAAAATATTGGTTTATTATTAAGGTTGATTGACTTCCTATCTCCTTTTGTTTGATTAAAAACGCTGAATTACTCACGCTTGGATTAAGTGAAGTTGTCAATATTGTAAGATTGCCAATAGTGTGTAACATTTTGTTCCTCCCCTCTATTTGATGGTATTTCCCTTCTTTATCTTCTTCGGTCATTACTGCGTGGACAGATAAACTGAAGTCTTCTTCTGAAATACTTTTGCCGTCTAAAGGCCAATGCTCAAACCATTTTTGAGGTAATACGTGTTCAATAGTCAATCCTGTATTTAGGAAGTTGATTTTTTCTTGTTTACTACCTCTATTGAATTTCTCAACTTCAAGTAAGATATTTGATATGCTTTTTGTGCGATTCTTTTCCTCTCTGTAAAGTGGTCTTTCAAGCAATCTTTCTAATAATATGTTGTCAGAGGGCCATAGATTGGTGTCTGCTGTTTTTGATTGTAAATGATTTTTGAAAGAATCGGAATCTTTATTTTCGTTTAAGAATTTGAGGTATTCAAGAAATACATTGTTATAATTTTTTGTAGTCAATCCACAAAGAAATCTTCTTGTTAAATACGAATCAAGAATGATATAGATTTCATTTTTATTTTTTTGGGAAATTTCATCATCTCCTTCTACATACAGTAATAATGGATATATGGTTGAAATATCCATATCCGATAGACGTCTGGCTAACTTCTCAAAATTACTGTCGCCACTTGGGTTTGTTAGTTTTTTGAAAATTTGACTATATCTTTTTAATTCTTTCAGTTCATCCTCTATTTTAGGAAAAGTAGCTTTGTTTAAAATAAACAGTTTATAATAATAGAAAACTTGGTCGTATCTAATTTCAGTTTGAAGTTTTAGGGTCAAATAATCAATCACAAAAAACTGTAAATGACTTTCTGAATATCTTCCTCGACTTGTTTTGTCGTGCCATTTATAATCTGCATTTGGGTCGTCAAATTCATCCCAATATTTGTCATAAATTTCATCAAGTGATTCTTCGTTACTATTTGCCCGCATAAAGATGAAGTTTCTAATAAGGTCCGTCTCACTCAATGAAGCACCTCTACCATTCATCGTTTCAAAAATCATTTGAGGGTCGTCATTTTGTGTAAGCCCAATCTCCACAAACTGAAAATCCCTTTTGATGACTAAAAGCAGATTAGTAATCAATTCGTTTATTTCAATTTCTGAATTTTCTATGTAGTCATTTAATTGGTCATAAAAGAAAATATACGCACCTAAAATTTTGTGTCTTGCTTTTGCTATGTTTCTATAACTTTTTGGACCTACACCATATTCTTCAAGAACAGGCAGAATATGCAATTCCTCAACTTTTTCGTATGTGTTTCCTACAATTGATTTGAAAATCTCTTTGTTAAATTTAGTTGGCTCCAACTTAAATTTTTGATTTTCATAATCTTTGTCGCCAAAAGATTTGTCATTAAAAAGATATTTATCAAGTTCTTTGATTAAGCTTTCTTCTTCTAAATGTTTTCTGCAAACTTCTCGAAAAGCGGTTATAAATAGTTGAAATGTTGTTAATCTTTGTTGACCATCAATGACGTTGTAAGTTGAAAGTGTACTTGTTGTTGTACTTTCGTGAAACAAAACTATCGAACCAGTATAATGTGGATGAATTTTTTGTCCGTTATGCCTTTCATTAAATTTGTTGATGAAATCTTCCCAGAGAGGCATCCATTGGTCTTGTTCGTTCCAAACATAATGTCTTTGAAAAACTGGAATTTTAAATCGGATTTGTTTGTTTAGTAATTCTTCTAATAATGGCTTGCCTAAATTCATTTTAGTTTAGTTAGTGTTTTATAATTGGTATACTATATTTTTATTAAATGTAATATTCGGCAGTTCATATGAAACGTAGTGCGCTTAAAAAGCATTTTACTTTGGGTAAGCACAAGCCGAATTTTAAGATGATAATTTGTCAAATTGCAAAAATTTGTCATTTCGCTTTGTCTCACTCACTTGGAAACGAAAATGCCATTATTTCAATTAACACTTCCCGAGTATCATCTTCTTTATGCTTAAATTTAAATGAGAAACTTGTCTCATTTCGGTCCGCAACGTGTTCAAGAAAATATGGGCTTTTGGCAGCTTCTTCTTTAATTTTTTTAAGAATATCTCCAAATTTTGTATTTCTCACAAAAAATATAATTGTCGATTTGGTATCTCTCCAAGTTAAATATCCAAAAAGCTGTTCGACAGTTTTATGAAATTGTTCCGCTCCGTGCCATACTTTACATTCTGCTACAAAAAGGTTACTACCATCTATGGATTTTAATATAATGTCGGTTTTACCTTCTTTATTAAATGATTCTCCAGAAGCTACTGCACCTTCATATCGTGATTCCAAGAATGCCAATGCATAATCTCTTAAATCTTCTTCTCCTTTTCCGTCATAGATAGATGGCTTTTGTTCGGCACTTCTGTAGCAATTATGAATTGTTTTCAAAACGTCAATATAAACGTCATCAGGAAATTTCGGTGTTGGAATTGCTCTTTTTTTTATAACAGTTTCGGCTTTGCTAAATAGAGCTTTTAAATTATCTAAATATTCAGGCGAATGGGTTTCCAACTCCTCAATCATACTATCAAAAAAGTCTAATTTTTCATCTTCACTCATACCTTTTATAATATCCCAGAAGAAGTCTTTTCTACTCGTACTTTGTCCTTTTGCTCTTCTTTCTTCAATAAATGCGTTATAACTCGGAATAGAATCATCTGCCTCTCTTGCGACATTCAAAAAATCCGAACCGCTCATATAAACTTCCCCATTAATTATTTTCCATAGTCTGTTAAAGGCTCTAACCCAATTTATATCCATATCGTTTCGTGTTTCAGTTTCTAATAGTTTAATTATTGATTCATTGTTAAGCACAAAATTAAGTCCTTTTTCACTTATGAAATATTCGCATTGACCTTCAAGCGTAGAATTATCACGACCTCTAATAAATTCCACCAAACCGTGCTTTTCAAGTGTATGTTCGATTAATTTGAACTTTTGTTTGTTTTGGTCACTCGGTATTTGACCCAATTCCAAAACAGAAGCTAATGTGCTTGGAAAACTCGCTTCAGATAATCCTTTTAGGAATAAATCAATGTATCTTGCTTTTTCTGCAATAGTCATTTTCAAAATAATGGGAACTCATTATATAAGCTATAAATGTAAAGTTATCCGACTAAATATTATAGATATACAAGAATGATTTAAATAGTAAATACATTTATTCACTAAAAATCGACCTCGCCTCCTTATAAATCCTCTCAAAAGTAAGTTCCAAATCGACCATAGAAAACTGTTTTGAATTTTCGGGAAGTTCCCTTTCAATCTTGGATAATTTAAACTGCACCTTCTTATCCTTCCCATCAGCATACGTGATAAACTCGCCTTGTTTTAATCTAAAAAACACATCTGCCCTAATTTTTGGAATTTCCTTTTCTCCAGTTGTAATTCGTGTATCAAAATCTAAGTTATGCCCACGACTAATACTTTTGGTAGGATCCTTAATAATCTCAAAAAAGCGTTCATAATATTTTGCGGTGTCCGGGTCATTTACCTTTCCGAAAAACTGGTAAGAAAGATTGCTTAAAATTGCCTTGCTTGCCTTATCCCCATACATCATATCGTTCTGAATTTTGTCCTGCATCACATAAATAGTAGAAATATTATAGCTCCGTAAAGTTGCAGGAATCCGATGCATATTTAATAAACGAATAGTTGGCGCTTCTTCCATTAATAGAAATGAAGGTTCGCTATTGCGGACGCTCATTTGCTTTGTAATCGTATGAATTATTGTTGCAATAACAGGCGAATACGAAGTTTCAAATTTCGGATTATTGACAATCGAAATCACACAAGGATTTTCTGGACTATTTATATTAAGTGGCACTTCGTCTGCGGACAATGCCATAAATATCCGCTGTGTGCTAATTCGTTTCAACGCATTTGCCAAGGTGCTTTTTACACCTGCCGTCTGTCTTTCAGATTCCTTTCCACTTATAAACGCATCTGCCATTGCTCGTGAAGTGGTGTTTGTTTCCAAAAACTGGATAAGGCTATCTGTATCGAGGTGTTGGTAAATCGCTATTAAATGTGGTAGTGTACAATATTTAGGGTAGTCTGTTTTCAGTTTCCAAATCAATCCACCAATTAATCCTTCCGCAGCATCGTTAAAGAATTTGGTCGTTCCCGTTGTTCCGCTTTCTCTTTGCTCTAAAAGGTTTTCAATTAAAACCCGTGACACCTCGTTTACGCTTTCCTCGTTCTCTAAATAACGTGGCGCAATAGGATTTACCTTGTGGATGATTTTATCGAAGGAAATGACCTTAAACGGAATATCGCTATCCTTAAAAAGAGGATACGCCATTTCGGTCAATTCAAAATCTTTGTAATCGTGGATAATTCCGCAAAAACCTTCTTTTTGGAAATGTTTCAGAAATCCGTACACAACACTCTCGGTCTTTCCGCTTCCGGCAGAACCAATGATTGATGCTCCTCGTTTGATGTTGTCCAGTTTAAAGCGGCCTTTTGTAGTGGCAAAATTGACCTGATATTTGGTATTTTTATATTTAGGAGTTTCCGATTTATGCAAGAAAACATACATTCCTATATTAATTAATATCAGAGGACAAACAAAATAAAGTGCTATTTGCACCAATGGTAATTGTGCATCCAAATTATACACAAAAGCGCCAATCAATAGAAAATTGACGACAAATGCATATCTGCTAACCCGAAATATTCCATAGAAAATACTACTGGCCAAACCAATAATAAAAAGTACCGTTAAGAGATTATCCATTTGCATAGTTTTAAATTAGATTCCGATGGAACTCGATTTGATGGCCACTTCTGCCCCACGTCGTAGCTTATTAAAAATTTTCATTGCCAATTGTGCCTGTGTAATGGGAATACTCGGCATCATCGGGATGCCACTTTTCCCCATTATTTTGAACGCCAATGCTTTTTCGTTGGTGGGCAGTTTCATTAGTGAAGCAAAATAGATTTTAGGATTTTTGATAAACTCTTTTCTTGCCTTATAGGTTTCTGCGAAGTTCCTTTGATAGTCAAAAGTCTTGTCAAAAGTCTTTTCTGCTTTCGTAAAAAATCCATCTCTATCAAATCCCCGTTTTACCGTTTTACCATTTAATTCAACGTCCGAAGCTTTGTACTTACTTCCTGGGGACAAACTGAATTTATTAGATGCATCCTTACGGCTCACAATAATATGGATATGACTTTGGTTTCCTGCTTTTGGCATTCCTTGTACAATTCGCTTTCCGTTCTGTTGATGTGGTGCTTCTCTTTCTAGTTTTCCAATTTCTTTTTCCAATTTTTTCACATTCCCTTCTGTTCGTCCATCTTGAACATTTCGGATTTCAGTTTTAAGCTGAAGTATTTTTGTGGCATACGGATGGTTCTCCTTTATCAGAAAGTCCGTTCCTTTGAAGGTTCGTTGGTGTTCAATTTTTGCATAATATTTTATGTCGTCTATGTTTATTGGTCGTCCATTGATTTCACGATTGAACGAAGCCACATAATCCTTCATAATCTCACGGGTGTATTTTTGCAAATCCTCACTATGGTTCTGCAACCGTTTCAGTTCGTATTTTGAAGGGCTTACGGTAATAGAATAAAAACGTGGTTCGTGCTTTTCAAGTTTTGCAGTATTACCATCTATTTCCCTGACCACTTCTTCTGCTGAAATCTCGTCGCCGTATTGGTTAAAGAAATGTTCCATATCCTGCTGTTCCAGTCCTTGATTTTCCTTCTCCAGATAGCCAACAAAATCAGCCGAACTTTTAGAATAATTGCCACCCATTTTTTGAGCTGTGATTGTGATATACATCGCTTATAATTTAAAGTTCATTTTTAAGATTTTGCTTTTCTCTAAAGCGAACTTCCTTTTTTTCTTCGGCATATTTCTTTTCTACTATTAAAGGTTTCTTTGTTGGTGTTTCGGTCTGAAAAAGTGATTCCATCATTGCAACTGTGGGCTTGGTTTGGGTCTTTTCAACATCCCGCATAATGGCAATTACCGCATTGATACGTTTTTTTATATTGGCTTCGATTGTGCGTCCTGTCGGACCTAATTTTTCCTTGGGCGATATTTCGTTATAGAAGAAAAAATCAAGAATTGCTTCCATTGTTTCCGTATGTGTCTTGAAGTGCATTTTAGAAAATTCCTGAAAACGTTTGGCGGTTTTCCTTTTGAACCTGATAGTGATGAATGAATCCATTTTCTTTCGCTTTTTTGTGTGTTTGACGTAAATCCATCCCGGTTTACAGGCTGTTTGGGGGCATTTGACGCAAATCGAAGAAATTTATATAATCCATTAATTTTCAAGTATTTGAAATTCAATGATTTATACGCGAAAAGGAATATGTAACGTGGCTCTGCCCGTTACCCTCTTGCTATTCCTTTTCGTCACGCCAAAGCGTGACAAAAATTTCATACAATCTGGCTAAAAAGCCAATTGCTCTTTTAGGAATTCGGAAATTCCTATATGTAAAATATAGATGGATACAGCTATCAGCGAAAGTCAAAAATGGGATAGCTATATAAATTATGTGTGCTGAATTTCAGCGAAATAAAGATACGTTTTTTTCTTGATATGAGATTAACTAAATATAAAAACACCTCTAAATTTTAGAGGTGCTTGGCTATTGATTTTTGAAAATTATATGTTGAATACGTATGTATAGGAATATAAATTTCGTAATGCTTCTTCCTCTATCATAGTTTCAAAACAGGTATAATTTTCTCTTACGTATTTGCGAATATCTTCGCCAAATTTTCGTTCCACATCCTTTTTGGAATCTTCCAAAAGACGGTTTTGAGCCTCTTCGCTCAAGTCTGTAAAATTGAGATATACCATAGCTTTAGATTTTAGTATTCGCTTGGTAACATCAGCGTATCATTTACAAAAAATAACCGCAATTCATCGAGTGGAAAATCGGTTGCACGATAGCCGTGCTTTTCCAAAATATTGTCGTTGCCATCGCTGTAAATTATCTCTGCTTCATAGCCTGTAAAATCCTGTTTATCTTCGGGCAATCTTTTGAAGTCTATGGTTATAAATTCGCTTCGGTTCATTAGACTTTTTGCAATTACGGAAGTGTCCGTAATGAGCCAAAAACAATCTGCCGCATTAGCAAGATATTTTAGTCCATCCGTAAAACGTGTTCTTAATAATGGGATTTGATAGAACATTTCCGTTCCGTGAAAATGTTGCAATCCTTCTTTGATTTCGTTAACTTGTGCTGTCATTGTTATCTATTTTTATTAGTGGATAATTAAAAAGAGGGCGCAATTTTCGACGAGAACGCCCTCTTTAATTTTTAAGAATTACTTGTCATTTTTACTGCCAAGCAAAAGGATTTCATTCGCTTCGATTTCGGTAACATATCTTTTGATACCGTCTTTGTCCTCGTAGCTTCGAGATTTCAATTTCCCTGTCACACCTACCTCTTTGCCTTTACCTACATATTTTTCAATGATTTCGGCAGTCTTGCCCCAAGCAACAACCGTATGCCAATTGGTTTCTGTTTGTTTTTCGCCTTTGGCATCCTTGTAATACTCGTTAGTTGCGATTGAAAAGCGTGCTACTTTTTTACCGCTTTCAAGGTTTGTAATGGTTGGTTCTTGTCCAACGTTTCCGATTAACTGTACGTGATTTTTTAAAGTACTCATAATAAAAGATTTAAAGATTAATTAAAATGCTATCTGAACCATTCAGACAGTTTATTGTTATATTTTTTTGACGTGATTTACTTATTATATCTTGAGCGTTTTCCTTTTTTGTTTTTTTTGGTGCCGATTCCTTTTTTATGTTTTTGTAAGATTTCATAAGTTTCATTTTAGATTTACTTCCCATAGCGCCCTCGCTGTTACCTTTTTTTGTTGCTGATACATTTTCAAGATTTTGAATTGATAAGGACTTATAAAAAGTGAAGCGCAGCGAGAACGGTTTATGCAGTCTGTTCAAGTTCAAAATGTTGGTATTTTGCTGGCGAAAAAAGGGTATAACAGCGAGGGTGCGGATGTATGTCTAAAGGCTTATGTGAAGTATAAAAACATAGGAAGTGGTGCCAAATGATTATATGGAATTCCGATTTGGCGGACTCCGTTCACGATTTCGGATTGGGAATGAAGCGTCCCGTTCCAGCAAAGCGGACCGGGTTAGCGAAATGGAAAGTAGAAATTGGGAATAGTGTCCAAGACTTTTGTAGGGAAGCTCTTTTTCCGAAATGTAGTTTTTATGAAATGCAGGGGAATGTGCTGAACGGGTAATGAAAATAGATTACTCTAATGCAGTAGGGTTTAAAGCGGACTGAACTTCAAAGATGGAGATTGGGAATGAAGTGTTTCCAGATTTTTTTCAGGATTAACGTAATGGAAATCGGAATCTTTGGAGTTTTGTCCAAGACCTTTACAGGGAAGCTCTTTTCTCGGAATGAAGCTTTTCGCGAAATGTAGGGGAAAGTGCTGAACGGGTTATGAAAACTGATTATTCTTGTTTAGCAGGATTTAAAGCGGACGTAACTTCAATGATGGAAAATGTGAATGGAGTTTGCCCGCTTCCAGACTTTTATCGGGAATGAGCGGGCAAGTGAAATTAATATCGGAATCATTGGAGTTGTGTCCAAGATCTTCGAAGAGAAGCTCTTTTCTCGGAATGGAGTTTTTCGCGGAATGCAGGGGAAAGTGCTGAACGGGTATTAAGAACGGTACTTGATTATTAGCAGGATTTTTCAGAAATTTACTACAACTATTTATTATAGAGTAAGTAAAGCTTCAAAAGACAATTCTTGACAACTATTAAATCAGTTTATCCCATTTCACCTTAGCCAATTATATTCTGCATTACTTACGCCAGAATGGAACGAAGCGTGCTTTTTTCAGCATAACGGATCAAGTAAGTAGAAGGGAAGACGGAAAGTTTTTCATTAATTTCATCGTCTAAAGGTATAAAAATTCAATTCTCTAAATTTTCATAAGAACATAAATGATAATCTGTGATGGCCGATAGTTCAGGATGTGAAACTACTTAGCTCACTAAAACCATTGCCAAGATTGTTGCTCAACTATCAACTTTTCCAGTAGAGGTCTCTCCTTCTTGAGTTCTGGATTCTTATTTAAAGAAACATCCCATAAATGAAACTATTCTATCCAGTCAACCAATGTTTTGCCACTTCTTTTATCGCATCAAGAACCATCATCGGGTCTAACCTAAAAATTGTTATTATAACCACTGCAATAATCAGTAGTTTCCACCAACTTAGAAGAGTCAGTTGGATTTGGTTATTATTTGTGTTTTTCTTTTTCTTGCCCATAATCAGCCATTTTTTTAAATTATTATATTGTGTTATTCTATTCAACAATGTCACTAAGGTCATCGGGTTTCATTCGCTGTAGCGTTGTCTTTTATTGTATATATGGCAAAGCCAAAAAAGTTTGGTTTATTTTCAAAATAAAAAAGAGACAATGGTTTACGGACCTTTCCCACGAAGTTAAAACAGTGGTTTCAGTTAAGTTGTGACAGTAGTTTTCTGAAGGTTGTTTTGACAATCAACTACCTGATGTACAATATTTAATAGTGTAAATCTACGTAAGATTTCTTCCCTGTCAAAAGATGTGAAAGTAGCTTTGATAAAGGTTTTCTTGATAAATTTTCCAAAATGAAGTACATATTTATGGGAATCAAAGCCTGGGTTAGTATAGTGGAAAGCAGAAATTAGGAACGAGGTCCAAGACCTTTGTAATGAATCTCTTTTCTCGCAATGAAGCTTTTCGCAAAATGTAGGGGAAAGTGCTAAACGAGTTGTGAGAACCGAAATTAATTATCAGCAGGATTTAAAGCGGACTTCGTTCACAATTTCGGATTTGAATGAAGTGCGCTTCCTAGCAGCGAGGGAAGGGCAAACGGAGTGAAATGTAGAAATTGGGGACAATGTCCAAGATTTTTGCAGGGAAGCTCTTTTCCCAAAATGTAGCTTTTCGCGAAGTGTAGAGGAATGTGCTGAATGGGTTATGAAAACTGATTATTCTTGTTTAGCAGGATTTAAAGCGGACGTAACTTCAAAGATGGAAATGTGAATGGAGTTTGGCCGCTTCCCGACTTTTATCGGGAATGAGCGGGCAGTGAAATGGAAATTGGAATCTTTGGAGTTGTGTCCAAGATTTTTGAAGAGAAGCTCTTTCTCAGAATGGAGCTTTTCGCGGAATGTAGTGGAATGGGCTTCATATTTTAAAAAATAAATTATTCATTCTAACTCACTTTTTAACTAATTAAAGAAGGGTAGCCTATCACTTGATAAATTTTTAGGATCTTTGTTGATTAAATGATAATAGAATAAAACTGTCGATGAATATATTTAAGAAAAAACTAGAAGATACATCCCCAAAGGAATTAAATTTTGAACCCATAGAGTTATTCCAAAATTTGTTCCATAAGGAAGGATATGCATATTTAAGAGGAATACAAGAAGAGGTATTGAACTCTTGGCATAGTATAAGAGATCAAAGAGATGTTTTGTGTAAAATGAATACAGGGTCTGGAAAAACGCTTGTAAGCTTATTGATGTTGCACTCAAAAATGATTGAAGGAGTTGGTCCAAGTTTGTATTTATGTCCAGACAAACAACTATTAGAACAGGCAAAGTTGCAAGCGGATTTATATGGAATACCCGTTTGTGAAATTGAATATCAAGGGCAAAGAAGTGTTTTTCCTGATGACTTTTTAAATTCAAAAGCTATTCTGCTATGCACATTTCAAAAGCTCTTCAATTCCCGCTCTATTTTTGATAGGGATAATATCGATGTCGGCTCTATTGTTCTAGATGATGCTCACGTCTGTCTTGATAAAGCTAGGCAGGCCACTACTTTAAACATTCCATTTGGTCACGAACTTGCCGAAAGATTACTAAAATTATTTAATGATGAATTAAAGTATCAAGCCCCAGGAACCTACCATAGGTTGACTGATGGCGATCCATATGCTAAGATACTTAAAGTACCTTACTGGGCTTGGCTCACGCGTTTAGATGAACTTGTGCATCTTATAGGCGAATTCAGTGACGACGGTGAGCTGATGTTCAAATGGGGCTTGATAGCTGACGACTTAAAATCTTATGATTGCTATGTAGGACCAAGAGGTATTGAAATCGCACCGTCCTATGTGCCATTTCATAATGTACGCGTCTTTAACGAAGCAAAACATAGGTATATACTTTCAGCTACATTTGAAGACCAGATTGATTTGATAAAAGATTTAGGTATAAATATCGATAGCATCAAAAATGCATTGATTCCCAAGGATCGTAAGGATGTTGGTCAAAGATTGATTCTTGCCCCACAAAGATTCGATTCAAGGATAACTGATGAGCTGATAATGGCTTTGGCTAAAGAATATGCAGATTCTGGCATAAATGTAATGGTTTTAACACCTTCTATAAATAGAGCTGAAAAGTGGGAAGATATTGGCGCAGAAATTATTGAAAAAGATAACATTAATAAGGATATAGCCAGTTTAAAATCCAAGAAAGGATCGTTGAATGTTCTGGTGAATCGTTATGATGGGGTAGATTTGAATGGCGATATGTGCAGGGTTTTGATATTGGACGGCTACCCGTCATTTAGTTCGTATGAACAGTTATATGCAGAGTTACGTCTAGAATCCGTAAAATCTTCCCTAAAGGCTCAAATTATTGAGCAGGGTCTAGGCCGAGCTGTAAGGTCTGGCAGTGATTATTGCGCTGTGTTTCTAATGGGGAAGGATTTATTACAATTTTTAGGAAACAGATCGAATCTTCAGTATTTTACACCAGTAACCCGGAAACAACTCAAACTGGGTCTATCACTATTAGATGATGAATCAAACGATAATGCCCTAAAAACAATTAGAGATACTGCTAAATTATGTCTTGTGCAAGATATGAGCTGGCGCGAATACCATTCTGGAATACTGTCGCAAGTGGAGACTGACAAAACCGATGAACGGGTTATTAAGAATTTGGAGATTGCAGATATCGAGTCAAAGGCTATCGATCTTTTCAGAAGACGGAATTACGAAGGGGCTTCAAAAATAATCTTGGATGAGATTGTTGATACAATTGATTTAACCCAAAAGCAGAAAGGTTGGTATTTTGAAAAAGCCGCCAATTATCTCTATCTAGATAATATCCCGAAATCTAACGATTTACAAATAAAAGCAGCAAAGACGGCCTCACATATGTTACAGTCAAAGAACGGCCATAATTATACTAAAATAATGGCAAGTGTAGAGCAGGCGACACAAGTCCTCAATTTCATAAAACGATATGAGACATCCCAAGATTTTAAATTGTATCTAGAAAGTCTATTGGATGATCTTCAGTTCAGTCCTGACATACCACATACAAAATTTGAAAACGCCTTGGCAGAAGTTGGAAGACTCATTGGTTTTTATACTCAAGAACCAGAGGCAGAATTTGGTAACGGTCCTGATGTCCTTTGGGTGATGACTGGAAATCATTATTTAGTTTTAGAAGCCAAATCTAGAGCTATACACGGTGAAATCACTAGAGATAACATTAATCAGTTATTGGGCTCAGGCGAATGGTTTAAGAAACTATATGGTGAAGCAGCAAGTTTTAATTTAGTAACAATTCAACCACCAAATGTAAAAGGCTGGAATGTTAATACTAGCGCGAATACTAGAGTTATTAACGAAGAATCCTTAATTTCGTTAAAAATTACTTTAAGAAGATTTGTTGATGGGATCAACAGTTCCGGATTTACGGCATCAAGTACTAAAGAAATAGCCAACTTGTTAGGCTTACATAATCTGACAACAAACGGTTTTTTGAAAACTTTTCTAAAGCCTGTTGTTTCAAAAAAGGGGTAAAACCTCTTTAAGACATAGATGGTCGAGTGGTCTAAGGCACCTGAATGAAGATCAGGCGTATGGGAGACTGTACCGAGAGTTCGAATCTCTCTCTATCCGCAGATACGCAAGTGTTTTAGCCCGCAATTTAAAATTGCGGGCTTGTTGGTTATTGCAATTAGCATAATTGTTAGTGAAAAAGAATGTTCTTCAAAAAATAAATTGTCACTAAAAATCTATTTTGAGTTACTGGAAGAAACTTTATTGATTTTATGCCATCGCATAAACTTCGTCGAATAGCTTTTTATCCAATCGTTCTTGATGGCCAACACTTCTTCAATGTATTGTTCAACAACGAATTGAAAGCGTTTTACCCTAACCAGAGATTTGGTTCTTCATTGAGCAACGAAGCCTTATAGTCTAAAATATCTATGACTTTACGAGACTTTTTTGAGGGGTCGCTCTTCTTGTCGCTACACTCGTATCTAAACAGTTTCCTTGTGTCAAGAATGGCTTTTACGAATTCTTGTGTATCGATGATTTTAAATTCCTTCATCCTAACGAATTTCTTGGTAATGGTGTAGGATTCATTGTCGAGAACCTTATCAAACATTTTGTTTAGCCTCGGCATAATTAGGTGTGTATTAATCGAACTGTCTTGATGGAAAACTCTATTTCCGCTTACGAAACGTGCGAGCCATTGGAACATACTTTTCGATAAAACTCAAAATAGACAGAGGTCTTTTCACTGCCATCATAAGAATTTTTAAACCGAAATATAGACAGTATCAAGTTTTTATGTCTCTTGATAGTATACTGGCTTTTGTTGTCGATGATAAAGTCACTAAAAACGACTTATCATTTTTATTGATAGTACGCTTGTGATAATTCAATTGTGCTTCTGTTAACATTTTTTAAGCCTTCTTAAAGAAGAATTGATTCGGAATATGGCCTTAGGTGTTTCAGACCACTTTCACGATTTTTGCTATTTAAGATTATGGCATTTTCAAGCCCTCGTCGGGACTCCATCTGTGTCAGACTTTTTAAGGATTTCATTTCTGACGGAACGAAGATTTCATCCTGCTGTAAATACATAAATTTTGAATTTAGATTAAACAATATTTGAGCAGGAATCAAACAGAAGATAAAATCTTGGCTCAAAAGCAAAAGGAATAAATAAGCAGGGGCAAGGAAGTTGGCTTTATGCCGTAGTCCTTTGATGGAAGTATTTTACGAGTTTAAATTGCTTCCATATTGTATGATTATATACTCTTCTTCATTATATTTTTTGTTTTCAAGCTATGGTGAGTTGATAAATCTTGCATTTTGAAATTTTTGCAATCCAACAAAGCTACATTTTGAAGTGAAAAAGTATTTAATTTTTATTGCTATTAAATGTATTTAATTGAAAAGAATTACTACTTTTGCGTCAGACGAAACAAATTGAACTATAACTCACGAGATTTAGTTCACAAATCGTCAACATAGATAAAGATATTTGGCAGAAGTGCCACAGCGACAGGACTGGCATAGCAAGGTTACAGTCTCGTCCAGACCGCAACTAAAATGTTGTGTTGTCCTCTAAGCTTTAGCGAAAGAGGATGTGGTTTAGAAATAGACCGATGAGAAGCTTATCCATATGGATGGGCTTTTTTTGTTTTAGAGAGAAGAAACTAATTTAGCTTTTCACTATCTTCACCTTCCAAATAAAAAAAATGATTTCAAAAACAATAATGAACCGACGCTCGGTATTTCCTGCGCAATACAACAACCAGCCAATCACGAAGGAAGAAATTTCAACTATTTTAGAATCTGCCAATTGGGCTCCAACCCATAAACGCACAGAACCTTGGCGTTTTAAAGTTTTTCATGGAACTTCTCAAATCGCTCTTGGAAAATTTATAGCTGAGACCTACAAACAAACTACAACGAACTTTTCAGAATTCACATATAGCAAATTTATGGACAATCCAGTAAAAGCGGGTTGTGTGATAGCCATTTGTATGCAACGTGATCCCAAGGAAAGCCTTCCGGAATGGGAAGAAATTGCAGCAACAGCTATGGCAGTTCAAAACATGTGGCTAACGGCCCACGAAATGAATATTGGTGCTTATTGGGCTTCTCCAGGTGTTATAAAATATATGGACAAACTCATTCAGATGGAACAAGGAGAGCAATGCCTCGGTTTCTTCTATATGGGAAAATTTGATGATGAACTTCCAGAAGGAACACGCAAA
This sequence comes from Aequorivita sp. CIP111184, assembly GCF_900489465.1. Classification (GTDB taxonomy): domain Bacteria; phylum Bacteroidota; class Bacteroidia; order Flavobacteriales; family Flavobacteriaceae; genus Aequorivita. The sequence goes on along the minus strand of NZ_UEFQ01000013.1, from coordinate 21,861 downwards.
AGCACTATTGAAGAAAAAACAACTTGGATATAATTTCTTACTTTTAAATTTCTAAAACCTTATAGTGATAAAAAACTATAAGGTTTTTTTTAAAATTTATAACTATAAAATTAGTTTAAACTAATTTTATAGTTATATTTGAATATATAATACAATAAAGATGAAACAACTAACAAAAGCAGAAGAAGATATTATGCAAATTCTTTGGAATTTGGAGGAGGCTAATGTTGCTTCAATAATAGAGAAATTGCCAGAACCAAAACCTGCGTATAACACAGTTTCAACGATTGTGAGGATTCTGGAAAGTAAAGATTTTGTTGATTATAGAAAAGAAGGTAGGGGCCACGTCTATTTCCCAAAAGTGAAGAAGACTGAATACAGCAATCAATCCTTGAATAAATTGATGGATGGCTATTTTCAGGGTTCTTTTAAAAGTATGGTGTCCTTTTTTATGAAGAAAAATGATATCAGTATCCAAGAAATGGAAAGTATTATGAATGAGATTAATTCTGAAAAACCTGAATAATGATACATTCCATCATACAAATACTCATTTTTCAGATACTGTTTTTGGCAGTATATGACCTCTTTCTGAAAAAGGAAACATTTTTCGGATTAAACAGAATCTTTTTGCTGCTAACCCCAATTTTGGGCTGCGTATTGCCTTTTGTTAGTATTGGCTTTATTCAACAGAACATTCCCCAGGAATATATAGTAGAATTGCCAGCGGTAATAATTGGCGGCAACACTTCAGACACAATTACAAGTGGCACATCGCTGTGGCTTCCTAGCTTTTTTAATTTTTGGTTGATGGGAATCTCTGTCAGCGCATTATTTTTCTTTTGGAAATTATATAAAATCGTAAAACTTAGATTCACTGGGATAAAACAAAATTTTCAAGATTTTAAATTAGTAATACTTCCTAAAACAGATACTGCATTTTCATTTTTCAACACTATTTTTTTGGGAGAACGTATTTCCGAAGAAAATAAAGCCAGCATTATTGCGCACGAAAAAATACACATTCAGCAAAGCCATTCAATAGATCTGTTATTTTTTGAAATACTCCGCATTTTCTTTTGGTTCAACCCCATGGTTTATTTATTTCAATATCGTATGGCCACTCTTCATGAGTACATTGCAGATGCTAAGATTGCTGCAGAAAAAGATAAAAAACAATACTATCAAAATTTGCTTTCAGAAGTATTCCAAACACAAAAAATCTCATTCATCAATACATTTTTCAATCAATCATTAATCAAAAAACGAATCAGTATGTTACAAAAATCAAAATCTAGAAAAACCGCACAACTAAAGTATTTACTATTAGTGCCTACAATCTGTGGGATGTTAATTTACACCTCTTGCAGTAACGACCCAAAACCTGAGGAAACACAAACTGAGTTGCAGTCAGATTCCGAAGTTATGACCAAAATAAACGAATTAGCAGAGGCTATTATGAAAAAAGGCACAATGACACCCGAGGAGGAAAAAGCCTTAAAATTACTAACCACCGAAGCACAGCCGGGCGATAAAGTTTATACTTCAGTTCAGGAATATTTGGATGAAAATAAAGCAGATGATGAAGCGGACATTCCTTTTGCAGTTATAGAAAAGGTCCCAGCATATCCAGGCTGCTCAGGTGATAACGAAGCTATGAAGCTTTGTATGTCTCAGAAAATAGCCAATTTTGTGAATGCTAATTTCAATATTAAACTTGGTGATGAGTTGAATCTTTCGGGTATTCAAAGAATTGCTGTAAAGTTTAAAATTGACAAGGATGGAAATATTGTGGATGTTCGGGCTCGCGCTCCCAAACCAGAACTCGAAGCCGAAGCAATACGTGTTGTTCAAAAACTCCCACAAATGCAGCCAGGCGAACAAAAAGGCAAGAAAGTAGGTGTGCTATATTCTTTGCCTATCATTTTTGAATTGAAATAACACTCCCCTCCTTCAATAAGAAAACCGAAAATTTTTTCGGTTTTTTTATTGAATAATAACTTATATTTTCAAGACATTAACTTTCAGTAAATTTGTACTTTTCAAAGTAGAATATATTCTGAAATGATAAAGCGTTTTCATTTAGTTTTTCTTTTGTTACTGGCAACTTCTTGCCAGTTTTTTGAGACCGAAAAAGTTTCCTCTGAAAAAATTTTTAAAGAAGAAATGCAAACCATAGACTGGAAAGACGTGGACCGTTATCCATCCTTTTTAAACTGCAAAAATACTTTAGAAAAACCTGAGCAGAAAGAATGCTTCATTAATACTATAAGTTCACATTTGTACCAATCCATCAGCCACGAAGAAATGATTGCCGTTCACGATGTTTATGACACGATAAAAGTGGATTTTGAAGTGGGTAGCAGTGGTAAACTCACGATTCTAGAAATAAAAATGGACACAGTACTGCAAAAAGAATATCCAAATTTAGAAAAATGGATTCTGCAAAGTATCGATTCTTTACAACCTATAGCTCCAGCATATAAACGAGGTATTCCCGTTAAAACGCAATTTACCTTGCCTGTAATTATTCAAACAAATTGATTACAGATTGAATTTATAACCTAGTGTAAAATCTACTGGAAATTCATCATTGCTTTCAACACTCAAACCTACAATATCATTATAGTTAAAGGTTATATAACCGTTGCCAACTTTATAGTCTGCACCTATTCCAAAGGTAACGGGGGCGCTAAAATCACTACCCGAGCTATTTTCTGTAATCACTGTGGGGGGATTACTTTCTAGTACATAAGTAATTTCTCTTTTAGAAAATGTAAGGGCAGCAAATTTGCAATTCACAAAGGCATCAAACTTGGGCGTTTTTATAAATTTAAAACGATAATTCAACGAAAGTTGTGATGCGGTATATTTGTAATCGCTACTCTCAAAAGTTTGTTTAAACCGAAGCACAACAGAATGTCTTTTCAATTTTATAGCATCCATTATTTCAAAATCTATTCCTGCAACTGGTTGAAGTGCATTTGTTGGGTTTTCAGAGTAAATACTATTGCTTATACCCGCAAAGGCTCCGAGGCGAAATTGTAAATCGATGGATTTTTTTTCTTCGTTAAAATTTGGGTCTTTCTTTTTATTGTATTGCACAAAAAAATCGTGAAGGCTAGGTAATATCAATTTTACATTTTCAGTTGAAATGACTACATCGCTGGTTTGCTGCTTTAGCGTTTCTTTGTATTCTTCCTTATAATCACCGCCTTGTTTTGTGTTCTTAAGTTCAACAATGTCATTGTCTTTCTTTGAAAAATAACGGTATTCACCATTAAGCGTATTCCAAAGTAGTGTCAAAGGCCCTTCTATTTCTGTATTCAATGTGTAGGTTTGGCCATCAACGGTATATTGTTGCTGGGCTTGTAAAGTTTCAGCGGAAAGTAGCAAAAACAAAATAAAAATTGAAAGGAGCGATTTCATAAGGGCATATTTTAAAGTATGGCTAAGTTAAAAAATTAAATCAATGTATCACTGTTTTTGGAAGGTTCGGCCTTTCCACGTATAGTTTCCGCGCAAGCTTCCCAAGGTTACAGCCAAAATAATTACAGCATATGCAAAAGGCTGCAATAGAAATTTCCAAAAAGAGTTTTTTTTATCAAATAAGAAAGCAGTTTGATGTACGAAAATATAATCTACACCGATTTTAAAACTTATTAGAAAAATATAAAAGCCAATATTTTTATAATTGAAAATCATAAAAAAAGGAAGTGCTAAAATTGAAATATTCACTAAAAGAACAAGGATTCCCAGAGACAAAGAAGTTATATTTTTTTGTTTTGAAGTTTTTGAAGCCCAACGTATTCGCTGGTTTATAACGTTTTTCCAGTTTTGTTGTGGTTTTGTGGAAACAATTGCTTCCTTCGATTTTAAAAATTTAACTTGTTTCGGAAATGCTTTTTTCATTTTTTCCAACAGAAAGATATCATCTCCACTGGCAATATGGTCGTTGCCCAAAAATCCGTTAACTTTTAAAAACGCCACTTTGCTATAAGCTAAATTTGCGCCATTACTGAGTAATGGATTTCTAAGTCCGAAACTCCCGATAGTTACAGTTTGCAAACTAAACCCGTCCAATTGTTGGAAATTCTCAAGAAAACTGCTATTAGATTTATAAAATACGGGACCGCAAATCATTACAGGATTCTTTTTTTGAATAAAAGCATCCAACGTTTTCAACCAATATTTTGGAAGCTCACAATCTGCATCTGTGGTTACGATCCATTCAAAATTTGAATTTTTAATCGCTTCGGAAATAGCATCTTTTTTTGGCGAATTGGAAATGCGTTTGTTTTGAAGAAGTTTTATAGAAAACCTACTTTTCTCAATTGCATTTAAAATCATTTCTTCGGAAATATCTTCCGAGACGTCATTCACGAAAATGACTTCCCACAGTTCTGAAGGATAATTCAACGCTTCAATTGTTTTCAAAAGACTCGAAAGGTTTTCCGCTTCATTTCTAAAAGGAATTACAATGCTAAATCGTGTTACTGGTTTTATCTCTTTCGAAGTGCCCGTCATGTCGGGGGAAGAAAAAAAGCGAACACTTTTGAAACCCATTACAAGTAAAAGCATGCAATAAAAGTACGCGCCAAAAAGAATAAAAAAGCCTAAAATCATTTGGCAATGGGTTGGTAAGTGAGCACAAAAAAACTTCCCAAAAGGGAGGGCAGAACAAAATTTAAAAACCACATGGCCAACACAGTTGATAAAACACTTAACTCCGGAATTCCAACAAGGGAAAATAGCCATACCGCCACACCACCGCGAATTACCACATCAAAAATAAAAAGTGTGGGCAGTAATGAAACCAACAGATACATTGCAAAAATCAAAGGGATAGCTTCAGTAAATGAAATTTTTGCTCCAAAATAAAGCAACATTCCATAAAACATGCCACTGAAAATTACATAACGAAATGTTGAATATAGTATCGTTTTAAACTTTATCTGAAATGGAATACTGCGAAAAAATCCTATTGTTTTCGCCATTGAAAAACCTTTCACTAAAAGTTCTTTTTCCTTAAAATAATATGCAATACCTAAAAGCAAAATAACTCCAATCCCGAAGTAACAGAGCGTTGTAACAGAATATGAAATATTAAAATTCTGAAATAAATAAAGCAATCCGAAAATGCCAAAAAAGCTGGTTACGAGCATTTGTGCTCCGCTTGAAAAGAAGTTGAGAAGCAATATCTTTTTCCGCTTTTTGCTTTCAAAAAAAAGTGCCTTTGCACCGTATTCTCCAATTCGGCTTGGTGTTGCCAAAGAAACTGTGAGCGATGCCAAACATTGTTTTAGCGCGGTTTTAAAATTTATTTTTTCAAAAGAAGAAACTAGTATTTTCCATTTCAAAATTTCAAAAAACCAGTTTGCCGTGGCTAAAATTAAAAATAGCAAAATCAAGTATCCCGAAACATTTCCTTTGGAAAAAATAATAGCGGTAAACTCTCCAAAGTCTAAGGAAGGATTATCTTTTAGTTTATAAAATATATATCCAAAAGTTACAGCCAGCACCAAAACTTTCGCAGTGGCAAGCAGATATTGTTTAGCTTTGTGGGATACGGCAATCATCGTGCTAAAATACTAATTCCTGCGAAAGCATGAATCTCATTCTTATGGAAACCAAATCTGAAAAAATTATTTTAGGAATCGACCCTGGAACTACTATTATGGGTTTCGGCCTAATAAAGGTTGTGGGTAAACAGATGCAATTTGTGCAACTGAACGAACTACAGCTAAAAAAATATGACGATCATTACCTTAAATTAAAGCTCATTTTTGAACGTACCATAGAACTTATAGATACTCATAGTCCAGACGAAATTGCTATTGAAGCTCCTTTCTTCGGAAAAAATGTGCAGTCAATGCTAAAACTTGGCAGGGCGCAGGGTGTGGCAATGGCGGCGGGCCTTTCGCGAGAAATTCCTATCACAGAATATTCTCCTAAAAAAATAAAAATGGCTATCACTGGCAATGGTAATGCGAGCAAGGAACAGGTTGCTAAAATGCTTCAAAGTCTTTTGAACTTAAAGGAACTTCCTAAAAATCTTGACAGTACCGATGGATTGGCAGCTGCTGTTTGTCATTTTTACAACTCAGGAAAGATTGAAACTGGAAAAAGCTACACGGGTTGGGCAGCTTTTGTAAAACAGAATGAAGGTAGGGTTAAGTAAAAATTAGTTTCTATTTACCCAATCATCTACAATATGTGAGATTTCTTTGTTGTCCTGCAAATGGATTATTTCTACATCCACTTTACGTTTTAGATCACTCCCGATAGGGAAGACAAAACCGTAATATTGCGGTTCAATTTTTTTCTTGCTTAATACAAAATCCTCCTTTTCTTTTGTTCCAAAGATATATTCTAGAGGTATTTCATCATAGATCAATGCATCCACTTTTTTATCCAAAAGCATTTTATATCCTTCCGAAACGGTTTTTACCGCTATAGGTATGCCATCCACATTGCGAACTCGATCCATAATTTTTCTATAATCTGGCACGGCCACTTTTTTGCCTTCCAATTGCTGCATGCTGGTTATGGTTTTATCTTCACGAGTGGTTTTGGCAAAAGTCGTGGCAATTCCAGCTACAAAAGAAGTTGCAAGGATCAGTGAGATTATCATCCACGAGCCCATCACAAATCTTCCGGCAGTGGTTCGTGGAGCATAATCTCCATAACCTACAGTTGTCATAGTTACAATGGCAAGCCAAATACCAGACCCGATGCCTTGGTGCATATGTTTGCCATATTCATCCTTAAATTTTCGTCCTTCAACCAGCCAAAATAGTAGACCAACTATGGTGAGTATTAAAAGTAGTCCCACAACTGCATAAAGAAAAGTTGTTGAAAAAATAGGACTAATTTTATCCCAAAATGTAAGTTCCTGTATGGGTGCTAAGATGGCCATTTCAGTGTCATAGTAAGGCTGTGAAAATGATATTTCTGCAGCACGTTCTGCGTTTATGGTCGTTGGACCAATTAGAATATCAATTGTATGATTTTTAGCCGCAGCAATACCATCTTCCACTGAAGAAAATTCTTGCAATGTATATTTCATGCCAAGGTCAAAAGCAACTTCCTCCCAAATGTCAAAAACAATTCCTTCTTCCTTTTCGTTGTGGAGTACAAACGGTGCCGAGCCCGCATAGCCTACCCGTATTTTTTGGGTATCGGTCTGTCCAAATGAAAGAGCGGAGCACAAAAGAAAAATTAAGGATAGATAACGAAGCATGATTTTTTGTTTTTGAATGATTTGCGGTTCGGCTTTTTAAGGGAAGAACTCCAATTCTGGTAAAAATAATAACTAATTTTGAGGAGTCATGAAGTTTTGGACTTTTAAAGTGGACATTCCCTAAGTTATGGAGAAGAATTCAAAAAATTTTGGAAATGAAAATGGAGGCTTTGGAATATATATCCACATTCCCTTTTGCAAACAGGCTTGCCATTACTGCGATTTCCACTTTTCAACTTCTATGAAAAAAAAAGGCGAATTGATCGATGCGCTTTGCAAAGAATTAGTCTTGAGAAAAAACGAATTAATAGGTGAAGTAGAAACTATCTATTTTGGCGGCGGAACACCCAGTCTGCTTTCCTCCGAAGAATTGCAGCAGATTTTCAAAGCGATTTATAAAAACTATAAAGTTTCAGAAAACCCTGAAATCACACTCGAGGCCAATCCTGATGATCTTTCAAATTCACAAATTCACAAATTCGCAGATTCACAAATTAACCGCTTGAGTATAGGCATCCAATCCTTTTTTGAAGAAGATTTAAAACTCATGAATCGTGCCCACAACGCTTTTGAAGCGTTGGAATCTATTAAAGAGGCGAAGAAACAATTCGAAAATATCAGTATCGATTTGATTTATGGAATTCCCGGAATGAGCAATGAACGCTGGAAAGAGAATCTTAAAATTGCTTTAAAGCTTAATGTCCCACATCTTTCGTGTTATGCTTTAACTGTGGAGCCGAAAACCGCTTTAAAAAAATTCATTGAAAAAGGAATTGTGCCGCCCGTAGACGAAGAAGTTGCAAAGCAACATTATGAAATTTTGCTTCGCGAAACTGAAAAAGCAGGATTGGAAAACTACGAATTTTCAAATTTTGGAAAACTAGGATTTCATTCTAAAAATAACACTGCTTATTGGGAAGGCAAGACGTACTTGGGCATCGGGCCGTCCGCACACAGTTATGACGGAAAATCACGAAGTTGGAATGTTTCAAACAATACAAAATATATTAAAAGTATTGAAGTAGGAATACGTCCTTCAGAAATGGAAATTCTTTCAACAGAAGATAGATACAATGAATATATAATGACGGGATTGCGAACCAAAAAAGGTATTTCGTTAGAAAAAATTGAAAGTGAATTCGGAAAAAACTTTTCTGAATACCTTTTAAAACAAGCTGCAAGTGCTTTGCAAAACGGATTATTAATTCTCGAAAATCAAACCTTAAAAATTTCGAAAAAAGGAAAGTTTTTGAGTGATGGTATTGCGGCAGATTTATTCTTAGTAAATTTAGATTGATGAAAACTACCATTGAAATTCATAACAAAACTATTGAAGTTGATTTTTCTAAACCGCTAGATATTTCAATCCCTTTGCGGGCTTCAATGAAAAATCCGTTGGCGTGGTATCAAAAAGAACCTTCAATAGAACCTGTAAAAATGGGGGAGTGGACAGGTAAAGTTTCGGAAGGCGGTTCAGTAAATTTTAATAATGTGTTTTTTAATCCGCACGCGCACGGTACACATACGGAATGTTTCGGCCATATTTCGAAGGAATTTCATTCTGTAAATGATGCACTTAAAACATTTTTCTTTTTAGCTGAAGTAATTTCCGTGACACCGGGAAATATAGGGGAAGACGAAATCATTTCTGAAAAAAGAATCCAAAAAACTTTAAACGGAAAAACTCCTGAAGCAATTATCATTAGAACGCTTCCGAACAATTCAGATAAAAAATCAAAACATTGGTCAGATACTAATTGGCCGTTTCTTCACGAAAAAGCAGCGTTTTTTTTAAGAGAAATTGGGGTGAAACATGTGTTGATAGATCTTCCATCAGTGGACAAAGAAAAAGATGAAGGGAAGCTTTTAGCTCACAAAGCATTTTGGAATTATCCTGAAAGCCCTCGAGAAGATTGCACAATTACTGAATTGATCTACGTGAAAAATTCAATTGAGGATGGAAGTTATTTATTGAATTTGCAGATCGCATCATTCCACAACGACGCATCACCGAGTAAACCTGTTTTGTATAAAATTTTATGAAATGAAATGCCTATCAATAAATTATAATCCAACAGAAGATGTATTTGAAGGCTTTCCATCTTCCTATTTATCAACTATTTTATACGGATGAAAACAACTTTAAAAATTGAGGAATTGGCCCAATTCATTTTGGGAATTTTCCTCTTTTCGCAACTTGATTATGCTTGGTGGTGGTTTCCTGCGTTGCTGCTCCTACCAGACATTGGAATGTTTGGATATTTGATAAATCCAAAATTAGGAGCTTTCACCTATAACCTTTTTCACCATAAAGCCATTGCGATTGCTATTGGTTTGGCAGGGTTTTATACAGACCATTCTTTGTTAACTTTAATAGGTGTAATTTTGTTTTCCCACGCGGCGTTTGATAGAATTTTTGGCTATGGATTGAAATATCCAGACAGTTTTAAAAACACGCATTTGGGAAGCATTGGAAAATAATATTATGGAATATCTATTTATTGGTTTAGCTGTAGGCGCTATTTTGGCTTATTTCATTTTTGCACGTTTTGGCGGTGGAAAAAAGGAAAAGGTAAACACCCAGTCCGTGATTTTGATGGAAAAAATTCGCAGTGTCTGTAAATTCATTACTGTGGAAGGTGATTTTTCTGAAATCTTCTATTATGAAAATGTGAAGGATAAGTGGATAAATTTACTATTGGGTAAAAAGAAAGCTTTGGTTTTAATTGAGGCAAAAGCACACATAGGCTTTGACCTCACAAAAGTAAAAATGAATGCCGATACCAAAAACCGAACAATAATTTTAACCAATTTTCCTCAGCCCGAACTGCTCACCATTGAAACTGATTTTAAATATTATGATAAAACAGAAGGTTGGGCAAACCCTTTTACGGCAAGCGATTTAACCGATATAAACCAAGAAGCCAAAAAGCATATAGTAGATAAAATTCCAGAAACAGGTTTGTTTAACGAAGCCTCAAAACAGGCTTTGGAAACCATTCAACTAATGGAAAAACTGGTAGAAACAATAAACTGGAAATTGGACTATTCTGCACTTTACGCCTCAGAAGAAAAACCAAAGTTGAAACAATGAACATAGAGCAATTTAGAGATTACTGTATTTCAAAAAAAGGTGTTGAAGAAACCTTTCCGTTTGGTGAAGATACACTGGTTTTTAAGGTTATGGGCAAAATGTTTGCGCTCACTGGTTTAGAAACTCATCCTGCAGCAGCAAACCTAAAGTGCGATCCTGAGCGTGCAATTGAACTTCGTGAAGAATACGACGGTTTAATCAGACCGGGCTATCATATGAGCAAAGTACATTGGAATACCGTGGAACTGGAAAGAAATATTCCACAGCAACTTGTTTTAGAATTAATTAACCATTCCTATGCGTTAGTTGTACAAAGTCTCACAAAAAAACTACAAGCGGAACTCGCTTCGCTTTAATCGTAAAAAAATAAATGAACCATACTTCCGATTTTTACAAATTACAGATTGAAATCAATTCTGAAAAACTACAAAAGATAAAACGGAAACTCGCCATTTCCAGCACAATTAGACTTATTCTGTTTATGGCGGCTTGTTTTGCAGTATATTTTTTCTTCGATAATACGAAAGTTGTAATCGCTGTAATTGTACTCACAATTATAGCTTTCATTTATTTGGTTTCAAAACATAGTGGCTTGCAATACAAACGCGATTTAAAAAAAGCGTTGATTGCCCAAAACGAAACCGAACTTGAAGTGTTGGATCGAGTCTTTCATCATTTGCCTTCTGGCGAAAAATATACAGATCCACTCCATTTTTATAGCCAGGATATTGATCTTTTTGGTCGTGGTTCTTTTTTTCAATATTTGAATAGAACGGCATTGGAAAGTGGTTCCGATTTTTTGGCAAAACTCTTTACTGAAAATGAAATTGATTTCATCCCCAAAAAGCAGCAAGCAGTAATCGAACTTTCTGAAATGCCGAAGTGGCGGCAGCAATTTTCTGCTATAGCTTCTTTGGTAAAAACTGAAGCTTCCTCAGCAGAAGTTACCCATTGGCTTAAAAATTATAAAACCTTTGTTCCACAATGGATTAAGCCGGTTTCATTAGTGTTTTCAACCATTTCCTTTGGTTTGATAGTGTTAAATTACCTTGATTTAATATCGGGTTATGCAATCGGGGGATGGTTCTTTTTAGGATTGGCCATTTCGGGACGTTATTTGAAAAAAGTGAATGATCTTTCTTCAAACACTTCAAAAATTCAAAGCACTTTTGAACAGTTTCACAAACTTATTTTGGAAATTGAAACCCAGAATTTTTCTTCGGATCTCCTTGTTGAAAAAAGAAATTTGGTGGTAAATTCTGATATAAAAGCTTCATCTGTTTTAAAGAAATTCGCCAAACATTTGGACGCTTTGGACCAACGAAGCAATATGCTTATTGGTGTTATCGCAAATGGTTTTATGCTCCGCGACCTTCGTCAAAGCTATAATATTGAAAAATGGATTGAAACGTATAAAGAAAACGTTCCCGTTTGGTTTAATGCTATTACGTTTTTTGATGCTTATAACAGTTTGGGAAATTTCGGCTTTAATCATTCCAACTACGTTTTTCCTAAAATAAATGATGATGTTCCCGTGCTAAAAGTGAAGGGGGCTGGACATCCGCTCTTAAAAGAGGCAACAATGGTGCGTAACGATTTTCAAATAAATTCAGAAGAATTTTTTATTGTTACAGGAGCAAATATGGCGGGAAAAAGTACATTTCTGAGAACCGTCTCACTGCAAATTGTTATGGGCAATATTGGTTTACCAGTTTGTGCTGAAAAAGCAGAGTACAACCCAATAAAACTTATTACAAGTATGAGGACCACCGATAGTTTAACAGATGATGAATCGTACTTTTTCAGTGAATTGAAACGTTTAAAATTTATTGTTGATGAGATAAAAACGGACCGTTATTTTATCATTCTCGATGAAATATTAAAAGGGACAAACAGCACAGACAAAGCCATTGGCTCCCGCAAATTTGTTGAAAAACTGGTAGCCAGCAATTCCACTGGAATCATTGCTACGCACGATTTAAGCCTTTGCGTGGCAGCAGAAGAATTAACAGAAGTAAAAAACTATTTCTTTGATGCGCGAATTGAAAACGACGAACTCTTTTTCGACTATACCTTCAAGCCCGGTATTTGCCAAAATATGAATGCTTCTTTTCTGCTAAAAAAAATGCAGATCGTAGATTAAAAAAACTATAATTATCTGTTTTTGTGATAATTATAGTTTTTTTAACTATATTTATAATTCCTCACTCCTCTCCTCACTTATTCGTTTCTTTTGTTTGCCCCAAACATTAAATAGTAATCAATTTTAATATTTATACTAATTTAATTATATGGGATTATGAAAACAACCACCAACCTTAAGTTTATTGCAACAGTATCAATTATGTTACTGTTGAATTTTAGTGTGTTCGCACAAAATGAAAATAATCGCCCAAAGTATCTCTCAGCTACAACGATGCATTGGAATATGGAAAAAGAAGATTTCAGCATGGATGCCTGGAAAGCTTTGGAAAAGGAGTATTTGCAAAAAATATTGAGCAAAAATCAGTACATTACTTCGGCATCCTATTACACACATCTTTTTACTCCGGACAATTCTGAAGTGCTATATGTACAGACCTATCCATCTTGGGAGGCTATGGATAAGGCAGCTGAAAGAAGTGAAGAACTTGCAAAACAAGCGTGGCCCGATGAAAAAGCAAGAACAGCTTTTTTTAAAAAACGCGATGATTATTTCTCGGTAAACCATTCTGACGAAATTTACGCTCCCATAGATGGCGCCAAATTAATTTCACAGGATAACACTAAAGATTTGGTTCTTTATATCAGAAAAACTTATTTCACTTTTCCTGAGGATGGTACACAAAAAGAATTCGACGAAATGCGCGCTGAAAATTTCGCAAAGGTTGTTTCTAAGAACGAATACATAAAAGGATATTATCCCAATGTTCACGCTTGGGGAAGTGACAAAACAGAATTTGTGGAAGCCTTTTTTGTGGATTCAATGTGCGATATGGAAAAAATGTTTGACAGAAATGGGGAATTGATTGGTCAAGCTTGGCCAGGAGATTCGGGAGAACGAAGAGGGAAAAAATGGAGCAAATATTTCACTGGAGTCCACGGTGATTCTGCCTATACTTTAGTGGCTGAAATTTCAAAATAAAACTTAAAAAAAAGTAAGTATTTTTAAAAAGGATGTTTTAAAATAGCATTCTTTTTTTATATTGAAGAAGTGCGTATTTTCACGGCTTCGCAATAAAAAATATTTCCGAATGGATTCAGTAACTCAGATTGTTTTGGGCGCCGCCGTTGGCGAAGCAGTTTTGGGAAAAAAGATCGGTAATAAAGCAATGGTTTTAGGCGCTATTGCCGGAACTATCCCAGATTTAGATGTAATTGCAAACTATTTTACCGATACCGTTTCCGCTTTAGAAATCCATCGGGGATTTACACATTCTATAGTTTTTGCTGTAGTTTTTGGATTGCTGTTTGGTTGGTTGCTTTCGCTTTGGGACAAACGTGCGAGTTTAAAGGAATGGTCGTGGTTTTGGTTTCTGTGTTTCGTAACACATCCATTGCTGGACGCACACACCACTTGGGGCACTCAGTTATTTTGGCCATTTGATCTCCGGCTGGCATATAAAAATATTTTCGTAATCGATCCTCTTTATACACTGCCATTTTTAATGTTTTTGATTTTGGCGATGTTTCAAAAAAGGGGAAGTATTAAAAGACGAAGATTTAATAATCTAGGTTTGATTGTTAGTAGTGCTTATATGGCACTCACCATAATTCTGAAAGGAATAACATATAATAAATTTGAAACCGCATTAGACCAGCAAAACATTCCCTATGCTGCTTTGGAAACCAAACCCAGCCCACTGAATACAATTTTGTGGACGGCTAATGTGGAAACTAAGGATGCATTTTTGATAGGCGATTACTCTTTTTTTGACACAAAACCGATTCAGTTTTCCTCACATCCAAAAAACCACGAATCCCTTGGAGATTTTAGGGAAGAAGACAAAGTACAAAGGCTTATAAAAATTACAAAGGGGTGGTATACCATTTCTATAAAAGAAGATGGCATCTATTTAAACGACCTTCGTTTTGGGATGATGAGCGTAGATCAACGTGCTGAGAAATACGCTTTCAGTTTTCGGCTAGAAAAAGAGGGAAACGAATTAAAAGTTACCGAAGAGCCAAAAGATACGCGCGATGCCAAAAAATTACTCTCCGATCTTTGGGAACGAATAAAAGGAAATTAGCAGCTTAAATCTGCAATAATCTTCCACTCACCTTCAATATTTCGAAAGATAATCAGGAAGACTCCATTCGCCTTTTTTGCATCGCGAACCAAATGGAACTGGCCCATTACATAATATGAATTGTCTTCAATTTTGGTAACAGCTTCAATTGTGAAATTAAGATTACCTGTGTATTCTTTTGAAGGATATCCTTTTTTGTAATTGTCTAACGTTTTTTGCCACCCATTTGTAACTCCTTTGCTACCGTAGAATTTTAAGGAATCACTTTTCCAATAACCTTCCATAAATCCTTCCAAATCACCTTGATTCCAGGCTTCTTGTTGTATTTTGAGCACAGAAAGAATTGCTTCTTTGTCTGAAGCTTCAGTTTGTGCAACACTATTTAAAGTTGCAATTAAACAGAAAAGGATGAGTAGTTTTTTCATAAGTTACAATTTTGAATCTGTCTTTGTGAATGATCTAATAAAGGAGCAAAAGCTAAAAGATTAGAAGTAAATATAGTTTTAAAAATTGCAAAGTCAATTTACATAAATGAAAGCACCGATTAGAGAATAGAAAATTTTCTACTAAATTTACAAAAAGAGCAGAGGCAAAAAGTCAAAATTTTAACCAAAAAACCATCTTTTGAGCGATTCCAAAATAAATATTTCCGGCAGTTATTTAATAAAAGCTTTTCTAATTATGGGAAGCATTTTGGCAATTCTATACGTTGGGTCTAGCTTATTAATGCCCCTATTTGTTGCAGCAATTATCGCTGTTCTTTTAGATAAACCTACCAAAAAATTTAAGCAATGGGGATTACCAAACTGGTTGGCAATTACATTATCTATTATCTTAATGATTGTAATTTTTTTGCTATTAACGTGGCTTATAGGTTCACAGATAAATACAATGGCGGGCGATTGGCCTACTATAAAAGAAAAAGCAGCAGAAAAACTGAACGGCTTGTCTGAGTGGGCTAATCAGAATTTAAATTGGGACTATAAGGATTATATTGAAAATAACAAACGGTTGATTGAAAAGGCGCAAAGTGTGGCGGGTGTCTTTTTATCTTCATTAATAAACTTACTCTCGCAATCGCTTATAATTTTTGTGTATATCGTTCTTTTATTGATGCAGAAGAAAATGTTTATTAATTTCTTTAAAAAAATTACTTCCAATCCCGCTGCAATGAACTCTCTTTTAAGTGAGTCTTCAAAAATAATTAGTAGCTATCTTTTTGGGAAAGGTAAGATTATGATATTTTTATTCGGGATATATTATCTTGGTTTTACGTTAGGTTCCGTTCCTTACGCACTTTTTTTGGCGGTGTTTGCAGCGCTTTTTTCCATAATACCTTATGTTGGTAATATTATAGGTGGCGGTATTGCAGTAATATTGTCTTATTTATATTCAGGCGCCACTCCAGCGCTTATAGTGATTGGTGTGATTTCAGCAGCGCAATTGGTGGAAAACTATATTCTTACTCCGTGGATTATTGGTGATGAAACAAACTTGAACCCCTTTATAACGGTGTTCGGCATTATTCTTTTCTCAATGCTGTGGGGTATGGTGGGTGCCATTATTGCCTTGCCAATAATAGGTGTGCTTAATGTAATCTTTGAGCATACTAAAGGGATGGAAGCTTATGCACATTTAATAAAAAAGAATGATTCTTAGACTTTAATCTGAGAGTGATCGCTAACTTAGAAACATAAAATCCTCCGCAAAAACAGCTTCTAGTCTCAAAATAAGTTCTTCTGCATTCGCTTTACTGAAAACCATTGGCGGTTTTATTTTTAAAACGTTGTGGTCTGGGCCATCAATACTCATTAAAATGCCGAGTTGTTTCATTCTATTCGCTAAATAGGAAGCGTGTTCTGGCAACGGATTCTTGTTTGAATCATTCAATTCAAAACCTAAAAATAATCCTTCGCCACGCACATCACCAATTATAGAAAATTGCGTTTGAAGGCTTTTCAATTCAGCAATTAAAAATCCTCCAACAATTAGCGCATTCTCTTGCAGATTTTCTTCTTCAACAACTTCCAAAACCGCCCGACCAATAGCGCAGGAAACGGGATTTCCGCCAAAGGTGTTGAAATACTCCATTCCCGTATTGAATTTTTCCGCAACTTCTTTTGTACACGCAACCACCGCAAGCGGATGGCCATTCCCAGCGGGTTTGCCCATAGTTACAATATCTGGCTGAACATCGTAAAGCTCAAACGCCCAAAAGGTTTTACCCATACGTCCGAAACCAGTTTGTACTTCATCGGCTATACAAATTCCACCAGCTTCGTGAACGTGTTTATAAACTTCCTTGAAGTAATTTTTTGGGGGAACAATTTGTCCGCCACAGCTAATCATAGTTTCGCCAATAAAACCGGCGATTTCCTTTCCTTCGGCTTTTAAATTTTGAATGATTTCCTTGGCGTGATTTGCGTACTCAATGCCACAATTTTCTCCTGAATATTTTCCACGATAAGAATCGGGAAGTGGAAGAATATGCGTTGTTTCAGGTTTTGGGAAACCGCCTTCGCCTTCAAATTTATAGGAACTTACATCTATTGCAGCATTCGTATTTCCGTGATAGCCAACTTCAATTGCTAAAAAATCTTTATTGCCAGTAACTGTTTTTGCCATTCGCAATGCAAGCTCGTTGGCTTCGCTGCCTGAATTCACAAAATGGATTACCGATAAATGCGGTGGAAGTTTCTTCAGTAAAGCTTCAGCGTACGCAATAATTTCTTCGTGTAAATAGCGAGTATTCGTAGTCAAAACCGCCATTTGTTTTTGTCCGGCCGCAACTACTTTTGGGTGCTGATGGCCTACGTGATTTACGTTGTTTACAGTGTCTAAATATTTTCTTCCTTCAATATCTATCAAATAAACACCTTCGCCGCGAACAATGTGTAACGGTTTATCATAGGAAAGACTCAAGCCTTTTCCTAAATGTTCTTTTCTGAAATTGATTAAATTTTCTTCTGAAATCTTTTCTTTGGAAGTATTTAATTCCTCTTTAAAAATAAAATTTGGATCGGGGCAGATGCTTTTCCAAACGTCAACTTTTGACGGTAAAGCCACGCCGTTGAAATTTTCACTATTCCCCAAAAGATCCAAAATAAGTTGGAAATGTAGATGCGGCGCCCAACTTCCGTTTTCGTTTGGAGCTCCAATGTAAGCGATGAGGTCGCCTTGTTTCACAGTCTGTCCAACTTTTAAAATATCAAGCGATGTAAGCGTTAAATGTCCGTAAAGCGAATAAAAGGTTGCCCCTTCAAAAGTGTGTTCCAAAATAAGCATCGGGCCATAATCCTTATCGTAATTGTTGTGGTGTATTATTTTTACGGTTGCATCAAAAGGAGCGTGGACGGGTGTTTGTGCGGGTGTCCAAAAATCTGTTCCCAAATGTACGGTGCGGTATTGCGGACCGTTGTTGCCTTCGCTTTTAAAAGCTTCGGTGGTGTAAAAAGGACGCGTTTCCAAATATCCATTGAGCAAAATTGTTTTGGGATGGTGCTTTTGAAATTGCTTTAGCTTGAATTCTGAAACCTCTGCATCACTGTATTCCGAAGGATTGCCAAGAAGTGTGCTGCCAACACTCATATCGAGATTTACAACTTTTTCAAAAGCAAGCGTTGGAAACATCGTTTTTAAGGAAACCTGATTGCTTTTAGCCCAGTTTTTAAATTTTTCCTCCAATGGATGCGCGGAATATCCGCAGGCATTACGAAAAGAATAGTAGGCGAAATCTTCATTTAGTTGAAACCATTTTTCAAGTAAATCCCAAGCAGGTTTTTCACTTATTACATAATAATCATCATTCGGAAACTCTTCTTTTTTAAGGGAAGCGTTCGTCACGGTTGTAACGAGCCGTATTCCAACTAAAGTGTACAAACATTCCAGTTCCTTTTCTGAAAGCTTGTAGTGTTTGTTATACCCATTTATAACTTCCAAAGCGGCGGAAAGTGGATCGGGCAGATCCATAATTGCGTATGCCAGAACAATAGCGAGATCATTGATGGTTTGAGTGAAAACCGAGTCGCCAAAATCAATTAAACCTGTTACGCTTGGATTGCTTAAATCTTCGGAAACCAAAATATTGTAATCGTTCAAATCATTGTGAACAATGCTTTTTGGAAGGTTTTTATATGCTGTTTGAATCTCCTCAAAACCATTTTGAAAGTATTGTACAATCTCTTTTTGTTTCCCTGAAAAACGATTTGTATGCGCGTTTGTCCAAGCAGAATTAGCCAAATCCCAATCAAGGTTTCTGTGTGCCTCAGGATGTTCAAAATCTTGTAGCGCTATTGTCAAACTTCCTGCGGCCTCACCCAAACTATTTCGGAGACTTTCGGTTTTTGGATTTACAGTTGCCCAAAGACGGCCAGGAAGCCAACTTAATACTCTTGCGGTTTTATTATTTGGAAGTTTTGACAGCAGACTTCCTTCTTTATTTGGAACAACTTCGGAAAGCGAAATAGCAAGATTTTTTATTGAAAGATATTTCAAGATTTGAATCTGAAAATCCAATTGCTCCAGATTTTCTTCGGAAGAAATTTTAAGTAGAAATTTTTTGTCTGAAATTGTATTCAGCAGATAGTTTTCATCAACATAGCCATCTAGTCCTGATACTTCAGCTGAAATGTTGTAATGCTCGTAGGCAATTTTTGAAACTTCTTCGCGGGTGGTTTTAGTCATGACTTTTAGTAGAGAATTGACTAACAATAATACAGAAAAAGAGAAGGACGAAATTAAACATCACGTTAAAATTTCGTCCCTCAAACTTGGCTAAAAAAAATAATTATAAAACGCTTTTTTGTTTTTTATAAAACGCATCCGCCTGCATCTGCATCAATTCGCGGGCTCTTTTGCGTTTGTAGTCGTAGAGTTCCTGTTCTTCGGCTATGTCTGCGTATACTCTGTTGTTTATGTCGCGGTCTGTGGTTACAAGTACATCCCGTTGTGCTTTCTGTTGGGTTACCCAAGATTTTAATGCGCTTTCCTGTTCTTCCAACTTTAAATCGTATGCTCCTTTAGGAGACAAAAGTTTAGCAAGTATGGGCGAGGTTTCAATCGCCAAAAACAATAAAAAGATAAATAGCGACGGCAACCACGGCAGTTTATTCAAAGCATTTACGCGCGCCATCAAACCATCAAAGCCGTCAATTACAGGTTGGGTGTCTGCCACTTTTGTATTGTATTCAGTGGCGAGGGTTGCTATTTGTGCTTCGGCAGCAGTGATTTTTTCTGCGTTTGTTTTTTTCAGTTCTGCCAATGCGGCGAGTTCTGCATCGTGTTTATCGCGTTTTTCTTTATAGACTGGGCCTTTGCCTAATTTTTGGGTACCGGCAGTTCCTTCGGCTTCGGTTATGTAAGTATCGTAAAGGGCGTTTACTTCGGCTTCTTTATCGTTTACTTCTTTTTTTAAACCCTCAATTTCAGTTTCTAATGCTGTAACGGATGGTGTGTATTGTAGCGCCAACTGATCTTTGTTGGCGAGGGTCATTTCGTTTTTCTCGGTAAGCAACACTTGGTTGATTTCCTTTTCGAAAATTTTCATTTCCAAAGGTTTTGAGATAACTATGGCTATGATTATTGCCAACGCGATTCGCGGGGAGGCTTGAATTAATTCATCAAAGAAATTGTTTCTTTTTTTGATGGTGGAAACGATAAACCGATCTAGATTGAAAATTAATAATCCCCAGATAGTTCCAAAGAAAATGGCGGAGTAATAATTGTCAAAGACAGTGTAAAGTGCATAAGCCCCAGCAATGGTTGCCATAACGGCGGTAAAGAAAACGGTAGCGCCAATGCCGGCGTATTTTGTGCGTTCCCCGGGGGAACATTCGTCTAGGATGGCGGTGTCTGCGCCGGAGCAGAAGATAAAAAAGCGTTGTAGCATAGTGATTTTAGATTGATGAATCTATATAACGCTGGTTTGAATGATTAATGTATAATGGTTAATGAAAAATTTTACAATAAACAATTAACAATGAGCAGTAAACAATTTTGTAAATAACAAATCAGAAATCCCTATTTCCTTTTCGCTCTTAGCTTTTAATTTTGATAATTGATAATTGATAATTGATAATTGTTTACTGTTAATTGAATATACTTTGCTGTGGCCTTCTTTTATTTGGGTTGTTGTGAACATTTTATTTGTTTAGAGTTGGCACGATCGTGACGCTAGCGCTAGCTAGGGTTAGCGGCTGTTTTTCATTTTAAGAAAAAATTCCTTTGTATTCATGATCTTAATTTTAATACTTGGATCTGTAGTTTCTTTTTTATTAGCCGAAAATGCATTTTCAATATCTTTTTCGGTTTTCAAAAATGCATATTCTGTCCAATCAAACGCAAATTGTTCCGATAAGCCAGTTTTTAACGGAACCATATATTTTACGATTAATGGGTTTATTTTATTTTGTAATAATCTATCGATAAGTTTAGAATGTTTTTCGATTTGCGGAATAATTTCAAAACATTCTTTATCTATTATTGCTCCCGACCATTGTTGTTGTGATTCTAGTTCATAGGCTCTGGTGAGGCCAAGTCCAAATACGGTTGTCCCTCTTTTATTTTCAATTGTTACTGGTCCAAAAGAAATTGCTCCTCGCAAGGGAATTCCGTCTCCCATTGTTGCGCTTAGAAAAACTTTGCAAACGGAAATCAAATACAATAAACCTCTCTCGGTAATAGAGTTTTGTATAAAAATAATACTATCCGAAATGACGTAAGTTTGGATATCCAATGTTTTCTTTTCTTCATTAGGAGTAATATTTGGATAAATCATATTCCAATATTTCTCGGCTAGTTCAAGACTTTGATAAATCATATCTTCGTAAATTATTTTTAAGTCCTCGTGGCTATTTTTTTCTACTAAATTTTTAAATCCGAGGATGTCAAAAAAAGCTATAAATGAATTTGTCATTGTGAATTTTATTGGGATTTTCGTAAAATGGACGCTAACGGTTTGGCTATGGTTTGTTGCGGAAAATGTCCGAAGGAGTTTTCCGCTGTAGCCGAAAGATAGCAAAAATGGCGAGAATTTTCGGCAGAAAATTCCGCCGCAATGAACTATAGCCGTTGTGCCTGTTGCACAAGTTAGCAATTTTCCTTAATTTCATGGTATGCAAGGAAAAAAGATCTACCAAGAAAAGCTCTTCAACGATTTCCGTTTGAGCGAGCGCGTTCCAGAGGACAATTTTTACCGTCGGCTCCGGTCGGCTCTGGACCTAGAGTACTTATATGCACTTACAAGGGACTTTTATGGCGACAGCGGCCAGAAGAGTATCGACCCCGTGGTATTTTTC
>NZ_UEFQ01000012.1 GCF_900489465.1 Aequorivita sp. CIP111184 | reverse complement strand
TGCTTTATATCCAAACCCAGCTAGCAATGTTGTGAACCTTGTTAACAAGACCAACATCTCTCTAGAGAAAATGATGATTTATGACATAAACGGTAAACTTGTAAACCAGACAGACCTTCGCACAATGCAGGGTGAAAAAGCAGTAGATGTTTCATCGCTTGCAGCTGGAGTTTATGTTGTTCAGATTATTGGTGACAATGCAAGCACTGTGAAGCGCTTGATTAAAGAGTAATTCTTCAGAGATTACTTAATTTAAATGAAAGCCTCCTTATGGAAACATAGGGAGGCTTTTACTTTTTAATAAAATCAAGGGTGATGAAACACTCAAAAAGATTACTTTTAAAATCTAAAAATATATTTCTATGCTACCTTGGCACCAATATCTTATAGGGGTTTTATTTATACTCGCAGGAATGAATCATTTTCGGAAGCCAAAACTCTACGAACGCATCATGCCGCCATATATTCCAGCACATAGCAGTATGGTTTTGTTAAGCGGAATTGCAGAAATGATCTTGGGTTTTATGATATTGAACAAAAATACCCAAGCAGCAGCAGCTTGGGCAATAATAATTATGCTTTTGGTATTCTTGCCAATCCACATTTATATGCTTCAGAATGAAAAAGCAGCGATGAAATTACCAAAATGGGTATTAATACTTAGGCTTCCGCTACAATTTGGATTAATGTATTGGGCTTTTCAATATACCTAAGTGAAGAAAAAAAGTTGCTCCTAACTAAAAATTTCATTTAAAAGTCCTGCTAATCGAATACCACCTTTTTGAAGCTGGGAGCGTAATGTATCCATATAATCATACATATATTTATAACTTAGCTTTTCCCCTATTTCCGTGTGTTCATAAATATCTTCACATAAAGCACGACTTTCATACATCCAGTCTATAACAGTCCCGCTTTTAATTGCTTTAACCTGTTCTTTGGAAAGTACATCCGTATTTGCAGCAATTTCTGTGTAAGACATTTCATAGGAATCAAGCATCCTATAATCCCACACAGAATGCAAATTTGTTCCATCGCTAAACCAGCGCACCTGAAAATCATTCCCCCCTTTGTCATCAGCCAAACCAATGTGCAAAGGTTGGTGTAAATCGCCCATAAAATGAACTAACATTTTTAGATAGAAAAGCTTTTCTTCTTTAGGGCTATTAGTATTTTTTAATACAGATATGCATTTATTGATGCCTTGAATTATATCGCCTTTATCGCTCTTTTCGTTCAATTCATATTTTTCTCCAAAAGGAAAATTTACGTAATGCCAAGGACTGAATGAATCATATTGGCGATCACTTTTTATATCATCTCCATAATTTGCAACATACGCCAAGGAATGACCGCTCAGTAATTTCGAAATTTCTTTTTCCGCTTTTTTACTTAAATAATTATCCGCTATTTCACCCACCACTCTGTGCCCAGTTTTACCCCAGTCATCTTCAGCAAATAAACCGTTTGAAAATAGAGAAACGAGTATAACTATTGCAAGCTTTTTCATATTATATAACTTTTGTAGGGAAATATTAAATCAATTTCGGCAAAGATAGCATCCCAAAATACAATATAGATTCAAAAGTTTTCAAAAAATTAAAAAATAACACATTCATGATTATTTAATATATTTATGAAAATTGCTTTTCAATTTTAAATATAAAATACTGGCTAAGCAATATTGTTTCACTTTCTATGTTAAAGGATGAGGTTTGGTGCACTATTACCTATAAAATTCACTCCATGAAATACAGCTTTCTTTTCTTCATTTTTTTCTTTGGAGTAGCCACGGCGCAAAATAAAACATACAATTCCAAAGATTTAAGTATTACTCCTCTAATTGATGGAACACTATTAGTTCCTTCAAACGAAGAAAAGATTCCTTTGGCAATTATCATTGGCGGCAGTGGTCCTACAGACAGAAACGGAAACCAACAAATGATGGAAAACAATAATTTACGTTTTCTTGCTGAAGGACTTTACGAGAAAAATATTGCAACGTTTCGGTATGACAAAAGGATTGTAAAACAAATGAAGCGGAGAAGCCTGGATGAAAAGAATATTCATTTCGGAGATTTTATTGATGACGCTAATGCAGTACTTCTATACTTTAAAAAAGACGAACGCTTTTCAAAAATCTATATAATTGGTCATAGCCAAGGTTCACTTATAGGTATGGTTGCAGCTCAAAATGGGGCTGACGGATTTGTTTCCATCGCAGGAGCGGGACAAGAAATTGACGATGTTATTATAGACCAGTTAACCCAGCAGGCTCCAGGACTTGTTGATAATGCACGTACTTCTTTTGACGATTTAAGGGCAAACGGCGTGGCAATTAATTACAGTCCGGGATTGGCTTCAATTTTCAGAAAAGAAATTCAACCATTTATTTATAGTTGGATGCAGTATGATCCAAAAATTGAAATGACGAAATTGAAAACTCCCGTGCTGATCCTAAACGGTGATAAAGATTTACAGGTCCAAGTCTCCGAAGCGGAGCTTTTGAAAAATGCAAAACCGGATGCCGAATACGAAATCATTCCAAATATGAATCACCTTTTCAAAAAAATTGAAGGGAACGATCTAGAAAACAGCAAATCCTATAACATATACAATCTTCCCGTAATGCCTGAATTAATTAATAGGATCAGCGATTTCATTAAAAAATAAACCGAATTAAAAAATAATTGTATTTTGCAACAAAACCATCAAAAATGCAAGATACAACCATCGAAATCATAAAAGACTCTACACCTCTTTTTACCAATGATACCATCGTTTTTGGAATTTTAATGGTAGCCCTAGGCTTCATTTTTTACACCTCGTCACGAGAAGATGGCTTTTGGAAAAAATTCTACGGTATTGTGCCAGCATTATTTATGGCCTATTTTATTCCAGCACTTTTAACCACTGCCGGGGTTATTTCTCCCGAATGGATTTCAGTATCAGATTCTGGGGAAGCCACTGTGGGAGCTTCCAATTTATATTATATGTCCAGCAGGTATTTATTGCCCGCAGCATTGGTGCTAATGACACTTAGCATTGACCTTAAAGGTGTCTTTAATCTTGGTCCAAAAGCGCTTATTATGTTTTTGGCAGGAACGGCTGGAATAATAATTGGTGGTCCTGTAGCCGTTTTGATTGTGGGAACTATATCTCCCGAAACTGTTGGTGGTGTTGGATCAGATGCAGTTTGGCGCGGACTATCAACACTCGCCGGAAGTTGGATTGGTGGAGGCGCCAACCAAACTGCGATGCTCGAAATCTACGGCTATAATCAAAAATTGTATGGAGGGATGGTCTTTGTAGATATTGTTGTTGCTAATATTTGGATGGCAATAGTTCTCTTCGGAATTGGTAAATCTGCAAAAATTGACAAATGGCTGAAAGCAGATACTTCAGCAATTGAAAGTTTAAAGGAAAAAGTTTCCGATTACGCTAAAAAAATAGATAGAAACCCAACTTTGACAGATTTGATGATTCTTGGGGCCATTGCTTTCGGAACTGTGAGTTTTGCACATTTTGGAGGTAATTTTTTAAGTTCTTTTTTCACTTCGGTAGTAGATGAAATCCCAAAAGGCATAACAAGAAATATCTTCACCTTTCTTGATTCTAGTTTCTTTTGGATGATAACCATAACTACCATAATTGGCGTTTTACTTTCTTTTACAAAGGCGAAAAGTTACGAAGGTGCCGGAGCTAGTAAATTTGGCAGTGTTTTTATTTACATTTTAGTGGCTAGCATAGGAATGAAGATGGATTTAACCCTAATTTTTGATAATTGGGGCCTTATTGTTATCGGGCTTGTATGGATGACAATCCACGCTGGATTAATGATATTAGTTGCAAAATTAATTAGAGCTCCTTATTTCTTCTTGGCCGTTGGAAGCCAAGCAAATGTAGGCGGTGCAGCATCAGCACCTATTGTTGCTTCTGCCTTTCACCCTTCTTTAGCGACCGTGGGTGTTTTATTGGCTGTGTTTGGGTACGCCATTGGAACGGTGGGCGCAATTCTGTGTACAGTATTAATGCAATTAGCTTCGGCAGGATAAAACTTTCAAAAAAAATATCCATCTTTGCATTCCTTAAAAAAAACGAAATGCGCTATTTTCTTCCAATTGCAATTATATTCCTAACAGTTATAAGTTGTAATACGCACACAGAAACGATGAACCTTACCGGCACCGTAAAAGGACTAAAAAAAGGAACACTTTTGCTCCAAAAATTTGAAGATACTGTTTTAGTTACTGTAGATTCAATATCTGTTGATGGAAACTCAGATTTTTCTTTTTCTGAAAAAGTGGAAAGTCCAGAAATTTATTATTTATACGTTCGATTGAAAGACGGAACTTTACGTGACGATCGTATTACTTTCTTTGCTGAAAACGCGGATTTAAACATTCAAACAAACCTTAAAAATTTTGGAAATGCAGCTGTTGTATCAGGTTCTGATAATGATAAGGCACTAAAAGAATATCTAAAACTGAAAGATCGTTATGTGATTAAAAACCTGAGCTTGATTGAAGAAAGGTTGAAATTAGGTAATAAAGTTTCCGATTCTTCACTAATGAAAATCGAAAAGAAGCAGCGAGCCTTGCTTACCAGTAAATATTTAGCGACCATAAATTTTGCGCTAAATCACCAAAATCAAGAAGTGGCGCCTTATTTAATACTGAGCGAAGTTTATGATTCAAACATTAAATACTTAGACACAGTTTACAATGCGCTTGAACCAAAAATAAAAGACTCCAAATACGGTAAGGAATTGGAGTCTTTTATAATAAGCCGAAAAAAAACAGATACTGTTTTATAGAGCGTTAATTTTATCAATTAGCTTTCTGCCACGTTCCTCAAGTTCAACGTTCACTGTTTTAAAGTGTTTCTTTTTGTTTTCAACATCCTTTTGGTTCACTTTAGTTATCAGTTCGTCAAAAGTTGTGATTGCCTCGTCGATAAGTGCTTCAGCCTTTTTGTTTTCTTTATCTGGGTTAGTTAACTCCCAAATGTAGACTGCTTCAATAATATCGCCCAAAACATAGTTAATGTCTTTTTTTAAGTCTCTTACGTTTGCCATAATTTTTCCGCTAAAAGCGTTTTTTAAATAATTATCAATATTTATAATTTCGGCAAAGGTACGAACATTTAAGGAATGTACACTTCCAAAAAGCTTGCAGAATTTGTAGTGATTTTTATTTCAGGTAATTGTGCGGGAATCAACATGGTTTCGCCCTTTTTTATTTCTTCTGAAAAATCATCTGTTTCAATTATCGCATTTCCTTCCAAGCACATATAAACCGTAAATGAAGGAATTTCTTCCAAATTACGTATATACGTCTGGGAAAGTACAAGTTTATTAACAGAAAAGAAATCGGTAGTTCCAATATGTACCGGTGAATTTTTTTCTTCTATGTAATCCAATCTTGGTTTTGATTGATTAAAATCAATTGCATCCAGAGCCAAATCTGTATGCAACTGGCGCATTTTTCCGTTAGTATCAGGTCTGTCCCAATCGTAAATTCGGTACGTAATGTCTGATGTTTGCTGAATTTCAGCTAATAGAACACCTGCACCAATTGCATGTATGGTTCCAGGATCAATCATAAACGCATCTCCATTTTTGATGGCTTCGGAATTCAAAACTTCAGTAATTTTATTTTCAGAAAGAGTCTTTATATATTTTTTCTGATCCATCTTTTCATTGAAACCCAAAATCAGCTTTGCGTTCTTTTCCACATCAATTAAATACCACAATTCCGTTTTTCCGAAAGAGTTGTGCCTACTTTTAGCTAAGAAATCATTGGGATGAACTTGTACGGAAAGATTTTCACGTGCATCAATAAATTTAAAAAGCAATGGGAATTTATTTCCAAAGAGGTTGTAAACTTTTTCTCCTACTAATTTTTCTTTATAATTTTCAAGCAACCAGTTAAGGGATTTTTCTTTTAGCGGGCCGTTTAATATTTCTGAAACATTTTCTGCCACACCTGAAATCTCCCAACTTTCCCCCACATTTCCAACAACATTTTTTTTCAATATTTTATTCAGCTTTTTTCCACCCCAAACTTTTTGTTTAAAAATAGGGTGAAATTTTAGTGGATATAATGGAGAGACAGTAAGCATCATTGGCCGTTGTAAACAACAAAGTTTCGAGGGGTTTCGTATAGTTTTATTGAAACATCGTATTTTGAATCAATGTGGTTTCTAATTTTATCCCAAATAACTACCGCAATATTTTCAACTGTGGGATTTAGATTCTTAAATTCTGGCACTTCAATGTTTAGATTTTTATGGTCGAAAGAATCTTCCACTTCTTCTTTAATAATATTACTCAATATTTTTAGATCCATTAAAAACCCAGTTTCGGGGTTAATATCACCTGTGATACCAACTTCTAGTTCATAATTGTGGCCATGAAAGTGTGGGTTGCTGCATTTTCCAAATATTTCAAAGTTTTTTTCATCACTCCATTCTTTTTTAAAAAGGCGATGTGCGGCATTAAAATGTGCCTTTCTATAAACGGTTAGACTCATATAAGAAGATGTTTGTAAAATTTATCGAAAATGATTTTAAACCAAGCTGTATAAATTTCGGGATTGTTTTGAATATCTTTTTTTACTTCTTCCAAATCCATCCAATTCCAAGATGCAACTTCTTCTGCATTAATATTAGGAGTTCCTTCAAAGTTACCTATCAATATATGATCTAATTCGTGTTCTGTTAGTCCATTATCGAAAGGTGCCTTGTAAATAAATGAAGTGGTTTCTTTTAAATCTGTACTGAAACCCATTTCTTCAAACAATCTTCTTTTACCAGCTTCGAGAGAAGTTTCGCCATCTCGCTGATGGCTACAGCAGGTGTTTGTCCATAGTCCGGGTGAATGGTATTTGTGCAATGCGCGTTGTTGCAACATCAATTGATTTTTCCCATTAAAAACAAAAACTGAAAATGCTCTGTGAAGAATACCCTTTTCGTGGGCTTCTTGTTTTGGCATCAGCCCTATTTTTTCATCATTTTCATTAACGAGGACTACTTGTTCTTCCTTCATCTAAAAACACGTTTTGGCTCAAAAGTACGAAAAGGGCGGCTGTTTTAAAAGCAAAAAGCGTTCAATAGCAAGTATTGAACGCTTTCCATAACTTAATTTGGTTAATTAATTCTTTATTATAAACATTGATCTTCTGTTAAGTTGATGTTCTTCAGCTGTACAAGGCACACCATTTGAACATTTATTCACAAGTTGCGACTCTCCATAACCTTTAGCAGTTAATCTGTTCTTATCAATTCCTTTTCCAACTAACCACTTAAGAGTAGATTGGGCACGACGCTCAGAAAGAGACATATTGTAGTTGTCATTACCGCGAGAATCAGTATGAGATTCAATATGAATAATTAGCTCTGGGTATTCTCTCATTGCTGCAAGAATTTTAGCTAACTCAATTTCAGCATCGCGACGGATGTTTGATTTATCAAAGTCAAAATAGATTGGCTGAAGGTTTAGTTTGCAACCTAAATCGTTTGGAGGACATGGTCCAATTCTCTTTAATGGGAGTGGTACATCTATAGTTCCGGATAACATAGGAGTTTCAATCATTTTCTCATACGGATTGTAACCATCCTTTACCCCTCTTACGGTATATTGTGTTCCGCAATCACTAACAAAGCTATAAGTTCCATCGTTCTTGGCTGTAGTTTGACTAACCAATTGATTGTTTTCGTCCAATAGAGTAACTTGAGCTCCTGGCAACGGATCTTTTGTTTCTTCATCAAACACTTTTCCATTTATTGTAATGGAACAAATTTCTTTTACTAAATAAATATCGTCATCAATACTTCCTCTATCTCCTCCTCTATTTGATGATACATAACCAATACGATCGTCTTCATTAATTATGAAACCAAAGTCGTCTTGAGCACTGTTTGAAGGTGCGCCTAAGTTTGTGATTTTTCCAGGTTTTCCAGCATCGTCAAGTGGTGTTACAAAAATATCATAACCACCAAGACCTGAACGCCCGTCACTTGAAAAATACAGATTATTTTTTTCACTTATGAACGGAAAGGATTCTTTACCTTCAGTATTTATGTCTGAGCCTAAGTTTACGGGAGTTCCGTATTTATCATTACCAAGAATATCAACATACCATAAATCAGACATACCGATAGTACCAGGCATATCAGAAGCAAAATAGAGCTTTTTACCATCTGGACTTAAGGCTGGATGTGCTACGGAATATTCCTTACTATTAAAAGGTAATTTAACAACATTGGTCCAGTTATATTCTCCTGTTTTAGTAGCTTTATATAGCGACAATCTTAGGGTTTTAAACTTATTAGATTTATCAAGACCTTTTTTACCGTCCAAATAGGTGTTTCTTGTAAAATAAACGGTAGTTCCATCTTTAGAGAATGTAGCTGTAGACTCGTTATACTCAGTATTTACATCTCCTCCCAATTTCATCGGGTTACTCAATTCGCCATTAGCTGCTCTATCTGCTACAAATAAATCTAAAAAAGGTTCTTGGGTCCATTCATTTATTTTAACTCCAGTAGTGTTTCCCGCTGAAGTATAAACTACCTTATCTTTTCCATAGAATGATGCTCCAAAATCTGAGTTTGAAGAATTTACTCCTACTTTTTCAAGTACGAAATCTCTAGATTTAAAAACTGTACTTTTCAAATAATTTGGATCATCTTCATAAGATTTGATTACCAAACCTTTTCCGCCTTTTGCTACATAATCTTTTAAAAGGGCATTAGATTCGTCGTATTTCCCTAAGCTTTTCAA
Source organism: Aequorivita sp. CIP111184 (assembly GCF_900489465.1). GTDB lineage: Bacteria > Bacteroidota > Bacteroidia > Flavobacteriales > Flavobacteriaceae > Aequorivita. The sequence continues at coordinate 6,307 of NZ_UEFQ01000012.1, read as the reverse complement.
AGATTGTGCGGCTCTGTAATAATATTCAGGTTCCGTTTGATCAGGAAATTGTTTTACAAGTTTATCATACCACTTTGCAGCGTTTGTATAATCACTGTTATAATAATATGTATCGCCTAATTTCTTGAAAATCTCGGCAGATTCATATCCATCAGCCACTACCTTTAAATAGATTTCGCGGGCATCTATATAAGCAAACTTATCAAACTCTTTGTTTGCTTTATTAATATCCTTCTGCTGAGAAAAGGTACTACCGGCAGTAAAAACTACCAAGGTAAAAAGTAATATGTTACGTACTATTGTATTCATAGTCTTGATTTTTTAGAAGAATCTCGGGGTTAGCACTCGTTCTGGTTTATTGAACAATTCAAAGCGAAGCATAACTTCATAGGAGCCATCACTGTAAGCTTCAATATCTGTTGTTTGATAATCATAAGCGAAACCAATGAATATCTGGTCAGTAGCTTGAAAGCCAACCAATCCACTCATAGCGGCACTCCATCTGTAGGCAGCACCAAGAGTTACTTTATCATACAGCAAGAAATTGGCAGAAACATCGGCTTGTAAAGGAGAACCACTCACCATCTTGAACAAAGTTGCGGGTTTAAATTTTAAGTTATCACTAAGATCAAACACATAACCAGCAATCAAAAAATAGTGCATACGCTCTGCCGCGGTTGTTTCAATCGTGGTGTTGGCAATACTATTTTTATCGAAATGCTTTGTGGTTAAGAAATTTGGGACCGAAAGTCCTGCATAAAACTTCTCTGTATTATAATATATACCCGCTCCAATTTGTGGTTGAAGTTTGTTATCAATGTTATTCTCTGAAAAGTATGGATCATTACCGTCATATATATTCAGTTTGCTGAAATCGACATTCAAAATGTCAAGCCCCGCTTTTAGACCGAAAGATAACTTTGCAGATTCAGAAGTTCTGATACTATAGGAATAATCAATATTAAAGTTAGTTTCAATTGATGGTCCAATTCTGTCATTTACTACAGACAGTCCTAGCCCCATATTGTCCCCAACTGGTGAATTTACTGTAAAGGTTCCCGTATTGGGTGCTCCGTCACCAAAATTGACCCATTGAGTTCTGTATAATAAACCAAAACTTAATGCTTCACGATTTCCGGCATATGCAGGGTTTACCACCTGCGTATTGTACATATACTGAGTGTACTGTGGATCCTGCTGCGCTTTACTTGAAAACGTGCCAAGTAAAATCAAAATTAGTAGTGTTAGATAACTGTGTTTCATAGTTATGTATTTTAATCCTGGGAGGGAATTTCCTCCCAGGAATTTTTGATTTTTCTATCTATTAATATATAAATATCCGTTATAGCTGCTCTTACCAGGGTTATCTGCTGGAAAGGTAAGAATATAGAAGTATGTACCTGTTGGTAATTCTTTATTTTCTTGAACAGTTACACGTCCTTCTGAGATACCTCTGAAAACATTCTGAGTTCCATCTGAGCCACCGTAACCATTGGTTTCAAAGACTAGTACACCCCATCTGTTGAATATCTTAACATTATTGTTAGGATAATTTTCGATACCTACAATCTGGAAGTATTCGTTAAGACCATCACCGTTTGGTGTAATACCGTTGAATATTTCAAAAGTAGTTGGCAATACATCTGGCAATACAACAACCGTTGGATCATCTGGTTCACCATCACCGTTGTTATCAATGTTGGTTAGATCTGTTGGATCATCAGAATCATCAGTTACTATATTTCCATCTTCATCCTCTCCGGTTACCGTTGCTTGGTTAACCACCTCACCGTTTCCTATATCTTGATCATTAATTATATAGACTGCTGTGAATGTAGTGTCATCAGTTTCTCCTGGCAGCAATTGTGCAATTGGACCACCTAAAATCTGAATACCTGGCAATAGGTCGGTTATGGTTATGTTATATAAAGTAATTTGTCCTGTATTAGTTATACTGAAAGAATAGCTGATCGTTTCACCTACATCTGACGCACCATTTCCGTTTTCATCGTTAAACACTCCTGTTTTCTCAAGAGATATCATTCCAACTGGTGGAACTATATTACAAACATTTACAATGGTTGGATCGTTTTCTGTATAACTATTATCATCAGACAGATCGGATACAACATCACCGTTTGGAGCAATACCATCTGCTATAGCTTGGTTTTCAACAAAACCTGCATCTACGTCAGTCTGTGTTATGGTATATATCGCTGTGAATGTTGTAGTGTCATCTTCACCTGTTGCCAAGTTTATTGGACCTCCTACTACGGCTACCAAAGGATCTGTTATTGTTACGCTGGTCAATGCAACGTTTCCTGTGTTCTTAACACTGAAACTATATACAATTGTTTCACCAAGATCAGCACATCCGTTACCATTCTCATCTGTTGGCACACCTACTTTTATTAAAGCAATAGCAGGGTTTTGGCAAAGTTCAGTAATGGTTGGATCATTTTCCAATTCACTATTGTCATCAGACAGGTCGCTAACTGTAGTTCCAGAAGCGTCAGTACCAGTGGCAGTAGCTTGGTTTATAACTTCTCCTGCATCAATATCAGCTTGTGTGATAGTGTATGTGGCAGTGAAAGATGTTCCATCCGTAGCACCTGGAGTCAATGTTATTGGCCCTCCTACTACACTCACCAATGGATCGGTTACTGTTACATTTGATAATGTAACATTTCCAAGGTTGAATACTGTGAAAGTATAGCTGATAGTTTCATCAACATCTGCACAACCGTTTCCATTTGTATCATTAACAACTCCAGTTTTTATAAGAGCTATTACTGGGTTTTGGCACAACTCAACAATTGTTGGATCATCTTCGAGTACACTATTATCATCCGAAAGATCACTTACTACCGTTGCATCTGGTGCAGTACCTTCTGCAGTGGCCTGGTTAGTAACTTGTCCAGCATCTATATCAATTTGTGTAATAGCATATGAGCCGGTATAAGTCCAAATTTCTGTTACATCAAGTTTACCATCTCCGTCGGTATCACCAGTTGGACCGGTGATAGTAGCAATCAATGGATCTGTTACCGTTACGTTACTTAAGCTCACGTTACCTTCATTTGTTACTGTGAAAGTATAACTAATAGTCTCATCAACATCTGAACAGTCATTTCCATTCTCATCGTTGAAGATTCCTGTCTTAACAATCGCAATAGCTGGATTTTGACACAACTCAATTATTGTTGGGTCATTCTCAAGCACGCTGCTCTCATCAGAAAGGTCAATCACAGCGTTATCCATAGGATCGTTTGCTTTTACAGTAGCTTGGTTTATTACTTCCCCAGCATCTATATCTTCTTGAGTTATAGCATATGTACCTGTATAAATCCAAGTTTCAGTCACATCAAGTTCACCATCGCTATCAGTATCACCTGTTGGACCAGTGATGATAGCAATTAGTGGGTCAGTAACAATAACATCGCTTAAACTTACATTTCCTTCATTTGTTACTGTGAAAGTATAGCTAATAGTCTCATCAATATCTGAACAGTCATTTCCATTCTCGTCATTGAAAATTCCAGTTTTAACGATGGCAATAGCTGGGTTCTGACAAAGCTCAGTTATTGTAGGATCATTTTCTAGAACACTACTCTCATCAGAAAGATCACTTACTACAGTTGCATCAGGAGCGGTACCTTCGGCAGTAGCTTGGTTTTTCACTTCCCCTAGGTCTATATCATCTTGTGTGATGGCATAAGATCCAGTATATATCCAAGTTTCTGTTACATCCAGTTCACCATCTGCATCGGTATCACCTGTTGGACCAGTAATAGTAGCAATCAATGGATCTATTACTGTTACGTTGCTTAAGCTCACGTTACCTTCATTTGTTACCGTGAAAGTATAACTAATAGTCTCATCAACATCTGAACAGTCGTTTCCGTTTTCATCGTTGAAGACGCCAGTTTTTACAATTGCAATGTCTGCATTTTGACATAGTTCGATGATGGTAGCATCATCATTGTCTATCTCAGTTCCTGATTGGTCTTCCACATCATCTCCAGATGGTGGGGTTCCAACAGCAGTTGCTTGGTTGGTAACGCTTCCCGTGTCTATATCATCTTGTGTGATGGTATAAGAGGTAGCGGTATAAACCCAAGTTTCTGTTACATCCAGTTTACCGTCACTATCTGTATCACCTCCTTGGAACACAATGTTCACTACTGGGTTTGGCGCTTGCAATAATGGATCGGTAACTGTTATATTTGATAGGCTCACGTTTCCTTCATTGGTAACTGTGAACGTATAGGTAATTGTATCGATGCCCGCATCAGAACACTGGTTGCCGTCAACATCGTTGAAGACGCCAGTTTTTACGATTGCGATGTCTGGGTTCTGGCAAAGCTCAACAACAGTAGCGTCGTCATTGGCAATATCAGTTCCTGAAAGATCATCAACATCGTCACCCGATGGTGGGGTTCCAACAGCAGTAGCCTGATTGGTAACGCTTCCCGTGTCTATATCATCTTGTGTGATGGTATAAGAGGTAGCGGTGTAAATCCAAGTCTCTGTTACATCCAGTTTACCGTCACTATCCGTATCACCACCTTGGAACACTATGTTCACTACTGGGTTTGGTGCTTGCAACAATGGATCGGTAACTGTTATGTTTGACAGGCTCACGTTTCCTTCATTGGTAACCGTGAACGTATAGGTAATTGTATCGATGCCCGCATCAGAACACTGGTTGCCGTCAACATCGTTGAAGACGCCAGTTTTTACGATGGCGATGTCTGGGTTCTGGCAAAGCTCAACAACAGTAGCGTCGTCATTGGCAATATCAGTTCCTGAAAGATCATCAACATCGTCACCCGATGGTGGGGTTCCAACAGCAGTTGCTTGGTTGGTAACGCTTCCCGTGTCTATATCATCTTGTGTGATGGTATAAGAGGTAGCGGTATAAATCCAAGTTTCTGTTACATCCAGTTTACCGTCACTATCTGTATCACCTCCTTGGAACACAATGTTCACTACTGGGTTTGGCGCTTGCAATAATGGATCGGTAACTGTTATATTTGATAGGCTCACGTTTCCTTCATTGGTAACTGTGAACGTATAGGTAATTGTATCGATGCCCGCATCAGAACACTGGTTGTCATCAACATCGTTGAAGACGCCAGTTTTTACGATGGCGATGTCTGGGTTCTGGCAAAGCTCAACAACAGTAGCGTCGTCATTGGCAATATCAGTTCCTGAAAGATCATCAACATCGTCACCCGATGGTGGGGTTCCAACAGCAGTAGCCTGATTGGTAACGCTTCCCGTGTCTATATCATCTTGTGTGATGGTATAAGAGGTAGCGGTGTAAATCCAAGTCTCTGTTACATCCAGTTGACCGTCACTATCCGTATCACCACCTTGGAACACTATGTTCACTACTGGGTTTGGTGCTTGCAACAATGGATCGGTAACTGTTATGTTTGACAGGCTCACGTTTCCTTCATTGGTAACCGTGAACGTATAGGTAATCATATCGATGCCCGCATCAGAACACTGGTTGCCGTCAACATCGTTGAAGACGCCAGTTTTTACGATGGCGATGTCTGGGTTCTGGCAAATTTCCGTTACAGTAGCATCATCATTGTTAACTGTTGTTCCTGATAGGTCCTCAACATCGTCACCCGATGGAGGTGTTCCAACAGCTGTAGCTTGGTTGGTCACACTTCCTGTGTCTATATCATCTTGTGTAATTGCATAGTTCGCAGTGTAGATCCACTCCTCGCCATTTTCCAAAATGCCGTCGCCGTCATCTCCCGATTGGTAAGCAATAGCCACCACTGGGTTAGGTAACTCTAGCAATGGATCCGTTACGCGGATGTTGCCCAGGTCTACGTTGCCTTCGTTGGTTACCTTGAAAGTATAAGCGATAAGATCGCCTACCTCACTGGTACACTCTCCGTTCACGATTGGATCGTAAACAGAACTCTTAACGATTGCAATCTTAGCCGATTGGCAGATTTCTGTTACAGTCGCTTCATTATTATTAACAGTTGTTCCTGATAGGTCGTTAACATCTGCACCTACTGGTGGGGTTCCAACAGCGGTAGCTTGGTTTGTTACGCTTCCCGTATTTAGGTCTGTCTGTGTAATTGCATAGTTCGCAGTGTAGATCCACTCCTCGCCACTTTCCAAGATGCCGTCGCCGTCATCTCCCGATTGGTAAGCAATAGCCACCACTGGGTTAGGCAACTCTAGCAATGGATCCGTTACGCGGATGTTGCTCAGGTCTACGTTGCCTTCGTTGGTTACCTTGAAAGTATAAGCGATAAGATCGCCTACCTCACTG
>NZ_UEFQ01000014.1 GCF_900489465.1 Aequorivita sp. CIP111184 | reverse complement strand
CCCACTGGGCCAGGGATGGGACGGAACCTACGGGGGAAGCCCACTGCCATCGAGCGATTACTGGTTCCGCATCGAGTACACCGAAGAGGGACAGACAAAAGAATTTAAAGGACATTTTACCTTAAAACGATAAATAAAAACTATGAATATTAAACAAATCTCCCTCATCCTACTTTTGTTATCATCTTTTTATGGATTTTCACAAGATGGCATACCAATATATTCAGATTATTTTTCAGATAACCTTTATTTGATTCATCCATCTATGGCCGGGGCAGCCACACATAATCAATTACGATTGACTGCACGCCAACAATGGTTTGATCAGAGCGAAGCTCCAAATCTTCAAACGCTAAGTTTTAATGCAAGGCTTGGACAGCAATCTGGGGTTGGAGTTATATTATATAACGATAAAAATGGTTATCACTCACAAACGGGAGGGTATATTACATATGCCCACCATATTATGTTTTCCAGAAGTGAAGCAGACTTAAATCAGTTATCGTTTGGTTTAAGTGCGGGGTTGACCCAATCAAGACTTGATGAAACTCAATTTGACTTAACGGATTTTGACCCAGTAATTGCGGGAATTATTCAAAGCACATCATATTTTAACGTAGATGCGGGGCTTTCGTACAATTTTTTGAATTTCTCGGGTCACTTTACCGTGAAGAATATCATATTTCAAAATAGATCAATCTATACCGAAAAATATGAGTCAAACAATCAACGTAAATATTTGATTTCTGCTGGTTATGCCATTGGTCAATATGGTGCCGACTGGAGCTATGAACCTTCTTTTCTTTTTCAATGGAGTGAACGCACAGGCGAGCAGTCTGTAGATGTTAATTTTAAAGCTTACAGAGAGATGGATTTTGGTCAACTATGGGGCGGATTGTCGTATAGAAGAAGTCTTGATGGCGCTGAATACCTTAACGGGGAAGAAGTGAAAGTTCAGAAACTGCAATATTTTACACCTGTATTAGGAGTTAATTATAAGAACTTTATGTTTGCGTACACTTATTCCTATCAAGCTGGAAATGTAAAATTCCAAAGTGGCGGTTTTCATCAAATTACATTAGGTTACGATTTCTTGGGCGGAAGACCAGAACCGTATGACTGTAATTGTCCTGCCATCAATTAAATTTTTAAGTACATAAAATAAAAAGCCTGAGACTTTTAGAAGTATCAGGCTTTTTCTATGTTTAAAAATAACTATTCCCAGGTGTAATTCTTTTTTTCAGCTTGCTTTTTTATGGCTTGTACCATTGCACTTTCAAGACCATTTTCAGTTTGTTTTGAGTTATCTGCAATATATTTTCGGCGTTGCTCGTTCAAATCCATAATTTGTTTTTGAATATCTTCTCTTTCGAAATGTTTTGTTTCTAAATATTTTTTTATTTCCGAAGCATTCTTTCCTTTTAGTTCCTGTGGCAATTCGTCTTTTTTCAATTTTTCATAACTGAAATCTTCTTCTTTTTCGGCGTCAACTAAATCCCAAGTACTGTTTGTGTAAAGGTGGCTTCCTTTGGAAACGGTTCTGCTTACCGCGTTTGCCTTACTGTATTCTGCAGCATTTGCATCTTGTTCTTGTTGTACACGGCTTTTTTTACTTCCAGCACTTCCGTAGGGAACATAAGTGTTGTTAAGCTTTACATTTAATTGAATAATTAGATCGTCATAAGGAGATGGAACATATATAGTTTGTTGGTTTTGATTTATAGCCATATAATCACCATATGTAAGTTGAGCGCCATCTTTCCAGTAACTATCTATACCGTGACGGTAATCACCACAAAAAATGGTATTCACAATTACTCCATTTTCCTTAGCGTCCATTGCAGCTTCTTTATAATTAATTTCGCCCTGATTAAAAGGTTCGTTGCCTGCTATAAAGACCATTTTTAAATCATCATTTTCATTTCCCCAATCCAGTTTGTTCAAAGATTCCTGAATTACTGCACCGCAATACTCACTACCGCCATTGGTGGTCAATGAAAAAAGCTCTTTGGAAACATCGTCCAAATCTTCTGTGAAACTTAAAATCTTTCGAATGTAATTATCACGTGAACTCAAATTATCATTCCCGTATTCGTATAGAGCTATTTGAAGTTTTGGACGGTCGTTGCGGCATTTGGCATAACTGAGTTCGTTTACAAATTCCCAAAGTTGGGCTTTGGCTTGGTCTATCAATCCATCCATACTGTTGCTTGTATCCAACAGTAAAGCTACTTTTATGTAGTGGTCTTTTTTTGGAGTTTCTATTGCGGCCAATAATTTTTTGTCGGTTTTTTTGGTTTCTGCTTTGCAAGAATATGTAAGAACAATCATAACAGCCAAGAGGACAATTTGAGATTTTTTCATAACGTTCGTGTTTATTTTAAGGTAAACCTAGGGCGAAGTTTTTTCTAAAAAAACATACTTTGAGCAAGCGGTTTCTTTGAATTAGGGAAAAGTATTTTTGGATGAGGGAAGTATTCTTTTTTAACCTTTGCAGAAGCTATTTCAGAAAAACGTAATTTTAGACATTGCTGCAAAGTCCGTATGTTTACCGTTTTAATGACAAAATGAAAAAACTTCTTTTCCTTTTTTTGGCGCTTGCCTTTTTTTGCTCCGCAGATAGCTTTTCGCAAGTAAAGGGTCTGACGGACAATAAGCCCTTTATGCTAAAAGGAGAAGTAATTGATGGCGAAACAAATATGCCTATTGCAAAGGTGAACGTGGAGATTTTGGGGGGGCAATATACCACAACAAATTTTTCAGGAAGATTTACTATTTCTGCCAAAATAGGAGATGAGCTTGTGATAAAAAGCGATGACTTTGTTACGGTTTATTACACAATCAAGGAAAACGACTTTGTTACTGTTAGGGTGGAAAAGGCAAAAAATGAAGCTGCACCACTTGTTTCAAAAAGATCTAAAGATGATGGGCAAGCAGGTTTCAATGTTTATTTGGATTCTGCTAAATTCTTTCTGAAAAAAGATGCTCAGAAAAGTATTGAATACGTTACAAAAGCTTTGGAACCGAAGCGTGGCAAAACTATTTCAAAAAAAGAAAATGGCTTTGCCTTTGAAGTTTTGGGTGACATTAACTTGTTTTGGAGCCAGCCAGATTTAGCAATTGAAAATTATAAACAAAGTATTCAAAACAGTGCAAATACAGATGTTTCAATTAAGTTGGCGAAGGCTTTTGCACAAAACAAAAATTATCAGGAAAGCATTTCGTCATTTCAGAAATTGTTGAAGGATAATCTTTCGGCATATCAAAAAGTTGAAGTTTATGAAGGTTTGGGCGATACTTATAAAGCTATTGGCGATGGCGTGAAAAGTGTTTTCAATTATCAAAAAGCATTGGATACTGCTAAAGAAAATAGAATTACTCCAAAAATCACAAATTTAAATTCAAAGATTGGTGAGGCTTATGCAAAAAGTGGTGCCTTAAATGAAGCTGAAGAATATTTTGATAATTCGCTAAAACTTGCTAAAAAGGAGAATAAGCAACGGGCTGTTTCAGAAAAGAACAAAGTAGCAGATTTTTATAACCAAAACCGCGATTACGAAAAGGAAATACAACTTCGGGAAGAAACTTTAGAAGAGTTAAACTCTATGGGAAATGCTGCCACGGTTGAAGATGAAGCCTTAACTCCACAACGGCAAAACTATAAAATCGCGAATGCTTTTGTAGCGCAGGAAAAATATAAACAGGCCATTCCGTACCTTGAAAAAAGTATTGCGGAGGCTGACAAAAAGGAAGATTTAACTGTTCAAAAAGATGCCGTGAGAAAGCTTTCCGAAATTTATCGGGACATCGGCGAGTTTGACAAAGCCACCGAAAGCTACCAGCGGTATGTTGAAGTTGTGGATGAGCTTTATGTAAAAAAGGAGCAGGAAATTAGCCAGGCAGCGCGTTTCAGTAAAGAAATCACTCAAAAGCAAAACAGAATTGCGAGCTTGGAAAATGACAGGAAACTTAATGAAAGTCGTTATAAACTTGCTTTTGAAAATCAAGAGTTAATCGAGAGAAACAGTCAAATTCAAAAATGGGTTATTGGTTCTTTAATTGTGATCGTATTGCTTTTGTTTTTTGCAGCTTACACGCAGTACAAAAACGTAAAACAACAAAAGTTCGCTAATAATGTTTTGGCGCTGAAATCACTTCGTTCGCAGATGAATCCACATTTTATTTTTAATGCGCTTAACAGCGTCAATAGTTTTATTGCCGTAAATGATGAACGTACCGCCAATAAATATTTAACAGATTTTTCATTACTGATGCGTTCGGTTTTGGAAAATAGCGAAGAGGATTTTATTCCGTTGGAAAAGGAAATTGAATTGCTGGAGCTATATGTAAAACTGGAACATTTCAGGTTTAAAGATAAATTCGACTATAAAATTACGATTGACGAAAATATAAAACTAAACGAGTTTGTGATTCCGCCGATGTTGCTTCAACCTTATGTTGAAAATGCCGTATGGCATGGACTTCGGTATAAAGAAGCGAAAGGTTTGTTGGAAATCAATTTTCAGCAAATCAATTCTGAAACCATAAAAATCTCCATTATTGATGATGGAATTGGTCGTTCAAAATCCAATGAATTCAAAACGGAAAACCAAAAGAAACAAAAGTCAAAAGGGATGGGCAATACACAAAAGCGAATTGCTATTTTGAACGAAATGTACAAAGACAAAGTAGATGTGAAAGTGGAAAACGTATTTGAAAACAACGAAGGGACCAAAGTTGAACTTATTTTAAAGAAAGACTAATGAAACTAAACGCAATAATTGTTGAAGACGAAGAAATAAGCCGGGAAATTCTCAGAAATTATTTGGCGAAATATTGTCCCAATATTGTTTTGAAAGGTGAAGCAGCGAACGTGAATGATGCATTGGTGTTGATTCGTAATAATGATTTGGATGTGGTTTTTCTCGATGTAGAAATGCCCTATGGAAATGCTTTTGATTTGCTCGATAAAGTAGGGGACAGGCAATTTGAAACTGTTTTCGTTACAGCTTACAATCAGTATGCAATGGATGCTTTAAATGCCCACGCTTCCTATTATTTATTGAAACCTATTTCAATTGATAAATTGATTGAAGCTGTAGACTACGTGCAGGAAATAAAGGAAAAAGAGAACAGCCTGCAGAATTTAATTTTAAAACCCCTACAGACCCAAGTTGCGGGCAAGATAACAATACCATTACAAAACGGCTTTGAAGTGCTTCAGATGGAAGATATACTCTATTGCCAGGCCGATGATAATTATACCCACATTCATTTAAAGGTTGGAAAACGTTTAGTAAGCAAAACCCTTAAATATTTTGAAGACTCATTGTCTGAAAACGGTTTTGCGCGTGTTCATAAATCCTATTTGATAAATGTGAATGAAATTACCGAATACAAAAAAGGAAAGGGTGGAAGTGTGGTTCTTTCCAGCGGTAAGGAAATAATGGTGAGCCCTTCGCGGAAGAAGGAATTGCTTGCGTACTTTGGATAAAAACTATAAAAGATGATAATTAAAACTGTAAACGGAAATCACCCCCAAATTCCAGAGGATTGTTTCATTGCTGAAAACGCCACCATTGTTGGCGATGTAGTGATGGGCAACGAATGTAGCGTTTGGTTCAACACTGTAATTCGCGGTGATGTGAATTTTATAAAAATGGGCAATAAAGTGAATGTGCAGGATGGAGCCGTAATTCACGCTACCTATAAAACTTCGCCTACAACCATCGGGAGCAATGTTTCTATTGGGCATAATGCGATTGTTCACGGATGCACCATTCAAGATAATGTTTTGATAGGGATGGGAAGTATTGTTATGGACGATTGCGTGGTGGAAAGCAATACGATAATTGCAGCAGGCGCCGTGGTTTCTAAAAACACAAGGGTTGAGAGTGGAAGTATTTATGCAGGAATTCCTGCCAAAAAAATAAAAGACATTAGCCCAGAATTAACAAAAGGGGAGATTGAACGTATAGCCAATAATTATGTGATGTACTCTTCTTGGTTTAAGGAATAACTTAGAAGTCTTTTTTTTCTACGGAAATCTTATCGGCATACTCGTTAAGTAGAAATTTTAAAGTATCCGTTTCTGCATTTGTAAAAAACTGAAGTTTGGGTTTTGTATTCTCTTCGCGAAGTAGATTCAAACTTTGTAAAACTATTTTCGTTTGTCGGGCAACCGCTTCACCGGAATCAATAATTTTCACGTTTTCGGGAAGAATCTTTTTCAATTGCGGAATGATATACGGATAATGGCTGCAGCCCAATACTAAGTAATCAATATTTGCATCTATCATTGGTTTAGTGTGTTTTTCTAATAACTCCACCATTTCGGGACCGTCAAGATTTCCTGCTTCAATGAGTGGTACAAGACCTTCGCCAATAATTTCAACTACGCTTATATCCTTTGTTAATTCACTGGTTGTCCTGCTAAAAAGCGCACTACTAAGTGTGCCTTTTGTCGCCAAAATTCCGATACTTTTTGAAGTTGTTTTTAGGGCTGCTGGTTTTATTGCGGGTTCAATACCAATAAATGGAATATCATAATTTTCACGAAGTATACTGATAGCATTTGTGGTTGCTGTGTTACAAGCCACCACGATTATTTTACAGCCCAATTCCTGTAATTTTTCAACATTTTTAATGCTGAGTGCGGTTATTTCTTTTTGAGATTTATTTCCATAAGGTGCGTTTTTGCTGTCTGCTAGATAAATGATATTTTCAAAAGGAAGCAGTTTATGGATTTCCTGCCAAATGGAAGAACCTCCAACGCCCGAATCAAAGACCCCAATGGGACTATTTTTATCCATGTTATCTATATAAAACATTAGTTAATCCTCTTCTGTGAAGATACAATTTCATAAAAGGGTATTTCGTAAAAGTAGCCAATTACTTCAAATTTGGGAATAAAAAAACTGCCCGTTATTAGCGGACAGTTTTAAAATTTTTAGTCTTAAAAATGAATTACATTCCCAAGTCTTTTTTAACGTCTGCCATAAGATCTTTTCCATCGGCAAGGATAACACCACTACCAACAGTTGAATCTAAAACATATTGATATCCTTGAGCTTTAGCTACTTTTTGAATTGTAGATTGTGCTTTTTCAAGGATTGGCTTAAAGATGTCTGTTCTTTTCTTGTCAAGATCTTGAAGTGCTTGTTGTCTGTATGCTTGAATGTTATTTTGCATACCTTGAACTTCTTCAACTCTTTTTTGGTTTTCTATGTCTGTTTTTCCAGAAGCTTCGCTGTCGTACTGTGTCATTTTAGTTTCAAGCTCTTTTGCCATTGCTTTAATCTCGGTGTCGTACGTTTTTTGCACTTTTTCCAATTGGCTTTGAGCTGCTTTGTATTCTGGCATAGCCTCGATCAATTCTTGTGCGTTAATATGTGCAATTTTTGATTGGGCGTTTACAAAACTTGTAGCTCCTACAAAAAGTGCCATTGCAACTAATAATGTTTTCATTTTTTTCATTGTAAGTGTATTTAATTTAAGTGTTATTTTTATTAGAGTGGTGTTAATTATTTAGTTGAATATTTGGGGTAATTATTTTCCTCCGCCTTCTTCACCGCCGCCTTCGTTTCCGTTTGACGGATTGTTGTTTCTATTTAGACGGGCATTCATAATTGAATCTTTTCTTTGTTCTCTTTCCTCAATTAAACGTTGTCTGCGCTCTTCAAACTCTTGCTTTTTAACGGCACGAATAGAGTCTCGCTCTCTTTGGCGTTGCGCCATCATTTCTTCTCGTTCTGTTTTTTTGGCTTCAATTGCTTCTTGACGCTCTTCCTTTACAGCTACTCTTTCTTTTTCTTCGACGGTTATTGGTCCATCAAGTGGATCTTCTTTTTCATCGATTTGTCTTTGTTCCTTTTTGTTTGCAGCCTGTACTCTTCTACCCGCACGCTCGATACTTCTAAGAACTACATCGCTAATATCATTTCTTTTTGCTGCGAAAAGCATAACTACATCTGCAGATTTATCAAAAATGAAATCATACTTTTTAGCTTCCGCAACTTCTTGTACAATATTGAATACCTGATCTTGAATAGGCTGCACCAATTGTCTTCTTTGAATCATTAAATCTCCATTAGGGCCAAATCTGTCCTGCTGATATTGAAGCATTTCATCTTCCTTAATTTTAATTTCCTCTTCGCGTTCATCGATCAATTCTTTAGTAAGTAGAACCCTTTCGTTTGATAGGTTCAATTTCATTTGATCAATTTCTTTCTGCTTTTTATCAATATCCTGTTTCCACCGTTGAACTTTACCTTCCAATTGGATGGAAGCCTCTTTGTACTCTGGAACACTTTCCAAGACATATTCCATATCAATATATCCTATTCGAACGCCTTTTTGAGCTTCAGCCATAAAGGTGAAGCAAAAAAGCAAAAGTGTAAAAAATAGTATTTTTTTTGTCTTCATATTATTTGGTTGTTGTTTAAGAAAATATCGTGCCATCTTTTAAAATTGTTGTCCAATGATAAAATGGGTTTCCCATCCGTTCTTCTCGGTTCCGCCCAAAACAGGGTCAAATCCATATCCAAAATCAATACCCAAAAGGCCAAATGCAGGCATAAATATACGTAATCCTGCGCCAGCGGAACGTTTTAGTTCAAAAGGATTGTAGTCCCTGAAGCCATTATAAGATGCTCCACCTTCCGCAAAACCAAGCACATAGATAGAAGCAAGCTGTTTTAAAGTTACTGGATATCTTACCTCTAACGAAAATTTATTGTAAATCGTATTTCCATCAATATCAGATAGGGATTGGTTAGGGTAACCTCTTAGTTGAATTACTTCGCGGCCATCTAAACTATATGCTCCTAGTCCATCGCCCCCAACAAAAAATCTTTCGAAAGGAGGAACCCCACGGTCTTGATTGTAAGCCCCCAAAAATCCAAATTCAGTATTTGTGCGAAGAACCAATTTACCGGCCATTCTTGTATACCAAGTTCCTTTGAATTTAATTTTATAATATTCAAGCCATTTGAAACGCTCTTGATCAATTTCGGAAATTCTTTTATTGTCATCAATAAATTCTGGATTGTCCGAAAGAGTTTGTGAAAGCAAATCTCTTTCATTTGCAAGTGCTTTATAATCTACATTGTTAAAAGCAGAATATGGGATTGTAAGTTTTGCAGTTAGACTGAAATCAGAACCCGAAGTAGGATAAATAGGGTTAGTTGCGGTGTTGTTTCTACTTATACCAATAGTATAAGCAAGGTTGTTAGAAGTTCCATCTCCAAAAGTAAATAACCCAGTGTTATAATTATTAAGGTTATAGTGCTGAAAACTAATAGCATTTGACCATACAAAATAATCATCAGGCCATTTTACCTTTTTTGCCAAGCCCACAGAACCACCGGTAATGGTAAAACTTCTAGATTTGTCAGCACGTCTATTATTATAATCGTAATAATTTTGAATAGTGTGAGAAAAAGATGTTGAAAATTGAACAGGCTTTCTTCCACCCAACCAAGGTTCAGTAAGCGATAAGCTATATGTTTGGTAATAACTACTTGCTTGCGCACGAAGCGAAAGTTTTTGCCCATCACCCATTGGTAGTGGCTTATATGCTTTTAAATTGAAAATATTGCGGAGCGAAAAGTTGTTGAATGAAAGTCCCAATGTACCCACAAAGCCGCCACCGCCATAACCTCCTTGAAGTTCAATCTGACTTGATCCTTTTTCAACTACGGAGTATTCCAAATCTACAAGACCATTATTTTCATCTACTTTTTTAAAGTTTGGAGTAAGTTGTTCAGGATCAAAGAAACCTAATTGTCCTAACTCACGAATAGTTCTTACTACATCGCGTTTGCTGTATTTCTGTCCTGGGCGAGTTCTTAGTTCTCTGTAAATAACGTGGTCGTTGGTACGGTCGTTTCCTATAACAGTTACATGATCAAAGTAGAAAAGGTTACGTTCCATGATTCTAATTTCAAAATCTATGGTGTCATTACGTACTGCTACTTCAACAGGGTTTATACGCGCGGCAAGATAACCGTTGTTTTGGTAAAGGTTTGTAATGTCATTCGCTTCTGGATCACTATCGTCCTGAATTCTTTCTTGCAATAGGGTTCCATTGTAGACTTCACCTTTCTTTATGCCTAATATTTGGCGCAATTGGCTGTCTGTAAAAACACTGTTTCCAATGAATTTTATATCTCCAAAATAATATTTGTCTCCTTCTTCAAGTTTTATATCCAGCGCCACATTCTTTTTGTCCAATGTAATTAATGTGTCATTTATGATTCTTGCGTCACGGTATCCATTAGATTTATATTTTTTAAGAAGCGATTCTTTATCTTCTTCATAGCCTTCTTCGGTGTACTTGGAGCGTTTCCATAAACGGAAAAAGTTTTTACGCTTCGTCTTTTTCATGGAGCGACGCAATTTACCATCTGTAAAATGTTCATTCCCTTCAAAAGCGATTCTTTTTACTTTAACACGCTTTCCTTTATCTACCGAAATGAGCATATTTTTTGAAACTTCAACACCTGTAGAATCTATATAGGGAGTGGTGCTGATGGTTACTTCGGTATTATAAAAACCTTCTTTTTTGTATTTATTGGCGATATAGTTTCTAGTGGTAGTGGTAAGGTTTTTAGTGATTTTTGTCCCCGCTTTTAAATCATTGTCCTTAAGTATTTCTTTTTTCTTGGCTTTGCGAACTCCCTTTCCGTTGATAACTACTTCACGGAGTTTTGGTAACTCTACAATGTATAATTCTAAATCTACACTGTCGCCATCAATGTTTGTAACATAAAAAGCAATGTCACTAAAAAGGTTCTGTTCCCAGAGTTTTTTTGTTATTTGGCTCAGTTTTTCCCCTGGAATGTAGATGCGGTCCCCTTTTTTTAAACCAGTAAAAGCAACAACAGTTTGTTCGTTAAAGCTTTGCGCTCCAGCAACTGTTATTTCATTAATGGTGTATTTTCTTCCGCTGTCAAGTTCTTTTTGCTGCGCTTGTATTGAAAAAACGGAAAGTATTGTAAATAATAAAATACAATAAAATTTTCTGTATGTATGCAATAGGGAACTATTGATTGAGTTGTTCACTGGTTTTTCCAAATCTTCTTTCTCTGTTTTGATAATTTAATATTGCTTCAAAAAGATGGTTTTTAGTATAATCCGGCCAAAGCGTTTCAGTAAAATAAAGCTCGGCATACGCTATTTGCCAAAGTAGAAAATTGCTAATGCGCTGCTCTCCACTGGTGCGGATCAATAAATCTACATCTGGTAAATTTTGCGTGTAAAGATGATTATTTATTACCGTTTCATCAATATCATGCGGCGAAATTAGGTTATTTTTAACTTTAAGACTAATCTCTTTTATTGTTTTTGTTATTTCTTCCCTTGAACCATAACTTAGGGCGAGGGTAAGTGTCATTCTCTTATTGTCCTTGGTTTTTTCGATGACGTCCAGCAACTCTTTATGTGCTTTTTTTGGCAAAGCATCTAGATTGCCAATAGCATTAAGTTTAATGTCGTTGTCCGTTAGTGTCTTTATTTCTTTTTTAAGCGAAGAAACCAATAGTTTCATCAACAGCTCGACTTCCAATTTTGGACGGTTCCAATTTTCAGTGGAAAATGCATAAAGTGTTAAAAAAGGGATGCCTATTTCGGCACTGCCTTCAACTATTTCGCGAACGGCTTTGGTACCGTTTTCGTGACCAATGGACCGAAACAAACCTTTTAGCTTTGCCCAACGACCGTTACCGTCCATAATTATGGCTAGGTGTTGCGGTAATTTGTTTTTGTCTATTTGGTCTTTTAGATCCATACTCATTTTAAAAGTTGCAATAGCAAGGCTTTCTTCCGAAGGCAAAAGTAACAGTTATGCCTGTAAATACATACCAATCATCGCTATTGGTATTTCCAAATTTTAAATTCTCATTATCTGCCAACCCTTTTACGGGATTACTACCATCCAAATCGTCCGTAAATGTATAGCGAACGCCAATTTCAAAACCCACCATTGCATTTTTGCCCATATTTGCTTTATAACCTAAAATCATAGGAACTGCAACGCTGCTAGCTCCATCGTAATCTGTTATTACATCATTTCCATTTTTATATAGAGCATCATACCAGAAATAGGTGAGACCGGTATATAAATAAGGAGTAGATATGGCTTTTTGCGCGTGTACATCAAAATCCCAGAATGTGTATTCAATCCCCACGGATACTTCCTTCACTGTGTTTTCAAAAGAATATCCACGTTCTTTTCTGCGGCTGTTTGAACTTTTGGAGTCCTCTCCTTTAATCTTTGCAACCATAACCGAACCTCTAAAAGCGTGTCTGGCACTACGGTTCCATTTAAAAAGGCCGCCAACGGCAAAGCTGTTGGGATTTATATAATTGGTTTTCCCAACATCGCCAATATAATTAGCGCCACCAATCATTCCGCCAATTTCATATGTTTGGGAATGTGCTAAGAGCGCTGTTGAGAGTATTAAAAATACAGTCGCGAAATACTTCATATTCTTTAAAAGTTTGCAAATATAACAATAAACTTGGCTTAACTATATTCTAAGCCCATTTGTCTCTGTTGATTAACAAATTTTGGAAGGTTTTATTGTTTAATTGCGCTTGTCTTCACCCCATAAAAGTTTTTTGCGAAGGGTTTTTATGAAGCTATCATCGTGAAGCTGAATTAGTTTAATGGTGAAAGGAGCTTTTTTTATTATGATACTTGTTTCGTTTTCCAGAGTAGCAATGCGCGAATCCATAGAGACTAAAAAGCTGCTTTCCCTTCCGGAGACTTTTAAAGTTATAGTGCAGGAATCTGGTATAACCAAAGGTCTTGCATTAAGATTGTGCGGCGCAATTGGCGTAAGTACAATATTGTTTGCTTCTGGGTCTATTACAGGTCCGCCGCAACTTAGCGAATAGCCTGTGGAGCCGGTAGGCGTGGCAACTATAAGCCCGTCTGACCAGTATGAAGTAAGGTATTTGTCATTTACCAGCGTTTCCACTTTTATCATGGAAGTTGTGTTCCGTCTGTTTACTGCTACTTCATTTAATGCAAAATTAAGCGGTTGTATTTCATCGCTCTCTGGGTAAGTTTCTACAGTGAGCAAGCTTCTTTCAGAAATAGAATATTCGCCTTCTAAAATCTGATTCAGACTTTCAGTCATTTCTTCTTTTTGAATTGTGGCCAAAAACCCTAATCTTCCTGTATTAATTCCAACAATGGGAATGCCCAAATCTCCAACAAAAGTTACCGCTTTCAAAATAGTTCCATCTCCGCCAATGCTAAAAAAAAGATCAAAACTAGAGTCCAATTCAGTAAAGGTGGAAAAGCCTGAAAAGTTTTTTGTGATGTCTTGATGTTGATTTATAATGCCTAAGAAGTTTTCTTCAATAAGCACTTCGGTTTCCTTTTTTTGAAGCGCGTTTAGCAACATCTGAATGTAAATTTCAGAATTTTCGTGATAAAACTGACCGTATATTCCTATTTTCATTAATTATATATTAAGGTATTTGTCCAAGTATTCGGAACGCTCCTTTAAATCTTCTAAAAATTTATCTTCTTCGTGGTGGCTAATCACATTGTAATTATATCTTCTGAAAGTCTGCACGATACTGTTCATGGCGGTGTGGCCAATTTTTACTGTAAGTTGAACCGTTTGGTCAGTTATTTTAGAGATAAATACGCCAAAAATTCGAGTTCCATTAGATTCAACTATTTGGCAAACTTCACTGAAGGAATAATCTTGTGCGCCTTTTTCAACAACAATTATTCCGCCGGTCTCATTCAAAAAGGGAGTGTTGTTGAAGAGGCTCATAATATCACCTAACTCGTAATATCCCAAGTATTTGTTTTCCGCTCCCAACACTGGCATAATATTGCTATTGTTTAGAGCAAAAGCTTCTAAAATATCTAGCCAGTTAGTGTCTTCCAAAACGTGAAATGGTTCCAATGCATATTGAAAATCGCTAAGTAACTTTTTATTATCAAAACAATACGCGTCGTTTTCCGAAACACAGCCTATATAATGCCCATCTCTTTCAACAGGTACGTGCGAATAGGTTAGCTGGTTGAAAACTGTTTGCACATCAGTTATCTTCGCCGAAATGTCAAACGGTTCAATATCGTTAATGATGTAATTTAAGGTTTCCATTGCAATTTATTTTTAATGCAAATTACTTAAAATAAAGGTTCAGTAAGCGCTGTAAGGTTTGTATTTTTGTTAATTCTAACACAAAGAAATGACAAAATTAAGCGTAAACATAAACAAAATAGCCACGTTGCGCAATGCACGCGGCGGTAATGTGCCTGATCTATTAAAAGTGGCAAAAGACATAGAGAAATTTGGAGCACAGGGCATAACTATTCACCCAAGACCAGATGAACGCCACATTCGATACCAAGATGCATACAATTTAAAATCTATTGTTTCCACGGAATACAACATTGAAGGAAATCCGATGGACGATTTTACAAAAATGGTTTTGGAAATAAAACCCACGCAAGTAACATTGGTTCCTGATGCTGTGGATGCAATTACATCAAACGCTGGTTGGGACACAGTTAAACATAAAGATTATTTGAAAGAAATAATTTCTGAATTTAAACGCAACGGAATCCGCACTTCAATATTTGTAGATCCAATTTTAAATATGATTGAAGGTGCTGCTGAAACTGGAGCAGATCGAATTGAATTATATACAGAAGAATTTGCCAAACAATATTCTTTAGGAAACAAAGGAGCTGTAAACCCTTATAAAGAATGTGCAATACTTGCAAACAAATTAAGTTTAGGCATTAACGCAGGCCACGATCTTTCGCTGGAGAATATCAAATTTTTCAAAGAAAATATTCCAAATCTTTTGGAAGTGAGCATTGGGCATGCCCTTATTTGTGAGGCGCTTTATGATGGATTGGAAATGGTAATTGGGGAATATTTAAAAAAACTTAGTTAATGATTTTACACTCTCAAATTTTAGGCAAAGGAAAACCTTTCGTAATTCTCCACGGTTTTCTAGGAATGAGCGATAATTGGAAAACCTTAGGTAATCACTGGGCCGAAGATGGCTATGAAGTACATCTTCTAGATCAACGCAATCATGGCAGAAGTTTCCACAGCGATGAATTTTCGTATGAAATAATGGCAGAGGATTTAAAAAACTATTGCGAAGAACACAATCTTCAAAACATTATACTGCTTGGTCATTCCATGGGCGGAAAAGTTGCTATGCAGTTTGCGGTTACCTATCCCGAAATGGTTTCAAAATTAATAGTTGCCGATATTGGACCAAAAGCTTATCCGCCACACCATCAGGATATTTTGAAGGCACTTTCTCAATTGGATTTTTCTAAAATAAAATCCAGAGGGGAGGCAGAAGATATTCTTTCTGAATATATAAAGGACGAAGGCACAAAACTATTTCTTTTAAAAAATCTTTACAGGAAAAATAAAAACGAATTTGCCCTTCGCATAAATTTACCAATTCTGTCAGAAAAAATAGAGGAAGTAGGAGTCGCTCTTTCAGATAATGCAGTTTTTAAGGGCGATACACTATTTTTGGGCGGAGAAAAAAGTGGTTATATAGAACCGATGGATGAGCTTTTAATTAAAAAACATTTTCCAAAAGCAAAAATAGAAACCATCTCAAACGCCGGCCATTGGCTACACGCAGAAAATCCTGACGAATTTTATGATAATGTTATGATTTTTTTATAATATTGTAACAACATTTCTTATGCACGCATAATAAATGTCTGATTTTCAAGAAAGATTCCTTACAAATTTAACTTAAAGAAATAAACTATGAAGAAAGTATTATTAATTGCCGCTTTTGCGCTTGCAAGTGCGGTTACTTATGCGGGAGGTTACCGCGTAAGTTTGCAGGGCCAAAAGGCGCTGGCAATGGGTCACACTGGTGTTGCTGTTATTAATAGCAGTGAATTGGTGTTTTTCAACCCTGCTGGTCTGGTCTATTTGGACGATAAATTTAATATCTCTGCAGGTGTTAGCGGTGTTTTTTCAAACATTGCCTATCAAGATACTGAAAGTGGGGCTAACGCCCGCACAGACAGCCCGGTTGGGACGCCCCTATATTTGTATGCTTCCTATAAGGCTACAGATTGGTTGGCTTTTGGTATTGGCGTCTACACACCTTATGGAAGTGAAGTGAAGTATGATGACGATTGGGCTGGTTCACATTTAGTTAATAACATTGACTTAAAAGCAATTTACATTCAACCAACCGTTTCGTTTAAAATAAACGATAAGATAAGCTTTGGTGGAGGCCCTATTTATGTAACGGGTTCTGTGAATTTCAATAGAAACCTAAACCGCACGCTTACTGATCTTGATGGAAATCGTGCAAATGTTACTGTGGACGCTACAGGCGTGAGTAACTGGGGATGGGTTGCTAGTACGATGGTAAACCTTACAGAAAACCTTCATATTGGTGCTACGTACCGTTCCGAAATAATTCTTGATGCTAAGGATGGTGATGCAACTTTTGAAAATGTGCCAAATTCACCTTTAACTCCTTTTGAAGACACTAAATTTGACGCTTCATTGCCGATGCCAGCAGAAATGACTGTAGGTATGTCTTATGATTTCTGTGAAAATTGGACATTCGCTTTCGATTACAACCGTACATTTTGGGATGTATATGAATCGTTGGATATAGATTTTGCCAACGTAAATATTCCAGATTCAAAGAATGCGCGTAACTATAAAAATGCTTCAATTTACCGTTTCGGAATGCAATATGATGCTACAAAAATGTTCACTTTGCGTGCTGGGTATTATTTTGACGAATCTCCAGTGCAATCAGGATATTTTGCGCCTGAAACTCCACGTAACGACAGTAACAACTTTACTGCAGGTTTAACGGTAAACCTTGGCGAGCATTTGCAAATAGATGCTTCTTTCCTTTATTCACAATTTGAGGAAATAGATGCTTCCTATAATTATTATTCTGAAAATGGACAGGCAGTTCCTTTTAAAGGGACCTATAAAACCAATGCTTTTGTTCCAGGATTAGGGCTTACTTATAAACTATAATTGAAAAATTCAGAAAATATGAAAAATATACTTAAATATACATTCGCACTTTTAGCTGTTGGCTTAGTGAGTTGCGACCCAGAATTTGACAGCCCAGTAACGGATGAAGGTTTTTACACAAGCGGAACTGCTGATTTATCAAACTATGTTTCCGTGGGAAATTCTTTAACAGCTGGATATGCTGATGGAGCACTTTATATTACAGGCCAAAACAACAGTTATCCAAACATTATGGCGCAGCAGTTTTCTTTTGCTGGTGGAGGTGAATTCACCCAACCATTAATGAATGATAACATAGGTGGTTTATTATTGGGGGGAAACCAAATTACTGAAAACAGATTTGTGTTGGCTGTTGGTCCTAGTGGTAGTCCTTCTCCCGTACGTTTGGTGGGAACACCTACTACAGATATTACAAATCGATTAACTGGACCCTATAATAATATGGGTGTTCCGGGGGCAAAAAGTTTTCACTTGGTAGCGCCTGGCTACGGAAATGTTGCTGGTGTTCCCACTGGTGCTGCAAACCCTTATTTTGCTAGATTTGCTAGTAGCGAAAGTGCAACCGTTATTGGTGACGCCGCCGCTCAAAACCCAACTTTTTTCAGTCTTTGGATTGGGAATAACGATATTTTAAGTTATGCCACTTCCGGTGGAGCGGGAGTTGATCAAACAGGAAATCTTGATCCATCCTCTTACGGAGGAAATGATATAACTGATCCAAATGTTTTTGCCTCAGTTTACAGTCAACAAGTTGAAGCTCTAACAGGCAATGGCGCAAAAGGTGTGTTAATCAATATACCTGAAGTAACTTCTATTCCATATTTCACTACAGTTCCAACAAATGCTATTCCATTGGATGCTGCTACTGCTGGAGCATTAAACGCACAATTTAATGCATACAATACACAAGTATTGCCAGGCTTGGCAGGAATGGGTGTTATATCTCCTGAAGAAGCTGCACTGCGTATGATTAATTTCTCCGCAGGACAAAACTTCCCTATAATGACTGATGATGATCTTACAGATTTAACAGCAATACTTCAAGGACCTCCATTTAGCTTGCCTGCTCCTTTAGCAGCATTGTTAGGTCAATTACGTCAAGTGAAGTCTGACGATTTAATTGTTCTTACTGCTTCATCTGTATTAGGAACAACTCCAGATCCAAGCAATCCACAAGGAGTTATTGGAGTTTCAATTCCTCTTAGTGATCAATTTGTATTGGCTGTTTCAGAACAAGCAAGAGTAACTGCTGCAAGCAATGCATACAATGCGACAATTCAAGCTCTTGCAGGTGCAAAAGGACTTGCTTATGTTGATGCAAAATCTGCTTTGGCAAGTGTTGCAAACGGAGGAATTCCTTATGATGGAGGTATTTTAACCTCTCAGTTTGTTACAGGTGGGGCTTTCTCTTTAGATGGTGTTCACCCTACGCCAAGAGGATATGCTTATACCGCTAACCTTATTATTAAAGCAATCAATGATACATATAATGCTACCATACCAATGGTGCACATAGGTAACTATGCAACTGTTACGCTTTCAAACAATTAATATAAAAATTACGTTTACTAAAAACCGTTCTCTTTTGAGAGCGGTTTTTTTTATCTTTAAATTCAACTTAAACCTAGAAAAATGAAATTATTAATTAAACTCTTGCTAACCGCTTTGGCTGTTGTTATTTTAGCCAAAATCTTACCCGGTGTTGCCGTAGAAGGTTATGTAACCGCAATTATCGTGGCCATTGTTATTGCTTTATTGCGATTATTGGTTAAACCAATTTTGGTGCTCTTAACGTTGCCAATTACCATTGTTACATTTGGGCTTTTCCTTCTTGTAATAAATGCAATTATCATTTTGATGGCAGATTATTTCGTCGGTGGTTTTGCAGTGGCTTCAATATGGTGGGCGCTTCTTTTCAGTTTATTGCTTTCACTATTTCAATCTATTCTTTTTTCACTTTTAAAGGACGACAAATAGTTGGCTGAACAACAGTCTCTAAATGTTTGTTGGATTTTGTAAAAAACCGTACTTTTGCATCCCGAAATTCAGAAGAGAAATTATGAATATTACAAAAAAAGACATCGATAAATTGAACGCTGTGCTTACAGTGGAAATTTCAAAAGACGATTATTCCAGTAAAGTTGAAAAAGTGCTGGGCGATTATCGTAAAAATGCAAACATACCCGGTTTTAGAAAAGGACAGGTTCCAATGGGAATGGTAAAAAAACAGTACGGAAAAGCCGTTTTGGTTGAAGAAGTAAATAAAATTTTACAAGAAGCACTTCATAAGTTTCTCACCGAAGAAAAATTGGACATTCTTGGAAATCCACTTCCAAAGAACGAAGCAGATATAAACTGGGATGCAGATGATTACTCGTTTGAATTTGAATTGGGTCTTTCACCAGAGTTCACCGTTGATGTAAAAGGGAAGGAAGTTGTTCAATATAAAATCGTTGCTGATGATGAAATGCTGAACAATCAAGTAAAAACTATCCGTAAGCAATACGGAAAATTGATTTCTAAAAAAGAAGTTGAAAAAGGTGACGAAATAACCGGAACTTTTATTTCAACTGAAAAGGAAATTGAAAACAAAACCACCCTAACTACAGATGACATTGCCGGTGAAAAGCAACTTGAAAGCCTTATCGGCGCAAAAGTTGGCGATACAGTTACCTTGAAAACAAAAGGAATGTTTGCCGATGATCACGACAATCAAAAATTTTTAGGGGTTGAACATGATGAAGCCCATGGTTTGGACATCGAGGTTTCTTTTAAAATTGAAGAAGTTAACACACGCGAAATGGCAGAACTTAACCAAGAGTTGTATAATAAACTATTTGGTGAAGCAGTGGTTACTTCCGAAGAAGAACTGAAAGCAAAAATTAAGGAAGATGCCGAAGGACAATTTGCACAACAAAGCGACCAAAAGTTGCTGAATGATGTTGTTGATTCATTATTGGAAAACACAAAATTCGATCTTCCAAAGGAATTCTTGCAACGTTGGATTGCAATGTCTGGCGAAAAAAGACTTTCTGAAGATGATGCTAAAGAAGAATACGAAAGAAGCGAAAAAGGACTTCGTTACCAGTTGATTGAAGGAAAACTTCGAGCAGAAAACAAGCTACAGGTTACTTTTGATGAGCTGAAAGACTATTCAAAAAATATGATAAAAGCGCAAATGGCTCAATTTGGACAGATGGATCCTTCAGAGGAAGAAATGGAGTCAATTGCAGCTCGTATTCTTTCAAACAAAGAAGAAGTACAGCGTTTAACCGAACAGATGAACTCAGCTAAATTGCTGAATTTCTTTAAGGAAAATGCAAAACTGAAGACTAAAGAGGTTTCTTACGATAAATTCATTAAGGAAGCCTACGCATAATTCAGCGAAGAAATAGTTATCTTTAGGCGTTGAATTATTTGATTTAACGCCTTTTTGATTTAAACCTTTTCCTGTTCAGGAAAGTATATTTTTAAAACGAACAAATATTTATGAACTACAATAAAGAATTCAGAGATTTTGCTATTAAAGACCAAGGCATCAGCAATATGTACTATGATAAAATAATCAGCAGTATGTATCCTGAAAACTTGACACCAAATATTATTGAAGAACGCCAAATGAACGCCGTGGCAATGGACGTTTTTTCAAGGTTGATGATGGACCGAATTATTTTTCTCGGTACCGGAATCAATGACCAAGTTGCAAATATTGTGCAAGCACAACTACTGTTTTTGGCAAGTACAGATGCAGCACGCGATATTCAAATATATATCAACTCTCCAGGCGGAAGCGTTTATGCGGGCTTGGGAATTTATGATACTATGCAATTCATTAAGCCAGACGTTGCAACTATTTGTACTGGAATGGCAGCTTCAATGGCGGCCGTACTATTATGTGCTGGTGAAAAAGGAAAACGTAGTGGTTTGACACACTCTCGCGTTATGATTCACCAACCATTGGGTGGTGCGCAAGGACAAGCGAGTGATATTGAAATAACCGCACGTGAAATAATCACTCTAAAAGAAGAGCTTTATAAAATTATAGCGAAACATTCTGGCCAAACCTATGAAAAGGTTTATGAAGACAGTGATCGCGATTACTGGATGAAAGCTGACAGAGCTTTGGAGTACGGAATGATTGATGAAATATTGACACGTAACTAAATTTAGATTTTTTGAAAAAAGATAATATGTCGAAAGAAGATTTAGAATGTTCCTTTTGCGGCCGTAAAAAGTCGGAAACCAACTTGCTCATTGCAGGATTGGATGCCCACATTTGCGATCGTTGCATTGAGCAGGCCCATGGAATTGTTGTAGAGGAAGCCTTGCATTCAGGAAATACCGAACTTTCCAAAGATTTAATGCTGAAAAAACCAAAACTCATAAAAGCCTTTTTGGATGAATATGTAATTGGACAGGAATTTACTAAAAAAGTTATGTCAGTTGCAGTGTACAATCACTACAAAAGATTGCTTCAGCCAAAGAGCGATGACGATATTGAAATACAAAAAAGTAACATCATTATCGTTGGTCAAACTGGAACCGGAAAGACTTTAATTGCGAAAACAATTGCAAGAATGTTGAATGTTCCATTGGCTATTGTAGATGCTACAGTTTTAACTGAAGCAGGCTATGTTGGCGAGGATGTTGAAAGTATTTTAACACGTTTGCTACAAGCAGCAGATTACAACCTTGAAAAAGCAGAAAACGGAATCGTCTTTATTGACGAAATAGATAAAATTGCAAGAAAAAGCGATAACCCTTCAATTACCCGTGATGTGAGTGGTGAAGGTGTTCAGCAAGCATTATTGAAACTTTTGGAAGGCACAACGGTCAATGTTCCGCCAAAAGGAGGAAGAAAGCATCCCGATCAGAAATTCATCGAGGTAAATACTGAAAACATTCTTTTCATTGCAGGAGGTGCATTTGATGGAATTGAACGTCATATTTCAAAACGATTGAATATGCAGGCGGTAGGTTTTACAGCTTCATTGAAGGAAAACCAAATGGAGAAAGACAATATGCTTCGCTATATTATTCCGAAAGATTTAAAGGATTTTGGTTTGATTCCTGAAATAATTGGTCGTCTTCCTGTTTTAACTTATATGAATCCATTGGATAAGGAAACGCTTCGTGCAATTCTTACAGAGCCTAAAAACGCCATCATAAAACAGTATAAAAAGCTGTTTGAAATGGATGGAATAGATTTCGTAATTACTGAGGAAGCATTAGATTTTATTGTAGAACAAGCTATTGATTATAAACTTGGCGCCAGAGGCTTGCGTTCGCTTTGCGAGGCTGTTTTAACCGATGCTATGTATGAAATGCCCGGCACCGATGAAAAGAGCGTTCAGGTAACTAAGGAATATGCTGAAGAAAAATTGAACAAATCAACCCTTAAAAAGTTGAAAGCGGTTTCATAAAAAATGAAACGTATATAAAAGTAAAAAACCTCGGGAAGTTCCGAGGTTTTTTTATATCTGTTAAATAAATATTTAAGGTGTTGCGAGCAAAGCCTTATTTTTATTGTAAAGAATTTTATTCTCCATTTGCTCTTTTTTACTTTTCAAATTGTAGCCAGCTACTTCATTTTCTTTTTTATTTGCTTGTTGCGTGGTTGCGCAAGAAGTAAAAAGAACCGTAAAAGCTAAAAAACATACTATAAAAAAAACTTGTTTCATTTTGAAGTACTAAAGATTTTATAGGTCAAAAGTACTTCGGAAGTAGGGCGCTCACAAAAGTTTTAGTTGAACTCACTAGTAAACTCGTTGAAATACAACTTTAAAAAATAACCACCGATAAAGTGTTTAAAATGCCCGATTTACAACACCTTGCAAAGGTTTGTATTTATTAAAATCCAGTTTATATAGTGCTATTTAAGCGCAAAAGTTCCTCTAAATAGTCTCGAGTGTTGGAGAGTCGGGGAACTTTATGCTGTCCGCCCAGTTTATTTTTTTCCTTTAACCAATCATAAAAAAGGCGTTCTCGTGCGTGATGAATTTTTGGCGCGTTAAGAGTAGTATTATTAAAACGCTTGGCTTCATAATCGCTATTTACTTCCTGCAAAGCGGAATCCAAAAGCTGGGTAAAAGAATTTAAATCTTGTGGAGGCGATTTAAATTCAATAATCCACTCGTGTGCTCCTTTTTCCTTACCATTCATAAAAATGGGAGCGGCAGTGTAATCTACTATTTCTGCATTAGTTATTTGAGAAGCTTTACGCAGTGCAGTCTCTGCATTTTCAATAATTAATTCTTCTCCAAAAACATTGATGTGGTGCTTTGTTCTTCCTGTAACCTTAATTCTATAAGGGTCTGTTGAGGTAAAACGAACTGTATCACCAATTTTATAACGCCAAAGACCCGCATTGGTTGTAATTACAACAGCGTAATTTTTTCCTTCCTCAACCTCACTCAACGGAATCACTTTTTCTTTTGAAGTACCATAATTATCCATGGGAATGAATTCATAAAAAATTCCATAATCTAGCATCAATAAAAGTTCCTTGTTTTCATTGCGGTCTTGAATTGCAAAAAAACCTTCCGAAGCATTATAGATTTCATAATATCTGAAATCACTTTTTGGCAACAACTTATTATACTGATCAATATAAGGGTCAAAATTCACACCGCCGTGAAAATATACTTCCAAGTTTGGCCATACCTCAAAAAGATTTCCTCGGCCTGTAGTTTCCATAACGTTGTTGAGCAAAACCAGCATCCACGAAGGTACGCCGGCAAGGCTAGTTACGTTTTCTTTGATGGTTTCATTTACAATTGCTTGCATCTTGGTTTCCCAATCGCCCATTAGCGAAACTTCATTGCTAGGCGTGCTGCTGAATTCGGCCCAAAAGGGCATGTTGTCTATTAAAATTGCAGAAAGATCCCCGAAAACGGTTCCATTTTCTTGGTACAATTGTTTGCTTCCACCCAGCCGTAAACTCTTCCCAAGAAATAATTGCGCATTTGGATTGTTATTGAGGTACATACACAACAAATCTTTGCTTGCTGCGTAATGGCAGTCTTCCAATGAATCTAATGTTACAGGAATAAATTTGCTTTTAGCATTGGTTGTACCGCTAGATTTTGCAAACCATTTTATGGGTGTGGGCCAAAAAATATTTGTTTCTCCGCGTCGCGCTCTTTCTATTCGCGTTTCATTTTCTTCGTAAGTTGTTATTGGAATTCTTTCGGAAAATTCGCGATAGGTTCTAATTGATGCAAAATCATACTCTTTGCCAATCTCTGTATTTTTGGCTTTTTGAAGCAAGTTGAAAAGTAGTTCTTCCTGAACTTCAATAGGATATTTCAAAAAAAGGTCTATCTGGTGAAACCGTTTTTTCAAAAACCAAGAAGCAATGGAATTAACAATGGGGATTGGCATATTTTTCAGCTATCTTTATGCTATAAAAATAGCAATTTTAAATTTACGATTTCCCCTTTTTTGAAGCGATGTTTTTAGAGTATTTCTTCCGAAAAGTTTTCTGTATAAATATTTTTGAATAAATGAATTACGAAGGAGTGCTCACCAAAATGCAAACTGAAAACGGTTCACCCATTCAGTATTATCTTGTTTTTGAAAATGATTTTTTGAATGTAAATCAATTGTTGGATAAGAAAGTTGCCATCAATTTTTTGCACTATCAATGTTTAAATTGCGCACTTCAAAAAAAAATATACCGTCAGGGATATTGTTATGATTGCTTCTATAAAATTCCCCAAGCAGCAGATTGGATTATTAGTCCCGAACTTAGCAAAGCACATTTAGGTATTGAGGAACGTGATTTAGCCTACGAAGAAAAAGTACAGCTGCAGCCACACGTGGTTTATCTCGCCAACAGCAGTAGCGTAAAAGTAGGTGTTACCCGTAAAAGTCAGATTCCCACACGATGGATTGATCAAGGCGCACACGAAGCTATTGAAATTGTGGAAGTACCCAACCGTTATCTTGCAGGAATTACCGAAGTGGCACTCAAAGATCATGTGAGCGACAAAACCAATTGGCGTACCATGCTCAAAAACGATATTAAAGATGAAAACTTAGTAGAATGGCGAAATAAATTAAAACAATTTATTCCCGCTGATGCTGCCGAATATTATTTGGAAAACAATGCTGAAACCAATCTGCAATTTCCAGTTTTAAAATATCCAGAAAAGCCAAAATCACTCAACCTTGAAAAAAATCCTTTTTACGAAGGAGTTTTAAAAGGAATAAAAGGGCAATACCTTATTTTTGAGGACGATACCGTTTTTAACATTCGTAGCAATGAAGGCTACGTAGTTTCAATTACAGTGAATTAATCTAGTTTCCTGATTTAGATTTTGTAGTGTCTGTTTTCTTCTTTCCACCTAATAATCCACCCAAAACATCTTTTATAATTTGCGTGTTTTGTTGTTGAGTTGTTTGCTGCTGATTTCCTGTAGTTGTATTGGTTTTTGTGGAATCCTGTTTGGTTCCACCACCCAATAATCCGCCTAAAATATCAGTGCCCTGATTAATCAATTTATCTTTTTGTTTAGCTAAAAGTTGCTGAGTCAATGTGTTGATTGCAGCTTCTGTATTTAAAGAAACTTGCGGATTTGTAAATGTGCCCTTTAATACAACTGGCAGCGCAACGCTCATATCATTGGCTTCTTTCGGACTTAAATTTTGAAGCAATTTAGTTACTTCTCCACCTAAATATTTTGCAGGAACATCTAGCGTTAAATTATAATCGATGGATTTATCTAATCCGTGGGTTCCAGCAACAGCAACGTCAATTCCCTTTACGTCAAAATGAAAGGGTTTTACTTCAATTTTTCCATTGTTGAAAGTGAAATTGGTGCTTACGTCACGCAAACTCAATTTATCTAAATTTAAAAATGAAACTTTATTCCCGAGCGCGGCAAGCAACGGTGCTTGCTGTGGATCAACTTCAGCAGTTATAATTTGCGCCAAAGCAGTTCCGGCAAGTGTTGAAAATTTTGGGGAAAGATCTTTTGTCAATTCTCCGTTTAATTGAAATTTTGTATTTAAACTTCCCTGCAAAGCTTTGGCAATCGGTACTAAAAATTGGAACATTTCAAGATTTTGAAAAGATTGGTCAATGTCAATCTTGCTTAAATCTAGATTCATTGCAAATGTTGGCGTTTCGTTTTTGGTAGAAACGTTCCCCGAAAGTGCGATATTTCCACCAAAAATAGTTGAGGTAAAATTGCTTATTGTAATGGTTTCGTTTGCAATTGCGGCAGTTCCTTTCGCATTTGTTAATAGTAGATTGTCGTAAATAACTTTGCTTGCGGTAAAATCTAAGGTGGCGTCCAGAAAATCTGGAATTTTCACAGCATCGGGAGTTGTGGTGTTTTTTGCTATTTTTCCTGCTTCGGAAGTATTTTCGCCTTTTGATTCTTCTTCCGAAGCCATAAAGTCATTCACATTAAAAGTATTGGATTGAATTGCAAAACGACCTTTCAAATCCTGCTTACTCATCAAAAATGGGATGAGGTTCTGTATATTTCCCGAAGCTTTAATATCAGTTTGACCTGTTTGTGCATTCAGTTCCTTTAAAGTTATGGTGCCCGGCTGAAGTGTTAAATTGGCATTCAGAACTTTCAATTCGTCTTTAAAACCAGCGTTATAATTAAAATTCGTCAAACTTGCTGTTCCCCGTGCATCAATATTTTGGTATTGTTCTTTATCAACGGACTCCATATCAAAATTGGCGATAATGTCCGCTTTAAAAATCCCGCTGAGGTTTTGTTCCATTTCAACGGGCAACACTTTTTTAATGTTCGCAAGGTTTAATGTGCCCTGCATTTCCATATTTACAAAGGGATTTTCGGTCATATTTTTAATACTTCCATTTATGCGGAAAGGTTCGCCATCAATCCTAAATGTGAGTTTTGGTATATTTAAATAAGTATCTTTTAAAAAACCAGTTTCGTTTTTCAGTTGTGCATCAATCGTGATATTATCTACCGCTTTTGGAAGATCGGGATATTTAAAGGAAGCATTCTCGCTCGCTACATTTATATCCATCATCGGGATATGGGTGCTGTCTACGATACCTTTCAACATGCCGTTTACAGTAAAATTTCCCGTGGTTTTCACATCTTTTATTTGCTTTACATAGGTTTCTGGAATAACGGCGAGAAAATTTTTAAAATCTGAGGAAGGAGTTTTAAAAGTAATATCCACTTCATTATTTGTTTCGTTCACTTTTACATAACCATCAAATTTCAGAGGTAATTCGTTTATTTTCGCTTCGTTTTCGAGGAAGGTATATTTCTGGTTTTTTAAATCGAGTTTGAAAACAGCATCAAGTGAAATTCGGTTTTTGGTAAGATATTCGTTATTGTCAATCCGGAAAGATGCAAGCGCTTCAGTCTTTGTGTCCAGATTACTAATTTCCTGCGAAAGATCGCCGCTGCCTTCATGTTGCACTTCTGTTAACATTAAATAGGTTTTATTGGCTTCATCCAAATAATTGATTTGTGAATTTGTTATCTCGTATTTTTTCAATTCAAAATTAAATCCCCCGCTACTAGATGTTTCGCCCTCTGAAATTGCCGGTGCATCTTTTTTAACGGCAATGTCATAATTCGCATTTCCGAGTGAATCAATTTTAATATTCACAAACGCTTCGTCCAATTTTACAGCATCAATTTTAATATCCTTTGTTTTGAAAAGTTGCATTATCCCCATATCCAACTTCAAACTTTTTCCGCTAGCAAGCGTATCGCCTTCAAATGGTGATCTATTGATTACACTGAAATTTTCCAACTGAAGCGAAGCATTTGGAAAACTGCTGAAGAGGCTCAAATCCAAATTCTCCCAGGCAACTGTTGCATTTAGGTTTTCATTAATAGTGCGCTGCAGCATTTTCTCTAATGAACCTTTAAAAAGGAATGGTGCGGCGATTAGCAACAAAATCAAGATTCCGAGAATTATTCCTATTATTTTAAACGCTTTCTTCATATAAAAATTTAAAAATCCATTTTGAAAATTTATTGGGAAACGGCAGATTTCAAGCACGTTTCAGAATAAAATTTATATCTGCATCTAAATTTACTTGGTAGTGTTTTTCTTTTCCTTAATTTCGTCTTAAATGTTAAAATTGGATCCACTAACCCCTCTTAAAAATATCTATTTTTCCCTTGGCAGCAATTTGGGAAACCGTTTTGAATATTTACAAAATGCTGTTAACTTTCTTTTTGAAGAAGTGGGGAGTGTCGTTAAAATCTCTCCATTATACGAAACTCCAGCTCTTGGTTTTGAAGGTGATCCATTTTTGAACTGTGCCGTTTGGTTACAAACCGATTTAAAGCCATCTAAAATTCTGAAGAAAATTTTAGAGATTGAAAAGAAGATGGGCAGAAAGCGAAATGTTTCAAATACCTACGCTTCACGACCTATTGATATTGATATAATTTTTATTGACAATCTTGTTATTGAATCTGAAGATTTAACCGTTCCGCATCCTGAAATGGAACAGCGAAAATTCGTGTTGCAGCCTTTGGCAGAGCTCAATTCGCAATTGGTGCACCCTATTTCGCAGAAAAGTATAATCAAACTTTTGTCTGAAACGATGGATGAAAGCATGCTTCAAAAACAGTCAAAATGGCTTGGTAATCCAATGAAGGATTACAATATTTCAAAATATAATTACATCGCCATTGAGGGGAACATTGGTGCTGGAAAAACGAGTTTGGCCACTAAGATTGCGAATGATTTCAATTCAAAATTAATTCTCGAACGTTTTAAAGACAACCCATTTCTGCCAAAATTTTATGAAGACGCCGCCCGTTATGCTTTCCCATTAGAAATGTCTTTTTTGGCAGATCGTTATCAACAGTTGGTAGATGATATTACCCAATTTGATCTCTTTAAGGAATCGGTTATTGCAGATTACGACGTTAATAAATCCCTGATTTTTGCAAGCATCACTTTACCAGAGGAAGAATATTCGCTATATAAAAAACTTTTTTATGTGATGCACAAAGAGCTTCCGAAACCCGATGTGTATATTTACCTATACCAAAATACTGAACGCCTTTTGGAAAACATCAAAAAGCGAGGTCGCAAATATGAGCAGAGTATTCAGGTTGAATATTTGCAAAAATTAAATACTGGTTATTTGGAATTCATCAAAAACCAACATTCCGATAATATAAAAATTATCGATATTTCCGAAATGGATTTTCTGAAGAACCGAGCAGATTATTTAGAGATTTTGAAGAAAATAATCTCTTAAATACTGGAACTTGACACTATTAATTATTTTTACTTCGTTGAAAAATTGATGGTTGAAAGCATTTCTTCTTTATGTACCTTTGCAAAAAATACTAAATGAGCACACAAGACAATTACGATAAAGGAAGAGGGCCGCACAAGCCTGGAAAAAATGCACGAAAGAAAACCGTGGCTCGAAAAAATTCTTCCTTAAAATCTGATTCTTCGAAGAAAAATGAAGGTCGGGAACAGGATCCAACAAAACCAAAGCTGAAGTTCGATAAAACCGGAAAGGAAATTGGCCGTCGTGAAAAACCCACCGTACAAGTAGTTAAGAAAAGTAACCCCGAAGACGGCATTCGTTTAAATAAATACATTGCAAACAGCGGAGTTTGTTCACGCCGTGAAGCAGATACATATATTGCCACTGGTCTAGTTACCGTAAACGGAAAAATTATCAATGAAATGGGGCACAAAGTTCAATTGAATGATGATGTTCGTTTTGATGGCCGCCGATTAAACCCAGAGCCGAATACGTACGTTTTGCTTAACAAGCCAAAGGGTTTCTCAACCACGGACAGTAATGCAAAGGGAATGACGGTTATGGATTTAGTTGCAAATGCTACCACCGCAAAAATTAAACCTTTCGGTCGTTTGGGTAGAAATGCAACAGGACTTTTGCTATTCACAAATGATGATGAGTTTGTGCAAAAATTTTCAAAGAAGGGAATTTCACGTTTGTTCCATATTGAATTGGACAAAAATTTAAAATCTGAGCATCTTAAAAAAATTAAGGAAGGAATTACAATTGAAGGAAAAGAAATAGCTGTAGAAGAAATTAGTTACGTAGATAATTCACCAAAAAGTGAAATAGGTTTAAAGATAAAGCATACAGGAAACAGTGTTATTAGAACCATTTTTGAACATCTTGGTTATGATGTGGTTCGGGTAGATTGTGTAACGCTAGGTCCACTTACCAAAAAAGATTTACCTCGCGGACGCTGGAGAACACTTACTGAGAAGGAACTCAGCATGTTTAGTATGATTTAATGCGACGTGAAATTTCTCGCCATTTTATTAATTATTGAATTTTTTTTGGCACATTTGTACTATAAATATTTAAAGAATATTATTTTTAAAATGGTTGGTTTTTGAAAAATTTCGGAAACATATATTCTAAATGAACAACGCATTTTTACTTCCAATAGCTGTAATACAGCAGGTTTTGGGCAAAAGTTTCATCGTAAAGGGCTTGCCTATTCGTATTTAATCTTCAAGTTAATTTTTTGTTATACTTCTATTTTTTTAGGGTAATACGAAGCAAGAATTTATAATTTACAACATTCAACGAAAACAAAAGAATGAATACCAAATACATAGATTTAATAAACCAAACGTATTATTTTCCGCAGGAAGAATTCCGCTTGGGCGATAATGGCCTTGAGTTTCACGGTGTGGATTTGATGAACCTAGTTGAAAAATACGGGGCTCCACTTAAGTTTACCTACCTTCCAAAAATTTCAGAAAATATACACTTGGCCAAAAAATGGTTTGCCAATGCTATTGAAAAAAACAATTACAAAGGCACCTACAATTATTGTTACTGCACAAAAAGTTCACACTTTAAACATGTTTTGAACGAGGCTTTAAAGAATGACATTCATATTGAAACCTCTTCAGCTTTTGATATTGACATCGTTGAAAGCCTTAAGGAAACTGGGAAAATCACCGATAAAACATACGTTATCTGTAACGGATTTAAGCGTGAGCAATACATAACAAATATTGCCAGACTTATCAATAACGGCCACGAAAATTGCATTCCTATTATTGATAATTACGAAGAAATTGAACTACTTTCAGACAATATTGAAGGGCATTTCAATGTAGGAATCCGAATTGCTTCTGAAGAAGAGCCAAAGTTTGAATTCTATACATCTCGTTTGGGAATAGGGTATAAAAATATTATCCCTTTCTATGAAGAACAGATTAAAAATAATGATAGGGTGGATCTTAAAATGCTTCATTTCTTTATAAATACTGGTATTCGTGACACAGCTTACTACTGGAACGAATTGGTAAAGTGTTTAAAAGTGTATGTTCGCCTTAAAAAAATCTGTCCTTCCTTGGTTAGTCTTAACATTGGTGGAGGTTTCCCAATAAAAAATTCGCTGCACTTTGAATACGATTATCAGTATATGATAAACGAAATTCTTAACCAAATAAACATTACCTGTGAAGAGGCCGATGTGCCAGTACCAAACATATTTACAGAATTCGGAAGCTTTACTGTAGGTGAAAGTGGTGGCGCTATTTATGAAATTCTGTATCAAAAACAACAGAACGACCGTGAAAAGTGGAATATGATTAATTCCTCCTTTATCACGACCCTGCCAGATACTTGGGCCATCAGCAAAAAGTTTATAATGTTGCCAATCAACCGTTGGAACGATGAGTATGAAAGAGTCCTTTTGGGTGGGTTAACATGTGACAGTGACGATTACTACAATAGCGAACAAAATATGGCGGCTATATATCTGCCAAAATTCAGAAAAGAAAAACCTTTGTATATTGGCTTCTTTAATACAGGAGCTTATCAGGAATCTATTGGCGGTTTCGGGGGCTTGCAACACTGCTTGATTCCTTCGCCAAAACATATTTTGATAGACAGAGACGAAAATGATAATATTACAACTAAACTATTTTCAGAACAACAAACAAGCGAGCAATTGCTAAACATTTTAGGTTATGAGCACTAAGACGTATGCCGGAATCCCGCAAAAATATGCGGCCCTTGAAACATCAAAAATTGTATTGATCCCAGTTCCCTATGACGGAACCAGCACTTGGCAAAAAGGTGCCGATAAAGGTCCTGAAGCATTCTTGGATGCCTCGGAAAATATGGAACTTTATGACATTGAAACCCAAACAGAGGTTTACAAACAGGGAGTTTTCCTTGCAGATGCTATTAC
This sequence comes from Aequorivita sp. CIP111184, assembly GCF_900489465.1. Classification (GTDB taxonomy): domain Bacteria; phylum Bacteroidota; class Bacteroidia; order Flavobacteriales; family Flavobacteriaceae; genus Aequorivita. Next base: position 11,310 of record NZ_UEFQ01000014.1, on the reverse strand, counting down.
AGAAAACTCTTCTCCGGACGCAGTGGTTTCTGAAGTGCATAAAGTCACAAAAGACTACATAAAGCGAAACAAATTTGTAACAATTTTTGGTGGTGAACACAGCATTTCCATCGGAACCATCCGTGCATTCAACGAGTGTTTTGATGATCTTACCGTGCTCCACATAGATGCACACGCAGATTTGCGCAAAGACTTTCACGGAAGCACTTGTAACCACGCCTGTGCCGTTTATGAAGCCAGCCAGACCACAAACTTGGTGCAAGTAGGAATTCGTAGTATGGACATTGCGGAAACTCGAGTGATGGATGAAGAAAAAGTATTTTTTGCGCACGATATGGCAAAGGATGAATATTGGATGGATAAAGTTATTGAAGCTTTGGGCGATAACGTTTTTATTACCTTCGACCTTGACGCATTTGATCCTTCAATTCTTCCTTCCACCGGAACACCTGAGCCGGGCGGATTGTTTTGGTATGAAACTCTTGACTTCCTGAAACAAGTTTTCGAAGAAAGAAACGTAGTAGGTTTTGACATTGTAGAATTGTGCCCTAATGAAGATGAAAGAGCTTCAGATTTCGTAGCTGCAAAATTGTACTACAAAATGTTGACATATAAATTTGCAGGAACCGAAGAAGGAGACGAATACGATAACCATTTTACAGAAACCAAAAAAAGTGTTTCAAAATTTAATACAGAAGAAGATGAGTACTAGCAAAGGATCAATTTCCCAGTTTATTGAAAAATATTATTTACACTTCAACTCCGCAGCCCTTGTAGATGCAGCAAAAGGTTATGAAGCACAATTAAACCAAGGTTCAAAAATGCTTGTGTCTCTTGCAGGCGCAATGAGTACTGCAGAATTGGGAAAGATTTTTGCCGAAATGATTCGTCAAGATAAAGTGCATATCATTTCCTGTACGGGTGCAAACCTAGAGGAAGATATTATGAATCTTGTTGCCCATAGTCACTATAAACGTGTTCCCAATTACAGAGATTTGACTCCACAAGATGAGTGGGATTTGCTTGAAAAAGGACTTAATCGTGTAACGGATACCTGCATTCCTGAAGAGGAGGCCTTTAGAAGAATTCAAGAACACATCGTAAAACTTTGGAAAGAAGCCGAAGCTAAAGGCGAGCGTTACCTTCCGCACGAATATATGTACAAATTACTTTTAAGCGGTGTGATGGAAGAACATTACGAAATTGATTTAAAAGACTCTTGGATGTATGCCGCCGCAGAAAAAAACTTACCCATAGTTTGCCCAGGTTGGGAAGACAGTACCATGGGAAATATCTTCGCCAGCTATGTTTTGAAAGGTGAATTAAAAGCCTCTACAATGAAAAGCGGTATAGAGTATATGACTTTTCTTGCAGATTGGTACACTGACAATTCAGAAAAAGGAATTGGTTTCTTCCAGATAGGAGGAGGAATTGCTGGAGATTTCCCAATTTGTGTTGTACCAATGTTGTACCAAGATATGGAGCGAACAGACACTCCTTTTTGGAGCTATTTCTGCCAAATTAGTGATTCTACTACAAGTTTTGGAAGCTATTCTGGAGCGGTGCCAAATGAAAAAATTACTTGGGGGAAACTCGATATACATACTCCAAAATTTATTATAGAAAGTGATGCAACCATCGTAGCGCCTTTGATTTTTGCGTACCTTTTAGGTATGTAAAAAGAGGTAAATAATAATTATATACAAATACGGATAACAGATAAATAGAAATCGTTTCCCTCAACAAAAAGCGTTGAGGGAAGGGATTTTAGATTAGTTAATAAAACAACAGAATGGAACCACAGAAGATTGAAAATATAGAATTAAAATTTTTAACGCTTAAAGATTACGAAGCGCTGAAAGAAGCCACCATTCAATCTTATGGCGGACTGCCAAACAGTTATTGGAAAATTGATGAAATAGGAAATTTGATAGACATTTTTCCCGAAGGACAAGTAGTAATAATGGCCGATGGCGAGATTGCTGGTTGTGCGCTTTCAATTATTGTAGATTTTGATGAAATAGAAGATCAACATACATATAAGGATATAACAGATGACCCAACCTTTAGCATCCACGACCCCGAAGGCGATGTACTGTACGGAATTGATGTCTTTATCCGTCCCGACTTTCGTGGGTTGCGTTTGGGAAGAAGACTGTATGATTATAGAAAAGAACTCTGCGAAAATTTAAATTTGAAAAGCATCATTTTCGGAGGAAGAATGCCGAACTATCATTTACACGCCGATAAAATTTCACCAAAACAATATATCGAAAAGGTAAAGCGCAAACAAATTGACGACCCTGTGCTGAATTTTCAAATTTCAAATGATTTTCACCCAGTGCGAGTTTTAAAAGGGTATTTGGAAGGCGATAAAGCTTCAGGAGAATTTGCGGTTTTAATGGAATGGGATAATATTTATTTCACTAAACCAGACAAAAAACCAAAGCCGAGCGCTATCAAAAGTGTAGTGCGTTTGGGTCTTATTCAATGGCAGATGCGTAGCTATGCTGGAATGGAAGATTTAATGCAGCAAGTAGAATATTTTATTGATAGCGTGGCAGGCTACCGTTGCGATTTTGCTATGTTCCCAGAATTTTTCAACGCCCCGCTTATGGCAGAATACAACCACATGAGCGAACCGGATGCAATTCGTGAATTGGCAAAACATACAAAGGAAATTACCGATAAAATGGCGCAGCTTTCCATTTCGTACAATATCAATATCATTACGGGTAGCATGCCAGAAATGGTCCGCGGGAAACTGTACAACGTTGGCTACCTATGTCGTCGCGATGGAAGTGTGGAACGTTATGAAAAGATACACGTAACGCCCGATGAAGCTAAAGTTTGGGGAATGGTAAACGGAAATTCACTTCAAACTTTTGATACAGATTGTGGAAAGATTGGAGTATTAATCTGCTACGATTCCGAATTTCCTGAATTATCACGATTGCTTTCAGATGAAGGAATGGACATTCTTTTTGTCCCCTTCCTTACAGATACACAAAACGGTTATTCCCGTGTAAGATTATGTGCTCAAGCCAGAGCCGTAGAGAACGAATGTTATGTAGCTATTGCCGGAAGTGTTGGTAATCTACCGAAAGTGCACAATATGGATATTCAGTACGCACAGAGCGCTGTGTTCACCCCCTGCGATTTCTCTTTCCCAAACAACGGAATAAAAGCCGAAGCAACTCCAAATACCGAAATGATTTTGGTGGCTGATGTTGATGTTGATTTACTCCGCGAACTTCATACTTTTGGGGCAGTTCGAAATTTAAAGGACAGAAGAAAAGATTTCTACAGATTAGAACGGGTAAAGAAATAATTATAAGCCTGCAAGGTTTTCAAAATCTTGTAGGTTTAAATTTTGATTGAAAAATTTCCTGAAAAGCGAATCCAATAACAATAATATATTCCAAAGCCACCAACCAAAGCTTTTCATCAAAACCATTTACTCCGTAAGCTGAATAACTAAGCATCACTGCAAAACTCCAAACAATTGGAAATTTGTATTTCGTAAAAACCGACAGCAAAAGAGGAGTGGCAATGTACCAAGGATGCACGGTGGTTGACAGCAGAAAGTAAAACAAAATAGCAAAAAGCATAGCGGTTAATAATTGCTGAGGTGTTTTATTTTTTCTGAAAAAAGCAATTCCCGAAACGAAAATCAATACCAAAACAGGCAGAATTTTCCCAACTGTTTCAATCAAATTCCACCCAACTATTTCGAAACCAATCCACCGAATTACATAATAAATACTCGCATTAAACTCAAAATTCTGAAACCAAAGCGCTATGGTTGATGAAAAATTCTGGATAAATGCCGAAGACAAAAAAGGAAGAAATGTAATTGCAGTAGTAACTAACACTACTATATAAAATTTAAATAAAGATGTCAAGCTGAGCTTATCGAAGCGTTTTTGAATGTCTGTAGTATCTATTTTATTTATAAAATACCCCAAAAACAAGGGCAAATACAATAGCGGAATCAATTTCACCGAAATAGAACACCCAATTAAAAGGGCCGCCCAAAACCATTTTCCATTAAAAAGTAAATATAATCCCCAAACAAAGAAGAAAAGCATCACCCCTTCAAAATGAAGGTTTCCGGTAAGTTCAATAATTATAAAAGGATTCAGAAAATACCAAAAAATATTTTTGATTGGAAGATTCATCTTCTCCAATATTTTTTTCCCAAAATATAGAATTCCAATATCTGCTAAAATAATTACTATCCGAAGAACTATTGCTGAACCCAAAATACTTTTTCCCGCAAAGAGCGCAGCAATAGTAAAAAACAATTGATTAATGGGTGGATAATTACTGAAATGGCTTGCATTTAATGCGCCCATTCCGTCAATCAATTGTTGCGATTGTTCAACTGTTACCTCGAGCGCAGTCGAAAGGTCAGGAGTAAACAAATAGGGACTTACACCTTGCAACAGCAACCGTCCATCCCACAAAAACCGATAAAAATCCTGAGAGAGATTGGGAACAGCAGCAATAAAAACAATTCGGAAAATAATTCCAAAACTGACTAAAACCAAAAAGCTTTCCCTACGCTTTGGTGTAAATTTTTCGACAAATAAAAAGGCGATAACAAATAGGGCAGAATAAAGCGAGATGAGTTTTACAAAATCACTTCGTTCCAAATCATATCCAAAACTGATGTAAAATGCGATGGAAAGTGCCGCAAATAAAAGTGGGATTTTATATAATTTAATGAAATTCAAAAAACCGTTATTTTTAATCGTTAGCTAGAATTCAAAAAATCTAAATCAGCAATCCACAATCGTTAATCAACTCAGTCTTGCCATTCAGCAATAAAAAGGTTGGTGTCGTGCCCGCCGCCATTATTTCTATTGGAAGAAAAAACCAGTTTTTTGCCATCATTTGAAAATACTGGAAAGGCATCAAATGTTCTACCATGTGTAACGCGTTCTAAATTTTTCCCGTCAATATCTATCAAATATAGATTAAAAGGAAATCCTCTTTCTGCCTCAAAATTGCTTGAAAATAAAATCTTTTTCCCCGAAGGATGGAAGAACGGCGCCCAATTAGCATTACCTAAATGTGTAAGTTGCCTTAAATCACTTCCGTCTGCGTTGCAGATAAAAAGTTCCATTTCGGTCGGCTGCACTAAACCTTGGGCTAACAAATCTTTGTACTCCTTTATTGCTGTTTCGGTTTTTGGGCGGGAAGCGCGGAAAATTAATTTTGAACCGTCGGGCGAAAAGAATGCGCCTCCATCATAACCTAATTCATCAGTAATTTGTTTTATATTTTTACCGTCAATATCCATTGTGTAAAGCTCTAAATCGCCACTGCGCATTGAGGTGAAAACAATTTTATCGCCCTTTGGTGAAACGGTCGCTTCGGCATCGTACCCAGGTTCGTTTGTTAATTGTGCTGTAATATTTCCATCCAAATCTGCAACGAAGATATCGAAGCTGTCATAAACTGGCCAGACATATTTTCCTTCTTTTTTCAGTGGAACCTTTGGGCAGTTTACGTCTTTTAAGTGGGTGCTCCCATAAACAATATGTTTTCCGTCTGGCAGAAAATAACTACAGGTAGTTCTGCCTTTTCCCGTGCTTACCATTGGCGGCTGTTTATCATTAAAAGTTTCATCGGCATTCATCAAAAACATTTGGTCGCAGTTTACACCCCAATTTTTGTAGTTGCTTTGGAAGATGAGCTTGCTATCGTCGAAACTCCAATATGCCTCTGCGTTATCACCTCCAAATGTTACTTGCCGAATGTTTTTGAAGTGTTTTTCTTCGGAATAGATTAAAGTATCTTTTGTTTGGGGATCAAGAGTTGCTGTTGATTTTTTTTCAGTTGAGTTGGATAATTCTTTCTCAGTATCTTTCCCTTGATTTTTACAACTCATAAAAACGGAAACAAATAGTAGGGTATATAATATTTTCATTTTTAATGTACTTTTGAGCAAAAGTAATGATATGCGCACAATTATACTGTTATTTCTCGTAATGCTTGTTTTTTCCTGCAAGGAAACAAAAGTGAAGTCCGTTAGTATGAAGGAAGATGTCTCCGTTTTGGCTAATGATAGTTTGAATGGAAGAAAGACGGGTTCAGAAGACGAAAAGAAAGCTGCAGAATATATAGCAACAAGGTTCACTGATTTAGGATTGCAACCAAAAGGAACTGATGGGTATCTTCAAAAATTCACTTTTAAGGCCAGTAAAAACCCACACCAAGAAGCAGAATTTACTTCGGAAAATAATGATAGCACCGAAACTGGTGAAAACGTAATTGCATATTTGGACAACAAGTCTGAAAACACTGTTGTAATCGGTGCGCATTATGACCATTTAGGAATGGGCGGCGAAGGTTCGCTTTATCGTGAAGGCCCAGCAATACATAATGGTGCGGATGATAATGCGAGCGGAGTGGCGATAATGTTGCATTTAGCAGATTCGCTTCAAAAGAAAGATTCTCCAAAGAACAACAACTATCTCTTCATTGCCTTTTCGGGTGAAGAAGAAGGATTATTGGGTTCAAATTATTTCGTAAAAAACCCAACTATTGATACAAAAAAAGTAACCTATATGCTGAACATGGATATGGTGGGAAGGCTTAATTCTGAAAACGCTTTGGCTGTTTACGGCTTGGGAACATCGCCTATTTTAAAACAAACCGTAAACGCAAACGCAGGTAGTTTGAAAATTATAGAAAATGAAAGTGGCGTTGGTCCGAGCGATCACACTTCTTTTTATTTGGCAGATATTCCGGTGCTTCACTTTTTCACTGGACAACACGAAGATTATCACAAACCTAGTGACGATACAGAAAAGGTGAATTTTGATGGAATGGATATCATTTCAAATTATATTTTCAGTATCATAAAAGATTTAGACAGCCAACCAAAACTTCCTTTCAGAAAAACCAAAAATGAAAGTGAGGCTGTTCCAGATTTTAAAGTAACATTGGGCGTTGTACCCGATTATCTTTTCAGCGGAAAAGGAATGCGGATTGATGGTGTTAGCGAAGAAAAACCAGCTCAAAAAGCAGGACTTCAAAAAGGCGATATAGTAGTAAAAATGGGAGAATTTGAAGTGACAGATATGATGAGTTATATGAAAAGTCTTTCAAAATTTGAAAAAGGAGAAACCGCAACAGTTACTATTAATAGAAACGGTGAATTGAAGGAGGTTGAGGTTACTTTTTAAGAGTACTTCAACATAAAAAAACCTCACAAATCTTGAAGACCTGTGAGGTTTAATACTATTAATTTTTTTTGGAATTACATCATTCCGGGCATACCACCGCCCATACCGCCTGGCATTCCGCCGCCGGCATTATCTTCTTTAATATCAACTAAAGCACATTCAGTTGTAAGAATCATTCCAGCAACCGAAGCAGCGTTTTCAAGCGCAATACGTGTTACTTTTTTAGGATCGATAATACCTGCTTTTAGCATATCAACATAGGTTTCGGTCTTAGCGTCGTAACCAAAGTTTTTCTTTCCTTCCAAAACTTTATTGATTACTACAGAACCTTCACCGCCACCATTTTCAACAATGGTGCGAAGCGGTGCTTCAATTGCACGGGCTACAATTTGCACGCCTGTAGTTTCATCTAAAGTTTGTGTTGTAAGTTTTTTCAAAACCTCAATAGCACGAACCAAAGCTACACCACCACCGGCAACAATGCCTTCTTCTACAGCCGCACGGGTTGCGTTAAGTGCATCATCCACACGGTCTTTTTTCTCTTTCATTTCAACCTCTGAAGCAGCACCTACGTAAAGAACGGCAACACCGCCAGCTAATTTAGCCAAACGTTCTTGCAATTTTTCTTTGTCGTAATCACTAGTAGTAGACTCTATTTGAGATTTTATTTGGCTTACACGGCCTTTAATATCCTTTTTGTCTCCTGCACCATTTACAATGGTTGTATTGTCTTTATCGATAGTAACGGTTTCCGCAGAGCCCAACATATCAATTGTTGCATTTTCCAAAGTGAAGCCGCGCTCTTCAGCTATAACGGTTCCTCCAGTCAGTACTGCTATGTCTTCAAGCATAGCTTTTCTTCTGTCACCGAAACCTGGAGCTTTTACAGCTGCAATTTTCAAAGACCCGCGAAGTTTGTTTACTACTAAAGTAGCCAATGCTTCGCCGTCAACATCTTCAGCAATAATCAATAAAGATTTTCCTTGTTGTGCCACTGGCTCAAGAATAGGAAGTAAATCTTTCATTGAAGAAATTTTCTTATCATAAAGCAAAATCATTGGGTTGTCCAATTCAGTTTGCATTTTTTCGGTATCGGTTACGAAATATGGAGAAAGGTATCCTCGGTCAAACTGCATCCCTTCAACAACATCAACATAAGTTTCAGTTCCTTTAGATTCTTCAACGGTTATAACACCTTCTTTACCAACTTTTCCGAAAGCCTTAGCTATCAGTTCTCCAATTAGTTCGTCGTTATTTGCAGAAATGGAAGCAACTTGCTTTATCATTTCGGAAGAATTACCAACTTTAGTAGATTGGCTTTCTAAATTTTTAACGATGGCTTCAACAGCTTTGTCAATACCGCGTTTCAAATCCATTGGATTTGCGCCAGCAGCAACATTTCTTAGACCTTCTTTTACAATTGCTTGTGCAAGAACGGTAGCGGTTGTCGTTCCATCACCAGCAAGATCGTTGGTTTTTGAAGCTACTTCTTTCACCATCTGTGCACCCATATTTTCCAGCGCATCTTCAAGTTCAATTTCTTTTGCAACAGTAACACCATCTTTAGTCACCTGTGGTGCGCCGAAAGATTTACTGATAATTACATTACGGCCTTTTGGACCCAATGTTACTTTTACTGCGTTTGCCAATGCATCAACGCCGCGTTTTATTGCGTCGCGGGCTTCTACATCAAATTTTATATCTTTTGCCATTTTTTAAAATGCTTTATGCTTTTGGCTATATGCCTTAAGCTTTGGTTAAACTAATTCTTAAATTTATTTATGAAATGTTAGATGATGGCTAAAATATCATCTTCGCGCATAATCAGGTAATCTTTACCATCAAACTTTAGTTCGCTGCCAGAGTACTTTCCATAAAGAACGGTATCACCAACCTTCACGGTCATTTTGTAATCTTCTTTGCCTTTACCAACGGCAACTACTTTACCTTTTTGTGGTTTTTCTTTTGCAGAATCTGGAATGTATATACCAGATGCGGTTTTAGTCTCAGCTTCTTGCGGCTGAACCAGAACTCTATCTGCAAGGGGTTGAATTTTTAATGCCATTTCAATTTTATTTTTTAGTTGTTAAACTTGAGTTTAATGTTTGGAGAGCTAATGGGCAGAAATTGTGCCACTGCCCATAAACTGACAGTTTATAAAACAAAAATGCCAGCTTGTCATAAGCTGGCATCTTTAAAATATGTTGTAACTAATTATTAGTTTGTAGTGTCTGTTGCAGTTGGTGCAGGCATTTGTGTTGTTGGTACTGAAGGAATTGCGTTTTCGTCAAAAGTTTTTGACTGAATAGTATTGCTTCCCATTATAAAAATATTGGAACCTAAAATCAATAGGAGCATAATGGTTGCAAGTGTCCAAGTACTTTTATCTAAAAAGTCGCTTGTTTTCTGCACACCACCAATCTGTGCGCCACCACCACCGCCGAACGATGATGAAAGACCGCCACCTTTTGGGTTTTGAACCATTATAACTACGACCAACAAAAAGGCCACTATCATTATCAAAATTAAAAATATTGTAAAAGTACTCATGATTGTTCTGAATTAATCAATTTATCTATCGCCCGAATTTGGTCTGCAAAGAAACCACTTTTTTCGGGATTTTTCAAAATTAAAATTTTATATGCTTGAATTGCTTTTTTATAGTTCTTTTGTTGTAAGTAAACTTTCGCCAAAGTCTCCGTCATTAGCGAATCGGAAGGTTGTGTATAAGGTTTTGTTGAGTTGTTATTTTCTTCTTTTGGCGCTTTTTTTTCTATTTCCGAAGGAATTATTTTCGGACGTTCCTGAATAAACTTGTCTATTAACTCGAATTTTCGCTCTTTTTCCTCCTGTGCAGAAACTTCTTCTGGTGCAGAATTTTTAAAAGGTAAATTGTCTTTGACAAAATTTTCACTTTCTAATTTTGAAGATTCTTCCGTACGCACAATTGGTTTTGCTTTTGTCAGTTTTAGCCATTCTGAAAAGGAATGTGTGTCACTTTTTGTAAATTCCAAGGGCTTGTCTGGTTGCAGTATTTTGCCAGATTCAACTTTTCTCTTTTCAGCTAAATTGGTAACCGATGCTATCTTTCTTTGGAAAAGTTCTGGATTCAAAATATTTTCGGCCTTTTGCATTTCGGCCTTCATTTGCTTGTCTATCTCAAGGCTAATTTGTTCCGAGATATTTTCTGAAATAACTTTAATTTCATCCACCGAAGCATCGTGCTGTAAAATATTTTGCGAAATTTCATTCTGAATAAATTTTTCTGAAGTGATATATTCAAATAAAATATCGCGATCTGTGGTATGTGCTGCAGTAAGCTTCAATGCATCATTATAAAGAAAACTTTCCTGATTTTTTAAACCTTTTAACTGTAATGCCCGCGCACTTTGAAAATAAGGGTATTTTTTAACGAGCACATCCAAAGCAGCTAAATCCTCAGAAGTTATTTTCTGCGGATTGGCAAGTAAATATGTAAAATTTGATGTGTTCAAAATGCTACCAGTTTGCAAGTGATTTGTTAAAGATGTCCTGTGTTAATCGTTCAAAAATAATATCAACCGCCGCATCCAGCTTTGAACCCGTTAACTGTGTTGTTCCCGGATAATCATAATAAAAACTGAAAGGTTGCTCAAAATCTTTCAAAGGATCTTTTGTGTTGTAAAAACGTATATTAATTGCAATGGTAAGTCTATTTTGGGCTGCCGTACTGTTTGAGGTTGCAGTAATTGGCGCGATGTAAAATTGTGTAATTTCTCCTTCGTAAACTAAATCGCCACTACTGTTTACCAAATCTAAACTTGTTTGGTTTAATAATAAATCCTGTAATTTTTGCGTAAAATCTCTTGCAATTCCAGGCTCAACAATTGGGGCGTTATTTTGAAAATAATTTACCTGTACCGTTCTTGTAGTATTGTAATTAATATCTGCTCCAGTAAACGAATACGGCCCACAACTTTGTAAAAGAATTGCGGAACTTATAAGAGCTATTTTTAAGAATATTTTTGGCATTTAATTTATTTTGATTTTTTACTCACTACTCACTACTCACTACTCACTACTCACTACTCACTACTCACTACTCACTAAAAAATAATAAATAATAACTAAT
>NZ_UEFQ01000002.1:1287-4383 GCF_900489465.1 Aequorivita sp. CIP111184 | reverse complement strand
TTTTTAGGGCCCGTGGCTTAAGGCTTAGAGCCTAAAGCGTTGCGCTGTGCGCAACAAATATCTTGACATATCAGGAAATAAACAATAGAAGAAAAGTGAATCAACTTAAGAAAGAGTTTGCTTCCCCCCTTGCGGGGGGAGGCGTCGTACATAAGCTTACGGGCTATTAGTACCGCTCGGCTGGGACATTACTGCCCTTACACCTGCGGCCTATCAACGTGGTAGTCTCCCACGGCCCTTTAAAGAAATCTCATCTTGTGGTGGGTTTCGCGCTTATATGCTTTCAGCGCTTATCCCTTCCCGACGTAGCTACCCAGCGATGCTCCTGGCGGAACAACTGGTGCACCAGCGGTCAGTCCAATCCGGTCCTCTCGTACTAGGATCAGATCCACTCAAATTTCTTGCGCCCACTGTAGATAGAGACCGAACTGTCTCACGACGTTCTGAACCCAGCTCGCGTGCCACTTTAATGGGCGAACAGCCCAACCCTTGGGACCTTCTCCAGCCCCAGGATGTGACGAGCCGACATCGAGGTGCCAAACCCCCCCGTCGATGTGAGCTCTTGGGGGAGATCAGCCTGTTATCCCCGGCGTACCTTTTATCCTTTGAGCGATGGCCCTTCCATGCGGAACCACCGGATCACTATGCTCTACTTTCGTACCTGATCGACTTGTAGGTCTCTCAGTCAAGCTCCCTTATGCCATTGCACTCTACACACGATTGCCAACCGTATTGAGGGAACCTTTAGAAGCCTCCGTTACTCTTTTGGAGGCGACCACCCCAGTCAAACTACCCACCAAGCACTGTCCCCTTTTGTGAAGGGTTAGACTCTAGACAAGCAAAGGGTGGTATTTCAACAATGACTCCACGACGCCTGGCGACGCCACTTCAAAGTCTCCCACCTATCCTACACATTACTTGTCCAAAACCAATACTAAGCTATAGTAAAGGTGCACGGGGTCTTTTCGTCCCACAGCGGGTAATCGGCATCTTCACCGATACTACAATTTCACCGAGCTCATGGCTGAGACAGTGTCCAGATCGTTACACCATTCGTGCAGGTCGGAACTTACCCGACAAGGAATTTCGCTACCTTAGGACCGTTATAGTTACGGCCGCCGTTTACTGGGGCTTCAATTCAATGCTTCTCCCGAAGGATGACATCTCCTCTTAACCTTCCAGCACCGGGCAGGTGTCAGGCCCTATACTTCATCTTTCGATTTTGCAGAGCCCTGTGTTTTTGATAAACAGTCGCCTGGACCTCTTCACTGCGGCCCCCATTACTGGGGGCGACCCTTCTCCCGAAGTTACGGGTCGATTTTGCCTAGTTCCTTAGCCATGAATCTCTCGAGCTCCTTAGAATTCTCATCCCAACCACCTGTGTCGGTTTAGGGTACGGGCTGCTTCACTCGTTTTTCTTGGAAGTCGCTACTCTGGATTATCACCTTGGCCGGAGCCTCAGTGTACTATCGCCGTGTTACCACTGGCTTCAACGAACTATTCCGTCAGTTCGCACCAAATTTGCGCCTCCGTCACTTTTAGCGTGAGCAGGTACAGGAATATTAACCTGTTGTCCATCCACTACCCCTTTCGGGTTCGCGTTAGGCCCCGACTAACCCCCAGCTGATTAGCATAGCTGGGGAAACCTTAGTCTTTCGGAGTGCGGGTTTCTCGCCCGCATTATCGTTACTTATGCCTACATTTTCTTTTCTGTCCGCTCCAGCACGCCTCGCGACGCACCTTCGGCGCAAACAGAATGCTCCCCTACCACTTATATAAATATAAGTCCATAGCTTCGGTAGTATGTTTATGCCCGATTATTATCCATGCCGGACCGCTCGACTAGTGAGCTGTTACGCACTCTTTAAATGAATGGCTGCTTCCAAGCCAACATCCTAGCTGTCTGTGCAGTCCAACCTCGTTTTTTCAACTTAACATACATTTGGGGACCTTAGCTGATGGTCTGGGTTCTTTCCCTCTCGGACATGGACCTTAGCACCCATGCCCTCACTGCTGATCAACATTTTATAGCATTCGGAGTTTGTCAGGAATTGGTAGGCGGTGAAGCCCCCGCATCCAATCAGTAGCTCTACCTCTATAAAACTATAAATCAACGCTGCACCTAAATGCATTTCGGGGAGTACGAGCTATTTCCGAGTTTGATTGGCCTTTCACCCCTACCCTCAGGTCATCCCAAGACTTTTCAACGTCAACGGGTTCGGTCCTCCATTTGGTGTTACCCAAACTTCAACCTGCCCAAGGGTAGATCACACGGTTTCGCGTCTACTACTACCAACTGAAGCGCCCTATTCAGACTCGCTTTCGCTGCGGCTCCGGTCCTTAGGACCTTAACCTTGCTGGCAACAGTAACTCGTAGGCTCATTATGCAAAAGGCACGCCGTCACAGCTTGCGCCGCTCCGACCGCTTGTAAGCGTATGGTTTCAGGTTCTATTTCACTCCGTTGTTCACGGTTCTTTTCACCTTTCCCTCACGGTACTGGTTCACTATCGGTCTCTCAGGAGTATTTAGCCTTGGCGGATGGTCCCGCCGGATTCATACAGGGTTTCACGTGCCCCGCACTACTCAGGATACCACTATCGGTAACTGTCCTTACTAATACCGGGCTATCACCGTCTATGGCCACGCTTTCCAACGTGTTCTTATTCGTAAAGCACCAAATGTCGTGGTCCTACAACCCCAATACTGCCGTAACAGCATTGGTTTGGGCTAATCCGATTTCGCTCGCCGCTACTATCGGAATCACTATTGTTTTCTCTTCCTCCGGGTACTTAGATGTTTCAGTTCCCCGGGTTTGCTTCCTTGCGGATACCATATCTTCAATATGGTGGGTTGCCCCATTCGGATACCTGCGGATCAACTTGTATGTGCCAATCCCCGCAGCTTTTCGCAGCTTATCACGTCCTTCTTCGCCTCTGAGAGCCTAGGCATTCCCCATACGCCCTTATTTTGCTTATTGTACTTTTTGCTCTTTAATGAGTTTGATTCAAAAATTTGGTATGCCCGAAGCATACCTCTTTATTATTACTTTTCTCGTATTCTTTATTTCCAATATGTCAATGAACTGTCTGGATCCT
>NZ_UEFQ01000002.1:0-1190 GCF_900489465.1 Aequorivita sp. CIP111184 | reverse complement strand
GTAAGAGTCTCTCTTGTTGAATTTTCGGTCGTCTTTCTCTAGAAAGGAGGTGTTCCAGCCGCACCTTCCGGTACGGCTACCTTGTTACGACTTAGCCCCAGTTACCAGCTTCACCCTAGGCCGCTCCTTGCGGTGACGGACTTCAGGTGCTTCCAGCTTCCATGGCTTGACGGGCGGTGTGTACAAGGCCCGGGAACGTATTCACCGGATCATGGCTGATATCCGATTACTAGCGATTCCAGCTTCACGGGGTCGAGTTGCAGACCCCGATCCGAACTGAGACAGGTTTTGTGGATTCGCTCCTGCTTGCGCAGTGGCTGCCCATTGTACCTGCCATTGTAGCACGTGTGTGGCCCAGGACGTAAGGGCCGTGATGATTTGACGTCATCCCCACCTTCCTCACGGTTTGCACCGGCAGTCTTGTTAGAGTTCCCGACATGACTCGCTGGCAACTAACAACAGGGGTTGCGCTCGTTATAGGACTTAACCTGACACCTCACGGCACGAGCTGACGACAACCATGCAGCACCTTGTAATCTGTCCGAAGAAGGATCTGTTTCCAAATCTGTCAGACTACATTTAAGCCCTGGTAAGGTTCCTCGCGTATCATCGAATTAAACCACATGCTCCACCGCTTGTGCGGGCCCCCGTCAATTCCTTTGAGTTTCATTCTTGCGAACGTACTCCCCAGGTGGGATACTTATCACTTTCGCTTGGCCACCCAGCACACCAATGTGCGCCGGACAGCTAGTATCCATCGTTTACGGCGTGGACTACCAGGGTATCTAATCCTGTTCGCTCCCCACGCTTTCGTCCATCAGCGTCAATACGTTGTTAGTGACCTGCCTTCGCAATCGGTATTCTATGTAATATCTAAGCATTTCACCGCTACACTACATATTCTAGCCACTTCACAACGATTCAAGACGACCAGTATCAATGGCAGTTCTACAGTTGAGCTGCAGAATTTCACCACTGACTTAGACGTCCGCCTACGGACCCTTTAAACCCAATGATTCCGGATAACGCTCGGACCCTCCGTATTACCGCGGCTGCTGGCACGGAGTTAGCCGGTCCTTATTCGTACGGTACCGTCAAGCCGCTACACGTAGCGGTGTTTCTTCCCGTAAAAAAGCAGTTTACAACCCATAGGGCCGTCTTCCTGCACGCGGCATGGCTGGATCAGGCTC
>NZ_UEFQ01000011.1 GCF_900489465.1 Aequorivita sp. CIP111184 | reverse complement strand
GATAGCCCAGGATTGGCCATTCCAGATGGTGATCCAGTTGGAACAACCTCTATACTTACAATAACTGAAGATGTTGTTATAACAGATTTAAATGTAAACTTAGATATCTCACATACTTGGGTAGGTGATGTTACTACAACGATTACATCTCCTACAGGTACAGTCGTTACGATTGTTGACCGTCCAGGTTATACTGGAACAGGATTTGGCTGTAGTGGTGATGATATCCTTGCAACACTTGATGATGCAGGTACAGGCGCAGTAGAAACCCAATGTGGTGCTGGCGTACCAACAATTGATGGTACTTTCACTCCTAACAACCCACTTGCTGCTTTCAACGGTGAAAGCACAATGGGGGACTGGATTATTACTATTTCTGATGCTGTCGCTGGTGATTCAGGAACGCTTAACGCTTGGGGTATTACTTATTCCTACGCAAATACAAATACAGATGTT
>NZ_UEFQ01000003.1:3568-6247 GCF_900489465.1 Aequorivita sp. CIP111184 | reverse complement strand
TACGGAAAGGCAATGGCCCCAACGCCGGTCTCAGCCCCTTCAAGGGTTTCATAAAATGAAAGGCTGAATTCCGTAGGGTCCTGCCCCGCCAAGATCCCCGCACGCAGGTCTGAGACCTGCTGGTTGGTCACATCGTCAAGGTCGAACTCCGCAAAGCCATCGCTGGGCGGAAGGTTGTCGCAGATCACAAAGGGCTCCGCGGGGGCGACCGCGATGGCGCCCGGCTGCACGATGAGCTCAAAGCTTTGCACTCCTCCTATATAGCAACCTGTTTCTGTATTCAATATACCCGTATATATAGTCTGTGGGTTTGTTGAGTTCTGAAAAGTGGTAGTGCCTACGATACGCGGAGATCCAACTTCTGCATCTAGCGCGGTCAGGTAAAAACTTACCTCAAAAGGCGGTTGGGGCTGTCCGCCCAAAATCTCGCCAACTTTTGTCTCCAGATCAAACATGCCTATTTCACTGCCGCCAAATGCACAAGCAACATATGGCGATACTATTGCAGTATCGTCCGGCAATGGATTAACGATCAGCTCCAGTTCCACGATTTCAAAACATAATGAGTTTGGATTGGTGGTGCGCACATAGATGGTCTGCGGGTTACTGGTGTTTTGATAGGCGGTAACTTCTGGCGCGATAATTTCATTTGCCTCGTTAACGGCATCATCATAACTTACAAAGTAACCTATTGTCCAGTTGTTCCCATTAAGGATCTGTGCCTCTCGTACGGTAAGATCGAACAGCTCCACCCCATCGTAGGGCCCCGGAGGAATGATCACGTTCTTGTCGCAAAGCTCAATCGGATCGGGAACTACCGGGTTTGGATTGCTCAGTACTTTTAGTGTCAGTGTTGTAAATGATACACAGGAACTGTTGCTGTCCTCTACCCTAACATATACTATCTGAGGGTTGGTTTGATTGACATACGCAGTCTCAGGATCAATACGGTTTGTGTTGTTCTGGGCATCATCTTGCGTTTCAAAATAAGAAACACCCTGGGTAAGCACTCCATTGGTTATTTCGCTGTTCTTTACCGTAAGGTCGAAGGTGGTGGTGCCGTCGTTGTCCTCGCCTAGGTCATCGCAAAGCTCCAACGGGGCTGGATCGGTTATAGGAAGCCCATTGGTCACTATAAGATCAAACTGGCCTATTGCAAAACATTCCGTCAGGTCGTCGTCCAAACGCACCCAGATGGTCTGGGGGCTGGCAACGTTGGTATAGGACTCCGGAGAAGCGATCCAGTTTATTCCCGCAAGGGCATCGGCCTGGTTCACGTGGTAGGTAATGGTAACATCCGTCTGCGGCGGGTTCCCCAATATCAGGTCTTCCTGTACCGTAAGGTCGAATTCCGCAAAGCCATCATCGTCGCAAGCAATAAGGTCCGGAAGGTCCTGTGGGACTACCGGGGAAGGCTTCACCACAAGCTCCAACTCCACAATGGTATAACAGCCGGTGCCCGCGGGCGGGGTATTGTAGGCCGCACGGACATATAGTGTTTGGTTAAATGCAACTATGTTCTCGTACGGACTTGCCAATGGAAAATTGCCGGTATTGGCATCCAATAGGTTCTCGTGGTAGGTAATGATCAAGGTAGGATCACCGCCACGTATCTCGGCAGTCTTGCTCTCCAGGTCAAAGGAGGTAAAGCCGTTGCCGTCAACATCGCACGCAACCAATGGCGTTGGCACCACGGGCGCTGGGTTCGGGTTCACCGTTATAAAGAAGCTAAGGTTTGCCCTACAGGTGTTCTGCCCCAGTACGGTCACGAATATCTCCTGTTGGGGGGTGGTGATGTTCTGGTACGCGGATGGGAACGCGATACGGATATCGTCGTTCTGGTCGGCCGCGGTGGCGTAATAATAAACGGTAAGGGTAGGGTCGCCGCCCGTAACTATGGGAGTGTTCAACGTTAGGTTGAAGGTGGAAATACCGTCATCGTTGGTGCTTCCGTTAACTTCATCGTCACAGAGCACAAGGTCATCGGCGGTTCCCGAACCCGGGAACTCCCCTACAACAATCTCGAAAGGGGTTATCCTTGCGCAACCTGTGGCCAAGCTTTCCAGGCGTACCCAAATAGTCTGGCCCGTACTTGAAAAGGCATCCGCCGGATCAATAAAGTTGGTGCCCGCTTCGGCAGCGGCCAAACTGGTATAATAGGTTATGGGCTCAAAATCCGCTGGATCCTGTAGGCCATAAACGGATGCATTCTGGATGGTAAGATCGAAAATCGCCAGGCCGTCCCCATCTTCGTCACATACGACAATTGGGTCCTGGAAGTTGGCATCGGGCATATCCGGCAACGGCACTACGATAAGCTCCAGCTGTACGATGGCATAGCAAGGGAGTAATTCCGGCGGCACGCGGTTGGTAACACGTGCATAAACAAATTGGCTATAGGGAACTATATTCGTATAGGGGCTCACTATCTCCGTTCCGGCAACGCCGGCCTCTGCTTCCTGCAGTGTCTCGTAATAGAAAATGGTAACGTCGGTCTCGCCGTTCAGTATCTCAAGGTCACGCACGGTAAGGTCGAAGGTATCCACGATCCCGTCATCGTCGTCATCACAGAAAACAATCGGGTCCGGGTCTGTCTTTGCGTTCGGGTTCGGCAATACGGTCAAGGTGACCGTAACGTTGTTCGAACATCCAAATTGCGAGCTCACCGTCCCGACAACT
>NZ_UEFQ01000003.1:1639-3472 GCF_900489465.1 Aequorivita sp. CIP111184 | reverse complement strand
CGTAGTGGGGTCTAGGATCGGATTGCCCAAAGCGTCGAACCAGGCAACGCTCAAATCAGGGTTTCCGCCCGTTATCAATAGGTTACGCGTGGTCAGATCAAAGGTCGAGATCTCATCGGTCGGGGTACTGCCCTGCAGTTCGTCATCACAAAGTGGATATTCGAAAGGCCCGTTGTTCACCGGGATTGGATCTACGATTAGGGTCAGTTCCACGATGTCGTAACATCCCTCTCCACTGTTCGGGTTGGGGGGCAATGTGCTGTTTGCGTTCCCGACCACCAATATATAGATGGTCTGTGGGTTGCTCGTGTTCGTATAGGCCGCCGGATTGCCGATCGAGGCCGAAAAGTCCGGGTTGGTCAGGGCTAGGTCACCTGCCAATTGCGCGTCGGCAAGATCTTCATAATAATAGAGGTCGAACCCATTCGGGTCTAGGGTGCCGAGAACCTCGCCCTCGACTTGTGTTAAATTGAAAAGGGTAAAACCGTCTGCAACAGCATCGTCACACTCTCTCAGGGGCTCCGGTTCGGTAGCAGTTGGGGAGGCATGTACTTCCAGCGCGAACGAAATAGTCCTGTGGCAACTGTTCACCGTGGTCACGACCCTTGCCCAGACTCCGCCCGTACCATAACGTGGGTCGGAAGGATCGGTAATGGGCACATCAAGATAGATCTGGTCGTTCTCGTAGGGAACGGTAATGGGGAGCACATTGTTCTCGGCATCCAACAGGGTCCTGTGGTAGCTCACCGTGAGGTTTGCATCGCCCGCCGTAATGAAGGCGCTCTGTGTGGAAAGATCGAACAGCGCGAAGCCATCGCCATTAGAATCGCAGGCGATCATCGCCCCGGGCGAAAATGCGATCGGGGTAGGATCTACAATTATCAAAAACGAATTGGTGGCCCTACAGCCGTTTTCACTGAAAACGGTAACATAGATGCGCTGTTGCGGGCTCGTGATGTTCTGGTAGGCGCCCGGGTTGGCTATGGGGTTGTTGTTCTGCTGGTCGATAGGGGTCGCATAATAGAAAACCTCTAGGTTGGGGTTGCCAAGGTTGATCAGCGGTGTATTGATGGTAAGGTCGAATGTGGAGATCCCGTCATCCACGGTACTGCCGTTTACCATGTCGTCGCAAAGGGTAAGGTCGTTCCCGGTACCAATGGTGGGAAAAAGTTCCAACTGCAGCGCGAAAGGGGTCACACGGGCACAGCCGGTTATCAGGCTCTCTAGGCGCACATAGATAAGCTGGCCAGCCCCCGCACTGATATAGGCGGTAGGGTTCAGTATCTCCGTTCCGGCAATGCCCGCATTTGCATCGGCAAGATTTTCGTAATAGGTAATGGGAAGTACAAAGTTAGCGGGGTCCTGGCTACCGATCACCCCATCGTCCTGAAGGGTCAGGTTAAAGATACCCGTGCCGCTGCCGCTCTCGTCACAACCGATGAACGGGTCCGCGAAGGGTGGCATCTGTGGCTTTTCCGGCAGAGCGATAACGCGCAGCTCAAGTTCCACTATGGTGAAACAGCCAACACTTGCGGGGGGGACATCCTTTTCCACCCTGGCAAATATAATTTGGCTAAAAGGGGTCGTATTGGTGTAAGGGGCTACTATTTCGGTCCCGGCAACGCCAGCAATCGCATCCGACAGCAGTTCGTAGTAGGTCACGCTCACATTGGCCTCGCCGTTTATAATATCCACATCTGCCAGGGATGGGTCCCAACCACCGACGATCCCGTCGTCATCGTCGTCACAGAGTTCCAGTGGGTCGGGCGAGGTATTCGGGTTCGGGTTCGGAAGTACGGTCAACGTAAGAGTAACCAATGTATTGCAGCCGAA
>NZ_UEFQ01000003.1:0-1540 GCF_900489465.1 Aequorivita sp. CIP111184 | reverse complement strand
TTCCGAGGTCACTCTACCGATCACCGTTTGTGGGGTAACACTGTTCTGGAATGTGGTCGGGTTCGGGATGGGAATATCCGCCGCCTCGTCCGCATAACTAAAGAACCATACCACAGTCAGGTTCGGGTCGTTGTTGGTCGCATCGGGGTCTATACTGGTAAGGTCAAAGGTCGAAATCTCGTCGGTAAGGGTACTGCCCTGGAGCTCATCGTCACAGAGCATCAGTTCAAAAGGCCCTAGATCTGCCGGCCGCGGGTCCACGATTAACTGCAGCTCAACGATGTCGTAGCAGCCCTCCGCACTGTTGGGGTTGGGGGGGATGGTACCGCCCGTATTGCTCACGATCAGTATATAGATGGTCTGCGGGTTGGTGGCATTGAAAAAATTCGTCGGATCCGCCACCGCTTGTGAAAAGTCCGGTGTCGGCGTTATGGCCAGGTCACCGGCAAGAACCGCCTGGGCAAAATTTTCATAATAGTAGAGGTCGAAGCCCAAAGGGTCTAGGGTACCCAAAACCTCGGGCTCCACTACGGTAAGATCAAAACGCGTTATGCCATCGGCCACAGCGTCATCGCACTTTCTCAGCGGCTCGGCGGGCGTTGTACCCACTGGTGAAAAGCGAACCTCCAGCGCAAAGGGCACTATGGAGACACAGCTGCTCGTGCTACTTGAAACGCGAGCCCAAACACCGCCCGTACCATAGTTTACGTCAAGGGGATCGGTATTGGGAAAGTCCAGGTACCTTCTGTCGTTGATATAGAAATTGGGCAGCGGCAGCGCATTGTTGCGCGCATCCACGAGCGTCCCGTGGTATGATACCGTCAGGTTGGGGTCACCAAGGGTTATAACGGTGCTCTGAAGACCAAGATCAAAGGTCGCAAAACCATCGTTGTTGTCGTCGCACATAATTAGGTTCGGCGGGGTCATGTTTATCGTCGGAGGCGTATCTATCGTGATGATCACGCTCTGCGTAGTATCCGTACAGGGAACACCGTTTGGGTCTATGTCGCGGTTCTCAAGCCTAATGAATATCTGCTGGCCAGGCGCAAGCACCGTATGGGGGATCGCCAACGCTCCCGTGCCGGCATCCGCGTCAGCCTGGCTCAGGTGGTAGGTAATATTGTAGTCGGAGGCGGGCTGGCCGTCCAAAATCAAGGGGTTGAACTCAGCTTCAAGGTCTATTATCTCCTCCCCGTCCCCATTGGTATCGCAATAGCTCGCGTTCACGGGAACGATACCCGCTATGGCACGGCTAAAGTAGATCTTGAAATCCGTCAAATCAAAACAGCTCCCCGTATTGTCCTCGATACGGGCAAAGATGGTCTGAGGGGATGGGGGAACGATGATGTGAACTCCACCCAAGATCTCGTTCGTGTCGTCAAAACTGTCCTGGTAGCTCTGGTAGTACTTGATCGTGAAAAGCGCAGGATCCTGACCACCCAATATGTTGGCATCATTGTCCGTAAGGTTGAAAACCCCAGAGGTCGTGCCATCGTCGCACTGGTACAAATCAACAGCAGGGTTGGCAATGGGCTGGGGT
>NZ_UEFQ01000023.1 GCF_900489465.1 Aequorivita sp. CIP111184 | reverse complement strand
ATCGAATGATGAAACGTCAATAGTTCTACTTGCAATTCCACATGCATCAGATGAACCACCATCCACATCAGCAGCAGTGATTGACACGTTTCCAGTAGCATCAAGCTGTACGGTAATGTTCTGGCATACCGCTGTTGGCGCTACAGTGTCTTCCACGGTTACCACTGCGGTACAAGTAGAAACGTTTCCGTTATTATCGGTTACTGTAAATACTACATTGTTCGTTCCTATGTTAGAGCAATCGAATGATGAAACATCAATAGTTGTACTTGCA
>NZ_UEFQ01000021.1 GCF_900489465.1 Aequorivita sp. CIP111184 | reverse complement strand
AATTACTTGTCCAGCAGATCAAACTGTTGATCCAGGAGCAGGTAACTTGTTCTACATTGTACCTGATTATTTTGCAACTGGCGAAGCTACTGCAATTGATAACTGTACAGACCCTGTAACAATTACTACCCAGGATCCTGCTCCAGGTACAAGCTTGTCTGATGGTGTTTACACTATCAACTTGACTTCTACTGATGAGTATGGAAACACTTCAAACTGTAACTTTGAACTTACAATTGAATCCATCCTTGGGGTGAACCAAAATTCTTTGGACGCTGGAATTGCTTTATATCCAAACCCAGCTAGCAATGTTGTGAACCTTGTTAACAAGACCAACATCTCTCTAGAGAAA
>NZ_UEFQ01000004.1 GCF_900489465.1 Aequorivita sp. CIP111184 | reverse complement strand
AACGGTCTTGTATAAAAATAGTAGGGCTGAAAACAGAAACTACTATTCGATTGAGCGAGAGCCGAATTTTTAAATTTTACTTATTATTTTTCTTTTTCAAATAGCCAAATTTAAAAATTTGGCGGTTATCCAAATATACTCAAGCCATTGAATTGAGCGACAAATTGCCCTATTTTTTTTATACTTTGTTAGCGAATGTAGTACAGCACAGACCTTTCCGGAAATCCCAATCCATACATTAGTCTTCTTGCCCAGCTACCGAGGCAAAATGCCTGCCCAGCGCAGGCAAACATAGTGTGACGAATGGGTTAGGGTATAATTTTTTTTTAATAAACAACTACCAAAGTGGCGTTTAGGTAGCGGCGGGAAAAACACCTCCACCTTTTTTGGAAACAGAACGAAGCAGGGCACCAGTTTTAATTTGGTTAAAGATCCATTAAAAAAAATTTGCCTAAAAACTAGGGCGAACAGAATTCCTTTGTAAAAAAACACTTCACTTTCAGATCAGCCCTGTTTCAAATTATAAACGGTTTTTGCAGCTATATACCGTTCAACATGGTGTTTAGTTCCCAAAAAAGGATTGCTCTGACTTATGATATTTAATTGAAGTTGAGGTTTGTCCGATGCACATTATTAAAACACCGAAATTTCGCTGAGGTACTGTGTTTGCTAAC
>NZ_UEFQ01000001.1 GCF_900489465.1 Aequorivita sp. CIP111184 | reverse complement strand
CGGCTCCGGTCGGCTCTGGACCTAGAGTACTTATATGCACTTACAAGGGACTTTTATGGCGACAGCGGCCAGAAGAGTATCGACCCCGTGGTATTTTTCAAGCTCTGTCTGGTTGGTTATTTGGAGAATATCACCAGCGACCGCAAGCTTGTTGACCATTGCGGGATGCGTCTCGACATTCTTTTCTTTTTAGGCTATGACATAGACGAGGAACTTCCTTGGCACTCAACGATCAGCCGCACACGACAACTTTTTCCTGAAGCTGTTTTTGAAGCAGTATTCACTAAGGTTTTTACACTTTGCGTAGATGCTGGGATGGTCAGCGGCCATACCCAGACGGTGGACAGTGCACCTGTAAAGGCCAATGCCTCTATGGATAGTTTAGAGCTTAAAGTTCCCGAGGAAGAACTGGAAGCACATCTGCGTAAGATTCGCCACATAAGCACAATGGATAAAGAAAAACCTTTTCGCAAGAGCAAAGGCGATAAATCAGATAAAGGCCAGCGCAGCATTACCGCTACGGAGAAGGAGCTCAATGCCATTGCCTCACGCACCAAACGCTGGAACAAAGACCAAGATCAGCGTCCGGGAGCGGGAAACAAGGGAAGTAAATATACCAGCAACAAGACCCATTACAGCCCTACCGATCCCGACGCACGCATCAGTGTAAAACCAGGCAAGGCAAGGAAGCTCAACTACTTGAGCCAGCTGTGCGTGGACACCGCCCATCACGTAATCAGCGATATCAAGGCCTATCACGCCGACGGAAAGGACAACCAGCAGTTGCCCGATATCGTCAAAAGGTTAAAACGACGCCTTTGGCAACAAGGTCTGGTCTGGGAAAACTGCGTGGCCGACACAGGTTACAGCAGCGGAGAAAACTATGCTTTCCTTGAAAGACAGGGCCTCAAAAGTTTTATTCCTCCCCACGGCACCTTTAAAGGCGGCCCCGATGGTTTTATTTACAATGAGGAAGGAGACTATTATCGCTGTCCGCAGGGAAAGACCATTCCTTTTACCAAGGAGTTTTTGGATAGCAGGACGCAGACTAGAAAAAAGGAATACCGAGCTCGCAAGCACGTGTGCATCGATTGCCCCATAAGGAGCAGTTGTTTGGGCAAAAGCGCACAGGAAAAGAAGTTCAGCGTTACCTATTACCGTGCAGAATATCAGCGCAAC
>NZ_UEFQ01000033.1 GCF_900489465.1 Aequorivita sp. CIP111184 | reverse complement strand
CGCTCAAACGGAAATCGTTGAAGAGCTTTTCTTGGTAGATCTTTTTTCCTTGCATACCATGAAATTAAGGAAAATTGCTAACTTGTGCAACAGGCACACAGTATAAAAATAATTGCTCGATTTTGGGCTTAAACAAAGGCCGTTGCAGGTTTACTACGTCTGATTTTCCTGCGGAAAATCCTCGCAGGTAAACCCGCAACTATTTTTATACAAACCGTTACCAACCATTTGAGAAAAACCGTAAAAACAATTGAAATTTAGTTTGAATAAGGAAAATATAGACTACAAAAAATCTATTTGAATTAAAAATAACACAAAATGAATAATGAGCTGATTAAGCAGAAAAGTTGGTGGAAAATGAATTGGAAATGGTTCGTTCCTGCCAGCGGAATATTATTGATTATTATATCGGTTTTTATTTCTTCCGGAATGGGAGGAATTAGTGCTGATTTGGCTCAAGCATATTCAGATACTGAACTTTATGAAAATGCGTTAGAAAAAGTAAAATCTGACCAAAAAGTTAATGAACTACTTGGTGAAATAGAACCGATTGACAAACTAGCCATTTTAGAAGGATCAGTCCATTACACGAATGAAAACCAAACGGTGAATTCAACAATCCGATTAAAAGGAACAAAAGGAAAAGCTAAATTGGATATTAGTGCTGACCGCATAAATAATGAATGGAATTATACGAAAATCAATGTCAGAATTAAAAATCCGCCTGAAAGCAAACAAACGATTGAAATACTAAAAGCGGAATAGAAAACGGTTGGCAACACCGGTAACCGTTGCACAACCCCATAATTTATAAAAACCCAACCCATATAAGCCTCTTTAAGCAGCTTTGTTTTTTTGATCAGGCTTGAAAATGTGTCAAAT
>NZ_UEFQ01000009.1 GCF_900489465.1 Aequorivita sp. CIP111184 | reverse complement strand
GCTACTGGAAACGTGTCAATCACTGCTGCTGATGTGGATGGTGGTTCATCTGATGCATGTGGAATTGCAAGTAGAACTATTGACGTTTCATCATTCGATTGTTCCAATGTAGGCACGAACAATGTGGTGCTTACAGTAACCGATAATAACGGAAACGTTTCTACCTGTACCGCAGTGGTCACGGTTGAAGATACTATCGCTCCAATTATAGCATGTCCTGCAAATATTA
>NZ_UEFQ01000041.1 GCF_900489465.1 Aequorivita sp. CIP111184 | reverse complement strand
GCGCTACGATATCACACAGCAATATTTGCCCCGCTGCAAAATAGCGCTTGCGGGGTGCGCAGAGCAAGGCTATAATTCGCCCCCTCGCTGAACGATGCATGCAAATGCAGCGTAAAGTGAGAAAAAAGAAGGAGTTGACGGACGTAGCAAAATGCTTCATACTCTTCCTTCTTCGCAGCTGACAAACACAACGCTTTGTCGATAGCGCGAAAGCAGTAACCGAATACAGTTCTTTAACAATTAACAGTCGATAAGTGTGGGCATTTGATGTAAGTGCAGCGTCAATCTTCGGATTGACGTCTAACTTAAAATATATCAAATGTTCACAAGAAATAATGAAATAGGCGCTACGAAAGTAGTGGCCTGTCAGTTTTTTGAGTGAGCAAATCTTTTGCAATGCAAAAGATTTGGATGGTAGTGATACTGTCCGACCTGTCAGAAATGACATTAAACAGAGATTAAACTGAAGAGTTTGATCCTGGCTCAGATTGAACGCTGGCGGCATGCCTTACACATGCAAGTCGAACGGCAGCACGGAGCTTGCTCTGGTGGCGAGTGGCGAACGGGTGAGTAATATATCGGAACGTACCCTAGAGTGGGGGATAACGTAGCGAAAGTTACGCTAATACCGCATACGATCTAAGGATGAAAGTGGGGGATCGCAAGACCTCATGCTCGTGGAGCGGCCGATATCTGATTAGCTAGTTGGTAGGGTAAAAGCCTACCAAGGCATCGATCAGTAGCTGGTCTGAGAGGACGACCAGCCACACTGGAACTGAGACACGGTCCAGACTCCTACGGGAGGCAGCAGTGGGGAATTTTGGACAATGGGCGAAAGCCTGATCCAGCAATGCCGCGTGAGTGAAGAAGGCCTTCGGGTTGTAAAGCTCTTTTGTCAGGGAAGAAACGGTGAGAGCTAATATCTTTTGCTAATGACGGTACCTGAAGAATAAGCACCGGCTAACTACGTGCCAGCAGCCGCGGTAATACGTAGGGTGCAAGCGTTAATCGGAATTACTGGGCGTAAAGCGTGCGCAGGCGGTTTTGTAAGTCTGATGTGAAATCCCCGGGCTCAACCTGGGAATTGCATTGGAGACTGCAAGGCTAGAATCTGGCAGAGGGGGGTAGAATTCCACGTGTAGCAGTGAAATGCGTAGATATGTGGAGGAACACCGATGGCGAAGGCAGCCCCCTGGGTCAAGATTGACGCTCATGCACGAAAGCGTGGGGAGCAAACAGGATTAGATACCCTGGTAGTCCACGCCCTAAACGATGTCTACTAGTTGTCGGGTCTTAATTGACTTGGTAACGCAGCTAACGCGTGAAGTAGACCGCCTGGGGAGTACGGTCGCAAGATTAAAACTCAAAGGAATTGACGGGGACCCGCACAAGCGGTGGATGATGTGGATTAATTCGATGCAACGCGAAAAACCTTACCTACCCTTGACATGGCTGGAATCCCCGAGAGATTGGGGAGTGCTCGAAAGAGAACCAGTACACAGGTGCTGCATGGCTGTCGTCAGCTCGTGTCGTGAGATGTTGGGTTAAGTCCCGCAACGAGCGCAACCCTTGTCATTAGTTGCTACGAAAGGGCACTCTAATGAGACTGCCGGTGACAAACCGGAGGAAGGTGGGGATGACGTCAAGTCCTCATGGCCCTTATGGGTAGGGCTTCACACGTCATACAATGGTACATACAGAGCGCCGCCAACCCGCGAGGGGGAGCTAATCGCAGAAAGTGTATCGTAGTCCGGATTGTAGTCTGCAACTCGACTGCATGAAGTTGGAATCGCTAGTAATCGCGGATCAGCATGTCGCGGTGAATACGTTCCCGGGTCTTGTACACACCGCCCGTCACACCATGGGAGCGGGTTTTACCAGAAGTAGGTAGCTTAACCGTAAGGAGGGCGCTTACCACGGTAGGATTCGTGACTGGGGTGAAGTCGTAACAAGGTAGCCGTATCGGAAGGTGCGGCTGGATCACCTCCTTTCTAGAGTTTGCACGAATCAGGTAACTGATTCACGCATCAAATGTTCACACTTATCGGCTGTTAAATGAAGAAGAAACAGTAGTCGTAGTAGTTCCGCGTTGGGGCTGTAGCTCAGCTGGTTAGAGCACCGTGTTGATAACGCGGGGGTCGTTGGTTCGAGTCCAACCAGCCCTACCAGTAAAAACTGCCCGGGGGTAAGGTGGACACTAGTCCAGCCAGACCTACCAGTATGTAATACCCCAGGGGGATTAGCTCAGCTGGGAGAGCACCTGCTTTGCAAGCAGGGGGTCGTCGGTTCGATCCCGTCATCCTCCACCAAAAGTTCAAACGTAAATCAGTGTTGAATTCAACGCCGGGATTTAGGTTTGGTCTTTTCGAGATCAAGTGCTGTATGTTCTTTAACAATCTGGAAGAAGTAAAGATTATTTATTGATCGGTTTGCCGTAAAAGGTAAATCGATGGGTAATGATTGTATGTATCAACAAACAAGCAACAACGTTGTACTTTCTTATCCCTGTAGCGCTCTTTGATGACTTCGGTAATCAGAGGCTAACGTTATAGGGACAAGCGAATAAGTGCACATGGTGGATGCCTTGGCGATTACAGGCGATGAAGGACGTAGTAGCTTGCGATAAGCTGCGGGGAGTGAGCAAACACACTTTGATCCGCAGATTTCCGAATGGGGCAACCCACCCTTTTAGGGTATTGCATACTGAATACATAGGTATGCAAGGCGAACGCGGCGAACTGAAACATCTAAGTAGCTGCAGGAAAAGAAATCAACCGAGATTCCCAAAGTAGCGGCGAGCGAAATGGGAAGAGCCTGTACGTGATAGTCGGACCGATAACAGAATCCTCTGGAAATAGGAGCCATAGCGGGTGATAGCCCCGTATGTGAAATCGGACCGGTGGTACTAAGCGTACGACAAGTAGGGCGGGACACGTGACATCCTGTCTGAATATGGGGGGACCATCCTCCAAGGCTAAATACTCGTAATCGACCGATAGTGAACCAGTACCGTGAGGGAAAGGCGAAAAGAACCCCGGAAGGGGAGTGAAATAGATCCTGAAACCGTGTGCATACAAACAGTAGGAGCGGACTTGTTCCGTGACTGCGTACCTTTTGTATAATGGGTCAGCGACTTACATTCAGTGGCAAGGTTAACCATATAGGGAAGCCGTAGAGAAATCGAGTCCGAATAGGGCGATCAGTCGCTGGGTGTAGACCCGAAACCAAGTGATCTACTCATGGCCAGGATGAAGGTGCGGTAACACGCCCTGGAGGTCCGAACCCACTAATGTTGAAAAATTAGGGGATGAGCTGTGGGTAGGGGTGAAAGGCTAAACAAACTTGGAAATAGCTGGTTCTCTCCGAAAACTATTTAGGTAGTGCCTCAAGTATCACCATCGGGGGTAGAGCACTGTTATGGCTAGGGGGTCATTGCGACTTACCAAACCATTGCAAACTCCGAATACCGATGAGTGCGAGCTTGGGAGACAGACGTCGGGTGCTAACGTCCGGCGTCAAGAGGGAAACAACCCAGACCGCCAGCTAAGGTCCCAAAGATTGGCTAAGTGGAAAACGAAGTGGGAAGGCTAAAACAGTCAGGATGTTGGCTTAGAAGCAGCCATCATTTAAAGAAAGCGTAATAGCTCACTGATCGAGTCGTCCTGCGCGGAAGATGTAACGGGGCTAAGCCAGTCACCGAAGCTGCGGATATTGTTCTGTGATTTATCACAGATATATATGGTAGGAGAGCGTTCTGTAAGCCTGCGAAGGTGTCTTGTAAAGGATGCTGGAGGTATCAGAAGTGCGAATGCTGACATGAGTAGCGATAATGGGGGTGAAAAGCCTCCACGCCGTAAGCCCAAGGTTTCCTGTTCAACGTTCATCGGAGCAGGGTGAGTCGGCCCCTAAGGCGAGGCAGAGATGCGTAGCTGATGGGAAGCAGGTTAATATTCCTGCACCGTCGTATGATGCGATGGGGGGACGGATCGCGGAAGGTTGTCCAACTGTTGGAATAGTTGGTTTTTGGCTCATAGAAGGCACTTAGGCAAATCCGGGTGCGCAATTCAAGGGGTTGAGACGAGTGAACTTGTTCACGAAGCAATCGGAAGTGGTTCCAAGAAAAGCCTCTAAGCTTCAGTCATACGAGACCGTACCGCAAACCGACACAGGTGGGCGAGATGAGTATTCTAAGGCGCTTGAGAGAACTCGGGAGAAGGAACTCGGCAAATTGGTACCGTAACTTCGGGAAAAGGTACGCCCCGGTAGCTTGATTGGTTTACTCCATGAGGGTGAAAGGGTTGCAATAAACTGGTGGCTGCGACTGTTTAATAAAAACACAGCACTCTGCAAACACGAAAGTGGACGTATAGGGTGTGACGCCTGCCCGGTGCTGGAAGATTAAATGATGGGGTGCAAGCTCTTGATTGAAGTCCCAGTAAACGGCGGCCGTAACTATAACGGTCCTAAGGTAGCGAAATTCCTTGTCGGGTAAGTTCCGACCTGCACGAATGGCGTAACGATGGCCACACTGTCTCCTCCCGAGACTCAGCGAAGTTGAAATGTTTGTGATGATGCAATCTACCCGCGGCTAGACGGAAAGACCCCATGAACCTTTACTGTAGCTTTGCATTGGACTTTGAACCAATCTGTGTAGGATACGTTGGACGCTTTAAATCTAATAATCTAGT
>NZ_UEFQ01000018.1 GCF_900489465.1 Aequorivita sp. CIP111184 | reverse complement strand
ATAATTATTCTTGGCGCTTTATTCGGCTTAGGTGGCTTAGGCGGTGGTTTTGGAGGCGGCGGAGGTTTCGGGGGCGGTGGCGCTAGTGGCGGCTGGTAGAATTTAAGCGAGAAAATTATGAACTTTAAGTTTCTATTGTCATCAATTTTACTTCTTACTTGCGTTCTTTCCTGTAAAGTTAACGACAGAGATTATTCAACAGTTTTTCAAGTAAACACCCCTTCTTTAGCAGTAATTGATTCTTCACAAATATTTTCAATTTCAGAAAATTATGAACTTGCCAACAAACTGGTTAAATATGGAGAGAAGACAACTAGACAAATAGCAGTCGTAACAGTAGATTCAATTTCTCCCTACGATGACATTCAAAAATATGGTAGTGATTTAGGAAATTATTGGGGCGTTGGGCAAAAAGATATTGATAATGGACTTATAATTGTTTTTTCGAAGCCACTCCGAAAAGTTGCAATAAGCACGGGTTATGGAACAGAAAAAGTTTTAACTGATTCTATCTGCAAGCAAATAATTGATAGTGTTATGATTCCAAAATTTAAAGAAGATAAATATTACGAAGGAATCGATTTGGGCGTTGACGCACTAATAAAAATATGGGATAATAGCAATATCCCATAAATCATAATACCTACAATGTATTTAAGAAAAAAAATATAACCCAACCCTACTTCTTCCTAAAATAAACCGTAATCGGCACACCGCTAAAATCAAAGTTTTCACGAAGTTTATTTTCAATAAATCGTTTGTACGGATCTTTCACATACTGCGGTAAGTTGCAGAAAAACGCAAAACTCGGGTACGGCGTTGGCAGCTGTGTACAAAATTTTATTTTTACGTATTTCGCTTTGTAAGCCGGAGGAGGATAATTTTGAATTATAGGAAGCATAACTTCATTTAGTTCGCTTGTTTTTACTTTTTTGCTTCGATTTTGGTAAACTTCTACAGCAGTTTCAATAGCCTTATAAATACGTTGTTTAGTTAATACAGAAACAAAAACAATAGGCACATCAACAAAAGGTTCGCATTGCTGGCGTATGTATTTTTCATAATCCTTCACGCTGCTGGTGTCTTTGTCTTCAACCAAATCCCATTTATTAGCTAGAATAACAATCCCTTTATTATTGCGCTGTGCCAGCCAGAAAATATTTTCAACCTGTCCGTCAAAACCACGGGTGGCATCAAAAACAAGGATGATTACATCACAATGCTCTATGGCGCGAACACTTCGCATTACGGAATAAAATTCCAGATCTTCCTTTACTTTGCTTTTTTTACGAATTCCGGCCGTATCAACCAAATTAAATTCAAAACCGAAACGGTCGTATTTGGTATCAATACTATCGCGGGTTGTTCCTGCAATGTCCGTAACAATATATCTATCTTTCCCAATCAATGCGTTAATGAAAGAAGATTTTCCAGCATTTGGACGGCCTACAACTGCAAATCTGGGTAACTCACTATCATCTGGTTCTTCCCTATCTGGCAATGCTTTTACCAAATCGTCAAGCAATTCACCTGTACCGCTACCGTTGATGCTCGAAAGATTGTATTGTTGCTCAAAGCCCAATGAATAAAATTCCATAGCGGCATTTACTCGAGAGGCTGCATCAACTTTATTGATGGCCAAAAATATGGGCTTTTTTGAACGGCGAAGTAGTTTTGCAACCTCTTGATCCATTCCGGTAACGCCACTTTCCACATCTACCATAAAGATTATAGCGTCTGCTTCGTCAATTGCAAGCTCTACTTGTTTGTCTATTTCAGTTTCAAAAATATCATCGCTTCCTTTTACATAACCGCCTGTATCAATCAACGAAAACTCCTTTCCGTTCCAATCACTTTTACCGTAGTGACGGTCGCGCGTAACGCCGCTCACCGCGTCAACAATGGCTTCCCTGCGCTGAATCAATCTATTGAAAAAAGTGGATTTACCTACATTCGGTCTTCCTACGACGGCAACAATGCTCATAATCTTAATTTTAGGGTGCAAAAATAGCTTTTAGTTGGGAGAAAAAATACTATTTTAACTGCTTTAAAAATAAAAGGTAAAGAATGCTTTCAAATGAAATAGTATTGCGCCCACGTTTCCAAATGGAGTTTGAACAGCCTTGTTCACAATTGCTTGAGAAATTTGCAGAAGTAAAAAAGTCTCAAAACAAGTTTGTGGTTTCTTGTGTAGATGACCATATTTTTATAAAACTTCCTAATAAAGAACAGCATTTTTGGTCGCCACAGTTGCATTTGGAAATAGCTGAAAAAGAAAAAAACTCCTGCTCACTACATGGTTTTTTTGGACCTAATCCGACCGTTTGGACTATGTTTATGTTTTTGCATGTGGCTGTTGGAATACTTTTTATGGTAGATTTAACTTGGCTTTATTCTAATTACAATTTGGGAAACCCCATAACTCTTCAAATTGGAATTGCTATTGTTTTAATATTGGTTTGGATTCTGCTCTATTTTGCTGGCGCAATGGGAAAGAAAAAGGGTAAGCCGGGTATGCGGGAGCTTTATAATTTTATGATTCAAACTCTAGGTTGAAAATCCCAATTCTTACACTTAGTTTTTACCTTTTCTTTTTCTATCCGCAGGGTTTTGTTGAAAACACTTTTCAAGCATTTCATAAATTTCAGGATGTTTTTTTCTGAAAAGATTTGGACGCTCAAAAAAATATTCTGAAGCTACGGCTAAGAATTCAACTTCACTAGTACCACCGTATTTTCGGATATCAGATTTATTTTCATTGATGGCTTCCATTTCCTCATGCATCAATTTTAGCCACGGAGTAATATATTGCCTTTGTAAAAGGCGTTCAGGAATTCCATCGGCCACACCATCCATTTTATCAATAAGATGAACAAATTCGTGAATGGAAGTATTTCCTTTATCCGTATCATTTTGAAACCCTAAATGAAGTGCTTTTCTGGAAAGTATCATTTGTTTTTCAAATCTACCCGAACCTACAAGACCAGCAATAATTCGCTTTTCACCTTCATTTTCAAACTCTAGGTCACCGTTGAAATTGTTGGGATAAATTATGATGCCACTAAGATTATTATAATGCCATTCCTTAAATCCGAAAACTGGAATGACTGCACTGGCGGCAATCAGCACTTTATCTAAATCTTCGATTTCGGTTTCAACGGCTTCAATATATACTTCACTTAAAAAAAGCATCATTCGCTGGCGAAACTTTTCTTTTTCAGGAAAGGAAAGCTCCCTGTAAAAATGAACGTGTTCATTTAAAAGTGCTTTCCAATTTTCTGGGAAATTTTTTACGGGGCGTTTCTTATTTCTATTGAAAGCATATACAGTAAAGACCACTAGGCCAATAAAGAGAATAAAATAAATCATTTTTTATTGTTGTACCCAAATCTGCGCAACTGCCGTTCGTCACTACGCCAGTTTTTGTTCACTTTTACGTAAAGCTCAAGATGGATTTGTTTCCCGAAGAACTTTTCCAAATCCTTTCTGGCCTCAATTCCCACGCGTTTTAATGCTGAGCCTTTGTGGCCGATAATAATTCCTTTTTGGGTTTCACGCTCCACCATAATTACACTGCGAATGCGGATGATGGTTTCGTCTTCAAAAAACTCCTCTGTATCAATTTCAACGGAATAGGGAATCTCTTTTTTATAGTGAATCAATATTTTTTCGCGAATGGCTTCATTTACGAAAAACCTTTCGGGCTTGTCGGTCAATTGGTCTTTGGGATAAAATGCTGGAGATTCTGGAAGTAATTCTATAATTCGATTGAAAACTTGGGTAACCCCAAAATTTTGAAGCGCAGAAATTGCGAAAATTTCAGCATTCGGAACTTTTTCCTGCCAAAGTTTAAGCGCTTCGGCTAGCAATTCCTCATTACCGATGTCTATTTTATTTATAAGAAGTAAAACTGGAATTTTAGAATTTGTTATTTTATTGAAAAACGCTTCATCCTTCAATTCCTTCTCGCCCAATTCAACCAGATACAACAGAATATCTGCATCTTCAAAAGCAGATTTAACAAAATCCATCATACTTTCCTGAAGCTGATATGCAGGTTTTATAATTCCTGGAGTATCGCTCAAAAGCACTTGAAAATCATCGCCATTCACAATTCCCAAAATACGGTGGCGTGTAGTTTGTGCTTTAGAAGTGATAATGGAAAGTCGTTCGCCTACAAAAGCATTCATCAGGGTGCTTTTGCCTACGTTTGGGTTTCCTATAATGTTTACAAATCCAGCTTTGTGTTTTGTCATTTCTGTAGTATTGATTTTGCAAATTTAAAGCTTAAATCCCGAAACATTGGATTTGGTTCTATTTTAAAACTTTCAGCATTGAAATCCGTACTTTTGTATTATGCTTTTTCCAAAGAAAAAAATAGAGCTCGAAGAGGGCGATTATTACCTTACACCCGAAGGCTACAAATGCTTCACGGAGCAATATCACTTAAAGCGGGGCTATTGCTGTGAAAGTGGTTGCCGTCATTGTCCGTATGGATTTGACAAAAAAACTGGAAAGCATCAATAAAAAATATATTCAGAAAATGACTTTTAAAGAACAAATACAACAAGGTATTCCTTCAATTTTGCCAGAAACGAAACCTTATGACCCATCTATAAATCACGCACCAAAACGGAAAGACATTCTTTCAAAAGAAGAAAAAGAACTGGCTTTGCGCAATGCACTTCGTTATTTTGAGCCAAAACACCACGCCACGCTCTTACCCGAGTTTCGTGATGAACTTGAAAAATACGGTCGAATTTATATGTACCGTTTTCGTCCAGATTATAAGATCTATGCACGACCCATCGAAGAATATCCCGGAGAATGTGAACAAGCAAAAGCTATAATGTTGATGATCCAAAACAACTTGGATTATGCAGTGGCACAGCACCCACATGAACTTATTACTTATGGTGGAAATGGCGCAGTCTTTCAAAATTGGGCGCAGTATCTTTTAGTCATGAAATATCTTTCTGAGATGACTGACGCGCAGACTTTGGCAGTGTATTCTGGGCATCCAATGGGTTTATTTCCTTCACATAAAGATGCACCTAGGGTGGTTGTAACTAACGGAATGATGATCCCGAACTATTCAAAACCTGATGATTGGGAAAAATTCAATGCGCTTGGCGTAACGCAATACGGGCAAATGACAGCGGGAAGTTATATGTACATTGGCCCGCAGGGCATTGTTCACGGAACTACAATTACAGTTTTGAACGGCTTCCGGAAAATTAAAAAAGAAACAAATGGTGGTTTATTCCTAACCTCAGGTCTTGGCGGAATGAGTGGCGCACAACCAAAAGCTGGAAATATTGCAGGTTGCGTAACGGTCTGCGCCGAAGTAAACAAAAAAGCTACTGAAACCAGACACAGCCAAGGTTGGGTTGATGAAGTAATTTCAGATTTAGATGCGCTTTCAAAACGGGTTAAAGAAGCAATAGAGAATAAAGAAACCGTTTCTATAGCTTATGACGGAAATATTGTTGATGTCTGGGAAAAATTCGCCGAAGATAATATTCATATTGATTTGGGAAGCGACCAAACCTCACTGCACAATCCGTGGGCGGGCGGTTATTATCCTGTTGGGTTGACGTATGAGGAAGCCAATGAAATGATGGCCAACAATCCTGAACAATTCAAAAAAGATGTACAGAAAAGCTTGCGCCGCCAAGTGGAAGCTATTAATAAACACACTGCAAAAGGCACATACTTTTTCGATTATGGAAACGCTTTTCTTTTGGAAGCTTCCCGTGCGGGAGCAGCTATTCTTTCCGAAGATAAAAGCAAAGAATTTAGATATCCTTCCTATGTTCAAGACATAATGGGACCGATGTGTTTTGATTATGGCTTCGGGCCTTTTCGATGGGTTTGTGCTTCTGGCAAGCCAGAAGATCTTCAAAAAACGGATGAGATAGCCTGTAAAGTTTTGGAAGATTTAATGAAGAATTCACCAGAAGAAATCCAACAGCAGATGCAGGACAACATTACTTGGATAAAAGGTGCGCAGGAAAATAAACTGGTGGTGGGTTCGCAAGCCCGCATTCTTTATGCAGATTCTGATGGGCGTTTGCAGATTGCTTCCGCTTTCAACAAAGCGATTTCGGAAGGAAAAATTGGTCCGGTTATTTTAGGGCGCGACCATCACGATGTTTCGGGAACCGATTCGCCTTATCGGGAAACTTCAAATATTTATGATGGAAGTAGGTTTACGGCTGATATGGCAATCCAAAACGTGATTGGCGATAGCTTTCGCGGCGCTACGTGGGTCAGTATTCACAATGGAGGTGGCGTAGGCTGGGGCGAAGTAATAAACGGCGGTTTCGGAATGGTTCTTGATGGTAGTGAGGATGCGCAACGACGTTTGGAAAATATGCTATTCTGGGATGTAAATAACGGAATAGCACGACGCAGTTGGGCACGGAATGAAGAAGCTGTTTTCGCAATAAAACGTGCGATGGAGAACAATCCGCATTTAAAAGTTACGCTTCCAAATTTTGTTGATGATAATTTATTCAAATAAAGATAACTCCTATGAAAGCACTTAAATTTTTACCGCTGTTGTTTCTTTTTATTTTAACCTCCTGCTCCACTGTTCGCGTGGCGACGGATTTCGACAAAGAAGCAAATTTTAATGAGTACAACTCCTTCGCCTTTTTTAAGCCTGGGATAGACAAAGCCGAAATCAGCGATTTAGACAAGAAACGCATTCTTCGCGCAATTGAATCAAATCTTACAATGAAAGGAATGTCCAAATCAGAAAATCCAGATTTGTTAGTTAGCATTTTTACCAAAGAGCGCGAGCGCGTTGATGTCTACAATAATAATTTTGGTTACGGCTGGGGTTGGAATCCTTGGTATTACGGCAGTTATTATGGAGGAAGCAATGTTTCCCGTTCAACTGAAGGCACATTATATATAGATTTGATTGATGCAAAAACCAACAATCTTGTATGGCAAGGTATGGGAAGTGCAGATTTGGTAACATATGATATAGACAAAAAGGAAGAACGCATTCGTGAAATAGTAGCAAAAATTTTAGCGGAATATCCACCCGGAGCTATGAAGAATTAAGCTCAAACCTCACTACTAACAAAATCTTATTCTGAAAAACTTTTCGTAGTCAGAAAATAATTCTTAGTCGAATGAGAGTATTGATGTAATTCGAAAAGCATAAGAAAAGGTAATCTGGGTACATTACAAATATTACTTTCGGGATAAATGCTACCTTTTCTGGAATAACGATTTTAAAAATTATTCGGACCAATCCAATTTAAAAAAGATTTACAAAAAGAAAATTTAGTTTTAGAATAATATTTCAAATGACTAAATACCGTTGATTTTTGATACTCATTATTTCAATGCGGGATTATATCCATATTTTAATTAATTTTATGTTTTACATAAATTCGATTTAAAAATATTGATGGCAAAACTTTCAAAATATAATCAGCGCTCCCTTTATGGAGGACTGATTGCAGCAATTATTACTGGAACTGGCGTTTTCCTTTTAGGCAATGTTTCAGGCTACGAAGCAAAAAATTTAATAACCTCTTCTCTGCCAGGCATAAATATGTTATGTAACACCATTGCCCTTGCTTCAGCAACAATCTTGGCTCTTTTGCTGACACTATTGGGTTTAAGTTCTGGCTCATCTTCTAAGCTAAAAAAAGAGCATTACCTTCAAGTAATGACTATTGCTAAATTGGATACAATCCTTTTTGTGGTTTCCATTATTCTCTTTCAAGTTTTCAATATTCCCATTACCGAATCTGATGAATTGCCAACAACTTGGTATTCGAGCATTTATTGGGCAACCCTTTTTCTTTCCTCCCTTTTAAGCGGAGGGATTGTGTCGGTAATATTAATGCTTTATAACACAGTAATCAATATGATAAAAATTGTAGGCTTGGGTGAAAAAGACCATCCACTTGTTTTTCATGATGGTGATAAAGAAGATGAATAAAAGAGCCTTCCAAAAAAATGAGAAGGCTTTAAAAATAATTGAGAATAAGTATATATTTACTGCTTAACCAATTTTATTCCTTTTTTCATTCCTTCCTTTGTGGAAATATTCATAAAGTAAATTCCAGAATTCCAGCTCTGCGTATTAAGGTTTATTTCAGTTTCTCCCTTGTATTCAGCACTAAACAATTGTTGGCCCAATGCATTAAATATTGAAATTGCTTCAATTGGTGAATTACTGTTTACAATCATTTCATCATCTACAGGATTTGCAAAAAACACCGTTGCATTAGAAAATTCTTCTACTCCTGCAGTTTCATCAACAACATTTTGCGCATATATCTTCATGCCGGTTCCTTTGTCTTCAATAAAGACTGCAACATTTTGCAGATTTGTTGGTTTCGTAAACTTCACTCTACTTTTGTTTGCTGCAAAAGTAGCAACAGGACGTGTTTCTTCTGGCCAAGCAAAATCACCTGTCTCATCAAGGTAAACTACATTCAAAGTAGTTGGTGAAACTCCGTTGTCTACCCCTTCTTCCATAAGAAATAGAGGACTGTCATTTCTTAATTGAAGTGAGCCAGCATGTGATTTATCATCACCAATGGGAAATACAACTTTAGCATTATTCGTCAATTCACGTGCTCCTGAAATTTTATCAAATTTTTGAACATATTCGCCACGCGCACTCTGGCTAGCATTTCTATATGTTGAAACTGACCATATATATTGGGATCCAGACTGGAATGCAATTTCAGTTTCCATTTCATAATCAGTTTCATTGGTATCGAAATCTGAACCATTTATGCCCCATGGCAATGTTCCATCAGGATTTATTCTTTGCAAATATGAATCAAAACGATTTCCCGCCGAAGCAAAATAGCCCATATAAACTACATCACCTTCCTGTACACCTTGATATGAGTTGATAAAAGCCGTAGCTCTGTCTGCAATTTGAACTGCATTGGCCCATACAGGGTTCCCATTTACATCATACCGTTGAGCATATAAAAATGAGCTAATACCCGTGAGAAGCTTATGAAAAACTGCAATATACTCTCCGCCAGAAACCTCAAAGAAATTGCCGGGAGCAGAATTACCTGCGCCTGTTGTAAGCGGTTTGGTAGTTGGCCATACTGCGGCACCAGTTGAATCGTATTTTTGCATAACTGCTCCTGAATTAGACAACCAACTAACGATCGCCCCACCTGCAGATAGAGGCAACACGGTAACTACATTTCCGCTGCCAACGTTTACCCCATTTGCACCCCATAAATGGCTTCCGTTAGTGTCCATTTTAAAAACATAGGCGGGGTCTCCACCACCAGTTCCCGTTGCTCCTATATAAAGATTGTTATCTGCATCAACCACTGTAGTCATAATTACGGTAGAAGTACTCATTGGGATTTGGTCGCTTACAAGCATTCCGTCACTCCCCAATTTTTGATTGCCATCAGCATCCATAACCTGCATACGCAATTCAATATTAGTCGGCGCTCCCACGTTTTTCCAAAAAACAACATAGGTTTGACCATCGCTAGTTCCTTTAGCCTGCATATCAAGCTCTCCCGATTCTGCTACTAGCGTATTCAAATCAGTATTTGTGGTCCATTGTGCGTGTAGTAAGGCTACACTAAATAGTGCGAAAAGAGTAATTATTGGTTTCATGAAAATGTGTTTTAAATTAATTTTATTGCTATTAACAAACCTAAAAGAATAACAAGTTTTTTAATTAAATAAACACTTTTTTCAAAGTAGCTTAGCTATTCAATAGTTTAGTATTTCAAGTATTTTATTCTTCACTTTTTCAGTTGAAGGAATCATCGTTTCTTCCAAAACAGAATTAAGCGGGATTGCGGGCATATTTTCAGAGCCAATCAACATCACCGGCGCATCCAATTGCTGAAAACATTCTTCTTGAATTCTGCCCTGCAAACCTCTACTGAAACCATTTTCGGAAGGTTCCTCGGTAACTACAAGACATTTTCCACATTTCCTCACGCTTTTGAAAACCGTCTCATAATCCAAAGGATGAAGCGTTCGTAAATCTACCACTTCAATTTTATCCTGCATTCCAAGTTCTTCGGAAGCATTCATCGCCCAGTGCACCCCCATTCCATAAGTAATTATTGAAAGTGTTTCAGTTTCTTCCTGTTTCCAGATTTCCTGTAAAACCCAAGCTTTTCCGAAAGGTAAAATATAATCTTCAGAAGGCATCAATGAGGTTGCACCTTTTGTGCCTTTCACTTTGCTCCAATATAGACCTTTATGTTCAAAAATGACAACAGGATTTGGATCGTAATATGCAGCTTTCAGCAAACCTTTTAAATCGGCGCCATTACTTGGATACGCAATTTTTAACCCGCGTATATTTGTAATAATGCTTTCCACGGAAGAAGAATGATATGGCCCACCGCTTCCGTAAGCACCAATAGGCACACGTAAAACCATAGAAACAGGCCATTTTCCGTTTGATAGATAACAGCTCCGGGAAACCTCAGTAAAAAGTTGATTTAATCCAGGCCAAATATAATCGGCAAACTGAACCTCAACGATTGGTTTTAGTCCAACAGCGCTCATTCCGACTGTACTTCCAACAATAAATGCTTCTTGAATAGGCGTATTAAAAACGCGATTGTCTCCAAATTTCTGAGCCAAAGTCGCCGCTTCGCGGAAAACGCCGCCCAAACGGCCACCAACATCCTGTCCGTATAATAGACATTCGGGGTGTTTCGCCATTAATTCTTCAATAGCAAAAAGGGCACAATCTACCATGACCACTTTTTCACCACCTTTTGGGGAACGCTCCCCTACTTCTTCAGTAATTTCAGTTGGCGCGAAATCGTGTGTGAATAAATCTTCTGGTTTTGGATCCTCGGCTTTCATCGCTTTTTCCAGCGCTTTTGTCACTTCCGCGAAGGCGGAAGTCTCAACCTCATCTAACTCCTCATCTTTGAAACCATTTTCCAACAACAACTTTTTCAACTTCGGATACGGATCGCGACTTCTTGCTTCCTCCAAATCATCACGATAAAACTCCATCCGAACTCCGGAAGTGTGATGATTTAACAATGGAACTTTAGCGTGTACCAAAAACGGTCTTCTTTCTTTTCTGATTTTTGAAATTACATCTTGAATAGTATTATAACTCTCTTCAAAATCAGTCCCATCAATTGAAATAGCTTCCAAACCGTGAAACCCCTTGGCATATTCAAACGCATCTTGGGCACGAGTTTCGGCTGCATTCGCTGAAATATCCCAACCGTTGTCCTGCACCAAATAAAGAATTGGCAACTGTTTTAAAGCGGCCATTTGAAAAGCTTCGGCAATCTCACCTTCGGTAACAGATGCGTCACCTAAACTGCAAACAACAATAGGAAGTTCTGACGTTTCATTTTTGAATTCTGACTTAAAAGACTCTTTATACCAAAACCCCATCGCAACACCAGTTGCAGGAATTGCCTGCATTCCCGTGGCTGAACTTTGATGCGGAATTTTTGGTTTGTCATCATCTTTTAAACTGGGATGCGAATAGTATGTTCTTCCACCAGAAAATGGATCGTCTTTTTTTGCTAAAACTTGAAGCATCAGCTCGTAGGGTTTCATTCCTATAGCCAATAAAATAGAATCATCGCGATAATATGGAAATACATAATCCTGCGGCAAAAGCTGCATTCCCAAGGCAGTCTGAATCACTTCGTGACCGCGCGAAGTGGCGTGCACATATTTTGAAACAACCTTGAAATTTTCTTCATAAATTTCTGTCATCGCTTTTGCAGTGACGAGATTTTTAAAGGCTTTTTTTAATATATCTTTATTCATTGTTTATTTTTTGGAGTGATGAAACACGACGATTGGGATCAAGACTAATAATTCGCCTTGGATCAAAACGTCCTTTCTACATCAAACTTTTCCATATAATTCGCAATTCTTCGTAAAAAAGAACCTGCCAAATAACCATCCACAATTCTATGGTCGAAGGAAAGCGAGAGGTACATCATCTGTCTAATTTCGATAGTATCGCCCTCTTCCCGCTCCATAACCTCAGCGCGTTTTTTTATGATTCCCGTTGCGAGAATCGCGGCTTCGGGTTGGTTGATGATAGGTGTTCCCATTAAGCTTCCGAAAGTTCCAACGTTACTAATTGTAAAAGTGCTTCCTTTGGTATCATCCCCTTTCAATTTGTTATCACGGGATTTTCCAACCAATTCGTTTGTGGTTTTTGCCAGTTCCTTTAAATCTTTCTTATCCGCATTTTTCACGACAGGAACAATTAAATTTCCAGAAGGAAGTGCCGTAGCCATCCCAATATTTATTTCCTCTTTTACAATAATATTTGTTCCATCAAGCGTGGAATTTATCATTGGAAAATCTGTGATTGCTTTTGCAACACATTCTATAAATAGCGGAGTAAACGTAAGTTTTTCGTTGTGTTTTTTCTGAAAAGCAACTTTGTTTTTGTTTCGCCAATTAACCATTTCGGTCAAATCTGCTTCTACGTATGCGGTAACGTGCGGCGCAGTGCTAGCACTAAAAACCATATGATCCGCAATCATTTGGCGCATACGGTCCATTTCTACGATTTTGCCTTTTCCTTTATCGAATTTTAAATCGGGGATTTGAAATGTGGGATTCCCGTCTTCGCGGGAATTTTGTACAAACTGAAACGGACGACCGTTTTCCAAATAATTTGAAACATCACTTTTTCGCAGACGGCCGTCTTTTCCTGTTCCGGAAATTCGAGCGAGCTCCTCATAACTTATATGATTTTTACGGGCAACGGCATCAACCAAAGGTGAAATGAAAACGTTTTCGTTTACTTTAAATGAAGCTGGTTTTGAGACTTGTTTTTGTCCTTTTGTTTTTTCGGAAGAATCTTTAACTATATTTTTTTCAGTAGTTTTTTTTGATGATGTTGAAACTCCCTTTTCATCGGAAAGCTCTAAAATCGCTATCACTTCCCCAACGGGAACAATATCCTTTGCTTTAAATTTATGTTCAAGCATTTTTCCGGAAGCAGGCGCAGGAACTTCATTGTCCACTTTATCAGTGGCAACTTCCAGCAGAATATCGCCTTCTTCAAAAGAATCACCTTCGTTTATCATCCAATTGATGATCGTTCCTTCTGTAATACTTTCGCCCATTTTGGGCATTTTGAATTCCTGCGCAGGCAGGAATCTCTTTTCGTCACTCATTTCTAAGTTTATTAAAATTTAAGTTCCAATTCGTACTCAAATCAGACCAACTCGGATTCATTTCTTCAATTAATTTAATCTTCCAATCACGTTTCCATTTCTTCATTTGCAATTCTCTTTTGGAAGCTATAACGCCTTCATTATATTCTTCAAAATATATTAATTTATCGCAATTGTATTTTGCCGTGAAACTGTTTGGATAAATTTTTAACTTATGTTCTTTTACTCTTTCTTCAATATTATTGGTACAGCCTACATACAAAATGCCGTTAGCCTTGTTTGCCATAATATAAACATACCAAAGGTTCACGTATACTTGGTTTAAGATTCCTGCCTTCGCAGAAATTGGTTCAAAGTTTTAAAAAAATCCTCCTGTTTTGGCCTATTCTTGGGAATTTCCCGAAGCGGCTCCACCTCTTTTAAACTTTCGTGACAGTCTTTGGGCAATTGTTGGTATAATCTTGTTCCCGCAGTTTTCCAAGCAATCATTTCATCTGAAATGTCTTTAATTGCCTTTGCAGGATTCCCTAAAATTAATTTCCGCTTTGGAAATTTCTCTTCAGCTTTTACAAAACTCATTGCGCCAACGATGCATTCATCACCAATCTCGGCATCGTCCATTATAACACTGTTCATGCCAATCAAACAATTACGACCCAAATTAGCGCCGTGAATTATTGCGCCGTGGCCCACATGAGCACTTTCTTTTAGCACAATACTTTTCCCTGGAAACATATGTACCGTACAATTTTCCTGAACGTTGACGCCATCTTCCAAAATAATTTCGCCCCAATCGCCACGAATAGCAGCGCCTGGGCCGATATAGCAGTTTTTTCCAATGATAACATTTCCAGTAACTGCCGCCAATGGGTGGACGAAACTGCTTTCGTGAACTACTGGAATATGGCCTTTGAAACTGTAAATCATTGTTTTAAATTATTTGATAAAAAGATAAATGGACAAAAGGATTAAGAGACAGTTTTTAGTTTAATGTATTTTTAAAATTTGATATCATTGCCTGTAATTTTTGTATAGTTTGTAAATTCTTTTCAAATGTAATATGGTCTATATATTGCAAATCAAACGCACAAATCAATTGTGTCTCCCATTCAAATGAAGAACCCAAAGCAGTTTCTAAATACTGAATGAAATGCTTATCGGAATTTCGGGCCGAACCCT
This sequence comes from Aequorivita sp. CIP111184, assembly GCF_900489465.1. Lineage (GTDB taxonomy): Bacteria > Bacteroidota > Bacteroidia > Flavobacteriales > Flavobacteriaceae > Aequorivita. The sequence goes on along the minus strand of NZ_UEFQ01000018.1, from coordinate 29,219 downwards.
CTGCAATATTTGATGCAATAGAAATAGAACAACGCTGCAACTGATTTGAAAGACCATAAATTTCAGATTTAGGGAATTTGCAAGTAATAGTATAGGTTTCCCTCACAAGCTTTCTTGCTTCCTGCCAAATTGCCAATTTTCTAAAATTATGCTTTAATGCCAATTTAAACTACATTATTTTTTCATCTTTTTCGTCCTTTTCGTCTTTTTATCCTTTGGTCTTTTTACTATTTGATCCGTTCGTGTCTACAATTAACCTTCGCCAAACTTTTTCAATGTTTCCTTCGTAAATGCCGAAAGCACCAATCTTCCTGAAATCACTGCTCTTTCAGCCAATAATTCATCCCAATCATCTGTTCCGCGCCAGAAAACTTTTTTCATTTCTTTCATTGCCTCTGGATTGTAAGTGCACAGATTTTCTGCACATTTCTGAACGGCTTCATCTAACTCTTCCAAAGAATCAAACACTTGATTGTACAAACCTTTTTGTCGCGCCCATTCGGCTTCATAAAAAGAATTAGCGTCAATGGCAATTTGACTCATTCCGCTCAATCCAAGTTTACGTTCAACGGCTGGGCCAACTACAAAAGGTCCAATTCCAATATTTAGTTCACTTAATTTAATCGCAGCAAATTTTGTCGCCATACAGTAATCGGTTGCAGAAGCAAGTCCTACGGCGCCACCAACGGTTTTTCCCTGAATTCTTCCAATGATAAATTTTGGGCATTTGCGCATTGCATTGATGACGTTTGCGAAACCGCTGAAAAAGACTTTTCCAGTTTCGGCATCGTTAATGTTTATGAGTTCGGTGAAACTAGCACCAGCACAGAAAGTTCTGTTGCCACCACTTTTCAGAATAATAACTTTTACATCGTCATTATTTCCAGCTTCGGTGATTGTATTTGCAAGTTTTGCCAACAAATCTCCCGGAAGGCTATTATGAGCCGGATGGAAGAATTCAATGGTTGCGATTGCGTTTTCGGTTTTTATGTTTACGTACGGTTTATCCATTCTTAAATAATAAATTTTAAATGCAAAATGTAAAAGTATCATTCAAACCAACTTTTACATTTTTAATTTTACATTTTTCGGTTTTAAATTATAGTAATCCGAATTGCTCAAAATGATGATTCAAATGCTTCCGCTCCATCAAATACCATTCGTAACGGTTTAATTCGCCAAAAACTAAATTGTTCAATTTAGCGTCTGGGTTTTCTTTGAAATAGGTTTTATAGGCTTCCCTTTCTTCAAGAAATTTCTCTTTCGCCATTGCTAAATCAGGATGCCTTAAAGTATCCAATATATCTTTTTCCAACAATGGAAATTGTGAGTTCATTGGAAATTTTTTATAATTATAAAGACTCGCGTGAACTTTTTCCAAAATTTTTTCGGGAGTAGCCACTTCAAAATCCTGAATCTTTCCCGAAGCAATTTTATAGGTGTATTCCAAATGTTCCAACATATGTTGTGGCGTCATAATACCCCATTTTGGTTTTGTATCTTCGGTCAATTTGTTCAATAATTCCTGAATTTTTTTATCAGTCATTTCAACAAAAGTCTCTTGCTTTTTCTGAACCATCGTGAGAATTGTAGCCAAAGCAACTAATTCATCTTCGGCATCAAAAACCTCAACAAACCATTTTACGATTCCACTAGGATGCTCTGCGGAAGCGACGTCTCTATCAACTTTTTGTTTGCAAGTCAACCGAACATAAACGGTATCATTATGATACAACGGACGCAGGAAACGGCAGTCTTCCAAACCGTAGTTTGCAGCAACAGGACCTTTGTTTGGATAGACAAACAACCCTGCAGCAGCGGAAATAATGAAATAACCGTGGGCAGTCCGCTTTTCAAAAATACTTCCGTCAAGTGAAGTTATATCAGTATGGGCATAAAAATGATCCCACGTAAGATTGGCGAAATTTATAATATCTGTATCCGTAAATGTACGCTTATGTGTTTTAAGCGACATTCCCGGCTCGATATCTTCCCAATGGTATTTGAAAGGATGTTGTTCGGCTTCTTTATATTCTGAATTAGGCTGATAAATACCTGTCACTTCTGTTAAAGTTGTTGGCGAACCTTGAATAGCACAACGCTGTAAATAATGTTTTATACCACGAATACCGCCCATTTCTTCTCCTCCACCCGCACGTCCAGGTCCACCGTGAATAAGGTTTGGTAACGGCGAACCGTGACCTGTACTTTCTTTGGCGCTTTCCCTATTCAAAATTAAAATCCTTCCGTGATGCGTTGCTGCGGAAACAGTGTATTCTTTTGCAATTCTATTATCGTTGGTTATAATGGAACTTACCAACGAACCTTTTCCCATTTTGGAAAGCTTAATGGCTTCTTCCAAATTTTTATAAGGCATTAATGTACTCACAGGGCCGAAAGCTTCGGTTATGTGCGCTGCTTCGTTTTGCAACGGATTGTCTTCGCGAAGCAAAATAGGTTTCATAAAAGATCCCTTTTTTGAATCGGCGCCAGTGACTTTAAAATCATCAAAATCGCCGTAAACAATTTTTGCTGTACTTGTAATTTTTGAAATCTGCTCTTTTACTGAATTTCGTTGTGCGTCGTTTACCAACGACCCCATTCGAACCTCTTTCAAACGCGGATCACCAATGGTTACTTTATCGAGCTGCTTCCCGAGAGCGATTTGAACATCTTCCATCAATTTTTCGGGAACAATTATTCGTCGGATTGCGGTACATTTTTGACCACATTTTACGGTCATTTCATTTCGGACTTCCTTAATAAAAAGATCGAATTCGGGAGTTCCCGGAACGGCATCCTCGCCTAAAATAGCGGCATTCAAACTATCGGCTTCCATCGTGAAAGGAACCGATTCCTCAATCAATCGCGGATGTTGTTTTAGTATTTTTCCCGTGCTTGCAGAACCAGTAAACGTAACCACATCTTGTGATTCTACAGTGTCTAGAATGTTTTTTGCAGTTCCTGAAATAAGTTGAAGTGAACCTTCGGGAAGAATTTTTGAAGCGATTATTTCTCGAACAACTGCTTCAGTTAAATAAGCAGTTTGCGGAGCTGGCAAAACTACGGCTGGCATTCCAGCCATCCAGTTTACGGCACATTTCTCCAACATTCCCCAAACAGGAAAGTTGAAAGCATTTATATGTACCGCAACACCCTCGCGAGGCACCATAATGTGGTGCGCCATAAAACGTCCGCCTCGGGAAAGATCAATCGGGTCGCCTTCTACGTCAAAAGGTTGGTTTGGAAATAATTTCCGAAGGGATGCATTGGCAAACAGATTACCGAAACCACCTTCAATATCAATCCAACTATCAATTTTTGTAGCTCCGGTTCTATAACTTATTTCATAAAACTGTTCCTTTTTTTTAGTAAGGTACATTGCCAATTTTTTCAGCAATAGTCCACGTTCCTGAAAAGTCATTTTGCGAAGTACATTTCCTTTTTCCCTTCCGTATTGTAAGATTGAAGGAATATCAAGTCCTTCCGTAGTTACGCTTGTAAACTGTTCTCCGGTTATAGAATCGAGAATTGGGCTTCCCTCTCCTTTTCCATCCGTCCAATTTCCTAATATATAATGTTGTGTTTTTTGCATAATTATAAATTCACATTTTCAATAATCGCCGCATATCCTTGTCCCACGCCCACACACATTGTAATCAAAGCGTATCGTTTGTTTTGTTCCTGTAATTCCAAGGCGGCAGAATAAGCAAGCCTAGCACCAGTTACTCCAAGCGGGTGACCGATAGCGATTGAACCGCCGTTAGGATTTATTCGAGGATCATCATCTTTTAATCCCCATTCGCGGATACAAGCCAAAGCTTGTGATGCAAAGGCTTCATTCAACTCAATTATATCCATATCTTCCATTTTCAAACCTGCTTTTTTCAAAGCCTTATTTGAAGCTTCTACAGGACCGATGCCCATAATTCGCGGTTCAACTCCAACTACTGCGGAACTTACAATTCGCGCGATAGGTTTTAAATCGTATTTTTTAACAGCATCTTCCGAAGCAATTATTGTTGCCGCGGCACCATCATTTAAACCTGAAGAATTTCCTGCGGTTACACTTCCATCTTTTTTGAAAGCTGGACGCAATTTCGCCAAAACCTCTTTAGTGGTTGAGGGGCGAATAAATTCGTCATCTTTAAAAATAATCGGATCTTTTTTCCGCTGTGGAATTTCTACGGGAACAATCTCTTTTGCCAAACGTCCATTTTCTTGTGCTTTTGCAGCTTTCATTTGCGAATGATATGCAAATGCATCTTGATCTTCACGAGAAATGTTATGTTTTTCAACTAAATTTTCTGCGGTGTTTCCCATTCCATCGGTACCGTACATTTCGGCCATTTTTGGATTTACAAAACGCCACCCGAAACTGGAGTCGTACATTTTTGCATCGGTTCCGAAAGCCGAAGAAGGCTTTGCAACCACGTACGGCCCGCGCGTCATATTTTCAACGCCACCCGAAATAAACAAATCGCCGTCGCCAGCTTTTATTGCTCTATTGGCTTGAATGATTGCTGAAAGTCCGCTGCTACATAGTCTATTTACAGTTTCGCCGGGAACAGTTACAGGCAATCCTGCTAAAAGTGCAGCCATTCGCGCCACATTTCTATTGTCTTCACCCGCTTGATTGGCACAACCTAGAATAACATCGTCATATGCTTCTTTAGGTATATTTGGATTTCTTTTTACTATTTCAGCAATCACCAATGCCGCCAAATCGTCCGTACGGATAGCGCTTAGCGTTCCTTGATAACTTCCTATTGGGGTTCGTATTCCGTCAATTATGTATGCTTCCATTATGATTTTTGATTTTTGATTGATGATTTTTGATTTTTGATTGACGATTTTTGATTGCTGATTTTAATTAATGAGTTTTAGCTTTTTAGTTCTCCAATCAACAATCGTTAATCTACAATCGTTAATTTAATATTTCTGAAAAGGTATCACCCTGTTTTATATCGCCAGTTTTATAGCCTTTCATAAACCATCTTTTGCGTTGTTCTGAGCTTCCGTGTGTAAAACTATCGGGGACAACATTTCCCTGCGTTCTTTTTTGAATAGCGTCATCGCCCACTGCATTGGCCGCACTCAGTGCTTCATCAATATCGCCTTCCTCGAGATATTCTTGATTATAATGCGCCCAAACGCCTGCGTAAAAATCTGCTTGAAGTTCTAATGCTACGGAAAATCTGTTGGCTTCACTTCTGTTTTGCTGTTGTAATTTGGTTACTTTTTGTGAAGTTCCGAGCAATGTTTGCACGTGGTGACCTATTTCGTGAGCTGTTACATAAGCAATGGCAAAATCGCCACCCTGCGCCCCAAAACGAGTTTTCAATTCATCGAAAAATGCCAAATCCATATATAATTTTTGATCCGCTGGACAATAAAATGGCCCTGAAGCTGAACTTGCATTTCCACAGCCAGTGCTTACTGCATCAGTAAAAAGAACCATTGTGGGATCTTGATATTGTCCAAGATTATTATCACTGAAAACTTTTCCCCAAACATCTTCCGTATCGGCTAAAACAGTCGCCATAAAATTTCCCATCTCCTTCTCTTGGGCGGTAAGTTCCCTTTGCTCGGTTTGTTGGTTACCTTGGCTATTGCCTAATTGCTCCACGATTGGAGCCAGTTGCTGCCCGGTTTCTCCTCCGAAAAAATTTAGAGCAAGTACAATTAGTGTTACAACTATTCCGCCACCTGCGGCCATTTTGCCTTTGCTCATACCGCGACGATCGTCTAAGTTACCGCTTTGTCTTCTACCTTGCCATTTCATAATTTAAACATTTATATTTGTTGATGGATCATTTAATATTATTGACTTAAAATTAAGCTTTCAATTTGAATATTATCACTTCAAAAATCAGCAATATTCAATTTTACTATTCCCAATCCTTACTGGTTCTATAAACTACGCCTTTAAAAAGCGCAACTAGTTCATCCCCGCGCTTTACTTCAACGATATTGAAACCGAGTTTATTCCCTACTTTTTCTATTACAGATTCTGCAGTTAAATAATCTCCTTCATTCAAGGCTTCAATATGATTTATGGAGGTCTCTATGGAAACTGCATACTTTCCATGGGTGTTTGCCGCAAAGCCGAAAGCCGTGTCGGCAAGACTATAACTAATACCGCCGTGGGCTTTGTTCATACTGTTCAACATCTCTTTGCGAACCGTCATTGCAACTTTGCACTTTCCCAGTTGACAACTAATTACCTCGATACCTAACCATTGGCTGAATGCATCAAGTGATAACATTTTATGTGGAATTTTGTTTCCTTCCATTTAATTTAAAATAATAAATGTAAAATTTAAAAGACGAAAGTCGGACAATCACTTTTACATTTTTAGTTTTTCGGTTTTACATTTTACATTAATAAAATGTTCTTTTTTCTTTTTTCATTCTTCTTAAAATTGGCGAACAACGATAACGGTCTTCGTGATATTCATCATAAAGTTCGTCCATTTTATCAACGCACCAATCAATTCCTTTTTCATCTGCCCACGCCAATAATCCTTTGGGGTAATTTACGCCTTTGGTCATTGCATTGTCAATATCTTCTGCGGAAGCGATGTTCCAAAAAAGTGCATCTGCAGCTTCGTTGATTAGCATTACGAGAATACGGTTAAATATTGATTCAGATTTTTCTTTATCAATTGACCTCTCGACTGCGCTCGAGGAGACATTCATTTCGCTTGAATAATCATAATATCCCTTTCCACTTTTTCTACCCAAATAGCCTGCTTCCGAAAAACGCTTTTGGGTAAATGAAGGTTTGTAACGCGGATCGAAGTAAAATGCTTCAAAAACAGTTTCGGTTACGGTGTAATTCACATCGTTACCAATAAAATCCATCAGTTCAAATGGTCCCATTCTGAAACCGCCAATTTCTTTCATCGCGGAATCTATTTCGGAGAAAGAAGCAATTCCTTCTTCATAAATCCGGAGCGCTTCGCCGTAAAAAGGACGCGCAACACGGTTCACTATAAATCCGGGAGTATCCTTTGCAACCGCAACCGTTTTTCCCCAATCTTTAATTGTTTTTACTGAAATATTCAACGTTTCTTCGGAAGTTTGAATTGCAGGAATCACCTCAACCAATTTCATCAATGGCGCTGGATTGAAAAAGTGAATCCCAACGCAGCGTTTCGGTTTTTGCAATGAAGAAGCTATAGAAGCAATAGAAAGAGAAGATGTGTTTGACGCGATTATACAGTCTTCACTCACAAACTTTTCGAGTGTTGAAAACACATTTTTCTTTATATCTAAATTTTCAACTATTGCTTCAATTGTCAAATCCGAATTTTTCAATTCTTTAAGTGAACTGACATATTTTATATTGTTTTGAATACGTTCTTTTTCGGTAGAATCTATTTTTCCTTTTTCCACCAAACGATCCATTATTTTTTCCAAATCGGCTTTGGCTTTATCCAAGGCTTCCGTTTTTGTATCGTATAATTTTACCGAGCAACCGGCTGTGGCAGCTACTTGTGCAATGCCCGCTCCCATTGTTCCGCTTCCTATAATTCCAACGTTTTTAATCATAAATTTTAAATGATAAATGTAAAAGTTAAAAGTCATTTTTAAAAAACACTTTTAAATTTTACATTTTTCGGTTTTACATTTTTCAATTTTTTTACCTTCCTTTAAATTCAGGTTTTCTTTTATTTACAAAAGCATCAACACCTTCCGCATAATCTTCACTTTGTGCAGATTCTATTTGAAGTTTGCTTTCTAAATTTAATTGTTCTTCCAAAGAGTTTTGCATTGAATTGTTTAACAAACGCTTCGTTAATCCCAATGCTTTTGTTGGCATATTTGCCATTGTATTTGCAATAGCGTTTACTTCTTCAATAAAATTTTCTGAAGAAACCACTTTATAAACCATTCCAAGTTTTTCAGCTTCTTCTGCGGAAACTTTATCGCCCAGCATCATTAAAGCAGAAGCTTTTTGGAAACCAATCAATCGCGGTAAAAAGAAGGTTCCAGCACTATCTGGAACTAATCCTATTTTGCTAAAAGCTTGAATAAAACTAGCGTTTTCTGAAGCAATAACCACATCACAAGCCAATGCAATATTTGCACCTGCTCCAGCAGCAACACCATTAATGGCTCCAATTACAGGTTTTTCAATATTTCGAATTCGGGAAATTATTGGGTTATAATGTTCTTCCAGAATTTTTTTGAAACCTGGATTCAATTCAGGCGAAGTAACTTCCTTTAAATCTTGTCCGGCACAAAAAGCCTTTCCGCTTCCAGTGATTACAATTGCACGGACGTCGGGGTTTTTTTCGCAGGCATCCAATTCGTTTTGAAGCAACAATGCCATTTCGCGGTTGAAACTATTGAAAACCTCTGGACGGTTTAGTGTTAAGGTTGCTATTTTGTTATCTATATGGGTTAGTATGCTTTTCATTTATATAAATTTAAAATGTAAAACCGCAAAAGTCTCAATAATAAAGAATTTACTTTTGACTTTGAAATTTTACATTTTTCGGTTTTTTATTTTCGCTATTTCAAACATTTAAAATAATCAAACGGTTCTTGGCAATCGTCGCATTTAAAAAGTGCTTTGCAAGCCGTGGAACCAAATTGACTAACTAGATGGGTATTTGTGCTTCCGCATTGCGGACATTTTACCAGTTTTTTTTCGCCGAGCAAAACATCTTTGTCGGCTGTTTCTGAAAGCGGACGGGCAATTCCGTATTCCTCCATTTTTTTTAAACCTTCCTCTGAAATCCAATCGGTAGACCAGGCGGGTGAAAGAATCAATTCAACTTCTGCTTTCTTTCCAATTTCTGAAAAGGCTTTTTTTAGATCATCACCAATTACATCCATTGCTGGACAACCGGAATAGGTTGGAGTGAGTTTTATGTGAACAATTCCATTTTCTTCAATTGCTTCGCGAATTACTCCCAGATCCAAAACAGAAAGCACAGGAATCTCAGGATCTGAAACGGTTTTCAGAACTGGAATTAAATGCTTTTCGATATGTGCCGCTTCGGTTAACATAATTTTTCTTTCACTTTAAGAGATTCCCGCCTTCGCGGGAATTCATTACCAACTCATATTGGGGTAAGTGCGTTGCATATATTGCAAATCAGCCAAAATATAGCCCATATGTTCAGTGTGAACTCCTTCTTTTCCACCTTTGGCGAAATATTTGTTTTCGGGGATTATAAGGGTGGCTTCTTTTAAAACTTCGGAAACCTCTTTGTAATATTTCACTTTAAAAGATGAAACATCAATTCCGATGCTTTCTTTTACCATAGCATTTTCAGCCTCAGTCATCAAGAAAAGTTCATCGGTGTATCGCCAAAGATCATCGATTGCTTCCTGCATTTTAGTGTTGCTTTCTTCAGTTCCATCACCCAAACGTTTCACCCAATCACTTGAAAAACGTTTATGATAACTCACTTCCTTAATTCCTTTCTTGGCAATTGCAGCTAAATTTTCATCGGGACTGTTCTGCAATTTTTCCATCAACATCAAATGATAGACATCAAACAAAAACTGACGGCCAATAACGTAACCGAAATGTGTATTGGGCTGTTCAACAAGCAGACAATTTTTATATTCTCTTTCAATCCTTAAAAAAGCGATATCGTCTTCCGTTTTACTTTCTCCGGAAATTTTTGCGGCATATTGATAATAACTTCGGGTTTGGCCGAGTAAATCCAATGAAATATTTGTCAGTGCAATATCGGTTTCCAAGCTTGGGCCGTGACCGCAGAGTTCACCCAGACGTTGGGCGAGAATTAGGGAGTTGTCGGCGATGGTGAGGATGTAGTTATATAAATTCCCGAGAAGGCGGGAATCTGTTAGTTCTTTGTTCATATTTTAATTTGTTGTTGGAAACCTTTTTGTTCTATAAATCAAATTCTCATTATTCCAATTTAAGTTTAAATCAGACCAACCAGGATTCATTTCTTCAATTAATTTTATTTTCCATTCACGATTCCATTTTTTCATATTCTGTTATGACTCAATTCGGTCTTCAAATCACGAGATTCCTGCCTTCGCAGGAATTTGTTACATATGTTTCACCTCATCCGGTAAATCATAAAAGGTAGGATGACGATATACTTTGTCCTGTGCGGGCTCAAACATTTCACCATTATCTGCTGGATTTGAAGCAGTAATATTTTTGCTTTCTACAACCCAAATGCTAACACCTTCATTTCTACGCGTGTAAACATCGCGAGCATTTTCCATTGCCATTTCAGCATCGGCAGCGTGAAGACTTCCAAAATGACGGTGTTCCAATCCATTTTTACTGCGGACGAATATTTCCCAAAGTGGCCAGTTTTTTTTCATAAATAAAGTCTTGAGTAGTTAGTATTTTGTATTGAGTTATTCATTATTTCTCTAAAGATTTAATTAATGCGTAATTCATTTTTTGTACTTCTATTACTTCTTTAAGAATAGGTTCAACCAAATTTTCTGAGACTAAATTTAGCTTGTGTGAAAGTATTAATTGAGTAAATAGCTCATATGCCGAACCATTTGCAATGCTAATGAAATTTTTAAATTCACCTTTTGTATTTCTTCCTGCACCTTCAGCAATATTTGACGGAACAGAAACAGCACTTCTTCTTATTTGGCTAGTCAGTCCGTATTTTTCTTCTTTTGGGAACTTTGAAGATAATTTATAAGTTTCAACTGCAATGTCCATTGCTTTATTCCAAACCTTTAAATCATTCAATACATTCATAATGGTAAGATTCTCATTACTAATTTCTCAATACTCAATACTTAATTAACTTGCTTTTGCTACTTTTCTTTTTTCGTTCTTTTCAGCGTGCGCCATTGCAGCATCGCGAACCCATTCACCATTATTCCAAGCGTTTACTCTCGCACTCATTCGTTCTTTGTTGCACGGGCCGTGGCCTTTTACTACTTGCCAGAATTCATCCCAATTAATTTCGCCGAAATCATAGCTACCAGTTTCTTTGTTGAATTTCAAATCTGGATCTGGAATAGTGAGCCCCAACAAATCTGCTTGCGGCACGGTTTGATCTATAAACTGCTGACGTAATTCGTCATTACTTTTTCGTTTCAATTTCCATTTCATTGATTGCTCCGTGTGAATGGACTCAGCATCGGTTGGTCCCAACATCATCAAACTTGGCCACCACCAGCGATTTAGCGCATCTTGCGCCATCGCTTTTTGTTCTTCGGAACCTCTGCAAAGTGTCAGCATAATTTCGAATCCTTGTCTCTGGTGAAAACTTTCTTCCTTGCAAACACGTACCATTGCACGAGCGTATGGACCGAAAGATGTGTTGCAAAGCGGCACCTGATTTATAATCGCAGCGCCATCTACTAACCAGCCAACTGCACCCATATCGGCCCAAGTTACCGTGGGATAATTGAAAATAGAAGAGTATTTCGCCTTGCCGCTATGTAGCTGTTCGTAAAGTTCATCTCTTGAAATTCCTAAAGTTTCACAGGCAGAATACAGATATAAACCGTGGCCGGCTTCATCTTGAACTTTTGCAAGCAATGCAGCTTTTCTTCGTAATGAAGGAGCGCGCGTAATCCAATTTCCTTCGGGAAGCATCCCAACAATTTCGGAATGGGCGTGCTGACTCATTTGCCGAATATGGGTTTGACGGTATTTCTCCGGCATCCAATCTTTCGGTTCTATTTTTTCGTCGCGCGCTATTCTCGCTTCAAAAATTTCTTCTAGGTTTTTTACTTCTTTTTCGCTCATAATTTTATGCTTTAAGCTTTAGTTGGTATGCCCAAAACTAGTTATACATCAAAATCTACTTTTACTTTATCAGAAGTTGGCACAGCTTGGCAACTCAATACCAAGTTTTGTGAAACTTCTTTATCGCTTAATGCGTAATTTATTTTCATCTCTACACTGCCTTCCAAAATTTCACATTTGCAAGTGCTGCAAACGCCACCTTTACAAGCGAACGGCAAATCTGCACCCGCAGCTAAGGCAGCATCGAGTATGTTGTCAAAATCTTTTGTCATTGTGAACTGGAATTCCTTTCCTGCATCAACAATCGTTATTTCAACACCCTCTACATTTTGTTGCGCCAAACGCTCTGCGCGTTTCTTATCTTCTTCAGTTAAACCTGTTACGAACAATTCAAAGTGAATTAATTCTTTGGGCAAGCCAGCGTCTATAAGATAACTGCTAACATAGTTTATCATTTCCTCGGGACCGCACAGAAAAACTTCATTTGTATCTGGGATATCAATAAAGTTTTTGGTCAACACCTTCATCTTTTCATCATCAAAACGACCGTTAAATAGTTCGATATCGCGGCGTTCTTTCGTTAAAAAATAATAGATTTCCAGCCTACCGAAGTATTCGTTACGAAGCTGTTCCAAAGCCTCTTTAAAGATAATGGATTTCGCCGTTCTATTGGCATAAAACAGTTTGCAAGTTGCTTTTGGCTCCAACGCCAAATGTGTTTTAATCATAGAAAGTACGGGCGTAATTCCGCTTCCGGCCGCAAAAAAAAGATAGTTTTTTGCTTTTTCAGGTTCAACTTCAACGCCAAACATTCCACTGGGTTCCATAATTTCGAGCGTATCTCCAGTTTTTAATTCTGAATTCACATAAGTTGAAAAAGCACCGCCTGGAATTAATTTAACTGCAACTTTCCATTCACCGTCAACGGGACTGGAACATAAGCTGTAGGAGCGGCGGGTGTCTTCATCATTAATATCAGCCTTTAGAGTTAAATGCTGTCCTTGGCGAAAATGGAATTCTTCGGCCAAATTTTCTGGTACGTCAAAAGTGATTACTGAACAGTCGTCAGTTTCTTTGTAAACGTCCTTTACTTTTATTTTATGAAATTTTGCCACTTCTCTTTTGTCGAATTAGGTTAACAAAACTAACGCTTGTTAGTTAGAATTGCAAATTATTAACTTTGTGATAAACTGCCCCTCACACAATACCCTTTATCAATACCGAAACCATATCTTTTTTCAAAATATTTACATCCACTTTTCCGCGTTTTTGATACCACAAATATAAAGTTCGCAATGTGGAAAGTATTGAAAACAGTATCACTTCGGGATGATAGGATTTTATTTCGCCTGTATCCATTCCTTGTTTTATAATTTTTCGAAAATTCTCTTCGTAATCTTCCCGCATTTTTACGAAAGCAATTAAATCTTTCTCCTCCAAATGCATCCAATCATTGTTTAGGGCTGCAAGTGCTTGTGAATGATTTACCGTAATATCTATATGAAGTTCGATAACTTTTTCAACTTTTTTTATAGCTGAAATGTTTTCAGAAACAACATTTTCCATTCCAGTTGTAAATTCCTCAGCGACTTTCAAAATGATTTCAGAAAGTATTTCCTGCTTGCTTTTTATGTGATTGTAAAGACTCGCAGCCTTTATATCTATTGCCTTTGCTATATCGCGCATAGAAACAGCTTTGTATCCCTTTTCATTAAAAAGACTTGAAGCTACCGTGATTATTTCTTGTTTTCTGGAAATTGTTTTCATTTACCGTAAGTTAATAATTATCAACATTAATCTCACTAGTTTTTTTATACAATTAATCCCAAAACGCAACAATAGCATAGGATATGGATAAAAATTTACATGTTGACAAGTTTGTTTTAACAATCACCAATATAGCAGTAAATTTGTCTTCAACGGTAATGAAGTTATCCGTTATTAAAAAAGAAACCGAGATATGCGACTATCTCGGTTCTAATATTAACGTTTCATAAAATTGGACTCTATGGATACGTTGTATTTAATTTTGTTTCTAATTTACCTAATCCTTCGTGAACTGAACGGTTAGTATTTAATTTAGACCCATCTGCAGGAGCAGGTGGGTTTTTTATTGTAGTACAAATATAATTAAATTGAAATTAATTATATATCTATTTCTCCATCTATTCCTCAATAAAACAAAACTCAGTACTTTTGAATTATGGAAAGCAATATTGAAACCAACGAATTGTTGGACCGGTTACCACCACATTTAAAACAGTACATCAAGCCACAGAATTATGAGCAATATACGCCCGTAAATCAAGCGGTTTGGCGCTATGTGATGCGAAAAAATGTGGATTATCTGGCAAAGGTTGCACACGAAAGTTACTTGGGCGGTCTTAAAAAAACCGGTATTTCCATTGATGAAATTCCTTCAATGTACGGGATGAACCGTATTTTAAAGGAAATTGGCTGGGCTGCGGTTGCAGTTGATGGCTTTATTCCGCCCAATGCGTTTATGGAATTTCAGGCCTATAAAGTGCTTGTAATTGCCAGCGATATTCGCCAACTTGAAAATATAGAGTACACGCCAGCGCCCGATATTATTCACGAAGGTGCAGGCCACGCTCCAATTATTGCAAGTCCAGATTATGCAGAGTATTTGCGCCGTTTTGGCGAGGTGGGTGCAAAAGCAATTTCTAGCGCCCACGATATTGATATGTATGAAGCCGTTCGCGAACTTTCCATTTTGAAAGAAGCCGAAGGGATTTCACAGGAATTAATAAATTCTGCTGAAGCACGAGTGGAAGAACTTCAAAACAAAAAAGTGAAACCTTCCGAGATTTCTTTGATTCGAAATTTACATTGGTGGACGGTGGAATACGGAATGGTTGGCACGGTTAAAAACCCAAAGATTTATGGCGCAGGATTGCTTTCTTCCATTGGCGAAAGTGTTTGGTGCATGAAGGATGAAGTGAAGAAAATCCCTTATTCCATTGAAGCGGCTTATCAAGATTTCGATATTACAAAACCACAACCACAACTTTATGTAACGCCAGATTTTGCGTATTTACAAGAAGTTTTGGAAGAATTTGCAAATACCATGGCCGTCCGGAAAGGCGGTTGGCGCGGACTGAAAAAACTTATAAAATCAAAACAGCTCGGCACTATTGAAATTAGCACCGGACTTCAAATAAGCGGACATTTTTCGCGAATGATCAAAAATGACGATAACGAAGTGGTTTATTTTGAAACCGAAGGCGAAACTGCACTTTCTTACCGGGAAAAAGAAGTAATCGGTCACGGAATAAGTAGGCATAAAAAAGGGTTTCGTTCGCCTTTGGGGAAATTGAAAGGCATAAATTTATCTATTGAAAATATGGGCCCGAGAGATTTGCAAGCGTATAATTTTTATGATGGAAAACAAATTGCTTTTGAGTTTGAAAGCGGAATAACTGTGCAAGGTTTGAACGTTACTGGTATACGAAATCTTCGGGGTGAACTGATGCTAATTCAATTTACAGATTGTACAGTAAAATATAAAGATGAAGTATTATTTTCCCCAGAAATGGGCGATTTTGATATGGCCGTGGGCAAGGAAATTGTTTCAGCTTTTGCAGGTGCCGCAGATTACAATTCATTTGATTTAGTAACGCACACTTCTTCAAGCGAAACAATCCGTCCACAACTTTCGCAAAATGAAAAAGAATTAAATCTACTTTATAAAGAAGTTCGGGAAATTCGTAATTCTGAAGAAATAGATACGACAAAGCTTGAGGAAATTTTTGAAACTTTAAAAGAAAATCATTCAACAGATTGGCTGCTTCCGTTAGAAATTCATGAATTGACTTCTAAGACAGACTCAGATTTTTCGAAAAAAGTCTTGAAACATCTTTTACATTTAAAGCAACAAAAACCAAAAGTGTCGCATTTAATTGATGGTGGATTAGAACTATTAAAAATAAAACAAAAAAATTATTAATTAACACTTCGACAAGCTCAGTGTGACAAGGCGAGGAAAAATTCATATTAAATGGGAGTATTAGATTTTTTATTCGGAAACAAATCAAAGAAAATTGAAGATTTTAAAAGCCGAGGCGCTATTATCGTTGATGTGCGAAGTAAAGGCGAATATGACGGAGGAGCAATTCCGGGTTCCAAAAACATTCCGTTGCCTAGTATTTCTTCGAAAATGAACGAAATAAAAAAATGGAACAAACCTGTAATAACTTGCTGCGCCAGCGGAATGCGAAGTGCGAGTGCCGCGGGGATTTTAAAAAGCAACGGCATAGAAGCAATGAACGGCGGAGGTTGGTTCAGTTTAAGCCAGAAACTTTAAAAAACATATTTTGCTTCCTCTTTTTAAGGAAAGTAAAAACTATTTTTATTTTTTTAATTGCTTGAATTTCAGTTTTTTGTAGCTTTACATGTGCTAATCAAAAAACTGAAATTATGTATCAATACAAAGCAAAAATTATTGACGTTTACGACGGTGATACTGTTACCGCAATGGTTGATTTGGGGTTTTACCATTTTCAGCAAATGAAATTTCGACTTTATGGAATTGACACACCCGAGCTTCGCGGAGAGGAAAGAGAACGAGGTTTGGTGGTCCGCGACATTGTGCGTGCTATGATTTTGGACAAAGAAGTGACTATTAATTCCTATAAAGATAAACAGGAAAAATACGGGCGTTATTTGGCCAACATTATTATTGACGGAATTGACTTAAATCTTTGGCTCGTAGAGAATGGTCATGCTGAGGAATATATGCTATAACTTCAGTTTCTGAAGATCCTTTTCCTCTGTAACAGGTTCGTTATTGTATTTCAAGGTCCAGCCCATTGAATTGGTCAAAATATAGATTTTCTGAAGTTCAGAAATAAGTCTGTTTTCAGCATTGGTTCGTAATTCTGAAGCTTCAATTTTTTTGCGGAGCGATTTTTCAACATCCTTTTTTATTTTATTGTAATCTCCCGCGTTAAATTGATTAAAAGTTTGTTGTTGAATATTATAATATTCAATATTTGGATTGATGGAAAGTTCCGGCTCCGGAATATTTGTTATTGTTACTGTTTTGGTAGCTTCATCCACAATTGTAGTTATTTTGCTTAAATCATAAGCAATATTTGCTTTTGCATTTACAATAATTATAGCCTTCTTTTCGGAAGGAACTAAGCCAAAAAATACTTCCTTGTTATTTTTATAGGTTAAAACCTGCGCATAGCTTCCTTCAGTAACAATCAGTTTGCCAACATTTTTTAATTCCTTTTGAATAAGCGCTGTATTTGCTTCTAGCTGTTCGCGATTATCTTTTCGATTTTCACAATAACGCAGACCAAATACGATGACAAAAGAAATTACAATTCCGAGGAAGATGTTTCGCATAGCTGGAAGTTTTAGGGGAAAGATATAAAATTTGGGCGGCAGTTGGCAATTGCAATATTCAGTTTAACTGAAATTTAATTTCTACAAATCATATTTTATAACGAACATCACAATTCGTGGCAGTACAAAATACTGCGAAGTTGTATTAAATTGATCGTTGAAACTGTCATTATTTATAGATTCGGTATCGAGAATATTTGTGGCTTGTATCGAAAATTCCCACGGACTTTCTCCGTGTTTATAGTATAAATTTGCGTTGAAAAAAGAATAACTGTTTTCAATAGTTTTTGCGTCGTTCGTGTATTTGTAATAATCCCATTCTGTAAAAAGATTGAAATCTTTTAAAAACCGAATATTCACATTTGCATACGGACGGTTTGTGAAAAATATCTGGGTGGCACCTCCGTTGTCATAATCGTTCTTCATAAAACGATAACCCACTTCAAAATTTGGGAAATCCTTAAAGTTACTCAAAACACTGGCATTGTAGTTTTGTGTAAGACTTTGGCTTTCCTGTATTTCATTATTTATAGTATTGTTTGTTTTACTCAAAAACACAGCCGCATCCAGCTTAAACTGAACTTTTTTTATGGTTTTGCTGAATCTTCCCACTGCCGAAAAAGTTTCATCTGGAAAATTGCTATCAAAATTTATTGGGCTGCTCACTTGGTTTATGCCCACCAATTCAGTATTTGTTTTGATAGCGTCAATTCTTCGCGTGTAACTCAAATTTCCGCCAATATTTGTATAATTGAAAAGATTGAAACTGAAATACGTTAAATTATAACTGTGCGAAAGCGAGTTTTCCAACTCCCGGTTACCTCGAAAAAGTCGGTTATAATTATTGAAAACATAGGCTTGGGCATAATTATTCACATCGCTATATTCTGAAGTAATTGCGTAGTTGAAACGCAGGTTTTCACTTTTCTTCAATTCTAAAACCACATTTATATCTGGCAGAACCATCCAATCATTTTGTGTTGAAGTTGTTCCCAACTGTTCGTTTTTCAAACTGTAATTATGAAGCGTAACACCCGGAGTGAAGATAAATTTTCCAGTTTTCAATTTATAGTGAAGTCCGAAAAAGGCATCTGTGAAGGTATAGCTTACATCGTTGTTGAAATCATCCTCGTTGAAATTATTTTGGTTGCCATTATCCAAAATCTGAAAAATACTAGAGTTAAATTTTTGATTGCTATAAGTAGTTCCAACGGTGAAATTAAGATTGCTAACATTATTCAAAATATAGTAATAATCAACCTTTCCATCCAATTTATTACTTTTTACGGTTTTATTTTGATTGACATTGTAACGGTCCGATTGTACCAAAGGATCAAAAGTATCGAAATCGCTATTTAAAGGATGCTGCCGATCTATAACCGTAAAAACGCCACGGAACGGAATAGAATCTTGTACAGCCTGATAAAAAGGATCTTCGTTTTGATATAAATGCTGAACTTCTGCGGCAAAAATATTCTTGTCATTTAACGTGTAATACGCATTTGCAGTTTGATTGATGGAGAACGGTTTGTTCTCTTTTACTTCAGAAATGTTGTTTTGGTTGCCGTCCACTATCGAAATAGTGGCATCATCCTCAGTTTGCTTCGAAGTTTTAATGAGCGCATCATAATCCAACTGAAAGTTTGCATTCGGCTTATAAGTGCTGCTCAGTTTCAACATTGCCAATTGGTTGCGCTGATCGTTTTCTGTATTTGTATTTTCTGTAATTCCAGTCAAAATATATTGACGAATACTGTTATTAACAATGTTTGTTTTGTTGTCGCTCAATATTCCGAAGCCACTAACATCCAGCTTGTCATTTACGGCATAACTAAAATTTCCTGCAATAAATTTTGCGTCAATACTTTTTGCGCGATCATTCTGCGAAACAGCAAAGCCGAGGTCGCTATCGCTAATTCTAAAATTAGTTCCACCACCTTTGTTGAAATTCTTAAATCCCCCCGTAAAGTTGAAGTAATCCCGAAACGTAAAAGGAACTTCCCCAATATTGTTGAAATCTGTTATTATGTTGATGCTGTATTTTGGACTGTAGTAAAATAGTTTAGGATGTACCAAATAACGACCATTTTCTCCACCATATTCATCTGCTAAGCCCGCGCCGGCAGTAACTTCTCCAAACCAGAAATTTTTCTTTCCTTCTTTTAGCCGTATGTTTATTGCCACATTATCGCGGTCGTTTCCAAGGCCGCGCATTTGGTCTACTTCATTATAATTTCGCAACACTTCTACTTTGTCCACAGCATCGGCAGGGATGTTTTTGGTGGCGAGTTTGCTATCACCATCAAAGAAATCTTTTCCTTCCACCATTACTTTGGTAACGGTTTTTCCTTCAACCTGTATTTCGCCGTCTTCATTTACTTCAACGCCTGGCAGTTTTTTCATCACGTCGCCAAGTTTGCGTTCATCCCCATTTGTA
This sequence comes from Aequorivita sp. CIP111184, assembly GCF_900489465.1. GTDB lineage: Bacteria > Bacteroidota > Bacteroidia > Flavobacteriales > Flavobacteriaceae > Aequorivita. The sequence goes on along the minus strand of NZ_UEFQ01000018.1, from coordinate 9,681 downwards.
AAGCTATCTGCATTGTAAACAATTGTATCGCCTTTTACGGTGACGGGCATTTCGTAAACGATTTCCACATCATCCAACTGGTTTTCCTGAGGTTTGAGGATGAAATCCAAATCAATATTTTCGGCATCGGTGGAAACGTTTACCGTTTGCTCTTTGGTTTCATACCCTAAAAAACTTGCCCTTAAAACGTAATTATTTCCTTTGGGAAGATCAAGCTGATAGCGACCTTGGTAGTTGGTAATGCCGTAAGATTCCGTTTTACCCGTAGCTTTGATACTGGCAATAACATTAGCAAATTCCAGCAGGTTGCCAATGCTGTCTTTAATGGTTCCTTTTACCTTAATGCTTTGCGCGGAAAGGGAGACTGTAGTAAAAAAAAGGAATAAAATTAGAAATTTTTTCATATTTAGTTGAAGCAAAAAAAACTTCTCGACTGTGCTCGAAGTAATAATAACTTGTCTGGTCGAGCGCAGTCGAGACCTATACTTTATTAAAATCCACCGCCACGGCGACCATTGCCACCACCTCTAAAATTCTCGCGAATCTCGTCTGTTTTTTCTTTTACAATTTTTACGTATTCGGCTCGGGTAACTTCTTTTCCTTTTTTTGGAGGTTCAATTTTTTCAGATTCCTTTGGGTTCATTACTATTTTGGAACACAAAAGTGTGGTTCTGTAAAAATTTAATTCCAAAATAAGTCCCGGAAGACCAGCAAATTCGCCGGGGCCATTATTGACTGGAATTTGTGGTGTAAACCACGCTGTAACCTCAATTTCCTTTGGAATTTCAATCATATCCATTGGGTCTTGGGGTTGGGTTGTATCTTTTTTAGCTGCTGCATTTTCTTTTTCATCTTTTCCTTTTCTATCACGTTTTGGGCGCGCCATACTGTAATCGTTAGGATTTACCTTTTTTATAGCAGTGGCTTTAAAAGCGATGTATTGTCCAATTTGCTTAGATTCATTTGTTGTTTGCCAGTCTAAGGTTTGGATGGAATCTGTCACCAAAAATTGTTTTCCGAAGAATTCATTCTCTTCAACAATTTGTCCTGTTTTCAGATTTTTATATTGGGCTCCGGGTGTATAGCTGCTCATCATCATTTTAAAACCGGGGTTTATTGGACCTGCATCCAGCTTTTCCTGTTCTTTATAAATAGATTCATCTTTGTTGAAGGTGAGAATGTATGTTTTTTCGAGCATACTTTTCATTCGCTCGGCAATCATCTTTTTCATCTCTTCGGTCATTTCTCGGTTTCCACCTCCAAATGCATCCATATCTACTGTAGTTTTGGATTCGTAAAAGGCTTGTCCACTAATGTTTTGGGCATTGATTCCTAAAGAAAAAAGTAGGATAAAAATTAAAGTATATCTTTTCATATAATTTTATTGATAATGATTATCAAAGTTAAAATACTTTGACTAAAACGTTTAAAAATAGTTTAATTTGTTTGAACAAACAATTGAATGTTAACACTAAGACGAACCAATTTACAATCTGTTACATTATTTTTCGTTCAACTAAAACCTTCATTTTGTAACTTGCCACCTTTATGAAATGCCATTAACAGATTTTAAATACCAAACGATGGATGTATATTCGGGCATTCCATCTTCCTATTTCTCAAATATCTTATAAAGATGAAACAGCTTTTCTTTCTTTTTCTGCTTCTGTGTCAACCAGGCATTGCGCAAAGTCTTGCTCCCTTGAGCGAGGTTCCGTTTATTGCAGATAGGTTTATAGGTATAGACAATTACAAAAACAGTTATTTTATAAAAGATAGGGTAATTAACAAACAGGGGCCTGACGGTAATTTTCTTTTTAATGATCTGCAATTGGGGCGGATTACTTCTTTAGACATTATAAATCCACTAAAAGTGGTTGCTTTTTTTCAGGACACGAATACTGTTGTAATGCTCGACAATAAGCTCAATGAAATTGAAAGACTCAATTTCAATAATCTGCCACAGTTTTTAAACGTGAGCACCGCCACCAACGCTGGAAGCAACAGCTTGTGGCTTTTTAATGTTGATACCCAGCAACTGGAAATGTATAATTACGGATCTAAACTACAGACCGTGGTATCGCAACCATTTCCGGGGAAATTGCTTTCACAAGCAAGTAATTTTAATTATTGTTTCACTTTGACCGAAAAGAAACTTCGTGCTTTTAATATTTACGGAAGTATTTTGAATGAAGCACCTTCCGAAGGATATGAAAAAATAATTCAACAGAATGAGAATTTAGTCGCTTTAAAGGAAAATTCATTATATTATATTCCTGATTTCGCCAAGCGGAATGATGCCATTTCGCATGAAACCGTGAAGCTGCAATTGCCCGAAATAACAATTAAAGACTTGCAGCTTACCAATGATTTCCTGTATATTTATGACGGCGAAAATTTGCACACATTTAAACTAACCATCCCAACTAAAGAATAACTATGCACGTTGCAATTGCAGGAAACATAGGTTCCGGAAAAACCACCCTTACCCGTTTATTAGCAAAACATTACAAATGGCAGGCCCATTATGAAGATGTGGAAGATAACCCTTATTTGGATGATTTTTACAATCAGATGGAGCGATGGTCCTTCAACCTACAAATCTACTTTTTGAACAGCCGTTTCCGCCAAATTCTTGAAATTCGCGAAAAAGGGAAAAATGTAATCCAAGACAGAACCATTTACGAAGACGCTTATATTTTTGCGCCAAACCTCCACGCCATGGGTTTAATGACCAACCGCGATTTTGAAAACTATCGCTCTCTTTTTGATTTGATGGAAAGTGTTACCGAAGGACCAGATTTGCTTATTTATTTACGAAGCAGCATCCCGAATTTGGTAAACCAAATACACAAGCGCGGCCGTGATTATGAAAACTCCATCAGCATAGAATATCTAAGTCGTTTAAATGAAAGATATGAAGCTTGGATCCACGGGTATGATAAAGGCAACCTAATAATTTTTGACGTGGATAATATTAACTTTGTGGACGATCCCGAGCATTTGGGACAGGTAATCAATAAAATTGATGCTGAACTGCACGGCTTGTTTTAATCCAAACTCCCTTCAGTTACACACAAACCTTAACGTTTCCCTTACAGTTTCTTTCTTTTAAAACCATTATTTTGCCATAACTCTATGGCATCACTATATAACAATACATTTTATCACCGCGATCTTTCCTGGCTACGTTTTAACCATCGTGTGCTTCAGGAAGCGGCAGATGAACGCAATCCTCTTTATGAGCGAATCAAGTTTTTGGCAATTTTTTCCTCCAATCTTGACGAGTTCTTCCGTGTTCGCGTTTCAGATATTCGGCAAATTAAAAACATTGAAAAACCACTTCGTAAAAAACTAATCACTAAGCCAAACAAGGTTTTAAAAGAGATTAAGGAAAAGGTGGATATTCAGCAAAACGAGTTCGGGAGAATTTTCAACAAAGAGATAATTCCACAATTGGCTTTGGAAGGAATACACTTAATACGCCACGAGGATTTTTCGGAAGAACAAAAGAAAATCGCGACCAAGTATTATAAAGAAAGCCTAAAACAAATAACTGAAATAAGCTGCAATCCTTGCACAGAAGACCATTCAGTTTTTGTTAAAAACGAAAGACTTTATTTGGCGGCGCAAACGGGAGAAGATGAATTCTTCATGGTGGAAATACCCGATACCGAACCACGATTTTTCTTATTCCCTTCAGAAGATGAAAAAAATTTTCACGTCACTTTTATTGATGATATTCTGAAATTCGGTCTGCAAACGGAATTTTCAGAAAACAGAAATACCATCTTTCATTCCGTTAAAATTTCCCGTGATGCAGATCTTTATATTGAAGACGAATTTTCTGGTAATTTGATGGAAAAAATAAAAGCTGCACTTCCTAAACGCGACACGGGGCAGGCCACACGTATTTTAATAGACCCAGCCATGCCACAAGATTTTCGTGAAATCCTCAAGAAGGCGTTAGACGTAAATCATACCGATGTGGTTTTGGGCGGACGGTATCACAACTTTAAGGATTTTATGCGATTTCCGAACCCTACGGATAAGCAATTAGATAATAAAGAACTACCTCCACTCCCCCATCCAGTTTTGGCAAATTGTGATTCAATTTTTGATGTAGTCAACAAAAAAGATCAACTACTGCATTACCCGTATCAAAGTTTTGAACCTGTTATTAAATTGATGCAGGAAGCGGCAAATGATCCAAAGGTAAAAACCATAAAGATTACTATTTATCGTGCTGCAGATGAATCTGATTTAAACGATGCCATCGCACTGGCTGCAAAAAACGGAAAAGAAGTTACTGTTTTTATTGAAGTTAAAGCGCGTTTTGATGAACACAACAATTTAAAATGGGGTGCAATTTTCAGAAAAAATGGGGCGCGAGTTATTTACAGTTATCCGGATATTAAAGTACACTCTAAAATACTTTATATTGAAAGAGAAGTTGACGGCAAACCAAAACGATACGCTTACATTGCCACGGGAAACTTCAATGAAAATACAGCTACCCTTTACACAGATTTCGGGTTGATGACCGCCCATAAAAAAATTACTAAAGACCTCAAAAAAGTATTTATGGTCTTGGAGCGAGATATGATTGTTCCAAAAGCTAAAGAACTTTTAGTTTCTCCATTTACCACCCGTGAGCGGTTTACAGCTTTAGTGGAAAAAGAAATAGAACTTGCAAATGAAGGTAAAAAGGGATTGATTATTTTAAAGATGAACAGCCTGCAGGATGAAAAAATGATTAAGGAACTTTATAAAGCCAGTAACGCCGGAGTTAAAGTTCGGTTGCTAATTAGAGGAATGTGTTCCTTGATTCCTGGAATTGAAGGACAGAGCGAAAATATTTACATCACCAGTATTGTGGATCGATTTCTTGAACACGGACGGATTTATATATTTGGAAACGATGGCGATGAAAAGATTTATATAGGCTCTGCCGACTGGATGACGCGCAATTTAACACACCGAATAGAGGTTGTTGCACCTATTTTAGATAAAGACCACAAAAAGACCATTCGAGATATTGTAAACATAGAATTGGAAGACAACGTAAAAGCCCGAATTATTGATTCAGAACAGAAGAATGAATATGTGAAAAATTCGAATAAAGAGGTTCAGTCGCAACTTGCCACTTACGAATATTTTAAGAACGCTATTAAATAAAACCCATTTCTTGAGCGTGCGCCAATGCAGCTTCGCTGTCTTCTACCAATAACACGGGGACGGTTTCATAATTTTTGAAGAGACCTTTTACACGAAGCATTTTTATTTTGTGATTTACGCTCCGCATATAAATTGCAAGGATTCTTTCTGGATGTGCTTCGGCAATTTCAATATAAATATCAGGATCGTGTTCGCCGCTGTCGCCTATTAAAATAAAAGGCAGCTTAGGGTAGGTTTTCAAAATATTTATAATCTCCTTTTGTTTTTGCGGTTTTTCGGGTTTGTATTTTTTGGCGAATGGATTCACAAAATCACGCAATAGCATTGGGCCTTTCGGGAAATTGTTCTTCCTAAGAAAAAATTCTAAATATAAATATAGATTCCACGGGCCGTGACTCACATAAAAAATGGGGTTGCAATCGTTGCCCGATTTTCCATTCTTCAGCTTCATATAAAAAGCTGCGGCACCTTCCAAAGGAATTCTTTTTTCGGCACGTTTAAAAACAGTATTTTTTAGAACTTGCCACTTGAAACGGGAAGTTAGTCCCGTGTGCATAATGGTATCATCCACATCGCTAATTACTCCAAATTTTGCAGTTTCGGAAGTAATCATTACTTCGCCACTAAATTTATTATTTTCTTGGATTGTTCTTTGTGAAAACTTTTCAGCAAAGGAAATTTCATATTTCAACCATCCGTTTTCATCAATTAGTGGAAGTATATTATCTATTGCCTCATCGATTAAAAAATAGCCTTGATCGTCAGTTTCGGTTTTTATATTTCTACCATCCGGAAGCGTTAAAATTAGCGGCGAGTTTTTTATTAAATCTGTATCAAAACGTTTGTATGTATTCCACAACAGATTGAAAAATCCTTTTTTTGAAAGGTCTATATTTTCGTCTTCTAGTGCGCGCCCTTTAACATACAGATGGGTTGACGTTCCGTAGCTTCGGAAAGTGATAATTTGAATTGGGTCTTTTTTAAACAATTTCATAGCAAACCAAGATAGTGAAATTTCAAAATAAAAAAACCCTACCGAGAGGCAGGGTTTTAATTTAATAGGTTTAGAGAAAAACTATTCTTTATCCTTTATTTTAATTTTCATACCCTCAACATCTTTCAATTGTGCACGAACTTCTTCTTCTGTGCCCTTGAAGGTTTTGGTCTCTGTAGTTTCAACGCCATCAACTGTTTTTATAATAGTTACGTTCGCAGTTACTTGATCGTTGTTGTCATTTTTCAACATTTCAACAGTTGTTTCCGTTTTGTCCTTTAGATTTTCACCTTCTTCAATGGTGGTTCCTGTTTCAATATATTGAACTTGCTTTTCAGTCAAAATAGTTTTATTTCCGTTGGCATCAATAAAGTAAACTTCTTCCGAAGAAGTTTCCGCAGCCGTTACAGCACTTGTGTGACCGCCAAGAATAGGGGCGATAACAAGACCGATCAAACAAGTAAGTTTAATCAAAATGTTCATAGATGGCCCTGAAGTATCTTTGAAAGGATCACCCACAGTATCGCCAGTTACGGCTGCTTTATGCGCATCAGAACCTTTGTAGGTCATTTCACCATTAATCAATACACCAGCTTCAAAAGATTTTTTAGCGTTATCCCAAGCACCACCAGCGTTGTTTTGGAAAATAGCCCAAAGCACACCACTTACGGTAACTCCGGCCATATAACCTCCAAGCATTTCGGCGATTGCCATATTATTCATTCCAAAAATCATTGGCACGAAAGCAATAACAAGTGGAAAACCAATAGTCATAATTCCTGGCAATAACATTTCTCTTAAAGAAGCTTTAGTTGAAATAGCCACACATTTATCGTATTCTGGTTTGCCAGTACCTTCCATAATTCCAGGAATTTCACGGAACTGTCTACGCACTTCGTTTACCATTTGCATTGCAGCTTTACCCACGGCATTCATCGCCAAGGCAGAAAATACAACTGGAATCATACCACCCACAAAAAGCATTGCTAAAACAGGAGCTTTAAAAATGTTAATTCCATCAATCCCTGTAAAAGTTACATAAGCAGCAAAAAGCGCTAATGAAGTTAATGCAGCAGAAGCAATGGCAAAACCTTTACCAGTAGCAGCAGTTGTATTCCCAACAGAGTCTAAAATATCGGTACGCTCACGAACGATAGGTTCTTGCTCGCTCATTTCGGCAATCCCACCCGCGTTATCGCTAATAGGTCCGAAAGCATCAATTGCAAGTTGCATCGCTGTTGTAGCCATCATTGCAGAAGCTGCAAGGGCAACACCATAAAAGCCGGCAAAAGCATAAGATGCCCAAATAGCACCTGCAAAAAGTAAAACTGAAGGGAAAGTAGAAATCATCCCGGTAGCCAAACCTGCAATAATGTTAGTTCCAGCACCCGTTGATGATTGTTGTACTATTTTTAAAATTGGTTTTTTACCCAAACCAGTGTAGTATTCAGTTACCGATGAAATTGTAGCACCAACAACTAAACCAACCAATGTGGCATAAAACACTCTCATTGAAGAAATTTCTTGAAGCCCTTCGCCGAAGAAACTCATATTCATTGTTTCTGGAAGCATCCATTTTACAAGTACAAAACAGGAAATAGCTACTAATACTATTGATACCCAGTTACCGATATTCAAAGCACCCATAACTTGCGATTCTTTCGCATCGTTATTTTTTATCTTCACTAGCATAGTACCAATAATGGAAATAATGATACCTGTACCTGCAATTGCCATTGGCAATAAAATTGGACCAATACCGCCAAAAGCATCTGTAATGGCGCCGCCCATATCTTTTATAACATAGTTACCTAAAACCATCGCTGCTAATACTGTTGCAACATAACTACCAAATAAATCGGCACCCATACCAGCAACATCACCTACATTATCACCAACGTTATCAGCAATAGTAGCTGGGTTACGTGGATCATCTTCTGGAATACCAGCCTCTACTTTACCTACTAAATCTGCTCCAACATCTGCTGCTTTTGTGTAAATACCACCACCTACACGTGCAAAAAGTGCGATAGATTCTGCACCTAAGCTAAATCCAGCCAATGTTTCTAGCACGATAGTCATTAATTCCTGTGGAGTTCTGGTAATACCATCAATAGTTGTTGGCTCCCAAACACCGTTCATAAAAACGTGGAAGAAGATGATAAAGAACAACGTAAGACCCAAAACTGCAAGACCTGCAACACCTAAGCCCATTACAGTACCGCCACCAAAAGATATTTTTAGAGCGTCTGGTAAGCTTGTGCGAGCTGCTTGCGTAGTACGAACGTTTGTTTTTGTAGCGATTTTCATCCCCATATTTCCTGCCAAAGCAGAGAAAAACGCTCCGAAAATAAATGCAATTACTATTAATATATGTGTTGTTGGAACAACGAAAGACACTACTGCCAATGCGATACTAACGATAACAACAAAAACAGCAAGTAACCTGTATTCAGCATTTAGAAAGGCCAAAGCACCTTCATAAATGTGGTCGCTTATTTCTTTCATTTTACCATCGCCTGGATTTTGTTTCAATACCCAAGAACGTTTAACGGCCATAAAGATTAAGCCTACTATCGCCATAACAATTGGCGCGTAAATCATCATTGATTCCATAAATTTTAGATTAAGGTTGGTTTTCAAATTTGCGATTGCAAAAATAGGGAAATGGTTTGGGATACGAAACAGGAAAATGACATAGGAGGAAAAGACTTAGGACGATAAGACATAGGACGTAAGACTAAAGAATTTGTTCCGCATCAGCCCTATGTCCTACGTCCTTTGGTCTTACGTCTATTATTAAATACTAAAATGTCCCTGAACATCAGGTGTTTCTTTGTAGCGCTTAACACATTGGTTGTATATCTCGATAGCTTCCTTCGCATCACCCCAACCTTCAACATCAACTTTTTTCTTTTCAAGATCTTTATATACTTGGAAGAAATGTTCTATTTCACGCACCAAGTGTGGGTTCATGTCTGAAAGGTCATTCAAGCTGCTCCAAATTGGGTCTGAAATTGGCACACAGATTACTTTTTCATCCGGACCTTTTTCATCGGCCATATGGAAAACGCCTATGGGTTTTACCTCCATTACACACATGGGAAAAGTAGGTTCGCCTCCCAAAACCAATACGTCTAATGGATCGCCGTCCAATGCTAGGGTTTCTGGTATAAAACCGTAATCTGCGGGATACATCATACTGCTGAAAAGCATTCTATCAAAGCGGATTTTCTTTAGTTTGAAGTCGTATTCATATTTGTTACGGCTGCCTTTGGGGATTTCTATAAGTACGTCGAATGTCTTGTTCATGATCTTTTCTGTAAATTATTTTTTGTGGATGCAAAGGTACTTAATTTGATGGAGATTTTAGGAGTATGTGTGCTTCGACAGGCTCAGCATGACAGAATGTGAGTAGTGAGTAGTGAGTAGTGAGTAGTGAGTAGTGAGTAGTGAGTAGTGAGTAGTGAGTAGTGAGTAGTGAGTAGGTCGAGTAGAGACTTCTCCGT
>NZ_UEFQ01000006.1 GCF_900489465.1 Aequorivita sp. CIP111184 | reverse complement strand
CAACGGTCTTAAATTTTTTTTGAAATATTTTTTAAAAAGTATTGCAGGATTAAAAAAGAGTTGTACATTTGCACCCGCTTAGAGATATAGGCACGGTCTTAGAAATGGTGAAAAGGAATAGCAGCAACGGTTCAACTCCGTTCCACCAACAATTGAATCCCTGTTTTTTGATAGGGAAAAGTTCATTGAGATATTGAAATTGACAGCGTAGATTTTATTTGGAAACAGATAAGATCAACAAAGAAACTAAACTAAGTGAGATTTTCTGAGATTTTTTTGAGGGAGTCGAGCTCTTACTGGAGTATGGTCGCAATATTATTGAAGATTATACGATGAAGAGTTTGATCCTGGCTCAGGATGAACGCTAGCGGCAGGCCTAACACATGCAAGTCGAGGGGTAGAGAGAGCTTGCTCTCTTGAGACCGGCGCACGGGTGCGTAACGCGTATGCAATCTACCTTATACAGGGGAATAGCCCAGGGAAACTTGGATTAATGCCCCATAGTATTAAGAAACGGCATTGTTTTTTAATTAAAGATTTATCGGTATAAGATGAGCATGCGTACCATTAGCTTGTTGGTGTGGTAACGGCACACCAAGGCTACGATGGTTAGGGGCCCTGAGAGGGGGATCCCCCACACTGGTACTGAGACACGGACCAGACTCCTACGGGAGGCAGCAGTGAGGAATATTGGACAATGGGCG
>NZ_UEFQ01000005.1 GCF_900489465.1 Aequorivita sp. CIP111184 | reverse complement strand
TCAATTGCAGTAGCTTCGCCAGTTGCAAAATAATCAGGTACAATGTAGAACAAGTTACCTGCTCCTGGATCAACAGTTTGATCTGCTGGACAAGTAATTACTGGAGCTAAAAGATCAACAACAGTTACGTTTGCAGAACAAGAAGCTAAGTTTCCACTTGCATCTGTTACGAAAACAGTAACAAGGATTGTTGTTCCTATATCAGCACAGCTAACGGTAGGTACATCTACAGCAGCAGTAGCAATACCACACGCTTCATCTACACTACTGATAATGTCATAAGGATCGATGGTAGCAGTACCGTCTGGGCCTAATTCAATAACAACATCTGTATTTGTATTTGCGTAGGAATAAGTAATACCCCAAGCGTTAAGCGTTCCTGAATCACCAGCGACAGCATCAGAAATAGTAATAATCCAGTC
>NZ_UEFQ01000010.1 GCF_900489465.1 Aequorivita sp. CIP111184 | reverse complement strand
CGCTCAAACGGAAATCGTTGAAGAGCTTTTCTTGGTAGATCTTTTTTCCTTGCATACCATGAAATTAAGGAAAATTGCTAACTTGTGCAACAGGCACAATGGCTATAAGTAATTGCTTTTTCTCTCTTACTTCTGAAAATCCTCGCGGATTTTCAGTTTGGTGTGTACTTGCAAAGTTAAGTGCCAATCTCCGCAACTACTCATAGCCGAAACGTTAGCAAACACAGTACCTCAGCGAAATTTCGGTGTTTTAATAATGTGCATCGGACAAACCTCAACTTCAATTAAATATCATAAGTCAGAGCAATCC
>NZ_UEFQ01000007.1 GCF_900489465.1 Aequorivita sp. CIP111184 | reverse complement strand
ACTAAGAACAACATTGCTAGGTAGATCTGTACCGGCACCGGTTCCAGAACCAGTTGCTGCGGCAGCGCCCCAAGCACCTGGATTGGTCTCATTGCCCACGTACGTACCCTCAAGAACATATAAGTCTAAAGTGAAAGCAGTTGTAGCGTTTGCATTGATATCCAATTCGGTTACTTCAATATCTGATGGCCCTACGGTTACATCATACATTACAGCCCATCCTGAAGATCCGCCATTATTTGTAGCGAAAAGTGTACTCAAAGAACCAGTAGTTCCTCCACCAACACCGCCAGCGGTGATTGTGTAGCCACAAGCTTCGTTAACACCAGTAACAAGATCATTAGGATCTACACTGGCCATACCGTTTGCGTCAAGGAAAACGTCAAGTCCGCCACCTGTGGTAGCTTCGTAGGTCAACAAGAAATTGTCAACACCGGCTCCCCAGCCCCAGCCGCCAAGGTCATCAAAAGTGAAACGCACTTGGAATGCTGCATTTGCGAATGCAGAAACATCGATTAATTCCGTCTGAATTGCAGCCAAGTTTTGATCGTAAAGTGCTATCTGTTGCCAAGCTGCACCGTCAAATACTTCAACAGCCAAGATTTGATCACCAAATTCTTGGAAGGCAGCATCGTAGCCAACCATTACGTTTGAAGCTCCAGTAAGGTCATATACAGGAGATAACAATCTTACTAGATTGGTTTGTCCACTACCTGCAGCATCATCATTAAAAATTGCTGCGTTTGTTGTAAAGTCAGGGCCTAATGGCATATTTCCTGAACCAAAACCCCAATTTGCAGCACCAGCATCAATTACAGTTGACCAGCCTGCTGGTACAGTAGCACCCTCAAAATCTTCAGATTCGGTAAACTGACCAAATCCTCCGATACAGAAAACCTCTGGAGCAGTAACGTCTTGAATTGTAACTGTAGAAGTGCAAGTAGCTACATTACCTGAGTTATCGGTAACTGTCATTACAACTGTATTTGCACCAGTCATAGAACAATCAAAAGATGAAATATCCAAGGTCATAGAGGCAATACCGCAGTTGTCTGTAGAACCATTGTCTACATCAGCACCAGTAATGCTAACGGTGCCAGTTATTGGGTCAAGATCCAAAGTAAGGTCTTGGCATATTGCTACAGGAGCTTCATTGTCCAATACGGTAACGTTAAAAGAACATGTAGAAGTATTGCCGTCGCTATCGGTAACAGAAAGATTTACAGTTGTGTTGCCAACAGGGAATATACTTCCACTTGCTGGAGTGGCGATAATATCACCAGAAATGTTTCCGTCTTCAACATCAAATGCAACGCCCGCAAAGTTCGCCGCTGCCCCACAAGTTCCTGGGGAGTTATTCACAACAATGTCTGATGGGCAAGCGATTACTGGTGCGTTGCCTATAACAATAATTGGAAATCCAGAAACATTTAATTGAAATGGACCAGTGGCACCTCCAAAGGAATGTACTAAAACATAATAGGTGGAAGAACCATCTGTTGTGAAATTGACAGCACTTTGAAGCCCGCAAGAATCATCGTTTCCGACAACGCAGGTTAATGCACCGCAGCTTCCGGAAAATACAGAAAGCTTAGTGTCAAATGTAGTTCCTGAGCATAAATCTAAATCTACTATAGATCCTGTGCCAGAAGTATCAGTAAACTTATACCAAACCCCAGGCGAGGTAATAGAGGCAGGACCACAAGTAGGATTGCCAGAATCAACAGATGCAAATACGGTAGTTCCGCTTACAACGCCATCACCTGTTAATGTTATCGCATTGGCGCAAAGGTCGTTCGGTGGAATGGCTTCTGCTTCTAAAGTCATTGCAAAATTATTTATAATTCCAAAACTTCTGGCGCAACCATTATTAGCAACAGAACTTCCGCATCTTTGCACTACACTCAAGGCAGGCTCGCCCGCAGGTTGTGAACCAATCAATGGATTTTCGTTTAATACCCAAAAAACATCGCTCCTACTAGCGTTCAGAGAAACGGAAATGGTATTATCGAGTTCACTATAAAGGTTCACATTTGGTAATGTGAATGTTACTGAGTAAATAAATCCTAATGGACCTGGAGTAACATTTTGTGTTACTGATGAAGCTGCAACTAAAGTTCCGGGTCCACTGCCGCAGGCTCCTGATGCACCATTGGTGGTGCAGTCGGTGTAAATACGCAATGTTAGGTTATAGTTGGCTGCAGATGCTAAGTTGAATACATCTACTGTTACAGTTTGTAGAATTCTATTGGTGCCCGCCAAAACAATAGCGTCTGCCATTGAAGTATTAGAGCCATTTGCTGCCGCGGTTATTTCCGCGCCAGTAGCACCGGTATGATCGGTTTCGTAAATAGTAGTCAAGGCACGGGATTGCGCATTTTGAACATGTGTTATTCGTGCATCGCGAATTCCTGTAGCTAGCCTTTCTTCCTGCGCTTCTGCAAAATGTGTCGCAAACAGCACAAGGATGAAAAATAATGTAATTTTTTTCATAGTTATATTGATTTATAGTTAGATATTAAAAGTATGTTAAATTATATTAATTATTGAGTTTTATTATAAGTTTTTATGTTAAAAATTAATGTTTATCTAATCTAAATATCATAACC
>NZ_UEFQ01000008.1 GCF_900489465.1 Aequorivita sp. CIP111184 | reverse complement strand
CATCGATTGCCCCATAAGGAGCAGTTGTTTGGGCAAAAGCGCACAGGAAAAGAAGTTCAGCGTTACCTATTACCGTGCAGAATATCAGCGCAACATTGCGCGGGTCAATAGCCCCCAGGGCAGGTATATGAAGGGCAAAAGGCAGAGTACGGTGGAACCGGTATTCGGGACACTTACCCAGTTTATGGGGCTTGGCAAGGTAAACACCCTGGGGCTGGCACAGGCAAACAAATGTATGCACCTCTCGGCAATGGCCTACAATCTCAAAAAATACCTAAAGTTTATCCAAAAGCGCACAAAGAGCGGGGCGGAATACCTTGTTTTGTTTTTTTCGCCCAAAACGTTGCTCCAGAATGTAGCATGGCTTTTTTTAAAAGCTCCAAATTTGACACATTTTCAAGCCTGATCAAAAAAACAAAGCCGCTTAAAGAGGC
>NZ_UEFQ01000024.1 GCF_900489465.1 Aequorivita sp. CIP111184 | reverse complement strand
CCCAACCCACACCACCATACCCAATACCCACACCTCACTACTCACTACTCACTACTCACTACTCACTACTCACTACTCACTACTCACTACTCACTACTCACTACTCACTACTTCCTTCTTAGTATCGCTTTCAACAACTCCATCCCGAAGCCGAATGATTCTATGTGCATTTTCCGCGATTTCCTCTTCGTGGGTTACAAGTATAACGGTGTTACCAGCTTTGTGTATATCATTGAAAAGGTTCATTATTTCTTCCGAAGTCTTTGAATCTAAATTCCCTGTGGGCTCATCAGCTAAAATAATGGAAGGTTTGTTCACCAATGCACGTCCTACAGCCACACGCTGCCTTTGTCCGCCTGAAAGTTGATTGGGTTTGTGATCCATTCTGTCCGCAAGACCAACATCTGTCAATACTTGTTTAGCGCGTTCGGTACGTTCACTTTTTGAAGCGCCTGCATAAATCATTGGCAGTGCCACATTTTCAAGGGCAGTGGTGCGGGGCAGAAGGTTAAAAGTTTGAAAAACGAAGCCGATTTCTTTGTTTCTAATTTCGGCCAATTCATCATCGGTCATATTGCTAACGTCTTTTCCGTTAAGTTCATAACTGCCGGAAGTAGGCGTGTCCAAACATCCCAAAAGGTTCATCAGTGTTGATTTTCCAGAACCAGAAGGTCCCATTAATGCTACGTATTCACCGCGCTCAATATCAAGATCGATTCCTTTTAAAACTTTAACTATTTCATTTCCAAGTGGAAAATCTCTAGTGATATTTCGAATTTTTATAACTAAACTCATATTCGTTTTTCAGTGTGCTTTATAGGACGCAAAGGTACGTGGGTTGTTACAGATTTAGCTTAAAGCTCAAAGTTAAAAGTTAAAAGTGAAAAGGAATTAGCGGAAAATTAATTTTAAACTTCGCACTTCCAACTTTGTATTTCGTATTTCCAACTTCATACTTCCAACTTCATACTTCCAACTTCTTACTTCCATCAACCAACTCGTATTACAAAATGTTGCTTCGGTTGTTCTTTTCTAAAAAAGACCATTCCCCATTGAAAAGTGTCGATGCTAACAGTAACATTTTCGTCCGCTATTATTTGTTGCCAAGCGGCCGTCATATCTTTGCTCCAGTAAATATCGTCAAAAATTAGTACGGAATCATTGTGCACATTTTTTAAAAGCGATTTAAAATAGCCTAAAGTCCGTTCGCCATTGTGGTCGCCATCTATAAAAATGAGATCGTATTTTTCTAAAACATTGGCTGCAAGAAAGTCTTTAAAAACTTTTTGGTGGATTTCAATATTATGCAGATTGAATTTTTCAAAATTATCCTGTGCCTTTCTTAATGTATTGGGACAACCCTCCACAGTGTGGATAGCGGCAAATTCATTTGAAACAGAAAGAGCTACAGTTCCAAGCCCCAGTGAAGTGCCCAGTTCCAAAATATTTTCACTTTTAAAATAGGAAGCTAATCGGAAGAGCATTTTTTGCCGCTTCTTTTTCATCCCTGCATTTTTTACAACTGACGAAACTTTGCGGGCATTACCTTTAAAGACTCGCGAACCTTGACCAAAATCCTTCATTTCAATCATTGAAGGATCGCTTCGTAATGCTTTTCGGTAGGATTTTAAAATATGATATTCAGGATATTTGGTTTTATCGTTGAAACATTTTGTCACCAAATCATAAACAAAAGGCGAATGGACGCCGTGCTTGTTTTTTGAAAGCCGAACAAATTTTATATAGCTTTTTGATTGGTGAATCATTTTTTTATAGCTGTATACTTTAGGCAAAAATACAAATTCTATATATCTAATACTTACTGCCTATAGCCTATTGCTTGAAGCTTATTGCCCCATTTTTGCTGACAATTCAAACCAACGCTCGGTTTGTTTTTCAATTTTATCTATAATTTCCTGAAGTTTTATTGATTGTTTGTCAATTTCTGCTCCATCCCAGTTTTCGGTGGCGAATTTATTTTGAAGCTCCTCTCTATTTTTTTCCAGGTTCGCTATTTCCTTTTCCAGTTTGTTGTATTCCTTTTGCTCGTTGTAATTTAGTTTTGCAGGACTTGAATCTTGCTTCCAATCTTTTTTAGCCTTAGGTGCTGTCTCACTAGCCTCACGTTTTTCTTGAATGTTGCTATCTTCATAAACCCTAAAATCTGAATAATTTCCTGGAAAATCTTCTACTTCCGCATTTCCTCTGAAAACAAAAAGGTGATCCACAATTTTATCCATAAAATAACGGTCGTGACTCACTACTAGCAGACAGCCAGGAAAATCTAAAAGAAAACTTTCCAAAACATTTAGGGTAACAATATCAAGATCGTTTGTAGGCTCATCAAGAATTAGAAAGTTTGGATTTTTGATTAAAACGGTACATAAGTAAAGACGTTTGCGTTCTCCACCGCTCAGTTTTTCAACAAAGTCATATTGCTTTTTGGGATCAAAGAGAAAACGCTCCAAAAGCTGCGAAGCAGAAATCTGTCGTCCTTTTTTCAATGGAATGTAATCCCCATATTCACGAATTACGTCAATCACTTTCTGCCCATCTTTAATGTTGATTCCAGCTTGGGTGTAATAACCAAATTGAACCGTTTCACCTACAACAACCTTTCCCGAATCTGGTTTTAAGGCCCCGGTTAAAATATTTAAAAACGTAGATTTTCCGGTTCCATTTTTTCCAATAATTCCAACCCGTTCGCCGCGATTGAAGTTGTATTCAAATTTGTCTAGCAGTAATTTATCGCCAAACGATTTTGATATTTTATGCAACTCCACCACTTTGGTGCCCATACGCTCCATGTTCAGTTCTAGTTGTACTTGGTGATCGTTACGGCGTTTACTTGCACGATCCTTTATTTCGTGGAAATCGTCAATACGGCTTTTACTTTTGGTAGTTCGTGCTTTGGGTTGGCGGCGCATCCAATCCAATTCCTTTTTAAATAGTTGTTTTGCTTTCCCAGTTTCGGTGACTTCGTTTTCTATACGAGCATCGCGCTTTTCAAGGTAATAGCTATAGTTTCCTTTATAACTGTAAAGAACTCCTTCATCCAATTCCACAATTTCGTTGCAGACGCGTTCCAGAAAATACCGGTCGTGCGTAACCATAAATAGGGTGAAATTTTCCTTGGCGAAAAGATTTTCCAGCCACTCTATCATTTCAAGATCTAAATGGTTGGTAGGCTCATCCATTATTAATAAATCAGGCTTGGTTAGAAGCGCATTCGCCAAAGCCAAACGTTTTTTCTGTCCGCCGCTGAGCGTGGAAACCTTTGCGTGCAAATCTTCCATTTTCAGTTTAAACAGAATCTGCTTGTAACGCGTTTCAAAATCCCAAGCGTGATGAGCATCCATCGCGTCGAAAGCTTTGTGATAGGCTTCGGAATCGTCCGGATTTTCAATGGCGTGTTCGTAAGCCTCAATTATTTTCAGGATTGGATTATCTGAAGAAAAAATTGTTTGCTCCACAGTTAATTTTGGATCCAAATCTGGTTCCTGTGGGAGATAGGCTATTTTTAAACCTTTTCTGAATACTACATTACCGGTATCTGCTTTGTCATTTCCGGCAATTATATTTAGAAGGGAGGTTTTCCCCGTTCCATTTTTAGCTACGAAGCCTATTTTTTGTCCTTCGTTTACTCCGAAGGAAATATTTTCAAACAAAACCCGCATCCCGAAGGATTTGGAGATATTTTCTACTGAAAGGTAATTCACGGTTTAGATTTTCGGCAAAAGTACTGTAAATGTTTAATGAATAATGATTAATGAATAATTTGTTGGGAAGATTTGGTTGGTTTGGGACTGTGGATGGTATCCATGTTATGGATTCTGTTGCTACTATTGTTTTTATTTTTATTTTGCTGTTCTTGGATTTCAGGTTTGAAGCCTTGAACCTTGAACCTTGAACCATTCTTTTCTCTCTATTCTTTGTTCTATTTTCTAAAAACCCCGCTTTCCCGAAAATATGTTTCATTATTAAATACGTTACTTTATATTTGTCCATTAACAACCCTATCTTTATGAAGCTTACGTATGTATTGCTGTTTTTAATTGTCGCCTTGTGCGCCACTTCGTGTGTAACCACCAAGCAACTTACTTATCTACAAGAAAACACCAGTAATACAGATACATTAGCACTTTTAAGAAAAAGACAGGAACCATATCGACTTCAAATAAACGATTTATTGAGTATTCGCGTAAAGGCCTTGGACCAAGAGACTGTGGGTATTTTTAATCCTATTAGCGATGCCAACCCGAATGCTACGGGAGAGGAAAGATTGTATTATGACGGTTTTGTGGTAGATGATCACGGCAACATCCGTATCCCTAGTTTAGGCGAAATGAATGTTTTGGGTTATACCGTTGATGAGGTTCGGGAAAAGCTGGAAGAACGCTTATTGCAAGATTATTTTAAAGCGGAAGCAAATGTTTTTGTAACGGTTAAACTGGCAGGAATCCGTTATACTATTAATGGAGAAATTGGCGGTCCGGGTTCCAGAATAATTTACCGTGACCAAGTAAGCATTATGGAAGCTATAGCCAATAGTGGCGATATAACTCTTACGGGAGATAGAAGTGATGTTGTGATTATTCGCCAATATCCTGCGGGGCAGAAAGTACATCATATAGATCTTACCAAGCTTGACGCGATGAACTCGCCCTATTACTACGTAAAACCGAATGACCTGATTTTAATTAATCCGCTACCACAAAAATCTTTGGGTACTGGAACCACAGGTCTACAGTCATTCACAACAATTATTTCCATAACCACAGCCTTGGTTACAACAATATTGTTGTTCACCCGATTATAGAAAATATGAGCGAGGAATTCGAAATAAACGAAACCCATACTACCTTTGATTTTAAAGGTTTTCTCTTTAAGCTTTTACGCCACTGGCCGTTATTTCTTATTTCCTTGGCAATTGCTTTTTCAATTGCTTATTACGTTAATGTTCGCAAATTACCCATATACCAAATGGAAAACTTGGTTTCCATCAAGGATGACCAAAACCCTTTTTTTACAACCAATACAAGTTTAACCTTCAATTGGGGTGGCACTACCGATAAAGTAAATACAGCCGTTATTATCCTGCAATCCCGATCGCATAACGAAAAAGTTGTGGAGAGGCTGCAATATTATATGAGCTATCTACGCGAGGGAAAATATCAACAAGTTGATGCATATAAACAAACGCCATTTTTTGTGGAAGTTGATACTACAAAACCGCAAATGCTTAACCAGCAAATAAAAGTGGTTTTTAAGGATTCAGTAAATTTCAATTTAAGTGTTGCCTTTGAAGACGCCAGAAATATTCCACTTCAAAATTATGCCACAAAGGAAAAATATAGCAAGTTTGTGGATGCAGGTGAATTTTCTAAAGATTTCAAAATAGGGCAGCCTATATCCTTACCTTTTTTTAATGGAACATTTATGCCGAATCCCGATGTGGTCTCAAAACCGGGAACGCCATATTATATTGTTTTTAGGAATTATGACGGTATCGTAAAAAAATATCTCAACATCCGCGTTGATCCCGATAGCAAAGGGTCTTCGGTTTTAAAAATGAGGCTTACCGGAGATAACAAGGCTAAATTGGTGGATTATTTAAACACTTCTGTAGAAGTGCTCAGTGAAGATATGCTGGAACGCAAGAACCTGTTCGCCACCAAAACCATTAAATTCATCGATAGCAGTCTTGCCATAAAATCTACGGAGCTTTCCAATGTGGAAGATGAGCTTAATAAATTCAAAAATAAAAATGCCATCTTTGACCTTCAAAGTGAGGGTTCGGAAATAAACTCAAAACTTAACGGATTAGACCTTCGGAAAGAATCAGTTAATCGTGAACTGAACTATTTTAATACGTTGCAGGATTATCTTATAAACCGCTCCGATTACAGAGATGTACCTGCGCCATCAGTGGCGGGTATTTCTGAGGCTAGTATTGTGAGTGGTGTTGGAAAAATAGTAGCTCTCGCTCAAGAGCGGAACAAACTTCAATATTCCTTTAAGGAAGGCGCACCTATTTTCAATGACATTGATAGACAGATTGACGCTGTTAAGGCGGTTTTACTTGAAAATATACGCTCCTCAAAAAGTCTAAAAAACCAAGAGCTCAGTTCTATTAATAGCGATATAGGTCGTTACGAAGGTGAAATTAGAAAACTGCCCAAAGAGCAACAGGATCTTCTAAATATTGAGCGTCGTTACAATCTAAGCCAAGGCACTTACAACCTGTTTTTGGCAAAACGCAGTGAGGCAGGTTTGGTAAAGGCCGCCAATGTTAGTGATGTAATGATTATAGATTCCGCTAAAGATACAGGCGGTGGCCAAATAGGCCCCAATACGCAATTAAACTATATGATGGCAGGTCTTCTTGGGCTTTTCATTCCCTTATTGTTTGTCTTTGTGCGGGTGTTCTTTGATACTAAAATCAGTAATGTCAAAGAGTTGGAGCGAATTACGCCCATTCCATTGCTTGGTATTCTTGGTAAAAGCCATATGGATAATAACCTTGTTGTAATTAATAAGCCTAAATCAGCAATTGCTGAAGCATTCAGGGCACTGCGATCCAGTTTGCAATTTATTTATAAAAAACAGGGAATAAAAGGAGCGAAGACAGTGCTTGTAACAAGTTCGGTAAGCGGGGAAGGAAAAACCTTCTGCTCCATCAACCTTGCTTCTGTTTTTGCTTTAAGTGAGAAAAAAACAGTATTGGTCGGTCTAGACCTAAGAAAGCCTAAAATCTTTGGAGATTTCAATATAAATAATTCCATAGGGGTTGTGAACTATCTTATTAATGAAGTAAATGTTGATGACATAATTAGTAAGACTGAAATTGAATATCTGGACGTAATTCCTTCTGGACCAATCCCTCCGAATCCATCGGAACTTTTAATCAGCGAAAAACTTGATGAACTTATAGACAAACTAAAAGATCGGTATGACTATATTATTCTAGATTCACCCCCATTGGGTCTTGTGTCAGACTCATTGGAATTGATGAAACATGCAGACGCAACGCTCTATATGGCGCGCTTCAACTATACCCATAAAAATATGTTCACTTTCGTCAACGAAAAATACAAGACCGGGGAAGTGAAACACATTAGCATAGTACTTAACGATTATGTAGAAAAATCAGGCAGAGGCTACGGATATGGCTATGGTTACGGCTACGGTTATGGTTATGGTGGGTATGGAAACTACGGAAATGGGTATCACGAAAATGCAAAACCGCCCACACTTTTAGATAGGGTGAAGAAGGTTTTAAGGAAGAAATAACATCTCCCCCAAATCCCTTCACTTCAAGAGGCTCAGTGCAGCGCTTCGAAGAGGGGGCTTTTTATTTCTGCCTACAAACTCTAAAGTTCATCCAAATCAATTCCTCCATTTGAAGGCGATGTGCTGAGCCTGTCGAAGTTGAGGCTGGAGGATGTTATTCACAAACTGCAATGTAAATCCAAAACCTCCTGCATTTAAAAGCGATGGGCTGCAGGCTGGCAGGGATGTTTATTTAGCCAAATTTAACACTCCTTATTTCGATAAAACCCTTAATTTTGCCGACCAAAGAAACACATTGCCCCTAACTAACCACAGAAAAATAGCATCAATAGAATGAAACAAAACCCTACAATCGCAATCATAGGTCTTGGCTACGTAGGCTTACCCCTTGCTGCAGCCTTTTCGGAAAAGTATAAAGTAATCGGTTTTGATATCAATTCAAAAAGAATCCAGCAATTGCAACAAGGGATTGATAATACGCTGGAACTTTCTTCGGAAGAATTAAAAAAAGCGTTGCAGCAAACCGAGAATTCAGGGCTTATCGTTACCGATGATTCTTCAATAATGGCGAATGCAACAGTATATATTGTTACTGTACCAACACCCACCAATAAATACAATCAACCCGTTTTGATTCCGCTTCAAAAAGCGAGTGAAACTATAGGTATAATACTAAAGGAGGGCGACGTGGTAATCTACGAATCTACGGTCTATCCTGGCGTAACGGAAGATATTTGTGTTCCTATTTTAGAGGAACATTCAAACCTTACTTTTAATAAGAATTTCTTTGCTGGCTATTCGCCAGAGCGAATCAATCCAGGCGACAAGCAACATACGGTTACAAAAATTTTAAAGGTAACTTCTGGCTCCACACCAGAATCTGCTAAATATATTGATGATCTATATGCGTCCATCATAACTGCGGGAACGCATTTGGCTCCATCTATTAAAGTTGCCGAAGCAGCAAAGGTGATCGAAAATTCACAACGCGATATCAACATTGCCTTTGTAAACGAGCTTTCCAAAATTTTTCGCCTTTTGAATATTGATACTCAAGATGTTTTGGAAGCTGCGGCTACCAAGTGGAATTTTTTAAAATTCACGCCAGGACTCGTTGGCGGCCATTGTATAGGAGTTGATCCCTATTATTTGGCGCAAAAAGCCCAGGAAGAAGGTTATAACCCAGAGATTATTTTGGCGGGAAGAAGGATGAACGACGGCATGGGTAATTATGTGGCTCAGGAAGTTGTTAAGCTTATGATTGGTAAAGATTGTAAAGTAAAGGGCGGCAACGTGTTGGTGATGGGCATTACCTTTAAGGAAAACTGTCCCGATATTAGGAACAGTAAGGTAATAGATGTAATTGAAGAACTTCAGAAATACAATCTGAATATAGATGTATACGATCCATGGGCCAATGCAGATGAGGTGAAAAGTGAGTTCGGGCTTTCGCTTATTTCAGAAGAGGCAAGTTTGAAAAAGAACTATGATGCTATCGTTTTAACAGTTTCACATAAAGAATTTTCGAAAATTGACATAGCCCAATTTAAGGCTGGCGCCTGTGTAGTTTTCGATGTGAAAGCTTTTTTTGATAAGAGTACAATTGATGGAAGATTGTAGCTATTTATGAGTAGTGAGAATTGAGAATTGAGAAGTGAGAAGAGAAATGGATAATTTGAAAATTTGTTTTACCATTAATGCATAAATAATGGACCATAAAGAGCTGGATGTTTGGAAAAAGAGCATGGATTTAGTGGAATTAATATATTCACTAACTTCTTCATTTCCTATATCAGAACGTTTTGGTTTAACTTCACAGATGCGAAGTGCGGCTGTTTCAAATACCATCTAATATAGCAGAGGATAGTGCAAGAAAAAGTAGTAAAGAGTTATTGCAATTTTTGAATATTTCACTCGGCTCGCTTGCAGAGTTAGAAACCCAATATATAATTGCCATAAGGTTAGACTTTATTTTACAGAACAGGCAAGCCGAGAAATTGATGGACGATTAAAAACGCCTACTTTTAGGATATAGAAATTACATAAAGAAAAAATCCTAAACAGCGCAATCTTCTAACTTTTCACATCTCACGTCTCACTAATAAGAATAATAATTATATGAAAACTCAAAAATATCACACTCAAGACCTTTCAAAATTAAATTTCCTTATAACCGGCGGCGCTGGCTTTATTGGCTCCAACCTTGTTGCATATTTGCTTGAAAACAACGCTAAAAAAGTACGGGTGCTGGACAATCTCGCTACTGGGTTTATGAAGAACCTTGCCGCTTTTCAAAACAATCCGAGTTTTGAGTTTATGGAAGGCGATATCCGCGATTTGGAAACCTGTAAAAAGGCAATGGAGGGTATAGACTATGTTTCACATCAAGCTGCATTAGGCTCGGTGCCCCGTTCCATTAATGACCCACTTACTTCCAACGCAGTGAATGTTACGGGTTTTCTGAATATGCTTGTAGCTCAAAAGGAAAGCAAAACAGTAAAGCGTTTTGTATATGCTGCATCCAGTTCTACCTATGGCGACAGTAAAACCCTTCCAAAACAAGAAGAAAATATTGGCAAACCTTTGTCTCCCTATGCCGTTACAAAATTGGTTAATGAGTTATACGCCGATGTATTCCATAAAACCTACGGCACGCAAACCATCGGTCTGCGCTACTTCAACGTGTTTGGTCCAAACCAAAGTCCTACGGGAGCTTACGCTGCGGTAATTCCATTATTTATGCAAGCGCTAAAAGACGAAAAAGCACCAACTGTGAACGGTGATGGCAAACAAACTCGCGACTTTACCTTTGTCCAAAATGCGGTTCAAGCTAACGTGCGTGCCTTTTTTGCAAAGGAGGAAGCGGTAAACGAAGTTTTCAATGTGGCCTATGGCGATAGAATAAGCTTGAATACATTATGGAGCGATCTACAAACCATTTCCGGTAAAAATTTGAAAGCCATTTACGGACCAGACCGCAAGGGTGATGTACGCGATTCTCTAGCCAATATTGATAAAGCGAAAAACCTTTTGGGTTATGATCCTTTATTTTCTGTAAAGGATGGATTGGAGATTACTTGGAATAAATTTTAATGAATCGTCATCGCGGAGGTAGAGAAGCAGTCTCGTGAGTTAAGGTTCCATTAAGAATATTAGCTAAAGTAAAGCAGATTACTTTGTTATTTTCTCCCTCTAAACAACAACGGAAAACCGACAACTGAAAATCAACAACCCACAACATTTTTTTTCTTCCCCAAACCATTTTTTGGAAGAAATTTTCCTCATTTTGTAAATTTTCACACTGTTAAAGTTTCAATTAGCTACAATTGAATCATTTAGAAATAGGTGGTTTCCTACATATAAAATTCGTTTATCGAAATTTAAAAACATCTTAACGGATTTTTTAAGTATTTTTTAACAAAACCTCTACAACCTTAAGTATACCTTATAAAATTTGCATTTAGTATGCGGGTTTTATATTATTGTTTCGCCCCTTTGAGTTAATAATAACCTTATTAATTAAACATTTTTCAATGAAAAAAATGTACACTCCTCAAAGTTGCGCTTTACTTTTTTGCTTCCTTTTATCTCTTTTTTCTTTTAATGTTTTTTCGCAGGTCGGTATTGGAACCACAAACCCGAATCCGAATGCACTTTTGGATTTAGATGCCTCTACCACTTCTGGAGGTTTACTTTTACCGCGTTTATCATTAGCGGCTACTAATAGCTTTGCTCCATTAACAGCGAATGTAGCAGGGATGGTAGTTTATAATACTTCTACAGGGGGTATTGCGCCAAACAATGTAACCCCAGGATATTATTATAATGATGGGACAGGATGGGTGCGCGTGGGTGTGGCTAGTGTCGACTGGAGTATACTAGGGAATGCCGGTACTAATGCGACAAATAACTTTATTGGTACAACAGATAATCAACCTTTAACATTTAGAGTAAACAATTCAGAACGAATGGGTATTTTAACTAATGGTAATGTTGGGATGGGTGGTTATTATGGTAATGTAAAATTGAATATTACCGGAGGTACTAACGATTATGGTGTTTTTAGTACTGTAACTAGAAGTGGTGCGCAGGCAATTTATGCCAGTACCAATCAGAGCGATGGCTTGGGTATTATGGCTACGAATTCAAATACAAGTTCCAGTACTGGAATTGTAGGTATTGGAAATAACTCTGGAACATATGCTACGGGTAGTTTAGGAACTGGTATAGCCGGTACTGCTGCCGAAAATGGTTATGGTGTAATGGGATCACATTTTAATGGTACTAATACTAATCGATTTGGTGTTTTAGGTACTCCTTTGTATGGAGTTGGCAGTAATTTTGGTGCAAATAATTTTGGATATATGAATTCTGAAACAGAAGGATTATATACACAAAGAAATAATAATAATTATGCAATTTTAGCTAGTTATGATAACTTTTATGATGAAAATTTTGGAATAATGGCTTCTGCGAGTGGAGGCACTTATAATACGGGTTTGATTGTTCTTTCTGGTGAAACGGTAATATCTGCACATTTAGGAGCCAATAATAATAACCCCCAATTACCAAGAGGATATAATGGATCCATATTTTTACAGCGAACTGTAAATTTAGGGGGGGCTGGTAATCGTGGCAGAATATATTTCTCAGTAGGTAATGCAGACTGGTATATTAATTCAAGTGGAGCGGGTGATTATTCAGAATATTTTAAAACAAGTGACAGAACACTTGGCGTGGGTGAGATAGTAGCTATGGATACAAATAATGCGAGTGGCGTAAGAAGGGCCCGGCCAAGTGATGTATCAAAAACCGTAGGTATTGTCTCCATAGGGGGAACAAGAAATAATGACAACATTGGAGGCACAAGAGGAGGTGACCCCAATTATGTAAATGTAGGGCTTTTGGGGCAGGTGCCAGTTTTAGTTACTGTAGAAAATGGAAATATCAAACCAGGCGACCCACTAACTCTTTCAAAAACATATAGGGGAAGAGCGGTTAAAGCCACTGAAGCCTGTCGCATTATAGGCTATGCGCTAACGAGTTTTCCTTATGTTAGCGGAGAACAAAGTTATGAAACTGATATTAACGGCACAGATAAGTTAAAGCTTAGAGATAATCACGTGATGTGCTATGTAAATCCGGTGTGGTATGAACCTGCGGATGAAAACTTGGGTGACGGAATTGAAATTCTCCCATCCGAAAGCGCCTTTGATATGGACGCCAGAGTAAGTTCAGAACTAGAAGCTGAAAATCCAAAAAAGGGCTTAATACGCGATAGACCAAATTTTGGTTCAAACAAGCAAGAAATGGTGCTTAAAACTGTCGATAATTCAAGTGAAGTTAAATTAGAAAAACATCAAGAGGAATTGAATTCAAATGATGAAAATGCTAAAGATAGAAACTAAACTATCTAGTTTATTGAAAATTTTACTAATGCACAACAACTTGGAATTAAAATAAGTAATAAGAATTCCACACTACTAATTTGTGCTGATGATGTGTCGTCCTAAATAATCGATACAGATTATTGAATAAAAATAATTAATTAAACACCTGCATAGCATAGGCTTTGCGGGTTTTTTATTACTGACATTTTGTGCCACTGTCAGTTCTAGTGTTTTTCAATGCAGCGATAGCGGAGTTGAAAAATGCGCTGTACTGAGCTTGTCGAAGTATATCGAGAACGACTTCAACGACGCAACCCCTAACTCGGTCTCGATACAAATTTGAATCCGCTGTCGCTCCCTCAAATTCACTCGACTTGACATTCCGTTGCTTTATTTTAAATCCACTCGACTTGACAGCAATACTAAATTGTCAGTTCGAGTGTTCGCCGAGGCACGAGGGCGAACGTATCGAGAACGTTTTTTTAGTTTGGAAGCTTCAACTCAGTCTCGATACAAATTTAAGCTCGGCTATCGCCTCCCTCAAATTCACTCGACTTGACAATCCATAACCCGGTCTCGATACAAATTTAAAATTGGCTGCTGCCTCTTTTAAATCCACTCGACCTGACAGCAGAGATACACTTGTCAGTTCAAGTGTTTTTTATTTTGCAGCGATAGCAGAATAAAAAAACCTACCCCATGTCAGTTCGAGTGTTTTTTGTGAAGCGCAGCGGAACAAAAAATGTATCGAGAACGGCTTTTCAAGAAAATCATCAATTTTTTTCATAATTTCATAATATGAAAACCTATTACGTATACATCCTTTCCTGTTCAGATGGTTCATACTATACTGGTGTTACCTCCAATTTAACACAACGATTGGAGGATCATCAGCACAAAAAGCATTTAAACAGTTATACTTCCTCCAGATTACCTGTAGAATTAGCATATTATTGCACTTTTACGGAAATAACGATTGCTATTGCCACAGAAAAACAGATCAAAAAATGGTCTCGAGCAAAAAAAGAAGCTTTGATAAATGAGGAGTATGATTTACTTCCTAATCTTGCCAAAAAGAAATTTAAGAAATAGGGTCTCGATACAAATTTAAGCTCGCTGCCGCTCCCTTAAATTCACTCGACCTGACAGGAGAATTACTTATGTCAGTTCGAGTGTTCGCCGAGGCACGAGGTGAACGTATCGAGATTGGTTTTGTAGTTTGGAAGCTTCAACTCAGTCTCGATACAAATTTAAGCTCGGCTATCGCCTCCCTCAAATTCACTCGACTTAACATTTCGTTGCTTTATTTCAAATTCACTCGACTTGACAGCAATACTACCATTGTCAGTTCGAGTGTTCGCCGAGGCACAGGGTGAACGTATCGAAAACGACTTAAAATACTAGAGCCTTCAACCCGGTCTCGATACAAATTTAAACTCGCTGTCGCTCTTTTAAATTCACTCGACCTGACAACCGATAACCGATAACAGACAACAGTTAAACCAAATTCCCTATCTTAGCCCTAACAAAAACAAGCCTCTCCCCAAACAATGAAACTGGAAACCAAAATCTATCAAAAAGAAAACAATTTCCATATTGGCAAAATGCTGAAAGAGAGCTTGGCAGACATTGCTAAGTCTCGTTTTTTGTCTTTCCAACTTGCTAAACGGGACATACAGGCCCAGTACCGGCAGAGTTATTTGGGTATTATTTGGGCCTTCGTTACACCTCTAGCCACTGCCTTTGTTTGGATCTTCCTTAACAACTCTGGTACGGTTCGGGTTACTGATACTGGAATTCCCTATCCGGTCTATGCTTTTTCTGGAACCCTTTTATGGTCCATTATGACTGAGGCTATTAATTCGCCTATGAGTAGCACCAATAGTGCTAAGGGCATTTTGTCTAAAATAAATTTCCCAAAGGAAGCCCTAGTTATTTCCGGTATCTATAAGCTGCTGTTTAACAGTTCCATAAAAATAATACTGCTATTGTTTTTTATTTTCTTTTTCGGGGTAGGTTTTCACTGGAGTCTTCTCCTGTTTCCAGTTGCTATATTAGGCGGAATACTTTTTGGAACAACCATCGGGCTATTTATCACCCCTTTGGGAATGCTATATAAGGACATAGGCAGGATGATAAGTTTCGGACTCGGATTTTTAATGTACGTAACCCCCGTGGTCTATGCCATCCCCAAAACCG
The DNA here is from genome assembly GCF_900489465.1 of Aequorivita sp. CIP111184. Lineage (GTDB taxonomy): Bacteria > Bacteroidota > Bacteroidia > Flavobacteriales > Flavobacteriaceae > Aequorivita. The sequence goes on along the minus strand of NZ_UEFQ01000024.1, from coordinate 538,427 downwards.
GCATTATGAAAACCGTAATGGAATTAAACCCTTTTACCCCAATAATATTGACCGCCCGCGATTTGGCAGTAGGAATGACTCCGATATATGGTACCTATTTTTTGATAGTTATTGTTTGCTGTATTCCTTTGCTTTTTATTGCTTTGCTGTTCTATCGAATTTCGATTCCTATTTTAGTGGAACGGATGAGTGCGTAATAGTGAGTCGTGAATAGTGAATAGTGAGTAGGGAATAGTGAGTCTTGAATAGTGAATAGTGAGTAGGGAATAGTGAGTCGTGAATAGTGAGTAGTGAATAGTGAATAGTAAATAGAATTTTGATAACGTCTTACGAATAACGATTCACGACTAACGACAAACGATTAAAGAATATGGATCACAAGGAACTTGATGTTTGGAAAAAAAGCATGGATTTAGTGGAAGTTGTGTATTCAGTAACTATTAACTTTCCAAAAGAAGAGCGCTACGGATTAGCGTCGCAAATGCAAAGAGCGGCCGTTTCTATTCCTTCTAATATTGCTGAAGGGACAGCTCGAAAAAGCAACAAAGAATTATTGCAATTTATTTCAATTGCAATGGGTTCTGCCGCTGAATTGGAAACACAGTATCTTATATCTATTAGGTTAGGCTACAATACTGAAGAAAATAAGATAATGACATTAATTATTGATGTAAAGAAACTACTATTGGGTTTTAGAAATTATATAAGAAATAGTGAATAGTGAATCGTCAAGACTCACGAATAGCGATAACGATTCACGACTCACGACTAACGATTCACGAATAACAATCCACGATTAACGATTCACGACTAACGATTAACGACTCAAGAATGAACGAAGTACTAGTATCCGTCGAAAACCTCTCCAAAAAGTTCTGCAAAGACCTTAAAACCAGCTTATGGTATGGGGTGAAGGATTTGGCTTCTGGACTGAGCGGCAACCGCAACGAGCGGGAATTGCGACCACAAGAGTTTTGGGCGGTGAAGGATATTAGTTTTGAGCTACGCCGCGGGGAATGTTTGGGATTGATAGGCCACAACGGAGCTGGGAAATCTACCTTACTTAAAATATTAAACGGACTTATTAACCCAGATGCGGGGAAGGTGACCATCAAAGGCAGAGTTGGTGCGTTGATAGAGCTCGGTGCCGGTTTTAACCCTATTTTGAGTGGAAGGGAAAACATTTATAACAATGGCGCTATTTTAGGCTTTACCCGAAAGGAGATAGACCAAAAGGTAGAAGAGATTATAGACTTTGCCGAAATACGCGAGTTTATAGATATGCCCGTACAAAACTACAGCAGTGGGATGAAGGTGCGCCTTGGCTTTGCCGTGGCGGCGCAGATGGAGCCGGATGTGTTGATTATTGATGAGGTTTTGGCGGTGGGGGATCTAGGTTTTGTATTAAAATGTTTTAAACAGATAGATACTATTTTACCTAAAACAGCCATTGTTTTTGTTTCACATAGTATGCCAATGGTTTCGCGGATTTGCAATCAAATTATTTTAATGGATAGAGGGGAGTCTGTATTTCAAGGAGAAGAAGTAGGGAAGGCAATTGATCAATATTATAATCGTTTTGCTTCTAATGAAAGAAATATATTATTTGATGATGGACGTATCTCTTTAGAATCAATATCCATAAAAGATGCTGACTATACTGAAAAAAATTTTCCTAAATTAAATTGGGGAAATGATTTAAATTTAATTTTCAAATTCTCCATTAAGAAAAATCTAGATTTCATCCCTTTTTTTAAAATTATATTGGTTGATAAAGAGCAAAGACCTGTAGCACTTTTTGAAGAAAATAACATAGATTCAAATTTGAAAATAGAAAAGAATACTTTAGAGTTTACAGTTTCACATAAAAATTTTCAGTTGTCAAAAGGAGTTTATTCATTAGATATTTTAGTAGCCGAAGGACCGATTCGAGCACCAATATTACGAATGAATGGAATTCTTAATTTTCAAATGCTACATGAAAAAGAAGTTTGGCCTTCATTTCTTTTAGCTTCAAATTTTAGTAGTAATGATTACATTATGATAGATATTATTAAATATAATTTTAATAAAAAATGAATTTGAAAAAGTTACAAATAGATAAAAAAGAAATAGCCTTCTTAAAAAAGGATACTGATTTAATTGAAAATAATACAATACAAAATTGGGCTCTAAATTATTTGAATGGGCATATAGATCATTATAATGGAATACTTCTGCAAGTCATAAAGGCGCTTAAATTAGGTGTCGGTGAACGGGTTTTAGAAGTAGGCGGTGTGCCAGGTCAATTAACAACTTATCTTTCTAAAGAAGGTTTTGATATTGATATGATTGATATTGACCCTTTTCGAATTAATGGTATTTTGGAAAAACATTCAATAAAAGCGTACAAAGTGGACGTTGAAAGAGAAAATCTGCCAATAGACAATGAAGTATACGATTTAGTTTTGTTTAATGAGGTTTTTGAGCATTTACATATTAATCCCTTACGAATTATTATTGAAATTAATCGAGTTTTGAAAAGTAATGGAATTTTGTTAATGAGTGTTCCAAATATAAACCCCTTAATGAGATGGGAGTTTTTATTTGGTAAAGACTATAATGATAATCTTAAAAAGGAATTTGCGAAAATTGAAAATATTGGACATATGGGCCATTTCAGACTTTATTCAAAATCTGAAATTATTTCAATACTTGAAGATTTTGATTTTGAAGTTATCGAATCTACATTTCAAGGAAAGATTTATGATAAAAAATCTAAATGGTTGAAGCTTTTTAAATTTTTATTCGGCAATAAAATGAAAAATCAACTTCACGTTATTGCAAGAAAAAAATAAAATTGAATTTTTAAAGTGTTTTTAAAAATTATATTGAGGTGATAAATAATTATATAATGTTCTTATATACAATTTAAGTTTTTATGAAAAATGTAGATTTTAAGCATATTCATCATATAAGCACTAGTTATTTGTCAAATTTTTATGCTTCATACCAACCTGTGTTTATTTTAAACACGGGAAGGTCTGGCTCTGCATTTGTGAATAACTTATTACATCATTTCCCAGATGTTAAATCGTATCACGAAGCTCCGCCAAATATGTTTCTTCAATCTAATTACGCATACCATAATCAGGAAAAAAATGAAGTTCTTAAAAAAATGTTTGAAGTTGCAAGAATTGAGTTATTATTGGATGCATCCATAAAAAATAAGATTTATGTAGAAAGTAATCAATGCTTGGTGTTTTTTATATATCAAATAAAAGCGCTCTTTCCGAAAGCAAAATTTGTACACCTTACGAGACACCCTGGAAGATTTGTGACAAGTGCAATAAAGAAGGGATGGCATAAAAATGATTCTGTTTGGGAATATGGAAGAGTTAAAATGGAAGATGATAAAAGGTGGATGGGTTTATCACAAATAGAACGATTAGGTTGGGTTTGGAGTGAAACACATAGTTACATTGAAGATTTTAAATCTTTACATGCAAATGATTTTTTGACGCTAAAACTAGAAGATTTAACAACAAAGCCTGCCTATATTAACATCCTATTAAAGTTTATAGGGTCTGAAAATAGGCTAGACGAGAAAAAGATAGTTTCAATAATGCAAAGAAAGATTAACGAGGTCAAAATTGTAGATGAACCCAAAAATATGCATAAGTTGGCTACATATCCAAAATATTCTAACTGGTCTGTTCCAGATAAGGATGAATTAAAAAAGTTTGTATCTGAATCTGCAAGTTTGTACCAATACGAGATGTAAATGAAAATATCTGTTTATATAACATCTTATAATCAAAAAGCCTTTTTACAAGAAGCTATTGAAAGTGTTTTGGCACAGACTCTTCAGCCTTTTGAAATTATTATTGTCGATGATTGTTCTTCGGATGGCTCTCAAGAATTAATCAAAGAATATTTTAATAAGTATCCTTTTATAAAATATTTCTTTCACGAAAAAAATCAAGGTGTTTCTCAAGTTAGAATTACAGCCCTTTCTAATGTTACAGGTGACTTTGTAACTTATCTTGATGGCGATGATTTATATCTTCCAAACAAGTTAGAAATAGAATCCCAATTAATGAAGAATAACGATTGCAATATTGTTTTCACTAACAATATGTATGTGGATCCTGATGATGTTAATGATGTAAAGTGGATATGGGCGACTGATAAAATTAAACTAAGTTCAAACTTATTTGCCCAAACCATATCAAGAGATTTTCCTAGGAGAAGTCTTTTTAGAATGGAATTAATAAATTATGAATTTTTAAAAAATATTGGTTTTCATGATTTAAACTTAAAAATATATGAAGATTACGACTTAAGGATTCGACTGGCAAAAAAAGCTAAAATTTCATGCTCCATAGAGCCTACAACCAAAATTAGGATCAGTAAAAATGGGTTGTCAAGAACGAATAGAGAAGAACATATTAAATCATATAAGTATATATACAGCAAATACGAAACAGATGTAAATAATTTGAATGAATCTTTAAGAAATGAAGTCAAATTAAAGATGGAAAGGAACTTAAATTCCTTGTACAAGCAAAAAAATGAGTTTAGTAATAAGACACTCAAAGAAAGAATTAAAAACAAACTGCAAATATTAATTGACAAAATATAGTTTGAAAGAAAAACAACTCATATTCATCATTTCCCAGCCCCGTAGTGGTTCCACCTATCTACAGAATTTGCTGTCTAACAATGCTGAAGTTAATACTTGTAGTGAGTCTTGGATGCTGCTTAATTTTGCGAATCAGATAAAGCCAGCATTGGTGCAATCAAAATTTGATAATACTCTGGCGGTTGGAGCCTTTAAAGAATACTTAGGCAAGTATCCCAATTTTAATTTCAGGGAAGCATTTCATGATTTTCTATTGAAATTGTATAGTCCCATGTTTGAGGGATACCAGTTTGTGGTAGATAAGACGCCTCGATATTGGGAAATTGCATCTGAAATAACGACCCTATTTCCAGGGAGTAAAGTTATTGTATTGCATAGAAACCCTATTGATGTTGCAAAATCTATGATAAAAACGTGGGGGTTTACTTCTTTTAAGGAATTAAACATGTTTAGAAGAGATTTACTACAAGGTCCAGAAAAGTTGCGTTCGTTTTCAATAGCGAATAAGGATAATAAGAACGTGTATAATCTTTCTTATGAAGACCTAATTAACGATACCCCGAATGAAGTACAAAAACTATACAACTGGGTTGGCATACCCTATGACGCTTCTGTTTTAGATACTCGGAAGAATGATAAATACAAAGGGGGCTATGGAGATCCTTTTCAAAATGCCGATGTTAATTATAAGACGGTGAAGGCAAGGACAGATCAGAAGGGGATAAATAAAGATTTTAAAGATTTTCTAAACGGATACGCAAATTATCTTGGTACAGATATTCAAAAGGAGTATAATGGCTTTCAGAATATAGCAATCAAGAATACAACCGCTTTTAACTACTTTATGCATTTAGGCGATGTAGCAGCTGAATCAAAAAAGAGAAGAAGTATTATTTGGCTTTTGAAAAAGCATCTTTATGAATTAAGATTTAAGTAGGTATGATTAAGAAGATTGTAAAAAATTTGCTTCGTAAAAGCGGGTATCAGATAAAAAAAATAGACCAGAAAACGATTCATATCCCAAAGAATAAATTTTCTATGGAAGAAGGTTTTAAGCGTTGTCTGTCTAGAGGATTAAATATAGCTACAGTAATTGATGTAGGAGCCTCAGACGGTCGCTGGTCTGAACGCCTAATGAAGTTTTACCCCGATGCAAACTATTTATTAGTAGAAGCCCAGCAAGGTCACTTGGAAGGACTAAAAGCTTGTAAGGAGCGAAACCCTAAACTCGATTTTGTATTGGCCGCAGCCGGAAGAGCAGCGGGAAAAATTTATTTTGACCATAATAACCTGTTTGGGGGCCTGGCATCAGATACGCCTCTTGAGGGCAATTGTATAGAAGTCCCGGTGATAAGTGTGGACCAAGAGATTAACAAAAGAAAACTTCAAGGCCCTTATTTGTTGAAGTTGGATACGCATGGGTACGAGATCCCCATACTTGAAGGCGCAAAAGAAGTGATTCAAGCCGCGGGGTTGATTATTATAGAGGTATATAATTTTCAGTTAACAAAAGATAGTCTTAAGTTTTGGGAAATGTGTGCTTATATGGAAAAGCTCGGCTTTTCCCCGGTAGAATTAGTTGACCCCATGTTGCGAAAAAACGATCGTGCTTTCTGGCAGATGGATTTGTTTTTTATACCTTCTAAGAGCCCCATATTTTTAAACAACACCTACGAAGCTATATAAGCTGTAGCTTTGTATTTATAGGAAAAATTTGAAACAATTTATTTAAATTGAACACTGTCTCCACATATCCAAAAATAACCGTAGTAACTCCTAATTACAATCAAGGAGAATTTTTGGAGCGAACTATTTCGTCGGTTATAGAGCAGGAGTACCCCAATTTGGAATATATAATTGTCGATGGCGGAAGTACAGATACTTCTGTGGATATTATAAAGAAATATCAGCAGCAATTACACTATTGGGTTAGTGAACCCGATAAGGGTATGTATGACGCTATCAATAAGGGGTTTTTACAATCATCTGGAGCTATCATGTGTTGGATTAATTCTGATGATGTTCTATGGGAAGGCTCGCTATACTACATAGCAAAGAAGTTTACAGAAAATAAAAAAGTTCAATGGTTGCAGGGATTGCCTTCCGTAATTAATGAAAAAGGGGCATTGATTTTACAGCGGGAACCCGTTTTTTCTTCCTGGTTCTTTTACCTTAAAGAGCACAGAAAACATTTTTCTTTTATACAGCAGGAATCTACATTTTGGTCTCGTCAGTTATGGGATAAAGCGGGAGGAGAACTTAGCCTGCAATATTCGCTAGCATCCGATTTCGATTTGTGGATGCGTTTTTTCAATTTTGAGACCATGTATTGCAGTAAAAGGCAATTAGCCGCCTTTCGGAAAAGGGAGGGACAAAAATCAAGTAATCAAACTGCGTATTTAGAGGAGGTCGAAAGGTCATTAAAAGGCAACTTCAAAGAGATTTCAGTATTAAAAAAGATAAATTTTTATGTAACACGTGCAGCAACAAAAATACTTAGTAAATTACCTTGGGGTGTTTTAAAGCGGCTTAAGAATAAATGGATTGAACATTTAATAGGTTCACCCAAATGGATAGATTAAATTTTTTACCTCGGTTAGATTGGCGAAATTTGTGACCTATACTAAGAATATGTTGAGTAGTATATAATTATAGCAATGAATTTAACTAAATGAAAAAAGCACTAATTACTGGTATCACTGGGCAAGACGGAGCTTATTTGGCAGAGCTGCTTTTGGAAAAAGGCTATGAGGTTCACGGAATAAAAAGACGGGCTTCCTCCTTTAACACTACTAGAATAGACCATTTATACCAAGATCCCCACGAAAAGAATATCCGCTTTAAATTGCATTATGGCGATTTGAGCGACGCGATGAACCTTACGCGTATCATCCAAGAAGTACAGCCTGACGAAATCTACAACCTTGGGGCAATGTCACATGTTAAAGTTAGTTTCGATACGCCAGAATATACAGCGAATGTAGATGGTTTGGGTACCTTGCGTATATTAGAAGCCGTGCGTTTGCTAGGGCTAACACAGAAAACGAAAATATACCAAGCTTCAACATCAGAGCTTTACGGCCTTGTGCAGCAAGTACCACAGACCGAGAAAACACCTTTTTATCCACGAAGCCCCTATGGAGTTGCAAAACTGTATGGGTATTGGATTACGGTAAATTATAGAGAGGCTTATAATATGTATGCCTGTAACGGTATTTTGTTTAACCACGAATCGCCCTTGCGTGGCGAAACTTTTGTAACCCGAAAAATTACCCGTGCCACTGCAAAAATCGTGATGGGTATGCAGGATACCTTATACCTTGGGAACCTAAATGCAAGACGGGATTGGGGCCATGCCAAGGACTATGTAGAAGCCATGTGGCTGATGCTCCAGCAAGATAAACCCGATGATTATGTAATTGCCACAGGAAAAACTACTTCTGTACGCGAATTTGTGCAAATGTCGTTTGGCGAAGTGGGGGTGATCTTAAATTTTAGTGGTGAAAGCGAGCACGAAATTGGAAGGGTTGTTTCCTGTAGTAATCCAGCATATCAATTGCCAAAAGGAAAGGTAGTAGTTAAGGTAGATCCAAAGTATCATCGCCCTACCGAAGTTGATTTATTGATAGGCGATGCTACTAAGTGTAAAGAAAAGCTGAATTGGACTCCAAAATATACATTGCCGCAATTGGTTGCCGAAATGATGGAGGCAGATTTAAAACTTTTCAAAAAGGAAAAGTATTTACAAGAAGGAGGACACGATACGTTGAAATATAATGAATAAAGACGCCAAGATATATATTGCCGGTCATAATGGAATGGTAGGGGCTGCTATTCTGAGGAAACTTAAAGACGAAGGGTATACCAACTTTGTTTTGAGAACTTCAAAGGATTTGGATTTACGAAACCAAAACGATGTTGAATCTTTTTTTAAGTTAGAAAGACCTGATTATGTTTTTTTAGCAGCGGCAAAAGTAGGTGGCATTCATGCTAATAACACTTTTCGAGCCGATTTTTTGTATGATAATTTAATGATACAAAACAATGTAATACACTCAAGTTATACCTATAAAGTTAAGAAATTACTGTTTTTAGGCTCCTCTTGTATTTATCCAAAATTAGCCACTCAGCCTTTAAAAGAAGACTATTTGCTTACGGGGAAATTAGAATATACCAATGAGCCATACGCCATTGCAAAAATTGCGGGCATCAAGCTTTGTGAGAATTACAACAAGCAGTATGGATGTAATTTTATATCGGTAATGCCCACCAATTTATACGGGCCAAATGATAATTACGATTTGCAAAACTCACATGTATTACCCGCTTTGCTTCGAAAATTTCATGAAGCTAAAGAAAAGAACCTACCTTCTGTTGAGGTTTGGGGATCTGGAACCCCCAAAAGAGAGTTTTTACATGTAGATGATTTGGCAGATGCGTGTTATTTTTTGATGCAAAATTATGATGGAACTGAATTCTTAAACATTGGAACGGGAATAGACCTTTCAATAAAAGAATTGGTAGCTTTAATTCAAAAAATTGTTGGCTATACAGGAGAGGTTACTTGGAATACCAATCAACCAGATGGGACTCCCAGAAAATTAATGGATGTGCAAAGGTTAAGTAACTTAGGATGGAAATATAGTATAAGTCTAGATGAAGGTATACAGAAAGTATACACCCAAAAGTTCTTAGTATAAATGGTTAATTCTTAAAAAAACATCCCTGCTATTTATTTTTAAATTCCATGAAAAACTATTTAATAACCATTGTAATACCAACTTATAACTGCCAGGGGACCATAAAAGAAGCCTTAAACAGTATTCTTAGCCAATCCTTTAAAAATGTAGAAATTTTAATCATAGACGGAGCCTCTACTGATAACACCCTTAAGATTCTTCAAGAATATAAAACACAAGAGGAAAATTTAATAGTGCATTCTGCCAAGGATGAAGGAATTTATGACGCTATGAATAAAGGAATAAAATTAGCAAAAGGAGAGTGGCTATATTTTATGGGTAGTGATGATACTTTATATGAAACAACAATACTAGAAAAAGTAGCAAAATTAATAGAAGATTTAACTTATAATGTTATTTATGGGAATGTCAAAATTATAGGCAATACAGGTTGGGCTAAAGATGGTGCTATTTATGATGGTAAGTTTGATACTTCAAAAATTTTAAAAACGAATATTAGCCATCAAGCTATTTTTTATAAAAGTAGATTTATAAAAGAAAAAATAGTTTTTTTTAATTTAAATTATTCTGTTTGTTCAGATTGGGATTTTAATTTACGGTGTTGGTCCAAAACAGATTTCTACTATTCTGATATTATTATTGCAAATTTTTTCTCAGGAGGTTTATCAACGAATGGGTCTGATAAACTTTTTGAAAAGGATTTTATAGCTAATATTTTAAAGTATTTTAAAATAGGTTTATTTCATAATTTAATAAACACGCCCGATTTTCGAAAGTATTCAAGAGTTAAGTTATTGCAAAAGAAATATTATCCAATTAAATTGAAGGTTTATAACCTTCTAGGGCGCATTAAAAAATAAATAAATTGACAGAAATATTAAACTGCTAACTTTAGATAATGAAACTTTATCTGTAAAATTTTAAATTGAATGACCAAGCTTAGACCCATCGCTTTTGTACTTCCCCAATTTCATCCAATCCCCGAAAATGATATATGGTGGGGTAAGGGCTTTACTGAATGGACAAATGTTACAAAAGCAAAGCCCTTGTTTGATAGTCATTATCAGCCTCATTTACCAACAGATCTAGGGTTTTATGATTTGCGGTTGCCAGAGGCACGATCGGCCCAGGCCAATCTTGCCAAAAATCATGGAATATACGGCTTTTGTTATTACCATTATTGGTTTAATGGAAAGCGCCTCCTAAATCAACCGATAGATGGAATGCTTTATCAAAAGGATTTGGACATGCCGTTTATGTTCTGCTGGGCAAATGAGAACTGGACCCGGCGTTGGGACGGTAGGGATAAAGAGATACTTATAGAGCAAAAATATAGTAAAGACGATGATATTGCCCATATAAGATGGTTGTGTGAATATGTGTTTTCCGATGAACGCTATATTCGAATAGATGAAAAGCCCGTGTTGATGATTTACAGGCATAATTTATTTCCAGATTTTCGAGAAACCGTGAAGTTATGGCGTGAGATAGCCACTAAAGAATTTGGATATAAAGATTTGTACCTATTGATAACAGAAAGCTTAAACGACACAACAAACCCTGAAAACATGGGGGTGGATGCAAGCGTGGAGTTTTCTCCACATGTTATTATAAGTGATCATCAACAAAATGCTACCCAACATAAGCCGTGGGCTAAATTCTTGAAACTTAAAAAAAAGACATCGCCAAAATATCGTCATTATAGAACTGGAGTGGAATGGGCCCTGAAAAGAAATCTACCAGATTATAAATTGTATAGAAGCGTTACACCTTCTTGGGATAATTCAGCGAGAAGAGGAGAAAACGGTATCATAGTCCACGGGAGCAGCCCTGAACTTTATCAGTATTGGTTACAAAATATTGTACGTGCATTTAGACCCTTTTCAGAGGAGGAGAACTTGGTGTTTATAAATGCCATGAACGAATGGGCAGAGGGGAACCACTTAGAGCCATGCATTAAATACGGCAGAGCATATTTGGAGGCGACCAAAAAAGCCTTGGACGATATTTAGAATCCCTCTTTAAACACCCCATATTTCATCCAATTCACCAATTCTTTTTCCTATTTTTGAACCTAACAAATAAAGGGTTAATACTCTTTTCCATTTGTTTAAGCATACTAAAGTTACTTATAATTGATAGCAATAGTCATTCCTTATTATAAAAAAGCATTTTTCCGGAAGACGCTTACTTCCCTTGCAAATCAAACAGATAAAAGATTTACGGTCTATGTTGGAGATGATGCGAGTCCAGAAAATCCTGAAGATTTAATATCAACATATAGCGACAAATTTAACCTAACATACAAAAGGTTCGAAAATAATTTAGGTAGTATTTCTTTAACCCAACAATGGAAAAGATGTATAGAACTATCGTTAGATGAAGAATGGATAATAGTATTAGGAGATGATGATTATTTCGGTTTAAACCTTATTGAATCTTTTTATAGACATCTTAATAAGTTTTCAGGAAAAGTTAACGTGCTTAGATTTGCTAGGCAAAATATTTTTAGTGATAAAAATAGTACTACCCAAATTCAGTACAATCCTGTTTTTGAAACGGCTGCGGATTCCTATTACAGAAGGATAACAGGGCGAACGACTAGTACGTTATCAGAATATGCTTTTACAAGAAAGGCATATGAAAAATTTGGTTTTTATGAATATCCATTAGCTTGGCAGTCAGATAATCGAGCATGGATTGAATTTACCGAAGAAAAACCTATTTATTCTATAAATGATGCTATTGTTACGGTTATTTGTTCTTCACAGAGTATAACAGGAAGCAACTTGTATGCTAATGAAAAAAGAAAAGCCAATTTGAGTTTTTATAAGTATTTAATTACCGAGAAATTGTACGTATTTAATAAAATCCAATCGATTAGGATTTTACATAAATATGAAAATGAAATAAAACACAGAGAAACAGTAACATTTAAAGTATATTGTTTTTTATTGCCATATTATTTAAAAAATTATGAGCGGCATGCTTTTAAGCAATTTTTAAAGAAAATTACTAAATCAGTTTTTCATTTAGGATGAAATCAATTCTTTTAATAGTACCCTATTTCGGAAAATGGCCTTTATGGTTCGATGCCTTTTTACTATCCGTTGCTGCCAACCCTACTATTAATTGGTTATGCCCCACGGACTGTGAAATTCCAAAGAGCCAGCCAGCCAATATTACTTTTTTGTCAACCACTATTTCTCAATTAAACCAGCATATTAATAATGTGGTAGAAGCTGAAGTACCTTTAAACCCTCGAAAATTCTGTGACCTTAAACCAGCTTATGCCGAAATATTCGCAAAGCAGGTAGTGGGATATGATTTTTGGGGATTTTGTGATATGGATATTGTATGGGGCGATGTTAGAAAATTCATCACTGAAGATATTTTAAGTGAGCACGATATCATTTCTAGTAGAAAAGAAAATATTTCGGGACATTTTAATTTGTTTAGGAATACACCACAGCTAAATTCACTATACAAAAGATTGCCGAATTATCGTGTTTTATATGGAGTGCCGGAATTCAAATGGACAGATGAGGTTATCCTCTCCAATTTCATAAAAACCGATCCAGCCTTTAAAGCCTTAGGAATAAAGGTATATTGGTCAAAAATTTTATGCAACCAAGAAAATGGCCGCGACTCTCACCAAGAATACTATTTGGACAAATGGCTTTGGAAGGACGGCAAGATGCTGCAGCTTAAAAATGGAGAGCCTATAGACGAGGTAATGTATCTTCATTTTATTAATTGGAAACGGACCATGAAATATAGTGTGGTGAAGTATGAAGATAGTCCAAACCAATTTTACATCAGTTTTAATGGGATGCATTATAAACCTCATATGGCGTTTGAGATAATACTCAACCGATATAAGAATTTATATAATGGGTATTATGTAAGGGAATCCCAACGGAAAGGAAAGACAAGAATTAAAAAATTTTTTAAAAAAAATTAATAGAAAAATTATAAAACTGCTTAAAATTAATTGAATTGAAAAAAATCTCACTTCTTCATCCATTCACCCCAAAAGCTGCTGGCGTAGTTGAAAAAAGTGTTTCTACCTATCATAGCCAACCGCATTTAAAGGCCATTGAGGTGTTTGTTGCCAAAACTGGACTTGAATGTAGTATAGAGTATTTTACTCCAAAATGTAAACACTACTCCTTTACTTTTAATAAAATTCAGTACGTTTTTTATCCTGTTGACTTTAAATGGAATGGTGACCATAAAAAATGGAAAAAGCAGGTGTCAAAAAAATGCTTGAAAATCTATACGGCAAATACTCCGGATGTTACAATCATTAATATGTCCGGACATTCCAGCCCATTTTCTTATGAACTCTCTAAAATAATACTTCAAAACAACAAACAATATATTGCAATGTTGGGAGGGCAGCATTATACCGATACTACCAGAAATAGAGATTATTATAGAAATGCAAACCACATTTTGGTGCATACCCATCTTCAAAAAATGGAAATGGAAAAAATGGAAATATTTAAGGGGTTGGATATTCGGGTATTCCCATTAGGTGTTGATTGTGATTATTTCAACCCTTTGGCTCGCAAGAACAGTTCTCCCAAATTGTTGTATGTGGGTAGAATTGTGGAATGGAAAAGAATCCATTTAGCAATTGAAGCAATTTCGACTTTAAAAGAAAATGGATTTCCTGAGGCTTCTTTAAAGATAATCGGTCCTGTAAGCTCACAGGAATATATGCATTCCTTAAAAAAAATGGTTATTGATCAAGGCTTGCAAAATAATGTTGAATTTTTGGGTCATAAAGAACATGCCGAGCTTCCTAAATATTTTCAAGAAGCTGATCTTTTTACACTGCCAAGTGATAAAGAAACCTTCGGTATGGTAATGATAGAGGCAATGGCTTGTGGCACTCCAGTAGCAGGAATGGATTGTCCGGGAGGTCCTTCAGATGTTATCACACATTTAGAAAATGGTTTATTAACTACCCCAGAAAAATATTCTCAAACTATTTTAGATTATTTTAAAAATCAAGATAGAATTGCTACAATTGAAAAGAATGCACGTAAAAAGGTTATAGATGAATATAGCATTCAAGCCACCTATAAAGTTTTGGAAGAATCAATAAATGCTGCACTTTCAAAAAAAATGTAATGTCCAATATTACCATAACCATCCACACCCCACAGGAACTCAATCATTCCTCTTATATTCAAACAGGGCTGTTTGAACTTGAACGTATGGGGTTAATTAGAGTTAAGGTCAAACTTTATCTAGAAGAAAACAAAGGGACATTGACTGTAAACAAAAACGGTGACATCATAAAAACCAAACGAGCACAGCCCAAAACTTCTTTTTATACATTGGTGGATAATTCAACAAACAAAAAAATAACTTTTGCCACCGATTTATATGATTTTGCAGAACATTTTTCTGAAACGGCTTTAACCCATTGTGATTTCTATTTTAAAAGGAATTACATAGCCCATTTTGTAATTCCAATTCAAAAAGACTCGAAAGCCAAAATCCACAAGTTGGGAATAACCTTTGGCACTCATTCGGAATACAAACAAGATAGTTTTAAATTTTTTCTTGGATTGTTTTTCACCAATTTACGACTCAATCTTAAACGAGACCGAAATCTATTAAAACGAATACTTAAAAGCTATAAAGCGCAAAAAAGACATTGGCAATTTATAAATACATCCCGAAAAATTAGTCGTTTTGAAAATTTTGAGAGATCGACTGAAAATAGTATTATGTTCCAAACTCGTTGTTTTCTTCACGAAAAGGATGAAGATGTAAGACAGATCCATCAACAACGTTACCATCTTATAAGATTATTGAGACAACACTTTCCAGATACATTTCTGGGCGGTTTTGTGCCCTCCGAAATTGCGAATGAAAACTACGGCGATGCCCTTACCAATGTGCCCACCGCTCCAGAGGAATATTTGGATGCCCTGAAAAAGGCAAAAATAGTGATCTATACGCGTGGACTGGCAAATTCGCCAGCTTGGAAAATGGCAGAATATCTTTCGCAGGGAAAGGTTATTATCGCGGAGCGTCTTACCACGGAACTTCCTGAACCTCTTACAGAGGGAAAAGAACTCTTGTATTTCAAAAACGACACGGAGTTAGTTGAAAAAATAAAAATTGTCTTAGAAGACGAATTACTCGCTACTCGTTTTTCAAAAAACGCCCGTGCTTATTTTGAAACCTACGTGCATCCCGTTCAAAATACAAAACGTATCTTGGAGCTTATGTTAAACAAACCACTTGTGTGATTTTGAAAATATTCTTGATTCATCACCGCTCTCCACACCATGCCAGCAATTCCGGCTATGGCAGGTTGATGGATTATATAGATGCCAAAGTGGTTTATGGCAAGACCAAGTTTCCGTTCCGCATTGCTAAATTTATAGCGGGATTCCATTCTAAAACCGCAGGCAATTACAATGTTGGGAGTGTATTAAAGGCCATTGAATTATACCACTTGCTTAAGAAACAGAATGGGCAGAAGAACATCGTTCATTTTTTAAATGGAGAAAGAGATATTCGGCATTTGGGATTTTTTAAACGCAGGTTTCCCAACACAAAATTTTGTGCAACGTTTCACAAACCACCTGAAATTTTAAGACAAACCATTTCCAATTCAGTTGCATTGCGAAAATTGGACGGTGCTATAGCTGTTGGTTCTAATCAAGTTGAGTTTCTAAAGGAATGGCTAGGTTTGGAAAAGATTGTTTATATTCCTCATGGTGTTGATACGGAATTTTTTATCCCCAAGCCAATTTTAAAGGAAGAAAACACTCTGCTTTTTGTTGGTCAACATTTGCGCGATTTTGACTTGTTCAATGCAACTATTTTCATGTTGCTGACTCAAGTCTCCCATTTAAAAGTAGAGATAGTTCTGCATCCAGCTTATGTTTCAAAGGTTATTCCCCATCCCCAAGTCCATATACATAGTAAATTGACAGATGGTGAGCTATTGACGCTTTATCAAAGTGCCACACTCTTATATCTGCCACTTTTAAACAGCACAGCTTGTAATTCTATTTTGGAAGCGATGGCCTGTGGATTAACCATTGTGACCAGCGATGTAGGTGGAAATTCTTCTTACTTAAAAAACACAAAATCAGTTCTTATTAACAATCGAAATGTGGAAGCTCATTTTTATGAGGTAGTTTCTATGTTTAATGATAAAGATGGTTTGAATAAAGCTGCTTCTCTTTTAAGGAAAAAAGCAGAAGAAATAGATTGGAGCAAGATTAGCAAAAAAATAATCCTTTTTTATGAGAATCTTTATTAATTGTTGTTTACAAAGAAATGCTTAAAGAAATGAAACATAAGATCGAGGAAATTGACCAAATTTTATGTGATAAATATAACTTGGTTTCTAAAAATTATACCTATCGTAGGTTCGGGTCGAATTATGTAAAGAGTGCTATTTGGCCTTTTGGAGTTTATATGAATATAAAGAGTCATTCAGAACTTTCCGTAATTCCTTCTACTTATAAAAGAAGATGGATAAATTTATTAGTTGGTAATCAAGAATATTCCTTAACGGATTTATCAGGACCTCTTTTGGGTTGGTTTTTCTTGAGAAGATATGTATTCCAAGTACAGGCAAATTTTATATTCTATAAAGAACAGCGTGCCGGATTAATATTGTTATATAAAGATTTGGATATTGTTTTAAAAGCGAATTTGGTAACAGATTTAGATAATGTCTTAATTGAATACAAACAAACGAAAGAAGCTTATAATCAGGCTGAGGTAATAGGAATATTAAAAGTTCCTAATGTTTTTTTCCATTTCTATGCTCCTAATAAATATTCTTTTTTTCTTCAAGAAAGAATAAAAGGTACCACGCTGCAAAGACTTCCAACTGAGGTAATAGCCAAGAATATTGAAAAAATGTGTGATTTCCTTTTTCTATTTTACCAGCAAAATAAAGTTTCTTTAAAAAGTCCCGAGATAGATATTGAAAAAATGGAAAATATAATAAGTCTGTTTTATGGCAAAGAAATTCTATTTAAATTTTTATCTATAAAGAAACATTTTCATTATATTTTAAAAGAAGAAAAAAAATGTTTTTGGGGTAAAATCCATGGAGATATTCATACTCGAAATTTGATAGTTGATAAGCATGATAATCTATGGTTAATTGATTGGCAGGCCTCTAAATATGATTTTATCGCTGTAGATTTTCGGAAAATAAGAAATAATGATTATTTATTTAAGAAGTTATTGATTCTTTTTCCTTCTCAACAAACAGAAATTATGAATATAATTGATCAAGTTTTCATAGGGCACTTGTTGCGATTAGAGCGTAGTTTATTTGAACATAAACGTGGAATATCTAAGCAGGTACTTGGATTTATTGATTTATTGTATAGATTATAAATTATTTTTCTAGTGATGGAATTTTGTTGATAAGTCGTTGATCTAAGCACGTTCCCTAAAAAAATTAATCAGGAAATAGTCTATGTTAATTGCTGAATTGAAATGCACACAGAGAAAATTGAAGCGGTTTTTTATGAGGTGATTAAGATTTGTGAGATGTCCAAATACAATTATCTTTTCAAGTTTATCGGAATGCAAATCACACCATTTTACCAAACATTTTTTTTGACTCTGTCACTTTTATTACTGAGACAGTTTCTAAATTATTTGGGATTTAAGAATTGATTAATTTTGCAATTAAAATAGAGCGAAAGTTACGCACCACAAACATTTTGACGTTGAACTACCACAGGAATTTTGAAGAATTTAATACTTGGATAATAGTATATAAAAGTATAGCAATGATCAAGATATTTGATTATTGAGTAGTATTTTGTTGAAAAAACATTGCGATGTGATAATCTATGACTGTCAGAGTTCGTTTTGATGAATTTTGATTCTGTTCAGTTTTCAACCTTACCAAATTTTATAATGAACAAGGGTTTTCATCTATGTTGATTCTGGCTCAAAAAGTTAAAGTTATCCATGAACGATTAGGTTACAAGATGATGGTTACAGCTTTCCATTTTCAAAATTTTGAGTCGATGGATAAATTTGGAAAAAAAATAATCAGAAAATTAGAACATAAGCGACTATATATATCTAAGTTTGGCATAATTTCATACAGATCAAGCCTAACAAATTTGATTGTTTTTTAAAAAATAATTTGGATATAAAGCAGTATCAAAAATTTATAACTTGAAACTTCTAAAATTAATCATTTTCGACGGCAGTTTTAAAACCACGCCCTTTATTAATCGCTTGGTTAGGGTTTTGGCATTAAATCATCAAATATATATACTAGGGTTTAATGAGAAGTTAACGCATCCCATAGAGAGGGTTGGCTATATTTCAATGGGAAGCAACCAAAGCAAGTTGAGGCTCGCCTTCACTTCCTTAGGTTGGATCTTTAAGTCTGGCAAGTTTCAAATGCTATTTCCTACTCTTAAGAAATTATTTCTAGGCAACCGCCAATCTCTTCAACAACAGAATTTAGATATTGCGCTTAAAACCATTTCACCAGATATTATTCACTTGCAGTGGCCGTCTGTTATTCCTTGGTTTGAAGAGGTGTTACTAAAACAAGAGATTCCAGTGATTTTAAGTCAGCGAGGTTTCCATAGTAATGTCCGACCTTTTGTTGATGAGGACAATTTTAAATATCTTCAGAAATGGTATCCTAAAATGGCTGGGTTTCATTCGGTTTCTAAAGCTATTGCAAGGAATGGAGATAAAATTTATACTACCCCAAAAAAGATTGACAAAGTAGTCTATACCGGATTGCCTTTGGAGGAAATGCCTTTTTCTGAAGAATATATTCGTTCAACCCCTTTGAAGTTAATATCAGTAGGAAGAGCACATTGGATAAAGGGCTATGATTATTCCTTGCATTGCTGTAAGGTATTGAAAGAAAGAAATATCCCCTTTAATTATACCATTATTGGGGGAGCGGGGGATGAGGAGTTACAGTTTTTGGTTTCAGACCTCGGATTGCAGGATTGTGTGTTTTTAGAAAAGCGGAAACCACAAAAGGAAGTTTTCAGAATGATGAGTGAAGCTTCTTTACTATTAATGCCGAGTCTGGAAGAGGGTATTCCAAATGTGGTAGTGGAGGCTATGGCTATTGGCTTACCTGTAATCAGTACTGATTGTGGTGGTGTACCTGAATTGATTACTGATAGTGAACAAGGGTGGTTGGTTCCTACTCGTGATCCGCAGGCGCTTGCTGAGGCGATTGAAAGTTTTGCTGATTTATCAATAGAAAAGATTGAGGAAGTTCGTTTGGCTGCAAAGAAAAAAGTGGAAGAGCAGCATGGTATGGAGCAGATGGTGTTAGGGATGGAGGGATTGTATTTTGAAGTTTTAGGGGGGCAATAAACCCTCCGTCCCGCCGGAGGCGGGACACCTCCCTTTTGGAAAGGGAGGAGCCTTTCTGTTCTTGCTAAAATCAAGACTTTTACTCAGAATAATATTAATAGTTCAAAACAAAAGGCTCCCCTCTTGTTAGAAGAGGGGTGTCCGCTAGCGGACGGGGAGTTAGTTGAGCCTTCCCCAATTACCACTCATTCTCTAAAATGCTCCTTAATCCCCGCCAGAACCGAAGGCAACAAATCAAAAACCATTCTATTTTCAAACCTTATTACGTTGAATCCTAATTCATTTAACCTTGCTGTTCTTGCGGCATCATATTCCTGAACTTCAGGATTCAAATGTACCTGTCCGTCAAGTTCTATAATGAGCTTTTCTGAAGCGCAATAAAAATCCACTATAAAATTCTCTATACTATGCTGGCGGGTAAAGCGTTTCCCCTCAAATTGCCGGGCTTTTAATTTGGACCATAAAAAAGCTTCGGCAGGTGTCATACGTTCCCGCAGTTCCTTGCGGAAGGTTTTGAGATATTTTAGGGTATGGATTTGTTTTTTCATTGTGGTTAGTAGTGAAAATGGTAGTTTAAATTTAATGAAATTTATTAAGGGGATCAAAAAACCCTCCGTCCCGCCGGAGGCGGGACACCTCCCTTTGAAAAAAAGGGAGGAGCCTTTGATTCTTGCTAAAATCTAGATTTTTAATTCGAATTATATTAATAGTTCAAAACAAAGAGCTCCCCTCTTATTAGAAGAGGGGTGTCCGCTAGCGGACGGGGAGTTTTTTGATCCCTCCCAACCAAAATATTTCATTACTTTTACGAATAACCTAAAAACCCAAATGCCCACAATAAAAACCCCAATAATCCCAACCCAGCAACAATTCGTTAAAGCTCATGCTCTACACGAATTGGACAAAAAAGCTATTTGCATTTTCGCCGCAACGGGTTTCTTTTTGGATACGGACACCTATTGGCAAGATAAAAAAGTATTACCCGCAGCTTCCGAATGTAATATTGATGATAACGGTTTTTTAATTAAAAGCAACCCTTGGTTTCAATGGCATTATAGTCCGAGGGATATTAGTTTTGATAAAGTTTTAGAAGAGTTTACTTTTCTTTTTGAACAAATAGTATCGGAACAAGTAAAAGATACTAAGGTAATTCTTCCCCTTTCTGGGGGCTTGGATAGCCGTACGCAAGCAGTTGCTCTGGCGAAACTAGAAACGCCTGTTACGTCTTATAGCTATTCCTTTAAAGGTGGTTTCTCAGAGAGTGGAATTGGGAAGGAAATTGCAAAAGTATGTGGATTTGATTTTAAGAAGTTTACTATTGAATCAGGCTATCTCTGGCCAAAATTGGAGGAGCTAGCTTCTATAAACCAATGTTATTCAGATTTTACTCACCCTCGTCAAATGGCAGTGGTGGAAGAATTTGAAAAAATGGAAGGTGTCTTTTCTCTCGGACATTGGGGTGATGTGCTTTTTGATAGAGGAGCTCCAGAAGGAACGAAGGAGGAGGATCTGTTAGACATTATTTTAAAAAAAATAGTTAAAAAAGGTGGGATGGAACTTGCCACTGCCCTTTGGCAAGAGTGGGAGTTAGAGGATGATTTTGAAAGTTATTTGCGGGAAAGGATTGTTACCTTGCTCAATACTATTGAAATTGAAAACCCGAGTTCCAAGCTGAGAGCATTTAAAAGCCTGTATTGGGCGCCACGATGGACTTCAGTTAACCTATCAGTCTTTGAGGCCATTCATGCTATTACATTGCCTTATTACGACGATAGGATGTGTGAATTTATATGTACGATCCCCGAGGAATATTTGGCAGACAGAAAGCTTCAAATTGCTTATATAAAACAACAAAGTCCAGCTTTGGCTAGAATAACGTGGCAGGATCATAAACCTTTTAATCTTTTTACTTTTGAAAAGAACAAAGCACCACACAATCTGCCATACAGAATTGGAAGCAAGCTGAAACGAGAAGTTAAGAATAAAATGGGCAAGCCCTACATACAGCGTAATTGGGAACTACAGTTTTTGGGGATGGAGAATGATGAAAAGCTACAAGAGCAACTTTTTTCTGAAAATCTGCATCCGTTTATTTCCAAACCCTTGCTTGCACGATTTTATAATAATTTTAAAACTGTGGATGCGGTTAAGTATTCGCATCCTTTGAGTATGTTGCTTACTTTGAAAGTTTGGGATAATAATTTACGGAATAAATAAACTTGTTTAAGTGGGGGTATAACTTCTATTTTACTTAGATAATTTGATGAAAGTGATTTCCATTTTTGAAAGAGATCATTTTTGATTTTTAAATGACAGTTTCTAAAACTAGCCATATGATTCATCATTTTTTCATTAATTAAAGCCTAGCCTTTTATATTATGTTAGGTATTAATTTAAACAAGAATCTTAATGTAATTAGGAGCTTATAAAAATATTTTAATTTAGTTTTATGCCCAAATCATGCTAAAAATGCTTTCACCAACTTCAGAAAATAACACCGATAAAAATAGACTTCATTACGATAAACGCTATGCTAAAATAAACATAAGCAAAATCCTTAAAATTGTGGAGCATGTTGATGAATATCTCGATGATGTAACTGTTGTTGATACTTCCTGGGTTTGCATGTATTCGGGAAATTTTAGAGAACAGCTTAAAGGGAAAAAGATATTGGAGTTAGGTTGTGGCAATTGTTATAATGTTGCAGTAATGGCGGCTCTAGGAGCGGAAGTGTTTGCTAATGATATATCAGATAAAAGCGGAGATATAATTGAGGCACTGAATGTGAGTGTAAATTTCAAATTCCCCATTAAATATCTTCAAGGTGATTTTCTTAAAATTGAATTGATGCCAAATGATTTTGATTTGGTAGTTGGGAAGGCTTTTTTACATCATTTAACCCATGAGCAAGAACACGAGTTTATGAAAAAAATTGTCGCTAACTTAAAACCTGAAGGCGGCGCTCGTTTTGTGGAACCAGCCGTAAATAATCTGTTTCTCGATAAATTGAGATGGATGATTTCTGTTCCAGGACGTCCATCTTCTATGAACATTAAAAAATTTAAAGAATGGCAAGCCAATGACCCTCACCCAATAAGGAATAATAGTGGTAAGCACTATAAAGCTTTAGGCTATAGTAGTTTTAAAGAGGTTACTATTCATTCTATAGGCTCTTTAGAGCGTTTTCACCGTTTATTTCCAAAGGCTAAATGGAACAGAAAATTCAGGTATCGTGCTTTAAAGCTTGAACAGTTACTGCCAAAATTCATACAATTTGAATTGGCACGAACCCAAACCATAATTTATGAGTTTCCCCGAAAAAGCAATAGTGAAATTTCCAAATAATTCATATTGGTATTGAAAGAATAAGTTGATTTTATTGATCAAAAAGATTGATGTTCTTTTTTTAGTATTTCTAATAAATAATGTTTTAAACATCTATGAATAGAGCAATAAACGGAGTAAGTGTAATAATTTGCTGTCATAATAGTGCCAAAAGATTGCTTGATACCTTAACCTATTTAGCAAAGCAACAAATACCTATTGGTTTTCATTGGGAATTGATTCTTGTTAATAATAATTCTTCGGATGATACTACTGAATTAGCGGAAAATATATGGAAATCTCTAGGATCGCCAACGACTTTAAAAATAGTGAACGAGAGGAAAGCAGGATTATCATATGCTAGAGAAAAAGGTATGCATGAAGCGAATTATGAATTTATAATTTGGTGTGATGATGATAACTGGCTTTGTGATAGTTATGTACAAACAGCTTATGAAATTATGAATGCAAACCTAAGTATTGGAACTTTAGGTGGCTGGTGTGAGGCAGCTTTTAAATCAAAAAAACCCGATTGGTTTGATACACAAGCCAAGTATTTTGCGGTTTCTAAACAAGGTAATCAAAATGGTGATATTACCAACAAAAAAGGTTGTGTCTATGGTGCAGGTATGGTATTGCGAAAATCACATTGGCATCAGTTAAAAAAACACGGTTTTAAGCACCTTTTGAGTGATCGAATCGGGAAAAAGCTAAGCTCTGGGGGGGATACCGAATATTGCTATGCTTTAAGACTGTTAGGTTATAAGGTGTGGTATGATGAGCGTTTGTATTTTAAGCATTACATGACGACCGAGCGTTTAAGTATAAAGTATGTGTCGCGAATACGTCATGCTATGAATGAATCTAATTTTACCCTATGGGCATATTTAGATTTGTTACAGGGGCGTACACAATCACGAAGTGATTTTATGAAAGAAGCAATAAAAGATTTACCTCGATTGCTTGTTCGAAAAACAGGAGCCTTGTTATTTGGTTCTTTTGAGCAGAAGGAGCAAGCAAAGCGCTATTTTAGATTGTTAAAATTGCGTTTGTTTCATTATTCTGAATACCGACGTAATCAAGAAAGTATAAAACGTTGGTTAGCTAAAAACTAGGTATAGGTTATGACTAAAAAATCGATTGCTTTTGTCGTAAAATACTTCCCTACTGTGTCGGAAACTTTTATTGTTAACCAGATTAATGGGGTTATAGATGCTGGTTATCAAGTGAGTTTGTTTGCGTATAATAGAGTGGATAATAAGGTTATTCACGAGAGTTTAAAGCGTCATGACTTGTTGAATAGGGTACGGTATTTTAAAAAGGCGCCAGTTTCAAAGTTGAAGCGTTTTTTTGTTTTTATGAAATGGACAGTAAAGCATTTCTTAAAAATACATTGGCCCACGTTTTTTAGAAGTATTAATGTTTTTAAGTATGGTAAGGAAGCTTATACTTTAAAATTGTTTTTTGAAGCACAATGGTTTTTACTTCATTATGATTTTGATCTGATTCATGCCCATTTTGGTATGAATGGGGAACGGATAGCCTATTTAAAAGCATATGGTATAATTCCTAAATCGGTTAAAATAATTACGACATTTCATGGATACGATTTGGAACCCAAAAATGTAGAGCAATATAAAATTACATATGCTAATTTATTTAAGTATGCCGATGCATTTACTGTGAACACGCCATATTTGGAAGGGCTATTACAACAAGTAAATTTTTGTAATATACCACATTATGTATTGCCCGTTGGCTTGGATACTCAGTTTTTTAAGCGTAAAAACGCTAAGCTTAAAACTTCTTTTTTTGATTTAGTATTTTGTGGTAAACTAATTCCTTTAAAGGGAGCCGACCTAGCCATTAAAATGGTAGGTGAATTACAAGATATGGGTTATAAATCAGTTCGCTTACATATAATTGGAGATGGAATTTTACGCGAACATTTAAAACGACAGGTACAAATGTGCCAATTAGAGGATTATGTTCTGTTTTATGGAGCACTAACACAAGAAAATATTAAAGGACGTTTAGAGCAAGCTGATGTTTTTATTATGCCTGGACGGGTGGATAAAGAAAACGGACGAGCTGAAACCCAGGGTTTGGTTTTACAGGAAGCGCAGGCCATGGAGTTACCAGTCGTGGTTTCGGATGTTGGCGGTATCAAATATGGTCTTTTACTTAACGAAAGCGGTTTTGTTGTTAAGGAAAATGATATCATTGGTTTCGTTAAAGCAATTGAACAATTGATATTAAATCCCGCACGTAAAAAATATATGGGAAAGATGGGACGAGATTTCGTAGTAAAATATTATGAAAATCGTGTTTTATTAGAAAAGCTATTGAGTATTTATACCAACAGTATAAACGTAAAAAATGATTAAAAATAAATACCATATCAATTTTAAAGAAAATAGATCTTGAATTTAAGATATGAATTCAAATGCGACACAAACAAGGGTTAACTTTATATTAGTTTGTATTTGAATCTTATCTTGATTCTATTTGCAACAGAAATTAATAGAATTATACAAATTAGGAATATTTATAATATGTGAACGAAAATAATATGAGTAAATATAAACATGAAGAGATTGTGCACAATTTAGATGCACCCAGTGAAATTGTCCCTATTATTTATGAGCTTTTAAAGCCAAATAGTGTAGTTGATTTTGGGTGTGGGATAGGTACTTTTTTAAAGGTGTTTAAGGATTTGGGGGTAGACGATGTTTTAGGTATTGATGGTAAATGGGTAAATAAAAAGAAGTTATATAATTATATAGAGCCGAATGAATTCTTAGAATATAATTTAGAGAAAGCCATTGTATTAAAAAAACGATTTGATTTGGTTTTAAGTTTAGAAGTTGCAGAACATTTATCAGAAGATTCTGCAGATATTTTCGTAAAAAATTTAGTTGATGCTGGTGAAGTAATACTTTTCTCTGCAGCCATACCCATGCAAGGTGGGCAAAATCATTTAAACGAACAATGGTTGACTTATTGGGAATCTAAATTTTTAAAATATGATTATGTAATCCATGATGTTTTGAGACCCATTTTTTGGGATCATCCAAAAGTTAATTGGTGGTATAAACAAAATATGGTTTTAATAACACCAAAAAATTATAGCTTAAAGAGTGATTTAAAAATTAATCCTATAAGAAAATTAGTACACTATGATTTGTTAATAAAAAAAGACAAGGCATTAAAAGACACAAAAAGACGATTAGCTGTTATTAAAAGAGGAGAGGCGGGAAGGTTATTTTATTTTAAGCTCCTGCTTAAATCACTCTTTAAAAAACCTATACTTAAATGACGAGTTTCCTAAACAATATTTGACCAATTTATTGCAGAAAATTACCAGATGGCTAATCTATTCTTATGGAGTAATTAGTAGTCTAGCATTATATTAGTATTTATATAAATTACCTTATGAACGATAGCCAATGTCAATCAGTATAATAACACCTCACTATAATGATCCTACTGGGTTACTAAAAGTTTATAAGTGTTTGTTAGAACAAACTCAAACTTCATGGCAGTGGGTAATAGTAGATGATTTATCTGACACAAATATTCGTGATAAAGTGCAAAACTGGCACCAGGGTATAAAAGACAATCGGGTAAAACTTATTTGTAATCCAAAAAAAAGCAATGCTTCGGTTTCCCGAAATTTAGGAGCAGATACTGCGCTTTATGAAAATTTGGTATTTTTGGATGCCGATGATATTATTACTCCCAATTTTATAGCGAATAGACAAATTGAATTTTACGATTTTGCGGTATTAAAAAACACTGCGGTAATCAATCAAAATAAAGAGGTTCAATTTTCTGCCGAGATAAAGGGAAACTATTTAAACTATTTTCTTCAGGCTCGCTTTATATGGCCTATAACAGCAATAGTCTGGAAAAAAACATATTTCGATTCAATAGGACAATTTAATCCACAATTACCACGGCTTCAAGATGTGGAATTGGCAATACGTGCAATGCAAAATAGTGAAAATTTTATAGTGGTTGATAATGAAGTTGATTTTTACTACAACGTGAAACCGATACGTTCGCGTAAGAATTTTTTAAAACCCGTTTGTGATGCCACCTATATTTTTATTGATGAATTACTCCAGACACAAAACTTAAGCCAATATCAATTATCCCTCTTAAGTGGTTATTATTTTATGTGCACAAAGTATTTAGAACGTTCAGAAAGTAGAAAGGAATCTCACTTAGTATTTCGAAATCTTAGGTTGTTTTATAAAAAAGGTCATGTTGGTTTTTTTCAATTTCTAATTGGGGGTATCAGTTTGAAACTATATGAGTGGCGTGTATTATCAGGAAACCAATTTTTGCGAGTGAACCGCTATGTGTTTAAGCCAAAAAATTGATTAAGGAATGTAAGCAATTTTGATAAATCGAAATTAAAGATGACTAAGAAAATACATATACTCTATACAATCCCTAATTTTGATACCGCTGGGAGTGGAAAGGTGGTATTCGACTTGGCGCGAAAATTAAACCCCGAACGGTTTAGAGTTTCTATAGCTTGTACCCACAACAAAGGAGCTTTTTTTAAAGAAGTAGAAGGCTTGGGTATCCCAATCCATATAATACAAATAAAAGTTCCCTTACGACCCTATTACAATTTAATATCAAGACTTAAACCATTCAAAGATTTTCTCAAAAAACAAGAAGTGGATATTGTTCATTCATGGGATTGGAGTAGCGACTGGAGTGAAGTTTTGGCATGCAGATTAGCTGGTGTAAAATTTGTTTATACTAAAAAGGCTATGGGGTGGGGCAACATCCATTGGAAAATAAAGAGTTATTTAACTAATTTTATTATTACGGTTAATACTGATATGCGGACATTTTTCGCATATAAGAAGCAACAAAAATTGATTCCTTTTGGCTTTGATACAGACTACTTTAATCCGAGTTTGATTACTAAGGACAGTTCAAAAGAGGTTTTTAGGATAATAACTGTTGCCAATTTAGTGCCGGTAAAGGGGATTGAAGTTCTTATTAAAGCATTAAAATTAGTTAATCCATCAATTTTATTAGACATTGTTGGCGACACTCGAGATCCGTATGCCAATACCTTAAAACAAATGGTTGTGGACCTGCAATTGCAAGACAGGGTGACTTTTTTGGGGAAAGAGCCAGATGTACGCCACTTGCTGAAAAATTCCAATCTCTATGTTATACCTAGTAAACAAGAGGGTATGCCTATGGCATTGGTGGAAGCCATGTGTATGGGAATTCCGGTTTTAGGATCAAATATTTCAGGGATTCGCTATGTTTTAAAGGAATTTGAAGACTTGTTATTCCCAGTTTTAGATAGTGAGGCTTTGGCCAAGAAGATAGATTTACTGTATAATCAAACACCTCAAGAACGCAACACTTTGGGGGTAGCTCTTAGGGAATACTGTCTTTCCAATTTTAATATGAATAAGTTTATTAAAACCCATGAGCTGCTTTATCAAGATATTAATAATGCTACTTAGAATGAAATTATGAAAATAGGCATCATATTAGCTACTTGCCCAGGTTACTCTGAAACTTTTTTTAACTCCAAGATCAAGGGGTTAATAGAAAATGGGATGGAGGTAACTTTATTTTGTCAAAAGAAAGAGGAAAACTTTCAGCTTTGTCCAATAGTTGTGGCTCCCAAAGTATCGGCCAATCCTATTGTAATGACTTTCTATTTTTTTAAAGAATTTTTACAGTTGTTGCCATATTTAAATCGAGTACTTAAGTTTCTAAAATTAGAAAAGAAGGAAGGGACCTCATTAATACAAGTAGTTAAAATGCTTTATCTCAATGCCCATTTATTAAAATCAAAATTGGATTGGCTTCATTTTGGGTTTTCTACTATGGCCATAGGAAGCGAAACAGTTGCAAAAAGTATAGGCACTAAAATGGCAGTGAGTTTAAGAGGCTTTGATATTGCCGTTTACCCTTTAAAACATCCAGGATGCTATAGGCGTCTTTGGAGATATGTAGATAAAGTGCACACCATTTCTGATGATCTTTTGTTATTAGCCAAAAATCACGGACTTCCAGAAAGTGTAATTATCGAAAAAATTACTCCCGCAATCGACATCAATTTATTTCAGGCTCCTCCTCAGGATTTTGCCCAAACTGATAATTATATTTTTGTTACAACTGGGAGGCTGCATTGGAAGAAAGGTTTTATACATATATTAGAGGCCTTAGCACTGCTTAAAGACAAAGGGTATAATTTTGTTTATAAGATAATAGGAGAAGGCAAGGAGTACGAACGTATTGCTTATGCAGCTTACGAACTTGGCATCAAAGATCGGGTGCTTTTCTTGGGAAGATTAAGCCATCAAGAAGTACAGGCAACATTGGGTGAGGCCGATATTTATGTTCAGTACAGTATTCAGGAAGGCTTTTGTAATTCTGTATTAGAAGCTCAAGCAATGGGGAAACTTTGTGTGGTCAGCGATGCCGAAGGCCTGCCGGAAAACGTATTGCACGCTAAAACTGGCTGGGTCGTACCCAAACATTCTCCAGTACTTTTAGCACAACGGCTTGTCGAAATAATAGAATTAAATTCTGATGAAAAATTGGCGATATCAAGAAATGCCTCCAGAAGAGTGAGAGAGGAGTTTAATATAGAGAAACAACAAAAGAAGTTTGTTGATTTTATAATGATCTTGACCTCAATCAATAACCTTCATTGGTTTCTATTCTAAAACCTATAAATAATGAAATGAGAAGAATTGATTTGTATACATTCAGTTCCTCTCTTAAAATAAAGTAACTATCTTAATCAATAAAAAGATATGGTAAGGATTAAAGAAGATAAAAATATATTTATCGAGAAAAAGTAAATACGTTATGCATTGTATTAAATGTTTCAGATTTTATAGATTTACAGCATACCACTAAGAATAATTAAGGGAAGTATAGTTAACATACTATTAGTGATTTTGAAAACTAACCAAATATATTTTGTATCCCAAAAACTAATTAATGCTCTTTCAGTTCCTAAAATACCTACAACCCACTCATTATTTTCAATTATATAAGACAGATGGTACTTCTGTTTTTCCAATGATTGAAAAACTTCCTCAAGAGATTATTGTAAAACTGGAACCAGAAACAAGGTTCATAAGTATAAAAGCGAAGGAGTATGACCTCTCGTGGCAAGCGCTTCAAAAAGGATATATAGGCAATGCTGAAACCTATTCTTCTTTTGATAAAATACCTATAGTAGACGAATACCGATTTCTGCGGAAATATTTCCATCCAGTTTGGGTTTTGTATGTTTTGATGCTGCGTATCTTTTCATTTAAAAATCCTTTTAGAGAATTATCCGCTTGGAAAAAAAGTAGCGATGTAGTAAGAAGCGACTATTTAAATAAACCTATTTCCTATGATGATTGGGTTACTTTTGAATCGGAACTCATTTCTAAAAACCCATTGGTAAGTATTATTATCCCGACACTTAACCGCTATGAATATTTAAAGGATGTGCTGGAAGATTTGGAAAAACAGGAACACCAGAATTTTGAGGTCATTATTGTGGATCAGTCCAATCCTTTTCGGGAAGATTTTTACAATAATTTTAATTTAAAGATTCAACTTGTTCAACAAACCGAGCGTGCGCTTTGGCTAGCACGAAACCATGCTATTGAGATATCAAAAGGAGAATACATTCTTCTCTTTGACGACGATAGTCGTGCAGCACCAGATTGGATTAGCAATCATTTAAAATGTCTCAATTTTTTTAAAGCTGATATTTCCTCGGGGGTTTCCATCTCTACCGTTGGCGCTGAGGTGCCACAGAACTATTCGTTCTTTAGAATTTCTGATCAAATTGATACTGGGAATGTTTTGTTAAAAAAACAAATTTTTAGAGAAATCGGTCTCTTCGACAGACAATTTGAAAAGCAGCGTATGGGCGATGGCGAATACGGCTTACGGGCTTATTTAAATGGCTATAAAAACATTTCAAACCCCTTTGCAGATAGGATACATTTAAAAGTAGGTACGGGCGGACTCCGTGAAATGGGCAGTTGGGATGCTTTCCGACCAAAAAAACTCTTTGCTCCAAGACCCATACCCAGTGTGCTTTATTTGTACAGGAAGTATTATGGAAGTAAAAGAAGCCTACTCGCCATTTTAAAAACCGTTCCCCAATCCATAATCCCCTACCGTTACAAGAAAAACAAGAAAATGTTGGTCTTGGGTCTTTTTATCTCGCTATTTTTGTTTCCGTTCGTGGTGCTGCAGGTGTTTATTTCGTGGCGATTGGCAAGTAAGAAGTTGAGGGAAGGAGCGATGATTGATCGGTTGTGAATCGTGAGACGTGAATCGTGATTCTCAGTTCTCGGTTGTCTCCACCTAGACTGAAAAAGCTTCAGTGGACGAAGGTTGTCTGTTGCAATTTGTAATTTATTAGTTTTGAACATTGAAAATTGAACATTGAACATTCAACACTGGATAACCACAAAGTACACAAAGAAGTCACAAAGTTCACTAAGAAAAAAAACCAACAATCCACAACCCGAGTCCACCGAAGCTTTAGCGAAGGTGGAGACAACCATCAACCATCAACCATCAACCATCAACTAACAACTGACAACCCACTACCAACAATGACCAAAACCCTAATACTAGCCTCTGAATTCCCTCCCCAGCCTGGCGGTATAGGAAACCACGCCTATAATTTGGCGAAAGGACTACAGGCTAATGGTTTTAAGGTACAATTGGTTTGCGATACTCGTTCAGGAAGGGGAGAGGAGGAAAGGGATTTTGATAAAAGTTTGCCTTTTGAGGTAATTCGAATTCCAAGAAAGAAAATTATTCTATTTAGTTATTTAAAACGCATCAACACTGCCTTTTCCTTGACCAGTAAATCTGAAATCCTAATATGTTCTGGCAAGTTTTCGCTGTGGCTAGGAGCTTTTCTCACTTTTTTCTTTAAAAAGGAATTTATAGCCATCATTCACGGAAGTGAAGTGCGATTGCCTAATAAAGTACTTCGAAAACTTACAGATATGTCATTAAAACACTTTGATAAAGTCATTGCGGTAAGTAATTATACGAAGTCTTTAGTTTCCCGTCTCGCCTTAAAAAATATTGAAGTAGTCCCTAATGGTTTTGAAATGGAACTACCTTCTACTATACAAAGTAAAAAAAATCCAGTGCCAGTTTTGATAACCGTGGGCAACCTTACCCAACGAAAAGGGCAACATAATGTAATTAATGCTTTACCGTTGCTTTTAAGAAAATACCCCGACCTAAAATACCACATGGTTGGCATTCCTACTGATAAAGAAAGATTGGAGAGGTTAGCTTTGCATTTAGGGGTTGAAAATGCTGTAGTATTTTTCGGAAAAATTTCCGAAGAAGAGAAAATAAAATTGCTCCAACAAGCCGACGTGTTCGTAATGTTAAGCGAAACTACACAGACAGGTGATGCCGAAGGTTTTGGTATAGCTATTTTGGAAGCAAATGCCTTGGGAATTCCGGCAATCGGTTCCTTGGGCTGCGGAATAGAAGATGCAATAAAGGACGGAACCTCTGGTAAATTGATAAATAATAAAGACGCAAAGCAGTTCACCGAGGCCTTGGAAGAAATTTTAAATAATTACGGCACCTATTCCCACAAGGCAAAAAATTGGTCGAAGGATTTTACTTGGGAGAAGGTTATAGGCTTATATTTGGATGTTTTGAGATAAAAAAATAATAATAATCAAAAAAGCTTAAAAGGAAATATGATAATTTAATTTTACAGCATAAACGACTCACGACTCACGACTCACGACTCACGACAAAAATGAAACTCGCAATAATCTCCCATACCGAACACTACAAGCAGACCGATGGCACCATCGTAGGTTGGGGACCGACGGTTAGTGAAATCAATCATTTGGCGCAGGATTTTGAGGAAATATACCATATTGCCTTTTTACATCCCGGCACACCTCCGCCAAGTTCTTTGCCCTATACTTCCAAAAACATAAAATTTGTTGCCTTAATGCCAGTCGGCGGAAAAGGGATAGGGGCGAAGCTAAAGATTATAAGAAATATTCCCACAATCTTAAATACAGTACGAAAAATACTGAAACAAGTAGATTTCTTCCAATTGCGAACGCCTACTGGCATTGGGGTGTTTTTGATACCCTATCTTACACTTTTCAGCAATAAAAAAGGCTGGTATAAATATGCAGGGAATTGGAACCAAGAAAATCCTCCCTTAGGCTATGCGCTACAACGTTGGATGTTGAAAAACCAAAAACGAAAGGTAACAATCAACGGCCGTTGGCCGAAACAGCCCCAGCAATGTCTCACTTTTGAGAATCCTTGCCTTACAGCAGATGAGCGGGAAGAGGGTCTGCATATTACCCAAAGAAAATCATTTGAACCTCCCCATACCTTTTGCTTTGTGGGCAGGTTGGAAGATGCCAAGGGTGTGCAGCGTATTATTGAAGCGTTTGGCGCGTTAACAAATTTAGAAAAGATAAAAACCATCCATTTTATAGGTGATGGAGAAAAGATGGATCTCTATAAAAAGCAGTGTGATTCTTTTGGACTCCCTGCAGTGTTTCATGGTTTTTTGGAACGAAAAAAAGTTTTTAAAGTTTATAAAAAATCACAATTCATTTTGTTACCCAGTGATTCCGAAGGTTTTCCAAAGGTAATAGCAGAGGCAATGAATTATGGCTGTATTCCTATTGTCTCTGATGTTTCCAGCATTGGGCAGTACGTTAGCGATGACAACGGGTTTCTTTTAAACCCTATTAACGAATCTCGCCTAAAAGAAATACTACTACTAGCTTTATCAGAATCTCAAACAGACTTAAAAAAGAAAGCTTCAGATTGCTATCTTGTAGCCTCAAAATTTACTTTTTCAGCTTATGGGGAAAAGATAAAACTAAAAATAATAGATTCTTTAACCAACGCCCTTTAAAATCAAGTCCAAGATATTCCAAAATATTAACCCCCTTTCTGCCATAATCATTCATATTTTGATTGGTTTTTTGGCCTACCTGAGCCGCTCTTTGATGTTGGTTTATCTCTTTGTTGTCTTTGTTTATTTTATTTACTTAATACTTATTAAAAAAGACAAAGGTCAATATGTGCTTTTAGCTGCAGCTTATATAACAGGAGCGGAGGTTTTTTTAAGGATGACCAAGGCTTTTATTTTTTATGAAACAGGTAAATATGCAGTCATCTTTTTTATGCTGTTGGGAATAATTTATCTAGGTTTTAAGAAAAATGCATTCCCTTATGTAATCTATTTGTTCCTATTGTTACCTGGAGTTTTGGTGTCCTTTGACGCTATAAGTTATGATGCTAATTTTAGAACTGCGGTGCTATTTAATTTAAGCGGACCATTATGCTTAACTTTTGCGGCAATATTTTGTTATGGTAGAAATATTTATTTACAGGATTTGCTAAAGCTTCTTGACTATATTGTTTATCCTATAATAAGCATGGTTGTTTATATTACTTTATATACACCCAACGTCCAAGAAATGGTAACTGGAACCGCTTCCAATTCAGCATTATCGGGCGGGTATGGTCCAAATCAAGTAGCAACAGTATTAGGGTTAGGTGTTTTTATCTTATTTTCACGGCTTCTTATTCCCTATAAGAATATGCTTGTTCATTGGACTATGATGTTTCTAATGATATGTATGGCCTATAGGGCATTGCTTACTTTCTCTCGAGGTGGAGTTTTGGTGTCAGTTATCATGTGCCTGGCTTTCATTTTTATATTATACTTCAGCACAAGTTTAAAAACTAAGGCTAAAATTTCTGTAAAAGTGTTGGTTGTCATTGGAGTAGCTCTACTAGTATGGAGCTATACAATCATCCAAACGGGCGGACTTATAGGCAATCGCTATGCAAATGAAGATGCGTTAGGTAGGGAAAAAGATGATGTTACCACTGGACGAGTTGATCTATTGGAGGTTGAATTTGATGCATTTAAGACGAACCCTGTATTTGGTATTGGCGTTGGTCAAGGTAAGTTTCAATTTAGAGAAGAAGGGATTTCATCTGCATCCCATAATGAAATTTCCCGTATGCTTTCTGAGCATGGTTCGTTTGGCATTCTTGCTTTATTAGTGCTTATATTCGCCCCACTTGTTACAAAGATGAATGGCACGAAAAATATCTATTTTTATCCATTTCTTATTTTTTGGGGACTTACAATAGTTACAACTTCCATGCGTATAGCCGCCCCAGCCTTTATATATGCCTTATGCTTATTGAATATAGATTATGCGCCCAAGAAAAAGCCTGCTCTACATAGGAAATAAACTAGCGGTTCACGGAAAACCTCCAGCTGCTATAGATTCCCTGTCAGTTAAACTGCAAGCGGAAGGTTATACGGTTATATCTGGATCATCAAAAAAAAATAAACTATTTCGGATGCTCGATATGGTTTTAAAAACTATTAAATATAGAAATAGTGTTAAGCTTGTATTGATTGATACTTATAGTACCCAAAATTATTACTATGCTGTGATTGTTGCTATGTTATGCAGGCTTTTCAAGCTACCTTACATTCCAATATTACATGGTGGTAATCTGCCTAGTCGATTGAAAAACAGTAAAGGTTTGAGCAATCAACTTTTTGGAAAGGCATTCACAAATGTGGCACCTTCAAAATATATGATGCAGCAATTTAAGGAAGCAGGTATTCACAATATAACCTATATACCCAATGCCATTGAAATAGAAAATTATTCTTTTAAACATAGGGAAACGATTACTCCCAAATTGTTGTGGGTGCGCTCCTTTTCAGAAATATACCATCCGTTGTTGGCACTGGAAATCGTAGAAATACTAAAACAAAGAAAAATGGATGTTTCCCTTTGTATGGTTGGTCCAGACAAAGATGGCTCGTTAGAACAATGTAAAAAAGTGACAAAGGAATCAAACCTTCCCATACGCTTTACCGGGATGTTGCAAAAAGAGGCATGGATAGCCCTTTCCAAAGAGTTTGATATTTTTATAAATACCACTAATTTTGACAATATGCCTGTAAGCGTAATGGAAGCCATGGCGTTGGGGTTGCCAGTAATTTCAACAAATGTTGGTGGTCTCCCTTTTTTGATTGAAAATGAGGTTGACGGTATTTTGGTTCCTCCAAACAATCCAGAAGCTTTTGTGAATGCAATTGATGATTTGTGTGCAAATCCCATAAAAGCACAAGATATCACTAAAAATGCCCGGATTAAAATGGAAGAGTTTGATTGGCAAAAAATAAAACATAGTTGGATTAAGCTTTTAGGCGATTGAAATTTCAGTAAATTTGAATTAAACTGTTGTCAGTTGTGAGTTGTCAGTTAAAGAAAACACAGATTCAACAGCCTAAAACAAATAATCGGCAACAGACAACCGATAACATTATGAAAAGTTACAAGGATCTTGATATTTATAATTTAGCTTTTCAGTATTCCATCGAAGTACATCATGCTTCCCTAAAAATGCCAAAGTTTGAATTATATGAGCAGGGGAGTCAGGTGAGAAGATCTTCAAAGAGTGTTAAGGATAATATTATTGAGGGCTATGGTAGAAGAAGCTATAAACAAGATTTTATTAAATTCTTAACTTATTCGAATGCTTCTTTACTGGAATGTAAAGGGCAGTTGGAAACGATTCAAAGACTATACGATATTCCAGAAGTCCCCGAACTAATTATAAAATATGATGATTTAGGAGCGAAAATATTTGCTTTTATTTTGTATGTTGAAAAAAATTGGAAAACTTAACCGACAACCGACAACCGACAACCGACAAACCCAAAATGTCCAAAAACAACATCCATTTTGATATATCAGAACGAAAGATACTGCTTCGTATCCTGGATATTGTTTGCGTTTTATCAGTGCTATATGTAGTAAGTATTATTTTTAATTTTGACTATTTCAAAATCAATT
Source organism: Aequorivita sp. CIP111184 (assembly GCF_900489465.1). Lineage (GTDB taxonomy): Bacteria > Bacteroidota > Bacteroidia > Flavobacteriales > Flavobacteriaceae > Aequorivita. Next base: position 501,474 of record NZ_UEFQ01000024.1, on the reverse strand, counting down.
CTGAACACTGGGTTTGGTCTATAGTTTTAGCAGTCTATCTCACTGTTTTTGCCACTATTTTTGAATTGTATAACCTTCAAAAAGCAAGCAAGTTTGATGTGGTAGTTAAGAACGTTATCATTACTTCTTCTGTTACAGTACTGTTTTATTTACTTACTCCATTTTATACCCCAATGCTGCCTTCAAATCGTTTGCAGATTGTCTATTTCTTTTTATCAATCAACGTTGCAATGTTGGCTTGGAGGTATGCATATATTATTCTCATTTCAGCGCCGCGTTTTTTTAAAAGAGTGATCCTGATTGCCCATGCCCAAGATGTAGATGCAATTGTAGCCTCTCTTCAAAAGTCTGATCCAAATTATAGGGTTATAGGATATTTTAATACAGGTCCCTATGACGCCACAATCGTCAATAATCTTGAAATAGATTCTATTGCTATCGAGAATATTGCTATGTTGACAGATGAAATGACTATATCTGAAATTGTAGTTGGTACGCCTCTTTCTGAGGGGATGACCGTTGAGCTAAATAACAAATTGATAAAACTGCTTGAAAATGGAATTCCAATTCGGGAATATACCCAAGTATATGAAGAATTGACGCATCGTATTCCAGTACAGCACGTGGAAAAAGATTTTTATCGCTATTTCCCCTTTAGTAGAAGCAACCAAAACAAACTCTATTTATTCTTTAATAGAATTTTAGATTTCTTTTTTTCTTTATTAGGCTTGTCATTTGGCTTGCTTTTATCGCCCATTTTATTAATAGGAAATTTAATCGCAAACCGGGGACCTTTTTTCTACAGCCAAACAAGAGTTGGGAAAAATGGTAAAAACTTCAAGATTTATAAATTGCGGAGTATGGTTATAAATGCAGAAAAGCACGGAGCCCAGTTTGCTAAAGTAAAAGACACCCGTGTAACAAAGTTTGGTCGTTTTTTGAGGAAATCTCGCTTTGATGAAATCCCCCAATTTATAAATGTAATAAAAGGAGAAATGAGTGTAATCGGCCCCCGCCCAGAACGCCCAGAGTTTGTAGAGGATTTAAAAGAAAAAATACCTTTTTATGAAGTACGCCATCTTGTAAAACCAGGCGTAACAGGTTGGGCACAGGTTAATGCCAAATATGGTTCCAGCGAAGAGGATTCCCTTGAAAAACTGCAATATGATTTATATTATATAAAACACCGAAGCCTCTTTCTAGACGTTACTATTATCATTAAAACCTTGAGTACTATTGTGTTTTTTAGGGGGCAATAAACAGCTATCCATAGATACTCCACAGATACTCCATAGCAAAGCCATAGCAAAGCCATAGCAAAGTCATTAGAATGTAGGAAAACAGCCCTTTTTTCCTACAAATTTTACCCCTGCTTAAATTTCCGATTCACAAATTTTGTAAACCCCTAGTAAGAAAGAGGGTTTCAATATAATTCTACTTTAAAAAAGACAGTTTTGGTTTCTAACTACAAGTATAATTTTTATCCAAATCAAGCCACCTTTAAAGGAGATTATCTGCCGAGCTTTACGAAGTAGCGGCGGGGAGGGATGTTTTTCGCAATTTCTATAGTAAACCCAAGTCAGGCTCCTCCATTTGAAGGCGATGTGCTGAGCCTGTCGAAGTAGAGGTTGGGAGGGATGTTATCTCTGTTTCCCAATAAAGTTCACCAAATAGACATACCGCACTGCCAACGCAATTAGTAGGGGCAATAGCGTAATAGCAAAAACCTGAACTCCTGTGATCCAATGAATAGTTAAAAGAACTAAAAGAAGCAACAGCATTACAGTGTATCTTTTTAGTTTTATGGAAGCATGTTTTTTAGAAATGGCAAAAATCAATAAAATTGAAATAGGAAATGCCCACAGCAAATTATAGTTATTCGCGGTGGCTGTATGGTCTGTAGCAAACCAAAGCAATAAAAGAAATAAACCAACAAAGCCTGTAAAAAAGAAAATAAATAAATCCAAATAACGGCTTCGTATATTTCTTTTGTAATCACGATAGGTAACAACAACAATTAAAAGTCCCAATATTCCCAATATAAACAGCGGACTCAACAAGAAATTATTTTCGGCTGGGGTAGGAGTGTTCTCAAAAAGAACGGTTGTTTTTTTTACTAAACTTTCTGAAGAACCATTTCTGTTTATAACTGCAGTTGTGGCTGCTTCATACACATAATCTGGAAGAAATTGATACTCTATTGGCTTTGCCTTCCTATCTATCACTGCGCCAAGAGCAATGTCTATTCCCAAACTTCCCCAGGAATTTGCTTGTAGGTTTTGCTGAATAAGTTCCCTAAATGTGGCTTCTTCTTTGATAAAATCTTCATTATATTCAAGATTATCGCCAAGAACTATTTGGACCACGTCACGAATTTTAGTGGCACAGTTGTCAAAAAAGAAATCGTATTTATATTTTTTGTTCTCTGGCCGGGCATTGTTCCAAAGAAAATCTGAGATAGCTTGTTTTTCAGTATAGTTGAGGTTCAAAGTTTGTTCTTTAATCCAACGATTTTGTGCTACATAGCTTTGAAAAAATGGTTGATAATAACTTACCCCTAGCTGATAAAGTAGCTTTCCTTGTGCAAATTTTGTATAGAAATTTGGTGTGTCAAAATCATAAACGCCGTAATTAAAAACCACGTCAACCCCATTCAAACTATCTTGAATTCGAAACGCACTGTGCCCAAACTTGTCATAAAGTTCAGCCCCTGGACCAATTGTGATAATGCTTATTTCAGAAGTTTCAGACAATGGAACAAACTGTGCTTTTGCCGAAAAACTTAAAAAAAGAAGTAAAAGAAGGATGTAATTTTTTGTCACAGTATTGATTGTTTCAAGTTTCGTGTTTCAGGCTTCAAATTTAGACATTTACCTAAAAATCTCCCAATCCAGTTTCAACGAAAAAACATTGGAATAAAGCGCAGCACTTTGGTCGCCAATATCGGTTAAAGCATAATCAACTTGAATGCCTTTATAACGAAAACCCACGCCAATATTTGGCTGAAAGCCTACTGACTCATTTCCGTCCAACTGTTTTATATTTTGAAAATTGCCAACCCCGCCGCGAACGTAAACCATATCAATATAAGCAAATTCAAGCCCCAATGAAGGTGTGATGCTGGCAAAAGAAGTTGAAATAACATCGTTGGTTTCTGCGAAACGGAAGTTTAAATCCACTTCGGCCAATAACGAAAAGTCGTAATGGTAAACAAATTTTCGAGCCATTCCCAATTGCAACTTCGGAATAGTGATTTCAGTAGTTTCTGGTAATTCTTGGTTTTGACCTTCTACTGCGCCTTGAATTTCAGCAAACTTTTTTTCATCAATACTCCAAGCATTGAAGGTAGTAGTAATATCTCTCGCCATCAGTCCAAACATCCACTTATCACTTCTAAACTGAATGGCTGCATCCAGTCCAAATCCCCAAGAAGATGCAAAGTCGCCTATAACGCGACGTATTACTTTTGCATTAACACCATAGTTTAAGCCATCTAACGGCAGTCTTCTTGCGTATGAAAACGTAAAGCCATAGTCTGCAGTAGAAAATTTGCTGATACGATCATAGGAAATATTTCCTTCGTCGTCTATCAATTGGGTAGTATTCAAAATATCATCTACCCCAAAACGGATTACAGAAAGACCAACGGCACTTCTATCGTCAAGAGGCATTGCAAATGCAGCGTAATCATAGTTCGCAATATTTGCAAAATAAGAGGCGTGCATCAAAGAGATTTGCTTGTCCTCAAGATTCACTAAACCTGCAGGATTCCAATAACCCGAATTTACATCGGAAGAGGAAGCTACCACGGCATTGCTCATTCCGAAGGCTGCGGCATCTACACCAATGTTCATAAATTCGTTGGAATACTTACGTACGGTCTGAGCACTCAGCGTAGCCGAAACAAGTAGTAAAAGGAGTAAAATTTTCTCTTTCAAGCTTAAAAATTTGGACAAATATGGCACTATTTTACAGAATAGTAAACTTTAAATTTATGCACATATTGTGTTTTGATAGCTTTGGACGGAAATACTTTGTTATTTTTACACTGAATCTCAATTTATATTAAGAAAACAGTCTTGTAAAGCGCCTTCTCTTTGAAAGAGAGGTTGGGAGAGAATGTTTTCACTAATAGAGAATCAACTCTAAAATACTTACCGAAGAAATGAATATGACAAAACAAATTCCAAACATCATAACCTCCCTGAACATACTCTGCGGCTGCGTAGCTGTACTTTTTGCCGTTTCAGGCGATTTGATAACCGCTTCCTTTTTTGTTTTTTTAGGAATTTTCTTCGATTTCTTTGATGGCCTTGCTGCGCGATTGCTAAATGCTCAAAGTGAAGTAGGACTTCAACTTGATTCCTTGGCAGATGTTATTACTAGTGGCGTAGCGCCGGGGGTTGTAATGTTTCAAATGTTTAATTTGTCCTATTTCCACCAAATGCAAACCTTAACGGATACTTTTTCTTTGGATGGTTGGAATGTGGGATTCAAAAATTATATGCCTTTAATTGGACTTTTAATTGTAATAGCTTCTGCGTACCGCTTGGCAAAATTTAATGTAGATACGCGACAAACTTCTGGTTTTATTGGTCTTCCAACGCCGGCAAACACACTTCTCATTTTAAGCTTACCCTTAATTTTACAGTTTCAATATTCTGAATTTGCAGAAAGTATAATTTTAAATCAATGGTTTTTGATAGGAATGACTTTATTAAGCTGCATACTTTTGAATGCCGAAATTCCGCTTTTTGCGCTAAAATTTAAAACCTGGGATTTTAAAAGCAACGCCGTTCGCTATGTGTTTTTAATTCTTTGTATTGTGCTTTTAGTATTTCTGAAGTTTTTGGCAATACCTTTTATTATTCTGCTTTATATATTGCTTTCCCTGTTTAACCACAAAGAACACCAAGAAGACACAAAGAGCACAAAGAAATCTCCGTGAACATTTAAATTTGTTTAAATCAGTTTGTTAAATTTAATTGTAATGACTGAAAACCAAATAGCAAATAAGATTATAGGCAGTGTTTAGGAAGTTCATAAGGCACTTGGTCCTGGATTGTTGGAGTCTGCATACCAATAATGTCTTTTTTATAAACTAACAAAGGAAGATTTGTCAGTTGCAAAACAAAAACCTATGCCCCTAATATTTGAAGAAGTAAAATTAGAGGTTGGATATCGAATTGATTTATTAGTTGAAAATAAAGTGGTTATCGAAATAAAAAGCGTGGAAGTATTGAACAATGTTCATTTAGCTCAAACACTTACCTATATGAGGCTCGGTGGTTTTAAGCTTGGGCTACTTATAAATTTTAATGTAAGTTTATTAAAGCACGGTATTAAAAGAGTGATTAATGGAGAGTTGTGAATTAAAAACCATAGTGAACTTTGTGCAACCCTTTTGTCCTTTGTGGTTCAAAAGTCAGGCCCATAAAAACACCCTAAAGCATAAAATAGGTAAGGGCTTAGTGAACTTTGTGCAACCATTGTGTCCTTTGTGGTTAAAAGTTGTTTTCAAAACTCCAACTTCTTCTTACGAAGCTCAAAATTCTGCCCAAGATATACTTTCCGAACCATTTCGTCTGCGGCAAGCTCTTCGGGGATGCCGTGTTTTAGAATACTACCTTCAAACATTAAATAGGTTCTGTCTGTAATTGCCAGCGTTTCCTGTACGTTGTGATCGGTAATAAGAATACCGATATTTTTGTTTTTTAGTTGCGCCACAATACGCTGAATGTCTTCAACCGCCACAGGGTCAACGCCCGCAAAAGGCTCATCGAGAAGGATGAAGTGTGGGTCGGTTGCTAAGGCACGAGCAATCTCGGTTCTACGTCTTTCGCCACCGCTTAAAAGATCACCCCGACTTTTACGGATATGACCTAAACCGAATTCTTCAATAAGCAATTCCATTTTGGCGCGTTGCTCTTTTTTGGAAAGCTTCGTAAGTTGCAAAACGCTTAAAATATTGTCTTCAACACTCAATTTTCTAAAAACCGAAGCCTCCTGTGCCAAATAGCCAATTCCGTTTTGAGCCCGTTTGTACATTGGATATTTGGTGATTTCTGTTCCTTCCAAATAGATATTGCCGCCATTGGGTTTTATCAACCCAACAATCATGTAAAAGGAGGTAGTTTTTCCCGCACCATTCGGCCCGAGCAAACCAACAATTTCACCTTGGTTCACTTCAACGGTAATACCCTTTACAACCTTTCGGCCTTTATAGGATTTCATTAAATTTTCGGCTTTTAGCTTCATTCGGTATTTGTTTCCGTAGATAAAACGATAAATGTACTATATAATTTTCCTAAGAAAAAATTAAGATTCTTGCGCTTCCAATGCTTCCCAGTATTCAAATGCCCTGCGTAAGTGCGGAACAACAATTGTTCCACCAATAAGTAATGAAATACTCATTCCTTCAACCACTTCTTCTTTGGTAAGGCCTAATTTGTGACATTCCTCCAGATGGTACCGCACGCAGTCATCACAGCGAAGTACCAATGAATTGCCTAAACCAAGCAATTCTTTCATCTTCTTTGGAAGTACACCTTCCATATAGGCGTTGGTATCTAAATTAAAAATACGCTTGATGATTTTGTTATTATCGGCAAGCATCTTATCATTCATCTTTTCGCGATAGGCATTGAATTCCTCAACTATATTATTTTTCATCTTTAGTATAAATTGTAAAAGGTTACCTTTTTTTTTGATTTAGAATATTTTCTCTTTTATTGACCTTGTTCTTTTTTTCTTTTTCTCTCTTCCTTTAACTGGTTTCTGATCACGATTTTTGAAATATAGATACTCACTTCATAAAGAATAAGTATTGGGATGGCTACAATTATCTGGCTCACAATATCCGGCGGCGTGATCACTGCAGAAAGGACCAAGACAATAATTAATGCGAATTTTCTATACTTTCTAAGAATTTCTGGTGTTACCAAGCCTATTTTTGTAAGAATATACATTAAAATTGGAAGTTCAAATACAATTCCACAAGCTAATACCGAGGTGCGAACTAGGGAAATATAGCTCTCCAGATCAAACTGGTTTATAACTTCCTCGCTTACTTGATAGTTTCCTAAAAAGTTGATGGACAGTGGTGTAATAAGGTAATACCCAAATAAAACTCCTAAAAAGAAAAGTACCGAAGCAATCGCAATAAAACCACGACTAGACTTGCGTTCTTTTTCTTTTAAACCCGGACTAATAAATCTCCAAAATTCATAAAGAATATAGGGGAAGGCAACAATGATTCCCGCATAAATTGATGTCCACATATGTGCCGAAAACTGTCCGGCCATTGTTCTGCTTTGGATACTAAAGGGCATCTCCTGAAAACAGAAGGTATCTATCCCAAGAGAGCGCGAAATTTCGCAAAACATGGTATAGGTAGGAAATTCTGGTTTTGAAGGACCAAAAATAAGGACGTCAAAAATAAATCGTTTAAAAATAAAAGCCAGAACCGCTACAATTAATACTGCAAGGGTAGAACGCACCAAGTGCCAGCGCAGTTCTTCCAAATGGTCCAAAAAGGACATCTCTTTTTCGGGTGAAGCTTGTTTTTTCATTAAATTATACCTTCTTTGGTAAGGTTATGAATATGAACAACCCCGCTATATTTGCCTTTTTCTTCAGCGAGAATCTGAGTAATGCCGTATTTATCCATCATTTCCATGGCTTCAACAGCCATGGCATTGTTAGCTATTTTTTTCGGATTATGACTCATAATATCCTTTGCGGTAAGGCCTGCAAAGCTATCGGTTTTGGTCAACATACGTCGTAAATCGCCATCAGTAATAATACCTACAATTACATCGTTTTCAACCACCGCAGTTACGCCCAGCATTTTTTCAGAAATTTCAACAATCACTTTTTTAACATCGGTATCGGGGCTTACCTGTGGTTTTTCATTTAGGGAGGTGAGATTGCTTACTCTCAAATATAATTTTTTCCCTAAAGAACCTCCAGGGTGGAATTTAGCAAAATCTTTGCTTGAGAAACCACGAAGGTCTAAAAGGCACATTGCTAAAGCATCACCTATCACCAATTGTGCAGTAGTGCTAGCGGTGGGTGCAAGATTGTTGGGACAGGCTTCTTTTTCAACGTAAGCATTCAAAACAAAATCGGCTTGTTGGCCTAAAAAGGAATCTCGGTTTCCGGTAATTGCTATCAATTTGTTGTCAATAGCTTTTATGAGGGGTACAAGCACCTTTATTTCAGGGGTATTTCCACTTTTTGAAATGCAGATAACGGTATCATTTTCTTGAATGGTACCCAAATCACCATGAATAGCATCAGCTGCGTGCATAAAGATTGAGGGAGTACCCGTAGAGTTCAAAGTGGCAACAATTTTAGTGGCAATGTTTGCACTTTTGCCTATTCCAGTAACAATAACTCTTCCTTTGGAATGGTAAATGTAATCAACTGCTCCCGCAAATTCATCGTCTACTAAGTGAGCGAGATTTGCAATGGCTTTACTTTCAGTTTCTATGGTGTTTTTCGCTACGGAAATAATTCTGTCTTGCTTGTTCAAAATTTTAATGCTTTTGAATGTTTGTAACTGTTTCAGAAATTAGTATATTTAGAATAGAATTTAACTTAATTCGGTAATCTTAATATAGATACTTTTCTTTTAAGATGCAGTCAACTTAATACGGTTGCAAAATTACAATTGTTAATCAGTAAAACAATGTATTGTTGACTAAAACTGAATTGTTCATTAAAAACCCAAGCAGCGTGGCAGAGATTGACATTTACGCAGCCCTGAAAAAATATTTTGGATTCACTCGCTTTAAAGGCCTTCAGGAAGAAGTTGTAAAAAGTATCCTCAACGGTAATAATACATTCGTGGTTATGCCCACTGGCGGTGGAAAATCGCTTTGTTATCAACTTCCCGCACTTATGCAGGAAGGGACGGCAATTGTTGTTTCACCCCTTATTGCACTAATGAAGAATCAAGTGGATGCCTTGCGCTCCCTCTCTTCAGACGAAGGAATTGCACATGTTCTGAACTCTTCTCTTAATAAAACAGAAGTAAAAAGAGTAAAGAGCGATATTGCTAGTGGAATAACAAAATTACTTTACGTAGCTCCTGAATCGCTCACCAAAGAAGAGTACGTGAATTTTCTACAGACACAGAAAATATCATTTATGGCTATAGATGAGGCCCATTGTATTAGCGAATGGGGACATGATTTTAGGCCGGAATACCGAAATCTTAAAAGCATTATTCAACGTATAGGCAACGACATTCCAATTATTGGGCTCACGGCTACAGCAACTCCAAAAGTACAGGAAGATATACTTAAAAACCTCAATATGCAGGATGCCAATACCTTTAAGGCTTCCTTTAACCGTCCTAACCTATATTATGAAATAAGGCCTAAGACTAAAAACGTAGATTCTGACATCATTCGGTTTGTTAAACAGAACGATGGTAAAAGTGGTATTATTTATTGTTTAAGCAGAAAAAGGGTAGAAGGGCTGGCCCAAGCATTACAGGTAAACGGTATAAAAGCGGTACCATATCATGCTGGTCTTGATGGCAAAACTCGGGTAAAACATCAAGATATGTTTTTGATGGAAGACGTGGATGTTGTTGTTGCAACCATTGCTTTTGGAATGGGGATAGATAAACCTGACGTCCGTTTTGTAATTCACAATGATATTCCAAAAAGTATTGAAAGCTATTATCAAGAAACCGGACGTGCAGGAAGAGACGGTGGCGAAGGTCACTGCCTAGCCTTTTACAGTTATAAGGATATTGAAAAGCTAGAGAAATTTATGAGCGGTAAACCAGTTGCCGAACAGGAAATTGGCCATGCACTTTTACAGGAAGTAGTTGGTTTTGCAGAAACTTCTATGTCTCGCAGAAAATTTATCCTTCATTATTTTGGGGAAGAATTTGACAATGAAACTGGCGATGGAGGCATGATGGATGATAATATGCGCTACCCCAAAAAGAAACACGAAGCAAAAGATGACGCAAAGCAAGTTTTGGAAGTAGTTTCCAAAACCAACGAGCAATATAAAAGTAAGGAAATTGTAAATGTTTTAATAGGGAAGGTAAACGCCCTTATTAAATCACACCGCACAGATGTGCAGGAATATTTTGGTTCTGGTATAGATCACGATGCGCCTTATTGGATGGCACTACTTCGCCAACTTTTGGTTGCAGGATATTTAAAGAAAGATATTGAAACATACGGTGTAATTCATTTGACGGATTCGGGAAAGAAATTCATTAAATCGCCCACCTCATTTATGATGACCGAAGACCATTCCTTTAAAGATGCCAATGATGACATTATTGTTACAGCAAGTAAGGGAGGAGATATTGTAGATGAAAATCTTTTCAAGCTATTAAAGGCTGAGCTTAAAAAAGTGGCGCACGATTTAGATCTTCCGCCGTTTGTTATTTTCCAAGAACCTTCTTTGGAAGATATGGCTCTCAAATATCCAGTAACAATGGAAGAACTTTCCAATGTCCATGGAGTGGGTGAGGGGAAAGCAAAAAAATATGGAAAGACTTTCTTGAAACTCATCCAAGATTACGTTGAAGAAAACGAAATAATCCGTCCGGAAGATTTTGTGGTAAAATCTACAGGTACCAACAGTTCACTAAAATTATATATTATTCAAAATGTGGATCGGAAGTTATCCTTACCCGACATTGCAAACGCCAAAGGCCTTGAAATGCCTGAGTTTATAAAGGAAATGGAGGCTATTGTTTACAGCGGAACTAAATTGAATATAAATTATTGGATTGATGAAGTGTTGGATGAAGACCAACAGGAAGAAATCCATGAATATTTCTTAGAAGCAAAATCTGATAAAATAGAGGAAGCCTTAGACGAGTTTGATGGAGATTATGATGAAGAGGAATTACGATTGTACCGTATCAAGTTCATCAGCGAAGTGGGGAATTAATTTCTAGGGAACACTTAATTGCTTTTGGGACAATTGCCATTAGCGGATTACAGTACCTAATCCTGAAAGCTGAAAGTTTTTTATAGCTCCACTAAAACTTCATAAACCCCAGTTTCAGGATTTAGCTCAAAACTTGCGTTTGTAATTTCTAGTTTATTTACTTGCACAAAAGAGCAACAATCTTCTGTTTTTTCTTCTGCATCAACATGTAATGTAAAAATATCGCGATCACCTACTTTCAAAAAATAATTTGCAATATTTGTTTCCCAACCGAATGGACCTAAGTTGATGATGTTTATATCATTTTCAGAGTTGAAGGTGAATTGTACACTACTATTATTGTTGTCCAAATCTAAAACATCAATATCGTTTGGATCAAATGTGCCATTGGTAAATAGATTTTCACCAGTAGCTTTATTTAAAAGTTCAAAATCCAATTCCAATGGTCCGGAATTACAATCCACGTCACATTTATCAACGCTACACGAATTCAAAAGGAAAATTGCAAAAAACAATAAAATAAAACCTTTTGTCTTCATTAAAAAAATAATTAGTAATTGTTAGCTTTTTTCTTCTTTGTTGAAATACACCAAATAATAATACATCTGCTTTTCTTCATCCCAGCCTTTTTCTACAAATTTTTCGGCACTTTCCGGATTGATGAAATCTAGTTTTATCTGAATGTTTGTATCTAGATTTATTACATTTTTTATTTTTTTTCTAGCAGCAGTTACGGCGGTATTTGCAATAGGGAAGGAGGTTAAATCTTCAATACTGTATTTTGGTGCTTTTTCACTTTTGTAATGACGGAATTCAGGTAACAAATCTGGATTGTCAATTACTTCGTTCATAAAAGCAGTTTCCTCAAAATTGTCGTTTTTGGCAAAATGGTTTACAGCACGGTTCATAAACATTACTTCCTGCTTTTTATCTTCGGCAGGTAAAACAACATCTTTCGCAAAATCCTGACAGAATTTTAAATACTTTTTTGTGTAAAAATTATCATCTGCCAAAGCTTCCACTCCTAAAAAGCTTTCCAGCCAATAACGGGCATCGTAACGATTACTGTCAACAGAAAGTATTTTATAGCCTTCCTCTTTTTTTGAATTGAAAATAATACAGCCTTTATCCAATTTATTAAGGCTCACACCGTGTTGCAACATCGCATCCAACTGGTTTCCTTCTTCAGAAAACTGAAGAAAATCCTGCTTCAATTCACTTTTAAAAATTCCGATAGCGTCCATTTTCAAATTGTCCAACTGAACACCTTCTAGATATGCTATATAAACTTCACCACTTTTTATATGAGGATGCTCGGATTGATTGAAAAGATAAGTAGCAATTTTTCTGCTCTCTTCATGGATATCTTGCGGATTGTCAAAAATTTTATTTGCGCTGTTGTACAACTCATGAAACTCCAAATCTGCCTCATGGGAAAAATGAAAATAATTTTCCTCTTTATCTCTAAACGGTTTTAAGAAGAATTCTTTCAGCAAAGGTGTTAGCTCATCGTCCGTTTTATAAGGTTTTTCAGAAAGAAAAATAGCTTCGTTTCTACTTTTGTTACCCACTCGGTGTATGGAAAGGGATTCAATGTGGGTACTGAAAAGGTTTATCATTCTTTAAGTGTGAATTAGTAAGTTTGTGAATAAGTGAATTTGTGAGTCTGTTTTGGCGATCATGAACCATTAACGTTCAATCAAATCAATTCCAATTTTCGTCAAAATCGAGATTGTCGTAATCTTCTGGGTCAAGGTCAAACTCTTCATCAAAATCGTCTTCATCTTCAATAGGTTCTGAAGTGAATTCTTTTTCTGGAGCTTCTTCTGGAATTTGACCGTGGGAATACATTAAATTAGGATATATCTGGCCAGCTTCAGCTTCGGCAATATCGGCAAGCTCCACCATAAACGTCCACATATTCAAAAAATCGTACACATAAAGGAGACGGGTTTTTTCTTTGTTCACAACATCTTCCAAATGGGTTTCGCCCATAATGCGAATACTCCCTGGTTCATCACTAACATCAAAAAGAGAAATTTCCTCGCCTTCTTCCCATAAATCGTTACTCGTGTAAAAAGAAGCCATTTCCTGCCCATCAAAACCGAAGGATTGGGTAATGGCATTATGAAAATCTTCCAATGTGGCTGAAGCTTCTATTTCTAAGTCGCGGAAAACGTCTTCGTGAGTGTCGAGGATTATTCTGAAACGGTAAATCATTTTAAAAAATTTTAGTTTGCAAAGTTACAATTTTATACCTCTTTTTAGGTCTTGAAATTTTTGTTTTTTCAGTATTATTTGCTGAATCTATGTAAAACAAAAGTCATTGCGGCAAGCAGGAAAAATGCGGTTACTTGATGCAAAACTCCCAAAACTACGGGCACTTGCAGTATAAGCGTGAAAACGCCTAAAGTGAACTGTACCAAAACCAAAAGCAATAATACATTTATTCCGTTTTTCTGTGGTAAGGTGAGCTGTAATTTTCGAGTTTTGTACCATATAAAGAAAATGATTCCCACTACAGCATAAGCCATATATCTGTGAACAAACTGAACACCACTTTTGCCTTCCACAAAATTTTTCCACACCGGGACTTGCTCCGTTGTAACGGTTTCGTGCATCCATTCACCATCATTCATTAGTGGCCAATGGTTATGAATCCAACCGGCATCAAGCCCTGCCACAAAAGCACCCCAAATAATTTGGATGAGCAGGACTGCCATTCCAAAGCGGATGATGTTTCGGATGTGTTTATTTATTTCTTTTTTTACAGGATAGATTAAATCCATCGCCACCCAAAAGGTATAAGAGAAAGTTATAAATGCTGTGGTTAAGTGCATTGCGAGCCGATAGTGACTCACATCGGGTCTGTCTACCAAGCCGCTTTTAACCATATACCAGCCCAAAAATCCTTGAAATGCACCTAGGCACATTAAAATTATAGCTTTTTTTATGGTGGGTTTAGTGAGTTGTTTTTTCAGTAAAAAATATAAAAAAGGAATGATGAAAACAACGCCCAAAAGTCTGCCCAACAGGCGGTGAAACCACTCCCAGAAATAAATATCCTTAAAATCCTTTAAACTGAAATGATTGTTCAGTTTTTGGTATTCGGGAAATTGTTTGTAATGATCAAATTCCGCAATCCACTGTGCTTCATTTAAAGGCGGCAGCGTACCTGAAATAAGTTTATAACTGGAAATTGATAACCCAGAATGGGTAAGCCGCGTGATACCACCTACTACCACCATCACAAAAATCATGAAACATCCTGTGAGGAGCCAATAGATTACTTTTTTGTTGTCTTTCACTGTTGATACAATTATTTTTTACTGAACACTGCTACTGCTTATTATTTAATTGACTTAAGTCCAATGGCCGCTCCTTTCGTCAACATAAACTCTTTTGCGGCTTCATATTCATTGGGAATTTCGCCTTCAAGGATTGCTTCTTTTATGGCGTCTTTTATAATACCAATTTCGCGAGATGGTTTTAAGTTGAAGGTTTCCATAATCTCTTCGCCGGTTACTGGCGGCTGAAAGTTTCGAACTTGATCGCGTTCTTCCACTTCCACAATTTTATCGCGCACCAATTGGAAATTAGCGTGATATTTCTTAAACTTTTTTGGATTTTTGGTTGTAATATCAGCTTCACAAAGCGTCATTAGATCTTCCACATTTTCACCCGCGTCAAAAATCAATCGGCGTACGGCACTATCAGTTACATCGCTCGCCAAAACAATAGGACGGGAGCTCATTAAAACCATTTTTTGGACGAACTTCATCTTTTCGTTCAGTGGCATTTTCAAGCGTTTGAAAAGCTTATAAACCATTTTTGCACCCACAAATTCGTGCGTGTGAAAGGTCCAGCCCAGTTTTTTGTCAAATCGTTTCGTCGGTGCTTTTCCTATATCGTGTAGTAATGCTGCCCAGCGTAGCCATAGATCGTCTGTTGCTTTTGAAATATTATCAACAACTTCTAGTGTGTGCCAAAAATTGTCTTTATGCGTTTGACCTTCTTTTTCGTCAATGCCTTGCAGTGCTACCAATTCTGGTAAAATAAAAGGGAGTAATCCCGTTTTGTGCAAAAGACCGAATCCTTTTGAAGGAACTTCTGAAAGCAAAATTTTGTTCAACTCGTCTACAATACGTTCTTTGGAGATGATTTTAATGCGTTCAGCATTTCTGGTAATTGCTTGCAAAGAATCCTTTTCAATTATAAAATCCAATTGCGATGCAAAACGAATGGCACGAAGCATACGCAATGGATCGTCACTATAGGTAATGTCTGGATCGAGCGGTGTTCTGATTATCTTTTTCTGAAGATCTTCAATACCGTTGAAGGGATCGAGCAACTCTCCAAAATTGTTATCACTCAAGTTAAGGGCTAAAGCGTTTATTGTAAAATCACGGCGGTTTTGGTCGTCTTCTAAAGTACCGTTTTCAACTGCAGGATTTCGGCTTTCCTCAGAGTAGGATTCTTTTCGAGCCCCAACAAATTCCAGTTCTATTCCTCCACTTTTAAGCATTGCGGTGCCGTAGGTTTTGAAGACTGAAA
The DNA here is from genome assembly GCF_900489465.1 of Aequorivita sp. CIP111184. Taxonomy (GTDB): domain Bacteria; phylum Bacteroidota; class Bacteroidia; order Flavobacteriales; family Flavobacteriaceae; genus Aequorivita. The sequence goes on along the minus strand of NZ_UEFQ01000024.1, from coordinate 485,988 downwards.
CCTTTGGTTTTCCGGGTAATAATTTTGAAACTTCCTCAGCTAAATCTATTCCGCTTCCAACGGCAACTATGTCTATATCTTTTGCTTCGCCTCGTTTCAATAGAAAATCGCGAACGTAACCGCCAATTACATAGCTTTCCATATTTAGATTTTTGGAAGCTTTTGAGATAGTTCTAAAAACGGGATTTTGAAGTGCTGTTGGGTATTGTGGCATTTTTTTATTGTCGAATTACCCTTACCGAACCATCATTTTTCAACTTAATAATGGCAGAGGGTTTTCCTGATTTTTTTTCCTGATGCAAATTTACAACATAGTCCACTCCTTCCAAAATTAAAGGGTCTATTTCGGCAAAGCTTTGTGGAGTTTTTGCACTGCTGAAATTTGCAGATGTTGAAACTATAGGTTTTCTGAATTTTTGAATTAGTTTCTTGCAGAATGCATCTTTGGTTACACGAATGGCCAATGAATTGTCTTCGGCAATAAGGTTTTCTGCCACATGAAGCGGGCGATCATAAATTATTGTAGTGGGTTTTTTAGCATACTTCAAAATATCGTAGGCTACTTCTGGCACATTTTCAATATACTGGTTGAGCATTTTAAAATCGCTCACCAAGCAAATCATAGATTTACTTTCGGCGCGTTTTTTTAGTTGAAAAACTTTTTCAATCGCTTGATAGTTTGTGGCGTCACAGCCTATTCCCCATACGGTATCTGTTGGATAAAGTATTATTCCTCCTCGTTTAAGGATGGTTACCAGATTTTTTATTTCGTCTTCTTGTGTCATACGGCTTCACGTTTAAAAGTGCAAAGTACTTCAAAAAACACTTAAAATCCTTGACGAATTCAATTAAACTTTATTGCAAAAGCTGGTTATATTAATTGGCTATATTTGAGGAAAATTTAGCTTATAATGAAAACTTCATTGTTAATTTCAACCTATAATTGGCCCGAAGCGCTGGGCTTAGTGCTAAAAAGTGCCGAAAGGCAAAGTGTTCAGCCATTTGAAATACTTATCGCTGATGATGGTTCAAAGGAAGAAACTAAAAAATTGATTGAAAATTTTAAAATGAAAACGCTCATCAAAGTTGTTCATGTATGGCATGAGGATAAAGGTTTTAGAAGATCAAAAATCTTAAATAAAGCAATTGCGGTTGCTGCGGGCGATTATATTGTGCAGATTGACGGGGATTGTATAATGCATTCAGATTTTGTGAAGGATCATCAAAAAATGGCAGAAAATAATCAGTTTCTTTTTGGGAGTCGCGTAAACATCCAACAAGGTTTTTTAAAAGAGCTTTTTGAAAGGGGAACCATAAATTTCGGTTTTTATTCAAAAGGCATAAAAAAACGCACACGGGCGATGCGGATCCCGATTTTAAGTAGTACTTATAAAGCCAGCAATGAGCTTTCCACAAAGTTGCGCGGCTGCAATCTATCATTCTGGAAAAAAGATTTTATAGCTATTAACGGCTATAATGAAGATTTTGAAGGGTGGGGCAGGGAAGATTCTGAAATGGTTATTCGCCTATTGAACTCTGGTGTAATGGGGAAACGCTTGCGGTACCGCGGTATTATTTATCACATTTGGCATTTGGTTAAAGACCAAAGCCGTTTTGAGATTAACGATTCCTTGCAGTTACAAACACAGAAAAACAAAGTGAAACGTTGTGAGAATGGAATTACTAAATATTTATAGACTTCTGTCCAAATATTCAGTTATCGCAGTAGCAGCAAGTTGTGAAGCAGTAGATCCTTCCTCAATATGAAAATTCTCTGAGTTCATTTTTTGCTGAATCTCTCTGTATTTTTTATTAAATTGTTTCGGGGCTTTTTTAAGCGCTTTTGGCAACTTGCCCACTTTTTTGATTATTTTTCCGCAACTCCAAAAACGATAATTTATGTCGCCTTTAAACTTCACCTTTTTAGGATTGAGAAATATGCAGGGTCTTGGATTTATTATAAATTCAAATACTTGGCTGGATACATCGCCCAGATAAATATCAGCTTCGTTCACATAGGCCATATTCACGCTTTTTTCACTGCCCAAGTCAATATGTATATTTTTTGCAGTAAAATATTTTTCGGGAACTGTAGAATTATTGTCAACCCCAAGTTTATTGAAAAGGTTGATGTGTGGTGCGAAGATAAGGTTGTATTTTTTTGAATTATAAAAGAATTCCAGAATTTCCAAACCTATTAAAGGCCACGAAGAAAGTGCGGGCTCAAAATGCGGATTGTAAATTACTGTTGTTTTTTCATCAGAAAATATAGGCTCAATATTCGATTTTTCTATTACGTCTAACTTGGGAAATCCGGCAACGGCCCAATTCTTTGATAATAATTTTTTTTCCTCCATTTGTTCAACGTGAAAATTGCCATATAACAATTGAAAATCAAAATCAAGAAGCTCTTTATTATAGCTATATCCTCTTCCGGGCAATCCGTGCGGAACTTTAATAAACTTAGGTTTATTTCTTTGGCCGCGGGCTTCCAATAAATAATGGTGAAAATAATCCGTGAAAATAACGGCATCAAAATTATTGAGTATATAATTTTGGTGTTTCTTCACCCAAAACCCTTTACGCGGCAGTTTTCTATTTTTTAACTTGTCGGTAAAGGCTCTAAAAAGTGAGGTTTGTAGTTTTTCTACAATTACATTTTCGCCATTGAGATTTTTTAAGGTTTTATAAAGAAACTCCTGTTTTCCGGGATGGGTGAGTAAATGAACTTCATTGTTTTTTGAAAGCTCTACGGCAATACTTGTAAAATGGTAAATATGATGGATTTCATCCAGAAAGATGATTGCTATTTTGTGGTTTCCCTTCATATATTTTCAATTCAATTTTTTGTGCAAAAGCCAAAGATTCACATATCTCTTAAACACGGAAAAAGCGCTCACATACGCCAAAATGAACCCTTCTTTCCCGTCTAAAATACCCAAACGGAAAATAAATTGGTTCCAAAATCTGTAAAAAGGTCTGAACAAAAAATGATAATAATTAGGCCTCTTTCCTTTTTTGAAAAGCATTTCCGCTTGCAACGCACTGTATTGATGCATTTTTGCGGTATAATCATCAAAAGATTTATAAGTATGATGTGGTAGACTGTTTTTTAAATTTTCGGTTTTTCCGTCAGTTTCCAAAGTTTCGTGAACTAAATTTGCATTATATAGACAATACTTTTTGTTGAAAAAACGCACAATATAATCATTCTGCAAGCCACTGTATTTTATACGCTTGCCCATAAAATAAAAGTCTCTTTTTACTAAATACGCAACAGCAGTTGGGTTTTTAAAGGTTTCCAAAATTTCGTTTGCGAGTTCGGGTGTTATTTCCTCATCCAAATCAAAGAAAGTGACCCAATCATTTTTCGCTTTTGAAATGGCGAAATTCTTTTGTGCTGAAAAATTGTCAAAAACGCGTTGATGCACCTTAACTTTTTCGTGCCTTGAAGCTAAAGCCACCGTTTCATCGTTACTGAATGAATCAACAACCACAATTTCATCTGCAAACCAAAGGCTTTTAATATAGCCTTCAATATTGTGCGCCTCGTTGAGGGTAATGGCAAGAGCGGTAATTTTTACAGGGTTTTCCAAAAACAGCTTGTAGTTTGTGTAAAAGTAATAATTTTACAGCTATAAACTCGAAAACCGTTATGGCGAAACTTCCTATTTTAATGTACCACCACGTTACCGTTAAAGAGGGAAAGGGTTTAACTATTTCTACCAAAAACCTTGAAAAACAATTTAAGTATTTATCCGATAACGATTACAGAACCTATCATTTTAAGGAGTTGCAAGAATTAAAAATCTTGCCCAACGCAAAAAATATAGTCATCACTTTTGATGATGGCTATGTAAGCCAACTGGAATTGGCACTTCCTTTGCTGAAAAAATACAAGCTGAAAGCTACTTTTTTTGTGCCATTGGACTTTTTGGGAAAAACCGACAGTTGGAATACTTCTTTGTTGGAAATAATGACTTCCGATCAATTGAAATTAATCGATCCAAAAATTGTGGAGCTCGGTTTTCATTCCTTTTACCATAAAAAATACACCGATCTTTCCAATGCCGAAATTGAAGCAGATACTAGACGTTGTTTGGAATTTGTTTCTGAAAATGAGTTGAATTTTTCACCTGTTTTGGCGTATCCTTTTGGGAAGTTTCCGAAAGAGAAAAGAAGTAATGAAATTTTTAAAAAAAATCTTTCGCAAAATGGAATTCAATTTGGAGCGCGCATTGGCAACCGAATAAATCATTTTCCATTTAAAAAACCTTTTGAAATAGAACGAATAGACGTGAAAGGAGAATTTTCAATGCTAAAGTTTCGGCAGAAAATTAGGTTTGGGAAGATTTTTTAATCAGTCAATAATCAACGAATTCCTTTCTGCAAAAGCATCAGTTTCACATATCTTGAAAAAACACCATAGGCATTTATTGCTGCAATTGTTAATCCGGGAACTCCATCTTTATAGCTTCCACGAATAATGTAAGATTTTATAAAGCGGAAAGTGGGTTTAATTAAAAGATGTCCCCACGTAACTTTTTTTCCTTTTGCAAAAAGTTGTTCCGCTTGAAACCATGCATACGATTCTTTTTTTGATATGTAATTTTGCAGTCCTTTGTAGGTGTAGTGCTCAACCATAGCTTTCAACTTGCCTATAGAACCTGTACAATTTAGTTTTTCGTGGACAAGCCCAGTAAAATTTGCGCCTTCACGTTTTACTAAGCGTAAAACATCATCGCTATGATGATACAGAAAGCGATCCATAAAATAGTGGGGGAAATTTAGTTTATAACCATCGTGCTTTGGGTGCTGTAAGGTTGTAAGGATTTCGGCCTTTAATTTTTGCGGAATTCTTTCATCGGCATCCAAAAAAAGCACCCAATCTCCAGTGGCTTCTTTTAATGCGAAATTTTTCTGGTTGGAAAAATTGTCAAACTTGCGTTGCAGAAATTTGGTAGCATATTTTTTGGAAATCTCTGGAGTTTTGTCGGTGCTGAAGGAATCCACCACAATAATCTCATCAGCAAAAGAAATACTTTTAAGTGCTTCTTCTACAAAAGCTTCTTCATTGAAAGTGGGAATTATTACCGAAAGATTTACCATATTCGCAAAATTAGCAAATAAGATTATCTTTGCACAAAATATATTTTCATGAGCATGCCATCAATTTCAGTAATAATAAGTACTTACAATTCGGAAGAATGGTTGAGAAAAGTGCTGGAAGGCTATATGTATCAAGATTATGAAAATTATGAAGTAATAGTAGCAGATGATGGTTCAAAAACCGAAACACGCGAGCTTATTGAATCTTTTCAGAAAAAATATACTGTGCCACTACGTCATATTTGGCATGAAGATCAAGGCTACCGCCGGCAGCGTATTCTCAACGATGCTATTACAAAATCAAAATATGAGTATATTTTGTTTACGGATGGCGACTGTATTCCGCGCAAAGATTTTGTTTCGGTACATGCAAAATTTGCCGAAAAGGGATATTTCCTTTCTGGTGGCTATTGTAAGTTGCCAATGAAAACCAGTGAAGCAATTTCCAAAGAAGATATTGAAACAGGAAATTGTTTTAATGTGAAGTGGCTGAAACAGCACGACAGGCTAAAGGGAACACAAAGCTTAAAATTGAATTCAGGCCCAACAGTTGCCACTATTTTGGATTTGATAACTCCCACCAATGCCAGTTTCAATAATTGTAATTCTTCTGCTTTTAAGGAAGATCTTTTAGCAATAAACGGTTATGATGAGCGAATGCAATATGGTGGTCCAGATAGAGAACTGGGCGAGAGACTTGAAAATTACGGGTTAAAATCAAAACAGATTAGACACAAAGCTATTTGCTTACATCTGGACCATGCCCGTGGATATAAAACCAAAGAATCTTTGGAGCGCAATCTTGCTATCCGGAAGGATACAAAAAAAAGCGAGCGGTTTTGGACAGAACATGGAATTCAAAAAATGCCATCCATATCTGTAATTGTAAGTACATATAATCAACCAGAATGGTTAAAAAAGGCCTTGTGGGGTTTTGAAAATCAGACCGAAAAAGATTTTGAAATAGTAATTGCAGATGACGGTTCTACTCCAGACACTTTGGAAATGATAGAAACCTTTAAAAAGAACTCTCCTCTAAAAATATCACACGTTTGGCAGGAAGACAAAGGATTTCGGAAGACAATGATATTGAATAAAGCTATTCAAGCTTCCAAAGGGGAGTATATTATTTTTACTGATGGAGATTGCATTCCAAAATATGATTTTGTGGAAACCCATAAAAAACACAGAAAGCCAGATTGTTTTCTTTCAGCGGGTTATTTGAAACTTCCAATGGAACTTTCAAATAAAATCACAAAAGAAGATATAGTTTCCCGTGACTGCTTTGATCCAAAATGGCTTGTGAAACAAGGTCTAAAAAGAAGTTTCAAAATAAACAAGCTTACCTCCAACGAGACAAAAGAAAAATTTCTTAACGCAATAACCCCTACCAGCCCTACTTGGGACGGAAACAATGTTTCGGGTTGGCGTAGGGATATTCTTTCTGTAAATGGTTTTGACGAACGGATGCAATACGGAGGTGAGGACCGCGAGCTTGGCGAACGCCTTATGAACAAAGGTATAAAACCATTGCAGATACGCTATAGCACGGTAACTATCCATTTAGATCATCCGCGCGGATATGTAACTGACGATATGATTGTGAAAAACAAGGCAATTAGAAAACAGACCAAAAAGAACAAAAGTATTTGGACTGAATACGGAATTGAGAAAAAGGAAGTGGTATAATTGTCCGAAAAATTTCCGTTGCTATTTTTTTGCCTTTTTTAAATGATGGGCCAGAAAAGGTTTCAGTTTTTCAAAAATTAATGCTGGAGTAAGTTCGTTGTACATTACGGAAGGGTTTTCCTCTATTTTTTTTCTTTCTTCCCGTGTAAAATCTGTGTATAAATCGGGTTTTTCTTCTAAAAGATGGATAGACTCGTGCTGGATATGATCTTCAAAACTACTCCAATCCTCTTTTTCAATATAGGGGGAATATACAGTAAAAGTAGGTTTGTGTAGCGCTTTGGCAATGTGTACGCTTCCACCTTCATTAGCAATAAGCATATCACATTTGTTCATCAATTTTATAAAACCCCGGATAGAATCTTCATAAATATTTAAATCTATCTGTGCTTTGTTTTTGCACAGCTCATAAATTTTTAATGCCTCATCTTTTTGATTTGGAGCATAATTGAAAAGTATTTTCACGTTATAACTTTCGGCAACATAATCTATCAGTTCCGCCACGTAAGGGTAGGGCATAGATTTTTGTGGTGTACTGCCCAAAACCCCAAGCATAATTACGGGAAGGTTTTCGTTATTGGGAAGATGATATTTTTTTTCTTCCTCGGTTAAATAAATTAAGGGTTCATCAGCAGGTTTGGCAATCGGAAAAACCGATTGTACTAATTTTATTCTATTTTCAATGGCTTTGCCGCAGAACATAGTATGACTTGGAATATAATTGAAGGGATGCGAATAGAACGGAAGACGTAATTTCTTTTTTATTCTTTTAAAACCGATACGATATTCCGCCCCAGAAATAAGACAGATCATTCTACTTTGAAACTTGGAATACGGATCAAAAATGATGTCGTAATTTTCCTTTTTTATTTTTGAAATGGTCTGTAAAAGCTTCGAAAATTTCTTCAGTTCCTTTTCTTTTACCGAAATAACGCGATCTATAAAAGGATTGTTTTCCAATACGCCTATTGTATAATCATACACAAAATAGGTAACTTCGCTTTTTGGAAACACTTTTTTAATGTTTTCGGCAATTACAGAGCTGATTAGTACATCGCCAATTCTTTTGTTTTGTATTACTAGTATTTTCTTCATATAGATTACCTTCGCAAAATACCTTTTTTGAATATATCTTTTTTATAAATGCGCGAGAATTTTGTTATTCACCCAAATTATACACACCTAGCTGCAAAGCTAGGGGATGTGCTTCATAATTTTTCCAAAAAAGGCGAATATGTGACCAAGGGCGACCGGAATGTTATAAAAATGGTGCAGCTGGAAGGAATCTCCTTTAATATTAAGAAATTTAAAACTCCCAATGTTTTTCAAGCTTTGGTTTATGAATTTATTCGGAAAAGCAAGGCGAAACGATCTTTTGAGTATGCTTCAAAATTGATTGAATTAGATATAAAAACACCTTTTCCCGTTGCATATTTAGAAATGTTTTCGGGAGGATTGCGGGAGAGTTTTTATGTAAGTGAGCACATTAACTACGATTTTGATTTTCGGGAATTGATTCATAATCCTGAATTTAAAAAAAGGAACGAGGTTTTACGACAGTTCACGAGATTCACCTTTAAACTCCACGAAAATGGCGTGAATTTCTTGGACCATTCTCCTGGAAATACGCTGATAATGGATCACGGAAATGATAATTATGAATTCTATTTAATAGACCTAAATCGTATGCGTTTTGAGCCAATGGATTTCAATGCACGTATGCACAACTTCCGTAGATTATGGCTTTCAAAAACGATGATGAAAGTAATGGCTGAAGAATATGCCAAGCTTTATAAAAAGCCTATTGATGGAACTTATGAACTGATGTTGCATTACAGTCGGATTTTTCAGAAGAAGATTAATAGTAAGAAGTTGCGGCGGCGGAAATGAAAGATTATACATTATTGAAAATAGTTTTTTTTATTCGGCTTATCTCAGAATTCAGATCGCTCCAAGGTTCAGTATTCAGAGCTAATTTTTTACTCATGATACCATTAGTTCCGTTATATTTTAAAATCAGAATATAAAGAGTGTTTCTATATAATATTTCGCTAATATCAGTTTTTGAAATTTTAAATTCCTCTTTTTGGCTTACAATTGAGTAAGTCTCAAAAATGTAAAATCCGTCTTTCACTACGATATTGGTTAATAACTTTGGGCTATATGCAATTCCGATAATTATTACCAATAGCGAATAAATACAACTGTTTTATTTATTCACGTTATAATGAGAAGTTATATATTTTTACTTCAAATTTAGCGTAAAATCAATATTTCAGACTACCGAGCAAAGCCTTTCAATTTAGTTATGCAGCGTTAAAATACTTCTAAACCGCCACCCCATACTCCCGCAAAGCATCATTCAAAGAGGTTTTTAAATTAGTGCTTTCTTTACGCACACCAATAATCAGGGCACAGGGTACTTGAAACTCGCCTGCAGGAAATTTTTTAGTATAACTTCCAGGAATTACTACAGAGCGTTTAGGAACATACCCTTTAACTTCAACTGGGTTTTCACCAGTAACGTCTATTATTTTTGTGGAAGCGGTTAGTACTACATTAGCACCCAAAACAGCTTCTTTGCCAACCCGAACACCTTCAACAACGATGCAACGTGAACCAATAAAGGCACCATCTTCAATAATTACAGGGGAAGCTTGTAGCGGTTCTAATACCCCGCCAATGCCTACGCCGCCGCTGAGGTGAACGTTTTTGCCAATCTGTGCACAACTGCCCACAGTGGCCCATGTGTCCACCATTGTGCCTTCATCCACATAAGCACCAATGTTTACGTAGCTTGGCATTAAAATTACACCTTTAGAAATGTAAGCGCCATGTCGTGCAACAGCATTTGGTACTACGCGAATACCTTTGGCTTCGTAACCAGATTTTAGCGGAATTTTGTCGTGATATTCAAAAATACCAGCTTCAAGCGTTTTCATTTTTTGGATGGGAAAGTACAACACGATTGCTTTTTTAACCCACTCGTTTACTTGCCAACCATCAGCGGTTGGTTCAGCACAGCGCAGTTTGCCTTCGTCGCAAAGGTTTACCACTTCGCGAATGGCGACGATGGTTTCGGTTTCGGTGAGTAGGGAACGGTCTTCCCAAGCTTTTTCTATGGTTTGTTGTAGTTCGGTCATAATATATAAGTACTTTAAATTCTATTTTAAATCTGTTATCTGGTATTAGCCATATAGCATCTTTTCACAAATATAAAACCTCCGTTCCAAATAACTGTCCAATTGTAGCATACTATTTCCGAAACCCTTATTTTTGCATTTGGTATGGGAAGAATTTTAGCACTAGATTACGGAAGCAAGCGCACAGGCATTGCTATCACTGATGAGCTGCAATTAATTGCTTCTGGCTTAACTACGGTGGCTACTCCTGTATTGATGGATTTTTTGAAAAAATATATCGCTTCTGAAAAAGTGGAACTGGTTTTAGTAGGGGAGCCCAAACAAAAAGACGGCACCCATTCCAACATTGAAGAAGAAATTAAGAAGTTTTTAAAGAAATTTTCTGAAGTTTTTTTCGACTTACCTGTAAAGCGTGTTGATGAGCGTTATACCAGTAAAATGGCTTTTCAAACCATGATTGATAGCGGCTTGAAGAAGAAGCAACGACAGAACAAGGCGCTTGTTGATGAGATTAGTGCGACAATAATTTTACAAGAGTTTTTATATAATAAATAGTTAGATGATACTACCCATTGTAGCTTACGGAGATCCCGTATTACGAAAAGAGACCGAAGAAATATCCAAAGATTATCCAAAATTTGATGCGGTGCTGGAAAATATGTTTGAAACCATGTATGAAGCCCGTGGTATTGGTCTTGCCGCACCTCAGGTAAATTTACCCATTCGCCTTTTTATTGTGGATGCAACACCTTTTGCGGATGATGAAGATCTTTCGGAAGAAGAACAAAAATTTGTTTCAACCTTTAAAAAAGTTTTCATCAATCCGCGAATTCTTGAGGAATCTGGTGATGAATGGGCATTCAACGAAGGCTGTTTGAGCATTCCGGACGTGCGTGAAGATGTTTTCCGTCAGCCAAATATCGTTATTGAATACGAAGACGAAAATTTTGAAAAACAGAAAGAAACGTTCAGCGGGATGGTGGCGCGAATAATTCAGCATGAATATGATCATATTGAAGGGATTCTCTTTACTGATAAGCTTTCGCCGTTGAAAAAAAGATTGATTAAAGGTAAGTTGACCAACATTTCAAAAGGTAATGTGAGTATAGAATACCGCATGAAATTTCCGAATGCTAAAAAGAAACGTTAACTCGCTTGTTTTTATTAACCAAACCAAAGATATTTGCAACTGTTAAAAATTTTAAAAGTAATTTATGAGCTTAGAAAAAGTGCTTTCCATTGCCGGCAAACCCGGACTTTATAAATTAAAAAACCAGACCCGTGCAGGATTCCTTGCAGAATCACTTTTGGACGGAAAGACCATAAATGTAAGTGGTAGGCATAACGTAAGCTTGCTTTCTGAAATTGCTATCTATACATTGACGGAAGAAGTTCCACTTCGTAAAGTGTTCGAAAAGATTTCTGAAAAAGAAGGCGGTAAAGAAACCATAGGCCATAAAGCTTCCAAAGAGGAACTTGAGGAGTATTTCTTTAGCGTAATGCCAGATTATGACGAAGACCGTGTTTATGCAAGTGATATTAAAAAAGTTGTGCAATGGTATAATATGCTTGTAAAAAACGGTATTACCGATTTCTCTGAAGCAAAAGAAGAAACCAAGGAAGAGGAAAAAGAAACTGCAAAAAAGGCAGTTTCACAAAAAACTACTGCTCCAAAATCTGCTGCACTTAAAACAGCAAATCCTAAAGCTTCCTCAACCAAGAAAGGCGGTTCTACAAAAAATGCAGCTTCACGTAAAACCTAATATTCAATTTTTATAAATATTACAAATCCCGAAAGTTTTGGCTCTCGGGATTTTTTGTTAATGGTTTTTAATAAATCATTTCTATAACCAATTGCATTTACAGTAGCTTTGTTTATAAAAATTTCAACAAAATGAATTCCCGAGAGAACCAACTAAAAGCCTTCGATAGATTATTAACAATTATGGACGAATTGCGCGAGCAGTGCCCTTGGGACAAAAAACAAACCATGGAAACACTACGCCATTTGACCATTGAGGAAACTTATGAATTGGGCGATGCTATTTTAGACAAAGATTTAAATGAAGTGAAAAATGAACTGGGGGATGTTTTGCTCCACATTGTTTTTTATGCAAAAATAGGGAGCGAAACGAACCATTTCGATATCGCCGACGTTTGTAATGATATTTGTGAGAAATTAATTTCACGTCACCCACATATTTATGGAGACGTTAAAGTGGCTGACGAAGAAGAAGTAAAAAGAAACTGGGAAAATTTAAAACTCAAAGAGGGCAAAAAAAGTGTTTTGGAAGGTGTTCCAAAATCATTGCCAGCTTTGGTGAAAGCGAGCAGGATTCAAGATAAAGTGGCCGGCGTAGGTTTTGATTGGGAAGAACCACAGCAAGTTTTTGAAAAATTGCAGGAAGAATTGGGCGAGCTACAACACGAAATTAACGAAAATAATCAAGATGAAATAGAAGCAGAATTTGGGGATGTTCTCTTTTCAATGATAAACTATGCGCGATTTCTAAAAGTGAACCCCGAAAACGCATTGGAACGCACCAACAAAAAATTCATCAAGCGCTTTCAATATTTGGAAAGTAAGGCCAAGGAAATGGACAAGTCTTTAAAAGATATGACGCTAGCAGAGATGGATGTCTTTTGGAATGAAGCAAAAATTCAGTAAGCTTTGTTCACTAGCAGTTTGCAGTAAAAAAAAATGCCAGATTTACATCTGGCATTTTTAATATTTAATCTTCTCTTATCTCTTTAATTTTGGATAGCTTCGCCTTCCAAACTTCAAGCTGTTCTTTGTGTCGCTCAATGTTTTTATGAACTTCTTTTACCATTGGGTTATCATCGGGCACATGGCGAAAGAAACCTAAATTGTTTTCCAATTGACGAATTTCATCACGGGTTTCATCTATCTTTTTCGAAATAAAGAAATGCTCGTTCTGCAATTTGCGATCGTCTTCTCTATTTACGAGCGTATTTAATTTATTATCGAATTTAATAAGCTCAGTCTCCTTTTTACCTAAATCAAGTTTTGAAAAAAGACCATCCAAGATTTTGTTGAATTTCTGTTCAATATTACGTTTGTTGTAGGGCACACGGCCAATTTCTTTCCAAGAAGTTATGTGTTCTTTAATAGACTTCACATCAGCTTTGTGGTCGCCGCTTAATTCAAAAGAAGCAAGCTTTTCAAGCATTGCCTGTTTTGCTTCAAAATGAACTACTTCTTCTTTATTGGCTTCATTTTTCTGCGCGTGTACTCTGTCAAAATAATGATTACAGGCTTTTTTAAACTGCTTCCAAATCTTATCGCTGTCCTTTCGTGGCACGTGCCCAATACTTTTCCAGTCACTCTGGATTTTTTTCATCAATTGGGTTGTGGCATCAAAATCGTCACTTTCTTTGTTATCTTCGGCAATTTTTATCAGCTCACGTTTCTTTTCCAGATTGGTAAATTGTTCCTTTTTCTGGTTTTTATAAAAGCTATTTTTCTGATGGTTAAAATTTCCGGTAGCATCCTTAAAATCCTTCCAAATTTCTTTGTTGTTTACTCTTGGAACACGTCCAGTATTAAAAAAAGCATCTCGAAGTTCCTGCACTTTTTTTATGGCATTTTGCCAACCTTGGTGACTTGGCTTGGTTTCTTCAGTTATTTTTTTTATTTCTTCTATTAATTGTTTTTTTGTTTCGTAATTATTTTCAAAATTCTTTTCAAGTTCCTGTAACTGCTCTTGGCGCTTATCATGGATAACTTTTGTGGCCTCACTGAATTTGTCCCAAACTTCATCGCGATATTCTTTGGCTACGGGCCCAACATCTTCTTTCCACATTTTGTGGAGCATCTGCAGTTCGCGAAATGCTTTGTTTATGTCTTCTTCCTGTCCTAGCTCTTCAGCACGGGTAATCAGCTTAATTTTGGCGTCAAGATTATGTTTAAAATCTAAATCGCGAAACTCTCTGTTCAGGTGAAGAAAATCGTAAAAATTCTCAACATGATGGTGATATGTATTCCAAACAGTGTTGTATTTATCGCGCGGAATTGCACCGGCGACATGCCATTTTTCCTGAATTTCCTTAAAATGTTTGTAAGTGGTATTTATGTTTTCCTCAGCGCCTAGAAGACCCTTTAACTCCTCAATAAGTTCCCAACGCTTGTCTAGGTTGCCTTGTAGATCTTTTTTAAGATTTTTATAATGGCTATTGCGCTTTTCTTTATAGTCGAAATAAAGTGAATTAAAATCCTTTTTTAATGGAGTAGTGTAGTGGAAGTCAATGATGTTTCCGCCCTCGGCAAGAAACTCCTCTTTTTTATGTTCCAGTTCTTCATTGAATTTACTGTTGAATTCGGAACGAATTTCTTCAACATCGTGCTTTAATTCTTGAATTTTTTTTGTTTTCAGAAGCATATCAAGTTCAGCAACTAATTCCTTTTCAGAAAGTGTGCTATAATCTTTTTGAGCTTTTTCCTCGTGTTCTTCTTCATCCTCATCGTCTTCTGAAGAAGCTACTTCCTCTTCATCTTCACTATCAGACTCCGAAGAATCAACCAAAGATGCGTCTTTGCTCTCTCCTACTACTTCTTCATCCGAAGCTTCAATCTTTTCATTTGAAGTGGCTTCAATCACTTCTTTCTCTTTTACCGATTCCTTTTCGGCAATCATTGCTTTTTCAACTTCGTTTTCTTCCTCAGTTTCATTTTCAACGACTGAACCACTTTCTGGATTTTTTTCCGAAGCATTTTTTTCTTCATGAACTTCTTCAACTTGGGTTTCAGGTGTGTTTTCCTTGGTCGATGTCTCTGATGTTTCAGATGCAGCGTTTGTTTCTTCCGTAGTTTCGTTCGTTGGAATTTCTTTCTCGTTTTCTTCCTGAGGCAATTTTTCGTCAGACATTTGTTTCAATGTTTAGGTTCGTTTTTCTTGGAGGGTCAATATACTAACAACTGCGCAACTGGCAAAGCACACGAAGTTTTTTTGAACCTTTTTATGTAAATTTTTATGAATTCCAGACCTCCCAAGCTCTTTCGGCTTGATGTTGCAACATTTTTAAACCATTACTCGTTTTTGTGCCTTGTGATTTTCCGCGTTTTAAAAATTCGGTTTCTGAGGGATTATATATTAAGTCGAAAAGCAAATGGTTTTTTGTGAGATATTGATAGGGAATGTTCGGGCAGCCTTCAATATTTGGATATGTTCCCAAAGGCGTACAATTAATGATTAGCAAATGTTTTTCAATAATAGCTTGATTTAATGAAGAATAGTCTAGCATATTTAAAGTGGCTGTTCTGCTTACAAACTTGAAATCAAAACCTAAGTTTCCGAGCGCATATGCAATGGCTTTTGAAGCTCCACCAGTGCCTAAAATAAGAGCTGTTTTCTGTTGAAGTGGTAAAAAATCTTTCAGCGATTTTTGAAATCCGAAGTGATCGGTATTATAGCCCGTGAGTTTTTTTTCATCGGAAATTTTAATTGTATTTACGGCGCCAATTATTTCCGCTTCCTCATTTAAATTATCTAGAAATGGAATAACTTGCTGCTTATAAGGAATAGTTACGCTAAGTCCCTTTAAATTAGGTGTTTTTGAAATTATATTTGGGAATTTTTCAATAGAAGAAATATCGAAATTTTCATAAGAATGTGGCAGGTTTTCTTTTTCAAATTTTTCTGAAAAGAATGATTTTGAAAAGGAATAGCCAATGTTTTTTCCTAGTAATCCAAATTTAGACATTATGTTTTTTTTTATGGTTATCGTACCAATCCAAACTGAGCACGATTAAAACACCAATAACTACAAAAACGATTGCCATAGTGGTTTCTGTGTTAAACTCAGAAGGGAAAAATCTGTTATAGCCTGTTATGATTTCCCTGCCGTTGTTGTCAAATTGAATTTGACCCAAAGCATCGAGATCGTATTTTTTTTCTTTCCAAGGCCAAACTACGCCTAAAGAACCTGCAATAAAGCCTATAATAACAGCATAGGTAGCTTTTTTGAAACGTTTTAAAACATAGGCCAAAAGGTGTGAAAGTGAAACTAGACCTACTAATGAGCCTAATGAAAAAACGGCCAAGACTTTTAAAAGCTCAATGCGTTCTGGGTCATAAATCCAACTGAAATTCCATTGAAAAATATTGGCGAATGTATCAAAAAGCGCATTTACTGAATCTACCAATAACAGCACATAATTTCCGAAAAGTATTAATATAAAAGAGCCTGACAGTCCCGGCAATGTCATTCCCGAAACGCTTATAATTCCGCAGAAAAAGACAAAAAAGAGATTGCTGTTTTCCTTTGCCGGTTCTAGGAAACTAATGCCAACGCCGGCAATTACTCCGCACAATAAATAAGCAGCATATTTGCGATTCCAATCGCCAAAATCTTTTGCGATAAAGTAAATAGAGCCGATTATCATTCCAAAGAATGCGCTCCAAACATAAAGTTCATAGTGGTCAATTAAATAATCGAGAAGCTTTGAAATACTGAAATAACTGATGATCATTCCTAAAATAAGAAGACTCAAAAACTGTCCGTTGGTATACCTATAAAAACTTTGAAAACGCCCACCAAGTAAAAGTTTAAAAGCTTTTCTATTCACTTTTTGAAGTGAATAAATAAATTCCTCATAAAAACCAGCCACAAATGCCACCACACCACCAGAAACACCAGGGACTTTATTGGCAGCGCCCATACCCAGTCCTTTTAGAACCAGCCAAGTTTTATCTGATAAGGAGCGGTTTTCGTACATTTTTAGTTCTGGTACATAAAGGTTTTACTACTCACTTTCATTTTTAACTGTCACTTTATTCACGGCAATTCTTTCCAATAAAAAAATGGTCAAAAAGCCTATAACAGCAAAGATAATAGCATATAAAATTTGTGGATTACTTTCGTAATTTTGTGGGAGGATGCTTCTCTCAATAAACGGAATTTGCTCTCCCACATGATTCATTCTATACTGTAATACTTCTTTCCAAGGCCATATTTTATTAAGGGCACCTACCATAAAACCAGTAAGTACCGCTAAAATCAAGTTTTTGTGATGTTTAAACATCCAGTTTAATGCTTTTGAAAAAACCTTAAGTCCAATAATAGCACCTAAGGCAAATATTAAAAGCTTACCAAATGCACCCAAGAAAAGCGAACTGTTGAAAGTTGTAATGCCCTCTGTCAATTGGGTTACAATTCCAATAACCGTTGTGTAGGCGCCCAAAAGCAAAAGAATGAAAGCTCCGGAAATTCCAGGAAGTATCATAGCGATAATCGCTATAAAACCTGCAAAGAAAAGAAACCATGTACTTCCCGGAGAACCAACTGGGTCTGCAATGGTAATTAAATAGGAAAGTATTGAAGCAATAACCAATGCTACAATTACCGCTAACCTCCAATTGTTTATTTGTTTTGCAACGTAAACAATACTTGCAATAACCAACCCAAAGAAAAAAGACCAAACCATTATGGGGTAAACATCCAAAAGCCAGGTGATAAGTTTTGCGAGAGAAATAATACTTATAAAAACTCCGGAAAAAAGCGCGACTAAAAAAGATAGGTTGTAATGCTTCCAAGCCTGAGTGAAACCTTCTTTTTTCCAAATTTTAAAAAAACCAAGATCAATGTTGTTAATGGTTTCAATCAATTCTTCATAAATTCCGGAAATGAAGGCGATGGTTCCGCCCGAAACACCCGGAACTACATCTGCAGCGCCCATAGCGAGCCCTTTTGCCGTAACGGTTAAATATTGAAGGAAATTTCTTTGAGGCATAGGTTTATTTTGCTAATAACCCCAAAAATACTGAAATTAAAGCGAAGGATTTTTGTGTTGTTTAATTATTTCAACAACCGTTTTCATTTGATAGACTTGAGGAAATAATTCTTCAATTATCATTAAATATTCGGGTTCTGCTTTTAAAGCGTTTTTTAAATGGAACGCTCCTTTGTCGTTTTCATTCAACGAATAATACAGACCTGAAAGTCGGTATTCTAATTCGGCGTGTTCGGGATAAAATTCTAAAGCTTGGTTAAAATTATTTACTGCAGCTTCAAATTCGCCTAGGTTAGTTAGAATATCGCCGCGAGTTAACCAGGATTCCAATTCATAATTACCCAATTCCAAAGCTTTACGATAACCTACTTCCGCTTCTTCATAATGGTTTAAACGATTGTTTATTTTGGCATATCGCTTCCAATAAAGCACATTTTCACTATCAATATTTATAGCTTTTTCTATGTAATAAAGCGCTTTTTGGAATTGTTTGCTTTTAGAGTAAAAATCTGTGATGGCTATCCAACCTTTATCTAGCAATGAATCCTCTTCAACACATTTAGTGAAAAATTGAAGCGCCATTTCAGCATTGCCGAGCTTTTCATAACATTTTCCAATTCGCAAAAGTGCATAAGAAGTTGGATCATCTAAACCTAAGGTTATTGAGTAGCTCTCTATGGCTTCTTCATATTTCTTTAATTTTTCCAACACGCGCCCTTTTTCAAGGTATGCGCCTATAAAGCGATCATCGCTTATTATTGCAAAATCAAATGCTGCAAGTGCCTTTTTGTAGTCTTTAAGTTCATAATATTGTTTACCAACTTGATGCCAAGCCACTTCACAGTATGGATTTTTGTTTAGAAAATCGTTTAAATAATCTATAGCTGCTTCATATTCATCAAGATATTCGAAGCAGTAAATAATATTGTAAAGTGCGGAATAATCTTCTTCATCTTCCTCCAAGCACTTCATGAAATAAAATTTAGCATTTACGTAGTCTTCCATAAAAAGATACTCCATGCCTAATAATGACAGTACGTCAGCTTCATCATCGGTTATTTCTAAAGCCTGTTCCAAAAGTGTAATAGCTTCTTTGTGTTTGTCGCGACGTGAAAAAATGTTTGCCTTTTGAATGTAGATTTCCTCATTGCTTTGTTCCAATTGGTACAATTCGTCCAAAAGTTCTTCGGCGATATCTAATTGGTTTTCAAAAATGTACATTTCTATTTGGAAAAGCTTAAGGTTTGTTGAGGAAGGATGTTGCTCAAGCCCCAATTTGGTAGCCTTTTTGGCTAGTGCAATTTTACCATTTTCAAGGTAGTGGTGCACTATCTCTTCAAATTCTTCTGAGTCGAAAAATAGAACGCTGTTGGTTTTCAGCATAGATTCAAATCTTTCCAGCGAGAAGTTGTTATGCTCGTTTGAACTTAATTGCATACGCACGGTTTAACGGTTTCTTCTATTTTAAAGATAATAATGTAAATACTGTTTCAATAGTTATGCCGTCTTTCTTGTTAACGGACTTATCAACAGAAAGGTAAGGCGTAAATTCCTATTAATAAAGGGGTTGTGCAAAATTGACTTCATTTGACGCGATTTAGCACGTTTTGAACAATTTTGCAACCTTCTGCAATTTCGTCATTGCTTATTGTGAGTGGTGGAGTTATACGGATTGCGCGACCTTCAAAAAGAAGCCAGAAAAGAATCAATCCTTGATCTTTGCAAGCGAGAATCACTTCGGAAGCAATCTCGGGAGTTTCCAACATTGCCGCAAGCATCAAACCTCTTCCGCGTACTTCTTTTATCATAGGGTGTTTAAGAAGTTTTCTGAAAAGTTTTTCCTTTTGAAGAGTTTGTTGAATAATGTCCGTTTCCGTCAGTTCCTGAAGCGTTGCCAAAGCGGCAGCCGCAATTACAGGATTCCCGCCAAAAGTGGTAATATGCCCAAGTTTTGGGTTTTCCTGCAGTAGTGCCATCACTTCGTGTGAAGCTGTGAAAGCGCCAATAGGCAATCCGCCACCCATTCCTTTTCCCATCACTACTATATCGGGAACAATTCCGAAATGTTCAAAAGCGAAAAGTTTTCCCGTGCGACCAAAACCAGGTTGAATTTCATCCAATATCAAAAGAGTTCCAGTTTCATCACAACGCTCACGAACCTTTTTTAAGTAATCATTCTCTGGTTGTATAAAGCCTGCGCCACCTTGAATGGTTTCTAAAATAATGGCTGCTGTTTCTGAGGTGATTTTTTGAAGATCCGCTTCATTATTGAAAGTAACTGGAAAACAATCGGGAACCAAAGGTTTAAAAGCATTTTTTCTTTCTTCGTAACCCATCACGCTCATCGAGCCCATTGTATTGCCGTGGTACGCATTGTTTGCATATAAAAGCTGGGTTCTTCCAGTAGCACGACGAGCCAACTTTAAAGCTCCCTCAATAGCTTCGGTGCCGCTATTTACCAAATATGTGGTATTTAAATTTTTCGGAAGATTTTTTGCGAGAAGTTTTGAAAGTTCAACTGCTGGCTCCTGAATATATTCGCCATAAACCATTACGTGTAGATACTTTTCAGCTTGATTTTTTATTGCTGAAACAACTCGTGGATGGCAATGCCCGAGTGTACAAGCCGAAACTCCAGCTACAAAATCGAGATGCTTATTTCCCGAGGTGTCATAAATATAACTTCCTTTAGCGTATGAAATTTTCAAGGCCAACGGATGCGGGGTGGTCTGCGCTTGATATTTAAAAAAATCTTCGGTCATTAGTTGCCGGATTGAATGGAATCGTTCTTTTTCTGCTGAATGGAATCGCGTTTCGCTTCGCTTTCCTGCGTTTCGGGTTTTGGGTCGTCCGGACGGTTTTGCAAATCTTTCGGACTTAGTTTTGATTCTTCGGGAAGTTGAATTTCATCTTCAGGAATATCTTCAAAAAATTCGCCTTCGTCTTTCGGTAATGGAATTCCCGTTATTTTGGGAAGCACGGGTGCTGGTTTTCCTTTAAATAAATTTTCCACAGAATATAATCGTTCTTCCCCGCGCCATTGAAAACCGGGAAGAATCCGAGCGTTTTCTGGTAACATGGAAGGCGGATATACTTTTCCTGAAGCTTTTTTTATAAATCGAATTCCGGTAATCTGTTGTTCTTCCAAATACATTTGAATAGAACTGGAAACGGTATTATTTATTCCTACCAACTCCCCATTATCATTCCTAGGATAGTAAATTACTTGTGCATTTTTATTAATGTTTACCGTATCCAATTCATTATTTGTAAAAAGCCCGATAAGCCGTTCCCCCTTAACCTGATTATAGCCCAAACTATCCTTCTGAACTAAAAAAGCGTTATTGAAGACTTTAAGTGTATCAAGTTTATTCGTGATCGTGTCTGAAAGAAGGTGGATGGTATCGCCGATCATCTGGTTTTCACCGCTCCACAAAACAGGATTTCGAAGCAATTTGGTAATCCCCCGTTTTTCATTAACATAAATAGAATCACATTTTCCACTAGTGGGATCATCGCCAACTTTTCCGGGTTTAAATAGTCTTGCGCGGTAAAAACCTTTCATAATTCTATTTTCTGGCTTTCCCGTTATTTGTAATGTATCTGCGTGAACATAAATTGAATCGCCATCACGAACAGTAATGGCAATGGCGCGTTTCGTAATAAAAACGGAATCTTTTTCCCGAAAAACTTCAGCGTAATGTCCTCGAATTACACTTTTATTTATAGTGTCCAAAACCCGAATATTGTTTGTGGCGGAAGCAAAACTTTTGTTTCGGTCAAAATAAATACTGTCGCCGTAAAGTGTACGGTTTTCATAATCCACTTTTGAATTTTTCACAAAATACCCTGTATCGCCTCGTGTGTCGTAATACCCTCTTTCGCAATAAACGGTGCTGGTTTCACTAACAATTGTTGAAGGGCCATAGAGATAAGCGGCTCCCGTTTCCGAATAGAAATCGAGTTGGTTGCTATTTACGGTATATTTTGGATTTACAATTTTTACATTTTGAAGAAACTGATACTTTTTAGTTTCGGCAAAATACCTACCCGAACGGCTGGTCAAAACACTTGCAGTGTCACGAACGGTTCCACCGGTTCTGTAATAAGCTTGCTGTTTTATTCTATCAAAATAGAGTGTATCTGTAGTAAGCGTGGTTTTTGGTTCGGTCAAAACCACATCGCCACTTGCGAAGGCAAATTGCGTGTTGCCATTGTATTCGGCGTATTTGCTATCCATTGAAATGGTGTCGCCCTGGGTAATTCTAACTTTCCCGTAGGCTTTCACAAAATTGTTTTTCAAATACACAAAAGCTTGGTCGCACCACATTTCTATACCTTCGTGAATAATATAAACCTGTCCGGTTTCATCTTTGGTATAAATGGCGGCGTCGGGAAATTCGGGTCGCAATTCAAGATAGCCCGATTGTATATCAACCTTTTGCTTTTCTTGAGCGGAACCATTTATTCCGAATAAAACAAAAAATAGAACAAATATGAAAGATGATATTTTCAAAAAAGAATTATTTATCATTAGCAACGAAAATATCAACAACAAATTGATTATCGATCAATAGTCTGCTTTCTGTCTGGCCCAACTGAAACGATTTTGATAGGTACTTCAAGTTCTTTTTCAAGAAAATCGATATAATCGTTTAATGCCTCGGGCAACTGGGAAGCTTCGCTCATTTTAGTTAAATCTGCCTTCCATCCTTTCATTTTGGTGAAGATTGGCGTAACATTTTCAGCCTCGATATTATAGGGTAAATGGTGAATGGTTTTACCTTTGTAGTTATAAGCAGTGCAAACCTTTAATGTTTCGAAACCGCTTAAAACATCGGCTTTCATCATTATTAATTGGGTAACGCCATTCACTTGAACAGCATAGCGTAGTGCTACTAAATCTAGCCAACCACAGCGTCTCGGACGCCCAGTTACAGCTCCAAATTCATTTCCAACTTTTGCCATTCTTTCTCCGTCCTCATCAAAAAGCTCGGTAGGAAAAGGGCCGCTACCCACGCGAGTAGTATATGCTTTAAAAATTCCGAAGACATCTTTCACTTTGTTTGGTGGTATGCCCAAACCTGTGCAAGCACCTGCTGCCGTTGTATTTGATGACGTTACAAAAGGGTAAGTTCCAAAATCAATGTCTAACAATGAACCTTGGGCGCCTTCGGCCAAAATTGTTTTTCCGTTTTTTTGGGCTTGGTGCAAATATTCCTCACTGTCAATGAAAGTTAGCTTTTTCAATGTTTCAACCGCCGTAAAAAATTCAGCTTCAAGATCAGCCAAATCATATTGAACGTCAACATTGTAAAAAGCTATCATTGCTTCGTGCTTATCTGCTAAGGCACGATATTTATCTTGCCAATTTTCTAGCTCTAAATCGCCAATACGGATTCCGTTTCTTCCGGTTTTATCCATATAAGTTGGTCCAATTCCTTTTAGCGTGGAACCAATTTTTGCTTTTCCTTTGGAAGCCTCTGAAGCTGCGTCCAGCAAACGATGTGTTGGTAAAATAACGTGTGCTTTTCTGGAAACGATTAGGTTTTTTTTATAATCAATATTGTATTTTTCCAGTGCTTCCAGTTCTTTTACAAAAACAACGGGGTCAATTACAACACCGTTTCCTATAACGTTTACTGATTCTTTATGGAAAATTCCTGAGGGAATGGTTCGCAAAACGTGTTTTATTCCATCAAACTCCAAAGTGTGCCCTGCGTTGGGCCCGCCCTGAAAACGTGCAATTATGTCATAATTTTTTGTGAGTACGTCAACAATTTTTCCTTTGCCTTCGTCGCCCCATTGTAGTCCAAGTAGTAAGTCTACTGCCATAGTTTTTAAGAATTGTCCGCCTTAACGTTTTTAGCGGTTTTTTTATTTCCGTAGAAATAAAGTGAATGGTTGGTTATTTCAATATCGAAAACTTCTTCGATGGTTTTTTTTATACTTTGAATTCGTGGATCGCAAAACTCTATTACTTCACCGTCCCCAAGAATTACGTGATCGTGATTGCGGTCAAAATATGATTTTTCATAATGTGCTTGGTTTTGCCCAAATTGATGTTTGCGCACAAGGCCACATTCTAAAAGTAATTCAATAGTGTTGTAAAGCGTGGCACGGCTAACACGGTAATTTTTATTCTTCATATTTATGTACAGCGACTCAATATCAAAATGGTCGTCGTGATCATAAATTTCCTGAAGAATGGCGTATCGTTCCGGGGTTTTACGGTGTCCTTTTTCCTCAAGGAACCCCGTGAAAACGTTCTTTACAATTGCCTGATTATTTATATTTGTTTTTGAACTCATAATTAAGATTGCAAAGTTACTCAAATTTTACACTCTGGTAACTTTATCAATTCCGTTTATTTTTTTGATGTTGTCTACTAAATTATTTAGAATGGTTTTGTTTTTTACTACAACCACAATTTTCCCCGTGAAAACACCATCGTTACTGTCAAAGTGTACGCTTTTCATATCTATGTGAAGGTTGTTGGAGATCACTTTTGTCACCTCATTTACTAAACCAATGGTATCTATTCCGCTTATTGTTAAATCTGCCTTAAACTCGCGCTGGGTGGAGTCAATCCACTTTGCGGGCATAATGCGGTAGCTATAGTTGCTTTGAAGTTGTAGCGCGTTGGGACAATTGGTTTTATGCACCTTTATCCCTTCGTTAACCGTTACAAAGCCGAACACATCGTCCCCTGGAATAGGGTTGCAACAATTCGCCATTTTGTAATCTAATTTATCTTCGTTCTTGCCAAAAACTAGTTGATCAAACTTTTCGGTTATTTCTTCTTTATGGACATCTTCCGGTTTGTCTGGCTTTCGAATTCTATTTTTAAAGAAACTGATAAAGGCATTGCTTCGGGAAGCTGCAAAATCTTTTAATTTCGGGTTGTCAATAATTCCTGCACCCACACGATAATATAGGTCTAGGCTAGTTTTTACTTTAAAGAAGACCACCAGCTGATTTAGTGTGCCTTCGTCTAGATTTAACTTTAACGACTTTAGTTTGCGGGCCAAAATTACCTTTCCTTCTTCTGCGAGTTGTTTCTTTTCGTCTTTTAAAGAGGATTTTATTTTGGAACGTGCTCGACCTGTTGTTGCGTAGTTTAACCAGTTTGCAGTGGGTTTGGCATTTTCTGAAGTAATTATTTCCACTTGATCGCCACTTTTTAGTTCATGACTTAGTGGAACGAGTTTTCCATTCACCTTTGTGCCTCGTGTATGCATCCCAATTTCAGTATGAATATGAAATGCGAAATCCAATGCTGTTGCGCCTTTGGGAAGTGAATACAGATCTCCTTTTGGCGTAAACACGAAAATTTCTTTTGCATAAAGATTCAATTTGAATTCCTCTACAAAATCTACCGCGCTTATTTCTGAATTTTCAAGCGTGTCTTGCAGTTTATTCAACCAGTCTTCAAGTCCGCCGTCGTCTTTTTCTTTGTTTTTGTATTTGTAGTGGGCGGCAAAACCTTTTTCTGCAATCTCATTCATCCGTTCGCTGCGAATTTGCACTTCCACCCATCTACCTTTTGGGCCCATAACAGTAATGTGCAGTGCTTCGTAGCCAGTTGATTTAGGTGAAGAAATCCAATCGCGCAACCGTATTGGATTGGGACGAAAATGGTCTGTAACAATAGAATATATTTTCCAAGCAAAGAATTTTTCGTTTTCAGGCGCACTGTTATAAATAATTCGGACAGCGAATTTGTCATAAACTTCGTCAAAACTTACGTTCTGTGTCAGCATTTTTCTTCTGATGGAAAAAATTGATTTTGGACGGCCTTTTATTTCATATTTCAAATCTTCAGCATCCAAAGAATCTTTTATCACTTTGTTGAAAGCAGCAATGTAGGCGTCTTGTTCTTCTTTGCTTTCTTTTATTCGCCCTAAAATCTCTGCATAAACTTCAGGTTCGGTAAATTTCAAACCGAGATCTTCCAATTCTGTTTTTATGTTGTAAAGCCCAATACGATGGGCGAGGGGGGCGTAAATGTAAAGTGTTTCCGAAGCTATTTTCCGCTGTTTGTCTGGCGGCATACTGTCCATCGTTTGCATATTATGCAATCTGTCCGCGATTTTTATGATGATTACCCGAATATCCTCATTAAGGGTAAGCAACATTTTCCGGAAGTTTTCCGCTTGCATGGAAACATCTTCAGACATGTTTATGTGGGCAATCTTGGTAAGCCCATCAACAATACGCGCCACTGCGGTGCCAAACATATCCTCAATTTCCTCTAAAGTATAAGTTGTGTCCTCAACAACGTCGTGCAACAGTGCTGCAGCTATACTGGTGGCGTCCAACCCAATCTCAGCAGCAACAATTTTTGCTACGGCTATTGGATGAAAAATATAGGCTTCGCCACTTTTGCGGCGTTGCTCTTTGTGTGCATCCACGGCAAGAT
This sequence comes from Aequorivita sp. CIP111184, assembly GCF_900489465.1. Classification (GTDB taxonomy): domain Bacteria; phylum Bacteroidota; class Bacteroidia; order Flavobacteriales; family Flavobacteriaceae; genus Aequorivita. Next base: position 459,875 of record NZ_UEFQ01000024.1, on the reverse strand, counting down.
CAAACGCGCTTCGAATCAGTTTTTTATCATCACTACTAAGCGTGCGATAACTGATTTTTAGTAACTGTTTATATTGCTTGGCGAGTTCTTTTTTCTCTTCTTCTATAGCGGCTTCTGTCATAACCTAAAAGTACTGATAAGTAATTTAATTGGCAAGAAAATTAATGAGGGGTTGCTATATGAATTAAGGGCAAATGGAAAAAAGAAAGCTAAAAATGCAGCTGGCTATAATTAAGGATAAGGGAGTTTTTAGCTCAGTTCTTCGTCGTCTAAAGTATTCTGTTTTGCTAAAAGTTTATTTGAAACTTTATAGGTTGCAGAATAAGAAAGTCCGGGTTGACGTGATTTAAATGTCAAAAATGCTTTTTTATACCATTTTGGATCTGTGGCTTTCTTTTTGAAATCATCGTGTGCTGCAACCTCAGAGGTTTCACCATTGTGCCAAGACTCAATTTTATAAACTCCTATCCCGAAATGCTCAACGCGTTCAAGAACTGTTTCAAATTCCGACTCAGAAAAAATTTGCACGGTGTCTTTCTCGGATTCGTCATTTAGATTTTTCAAATCAGTAAATATGTTTTTCTCTAAGAATTCAGTTTGTTCCATAGTTGTGGGTAACGGGATTAGTATTCATGGGATACTTTGGTATCCTTTATTATTTTTTTGAAAGCTGATAGTTATTGACAAGAACCGATGCGGAAATCTAAAGTATTCGTTCCAGTTCCCTAATCATATCTACAGTCAATCTCTTCTTTCTATTTAGGATTTCTGACACTCGACTTTTTCCACCTACTATTCCGACCAAGTTCTTTTGGCGCATATTTAGTTCCTCCATTCTTATTTTTATTGCCTCGATCGGGTCAGGTGCTTCAATTGGATAAAGTTCGTTTTCGTAATTTTCAATCAGCAATGATAGGATTTCTGCCTCGCCGCCATCTTTTGTGTCAACCGGAGCATCAAAAATTATTTCAAGACGTTCAAGTATATTTCGGTAATCCTTTTCAGATTTAATCGGTTTTAATTCCATAACAGTTCATTTAAATCAAATTTGTTGAGATTATTCCGTAAACACGGTTGGCAATGCCCAAGTTTTCGAATTTTTATTATGCATAGTTTCCAAATATACATATTTATCTTTTCAGAGTAGTGCGCTCTGCGACCTTGGTGTTGAAATCTGGCGGCTCCTATAATTAATTGTTTTTTAAATTTCTTTAAATACTAAATAGCCAGTATAAATTAAATAAAAGCTAAATAACAGTAAGGCTTCCCAACGGTCCAGTTTTTTTCTTTTTCCTATAAACATGGAAATTATTAGAAATATAGTTCCTCCAATGAGTATTGCGAAGTCTTGGTTAAAGTTCTGATTGTATGCTATCGGATTTATAAATGAACTAACTGAAACAATCAGCAGTATATTAAATATGTTTGAGCCTATAACATTACCTATGGCAATATCACTATTTCTTTTAACGGCGGCGACTATTGAAGTTACTAATTCGGGCAATGAAGTGCCGACGGCAATTATGGTTAGACCAATTATTTTTTGACTGGTTCCCAATTCGGTGGCTACTGCTATGGCGTTGTCAACCACTAAAGTTCCACCTACTAGAAGACCTGCGAAACCAATTAAAATTAAGCCCCAAATTTTTGTATTAGATTTGTTTACCTGCACAACAACATTGGTATTATCCGTTTTTAACTGTCTAAACATATAATACAAAAAGCCTGCAAAAAGTATCAGTAAAATAAGCCCGTCTAGTCTTGATATTTCAGAATCTCCATCCATGAAGAAATTATTTGCTAGCACCATTAAAGCGATAGTAATTATAAGCGAGACGGGAATTTCTTTCCAAGCTGTGGAAGACTGAACAGTTATTGGGTAAATTAAACCTGCTAATCCCAATATTATAAATAAGTTGAAGTTGTTACTGCCTATTACGTTTGCCAAAACAATATCTGAAAGACCGTCTGCTGAAGCGATGGAGTTTACAACCAACTCAGGGGCAGAAGTTCCGAAGGCAACAATAGTTAAGCCTATTACTAAATCTGGAATATTATACTTTTTCGCTAATGAGGTAGCGCCATCAACAAGCCAATTAGCGCCAAATATTAAGCCTGCAAATCCAAAAACTATTAAAAGCAGTGATACAATCATACTATTTTTTTTTGAAAGCCCCCGAAGATATATATTAATCTAATTGCGGTAACATAAGGAAATAAATAATTAAATACTTCTCAGCTATCCATTCAAGTAAGCAAGCAAGGCTTTAAATTGCTGCGTTTTAATTCTCTGAAAAGATTTTTCTTCTGAGAAGGTTATATTTCTAAAAACCAATTTATACTCGTCCAAAAACTATGGCGGGTAGTATTGTCCAGAAATGAATTAACCCTATAGCCCATACCCACCTCTATTTTATCATTATTTTTCAAATTATATCCTAATAGTGGAACAAGTCGTATTTCAAGGTCATAGTCTGAATCCTGCCAACTGTTAAGATATTCGTTATTAAATTTAAAATAGAATTCCTGTGGGTCCACTGATTCTCCATTTAATGGGATTTCGGAAGCAATGCGATATCTTAATCTAATTTCTGGTTTTTCTTCTATGGAAAACGTTTGATCTGTTGAGAAACGGTGTACCAACCTAAGAGCACTCAATCTTTGCACTACAGTATATTGCTGAATAAATCTATGAAATAACTTTTCTTCTCGAAGCCTAATAAGATAACCACCAGCAACACGAGAATTCAAACCAACTTTTTTGGCGGTAATCATTGAAATGTCAGTGAGAATGTAGTTATACTCGCTTTCAGTACTGCTGTTGAATTCTCCTGATTGTAAAAGGTGGCGTGATTCTATCTTTGTATTTAAAAACCAATCATTTTCTAATTTATAATTTAAATTTACGGATGGCAACAGCCCAAGCTGATAGGTGCTTTGGGCCGATGCACTATTTAAAAATTGAATGAACACAATAAAAGTGGCTATATGAAATTTATTAATATTCAAGATGATAGCTGGGTTTAAATATTATTTGGGATGCCAAAACGAAGTGTCCTTTATCTGTGAAGAGGTATTCAAATAATTCAGTGCTTTTTTCGGAACGGCACTTGACTATTATTTCATATTTAACGGTCAAATCTTCAGTTGGTTTTCCAGAGAATAATTTTAAAAACAACGGTATTTGATTTCCTGTATATTGTATTTGGATTTTGTCAATTCTGTGCTTAATACAGTCTTTTTGCAATCTTGTGTCTATTGAATTTTTAAGTGGTGTTGTTAATTCATCCCATTTTATTTCAATTTCAACATCTTCAATATTTCCGAGTGCATCAAATTCAACGCTGTGTTTTTTTCTGTTTCTTTTAAATTTGGCTTCGATACTTTTCCTTTCCAGTCCTTTTTCCAAATACCATTTTACTTTATTCTTCAATTCTAAAAAATCTATAAAATTTAAAGCATTCATCGGAACATCACTTTGTGCTAAACGACTTTCCTTTTCAAACTTTTGTTGAGCGAATAAACTATTGGAAAAATTTCCAAGAATGAAAATTGCAACAACCGCTAAAATGGACTTAATCATTTATTTTCTTTTTTATCTTTTTTTGAATAAAAACGTTGCTGAGTATTGTTATTTACTCTCCTTCCTTCGTTTTAAGGATAATAAAAAAAATACCAATATCGCTCATCCTTCCTTCGGTTTCGTAGTCCTTATCAATTATGGTAATTGTATCATCCAATTTTACAGGATGATTAAAAAAAAATGATACTGGAAGTTATATTAGAAAGGATTGACCATCGGGCAAACAAGGCTATCCCTAAAACAGTTAATAACGACCCTATAAAAACACCTAATTCTGATTGGTCAACTCCCCAAATTATTAAGATTATTATTAAACAAACTAAAATGTTGATTAGGTTGATGACTTTCTTTATGAGTTTACCTCTTACCTTTTTCAACAAATTGGTTGATACAGTTCTATTTACCAATTTGGTCATAACAAAAAGCGTTAATGCAAATGCAGCTAAGACTACAACCGTTTCAATAATTTTTAACTGGACACTATCCATTATTATAGTTTTATGATAGTGATTCTCAAACTTTGCTGGAGATTCAGCGATTAAAAAATGATATTTTTTTCTTAACCGTTCATAGCATTCTTTTGTGATTCATTTTTATTTTTAAAATCGAAATCCCAAAACTCCGTCTTAGAATCGATACCAGAATTTACTGTCACTTATATTTGTTCAAAATAGAATCAAGGTTTGATGAAGTTTTTTCCACTATTGAGTCCAGTTTTTTAACCTTTAGGTCTTCCAGATTAATTATTGAATCGAGTTTTATAACCTTATCCATTTCAGTGTTAATTACTGAATCTAGCTGGTTCGCTTTGTTAGTAAGATTGTTTAACTGGCTTTCTACAGCGCTAATGCCATTTTCACAAGAGGTTAAGAATGCCACTAACACAATAACTAAAACGATGAACAATTTATATTTTTGCATAGCTATATTTTTTGGGTGTTCGTATTCTTTTTTGATGATCGGGCTAGTATTAAATAACCTATAATACCAGAAATTAATGAGCCAATAAGAATGCCTATTTTGGCTGAGTCTAAATATTCCGGCCTGTTTGCAAAGGCAAGACTGGCTATAAAAATGGCCATAGTGAAGCCTACTCCAGCTATAAAGGAAACTCCTACAATATGCTTCATATTAATTTCCTTGGGCATAGTGATTAACTTTAGTTTTTTCGCCAAAAAGACCAAGCTTGTAATGCCAATACTGTTTCCAGCAACCAAACAGATGATGATGGTTATAATGAGAGATTGGTCTAACGGGATATCTGTATTAAGTACCACTCCGGCATTTGCCAATGCAAAAAGCGGAATTATAAAATAGGCTACCCAATCGTGAAGACGGTGCTCTAAATGCTGCAGTGGCGATTGGTATTTTGCCGTCCAATCTTCAAGATTGTCTATTGCCTCAATTTGTACTTCAGAAAGCACGAGTTTCGTTTTTTCTGGGTTGATTTTTATATTTTCTGAAATAAAGTTTAACGAACCAATAAAAGTTTCTGTATTTATTTTCTGCCGCAGTGGAACCGAAAAAGCCAGCAACAGTCCCGCAATTGTAGGGTGTATTCCGCTTTTCAAGAATAAGAACCATACTACAGCGCCCACTAGCACCAATAAAAATTTTGAATAAATACCTTTATACGATAAAAAATAAAGCACCGCCAATAGTATCAAAGCAAAAAGTAGCATCATTATTTGTATGTTTCCGCTGTAAAAAATGGCGATGATTAGCACCGCACCCATATCGTCTATAATGGCGAATGCGGTAAGAAAAATTTTGAGCGCCATAGGCACCTTATCTCCCAGTAATTTTAGTATTGCTAAAGCAAAGGCAATATCAGTAGCCATTGGTACGCCCCAGCCACGTGCAGTGTCAGGGTATTGGTTTATAAGTATAAAGAAAAGTACAGGAAGCACCATTCCGCCCAAGGCGCCCACCAAAGGAAAAACCACTTTCTTTGTAGAGTTGAGTTCGCCTACCAAAAACTCACGCTTTATTTCCAGACCAATTACAAAAAAGAAGATGGCCATCAATAAATCATTAATCCAAAGCAATAGCGGTTTGTAAAGTTCAAAACCCGTAAAACTGAAACCTATTTTTGAGTTCCATAGCGAAACGTAGCTATCGGAAAATGACGAGTTTGCCCAGATAAGCGCAATAACCGTGGCTAGCATCAGCAAAATACCGCTGAAACTTTCAATTTTGGTGAATTTTTGAAAAGGACTTAAAATTTTACTGGTTGGCATAGGGGTGTTTTAGAAATTAAAAAAGGTAATAATGTTCAACTGATCCTTATTTTTACCTCCGGCTAGAAACTGGTTCATATAGCCAATTTCAAACTTTAAAGATTTATTCAGTTTATAACCCAAGCCCGAGTATAGTCTGTTTCTGTCAAAAACATTGTTCTCTGTATTTAGGAAAATTTCGTTGTAGGCCGAAAAATATATTGTTTTGTCGATTATTTCAGCATTGTTTAAAGACACGTTTAGACCTAAAAAATAACGAAAGCGGAGTTTAAAATCAGCTTCCATAAAACGTTGCTCAAAGCGATATCTGTGCTGAACACCAACGCGGTTTATTTGTTGTCTGGTAATAAATTGTTGGTAAATTCTATGCTCGTTTACCGAGTTTTTATCGTTTGTTGTACCAATGTAGTTTTCGCTTAAAATATAGCCGTAACCTAGCAGTAAATTGTTGTTGTTTTCGGTAAGATTATAGCCTAGACCTGTGCGAAGCAATAGTTGTTCAAGATCGCCAATGGCGTTATAGTTTCTGTATTGAACTTCGTGATGCAAGTTCCATTTATTGTCAATTTTTTTATTTCCGAAATAAATGATCCAATTTCCGAAGTTACTGTCTTGGCCAATAGCCAAAAGCGGCAATAGGAAAGCCAATAAAAAAAATCGTTTCTCCATTATAATTTATTTGTAAAGTTTTTTTTAATACTCAAATTGGGACTAAGAGAAAAGAGTGGCCATTAATGCTAAAAAACAAACTAATCTAAATTCGATGCATTTTTTTTTGGCCACTCTTTAAAATTTTTTATTCAAAAAAGGTTACCTTTCCAGTAGACAGGTCATAAGTTGCCCCAACAATTTTAATTTCGCCTTTTTCCTGCATTTCTGCCAATACTGGACTTTGAGCAAGTGTTTTTTCAATATTTAGAAGTACGTTTTTATTAGAAACAGCTTCCACAAAATCGTCATTTTTTGAATTTCTGATCGCTTTGTCTTGTGGTTCCTCCACAGCGTTTACTGCGGGTTTTATTTTTTTAAGCATAGCAGTTAGGTTTCCAAGTTCGGCGTTATCAATGGCGCCTTTCACAGCGCCACAGTACTTATGGCCCATAATAATCACAAGTTTTGCTCCAGCTACTTTGGTTGCAAATTCCATACTGCCAAGTAAATCTTCGTTGACAAAATTACCTGCTACACGACCAACAAAAACGTCGCCAATGCCTTGGTCAAATAAATCTTCAACGGGAACGCGGCTATCCACACAGCTTAGCACAATGGCTTTTGGATATTGCGCTAATGCTGTTTTTCTTATTTGCTCCCCGTGGTTACGATTTGTGGTTTGTTGATTAACAAAGCGTTCGTTACCAGCCTTAAAATCATCAATAACCATTTGGGGTGTCATGTTATCCTGATCTTCTTTGGTCATAACATGAGTAACCATTTGTGGAGCTTCAGTAGTTTCCTGAACTATCGCGGTTTCTTCCGTTTTTTTTGGGTCTTCCTTGCAGGATATAAAGAGGGTAGCACAAAATAAAAGGGTTAAAGCGAGTGGAGATGTAATTTTCATTGTTTTCATTTTATGGATTTTTAGTGTTTATTTTATACTTAACATAGGTCAAATATAATAATACTTTTTAAAATGATAGTAAAACTATTATAAATAATTATAAAACTTTTTTAAGTAATATTTTTCCTATGAATTTCAATTGTTTATTTTTGTTTCAAAGTGATTAGTTATGGGTATTGAAATCAAAATAGCACTAAACGAAGGACTATATTTAAAGGATCCACAGGATTCAGTCTTGGGCAGAAATATTATTAAGCACAGTATTATATTGTTAAGTGATTTGGGGTTCGAGGCATTTAATTTTAAAAAACTAGCTCAGGAAATGAACTCTACCGAAGCTTCCATCTATCGCTATTTTGAAAATAAGCACCTACTGCTTCTCTATTTGGTTTCGTGGTATTGGGAATGGGTTGCCTATTTAATTCGGATAAATACCACAAACATAGACGACCCAAAGAGAAAACTTGAAATAATCATCAACTCCTTTGTTTCGGCATCTGTAGATAACCCCACCACAGATTATGTGGACGAAAGCAAACTCCATAGTGTAATTATTGCTGAAGGCATCAAAGCATATCACACGAAAGAAGTGGACAATGAAAATGGAAAGGGTTTTTTCAAAAACTACAAACAACTAATAAATAATGTCGCTGGAGTGATTATGGAAATAAACCCAACCTTTGAATATCCATATGCGCTGGCTAGCAATTTATTTGAAATGTCTAATAACCACATCTATTTTGCCAAGCACCTGCCTAGGCTAACTGACATTCAGGTAAGTGAAAACAAATACTCGGAAGTAGAAAAAATGCTGAATTACTTTGCTTCCAAGCTTTTGGACTACGAAATATAATTCCAAATATTTTACATATTGTGCATACGTATTCTTTATAGGAATATTTTCTTCGTAATGCATAAAGATGGTTGAGAATACCAGAATTTGCAGATAGCGAAGAAGTTTTAAAGAATACGGTAACAGGATTTGAGATTGCTAAAAAAAAGATTTCCAGTCTTTAGTTCTTTTAATTAGCTGTAGCTATAATGATAAAAAAAGTCTTCCACTACAGTTATGTAGAAGAAGACTTTTAGGATTTTTAGGGATTGGATTATTGCTTCACTAAATTTTTGACAACCGAACCTTTAGAATCAGTAATCCGAACCATATATACTCCCGAATCTAAAGGTGAAATATCAACTGTTTTTTCTTGCGACATTTCCGATACATCTACATTTCTTATTATTGCTCCACGCAAATCATAAATTGTTAATTTTTCCAAAGGCACATTAGAACGTAAAATGAATTCGTTTTTTGCTGGGTTTGGATAGATAGAAACGGCTGTTTCCAAAGAATTGGAGTTTGTTCCAAGAGCTTCGTTAAAGGATATATCCATTAGTAAATCTGGTCCTTCAGATGTTAATGAGCAAAATGTAAACGGAGTCCAGATAACACAACTGGTATCAAAACCATCAAGAGGATTTTGCCATGCATAAACATTTCCATTTCCATCGGTTGCAGTACTCCAATACCATAGTCCTGCTAAATCCCAATCCAGTATTGCCTGAACACTTAACCAATATGTAGTGCCACCTGTTAATGCAGGTCCTCCTGTAAGCTCCAAAACGAAACTCCCATCATTATCATCATCAACGCTTCCAGGAAAATTTTCTGAATATATCATAGTTTCCGGTAATCCACCATCGTCCTCAAACAACCTAAATACTATCCCACTGTCAGGATCTCCACTAAATCCAGCTTGGGTGAGAACTCCGGGTATGGATACTTCACAAATTGTAGATTCGCCAGTACCTGGAGCCACAAAATCGTCTGCAGCCATGGTGTCATAAGCAGCATTAGTTACCCCCAATATCTTGTGATGTTACCCCGCGTGAACTATTTGGAATAGCGTTGGTGTAATTTGGCAGAACGCCATCGCAAGTAACCAAATGGGAAGGTCTAATATTAGGATTGTGTGAACGCAAACCAGAAGATGATATTGGTGTATTTATTTTTGCGGCTTTTTGCCCAGACATTGTGAGGGTCAAGAATACGCAAATTGCGAATGCGAATGTATATGTTTTCATAATTTTAAAATTTAAGATTAGTAATTGACTAGGTGAATAATTCAGTTAATATTCACAGAATAAACTGTGTAGTAATGATAAAATCATTCTGCATTTAAAAGTCTGTTTATGGGGAGTCAAATAAAAAAATCCATTAATCCATTTTAGCTTTTATCTCCGATTTGTAAATCATTCAGCAATAATAAAACCAATGGATTTTGTGACATTTTCACATTGCAGCTTAAGAATATAAGAACCATTAGCTAAATGCTGTAGATTGATTTCAGAATTGCTGGTACCAGCTGAAAAATCTAGAACATCTTGATATACACGTTTTCCAGTTAAGTTATAAACGTCAACCTGCGAGGTAAATCCGGATTTAGCATTCTCAACACGCAACGACAAGAGTCCATTTGAAGGATTGGGAAATATATTCACCTTGGCGGGAAACTGTGTATTGTGATCTTCCACACTCAGCCAAATAGATAAATCAGCTTCGTCAGAACCTGCACTAATGGGTACGGCTAGTTCGGCGGCTGTAGCCAAAATTGTTTTAACAACATCCCTCATAAATTCAAAATTGAGTGTATTACTGGTATCGCCAGAAGTATGATAATTAAGGTTTCTAAAATCGGCAGTATCTGTAAGCATCAACGCCTGTAAACCTGCATCCCAAAAAGCAGCATGATCACTTCTACGAAGATCTGGGGTCACTTCACCATTACCAGGTACAGAGACAGTAAGAACCCTTAATTCCGAAACATACGTTTCAGAAGCACTTACAAAAGCTGCTAATAAAGGATCTGATGTGGTGTTGCCACATCCAAACAGAAAATTACCTCGAAACTCATCATCTTCAACCGCTTGGGCAACATCTGGAAATAGCGTGCCGAAACCTACAGGCAAACTTTGCGAATTTATTTCATCAGAATAAAAACCAATCATCTCCATATTTAAAGTTCCCTGTAAATCTTCAAAAGGTTTAATGCCATCGGAAATGTACTTATCGCTACCGCTGGCCGAAAAACTTTCTTCAGCATCAAAACCAATAAAACGAATGGAATGTTCAAAGGAATATTGCGACAATATGCGCAATGCTTCAAGTGTTCCTACTACTGCCGAGCCGTTGTCGTCTGCCGCTGGACTGCCAGAAACCCCATCAAAATGTCCGTCGATGACATAGGTAGTGGCTTCATCTTTAGCACCAGGTTGGCGACCCAGGATATTCTGCATCGTCGTACCTCCCGTACCAGAAACTACAAAATCTTGGCGTTCGGTTTGAAGATTTGCATCCGTAAAAGCATCTTCAATAAATGTGCGTACTTCTTCCAGATGGACAGGAGCCGTTAAATAATGCCGCTCACCTTCAATAAATTGTAAGTCGCTCAATAACCTTGCTTCATCTACTTGACTGACCATTTCGGCAATATCAACTGCTTGGTTATCTGAGGCAAATAGTTTGATATCTACATCTCTAATTCCTACAGTTAGGTCTGAATAATCCCAAGTTAGAGAAAGTGTTGGATCAGGATTTATACCTGTACCGATATCTCCAGTAATGTTAGCTTGTGGTATTGTTTCAAAATAGATCCCATCATCTAAGGAAATTTTTAGCCACACTTCACATATATCACTTTCAGCATCGCTTAAAGAATAATTAACGGTAAGGGTTTTTGCAGTTTCATCTTCCGTTAAATCGGTAATTTCAATTTGTGGTGGGGTGTTTTGACCAAGGCACACTAAAGAGAAAAGACATAAAATAAATGTTAGATTTTTTTTCATTTTGCTAAATCGAAGCCTTTTTATGCGAGTATCACATCTATTATTGTTGTTAAATTCGAATGGTCCAACGTGAATTGTAAAATAGTTTTCGGCTGTTTTTACTCCGGAATGGATAAAGTTGAAATGTCCCATAATGATAATTTTAAAGTGGTTAATATTCTTTTAATAATTAGTAATTGGGAGTTAAGATGTTTAAATGTAATTGGAAAATCTAATATTGAGTTGTATAAAACCGCCATTTAGTATCTGGAAATCAATTATATAGTGGGGGAGAATTTTATAGTGGTGGGTTGAGAAAAGCTTTTGAAGCCATAAGCTCTTGAAGAAATTTGAACTTTTCAATATGAAATTTAGAAGGACAGGCGCCACAATATTTTTTAAAATCCTTGGAGAAATGGGAAAAATCGTAATAATTAAATAGTGCAATTAAGGCCTTACAATCGATTGGAGTTTCGTTCTTTATTTCTGCAAACATATAATTAAAACGCACAATGCGCTTGTATACGGTGGGAGTGATGCCGACCATTTTTTTAAACTGTTTTTGAAAGTAGCGCTCGTTAATTCCTAAATAACTTATAAGTTCTGTAATTGAACAACAACCGTAAGTTTCATTTATTCTTTGTATTGCAGAATCAATTACATTTAATTGCGGATTTACCGTTAATAAATGATTAATTAAAAGATTTTCAATAAGCTTAATCTTTAGTTTATCGCCTTGTTGAGAATCAAATTGCTTGGTAAATTTCTGAATATTATTATTAAAGAGTGAAGTAGTTGCAATTGCCTTATCTGTAATTGATGGCATATCCAATCCAAAAAAATGCCATAACCCTGTTGGTTTAAACGTTACAGCATAGAGATCTACCTTGGACGAGTCAGAATTCATATAGTAGTGTTGGGTTTGCTGGCCTACGGTGTAAAATCTCGGTAGTTCTTGTTCTCCTTTTTTTTGAACTACATAAAAAGAACCACAAAAGTGAAACCCCATATGTCCAAAACCACTGGGTAAATTATACTCACTTATTATATTGTCATAATCGGTCTTCTTGCATTTTATGGTATAATAAAATGCAATGTAGGGTTGTAGAATCTTGGATGGAACATGCGTTTGAAACATTTCATTTAGCTTAAGATTGGCTGTTTTGATCCATATATATTTAGTTTACAACAAATTACAATAAATATATGAACTAGGTTAGGGGTAAATCCCCCTAATTTAAGAGAGTTTTATCTTACATTAGTATATGTTCTTTCCATCAGTGGAATGTCTTAATTGCAGATCTCTCCTTCGTAACTTTTATCTCAGTGAAAAGAAAGCAATTTTAGTGATAATTTATGAAATATAATTCCAGATATTTCGATATTTCACCAACTGTGCGTACGTATTTTTTATAGGAATGTTTTCTTCGGAAGAAAGGTTGGGGTCAGCTTTCAATACTTGCATTGCATAGCTACGCGCGATTTTCAATATTTCCGAATCCTTTATTATATCAGCAATACGAAGATTTAGTACACCACTTTGTTGGGTGCCCATCATATCGCCGGGGCCACGGAGTTTTAAATCTACTTCCGCGATTTCAAAACCGTCGCTGGTTCTTACCATCGTTTCCAAACGAGTTTTGGCGTCAGCAGATAGTTTATGGCTAGTCATTAAAATGCAGTAACTCTGTTCGGCACCACGACCCACACGACCACGCAATTGGTGTAATTGTGAAAGTCCGAAACGTTCTGCACTTTCCACAATCATAACGCTGGCATTAGGAACATTTACACCAACTTCAATAACCGTAGTGGCGACCATAATTTGTGTTTCGCCTTTTATAAAACGGTTCATTTCATACTCTTTGTCGGCAGGTTTCATCTGTCCGTGAAGTATGGAAACTTGATAATTTGGCTGCGGAAATTCGCGTACGATACTCTCGTATCCGTCCATCAAATCTTTGTAATCCATGGTTTCACTTTCCTGTATTAAAGGGTACACAATATACACCTGTCTGCCCTTTGAAATTTCGTCTTTTATAAAGCGAAAAACCTTCAGTCTATTTGCATCAAAACGGTGCACGGTTTTAATGTCTTTTCTACCCGGTGGAAGCTCGTCAATTACACTAATATCTAGGTCGCCATAAACGCTCATAGCAAGGGTGCGGGGGATGGGGGTGGCGGTCATTACAAGTACGTGTGGCGGGTACTCATTTTTATGCCATAATTTACTGCGTTGTTCTACCCCAAAACGGTGTTGCTCATCCACAATTGCAAGCCCCAAATTTTTAAATTTTACCTTATCTTCGAGCAGCGCATGAGTACCAATTAGGATGTCTAATTCGCCATTTTCGAGTTTTTTGTGAATTTCCCTTCTTTTTGAAGTTTTAGTTGAACCAGTCAACAATTCAATGCTGGTGTTCAGTTTTTTACATAATTCAACTAAACCTGTATAATGCTGTACTGACAAAATTTCAGTAGGCGCCATTAAACAAGCTTGAAAACCGTTGTCAATAGCTATTAACATTGACATTAGCGCTACTATTGTCTTACCAGAGCCAACATCGCCTTGTAAAAGTCGGTTCATCTGTGCGTTGCTTCCCAAATCGTTTCGTATTTCTTTGATCACCCGCTTTTGTGCTTCTGTCAATTCAAAGGGTAAATGTTCAGAAAAAAAAGTATTGAAATTAGGCCCAATTTTATCAAAAGGATAGCCTTTAATTTTCGATTTATGGATGAGATTTTTTCGAATTAATTGCAGTTGGATATAGAATAATTCTTCAAACTTTAATCGGTATTGTGCGCGCGCCAAATGTGCCTGACTTTTCGGAAAATGTATGTTGAAAAGTGCCTCCTTTTTTGAGTCTAATTTTAGCTGTTCCAAAAGTGGTTTTGAGAGGGTTTCCGCGAAGGCATTTTTGCTCTCCAAAAACAGTTGTTGCATCAGTCCATTTATCACTCGATTTGTGATGCCACTATTACCTAATTTTTCTGTGGAAGGATATACCGGTTGCATTGCAGAACGGATACTTTTCTCGTGCGCGTCCAGCAATTCCATTTCGGGATGTGGCATAGAAAAACTATTATTGAAATAATTCGTTTTTCCAAAAATTACATACGGAACATTCAACTTTAAATTCTCCCGAATCCATTTTTGGCCGCGAAACCAAACCAATTCAATAGTTCCAGTTTCGTCAATAAAAGTAGCGACAAGTCTTTTTCCACGTTTTTGTTCTATCGTTTTTATATGTGTGATTTTCCCGATAATCTGAACTTCAGCATTGGTTTGCTGCAATTGCGTAATTTTATAATACTGCGTGCGGTCCAGATATCGGTTCGGGAAAAGATTCAACAAATCCTGAAAGGTGTGAATACCAAGCTCTTTTTTCAGCAAATCCGCCCTGTTTGGGCCGACGCCTTTCAGATAATCTATTGGAGTTTGGAGAAAGTTGGCATTCATAAAACGAAAATACTTAATTCCTGCGTAGGCAGGAATCTCATTGGTTGAAAATTTGTAATTTGCTTTCTCTAATTAAATTGCCCTTCACTAAAATGAACAAGTTTTTTATTGCGTTTCTTTTTTCAAGTTTTACGGTATTTGCACAACAGACGGATGTTGTGGATTTTTTAAATATAAATGCGACGGTAACCCCTATGTCTGCTAAAAAAAGTATAAAAGGAACGGTGAAATGTTCTTTTAAAATACTTCAGAAAACAGACTCTATTTATTTGGACGCTAAAAACATGAAGGTTATTAATTTTGCTTTGGAAGGTATTGTTGTAAAAGCAGGAAGTGAGAAGATTTGGCTTTTAAACAGTTTTGAGGCAGGTAGGACTTATACTGCGTTTTTCACCTATGAAGCGGAACCTAAGCAAACTCTCTATTTC
The DNA here is from genome assembly GCF_900489465.1 of Aequorivita sp. CIP111184. Taxonomy (GTDB): domain Bacteria; phylum Bacteroidota; class Bacteroidia; order Flavobacteriales; family Flavobacteriaceae; genus Aequorivita. The sequence continues at coordinate 444,784 of NZ_UEFQ01000024.1, read as the reverse complement.
TTTGGAAATGAAATCTGGACACAGGGCCAGGGCAAATATACTTCGCATTGGTTGCCAAGTATAGATGATGTAAATGATAAGATTGAATTCGATTTATCCATTGTATCTTCTGACGAAAAAAATGTTATAGCAAATGGAAAGTTTTTAAATGTTGAAAATAAAGGAAGTGTAAAATATTGGCATTTCGACATGAAAGAGCCCATGTCCAGCTATTTGGTTGCATTTGCCATTGGTGATTTTAATAAAAAAGAATTATTCTCAAATTCAGGAACGCCAATTGAATTATACTATAAACTCTCAGATTCAATGAAAGTTGAGGCAACGTACCGCTACAGCAAACAGATTTTTGACTTTTTGGAAAGTGAAATAGGAGTGCCATATCCGTGGCAAAATTACAAACAAGTTCCCGTTCGCGATTTTCTGTATGCTGGAATGGAAAATACAACCGCCACTTTTTTTTCTGAGGCGTTTATGGTAGATTCCACAGGTTTTAACGACAGAAATTACATTAACGTGAATGCCCACGAACTCGCCCATCAATGGTTTGGCGATATGGTTACCGAAAAGGGCAGCGAGGATCATTGGCTGCAGGAGGGTTTCGCGACTTATTACGCCTTACTGACTGAAAAGGAAATTTTTGGAGATGATTATTATTACTGGCAATTGTATCAAACCGCCGAGCAATTAAAGGCTGCCAGCGATGAAGGGAAAGGCGAATCGCTTTTAAACCCCAAAGCAAGCTCGCTTACTTTTTACCAAAAAGGAGCGTGGGCGCTTCATCTTTTAAGAGAGCGAATAGGGGACGAGGCGTTTAAAACTGCCATCAAAAACTATTTGGAAAAATATAAATTCAAAAATGTTTCCACCGAAGATTTTTTAAATGAAGTGAAAGCGGTTTCAGCAATTGATATTTCAGACTTTGAAAAGGATTGGCTGCAGCAGAGTGCTTTTCAAAGTGAAGAAGCTTATCAATCGTTATTGAAATCTACTTTTATCAAAAAATATTTTGAAGTTTCTGCGCTTCGTGCAACGCCTTTGGAAGACAAAAAGATTCAGTTGAAAACCGCACTCACTTTTCCAAATGATTTTATTGGGCAGGAAGCGGTTTATCAATTGGTAGATGAACCTATTTCTGAAACACTTCCGCTTTATAAAAATGCTTTTGAAAGTAATAATCTTTATGTTCGGCAGGCGGTGGCGCTTTCGTTGCAAACCATTCCAAAAGAGCTTCAGAAGGAATATGAAAGTCTTTTAAGTGATAAATCCTATGTTACAATGGAAACTGTCTTATATCAATTGTGGATGCAGTTTCCGGAGAAAAGAGTAAAGTATCTAAACAAAACAAAAGGCATTGAAGGTTTTCAGAATAAAAACATAAGACAGTTGTGGTTGACTTTGGCTTTGATTACTGATGGATATGAAAATGCCGAAAAGGAAAATTATTTAAAGGAACTTAAAAATTATACTTCCACAGATTACAGTTTTGAAATACGTGAAAAGGCTTTTGAATATGTAAACGAGCTTCAACTGTGGGATTTGGAAACACTTAAAAATTTAGCTGAAGCCTGTGTGCACCCAACATGGCGTTTTTCAAAACCTTCAAAAGAAATGTTGAACAATTTACTTCAGGATAAAAAATATTATGAACAAGTGAAAGTTTTGGGCAGACAAGTTTCAGGAAAAGCTGCAAATTATTTAAACTCAATTATAAAGGAATGAGAGCACTGGTAATTTCAGGCGGAGGAAGCAAAGGCGCGTTCGCAGGTGGCGTGGCGCAGTATTTAATGGAGCAGCTTCAACATAATTATGAGCTTTTCGTGGGCACATCAACGGGCAGTTTATTGATTTCACATTTAGCTTTAAACGAGGTTGAAAAAATAAAAGAGGTTTTCACTTCAGTGAATCAGGATAGTATATTCAGTAGTTGTCCCTTTATTATAAAAGAAGATAAATTTGGAGGGAAGCAAATAGCGATAAATCATTTCACCGTTCTGAAAAATTTTATGAAGGGGAAAAAAACATTTGGAGAAAGTTTGAACCTTCGGAAATTGATTGAAAGGACCCTTACCGAAACAGAATTCAATAAGTTGAAGGCTTCCAATAAAGAAGTAGTGGTAACTGTATCAAATCTTTCACTAAACCAAGTTGAATATAAATCTGTTAATGATTTTGAGTATAAGGATTTTTTGGACTGGATTTGGATTTCTTCAAATTTCACGCCTTTTATGAGTTTGGTCAAGAAGGACGGATGTGAGTATGCCGATGGCGGTTTTGGCAGTATGGTGCCTATAGAGGAGGCTATAAATAGAGGTGCAACAACAATAGATGTAATTATTTTGGAAACAGAGGTTACGTATTATAACCGACTTCCATCCAAAAATGTGTTTTCATTACTTACCAATATGCACAGTTATATGGCTGACAGGATTGAAAAACAGAATATCCGCATCGGGAAATTCGTGGCTGCCAATAAAGATGTTATTATAAACCTATATTATACACCTACGGTTTTAACAACCAATTCATTGATTTTTGATAAGGTAATGATGGGAAAATGGTGGGAGCGTGGCTATGAATTTGCAGATCAAAAAAACAATGAATTGAACGAAATAAAAGCCAACGATGTTTAAGCTTACTTTCGGGTGATTTCCCCCTTTTTTTAAGTGTTTTCCCTGTTTTCTCTTATGTGTTTTTTTTTAATTGTTTTATTACCAGCATTTTAAATTCATCTTCATAGTTTATTTTTAAAAGCATATTTTTAAATCCCTGCTTTTGTAACTACCTTTATACCACAACCTTAAAAAAAATCATCATGACCACAAAAATGACCAAACTATTCATGTTATTGTTTTTTACAAATTTGCTGCTTTTTAGTTGCCAAGAGCCATCAACACATGATGAGTCTCCGTATGAAGGCCCCCCAAAAGACCATATAATCTCAGTAGAACGTGCAGGAGAGATGTATGATGCATATACGCAAAGACGAGTTCCTATTATAAAGAAGTATGAGGACAGCATTGCTTTAGATGGTTCAAATTTTGAGCCTACCCGCTATGCAGAATATGATTTACAAACCGTAAAACAATACATTGCTTATATAGAACACGAAGCTGGTCAGGCAAATGTAGATATCAAGACTTTACGTTTTTATCTTTCCAACTACCCAAACAGTGATAAATTCGCGAATGGAGATGTGGTGAAATACCCAAGAAAAAATAGCTTTTTTGTAGTGCCAACTATTGCTTATGAGGGAAAAAACGTAGACTTTTCAATAGAGGAAGTTGATGGAAAACCCACAGCAGTACCTATCAGTAGAGTTAACTCAACTAAAGAAATAAACCAGAATAAAAGACAAGCTGATTCTACAGGACAAATGAATGAAGCTGGATTTTTCATTTCAAATAATACAGCGGTTCAAGGAGGAGGAACTACAAGTTTGATTTTGAATGACACACAATTAGCCCCGCCTCCAGGCACGGGTGGTTTTGGCAATAACAATTAGGGTCCTTTAGATTTTCTTGGAAACAGTTTTAAAAATACTTGAGAATACATATCTGGCACTTTATGTCATCGTTTTTCTTGTTGCTATAATTAGATTTCCATTATATAAAAATACTCCATTAAAGTATTTGCCAATTATTTTTTTTTTCACCATCGCAACGGAATATGGGGGATACTTCACCAAATATGATTATTTAGTTATTAATCAGGTTATATTTAATATCTATTATTTAATCCATTTTTTATTCTTCTTTTATGTGTTTATGGAGATAATTGATGATAAAAGGTTTAAAAAGTATATTAAAATAGGTATCGGGATTTTTTTAATAATTTTTTTAAGCGATTTAATTTTCACTAATATTTATGAAAATTCTTTTGCTAGAACATATATTGCAGGGGCAGGAATATTGGTTTTATGTATTATACTTTATTACATAAACATTCTGCAATCTTCTCTAGTACTTGTTATAAAAAATGATTTATTGTTCTGGGTAAGCGTTGGCCTTTTTCTGTTTTATATTGGTTATATTCCAATAAAGATTATCAAAACTTGGTTTTATAAACCTGACAATTTTTTTGAGCTTTTAATTTTAATACAGTCCTCGCTTGTAACTATTATGTATTTATTCTTTCTAACAGGATTTTTATGGATGAAAAAGAGATCATAATTTTAGTTGCAATTGCAATTCCAATAACCTTGGTAGGTATTGTTATTGTCATGTTCAGTGTTTTTTCCCGAAGGAAAAACAGATTGTTGTGGGAACAGCAAGAGACCAAAAAAGCTTTTGATCGTGAATTGGCAGAATCACAAATTGAAATTAGGGAAGAAACCCTGCGAAACATAAGTTGGGAACTTCATGACAATATTGGGCAGTTAATGACTCTCGCTAAAATACAGGCCCAAATGGCACAGGAGAAACCCGAATTGATGGCTGAGGTTTCACAAACCATAGGCACTGGCCTTGATGAGCTTAGGGCGCTTTCCAAACTGATAAATCCCGAAGCATTAAAAAGCCTAAGTTTAAAAGAAGCCGTTAGCTTGGAAATAGAGAGGTTCAATAGATTAAAATTTATTGCAGCCCAATTAACCATCAATGGAACCGTGGTTCCAATTGAAGTAAATACCCAGATTATTCTATTTAGAATTTTACAGGAATTTTTTTCAAATACCATAAAGCATTCAAAAGCATCTACCCTAAAAGTGGTACTCAATTATACTACTGAGGAATTGGCCATTATTGCCGAAGACAATGGAGTAGGGTTTGAAAAAAGTGGTGATTTTATGGGAATTGGATTGAAAAACATGAAAACAAGGGCTCAACTTATCAATTCAATTTTGAAGATAGATTCAGTAAAAGGAAAGGGAACGGCTTTGCACTTAAAATATAAATTTGCATAGGAAAATTTTCAGAAAAATAAATTTAAAAGGAGATTAGAATGAATTATTCAGTAGTAGTAGTTGACGATCATTTTTTGCTTTCCCAGGCAATCGGCGGCCTGGTTCAAGGCTTTAATAATTTTAAAGTTTCGTACTTATGCAAAAACGGGCAGGAGCTATTGGATAAATTTGAAAATCCTCTAAATATTCCAGATTTGGTATTGATGGATATAAAAATGCCCATTCTAAACGGAATAGAAACAACTGAACAACTCAGAAAAAAGTATCCCAATGTAAAAGTACTTGCCCTTTCTATAGAAGAGGATGAATACACTATTTTGAAAATGCTTCGAGCTGGTGCCAAAGGCTATTTAATGAAAGATACCAAAAAAGATATTCTTGAAGAAGCATTATTACAGGTTATAGAAAATGGTCATTACTATACAAATACAGTTTCTCAAATACTTATGGAATCTTTGGAAAAAGAAACAGATACTGAATTAAAGGAAAAAGAAATTGAGTTTATTAAACTTGCGTGTACTGAAATGAACTACAAACAAATTTCTGAGGTAATGTTCTGCAGCTACAAAACCGTTGAGGGTTATAGAGATTCGCTATATAAAAAACTTGGAATAAAAAATAGAATTGGCTTAGTACTTTTTGCCATTCATCACAATATGTTTACTCCCTAAATTTTAAAAAAGCTCACTTACCTCATTTTTTAAATATGCCATAGCTTTTTGTGAGGGAGAAACTTCTTCCATAAAATTTTGAAGAAGCCATGTACGCATTTTATCAACATTGCCATCTTTTTCATGCATTGCTCCTTGGCGAATCACATGAATGGTAGCATTTTTTGCGGCATTCACCAAATTCCAACATTCAGGAGTAACATAAATTTGTTGTGTAAGATTGTGTTCGTATTCCTGCTCAATATTTTTAATAAGCAAGTTCTCATAATCGTCTTTCGAATCTGAAAACGGTTTTACACGCACTAATAATTTGTTTGGATCAATTCTCTCCAAAAACAATGTTATTCTTTCATAAGCCTGCAGGCGAAGTGGTAATACCTGTTTTTGTGCCTCTTTTTGAACCAAATATCTTCTCCGGCCTTCCTCATTGGCAGTGTGGCCTTTAAAGAAGAAATAGGCAATAATGCCTACAACAATTGCAGGCAATAGATAGGCTACATAACTAATAATTTGGGTTGCTTCTTCCATAAATATTTTTAAAGGAGAACAAACTTAATGTGTTTTTGGAATATGAGCAAGAGATACGTTGACTTCAAAACGTTAATAGCGAACTTTATTTTCCTTTTTCATTGCCTTCACTTCTTTTTTCGCCTCTTTTTCGTGGAAATTTCCACCAAGATGTGGACAATGGGAAAGGGCTTTTACACTTTCAAAAGGAACAGCGCATTTGTGGTACATAAAAGATTCTGCCAAAGTTTTAATTAGATTTTTATCGCCTACGGTTAAATCCACATCATCCATGGTAAATTGGCAGGGATGCTCATAGCCACATGCGTGTGTCATCTCCAAGAGTTCTTTTCTAAAGTTTTTAAAATAGAAATGGGCCCGAACAGATTTGTCTTCTATATTTATACCTCGCTGCAACCATTTATTTTGGGTGGCAACACCGCTTGGGCATTTATTTGTGTGGCACTGTTGTGCTTGGATACAGCCAATACTCATCATTGCTTCTCGTGCTACATTTACTAAATCTGCGCCCATTGAGAAGGCCATTGCTGCCCTGGCGGGAAAGCCTAATTTTCCACTCCCTATAAATACTATTTGATCACAGATGTTATTTTTTTTGAAAATCTTATAAACTTCAGCAAAACCAAAAAGCCAAGGTAACGATACGTGATCGGCAAAACTTGGCGGTGAGGCACCAGTTCCACCCTCGCCTCCGTCAATAGTTATAAAATCTGGCCCTTTACCAGTTTCTTTCATGATTTTCGCAAGCTCTTCCCATTCGCCTAAACGGCCAACTGCAGATTTTATTCCAACAGGAAGACCGGTAGCTTCGGCAATGCTTTCCACAAATTCAACTAAACCTTTTACTCCCTCAAAAGCTGTATGATTGGGTGGTGAAAGAACATCTTTGCCCAATGGTACATGTCTTATTTCAGCAATTTCGGGTGTTATTTTTGCACCTGGCAGAACACCCCCTTTTCCTGGTTTTGCACCTTGCGAAAGTTTCACTTCAATAGCTCTAACCTGTGGGTTTTCATTTACAAGTTTTACAATTTTTTCCATAGAAAACTCTCCGTTTTCATCGCGAACACCAAAATATCCTGTCCCAAAGTGAAAAACCACGTCCGCCCCAGTTTTATGGTATGGGGAAAGGCCACCTTCACCTGTATTGTGGTAGCAATAAGCCAATCCACATCCTTTATTTAGCGATTCGATTGCTCGCGCAGATAATGAGCCAAAACTCATTGCGGAAACGTTAATTACAGAGGTTGGTCTGTAAGGTCTTCTTCTTTTGTGGTAGCCCCCCATCAATTTTGCACAGGGAACAAAATATGGATTTTTATAATTGGGATTTTCTTTTTCAACTTTATAAGGAAGTAGCGAATTGTTTATGAAAATATAATTTGGCTCATAAATATCTCGGTCTGTCCCGAAGCCTTCATAATTATTTTCGTTTTTCGCAGAAGCATAAATCCATCCCCGTTCTATACGGTTAAAAGGAAGCTCTTCTCTGTTGTTTGCTACAATATACTGCCGAAGCTCCGGCCCAATGCTTTCTAACATATAACGTATATGGCCAACTATGGGGAAATTATGGCTTACCGTATGGCGCTTGTTGAAAAATATGTCGCGAATGGCAACAATTAAAAGGAAGAAGAGAACCCAGCCCCACCAAGGGATTTGGGATAGAAAAGCTAAAAATGCATCCATAGAAAGTTTTTTTATAAAGATATTTAAAATTAAATGGTTTTTAAAAGTACTAGACTTTTAAAATATAATTGAGTCATATATTATTGTTTATAATTTCTCCAAAATCACTTCTAATAAAAGTTTGATAATGGTTATTTTCACAGCTTGAAGAAAAGGAAGTTTTGGAAAAGTATTTAGAACAACTCAATGATGCCCAGCGTGCGCCAGTGCTGCAAAAAGACGGGGCAATGATAGTAATTGCGGGTGCCGGTTCTGGTAAAACTCGTGTGCTCACTTTTAGAATTGCTTACCTAATGTCGCTGGGAGTGGACCCTTTTAATATTTTGGCATTAACATTTACCAACAAAGCGGCGCGCGAGATGAAAAACCGTATCTCAAAAATTGTAGGCGCAAGCGAAGCCAAAAATCTTTGGATGGGAACTTTCCACAGTATTTTTGCGAAAATACTTCGTTTTGAAGCAGATAAATTGGGCTATCCTTCAAATTTTACAATTTATGACACCCAGGATTCACAAAGTGTGATTCGCGCTGTCATCAAAGAAATGCATCTAGATAAAGACGTTTATAAGTACAAACAGGTCTATTCGCGGATTTCTTCTTATAAAAACAGTCTGATTACCGTAAAAGCGTATTTCAACAACCCTGAATTGATGGAAGCCGATGCAATGGCAAAAATGCCGCGATTGGGAGATATTTATAAATCGTATGTAGATAAGTGTTTCAAGGCTGGCGCAATGGATTTTGATGATTTGTTATTGAAGACCAACGAGCTTTTAACGCGTTTTCCAGATGTTTTGGCAAAATATCAAAACCGATTCCGCTACATATTGGTGGATGAGTACCAAGATACCAATCACAGTCAGTATTTGATTGTGCGCGCACTTTCTGACAGGTTTCAAAATATTTGTGTTGTGGGCGATGACGCGCAGAGTATTTACGCTTTCCGCGGAGCGAATATCAACAACATTTTAAATTTTCAAAAAGATTATGATGATGTGAAAGTGTTTCGTTTGGAACAAAATTATCGCTCCACAAAAAACATTGTAAGCGCTGCAAATAGTATCATTGAAAAGAATAAGACCCGTCTTGAAAAAGTTGTGTGGACAGCCAATGATGAAGGTACTAAAATTCTCGTAAACCGGACAATGACGGATGGTGATGAAGGTCGTTTTGTGGCCAGTTCCATTTTTGAAAATAAAATGAACCACCAGCTGAAAGATGGCGATTTTGCTATTTTGTACCGAACCAATGCACAAAGCCGAGCGATTGAAGATGCGCTTAGGAAGAAAGATATTCCATACAGAATTTACGGCGGACTCAGTTTTTACCAAAGAAAGGAAATAAAAGACGTTTTGGCATATCTGCGATTGGTTTTAAACCCGAAAGACGAGGAGGCTCTAAAACGTGTAATAAATTATCCAGCTCGTGGAATTGGTGAAACTACTATTGAAAGATTGATTGTAGCTTCAAATCATTACAGCCGTTCGATTTTTGAAGTAATGAAAAATATCGACAAAATTGATTTGAAGATAAATTCGGGAACTAAAACTAAATTACAGGATTTTGTTACGATGATTGAAAGTTTTCAAGTTTTAAATAAAAATTACGATGCTTTCACCATTACCGAACACGTTTCAAAAAAAACAGGTTTACTTCAAGAACTTAAAAAAGACGGTACTCCAGAAGGAATCGCACGGATTGAGAATATTGAAGAGTTATTGAACGGGATGCGCGATTTTGTAGAGGAACAAAAAGAAATTGCCGATGCCACAGGTTCACTTTCAGAATTTATGGAAGATGTGGCACTTGCCACAGACTTAGATAATGACAAGGGCGATGGTGATCGCGTGGCTTTAATGACCGTCCATTTGGCAAAAGGGTTGGAGTTTCCATACGTATATATTGTTGGAATGGAAGAAGATCTTTTTCCCAGCGGAATGAGTATGAATACCCGCAGTGAATTGGAAGAGGAAAGACGCTTGTTTTATGTTGCTTTGACGCGTGCTGAAAAACAAGCTTATTTAACATATACCCAATCCCGCTATCGTTGGGGAAAATTGATTGACGCCGAACCGAGCCGTTTTATTGAGGAAATTGATGAAAGTTTCCTAGAATACTTGACTCCAATTACTGAAAACAGGTATAAACCCTTGTTGGATGCAGATATTTTTGATGAAGTAGACCATAGCAAGTTGCGGCTTCGGAAACCTGTGGCGAGCAAAGCACCAACAGGCCCAACTGAAGAACAACTTCGAAAACTGAGAAGGTTGAAGCCAGTTTTAAGCAATACTGATAAAAATTTTAATGCCGCAGACGCAAACCTAAATGTGGGAACCATGGTTGAACACGTTCGCTTCGGAAAAGGGAAGATTCTTAAAATTGAAGGGGTTGGCGCTGATACAAAAGCGGAAATAGATTTTGAAAACGGCGGCTTGAAAAAGTTACTACTTCGTTTTGCAAAACTTAAGGTGATGAATACATAATTCGTCAAATACTCATTCGTGATTTCAAATTAAGAAACCCCGAAATTCTATTTATTCATTCACTTCCAAATAAGTATCAATATAAGTGCTTATCTGGGTTTTCATATTTTCAATGTCATTTGTTGCCCAATCACCGTGACCACCTTCATAAATATTTAAAATATGATCTATTTGTGAATTGAGGAGTGCAGTATTTAATGTAGTAGCATTTGCAAGAGGTACCAAAGGATCTGTGTTTCCATAAAAAAGTAGGGTAGGGCTACTGGCGTTTGTAACTCGAAGCGCTGGGCTTAAAACTTCAGCATAATTTGTTCCAGGAGGATATGCGCTTTCATCAACCAAAGCAGTCATTAAAAGTGAAAAATTGGGGTTTTCACTGTAAAACGGATCAGTAAAATCTGATGGTCCTACAATGTCTCCAACCATTTTTATTTGGTCGTCTAGGTCATATATATAATCATACATTAACGAAATATGTGCACCTGCACTTGCGCCAATAAGTGCAAATTGTGGTAAAATCTGTAAATCCTCTTTTTCAACTGTAAGCTTATTAATAACAGCATCCAGATCCAAAAATTGGTTTGGAAATGCAGGCGTATTTATATCTGCAAGCACATAGTTAATATTAACTATTGCGTGATTTGGATGTCTAAGTTTTATGTAAGGAACCAAAAAATCCATGTCTGCTTTGTCGCCGCCAGTCCATCCGCCGCCGTGAACAAGAACAATAACTTTAGTTTTACCTGATGAGCGGTCAGCGGGTAAATAGAGATCGTATTTTTCTTGGGAATTGCTTCCGTAGGAAACGTTCATGAAAGTTTCAGCAACCAAGGGTTGTTCCGTATTATTTTCACTGTCTTTTGAACAGGAAACATAACTAAATTGAATTCCGAAGAAAAGAATTAGAATGAGGAGTTTTTTCATAAATAGACCTTATTAAAAGGAATAACGGTGAAATACATTTTTTATGTTATGCGTTATTCAAGAAGTTGTTAATTCTTATAAAATGCTTTATATTTAAAACAAAAAAGTTTCGCTATGGCTGAATTTATAAAGATTTACGAAGAAAATCCCAACCCAAAGGAAATTAAGAAGGTTGTAAAAATTCTTCGAGATGGAGGTGTTATTATTTATCCAAGCGATACGGTTTATGCCTTGGGTTGCGATATAAAAAGTAACCGTGCGATGGAACGTGTGGCACAATTGCGTGGCGTGAAACTAGAAAAGGCGAATTTCTCTTTTGTATGCGAAGATTTAAGCAATCTGAGTGATTATGTGAAACAAATAGATACACCCACCTTTAAATTGCTAAAACGAAACTTACCAGGCCCCTACACATTTATTCTGCCTGGAAATAATAATCTTCCAACTGTTTTTAAAAAGAAAAAAGAAGTAGGTATAAGGGTACCAGACAATTCCATAACGCGTGCTATTGTTCAAGCATTGGGAAATCCCATAATTTCTACGTCTATAAAAGATGAGGATGAAGTGATAGAATATACAACTGATCCTGAGCTTATTCTTGAAAAATGGGACAATTTGGTTGACCTTGTTATTGACGGTGGTTATGGGGGAAATATCCCTTCAACAGTAATTGACCTCACTGGTGATTCGCCTGTTGTAATACGTGAGGGCAAAGGAAGCTTGGAGCTTTAAACTGTTGCATTTTTTTTCTTGAATTCTGAAAGTAGAAATCGTGTTTGCTGGTTAAGTTTTTGTTTGAAGAAAGCTGTCCAACCAATTAAAAAGCCTCTAAAACCTAAAGCTTGTTTAGACCATCTGTAAAGATTGAACTTATCAACGTGGTTTATAATTTTTCCATCCTTAAATTTGAAAGTAGCATTAACCACATTGTGAACTTTTCTTCCTGTTTTACTGAAGGTATAATAGGCTTCCCAGCGTGCTTTTCCCGCTTTGGGAGTACATTCTATGTTTGAGGTTACTACTTTGAAATCCTTCCCTTGTTGGGTTTTACAAAGCATTCGCCACATGTTTTTAGCCTCTTCACCGTGTAAAACACCAAAAGCTGGATCTTCAAAAGTTACATTGTTGTCATAATATTCTAGCATGCGCTCTGCGTCCAAGTTCGCAAAAGCTTCGTAGAATTTTTCGATTATATTTAATTCTTTTTCGTGAATGATTTCAGAGTTGAGATAAGTTATTTTAGCAGATGCTGTAATCCCCGATATATGTTTTCTTCAAGAATATCTATGGAGCCGTCTGCAAGAAATAATTTTTTTATGTTTTTAAAAAGTCTATCTATCTCATTTTTGGAATAATCGTAACGTGCTACGGTACTCTGAATTTTTTGTATACGTTGATAATCATTGTCCTGATCAAATTCCTTATGGATTTGACGATATTCTTCTTCACCCACTTTCGATTTTATGTACTCTTTTTCTGCTTTTGTTTCAATAAAATTCGCGTAGGCACAGTATAACAAAATATAGGCTTTCAGTTCTTCGCGTGTCCAATTGGTTTTGAATTCTTCCATTTTTAAAATAATTATAGCGTGTTATATTTCGTATCTAAATATACAAAAAGCTTCACTAGGATTTTATGAGCATATCAATTAAAAAACCCGGTCTTTTTGGGACCGGGTTTTCATTATTTTTATTTCAGGAAATTATTTTCCTCCAGCTTCAAGGTTTTTCATTTCCTTTTCGATCATATCATAAAATTGATCAATTTTTGGAAGAACCAAGATACGTGTGCGTCTGTTTGTTGCTCTGTTTTCAGCTGTTGTGTTAGGTACCAATGGCACGTAATCTGCACGACCTGCAGCAACCAAACGAGATGGCGCTACACCAAGTTTTTGTAATTCGCGTACAATTGCAGTAGCTCTTTTTACACTTAAATCCCAGTTGTCAACTAAAACTCCGTTGCTGTAAGGAACATTGTCTGTATGTCCTTCAACCATTGCTTCAAAATCAGGTTTTCCGTTAATTACTTTGGCAACTTTGCCTAAAATTTCAGTAGCTCTTCCTGATATTTGGTAGCTTCCGCTTTTGAATATTACTTTATCAGAAAGTGAAATGTAAACAACACCCTTTTCAACATTTACTTCAATGTCTGGATCATTTACGCCAACTTCTCTTTTAAGACTTGTAACCAAAGCAAGAGTTACACTATCCTTTTTGTTAAGGGCATCTTGCAAACGTGTAATTTTAAGATCTTTTTCTTTTAAACTTTCCAATGATTTTTCAAGGTTAGTAGCACCTTTAGATGTTAGCATTGTAAGATCTTTAGAACTTTGAATAAGATCAGAATTTGTTTTTTTCATGTCTGCTAAACGCTCTTCAAGCTCTTTAGCACGAGCTGTAGAGGCTGCTCTTTCTGCAAGACAATCGTTAAGTTTAACAGTTGCTGTGTTCAGCAAATCTTGCGTGTTCTTTTGTTTTGCTTCAAGTTCAGCATATTTCTTGCTCGATACACAAGAAGTAAATGCCATACTAGAACATAATGCTAGAATCAATAGTTTCTTCATAATTTGTTAGTGTTATATTAGATTGTTTTGTTTAATATTTCCGAACCAAAATTATTAAAATTGCTATTAGCCCAATAACGATTAACAATACTTTAAGTAAAAAAAATTAAAGTTCGTTAAAAACTTTTTTCTTCTGTATAAAATACTGAAATACAATAGATTTGATTAAAAAATATTTCATTTTTGAAGCGTATTTTTTTCTTTTTTGAAGGAATTTTGGAATTAGTAAATAGAAACTAAAATGCGCTTTGAGTATTGCAATGAAATGTTGTGGTTTACCCTGGAATAAAAATTGAAATGCAGCAAGTCCATCCAAAAGCATTCGCATAAAAATTGAAGTAAAAGCTTGATTTCCTTTTGCATTTTTCAAAATATTTAAAAGCGAATTTCTAAAGTTGTAAAATGTTTTTTTAGGGTTCAAGGTTGCTAATGTTGCTCCACCTACGTGATAAATCTTTGAATTTCCAACATATAATATTTTACCCGCTTTTGATTGCAAACGCCAGCAAAGATCAATTTCCTCTTGATGGGCAAAATAGTCTTCGTCAAATCCGCCAGCTTGCCAGAAAGCATCCGCTTTTACAAATAAGCAAGCTCCAGAAGCCCAAAAAATATTTGAAACATCATTGTATTGTCCTTCATCTTTTTCGAGAGTATCAAAAATACGTCCGCGGCAATAGGGATAGCCATATTTGTCAATAAAACCCCCGGCGGCGCCAGCATATTCAAAGAATTCTTTGTTTTTGTAGTCTAAGATTTTAGGCTGCGCGGCAACGACTGAATTATCTTTTTCAAATTCTGAAATTACTGGTTGCAACCAATTTTCGGTTACTTCAACATCGCTATTGAGCAGGACGAAGATTTCTTCGGATAGATTTTTTAATGCGTCATTATAACCTTTTGCATACCCTCCATTTATTTTATTTTGTATGATTTTTACCGAGGGAAAAAATTCGGAAACAAAAGCAACAGAATCATCTGTTGAAGCATTATCAGCAAGATAAATAGTGGCTTCCGTGGAAAACCTCACTACTGAAGGTAGAAATTTCTCCAATAAATCCTTTCCATTCCAATTGAGTATTACTACGGCTACATTCACGTCTGTAAAGATAGATTTTTGAAGTGTTTTTCAGGTTATTTATAATTTGGAATTTCTTTCAAAAAAATATACCGTTCATTCTCAAAATCCATTTGACAATAATAATGCTCCAAACCGTTTGTTACCATTAAATATTCAGCTCCCAAAGCAAGATTGTATCGCGCAATTTGGTCAAAAGTAAGTTGGTTAATAGGTACCGCGGGCGCTTTGCATTCCACAATTAAAAAAATACTCCCGTCCTTGTTGTAAACCACAACATCATACCTTTTCACGGTGTTGTTTAGTTTTAGCTGCTTTTCAACGTTTATAAGGCTTTTGGGATAGTTTTTTTCTTTAAAAAGAAATTGAACAACGTGCAAACGAACCCACTCCTCGGGTGTAAGCACCATGAATTTTTTTCGGATTTCATCAAAAACCAACGTTTTATTTTCGCTACTTTTGAAGCGAAACGAATATGTTGGAAAGTTGAGTTTTTGCATTAAACAAAGAAACAAATTTCAACATAAAATACGCTGAAAAAATCCAAATGCCTTTAGACAAAGTAAAATCCATCATCACTGACATTAAAAACGGAAACACAAAACCCATCTACTTTTTGATGGGTGAGGAGCCGTATTATATTGATGGTATTTCAAAATATATTGAAGAAAATGTTTTGTCCGAAGAAGAAAAAGGCTTCAACCAAATGGTGCTTTACGGCCGCGATGTTACCGTGGAAGACATAATCAGCAACGCCAAGCGCTACCCCATGATGGCTGAAAAACAAGTGGTTATTGTAAAAGAAGCGCAAGACCTTTCGCGAACTATTGAAAATTTAGTGGGTTATGCTGATAATCCGCAGCCCACGACAATTTTGGTTTTTTGCTATAAATATAAAACGCTTGATAAACGAAAGAAACTCGCCAAAACTGTTGCCAAAACAGGCGTTCTTTTTGAAAGTAAAAAGCTGTATGAAAACCAAGTTCCAGACTGGATTAAACGTGTTTTGGCTGGAAAAGGATATACTGTTACTCCAAAAGCTGCACAAATGCTGGTTGAATTTCTCGGAAACGATTTAAGCAAGGTAAATAATGAGCTAGAAAAATTACAGCTCATTCTAAAACCTGGCGAACAAATTACACCACAAATTATAGAAGAAAATATAGGAATAAGTAAGGATTTCAACAATTTTGAACTTCAGAATGCAATTGGTGAAAAGGATATTAAAAAAGCGTTTGCCATCATTCAATATTTTTCGCAGAATCCGAAAAATAATCCCTTGGTAATGACAGTTGCATTGTTGTATAGCTTCTTTTCAAAATTGCTGAAATATCACGCACTTTCAAATAAAGGTGAAGCTGCAAGAGCGCTGGGAGTAAATCCATATTTTATTAAAGATTATCAAACCGCCGCGCGAAATTACCCCATGAAAAAAGTTAGTGCCATTATAGGTGCAATTCGTGAAGTTGATATGAAAAGTAAAGGGGTTGGGGCCGCCAATCTTTCGCAAGGCGATTTGCTGAAGGAATTATTGGTTAAGATTTTTAATTAAAAAGCGAACTACTTCCTGTCAACAGAATATTTTCCACCTCCCAAAAGTGCAATAACTATAAAAGCAATTAAATAAAGAATTGCCATTTCTTTTGTTCCCAAAGGGTCTGCTGCGTGCACAATAAAAGCTGCAATTGTCATCGTAATAATTACAGGAATAGCTGCTAGTCGAGTTTTAAACCCAATAATTATAAGGATGGGAAAAATCACTTCGCACAGAATAGCTAAAACTAAGGTAGCAGGTTCGCCAATGCCAATAGGATCTCCAAAAGAAAAATCACCCGAAATCATTTTTAAAAGTTTCGGAATTCCGTGAGTAAGCATCATTCCACTAAAACCCACTCGAAGTAAAAGTAATCCTAAATTATAATTTGTTGAGCTGTTCATAAAGTCTATTTATTTCTTTAGCATCTAAAAATAGCCAATTTTTTTTAATGAAATATTTAATAACCTTTAGTTTACAGAGACATAATTTCAGGGCCTATATTCTCAATAAAGGAGTTTAATAGTTCATTCATTCTTAAAGTTGACTTAAAACGATTGCTAAAAGCGCAGATTACTTTAGCGTAAATTTTAAAACAATAAATAACAATGAGAAAAATTACACTTTTTGCATTTTTGCTTGTAGGTACAATTTCATTTTCCCAAGCCTCTTTAGAGATTACAGAAATTTTTTCTGGTCAAGCTGGTACAGATTTGACTGCAGATTGGTTCGAAATTAAAAACAGTGGAACCACAGCTTGGGTTTCTGGTGTTGACGGCGATTTATATTATGACGATGATTCTGCAGATCCAACAACAGCAGACCTAATTCAAGGTATTTCTGAAATTCAACCCGATGGTTTTGCAATTGTACTGATTGGCGATGCAAATGATGCCGCAACATTTACAAATATTTGGAGCCAAGTAATTGATTTAACTAATGTTCAAGTTGGCTTTACAGATGGCGCAGGTCTTGGTGCTGGCGGCGATGCAGTAACACTTTGGGAAGGTGATCCTTTAACTACTTCACCAATTGACTCTGCTTCATATCCGGATACTTCTGTAAATGACGGTCAGTCTTACGATGTTGAACTTGCTACTTTTAGTGTTGTTGGCAATACAAACAACGCTGTGGAAACTATTGATTTGGGAGGCGATAATTCAGATGTTCCAAATATTGGTTCTCCGGGAAATGGAGCTGTTGTTTCAGTAGTTAGTGTTCAATTTGAAGTTCCTTATATTTCAGTTTCTGAAGATGGTACTTCAGTAACAATTAATGTTTCTGTTTCTCAAGCACCAACAGTTGAAGGAACAGTTGATGTGAGTTTAATTTCAGGAGGAACCGCTACTGAAGGAACAGATTTTACTTTTTCTGCTGACCAAACTTTAACTTTTACAGCTGGAATTACTACGCCGCAAACTCTTACTATTCCTATTATAAACAACTCCATTGATGGAAGCGACTTGTTTTTTGTGCTTTCACTAACAAACGAATCAAGTGTTGAAATTGGAAGTACAAATTTGTTTTCAGTATATATTTTAGATGACGATACCGTTGTTCCTGCAGGTGATGCTACTGAACTTGATGTTAATTATCTTGCTAGCTACTTGGTAGATGCCAATGGAACTGCAGAAATCACAGCTTATGATCCCGTTACACAACGTCTTTTTGTTACAACAGTTGGTGCAATTGAGGTTTTGGATTTTTCAGATCCAGAAAACATGACTTCTTTGGCAACGGTAGATATCACTCCATTTGGAAGTTCTGTTCAAAGTGTAGCAGTAAGTAATGGAATTGTTGCTGCAGCTATTGCGGCCACTAACCCGCTTGATAATGGTTTTGTGGTTCTTGCTGATACAGATGGAAACAACACCACTATTTTGGAAGTGGGCTCTTTACCTGATATGCTTACTTTTTCACCTGATGGCACCAAACTTTTGGTTGCAAATGAAGGTCAGCCAAGTGATGATTATACAGTAGATCCAGAAGGTTCTATTTCTTTAATAGACGTATCTGCAGGTTTAGGTAATATTTCACAAGCAGATGTTACAACTTTAAATTTCAATTCTTTTGATTCACAACAAGTAGCCTTAATTGCAGCTGGAGTTCGCGTATTTGGACCAGGGGCAACTGTTTCACAAGATATGGAGCCAGAATACATTGCAGTTTCTGATGACTCGCAAAAGGCTTATGTTACGCTTCAAGAAAATAATGCATATGCAATTATTGATCTTTCTACTTTGGAGATTACCGATATAATTTCCTTCGGAAAAAAAGATCATAGTTTGCCTCAAAACTCTTTGGATACTTCGGATGAAACTGATTTTATCTTCAACGCTTCTTGGCCAATAAAAGGTTTGTATATGCCAGATGCTGTTTCCTATTATTCTGTAAACGGGACAGGTTATATAGCAACTGCGAATGAAGGAGATTCAAGAGATTATTCTGGATATGCTGAAGAGAAAAAAAATGGCGATACAGATTATATTTTAGATCCCGCAGTATTTTCAGATATAGATATTTTAAAACTAAAAACGAATCTTGGCGATATTAACGTTACCGCTGCTTCTGGTGATGCTGATGGCGATGGACTTTACGAAGAAATTCACGTTTTTGGCGGACGTTCTTTCAGTATTTTTGAAGCGGAAACTGGAAATTTAGTTTACGATAGTGGAAACGATTTTGAAGTTATTACGGCTGCAGACCCAGATTTGGGTGGGATTTTTAACGTGAGCAATGATAACAATAACTTCAAAAATAGAAGTGATAACAAAGGACCAGAACCAGAGGGTATCATTGTAAAACAAATTGGTGACCAAGCTTATGCATTTATATTATTGGAAAGAATAGGAGGAATGATGGTTTATAATGTTACAGATCCTGCAAATCCAGTATATCTTCAATATGTAAATAGTAGAGGTACAATTCCTGGAGATCCTGAAAGCGGAGATTTGGGGCCAGAAGGTGTTGCTTTTGTTGAAGCTGCCGATAGTCCAACTGGAAAAGCGTTGGTTATTCTTTCAAACGAAGTGAGTGCTACTCTAAGCATTTATTCTTTGGATAATGTAGTGCTTTCTGTAAATGATAATGAATTTAATTCTAACGATGCTTTCAAAATATATCCAAATCCTGCGAAGGATAGAATATTTCTAAGCAAGCCAGATTCATATAGTGTTTTTGATATGATTGGCCGTTTGGTTATTACTGAAAAAGAAACCGCATCAATAAATGTTTCTAGCCTTACTGCGGGAACGTATATCATAAAAAACTTAAAAGGAGTCTCTCAAAAGTTGATTGTTAAGTAGTTGTTTATTTTTAAATTGTTGAATTGTTAAGCTTGAAAACCGCTTCTTTAATTAGAAGCGGTTTTTTACATTTTAAACGTATTTTTGTGCTTTCAAATAAAGAATGAATGTTAAAAATTAAAGCTTGGATTGCTGCGGCAAGATTGCGAACGCTACCACTTTCAGTTTCGGGAATTATTGTTGGGGCTGCTATTGGAGGTAGTATTGAAAATGCTTCGCCTTTTTGGGAGGCTACAATTTTTTGGCTGGCTATTTTAGTTACTATCGGTTTTCAGGTGTTATCAAATTTCGCGAATGATTACGGCGATGGCGTTCGCGGAACCGATGCCAAAAGGCAGGGAGAAAAACGAATGGTTGCGTCGGGAATTATTTCACCCAAACAGATGAAAATTGGGATGATTATTATAGGAATCACTACATTTTTCTTGGCTACATTTTTAATTTTTATGGCTTTTGGAAATGAAAACTTTATAGTTTCGTTTGTGTTTTTCAACCTTACAATTGTTTCAATTATTGCCGCCGTTAAATATACCGTTGGCAAAAAAGCGTATGGGTATTCAGGTTTGGGCGATGTTTTTGTGTTTATGTTTTTTGGATTATTGAGCGTTTTGGGAAGTTATTATTTATTTACCCATAATCTTCACTGGCAGTTGTTGTTACCAGCAACAGCTATTGGTTGTTTCAGTACCGCAGTTTTGAATTTGAACAATATGCGCGATATTGAAAATGACGCGGCTGCTAAAAAAAATACATTGGTTGTAAAATTAGGCTCCATAAAATCGAAACAATATCATACTTTTTTACTTTTCTTCGGAATGGTTTGCGCCATAATTTACACAGCAATAAACTATCGGGAACCGATGCAATTTTTATATGTAATTTCATTCATCCCTTTTCTTTTAAATATAAAAACCGTTTTTAAAAATAAAGCACCAATGTTACTCGATGGCGAGTTGAAAAAGGTTGCGTTAAGCACTTTTTTGTTTGCAGTCTTGTTTAGTATCTTTATTTAAAAATTATAATTATGAAAATTACATTCTACGGACAAAATTCTTTGGGAATTGAAATAAAAGGAAAACACATTTTGGTGGATCCATTTATTTCAGGAAATAATCTAGCAAAAGACAAAATTGACATCAACGATTTAAAAGCAGATTATATCTTGTTAACCCACGCGCATCAAGACCATACATTAGATGCTGAAGCAATTGCAAAAAACACAGGTGCGGTAATCGTTAGCAATTTTGAAATCGCTAATCATTACGAAGCAAAAGGAATTGAAGTGCACCCAATGAACCACGGCGGAAGCTGGAAGTTTGAATTTGGTAAAGTGAAATACGTAGTTGCAATTCACACAAGTTCTTTTCCCGACGGCAGTTACGGCGGACAACCCGGTGGTTTTGTAATAGAGGGTGAACACAAAAATATTTACATTGCTGGCGATACGGCGTTGACGATGGATATGAAACTCATTCCAATGTTTACAAAATTGGACTTGGCAATACTACCAATCGGCGATAATTTCACGATGGGAATAGAAGATGCAATCATAGCCAGCGATTTTGTGCAATGCGATAAAGTTTTGGGCGTGCATTACGACACTTTCGGCTATATTGAAATAGACCACGAAGAGGCAAAACGCAAGTTTTATGATGCTAATAAGGATTTGATGTTGCTTGAAATTGGGGAAAGTATTGAACTTTAAAATCCCAAAATTTAAATCCCAAATTCCAAAAGAAGTAAGAAATATTTCAAATAATGAAAATTAACTTTCCTATACATATCATAATCTTTTTGATTTTCAACCTTTCCTTCAATTCTTGTGAAGCCCAGAAAATAGATAAAAGTCAATCACTTATTCAAACGAGTTGGGACCAGTACAATTTAAAAGGAATGGTAAAGATGTTGGTTACAACGTTTGATAGGGATTACTCAGATACGCTTCCAAAAATAACAATAGCAAAATATGAATACCATAATAATCTAGAATATTTGGAAGGGGCAGCAACCGGAAAATTTTTATTTAATAAATATGGGTTCTTAGATAAAAAATACCGTCGATATAATGATTCTTTATTCTTAACAAAACTATTGGGTAGTAATCGAGATAAGGATATCGTTATATTTGAATTGGATTCTCTGGACTATTTTACTAAAAATAAAATCTTAGGTCGAAAATATTTACCACCCATTTTCAACCCTAATGAAGTTTGTGTTAATAGAAAATATATTATGGAAAAGGATTTAAAAAAGCCTGATCCAGAGTATTTATTTGAGACATTTAAATATGAAATTGATAAAAATAAAATTTTAGAAGAAAGCTATTTTCTTAGCACTAACTTAATTTCAGAGATGGATGAATCTCAAGCTAAACAGCATCTCCATAAACGTACAGTAAATGAATACAATTTGGAAAGGCAAATCACTACCCAGAGAGTTTTTTTTGATGAAAATATATTCAGAAGCATACCAATTTTTCATATCAAAACTGATATTTCCAATAAGGCTAAAGTAATATATAAATACAAGTATGACACTGAACAGAGAATAACAGAGGTAGAATTATTGGTCAACGAAAGTAAGATATGGCAAGAAAATTACTTTTATAAAAACAACGAGAAACGTCCTTATAAATTAGATCGTTATATACAATCCGAAGGAACGTCTGGCTGGTTTTTAACAGATAATGCAACGGAATGGTATAATGAATTCGGGGACATCACAAAAGCCGTTGACATTGATGATAGTGCCAATGCTATTCGCACCCGTTTCTATGATTATCGATATGATAAGCACAACAATTGGATAGAATGTAGTATGTATCTTGAAGGAAGTGCTGAAAAAACTGAAAAACCAACTATTGTTGCGCATCGAACTATTACCTATTATTCCAAAAGCGAACAAATAGAAAAAGAAAATTAATCCTGAAAAACGAAAAATCCAACAATCTAACCATCCAACAATCTAATAATCCAATTGATAGCGACTTTTAAAAAGCACATCCTAAACTTCAAAAGACCGAGCGGAACTTCCCGAGGCGTTTTGAATACCAAAGAAACTTATTTCCTTATTCTTAAAACCGAGGAAAGTTTTGGAGTAGGAGAGTGCGGGCTTTTGCGCGGTTTAAGCATTGACGATCGTCCAGACTACGAAGAAGAATTGGAAGGTGTTTGCGAAAACATTGCAATGGGTGTAAATGAAGAAGATTTATACGAAGCTTTAACTGAATTTCCTTCCATACAATTTGGCGTTGAAACCGCATTTAAATCGTTGCAGTCAAAAAATCCTTTTGAATTATTCCCTTCGGAATTTACGCGTGGCGAAGAGGCAATGCCAATAAATGGATTGGTTTGGATGGGTGACAAAGCGTTTATGAAAGAACAAATTTCAGAAAAACTGAAGCAAGGTTTCACTTGCATAAAAATGAAAATCGGCGCCATTGATTTTAAAACCGAATTGGAACTTTTAAAATCAATACGAAAGGAATTTTCCGCTTCCGGAGTAGAATTGCGCGTTGATGCAAACGGCGCCTTTTCGCCCAAAGAAGCTTTGGAAAAATTAAAAGTGCTTTCAGATTTAAAATTACATTCCATAGAGCAGCCCATAAAGCAAGGTCAGTGGCAGGAAATGGCACGGCTTTGTGAGGAAACTCCGCTACCTATTGCATTGGACGAAGAGCTAATCGGTATTTTTTCAGAAGAAAAAAAAATAGAATTGCTCAATACCATAAAACCGCAGTTTATAATCTTAAAACCTTCATTGATTGGTGGTTTCCGTGGAAGCGATTCTTGGATCAATCTTGCCAAAAAATTCAATATGGGTTGGTGGATTACCTCTGCGCTGGAAAGCAATGTAGGTTTGAGCGCCATTTCGCAATATACGTTTACAAAAAACAGTAAATTGCCCCAAGGTTTGGGCACGGGCAGCCTTTACACAAATAACATTAACAGTCCGTTGGAAGTTTCAAACGGCGAATTAAACTATAACCCAAATGTTCAATGGGATTTTCCGTTTTAAATTTAATATTTAGTCTTCGGTACATTTTGAGAGCAAGATGTTTTGAAAAAATAATTAATTTTGATAATGCTTTCAAAACACTTAGACACCCTAATACAATATTTTATATTACTTCAAAAATCTAATATCTCACATCTAATATCTCATATCTAAAAAAATGTATATTCAACAAGCTTTTAAATCCCTTCACGAATGGTGGCGCTATCTAGTAGGTTTTATCATTATTTTTCTGGCTAGCCAAATTGGTTCAATTCCATTGTTAATTGCCGTTATGTTTAAGGTAATGTCTGACGGTGGTAATATAGAATCCATTCAGGACCCAAATGTAATGATGACAGTTTTAGATTCAAACCTCACATTGTTCTTAATGCTTCTCAGTTTTGCTGTAGGTCTATTGGCTATTTTTCTTGTGGTGCGTTACCTTCACAGGCAACCTTTTGTTCAACTTACAACTTCGCGTAGAAAAACCGATTGGGGCCGTGTATTTTTTGGGTTTGGACTTATAACTATCACCACACTTGTTGTAACTGGTTTAGATTATTACAGCAATCCAGAGGATTATGTGCTGCAATTTGATTTGGTTCCCTTTGCTATTCTTGCAGTAATTGCATTAATAATGATTCCGCTGCAGACCAGTTTTGAAGAATACCTTTTTCGGGGTTATTTAATGCAAGGAATTGGTGTTTTGGCAAAAAACAAATGGTTGCCGCTTGTAATTACTTCAGTAGTTTTTGGGGCGCTTCATTTGGCAAACCCAGAGGTTGATAAATTCGGAAATATTATTATGATTTATTACATTGGCACAGGTTTCTTTCTTGGTATTATGACATTGATGGACGAAGGCATGGAACTCTCATTAGGTTTCCACGCTGGAAATAATCTAATTACCGCGTTGTTGGTAACTGCAGATTGGACCGTTTTTAAAACGCATTCGGTCTTGAAAGATATTTCTGAACCTTCTACAGGATTTGATGTTGTTGCTCCAGTATTTATTCTGTATCCTATTTTCTTATTAATAATGGCTTGGCGCTACAAATGGCGCGATTGGGGCGAAAAGCTTTTTGGGAAAGTAGAAGAGCCTATTGTTATAGCAGAAGAAAATACTCCGAACTCAACATATATTGAATAGTGAAATCATTATTACATCCCAAGTTCAAATTAAATGGTGAAGCATTTGAATCAGCTGAAGCGTTAAAGGAACGTGCAAACCATTTTGTTGAAAAAGGGAATGGTGACCAAACTGCCATAGGAAAATTTATTTTGGAATGGCTGGATAACAATGATTTTATAACCGTAAAAACATCCGGTTCCACTGGAATTCCAAAAAATATCAAGCTTCAAAAAGAACACGTTTTTAATAGTGCTGAAGCCACAGTAAATTATTTCGATTTAAAGGAAAATACCAAATCATTGTTATGCCTTCCTGCGGAATATATAGCAGGGAAGATGATGCTCGTGCGTGCAATGACAGTGGGTTGGGATTTATATAGAACTGCACCAGAAAAAAATCCGCTGGCTGATACTGATAATATTTTCGACTTTTCTGCAATGGTTCCGTACCAAGTTTTTCACTCTTTAGCAGATTTGTACAAAGTGAAAAAACTGATTGTTGGTGGAGGGGCTGTTCCATGGAAGTTAGAAGAAGAACTACAGAAATGTGAAACTAACATATTCGCAACGTATGGAATGACTGAAACTATTAGTCATATCGCCGTTCGCTCCTTAAATGGAAAGGAAAAATCTACTGTTTTTTCGGCACTTCCAAAAGTGAATTTTTCACAATCAAAAAATGGCTGTTTACAAATTCACGCTCCCGAAATTTCTGAAGAAACCGTTGCTACTAATGATGTAGTTGAATTAATTTCTCCAACTTCATTTAAATTTTTGGGACGAATTGATAATGTGATTAATACTGGCGGTGTAAAAGTGCATCCCGAAACAGTGGAGGAAAAACTTTCCATTCATATAAACCTGCCTTTCTTTATAACTTCGGAAAATGATGCAGCTTTGGGAGAACGGGTTATTTTGATAGTAGAGAGTGAAAAGCAATTAAAACTTGAAGATTTTTCCAAA
Organism: Aequorivita sp. CIP111184; assembly: GCF_900489465.1. Classification (GTDB taxonomy): domain Bacteria; phylum Bacteroidota; class Bacteroidia; order Flavobacteriales; family Flavobacteriaceae; genus Aequorivita. The sequence continues at coordinate 419,019 of NZ_UEFQ01000024.1, read as the reverse complement.
ACTTTTGAAACGCTTTCTGTTTATGAAAAACCTAAGAAAATATACTCAACGCCACATTTTATTTATACGGAAACAGGAAAGATAAAACGGGCTGAGGTTTTGAAGAATTTAAAGTAAATTTATTAAGAAACCCTTCCAATGTTTCAAAAACTGGAAGGGTTCAATGTAAATCAATTTAGTATTTAAACACTGGGTATTTCAATAATAAACAATACTCTAAACCTGAATAATTCCCAAATTAAAAGCCTTTTCAATAGGAGCGTGGTTCGCTGCTTCAATTCCCATAGAAATCCACTTACGAGTATCCAGCGGATCTATTACTGCGTCAGTCCAAATTCGGGATGCTGCATAATACGGAGAAATCTGCTTGTCATACCTAGCTTTAATTTTATCGAACATTTCTTTTTCAACTTCAGGGGTAATTGTTTCACCTTTTTTCTTTAATGAAGCAGTTTCAATTTGAAGCAATACTTTTGCAGCGCTGTTTCCACTCATAACAGCAAGTTCTGCGCTTGGCCACGCAACAATTAATCTTGGATCGTAAGCTTTTCCGCACATGGCATAATTTCCGGCTCCGTAACTGTTGCCTATTATAATAGTGAATTTTGGAACAACGCTGTTGCTCACGGCATTTACCATTTTTGCGCCATCTTTAATAATTCCGCCGTGCTCACTTTTGCTTCCCACCATAAAACCCGTTACATCCTGTAAAAATACAAGTGGGATTTTCTTTTGATTGCAATTGGCAATAAAACGAGTGGATTTATCGGCGCTATCGCTATAAATTACACCACCGAACTGCATCTCGCTGGGTTTGGTTTTTGCTTTTGTGGTTTTTACTAAGGTTCTTTGATTTGCAACAATTCCCACAGCCCAACCGTCAATTCTGGCATATCCGGTTAAAATTGTTTGCCCGTAGCCTTCTTTGTATTCTTCAAAATCACTATCGTCTACAAGACGTTTTATAATTTCCCGCATATCGTATTGTTCAGCACGTGATTTTGGTAGAATTCCGTAGATGTCTTCTTGTTTTTCCTTCGGCTTTGCGGCCTTTTCACGATTAAAACCAGCCTTATCGTAATCTCCAATTTTTGAAACTATATTTTTTATTTTATCAAGTGCATCCTTGTCGTCTTTGGCTTTGTAATCGGTAACACCACTAACCTCGCAATGAGTTGTCGCGCCACCAAGGGTTTCGTTATCGATGGTTTCACCAATGGCAGCTTTCACCAAATAGCTTCCCGCAAGAAATATACTTCCGGTTTTGTCAACAATAAGTGCTTCGTCACTCATAATAGGAAGATATGCGCCACCAGCAACGCAACTGCCCATAACGGCTGCAATCTGTGTGATACCCATACTACTCATTACGGCATTGTTTCTAAAAATTCTTCCAAAGTGTTCCTTATCAGGAAAAATTTCATCCTGCATTGGCAGAAAAACACCTGCGCTGTCCACCAAATAAATAATTGGCAAACGGTTTTCAATGGAAATTTCCTGTGCGCGAAGGTTTTTCTTCGCAGTAATAGGAAACCAAGCACCAGCTTTTACCGTGGCGTCATTGGCAACAACAATACATTGTTTTCCTTTCACATAACCAATTTTCACAACCACGCCGCCGCCCGGCGCTCCGCCGTGTTCCTCATACATTCCATCACCGGCAAAAGCACCGATTTCGATACTTGGCTTTTTTTCATCCAGCAAATATGCAATACGCTCCCGAGCGGTGAGTTTGCCCTGCGAATGTTGTTTGTCTATTCGCTTTTGACCTCCACCTAGTTTTACTTTTGTGAGTCTATTTTTTAATTCTGAAACCAGCAATTTATTGTGGTCTTCGTTTTTGTTGAAGTTCAAATCCATTGAAAAATATATTTGCGCTAAAATACAAAATGCTGTAAAGTTTTAAGTTCAAAGTTTAAAGTTTAAAGCCGATTCTTCTTAATTTCTTGAAACTTAAGAGATAATTTAGATTCTCGCATCATGAATTTTTAATCTCTGTTCAATTCTATATGATATTAGTTTTCGCTCAATCCTAATAAACTATGACATTTTGTTAACGAAAATCTATTTTTTATTACCGATATTTGTTTTTACACGTAAATTCGCAGCTTGAAAAAAAAATCAACCAAACAGAAATAGGATATGGGAATGAATAAAAATACTGTACTGGCTTGGGCCACTTTTATAATGATTGTTGTCGGGTTAGTATTAATAGGAATGGGCGCTTTCCGCTATGACGATGTTGCAGGATGGGGTTTTGCAGCAGTAGGCATTGGTTTCTTTGCTATTGCTTGGGTCTTTAACGCCTTAAAGGGAAGAGTCTAATTTAGTCTAATAATTAGTAAAATTTCAACTTATACAATCTCAAATTATTGAATTAATGTCTGAAGAAAATCACATACGCGAACGGCTTGCCAAACACCTCGATGGTGGCGAAGCTTTCATGCCCGTGACGAAAATGTTAGATAAAATTTCATTTGAAGACATAAACACACGACCTGCGAATCTTCCGTATTCTTTTTATGAATTGTTCTTTCATATAGCTTTTACGCAGAAAGATATTGTGAAATTCACTTGTTCCGACGATTACACTGCTCCTAAATGGCCCGATTTTTACTGGCCAAAAGAAAAAATATGTAAAACCGAAGAAGATTGGAAAGACATTAAAGCGGAATATCTAACTGATCGTAAACGATTGAGAAATTTTCTTTTGAATGACCAAAATAAACTCACCGAAGCCGTACGCAATGGCAAAGGAGAACAAACGTTACTACGCGAAATAATGCTCGTCATCGAGCATACGTCCTACCACACAGGGCAGATGCTTATTATTCTTAGGTTGCTAAATTTGCATTAACAAATTACAAATTACAAACTCACAAACTCACAAACTCACAAATTATCCAAAAAATGGCAGACGATAAAAAAGTAATTTTCTCAATGTCTGGGTTGACAAAATCATATCAAAACGCCCAGACGCCTGTACTAAAAAATATATATTTAAGCTTCTTCTACGGTGCCAAAATTGGTATCCTTGGTCTAAACGGAAGTGGTAAATCTACTTTGTTGCGAATCATTGCCGGAGAAGAAAAAAACTATCAAGGCGATGTGGTTTTCGCTCCTGGCTATACCGTTGGTTATCTTGAACAGGAACCAAAATTGGATGAATCCAAAACTGTACTTGAAGTTGTAAAAGAAGGCGTGCAAGAAGTAGTGGATATTCTTGATGAATACAATAAAATTAATGATATGTTCGGTTTGCCAGAGGTTTATGAAAACCCTGCCAAAATGGACGAGTTGATGGAAAAGCAAGCAAAACTCCAAGATAAAATTGATGCTACAAATGCTTGGGAGCTCGACACAAAACTTGAAATAGCGATGGACGCATTGCGAACGCCCGAACCTGATAAATTAATCAGTGTGCTTTCCGGTGGTGAAAAACGACGTGTTGCGCTTTGTAGATTGCTTCTAAAAGAGCCAGATGTGCTTTTGCTGGATGAGCCCACAAACCATTTGGATGCCGAAAGCGTGCATTGGTTGGAACATCACCTTTCAGAATATAAGGGAACGGTAATCGCAGTTACCCACGATAGATATTTCTTGGATAATGTTGCTGGTTGGATTTTGGAATTAGACAGGGGAGAAGGTATTCCGTGGAAAGGAAATTACTCATCGTGGTTGGATCAAAAATCAAAACGTTTGGCGCAGGAAACAAAACAGGCGGGTAAACGCCAAAAAACTTTGGAACGTGAGTTGGAATGGGTTCGCCAAGGAGCTAAAGGCCGTCAAACAAAACAAAAAGCACGTTTACAGAATTACGACAAATTGTTGAGCCAAGACCAAAAACAATTGGACGAAAAACTGGAAATATACATCCCGAACGGCCCACGTTTGGGAACAAATGTTATTGAAGCAAAAGGAGTTTCTAAAGCATTTGGCGATAAATTACTTTATGAAGATTTGAACTTCAAACTTCCGCAAGCGGGAATCGTTGGAATTATTGGTCCAAACGGTGCAGGTAAAACCACCATTTTCAAAATGATTATGGGTGAAGAAGCCCCCGATAAAGGCACGTTTGAAGTGGGTGAAACTGCAAAAATCGCTTATGTTGATCAGGCGCATTCCAATATCAACCCAGATAAAACCATTTGGGAAAACTTCAGCGATAGCCAGGAATTGATTATGATGGGTGGCAGGCAAGTAAATTCCCGTGCTTATTTAAGTCGTTTCAATTTCAGCGGAAGTGAACAAAACAAGAAAGTCTCCATGCTTTCTGGTGGGGAACGAAACCGTTTGCATTTGGCAATGACTTTAAAAGAAGAAGGAAACGTTTTGCTTTTGGATGAGCCAACGAACGATTTGGATGTAAACACACTTCGCGCCTTGGAAGAAGGTTTGGAAAATTTCGCGGGTTGTGCAGTAGTAATTAGTCATGACCGTTGGTTTTTAGATAGAATTTGTACGCACATTCTTTCCTTCGAAGGAAATAGTGAAGTGTATTATTTTGAAGGCGGTTTCAGCGAATACGAGGAAAATAAAAAGAAACGTTTGGGTGGCGATTTGATGCCGAAGCGAATTAAATATAAAAAATTGATTCGATAAGTTATGTGGAAAAATATAGTAATACTTGCTTTGTTGATAACCCTATCATCCTGCGGAAGTAAGAAAACTGCAGTGGAGGCTTCCAAAGATTCGAAAGAAGTTATTCTGGGGAAAAGCGAGGCTGTTTCTTATAAAAGTTTAGGAAATGGAGTTGCTTCAATTTCATTGCAGCTTTTTGAAAACAATACATTTAAATTTGACTTTAAAAGTATTCCACAACCTGATACAGACGAAAAACCTGTGAAAATTTCAGAAAAGGGAACTTATACTTCTGAGGGCAATTGGAAAACCTTGAATTTTAAAAATCCGAAATTTTCATTGGCTTCAATTTTTGATGCCAATTATGCAAGTGCCGCAGATTTTAAGGTTATTGACAAAGAAAACGTAAAAATAAATGTCGCAAAAAGGGCTTTGCCAATTTGGGGTGTAGTTTGTGAGAAACAGTAAAAACTGATGAAATAAAAAAATCCCGATTCAACTATTGAATCGGGATTTTTGTTTTTAAATACTTTCGGTTTATTTATTAATTACCAGTTTCTTTGTAACTGTTTGTTTCCCGCTATTCACTTTCACTAAATAAATTCCGGTAGCAATCCCATCGGTTTTTACTTTGATGCTTTTATTGGTTCCAAAATTTCCATTGAATAAATCCTTAATCTTTTTCCCAGAAACGTCAAAGAGCTGAACCGTTCCTTCCGAAGAGAGATTTTGTGAAATGGTAAATTCCGAAATTGCTGGATTTGGATATATTTTGATTGAACTTGAAGTCAATTGATTTTCCCCCACACTCAAAATATCACTCACATCATAACTGTGCATCGATCTTCCAAAGGTTCCTGCATATAAGGTTTTTGTTGGTTCGTGAAATTTTAAATCCATAACTACTGTAAGTGGAAGGTTGTTCCCTAAAATTGTCCAGTTGGCACCATCGTTATTAGAGTACCAAACATTTAAATCTGTGGCAACGAAAAGTATATTTTCTTCCGAATAAACAATAATATCGTTTACGGGAATATTTGGAAGGTTAGATGAAATATCCGTCCAGTTTTGTCCACCATCTGTGGTTTTGAATACGTGCGGGGTATAATCTAAATATTTAAAACCAGAAACAGTTACATAAGCAGTCATATCATTATCTGGAATCATGGCGATGGAAGTAATGTATTGATCGGGCAGACCATTACTTACGTCAGTCCACGTTGTGCCACCATCAAAAGTTACATTCACATTTCCATCATCACTTCCTGTGTAAATCACATCCAGATTGTTGTATGAAGAAGCAATAGCGGTAAGCGTTCCGAAAGCCAATGAACCACTGGGGTGAAGACCATCCGTTAAATCTGGACTAATAACAGACCAAGAAGCTGCTTTGTTTGAAGTATACAATCTATTGGTTCCGTAATACAATATTTCGTGATCAAAAGGCGAAATAATTACAGGTGTATTCCAATTGTTCCTATCGCTTCCACTTATACCGCTTGTTGCATTACTGAAATTGTTTCCGCCATTGGTACTACGCCCCAAATTGCCGTACTGTGATTCTGCATAAATATAATTGTTATCCACAGGATCCACATTCACATGGAAACCATCACCGCCCCAAATGGAGTTCCAATCACTCGCTCCGCCAGTAATGGTTCGGATAGTGTTATTATCTTGAGTACCGCCGTAAAGTCTTTCCGGTTGGGTTTTGTCAACTTCAATATTGTAAAATTGGGTAATGGGAAGATTTAAAAATTTAGTCCAACTGTTACCACCATTATTTGAAACATAAGCGCCGCCATCATTTCCAGAGAGCATAAAATTGCTATTTGTTCGCGAAAAATCCAAAGCGTGGTGATCCACATGCATTCCGTTCAACGTATTCCAGGATGAGCCGCTATCGGTAGATTTTGCAATCTCGAACCCCACGATATAAACCTCTGATGAATTTGTTGGGTTAACACGAACGTTTCCAAAATACCAACCAAAATTCGCGTCAATTCCACTTAATGCTCCTGCAGGTGTTACAAGCGTCCAATTATTGCCATTGTCTGTAGACTTATATAAACCATTAAATTCATTAGTAATCTCATTGTTGGTATAGCGGGCATATACAGTGGAAGGATCAGATTCTGAAACAGCGATTCCAATTCGCCCTGTCTGTGCATTTGGAGCGGGAAGCCCATTGGCTACACCAAGTTCAGCCCAAGTGGTTCCTCCATCCAAAGAACGATGTATTGCAGAAGTTACACCTCCGTAATCGCGCTCCCACGGTTTGCGTGTGCGCTCCCACATTGCTGCGTAAATTACATTTGTATTAGCCACATTCATAGCAACATCAATCGCAGCGGTCGAATCGGTTACAAATAATACTTTTTCCCAATTTGTTCCAGCATTGGTAGTTCTATAGATACCTCGTTCAGCATTTTTACCATATAATTGTCCAGTAGCTGCTACAAAAACGCGGTCTGGGTTACTGGGATCAACCACAATACGGCCAATATGATTACTTTCAGGCAAACCAATATTTGTCCAAGTATCGCCAGCGTTGTCGCTTCTATATATTCCATCGCCAAAATAGGCACCGTCAGTAGCGCTTCCATTTGCTTCACCTGTTCCAGCATAGATTCGTTGTGGATTTGATGGAGCAATAGCAATATCACCAATAGATGGTTTTGTTACTTCATCAAAAATAGGCGTCCAATTGGCGCCGCCATCATAACTTCTGAAAATCCCTCCCGTTGCTGTGGCAACGTAAAGATGGTCATCGTTATCGGGAGCAATAGCAACATCTGTAACACGTCCGCCAGTGTTTAATGGCCCTACAAATGCCCATTCTCCCGCTTGTTCTGAAGACCTGTTTGCGATAATTTGTTTGCTATGAAGAACAGCTTCTTTATAAGCATCTTTATTTATGTAATTATTGGGATAAGCGCGCTGGTTGTACATCCATTCTGCTGGATATTCTATTTTTTCAGTTTCTTTTTCTTCGGAATTTTCTTCCGAATTATTTTTACAACTCGATAAAAGAAGCGTTGTAAAGAATGTAAGTGCAATTAAATTGAGGGGAAGTTTGTAGTTTTTCATCAATAAAGATTTAGCATTTTAGGTTTTTGGGATTCAATCTTGTAATTCACTGATTGTAAATATCGCAATTATTTTTTTGGATACCAATCCAGCTGTGTAACCTTAATATCAGGATTTCCAGCTTCAATCAAAGATTTAAATTTGGCAACATCGCTTAATCCTTCCGTGCCTCGATAATGATAGGGATAAACAGTTTTTGGTTTAAATGCCAAAACCGCTTCGGCTGCTTTATCAACTGTCATTGTATACGGTAAATTCATACAAACAAAAGCGATGTCAATATTTTTAAGATTTCGTATTTCAGGTATATCTTCAGTATCTCCGGAAATATATATGCGCTTGTTATTTTTTTCAAGTACATATCCGTTACCTCGTCCTTTTTCGTGAAATTTTAGAGCTTCAGGCCGAAGATTGTACATTGGGGTGGCTTCAATTTCTATTTCCAAATCAGAGATTTTTTCTCCATTGCTAAGCAATTTGGTTTTATCTTGAAGATTTTTGGGAAGCTTTTCAAAAACCGCCTTTGGTGCAATTAATTGCGTTTTATCAAGAACAATAGATTCAAGTGTGGGAATGTCCATATGATCGCCGTGGATGTGTGTTACCAGAACTAAATCTGGTTCGGTGTAACTTGAATACATCTCTTTTCCACCAACTGGGTCAACATAAATTATAATGCCATCCCAATTTAGAACCATGCTAGCATGTTCAACTGGGTTAATTGTAAAACCTTCGTCCTTTGCGGCTTCTCCACCATCAACTTTTTCTAACGGTGTATTGATTATTGCATTGGATTCGGTATTTTCTGAAGTGTTTTTGCAAGCTGTAAATGCGATTGCCAGAAATAGAATATGTGACAAATTTTTCATAAAAAATATTTTTTCAATGAAGATACTAAGAAAACTATAATCTTTTTAGCTTTTAGAAACTTTCTCAGCTGTTTTTAAATGTTTTAAGAAAATCCGTTCTCCTATTTCGGGAAACAGGTACCGGTTGGTCATTGCTCATTATTAGAGTTCCTTCATTAAGATATTTCTTTATGTGGTCAAGATTGATTGGACCAATCCCATAGAAAATTCGGATAATATCGTCTTCTGATAATGAAAAATCTGTGAGCAAAGTACCTGAACTATAAAGACTTGTGGTAGGGTAGGTGCTTTCGGGTTTATTCTTGATGTAATCAAAATCGAAACCCAGCCCCAACCAACGCCAGTAATAATCAATTGAGAGTCCCAAGTCCAAACCACTCTTATAATCTATATAAGGAGTATTATTGTCATAAGTGGGAAAATCGTACCCAACGCGTGGGCTAAACTGCCAGTAGTTGTGGTCTTTGTGCGTTTGTTGCCCTTCCATATTCCAGCTTGTGCTTGCAATAATCAGTAACAACAGTAATTTGAAAAGTGTTTTCATGATTTCTGTGTTTTAATGTTTATGAAGCAAATGTGAAAAAATAGGATGGCGCCCAAAATGGCTAATCCATAAAGGGTAGTGTTCGGTAGACGAACGGGGAAGTAAAAGATATAAACGAAATATTATTGATGTTTATAAGTATAAAAGTGTTGAAATACAGACTTTTATTAATTTTTTAGGAAAGCATATCGCTCACCAAATAGGCAATCGCCTTTCCAACTTGGTTGGGAAAAAGTTCTGCTGAAGGGGAACCTTCGCAAATATGAAGATAGTTGGCATTTTTGTTTTTTGAAAAGTAGGAAACAAATTTTCTGGCTTCGGTAAGTGTAAATCCGCTGGGAGAAATGGCGCTGCTGCCCATCATTTCAATTGCGTCCATATCCAGCTCAATTCCAAAGTTTTCATTACAGCAGAAATTTTCAGCATCTTTTAAGGCATCGGAAAAAGACAATTTTTGTTTCACTGAAATGTCTTCAAAAAGATTGAATTTTACTCTATGTGAATTTTTTTCCATTGAATTGAAAACCGCTTGTGAAGTATAATTTCTGTGAAGCCCAAAGATGAAATACTTACTTAAAAAACCATCCACAAAAGCATAAGAAAATCCGTTGCCACTATGACGATGTTCCAAAGATCGGAAATCGGTATGCGCATCAAAATTGATGCAGTTTGTTGGTTTTTGTAGAGCTTCAGAAGTCCCTTTAAGGTTTCCGTAACTATTGTTATGCCCGCCTCCGATGATGATTGGAAATTTTCCTGCCTCAATAATAATCTTGATTACTGCTGAAACTTTATGGTCTATTTGGGTAACCAACTCGCCAAGTTCTTCGGCATAATGTGCTTCTTCTTTGGGAATAGTTGCAGCCTGCTTCATCTGGGTTTCGCAATCAATTTCACCCAAAAGAATAACGTTTTCAGCATTCGTTAAATGATTATTCTGAATATTCAAAAGGCTTCCTAAAGCGGCTTCCCAAGCTTTTGAAGTTCCAGGATTTCCGTAGTTTGCTCGAACGCCAATATCTTCTGGGATTCCCAAAAGAACATATTTTGCAGGATGGTTTTTTAAATCTTCGAGCGTTTCAACAAAGTTTACTTTTTCACCGAACTTAGTTTCACCAGCTCTCTTTTTTATAAAAGAAGAAACATCTTTTTCAGAATAAATTTTTAAAAAGCCCATTACACTTCCTTTCCATTAATAATTACAGAATCAATTAAATTACTGCCAAAGGCGTAAGGCAAATAACCGTAAGACGGAATCGGTTTTGTAATGATGAGGTTGGCGGTTTTTCCTCTAGTAATGCTGCCATGTGTTCTGCTCAAACCCATTGCATAGGCCCCGTTTACTGTTGCGGCATTGATTGCTTCTTCTGGTGTTAAGCGCATTTTTATACAAGCGGTTGCGACAACAAAATTCATATTTCCACTTGGTGTAGAACCTGGATTGTAATCTGTAGCGAGAGCTAATGGTAATCCGGCATCAATTATTTTTCTGCCCGGTGTGTAAGGTATACTCAAAAAATAAGAGCAGGAGGGGAGAGCTACCGGCATAGTCTTGCTGTTTTTTAAAGCTTCCAAATCTTCATCGGTAAGAACTTCCAAGTGGTCTACGCTCAAAGCGTTGTGTTTTACCGCTGCGGCAATTCCGCCAATACTGTTAAATTGGTTAACGTGTACCTTGGGTGTAAGCTTGTGTTTTTTTCCTTCGGAAAGAATACGTTCCATATCTGCCACGGAAAAATAGCCTTCTTCACAAAAAACATCTACGTATTCGGCGAGTTTTTCTTCAGCAATTTTTGGCATCATTTCATTACAGAGCAGGTCTAAATAGCCGTCTTTGTTGTTTTTATATTCCGTAGGAATTGCGTGCGCACCCAAAAATGTGGTTTTAATGGTTATGGGATATTCTTCCGAAAGTTTTTTAGCAACGCGAAGCATTTTTAACTCAGCTTCCGTAGTGAGTCCATAACCGCTTTTGATTTCTATGGCGCCGGTGCCGAGGCGCATTACTTCTTCCAAACGTGCGGCAGATTGATGGTATAAATCCTCTTCCGAGGTTTCTTGCAGTTTCTTTGCGCTATTCACTATTCCGCCGCCTTTTTCGGCAATTTCTTGGTAAGTGAGACCGTTAATTCTATCTACAAATTCCTGCTCGCGATTACCGGCATATACTAAATGGCTATGGCTATCACACCAAGCGGGAAGTACAATTTTACCCTGGCAATCAATAGTTTTAAAGCCTTGGTGCGGTCCCATTTTATCCATAGTTCCATAGTCTTCAATTATGCCGTGGTTTATAAATACCCATGCATTTTTGATAGTGGGGAGTTCATTCATTTCTCTTCCGCTCAATTTAATGGGAGTTGTTTCCCGAACCTGTAAAAGTTCTTTTATGTTTATTAGCAATAGTTTCATTAGCGTATGTCTATTTCTGAAATTAAAGTATCTCCAAAATATAATTTTCCTGTGGTCAATTCATTTGGAACCACAAAATATACATCGAGTACATTTTTATCTATATTTTGAGGGCGAAAATAAATAGTGTGAATTATAGGTTTTCTATTTGTTCCAAAATTAAGGTCTATGGAACAATCTTTATAGCCTTCAAACGTATAATTGTTAAAAGTGTTTGGTACTGAAGAATCGTATTTTGCGAAAACTGGCTTTTCGGTATCATTGGTAGTTAACATTTGAAAACCTCTTGTTTGAAAAAAAGATGCAAAAAGGACCTCAGAAACGCTAAATCTGGCATTAAATTGATCACTTAAAAGAGAAAGTTTGTTTGGGTCAAAAATAGTTAGGTCTCCATCCCTAGATCGCACTTTAAGTCTTACCTGTACTCTTTTGTTATCCTTTCCGGAAAGTACATTATAAGAACCCGCAAATTGAACTGATAGCACACCAATTTTTCGTGCTTTTACCATTTCTATTGTAAGGTTTGTTCCTGGGATTTCAATTTGGCATTTAACAGAAAAACTGAAACCAAAAAGGAACAACAAAACAAGTATCTTTTTCATTTTATAAATATAGAAAAAAACAACGGCACAGTTTCAAAATAGTCAGTTGTCTAAAATATAATTTATACCTTAGTCCTTCCAAAAAAAATATATTATGAAATCAGGAAAAATGGGCATTAACACTATCTGTACCCACGTAGGTGAAGTTGAGGACAAACAGTTTAAAGGTGCTATTTCGCCATTATATATGTCAAGTAGCTATGCTTATGAGGATGTTGATGTAAAACGATACCCGCGCTATTTCAACACGCCAAACCAGGAAGCGCTTTGCAAGAAAATTGCGATGCTTGAAAAAAGTGATTCTGCACTTATCTTCGGAAGCGGAATGGCTGCCGTAAGCACTACAATGCTTGCGTTTTTACACAAAGGCGATCACGTGGTGCTTCCACAGACTTTGTATGGCGGCACTTATAATTTTGTGGTTGAAGAGTTTCATAAATTTGGAATTGAATATTCTTTTACCGAAGGCTTTTCCGAAATGGATTTTTCTGAAAAAATTCAGAAGAACACCAAAGTTATTTTTGTTGAAACCCCTTCCAATCCGTTGATGCGTATTACAGATTTAGAAATGATTTCAAAATTGGCAAAGCAACACGGTATTATAACAATGATTGATAATACGTTTGCTTCTCCCGTAAATCAAACTCCTGCCGATTTCGGAATTGATATAATGATTCACAGCGCTACCAAATATATGGGCGGACACAGTGATATTTTGGCAGGAGCTGTGGCTGCAAGCGAAGAACATATTAAAATAATTTGGAACCTTGCCAAAAATTTAGGTGGTAGTTTGAGCGATTATACCGTTTGGCTTTTAGAACGCAGTATGAAGACAATGGTGTTGCGCGTAAAAGCACAAAACAAGAATGCTAAAAAACTTGCAAGATGGTTGGAAAAACATCCGTTGGTAGAAAAAGTTTACTACCCACGTCTTAAAAGCCATCCCGACCATGAACTTGCAAAAAGGCAAATGAAAGGATATACAGGAATGCTTTCTTTCGAAATAAACGAATCTTTGAATGTGGGCGATTTTTTAAAGGCGTTGAAAATGATCAAGCCTTCCATGAGTTTGGCTGGAGTGGAATCTACTATTCTTTCACCTGCAAAAACTTCGCACGCACTTCTTTCTGCTGAAGAGCGGGAGCGGCAAAATATTAGTGACGGCTTACTTCGTTTTTCCGTTGGAATCGAGGAGGTTGAAGATATAATTTCTGATTTGGAGGGAGCTTTTCAAAAGGTCTCAAAAATGGAAAAAATTTAAAATAATTTTTATGAAAATTGATATACTTGCAGTTGGTGCCCATCCAGACGATGTTGAATTGGGATGTTCTGCAACCTTGGCAAAAGAAATAAATAACGGAAAAAAGGTGGGTATTTTAGATCTTACCCGCGGTGAACTCGGCACTCGAGGAACAGCTGAGATACGCGACAAAGAAGCCTCAAACGCCGCAGAAATTTTAGGAGTAAGATTTCGGCACAACCTTGAATTTTCTGATGGTTTTTTGATTAATAATGCGGCATCACAGCTTGAGATAATTAAAATTATTAGAAAATATCAGCCAGATGTGGTTCTTTGTAATGCTATTGATGACCGCCATATTGACCACGGAAAAGCTAGCAAACTCACTAGTGATGCGTGCTTTTTAAGTGGTTTACAAAAAATTGAAACAATACAGGATGGCAACCACCAAAAGCCTTGGCGACCCAAACATGTTTACCATTATATACAATGGAAAAATATTGAACCAGATTTTGTGGTTGATGTAACTGGATTTTTAGAAAAAAAATTGGAAGCAGTATTTGCATATAAAAGTCAGTTCCATCAAAAAGAGGCTGATGAGCCTGAAACCCCCATTACATCAACCAATTTTCGCGATAGCATTACCTATCGGTCACAGGATTTAGGAAGGCTTATAGGTACTGAATATGGCGAAGGTTTTACAACGGAACGTTATGTTGCTGTAAATTCTATTTTTGATTTAATTTAAATTTCTTTAAATAGAATATTGCGCAACCGTAAGATTTGATTTATATTTGCATCCGCTAAGCGAAGTTGTGTATTAAAGCACAATAAATGGTGGTTGTAGCTCAGCTGGTTAGAGCATCGGTTTGTGGTACCGAGGGTCGCCGGTTCGAACCCGGTCTTCCACCCATAACAAAAGCTTCTCAGAAATGAGAAGCTTTTTTTGTATTTGTATTTTGACTTGACTTACCCTATGAAAAGTTTATCGTAAACTTGATTAAAAGGGCTAGGTCTTCTACAAAAAACCTCCCTTTTTGGGGAGGTTTTTTTTGTTTCAGCTTTCAGCTTTTTAAATAAATATTACAATTTATCTGCTGTAATTTTTTTGTCGCGGTTAGCAATTTCCCAAGCTGTATAAAAGATTAATTTTGCTCTTTTTTCCATTAAATCATATTCAATTTTGTCTGGAGTATCAGTGATTTTATGGTAATCTTCATGAACGCCGTTGAAGTAGAAAATAATAGGAATATTGTTTTTCGCAAAGTTATAATGATCGCTTCTGTAGTAAAAACGATTTGGATCATTTGGATCGTCATATTTATAATCTAATTCCAATTTTGTATATTTTTTGTTCACTTCAGTGGATACGTCCTGTAATTCCTGGCTCAGTTTGTTACTTCCTATTAAATAAATGTAATTTGGATTATTCTTTTTCTCGGGATCAATTCTCCCGATCATATCAATGTTCAAGTCACAAACCGTGTTTTCCAATGGGAATAGTGGATTTTCAGTATAATACCTTGAACCGTATAAACCAATTTCTTCCCCAGTAACATGAAGGAATAGAATGGAGCGTTTGGGCCCATTGCCATCTTTTACAGCTTGCTGAAAGGCTTGTGCTATTTCCAAAATTGAAACGGTGCCACTACCGTCATCATCGGCGCCATTGAAAACATTTCCATCTTTATCTGTGCCCACGTGATCTAAATGTGCTGAAATTATTACAATTTCATCCGGTTTTTCAGAACCTTTAATGAAAGCAACAACATTTTCAGAAGATTCGGGATTCCTTCTGCCCTCGAAAAAACTGGAAGGGATGGTTTGAAAATAATTGTTTTTTTCAATAGGAGATGCAATACCTTCATCCATATAAAAATTACGAATATATTCTGCAGCCATATGTTGCCCTTTGCTTCCCGTCATTCTGCCCTCCATTTCATCACTAGCATAAACATACAGGTGCTTTTTAAGGTCTTGTGCAGTTATTGTATTGGCATAATCAACATTTGTTTTTTTTGGCCCCGTGGTGCTTTTAGTTGAATTACAAGAAAAAACAAAAGGCGAAAAAATAAAAAAAAGGATAATTTTCATAAATATTATAAATGAGTTTATTCAAAAGAGATGAGTTCGTAATCTTGAGGAGACAAGCCGCCTTCTCCAATTTTTTTGTAATTAAATGTATGCGTTTTTACAATTTCATTGCCTTCTTTGTCCTGAGACTTTACTGTAACTTTCACTAAATAACTAATCCCAATTGAAGCTTCTCCAGTTTCAGTTTCGGTTACTTCAATGTTTTCGTTGTTGAATGCTGTGCCTTCGGGAAGTTGCAATTTTTCAATCGCATCTTTTTTGGCAAGTTCACGAACTACTTCTTCCTGTTTTCCTTCTGTGGAACAAGAAACAATTAATAATGTTAATAAAATAAGTGCTAATTTTTTCATGATTTCAGGGTTACGTTAAGGGGTAAAGATAAAATAAGTTAAATGTGTTAATGCAAAAGTTTTGTGAAAATAGATTTTTGAATATTACTTCTAAAAATTTTAGAAATTACAATTCATATATTTGCGGAAAATAGAAAAACGATGAAGGTTGAACAAATTTATACCGGATGCCTTTCCCAGGGTGCATACTACATTGAAAGCAATGGCGAAGTCGCAATTATAGATCCATTGCGAGAAACGAAGCCTTATCTGGATCGCGCAAAAAGAGATAATGCAAAAATTAAATATATATTCGAGACCCATTTCCATGCAGATTTTGTGAGTGGACATTTAACGCTATCCAATCTAACCGGAGCGTCAATTATTTATGGGCCTCACGCAAATCCATCTTTTGAGGCTTTATTAGCGAAAGATTATGAAGTTTATAAACTGGGTAATGTTACCATTACAGCAATTCATACCCCAGGTCATACTATGGAAAGCACTACCTATTTACTAAAAGACGAAAGCGGAAAGGATTATGCTATTTTTAGCGGCGATACTTTATTTTTAGGAGATGTGGGTCGCCCAGACCTTGCGCAAAAAGCAAATGAAATAACTCAAGAAGATTTAGCTGGAATTTTGTTTGATAGCCTTCGTAACAAAATAATGCCTTTAGCCGACGACGTAATTGTTTATCCTGCACACGGTGCTGGTTCCGCCTGTGGAAAGAATATGATGAAAGAGACCGTAGACACTTTGGGAAACCAAAAGAGAATGAATTATGCACTTCGCGCAGACATGACTCGACAAGAATTTATAAAAGAAGTAACCGACGGCTTAGCATCACCCCCGCTGTATTTTCCGATGAATGTAAAAATGAACCGCGAGGGTTACACCGCATTTGATGAAGTGATTGCACAGGGAATAACTCCGCTTGATCCCGAAGCATTTGAAAGAATTGTGAATGAAACTGGGGCAGTCGTACTGGATGTTCGGAATCAGATTGAATATATTGACGGTCACATTCCACGATCAATTTTTATTGGATTGGACGGTAGCTTTGCTCCTTGGGTAGGTGCTTTATTGGCAGACGTGGAACAAAAAATAGTATTGGTTGTTTCAACTGGTAGAGAAGAGGAAGCTATAACAAGATTATCTAGAGTTGGTTTTGATAAAACACTCGGTTATTTAAGTGGTGGAATTGAAGCTTGGAAGAAAGCTGGAAAAGAAGTGGATACTTTAGAATCTGTTGATGCGGAAACTTTAAAAGATAGAATGAAAAATGATGTCCCAATCTTTGATGTTCGCAATGATGGCGAATTTTCAAATGGGCATATTCCAGAAGCGATTCTCACACCACTGGGTTTTCCAAACGAACATATGAAGAATTTTCCAAAGGTCGAAAAATTTTATCTGTATTGTGCTGGGGGGTATCGTTCTGTTATCGCGGCTTCAATATTGAAGAGCAGGGGAATTCATAATGTAGTAGATGTTGCTGGCGGTTTTGCGGCTATTAAAAAAACGGATATTCCCATAACATAACTTCTTTCTTTAATTTTAAAAAACGACTTCAATATTTAAAAGAGGTCTTTTTTTTTTTGATCAAACTTAAAACTCCTTTAATATTTAGATTTTCTAAAATGAAAAAATACCACACAATAAAAATTTCGTAATTACCTGTAATACAGTAATAAATAATATTTTGTTAAACTTTTCTGAAAAAAGATTAAACAAAATATTTTGTTTTGTAGTTTTACGTAAACTAAAAACTATTTATTATGAAAAAAGTATTACCCATTCTCGCAATTGCTTTATTTACAATGAGTACAATTGCACAAACAGCTCGTGTACAAGTGATACACAACTCAGCCGATGCAGCTGCAGCAGAAGTAGATGTCTATATAAATTCAGACTTAGCTTTGGATGATTTCGCCTTTAGAACAGCTACTCCATTTCTTGACCTTCCTGCGGGTGTTGAAATTAATATTGGTATCGCTCCTGGGAACAGTACAAGTGTAGGTGATGTATTATTAACTGTACCCGTAACACTTACTGAAAACGAAAAATATATTGTGGTTGCAGACGGAATTGTAAGTCCAACTGGTTATAGTCCAGCTCCACCACTAAGTTTGCAGGTATTTCCAATGGCGCGCGAAATGGCATCAAACCCAAACAATGTAGATGTTTTAGTACATCACGGATCTACAGATGCTCCAACAGTAGATGTTTTTGAAACCGGTATAGGAGCTGGAACAATAGTAAATGATATTTCATATACCGAATTTCAAGGTTATTTGGAATTACCGACGGCAGATTATGTAATTGAAATTCGCAACGCGAGTGGAACAGTTGGAGTAGCTGCATATCAAGCTCCTTTAGCAACATTAGGATTAGATGGTGCAGCACTTACAGTTTTAGCTTCTGGATTTTTAGATCAAAGTCAGAATTCAAATGGCCCTGCTTTTGGTCTTTATGTTGCAAGCCCATTGGGTGGTGAATTGTTAGAATTACCTTCTGCTCCTTTAGGTGTTTCAGAATTTGACTCTTCAGCTTTTGCTATTTATCCAAATCCTGCGACTGAAAAATTGAATATAAGCGCTAATGGTATTGATTTAAGTCAGTATAAAGTAGCAGTTACAGATATGTTGGGGCGTAAAGTTTTAGAAGCCGAAATTGATATTGATAATACTATCAACGTAAATAACTTAAGTGAAGGTATTTATAATTTAACAATTTTGGATAACAACAAAATTATTACAAATAAGAAGTTTATTAAGAACTAGAAGAACTAGCGTAGTGTTAGATTTTTAGAGTTAGTTTAATTGGAAAGCCCTGGAAATATTACATTCCAGGGCTTTTTTCTTGCCTTTTCTTTTTCATATTGCTGGTTTATTCAACGTCGGCAAGGTCTTCTAACGTTTTTACCTTAGATAAGGTATTGTGTATTTCCGATGCTTGTTTTTGAATTACACTGGAAATATTTGGAGGAAAATTTTCTTTTTCAAGTTTGTTGCTATACTCATCCCAGCTTGCTTTTTCGCCTCTAATACATTCTTCTAAAACTGCTTCATCTTCATTTCCAGATACTGCACTTTTAATGTCTATCCAAGTTCGGTGAAGGTCGCCAGTAATGCTACCACTATCTTTTGGTTGTTCATTTAGGTTTCTAATTTCCTGAGTAAGCTCATTTGTAAAACGACTTCTTTGTGCAGCTTGCTGTTGAAGAAAAGTTTTCAACCTTGGATTTTTTGCATCCTCCATAGCTTTGGTAAATCCTTTTTGGGCGTCATAATTTTTCTCCAAAAGTTCTTGTAAATTATCTACCAGTTTATCGTGGTTATGTTCTTTTGCTTTTTCGTTTGTGGTTTTCATAGTTTTTTTATTATTAATTTTTCATAAAGATACTTTTCAGAAAAAAGATAAATTCTTATCAATTTCACAATTGAGAAGTGTTTAACGAAAAATGTTAAGGTTTTCTTTTTTTAAAATAACTGAATTAAAATGTATACGGAAGCATATAAAATCGGACACATTAGTTATCTTTCAATTAAAAAAAAATATAATTATGGATATACGTTCAAACGAGCCTTATTGGCTTATAGTAAATTCACTTCCTCAAAGTTATCCTTCTTTGCAAGAATCAATTTCTTCCGAAGTATTGATAATTGGTGCAGGAATTACGGGTGCTTTAATGGCTTATAAACTGATTGAAGCTGGAAAAAAAGTTGTAATAGTTGATCGTCGCGATGTATGTAATGGCAGTACTGCAGCCAGTACCTCCATGCTTCAGTATGAAATTGATGTGCCTTTGCATAAATTAATTGAACAAGTGGGGCTTACTTGTGCCGTTTCTAGTTATCAAAATTGCGAAAAAGCAATTAAGGATATTAAGAAAATTGCTGGTAACATTAAAAGTTATTGTGGTTTTGAATATAAGAAGAGTGTTTATTTCGCCTCTTCAAAAAAAGATCTTTCTTTTTTAAAAAATGAATTCGATGCAAGGAAGGAACACGGTTTTAAAGTTAAATGGCTTTCCAAAGAAGATTTAAAAGAATTAGGTCTAAATGCTTATGCAGCGATAGAATCACAATCCGGTGCGGTAATGGATGTATATAAATTGGCTAATGATTTATTAAAATACTGCAGTAAAAAGGGAGCAGAAATTTATGATAGAACAGATATTGAAGAAATAAAAACGAAAAAGGAAAAGACTATAGCTAAGACGAAAACAGGTTTAACTATTGAAGTTGATCATGTTGTACATTGCACAGGTTATGAAAGTACAGACACTATCAAAGAAAATATCGTCGCTTTAAAAAGTACGTTTGCCTTGGCTTCCGAGGCTTTTGAAACATTGCCTCAAGCGTTCAAAAAACATATTTATTGGAATACGGATTCACCTTATTTATATTTCCGAAGCACGGAAGACGGGCGTATTGTTATGGGTGGCGGTGACCGCGATTTCAAAAACGCCACGCGCCGCGATGCGCTGCTTTCAAAGAAAGAAAAAGATCTTACCAAAAAGTTTCAGAAATGTTTTCCAGATATACCATTTATAGCTGACTACTCGTGGGCTGGTACTTTTGGTGAAACGAAGGACGGGTTGCCATATTTCGGAAAACCCGATACCGAAAAGAACGAACATTACATCTTGGGCTTTGGCGGAAATGGTATCACCTTCAGCGTAATGGGGATGGATGCAATTATTCATTCCATCAATAAAACGCCACATCCTTATTTGGAATATTATAAATTCAACCGATAATTAATTTAATAATCTATAGATTCTAAAAATTATGGAAAATTGGTTTTTGAAAGGCGTGGGGTGTAGGTTTTGATTTTGATTTAAAAGTTTGCTTCAATTTCTTTATTTCTCTACTCTACAATTTTCCCATTTAAAGCATATGGGGTGGTTGGACTATTGAAACCTAGAATTGTTTTACTAGTTTTCATCGCAATCTATTTCTTTTAAAGGCATGGAATCATTAAAGGTATATTTTGTATTTTTTTTAATTCATTTCCCTATTTACATCTTCTACTTCGCCAAATCCTTCCACAATGTTGTTCCCTTTTTTAATGAACATGAGCTCACGGACCGAAATGGTTTCTTCAGAACCAAAGGTGTAGTTGGCAAAAAGAGTGTCTCCAATCATCTTCCCTTCAAAAGTGCCATTGTTATTATCTTTTTCAAAATAATTGTAACTTAAAGTTCCAACTACTTCATCGTCCATTTTTTCCATTTGTAACAAAACGGTATCTCTTTCGGAAGTATAGCGATAGCAAGCTACGTCAGGAGTATTTGAGTCTCCTTCCATAATATCTGCTTCTTCTGGCGTCATAACTTCTGAGTCGTCTTTTTTAATTTCATTTTTACAAGAAGAAAATGTGATTATAGCAATTGCTAAAAAAAAAATAAAATATAGCTTTTCATAAAATTGTATTTTAGATTTATAGATATGGTTTGTTAATTTATAAAGCTATAAAAAATAGGTGTGTTTGGTTAAACTTCTTTATTTTTTAATGGTAGCTAGCTCCACTTATGTAATTCGTTTTAAAATTTTACGCGCTCTAGCTTGGTAGCCCGCGCTTTTATTGGGGGCATTTTTAGTAAGAATGTTTCTCAATTCGGGATAAATCCATTTTTTATCGTGATCCCATCCCAAGTAGTATAGACATTGCATGGCAGGAGCTTGGCAGGCAACTTTCTGGTCGGTTATTAGCCAATCAAAGCAACATTCCGTGATACATTGTCTTTCGTTTTTTTCTAAGACATTGGACACAATACCAAACTCATGCATAAAATGATAATGGCACAGCATTTCACATATTTTTGCGCAGGAACGCAATGCAGAATCATTTTTTATTTTGGGAAGTTGCTCAAAAAACAAATGCATATACTTAAAAAAGTTTTTTGCTTTATATGCACAGATAACTTCCAGGACCCAAGCAGATTGAACTAAAAGTTCGCTTTCTTCTGAAAAACACCATTGAAGTGTTTCACGCACATAATGGGGTTTTTTGGTTATCCAAAAAGCAATTTCCAGTCTCTTTTTGCGACTGCTGTCAACCTCCATCAATTTTTCTTTTAAATCTTCGGGAAGCATAGTTTATTATTTTAAAAGTTCAACAATCTTTGGAACGCCTGTGGAAGCATTTTCTGCAACAACCGTGATTCTTCTGTTTTCTGAAATGGACGGTTTTGGATCCACAAAATAGATTTGTGTGTCTAGTTTTGCATATTGAACCAAACCAGCTGCAGGATAGACTTGCATTGAAGTTCCCACGATTATTATCACATCTGCTTGTTCAACGATATCTGCGGCAACTTCAATCATCGGAACCATTTCGCCAAACCAAACTATATGTGGACGCAGTTGGTGATTGTATTCACAGAAATCGCCAAGATTTAAGTCTTCTTTCCAATCCAAAACCAAGTCTTCATCAAAAGTACTTCTCACTTTCAGAAGTTCACCGTGAAGGTGAATAACATTTGTACTTCCAGCCCGTTCGTGCAAATCGTCCACATTTTGGGTTATGATGGTTACTTCGTGATCTTTTTCAAGTATTGCCAAAGCAATATGTGCAGCGTTGGGTTGAACCGTCAACAGTTGTCTTCGCCGTTGATTGTAAAAATCGAGCACCGCAGCAGGATTGCGCTGAAAACCTTCGGGCGAGGCAACCTCCATCACATCGTGGCCTTCCCAAAGACCATCGCTGTCCCTAAAAGTTTTTATTCCGCTTTCTGCGCTGACTCCAGCTCCTGTGAGTACTGCAATTTTCATAAAATCCTTGGTTTAAATTATACCTATAAATTTAATAAAAAACATCTCTTTTGCCGACTTCGAATGAGGAATTATTCAGTTAAAATAAATGAAAAGGAGCGTATTGATTCAATAACTTTTATCTTCGCAAAATTAAATAACACGAAATAGCATTAAAATTCTTACAGTGGATTTAGAACTTTTAAAACACCTTCAAACATACCTTACGGAGCACAGGAATACACGTTTTCAAAAAGTGATTTCTGAAAGAACGCGCCATTTCACGGTAGTTACCGAAGACGTTTACCAACTTCACAATACAAGCGCGGTTATGAGAACCTGCGATGTTTTCGGTATTCAGGATTTACATGTAGTAGAGGAGAAAGTGAGTAAGCGCATTGATAAAGAAATTGCAATGGGCGCACAAAAGTGGGTTGATTTTAAAAGATATAATTCCATAAAAACGTGTATTTCAACTTTAAAAAATTCAGGTTATCAAATCATCGCGACAACGCCGCACGATAATTCCACGTTACTTCACGAGTTTGATGTTACAAAAAAGAGCGCCTTTTTCTTCGGAAGAGAGATGGATGGATTGAGCGATAAAGTGATGAACGAAGCAGATGGATTTTTAAAAATTCCGATGTATGGTTTTACAGAGAGTTTAAATATTTCAGTCTCCGCGGCAATTATTTTGCAAAGTGTAGTTTCAAAAATGAAACAAACTGATGTAAACTGGCAACTTTCGGAAGCCGAAAAATATGAAATTGAAATGCAGTGGTTAAAGAACACGATTAAGGCTTCAGAAGAAATTATCAAACGTTTTAAAAGTGAAAACACCAAATAATAAATTTCAGATTCAATAATCAACAATTCACAATCGTTAATCAAAATGAAACTAGTCTTCGCAACCCATAATAAAAATAAATTCATCGAAGTTAAAGCAATGCTTCCAGATCATCTCGAATTACTTAGTTTGGACGATATAGGTTGCAATGAAGATATTGAAGAAACTGCAGATACCATCGAGGGCAACGCAATTT
Organism: Aequorivita sp. CIP111184; assembly: GCF_900489465.1. Classification (GTDB taxonomy): domain Bacteria; phylum Bacteroidota; class Bacteroidia; order Flavobacteriales; family Flavobacteriaceae; genus Aequorivita. The sequence continues at coordinate 395,451 of NZ_UEFQ01000024.1, read as the reverse complement.
TAAAGGCAAACTATGTGCGCGACAATTATAATCTTGATTGCTTTGCCGACGATACTGGTTTAGAGGTAAAATCTCTAAACAATGAACCCGGTGTTTATAGTGCGCGCTATGCAGGAATTTCGCACGATTCTAATGCAAATATTCAAAAATTGCTGAAAAATCTGAAAGACAAAGAAGATCGTTCGGCGCGATTTAAAACCGCCATTGCACTTTCAATGAACCATTCAGAAATTATGTTTTTGGGAATTTGCGAAGGCGAAATAATTAAAGAGCTACGCGGCGAATCAGGCTTCGGTTATGATCCAATTTTTCAACCAAAAGGGTTTGATAAAACTTTTGCAGAAATGACTCTTCAACAAAAAAGCGAAATAGGCCACCGCGGAAAGGCAATGCGCCAATTGATTGATTACCTCTCCAAATAAGTGTCAGTAAATAATGAATTAGTGGGTATTCATTTTACAGTTTCTTAAAATTGAAAATCGAATACTTTTTTATCATTTCATAAAAAACTGCCAACTGAAGCTGCTAACTGAAAACTTTAAGTTACTTTTGCGCCCTTGAAAAATCAATTGTTAACCGCATTTGTTTTTCAAGAAAAACCCTCAGGGTGAGGGGTGTTATAGTGAAGCTGTCCGTTTTTTTATATGTCCAGTCGCTTCCCGTTAGCACACATATAAAAACTTTATTTAATAAAATGACAGCATTTAAAGCACTCGGCTTGGAAGAACATCTTCTAAAAGCCATTACCGACTTGGGTTTTGAAACCCCTTCAGAAGTACAAGCAAAAGCAATTCCAATCCTTTTAGAGCGCGAAACCGATATGGTTTCCTTAGCACAAACAGGAACAGGTAAAACCGCAGCATTTGGTTTCCCAATGTTGCAAAAAATTGACGTAAAAAGTCGCACTACGCAAGGACTTATCCTTTCGCCAACCCGCGAACTTTGTCTTCAGATTACAAATGAAATGACAGCTTATGGTAAATATATGCCAGGGCTTAACGTAACCGCTATTTACGGTGGTGCGAGTATAACCGATCAAGCGCGCCAGGTTAAAAAAGGAGCGCAGATTATAGTTGCAACCCCCGGGCGAATGAAAGATATGATTGGCCGTGGGCTGATTGATATTTCAAAAATTGAATATTGCGTGCTCGATGAGGCCGATGAAATGCTCAACATGGGCTTTTATGAAGACATCACCGAAATCCTTTCACATTCTCCAAAAGAGAAAAGCACTTGGTTGTTTAGCGCAACAATGCCGAAAGAAGTTTCTACGATTGCAAAGAAATTTATGCATACCCCAGTTGAAATTACTGTGGGAACTAAAAACGTAGGTTCAGATCAAGTTTCGCACGAATATTATTTGGTAAATGCACGCGATCGTTACAGTGCATTAAAGCGTTTGGCAGATGCAAATCCAGAAATCTTTTCAGTAATTTTTTGCCGAACAAAACGCGACACCCAAAAAGTTGCGGAGCAGTTGATTGAAGATGGCTACAATGCCGCGGCACTTCACGGCGATTTAAGCCAAAGCCAGCGCGATACTGTAATGAAATCTTTCCGTGCACGCCAAATTCAAATGTTGGTAGCAACAGATGTTGCCGCTCGCGGAATTGATGTGGATGATATTACACACGTAATAAACTACCAATTGCCGGACGAAACTGAAATTTACACGCACCGTAGCGGCCGTACAGGTCGTGCTGGGAAAACTGGGATTTCAATGGTTATCGTTTCAAAAAGTGAGGTGCGAAAAATTCACACTATTGAAAAGATGATCCAAAAGAAATTCATTGCAAAGGAAATTCCTTCTGGAATGGAAATTTGTGAAGTACAGATGTTTCACTTGGCAAACAACATTAAAGACACTAAGATAAATCCTGAAATCAACGCTTACCTTCCGAATATAAATGAAGTATTGGCAGATTTCTCGAAAGAAGAACTTATTCAAAAAGTATTTTCGGTAGAGTTTACGCGCTTCTTGAATTACTATAAAAATAGTAAAGACCTTAATATTTCTGGAGGTAGTGAACGCAATTTCGAAGAAGAAAATAAGGACAGCACGCGCTATTTCTTAAATATTGGAAGCAAAGACGATTTCGATTGGATGAGTTTGAAAGACTTCCTTCGCGATTTGCTGCAATTAGGAAAAGACGATGTATACAAAGTTGATGTAAAAGATAGCTTTTCATTCTTTAATACAGACACAACACATCAAGAATTGGTGATGGGTATCTTCAAGGATTTTAAACTTGAAGGAAGACAAATCAATATTGAAATCTCCAAAGACACGGGTCGCAGCAAAGGCAGAAGCGGCGGAGGCGGCGGACGTGATCGCGATCGTGGTAAAAGAAGAGGCGATAGAAGTGATCGTGGTGGCGATAGCCGCGATAGAGGTGGAGATCGTGGCGAGCGCAGAGGCGGTTTCAAAAAACGAAGCGCCGGATCTAGCAGCAGTGATAAACCAGCTTTTAAAGGCAAAAGCCGAAGAGGTAGTGAACGCCCAGAAACCAAAGGTACTGGCGGCAGAAGGAGAAGAAAGGAGTAATCTTTCCAGGTTAAAGTCACAATTGTTTAAAGAAAATGACTACTCCTTTTAAACTTTAGTAACACTTTAACGTCTATATAATTATATTTACGGGCCTTTAGTAAAGAGGCCCGTATTTTTTTAGGATTATGCAAACCTTTAACTTTCTTCAAGAACATATATTAGAAAACGACGCTGTTCGTCTTAATCCCCTGCACAATCAAGATATTGATAAGCTGTTGTCTTTCTCTGAACAACAGCCTGAACTGTGGAAATACTCCCTGCAGCCAGCAGATGGTCTGGAAAATTTGAAAGCCTATTTGGACATTGCGCTAAAAGGAAGAAAAGAAGAAACCTCATATCCCTTTATTGTATTCGACAAACGCACCCAAAAAGTTGCCGGTAGTACACGCTTTTATGATTTTCAGAAAACTCATAATACTGTTCAATTGGGTTATACTTGGTATGGAAAAGAATTTCAGGGCACAGGCCTTAACAAACAGTGTAAACTGTTACTGCTTGAATTTGCGTTTGAGACTTTAGGTTTGGATCGTGTAGAATTTCGTGCAGATGCAAACAATGAAAGAAGTATTGCAGCAATGAAAAGTATAGGCTGTTCGGTTGAAGGAATATTACGAAACAACTGCGCTGCCCCAAATGGAAGGCGCGACAGTATCGTTTTAAGCATTCTAAAAGACGAATGGTTTGGTGGTGTAAAAAAAACATTGAAATCTAAAATTGAAAAAGAAGGGAACATTTCACGCCAGTGAAATTTTTCCGTATATTAAAGCCGTATATGAAAAAAAATATCCTACTTATAGTCCTCCTTTTTATTGCAGCAAACTCTTTTGCCCAAGAAAATAATACCATCAAAGGAACCGTAATGAATGATGCTGACGACAAACTTTTGGAAAACGTAAACATTGTAAATCTAAATCAAGTAAAGGGAACAACTACCAATGAAAAAGGGGAGTTTACCATAAAAGCAGTAGTAAACGACACACTGTTTTTTTCCTACTTGGGATTTAAATCTATTCGCGTTCGTGTAACCAATGACTGGCTTAGGTTTGGCGATATAAAAGTAAAAATGACCGAGCTCGGTATCGCTTTGGAAGAGGTTGTAATAAAACCAGTTCAGCTAACAGGTTATGTTGAAATTGACGCGAAACTGATTCCAATTTATGATAATTACCGCTACAGAATTTCAGGACTAAATACAGGTTACGAGGGTGGTAGCAACCAACCAGGGGCTGTTAGCAAGGTCTTAAGTTCTATTTTCAACCCTGCGGATTTTCTCTATAATGTCTTCGGAAAACGACCAAGGCAGATGAAGAAACTTCGCCAAATGAAAGATGATGATGAAATTAGAACCCTACTTCAAAGCAAGTACGATCGCGAAACTTTAATGGCAGTACTACAACTAGAACGCGCCGATATTGATGAAATTTTGAACAAGTGTAGTTTCTCCAAAGACTTCATTCGTACCGCAAACGATCTTCAGATTCTGGATGCCATCAGTGGATGTTACGAAGAGTATAAGATTTTGAATAGAGATAAGTAGGAATTTTTCTCCCTTTTTTAACATCAATCAATTCCATTAAAGTAATTTTAATGAAAATTGATTCCATGAAAGAAATAGTCAGTCAGCAGCGCAAATTCTTCAACACCCAAGTTACCAAAAATCTTAACTTTAGAAGAAAGCAACTAAAAACCCTTCAAAAAGCTTTAGAGCAAAACGAAGCCCTCTTAAACGAGGCTATTTATAATGACTTCAAAAAATCAGAGTTTGATAATTACACTTCAGAGCTTTCCCTACTTTACAAAGACATCAAAGAAGCCCGAAGCAATATATTTAATTGGGCTCGTACAAAACCAGTTTCCACAGGCATACTCAATTTCCCCGCTTCCAGTTATATAATCCCAGAGCCCTTGGGCGTCTGTTTGGTCATTGGCGCGTGGAATTATCCCTACCAACTTTCCTTCGCTCCTGTTATTGCTGCAATAGCTGCAGGAAATACGGTAATATTAAAACCTAGCGAGTTGCCAACAAACACTGCTGCCGTGATGGCAAAAATTGTAAAGGAGAATTTCGATTCCGCTTTTTTCACAGTTGTAGAGGGTGGGGTGGAAGAAACCCAAGAATTATTAAAACAGAAATTTGATAAAATATTTTTTACAGGAAGTACCAAGGTAGGTAAGATAGTTTATAAAGCTGCTGCTGAAAATCTGATACCCGTAACCCTTGAGCTCGGTGGGAAAAGCCCGGCTATAATTACTGAAAGTTGTAATTTAAAAGTTTCTGTAAAACGTTTAGTGTGGGGGAAATTTCTCAATGCAGGACAAACTTGCATCGCACCAGACTATGTTTTGGTTCATAAAAGCATCGAGCAGAAATTTTTAGAACAGACCAAACAGGAAATTATCAGCCAACATTTCGCTTTTGAAAATGACAACTATCTGCAGATTATAAACAACACTAATTTTGAGCGTCTCACTAAAATGCTCGTCCCTGAGAAAATATATTACGGAGGTGAAACCCATAAAGAAACCCGCTACATCCAGCCTACAATAATGCAGAATGTAACGATGGAAGACGCCGTGATGCAAGAAGAAATTTTCGGCCCCCTTCTTCCCGTTCTTACTTACGAAACTATAGAAGAAGCCATAGCCACTGTCAACAGTCTTCCAAAACCCCTGTCTTGCTATCTGTTTACTAAAAGTAGTTCGATAAAAAAGAAAGTTTTAAAAGAAATTTCCTTTGGTGGCGGTGCCATTAATGAAACTGTGATGCACATTAGTAATTCAAACCTGCCGTTTGGCGGAGTAGGACATAGCGGTATTGGTAATTATCATGGAGAAGCAGGTTTCAAAACTTTTACGCATTACAAAAGCGTGATGGATAAACCCACTTGGCTTGATCCTTCCATTCGGTATTATCCGCATACACCATTTCGGTTGAAGTTGATGCGGTGGTTTATGAAGTTTTAAGAATTTCTTTTTTTACAATCTTGTTCTTATACGTTTAAAAAAAAACTGCTTCCTTATAATAAGAACCCAAAATCCAGCTAAAAATCAGACACCCATTTTTTCACTACCTTTCCAAAACATAACCAAAACCGTTAGTAATGAAAAAGTTTTACGTTCTTCTATTAATCTTCACCACACAGTTTTCCTTCGCCCAAATACGCTTTCAGAATATTCCTGATGGCGCAACTTATCCTGAAAGCCAGGTAATTGAAAACATTACCGCAAACATAGCTTACCAGGGTTATGAAGAAAATCAAGCCTATTTTGGAGAAGGGGAGTATGAAATCTTTTTAGATAATATAGATGGCGTGCTAGACAAACCTATTATTGTTCTCGATGGTTTTGATCCAGGAGATTCTCGCAATATAGCTGGTCTTTATGCTAGCCTAAGTTTTGGCGGACAAAACATGGCAGACATTCTGCGTGATGAAGGTTTTGATATTGTTATCTTAAACGCCCCGCTTTATAACACAGGCGGAAAAGATATTGACGGCGGTGGAGATTATATCCAGCGAAATGCTATGGTTTTGATCGCAATGATTCAACAATTAAATGCAGATAAAGTAGGCAATGAAAAACTCGTTGTTCTCGGCCCAAGTATGGGCGGCCTCATTGCTCGTTACGCTCTGTCTTATATGGAGGCCAATAGCCTCGATCCAGAAACACGCCTTTATATTTCGTTTGATTCGCCGCATAGGGGAGCCAACATTCCGATAAGTCTTCAATATCTTATAAACTATTTCGCAGTGCAAGTAGGCGATGCCACAGCCCAACAAGTTGTTGATCAATTACTAAATTCTCCAGCAGCCAAAGAAATGCTGCTTGATCATTTGTTGGGTCATTTATTAGCAGGCTCAGACTTTGAACAAGATCCAACAAAATTGTTACCATTGGGCGCCCCCGGTTTCCGAAATGAATTTCAAGCAGAACTCAACGCATTGGGTTTTCCAAACAATGTTCGAAACGTAACAATGATCAACGGTAGCGGCCAAGGAGCAACTACGGGTAATCCTGGAATTACAGTGGTAGATACAAACCTCACTATTGATGCCCTTACAGATGTAGATGTAGCACTCAAATTTACACCACCCGCAAATCAAATCAACACTGTTACAGATGTTACTGTTTATTTTGCCAACATCCCCATAAACACATACACAACTATATCACAATCGCCCAGCACTAGCGCAGGCACTGACAGCGCCCCAGGCGGAACAGGTAGCATCAGCGACGCTCTCGGCGATGGTGGCGGCAACCCAGTGTTAATAGATTTTATAAACGCGCTGCAGCAGGATCTTTACTCCTTCATTCCAACTATGAGTGCCTTGGCAATAGAGAACCCAGATTGGTTCGCCACACCAGATTTAAACGATTCTCCTTTTGTAAATTTTTATATTCCTAACAATAATGAGCCACACGTCACTGTAACTGCAGAAAGCGCTCAGTTCGCATTAGATGAAATTAGGAATGGTGTTTTAGCTGTAGGAGAAAATCTAATTTCAAATCAGTTTATTCTTGCCCAAAACCCAGTGCAAAAAACTATCAACATTTTAATTCCGGGAAAAATTTCAACAGAAAATTTAAAAGCTACAGTTTTCAGCATCACAGGTCAAAAACTGATGCAAGAATCTTGGACAAATCCCAAGAGAGAATTAATTTGGAATCACAATCTGTCAAGCGGAATTTATATACTGAAATTAAACGATGGTTCCTCTGTGCAGACTGTAAAAATGATGGTAGAGTAGCTATACTTTAAATATGAGAAAATATATATTTACAATTTTTATTTGCTTCGGATTTATGTCTTGCAGTACGATGAAGAAAAACATAATTGCCATAGATGTGCTATTAATTCCTTCGGAAGAAATGTATTCACAGTCTCTTCAGCTAAATTCATTTATAAATCAAAACAATCCCACAACTATAAAGCTTGATGAAAATCATGTGCCCCATATTACGCTTTTACAGTGCTTCATAAAAAAAAGTGATTTACCGAAAGTAAAAGAGGTGCTTGAAGTTTTACACAAAATTATTGCCCAAGATTCATTGAAAGCTGAAAGGCTTTTTTATTACGAAGACAAAGAAGAAAGTTTTGCGATGGTACGTGTTGAAAAGTCACCTTCTGTATTGGAAATACATACAAAAACCATTGAGCTTGTAAAACCATATATCGTGAAAAACGGTTCTCAGGTATCTTTTGTCCAAAACCCCGATGGTAGCCCAATCAGTGAGTCTACTGTAGAATATGTTCCTGAGTTTGTTGAAAAGTACAGCTATGAAAGCTTTGATCCTCATATCAGTCTTGGGGTTGCACATAAAACATTATTGGATAGTTTAGCGAAATCTGTTTTTAAACCAATTCATTTTAAAGCTGCATCAGTAAGTGTGTATCAATTGGGCGATCATGGCGCGGCACAAAAACTACTTTTGCAATCAAAATAAACGATAAAAAAAGCACCTTTAAAAGGTGCTTTCTCATTAAGTAGGTTAAGTTCTAAGAATTATATTTTTTCCAATGCGGCTTTAATATAAGTCTCACCTTCTAATATTTCGAAGGTTTTATTCTTAGCAATATTATCTTCCAGTGAACCAACTAATGTTTCAGCAACATCACGGCGTGAAATTTCACCTCGTTTATTGAGTTTGCTGTCTAAATTAATTTTTCCTTTCCCATCTTCATTAGTTAAAGAACCCGGCCGTATAATAGTATATTCAATACCCAATTGCTTTAAATATTCATCTGCATTGTGTTTAGCCTTTAGATATTCTTTTAAATCTTCCGCTTCATCAGGATTGTCGGCACCCATAGAGCTGAGCATTACAAATTTCTTAACTCCATTTTTTTTGGACGAATCCATTAGTTTCTTAGCACCTTCTTGGTCAACTTCTTTTACTTTTTTTCCTCCTGAACCTGCGGCAAAAATAACACGATCAATGCCTTTGGTTGAATTACTTATATCACCTTCCAGATCTGCAAGAACTGTTTTTACACCTTCACTTTTGAAATTTGAAGCTTGTTCCTCTTTCCGAACCATTGCAATCGGTTCATATTTATCAGATCCTTTTAAAATTGAGATTATCTTTTTTCCGGTGGTGCCGTGTGCACCTGCTACTAATATTTTTTCCATAGCTACAAGATAAGGCCAGTATAAGATACTCTAGAATTTTTTCACAATATTTAACCCTTTAATAGCCCTCTTTTATAGCTTTGTTAACGTTAAGAAACATCTTTATTGAAAATTGAAGATAGTTATAGTAATTGGGCTAATTCTTTATAACTAATTATTCATTCCTAATTTTACTGCTTATCTTTACATTCAAACAAATTATTCCATGGATTACACTGCAAAAATGCTTCGCGATGACGCGCTAAAAGGAAAAACAATAGTAGTAACTGGCGGCGGAAGCGGCCTGGGAAAGGCAATGACAACCTATTTTTTAGAATTGGGTGCCAATGTAGTTATTACTTCCCGTAACATAGAAAAATTACAAACCGTAAAAGAAGAACTGGAAGCGGCTACTGGCGGAAAAGTATTGCCTGTACAATGTGACGTTCGAAATTATGATGAAGTGGAGGCAATGGTTGAAGCTTCGGTAAAGGAATTCGGCAGCGTTGATGTTTTGTTGAATAACGCTGCAGGTAATTTTATTTCACCAACCGAAAGACTTTCTGCTAATGCTTTTGATACAATTATAGATATTGTTTTAAAAGGAACAAAAAACTGTACGCTTGCTTTCGGAAAACATTGGATTGAGAAAAAAGAAACCAATAAAGTGGTTTTAAATATAGTAACAACATATGCCTTTACTGGGTCAGCATACGTAGTTCCAAGCGCGACGGCAAAAGCTGGCGTGTTAGCGATGACACGTTCTTTGGCAGTGGAATGGGCAAAATATGGAATTCGATTTAATGCGATTGCTCCGGGACCATTTCCAACAAAAGGAGCTTGGGACAGATTACTTCCGGGTGATTTAAAGGAAAAATTTGATCCCGCAAAAAAGGTTCCTGTAAAACGCGTTGGCGAGCACCAAGAGTTGGCGAATTTAGCTGCTTACTTGGTTTCAGATTTTTCAGCATACATTAATGGTGAGGTAGTAGTAATAGATGGCGGGGAATGGTTAAAAGGCGCTGGACAAATGAACCTTCTAGAAGAAGTTCCGCAACAAATGTGGGATATGCTTGAAGCAATGATTCGCGAAAAGAAGAGTAAATAAAATGTTTTAAGCTTTAAGCGGTAGGCTTTAGGCAAAGTAAGTAATAGCTTATGGCCTACAGCTTACGGCATAAAGCCAATGTTCACTTCCTGTTAACAAAAATGATTTTCTATCCACATAATTAATCGTACTTTTATCTGCTAAAATTTCAAGCAAATTAATGGGTAAAATTATTGCAATTGCAAACCAAAAAGGAGGTGTGGGCAAGACCACGACCTCAGTAAATTTAGCGGCCTCATTGGGCGTTTTGGAGAAGAAGGTTTTACTTATTGATGCAGATCCCCAAGCTAATGCAACTTCGGGGTTGGGAATTGATGTTGAAACTGTTGAAGTTGGCACCTATCAACTGCTTGAGCACAGCGCCACGGCAAAGGAAGCTATCGTTTCTACAAATTCCCCCAATCTTGATTTAATACCCTCTCATATAGACTTGGTGGCTATCGAGATTGAATTGGTAGATGTAGAGAACCGCGAGTATATGCTTAAAAAAGCTATTGAAGGCTTAAAGGCAGATTATGACTATATTCTAATAGATTGTGCACCTTCATTGGGCTTACTTACATTGAATGCTCTTACAGCTGCAGATTCAGTTATTATTCCAATTCAATGTGAATATTTCGCTTTGGAAGGACTTGGAAAACTTTTGAATACCATAAAAAGTGTTCAAAAAATACACAATGAAAATCTTGATATTGAAGGCTTGTTGCTCACAATGTATGACCAACGTTTACGTCTTTCAAACCAAGTGGTGGATGAGGTGAAGAAGCATTTTGATGAAATGGTTTTCGAAACAATCATTCAGCGCAATGTGCGTTTAAGTGAAGCGCCCAGTTATGGCGAAAGTATTATAAGTTACGATGCTTCAAGTAAAGGAGCCGATAATTATTTAAGCTTGGCGCACGAATTAATTAAGAAAAACGAAAAGAAATAAATGGCGAAAGCGACCAAAAAACAAGCCTTGGGCCGCGGACTTTCAGCATTGTTGAAAGATCCTTCCAATGATATAAAATCTGTTGCAGACAAAAATGCCGATAAAGTAGTGGGCAGTATTGTGGAACTAGATTTGGGTAGTATTGAAGTAAACCCTTTTCAGCCGAGAACCAGTTTTAATGAAGAATCACTTCGGGAATTGGCTTCATCTATTAGAGAACTTGGGGTTATTCAGCCAATTACTGTTCGTAAATTAGATTTTAACAAATATCAATTGGTGAGTGGGGAACGTCGTTTCCGTGCTTCAAAATTGGTAGGCTTGGAAACTATTCCAGCTTACATTCGTATTGCAAACGATCAGGAATCACTAGAAATGGCTTTGGTTGAAAACATCCAAAGACAAGATTTAGATCCAATTGAAATTGCACTTTCATATCAACGGTTAATTGAAGAAATTAGCGTCACGCAAGAAGAACTAAGCGACCGGGTAGGAAAGAACCGTTCCACCATCGCTAATTATCTTCGTCTGTTGAAGCTGGATCCTATTATCCAAACCGGCATGCGCGATGGTTTTATTAGTATGGGTCACGGCCGCGCTTTGATAAATGTGGAAGATTTAAGCGATCAACTTGATATTTATGAAAAGATCTTAAGTCAGAACCTTTCTGTTCGCGATACGGAAGCTTTGGTTCGGAATTATAAGAATCCCAGTGAAAAAGCTGCACCCCCAAAAGCGGGTACACCTCCCTTTGCCAAAAAAGCAAAAAAAGAGTTGGCAGATCTTTTTGAAACATCTGTTGAGGTAAAAGTTTCAAAATCTGGAAAAGGACAATTGGTGGTTCCATTTAAAAATAAAGAAGATTTCGAGCGTATTTTGAAGCTAATCAAAAGTGAAAAATAACTTCCTAAATATTCTTTTTTTAATCTTTACCGCATCACTTTTTGCGCAGACTACTGATTCGTTAACTGTAAAAAAAGAAGAAAAGGTAATCGTGGTTAATGATTCAATACTACCAAAAGAAGCATACAATCCGTTGGCACCCGCTAAGGCTGCATTTTATTCTGCTGTAATTCCGGGCCTTGGCCAAGCTTATAATAAAAAATATTGGAAAATACCTATTATTTATGCGGGTATGGCTGCAGGAGTATACTTCTACAAACAACAAGATGATGATTATGACCGCTTCCGAAATGCTTACAAAAGAAGACTTGCAGGATATACTGACGATGAATTTTACGGAAATGGAGCGGAACCATTAATTAGTAATGACAGATTGATTAATGCTCAAAAATCTGCCCAAAAAAATAAGGATATCAGTATTATAGTTACTGTGGCTTTTTATTTATTAAATGTTGTAGACGCAAATGTTGATGCACATTTAAGGCAATATGAAGTAAGTGAAGATCTTTCGCTTGAGCCTAATTTTGATTACAACCAATTCAATGCAAAGCCACAATACGGAATGTCTTTGACCTATCGTTTCAAATAATATTTCTATGAAAATAGCATTACTCGGTTACGGAAAAATGGGCAAGACGATTGAAAAATTGGCTTTGGAAAAAGGCCATTCCGTGGTTTTTAAAAGTACAAGTGAATCTTCCGAAGGAAATTTTGAAGATGCTGAGGTTGCCATTGAATTTTCTTCACCTGAAGCTGCCGTTGCAAATATTTCAAAAGCATTGGAGGCAGAAATCCCTGTTATTTCTGGCACAACTGGTTGGTTGGAAAAATATAGTGAAATGGTAAAGTTATGTGAAAAACGTAACGGAAGTTTCATCTATGCGTCAAACTTCAGCGTTGGGGTAAACCTCTTTTTTAGCATAAACGAATATGCTGCTAAGTTGATGAAACCATGGAAAGCGTATAATGTCTCTGTGGAAGAAATACACCATCTTCAGAAGAAAGACGCACCTAGTGGAACGGCAATTACAATTGCTGAAGGGATTTTAAAATACAGTGATAAACAAGATTGGAAGCTAAACACTTCCGATAAAGAAAGTCTGAATATTACCGCTAAAAGAGAAGAAGATGTTAAGGGAACACACATAGTTTCCTATGACTCTTCCATAGATACTATTTTGCTGAAACATGAAGCACACAGCCGCGAAGGATTTGCATTGGGAGCTATTTTGGCGGTTGAATTTTTAAAGGATAAAAAAGGTATTTTTACAATGAAGGATGTTTTGGGAATTGAAGATTAACAAATCTCAAATTCACAAATTCACAAATTCACAAATTCACAAATTATGAGTTGGACAGGTTGGTTTATATTTTTTTTAATAGTTCAGGTAATCCATTTTGCAGGAACATGGAAGTTGTACCAAATAGCAGGCAGAAAAGCTTGGGAAGCAGCGGTACCAGTTTACAATTCAGTGGTTTTGATGAAAATTATAAATCGTCCGTGGTGGTGGACTATTTTACTTTTCGTTCCAATCGTGAATTTAATAATGTTTCCTGTTGTATGGGTGGAAACCCTTCGCAGTTTTGGACGCAATTCCACAACTGATACCGTCTTGGGAATTCTCACTTTGGGCCTTTATATCTATTACATAAACTACACTCAAAATGTTACATATATAAAAGATAGAAGCCTAAAGCCGCGCACTTCAACAGGAGAATGGGTGAGTTCGATTCTGTTTGCAGTAGTTGCTGCAACTATTGTTCACACGTATATTATGCAGCCATTTACTATTCCTACTTCTTCTTTGGAAAAAACGTTGCTGGTTGGCGATTTTCTTTTTGTGAGTAAATTCCATTACGGGGCACGTGCGCCAATGACGCCTATTGCATTCCCGATGGTACACGACACCATACCTGTTGTTCATTCAAAATCATATCTTTCAGAACCACAGATTCCTTATTTCAGATTGCCAGGTTTTCAAAATATAAAGCATAATGATATTGTAGTTTTTAACTGGCCTGTTGATACAGTAAACGCTTTTCAGCAGTACGGAGATGGGAAATATTATTACAAGCCTATCGACAAAAAATCAAACTACGTGAAACGCTGTGTGGCATTACCTGGCGATTCTCTTGAAGTGCGTGATGGTTATGTTTTCATCAACGGAAAAAAGAACGATTTGCCAGATCGTGCAAGAATTCAGTTTTCTTATGAGGTGAAAGTAAATGGACAACTCAACCCTGAAATGCTTTACAATCGCTATGACATTACGGACCGTTATGGATACGGAAACAATACGTACCGTTTTGCAGCTATATCGGAAGAGTCTTTGAATATGCTTAAAAACAATCCAAATGTGGTTGAAATTACGCGTCTTCATAGTGAAAAGGGGCAATGGGATCAAGGTATTTTTCCAAACAATCAAAACTATCCTTGGAATAACGATTTCTTTGGACCTTTATACATTCCAAAACAAGGTGCAACAGTTTCCATCACTCCAGAAACATTGCCATTGTACAAACGCGTGATTGAAGTTTACGAAGGAAGTGAACTAGGAATTGACAATAAAATTACCCAATCTGGAACAGAAGTTTTATTAAACGGAAAAGCTATAACAAATTACACTTTCAAAATGGATTACTATTGGATGATGGGCGACAACCGAAACAACAGTGAGGATGCTCGTACGTGGGGATTTGTGCCTTTTAACCACGTTGTAGGTAAACCTGTATTTGTATGGATGAGCTGGGATGGTATTAACAAAAAAGTTCGTTGGGAACGCCTTTTCACTACCGTTGGCGGTAGCGGAAAACCGGTTTCTTACTTAATGTATTTTGTGATTGTGGTAATTGGTTGGTTTGCCTTTGATTTCTATAGAAAAAGAAAAAAAGGAGCTAAAAAGTAATATTTCTGTTAGAGCGCAGTTGATAATTTTTTAAGTTATCGACTGCGCTCAGCTAGACATTAAAAATGGTTGATTATTCAGGAATTAGTCTAAAAATACCTTGTCCTTCCACAGCGATATAAATAAGTCCATCTGGGCCCATTTTCACATTTCGCACCCGCCCAATATCTTGTGCAATTTTTTCGCGATTGGTTACTTTATCACCATCAAGAGTTAGTAATTCCACATACGCAAATTTCAGCGAGCCCACCAATAACTTGCCATTCCACTGCGGATATTTATTACCGGTTACAAAAGCCATTCCACAAGGCGCGATTGATGGAACCCAGTAATAAATAGGAGGCTCAATACCCGGTTTTGTGGTTTCATTTGTGATTTCTGTACCGCTGTAATTAACACCGTAGGTTACAATTGGCCAGCCGTAATTGACGCCTTTTTTAACTATATTTATTTCATCTCCGCCTTTTGGTCCGTGCTCGTGCATCCAAATTTTTCCAGTTTCGGGATGTTTTGCCATTCCTTGTGGATTTCTGTTTCCATAGGTATAAATTGCTTTTTTAGCATTTGGTTCGTTGTAAAAAGGATTGTCTGTTGGGATGCTTCCGTCATCGTTCAATCGGTAAATTTTTCCGCCATCACGGGTTATATCTTGTGGATTTACTTCTCGCTCTCCACGCTCGCCAATTGAGAAATAAATAAAACCGTCATCATCAAATTCAATTCGTGAACCAAAGTGCTGCCCCGCTGTGGTGTTAGGTTCAGCTTTGTAAAGAGTTTCAATATTTGTAAGCGAATTACCATCCAATTTACAACGCATCAAAGCCGTGTGTCCGCCTTCACCCAAACCTTCTTCCGAAGCATAGGTCATATAAATCCAACCGTTTTCTGTGTAGTTGGGGTGCAGTTCAATATCCAATAAACCGCCTTGGCCGCTGTTGTATACTGTTGGCACGTTAGTTATTTCGCTCTTTTGACCGTTTTTAAAATGAATTAATCTTCCATCTTTTTCGGTAATTAACATACTTCCATCGGGAAGCCAAGTCATTCCCCAGGGGTTGGAAAGATTTTTTACTACCTCTTCAATTTTGTAGGATTGCGAATCCGTTTTAAGCGCCACATCGTTTTTCTTTTTCTGCTGGATACAAGACATTGAAAACGTCAAGAAAAGGGCGAATATAAATTTTAAGTTCATAATCATTTTGTTTTCAAAAAGATACTGAAAATATGCCACAATGATAAATGTCTTTTAAAAATTTATGATGACAAAGAACAATCATTTCAGCATTTAAAAATTGAAGAGATAATTTTTTTCAAATATGAAAAAATATTGTAACTTTTTAAACTCCTCACAAAAGTTTCCTGATTATATATAACAAACTCATATACAGTAACTTAAAGTTGAATTTAATAATTTATTTTACTTATATTGTTTGTTTAAACTATTGAATTTGAGCATTGTATGCTCAAATTTAGTTTTTTGATAAGAGAGACTAATCTATTTTTTTAAAATCAACCTAACAATCGATACTATGGAACCGATCAAAAAACTTGTAGTTTATGGCAAAAAGGAAACTGATGAAGAAGGAGCAGTTGTTTATAATTTGCAGGCCAGCAATAGGGATGTTTCCAATCAACATGAAATACAGCTGGAAGCAAATGATAAGTTGCTAGAGTTGGTTCTTGATGACGGAACTTCTTGGATGTGTGATGCGTCAACCATGCATGAGGTTTTTCCAGAACTCGACCCTGCTTTAAAACCTCCCGGCAGCCGCGATATGCAGCCTGATATTTTTGTTATGCCCGACTCAGTTGAGGCACCTTCAACGGAAAGGGGTATTATTGGTAAAATTGCGGTAAAACTTCTAAAAGTATTTGCAAAGAAGGCTATTGGGAAAGGAGTGGCAGAGCTTTCAAAAAAGTTGGAAGACAAACATTTGCAAAATGAAATTGACAGCACTGTTATTCCAAAAAACTTTTTGGCAACAGGTGCAGGCTTGTTCACCGTTGATAAGGATTTTAAATTTGGGGTTTTTGATGAAAAGCCTTCCAACAATCCATTTTTTCTTTTTATCCATGGAACAAACTCAGATACATTTGGAGCATTTCAGGATTTAAAGGCTTCCCCTGCTTGGAACACGCTCCACCAAATTTACGGTAAAAACGTACTCGCTTTTCAGCACAGAACTCTTACTGAAAGTCCATTGCTAAATGTTGTGAAACTTGCCCAAATGCTTCCTGATAATTCTGTGGTGCATATGCTTACCCATTCTAGGGGTGGAATTGTTGGTGATATATTAAATAAATACAGTAATGACAATGATGAATCTTCAATAGGTTTTACTAACCAACACATTGCGTTGCTTGAAAAGGAAGGCAATAGAGAAGATGATATTAAAAATATAGCAGCGCTTAACAAAATTTTTAAGGATAAAAAGATAACCGTGGCCAAATTTATTAGGGTTGGCTGTCCCGCTGCTGGAACCAAGCTGGCTTCAAAAAGATTGGACCATATTCTGAACGTATTTTTTAATTTGGTAAACATAGTAGGTGGAGCATTTGGTGATATTTTAAAAGAACTGCTTTCCGCAGCAGTTGAAAGCAAGGATGATGTAAATGTACTTCCTGGCTTGGAGGCACAAAGACCAGAATCACCGTTTATAAAAATATTGAACGATCCATCGCCGGAAACCGCTATAAACGGGAAACCTTTGGCTATTATTTCGGGCAATGGAAGGGTTAGTTTTTCAGGTCAGGGTCTATTTGTAATCCTTGGAAAATTATTCTATTGGCAACGAAACGATCTGGTTGTGAATACAGATTCTATGTATTTAGGCGCAATGCGTAAAGATAATATTCAATATTTCTTTGATCAAGGAGCTGATGTAAATCACGTAAAGTATTTTGAAAATGATAAGACCCGAGAAGCAATAGATTTGGTACTTAAGACAGCGGAAGGCGAATTAATTCCTGGCTTTAAATGTATTGCGCAATATGAAATTCCTGGAAGCGATAGGGCTTTATTGGAATCTGGTGAACTATATCCGTCGAAAATACCGCCTTCAGGTTCAAAACCTATTGTAATAATGCTTCCTGGAATAATGGGCTCCAACCTTTCACAAAAAGACAAAGAGATATGGTTACATTATGGACGTATACTTACAGGAGGCTTGGTTAATCTCGGATATTCCAATGTAAATAAAATTGTTGCAGATTCAGTAGTAAAGACTTCGTATTATAAACTTTATAAATGGCTTTCAGCAAAATATGACGTAGTGGTCTTTCCTTTTGATTGGAGAAAACCGCTCCCCGAATGTGCAAATGAGTTTAATGTAAAAATTAAAAGTTTACTTAAAGTTGGGCAACCCATAAAAATTATTGGACATTCTATGGGCGGACTTTTGGCACGCGATTTTATTCTTAATCACGATGATACTTGGCAGGATTTAAAAGCTTCAAAAGGGTTTAGAATGTTATTTCTTGGATCCCCGCTTGGGGGTTCATTTAGAATTCCTTCTGTTTTATTTGGGGAAGATGCTATTATAAAAAAATTAAGCAGTTTAGATCTATTCCATACCAAAGAAGGTCTTCTTAAAATGTTTTCTCAACTTCCAGGTATTTTGGCCCTGCTACCTTTAACAACAGATCCCAAAAACGATTTTGCAAAAATGGAAACTTGGGAAAATATGCGGCGTTATTTCGGAAAATCGGATTGGCCATTGCCACTTAAATCTGATCTGGACTATTTTAAAAATTACCGTGATAATATTTTGAAAAAAAGGGATGAGATAGATTATTCAAATATGGTATATATTGCTGGAAAGGATAAAATGACCCCGTGTGGTTATTATCTTGATGAAATTCCTCCAAAAAAACAACTCTATTTCCTTTATACCAGTGAAGGAGACCAAAGTGTGACCTGGGAATCTGGCATACCAAAACAGCTTATTGAAGCCAATGCGGTTTATTACTCTCGGGTGACGCACGGAGCATTGGCAAATGAGCCAGATCTTTTTAATGCCATAGAGGAAATACTTTCCACTGGACAAACTAAATTACTTCGCAATACAAAACCATTATTGCGAGGTGAAGAAAAAATATTTAGAGCAGAACCAGACATTGATTTTGACCTTTCAGAAAACGGATTGGAAAGAACAATATTGGGCCTTGGGAACGAAATGGAACCAGTTAGCAGCCAAATACCGGTTACTGTTACCGTTAGTAACGGTGATCTGCGCTACTCTTCATACCCAATTGTAGCAGGTCACTTTTTAAATGATGGAGTGCTCTATGCCGAAAGATCCATAGACAATTACCTCAATGGAAGTCTCACTTCAAAACATAGGTTAGGGCTTTACCCAGGTGATATTGGCACCAATGCGATTTTTGGTAAGATGGAAGGAAACGACTTTGAAGGAGCCATAATTGTAGGTTTAGGCGAACCTGACCAGCTTACCTCGTTTCAGTTATCCAAATCGGTTGAGCAGGGAGTATTGAACTACCTGCTTAGCATCCGTGGCGCTACTGTTCCCAAAAAAGGTATTGGTATTTCTTCATTAATAGTTGCAACGGGTTATGGCGGGCTTTCTGTTGAAGGTTCTCTCAAAGCCATTATTGATGGTGTAAACCGTGCCAACGATAAAGTAAAAATGTTGTCGGATGAAGGCTATAGAACCGTTCAAAATATTGAAATTATAGAACTTTACGCAGACAGAGCACTAAACTGTATGTATGTGCTCAACAAGATAGCGAATAAGGAAAATTCAACATATAATATCATTATAGGCAATAAACGAATCAAAAATTTATTGGGTATTCAGAAACGAACCCCGTTGGATACTGCTGAAGGTTGGTGGAACAGGATAACCATTAAATACAAGGATGAAAATGAGCTAACAGGAGCGCCTTCCAGTATGGTTTTTGGTTCTTCCACAGGCGATTCTAGAGAAGAAGAGAATGAACTTTATAGCAGTACTTCATTAATAGACCTCTTTATTTCAGAAGTTTCTAGTAGTAACCAATGGTCAGCGTGTACGGCAAAAACTCTTTTTGAATTATTGATACCCAATAATTTAAAAGATAAACTTAAACGAAAGGGAAATATTTCTTGGATACTCGACTCCAAAACCGCTTCCTATCCTTGGGAATTGCTTCAGGACAATACAACCAATGCTAAACCACTATGTATCAATGCGGGAATGATACGGCAATTATCCACAAAAGATTATAGGGTAAATATTAAACGAGTTGCTGAAAAAGGAGCATTGATTATTGCCGACCCAATTTTAAATGGTTTCATTTCTCAATTGCCAGGTGCAAAAGAAGAAGGAATGATGGTAAAGGATACATTGGAAAACGTGGGTTATCCTACTACAGAACTTATTGGGACAGATGCCCAAAGTATAGTAAAGAATTTTTTCTGCAATGATTATACAATAATACATTTGGCGGGTCATGGAGTCTTCAACCCCAAATCCCCTAAAAAATCAGGAATGGTTATCGGTAAGGATATGTTTCTAACTGTATTTGAAATACAACAGATGCCTGTAGTACCCGAACTCGTCTTCGTAAACTGTTGTCACCTTGGTTATAGCAATGCAGAAGATGAAAAATTTTATCGCGATCGTTATAAACTGGCTGCAAATATTGGTACCCAATTAATAAGCATAGGTGTAAAAGCGGTAATTGCTGCAGGTTGGGCTGTTAATGATGCTGCCGCATTAGATTTTGCAAAGGTTTTTTATAGCAGTATGTTCTCGGGAGATAATTTTGGGGATGCTGTAAAAAACGCTCGCAATTATATTTATGAAAAGCATCCAGGCAACAATACTTGGGGCGCCTATCAATGTTATGGAGATCCTTTCTTTAAATTGAAAGGTATCTCTGCAGGAAAAGGTTCTTGGTCGCCAAGTTATATAGTTCCACAGGAGGCAGAAATAGATCTCGACAATCTTCTAAATCAATTACAGATGGCTACAAGCGCAGAAAAGGACCATTTGGCGGAATTGGACACCATTATGAAGGCAGTGGATAGAGATGTTTTTAGAACTCCACAAATTATAGAAAGAGTAGCCAAAATTTATCAGGAGCTAGCTATGTATATAGAAGCTGCCGGAAATTATGAAGAACTCCTGAAAATGGAAAATGCAGACTTCTCATTTTCTTGTATGGAAAAATATTGTAACACACGCGCAAAGTTATATATAAGAGATGTTTTCGAAAATGAAAACACAACAGCAGCTTCCAAAAATAAAGCCTATAAAAATACGGAAAGTGTAATCAGTGACCTTACCGTATTGCTATTTGCTGGAGAAACAGCTGAACGTCACAATCTTTTGGGAAGTGCCTTTAAACGTTTAGCCCTCTTGGCACCAGATGTTAAAAAGCGAACCAATGCATACAAAAATGCAATTTCCCACTATGAAAGGGCATATGATAATAAATTCAACTCAAACAAAACATATTCCATTTCAAATTCTATAGAACTCGCTTGTTTGCTAGTATTTAGTGGCGTCAATAATCACGGGAGTGAATTCACTGTAGATAGAAAAAAATACAAGTTAAGATCTATTTCTGAAGCGCAACAGATACTTGGAGAACTTCAAAATAAATTAAAAGAAAAATCTGAGGCCGAAGATCTCAACTATTGGGATATGGTTGCATTTTTAAATATTGATTTATGTCTTCTTTTGATTATTGAAGATGAAAAAATTGAAACAAAGTGGGATGAGGTCATTCAAAATTTTAAGAAAATATGGCGAAAGGCGGGCTCTGAAGCAAAAAAAGCAGCAGAGTTGGAGCATCTTGAATTTTTAATTCAATCGCTTAATGTGGAGGCCGGTTTAAATGGTGAAGGCTATAAGCCGAAGAAAGATTTAGAAACCCGAATAAATGAATTGAGGACTGCCTTAAGCGGAATAAGAAAAATGATGAAGGCCAAGGCGACTGAAAAATCAAAGCCAAAAATGACAAAACCCAAATCGAAATCGAAACCGAAATCTAAAAAATAAATTGTTCGCCAATTTTTTTAAATAAAGAGATGTCTAAAAAGTAGAGCTATTCGTAAATTACGGACAAGCTAGTAAACTTTTTAGGCATCTTTTCCATATATAAGGTTTTCCTATTGGCATAATCTTTCTACAAATATTACCTTTATCAAAATTTCTATTTATGGAAGAAGAATATAAAGCGATTGTCAATGATAACTTTGAGTTTTCATTGAATTCAAAAGATTTGGAAACAATTGATGTAATTTCCGACAATAAAAAGTCCAATGTTATCTTTAACAACAAATCGGTAGGGATTGAAACCCTTGAATCAAATTTTCATAAAAAAACATACACCTTATCAATAAACGGTAATCGGTATCAAGTTAAGATAGAAAATCAACTTGACGCCCTTATTTCTAAAATGGGACTTTCCATCGGTAACGCTTCAGTAGATGACGAAGTGCACGCTCCGATGCCAGGAATTATTTTAGAAGTTAATGTTTCCCAAGGAAATGAGGTAAAAAAAGGCGATTTTCTCTGTGTTTTAGAAGCAATGAAGATGGAAAACACACTCACCGCTCCTCGTGACGGTGTTGTGAAATCTGTGAACATTGTAAAAGGAGAAACAGTCGATAAAGGAAAATTGCTAATTGAATTTGAGAAAAATGATTAAAAAAATATTAGTTGCCAATCGTGGCGAAATAGCTTTGCGAGTAATGAAAACAGCCCGAAATATGGGCATTAAAACGGTAGCTATTTATTCCGAAGCAGATAGAAATGCTCCACACGTAAAGTTTGCTGATGAAGCGGTATGCATTGGCCCACCACCTTCAAATGAATCGTATTTATTGGGTGATAAAATTATAAAAGTTGCCAAGGAATTAAACGTGGACGCAATCCATCCCGGGTATGGATTTTTGAGTGAAAATGCCGAATTTGGTGAACACGTTGAAAAAAGCGGAATGATTTTTATAGGTCCAAAATCATACGCTATTCGTGTTATGGGAAGCAAACTTGCTGCAAAAGACGCTGTTAAAAAGTATGATATTCCAATGGTTCCTGGTACTGATGAAGCCATTACAAATGTTGGCGCTGCAAAGGAAATTGCTAAAAAAATTGGATTTCCAATTCTTATAAAAGCTTCTGCCGGAGGTGGTGGAAAGGGAATGCGCATCGTGGAAAATTCTGAAGAATTTGAAGACCAGATGAAGCGAGCTATCAGTGAAGCCGAAAATGCTTTTGGCGACGGTTCGGTTTTTATTGAAAAGTTTGTCACTTCCCCGCGGCATATTGAAATTCAGGTTTTGGCTGATAATTTTGGAAATACCGTTTATCTTTTTGAACGTGAATGCAGCATACAGCGCAGACATCAAAAAGTGGTAGAGGAAGCACCTTCTTCAGTTTTAACACCTGAGTTACGTAAACAAATGGGCGAAGCGGCTGTAAAAGTTGCGAAAGCTTGTGACTATGTAGGTGCCGGAACAGTGGAATTCCTTTTGGATGATAAGCACAATTTCTACTTCCTTGAAATGAATACACGTCTGCAAGTGGAACATCCCGTTACCGAGCTCATTACGGGTCTCGATTTGGTAGAACAGCAAATAAATGTTGCCAATAATGAAAAGCTTTCCTTTTCGCAGGAAGATTTGAAAATCAACGGACACGCTTTTGAAGTCCGTGTTTATGCGGAAGACCCATTGAATAATTTTATGCCTAGTGTTGGAAAATTGGAAGTTTACCGTCCGCCGAGCGGAAAAAATATTCGAGTAGATGACGGTTTTACTGAGGCAATGCAAGTGCCAATTCAGTACGACCCCATGCTTTCAAAATTAATTACTTACGGAAAGACACGAAACGAAGCGATGCAAACAATGCTGGAAGCCATTTCAGAATATCATATTGAAGGCGTGAGTACAACACTTCAGTTTGGAAAATTTGTTTTTGAACATGAGGCCTTTCGAAGTGGAAATTTTGACACCAATTTTGTAAAGAAATACTATTCCGAAGAAAAACTAAAAGCGATAAATGAAGAAGAAGCAAAAATAGCAGCGCTTTTCGCTTTGAAACAATATTTAAAAGATTCCGAAAAACTACGATTGCCAAAAATTTCTAAGTAAACAAAATGAGCGATAACAATAAAAAACTGCAAGAAATCATTTCCGAAGCAAAAAAAGGTGGCGGAGAAAAACGAATTGCAAAACAACACGAAAAGAAAAAACTCACAGCCCGCGAACGTGTAGAATATCTACTTGACGAAGGCTCTTTTGAAGAAATGGGTATACTTGTAACCCACCGAACTACCGATTTCGATATGCAAAAAGAGTTGTATTACGGTGACGGTGTAGTGACGGGCTACGGAACAATTAACGGTCGTTTGGTATATGTTTTTGCACAGGATTTCACGGTTTTTGGCGGTGCACTCTCTGAAACGCACGCTGAGAAAATCTGTAAAATTATGGATCATGCCGTGAGTGTTGGCGCACCAATAATTGGTTTAAATGATTCTGGTGGGGCGCGTATTCAAGAAGGAGTTCGCTCTTTAGGCGGCTATGCCGATATTTTTTACCGAAATGTGCAAGCTTCGGGCGTTGTTCCACAGATTTCAGCAATAATGGGGCCCTGCGCTGGTGGGGCAGTATATTCTCCAGCGATGACCGATTTCACATTGATGGTGCAGGATAGTAGTTATATGTTTGTTACTGGTCCAAATGTTGTTAAAACCGTTACTAATGAAAATGTTACTTCGGAAGAATTGGGAGGTGCACGAACACACGCCACTAAAAGTGGAGTTACACATTTTACTGCTGCTAATGATATTGTTTGTTTGGAACAGATTAAAACCTTGCTCAGTTATCTTCCGCAAAATAACAAATCTATTACCGAAAAATTACCTTTTGAAACAGGTGATGAATTCCGAGATGAATTGGAAACTATTGTTCCAGATTCAGCAAATAAGCCTTATGACATGCACGAAGTAATCAAAGGAATTATCGATACCGATTCCTTTTTTGAAGTGCATAAAGATTACGCAGATAACATTATAGTTGGTTTTGCAAGACTTGGTGGAAGAAGCATCGGCATTGTTGCAAACCAGCCTATGAGTTTAGCGGGCGTTTTGGATGTGGACAGCTCTAAAAAAGGAGCGCGATTTACGCGTTTCTGCGATTGTTTTAACATTCCGCTTTTGGTTTTGGTTGATGTTCCAGGCTTCCTTCCGGGAACCGATCAAGAGTGGAATGGAATTATTTTGAATGGCGCCAAACTGCTTTACGCCTTAAGCGAAGCAACCGTGCCGCGGGTTACAGTAATTACCAGAAAAGCTTATGGTGGCGCTTATGATGTTATGAATAGCAAGCACATTGGCGCAGATATGAACTATGCGTGGCCAACAGCTGAAATTGCTGTGATGGGAGCCAAGGGAGCCAGTGAGATTATTTTCAGAAAGGAAATTGCTGCTGCTGAAAATCCTGAGTTGAAACTATCGGAAAAAGAAGCTGAATATGCGTCAACCTTTGCCAATCCCTTCAAAGCTGCGCAAAGAGGTTTTATTGATGAAGTAATTCAGCCGAAGGAAACCCGTAGAAAATTGTTAAAAGCGTTTACAATGTTGGAAACAAAGGACGTTCCAAGGCCAAATAGAAAACATGGGAATATTCCTTTATAAGAATTGGAAAAGGATTAGTTGGAAAACTCTTTAAAAATAATATAGATACCCATCAGCAATACAAACCAACCGAACCCTTTTTTAAGTTTTTTTCCATCTATAAAACCATTCAGTCTTATTCCGATAAATATTCCGACAATTGAAATTGCAGTAAAAATGAGAAGGAATTTCCAATCAATTTCAAGCGTTGCGAGATCTCCGGTAAAACCTATCAATGAATTTACTGCAATAATGAGCAGCGAGGTAGCAACGGCTTTTTTCATTGGTAATTTCGCCAACAAAACTAAGGCAGGGATAATTAGAAATCCTCCACCAGCACCTACTGCACCAGTAACAAAGCCAAGAAAAATTCCTTGTATAATAATTAGTGGATAGTTATATGAAACTTTTTTTCCAATTTCGGGTTCGGGAGTTTTGTTAACAATCATTGTGATAGAAGCAGCTAGCATAACAATTGCAAAAAATAGCATTATAGCAATGTCTTTTGTAAGCGTAAATTCGCCTAATACCAATAGGTTTTCAGGTATCGCAGGAAGGATAAATCTTCTCGTTAAATAGACAGTAATAAAAGCAGGAGTAGCAAAAATGAAAGCTGTTTTAAAATCGACTAGCTTTTTTTTCATATTGCGAATAGCGCCAACAAGAGCAGATGTTCCTACCACAAATAGCGAATATCCCGTTGCAACAATCGGATTTAAAGAAAAAAGATAAACTAATACGGGAACAGTTAAGATTGAGCCACCACCACCTATTAGACCTAGTACTAAGCCAACCATAAGAGCTCCTAAATAACCAAATATTTCAGTGATTTCCATTAAAGGATTTATTTTATTGAAATCTTTACTACAAGGTTAATCATAATTTTAAAAAAGGACCTTTACTTTTAGATGAATTTTAAATTTTAGATAAATTGAAAGTACATCAAAATTTTTCTTTGATATTTATCATATAAATTGAAAAATGGGATAAGTATTTTAACAGGCAATTAATTAATGCTATTATCTTAAATATATGGCTGTAGAAAATTTTGATATTCAGGGTCTGTCGGATTCTGAAGTTTTGGCTTCTCGTGAAAAATTTGGGCTAAACATTTTAGAATCCAAAAAAAAGAATCCATTTTTTGAAGCAATAAAAGGACTGTTGAAAGAACCAATGGTAATTTTATTGCTAGTTGCGGCGACTTTATATTTTTTCACGGGTAATACAGGGGACGGAATTTTTCTCGCAGCAGCCATTCTTTTGGTAGCTGCAATTTCTCTCTATCAAGATGCTAAAACCCACGATGCACTAGATAAGCTTAAGGAACTTTCACAGCCCCATTGTAAGGTAATCCGGAACGGGACAGTTGTTGAAATAAAGAGCCAAGAAGTGGTAGTTGGCGATTTTTTGATGGTAGAGGAGGGATCCACCATTGTAGCAGATGGCACCATTGTTCATTCCAATGACTTTTCGGTAAATGAATCCATCTTGACGGGAGAATCTTTTTCAGTAGAAAAAGATGCCTCTTCAGAAGACAACAAAATTTATATGGGTACCCAAGTTGGAGGAGGACTTGCCATTGCTGAAATATTTGCGGTTGGTAATCAAACAAAGGTTGGGAAAATTGGTAAAAGCATTGAAGAAATTTCTTCTGAAAAATCTACGCTTGAACTCCAAATAAACAATTTTGTAAAAAAGATGGTAATCGCGGGAGCGATTATTTTTCTATTGGTTTGGGGAATTAATTATTATAATACGGGCAGCCTTTTAGAGAGTCTTTTGAAAGCGCTTACACTTGCAATGAGCGTTTTGCCAGAGGAGATTCCCGTTGCCTTTACCACGTTTATGGCCATTGGTGCTTGGCGGCTTATGAACTTAGGTGTTATTGTAAAACAAATGAAAACCGTTGAATCCTTGGGTAGCGCTACTGTGATTTGTGTAGACAAAACAGGTACGATTACTGAGAATAAAATGCGTTTGGATAAGATTTATACGTTGGAAACCGATAACATCACTTCGGTTGAAGAAATGCTTTCCGAAGTTGAAAAAGAACTTATAACTACGGCAATGTGGGCCAGCGAACCTATTCCTTTTGATACGATGGAACAATCGCTGCATGGGTTTTACAGTTCCTTTGTTAAAAATGACCAAAGGCCCAATTTTAAAATGGTGCACGAATATCCGTTGGGAGGAAAACCCCCAATGATGACCCACATTTTTGAAAATGACCAAGGTAATAGAATCATCGCTGCTAAAGGTGCGCCCGAGGCTTTAATAGCAGTTTCAAATTTGAATGGCGAGCAAAAGGAGAGGTTAAAACAGAAAATTACCTTTTTGGCAGAGGAAGGATATCGTGTTTTGGGAGTTGGGATTTCAAATTTTGAAGGAACGGATTGGCCGAAAAAACAGCAGGACTTTCCTTTTGAATTTAAGGGTTTAGTAGCTTTTTATGATCCTCCAAAGGAAAATATTTCAAAAGTATTTCAGGATTTCTACAAAGCGGGAATTGCTGTAAAAATTATTACTGGAGATATTGCTGAAACTACTGCCGCCATTGCAAAAAAAGTAAATTTTAGAGGTTCTGAAGATGTTGTTTCTGGCGATGAGCTTTTCGCTTTAAACCCTGCGGAATTTGAAAAAATCACTTCAGAAAAAAACATCTTTGCCCGAATGTTTCCCGAAGCAAAACTTAAGATAATCAATGCCCTCAAGGCGCAGGGACATATTGTGGCAATGACAGGCGATGGCGTTAATGATGGCCCTGCATTGAAAGCTGCCAATATTGGAATTGCAATGGGGAAGAAGGGAACTGAAATAGCAAAGCAATCCGCTTCACTGGTTTTGGTAGATGATGATCTTTCTAAAATGGTAGATGCTGTGGCGATGGGTAGAAAAATCTATTCAAATCTTAAAAAAGCAATTCAGTATATCATTTCAATTCATATACCCATCATTCTTACGGTTTTTATCCCTTTGGTGTTAGGCTGGGTTTACCCCAATATTTTCACGCCTGTTCACGTGATCTTATTAGAATTAATAATGGGGCCAACCTGCTCGATAGTTTATGAAAATGAACCGCTGGAAAAGGATTCCATGCTTCAAAAGCCGAGACCTTTCTCCAGTACTTTTTTCAATTGGAGCGAACTTTTTACAAGTATAATCCAAGGTTTGGCTATTACTGTTGGTGTGCTCACTGTTTATCAATTGGCAGTAAATGATGGTTATAATGAAGCGATAACAAGAACGATGGTCTTTACCACGCTCATAACAGCAAACATTGTTTTAACTTTTGTAAATCGCTCTTTTATCTATTCTATTTTCTCCACTTTTAAATATAAAAATAAGTTGGTGCCGATTATCATTGGCATCACCATTGGCATCACTTTATCGTTACTTTTTGTACCGCTCTTTACTAAATTTTTTGATTTTGAGAGACTTGGACTAAACCAGATTTTTATTAGTATTGCTATTGGAGTGTTAAGCACATTATGGTATGAAATCGTGAAATGGGGGAAACGTAAAAAATTGAGGTAACTTTTTTTAATAGGTCTCATTTTAAGATGTTTGTACTGATTTTCGTCATAGTGAAGATTGTTTTTTCAAGTTATTTTTGCATACCCCCTTAACTCAAATTGAAATATTATGAAAAAGTCTGGTTTTTTACTGGCTATAGCAATACTGTTAGTTTCATTTACTTTGCAAGCACAAGAAAAATGGTCTGTGGAGTTTAGGCCCGGCCTCAATTTTCCTACTAGTGATGTTGGAAATATAGATGCAGAAATTGGGTATGGATTTGAATTAACTGGCGCTTACAAATTAATGCCTCACTTTTCTGTATACGCAGGCTGGGGGCTGAACCAATTTAAAGGTTCGGATAGTAATTTTAATGAAGATTTTACCTTTGAGGAAACGGGCTATACGTTTGGTTTCGAAATTATTCGTCAAATAGGTACTTCCGCATTTTCTTATGTAGGAAGTACTGGTGCCATCTATAATCACATTAAATTGGAAAGTAACGCTGGTGATATTTCTGTGGACACGGGTTACGGCTTTGGTTGGCAAGTGGCAGCGGGTGTTAATTATGAGTTTGCTCCAAATCTATCTTTAAAACCGATGCTTCGGTACCGATCACTTGCAACGGATGTTGAAATTGAAAGTATTTCAACAGATATAAAACTAAATTATATCTCTTTTGGAATAGGGTTGGCTTGGGATTTTTAAATTTTTCTCCTTCTCAATATATTTGTCACAAAATGGGTTAATTTCAATGTTTACTTCGAATTGTTTATCTCCGTTCACAAAATATCGTCTCTTTGTAAAATATAAAAAAGATTTGTATTCCCGCACTTGAAGCGTGTTTTTGAACTTCTAGCAAAATGATTGAATTTAACTATTAGTTGCTTAAGTCTCCACATTCGCAAACGTTTATAGGTTTTCCATCAATAGCTTTAAATGCAGCTTCAATACTTTCTTTTCTATACGTTTCACTTTCAAAACCAGGATAAATATTTTCAAATTGAACATCTTGCCCTTCATTATCTTTCCCTGATAGATCGTACCTAATTACCACTTTTGTTCCTAATGGAGCATAGTAATACACAATCCAGGCATCAGATTCCCGTAAGCCGATACAACCATTGGAGTATGCTTTACTCAACGTAGTTAAATTGGTTGTAGGGTGAATAAGTTGCCCTAAACGGCGACCGTCAATTTCTGGCTCTATCCAAGGAATGGCAGGAAGGGCAGTAACCTTTTTATCATCTCGATTTGTTTTGTAATACCTATGGTTGTCCTTCGGATTAATGAACCACGGTTTTTTATTAACTCTAACGATTTTTCCTATGCCAGGTTTTGTACGCATATCTACAACGCCATTTGCCATTTCTAAGTAACGCTTGTTATTTTGGCCGACTCTAACAGGAAACTTTTTTATCACCTTTCCATTTTCTATAATACGAAGTTTAAATTCCGGAATATTTATATCTAGATAGGTGTTTTCCATAACTTTTCTAATATTTTGAGTTTGTAAAGAATCTGGAATTAGTAGAGTTTGTCCTTCATAAAGTGCATTCAATGCTTGGGAATCTTCGTTGAAAATTCCCTTATCCATTAAATAGTAATAATCTGTATGTGCAAGCGTGTCCATAATCCACTTGTTATTTTGTACGATAATATACTCATCAATAAGATAATTGTGAGTTTGGTTATGTTCTACAACTATACTGTCCATCCATTTAAAGTAAGAACGAATAGGAATATCTTTATTAACTACTATTTCAATAGGAATTGTAGTTATTTCTTGATCTAAAGTATCTAATACTACCTCAGTTACGTTATTTGTATTTTTTTCTTTGCTATTAACTTGATGCTTATTTACGCAACTTATACAGGTGAAGATTATAACTACCAATAAAATATTTTTCATTTATGTTATCTTTTAAAGCCTATTTCAGCGCTGTAATTTGGTTTTATGAAAGATTGAAAATAGAATTCTGCGCTATGCAAATGTCCATTTTAATATGGATCAAACGTAGGAATCTAATTAACAAAATGGTATGACATTGATCATCTTTACTGGCATTTCTATTCATAATTAGATTGCTAAGTACATAGCTAACAAAGCTGATATGCTGATTTATGTCATATTAAATGATGCTAGTCAACATTATATTTGGCCTTTCCTTTTCCTTTATGAATAGTTCAAACACCATATTAACCCGCACAAAATCATTCTTTGCCGAAATCGGTGATATGACTTTATTCGCCGGACGCTTTTTTAGGGAAGTGTTCAGTCCGCCTTTTGAATTTAAGGAATTGCTTCGCCAATGTTACAATATGGGCAACCGTTCACTGCTATTAGTTGGGGTTACGGGGTTTATTTTGGGGCTCGTGTTTACACTACAGTCGCGACCTACTTTATTACAATTTGGCGCACAATCTTGGATGGCCTCTATGGTTAGTCTTTCTATTGTTCGGGAAATTGGTCCTGTAGTCATTGCCCTTATCTGTGCTGGGCGAATTGGTTCTGGAATTGGTGCGGAGCTGGGTTCTATGAGGGTTACGGAACAGATAGACGCCATGGAGGTTTCTGGCACCAACCCTTTTAAATATTTGGTGGTTACCCGAATTGTGGCTACTACCTTGATGTTGCCTTTGTTGATAATTATGGGTGATGCGATTGCTCTTTTAGGTTCAGCTTTGATAGAAAATTTAAAGGGCGATGTTTCCTTTTTGCTTTACTTCAACCAAGTTTTTGATGCCTTAAAATTTAGCGATATAATTCCTGCAACAGTAAAATCTGTTTTCTTTGGTTTTGCGATTGGTTTGGTGGGGTGTTACAAAGGCTATTATTGTTCTAAAGGAACTGTTGGCGTTGGAGAGGCATCAAATTCCGCTGTGGTTTATATCTCGATGCTTTTGTTTGTGATTGATTTTATTGCCGTTTTTGTAACCGATATATTTTTTTAAATAGAAATGAATTCTGAAAAAAATAAACCAGTACTAGAGTTGAAAAACTTACATAAAAGTTTTGGCGATAACCATGTGCTGAAAGGTTTCAATCTAAAACTTTTTAAAGGTGAAAACTTGGTAGTGATGGGCAAATCGGGTTCAGGAAAATCGGTGATGGTAAAATGTTTAGTGGGCTTAATTCAACCCGACAGCGGTAGTATTACTATAAAGGATGAAGATATTATTAAAATGGGTCATAAGGAATTGGACATTCTTCGCACTGAAATTGGTTTTCTTTTTCAGGGCAGTGCTTTATACGATTCTATGACTGTACGTGAAAATCTGGAATTTCCACTGCGACGCCATAAAGATAAAATAGAAAATTTTCAAGGAACCGAAATTTTGGTAAAGGAAGCTTTGGAAAACGTAGGCTTAGCAGATGCAATTGATTTAATGCCAGCCGAGCTTTCTGGTGGAATGCAACGACGGGTAGCCTTGGCACGAGCATTAATCTTGAAACCAAAAATCATTATGTACGACGAGCCAACAACGGGCTTAGATCCAATTACGGCCAAGGAAATTATCTTATTAATGCGAAATATTCAAAAAAAATATAATACATCCTCCCTAATCATTACCCACGATGTGGATTGTGCGAGAGTAATCTCAAACCGAATGATTTTGTTAGTGGATGGAATCAATTATGCCGAAGGAACTTTCCAGGAGCTTTCAAATTCGAAAGACCCTCAAGTACAGGCATTCTTTAAAAATTAATGTTATGGGAAAATCAACTTCACAAAAAATAAAGGTCGGTATTTTTGTAGTAGTGGGAACAATTTTTCTTGTTGCTTCACTTTACTTTATTGGAAATAAACAGCATCTGTTCAGTAAGAATATTGAAATTTATGCCAGTTTCGAAAACGTGAATGGTTTAACCTTGGGCAACAACGTTCGTTACTCCGGAATTAATATTGGTACCGTAAGTAAAATTGAGATGATTGGTGAAGGCAATATTACCATTCAAATGTTGGTGGAAGATAAAACTTCAAAATTCATCAAAAAAGACGCCATTGCGTCCATTAGTTCAGATGGGCTAGTTGGAAGTATGGTTGTGAACATCATTCCAGGAAAAGTTGAAAACGCAAAACCCGTAATTTCGGGAGATACCATTCAATCTTACAGCAGAATCGGGGCCGACGATATGCTTTCTACCTTAAACACAACCAATGAGAATGCAGCCTTATTGACTGCAGATTTGTTAAAGATAACCAATAAAATTCTTGAAGGGAAAGGTACTTTGGGCGCATTGGTGAATGATACATTATTGTCACAAAATATCCGACAGTTTGTAGTTGAACTCAAAAATACAGCAACGGGTACTTCCGCAGCCATTTCGAATATCAACGCTATTATTTCAAAAATAAATTATGATGAAAGCGCTGCGGCAGTGCTTTTAAGCGATACCGTTTCCGCAAACCAAATAAAAAAAGTATTTGCCAATCTTGAAAAATCCAGCAATGACATAAACGAAGTAACTAAAAATTTAGAGGAATATCTTCAGGAAATAAAAACAGGGAAAGGAACGCTGAATTATGTTACTCAGAATGAAATTTTGGTGAAAAATATTGATTCTACAATGATTAATGTAAAAGAAGCTTCGCAGAAGCTAAACGAAAATATGGAAGCCTTAAAGCACAATTTTCTTTTCCGTGGATATTTTAAAAAACTAGAGCGGCAGGAAAGAAGGGAAGCCAAGGAAAACTAATTTTATTTCGGTATTTTCGTTTTTTCAAAAACTAATTAATATTGTTGTATGCTCAATAGTTTAAAAGAAAACTTTGCCAATATATTTGAAGATGCATTGATCGATGAAATCTTGGAAGTGGGAACGCTGAAGAATATAAAGGAAGGTGAAAAACTTATAGAAATTGGCGATTATGTACGGTCTATGCCATTGCTAATTTCTGGCGCAATAAAAATTTTGAGGGAAGATGAGAACGGCGACGAGCTATTGCTTTATTTTTTGGAACGTGGCGACACGTGTGCAATGACATTAACCTGCTGTTTGGGACAGACCAGAAGTGAAATTCGCGCAATCGCAGAGCTTGATACCACAATAATTATGATCCCGATTCAAAAAATGGAAGAATGGACAGGGAAATATAAAAGCTGGCGCAATTTTGTGTTTCAAAGTTACCACGCCCGCTTAACTGAAATGCTTGAAACCATTGATAGTATTGCATTCTATAATATGGATGAGCGCTTGGTGAAATACCTTCAGAATAAACAAAAG
Organism: Aequorivita sp. CIP111184; assembly: GCF_900489465.1. GTDB lineage: Bacteria > Bacteroidota > Bacteroidia > Flavobacteriales > Flavobacteriaceae > Aequorivita. Next base: position 361,576 of record NZ_UEFQ01000024.1, on the reverse strand, counting down.
ATCACTAATGATTCCATAATTAATTCTACACATCAAGAAATAGCTTATGAACTGCACACTTCACGAGTGGTGGTATCGCGTTTGCTGAAAAAATTGGAATCCCTTGGAAAAATTAAACTTTTTAGAAATAGCATCCAGATTATTTCGCTTTAACTTCTGGGGATAATTTTTTTTTAATTGTAACTTTTGTTACTGCCAAAAGTATCTTCTTAGAGTATCTTTATACTTAAATTATTAAAGAAGACTCAAATGGAAAATTCAGAATTAAAAGAAGTTACTTCAATGCCTAGAATTGGTGATATCGCACCAGATTTTACCGCAAAAACGACTAAGGGCGATATTAAACTTTCAGAATTTGCGAAAGATAAATGGATCGTAATGTTTTCGCATCCTGCCGATTTTACTCCCGTTTGTACTACGGAGATGAGCGGTTTCGCAATTCGCAAACCAGAATTTGATGCCCTAAATACAGAACTTTTAGGATTGAGTATAGATAGTATTCACGCGCATTTAGGCTGGGTGAATAACGTTCGCGAAAAAACGGGAGTTTATTTTGACTTCCCCATTATCGCAGATATAGATATGAAAGTATCCAAACTATACGGAATGTTGCAACCCAACGAAAGTGAAACTGCTGCGGTGCGTGCTGTTTTCTTCATAGATCCCGCAAAAAAAATCAGGTTGATTATGTATTATCCTTTAAATGTGGGTAGAAATATGGATGAAATTTTAAGAGCACTCTATGCCTTACAAACATCAGATAAATATAGTGTTGCAATGCCTTTGGATTGGAAGAAAGGTGATAAAGTAATCATTCCACCACCAAAAACATTGGCTGAAATGGAAGAGCGTTTAAATGATGATTCTATAGAGAAAGTTGATTTTTATTTGGCTAAAAAATCCCTTTAAATTTTAAAAAAGAATACTGATGAAATTATTTGCTATAGTTGTATTGGGAAGCATTTTATTTGCTTGCAACACAAAACCCAAAGATTCTTATTCCAGTATTCAAGATGTTTCTGGGGATTTGGCTATGGCCACTCCCCAAGAGCATCCGGGGAAAAAACTAATGGAAAATAATTGTTACGCCTGTCACAATCCAAAAGCTTCAGAAGAAAATATGATTGCCCCGCCCTTTGTAGCTGTAAAGATGCATTATATTTCTGAGGACACTTCTAAGGAAGAATTTGTGAATGCGATGGTTGAGTGGTCCAAACAACCTTCTGAAGAAAAATCTAAAATGCCTGGCGCGATTAAAAAATTTGGATTGATGCCTTATCAATTTTTTCCAGAGAAAACAATCCGGCAAATTGCTAATTATATGTTCGACGATGAAATTGAACAGCCTGTTTGGTTTGGAGAGCATTATAACAAAATGCACGGCGACCGCCCCATGATGAAAGGAAAAATGGGTCGTGGAAGAGGTATGGGAATGAATAAAAACCAAGCTAACACCAACAAACAACTTTCTGTGGAAGAACGCGGGATGGAAATGGCGCTGATTACCAAGGCTGAACTTGGTAAAAACCTTATGGGGCAAATCAAAAAAAATGGAGTAATAGCTGCACTTGATTTCTGTAATGTACAAGCGTTGCCAATAACTGATAGTATGGCTACCCTTTATAAAGCAAATATAAAGCGAGTTACTGACAAACCTAGGAACCCAAAAAATAAGGCGAATGCTGCGGAATTGCAATACCTAGAAAATTTCAAAAAACAAATAGCTGCGGGTGATGAAGTAAAGCCTATTACGGTTCAAATGGGAAATGAAACTGAATTTTATTATCCAATCGTTACCAACTCCATGTGTTTAAAATGTCATGGAACACCAGGTAAGGAATTAGAAATACTTACCTTGAATAAAATTAAGAAGCTTTACCCAACCGACATGGCTACTGGTTATAATGAAAATCAGGTTCGCGGAATTTGGAGTATAAGCTTTGAAAATTAACCTATGAATTTTTACGAAACTTTTTGGAATCACAAATACATTAGTGGGGAAACGGGATGGGATATTGGCTATGTTTCAACGCCTTTAAAAGAATATATTGATCAACTTTCAGATAAAAGTTTAAAAATATTGATTCCCGGAGGCGGTAATTCTTATGAAGCGGAATATCTTTTTAACAATGGATTTGAGAACGTTTTTGTTATTGATATTTCTACGATTCCACTAAAGAATTTATCGGAACGAGTTCCATTTTTTCCAGAGAAAAATTTGATACATTCAGATTTTTTTGAACTTGACGATAGCTTCGACCTTATTTTTGAGCAAACTTTTTTTTGCGCACTCGATCCCGGTTTTCGGAAACATTATGTTTCAAAAATGCACCAATTACTTAAACCAAAAGGAAAGCTTGCGGGATTACTTTTCAATATTCCTCTAAATAATGATAAACCACCCTTTGGTGGAAATAAAGAAGAATATATTTCACTTTTTGAAGAAAATTTCAAAATTGAAAAAATGGAAACTGCCTACAATTCAATTTCACAAAGGGAAGGAAACGAATTGTTTTTTAAACTTAGTAAGAAATAGTTTAAAAAACTTGGTTATAATACTACAATTCATTTTTTAGTCTTAAAAGACTTTTATAAATTGATAAAAAAATATAGATATGAAAATCAAACAGTTTGAATATAAGCCACTTTCGCATTTTTCATACGCCATTATCAGCGATGGAAAAATGGCATTGGTGGATCCAGAAAGAAACCCATTGCAATATTATAAATATGCAGAAGAAAACGATGCCCAGATAGTTGCCGTCTTTGAAACCCACCCTCACGCTGATTTTGTGAGTTCGCACTTACAAATTCATAAAGAAACAGGTGCAAAAATTTATTGTAGCAAAAAAACAGGTGCTGATTACCCAAACGCTTCTTTTGACGATGGCGATGAAGTTTCCATGGGAAATACAATTTTTAGAGCCATTAATACGCCGGGACATTCTCCAGATAGCATAACCATTCTTGCTAATGAGGAAAATAAAACGGCACTTTTTACGGGAGATACTCTATTTGTGGGCGATGTGGGTCGTCCGGATTTACGTGAAAAAGCAGGACATATGAAAGCCAAGCGTGAGGAATTGGCAAAGATGATGTATGAAACCATTCAAAATAAATTTACCGATTTACCAGACACGGCCTATGTGTATCCTGCCCACGGTGCAGGTTCACTTTGCGGAAAAGGAATGAGTGAAGATGCTTCTTCCAGCACGCTGGGTAATGAGCGAGTGGGAAATTGGGCTTTTAAAAAACAAACAGAGGAACAATTTGTGAATCACCTGTTAGACTCCCAGCCTTTTATTCCCCATTATTTTGGATACAATGTGGGCATAAATAAAAATGGTGCGAAGAACTTACGTTCCTCTTTGGGTGGAATTGAATATAAATTAGATATTAAAGAGGTAAATAAAGGAGCTTTAATAATTGATATTCGGGATGAAAGTGAATTTAAAAAGAATCACTTACCTGGAAGTATAAATGTAATGGCGACTTCTGAAACTTCTAAATTTGAAACTTGGTTGGGATCAATTGTTAGACCAGATGAAAAATTTCATTTGGTAGTAGATTCAATTGAAAATGCCGAAGGTGTTCTTCAACGCACAGCTAAGATAGGTTATGAAACCAATGTGGAATCTGTTTTCACCCTTGATGATAAAGATTTAGAAAAATCAATGGGCTTTAATTTGGAAGACTTTAAAAATAACACTGAAAATTATACCATTGTAGATATTCGAAATGAAAGCGAAGTTGCTGACGGTAAATTTTTTAAAAGTGCAATCACTATTCCCCTTCATCAATTGCGGGAAAAAGCAAATGAAATACCAACAAACAAGCCAATTGTAGTGCATTGTGCAGGCGGTTATCGCAGCGCAGCTGGGGCGAGTATTCTTGAAAGGGAATTAAATGTGAAAAAAGTTTTTGACCTAAGTGATGATGTTGAGAACTTCAAATAATTACAGTTTTAGACCAAAGGAAAGATCACCAGCATCGCCTAATCCGGGTAAAATATAGCCGCGATTGTTAAGCTTGTCGTCAACGGCTGCAATCCAAAGATGGGTGTTTTCAGGAAAAATGTCTTCTATGTATTCAATTCCGGGTTTGGCTCCAATAATTGAAATGATATGAATCTGTTTTGGAGTTCCGTGACTTTTAAAAGCTTTAAGCACATTTTCTAAAGTTTTACCCGTGGCCAGCATTGGGTCGGTTAGCACCAAAGTTTTTCCTTCAATAGAGGGAGAAGCTAAATAATTTACAACTACTTCAAAATCGTCACTATCATTAGGATGGTGACGATACGCCGAAATAAAAGCGTTTTCAGCACGATCGAAAAAATTCAGAATACCATTGTGTAGCGGTAATGCAGCTCTTAAAATGGAACAAACAACCAAATCATTTTCCGGAATAAGCATTTCTTTATTTCCCAAAGGGGTAGGTACAACAGCTGCTTTAAAATTTAAAGTTTTACTCATTTCAAAACTGAGAATTTCTCCAATCCGCTCTATATTTTTTCTAAAGCGCATGGAATCTTTCTGAATAGAAACATCGCGCATTTCCAAAATGAATTGATTAAGTATTGATTTTTCGTTGCTGAAATCGTGGACTATCATAATCTATTAAAATTGTACTATTAATTTTTTGAAATAAGTATTACTAAAACAAAATTAAAATAAAGATCCACTAATTTATTAATTAGGTAACAAATGATACAGCAACAAGCGCAACTGCTGATTATATTTGCTTAGTTTTTATCCATTAATTTACTGACCAATGGAAGATATGCTTTTCTACGATAGAATGCAATTTGCATTTACTATCACTTTCCACTACCTGTTTCCACAATTAACAATGGGTTTATCGTTGATAATCGTCTATTTTAAATGGAAATTTCTAAGGACTAAAATTGATAAATACAATGAGGCTGCGAAATTTTGGATGAAGATTTTTGCGCTCAACTTTGCAATGGGCGTAGTTACCGGAATACCTATGGAATTTCAATTTGGAACCAATTGGGCAAAGTTTTCTGAACTTACCGGAGGAATTATTGGTCAAACCCTCGCTATGGAAGGGATGTTTTCTTTTTTCCTTGAATCTTCGTTTTTGGGGTTATTCCTTTTTGGAGAAAAATTAATGGGACAGAAGTTACATTTCCTAACAGGTTTTCTGGTGTTTTTAGGATCCTGGGCAAGTGGCTATTTAATTATAGCGACACATTCGTGGATGCAACATCCCGTAGGGTTTGAAATTTTAGAAAATGGAAAGTTTGTCCTTAATAATTTTGGCGCTTTATTTTCCAACCCTTGGTTGTTACCTTCGTATCTACACAATCAATTGGCCTCAGTTATAACAGCATCTTTTGTAATTGCAGCCATTGGGGCATTTTATCTTTTAAACAATAAACATAGTGATTTTGGAAGGCTATTCGTGAAGACGGGCGTTATTTTTGGATTGATTTCGAGTGTTTTGGTGGCTTTTCCAACAGGAGATTGGGCAGCTAAAAATGTGGTAAAGCATCAACCTGTAACATTTGCGGCTATGGAAGGTATTTTTGAGTCTGAAGATGGAGGTTCGGAAATCGTTTTAGTGGGACAACCAGATGTTGTAAATAAAAAATTGGACAATAAAATTGCAGTACCAAATGTATTGAGTTTTTTAACGTATCAAAGATGGGATGCACAGATTAAAGGGTTGAATGAATTTGATGAAAGTGTTTACCCAACAAATATTCCTGGATTGTATTATTCGTATCATATTATGGTTGGCTTGGGCACCATTTTTATTGGTTTAATGCTTCTTGCCAGTATTCAATTATTTCGTAAAAAGCTCTATAAAACTAAATGGATTTTGTGGTCATTGATGTTTATGTTGCCATTTCCATATATAGCGAACACTACCGGTTGGTATACTGCTGAGTTGGGCAGGCAACCGTGGTTGGTATATGATCTCTTGCGAACTGCTGATGGTATTTCGCCCACCGTGTCCTCGGGAAACACCTTATTCACTTTACTAGGTTTTATTGGTCTTTATCTTCTTTTGGGATTATTATTTTTAATGCTAGCTGGAAAAATTATCAGCAAAGGACCAGAAACCACACAACAAATCTAACTATGGAAATATTCTGGTATATCGTTTTAATGACAATGTTAACCATTTATGTTATTTTGGATGGGTATGATTTTGGAGCAGGAATTATACATTTATTTTTTGCAAAAACCGAAAAGGATAAAAAAGCCATAACAAGCGCCATTGGCCCATTTTGGGATGCTAATGAAGTTTGGCTTATTGCTTCTGGAGGTGTTTTGTTTTTTGCTTTCCCAACTTTATATGCGTCATCTTTTAGCGGTTTTTACTTGCCATTGATTATGATTTTATGGTTGCTTATTTTTAGGGCTATTGGTTTGGAATTACGTGGGCAAATCCATAACAAGATGTGGGAAACTATTTGGGATAAGGCCTTTGGAATTTCAAGTTTATTGCTGGCTTTATTTTTTGGAATTGCCTTAGGAAATGTTGTAAGAGGTGTAAATTTGGGAATGGTTACCGATGGTGTTTCTGCACAGGAACCCCATTATTTCTTTTTGCCATTATGGAATTCAACTTTTAGTCCACACGCAGAGCATTTGGGGATTATTGATTGGTTTACATTGTTACTTGGGGTTGTTGGAGTTGTAGCATTAACAATCCACGGGGCAAACTGGATTATTTTCAAGACCAATTCAGACTTAAACCAAAAGCTTAAAAAAGTGGTTTTCAATTTAAATATTGTGTTATTGGCATTGGTAATAATTTCCTTATTGCTTTGGCATAATATTGAACCAAAACCTTTTCACAATTTTATGGAACATCCTTGGGTTTGGATTTTTCCAATTATTGCATTCACGGGACTTTTCGGTTTGTTTAAAGTAAAATCTTTCAAAAAGGATGGAATGGGATTCTTGTTTTCGTCTTTATTTCTGTTGGGAGGATTAACGAGTACTGTGGCCTCAATATTTCCAAAGGTTTTACCGTCAACAAATGACGTAAATCCTTCCTTAACCCTATATAATGTAGCTGCCCACGAATATGGATTATCAGTGGGTGTGTATTGGTTTATAATTGCTGCAGTTTTAGTTGGTGTTTATATGTTTGTTCAATACCGCGTTTTTAAAGGTAAGATGGACGATGTAGGTTACGGAGAACATTAATTTTTGGTGAAATTCTTTTATTATGACAGATACTCTTATTGCCATCATCAGCATTTTTAGTGGCATTATTGGAGCTAATGTATTTGGTGCAATTAAAAGGAAATATGCGATGGGTTTTACAGCAAACACCATCTCAGGAATTTTTGGCAGTATCTTTTTCATTAAAATCTTCGCAAGACTTGGTTTCGATCCTGTTTCAATAATGCAATCGGGAGAGATGAATGGTTTATTGTTTACAATCAACTTTGTAGTGTCACTATTTGGTGGCGCTATTGGTTTAATGGCGATTAAGATTATAAGAAACGCATTGAATAAAGAGAATTAGAATTTTTATATTTTCTTGTGTGTAACAAAAGTTACTGGACTTCATAATAAAAAATTAGATTTTTGACAGGTCTAATAATCTCACAGCTATATGATTAATATCATTTTAGAGTTCATTTATCTGAAGTAATTTAGACATTTAAAATCGTTGAGAAATGTCAAAAATCGTAATATTGGGTGCAGGAATATCGGGTCACGTAGCCGCAGCACATCTTCGCAGAAAACTGGACAAAACCCACGAAGTAGTTGTGGTTTCGCCCAACAGTAATTATCAATGGATTCCCTCTAATATCTGGGTGGGAGTAGGTAGAATGAAATCAAAGGAAATACTTTTTCCATTGGCACCATTATATAAAAAGAAAGGAATCGGCTTTAAACAGGCCAAAGTGACTTCTTTTTTTCCCGAAGGTGATAGCGAAACCGAAAAACCTTTTGTGATGGCAGAATACGTTTCCGAAGAGAAAAGAGGCGAAACTGAAAAAATTACTTACGATTATCTTATAAATGCTACCGGCCCCAAATTAAATTTTGAAGCTACGGAAGGATTAAACCCAGGAACAAATAAAGCATATTCCGTTTGTACTTATACCCACGCAGATCACGCATGGCAAGGTTTAAGTGCACTTATTGAAGAAATGAAGCAAGGAAAGGAAGCTAGAATTGTAATTGGTACTGGGCACGCCAAAGCAACCTGTCAAGGTGCTGCATTTGAATATATACTGAATGTGGAACAGGAGCTTCGAAGACAAAAGGTTCGCGATAAAGCAAAAATCACTTGGATTTCGAATGAATATCAATTGGGTGATTTTGGAATGGACGGAATGTTGCTGAGCTATGGAAGCAACATAATGAAATCTCACGAAATGGTGGAGATGGTTTTTGAAGATAGGGGAATTGAATGGATCCTTGGGTCTGGAGTGAACAAAATTGAAGATGGGATTGCTCATTATGAAAATTTGGACGGAGAGCTAAAAAATATAGAATTTGACTTTGCGATGTTAATTCCTTCTTTCTCCGGACATGGATTTAAGGCTTTCGATAAAAGTAATCAAGACATAACTGAAAAACTTTTCAAAGGTTTTATGCTGGTTGATGCAGATTATACACCAAAACCTTATGAAGAATGGACTGTGCAGGATTGGCCTGAAACCTATCAAAACCCAAATTATAAAAATATTTTTGCGCCAGGAATAGCATTTGCACCACCACACAGCATCTCTAAACCCCGTAAAAGTCCCAATGGAACAGAAATCTTTCCTGCTCCGCCAAGAACGGGAATGCCTTCAGGAATAACAGCTAAATTAGTTGCCGATAATATAATTGATAGTATAAAAAAACAAAAAGAATCTCTTGACCATAAAGGTTCTATGGGTAATATGGGTGCTGCTTGTATTGCATCTGCAGGTTTTGGGATGACTAAGGGTAGTGGTATAAGTATCACTACATTTCCTATTGTGCCCGATTATAAAAAATATCCAGACACAATGGGAAGGAAATTAGGCAAGACTTTTGGAGAAATAGGTCTTGCGGGCCACTGGTTAAAGCTTGCATTACACTATGCTTTTATTTACAAAGCCAAAATGAGACCTTTTTGGTATTTAATTCCTGAATAAAAAATAAAATTATGACACGCAGAATATCAAATTTCAAACGATTTGTGATGATGAATCCCATCATCCAATTTTTCAAATTTATTTTTTTGAGCATTAAAGTATTACTAATTGTAGCTGGAGGACATGGTGGAACTCGAAAAACGGGTTATTAAGCTGATACTTGTTGTAGATTAATAGAGTATTATTCCATATTTTTGAAAACTAATTGAAAATAATTATCACCATATCGCTTTCATTCCTCGTTTTTTTTCAAAGCGTTGGGCTTGGCATGACGGATATTTTTCTGTTCGGACGTTTTGTGGAACACGCAGAATATCATTCTGAAAACTATGGAGATGATTTTTTCACTTTTTTTGAAAAACACTATGGTTCTTTAAAAACGGAACATCAAAAAAATCACAAGGAAGAAGAGCAAGAACATGAAGAATTACCTTTTCAGCATATTTCTTGCCACCACGCCTTAACTGATATTGTATTGGTTCCTTTTGAAATCCCAATTTTAAAAGCGGAAATAAACACACAAAAATCGCATACATTCCGCTATCAAAATTTATATTCCTCTCTCAAAAAATTCTCCATTTTTCAACCCCCTAAATTTGTATAATTAAATAGACCTTTTTTGGAAATAGTTATTTCCAGATTCTTCTAAGGTCTTGATATGCTGCTTTTTTAGCAGTAAAAATCAATTTTAATTATTTCTATTTTCAGCAGTTCCTTGTTGAAAAATATAAATTTTAAGTTAGTTATGCTATCAAAAATAATTCAATTCAGTATTAAAAATAAACTCATCATTGGGTTGTTCACGTTAGTGCTTGTAGGCTTTGGCGTGTTTTCACTTACACAGTTGTCCATTGGTGCGGTGCCCGATGTTACCAACAATCAAGTGCAGGTAATTACCACTTCGCGTAACCTTTCTACGCAGGATATGGAGCAATTCATAACCTATCCAGTAGAGTTGGAAATGGCGAATTTACCAGGTGTTAAGGAAATTCGTTCCACTTCAAAATTTGGACTTTCAGTAGTTACCATCGTTTTTGAGGAGAATATGGGCACCTATTTACCGCGACAGCTAATTGCGGAAAAAATTCAATCAGCCTCTGAAAACATCCCCGAAGGGTTCGGTACGCCACAGATGGGACCCATAACTACAGGTCTGGGCGAAATATATCAATATATTCTCGATGTAAAACCAGGTTTTGAAGATAAATATTCAACCACGGAGCTTCGTACAATCCAAGATTGGATTGTAAAAAGACAACTCTCTGGAATTCCTGGCGTAGTAGAGGTAAACACCTGGGGAGGTAAGTTAAAACAATATGAAGTCGCAATAAATACCCACAAGCTTAATGCAATGGGCATCACCGCGCAAGAGGTTTTCACTGCCCTAGAAAAAAATAACAGCGTTTCCGGTGGTGGTTATATTGAAAAGGAAAACCAAGCTTATTTTATTCGTGGTGAAGGTTTGGCTTCTTCCTTAGAAGATATTGGGAATATTGTTGTAAAAAACGATAATAGCTTTCCTATTTATATTAAGGATATCGCGAAAGTCCAATTTGGAAGTGCTCCTCGTTTTGGTGCAATTACTGGTAATGGCGAAGGCGAGAAAATCCTTGGCCAGGTAATGATGCTGAAAGATGGCAATTCAAATCAAGTAATTGAAGATGTAAAAATACGCGTTGCGAATATTGCTGAATCGCTGCCCGAAGGTGTTTACATCAATCCCGTTTTGGACCGTAGCGTTTTGATTGGTAAAACAACTTTCACCATAGCAGAAAACCTAATTCTTGGCGTGCTCATCGTAATTTTTGTAGTGGTGCTCTTGTTGGGAAATCTCCGCTCGGGTCTCGTTGTTGCTTCGGTGATTCCATTGTCTTTACTTTTCACGCTTTCGCTGATGTATATTTTTGGCGTGGATGCCAATTTGATGAGCCTTGGTGCAATTGATTTCGGAATTATTATTGACGGCGCCGTCATTATTGTTGAGTTTGTAGCATTTCAAATAAGTAAAAACGCTACAAAACTGAATGCACTTTCTTCCGAAGAAAAACAATTGTCAAAGGATAATCTCACTGTAAAAAGTGCCTCAAAAATGATGAATTCGGCAATTTTTGGGCAATTAATTATTTTGATAGTTTTCATCCCAATTCTGTCGTTAAGTGGGGTAGAGGGCAAAATGTTTAAACCCATGGCGCTTACCTTCAGTTTCGCATTGATTGGTGCAATGGTGCTTTGTTTTACGTATGTTCCAGTAGCAGCTTCAATATTTCTAAAACCAACGGAAACTTCAAAAAGAAATATTTCTGTGCGCATAATGAATTTTCTGAATCGTTTTTACGAACCAACAATTCGTTGGGCGCTGCATACTAAAAAGTTTGTTTTAGGTATTGCAGCATTGATTTTGGTTGCGACCATTTATCTTTTTACCACTATGGGTGGTGAGTTTGTGCCAACGCTGGATGAAGGCGATTTTGTTATCCAACCCGTACTGAAAACAGGTACTTCCCTCAGCAATACAATTGATATAACAACCAATATTGAAAAAATTCTTTTAGAAAAATTCCCCGAAGTAGATCAGGTGGTAAGCCGCATTGGTGCTGCTGAAGTTCCTACGGACCCAATGTCTATGGAAGAGAGTGATGTAATAGTTACTCTTAAACCTAAAAGTGAATGGGTTTCAGCGAATAGTAAAGATGAGCTTGCCGATAAATTTAAGGAGGCGCTCTCAATTATTCCTGGGATGGAAGTGGAATTTACCCAACCCATTGAAATGCGTTTTAACGAATTGATAACGGGAGTACGAGCAGATATCGCTGTCAAAATTTTTGGGGAAGACCTTGATATATTGAACAAAAAGGCCAATGAAATAAAGGGAGTAATAGAAAATGTGGATGGTGCTGCAGATATAACTATCGAAAAAGTAGTGGGACTGCCGCAAATGAACGTAAAATTTGATCGTTCTAAAATTGCCCGCTACGGACTCAACATCGTTGATTTAAACGAAATGATAGCAATGGGTTTTGCCGGCAAATCATTGGGAAGCATTTTTGAAGGCGAAAAACGTTTTGATCTTGTGGTTCGGCTTGATGAAAACAACCGTCAAGACCTTTCAAACCTCCAAAATCTTTATGTTGATACACCTTCTGGTGAAAAAGTGCCGTTGCGCGAGCTTGCGGAAATTAAATATACGAAAGGCGCTGCAAAAATATCACGGGACGATACCAAGCGCCGCATTGTGGTTGGTATAAACGTCCGTAACCGCGATTTGCAAAGTGTTGTTGACGACGTGCAAAAATTGATTGATGAAAACATAAAACTTCCCGTGGGGTATAGCATTGATTACGGTGGTCAGTTTGAAAATCTTCAAAGCGCGAAAAGCAGATTGTTATTTGCCGTTCCTGTGGCATTGGTCCTCATTTTCTTTCTGTTGTATTTTGCCTTTAATTCCGTAAAGGAAGCATTGATGATTTATTCTGCAATTCCCTTAGCGACTGTGGGTGGCGTATTGTTGCTATGGGTACGCGATATGCCTTTTAGTATCTCGGCAGGCGTTGGTTTTATTGCACTTTTCGGAATCGCAGTATTAAACGGAATTGTTTTGATAGAACATTTTAAGGAATTAAAAAAAGAAGGGATGACAGATAAAAAAGAACTGATAGTGCATGGGGCAAAAAATCGACTTCGAGCGGTTTTACTTACAGCGGCAGCGGCAGCACTTGGCTTTTTGCCGATGGCTATCTCAACGGGTGCTGGGGCTGAGGTTCAAAGACCTTTGGCAACTGTTGTAATTGGCGGTTTGGTTACAGCTACACTTTTAACCTTAATCGTTTTGCCAGTGCTATTTTCAATTTTTGATTCAGATAAAAAAGTAATAAAGTTGAAAAGGAAAGGAAAAAAATTGCCTACAGCTATAATCATCTTAATGTTTGGTTTTTCGGGAATGGCTCAGGAAAATACTCAAACTTTGGAAGATTTAAAGCAAATGGCTTTGGAAAACAACGCAGGATTAAAGGCTTCTTCGCTTCAGGTTGACGAAGCAGATGCCTTAATTGGCAGTGCTTTCAGTTTTGATAAAACCACAGTTTTTTATGAGTATGATGAGAATAACTTAGCGCCAAACAATGAACCGCTAAAGGTTTTTGGAGTACAGCAAGGTTTTCTTTTTCCGACGGTTTATTTCGCTGAAAAAAGCGTGAACAAGCGCCAATTTGAAATGCAAAGCAGTCAATATGAACTTCAAAAGCGCAAAACGGAAGGTTTGGTTGCCGCGGCGTTTTATCAATTTCAATTTGAAAAAAACAGGGAACGCGTTTATGAAAGTTTGGACAGTTTGTATCAAAATTTTGCGCACGCAGCCCAACGCCGTTTTGAACTCGGGGAAACTAATTATTTGGAAAAAATAACCGCTCGCGCCAAACAGCGACAATTAGAAACTGATTATAAGCAGAGTAAGGAAAATGTGCAAATTGCAATGGAACGTTTGAAGGCGGTCATTCAATCCAAGGATAGTTTGGTTATTTCTGAACAGCCTTTGGAGAAATTGCAACTTTCACTTCCAAGTTTGGAGAAACATCCCGCAACAGATTATTATCAAAGTAGAAATGAATTTTTTCAAGCAAAGCAAAGTCTGGAAAAGCAACATTTACTTCCCGATATTAGCCTTTCCTATTCTTTGGGAAGCAATTCAGGCTTGAGCCAGAATTTATATGCGTATCAAATTGGCCTTAAAATTCCGTTGCTTTTCAGTGGAAATGCTTCAAAAATTAATGCTTCAAAAATTGCTGTGGATATGAGCCAACAGCAGGCTGAGGATTATAAAATTCATTTGAATTCGCGTAAAGTTCAATTGCTTAATGAAGTTTCAAAATATGAAGAGGCCCTTCAATATTATGAAAATGAAGGGAAATCACTTTCCGAAGAAATTTTAAAAACCGCAAACATCAGTTTTAAAAATGGGGAAATAGACTTTTTTCAATACATCCAAAGTCTTGAAAACGCTTACGAAATTGAATTGCAACACCTAGAAAATCTCAACAACTACAATCAAGCGATTATCGCTATCAATTATTTAATTCTATAAAAATCTCGTTATGAACTATATAAAATCAATTTTGTTGCTTCTCATTTTCACTTTGGTGTCGTGCAATAATTCAAATAAGGAAGTAGTTTCGTCTGCAATTACTTCAGAAGAAACTAATTCAGGAACAATCCATCTTTCAAAAGCACAGTTCGAAAACTCAAAAATGGAAGTGGGCCAACTCACCGAAAAACCTTTTGCTGAAACAGTACATACCAGTGGAGTGATTGATGTGCCACCCCAGAGTAGAGCAGTGATAAGTGCTTTTTCTGGAGGTTATATTAAAAACACGCCCTTATTGGTGGGTAATAAAGTTTCTAAAGGGCAACGTTTGGTAACCCTTGAAAATCCTGAGTTTATCACAATGCAACAGAATTATTTAGAAACAGCAGAGCACCTTTCATATTTAAAATCGGAATACGATCGCCAGAAAATTATGTTTGATGAAAAAATCACCTCACAGCGAAGTTATCTAAAAGCTGAAAGCGAATATAAATCCAATTTGGCGCGCTACAACAGCTTGAAGAAAAACCTTGAAATGCTGAATATGAATCCTGCTTCGGTAGAGGCCGGAAACATTGTTTCGCAAGTGAATATTTACAGCCCGATTGACGGCAATGTAACCCAAGTTTTTGTGAATACCGGCACCTACGTTTCACCTGCAGATAAGATTATGGAAATTATGAACACAGACCATATTCACTTGGAATTGAAAGTGTTTGAAAAGGATTTACTGCAACTCAAAAAAGAACAGGACATCCTTTTTACGGTACCTGAAGCTTCCGATGAAACTTTTAATGGCGAGGTGCATCTGGTAGGAACCTCAATAGATCCAAATTCAAGAATCGCGATGGTTCATGGGCATATTGATGAAAAGGATGAGAACAACTTCACTGCTGGAATGTTTGTTGAGGCCCAGATTATTACAGGTACTTTAAACCAAATGGCACTTCCTGAAAACGCAGTTGTGGAAATGGAAGGTAAAAATTATGTTTTGCTAATTCAAAATGAAGATGCCGAGGGATATGAATTACGATCCATGGAAGTAAAAACGACTGCCAATTATAAAGGTTTTACGGCTATTGAAAAAAACGACCAATTTAAAGCCGATAGCAAATTTTTGACTAAAGGTGCTTTTGTATTATTAAATGAAGAAGGTGGTGGCAACGATCATTAATAGATAATTCTCTAAAAGAATTGCAACTTCTGATTTCCTATCTAATCTCACAAATATTCGTATCTTAAGCCTTCACTTTTTAAAAAGCTTGATCATGAAAAATTTAATATTTGTTTTCGTTTTTGCATTTGCATTTTCGGCATTTTCACAAAGCAAAATTTTACCCAATAATATACAAATTAAAACTGCTGTTTTGGCTGCGCCTGAAATGTACCGTGATGGCGCAACCGTTCTGGGTTATAATTCCGAAGGAAAACTTATTACCTTGCGTGAAGGTACCAACGGAATGGTGTGCCTGGCAGATGACCCAAATAAAGAAGGAATAAGCGTAGCCTGTTACGGAGCCGAATTAGAACCCTTTATGGCACGTGGCCGTGAGTTGGCTGCAGAAGGAAAATCCAATGAAGAAAAGGAAGTAATCCGGAAAAATGAAATAGATGGGGGAACTTTAAAGATGCCTGCAGAACCATCCATGCTATACATACTGGCTGGTGAAGAAAAAGATTATAGTTCAGAAACTGGCGAATTACTTAACAGTAAAATACGCTATGTAATCTACAAACCATATATGACAGGAGAAAGCACTGGCTTACCCACTAAACCACAAGCGCCAGGAATGCCATGGTTAATGGATGCCGGTACACATCGATCCCATATTATGGTTACGCCAGCTAATTAATAAATAAGTTTATTATTTTAAAAGAACTCTTTTCCTAACCCGATATTTCGGATTTAAAGTGAAAATAGAAAAAATTAAAACAATAATTTTTAGCTAGGAAATTGCCCTAAACTAAACGAAAGCTCTTAATTTTATCTGGACTAAAGTCTGGGTTCTCATTTAGATAAACCTTCATCGTTTCTACAGCTTTTTTAGAATGTTCTTTTCTGTTTTTGCCATATTTTTTTGAAACGCCTTGTGTAGTTACAAAACTTACTTTATAGGACTTTTCCAAAATAAGGTGTGTCCCATTATGATAAATTTCTTGAATACGATGCCCATTTGGGTTTTCTATTCGCATATTTATTTGCAAGCCAAAAACTCTTTTTACATAGCCTCCCATCTGTCCAAATGGATCTTTGCAAAAAGTTCTTTCCAGGTTTTCTTCTAACATTTCCTTGATTTCCGCTCCCGAAAGTTCTACGGTAGATACCGGAGGGTTCATGGGAGCTATGTTGTAAAGATCATTTTCAGTGATGCTGCCTATAGCAATAGGAGCGCCATAACGCCAACCATTTGAAAATGCAATATCAGTCTTTGTAACGTAGGCGATGGCTTTCAAAAGAAGATTATCCATCGTTGAATTTGTGGTATTATAACGGTGTAAAACCTCGTCTGTACGACCTAAAACGACCGTTCTTAATTCTTGATAAGGCGCTAATGCTTTTTCGACCAACAATTCTACTTCAGCATTTTTCGATATTGAACTGTCAATTTTTATTAGTTCATAATCACAGTCGTTAATTTGATTTTCCCTAATTTGAAGGGTAAACTTGCCCATAAATGCTCCGTGGCAACCACATTGCACTATACGTGTTCCATTGACCGTGATAGGACTATAAATTCGATTGTGGGTGTGTGCACTTAAACAAATATCAATTCCTTCCACTTGTTTCAAAAGTGCAATATCTTGCGGAAAGCCATTATGGGATAGTAGTATAATTATATTTGCTCCGTCATCCTTCAATTGTTTGATATACTTTGGAACTTCCTCAATTCCTGAAGTAAATTTTAGGCCTTTGCTCATCTGCTTAGGCATTACCTTGTCTACAATCATAGCGCAAATTCCAATGACTCCGATCTTCAGGCCTTCTTTTTCGAACATAACCGTAGGCTGCAAAAAGTTTGAACCGTCTTCATTAAATACATTGCAACCCAATATCGGAAAACTAAATTGTTTACCGATAGCCTTTAAATGCGCGGGTCCGTATGCAAAATCCCAATGCCCTACCAAGGCATCAGGTTTTAAAGTATTCAAGATTGGAATGATCGCTTCGCCTTTAGAATCTACTAACGGTTTGGTACCATGTAAGGTATCACCTCCATCAAAAAGAAGGGTGTTCGGGTTTTCTTTTCTAATAGCTTCAACCAATCCTGCAATATGTGCATAACCGCCTACAATTTCTATTACCTCTCCAGTTTCGTCATAAAATAATTCGGAATGTGGGGCCAAATACCCGTGTACATCGTTTATAAATAAAATGTTCAGTTTCATAATTTCGATATTTTATAATTTTAAATATCACATTATTATTCTTCCTAAAGGGACGGAAAAATTTTCAATTCCCCATCCCTTTTCGGAAAAATACTATTTTAAACTATTAAGGAATTTTTTAAATTCATCACTGTTGTAATCTGCCATTCCCTTATGTGTCAATGCCAGATTTCCATCGGCATCAATAACGTAGGTAGTAGGAATTGCTGAAGATTCATACATACTTGGCAAATTGCTCGCTGGAGCATAAATAGGTAGATTATAGCCCTTTCGTTTATCAAATGCTTTGGCCAATTCAAAATCTTGATCTAGCGATAACATTACAAAAGCCACTTCATCACCCATTTCATCATGTAATTTATCGATGCTGGGCATTTCCGCAATACAAGGAGGGCACCAGGTGGCCCAAAAATTCATAAATATCACTTTGCCTTTCAAACTTTCCAAAGAGGTAATATTACCATCGCTATCTATCAATTTCAAATTGAAGTCTGCTTTGGTAGGTTTTTGAATAGTTGCGGTTTCATTTTCATCTTTACGAACTTGTGCAATCTCTTCCACATCTGGATTCATTAATCCTGTGGCCAAAAGCCCACGTTGTGCAAAGCCAATAACTTCTGTGTGAAGTCCAGTTACGTAAAGTGTAATTGCGATTATGGCAAAAACACCGTATTGTATCCAAGTTTTCTTTTTCTTTTTGTCCATTTTATTTTTATTAAATATTATAAACTTAAACTTTTGTATCCCTTTTTCTGAAGTTGGAAATTGTATAAAATTCCATTATCCACAATTTTGATGTCCTTCGGAAGTTCACTATTAGCTACATTAAATTTCTTCAATGAGAAACCGCAGGCAACAATAGTTGCACCTATTTTTTTGGCTTCGGTGAGATGCGGTTGTAATTTTTCAATATCTGTTAAATCACCTATTTCTTTGCCACATACTATAATTTCAAAACTGCCAAAGTTTGCGCCATCTTCTTCTGCTAGTGTTTTTGCAGCAAGCAAAATGGGTTTTAATTGTGCTACTTTTTTTGTAAGCACCACATAGTTTTGTGTTTTACTTTCTTGTGAATAGGATTGTTGTGTGTTTCCTAAAATTAAAAAGATTGATAATATTATAGTTGAAATAATTGCTTTCATAATTTTTCGTTTTTAAAGGTTTTTATATCGTTTAGAATAAAAAATAATAGGCCGCCAGCGATGGCGATATTTTTAAATAGGGGGCCAAGACTGGTAATTTGCCCTATTTGAATTGTAATGGTTATGGGTATTAATACGAACAATAAAATAATAGCAGCCCAGCGGGTTTTAAAGCCTATTAAAAAGCTTATTCCTGCGATCAGCATGACAATTCCGGAAAGTATTACTAGCAGTTCTAGATTTCCGAAAAAATTTGCAAAACCCTTAAATTGAGCCATTTCAATACGCCGAACGGTTTTTTCGATATTTACTAAATGGCCGAAACCCGCCGATAAAAATATCCCGCTCACCATAATACGAAGCAGTTGTATAGAACGCCTGCTTACCGTTATAATTGGAGTCATAATTATAAAGTTAAATAAGTAATTTGTGATTTTATTGGTCGAGGAAATAGACTTCCTGATACGTGGAATCTATTGGTGTGACCAATGAGTAATTTTTAACTAAAGAAGAAGTTAAACTCGGGGAGGTATGTAAAATCGTTCTGCAAATAGATTTATGTGAAGGGCGTCTTCAAAGATGTATTCCTTAAAATTATCTTTAACAGTAAAGAACGTAAAAGAAGTAGTTTTAAAGTTGAAAACTGTAGTGCAAATTGCTGAAATCTCAAAGGAACTCGAAGCTGAATTATCTACTTTATAAGAATCTGTTTTATTTGAGCTGGTTTTCGCTTTTTTACAAAATGGATGAACGACAGTAACCTCTTTACCCGTTAAAACCTCCAGCAAGCTGGCAGATTGGGAAAGCATGAGGTTCATTAAAAAAAGACCTGCTAAAACAAAGGCTATAAGGTTCTTCGAATTCATTAAATGCAAATTTATGATTTTTGTTTTTTTTGAATGTAACAAAGGTTACAAAACCTCAGAATTAAAGAAAAAATTAACAGATAGGAGTTACTTTTAAAATTATATGATATTTGTCACATATTCTCCCATTTTTCAATCATACATTTGTTTATGAATGTTTAAGTAAATTAAATAAGCTAGAATCATGAGTTACTACATAAGCACAACATTAAAAAACACAACTTTTAAAGACGCTATTGAAAAGACAACGGCGGCTTTAAAAGAGGAAGGTTTCGGGGTATTGACCGAAATAGACCTAAAAGCTACCTTAAAAAAGAAGTTGGACGCAGACTTTTATAATTATACCATTCTCGGTGCTTGTAATCCACAAATGGCGTATCAAGCTCTGCAAGCAGAAAATAAAATTGGGACGATGCTTCCCTGTAACGTAATTGTTCAGGAGCGCGAACCCGGAATTATAGAAATTTCGGCAGTAGATCCTGCAGCTTCAATGATGGCTGTGGAAAATGATTCTTTGGGAGATATTGCCAAAGATGTTCAAAAGAGGTTAACCAAAGTTATTCAAAGTATCTAGAAATATTCATTAATTTAAAACGAGACTTATGGAAACTGTAAACTATTCTAAAACCTATAGAATAATCCATTGGGCTATCGCAATTACCTTTCTACTTCTATTATTAACAATTTTTCTGAGATTGACTTGGATGAATAAAAATAATATGGCAGATATTATACAGGCTTATCTCAGTGGTACCGATCAATCGCTATCTAGTGAGCAGCTCATCGATCTAGCAAAACAGATAAGAAAACCTATGTGGGACTGGCATATTTATTTAGGGTATGTTTTAACAGGATTGTTCAGTTTACGCTTCATTTTACCCTTTTTTGGAAGTATGAAATTTCAAAGTCCATTACTTAAAAACTTAACCACAAAGCAGAAATTTCAGAAGTGGTCTTATATCGTTTTTTATGTATGCGTAGTTGTTTCTTTGGTTACAGGACTTGTAATAGTATGGGGTCCAAAAAGTTTAAAAGGAGTAATGGAAGAAATTCATATACTGGGTATTTATTACCTAATCGCATTTATCGCTATCCATATTGGAGGAATATTAATAGCAGAATTTACAAATCAAAAAGGAATTATTTCAAGAATAGTGCGTGGCTCTGATGATTGATTCACAAAGTATTTAGGAGCGTTTCTTAGTTGGTTCGTTCCTTAAATGTGAAAATTTTTTAGTTATAGAAAGCACCTCCAACAGGTGCTTTTTTGTTTGGTAACATTAGTTACTGACCAAGCTTGTTTTCTGGCGTATGTTTGCATCAAATTTAATATAGCAATGAAGATTAAAAATATAATTACACTAATAGGTTTGTTGCCCGCGATATTCTTCGCACAGCAAACTGTTCCCATTTCCAAAGCAGAAGTGCTGGAAAAGGTGGTTCAACAAAACAATAAACTAAAAATCGGCGAGCAGCAAGTTCTTTCCGCAAAAGGCGATTATAACCAGACCAATGCTGTCTTTCTGCCCAATATTACTGCTTCTCATAGTGGAACTGCGACTACCAATCCGTTGATGGCTTTTGGTTTTAAACTGAATCAGGAAATAGTTACTCAATCAGATTTTGATCCGAATAAATTGAACAATCCTTCACAGATTAATCTGTTCGCTACAAAATTTGAGGTTCAGCAACCCATTATAAATGTTGATGGAATTTTTCAGCGAAAAGCTGCGAAAGCAAAATGGCAAGCAACCCAAATGCAGTTGGCTCGCACGGGAGATTACCTTTCCCTGGAAACTGAAAAGGCATATATGCAGTTGCAATTGGCTTATAAAAGTGTGGACGTTTTGGAAAACGCTTTAAAAGCTGCTAATGAAAATTTCCGTTTGGCTAATAATAGTTTCAAACAAGGTTACTTACAGCAAAGTGATGTTTTGGCGGTACAAGTGCGCGTTACCGAAGTGGAGAACCAACTACAATATGCAAAAAGCAATGTGATTAACGCTTCAGAATATCTGGCGGTTTTAATGAATGAGGAAGTATCTGGTGTTTTAAAACCCACGGATTCCCTTATGGTTTCTTCGGAATTAAACCCAGTTGAAAGCCTTTCCGATTCCAGAGCCGATATTCAAGCTATGGAATTTGTAGCAGATGCATACAAACAAAATTACAAAGCAGATAAAATGACTTTTCTGCCAAGGTTGAATGCTTACGGAAGCTATGAACTTTATGACGATCAGATTTTTCAAGCAGATGCCAGTGGATATTTATTCGGCGCGGCCTTAACGTGGAATCTTTTTGAAGGCTCCAAACGTTTCGGAAAAACCCAAAAAAGCAAAGCCGAATTCAACAAAGCAAACCTCGAATTAGAACAATATAAAGCCGATAGCCAATTGGAGCTTAACAAGGCGCGACGTATGTTTCAAGACGCTAAGAGCAATTTAAAATTAACTGAATTGGCGCTCGAACAATCAAAAGAAGCACTTCGAATTCGAACCAATAGATTTGGGGAAGGACTAGAAAGAACAACCGATTTATTGAGTGCTGAAACTCAGTTTTCACAGAAACAGTTGGAGTATTTCAACACCGTTTTTCAGCATAATTACGCCTTGGCATACCTTCAATTTTTAACAAAAAACTAATCAGTAATGAAAAAAATATATACCATACTTTTATTTTCGGCGGTTCTCAGTTTTACTGCCTGTAATAATTCTTCCGAAGAAAAGAAAATTGATAGTACTCCTGCTGTTCCCGTAACGGTGAGTTCTGTAGCTGCAGAAAACAACACGCCGTTTTTAACCGCCAGCGGAAAAATAGAAGCTGCGAATAGCGCAACTCTAAGCACCCGTATGATGGGGTTTGTGGATAAAGTTCTTGTAAACGTTGGTCAAAAAGTTACAAAGGGGCAATTGTTGGTGAGCATCAATAACTCAGATCTTTCAGCAAAACAAGCGCAGACAAGCGCAGGAATAACTGAAGCACAAGCTGCTTTCAATAATGCAGAAAAAGATTATCAACGGTTTCAAAACCTGTTTGCAGATAACAGTGCAAGTCAAAAGGAACTTGATGATCAACGCGCCCGGTACGAAATGGCAAAAGCCAGATTGGAAGGTGCAAAACAAATGAAAAATGAAGTGCAGTCGCAGTTTGCTTATGTAAATCTTCGCGCTCCTTTTAACGGGGTTGTTACAAGCAAATCCATTGAAGCTGGCGATATGGCTAATCCCGGCGCACCTTTAATTTCAATTGAAGGTCCAGGGAATTTTGAAGTTACTGCTTCAGTTCCTGAAAGTGAAATTTCAAAAATAAAATCTGGGACCGAAGTAAAAGTGATTGTAAAATCTTCAGATAAAATACTTCCGGGGACGGTCACCGAAGTGAGTACTTCCGCAAAAAACACAGGCGGGCAGTACTTGGTTAAAGTAGTTTTAAACAAAACCGACGAGAGTATTCTTTCGGGAATGTATGCTACGGTTCAATTTCCCATTGAAAAGAAAACCGATGTTACTACAGTATTAGTGCCAACGGAAGCATTAGTAAAACGCGGTCAATTAACTGGAATTTACACGGTGAGTCAAAATAATACCGCTCTCCTTCGCTGGTTGCGACTTGGGCGCACTTATGGCGATAATGTGGAAGTACTTTCTGGCTTAAATGCAGATGAAAATTATATTATTTCTGCCGATGGAAAACTTTTCAACGGTGCTAAAATAACCATTAAACAATAATCATGAAGGACGGATTTGCTGGCAAAATTGCCAAGTTATTTATAGGCTCGAAGCTTACAGTGCTTTTGATGATTGTGTTTATGGTCATCGGAGTTTACAGTTCGTTTTTGATACCGCGTGAAGAGGAACCGCAGATTGATGTGGCAATGGCCGACATTTTTGTGGGCTACCCCGGCGCATCTCCAACGGAGGTTGAATCTAGGGTTGTGAAACCTTTGGAAAAATTGGTTTCCAATATTCCTGGGGTGGAGTATGTATATTCCACTTCTTCCGAAGAAGGGGCAATGGTAATCGTACAGTTTTATGTGGGGGAAGATATTGAACGTTCCTTCGTAAAACTTTACAACGAAATGAACAAGCATATGGACCAAATGCCTCCGGGTGTAACTATGCCGCTTGTAAAACCGCGCGCCATTGACGATGTGCCAATGTTGGGAGTCACGCTTTGGAGTGAAAGTTATGACGATTTTCAGCTGAAACAAATTGCTGACGAACTTACACAGGAAATTGAAAAAGTGGATATGGTTTCCACAACCCACAAAATTGGGGGTCGTGATCGCCAATTGCGGGTTATATTGGACAAAGACAAATTGGCCGCTAGTGGTTTGGACTTTTTAACGGTTGCCGAAATGATAAAGGCAAATAACCAGCAAATGAGTTCGGGCAGTTTTGATAAAAACGATACTGAGTTTTTGGTTTCAACTGGCAGTTTCCTAAAATCTGCAGCCGATGTTGAAAACTTAGTTGTTGGCGTGCAGCAGAACCAGCCTATTTATTTGAAGCAGGTGGCCATTGTATTTGACGGCCCCGAAATTCCAAGTAAATATGTTTCCTTCGGATTTGGAGGAGCTAGTGAAAATCTATCGAAATACGCTTCGGAATATCCAGCTGTAACCATTTCGGTAGCGAAAAGAAAAGGAGCCGATGCAATGAAAATCGCAGACGTGATTATCGATAAGGTAGATCATTTGCGAAGCAACCTAATTCCAGATGATGTTCACGTAGAAATCACACGAAATTACGGCGAAACAGCGTCCAACAAAGTTTCGGAACTCCTAATGCACCTTATAGGCGCCATTATTGCTGTAACTTTAGTGGTAATGCTGGCCATGGGCTGGCGTGGTGGTTTGGTAGTTTTCCTTTCGGTGCCCATTACCTTTGCGCTAACGCTTTTGAGCTATTATTTACTCGACTATACACTAAACAGAATTACACTTTTCGCCTTGGTTTTCGTAACGGGAATTGTAGTGGATGACTCCATTATTATTGCGGAAAATATGCACCGGCATTTCAAGATGAAACGCTTGCCGTTTAAGCAAGCCGCTATTTACGCGATAAATGAAGTAGGAAACCCAACCATTTTGGCAACATTCACGGTTATAGCTTCTGTATTGCCAATGGCTTTTGTTTCCGGATTGATGGGCCCTTATATGTCGCCAATGCCTATTGGAGCTTCCATTGCAATGATACTTTCGCTATTTGTTGCTTTAACCATAACACCTTATTTGGGTTATATTTTCCTTCGCGAAAAAGAAAAAAAAGGAAAAGCACCCAAGCCAGAAAAACCATTAGAAAGCACCTTCATATATAGAATTTATTCAAAATTTGAAATGCCTCTAATCGAAAATAAAAAAACGCGTTGGCTGTTTCTGGGAACAACTATAGTACTTCTTTTGGGGTCCATGATGTTGTTTTTTACAAAATCGGTTGCAGTGAAAATGCTCCCTTTCGACAATAAAAACGAAATGCAAGTAGTGATCGATATGCCCGAGGGAACTACTTTGGAACGCACTGCAGTTGTTACTCGCGAGATTGGACAATACCTTTCAACACAGCCTCTCGTGGTTAATTATCAAAACTACATAGGTACCTCGGCGCCGATAACTTTCAACGGTTTGGTGCGTCATTACGACCTTCGTGGGGGTAGCAATAATGCGGATATACAAGTAAATTTGATCGATAAGGAAGAACGGGATGAACAAAGCCACGATATAGCAAAATTAGTTCGCCCGCATATTCAGGAAATCGGGAAGAAATACGGCGCCAACGTTAAAATAGTGGAAGTGCCACCAGGACCGCCTGTACTTTCAACCATTGTAGCTGAAGTTTACGGTCCTAATTATGACCAACAAATTGCAGTTGCAAAACAACTTGAGAATATATTAAACGAAACGCCAGATGTTGTAGATGTAGATTGGATGGTGGAGGCGGATCAAACGGAATACGAATTCATCATAGACAAAGAGAAAGCAATGCGCTATGGCGTTTCGCCCCAACAGATTGTTTACACAATGAATATGGCGCTTTCAGATAAGCCTGTAACCAATCTTTACGATGAAAATGTAACCGATCAAGTAGGAATATTATTGGCGTTGGACGAAAAGGAAAAATCAACTATCCAAGATATTTCGCAGTTGAAAATTACTTCCAAGCAAGGCAATATGGTTTCGGTGGGCGATTTGGTAAATATTGAGGAAACTACCCGAGCAAAAAGTATTTATAGGAAAAACCAAAAGCGAGTCGTTTATGTCTTGGCTGATATGGCTGGAGAACTTGAAAGCCCTGTGTACGCTATTCTGGGAATGACCGATAAACTGAATAAAATAAAATTGCCAGCGGGTTATAAAATGAATGAATTGTACTTGGAGCAACCTGAATTTGAAGACGATTTCACAGTGAAATGGGATGGTGAATGGCAGATAACCTTAGAAGTATTCCGAGATTTAGGAATTGCTTTTCTAGGTGTAATTATCATCATTTACATTTTGATTGTAGGTTGGTTTCAAAACTTTAAAGCACCAGTGGTTATGATGGTTGCTATTCCTTTGTCATTAATTGGAATTATTGTGGGCCATTGGGTTTTGGGTGCTTTTTTCACTGCTACCTCCTTTATTGGGATGATTGCTTTAGCAGGAATTATGGTACGGAATTCTGTGCTATTGATAGATTTTATAAATTTGAGAACTGCAGATGGAATCCCCCTTAAACAAGCCGTTATTGAAGCCGGAGCAGTAAGAACTACCCCAATTTTATTAACCGCTGGAACGGTTGTGATAGGTGCATTTGTAATACTTTTTGACCCCATTTTTCAAGGACTTGCCATTTCATTAATGGGTGGAACTATTGTTTCCACTGTGTTAACATTGCTTGTTGTGCCTTTAGTTTATTATATGATTGAACGTAAAAATTATAAAGAGTAAAGACAAAAGACCGCTACGCTATAATACGTACGACGAAATAATTAATGTGTTTGATTGTTCGCTACTTAATTTTGAATTCTTAGGAATAAATATTAGCAAAATAATAATAATAGACCATAAATAATAAACCTATGAAACTACTAATTGTAACCGTTGTAGACCAATTTCAGAAAGAGGTGCTACAACTTTTCAAGAAAGCAAATATTGAGAGCTATAGTGGCTCCGATATTGAGGGCTATAAAAACGCGTCCTCTTTTATGATGAATTCCAGTTGGTTTCCATCGGAAAAGGGTGGAGCACAGAGCAGTATGTTTTTCTCTTTCACTGAAGAAGAAAAGATTGATTCGTTTTTCAGCTTAGTAACTCAGTTCAATAAAACTTTGGAAACTAATAACCCTATTCATGCGGTTGTAGTGCCCATAGAAAGAAGTATATAAAACATCTTCCCGACTCCCCAAAGGTGCGTAATTACGTTCCTCCTCCTTTGGAGGGGTTCTGGGAGGAAGGCCTATAAATATTAAACTTTAAATTTTAATACTATGATTAACAGATATATTAGAGCAATTGCTGGAACTTTTATTTTGATCAGTCTTATTTTGGCTATTTACGTAAATGTAAACTGGTTGTGGTTCACCGCTTTTGTAGGTGTAAATTTGCTGCAATCATCATTTACAAAATGGTGTTTGATGGAAAAAATCCTTAAAAAGCTTGGCATAAAAGATGAAAAGGAGAATTGCTGTACCTAGTTTATTCTCTTAAATAACTTTATTATGAAAATCCTGTTGGCGCAAAAAATTGAGCAACAGGATTTTTTAGTTTATGGCAACAAACAAATCAAAATATGACTTTGGTCATTTTAAAAATGCCTAATAGGGAATATATTTGAAGAATATAAACCAATTAAGAGTATCATGACTATAAATATCCAATACGTGAAAATGCCTACCAGCGAGGCAATGAACGAATATGTAGTAAAGAAACTTCAAAAACTTGCCGAAAAATATGAATGGCTTATAAGAGCTGAAGTAAGTTTTAAACTAGAAAATAACGTTTATGGCAAAGGCAATATTTGTGAAATGGAACTGAGCCTTCCGGGACCCAAAATTTTTGCTACTTCCAAAGAAGCAACTTTTGAAGCGGCCGCAAAAGAAACAATTTCAGATCTCGAAAAGCAACTTAAGAAACGCAAAGCAAAATTCACAACACATTAAACCAATCAACATGAAAAAAATAATAGTACCGGTAGATTTTTCCCAACATTCCGAATATGCAATGGAAGTGGCAGCAAGCATTGCCAAAAAACAAAATGCCGAAATAGTTGCAGTACATATGATGGGTTTAAGCGAAGCAGTTGTAACGCGCGATGAAAGCAAAGAGGTTTTTGAGGCAATGTTTTATATGAAACTGGCCGAAAAGCGTTTTGCGGAATTTCTAGACAAAGATTATTTAGAAGGAATTAAAATTACTGAAGCCGTTCACAACTATAAAAATTTTAGCGAGTTGAATGACTTGGCAAGTGAATTTAAGGCAGATTTAATTGTAATGGGTTCTCATGGAAGCTCAGGTCTGAAAGAAGTTTTTGTAGGCAGCAATACCGAAAAAGTTGTTCGTACTTCTGAAATTCCAGTGCTTGTTATTAAACACCACTCAGATAATTTTAACCCCCAAACAGGACTTTTTGCGTGCGATTTCTTGGAAAAATCTATCGGTTCTTACAATCGAGCCAAGAAAATGTTCGAAGTCTTAGGAATAAAAATGGAGTTGCTATATGTGAATTTGCCCGGCGAATTCAGAAGCACCCGTGAAATTGAAAAACGAATTCTTAGCTTTTTGAAGCAGGTAGGAGAACCAAATTCATTAGAAATTTTAAACAAGGTGATTCAATATAATGAATATTCTGTTGAAGCAGGAATATTTGGTTATAGTCAAGTAAGCAATGCCGATATAATAGCCTTACCCACACAGGGACGACAAGGTTTAGCTCATTTTTTCTCCGGAAGTATTGGTGAAGATGTGGTAAACCATTCAGATTTACCGGTGATGACTTTCAAGATTTAGTTAATTGCTATCGACAACAATTAACAACAAAAGCAGGAGTTTCAATTTTGAACTCCTGCTTTTTTATTTTTTATATAAGTGTATTAAGAGCGATCTCGATCATTTTTGCAAAGCTACCTTCGCGCTCATCTGCGGAAATGCTTTCACCTGTTAGCAGAGAATCAGAAATGGTCAAAATGGCCAAGGCTTTCACATTAAATTTTGCCGCAATAGTGTAAAGCCCCGCGGCTTCCATTTCAACACAAAGCACGCCAAAATCTGCCCATTTTTTATAATTGTTGAAGTCATCCTCATAAAACTGATCGCTCGAGAGTACGTTACCTGCTTTTATAGAAATACTGTTTTTCTTTGCATAAAGAGCGGCTTTCATAAGCAAATCAAAATCTGCAGTAGGAGAGTAGTCGCAATTTATAAAGCGGGTATTATTAATTCCCGAGGTTGATGAAGCAGCCATTGCTATCACAATATCGCGAAGCTTGATGTCTTTTTGATAGCTTCCAGCTGAACCAACCCGAATTAGGTTTTTAACGCCGTAATCATTAATAAGTTCGTGACAATAAATTAAAGCTGAAGGGATGCCCATTCCAGTGCCCTGTACTGAAATTTTCTTTCCTTGAAAAGTTCCTGTATAGCCAAACATGCCGCGAATATCATTATAACATTTTGCATCTTCAAGAAAAGTTTCAGCAATCCATTTGGCACGCATTGGATCTCCGGGAAGAAGAACCGATTCTGCGATTTCTCCAGGTTTGGCTTCAATATGTGTACTCATCTGTGTTTTTTAGTTGGGTGAAACAATTGCTATTCCTGAAGATGTGCCTATTCTACTAATGCCCATTGCAATATATTTTTTAGCAGTTTCAGCATCTTTTATTCCACCTGATGCTTTTATTTTTAATGTGTTACCAACTTCTTCAACCATAATTTTTATAGCGTGTTCAGTTGCTCCGCCCGTTCCGAATCCTGTAGAAGTTTTTACGTAATCGGCACCAGCCTTTTTGGCTATTTGGCATGCCATTCTTATTTCATCATCATTTAAATAGCACGTTTCCAAGATTACTTTTAAGATTCGGGTGCCAATTGCTTCTTTAACGGCTGAAATTTCTTCACGAACTGATGTGTGTAATTTTGCTTTCAACAGTCCTATATTCAACACCATGTCTATTTCATCAGCCCCATCTTTTATGCATTGTTCCGCTTCGCATACTTTAGTGTGACAACTATTTGCTCCCAATGGGAAACCAACTACGGCGGCAACTTTTATATTGCTTTCTTTTAATTCATTTGAAGCTAAAAAAACATAACAACTATTTACACAAACTGCATAAAATTGATATCTCTTTGCTTCGTTGCAAAGATTAAGAATGTCTTGAGGTGTAGCGGTAGCTTTTAATAATGTATGGTCAATATAATGGTTGAGATCCATTAATTTTTATGTTGATTGATGATATTTACCAAATCATTTTTCTGCAAAACCCCGCTTTGACGCCAAAGTTGCTTTCCATTTTTGAAGAGAATCATCGTGGGCACACCGCGCACTTGAAATTCTGCAGCTAGTGGTTGGTTTTTGTCGACGTCTATTTTTACAATTTTCACACCGTCTCCCAGTTCATCCTTTACTTGTTTTAGTATTGGCGCAAGCATTTTGCACGGGCCACACCAATCTGCAAAGAAGTCGACTAATACGGGAGTTTCAGAATTTATTATGTCTTTGAAGTTACTTTTCATGATATCAGGTTTAACCAAGTAAGGGATTCTTTTTGTAATTTCTTAAAACGGGCATCAACATTTTCAGTGGAATTTGGATTGAATAGGTTCCTGTGTAGGACGGACAGATAACGCAATCATCAAAATAGAATTCAACCACATCGTCATTGATTACAAAATTGTTTTTTGCATTAAAAAAGTCATCTGCTGAAATTGCCCAACAGTCATAATACATTTCTCCGGAATTGATTTTTTCTTTTAAAAGATCATTCAAAATTCCACGAAGCTCTTCTTCGGAGCCATTATTAAAAATATCTTCATACTCCATAAAAGTTGCACTTACTAAATCAAAATTTAGGCAATCAAACGTATAGGAGGCATGCGCTGCGCCAGTATAGTAGTTTTCTTTGTAAAAAAGCACACTTATAAGTCTATCGTTGAGGTTGTAAATTTTATAATCAACGAGGCGTTTTTCATCTTGTTTAGGACATCCCAGCGAATCACAAAGACGTTTTTCTTCTAAAATTTCTTTTTCAACGCCTTTGGCATTCAGATAAGACTTGGTAATGTATTCGTTGAAATTTTCAAATTGAGGTTTGATTTTTTCGTTGAGGTATGGATATTTAAAATCGATTGTGTACCAATCTCCTTCCTTAACGAATGATTTTGAGATAAGCAGCTTTTCAAGTTCTTCTTTAGAATCTTTTTTCTCTATGAGTTCCTGACGTTTTATGGTTAGGGTTTTTTGCTGTTGTTCTAAATTTTTGTCTGAAACCCGCAAGGAATCTACAATTTCTTCTAAATAGGTATCGGTGTCAATTTTAAATTCCTCTTTTTTTTGGTCGTTTTTACAACCCAACAAAACGAATAAAATAAGTATTGGTAGAAGAATTCTCATAGTTATGGGCATTTTAATTTATAAAATTAGGCAAACAATTTTAAGTAGAGAAGCTTTAATGTTTTTAAACCAATTTAATCTTTAAAAAGAATTTTCAATTTTGCGAGCATTATAATTTCATTTTTGTTTTTATCTGAAAATGAGCTCGCTATCGCGTTTGCGGTTTTCCAAATAAGTTGCTTTCGTTCTTTGGTGAAAAGTTGGGGGTATTCTTTGTTATAATCGGCAAAACTCTCGAAACAATCGTTGGCGTCCAACTGCTCATAATCAAACCAATCAAAAACCACTTCAATCTGTTGAGCGGCATCGGTATGGAATGGATCCTCATAATCTTCCAGATTTTTCCACTGGTCTAAAACAATATTTTTCAATGCTTCATACTCTTCCTTCCGCACTACTTTATCGGCCGCAGCAATGGAATAAAAAAGCTCTCCCATTTTTTGGTAAAATAGTAGTTGCGGTTTATCTGCGGCTCCCATAATTGTTTGTTTATTTTAGTTTTTAATGGTGTAAAGCTAAATTGTTTTTATCCCAAATTTTATGACAT
Source organism: Aequorivita sp. CIP111184 (assembly GCF_900489465.1). Lineage (GTDB taxonomy): Bacteria > Bacteroidota > Bacteroidia > Flavobacteriales > Flavobacteriaceae > Aequorivita. The sequence continues at coordinate 329,845 of NZ_UEFQ01000024.1, read as the reverse complement.
TAATCAGTTAACAAAAACTGTTTAAAATCCTTACTTTTGAAGTATGAAGGTTTTTAAGGAAGAAAAGCACAATATTTTCAAAATTCTTTCCGAAGCAATTTCGGAAGGTATTGTAATTGTAAATCAAAATCAGGAAGTTGTTACTTCCAATGATGCGGCAGATAAAATGTTTGGCTATAATCGGGAGGAACTATTAGGCCAAAACCTGAGTATACTGATACCTAAAAATTACAGAGAAAACCATCACCATCAAGTTGACGAATTTTTGGAAAAAAGCGACCCTCGTCAAATGGGTCACGGACGCGATCTGTATGGACAACGCAAAGATGGTAGTGTATTTCCCGTAGAGGCAGGATTAAATCCTTTTGATATTTATGGCAGCAAATATGTAATGGCTTTGGTAACGGACATTTCGGTGCGAAAAAATCAGGAACTGGAAATAATTGAGCTTAACTTATCGTTGGAGCAAAAAATTGATGAACGCACTAAAGAGCTTAAAAAATCTATTGAAATATTAAGGGAAGAGGTAGCAAAACGCAAGGAAGCGGAACATAAAATGAAGGAGTCGCTTCGGAAGGAGCGTGAGCTTAATGAGTTGAAGACTAAATTTTTATCACTTGTTTCCCATGAATTTAAAACCCCATTAAGTGGTATTTTAACCTCTGCCATACTGGTGGGTAAATATACTGAAACAGACCAGCAGGATAAAAGAGAAAAGCATTTAAAAACTATTCAAAGCAAGGTAAAGTACTTGAATAATATTCTAAATGATTTTCTTTCCATTGAACGTTTAGAATCTGGTAAAGCCAACTATAAGTTTGACACGGTGCCATTAAGTAAAGTTGTTAATGAGGTAATTTACAATTCCAATATGCTTTTAAAAGATGGGCAAAAAATTAACTATCCCATTAATATTGACGACATTACCATAAATTTTGATGAAAAAATCTTAGAGCTTTCACTCACAAACTTGATAAATAATGCCATAAAATATTCGCCAGAATATACAATTATTGATGTCGTGGTAACTGCAAAGAAGGATACGGTTGAGATAAAAATTATAGACGAAGGAATGGGTATTCCACAGAAAGAACAGAAATTTATTTTTAATAGATATTTTCGGGCCGAGAACGCACTTTTGGATCAAGGAACTGGTATCGGTCTTAATATTGTTAAGAGCCATTTGGAAAATCTAGGTGGTACAATAAAATTTGAAAGTGAAGAAGGTAAGGGTAGCACGTTTACAATTTCTTTTCCAACAAAAAATAATTTAGAATAGAATGAAGACAATACTTCTCATAGAAGATGATAGTGCATTAAGAGAAAACACAGCCGAGCTTTTAGAACTTTCTGGTTTCAAGGTTTTTACAGCGCCAAACGGCAAAATTGGCATCGAAAAAGCTAAAAAAGAAGAGCCAAATATTATTATTTGCGATATAATGATGCCAGAAGTTGATGGTTATGGTGTTTTGGAAGCAGTAGCATCTGAAGAAAAAACCAAGCATATCCCTTTTATTTTCCTTTCAGCAAAAACAGAACACAAGGAAATACGGAAAGGGATGGATATGGGTGCAGATGATTATCTAACCAAACCGTTTGAAGAGCAGGAATTGCTTAGTGCCGTGGAAAGCCGTTTGGCAAAAGCAAGCATTATGGCGATGCGCAAAAGCAGCGATGAAGCCTACGAAGAAGATGATAACCTCCAAAATCTGAATCAATTAAAAAACTATTTTTGTGATGAAGGTCAGGTAGCTAATTATAAAAAGGGAGAAACAATCTTTCGAAGAGGTGACCACTCCAATAGTATGTTTCTTATTTTGAAAGGTGTGGTTAAAACGCACACGATGGATGCCAATGCCAAAGAGCTTATTACAGGGCTTTACAAAGCAGATGATTTTTTAGGCTTCACTTCTTTTGAAGATAATATTCCTTATAATGAAACAGCAACAACGGTTGAAGACACTGAAATTGTTGGTGTTTCAAAAAAATATGTGAAAGATATTTTGAAAAAGAGCCAAGATGTTTCATTGGAATTGGTAAACCTTCTCACAGATAATCTTTCGGAAATAAAATTACAATTACTTAAAATGGCTTACAGTTCAGTTCGAAAAAAAACGGCAGCAACCATTCTTCAGTTTGTAGATATAATGAGTAAAAAACCGGGTGCACCTTTAAGAATTTCCCGAAACGATTTAGCCACCACCGCTGGTATAGCTACTGAAAGCTTAATCAGAACTCTTTCCGATTTTAAGAAAGACGGTATTATAGAAATAGAAGGACGAGATATTCATATTATAAATTTGGAAAGTTTACGGGAAATTGAATAATTAAAAAACTTAGCAAAGTTTTTTAAAATATTTTTCTTATAACTGACCTTTATCATTTTCTGGACCGATACTTAGAGATAATTTTGTCGGTAAGATTATGATATAATGATGAATATTTTAATTCCGACAGATTTTTCCGAAAATGCACACAACGCTATTCGGTATGCACTGGACTATTTTGCTGCTATTCCAGTAAATTTCTATATTCTGCATATATCACAGAAAAGTTCAGATTTCAACACTCATGAGGAGGAAGCAGATGGATTTTTTGATCAGCTAGAAAGTAAGCAGGTAATCCAAAACACGTTAGGAATGCTGCAGGAAGAAATTAAAACCTGTAAACTCTTAGCGAAAAATGCTGAACATTCTTTCTTTCCTCTTTTTGAAAACGGACTTTTGGTTGAAGCAATTAGAAAACATGTTGAAGAAAAAGAAATTAATTATATCCTAATGGGTACCAAAGGTGCTTCGAAAATTAACCGCAATAAAATAGGTAGCAATTCAAGTGATGTAATCACTAAAGTTAAATGTTCCATATTAATAATTCCCGAAAATGCAAGATTTAATAAGATAAAAAATATTGCTTTTTTGACTGATTATAACTACATATACCGAAACAAAGTTATCAACGCACTTTCACAATCATTGCAATTGCAGGAAGCCGCCCTTAGAGTATTGCACATACGTTCCCAAAAGAGTGAACTTACCGTATCACAAACCGATAACAAAGGATTTTTGCATTATTTTTTTAGAGAAACCAAACACAGTTTTCATTTTTTGGAAAATAAAAATATTGAAACAGGAATTCAGGATTTTGTTGATACTTGGGAAATAGATATGATTGCCATTGTGGCCAAAAATTTAAACTTGATTCAGAGACTACTTTTTAAACCAATTATCAATTCTATAAACTACCAAAGCGAAGTCCCTTTTTTAATTCTTCACGAGTAGTTTTAATACCCACAACAGATTGAATATTTTATTTTAAAAAAATATTTTTAACGAAACTGTCCCTCCCGGTCATACGGGCAATCCTCATAAAAATCCTCAAAAGTCTTGTTAGTGGTGTAAGAGTCTTTAAGAACTTTTAGTACTGAAAAAATCAATAAAACCTGCCCCAAAATTGTTAGGTAAAATACCCAGCTAAATGGAAAGTCCATCACTGCAAAAATGGTTATGGTTACAAGCAATAAAGTGGTTATTATAAGCGATGTAATTGCGGAAATTTTCATAAAATTTTTTACTTGAATTTACAAAATTTAAAATGTATTTATTCTTAACGATTACTTAAAAATCAGATGCTTAATTGATAATTATCATATTTATTTAATTTGTCGATTAGTATCTTTACGTATATATTTTAAATTATTAGCTATGCGAAAAATACTCATTCCCACAGATTTCTCTGAAAACTCATGGAATGCTATAAAGTATGCCACGGAACTTTTTAAATATGATCACGCTGAAATTTATATTCTGCACGCATTTGCCGATGAGGTGTACGAGGCTGAAACTAGAGTTACTGAAGAAATTTTCGATAAACTCAAGGAGAAAACACTGGAAAAAGCAAAAATTGAGCTAGAAAATTTTCGAAATCAAATTATTGAATTTTCGCCAAATCCCAAGCATGAAGTACACACTATGGCAGAATTCGGAATGTTGGTAGATTCTGTAAATGATTGGGTTGAAAAAGAAAATATAGATGTTGTGGTTATGGGGACCAAGGGGCAGACAGCAGATAAAAAACTGACGTTTGGCAGTAACACGCTTCAGGTTATTAAATACGTGAAATGTCCTGTGCTCGCCATTCCATCAGTTTATAAGGATGTACACCCTAAAAATATTTTGTTCTCAACAGATTTTCAGTTGCCATACAAACGGCGGGAATTAAAATTTGTGAGCTGTATAGCTAAATGTTTTGTTTCAAAAATGCACTTTCTTTATGTTTCCAAGTTTCCAGGATTGTCTTTGCGGCAGCAGGATAACAAAAACTTTCTAGAAGCATCTTTTTGTGAAAATCAAATTGACTTTAAACAAAAAAACGGCAGTAATGTTACAAAAGAAATTAACACTTTCCTTATTGAAAATCCCATAGATATGCTGGTTATGATAAATACACGTCATTCCTATTTGGAAAATATACTTTACCAATCAACTATCGAAAAAATAGGATTGAATATAGATATTCCGTTTTTAGTACTTCAAAATTTACCTAGATAAACTTTTTTAAAATCGTACAAATGAAAAAAATTCTTGTTCCTACTGATTTCTCAAAAAACGCTTATGCGGCTTTATTTTATGTTTCAAAACTATTTAGTGATGAAGCTTTGCAGATAACCATTCTCCATTCATTTGGAAATGAAGTTAGCACACTTACAAGTCGTGTAGATATTGGCCGTTCCGAGAATATTGTTGAAAAACTCTACAGTCATTCTGAAGAAGATGGAAAACAGTTGATTCATAAAATTAAATTAGATATGGGCAAGTTGCCCCATACATTCAACATAGTTTCTACACCCGCACAACTATCCCAAACTATCAATAAAATGATTGCTAATGATGGTTATGATCTTGTGGTGATGGGCACCAAAGGACGCACTGGTGCCGAAGAAGTGCTTATGGGAAGCACAACAATAAGTGTCACCAAAACAATAGAAGGCTGTCCATTGCTTATCGTGCCTCGCGAAGTTGATTTTGTAATTCCTGCAAAAATCGCTTTTGCTACAGATTATAATGAATTTTACCAACTCTCAAAACTGAAGCCTATTATTCGTTTAGTACGTCAGTATAATAGCCAGTTGCACTTGTTGCACATTGGAGATAAAAATACGTTAGAGCCAGCGCAGCAAAATAATCTTGAACAATTTAAAAATGACCTTTCGGAATATGATACCGAATTCCATTTCGTTTCAAAAGAAGGAAATATCTCAAAATCCATACATAATTTTATTAATGAAAATAATATAGATCTTCTTTCCTTGGTTTACCATAAACACGCTTTTATTAAACAACTCTTTCGAGAACCTGTCGTTAGTAGAGTAGGCAAGCACGCAAATAAGCCCACATTGGTTATACCAGTTAGATATTAAAAGATTTTATAACAATTGAATTATAATTTAAGAAAATCGAAATGATGAATAAAAGAATATTGATACCAACAGATTTTTCAAAAAATGCCTGGAACGCCCTCAAATATGCAATGGATCTTTACAAAAGAGAGAATATAGAATTCTTCATTATGCATACTTATTACCTTTCAGGATATTCAAAGGATAATCTTTTAAGTCCTGAACCCACTAAGAAAGAGCTGAACAATGTGCAGGAAGCTTCATTTAAAAATATGGAAAAGCTCAAAGTACAAATGGGTTTTTATGAAGAAAATGATAAGCATACCTTTAATTACATGAGTGAATTTGGTCCCTTTTTTGACGTAATGAAGAAAACAGTGGAAAAGCAGGACATAGAATTGATAATTTTAGGTACCCAAGGTGAAACCGCCAATCAATCTGCGATTCTGGGTAGTAATGCCGTAAATGCCATGGAGAAAATCAGGAATTGTCCTGTACTTGCCATTCCATCTAATGTTACGTTTAAGGATCCAAACGAGATTGTATTTCCCACCAGTTTCAGAACCCATTATAAAGAAAAAGAATTAGCGACTCTAGTTGAAATTTCACGCTGTACCAATGCCCCCATTCGTATACTACATATGCGAAAAGGCAAAGATTTGACAAAAGCACAGCTAGAAAATAAAGCACTATTGGAAGATATTTTGGATCCTGCCACATTTACCCATCACACACTATACAATGTGGATACGCAAAATGGCGTACGCTGTTTTGTGCAGAGCCGAGAAAGTGAGATGATCGCTATAGTTAATAAAAAACATAATTTCTTCGAAAGTATTTTTTCAAACCCGATGGTAAAAGAGTTAGGGATGCATACTAAAATACCATTACTGGCTATGCATGACTTAAGAAATTGATCGTATGGTGAAAAATTTTTCAAATATTGAAGTAATAAAACACTCTGGCCAAAAAACAAAATTTTCGATTGAAAAATTAAAAAATTCTTTACGTAAAAGTGGTGCGGAAGAATCGCTGGTTGAGGAAATTTCCAACAACGTGCGCGATGAACTTTACCAGGGCATTACTACCAAGGAGATTTATAATCGCGCCTTTGCGTTGCTCAAAAAAAAGAAAAACGCATTTGCGTCAAAATACAAACTGAAGAAGGCTATTTATGAACTTGGCCCCACTGGTTTTCCTTTTGAAAAATTTGTGGGCGCCTTGCTTTTTTATAGTGGTTTTAAAGTAGAAACAGGCCAGTTCCTGCATGGAAAATGCGTAACCCACGAAGTAGATGTTGTGGCGCACAAAAACGGACGGTATATAGTTGCAGAGTGCAAATTTCACAGTGATGAAGGCCGAAATTGCGATGTAAAAGTGCCATTGTATATTCACTCTAGATATCGAGATATATTAAATTTTTATAGCGAAAGTGATAATTCTGAAAAGCCAAACGAAGGCTGGGTAGTTACAAATACCAGGTTTTCAGAAGATGCTTTGAAATATGGTAAATGCAGTGCACTTTACCTTTTAAGTTGGGATTTCCCAAAGGGAGATGGTATAAAGGATCGCATAGATCGTTTAGGGCTTTATCCAATAACTGTTTCCACACTTTTGAGCCAAAGGGAAAAACAATTTCTGCTCAGTCGCGATGTTGTGCTCTGTAAACAATTGGTAAATGACGCTTTCTTTTTAGATCATTTAGGGATTTCAGAAAAACGTAAAGAGCGGATTTTAGTAGAAATTAAACTTTTATGTAAAAACGAATAAAATGCAAAAACTAAAAATCCATTTCCTCGGCGCAGCCGGAACCGTAACGGGTTCCAAATTTTTAATCGAAACCAGCGAAAAAAATATTTTAATAGACTGCGGCATGTTCCAAGGTCTAAAGGAACTACGCGAAAAAAATTGGGAATACTTACCAATAGAGGTTTCAGAGATAGATGTGGTTTTGCTCACTCACGGTCATTTGGATCATACAGGTTATTTACCGCGACTGGTAAAACAAGGGTTCCGCGGAAAAATTATAGGTACTGCACCAACGCTTGCAATTACAAAAATCATTTTATTGGACAGTGCCAAAATTCACGAGGAAGAAGCAGAAAAAGCCAATGAAGAAGGATATTCCAAACACAAACCTGCCGAACCATTTTATAGTGTGGAAGAAGCTGAGGTTACTTTGGGGTTTTTCCAAGCTGAAGAAAAAGACCAATGGATTCAACTTTCAGAAAATATAAAATATCGGTTTCGCTATAATGGGCACATTATTGGAGCCACTTTTATTGAGTTGGAGATTTTCGGAAAAACCTTTGTGTTTTCGGGAGATATTGGTCGGGAAGAAGATCTATTGCTTTTCCCGCCAGAAAAACCTGAGAAGGCCGACTATCTTTTTATGGAAAGTACGTATGGAAACAAACTTCATCCGCAGGAAAGTGTTTCAGATAAACTGGTGGAACTTATCAATAAAACCATTCACAACCGCGGCAATTTGATAATTCCTTCTTTTGCGGTAGAACGTTTACAGACATTGATGTTTCTTCTTTGGAAACTCTATAACGAAAAACGAATCCCCAACATCCCAATATTTATTGATAGCCCAATGGGCAACAATGTGCTTTCGGTATTTCAGAATTTTCCAGATTGGCACAAGTTGCCGATGAAGGATTTCAACGCGATGAACAACCGGATGAATATTATTACTTCCTATAAAGAAACCTGGGAAACCATAGACAATCCACAGCCAAAAGTAGTTATTGCGGGCAGCGGAATGGTCACCGGCGGAAGGGTTTTGACTTATCTGAAACAGCTAATTGACAAAACAAATACCACCGTTTTATTGGTGGGCTACCAAGCCGAAGGAACGCGTGGAAGACAACTTTTGGAAGGGGCTTATGAATTGAAATTCTTTGGAAAATATTATCCTGTGAAAGCTGAAATCCATCATATTGAAAGTCTTTCTGCACACGCTGACCAGCAAGGGTTATTAGATTGGACAAGTGATATAAAAAATGCTCCTGAAGAAGTATTCTTGATTCACGGAGAGCCTACGGCACAGGATGCATTTCGTGTAAAATTAAAAGATACTTATGGTTGGAATGTAACCATTCCGAAGTTGTATGACATTAAAGAAATTACGGTTTAAAACTTCCTTCGGTTTTCCCCGTACCACCATTTGGGTTGATATTGTTTTTTAACTAAACCAAACTTTTCAATGGCATTCACTTTTATGTGCTCCACAACTTCTTCGGCAGAATCTGTTACAAAAAGCAATTTCATATCCTCGGAACTAATACTTTCGTTGGCGGCCATTATTTTGATATGTTCACACAGTTCTTTGTGATATTCAGAATCGAAAATTACAATAGGAAAATTTTCTATTAGTTTTGTCTGTATTAAGGTAATTGCTTCAAATAGTTCGTCCAAAGTGCCCATTCCGCCAGGCATAACTACATAGGCATAAGAATATTTCATCATTAAAAATTTTCGAACAAAGAAATAGGGGATGTTTATCCATTTGTGCAGGTATGGGTTTGGCTTTTGTTCAAAGGGTAAAATAATATTTACGCCCACCGAATAACCACCGGCTTCAAAAGCACCTTTGTTTGCTGCTTCCATAATTCCTGGGCCACCTCCGGTCATTATAGTAAATCCTAATTTTGAAAGTTCTGCCCCAATTTTTTCAGCATTTTGGTAATGTTTGGAGTCGGGAGTAAATCTTGCCGAACCGAAAACGGTAACGCACGGCCCGATAAAGTGCATTTTCCGAAAGCCTTTTATAAAATTATACTGAACTTTCAGCGTAAAAATAAATTCCTTAAATCGGGAACGAGGGCCTTGCAGAAAGGGAGATTCACTTTTTTGTAGATGATATTTTTTATCGTTTTCCATCAATTTACTTTTTTATAGCTCCAAACGGCCAATCCATTCATTATAACGGCATATAACAACGTCTTCCAAAGTTGGGGTAAAATATCCATAAAACCGGAACCCTTCAATAATACCATACGCACTATCTCAACAAAATATTTTATGGGATTGAATTCGGTAACTAGTTGCGCCCATTTGGGCATACTTTCTATTGGCGTAAATAATCCGCTCATTAAGATAAAAATCACTGTAAAAAACCAAGCTATAAACATAGCCTGTTGCTGTGTATTGGTGAAATTTGAAATGAGCAATCCCATTCCTAGAATTACCAATAAATAAATGGAGGTAAATAAATACAACAACGCTAAACTCCCCAACATTGGAATATTGAAAATAACTTTTGCAAGTATTAATCCTACGGTTAATAGTCCCATTCCTATTATCCAAAACGGAAATAATTTTCCTATTATAAATTGGCTCTTGCGTATGGGCGTTACATTTATTTGTTCCAAAGTGCCTATTTCTTTTTCGCGAACAATGTTCATCCCAGAAAGAAAAAGGGTTATCATAGATACCAATAAAACTAGAATACCAGGTACCATAAAGGTTTTATAATTTAATGTGGTATTAAACCAAAAAGAAGGGATGCTTTCAATTGTTATGGGTTGTATAGCTTTTTTGGATGTGTTCATAATAGACATTTCCACATCTTTATTAAAGCTTTGTACAATTTGATTTACATAACCGCTTTCCACACCCGCTGCCGCACCGTCAATGGCATTAATTGTTATAGAAAGATCGGTAGTTTTATACTTCAGTAGATTTCGTTCAAAATGATTCGGTATTTCCAGCACTACATCAACTTCTCCGGCCAGCATTGCAGAACTAGCTTTATTTTGGGAAGGAAAATCGGTCATAACATTAAAATAGGTAGAGGCGTTAAACCGCTCTATCAATGCGCGGGAGGTTGAGGTGTGATCATAATCTATGTATGCAAATTTTATGTTTTTTACTTCATAAGTAGCGGCATTGGAAAGTATGACCAGTTGCAAAATGGGCAGGATAAAAATGATAGGCAACATCCCTTTATTTCTAAAGATTTGTTTGAACTCCTTTTGTATGATGTACCCAATGGTCTTCATTATTCCAGACGTATTTTATATTTTTTCACACTTAATCCAATAAAGAAAAGTGTCATCCCGATCAAGATTACGGTTTCCTTCCACACATAAGTCACTCCAACTCCTTTCAGCATAATGCCTTTTATAATGATGATAAACCATTTTGCGGGGATTATGTTACTGATTATTTGGAGTGGTATTGGCATACTCGATACTGGAAAGATAAATCCAGAAAGCAATATTACCGGTAGCATTAATCCCATCAAGGAAATCATCATTGCGGCCTGTTGAGTTTCTGCTATGGTTGAGATTAAAATACCCAACGCCAATGAAGTGATTATAAACAAAACACTTTCAGCGCCCAATAAAAATAGACTTCCCACTACAGGCATCTTAAATATAAAAATACTCAGAAGCACTATTACTGAGGCGTTGACGACCGATAGAAAAATGTACGGAACTACTTTCCCAATAATAACCTGAAAAGGTTTTAAAGGAGAAACCAATAAGATTTCCATTGTGCCCAATTCCTTTTCACGCGTGATAGAAATTGAAGTCATCATTGCCGATACCAACATTAGAATAATTGTCATCACTCCAGGCACGAACATAAAAACACCTTTTAGTTCCGGATTATAAACCATCCGTGTTTGAGGAACAATTTGATAATCTATTTGAATTCCTTTATTTTTTGATTGCTGATAGTTTTGAAGTATCGCATTGATATAATTGGTTATAGAATTTGCAGTATTCGGATCGGTTGCGTCCGTTATTATTTGAATAGTAGCTTTCTTTTCTTTGATTAGATTTTTGCTGAAATCTTTTTCAAAATTCAATACCGCCTTTATTTTTCCCTTTTTAAAAGCAGCTTCTATATCGGCTTCTCGAACAATGATTTGTTTTATTGTGAAGTATTTTGAAGCTGAAATTTTATTGATAATTTCTTCCGTAGTGGCATCTTTTGAGTGGTCTAAAATGGCGATATCTACATTATTGATTTCATTGGTAATAGCAAACCCGAAAAGCAATATTTGAGCGATAGGCATACCAAAAAGTATAAACAGTGATCGCTTATCTCTGAAGATATGGTAGAATTCTTTTTTTATAAAACCTATAAATCGTTTCATTACGTTAATTTCGGTTTATTCAATATTCCTAGCAAGTTTCAAAAACACATCATTCATTGATTCAACTTTAAACTGTTCCTTCAGTTTTTTCGGTGTATCCAAAGCTTCTATTTTTCCTTCCACCATTATGGAAACGCGGTCACAATATTCAGCTTCATCCATATAGTGTGTGGTCACGAAGATGGTCGTGCCCTGGTGTGCAGCTTTATAAATCATTTCCCAAAAATGTCTTCGGGTAATGGGGTCAACGCCTCCCGTGGGTTCATCTAAAAAAACAATCTTTGGTTCGTGTAAAAGTGATACTGAAAACGATAGTTTTTGTTTCCAGCCCAAAGGCAAAGAGCCAACCAATTTATTGCTGATGTTTTCCAATCCCAATTCGGAAATTAACTGTGTTCTTTTCTCTTTGATTTTCTTTCTAGATAGCCCATAAATCCCTCCAAAAAAAGTGATATTTTCTTTAACCGTTAGATCGTCATACAATGCAAATTTCTGGCTCATGTAACCAATGTTTTTCTTTATAGATTCCGTTTGGGAATACACATCAAAACCTGCAACTTTAGCTGTGCCCGATGAAGGCTTAGAAATTCCTATTAACATTTTCATAGCAGTAGTTTTTCCGGCTCCATTTGCACCTAAAAACCCAAAAATCTCTCCTTTTTTTACTTCAAAACTAATTGCATTTACGGCTGTGAAGTCACCAAAAGTCTTGGTTAATTGATTGGCTTCTATAACATTCTCTTTTTTCATTACTTCGCTAATTCCATAAAAGCATCTTCTATATTTGCTTGGGTGGATTCTATATGAATATCTGTTAGGCCTTCTTTTTCCAAATAGGATTTTAAATCGACCACTTCAAAAGAATCTCTTTTGTCTGTATAATGCACAAATTCCCCAAACGGAAATACGCTATACAAATGTTCATAGTGCTGAAGTGCTTTAATCAATTTGTACATATTATTTGCACCAACATTGTAAATGGTTTTGGGAAATTTGCTCACAATAGCATTCGGAGTATCAATATCCAATATTTCACCATCCTGAATCAAAGCAATCCTATCACATAAGGCTGCTTCGTCCATATATGGCGTTGAAACCAATATGGTTATCCCTTTTTTCTGTAAGCGCTTTAGCATTTCCCAAAACTCTTTGCGCGAAACTGGATCTACACCCGTGGTGGGTTCATCCAAAAAAAGCACTTTCGGTTTGTGGATCAAGGCACAGCAGAGAGCAAGCTTTTGTTTCATTCCTCCAGAAAGTTTTCCTGCACGTCTATCTTTGAAAGGTGCAATTTGCACGTAAATATCTTCAATCAAATCATAGTTTTCTTCAATCGTCGTTCCGAAAATAGTGGCGAAAAACGTCAAGTTTTCCTCCACTGTCAAATCTTGATAAAGTGAAAACCGTCCTGGCATATAGCCCACTGACTTTCGTATGGCTTTATAATCCTTTACAACATCAAAACCAGCAACAGTGGCAGTACCACTATCAGGAATTAACAAAGTTGTCAAGATTCTAAAAATGGTAGTTTTCCCTCCGCCATCGGGACCAATGAGACCGAAAAGCTCACCCGGTTTCACATAAAACGAAATGTTCTGCACCGCTTTTACCTTTTTATAGGATTTGCTAATGTTGCTAAGGGAAATGCTCATTACTTCCTTAATTATTTTTATTGAAAATAGTTGTAATACCCTTCAAGATTTTCTTTGATGGTAGCGGTAACTTCAGCACCTTCGTCTATAGTTGAAACCTTTCCCAAAGCCTCAATTTTCTCAATAAGCGGATGAAGAAAAATGTGTAGATTATCGTGTGATGGACCTTCCATAGTACATTTTTTGATCACTACGTTTTTATCCTCGTTTAATTTTGAAGCCAAAGCGTGATAATCTTCCACGGTTTTTAGGTCGCTAGCTTTAATTAAGCTGAGCATTTTGTTAACCCCTTCGGTTGTTTCCAAATTAGCTTGCCATTTACTGCCGTTGTCCAATTTTATCTCGTTTATCCAAGCGTTGTTCATTGAATGCATTTCAGGGGACATTTCTTTCATTTCGTGTTCGTGAATTCCTGTTGTGGTCTCTACGGTTTCGGTATTTTCTTCTTTTTGTTTGGTTTCATTACAGCCTATTAATAATGCTGAAATGACTGCTGTTGTTAAGATTACTTTTTTCATAATTTGAAAAGTTTAAGTGTTTATTTGTTTAAAATTTTAAATGATTATTTTATTACGAACTACTCTGAAATCCACATTTCTGCGGGCATTCCAATTTTCAGGCTGCCATCGTTTTTTACAGTAATTTTTACCGCATAAACCAAGTTTACACGTTCCTCTTTAGTTTGAATTATTTTAGGTGTGAATTCTGCTGAAGCTGAAATCCAACTGATAGTTCCATTATAGTTTTTCATTTCCTCGCCGGAATCAATTTTTACAGTTACTTCTTGCCCGATTTTAATATTGGGAAGCTGCGTTTCACTTACGTAAATACGAAGTGTCATTTCTTCCAAATCAGCTATTTTGTATAGTGGTTTTCCAAAGGAAGTTATCTCATCCACTTCGGCATATTGGGTTAGTACCGTACCTTTTATGGGATTAATTATACTACTTTTTGATATTTGCTCCTCTATTTGCGCCACTTTTGCATCAATTGATTTTACCTCGTTTACGATGGGTGCATTCTGTGTTTCTACATTCTGCATTTGCTTTTTTAAAACATCAACTTGGCTGTTGGCTTGGTCCAATTGGCGTTGGGTTGCGGCATTTTCGTTGAACATATTTTGGATGCGCTGCTGTTCCGTTTTTGCTGTTTGTAATTGTTGGTTTAAAACACTTACCTGCGACCAAACTCCGCCAGATTTTGATGCTACAGTAGCTTTTGATGCCTGGAGTTGTTGTTTGTTGAGATAAAGTTGAAGTGTATCAACCAGACCTATTATTTCTCCTTTTTCCAAAACTTGACCTTCCTCTAAATTTAGAAATTCAAGTTTTCCGTTGGCTTCGGAAGAGATCGTGATCTCAGTAGCTTCAAAATTTCCGTAGCCATCTGCTTTTTCATTGTTTGAGCAAGAAAAAAGACTTCCGAGCAAACTTCCCAAAAACACTATTTTTATATGTTTCATCCTATATTTATTTAAAATCCCCTTTTATTATTCTGTGATTTGCCTTTGCAAGCGCCAGTTGGACCTTATGCAATTGTTGGTCAATTCTAGACTCGTAAAGATTGTTCAGTTCAGTTATATATTCCGAAGAAGTAATAGCACCATTCTGCAATTGGGATGTTGTGGCTTGTAAAACTTTATCGCGTAATTGAATTATTTCAACGTCATTTTGTAGCATTTCTTCATATTTTTCAATATCGTTTTCGGCTTCTTTAAGTTGTATTGAATTGTTTAACAAAAAAGTTTCTTTTTCGCTGGAAACGATTTCTTTTGAAATATCCACGGCTTGTTTTTGCTCCTTCGTTTTTCCCCAATCGAAAATATTCCAATTCAATTTCAGCCCAACCATATAAAAATCCTGAAATGAATTGTCAAGCATATTCAACCCGGGATTGCCATAACCGGCCTGCGCAAAACCAAATAATTTAGGAAAATTACTTTTAGAAATAACCTCCTTTGAAGTTTCCAATTGTGCTTCTTGCAGGTTGAAAAATTGTAGTTCGGGACGCTCAGAAACGGTTTGAGAGGAAACCAAAATTTCCGGATTGACTAAAGTAGTTTTACTGTCCAGTCTTTGTGAAAGCAGTAATGATAAATTATCCAGCGCTTTTTTTCGATCAAATTTGCTTTGTGTAAGCTGTTGCTCCAGTTTCAGCATCTCTGCTTTTAGTATCTGTTCGGAAGCGGGGAGGAGGGCGCCATATTTTACTCCGGATTTTACTTCTTTTAAGCGCGCATCCAGCTGTTCCATTTTTGAAAGGATTAATTTTTCCTGTTCTTGAAAAAGTAAAACACTGAAATAATTTTGATTAATGCGAGACTTTAAACCGTATAGATTTACGGTTATTTGTTGTTGCTGCGTTGCAAGTTCTGAGGTTTTCAGTTTTTTATTTGCGGCAATATTTCCCCCATTATAAATTAACTGGTTCGCATCCAGAGTGGCGCGATATTGGTCTTTATTTGGCGGCTCAATATTTGAATTCGGGATTTGTAAAGGAAACTCAATAATATCTGATTGATAGGTAGCTTGTGCATTAAAATCTAATTTGGGAAGTCTTTCCTTTTCGAGAATCTTAATTTCAGTGTTTGTTTTTTCACTCAATAAAACAGTTTGCTTTGCGAGAGGATAGTTTTTTTCCGCTAGAGCGTAACATTTATCTAAAGTCAATACTTGTTGGGCGGAGAGTAGTAGAGGAAAGAGAAATAAAATTATGAGTGCAATTCTTTTCATAATTATTTTTTTATGGAATTGATAATAAACTCAGAAACCTCCGTTTTGCGCTGCTCCATTAATTTTTTAAACCCCTTATCGTCAAGTTTTAAAAACCCTTTTATTAAAGGAGTGGCGACGAAGGGAAAAATATTCAACGAAATAATATTGATAAAAAGTTGTTCGCCGGCAATCGGTTTTAAAATGCCTTTTTCAACTTCAGCGGCCACTTGGGTTTTAAATTTTTCAAGACTTGGAAAACCGGCATTTTTTTGGATTTGTTCAAAAAACTTGGGATTGCGGTTCAATTCCTGAATAATAAAATTTGGCAGGTACGGATGTTTTGCAATAAACGAGATATGATTATTTGTAAAATTTTTTATTTTCTCTTCCACCGAGGAATCGTCGTTTATAATTTTGTTGAGTTGCGGTGCTAAAAGTGAAAAAGCATTGGCAAAGACAGCTTCAAAAAGTAATTGTTTGCTACGGTAATAATAATGTAGCATCGCTTTATTAATGTCGGCTTCATCTGCAATTTCCTGCATACGTGCGCCATCCATTCCTTTCTTTTGAAACACCTTTTCAGCTGCGTTCAAAATTTGTCCTTCAGTATCTTGATTTATTTTAGTTTTTGCCATTATTCAACTTTATGGTTTAACCATTTGGTTAACAAAGATACTTAAATTTTGATAATATAATTTTTTTTAAGGACCAGACTTTAAATAAGTTATAAATGATTGATAATTATCATTTTTGAAGATAATAACTTACTTTAAGTTTATGCTATCTTTTAAGTGTACTTAAAAATTTTAAAAGGTAGAAACGTATCTTTACGGCTGAAACCGATAAGGAAATTTATAATGTTCAATAATTAGTTTTAAAATGAATACTACAACAAAATTACTTTCCATAGCGGTTTTTATATTATTGCTTTCCAGTTGCTCCACGAGCCGATTGGTAGATGAATATGTAAACAGCGAAACTCCAAATTACCAAGCAAGCAAAGTTTTGGTGGTGGGACTCACTCCTGATAGCGAACTTCAACGGCAATTTGAATATAGTTTGGTAATTGCCTTGAAAGAAGAAAATGTTACTGCGGTAAAAAGTGTTGATTATTTCGGAAGCGCTTTCAGCGAGAACAATCAGTCGGAAGACAATTTAGAAAATATTGAAAAAGAACTTCTAAATGCGGGCTTTGATGCGGTTTTGTTTTCAAAAGTTACTGGACAGGAAAACAAAGTTAACATCGTGCAATCCTACCGGAATTTCACAAAATCGTTTGAGTCCTTTACCGATTATTATTATGAAAACAAACCTGTTTATGTTAGTGACCAGACTGAGAATTATGAAGTATACAATACAGAAACTTCACTTTATTGTCTCTGCCCAGGCGAGGAACGCGATTTGATATGGCGTGGAAAAATTGACATTGTAAATCCGCCGGCAGCAGCAAACACAATTCGTGATTATGTTAAAACACTGGTGCGAACGCTCAAAAAGAATAAACTTTTGATCGTAAAATAACTTTATTAAATTCCCTAATGAAGTACTAGAATAGGAATTTTGGAACCGTAACTTATTTTTGAAGTTTCTGAACCGAAAATGAAACGATCCAAAAAAGTTTTATGCTCCACAACCATTGCGTGAAGTTGAACTGGTATTAACTGCTCAAAGGCATTAATAGCCATGGACGTAGGAATATTTTTTATAGAAAAATGTTCACAACCAATTTCTTTAAAAACTTCTTCAGTATAGTTTGTTTTAGAAACCAGTTCTATATTCTCTTCCTCAATTTCTAAAATTTTCAAAGATGCTCCATATTTTTTGACTATTTCAACAACAATATCCAATGATCTTTTTGGTACATCATATTGGTAATTGAGTGATAGTAAAACTGATTTTACTTTTTCAAAAATGTAATTCTGGGGAACAGCAACAACGGGACAATCTACATTTCGGATAATTTTTAACGTATTGCTTCCAAAAATAGTTTCAGCAGCGCCCGTAGCCCCATTTGTACCCATAATTATTAGTTCAATATTATTCTTTGTAATTGCTTGGTTTACGGCATCTACAATATTGTCAAAGTCGATTTTTGGAACAAAGGTGAAATTTTCTTTAGTTGAATTCGATTCACAAAATAGAACCATTTTCTCTAGTTCCTTTTTATTGTCATTTAAAATACCATCATAAATTGTTGAACCCGGAGCCCCATAAAGCACATCTGCAGTTATATAGCCCGAGGGCTTTTGCGAATTGAGAATATGAAACGTACAGGTTTCCCCTTCAAAAAACCTCATTGCATAACGAATGGCATTTTTTGAGCTTTTTGAAAAATCTGTCGGTAAAAGTATATTTTTCATAATAAGATTTCTTCAAAAGTAATTTTTAAAAATATTTTCTAAAATGATTTTCGTCATAATCGCACTTTAGCAAAACTAAATTTTTATTGTTTGTAAAAGGTTTGTTTCAAGCTATTTAAAAATAAAGATTAAAAGATAAAAATATCCTATATATGATATAAATCATATTCTAACTTCAAGTGTAGCGCTAATTTTGTCAAGTAAAATAATTCTAACAACTATGAAAAATATAATGAAATCAATAACCGCGATAGCAATTTTAGCTTTAATAAGCTGCGGTGGTAAGGAAGAGAAAAAGAGTGAAGGTATTCAAATAGGTCAAAAACCAACCACAACAGAAACTCCGAAAGAGGAAGTAGCAGCAGCTACTTTGAAAGCTTCAGAAACAATTGACTTAACTAATAAAGGTATTGGGCCAATTAAAAATTTAGAGTTGCCAGCTACTGTTGACCAGGCAATGGCGGCCAAAGGAATGGAAGTTTACAAAAACAAATGTATGGCCTGCCATAAACCGGACAAAAAGTTTATTGGTCCCGCTCCAACTGGAGTTTTGGAAAGACGTACCCCTGAATGGATTATGAATATGATTCTAAATCCTGAGGAAATGGTGCAAAAAGATCCTATTGCAAAAGCATTATTGATGGAGTTTAACGGTTCGCCCATGGCAAATCAAAACTTGACCGAAGAAGAGGCCAGACAAGTACTTGAATATTTTAGAACACTTTAATACACACTTAAACAACCAACTTTCCTTGCAAGGTGAATAGCCTTGCAAGGTTTTAAAACCAACAAACAAGATGAAAACTATTATCAAATCCCTATTTGTACTAGGTGTTTTACTCGTGTTTTCAGCGTGTAAAAACGAACCAAAAAATGAAGCTACTGGAACAGTTTTAGAAAGCACTGAAAACAGTAATGCCGAAACTGCCAAACAAGGGCAAGCATTT
This sequence comes from Aequorivita sp. CIP111184, assembly GCF_900489465.1. GTDB lineage: Bacteria > Bacteroidota > Bacteroidia > Flavobacteriales > Flavobacteriaceae > Aequorivita. The sequence continues at coordinate 310,662 of NZ_UEFQ01000024.1, read as the reverse complement.
ATTGAAAATGATGAGTCAAAACCCAATGTACTTCAAATTGCTATAGGCTCGTCAGATCATACAACGCTTGTGGCCGCTGTTAAAGCTGCAGGCTTGGAAAATTCACTTGTAAATGCTGGACCATTGATGGTCTTTGCTCCAACAAATGCTGCTTTTGATGCGCTACCCGCTGGTACGGTTGAAAACCTATTGAAACCTGAAAACAAGGATCAACTGGCTAGCATCTTGAAAAATCATGTTACTCCGGGTAATTATTCAAAAGAATTTCTAAAGAAATTTAAAAAACTTGGTCAAGCAGGAGGAGAAAGCATTTCCGTAGAGGTAAAAGGCGAAGATGTTTATGTGGGAGGAGCTAAAATTCTTGCAAGCATTCCAGCCGGTAACGGGATTGTACACGTAGTGGATAAAGTGATATTGCCAGTAAACTAATCAATTAATTATAAAATAATAGAACAATGAAAAAAGCAATTAATATTTTGGTTTCCCTAATTATGGTCGCCGGTTTGGTGAGCTGTAACAATGACGGAAACAAAAGAGGAAACAAAGGCCAGGGTGGTTTGGCTGGCAACGCCGCTGAAAAAGTGTATGTAGCTCCAGGCGAACACGATGAGTTTTATGCTTTCGTTTCAGGGGGTTTTAGTGGACAGCTTGCTGTTTACGGATTGCCATCAGGGCGATTGTTTAAAGTGATTCCCGTATTTTCACAAGATCCTGAAAAGGCTTATGGATACAATGAAGAAAGTAAACCTATGTTAGAAACTTCTTATGGATTTGTGCCTTGGGGAGATGCGCATCACCCAGATATATCACAAACGAATGGAGAACTTGATGGACGTTGGGTTTTTATTAATGAAAACAACACCCCCCGTATTGCGCGTATTGATTTAACCACTTTTGAAACTGCAGAAATTCTTGAAGTGCCAAACAGCGCCGGGAACCACAGTTCTTCTTTCGTTACTGAAAATACGGAATATGTAGTGGCGGGAACTCGTTTCTCAGTGCCAATTCCACAGCGCGATATGCCTATTAAGGATTATAAAGGAAACTTTAAAGGAGCACTTTCATTTATAAGTGTTGCACCCGAAACAGGGCGTATGGCTATTAAATTTCAATTATTAATGCCTGGTTTTGATTATGACCTTTCGCATCCCGGTCGCGACAAATCTCACGGTTGGTTCTTCTTTACTACTTATAATACCGAAGAAGCAAACTCATTGTTGGAAGTAAACGCTTCCCAAAACGATAAAGATTTTATTGCAGCCGTAAACTGGAAGAAAATTGAAGAATATGTAAATAACGGTGGAGGAACAAAAGTTCCAGCGAAATACGCACACAATGTTTATAGTGATGAAACACATTCGGCCACTTCAACAATAATGGATGAAGTTCTTACGGTTAATCCATTGGATGTACCGGGCGCTATATTTTTCCTTCCAACGCCAAAATCACCTCACGGTTGTGATGTTGATCCAACGGGAGAGTATATTGTTGGTAACGGAAAACTTTCTGCCGATTTAACAGTGCATTCTTTCACAAAAATGCTTGCCGCTATTGAAAACAAGAAATTTGATGGAGAAGCTTACGGTATTCCAATCTTAAAATTCGAAGATGTACTTGCAGGAACTGTAAAACAAGCAGGTCTTGGTCCATTGCACACAGAGTTTGATGATAAAGGAAATGCTTATACCTCGTTCTTTATTTCTTCTGAAGTTGTAAAATGGAAATTGGGATCTTGGGAAGTTGAAGATAGACAACCCGTATTTTATTCTGTGGGACACGTAATGATTCCGGGCGGAAATTCTCGTAAGCCTTTTGGAAAATATTTGCTCTCAATGAATAAAATTACAAAAGACAGATATTTGCCAACAGGACCAGAGGTTACACAGTCTGCACAGTTGTTTGACATAAGCGGTGATAAAATGGAACTGTTATTGGATTTCCCAACCATTGGGGAGCCTCACTATGCTGCTGGTATTCCTGCAGATATAGTTGCAAAAAATTCAAAACAGATATTCAAGCTTTCTGAAAATAAACACCCTTACGCCACAATTACTGATGGTGATGCAAAAGTGGAGCGCAAAGGAAATGAAGTACATATTTATATGACCATGATTCGAAGCCACTTTAACCCAGATAATATTGAAGGTGTAAAAGTGGGCGACAAAGTGTTCTTCCACGTTACAAACCACGAACAGGATTACGATGTACCACATGGAATTAGTATGATTGGCGCTAATACTTCAGAATTGTTGATTATGCCAGGACAGACAGAAACCTTTATTTGGGAACCAAAACTTCCCGGGGTATGGCCATTTTACTGTACCGATTTCTGTTCTGCATTACACCAAGAAATGCAAGGTTATGTTCGCGTAAGCCCTGCAGGTTCTGGAACAGAGCTTAAATGGTCTTTAGGCGAAGATTAAAAGAAGTTTTTAGTGATGAAATACCTGATTAGTGATTCAGTGTATTTTCAACAAAAAGACGGGGGTTGTTGATTTCCCCCGTCTTTTAAAAGATTTTAAATTTTAGAATATAGCCGTGGGAATTATGTTCTAAAACTTTTACTCCTCCATTTCGAATATCTCACTTCCCACATCTCAAATACATTCAAAATGAAAAAAGCAGGAATAATAATGATTATTGGCTCTTTGCTGTTGTTGGGACTTTTTAAATTCCCATTGTGGAATATTATGCTCGGTGCTCCGCAATATCCGGATCCCCTTGGCATGGATATTTATATTGAAGGAATACAGGGAGTACAGGAATTTGATATCCAAAATATTGACGGTTTGAACCATTATATTGGTATGAAAACAATTCCCGAACCAAAAGATATGTGGGAATTTCAAACGTTTCCGATGGTAATTGGGGGAATGGTCGCCCTAGGTGTTCTTATTGGATTACTAGGTTTCTTCGGAAAAGTGAGTTACAAATGGTTTATTGGTTGGTTCTTGTTAATGTCCGTGCTTGGTATAATGGGAATGTACGATTTCAATTCTTGGCTTATGGAATATGGAACCGATCTAAATCCAAAAGCTATTATGAAATTGCTAAACCCAGACGGTACCCCAATGACCTACAAGCCACCACTGATGGGCTATCAAAAAATGCTTAACTTCGATGTAGATTCTTGGCCCGCAACCGGTGCATATATGATGTTTGTGGGAATGATGTTGACCATTGTCGCTTTCTTCGTCGGAAAGAAAGAATACAAGAAAGTAGTTAAAAAATCATCTTTAAAAACCGCGACTGTATAATGAAAACTTTCATCATTTTAAGTATAATAAGTACTTTGTTGGTTTCTTGCAATGTAAGCCCCCAACAAATAGCATACGGAACCGATGCCTGCCATTACTGCAATATGACTATTGTGGACAGGCAGCACGCATCACAACTTGTAACTACAAAAGGAAAAGCTTATAAATATGACGCCATAGAATGTATGGTTCATTCCTTACAGGACGAATTGAAGGACACTGAAATTGCCTTGTATTTAACTGCAGATTTCAACCAACCGGGACAATTGATGGATGCCACGATGGCTACTTATTTGGTGAGCACTCAAATTTCCAGCCCGATGGGCGCAAATCTTTCCGCTTTTGAAAATGAAACGGCCGCCCAAAATGGAAAAGAAAAATTTACAGGAGAATTGTTTTCTTGGGAAGAAATCCAAGATCATTTAAAAAAATAACACAATGTATCAAATAAACGACACCATTAAAAATCAGGCTTTCAACAAACTTCAAGTTTCAAAACTGAACGACGGCCCTGCAGAAACCCTTCTTATCAGTCTTGAAAAGGACGCCACTTTCCCCGAACATACCGCCCCGCGGGATGCACAGATAATTGTTTTGGAAGGCGAAATTAATTTTCATATTAATTCAGAAGTATATCCTATCAAAACCCATCAGGATTTTAAGTTTCCAAAAGATATTCCCCATTGGGTGAAAGCCATGGAAAATTCCAAATTTCTGATTATTCGTTAAATTCAAACGCGCACTTTTTCGTTGACTAATTTCATTATAAACTTGAAAAAAGCACTTCATATTTTCGTTTTTCTTTTGCTGCTATTTTGCACTGCAGCGGGTTGGGCTAAAACCATAACGGTTTGCAGTTCTTGTTCCGTGAAAACCATTCAGGAGGGAATTGCTCAAGCTTCGGAAGGAGATACGGTTTTGGTGAAGCAAGGAATTTATAAAGAAATAAATATTACTATAAACAAAAGCATCGTTCTTTTAGGTGAAAATCTTCCAACCATCGATGGCGAAGACAGAGGCGAAATAATAAAGATTGTGGCAGACAATGTTACTGTGGACGGTTTCAAAATTATAAACGTCGGTACCAGTTATACTGAAGATTATGCTGCGGTTCGTGTAATTAAAAGAGATGGTTTTTTAATTCAGAATTTAGAACTTGAAAAACTTTTTTTCGGCATTTATCTCGAAAAATCCAACAACGGAAAAGTACTGAACAACAAAATAAAAGGCGATGCTGTAAACGAATATAATTCCGGAAATGGTATCCAACTTTGGTACTGCAAAGGTGTTGAGGTTCGTGGAAACACAGTAGAAAACGTTCGTGACGGAATTTACTTAGAATTTTCAGACAATATATTGATAAGCCATAACCACAGTAAAAATAATCTGCGATACGGCTTGCATTTTATGTTCAGTAACCACGACATTTATGAGTATAATACTTTTGAAAATAATGGAGCAGGAGTGGCTGTTATGTTTTCAAAATTTGTAGATATGAACCATAATATTTTTAAGGAAAACTGGGGCACAACAGCATTTGGACTATTGTTAAAGGAAATAAACGACGCCAAGATTACTAATAATGTTTTTCAAGAAAACACTGTAGGCATCAATGTTGAAGGCAGTAACCGTATTGATTATTCACACAATGATTTTATTAGTAACGGTTGGGCTATAAAGGTGCGTGGCGCCTGTTATGCCAACTCGTATGTACAGAACAATTTTATGTACAACTCTTTTGATATTTCATATAACAGCGGTATAAACGACAATGTTTTCAACAGTAATTATTGGAGCAATTACGCGGGTTACGACCTTGATAAAAATGGGGTTGGCGATGTGCCGTATCGGCCTGTAAAATTATTTTCTTACATCGTAAACCGTACGCCGGAGGCCATCATTATGTTGCGCAGCCTGTTTATAGATATAATTGATTTTTCAGAAAAAGTTTCCCCTGTTTTTACTCCCGATAATTTAGTGGACGAACATCCAAAAATGAGAAAGATAAACCATGATAGAAGTTAAGGAACTGTACAAAAAATTTGGAAAAAACGAAGTGCTCAAGGGCATCGACCTTTCCATAAACCGTGGCGGTATTTTTTCAGTACTGGGACCAAACGGTTCTGGAAAGACCACGCTTATAAAGTGTATTTTGGGAATGGTTTTACAAGATTCTGGACAGATTTCCATCAATGGGAAACCGCTGAAAAACAATTTTAAATACCGACAAGAAATCGATTATTTGCCTCAAATAGCAAACTTCCCTGGAAACTTAAAAGTGAGCGAACTTATTGCGATGATAAAGGATTTACGCGATTCAAAAGCCACTAAGGATGAAGAATTAATAGCACTTTTTAAACTCCAGCCTTTTCTCAATAAAAAACTGGCGAACCTTTCCGGGGGAACCAAACAGAAAGTAAACTTGGTGCTAACTTTTATGTTTGACAGTCCACTGTTGATTTTGGACGAACCTACAAATGGGTTGGATCCAATCTCACATTTGCGGTTGAAAAATTTGATCAATTCTGAAAGGGAAAAAGGAAAGACTATTCTTATCACTTCCCATATTTTGAGTTTTGTAGAAGAAATTTCTGATGAAATCGTTTTCCTTTTGGAAGGAAAGATCTATTTCAAGGGAAGCATTTCAGAATTGAAAAAGAAAACGGAACAACCCGATTTTGAACACGCCATAGCCTCCATTTTATCCTCAAGTTATGTTTAAAATATTAAAGTATAGTTTTTACGATTTAGTACGCAGCCGCTGGAGTTACGTCTATTTTTTATTCTATTTGCTATTGGGCGCCGTACTGTTGTTTTTGAACAACGACCTTTCTAAAGCAGTCATCACTTTAATGAACGTAATTATTATTTTGGTACCGCTTATTGGGACTATATTTGGAGTGATGTATTACTACAATTCCCGTGAATTTACCGAACTACTCTTGGCGCAACCCGTAAAACGAAGTTCTATCTTTTTAGGGCAGTATTTTGGGGTGGCTACATCGCTTTCAATGAGTTTGGTTATTGGCCTGGGAATCCCTTTTATTTTTTATGGAATTTTCAATAGTAATGCCATTTGGGATTTTTCCCTTTTACTGGTTACGGGTGCATTTTTGACCTTTATTTTTACGGCACTAGCTTTTGTAATTGCACTTTCCAATGAAAATAGGATTAAAGGTTTTGGCTATGCCATTTTACTTTGGCTGTTTATGGCGGTAATTTATGACGGTATCTTTTTGATGTCGTTGCTCTATTTTGAAGAGTATCCCTTGGACAAATTTTCACTTTTGGCAACGATGCTTAACCCCATTGATTTGTCGCGGGTAATGATTCTATTAAAACTTGATATTTCAGCACTTTTGGGCTATACGGGAGCAGTTTTTCAAAAATTCTTCGGAACTAATTTTGGATTAATTCTATCGTCTGGCATATTAATTCTTTGGGTTTTGGTACCAACCTTCTTTATTTGGCGAATTGCGAAGCGGAAAGATTTTTAAGATTGTCGCATTATCCTTCACTGACTATTACCATTCAAGCTTTGTAATGAAATATATAATTTTACAACTAAATGTACAAAAGAAAATAGTATGAAGAAGTTGATTGAAATGAACCTTTTAAAAGCAATGGATTACAGTCAGTATAACTTGCTTTTTAAACAATTAGTGGAAGAGGGCAGAACGACTGGAGAACAAACTCCCGAAAAAATAAATTACACAAAGCTCAATTTCAGTCGTACCAAAAGGCTGGATAAAACTGCTGAAATTTCTGTTAATAACATTGAGGCTTTTAAAAGTGTTTCCGAAAAACAAACTTGGCTCGTAATCAGTGAACCTTGGTGTGGTGATGCTTCGCAAACGCTTCCTTTTTTGAATAAAATCGCACAATTTTCAAAGAATATTGATCTAAAAATTGTTCTTCGCGATGAAAATCTTCCATTGATGGATTCTTTTTTAACAAACGGTTCACGTTCCATTCCTGTAATTATCATGTTGGATGAGGATTTAAATGTGCTTCAAACTTTTGGTCCCCGTTCCAAAGCTGCAACAAAATTAATAAACGATTATATAAACCAGCATGGAAAGATTGATGATGTCTTGAAAGAGATGCTTCAAACGTGGTATAATAAAGATAAAGGAGTTTCTATAGTTAATGAACTTTCAAAAATGGTTGGTTCATTAAAAGACACTTTGTGATAATTATCATTTTCATTCTTTTTTAAATTACCGAATTTCGTGTAAAATTAAAATTATGCAAATTGTTTCTGCCGAAGAGGCTGTATCTATAGTAAAATCTAATAATCGGGTGTTTTTTCAGGGTGCTGCAATGACACCTAGTTTATTAATAGACAAGTTATGTGAAAGATATCGCGAACTTGAAAATATTGATATCATTCAAATCCATACCCACGGTGAGGCCAAATATACTCATGCGCCATACAATGATACTTTCAAACTATCTAGTTGCTTTGTAGGTGATAACGTTCGCAAGGGTGTGAATACGATTCACGGTGATTATATTCCAGTTTTTCTAAGTGAAATCCATTGGCTTTTTAGAAGAAATATTCTTCCGTTAGACGTTGCTTTCATTCAGGTTTCACCACCAGATAAACATGGTTACTGCTCGCTGGGTGTTTCACTGGATGTTACTTTGCCCGCTATTGAAACCGCAAAAAAAGTAGTGGCGCAAATAAATCCACAAGTTCCTAGAACTCATGGCGATGGCATTATTCATATAAAAAATATTGACTTTGCAGTAGAAGTAAATGAGCCTATTCACGCTTCCCTATTGGGAACACCTACAGAGGTTGAAGCCACGATTGGTAAGCACGTAGCGGGTTTGGTAGAAGATGGCGCTACTTTACAAATGGGTATTGGCAATATTCCCAATGCTGTACTTCACAATTTGTACAATCATAAAAGATTGGGAATCCATACTGAAATGTTTAGCGACGGCATTCTTCCTTTGGTAGAAAAAGGAATTATTACTGGTGAAGACAAAGTTATAAAAACGGGAAAAATAGTAACCTGTTTTGCGATGGGCACTCAAAAATTATACGATTTTATCGATGATAACCCAATCGTGCATTTCAAGGAGGCGGCTTATACAAATGATACTGCAATCATTCGCAGAAACCCCAAAGTAACGGCGATAAACAGTGCTATTGAAATTGACTTAACGGGTCAGGTGTGTGCCGATAGTATTGGAATGTTTCAATATTCAGGCGTAGGTGGGCAAATGGATTTTATTCGCGGCGCCTCACTCTCAGAAGGTGGAAAACCAATAATAGCAATGCCCTCTGTGACTAATAAAGGTATTTCTAAAATCACTCCATTTTTAAAAGAAGGTGCAAGTGTTACAACAACCCGCGCGCATGTTCATTTTATTGTTACAGAATACGGAGTGGTGAATCTTTTTGGAAAAGGATTAGAACAACGAGCCAAAGCATTAATATCCATTGCACATCCCGACCATCGTGAAGCTTTGGAAATTGAAGCCCGAAAAAGATTTAATAATTAATCCTATTTAAAGAAGATTTTATAGGATAATCTAGTCTTTAAATAGTCGTGTGAATGTTTACTTTTAAATAAAACAAAAAATATGTTTTCAAAAGCATGTGAATACGGCATAAGGGCCGTTCTTTTTATAGCACAACAATCGCAACAGAATTTGCGTCCAAATATTACAGAAATAGCAAAAGCAGTAGATTCTCCCGAACCATTTACAGCAAAAGTTTGCCAGCAGTTGGCAAGGGAAAATATGATACGTTCCAGAAAAGGACCAAATGGCGGATTTTATTTGGAGAAGGATTCTACCTTAAAATTGGCTGAAATTGTTGCAGTGATTGATGGTGATGCTATTTTTAATGGCTGTGGACTGGGGCTTCGCGAATGTTCTTCGGAAAAACCATGTCCTGTACACGATCAATTTCAGGAAGTTCGTATTGGGTTAAAAAAAATGTGCGAAAATACTACAATACTTCAGCTTGCCGATAAACTTCAGAAAGGGGAAACATTTTTAAAACTATAATTCTTCAATAAATAGGTCTGAAAAATTAAATGAATTTTTTATTTCTGATAATTTTATCAGAAATAGGATTTTTGTATATCTTTGCAGCGTTAAAAACAAATTATGTTTTCAAAAGCATGCCAATATGGGATAAAAGCTTCGGTGTATATTGCATCGCAGTCGTCTATGGGCAATCGTGTCAGTTTAAAGGAAATAGCTTCAAGCATAAAATCTCCTGAGGCATTTACTGCCAAAATTCTGCACCAGTTGGCCAAGCAGAACATACTGACATCGCTTAAAGGGCCAACTGGCGGTTTTGAAATCCCAAAGGGCAGGGCAGAAAAAATTAATTTAAGCAATATAGTTGCAGCAATTGATGGGGATTCAATTTACAATGGTTGCGCTCTTGGATTTGACCGTTGCGATTCGCAAAAACCTTGTCCTATGCACAATAAATTTGTTGATATTAGAGATAATCTTAAAATAATGTTAGAAAACACAAGTCTTTATGAATTAGCAAATGGACTAGATGTGGGAATGTCCTTTTTGAGGAGATAATTTTTTTTATCTATTTCTGACAATTTTGTCAGAAATTTTAAAATATAAATTTAAAGCAAATATTATATACAAATGAGAAAAAAGAATTGGTCAATGCTATTGATTCTAGGTTGGATTCCCCAATTTATGATGTCGCAGAACACAAATATTTCAACAGAAAATTGGTTGTCAAGTCCTGGTATTATTGGCACTTTCGTATTAATTGCTATTGTGATGGTAGTTGCGGTTATAATCCTATTGGTGAAACTAAATGGCTATATAGACACGCTGAAGCGTAAACAGCATAATAAAAACAAAATGGCTTTCGATGACGAGATTATTGCAATGGATAAAGGAGAAATTGATTTTATTCTCGAAAAAAGAAAAGCCGCTCTTACCTATAAATTGTCCGGAGACGAATTGGGAGGTGAGAACGAGGCGGAAGATGAAAAGGGATTAATACATCGTATTGACAATAAGCCTAACAATGCTTTTTTTGATGAAAAAAAGAAAACAACGCTTAGCATTGAAACTCCAGAAGCGTTAAAGAAAATTGTAATTTATTATATAGGGGCCGCCGCCTTTTGGTTGGTTTTGGGAACTTTTATTGGGCAATATCTGGGAATGAAATTTCTATGGCCAGAAATGGATCATCAATCTTGGCTTTCCTTTGGTAGGTTGCGACCCGTTCATACAAATATGGTCTTTTGGGGATGGTCCTCGCTCGCCATGATTGGATTGGGTTATTTCGTTATTGCGAGAACGTCCAATACAGTAATTCACAGTCCAAAATTAGCTTGGACGGGATGGTTTCTTATTAATGCGACTATAACATTGGGAAGCTTGAGCCTAATGGCGGGTATCAATAATGGAGGCGGGGAGTATCGCGAATATATCTGGCCCATTATGCTGCTTTTTGCAATTGCTTTGATCATCACATTTTTCAATTTCTACAAAACAGTTGCAAAGCGTAAAATTTCAGAAATATATATATCAAATTGGTTTATTCTCGCTGCATTAATCTGGACTATAGTTTTGGCAATCATTGGTTATTTGCCATTTTATCAAGACGGTCTGGGAGAAACTGTGATTCAAGGATATTATATGCACCAAGGGGTGGGAATGTGGTTTATGACCTTTACATTAGGTCTAGTTTATTACTATTTACCTTCATCTCTAAACAAACCGATTTATTCCTATTCCTTGGGCGTACTTGCATTCTGGACACAAATGCTGTTTTACACTATGATAGGCACGCACCACTTCGTTTTTAGTCCGTTGCCTTGGTGGCTACAAACAGTTGCAATTGTTTTCAGTGCAGGAATGGCAATTCCAGTTATTGCGGGAACCACAAATTTCTTTATGACAATGCGAGGTAGTTGGAGTCATATTTCCAAGAGTTATGTGCTGCCATTCTTTTTGGTTGGAACCATCTTTTACTTCGTTGGCTCTATGCAAGGGAGTCTGCAGGCCTTTCGTTTTACCAATTATGTTTGGCACTTTACAGATTTCAATGTGGCGCACAGCCATATGACGATGTATGGAATTATAGCCTTCTTTTTATGGGCTTCCATTTATGCCATTTTACCAAAAATAACAGGAAAGGAACCGCCACAAGTTTTGGTTGGGGCACATTTCTGGTTGGCGTTTATAGGGCTTTTTGCTTATATGGTTTCACTTATGGCAGGCGGAACTTATAAAGGGCTTAGCTGGATAGAAGGAAATGCATTTATTGAATCGGTGATTCTTATGCGGCCTTATTGGGTATGGCGCGCCATTGGTGGTTCTTTAATGTTCATATCGCATCTTGTTTTTGTCTATAATTTCTATTATATGGTAAAAAATTATAGAAAAGTAGAAACCGAAGTTAAGTTAAAAGAAGTAGAGAAAATAACTGTTTAATAAGATTAAAAATGCTCAATTTTCATAAAGAACATAAAAATTTAGTACTCACAGCGGGAGTTGTGTTTATAGCCTTGAGTATAATGGTAGCGATACTTCCTGCATATCAGATGCAGGAAACTCAACCTATTCCAAACCAAAAACCATTAACGGCAAATGAACAGGAAGGGTTACGAATCTATGTTTCAGAAAACTGTATGGCATGCCATACGCAACAGGTCCGGAATATTGAGATGGATAATATGTGGGGAAATCGCCCCTCAATTCCATCAGATTATTTTTTCAGCAAGCAACGCTTGGATGTTTGGCGACAATCGCCTTCACTTTTGGGAAGCGAACGTACAGGTCCAGACCTTACTAATATTGGAAAACGCCAACCAAGTGATGATTGGCATTTCTTACATTTGTACAATCCAAGAGCAGTGGTTTCAGAATCTGTTATGCCATCATACCCTTGGTTATTTCGGGAAGTGGATAGTACCTTGGTAGGGGAAAATGACAAAATCGTTGCCGTTCCGAAAGAATATTTTAATAACCCAGGAACAAAAATTGTTGCAACAAAAGATGCCCTGCTATTGGTAGAATATTTAAAATCCCTAAAACAAATGGAGCTACCTGGGGGTAATGTCAGTGATTTTATTCCCGCATTACGGAAAATTCAGGAAGAGGGAATGCGAAGCGATAAAGCGAGTGGTGGTCTTGATGGTGCTAATCTGTTTAAACAAACCTGCGCTGCTTGTCACCAAGATAATGGAAAAGGTATTGCTGGCGCATTTCCTCCCTTGGCAGGCAGTAAAATTGTAAATGATGAAAGCCCAGAAATGCTCATAAAAATTATCCTACAAGGCTATGATGCCCGAGCTGATTATGGCGTAATGCCACCCTTTGGAGACCAATTGAGCGATGCAGAAATTGCAGCCATAACTACCCATGAGCGTAGCAGTTGGGGTAATAATGCACCAGCCGTGAAAGAAGAAGATGTGAAGAAAATTAGAGAAATGGTAAAGAACGAATTAAATCAATAAAAGATGAAAAAGATATTATCAGTTTTTACAATCTTATTTTTTTTAGGGAATCAGCTAAGTTGGGCTTGTGATCTATGTAAAAAAAATCAGCCAGCGGGCTTTGAGAATATAACACACGGCTCCGGTCCTTCGGGACCTATGGATTATATAATTATATGGTCTGGTGTGGTAATAGTGGTTGCTACTTTATTTTTAAGTATCAAATATTTAATAAAACCCAAAGAAGGCAATCCAGATCATATAAAAAATATCGTTAAAAATGAAGGATTTTAAATTATGGAAGATAATAGAATCATAAAAGTTTTTTTGGATGAAGATCCAAAGCCATTTGCCTCTTTTGCTCCACCTGTAAAAGTTGTTTTGGATACAACCAAAATTTCCGACGGTAAACACACTTTAAAAATTGTAGCAAAGTCCTCTAACGGAATTGAAGGTATTCGCGAAGTTCCTTTCGTAGTGCGCAACGGTCCTTCTATTTCCATAGTGGGCTTAAAGGATAATGAAACGGTAGACACCCAAGTACCTTTAATAATCAATGCTTACGGAAGTGAAACAAAAGATTTTTTTGTTATAAAAGGTTCTGAAACTCCAAAAGCAATTCCAGCCTGGGTTTGGGCATTGTTGATTGCCTTTTTCGCTTTCGGATTGTTCTACCTAATTATGTATTGGAGTCCAGAATTGTATAAATCTTTTTTTTAAACAATGATTATAGCGTAAGAGAAGTATATAATAAAATTTGAAACTTAATTAGTATGGAAAATTCAAATAATCCAGAAATGACAACCTTAAGTGTTGGCGAGATTTTTAAAACACTTAACATAATAGCAAAATCTGGGATGGAAATGCCACTGCACCATAGCACAAAAGAAGCTGTGATAGTAGTATTAAAAGGTGAAGCTGTTTTAAAAATGCAAGACAAAAATCACACACTTTCATCGGGCACAACTTTTATAATTCCTGCAATGGTTAAACATAGTTTAAAAATCAATAAAGACTTTCACGCAATTGCAATAATGGAAAATACTTCAACTATAGAATTTAAAAGTTAAGAGACTTTTAACGTGAATCTCCTTTAAAGATTGATAATTTTAAAGAACACAATTATGGAAAATACAAATATGTTTCCCGATACAACACGTGAATTGGCAGAGAAAAAAGCAGCGCTAGCACCCCAAAATATTGAGGCTTGGCGAAACTTCAGTAAAACAGTTTTTCAAGCAGGAGCTTTGGATGAAAAAACGAAACAGCTCATTGCAGTTGCAGTGGCACATGTTACACAATGCCCTTACTGCATTCGCGCACACACGCCACAAGCCATGCGCAAAGGCGCAAGCAAAGAAGAAATAATGGAAGCTATCTGGGTAGCCTCAGAAATGCGAGCGGGAGCCGCTTATGCCCACGCCACACTTGCAATGGAGGAAATGGAAAAGCATAATAAATAGATATTTTTGTGTAAAATTCCAAAGGAAGAAATTGAAAATATTTGAAATTCTGAAACCGATTGGCAATTGGTTTTAGAAAAGAATTAGGAAGTTATAATCCAAAAAATGAATATTTTAAATAGAACAGTAATCGTTACCGGTGCTAGCAGTGGTTTGGGAGCAGCCATTTCCAAAGCTTTGGTTGCAGAAGGCGCAAAGGTTTATGGGCTTGCACGAAATAATGATAAACTTCAAGAACTTCAAAAAAGTATTGGAAGCAATTTCATTCCTGTTCAGCTAGATATTTCTGACGAAAAAGATGTACAAAATTGGCTTGCCGAAACTTTTTCCGAAGAAATAGCACCAGATATTTTAATAAACAACGCAGGTGCAGGTTTCTTTGGTAAAATAGATGAAATGCCTTCAGAAGAATGGTATAGAATGATAAATACCAATTTGAATGGAATGTATTGCATCACATCGGAAGCCGTAAAATTTATGAAAGCAAAAAGTGAGAGCTCCCATATAATAAATATTGGTTCTATACTTGGAATAACAACAAGAGCAGAAAGTGCTGCCTATTCTGCCACAAAATATGGTATAAGTGGCTTTAGTGAAGCACTTTTTAAAGAATTGCGGGAATATAATATCAAGGTAACCTGTTTAAATCCTGGTTCCATTGATACTTCTTTTTTTAAAAGCTCCGGAATTAAATCTCATAGCAATATGTTGCAGACAAAAGATATTGCTTCAACATTATTACATATTCTGAAGACACCAGACAATATGTTGATAAGCGAAATAACCGTAAGACCATTAAATCCGATAGCACTGGAATGATTGTGTTTTAGAAAAATAAACTGATTTTTAATTCAAATGAAATGGACTATATTCATCGTTTATTGAAATTTTTCAGAAAAGAACCGAAAGAGTTGCTTTTAGAAGAAGTTGGCGAAAACTGCCCTTTTTGTTGGGGTTATCAAGAATATGATCAGAAAACTCGCGTAATGTCCAAGGACAAACAAATAGACGTAAAGAACCATCGCGATAAACATGTTAAAGTGGGAAAATTTATGGTGGAACACGTAGACGGATTTAAAAACAAAAAGAGAATAATTGAGCGTTGTCCCGAGTGTGGAGGCAAGCGAATAAAATATATTGAAACATCCTAAATCTATGGAAAAGAAAAAACCTTTAAAACGTCACAAAGCATTACAAGCCTTAAGCCGGCAACATCATTTTGGGTTACTTTTCAGTTGGAAACTGCGAAAAGGTTTCAATAAAAATATTGAAATAGAAAGACTAAGCGAATATGCAAAATGGTTTTTTCAGCATGAAATAAAGCCACATTTCAGTGATGAAGAAAAATATGTTTTTCCAATTCTCGGAAAAGATAATGTATTAATAGAGCGTGCATTAAAGGAGCACCGCCGTATAAAACGTCTTTTTAATGACTCGAGAAATCCTGATAAATCGCTTAGCCGTTTAGAGGAAGAACTGGATGCGCACATTCGGTTTGAGGAACGCATTCTTTTCAACGAAATACAAAAAGTTGCCACGGAAGAACAACTTGAAAAAATTGAGGAAATACACCTTCACCTTGGGAAAACACCAGATTATCACGATCCATTTTGGGAATAATTTATTAAAATAAGATAAATAAATCCTTTTATGATTTAGGTCATATTTTAAAGGCATCGTTTTTTTTTAAATTTGCTTCATATTATTTTTAAAACTTCAGAAAAATGACAACACTTCAAGAACGTACCGTGGCAGACGTGGTTACCGAAAACATAAAAGCCGCCCATATATTTAAAAAATACGGAATAGATTTCTGCTGTGGCGGTGGAATAAGTATTAAAAGAGCCTGCGAAAAGGCGAAAATTAATCCAGATATCTTGGAAACTGAACTTTTAAGTTTGGATAGTGTGCCAGATCGCGCTTCAGATTACAACAGTTGGAAGCTTGATTTTCTTACAGATCATATTATTAATCTACACCACGGTTACGTTGAAGAAAGCAGTCCATTACTTCTTCAGTATTCCAAAAGGGTGAATCACGTTCATGGCCACCATTATACTGAGTTGGGTGAAATAGAAATTTTAGTGAAAAAAGTAGTGCAGACATTGGCGGCACATATGAAAAAGGAAGAATTAATTCTTTTTCCCTTCATTAAAAAATTAGTAAAAGCAGAGCGCGAAGGCAGTGAAATTCCCTCAATACATTTTGGAACTGTTGAAAACCCCATTAAAATGATGGAAGAAGAGCACGAAGAAGCCGGCGAGATATTACGTAGAATAGCTGTGCTCAGCAACAATTTTACTCCACCTCAAGGCGCTTGTAATACGTATCGTGCATTTTATTCAAAACTGGATGAATTTGAACAGGATTTGCACCAACACGTGCATTTAGAAAACAATATCCTTTTCCCAAAGGCTTTGAATTTAGAAAAGATATTGAAAAATTAATTGAACTGATACAAATAACAAAGGCCCCAAATCTTGTATTTTTTTTGATTGGTTTATACAACAGTTCGGAAGAATGGCAATTATGAATGTTTATAGCCAAATTCCGGACTGTTTTTTTAATTTTAAAGCTTGATAGATTTAAAGAAACATATAGTCATTGCGTTGGTCTATTTCTTAATTGTAGCCTTGATGGGAGTGTTGCTTCGGCTATTCTACGTTACGCCCATTCCGCTGAATTATAAATTTATCCTGCACGCACATTCGCACACAGCCCTATTGGGTTGGGTCTATTTGGGATTGACGACCCTGATTTATAAAATTTTCCTTTCTGAAGCGCATAAACCCAAGCTTTACAAACGTATTTTTATCTTTACAAACATTTGTATTATTGGAATGTTAGTGACGTTTCCAATACAAGGCTACGCGCTGTTTTCCATTATATTTTCAAGTCTTTTTCTATTCGCCTCCTATTGGTTTTCATGGTTTGCTATAAAACATATTCCGAAGCATTTTAAAAACCGATTTTCGTGGAAATTGATAAAGACGTCACTTTTATATTTAGTGCTTTCCAGCATCGGTCCGTGGGCAATTGGGTGGGTGATGGCAACGCTGGGGCCTGATTCCATTTGGTACAAAACCTCCATTTATTTCTACCTTCACTTTCAGTATAACGGTTGGTTTATTTTGGCACTTTTGGGTGTTCTATTTTATATTTTTGAAGAAAAAGGAATCCTATTTAATCCCGAAAAATTGAAATCATTTTTCCTTCTTTTGAATTTCGGAATACTCTTTACCGTGTTTCTATCAGTACTCTGGTTCGCTCCACCCTTAATTTTTTATATACTCGGATTGGTAGGAGCGGTGGCGCAAGGTTTGGCTTTTTACGAACTCTATTTGATGCTGAAAAATCATTTCCCGATTTTAAAAAAATCCTTTTCCTCCAGAGTTTTCTTTCTTATGAAAATTTCGGGGAGTTTAATGGTTGTAAAAACTTTAATGCAAGTGTTTTCGGCATTTCCATATGTCGCAAACCTCGCTTTTCAACTCAAGGATTTTGTAATCGGCTACTTGCATTTGGTTTTCCTGGGGATTGTAATCACAACTTTACTCGCCTTTTTGAAATATTTTAAACTTATTGAGCTTCCGAAAAGTTTTTTATTGACTTTCATTTTTGCTTTCACAACTACGGAACTTCTAATTTTTTATAAAGCTACCGCGCTATGGTTGGGCTTACCTTTTTTTTCAAATTATTATTTATTATTGGCAATGTTAAGTTTGGCTTTTCCCATCTCAATTGCAATCCTTTTTTTTAAGAATACTTTTATAGAGTATTTCAAAGCTGCGTAAAAATGCGTACATTTAATTCCCTTATTTACCACTTTTACTAATGTTTATAAACAAATCTAATTTCGTGATATGAAAAAAAATATGGGCGGCGCAGACCGTACAATTAGATTTTTGGTAGCTGCAATTATTGTGGCTTTATATTATTTTGAAGTTATTGATGGTACATTGGCTATTGTATTACTTGTAGTTGCTGGAATTTTTGTTTTAACCAGTTTCGTTAGTTTTTGTCCGATTTATACACTTTTGGGGATAAATTCTTGTAGCATTAAAAGGAGTTAATTTTCGTAAATGCGATTAGTTTAAGTGATATTTATCATTTTTTAAATAGCTTACATTACTAAACTTTGCAGCAGGTATAACGAGCAAATTTTTAGATTGATGGTAAACTGTTTTCATTGTGGCGATCCCTGTTCGGATATTGAAATTAAGCATGAGGAGAAATCCTTTTGTTGCCACGGTTGCAAAACTGTTTATGATATTTTACACGATAACGACCTAAGCTATTATTACGATCTTCAAAAAACCCCAGGAATTTCACCAAGGGAAATTGCTGGGAAATACGACTTTCTCGATAATGAAGTTATTGTTGAAAAGCTCCTTGAATTCAATGATGGCAACACACAAATTGTTTCTTTTTTAATTCCATCAATCCATTGTAGTAGTTGCATTTGGATTCTTGAAAATCTCAATAAACTCAATCCAGCTGTAAAAACTTCACAGGTAAATTTTCCTGAAAAAACAGTTCGTATAACTTTTACTTCGGAAGAAAATTCACTTAAAAATCTGGTTATTCTTTTAAGTCGAATTGGTTACGAACCCTATATTTCACTGGACGATTCCGATAAAAAAGAAAAAAACATCAACAGAAGTCTAATATATAAATTGGGTGTTGCGGGTTTTGCCTTTGGAAATGTGATGTTTCTATCGTTCCCCGAATATTTTGAACATTCCGAATTTTGGTTAGACCAATTCAAACCCTTTTTCCGTTGGTTGATGTTTGCGTTTTCGCTTCCAGTTGTTTTTTATAGTGGTAGCGGTTATTTCACTTCGGCCTACAAAGGACTTCGCTCAAAAATTTTGAATATTGATATTCCCATTGCTCTGGGTATCGCGGTTCTTTTTATACGAAGCACTCTGGATATTGTGATGAATTGGGGTTCCGGTTTTTTTGACAGTTTGACCGGTCTTGTGTTCTTTTTATTGATTGGGAAATTTTTCCAACAGAAAACATACAGTTATCTATCTTTTGAACGCGATTACAAATCCTATTTCCCAATCGCCGTTACCAAACTTTTTAAAAATTCAGAAGGAAAAATTGTGGAGGAACAAGCTGAGGTTTACACCATAAAAAAAGGCGATAGATTATTAATTCGCAATAATGAAATTCTTCCGGTTGATGCCATTTTAATAAAAGGAAATGCGCTGATAGATTACAGTTTTGTTACCGGTGAAGCTGAGCCAGTTTCAAAACAAAGTGGTGATAAACTTTTTGCCGGTGGAAAACAACAGGCCGGAATTTTGGAAGTAGAAGTTTTAAAAGCCGTAGCGCAAAGCTACTTGACCCAACTTTGGAGCAATGATGTTTTCAGCAAGGATAAAACAGGAATTTTTGAATCTATCACTGACAGTATCAGCAAGCGTTTTACGGTTGCAATTCTTTCCGTGGCTTTTATTTCTACTATTTTTTGGCTAGTTTTTGATCCTTCAAAGGCATTCAATGTTTTTACTTCGGTGTTGATTGTTGCCTGTCCGTGCGCCATTGCTTTGGCGGCACCATTCACTTTGGGGAACGTGTTGCGAATCTTCGGAAGGGAAAAACTGTATTTAAAGGAAACTTCGGTAATTGAACAAATGGCAAAGGTAGATACAGTTGTTTTCGACAAAACGGGTACGCTTACTACCAATCAAAAAAACTTGATTACCTACGAAGGCGTTGCGCTTTCCAATGAAGAAAAACAATTGCTTACCAGTACCCTACGCGCTTCCAGCCATCCGCTTAGCCGTTCGCTTTATACTATTTTGGATAAGAACAATATTCAAACCCTGGATGATTTTGAAGAAGAAGTAGGGAAGGGGATTTCAGCAACTTTCAATGACAATTCCATTAAAGTTGGTTCTTATGAATTTGTAGGTTTTTATGATGAAATAACCTCAGAATTAAAGAACAGAACAACTGTACATATTAGCACCAATCAGGTTTACAAAGGGTGTTATATTTTCAATAGCGAATACCGAAAAGGCGTTTCTGAAATTTTTGAACAATTAGGAAATGATAAAGAAGTAGTGGTGCTTTCCGGAGATAATGAAGGCGAGCGAGAACGATTGGAAACCCTACTTCCCAAAGGCACAAAACTCTACTTCAACCAAAAACCGGACGATAAACTCAATTTTATAAAAACCCTTCAGCAAAACGGAAAACAAGTATTGATGATAGGCGACGGTCTTAACGATGCCGGAGCTTTAAAGCAGAGCAATGTAGGTTTTGTAATTTCAGAAAATACCAACGTTTTCTCACCCGCTTGTGATGGAATTCTTGATGCTTCCCAATTCAAAAAAATCGGAGATTATTTAAACTTTTCAAAAAGTAGTGTCAAAATTATAAAATGGGCATTTCTACTTTCGTTGATTTACAATTTAATAGGACTTTCTTTTGCTGTTACGGGACATTTACGTCCGGTAGTTGCTGCTATTTTAATGCCTTTGAGTTCCATAAGTATTGTGGTTTTTACAACAATAGCAACCCAATATATTGGGAAGAAATTAAGAATGGATATAAATAAGCAAAGTTGACGGATGTCATATTTTAAAGGGACGCACAATAATATTTTTGAATTATAAATTTCAGGTATGAACATTATTTATATGCTATTGGCAATCAGTGTTTTCGTAGCGCTCATTTTTTTTGCTCTGTTTATTTATTCGGTTAAAAGAGGGCAATATGACGATACTTACACACCTTCCGTAAGAATGCTTTTTGAAGATGAACTTGTAAAGGAAGGTACTTCGTCCAAAAGTGAAACTTCAAAAGAAAAAATAACCAATCCAAAAAAATAATTCCATTAATACTATGCAAACAGAACAGTTTTACTACGACAACCAGATTGTCAAAAAATTCATCAATGCGACCATATTTTGGGGACTCATTGGTATGAGTGTCGGCTTATTGCTGGCTTTTATGTTTTTGTTCCCTAATATGACGGAAGGTATTTCGTGGCTTAGTTTTGGTCGTTTGCGACCTTTGCACACCAACGCCGTTATTTTTGCCTTTGTAGGGAACGCAATTTTTGCTGGAGTTTACTATTCTTCCCAGCGCCTACTTAAAGCGCGTATGTGGAGTGACTTTCTTAGTAACTTGAATTTTTGGGGCTGGCAAGCTATTATTGTTGGTGCTGCAATCACACTTCCTTTAGGTTATACTACTTCAAAGGAATATGCTGAGCTTGAGTGGCCTTTTGATATTGCTATCGCAGTAATTTGGGTTGCGTTTGGAGTAAACTTAATAATGACAATGGTGAAAAGACGCCAGCGCCACTTGTATGTGGCTCTGTGGTTCTATTTGGCAACTTGGGTCACCGTTGCCGTGCTTCACATTGTTAACAGCATGGAAATACCTGTTTCGGCTTTGAAGAGTTATTCTATGTATGCAGGAGTACAGGATGCGCTAGTGCAATGGTGGTACGGGCATAATGCGGTGGCATTTTTCCTTACCACACCTTTCCTTGGATTGATGTATTATTTTGTACCCAAAGCGGCGAACAGACCGGTATATTCCTACCGTCTTTCCATAGTTCACTTTTGGTCTTTGATCTTTATCTATATTTGGGCAGGGCCACACCACCTTTTATATTCCGCACTTCCAGAATGGGCGCAGAACTTGGGAGTTGCCTTTTCGGTAATGCTTTTAGCTCCATCTTGGGGTGGTATGATTAACGGTCTTTTGACGCTTCGCGGTGCTTGGGATAAAGTACGTGTTGATCCAGTTTTAAAGTTTATGGTTGTTGCAATTACCGGTTATGGTATGGCAACTTTTGAAGGCCCAATGCTTTCTCTTAAAAACGTAAACGCGATAGCTCACTTTAGCGACTGGATTATAGCGCACGTTCACGTTGGCGCACTTGCCTGGAATGGTTTCTTAACCTTTGGTATGATTTATTGGTTGGTGCCGCGTCTTTTTAAAACAAAATTGTATTCCATTAAATTGGCAAACGCCCATTTCTGGATAGGTACTTTGGGTATTATTATGTACACCCTTCCAATGTACGTTGCAGGATTTATGCAGGCTTCCATGTGGAATCAGTTCAACCCAGATGGAACACTAACCTATGGAAATTTCCTAGAGACAGTTACTCAAATTATGCCAATGTACACGATGCGTGCAATTGGAGGAACATTATATATTACAGGAGCTTTTATCTTATTATACAATATTGTAATGACGGCTAGAAGAGGTAGCAAGGTTACTGATGAACTTGCAGAAGCTGCACCTTTAGCACCGGTGACTAAAAAACAGACTTCCGGCGAAGGCTACCATACTTGGTTGGAGCGCCGTCCTGTTAAATTGACAATTTATGCAACCATTGCTATTTTGATTGGAGGGATGGTACAGATTATTCCTTCATTAATGGTAGATGATTATGTGCCTGTAATTTCTAGCGTAAAGCCTTATACACCACTAGAGTTGGAAGGCCGAGACATATATATTCGAGAAGGTTGTGTTTCCTGTCACTCACAGATGATTCGTCCTTTCAGAAGTGAAGTAGAGCGCTATGGTGAATATTCAAAATCTGGCGAATATGTTTACGACCACCCATTCCTTTGGGGAAGTAAACGTACAGGCCCCGACTTGCATCGGGTGGGTGGAAAATATTCAGATAACTGGCATTTGAACCACTTGTATGATCCACAAAGTACGTCTTCCGGTTCCATTATGCCTTCTTATAGATGGTTGGTGAATTCAGAATTGGACAAATCAGACACAGAGGCAAAAATGCGCGTAATGGTTACGCTGGGAGTTCCCTATACTGAAGAAGAAATAGTAAACGCTCAAAAGTGGATGGACGAACAGGGTGCCAAAATAGAGAAGAATCTCTACAGTGATCCTGATTTTGTAAAAACCTACGAGGCAGATATGAAATACGCCAAAGACAATGGTGAGGATTTCATAGAAATGAAAAATCGCGAAGTAGTAGCAGTAATAGCCTATTTGCAACGTCTGGGAACTGATATTAAAGTAGATAACGCTGAAAATACTTCAGCTAAAAACGAATAGTTATGTTAAGATTTATAAAAGGAAACCTCGAGAACATTGATAATGTTCAAATATATCCACTGATTTCACTTTTAATATTCTTCATCTTTTTTGTGGTGCTTTTTTATTGGGTAATCACTGCGAAGAAAGCACATATTACCGAAGTGAGCAATATTCCATTGGAAGACGATACTAATAACCAAAACGAAGAAATACTATGAAAACCACAGCCTCTTATTTAAGAGTCATAGGCTTTATGATTCTCGCCTTTTTTTTACTGGAACTCACCGTTGATTCTGGTGAAGATTGGGCAATAGTGAAATATCCAATAATTTGGGCCGTGTTGGGAATGGTTTTTTTCTTCGCCATTGCTTTGGAAATTGTTGCCTCAGCTCTGCAACGAATTCTTTTTGGTGGGCTTACCGAAGAAGCGAAAGCACGTTACATTGCCGCTGAAACGTTACGTGAACAAAACAGATTTGGATGGTTCAAAAGAAAATACACAGAAATGCTTGGCTCCAAACCAATGGAGAGCGAACAGGAAATTGTTTTGGATCATAATTATGATGGCATACGCGAATTGGATAACAAACTTCCACCTTGGTGGGTATATATGTTTTATGCTTCTATAATTTTTGCAGCTATATACTTGGTACGTTTTGAGATTTTTGATGGTCCCAACCAAATAGATGAATATGAAACTGAAGTTGCACAGGCAAAACTGGATGTTGCGGAATTCAAGAAAAATAACAAAGATTTAATTGATGTAAACACCGTTGAACTCTTAACCGAATCTTCTGACCTAGCAGCAGGAGAAGCAGTATTTACCGCAAATTGTGTGGCCTGTCACAAAGTAGGTGGAGCCGGTGGAATTGGTCCAAACCTAACGGATGATTATTGGATTTTAGGCGGTGGCATCAAGAATGTATTTCACACCATCAGCGAAGGTGGCCGTGCCGGAAAAGGAATGATATCTTGGAAAACAGATCTTAAACCTAGCGAAATGGCACAAGTGGCCAGCTATGTTTTGAGTCTTCACGGCACCAACCCAGTAGATCCAAAAGATCCCGAGGGTGATATTTGGGTAGATGAAAATGCTCCGGTTGATAATGTGCAGGTAAAACAAGTTGATTCTACCGAAATTGAAGTGAAAATAACAAACGATCCTGTAATTGATAATATAGAATCAGGTAAATAATTACAGTTAATATCAAATCAATAACATTTAAAATCTAAAAATTGGATACTCCAGAAAACGAAAGGTTTCGCGACAGTATAGGAACGGTAACGGAAGAAGGTAAAAGGGCATGGGTTTATCCTAAAAAACCCTCGGGCAAATTATACCAATACAGAAAATACGTAAGCTATTTTCTGCTCGCCTTTTTGTTCGCTGCGCCTTTTGTGAAAATTAACGGCAATCAATTTTTGCTGTTCAATGTGTTGGAGAGACGTTTCAATATTTTTGGATTTCCGTTTTGGCCACAGGATTTTTATCTTTTTGTAATAATGATGATCATTGGCGTGGTTTTCATTATCTTTTTCACCGCAGCCTTTGGAAGGATTTTCTGTGGATGGATCTGCCCGCAGACCATTTTTATGGAAATGGTTTTCCGAAGAATAGAATATTGGATTGATGGTGATCGTGGGGCACAGATTCGTTTGGACAAACAGAAGTGGAATGCCGAAAAAATTAGAAAACGTGTATTGAAATGGATCGTTTTCTTTATCATTTCATTCTTGATTGCGAATATATTTCTGGCTTATTTTATAGGTAGCGACAGACTGTTACAATATGTTTTTGAAGGTCCGCTGGAACATATTAGCACCCTTATTTCGCTGTTTGTTTTTACTGCGGTTTTCTATTTCATTTTTGCGTGGTTCCGCGAACAGGTCTGTATTATAGCTTGCCCTTACGGAAGATTGCAGGGCGTTTTGCTCGACAATAAATCCATCATTGTGGCCTATGATCATAAACGGGGCGAAAAGGAAGTTGGCCGTGCTAAATTCAAGAAAAATGAAGACCGCGAATCTTCCGGAAAAGGAGACTGCATCGACTGTTTTCAATGTGTAAATGTTTGTCCAACAGGAATTGATATTCGAAACGGAACGCAGTTGGAATGTGTAAACTGCACAGCCTGCATCGACGAATGCGATAGTATTATGGAAGCCGTGAATCTTCCAAAAGGATTGATTCGCTACGCCAGTGAAGAAAATATTGAAAAGAAAGCACCATTCAAGTTTACGCCACGATTGAAGGGTTATATAGCAGTTCTGGTTATTTTAATTGGTGTGCTTACAGGAATGTTGTTTTTAAGAAGTGATGTAGAAGCAAATATTTTACGTCTCCCCGGCCAGTTATACGAACACAAGGCAGACAACATTATCAGCAATGTTTTTACTTATAAATTACTGAATAAAACCACGAAGAATATTGAAAATATTCACTTTAAACTGAAATCCCCAAAAGGAACAATCCACGCCGTAAAGCAGGGAGAAATTGTAGTTCCCGCGCAAGATTTGGCAGAAGGAACGCTCTTTATTGAAATAAACAATTCAGTTTTAAGCGGCGATAAAAATCGTGCGGTGATTGAAGTCTACAGTGGCAAAGATTTAATTGAAACTACGAGTGTTACCTTTTTGGGACCAAGAAGTTATAAATAATTCAACTATAAAAATTATGAAAATAAATTGGGGCACAGGATTAGTAATTGTAATGGCGCTTTTTATAACATTCATAATGTATTTCGTTATAAAAATAAGTACCGACAAAAAGTATGATTATGATTTGGTAACCGAAGAATATTATAAAAAAGAAATGGTTTACCAAAAAGAAATTGATGACGAAGAAAATTCCAATTCGTTGGAAAGTAACATTTCTGGAGAAAAAACCCAAGAAGGTTGGATGCTTACCTTTCCGAAAAATATAGATTACACAAAAATAGAAGGTACCGTATTCCTTTATAGAACCTCCAACAAAAAACTGGATTTTCAACTTCCTTTGAAACTTTCAGGACAAAACTTATTAATACCGGATGACCGGTTAGTAGCGGGCAGATGGAACACAATAGTTCAATGGACCTATGAAGGAAAAGATTATCTGTATAAAAACGAGATTTTTTATTAAAAGAAAAACCTAAAATTGAATACTAAAAATGCTTGCAACCGCACTTATATTCGGATTATTGGGAAGTTTCCACTGTGTGGGAATGTGCGGGCCTATTGCTTTTTTGTTGCCGGTTGATAGAACCAATAATTTCAAAAAACTTGGGCAGATATTTCTTTATCACTTTGGAAGAATTTTAGCATATAGTTTACTAGGATTGGTTTTTGGATTGGTCGGCAAAAGCTTAAACCTGTTCGGGTTTCAGCAGCAATTATCCATTATCATTGGAGTATTGATGATAGGGGTTATTTTTCTTCCGCAGAAAACTTTCAATAAATACAATTTTTCGAAACCGGTTTTTAAAATTATTTCAAAAGTAAAATCAGCTTTAGGAAAAGAACTCAAAAAGAAAACTCCCGATACTTTTTTAACTATCGGATTTTTGAACGGGTTTCTTCCATGCGGCTTAGTTTATATGGCTGTTTTTGGAGCTATCGCTTCCGGAAATGCACTACAAGGTAGTTTATATATGGCGGTTTTTGGTCTTGGAACTATCCCGCTTATGACTTCTGCCATTTATCTAGGCAATTTTTTAAATGGCCAAGTACGTCAGCGTATTCGCCGTGCGATTCCAGTTCTTGTTGTAGTTATAGGATGTCTATTCATCGTAAGAGGTTTGGGATTGGGTATTCCATATATTTCGCCTAAACCGATGACGGAAAAGATAGATTCTAATTATAATTGCCATACAACAGCTTCAGAAAATAAACCAATCAATAACAATTAAAATAATCAGATTATGACAAATTCAATCTTACCACTTGCTAATTGGGGAATGGGAACTGCAATTATTATTTTCTTCGCAATCCTTTGCGTTGTACTTTCAGCGATGGTGCTTAGCTTTGTTTTTAGCGGAAAAAAGAAGAATGATGATGAAGTAACACCTTCCGAAAAAGATAATTTATAGAACTTCTAAGGCTCTTTTATTTTAAGAAATTATTTCGTCAAATCAATAATGGCCTGTACTGTTTCTTTATTATTCACTCCCAAACCTTCCTGTTGATGTGCAAGTTCGCCAGCTTTGTTAAAAACACTTATAATGTTTGAGTGCGAAAAATCCATTGGTGAAATCTGTTTGTAGTTTACTGCCAAAACAGCTGCAAATTCACGAGTATCATCCTCGCTACCGCGCAGAAAAAGCCATTTGGCATCTTCCATTTCATTTTCTTTTGCAAAGGCAGTCAAACGTTCTGGCGTATCAGTTTTCGGATCAATACTCACAAAAACATATTGAATTCCGTCTTTTTTATTTTCAGGAATTTGTTTTTCAATATTGCGCATATCGGCCACCAATCGCGGGCACGCAGCTTGGCAAGATGTGTAGATCATAACCATTACGAGCACTTTGCCCTGTAACTGTTTCAGTTCAATTTCGTTGCCGTCCTGAGTTGTCCATTGGGAGGGAAGGTTGTAAATGGACATATCTGAAATTTTGTTATCCGTGCTGTTTTCAGAACTGTTTTCTGCTGTTATTTCAGTATCTTTTTTTGAAGTGTCGTTGCAAGAAATTGCGAACAGCGAAAGTGCAATTAATATATATTTGAAATTTTTCATAACAATTTATTTTAGTTTTCTAAATTCTTTGCGCATCGAAAACCCAAATTTTGGGAAGAGTAGCGCGCTTTCATACTTCCGCGGAATGCATAGCGCATAAAGGCGGCATAATTCATTAAATCTGAAGCGCCAATTGCGGCACTTCCGCAGAAAAGATTAGAATCTTTATCTACATCTTTTCGGGATTCGCCGGAGATGAGTACTGTGTTAAAATCCTGCGTCCATTCCCACACCAAGCCGTGCAAGTCATAAATTCCCCAATAATTTTTAAAAGTTGAACCAACCGTTTTATTGAAGGTTTTTGGAGTTTCGTACCAGTTCAAAATATATTGGTTATAGGATTCTACTTTTCTTGCATCGGGTACATTTTCGTTCGCCATTGCAGCATATTCCCATTCGTCCATTTTTGGTAAACGTTTGCCTTGACATTCGCAGTATTTTTTTGCGGCAAACCAAGAAACGTTTGTTGCTGGAGCATTTGGAAGACCGCTGAAATTTTCATCAGTGGTCCATTTTGTTAGATAACTTTCATCTGCAAAGAGTCTCTTTATATTGCTTTTTTTCCATAGCGGATTTTCTTTTACAAATTTTAAAAAGTCAGCATTTGTAACGGGATAGACATCCATCATAAATGAATCTACTTTTACAGTTTTGTCTGCAGTGCCATAAAGCGGAAGATAAACACCGCCCTTTACGGTAGCCATTTCATTATTTTGGGCTGTGACTTTACAAAATAATAGGGTACTGACTAGGAAAAGTGCGGTGTTAAATAATTTCATAGTATACAATATCTATTTATTTCTAACGGCTTGAACCATTTCTGGCGTAACTTCTTTTTTAGAATTACCCCAGCTGTTATAAACGTAAGTAAGTACGTTGGTAACATCTTCGTCAGAAAGTGCTTGGGCAGTCATTACACTGTTGTATTTCTTGCCATTTACTGTTATTTCTCCAGTTTTTCCGTGTAAAACAATATCGATAGCGCGGTTTACATCGGCATTTAAGTAATCAGATTTTGCCAAAGGAGGAAAGGCTCCGGGAATTCCTTGGCCATTTGCTTGATGGCAGGCAACACAAGTAGCTGTAAATTTGTCTTTCCCGAATTTCATTCGTTCTTCAAAAGTAAAAGCTTTCACTTCCTCTTTTTCCTTTTTTACACCATCTGTAGGCATGGATTGAATTGCGCCACCTTCCGGAAGATAAATACCATCACGAATCTCTCCCGAATAAATTGCTTTGTTTTCTTCACCTTCTACTTTAAGCATCGCCAAAGCGCCTTTGTTAAAAGCTCTGAAAATAGAGTGGTCAACCAATATAAATGTTCCGGGAACATCTACGCGAAATTCTACAATTGCAGCACCTCCCGCGGGTATCATTGTTGTTTGAACATTTTCATTAATCATGCTTCCACCTTCAATATGAACTTTATCAAAAATTTCTCCAATTACGTGGAAGGATGAAACAAGACCAGGTCCGCCATTACCAACAAAGAGACGTATTTTTTCACCCACTTTTGCAGTAAGTGCATTATCGCCAGTCATAGCACCAACGTGGCCGTTGAATACTACATAGTCCGGAGTTTCGTTGATTGCTTTCTGCATATCGAAAGCTTGCAGGCCACGTTCGCCATATTTTCCTTCGGTATAAAAATCACCTTGCATAATATAATATTCTTTATCAACTGGTTCCAAACCCCCTTCAGGCTCTACTAAGATAAGACCATACATTCCGTTTGCAATGTGCATTCCCACAGGCGCGGTTGCACAATGGTAAACATAAAGTCCAGGATTAAGTACTTTAAAAGAGAACACTTTTTCGTGCCCCGGAGCAACAAATGAAGATTCTGCACCACCACCTGGACCGTTCACTGCGTGAAGGTCAATGTTGTGGGGAAGCTTGTTGTCTGGGTGATTTTTCAAATGAAATTCCACTTCATCGCCTACACGGGTTCTTATGAAACTACCAGGAACAGTTCCGCCAAACGTCCAATAAACATATTTAACGCCGCCAGTCATTTCGCCTTCACGTTCTTGAATTTCAAGATCGACGATCAGTTTTTTCGCCATACGTTTTCCAACCGGAGTTGGAACAAATGGCGGTGAGGTTAGTTCCGCAATCATTTCTTGATTCACGGGAATATCTACCGTATCATTGTATTTTTTGTCGGATTGGTCGTTTACACAGCCTGAAAGGAAAACCACTCCTCCTAAACAGAGAAGCATTTTTGTTACAAGATTTTTTTTGAAAGTTAATGTCATAGCTTAATGTTTAATGTTGATTTATTGGTTTTGATTGTTAATTTGTTCGTCTTGTTTTTGCCAAGTAAAAAGCACAGGATCAATGGTTAACATTGCCCAAGCCCAATTATTTGAATTACCGTCAAAATTATTTTTTACGGTTTCGATGCCGTTTGACGCAAAAAATTGAGAATATCCGGCTTGAACAGCAACAAATTCACTCAATTTATGTGAAATTACTAAATCTATTTCATAACCCAAATTTTTTGAGTTTTCGTTTAAAATCTCAGCAGCGGCCAAAAACTTGTGAAGCCCTACAGCTAAGTTTGATTTTTTATTGAAGGAGTATTTTAAATTTCCGTAAAAATCCACCAACCCAACATTGTCAATATGATTGCCAACATAGTAGTAATCCATAAATCCATTGAATTTGTGATTTGTTCCATATAGCGGATTGAAAGCTTTATTCTTTCCATTTGAAGGTGCGCCAAAATCATTTCCGCTTTGTAGCTCACCACCTAAAGTGAAATTGAGATTTTCCATTGCAGAATAATTTGCTTCCAACGAAACCAAATAAGCGCTCAAATCATTATTGGCGATATCTTTTCCAAATTGATAATATAAATTTGAAGCAAAACCGAATTTATTTGCCTTCGCCTTTAAGTGAATTCCTGCGGTTTGGCTATAGCGTGTGTCGTTTTTAGATTCATCAATTTCATCAATATATTGCAGGCCATTATTTAAGAATAGAAAACTGGCTGAAAGTTTTTCCCAATCCTTATGAAACCATAGATATTGAAAACTTTTGTAAGTATTTTTAGTTAGCACATTTCCAGTCAAAGCTTCGCCGTTTTGATTGTAGGCTGCTCCAAAATGAAGTTCCATGAAATTTGGCTCAAATTTTAAAATTGCCGCATCATGGCTTCGGCCTTGCTGCGCCCAGTCTACATTTCCGAAGAAACGCTGATCGTCATAAACAATTTCCTGTCGACCTATTTTTAAGTTGAGATCTGAAATTAACTGTATTTCTGCCCAAGCTTGATGAAGGGAAAAACCGTTTTCATCTGCTATGTTAAGTTGCGGTACATCACCCCAAACCCGAACGTCCTGCGGACTTAAATAGAACTGAAGTTTTTCGGTTTTATAGCTAAAATTTAATCTTGTTCTTTGTGAAACAAAAGCAGCTGGATTTACATCATTTGGGAAAAGCGTTTTGTAACCGTGACGAAACTCAAAACGTGGACGTAGCTGAGTCTCTACCGTAAATTGTGAATATGTGATGTTTATTGAAAAAAATAAAATTAAAACTAAAGTACATTTTGCCAGTTTCATTGAACTATAATTAATTTAGGATACAAATGTCTTATTTGCTGTTTTTATAAAATATGACCAAAGTCACAATGTGAAGTTTTCTTGAAACTTTTTACTTTAAATAGTCATTGAAAACAGTTGCGTTTCTGGTTTGCTTCGTTGTAAAAGCACATCAAAAGCCATGCAGACATTACGAACAAAAGGACGCCCTTTTTCGGTTATTTGAAGTTTTTTGGAACCGAATTGTAATATACCATCATCTTCCATTTCTTTTAATTTAAGAAGAACTTCCGGCAACTCATCAAATAGGAGGGAGTCATCTTCCCAAGAAGTTTCCAAACGGCACATCATATTCAGAATATGTTTACGGATAATAAGATCTTCCTCGTTCAACATATGGCCTCGATACACGGGAAGAATTCCTTGTTCCACCAATTCTTGGTATTCCTCCACATTTTTTGAGTTTTGACCAAAACTGTACCAGCTATCTCCAATTGCAGAAACACCTAAGCCGATCATTAATTGAGTTTTGCTATCTGTATACCCCATAAAATTACGGTGCAGTTTTTTTTCTTCTAGCGCATTGTATAAGCTATCGGTTTTTAGGGCGAAATGATCCATCCCAATTTCAATATATCCAGCTTCTTCGAGCATGCTTTTACCAGTTTCGTACATATTGCGCTTTTCTTCGGCACTGGGCAAGTCTTCATCTTTAAAACCACGCTGGCCGTTTCCTTTTATCCACGGAACATGTGCGTAGCTGTAAAAGGCAATACGGTCTGGCATTAGTTCTTTTGTCTTTTCAATTGAATGGATTACGTGCTCCTTTTTTTGAAATGGAAGTCCAAAAATAATATCGTGGCCTACAGAAGTGTAACCAATTTCACGGGCAGTTTCGGTAACGCGTTTTACATTGGCAAATGGTTGCAGTCTGTGTATAGCAATTTGTACCGTAGTATTATAATCCTGCACGCCGTAACTAACCCGGGTAAATCCACAATCAAATAGCGTTTGTAAATGTTCTTCTGAAGTATTGTTTGGATGTCCTTCAAAACTGAAGGAAGGGTTTTCAGCTATGGTTGCATCGTAAAAAATTTCCCGTAAAAGCAATTTTAAATTTTCAGCCGAAAAAAAAGTGGGTGTGCCACCGCCAAGGTGTAATTCTTTTATAATTGGACGTTCAGGAAAGAGTTTCAAATAGAGTCGCCATTCTTTTAGAATAGATTCTAAATAGGGAGTTTCAACACCGTGGTTTTTGGTTATTCGTTTATTGCATCCACAAAAAGTACAGAGACTTTCGCAAAACGGGAGGTGGATGTAAAGACTTATGCCTTCTGTAGAATTACTTTCTGAAAAACTTTGAACTACATTTTTCTTCCATTCACTTAACGAAAATTTTTCGTTGTTCCAGTACGGAACTGTGGGATAGCTTGTATATCGCGGACCGGGAACGTTGTATTTTGAAACTAAACGACTTTGCATGGCTTTAAATTTATGAGCCAAAAGTACCTTTGTTGCGTTTTTTATGAAATGATAAATATCACCTTGTCAATTCTCAAAAAAAAAGACATCAATGAAGCTATCTTTTTAAAAGTCGAGATGAACTTGCTTGGGTAAGTTGAACGGCACAATGAAACCACTTTTATGGTGGTTTCATTGTACCACCCCAAATAAAAAAAAGACACCCGAAAGTGTCTTTTGTAAGTCGGGATGACAAGATTATCTAATTGTATTCAAATAATTGATTGTCAATAGATTGTGCTGTTACATTTATTGAATTAACCGAACTCTAAACTCGGTTCAAATTAGCACATTTAGTTGCAAATTCTATACGTCTTTTACTTTATAAAAATACGAAAATAATTGGATAATATATTCTTTATTCTGTTAGTCAAACTTTTCTCTTCTGTGAAAGAGGAACTATCCAATATTTTAAATTTATAGTATTTAAAGGGCTTCCCAAACTTCTCTAATTTTATACGCACCGAATTACGCACCTCATATCAAAATTTAACATATTTCATTTATTCCATGTTAGATTTTTTGGATTACTCTATAATTTTTTTAACCTTCAATTCTCCTTTTACCTCTTTAAAGAATAAATATTCAATGCGTATGGAAAAATTGGTAATCACACTTCCGTAAGTTATCCTCGTCTCTCTAATTTAGGAATTTCAAATATTATTTTAGTGTTTGACCAAACAGTGTTGTTATGTTTATTTACGATCGGTTGTTTCTAACCATACAGTATCGGGTCGGCACCTTCAATATTCATCGTTCTTTGTAATTATCCTATATGGAATATTTAGGCTTTAGAATTGAGTTAGTTATCAATAAGTGCAACACTTGGTTGGTCTTTTTTATGTTCGTAGGAATTCTTAAGAAAGAACACAAAGCCAATAGCAACCAAGGTTATGCTTCCAGAAATTATGAATGGATAGTAAAAACCACCAGCAAGAAGCCAAGTTCCTAAAACGGGACCTAAAATCTGACCAATACTATTGGTCGAGCTCTGTATGGATATATTTCGACCCGTATTTTTTTTAGAAGTTAATGAAACGGCTGATAATAAATTAGGTATTACCATAGCAATACCAGTAGCAAAAACAACGATTAGTCCATATACGAAAAATTCATTTGTAAAAAATGGAAAGATGATCAAGGAAATTCCAGATATGAATAATCCTAGAGTGATTTGTTTCTTTGTGGATAAAAATTTCTCTCCGTAAGTAGCAAAAACGGGCTGTAGAACAGCCATTATAGCGCCGCATAACATAAAGCCAATACCCACTTGATTGCTGTTAAAACCTAAGTCATCTTTTCCGTAAATTGAAAAAACCGTTTCAAATAAGGTCAATATAAATTGGATTATAAAGGATACTATCAGTAATACGATAAAGTATTTGGAAAATATGAATCGCAAGCTTACTTTCTGTGTCGTGAACTTATGTACACGAGTGGTGTTTTTAAGCCATTTCATCACAATAGATAGAACAATCAATCCGAGTAGGGCAGCGAATAAAAATGGTATTGAAAATCGGTCTAAATGTAGCAAACCCATAGAATATTGTAAATGAAAATCAGTCTGGGAAAGAAAGCTTCCAATAACGGGGCCGAAAATAACTCCTGAACTAATGGCAACACCAGACCAGGCCATTATTTTTGTTCTTCGTTTTTCAGAAGTAATGTCACTTAAATATGCGTTGCTGACAGGAATAACCGAAGAAGTGAATATACCACCAAAAATCCGAGCAACATATAGCATTGTCAGAGATGTGGCTAAGCCCGTCAGTAATTGCATAACTACAAAACCAATGAGTCCACAGATGATAATAGGTTTGCGACCATATTTATCTGAAAGCTTTCCCCAAACTACTACAAAGAGTAGTTGAAAAAAAGGATAAATACTTGTGAGCAATCCTATATGAAAATTGATACGGTCTGGATCGAGATTACCTGCTAATGCTAATCTTTCGGTATAGTAGGGAAGGGTTGGCAGTAATATACCATAGCCCAACATCACTACGAATAAACTCAACAGGATTAAAAATATCCTGTTGATTTTTTCTTTCCTTTTCATTTATTTTTTACCAATTTTCCGCTTTAATAATTGGGCATTAATAGCTACAATTATGGTGCTCAAACTCATTAACACAGCTCCTACCGCTGGTCCTAAAACAAAGCCTGAGGAATATAATACGCCAGCAGCTAAAGGAATGGCCACAACATTATATCCTGTTGCCCATATTAGATTTTGAATCATTTTGTTGTAGGTCGCCTTACCGAATAAAATTAAATTGGCAATATCCTGTGGATTGCTATTTACCAAAATAATATCGGCTGTTTCAGCGGCTACATCTGTACCTGACCCAACGGCAATACCAACGTTTGCTTGTGCCAAGGCAGGCGCATCGTTTACACCATCTCCCGTCATAGCCACAAACTCACCTTTTCCTTGTAATTCTTTAACTAGTTCAACTTTCTGATGAGGTAAAACTTCTGCATAGTAGCCATCTAAACCAAGCTTATCGCTCACTGCTTTGGCTGTTATTTCGTTGTCTCCTGTTGCCATTATGACTTTGATATTGTTCTTCTTGAATATTTTAATAGCTTCAGCAGATTCTGGTCTTATTTCATCAGCAAGAGCAATGTATCCAGCTAGTTGCCCATCAATCAAAACGAAAACAACCGTTTCAGCAGCATCACTAAAAGCATCTTTTGGAATTTCTATTTTTTCATCTCTTAAGAAGCCTGGACTAACCACTTTTACTTGCTTTCCTTCTACATTTGCCTCCACACCTTTACCGGTAATCGCATTAAAGTTTTCAAGTTTTGGGATGTCAATTTTGTCTTCTCTAACTTTTTTAATAATTCCTACAGCAATAGGATGTTCTGAACTTTGTTCCAAGGCACTGGAAAGTCTCAAAATTTCTTCGTTTGAATAAGATTCATTTACAGATTCTATTCTGGTAACGCCGAAATCACCTTTCGTCAATGTTCCTGTTTTGTCAAAAAGCAGCACTGAAATTTTACGTGATTCTTCAAAAGCCGTTCTATTACGAATCAATAATCCATTTTGTGCTGATACTGAGGTAGAAATAGCAACTACTAAAGGAATTGCAAGACC
This sequence comes from Aequorivita sp. CIP111184, assembly GCF_900489465.1. GTDB lineage: Bacteria > Bacteroidota > Bacteroidia > Flavobacteriales > Flavobacteriaceae > Aequorivita. The sequence goes on along the minus strand of NZ_UEFQ01000024.1, from coordinate 274,559 downwards.
AAGTGCATGTGGACAAGCAATGACCATTACAGTAACCATTCGTTCCAATGCATATACAAATGGGAAGCCTAAAATCAACCAAACTGCCAATGTTCCAAAACCGATCCCCAAAGCAATATATGTCAACCATTTTGCAGCCCTATCCGAAAGGTTTTGCATTTTGGACTTGGTTTTTTGAGCTTCCTCAACCATTGTGATTACTTTGTTGAGATAGCTATCTTTACCTGTATGCTCTACTTTTACCTTTATGCTGCCATTACCGTTTACTGAACCTCCTATTACTTTATCTTTTTCCTCTTTTTTTACTGGTTTCGATTCTCCGGTAAGCATAGATTCATTTAAATAGCTTGAGCCTTCTACAATAATCCCATCGGCAGGAACTTTCTCTCCGGGCTTAACCAATATCACATCATCTTTCAATAAATCTTCGAGAGGAATATCTTCAATAGTATCGCCTTTTACGCGATGTGCTTCAGCTGGCATCATACTTACGAGAAGCTGTAGGGCTTTTGAAGCACCCAAAACACTCTTCATTTCTATCCAATGCCCAATGAGCATAATTGCGATAAGTGTAGCCAGTTCCCAGAAAAAGTCGACACCTTCTAAACCAAATACCGTGGCGGAACTATATACATAAGCTACGGTAATTGCCATAGATATAAGCGTCATCATTCCTGGTGCACCACTCTTTATTTCTGAAACAATACCTTTCAGAAAAGGCCATCCACCATAGAAATACACAATAGTAGAAAGAGCAAAAAGTATATATGGATTACCCGGAAGTAAAAATTCATATCCGAAAAATCCTTGGATCATTGGCGAGAATATCAATATGGGAATTGTAAGTACAAGCGTTACCCAAAAGCGTTTCTTGAAGTCGGCAATCATCATTTTATGATGGTCGTGGCCAGCCATTCCCATGGGTGCATTACCGTCATGATTGGAATGATCTATTCCTGCCCGACCGGCAGGCGGGTTTGAATGGTCCATTTCTTCGTGTTTTTGATTTTCCATTATAGTGTTGTTTAAGTGTTATCGTAATTTTTTCCGCATTGCTTCTGAAATGTTTTCTGCATACACACCGTAGGCATCTACCAAAAGTCCTTTAATTCCATCTTTAGAAGATATTGCATATAAAATACTATTGTCATCAGTGCTGCTCATTCCCTCAAAGCGATAGGTTTTATCTACTTTAAAATCTTCTGGCCGGATTTCAATTTTTAGGGTAGCGCATTCCAAACATTCAGGCGTTAAGTTGAAATCATAGGTGTATTCATTTGCCTGTAGATCGTTAATAGCTTCTGAAAGTGTATCGTAATTTTTCATTTTTCTTTATTTATAGTTCATTGTAAAATAACTACCATCGGCTTCGGTGAATCTCTGAAAGGTCAATAAACCGTTATCGTTTAATTTTTCATTGACAGAATAGTTGAGTTGCTTAATGCGAATTCCCCACGCATTGGCCTTAATATTGATCTTTGATTTGATATTATTTCTATTGCCGTCCAATTTTCTATCATAAATTTTGATACTGCTTTTTGAATCAAAAAAATTTAATAAGCCTGAGTCAAAACTCATTTCAAGTTCAATATCTCTTAAGTTTTCCAAGTCGTATAGTTGTTTGAAATTTTTAGAAGTCGTGCTGATTTCGGTTTCCTTGGACTTTGGGTTGAAAAACGGAAAAGCTATTATCATTATATTTCCATCTTCTGGTTTGCAGCGGTAGGTTGTGGTGTATTTGTCGGTAGATTTTTTGTTTTTGTCAAACAATTCTGTGATTACCTCAATTTCATAATATCCATTTTTAGTGGTAATTTTTCCAGCTTCAAAAGTTTGTTTGTTTAAAAAAGCATCTTTTTCATCAAAATTCTCCCGAACGACAAACCTCCCTGAAACCTGCCCAATGAGCATTTCGTTTTGGGCCATTATACTTGTGATACCTAAAATAAGATAGAATAATATTGCAGATAACATTATAGATTTAGTATATGATCTATGATGTTTTGCATTAAAGTTGATAAATATTTTCATCGTTATTCGAAATAATTTACTTTATAGATTAAATCTAAATACAGGTTCAATTATCTTTATAATCATTGCTATTATATATTATTCAAAATAAATTCTACACGTTCATTTGGCGGTAAAACCGGAACAAGAATAATTGGAAAACCCAAAGACGTGTAAACCTTTATTATTAATTGATGTATTTTCTTTTGATCTTCCTCATCTTCGGTTCTTGCATAGTCTTTGATGAATGGCAATCGGTCTAAAATGAATATTTTTTTATAACAGGTATTTTTAACTGCATTAAGTAATTTCTCATCATAGTCCAGCATTAGAAATTGATAGTATGCCATAGCATCTGGTATGGCCCTGTCCAAAAAAACTAAAGCCTCTGGCTGGATGGCGTTTTCTTGTTCTATTTGCATATCCAAAACACCAAATTGAAATTTTCTTTTATTGTTTTTTATGACTTCGACCGTTTGACCTTCGATACGCATGGTGTCTATATAGTGCCTCGCATGCTCAATAGTTGTATTGTAGCCTCTTTCATCTAACATATTTATTACAGTAGTTTTTCCAGTGCTCGGCCCACCAGTTATAACATGCCAGTTGGTGTATGCTCTCTTTATTTGCATTTTTGTATGATAAAAAAGTTATACATTTTCGATAGTATATAATTGCGGGATTTCAGCATCCCAACCATAGGTTTCTTTGATGCCTTTTTGAACGGCTTCTGCGCCTTCTTTCTCGCCGTGTACAATAAATATCCGTTCGGGTTTATTTTTTATTTTACGCATCCAATCCATAAGTTCAGCATGGTCTGCGTGTGCTGACAGGCCTTGAATTTCAGCTACCTCCATATTAAATGGCACCCATTTTCCATATACCTTTAATTCTTTATCGCCTTCCAATAATTTTCTTCCGCGAGTGCCTTCAGCTTGATAACCCACAAAAAGCAAAGTATTATTAGGATTTTGGGCTTGGGTTTCAAGATAGTTGAGCATTCTTCCACCAGTGAGCATTCCACTTCCTGCAATCACTATTTTTGGTTTATTATCAGCCCGTAGTTCCATAGTTTCACGATAGCTGCTTACGACAGTAAAGTGCGAACACATTTCATCGCATTCATTGTCTTCCAACCTATGCCAATCCCTTGTGCGGTGGAACAGTTCTAATACACTAGCGCCCATTGGGCTATCCATAATCATCTGTACTTTGGGTATTTTGTTCTCCTTGAGTAATTTCCAAAAAATAAGCATCATCAATTGTGCACGCTCTACAGAAAAGCTTGGGACAAATAGGCTGCCACCTCTATCAAAAGTGTCTTTGACTAATTTTTCAATCTGCGGAATAGCTTCCACTTCATCAGGATGAAATCTTCCTCCGTAGGTAGATTCAATGAAAAGAACATCTGCCTTTTTTGGTTTTAGAGGTGGATAGAGCAATAAATCATTTGTTCTTCCGATATCACCTGAAAAAACGAAGCGTTTTCCGTGTACATCTAACTCGATGTAAGTTGCACCCAGAATATGTCCGTTATATTGAAATCGAGCTCTTATACCATCAAACAATGGAATCCATTGTGCTTGCGGAACGCCCTTAAAATGTGGAATGGTTTTTTCCACATCCTTCAAGTCGTAAAGTGGTTCAGCAGGACTGTGTTTGGAATAGCCTTCTTTGTTGGCACGTTCGGCTTCCTGTTCCTGGATTTTGCCACTATCATTAAGTATGATCTTTGCGATGTCCAAGGTTGGATTGGTGCCATAAATAGGGCCTTTAAATCCTTGTTTGACCAGTCTTGGTAAATATCCTGTGTGGTCTAAATGGCCGTGTGTAAGCAAAACCATATCAATTTCTGAAACTTTCACAGGTGGATATTCCCAGTTTTTAAGACGTAATTCTTTCAACCCTTGAAAAAGTCCGCAATCTATCAGTATTTTTTTCTCTCCCGTGTCCACAAGATATTTTGAGCCGGTTACTGTACCTGCTGCACCCAAAAAGTGGATGTTTATTTTATTGTTTTTCATTTTTATAGAATTTATTTAATGGCCACCACAACAAGAGGACGTGTTTCCTTTGTCTTGGCTCGATTGGTTCATTTCCGCTATTTCATTGTATAGATTACGGGAGTCTTCTTTGATAAAAAGCGCTAACTTCTTTATGGATTTAGGTTCAAAATTTACCATCCCCAATAATATTTCAAGGGCCTCTTCAAGTAATTTTGGGTCATCTTCCAAGGCTTGGTAAAATGGTTCGAAATCTATGCTGTTCTGTTGTTTCAATTCTTCAGTTTTCATAAGTTTTGTTTTTAGGATTGTTGCGCTTTTTATCATTATTCATTAAGTGCTTTTACATAGTGCTTCTGAATCATCTAATATCTTTTTGTGTCTCTTTTCACTAATTCCTATTTGGTTTAATAGCATTGGGTTTTCGTGAAGCTCTTTGCAGAGCACAATGCCTTTATCCAATAATTTTATTTTTTCGGCTTTTGTTAGAGTTGTTAAAGCGGTTAGTGGGTGGAAGCCAGACTTATCTATTCGTTCTTTAAGACCATTTCCCTTTGGATAATTCCAACTTGTCAATAACAATCCCACACACTTACCGTATTGTATCGCATCTGTTGTAAATCGTGTATTGGTGTACAAACCTCCTTTATGAATTTTAGCCTCGTGGCCTTTTTGATGTTCCCACTTCGTTTTAACATCCAAAAATCTAGACTGGATATAGAGTGGGATTTTCACATTACAAGTCCTTCTTTGATCGCTATGATATTTACATTCAATCATATAATGTTTGTTATCTTTTTGTGCTATCACATCTATTTCGTGCTGGACACAATTTCCCTGTAGAATCACGCCAACTTTTGTTGTATATCCTTCGTGCGCAAATAATTTTCCCACAAGGTTTTCAAAAGGAAAACCTGTTGGGCCCAGTTCCATCAAGGCTTTTTTGAGTTTGTACTTTGAAGCACTTACTCTGGATTTTCCCTTTAGCATTTTAAATGCCATTTGATAGATTTTTTTGGTGGTCATTCCCTCTTCGAGTTGCTCTTGTACCTTATGGGCTATATCCTGAACAATGTCTTCCTCTGCTTTTGAACGGTGTAAGGAGTTGATGAGTTTGTTGACATCAAAGGCCTGGAGCTCACCGGAATATTTTTTTATTAGGACTGATTCATTCATCGTTATACTTTAATGGTCATCACGGGCAATTCGGAATGATTTGTTACACCTTCAGCTATACTTTTGGAGAACAAGCTTAAAAAACCAGTACGTCCGCTGGTACACATAGCAATCAAATCGGCATTTTTGTACTTTAAGAAGTTGTTTATTCCGGTTTCCACGTCAGGCTCATTATATACATTCATTGAATACTTATCCAAATCGGGGAACTTTTTCAGGAACTCCTTTATGGGGTTTAAACCTTGATCAATACTATTAAAGTCTGTGTCAGTATTGACTCTCAATAAATGGATATTCGCTTCGCATTTATCGGCTATCGAAATGACCTTCTTAAATGCTTCGTTCACATCTTGAAGAAAATCTGAAACAAATACGATATCCTTGAAAGGAAAGGATACTTCTCGGTCCTTAACCACAATTACTGGAACATCAGCTTTTCTTACAATTTTTTCTACGTTGCTTCCAAGTAACTCACGTACTCCTCCTCTGGCACCACTACTTCCGGTAACAATAAAATCGTGATGGAAGTGACCAGAATGTTTTAGGATATTTTCCTGTCCGACATCAAATGTCAAAAAGGTTCTGCATTCAAGCCCTTCACGTTCCGCTTCTTTTTCCAGTTCGCGTAAAGCTGCTTTAGCGCTCCCAATTTGCTTCACTGTTTCGGGGTACTGCATTTCTTTTTGTTTATCCAACTTTACCCATTCAACAGGGGTTTTTATCAAATGAAAAAAATGGATTTCGGAATTATAAAGCTTAGCTAATTTAATTCCGAGTTCTGCTGCTTTATTGCAGTTTTCTGAGAAGTCTGTAGGTACGAGTATGTTTTTCATAGTTTATTGATTTTTAGGTGTTCTGCGATACTTAATTTTTTAGATTATTATTAGGCTACTGTGATGCTATTTTCCAGATATACCTGTTGCACCGTTTGCAATAATTCAATTCCTTTACTAAAAGGTTTTTGAAACGCTTTTCTACCCATAATCAATCCGGATCCTCCAGCTCTTTTATTGATGACGGCCGTTGTCACAGCTTCGGTCAAATCTGATTCCCCTTTAGAACCTCCTCCTGAATTGATCAATCCTATTTTTCCCATATAGCAATTGGCCACTTGTAATCGGCATAGGTCAATGGGATGGTCTGTGGTAAGCGTTTTATACATTGCATCATCGTATTTTCCAAACCCAATTTCTTTGAACCCGAAATTGTTGGTTGGTAATTTTTGTTTGATGATATCTGCCTGAATGGTTACCCCCAAATGATTGGCCTGTCCTGTTAAATCGGCAGCCGCGTGATAATCTATTTTTTCTGTTTTGAAGGCTTCATTACGCAAATAGCACCATAAAATTGTAACCATTCCTAGATTGTGGGCTTCTTCAAAGGCTTCGGCTATTTCCTTAAGCTGTCTGTTGCTTTCAGCTGAACCAAAATAAATAGTGGCACCTACGGCAACGGCTCCCATATCCCAAGCATTTTTTACCTTGCCAAAAAGGGTTTGGTCATATTTATTGGGATAGGTAAGAAGCTCGTTATGGTTAATCTTTACGATAAACGGAATTTTATGGGCATATTTTCGGGCATTGAGCCCCAAAACGCCAAAGGTGGACGCCACACCGTTGCATCCAGCTTCAATAGCGAGTTTTATAATGTTTTCAGGGTCAAAATAATCTGGGTTTTTATAAAATGAAAATGCGGCACTATGCTCAATGCCTTGGTCCACAGGAAGAATACTTAAATAACCACTACCACCCAGATTTCCGTGATTGTATAATTGGGCAAGACTTCGAAGCACCTGTGGATTTCTGTTGCTGTTGGCAAATACCTTTTCAAAACTATTTTTGCTCGGGGTTTGCAGTTCGTCCTTTGTAATTTTTTCACAAACGTGGTCTAAATAGAAGGAAGCCTTGTTCCCTAAATTTTCAACTATATTTTTATAAACATCCATAACATAATTATTTATTAGATTCCTAAACTTTTATTGGTCTTGGCGATGGATTTTTTACCATCGGTCTCGATTCCGGTAAGTGCTCTAATGGCATCGATAGTTTCCGGTATAACAATAGCTTGGTTATCCACCACATAGGCATAGAACAGTTCATCGCCCACTACTTTCAGCATATCTTCCCAAAGGGCAACTTCATACATATCGCCCCAAGGCCTTCCCATATCCAAGAACATTTCCTTAATGGTATTGTTGGAAACCAAACCTTGGTCATATTGAATCAATTTAATACGGCTGGAGGTTTTAAAAGCCTTTAGTACTTCTTCCTTTGTGGTCTGCTTTTTTAATTTTACATTCCAGTAATGCAAATGACTTAAGGTTTCGGGTACTTTTACTGCGGAAGTGATTACATCTAAATCTGGATCGACACTTTGAGCATCAGGACCTTGATGGCTCGGAATATCTCTTTCGGGAACCATTGTGTTCATAATGCCTCCTAAATGACTTTCCCAAGGATCTGTAGCTCTTCTTAGAAGTGTACCTCTGGCATAATCCAATAATTCGGCTCTCTTTAAAGCGGTCAATGTTCTTAGGATAGAGGTGGTGTTGCAGGAAACAACCCTTGTAGCATTTATATTTATTGCTGATTCATAATTGTTTTCGGCACTAAAGGAATGGCCTGTAGTTTCGTGTTTTTCGCCACCCTGAAGAATAAATTTGATGCCTTTTTCTTTATATATTTCTACATTTTGAGCCGCAATTTTTTTAGGCGTACAGTCCACGACGAGATCTGATTTGTTTAAAAGTTCCTGCATATTGCCTTTTACTGAAATACCTTCGGACTTCATTTTATCAGCTGCATCTTCGGTAGCTGCATAGATGTCATACTTCTTTCTTACGGCATTTTGAATGCGCCAATCGCTAATGATATCGCACACTCCCACAAGTTTCATATCGTCTTGTAGATTGATGGCGTCGGCTACTCTTTTTCCTATGACTCCGTAACCTATAACTGCTATATTTTTCATGTATTCTTAATTTTAATTGACTAAAATTTATGTTACTGTTTCAATACGTTTATTCTGATGGGTTTTGATTTTAAGTTATCTATTACGGCCTCCATCAATAAGAGGCCGAAGTTTCCAGAACTGACAATTATCCACAGCATCCACCACCAGATTTTTTTTGTTCATTGGCCGCTTGGGTTCCTTCAATGCTATAATTGCCGGCTTTTGATAATACCGCCTGCAATTGCGCCATACTGATGGCGCTATCTGCTTGTATCACTGCTTGTGGTGGGGACAGGCTTACCGATACTGCTTTTACCCCTTCTATTTGACTCAATGCTTTTTCAACGGTCTTTGCACAACCGCCACAGGTCATTCCTTTAATTGCTACTTGTTGTTTCATAATCTTGATTTTTTAATTGTTATTATTGTTATTATTACTCGTAGTTTCCATTCCCATCGGCATATTACCTTCATCGTCTGTATGTGAAATCATAAATAAACGTTCCGCAACAATTATTAAAATAATCCCAATAGCTGCAACGATAAGAACCAATGGATCGTTCAAGTATTTTAAATATAGAAAGGCAGTGAGCACCGCGATATCCATTACTATGGCTATTAAGGGAATGAGAGGTTGAAATTTCACTTCTTTTTTTAGGTGGCGGAAAAGCCCCCAGTGAATTGCAATGTCCATAATGAGATAGAATATAGCTCCTATGGAAGCAATCCTTGTTAAATCGAGTAGCGCAGTGAGTAAAATGGCAAGTGAAACCGTGAATATGAGGGCAGGATTTTTAAAGTTCCCCATTCTTTTTAAGGAAGGTACTTGCTTCATATTGCTCAACATAGCCAACAGGCGCGATGATGAAAAAACACTGGCAATAACACCAGATACTGTGGCAATTATTGCAATGCCAATGGTAAACCAAGAACCCCATTCCCCAAAAACAGGTTTCGCGGCCGCCGCAAGGGCATAATCTTTTGCAGCAATAATTTCAGGAATGGTTAAGCCTCCGGCCACTGCCAAAGCCAGTGCTACATAAATGATCGTACAGATTAGAATAGAAATAATAATGGATCGTCCCAGGTTTTTATGTGGGTTTTTAATATCCCCACCCTGATTTGTAATGGTTGTAAACCCTTTATAGGCGAGGATTGCTAATGCCAATGCAGCTACAAAGCCTAATCCTTGTGGCAATGCTTCGGTGTTTTGAGGAATGTAATTTCCTGTAATATCTGCAAATCCGGAAGCTATAAGACCTGCAATGGCGAGCAATGCAATACCCAGAACTTTGATAATTGCTGTAAAGGTGGCTGTTGCGCCAATTACTTTATTACCTAAAATATTCACGATATATGCTGTTACCAAAAGCAGAATACCAAGAACCGATGCGTAACCGGCAAAACTCTCTGGAAACAACCGAAGTGTATATGCGCCGAAAGTGCCTGCTACCAAACTTTCTGAAACCACCATAGAGACATACATCAATAAAGAAAAAACTCCTGTTGTTGTTCCTGGCCCGTAAGATTTATTTAAAAATTTGACGACCCCTCCAGAGGAAGGAAAAGCGCTTGAGAACTTTACATAGGAATAGGAACTGAAACCTACCACAATGGCACCAGCTATAAAAGCAATCGGGAATAAATCGCCTACCAACTCTGCTATTTGTCCCATAAGCACGAATATGCCAGCGCCAATCATTACGCCTGTACCAAGAGATATGGAACCTATTAGGGATAGCTTATTATTTTCGCCTTTGCTTTTTTTCATAGTTAAATTATTTCTTCGTGTTCTTAACTGAAGCTTTTGGTTTAAAATTTCTAATAATCACACGGTTGCTCTTTTCGTAACTGAAATAGCTAACTGTCCAATTAAAACCAACCATCAATCTATTTCTAAATCCGCTTATGGACATAAGATGAACGATTGACCATAGCAACCAAGCGAAATAACCAGCAAACTTGAACTTGCCCAAATCAGCTACTGCCTTACGTTTTCCTACTGTTGCCAATGAACCTTTATCTTTATATTCGAAAGGTTTTATGGGCTCATCTTTCATAAGTTTCAATAATGTGTCGCCAAGATATTTCCCTTGTTGAATAGCGGCTTGTGCTACTTGCGGATGCCCTTTTGGCGTTTGCTCTGTAATTATAGCCGCTATGTCCCCTATGGCAAAAATGTTTTCGTAACCTTCTACTTTTAAATTAGCATCAGTCTTGATGCGGTTACCTCTAACCACGTGTTTTTCATCAATCCCTTTTGGGAACTGTCCTTTCACACCAGCAGTCCAGATTAGGTTTTTGGCTAAAATAGTTTTACCACTTTTTGTAGTGACTTGTGTGCCATCGTAATCACTCACTGATTCATTGACTAATACTTGTACATCCAAGTCTTTCAAATATTTTAGGGTCATTGAAGATGCTTTGTCAGACATCGTGCTTAACAATTCATCAATGGCCTCTATTAAATAAATATTCATAATGGAAGAGGGGTACTCTGGATAATCCTTCGGTAGAATGTATTTACGGAATTCAGCCAATGCCCCAGCCATCTCTACGCCAGCAGGACCACCACCGACAATAACAAAATTGGTCAAGGCATCCCGTTCTTTTTCATCGCAGGTAATGGCAGCCTGTTCCAGATTCTGCAACATCAGATGGCGGATGTTGAGGGAATCACGGATATCCTTCATCCCAAGACTGTGGGACTCTACGTTATCCATTCCAAAAAAATTTGTGGTTGTTCCCGTTGCCAATATGAGGTAGTCGTAATGAACCTTTCCCTTATTGGTTATAATGGTGTTCGATGAGGATTGAATTTCTTCAACTTCAGCTAAACGAAACAATACATTTTTGTATCCGTTGATTTGTTTTCTGAAAGGAAAAACAATACTGTCCGGTTGCAGGGCACTTGTTGCCACTTGATAAAGTAAAGGTTGAAATTGATGGAAGTTGTTTTTATCAAACAAAATCACTTGCAATTCTTTGTTCTTCAATTTTTCTACCAATGCCAAACCTGCAAAACCACCACCAATGATAACCACACAGGGCAATGTTGAATCTGGAAGGCAGATTTCATCTGCTATCTTGCAAGTGGATTCTTCTATATTGTTTTTCGCGTGTTTCATTTTTATATACCTTTATCGGACACGTATAGACCTGTCCAAAGAGCAATAATAATTAGCGCCTATATGAACCAGGCATACTGCATAAATGCTAAAAAGCACCTCTATTTTTCAACCTTTATTTGAGCATTGTAAAAAGCTGCAATGCAAGCACCAATCAACCAGCCCAGAATGAAGGTTTGAACGATACCAAAGAAGGCTTCCAATAAGTGAACGTCCATTCTGATGAGATTTGAAGTGTCTAGGCCGTGCAATAGGCTGTTGAAAAAGATGATTGTCCCTTCCTGTCCTGCTGTTGCCATTACTATCATACAGCCTAAATAAATTATAGCACCTGTTAGCCCGAAGGCAAAACCGAGTTTTTTTATGTTTAATCGATACATAGTTTTATGTTTTTGAGTTAGTTTTCTGATTTTAAAATCGTTTTTGATTCTTCAAATTCTTCCTTGGATATTTTGCCTTGCACAAATCGCTTTTTTAAAATATCCAATGGGCTTTCCTTCTTTATTTTTTGATAAGGTATGTCTGTGGGAATGAAAAATATCCAGGCCAAGAAAATGAACCAGACAATCCACCATGTAAAATGCATACCACCGTAGTGATCCATAATATTAGTTTTTAAGAATTAATGTTTTTAGTACTGCCTGAAGTCAAAATCTTTTTTGACACTTCAAATTCTTCCTTGGATATTTCGCCCTTGGCAAAACGCATTTTCAAAATATCCAGTGGGCTTTCTTTCTTTGATTTTTGATAAGGGATGTCTGCTGGGATAAAGAATATCCAAGCGATTAATATGACCCATATAATCCACCATATTAGGTGCATTCCCCAAAAACTTCCGTCGTAATAGTGCATAATTTTTAGTTTTAAATTGTTATTGATTTGTTTCAGTTATTGTATATCCGTCAAGGTCACTGAGCTGTTTTTGTAGCTCAGCTACTGAAAGAACTTCTTTCATTGTGATAAGTGTAGCACCTTTTGGCGCCAGGAAAATCTCGACTTTCTCAATGCTGGGGTGTTCTTCTAAAGTCTTTTTGACCCTAGCGACACAACCGCCACAACCGATTCCGTTTATTTGAAATTTTTGTTTCATTGTTTTGTTTTTAATGATGATGGTCTTTGTGTTCTGGGTCATCCTCTTTTCTTTTTCTGTTCATATTTTCATCAGACAACCCGTGGGTATGGCCGCCGTGTTTCATTGGCATCATTAAGTGAAAGGCAAACATCACTATGAAAAAAGTAAACAGTGCCGTGCCACCTCCAATACCCAATGAAGGGGCAAGGAATATAAATAGGAGTGGTAATCCACAACCCAGAACCATCCATAACCAGTGATTTTTCATAATTTTAGTTTTTTAAGTTGTCATAAATTAATGATGCTCGGTATGATCGTCTTTGGTTGGGCTATTCATATTGTCGCTCATATTCATTCCTTGCATACCTGTCTTGCCGGCAGGCAGGTCCATACCTTTTTCAGCCATCATCTTCTTGCAAGACTTCATGCAATCTTCGCTCATCATGCCTTTTTGGTGCATCATTTTCATCATAGTTCCCATCATTTTTCCGTCATTCATCATTCCGTTCATCATTGAGCGCATCATTGTACTGTCTTTCATCATCATTTGCATTCCTTCTCCCTTCATCATAGAGCCCATCATTTTTTTATTGCCCTGCATCATTTGCATTGTGTGTTGGTTGTCCGGCATACTTTCCATAAACTCGGCCATATAATCGTCATTTTGGGTAATGGTATTAAAAACCTCCGAACGAGTTTCAGGATTATCCATTAATGATTGAGGGTCTGTTTCTTGTTTGCAACTGTTTAAGCTTAAAAGTCCAATTGTCGATAAAATAATTGCTAGTGTTTTCATAGTTGTTTGTTTTAAATTTATTAGTTAAAATTATTTATTTTGAATTTTTATTGTCTGCATAACTTTCGTTGTTATCTATATAATTTCATCATAAAAATTCCGTTTCCAATTTTCCGTATTTTTATAATCGGTCATACTCACTCCAATTATTTCTTTAAACTGTCTGGACAAATGGTTGACACTGCTGTAGTCCAATAAGTATCCTATATCTGAAAATGAATGTTGTTTAAGCTGAATGAGCTCTTTGACTTTCTCTATCTTAAGTTTGATAAAGTATTTTTCGATGGTTGTCTTTTCATTGGCAGAAAATAATTTGCTTAATGCCTTGTAATCCTTATGAAGACTTGATGCCAATAGTTCAGATATTTTTACCTTAATGTGTAGTGGTAACTCTTGTAATTGTTCAATTAGAATAATCTTGATTCTTTCTGTGAGCATTTCTTCTTCATTCTGCACGATTTCGAAATCATTAGCGTGTAGTACAATTGTTACTGCATCGAGGATTTCATTGTTGGTTTTTTCTGGTGCTTCTACCAATAGTCTTCCCAACTCCAACGAAAGTACGGTCACTCCAAGTTCCTGTAATTCCTGTTCAATAACTTTAAGGCAACGATTACAGACCATATTTTTAATCCAAAATTCTATTGATTTGCTCATAGTAATGAATGTGTTGTCATTGGGTTTTAAGCCAATGGTTTAATGTCCGGGTTTGTGATGGAGGTTTGTTGAGAATAGGGTACAACAAATGTTAGCCAGAAGTGATACTTTGGCTATAGAGGTGGTACAGATTAAATTTAACCTGCGATGTAGAATTTTAAATTAAGAAGGTCTCGTTGAGAATAATTATATCTAAAGATAGGAGAGGCGGCCTATAGGTCTGAAAAGAAATTACATTTCTATCTAGTCCCTCAAAGAGATTGATATAGGTATAAAAGAAAGTATTGATGAAAACGAGAGTCTCGTTTTCTAATATGGTATTTGATTTTTTGAAGGTATCATCTCCTTGCTTCAACAAAGTCTGATTATCACAGCATTCTTTTTCTTGCATTGAATTGCATTGCTTGGAGGTATTATCTTTTATATTAACAATGCCCTTACAAGATTCTGCTTTACCAAAAAAAGCCATATCCACCAATTCATTACAACAAAAGTGCATATCTACCGAGAAAGAAGAGGTAGAGAACAGTATGAAAACTGCTAAAAAGAAGGATAATATTCTAGTAAATAAAGGTTTCACGTTTTAAAGATATGGTATTTTATTTAATATTCAGCTTTTTTAAATTTCGTATGATTTTTCAATTAATTAATTTTCAATAGTTTGCGGTTAGTTTATAAAATTAGTGTCTGCTAAGATAATTTTAAAGTTTCGACTAGTATATGACCTTCGTCATATACTTTTTCTTGACAAACCTATAGAAGCCTCACGACGGAATACTTATGTCCTTAAATCCGAAAAAAGTGTTAAACGTACGCTGGTATATTTTTTTTATATACATTTGTAGTATTAATGAAAGAGGTTCTCCATAAAATATTATCTTTTAGTATGGCACTTATAGTGCTGCTATCAACTGTGTCTTTTACTGTTGCTAGTCATTATTGTGGCGATATTTTAGTTGATTCTTCTTTATTTGGACACGTTGAGACCTGCGGAATGGAGCAACAACAATCTGAAAATGATTGTAAAAGTAAAGTTCAGGATGATTCATGCTGTTCAGAAACGCAAGCAGTTATTGAAGGTCAAGATGACTTAAAAATATCTTTTAACACATTAAATTTTGAGCAACAAGTCTTTGTTGCAACTTTTTTCCATTCTTATATTAATCTCTTTGATGTTCTGGATACGAACATCGTTCCTTTTAGAGATTATGCAGCTCCCTTTCTCATACGGGATATACAAAAGCTACACGAGACTTATTTAATTTGATTTTAAACAGTTTCCGATAACTATCGGAAAGATTATCCCAATGGTTATCACCATTCTGGGGTCATTTCGTTGTGTTTAATTTTCTGATTGCATCAGAATGTTACACCAAGTATAACTGTTTAAAAATCAATACCAATGCTAAATAAAAGCATAAAATTTCTCATAGAGAATAAACTTGTAGCCGTTTTACTACTTGTTTTATTTGTGGGTTGGGGTGTTATAAATGCCCCGTTTGAATGGAATACTGGCTCGCTTCCACGTAACCCTGTAGCCGTTGATGCCATCCCTGATATAGGCGAAAATCAACAAATTGTATTTACAAAATGGGATGGTCGTTCCCCACAAGATATTGAGGACCAAATTACTTATCCTTTAACCACTTCGCTTCTTGGGATCCCGGGAGTCAAGACCATACGTAGTTCTTCTATGTTTGGCTTTTCTAGTATCTACATCATTTTTGAAGAAGATATTGAATTTTACTGGAGCCGAAGTCGAATACTAGAGAAGTTAAATTCCTTACCAGCTGGACTCCTACCTGAAGGAGTGAATCCAGCATTAGGGCCAGATGCAACTGGTCTGGGGCAAATTTATTGGTACACCCTTGAAGGTCGTGATAAAGACGGAAATGTAACTGGTGGATGGGATTTACAGGAATTGCGAAGTATTCAAGATTTCTACGTGAAATACGCGTTGTCTTCGGCAAGCGGAGTTTCTGAAGTAGCTTCTATTGGTGGCTATGTTTTGGAATACCAAGTAGATGTCAACCCAGAGTTGATGAAACAGTATAAGATTGGTTTAAACGAAGTTGTTAAAGCAGTTAAACAAAGTAATAAAGATGTTGGGGCGCAAACCCTAGAAATAAATCAAGCAGAATATCTTATACGTGGCTTAGGATACGTCAAATCCATTGCTGATCTAGAAAATGCTGTGGTTACCTCAGAAAATTTCACCTCAATACGCTTAAAGGACATTGCAAAAGTTTCTCACGGACCTGCCACTAGGAGGGGACTTTTGGATAAGGAAGGAGCAGAAGTTGTTGGTGGTGTTGTGGTGGCACGTTATGGGGCAAACCCTATGGAAGTCATCAATAACGTAAAAGAAAAAATTAATGAATTAAGTTCAGGTTTACCCTCTAAAACATTGAGTGATGGTAGAACGTCGCAGCTTACAGTTGTACCCTTTTATGACAGAACAGAACTTATTCAAGAAACATTGGGGACACTAAACGAGGCACTATCATTAGAAATCTTAATTACCATTTTCGTAATAGTCATAATGGTATTCAATTTAAGAGCTTCAATATTAATATCTGGTCTCTTGCCAGTAGCGGTATTAATGGTTTTCATTTCGATGAAACTGTTTAATGTAGATGCCAATATTGTTGCACTATCTGGTATTGCAATTGCTATTGGTACTATGGTTGATGTGGGTGTTATTCTCACGGAAAATATACTGCGGCATATTGATGAAAACGATGAGAACGTGCCAATGAACACCGTCGTTTATAATGCGACTGCCGAAGTCTCTGGAGCTATATTGACGGCGGTTATGACCACTATTATAAGTTTCATTCCTGTATTCACAATGATTGGAGCTGAAGGTAAATTGTTTAGGCCATTGGCATTTACCAAAACTTCTGCTTTAACCGCCTCCCTAATTGTGGCCTTATTTTTAATTCCACCGTTTGCAGCTTATTTGTTTAAAAAGCGTAACATAAAGACATCCTTTAGTTATATGTTAAATGGGGCATTGGTCATTCTAGGTATTTTGGCAGTTGTTTTTGGATACCCCCTAGGATTAATATTGGTGGCATTTGGTGTAGTTGGTATCCTCTCGTTAAAGGAAAAGATTACCCCAAAACGTGCCAATATCATTAACATATTTGTGTCTGCCTTTGCTATTATATTTTTATTGGCTGAGTACTGGAGACCATTGGGAGTAGATCGAACCATTTTTATAAATTTTATTTTTGTAGGTCTTATCTGTTTTGGTCTTTTGGGAGTGTTTACACTTTTTAGAAAGTATTATGTGCGAATCTTAAATTGGGCATTGCGGAATAAGCTGTTATTTCTTTCCGTACCTACCGTCATTATAATTTTAGGGGTGTTGATTATGCGCGATACCGGTAAAGAATTTATGCCTTCTCTTAATGAAGGTTCCTTTCTGTTGATGCCCACATCAATGCCACACGCTGGAGTTGAAGAGAATAAACGTGTTTTACAGCAACTGGATATGGCAGTAGCAAGCCTTCCAGAGATTGAAACAGTCGTTGGTAAATCAGGTCGTACAGAATCGGCATTAGATCCAGCACCTTTATCGATGTATGAAAACATAATTCAATACAAATCAGAATACAAACTAAACGACAAAAGAAAAAGACAGCGCTTTAAAGTAAATAAAGATGGATTATTTGTTCTCAAGGATGGAAGTTTGGTTACAAATCCAAATAACGAAATAGAGGATAACAATTCTAATTACGAAGCATCCAAAATTAAAAACCCTTTCTCTGTGACTAATTCACAACTTATTCCAGATGATGATGGGGAATACTTTAGAAACTGGAGGCCAGAAATTAAATCCCCAGATGATATTTGGAAGGAGATTGTTAGGGTTACAAAGCTTCCCGGAGTTACTTCAGCACCTAAGTTACAACCTATTGAAACACGATTAGTGATGTTGCAAACAGGGATGCGAGCACCAATGGGAATTAAGGTAAAAGGGCAGGATTTAAAAGAAATTGAAGCCTTTGGACTGAAGTTGGAAGGATTATTAAAACAAGCAGAAGGTGTCAAGAATGAAGCCGTATTTGCTGATCGTATTGTAGGTAAACCATATCTATTATTGGATATAGATAGAGACCGACTTGCCCGATATGGAATTACCGTAGAACAAGTGCAGCAAGTTATACAGGTGTCCGTGGGAGGGATGGTACTAACACAAACCGTAGAAGGAAGAGAGCGTTATGGTATCCGAGTGCGTTATCCAAGGGAGTTGCGTGCCAATCCAAATGATCTAAATGACATTTATGTTCCTGTGGAAAATGGAAGTCCGGTTCCACTAAGTGAGCTTGTTACTATTAGATATGAGCAAGGGCCGCAAGTAATAAAGAGTGAGGACACTTTCCTAGTTGGATACGTTCTTTTTGATAAAATTGATGGGTTTGCTGAAGTGGATGTGGTGGAAAATGCACAAGCACTTATTCAAGGGAAAATCGATTCAGGAGAATTGATTGTGCCTAAAGGTATCAACTATCAGTTCACGGGAACGTATGAAAACCAATTACGAGCAGAGAAAACCTTATCAGTTGTTGTGCCTTTAGCGTTGGCGATTATCTTTTTGATTTTGTATTTCCAATTCCGCTCTGTAGCAACCTCCTTAATGGTTTTTACGGGCATTGCCGTAGCATTTGCAGGTGGTTTTATAATGATTTGGTTCTATGGACAGGGTTGGTTTTTAAACTTTAATTTCTTTGGAGAAAATTTGCGAGACCTCTTTCAAATGCACACTATAAATTTAAGTGTTGCCGTTTGGGTTGGTTTTATTGCTTTGTTCGGTATTGCAACAGATGATGGGGTTGTAATGGCAACTTACCTGACCCAAACCTTTGATAGAAATACACCCGAAACAAAACAGGAAATAAGAGCCGCTGTAGTTGAAGCTGGAGAAAAACGTATTCGTCCTTGTTTGATGACCACCGCAACAACCATATTGGCACTATTGCCGGTTTTAACATCCACTGGGCGTGGAAGCGATATTATGATTCCTATGGCAATTCCAAGTTTTGGAGGTATGCTAATAGCATTGATTACCTTATTTGTGGTTCCGGTATTGTATAGTTGGAGAGCCGAAGTTAAACTTAAAAACACAGCAAAATGAAACGTATAATAATTTTAATCTGTGTGTTGTTTGTTTCAACTTTCGCAAAAGCACAAGATTTAGAAAACCTTATTCAGGAAGCAATATCCAATAGTCCAGAGATTCAAAAGTTTGATCTTCAGTATAAGATTGCTTCTGAAAAAGTAAACGAAGTTAACACTTTACCAAATACCGAATTTAATTTTGGTGTTATGGCCATCGCTCCTGAGATGGATATGCCTATGGAACGTTTTAAAGTTTCCGTAATGCAAATGTTACCGTGGTTTGGGACTATTTCCGCAAGGGAAGATTATGCGTCGTCAATGGCAGACGCTCAATTTGTGGAAGTAACTATTGCTAAACGAAAGCTCGCGCTTTCCGTTTCACAATTCTATTATCTCCTCTATGATATCAGGGCCAAACAGGAAGTGCTTGATGAAAACATAACACTCTTGGAGACCTATGAACGCCTTGCGCTCACTTCTTTAGAAGTGGGTAAGGCTTCGGCAGTGGATGTGTTGCGATTACAGATTAGACAGAACGAGCTAAAACAGGAAAAAGATGTTTTAATTCAACAAAACAAGGGCATACAGGCAGCTTTGAACAGTTTAATGAACCGCCAATATGATAAAGATGTCTCAGTGGTTTCCGCTCTGGAGATTCCAGAAAACGACAATTTTTATAGCTACGAGAGCTTGGCTGTAAACCCAGAGTTGCTTAAATATGATAAACTTTATGAGTCTGTTGAGCAGTCAGAGTTGTTAAACCAAAAGGAAAGTGGTCCGATGATAGGTTTTGGAGTGGAGTATATCAATCAAGAAAATAGTCCAATGATTACCAGTTCTTACAAAGATATGATAATGCCAATGGTGTCGGTGTCAATACCAATTTTCAATAATAAATATAAATCACAAACCAAACAGAATGAACTGCGCAAACAGGAAATACAATCCCAAAAAGATGAACGCCTGAATGTGCTTAGAGCGGATTTGTCTAAAGCCATATCGCAACGTAACCAGTCCCGAATCAAGTTCAACACACAAGAGAATAACCTGAAACAAGCTGAAGACGCCGAAGAAATCCTCATCAAAAATTATGAAACTGGAACTATCGATTTTAATGATGTTCTGGATATTCAGGAACTGCAATTGAAGTTTCAAATGGGACAGATAGAGACCATAAAACTTTATTATGTTCAATCTGCTCTTATTAACTACTTGACCAACTAATTATGAGTGTTGTATAGTAAATAAAACATCAGAACAACGTAAATTTATAATCAATAAACTTGATAAAAATTTTAAAAATGAAAAATATCCAATTAGTTATAATTCTTATCGCAATCACTGGTCAGACTCTCTTTGCGCAGTCGGTAGAAGGCAATGTTGATAATTTACCGGTTCACGAATATACATTGACTCTTAAGGAAGAAATGGTAAACAAAACTGGAAAGGAAGTTATGGGAATGACCGTAAACGGAACGGTCCCCGGGCCAACACTTGAATTTACTGAAGGCGAATATGCGGTCATTTACGTGAAAAACGAAATGAGCGTTGAAACTTCGGTGCATTGGCACGGATTACTATTGCCCAACTTTTTTGATGGAGTGCCCTATTTAACAACGCCACCCATAAAAGCCGGCACCACCTTTAAATATGAATTTCCTATAAGACAAAATGGAACGTACTGGTATCATTCGCACACCATGTTTCAGGAACAAAGTGGTGTTTTTGGGTCTCTTTTAATCAATCCAAAAGAAAAAACATTGGACTATGATAAAGATTTGGTGTTGATGCTTTCTGATTGGACCAACGAAAATCCTAAAAACGTTATGCGTAATCTTAAACGTGGGAATGAATGGTATCAAATGAAAAAGGGTACTTCCACACCCTTGAATCAAGTTGTTGCCCGAGGAGCATTTGGGGCACAGCTCGATTTTTGGCGGCAACGGATGGAAGGCGCGGACATTGCCGATGTCTATTATCCCGCATTTTTGATTAATGGAGAAGAATCAGTGGAATACCCGGAATTTGAATCAGGCGAAAAAGTACGGTTGCGGATTATAAACGGTTCGGCATCTTCCCAATTTTGGATGACCTTCGGTGGCGAAACCCCAATGTTGGTTTCATCCGACGGAAAGGACGTTGTTCCCGTTGCCCACAATAAAACGTTTATCGGCACCGCAGAAACCTACGACTTTATAGTAACCATTCCACAAAACGGAAAGATTGAGTTCCGGGCAATGGCGCAGGATGGTTCGGGAACTACCACAGCATATATTGGAAAGGGCAAAACCCTTCCGGCGGAAGTCATTCCGAAACCCGATAAAATCAAGATGATGCAGCAAATGGCAAAAATGGATATGAAGATGGGTGCACACGCCTTAAAATTCCAACCTAAAAAAGATGAGCGTTATGAGATGAAGGAAGAATACGGAATGAAGATGGATATGGATAATGGTAAAATGGACCACTCACAAATGGAACTGCCTGCCGGCAAGGCAGGAATGAAGAAGGATTCATCTACAAATATGGATGGTATGATTATGAAGAAAGATGATATGCAAATGGATGGAATGGACCCGCCTGCCGCCCGCCTGAATGACTCCGTCGGGCAGGGACGGGCAGGTATGTTTTCAGAATATAATTACGATTATCTCAAAGCACCAGAAAAAACTTCCTATGATCAAAATCTTCCTGTAAAGGAAATACTGCTGAACCTTACAGGAAATATGAACCGTTATATATGGAGTATGAACGGTGTTCCGTTGAGCGAGACCGATAAGATAAAGATAAATGGCAACGGAATAACCAGAATTACTTATAACAACCTAACGATGATGCACCATCCTATGCACTTGCACGGCCATTTCTTTAGGGTCATCAACAAAAACGGCGAGTATTCTCCCTTAAAACATACGGTAAACGTACCTCCAATGCAGGAAGTTACCATAGAGTTTAGTGGCAACAATGGTGATGAATACGGCGATTGGTTTTTACATTGCCACATCCTCTACCATATGAATGCGGGAATGGACAGGATCATAAGTTACGACACACCACGCGATCCGAGAATGGAAAAACATCCTGTTTCAAAATTAATTAATGAAACGGATCCATTCTACGCTTGGTCATTGGTAGATGCTGCTTCACACAAGACATCATTTGATTTTGTTGCTTCCAATATTCGTAATCAATTTAATGTTTCGGCAGAATATGGCTGGAACCAAAACCTGGAATCTGAAGTGACCTACGAACGTTACCTTCATGATTATTTAAGGGTTTTTGGTGGTGTGAATATTGAAAATGATGTGAGAGATAGTATGGACGAGATAACAACGACTGCCATTGCGGGGATACGATTTTTAACCCCTTATCTATTTGATCTCGATGTGCGAATCGATAATAAATTAAGACCACAGATTAGTTTGAGCCGTGAGATTCTCATATTTCCACGAACGGCGATCTTCGGAAAGTATGAATATCAAGCAGATTTTGGATGGGTGGATGATCTTCCCGCAGGAGATAATTTCTCCAAGGAAATTACTTGGAGTGCCGGTGTAGAATATTTTTTATCGCGCAACTTTTCATTGATGGCAAGCTATGATAACCGTTTTGGTGCAGGTGGAGGACTATCCGTGAGATTTTAATTAAAAAGGATTTGAAGATGAAAGACAAAAAACAATATACCAGAAGAAATTTTGTAGGGACTGTAGGTCTTGCAACAAGCGGTCTATACTTTATGCCATTAATTAGCTCCTGTAGATCCGATACGGCTTCCGCTCATCCCAATGTTGGAAACGCTGTCAATAACGATTTCAATCCCGACATCGATATACAGTTAAAGGCGGTGCAGTCAAGTACTAAAATTCTATCCGACAAAAATACGGATACCTATTCATACAAGGGTTCTTTAATAAAAGGGGGTAAACAAACCTTACAACATTTAGTAGGAAGTGCTCTCGGCCCCATAATACGGGTAAATAAAGGAGACAGAGTACGGATACGGTTTGAAAATGAAATTCCCGCCAAATCCATAATTCACTGGCACGGGCTGCACGTTTCGCACGAGAATGACGGTCATCCGGAACACGTAATAGACAAAGGGGAAACTTATATCTATGAGTTTGAAGTTATGAACAGGGCGGGCACCTATTGGTTTCATCCGCATCCTCACGGTCATACTGGAGAACAGGTTTATAAAGGGCTGGCAGGTTTGTTCATCGTTACGGATGAAGAGGAGAAAGCCTTGAACCTGCCAACTGGGGATTTTGATATTCCTGTTGTTATTCAGGACAGAACTTTTGATGAAAATCACCAATTGGTCTATTTGCCAAATGGAAGAATGGATCAAATGCGCGGCTTTTTGGGTAATCGGATACTTATTAATGGAAAAATAGACAAAGGTCTTTCTTTAAATAAAGATGGAAAATATCGTTTACGACTGCTCAATGGTTCTAACTCCCGCGCTTACAAATTGGCATGGAATACAGGAGAATCCATTACCGTTATTGGTGTAGATGGTGGGCTCTTGGCGAGTCATAAAACATTACCTTATTTATTGTTGGGTCCCGCTCAACGGGTTGACGTTTGGCTCGATTTATCTAAAAAATCCGAAAATGAGGAGTTAAAGTTAGTCCACCTACCCATACCATTAGACACTATGATGGGTAGTGGGATGATGGGTGGTGGAATGATGGGAAACCAAAGTGATAATTCGCTGCCTTACAACAGTCAATTTGATGTTCTCAAAATCAATGTAGGAACTTCAAAAAAGAATGATGCCAGCCTGCCAGATGAATTATCAGCTTTTACAACTTTGAACCTAGCCGATGCAACGAACAGGACTTTCCCAAGAACATTCAATTTTGGAATGGAGGGAATGATGAAATGGACAATAAACGGAAGAACCTACAACGGTATGGAAGTAGCGGATGATGAAATCGTAAAGCTAAATACAACTGAGATTTGGCGAATTAACAATGGAGGGAACATTTCTATTGAAGGTCAAAATGATGGAGGTGGTATGATGGGAAACAATCGTGGTATGGGGAATATGATGCAGATGCCACATCCTGTGCACATTCATCAATTGCAGTTCAATATTATAAACAGAAATATTGAAAATGTTGACCAAAACCTATGGAATGCCGTTAAAGACGGGTTCATAGACGAAGGATGGCAGGATAGCGTGTACCTACTACCTGGAATGTACATGGATCTCGTAATGCGTTTTGAGGATTTCAAAGGATTGTTCCTATATCATTGCCATAATTTAGAACACGAAGATATGGGAATGATGAGGAACTTTAAAATTGAATGAAATAAATCAATTCCCAAAAAATAAAAAATCAGTTTAAAATAAATGTTTAATTATCTAAAAATGAAGAATATGAAAACAATTGTAAAAACCTTAATGATTATCGGAGCAATAGCCACGTTGGTTAGCTGTAAATCAACATTTAATGCCACTGAAACAATGGAAACTCAAGCCAATCGAAATGCGGTGTACCAGGAAATAATTGCGAACCCAAGCCAACTTAGTGAATTTATCGCCTTGGCACAACAAGATGAAGGGGCACAAAAGATAATGATGCAGCAACATATGGAAAAGATGGAATCCGGAAACATGAAAATGATGATGGACAAAAACCCCGAAATGAAGGGAAAAATGCAAGCCCATATGCAGATGATGATGGAAAAAAATCCAGAAATGATGCAAATGATGCAATCCAAAATGCAGATGATGATGGAGAAAAACCCTGAAATGATGCAAAAGATGCAATCCAAAATGCTCGGTAAAATGATGGAGAATGAAGAGAGCCGTAAAATGCTGATGGATGAAATCCAAAACAACAAAATGATGAAAAACGAGATGAAAGCAAAGATGGTGCAAATGATGTATGAAAACCCTGAAATGATGGAAGAAATGATGCAGAAAATGATGGAGAAAAATCCTGAAATGATGAAGAAGATGAAAGGGAAAATGAAAAATAAAGAATAATAGACTCAACTCCTGCCCTAAGGATTTGGGCAGGCTACAAATGAAACGGAACATTGATTCAAAAAACGAATAAACAACAATTTTATATAAAAGAGTATTAATCTAAATTCAAAATAAAATGAAAACAATTGTAAAAACCTTAATGATTATCGGAGCAGTAGGCACATTGGTTAGCTGTAAATCAACATTTAATGCCACTGAAACAATGGAAACTCAAGCCAATCGAAATGCTGTGTACCAGGAAATAATTGCGAACCCAAGCCAACTTAGTGAATTTATCGGCCTGGCGCAACAAAATGCAGGGGCTCAAAAGATAATGATGCAGCAACATATGGAAAAGATGGAATCCGGAAACATGAAAATGATGATGGACAAAAACCCCGAAATGAAGGGAAAAATGCAAGCCCATATGCAGATGATGATGGAAAAAAATCCAGAAATGATGCAAATGATGCAATCCAAAATGCAGATGATGATGGATAAAAACCCTGAAATGATGCAAAAGATGCAATCCAAAATGCTCGGTAAAATGATGGAGAATGAAGAGAGCCGGAAAATGCTGATGGATGAAATCCAAAACAACAAAATGATGAAAAACGAGATGAAAGCAAAGATGGTGCAAATGATGTATGAAAACCCTGAAATGATGGAAGAAATGATGCAGAAAATGATGGAGAAAAATCCTGAAATGATGAAGAAGATGAAAGGGAAAATGAAAAAATAAAGGATCATAAATTCCTGCCCTAAGGATTGGGATATTTACAAATAAAAACAATTAGTTAATTACTAAAACGATACAATTATGATGATGTGGTCGTGGATACTGATACCAGTTGTGCTTGTATTGGTCGTATTTCTGTATAATGGAAGAAATAGACAAAATACAGGGAAAAGAGAAAATCCTATGGATACTCTGGACAACCGATTCGCCAAGGGCGAAATATCCAAAGAAGAATATGAAGAACAAAAACGAACGTTGAACACTAAAAATTAAAAAATTATGAACTATTATTTTAATAAAAATGTAAAAGGCACTTTTGAAGAAGTAATCGATAAAGTTACAAAAGGATTGAAAAGATGAAGGTTTTGGTAAACTCACAGAAATTGATGTAACCGCAACCTTAAAGAAAAAATTGGATGTGAACTTTAAAAAGTATAGGATCCTTGGAGCTTGTAATCCGCCATATGCGCATAAAGCCTTGCAGGCAGAAGATAAAATTGGAACGATGTTGCCCTGCAATGTCATAGTACAGGAAATTGAAGATGGAGTTATTGAGGTAGCCGCGGTAAACCCAATGGCATCAATGCAGGCTGTAGAAAATGAAAAATTGAACGATGTTGCCAATGAAATAACTTCAATGCTAGAAAATGTAATTAAAAAATTATAAATCCTTTTAAAGAATAGATAAACAACAAATTATAATCATAAACTTAAATCAAGACAAAATGAAAAGGGTAAAATTAACAATAACAATTATGGTAATGGTTTTTGTAAGCCTAACAGCAATGTCTTGTAAAGACAGTAAAAAAGAGCAAAGCAATGCTCAAAACAAACAGTTAACGGAATCTGATGAACTTTTACCAATCATGTATCGACTGATGGCAGACATGAAACAGATAAACGAAGGTGTTTTTATAGAGAATTATCCTATGATTGACAGTGCGGCTTACCGTATAAGCCACCATTTGGAAATCAATCCCGGACAGATGCAAATTATCAAAAAGAACTTGGGAGAAGATATACAGGAGTTTGTACGAATTGATATGGTGGTACATGATCGTGCCGCAGCTATCAGTAAGGCCGCACAACAAAATAAAATGTCGGAAATATTGAGTCAATATGATATCCTCCAACAAAGCTGTGTTAATTGCCACAACCAGTTTCGGTCCCGACTTAGAAATAAGCTCCAATAAATTACGCATGACAAACCAATCAAGTAAATGCCGTTTCGCATTTGGAATTTAAGTGATTTTAGAGTTAGTCGTTATCTGGTCTATGGCGGACAGATTTTTTCGGTTTACTTGTTTGAACAATTAAAAAAAACTTCCCCGGCATTTGAGCTAAGGTAAACCGTTATAGCCAATGGCATTGCAGGCTGTAGAAAATAAAAAATTGGACGATGTTGCCAATGAAACCACTTCAATGCTAGAAAATGTAATCGAAAAATTATAAGGCTTTTTAAAAATGGATAAACAACAAATTATAATCATAAACTAGAATCAAAACAAATTAAATAAATAGTAATCTAAAATTAAATATTATGAAAACACTAGTAATTATTTTATCCGCAATTGGGCTTTTAAGCTTAAACAGTTGCAAACAAGATACAGGTGTACACACAATGATGCACAATAACGGAGATTACTATTACTGGGGAATGCATATGGGCTGGTGGATTGCCATACCTCTAATTTTAATAGTACTGATGGTAATATTTTTCAATTACAAAAAGAGAAAATGACCAATAGATTTTGACATTGAAAAAGACATTCCATGGATAGAATGGCCTGAAAAATCAAGTTATAGCTGAAAACTTGAAATTATGCCGTAACAAAAGAATTTGACATAAAAACACCCATTAAAGAAAATAGGCAGTATTAATTTTATTAATGGATAATTCTTGAAAGCCAAAATGCACGATTCATCGAAATACTAGAGATATAAAATTTAAAATATTTTTAACACTAATTAATTAAAGAAAACTTTTATGAAAATTTTAATAGCAGCAACAAAAACCTGTCCTCATAGACCTTCGCTTGAGAAATTGTTTCAAGAAGCTTGGTTGCCCTACAAAGTAAATTATTTTGAGGATCATCCCGAGATATTTGAAAAATATCAATTAAAACACTCACCGTTATTGATTGTAGATGAGAAAGTAGCCTCTGTTGGTATGCCCGAAATAGCTATAATAAATGATCTAAGGGCAAAAATTAGGGATATATCAGAGATTAGAACCCCCAAAAGAGATAGGAACCATATGATTCCCAAAAATATAGGAACAGAACCTGACTTAGTGGAAGTTGATACAACATGGGGCAGTATTCAATCGATAAAGGCAGCACAATCCGTGCATACGGTTGGTGAATTAGAAGTATATCAGCACCACATGAAGGGTTTGCCCATTATCGATGCGCGAAAACCTGATACCTCTGATGGCGTAACTATTCCGGGCTCAAAAAATATTCCCTATGACGAGTTGGTAGGAAGAATGGATGAATTGGACGAGAGCAACCCCAGTATATTTTTTTGTAATGGCCCACAATGCCCTCAATCATCAACAGCTATAAAGAACCTTTTGGATGCAGGTTATCCAGCTAATAGGATTTTATATTACAGGGGAGGAATGCATGACTGGATCACGTTAGGTCTTCCACTACAAAAAATCTGAAAGTAGCAATGCCTAATTTTCATGAGCCAATGAATTTAAGAACCTTTGAAAATTGGTTGAAACAGGGTAAGAATAAAAAATGTATATAAATAATTTAAAATTAATAAAAATGAAAAATACAAGAACAACAACAGTAAAAATTTTAATGGTAATCGGATTAGTGGGAACAATGATCAGCTGTAAATCAACATTTAATGCCACTGAAACAATGGAAACTCAAGCCAATCGAAATGCTGTGTACCAGGAAATAATTGCGAACCCAAGCCAACTTAGTGAATTTATCGCCTTGGCACAACAAGATGAAGGGGCACAAAAGATAATAATGCAGCAACATATGGAAAAGATGGAATCCGGAAACATGAAAATGATGATGGACAAAAACCCCGAAATGAAGGGAAAAATGCAAGCCCATATGCAGATGATGATGGAAAAAAATCCAGAAATGATGCAAATGATGCAATCCAAAATGCAGATGATGATGGAGAAAAACCCTGAAATGATGCAAAAGATGCAATCCAAAATGCTCGGTAAAATGATGGAGAATGAAGAGAGCCGGAAAATGCTGATGGATGAAATCCAAAACAACAAAATGATGAAAAACGAGATGAAAGCAAAGATGGTGCAAATGATGAATGAAAATCCTGAAATGATGGAAGAAATGATGCAGAAAATGATGGATAAAAATCCTGAAATGATGAAGAAGATGAAGGGGAAAATTAAAAAAATAAAGGATAATAAATTCCTGCCCTAAAGATTGGGATATTTACAAATAAAAACAATTAGTTAATTACTAAAACTATACAATTATGATGATGTGGTCGTGGATACTGATACCGGTTGTGCTTGTATTGGTCGTATTTCTGTACAATGGAAGAAATAGACAAAATACCGAGAAAAGAGAGAATCCTATGGATATTCTGGACGACCGGTTCGCCAAGGGCGAAATATCCAAAGAAGAGTATGAAGAACAAAAACGAACGTTGAACACTAAAAATTAAAAAACAATGAAATATTATTTTAATAAAACAATCAAAGGCACTTTTGAAGAGGTCATTGATAAAGTCACACAAGAATTGAAAGAAGAAGGTTTTGGGATACTTACAGAAATTGATGTAACCGCAACTTTGAAGAAAAAACTGGATATAGACTTTAAAAAGTATAGAATACTTGGAGCGTGTAATCCGCCATATGCGCATAAAGCCTTGCAGGCAGAAGATAAAATTGGAACGATGTTGCCTTGCAATGTTATAGTACAGGAAATTGAAGCAGGTGTCATAGAAGTTGCAGCTGTAAACCCAATGGCATCAATGCAGGCCGTAGAGAATGAAAAATTGGATGAGGTTGCCAATGAGATAACTGCAATGCTTGAAAATGTAATTGAAAAATTATAAAACACATTTCACAAATTAATAATAATAAACACAAACTTAAATTAAACAAAATGAGCAAATTAAAATCAACAATAGGTATAGTTGCGGTTGCATTTATAACCTTAACGGCGGTGTCTTGTAAAGACAGCAAAAAGGAACAAAATAACGTAGATGGAAGCTTCTCTGAAATGAGTGACGATGAAAATCATTCAAACCTGCCTGCCGGCGAGGCAGGAATGAATCACGATAATAGTGATGGTCATCATGATGTCGATAGAAAAGAAATGGCAATGAGTGGCGATGGCGATTCGGAATTGATATTGAAAGATTACTTCAATCTTAAAGATGCCTTGGTTGCAGATGATAATGCTAAAGCCAAAGAACTTGGGGCAACTCTTGTGACGAGTTTAGGAAATCTTGATATTTCATCAAATTTTTCGGATACTCAAAAGACCGATTTAAAAGATATTATTGAAGATGCTTTAGAACACTCAGAACATATTTCTAAAAACGACATTGGACACCAGCGAGAACATTTTAAAATATTGAGCAAGGATGTAACCGATATGGTTGCTATTACAGGAACTGAAAACACTCTGTACCAACTTTTTTGCCCAATGTACGATGGGGGTAGTGCTTGGTTGAGTAAGAGCAAGGAAATTAAGAATCCTTATTATGGAAGTAAAATGTTGGATTGTGGCGAGGTACAAAAGGAGATTAACTAAATGAGGATTGTTAAGATCATAGTATTAGTATTACTGGTAGCTTTTGTGGGAATTCAATTTATTCCTACAACACGTAACCAAAGTGATAGTGTACCGTCAACCGATTTTATGCTGGTCAATGATGTTCCAGAAACTATTCAAAAAAAATTACAAGTATCCTGCTATGATTGCCACAGTAATAATACTCAATACCCTTGGTATAATAAGATTCAACCAGCTGCTTGGTTTTTGGAGGATCATATAAAAGAAGGGAAGGACGAATTGAATTTTAATGAATGGGATTCCTTATCCAGTCGAAGAAAAGCAAGTAAGTTACGGTCTATTGTCAAGCAGATTGAAAGTGGCGAAATGCCTTTGGATTCTTACACTTTGATTCATACGGATGCGAAGTTTTCAGAAGCTGAAGCAGAAGAAATGATCAATTTTATTACACAATTAAAAGACAATTTATAAACAATAATTAAATATAATAAAAATGAAAAATCTAAAAATGAGTATAGCAGCAATGCTATTGTTAGTAGTTTCTTTTACCAATGCACAAAGTAGTGATGTAAAAGCAGAAGCTATATTAAGTGATTACTTCAGTTTAAAAGATGCCCTGATAGGAGATGATACCAAAAAGTCAGCCCAAGAAGGGTCAAAATTGGTAGCTTCTCTTAAAGCTTTTGACGCCAGTAGTTATTCAAAAGAAAATCAAGAAGAATTGGCAGATATTATAGAAGATGCTACCGAGCACGCCGAGCATATTTCGGAAAGTGCCATAGACCATCAACGCGAACATTTTAAAACCTTAAGTAAGGATATAGCAGATTTGGTTTCTATTACGGGAACAAAAAGTACGCTTTACGAACAGTTTTGCCCAATGTATGATAAGGGTAGTGCGTGGTTGAGTACAAGTAAAGAAGTGAAAAACCCATATTACGGAAGCAAAATGCTTAAATGTGGAAAAGTTCAAAAAACTATTCAATAGATAATTCCTTGTAAAAAAAATCTTCTCGATGTTCTGGTTATTAGTTAACAGAAGGTTGTAAGATGATAAGGGTCTCTGAATAGTTATTAAGTCCTGTCGTGGGAAGAAAAACAAGTTTAATAGGTAGTGAAATCCTTCCCGTGTCAGGCACAATGAAATTTGAAAAAGAAAAGTTAATTTGGTTAAGAGCAGTCTGAATAAGGGAGAGAGATTAAGTCCCTAAAACATAGCGTCTCTCTTCCTATGTTGGGCAATTAAAAATTTATGATGAAGAGAAGTTTAGTGAAGAGTACTTGATTTTAAGGGGTAAACATTTTAGTTGATTGATTAATAGTAGTTTGCCTCTTATTTTCAAGTATTATTGATAGGATTTAGTACATAAAAAAAGAAAACAGAATTTAGAACAATGAAAGAATGCTGCAAAAACGGTTACCAAAACACAACAGAAAAGTCTGTTGTCTGAAATTGGTTCAATTATATAGTATATATGATACTAATCTTAATGGTTGGTCGTGCATTGGCGCTTCAATTATTTAGTTAAGAGCATAATTTAAAATGGATAAAGAAAACAAAAAAGAAAAACCTGAAAGCACAGGCTTTTACAAGCAACTGTTTAAAAAGGTATTGCTTACTGCAAGTGTAGTGATTGCGCTATCCTTAAGCTACATACTATGGGCAGATGTAGATTCAGATGGCCTATTTCTATCTTTTTTAATTGTTGGTTTAGCTTTGGTCAAAACCGTTTTTATCGTCAGGCTCACTTTTATACAATTAAGTAAAATAATAGGCGAAAGTCATCAGCTTACACACGTTCTTACTTTATTTAGTGTATTAATTATCCTGATTATACTTTCGTTTTCAGCAGATTATCACGCACTATATATTTTGAGTTCAGAAAATTTTAAATCCACAATTTTACTCAATAGTTCATTTTCAATACAGTTTTTTGAGTTTCTATATTTCAGCTTAATCACTTTTTCATCAGTTGGCTTTGGAGATATAGTGCCATTAACAGTCGCAGGTAAACTTTTGGTAATGATGGAAGTTTTCTTGAGCTTTTTAGTCTTGGTGTTTGGTATTGCAAATATTAATAGAATACACGTCGAGAAATAAATCTTAAAAACTAATATAATGAAAACGCATTCTTTCTTAAGAAATAATAAATAGCAGCTAATGGTAGGTAGGAAAACAGCGCTTAAAATTAGAAAAACACATCGGTATTTAGGCCTTTTCATTGGCATTCAATTCTTGATGTGGACTATAAGCGGTATGTACTTTAGTTGGACGGACATAGATGAAATACACGGCGACCAATTTAAGAAAGAACAACCTAAACAGGCATCGTTCATAAATTTGTTGGGTACGAATAAACTAAAAAAAGAGCAACCCATTCAAACTTTGGAATTACTGGAAATAGCTGGTAAACCTTATTATTGGATTAATGAGACCACGCTTTTCAATGCGAGTACTGGAGATATTAAAAATGGTATTACTAGAGATGAAGCAAAACAAGTGGGCACTACATATATGTTATCAGACCTCAAAATGTCAGGTATTGAACTTATTGATGAAGTTGGAGACCATCACGAATACCGTGGTCGTCCACTTCCAGCTTATGAGATTTCGTATGAGACACCACAAAATTTAAAGGCCTATGTGGTTGTTGAAAATGGTGCTTTTCAAACTGTAAGACACAGAGATTGGAGATGGTTCGATTTCCTGTGGATGACCCACACTATGGATTATCAAGGACGGGATAACTTTAATACCATAGTACTTCGAGCGTTTTCATTATTGGGTTTGATTACGGTATTAAGTGGTTTTTTACTTTGGTATACATCATCGCCTACAATTAGAAAAATAATAAAAAAGAAAAAAAATAAGTAACTCTAAACTCAACATAAAATGGAAAATTCACATCAAAATTCAAAGAAAAACAATTACACAAAATTTGTAGGGATGCTCGCAGCGTCGTTCGTGGCAATGTACATTACAATGTACCTTAACTCTTATCAATTAGATCACGTTTATTTTAGCCTAACACGATTTTATATGAGCTGCTTGGGTATCGCTGCGATGGCCATTATAATGTTTGTGGCTATGCGTAACATGTACCAAAACAAAAAGAAGAATATAGCAATTGTTTTGTGTAGTATTATTCTTTTTGCTGGTGCGTTAGGTCTTGTGAGAGCCCAAGCCCCAATTATTGGCGATGTACTGTGGATGAAGGCTATGATTCCGCATCACTCTATCGCCATTTTGACCAGTAAGCGAGCTGATATTAAAGATCCAGAAGTTAAGAAATTAGCTGATGATATAATTAAAGCGCAAGAAAAGGAAATTGCAGAAATGAAAACAATGATAAAACGATTAGAGAATAATAAATAAAAATATAAACGATGAAAAAGAATATCATTTACATAGGTATTGCCGTAATAATTGGTCTGTTAGGAGGTTTTCTGCTATTCAGCGATGTGACTACAAATAACGTCAAAGACAACCACGATCATTCAGAAGAAATTGCATCTAACCAAATGTGGACTTGTTCAATGCATCCGCAAATTATGCAACCAGAACCGGGGGATTGTCCTATTTGTGGAATGGACTTGATTCCAGCCGAAACTGGTGCCGATGGTCTCAATGCTAACGAAATAAAAATGACAGATAATGCAATGGCTCTGGCCAATATCCAAACTTCGGTTGTAGGACAAGGACAAATGGGCAATAATACCTTAAAATTGTCTGGTAAGATAAAAGCTAATGAAGAGTCCAATGCTGTACAGGTCACGTATTTTGGTGGAAGGATAGAAAAACTATATGTTAATTCCACTGGAGAGCGTGTTGGCGCAGGTCAACGATTGGCAACTATCTATTCGCCAGAATTGGTTGCAGCACAGCAAGAACTACTTACCGCTTCATCCTTAAAAGAATCGCAACCAGAATTATACAAGGCAGTAAGAAATAAGCTAAAACTTTGGAAGCTTTCAGAAAAGCAAATTAACGCAATAGAATCTGCTGGAAAGGTGCAAGAAAACTTTCCAGTATATGCAACAGTATCGGGAACTGTAACTGATAAAATGGTAGAGGAGGGGGATTATCTAAAACAAGGACAGCCCCTGTACAAAATTGCCAATCTCAATACTGTATGGGCAGAATTTGACGCCTACGAAAATCAAATCGCTTCCTTAAAAAAAGGACAAACCATCAAAGTGACGACCAATGCTTATCGCAATGAAGTTTTCGATGCAAAAGTTTCATTTGTTGACCCCTTATTAAATTCAGCAACTCGAACTATCATTGTTCGGGCGGTTCTGGATAATAAGAATGACCTCTTTAAACCGGGAATGTTTGTAGAAGGTATTATCGAAGGCACCCAAACGAAAACCGAGAATACAGTTTCTGTACCGGCAACGGCTGTTATGTGGACTGGTGAACGCTCTGTAGTATATGTAAAAACAAATCCTAACGAGGCTATTTTTGAAATGAGGGAAGTTCTATTGGGCAACGCTAATGGAGACTCCTATGTTATACTTGGAGGTCTGGAAAATGGTGATGTAGTAGTAACTAACGGAACCTTTACAGTGGATGCCGCCGCACAGTTGCAGGGCAAAAAATCAATGATGAACAAAGAAGGAGGAAAATCAACGACAGGTCACGAAGGTCATTTGGGAATGCAGGAAGATAGCTCGGGAGAAAATGCTGGTAAAACAGATCATTCAGAAATGAAAGAAAGGATAGATGTTTCCAACAAATTTAAGATCCAGTTAAAGCAGGTTTTTGATAGCTATATCCTTTTAAAAAATGCTTTGGTAAATGATGATGCCGAAACTGCACAACAAGCAGGAAAGCAAATAAGCGAATCGTTGAAAAAAGTAGATATGAAGTTGTTATCTGACGAAGAAGCCCATAATCATTGGATGACTATACAGAAGGAATTAAAGAACTCTGCTAATGCCATTGGGAACAGTTCGGATATTGCAACGCAAAGAGGTCATTTCAACCATCTTTCTGCCCATATGATAAGTAGTGTGCAGCTTTTTGGGATTAACCAAAAGGTGTACCTCGACTTTTGCCCTATGGTGAATGATAACAAAGGAGCATACTGGTTAAGTTTAGAAACTGAAATTCGCAACCCTTATTATGGAGAAGCAATGCTAACCTGTGGGGAAGTAAAGGCAACCTTGCAATAAAATACATTATGGATTAATCGAGTAAGCTTATTTAAGCCATAAAGTACTCTTGGTTTTATAAAGCAGGAACGAGGATGAGTAAAGGCAGAAGAAATAGAAGGAAAAAGCATCAACCAAAAAGTGATATTTCAAAAAAGGATAAAATTATAGCTTTAGTTGTAATTGTTATGGTTTTTGTGGCTGCTGTTATAGCAGCTGTTTCTTATTCACTATTGAAATCGGGATTAATATGATGTTTCTATCATATTGGGTTTGGTTGTAATTCTGCCGTTCGTTGTTCATTTTTATAAAAAAGCAAAACGGCAGAGTGTTCAGCCTTTTACAGCGTATTGGCAAAAAGCACTAATGGAGAATGTTCTTTACTATTGAAACCTTTTAAAAGATAGGCAACCTGTTTTACAACAAAGGATGATGTGATTTTTAAGTGAGGTTTATATAAACATTATGCTCCATTTAGAACAGACAGACCAATCTTATCAATAGAATTAACTATGTAACTTCAAAACCAAAAGAAATATCACTGTCTAAGTTCAAGTTATAACTGCAACTTAGAAATCCATTTTTTAGCTTGCTTTTTTTCTAATATTTTAAAAAACTTAATTTCAGTCCGATAAAACCTAATTGCTGTTTTTTGCATATCTTCTATGGATTCATCGCGACTTACAATTGCTATTTTTTTGATATTTTCTTTAAATTTGAATTTGATTTCCTGTAACAATTTAGCTCCTTCAAATTCATTCAGTTCCAAATACAAACTTGTATCAAAACCTTCTTCAATTTTTGATTTTAGAAAGGATAATGCCTTATTACAATCCTGAATGGTAAGCTTCTCTTTAGCAATCATATGGACCGCCTCTTTATTTGAATAGAGTAATATCAAAACAAGTTCAAGTTTTAAATTTTATTGTGTTTGGATTGCTGAAATACGACAAAATTGAGATAGTGAAACAAGGATTTCTTTCCTAGAAATATATAGACATATATTTTTTTCGTCATATTTGTTGCTATCCTATTCTTCGTTTATGTGTCTATAGTTAGATATGTACAAAGTATTTCAAGAATTTTAAAAACAGCACAAATCAAATTAACAGGATAAAAATAATTAGGATAGTAATCCAAATTATTTTATCATTTTTAGAAAAAGTGTTTTTTACAGGCTCTTCCTTCTTAATCTTCTTGTAGCGTCTTTTACGTCGATTTTCTGACATAATATGGCATTTCAATTGTTACTACTTCCTTTACTTCCATTCAGTTATTTGGAAATTTTGCCTCGTTAGTTCCAACATATCCTTGTTATAAATATCACCGTCAATAAATTGTTACTTTCTTGGGATTTTCTTTTCGTTGCACATAACATTTTTTAATACTGAATTATTTTTTTTTTCTATTCTATACTTAAAGTATAATTTGTGCCTGCTAATGGAGGGTAGCTATTAATCGTATAAACAAAGGGACTCAACCCTCCATTACAGGACTTAAAATTATAATGTATATTGACCTTTCAGCCTTAAATTTACTACAACGTCCTCATCTCCGGTATTCCTAAAAAACCATCCGTGTTTTCCTTCGTAGGGCGCTAAAAAAGTACCTACTATATTATTAGAATTGGCAATTGTGTAACTTTCGAAATAAACTTCCTTTACCTCTTTTTCTTGTTTTACTTCACCGTGAAAATCGAAATAGAGAATCTCCCCATTCGAGGTAGTCCATTCGTATTTCATTTTGCCGTATTTGAGCATATCTATTTTGAATTCGATTCCTTTTCCTGCTGGAACAACCACTTTGGTTTCATCTTCACGTGAACTTAATTGTGTGGTTGGAGGTGGATTATCTGCCTCTACGGGTCTTTCTACTGTAGGTCCTGAGCCTGCTTTTTCGAGTTTGATTATTGGAGTTGAAGAATTTGACACCATAGCTCCCAGACTCGTGGTTCCGGCGTCTTCTGGAACGTAAAGTTTGCTAAATCCAAACAATTCTCCGGCACCCGTTGGGTCCATTCCATATTCTGCGGGTAATACCGCTACAACCAATAATACAGCACCTACAATAAGTGAAATGATTGTTGCTTTTATAATTTTACTTTTTTCCAATATTGGATGTTTCATTTCTGACATAGTTATATTTTTTTAAGATGTAAAGTAGCCTGTTAATTGAAAGCCGAGCAGTAAAAACCCAGCGGCCATAAGAGCTGTATTTGTAATTGTTGAAAATTTCATAAAACTGGGTTGTCTTCTCCATACCGTTATAAGAATCAATACTACCGCCAAAGCAATGAATTGTCCTATTTCTACACCTATATTGAAACCAATTAGGTTCGTAAAAAGACCTTCTTGGTCAAATTTGAATTCTTGTAACTTACTTGCAAGACCAAAACCGTGAAATAATCCGAAAATCAAAACTGCTGCTTTGGTGTTGGGCTGTTTTCCGAAGAATCGTTTAAACCCACCTAAATTATCGAAACCTTTATACACGATAGATAGTGCTATAATTGCATCAATTAAGAACGCATTAATATTGATATCGGCTAAAACGCCTAACAGTAGGGTAGTACTGTGCCCAATTGTAAAAAAACTAACATATAAGAGCACTTCTTTTGGCTTGTAAAGGAAGAATATAACCCCTACCAAAAATAACAGGTGGTCATAACCCGTGATCATATGTTTAGCTCCTATATAAAGAAATGGTCCAAATGCCACACCGCTGTTTCCTAACAGAAAAGTTTGCGTGTCTTCATCTACTCCGTGCGCAAATGCAGTAGTACAAAGTGCGCAAACAACAGTTACTACCAAGAAGGATATTATCTTTTTTATGTTCATAGTAAATTTGATTTAATCCCATTACACCTTGCGATACAATGATATTGTAATTATTAATGGGCGTGCCCGTGGCTTTGTACTTGTTGTACGCTATCCTTTAAGCGATTTTCTTCTCTTACCATTTTCAGGCTATCCTCTTTTTGACGCATCTCTTCTGGACTTAAGGTAGTTTCAGTATTTTGAGTTTCTACGTTTTCATTTTTTTTGTTGTCTCTGCAAGATGCCAATAATGTTAGGCTGATAGTTGCGATAAAAAGTACTTTTTTCATAATGTTTGATTTATATAGTTATTGATTTAGATTTTAATTTTTAATAATTTTATTGAGTTTATAAAGACCAAGGTATCTGGTAATAAATGAATTGCAGCAGCTTCAATAGGCCCCAATATTCCCAATAATACTAGTGTTATTCCAATGACGTGTACAACCCCGACACCTACAATAATATTTTCTTTAATGGTACGGAAAGCTCTTTTACTGATAGCTCGTGCTCTTTCAATTTTTTCTAGTTTATCCTGCATCAATACAATATCTGCTGCTTCCATCGCCGCTTCAGTACCCATTGCGCCCATAGCTATACCAATGTTTGCTTGAACTAACGCAGGCGCATCGTTTATGCCATCACCCACCATCGCTATTTTTGCCCCTTGACTTTGCATTTCTTTTACAATTCTTATTTTGTCTTCTGGAAGTAAATTTACTCTGTAATCAGAAATACCAATTTGCCCTGAAACGTGTTTTGCTGTTACTTCATTATCTCCTGTTAGCATAACGATATTAGTAACACCACTTTTTCTTAAAGCAGCTATCATTTCTTTAGCTCCGGGTCTGATGGCATCGGATATGTATAAAATTCCAGCTAATGAAGTATCGACTGCTAGAAAAATGGCGGTATCGGTTTCATTTGAGACGGTCTCTGTTATCGGAATATCATTTTCCGACATAAAAGCCTTATTGCCCAGCAGCAACTTTTTATTTTCAAATATCGCTGAAACACCTCGGCCTTTTATCACATCGAATTGAGATGGCTCTCCAAATTCAACTTTCTTTTCTTTAGCATAATCCAAGATGGCTTTAGCCAATGGATGACTTGACCGTCTATCTGCTACCGCTGCCAATCGAAGCACTTCTTCCTCGGTATAGTTATCATCAATCACAGAGATTTGATTCACAGTTGGACTTCCCACTGTAAGCGTTCCAGTTTTATCAAAAATTATGGTAGTTACCTTGGCCAATTCTTCCAAAAAGCGTCCTCCCTTAACTAGTATACCTTCTCTTGCCGCTCTTGCAATAGCCGCAATGGTAACCAATGGTGTTGCTAAACCGAGTTCCGCAGGAGAGGTAAAAATGAGCAGTGCAATAACTAATTTCACATCTCTAGTAAAGAAATAAACAGCTCCAACAAAAATAAAAACGACTGGAATTAAGTACGCGGCGACTTTATCCGTTAGTTTTTCAATAGGTGCTTGTTGACTTTCCGCTTCTTCAACCAACGTGATAATCCGAGAAAAAACAGTATCTGTACCAGCTTTGGTCATTTGGATATCAAGAGCTCCTAGTTCGATTATCGTACCTGCAAAGACATCACTTCCCGCTTCTTTTTCCTGGGGTACACTTTCTCCCGTTATTGGGGCTTGATTTACGGATCCAGAACCTTTAGTTACAATACCGTCAACAGGTATTTTTTCGCCTGCTCTCACTAGAACTATGTCGCCAACTTTAAGATCTTCGATTTTGACGGATTGTTCTTTACCATCCTTCTTAAGGATAGCTGTATTTGGTACAGAACCTATGAGGTCTTTTATCGATTGTCTTGCACGTTCACCACTGGCGCTGGCAATATATTCGGCAATTAAAATAATCATTAAAACCACTGCACCAGCTAAATATTCCTGACCTACAACCGAAATTATGACTGCAACAGTAATAAAAAGTTCTGTTCCAACTTTACGTTCTTTTACAAGATCAAGTACAGCAATTTTTATCAATGAATACAAACCAAAGGCCATTGCTGCAAGCAAAATTGGCAATGAAATAACATCAAAATAAAAAAGCAAACTAGCTATCCCTACTGTAATTATCCGCAAAATCTCCCAGAGAAATTGACGTGAAAAAAATGTTTTTGATAATCCCATCATATTGAGTTCTAAAAATTATTCTTCTTCTTCAGAATTTCTTAACGCAGACAAAATGGAATACGCGTTTTTAACTACAGGTTTAAAATTTTGAACCGTAGCAGCTTCAGCAAAAGTTATGGCTGTGTATCCTTCCTGCACAATTCCTTTTTTAACCTGTTCCAATTTAAATATATATCCGCTTTCCATTTCTTGGGTTTGTAGAATTACATAGTCTTTCCCTTGATATTGAACGATAGCTTCTGAAGGGATTGCATTTTGCTTATCTGTACCGCTTTCTACCCAAGCCTTTACGTACATTCCTGGCAAAAGACCTTTTTGGTTCTCTTTGTTTATATGGCAATGAACTGGTGTCAAACGGTCACTACCTGTGGCTTTTCCAATTAGGAAAACCTCGGCAGTACGATTGAAAGTATTATCGTCGGAAAGTGAAAATTTAACGGTTTGACCAATCTCCAACTTTCCCAAATCTTTTTCAAAGGCATTCAAAGCCAAATGAATATCGTTTAAATCGATAATTTCAAATAGAACATCCTGTGGTGATACATAATCCCCAATATTTACGTTGCTCGCTTTTATAAAACCCGAAATAGGGGCATAAAGATTTGCAGTTCGGGTTATATTTCCATTTTGGACAGAACTTCTACTTATTCCTGCAAGGGCGAGCTGTTGTTCATAAGCCTTAACTCTTCCTTGCGTAATTTTATAATCAGAAGAAACCTGTTGAAACGTTTTTGCGGAATTGATGTCTTCCTCTCTCAATTTCTTTTGTCGGTTAAATTCTTCTTCAAGAAATTGAAGTTTGCTTAAACTTTCCAAATAGCCTTGTTGGATTGTGATAAATTCAGGATTCTCAATGGTTGCCAAGACTTGCCCTTTTTTAATTTCTTCACCAGGCAACCTACCAGCAGTTTTCAAATAACCTCCTAGTGGTGCAGATACAGAAGCCATACTTTCAGGCTCCACGTCTATGGTGCCATTTAGTTTTATGATGTTGCTTAAATTCCGCATTTCAATCGCTCCGGTTTCAATTCCGGCGAGATTGTATTGGTCTTTTGTAAAAGTGATTTGTTTGGCTCCATTTGCAACTGGTTGCTCTTCTTTTACAGAAGTTTCTTCGGAAGCTTCCGTTTTTTCAGAATCCTTGTTGCCACAAGCCACCATCAATAAGGTGGATAAAACGAGTAGCGAAATTTTTATATTAAATTGAATTTTCATTTTTTTATATTTTAATTTGAAATCAATAGTTTTTTACAAACCCAATAAGGCTTCAATTACTATGATAGACTGGTTATATTGATATAGTGTGTTTAAATACTCCGTTTGAATACTATTCGCTAAAGTGAGGTTTTGTAAATATTGCGCGTAAGAAACATTCCCGCTTTTAAAGCTCTTTTCTGAATTATCAATGATAAGTTCCGCTTGTGGCAGGGCTTCATTTTGATAATAATCCAAAGTACCTTGAAGTTTGTAATATTCTTGTAGCAAATTTTGAAGTTCGCCTTGCAGCTGTGTCTTATTTAACTCAATTTGAGACTGAACAATATCCTCTCCAATTTTAGCCGCCTGAATTTTGGCACGATGCCCACCAGGAAAAATAGGAATTGCAACACCTACGTGAAAGAATGAAAATCGGTCATTGTCATTAAAATTTTGGTTTTCTATACCACTATTTTGAACCCCATTAATGGTTTGGCTATTATAGCCGAACATTATATCAGGCAATCCCTTGTTCCTTTCCACATTCGTCTCTCGTTTCCTTACTTCCAACTGTTGTTTTAAATAAACGAAAAACGGGCTTTGCTCCACAGATTGGCTTTCAATATCTAAATCTATTTCACGACGAACCAGTTCACTATCTGTAATACTAATCTCATCATTCGTATTCAAAACAACCTGAAGCTGTTTTTTTGCGATTCTCATATCGGCTTCATTTTGTTGAA
Organism: Aequorivita sp. CIP111184; assembly: GCF_900489465.1. Classification (GTDB taxonomy): domain Bacteria; phylum Bacteroidota; class Bacteroidia; order Flavobacteriales; family Flavobacteriaceae; genus Aequorivita. Next base: position 232,103 of record NZ_UEFQ01000024.1, on the reverse strand, counting down.
GCTTGTTTTTTATCTGCATCGATTGAGTTGCCGAGGTTACACTTTCCAATTTTGTGGATTCGCCAGATTCATAACGCATCGAACTTGAACGGTTTAGATTACCATACAAGCTATCTTGACGCTGCAACAATTGTTTATTCTGCATTAAAAACACATATTTTGAATAGGCAGCTTTTACATCAGCAATTAGGTCATTTTCTTCTATAATCTTTATTTGCTCACTGCTACTAACTCTTGCTTTTGCGAGCTTGAATTGGCTGGTGTAAACAGTTGGGAAATTTATTCGCTGTGTAACTGCGTATACATTATCCTTTACATTAGGCGTATTAAATTCGCCACTTTGATATGAAAATTCTGTTCTCGGAATAGTTATAGCACCGTACTTTCCTTTTTCTTCAACCTCGATTTCATATTGAGCAATCTTAATACGGTTATTGTTTTGAAGTGCCATTTCAATAGCCTGCTGCAATGTAATTGTACGCTCTTGCATCATACTTGTTTCTTGTGCTTGAAGTTGCATTGCCGGAAAGAATAGACCACCAATCACTATTAAAGTGGCAACAATTTTCTTACTTCTAAAATTTAATTTCACTTTTCCTTCAGTAAAATAGATATACAAGACTGGCAGAACGATTAGAGTTAATGCAGTTGCCGTAATTAAACCACCTATTACCACAGTAGCCAATGGTCGCTGTACCTCTGCACCTGATGAATTTGACAATGCCATTGGTAAGAAACCTAAAGCAGCAACGGTAGCGGTCATTAATACCGGTCTCAGTCTCACGCGTGTCCCTTGAAGGACTCGTTCATAAATATCGGTTACACCTTCTTTTTCCAGCCTGTTGAATTCTGCAACCAATACAATACCGTTTAATACGGCCACACCAAATAAGGCAATAAATCCGATTCCTGCTGAAATACTGAATGGTAAGTCTCTTATGATTAGTGCAAAGACACCTCCAATAGCAGATAACGGGATTGCTGAAAAAATGAGCAAGCTTTGTTTCATTGATCCGAAGGCGAAATAAAGCAGTATTAAAATTAGCAATAACGCTATTGGTAAAGCAATCATTAATCGTTGATTTGCCTCTTGCAAGTTCTGAAATTGCCCACCATAGGTTACATAATAACCTGCGGGCATATCTACCTTCGACACCATAATTTGTTTGATATCGGTAATGATACTTTGAACATCCCTGTCACGTACATTGAAGCCAACAATAATTCGACGTTTTGCATTATCACGTTGAATTTGAACAGGTCCTGGTTCAAATGAAACATTGGCTACCTCACTAAGTGGAATTTGTCTGCCCTCTGGGGTACTGACATATAAATTCTGTACATCGGTTATATCAGTTCGGTAGTCTTTGTCCAGTCTCACTACAAGATCAAAACGCCGTTCCCCTTCATAAACCAATCCGGCAGATCTCCCTGCAAATGCCGTTTCTATAGCGTTATTGATATCTTCTACGTTCATACCATATTGTGCGATTTTATCGCGATTCATTTTGATATTGATCTGTGGTAGTCCGGTCACTTCCTCAACATACAAATCTGCAACTCCTTCTACAGATTTTATCTTGTTGCCCACATTGCTGGCCAGATCAGAAAGAATATCAAGGTCTTCGCCATAAATTTTAATTACAACATCCTGTTTTGCACCGGTCAATAGTTCATTGAAACGCATTTGTATGGGTTGTTGAAAGCTAAAAGTAGCATTAGGGATTATTGACAGGGATTCTTTCATCTCTGCTGCCAGCTCTTCTCTTCCGCCAGCTTTAATCCATTCCGATTTTGGACTCAAAATAACCATCATATCTCCTGCTTCGATAGGCATAGGGTCCGTTGGAATTTCTCCTGAACCGATTTTGTTCACAACCTGCATTACTTCATCTGGATATTCATTTAATAAAATGGTCTGCGCTTTTTGAGAAACATCAATCATCTGGTCGATGGAACTTCCAACAGGGACTCGTGTCTCTACTGCGAAATCCCCTTCGTCAAGCTGCGGAATAAATTCACCACCCATATTTGCAAACACTATCAGCGTAATAACAAATAAGCCTGCGGCCAAGCCAAGTACCAAAAGCTTTGCGCGAAGGGCGGCTTCTATAATGGGTTGATACACACGCTGAAAGAAATCCATCATTTTATCAGAAAAATTTCGTTTCTGTTCCGTCTTACGACTGAGTGCAAGGGCAGACATCATTGGAACATAGGTTAACGATAAAATTAATGCCCCTAGAATAGCAAACATTACCGTCTGAGCCATTGGGTGGAACATTTTCCCAGCTACCCCAGTCAATGCTAAAATAGGTAGGTACACAATAAGTATAATTATTTGTCCGAATGCTGCGGAATTCATCATTTTCCCGGCAGATAATTTTACCTCGGTATCCATTTGTTCAGAAGACAGCTTTTCAACGCCGACGTACTTTTTCCTGCTGGTATGAATCCCAAACATTACAGATTCAACAATAATTACCGCCCCATCTACGATAAGGCCAAAGTCTATCGCACCCAAACTCATAAGGTTCCCCGAGACCCCAAAGAGGTTCATCATTGCGATAGCAAAAAGCATCGAAAGGGGTATGACCGAAGCCACTATCAATCCACCTCTTAAATTCCCAAGAAATAGGATTAATACAAATATTACTATCAATGCGCCTTCCGTAAGGTTTGTTGTTACCGTACCAATGGCTCGATCCACTAATTTTTGTCTATCCAGATATGGCTCAATCGTGACTCCTTCAGGTAAAGTTTCCTTAATCTGTTCAATTTTATCCTTTACAGCATCGATAACGGCGGAAGAGTTTGCTCCTTTTAGCATCATAACAATCCCCGTAACAACCTCGCCTTCTCCATTTCGGGTTGCAGCTCCATAGCGTACCCCGTGACCAAATTGTACTTTGGCAACATCCCTAACAAGAACTGGTGTGCCATTACTCACTTTGACTACTATCTTCTCCAGCTCTTGCAAATTATTCACGAGGCCTTCACTACGTATAAAATATGCATTTGGTCCTTTATCTATATAAGCCCCACCAGTATTTTGATTGTTTTTTTCTAGCGCTGTAAAAATATCTTCAATAGTAACATTCATACTTTGAAGTTTATTGGGGTCTATAGCAATTTCATATTGTTTGACTAAACCGCCAAAACCACTAACTTCTGCAACACCAGGTGTACCCAAGAGTTGTCGTTTAATGATCCAATCCTGTATTGTACGCAATTCGGTAGCATCGTATTGATCCACATAACCCTCTTCGGGGTGGATCACGTATTGATATATTTCGCCCAACCCTGTGGTAACAGGAGCCATTTCAGGTCTTCCTACTCCTTGTGGGATTTGGTCAGCCGCAGATGAAAGTCGTTCCTGCACTTGCTGCCGTGCCCAATAGAGATCGGTATCTTCTTCAAATACTATGGTTACAATAGAAAGTCCAAAACGGGAAAAAGAGCGCATATCTTTTATTCCGGGTATGCTTACCATTGTCTGTTCAACTGGGAATGTTACAAGTTGTTCCACCTCCTGAGCAGCCAGGGTAGGGGAAACGGTTATGACCATTACCTGATTATCGGTAATATCTGGTACGGCATCAATAGGTAGTTGTGTTAGGGAATAAGTTCCCCAGCCTACTAGGAACAAGGTTAATATTCCGACAACAAGCTTATTGTTGATCGAAAACTGAATGATTTTATCTAACATTAGAGTAGAAGAATTTTTAAGATGGAAACGAAAATGTGAAACACCAAGAGCTGGCCCTATAAGTCCTTTAAATAAAGTGCTTGAGTTTTTTAATGCTAAAGATGAATAATGGAAAATAGTTATGACAAAAGATTATTGCATAACTAGACAGTGATATAGTTATTTTTGAGCTTAACTGAAACTTAAATAATAAATATCACTTTAAAAAAATTAACAAGAAGGAGGGCCCCGAGGGGTTTGGGAGGATAAAGTTGTAAAATATGGAATTATAGGATAATCCCTAAAGCGCTGCTTTTCAAAGTTTGCGTGCCAAATAAATTGATTGTCAATATCAACTATTAAAGCAGAATTTTGGAGAATTTTCGTCTTAACATTTAGGTTCTTAACATCTCCAGCTACATAATTTAAAGTCCTTTCATTAGAAGAATGCTGAAAGTGTTCAAATATGTGACCTAGCTCTGAATGCTCGTGGTCTATTTGTTGAGAACTTGATGTTGAAACAGTGGAAAAAGAAATATGTTCATCATCGGATGATATATCAGTATGAGGCACGATGTCGTGACCTATCATAATGAAGGCTGCCGTAAAGAACAGTATATTTCTAAATAATTTCAAAAAATAATAATTTGGTGCGAAAATAGTTGTTTTTTTTTAAAAAAACAAAATTTTTAATTGGTATGATTTGTAATAAACATATTACTGTACAATAGTAAAATGAATAATAGCAACACGAAAATGACAATCGCGACAATAAAAAAAGGTTAACGGAAATAGTTACGCATATTTTCCATAGTTCATTATTTTTAATTGTAGTAATTTGGAAGAAACTTGAACTTCACCATTGGGCGCAATGGTTCAGCATTTGAGCACTGCCACCTATTAATTCTTCTTACATTTTTCACATATGCCTTTCAATACCAAATTTACATCTATAGTTACATAGTTTTCCGGTAAGCTTTCCTTTGATATTTGATTAGGCAAACAGATTGTTTTCTTACAAGCGTTACAATGAAAGTGCATATGCAAATCTGTTCCATAACCGGCTGTGACGTTTTCATGAGTAACTGCATATTTCGCAATGGCAGTTCCATCGTCGATTTGGTGCATCATACGTTTTTCCTCAAAGAGTTTTATTGCCCTATAAAATGTGGTTTTATTCGCTGTTTTATTTACTTCGCTCTTGATGACAAAGACTTTTTGCATCTCTTTTAAGGTTACGGCATAGGTTTTCCTTTTGAGGTATTTGTATATCTTCAACCTCATTTTTGTGGGTCGAATTCCTTTCGCCAACAATGCTTTTTCTGTCTTTGTCATTTTACGTGTGTCTCAAAAAGTGAGTACTTCAATTTATATTATATGGCTTATTATTTTTTATATGCCAAAAGTCGCAGTGCGTTAAATACCACCAGCAGGGTAGAACCTTCGTGTATCACAACGGCAATACCTATATTGGCCCAACCGAATATGGTAGCTGGAATAAGCAGGGCAACAATGCCAAGGCTTACCCATAGATTCTGCTTTATGATAGCCTTTGCCTTTCTACTCAACCCGATGGCGAATGGCAAAGTTTCCAGTTTGTCCGCCATCAGCGCAATGTCCGCAGTTTCCAGAGCGACATCGCTGCCCGCTGCCCCCATTGCGATTCCCACGGTGCTGTTTGCCATTGCTGGCGCATCGTTCACACCATCGCCTACCATTGCTACTTTCGATTCTTCCTCCTTTAATTTTTTAATTGCATCCACTTTCTCCTCTGGCAGTAAACTTCCCCAGGCATCGGTCAATCCAATTTTTTTGGCTACGGCATCGGCAACCTTTTGATTATCGCCGGTAAGCATAATCATCCGTTTGATACCCATTTCTTTCAATTTCCCAAGAGTTTCCTTTGCAGCTTCTCGAGGCGTATCCATTAAGGCGATCATACCGATGTATTCTTGGTTTCTGCGAATAAGCATCGTGGTATTTCCGCCACTTTCAAGTTCCCTGACTTTCGATGTTATTTCTTCGGAAGGTTTGGCGTCGTCGAGATCTTCGTACAGGTCAAGATTACCGACGTAAATTTTATCACCTCCCAAGGATGCTTTGATACCTTTTCCCAGAACGGCTTCCAAATCGGATGCATCGGGAATTTCAGTAGCTTCCAAACGCTTCTTACCGTCACGAACCACCGCTTTGGCTAAGGGATGGTCGCTCAAGTTTTCTACAGCAACGGCTATTTTTAGTAGTTCGTTTTCTTCAATGTTTCCAAGCGGCACGACCTTGGTAAGTTTGGGTTTTCCTTCAGTTAGTGTGCCTGTTTTATCAAAAGCAATTGCGGTCAGTTCGCCTAGATCTTCGAGTGGTCGACCACCTTTGATAAGCACCCCGCCGCGTGCGGCTCGTGCCACTCCGCTCAATACAGCACTCGGCGTCGATATTGCCAAAGCACAGGGACTTGCTGCGACCAGCACGGCCATCGCTCTGTAAAAACTTGCGCTGAAAGGTTCATCTATTACCAGAAACGCAAGGAGTAGACCACCTACCAGAATAAGTACAGATGGCACAAAATATTTTTCAAATTTATCGGTAAGCAGCTGCGTAGGCGACTTTTGTGTCTGTGCTTCGTTGACCAGTTTGACCAGTCTTGACAGTGTAGAATCCTTGGCTTCTTTAATGACCTTTATTTCCAGCGTATTATTACCGTTGATAGTTCCGGCAAAAACACGGTTTTCATCATTAATCTCATCATCTGCGGAATACTCCTTACTTATATCGTCTACGGGAACTTTATCTACGGGTACGCTTTCCCCTGTAATCGGTGCTTGGTTAACACTACTTTTTCCATTTATAACCACACCATCGGCAGATATTTTGCTATTGGGCTTGACCACAATAATATCGCCAATACTCAGTTTTTCAATCCCCACTTCTTTGGTCTTGCCATCCTTTTTTAACAAAGCTGTTTTTGGTGCGAGATCGGCAAGTGCAGCAATGGACTTTCGAGCCTTGTTCATTGCATAGTGTTCCAAGGCGTGGCCAAGGCTAAATAAGAACAACAAGAGTGCACCTTCAGCCCATTCGCCCAAAATGGCAGCACCAATAGCGGCAACCAACATTAAAAAATCAATTTCAAAGCCCCCTTTTGCCACTGTCTCAACAGCTTCTTTAGCGGTAAAGTAGCCTCCAAAGAAATACGCTCCTATATAGAGGGAAAGGCTTACCCATTCGGGAATAGATTCTACATACGAGAGCCCAAAACCTATCCCGAGAAGCGCGCCGCAGATAATGGAAAAAATAAGCTCGGTCTTTTTGCCGAAAACACCACCGTGTGGGTGGTTGTGATCTTCACCTTTATCTTGTTCTTTTTTATTGGTTTCTTTAAGAGGCTCAGTATCTTCGGAAGTCTTTTTAAGATAGCGTTCCACATCAACTTCAGTTGTGATAATATTCAGCCCCTCTTTACGTAGAAATTTCAGTATTTTTTTTTCATCAATTTTTGCTGTTTCATATTCTAAACCGATCATACCTGAAACAGCAACTGACGATTGTAAAACGCCATCAAGTCTATTAAGTGATTCTTCAACTTTTCGGGCATGTCTGGCGTGGCGAAATCCTTCCACTTCTATCAGTTTATGATCATATTTATCCAGTATTGAAGCACCAGTGCGCATTGCGATTCTCTGAATACGATCGAGCGAAATAAACTCAGGATCATAGTGAAAGCAAAGCTGTTGTACACCATTATCGTTTTCATCAGTCACAAGTATCTTTTTTATGCCTTCTTTTTCTTGCAGCTTTTGAATGAGTTTTCGTACGCACTGGTCCTTTTCATTGGGTACTTGGGGAAGTATGATTGGTATTTTAATTTGTAGTTTTTTCATTTTTGTAAGAGTTTTCTAGCCATTTTTTGGCACTTTCTTTTTCTTCGGTCTTAAAAAATTTAATATATGCCTTGGAAAAAGGTATCAACACTTCTGTGAATTGCTCCTGCCATTTAACACTTCCTACCAATGCGACCCGTTTTAAACGTTCTTCATTAGTAAGTTCCAATTCAATTCCTTTCCAATAGACGTTTGCCGTCCAGCCTTCAAAATTTTCCATCTCGATGTACCAATACACCTGTGGATAGGTTTTTATATGGTTTGTCAATTCAAGGATTAGGTTTTCATAGTCTTTCGCGTCAAGTTTATGCTGCGCCACCATATATAACATGCTTTGTTTTTTAAAAATTGATATCATTTCGATTATATTTATAAATCAATATTTTGCTTTAAATTGCTACTACATTTCTCACAAACACCTTTTACCACCAAGTTTATATCTTCCGTTATATAGCCATCGGGCAGATTGATTTGCGGGATTTTATGTTCGGTTAGGCAGACGGTTTTCTCACAGTTATTGCAATGAAAATGTAAGTGCAGGTCGTTGCCTACCTCACATTCACAATATTCCTCACATAAGGCATATTTTATAACTCCGGTCCCATCTTCAATTTGATGCACAATACCTTTTTCCTCAAATGTTTTCATAGTCCTAAAAAGAGTACTCCTTTCAGAAACTTTAAAATCCTTTTCCAAATCCCCAAGGCTAATGGCCACCTTCAATTCTGCCAGACGCTTATAGGTCATCAGGCGCATTGCCGTGGGGCGTACCCCTTTACTTTCCAATAGTTGGACTATTTCTTCCATTTGCTAAAAAGCGTTTTATAGGTCGTATTTTTTTAAAGAATCGCCTGTTTTAATTTGAAATGCATCCTCTATATTAGACAGATAAATAATGCCGTCTGCAGGTTCGTTGGTTTTACCATTTTTTAAAATTATCTCAATTGCAGTTTGGGCTTCCTCGTTTTGACAGACCAGTTCTATTTTTACTACTGGACTGTCCGTTACGTGAAAGTCCAAGGATGGCCTTGCACCTTTTGCCTTAAATGCACCTGTGCCTTCACATTGTGAGAGGGTCATACTCTTAAAACCATTTTCGGTGAGGGCATCAATTACTTTTTGAATCCTGTTTGGTTTTATAAATGCTTTTATTTCTTTCATATTTAAAGACTTAAGATTGTTGATATGTATTTAAGTTTTGAACCGAGCTCGGATTGTAAATTTTAACTAATATAAGAACGTTGCCAAACTCGGCTTCAAAACCGCTATTGTTCATTAGTGGCCGTGTTCCAATTCTCCTTTTACCATTTCTGAAGAAAGGGTATATGCTCCTTTGGTAACCAATTTAACATCCTGATTGGCATCCGCAGGAAGATTAACTTCCACAAATCCCAAATCGGTAAGGCCAATTGTTACAGCTATCATTTTAAATTTCATTTTGTTCGCTTCCTTTTTTTTATCTTCATCCAAAATGAATATGAAGGACTGTTCGCCGTTTTGAAAAATGGCCGCTTCAGGAACTGCAAACGCAGATTTTTCTCCCTGAACGATTCTGCCTTCCACGTACATTCCGGGAAGTAGATTTTTATCCTTGTTCTCTATATCGGCAAGAACCTCTAACGCTTTTGGATCTGTCTCGAATGTTTTACCAACTGAACGCACAGTAGCCTTCAACAATTCATCTGTTCGGGAAGCGGTGGAAAAATAAATTTGCTGTCCTTTCTGGATTTTTCTGATGTCTTTTTCATATACTTTGAAGTTGAGATAAATCTTGGAATTGTCGCTAATTGAGAACATCTTTGATTGTGTACCCACATAATCTCCCAAGCTAATAGTTACTTCATCCACGTAACCACTTATGGGTGTTGTGATGGGTACTGCCGAAAACAGCTCTCCTTCTGCAACTTTGTTAGGGTTGATGCCCAATAAACGCAATTTGGCCTTTAAACCGTTGACGCTGGATGTGGTAGAACGGAATTTTGACTGTGCCATTTGGAAATCCTTTCCCGAAGAAACACCTTTGTCATACAAAGTCTGTTTACGCTCAAAATCCTGTTTCAAAAAGACAAGCTCATCGTTCTTTTCCTGAAATTCTTGTTGCATCGCAATAATATCAGGATGTTCTATATATGCCAAAACTTGTCCCTTACGCACATTGTCGCCCGGTATTACCTTGATTGAGCTAACGTTTCCACCTATAAAAGGACTGATGTTTGCTTTGTCCTGTGGAAAAAGTTCCAAAGTTCCTGTTACTTTGATACTGTTGCCCAAGTTTCGTTTTTCCAAAGCTTTCATTTCAAGACCTATAGTTTCGGCCTGCTGTTCTGTAATTTCCACAACATTTTCTTCCTCTTCGTGTCCACCTTCTTCTTCACTATGGCCCTCTTCGCCGTGAGAATCCTCGCCATTTTCCGTAATTTCGGAAGTTGTTTCCTTATGACCCAATTCTCCCTTCGCGTTTTCATTACAGGAAGTGGACACCAAAGTCAAGGCTAAAAATAATGTTACTGCTATTGCTTTATTTTTCATCTCTATATTTTTTTTATTATAAATTCCCCAATTGGTATTGCACCTCAATGGTCTGTTGGTTATATTGATTAATATATTGTAAATGTGTTTGTTTAATCCTGATGGCACTATTGAGGATTGTGATATAGGTTACATAATCTATTTCGCCTTCCTTGGAAGCCAATTGTGCCGTGGTTATTTGTTCCTCCGCCAAAAGCAAAGCGCCTTCTTCATAATACTGCAATATCTTTTGCGTTTTTTCAAGGGATTTTTGTAATTGGGAAACTGTACTTTCGGTAATTGCTTTCTGTTCCAAATATTGATTTTCTGCGACCATTGCATCTGCCTTGGCTGCCTTTACCCTTGATTTCTGTGGAAAAAACCACAACGGAATACTAATCCCTGCCTGATAGGTATTGAAGCTTGAAACATCATCTACCACTTGTCGTCCATACGAAAGACTGAATTTTGGCAGGAATTCCGATTTTTCAACGCCCACATTGGCTTTGCTAACTTCCACATTTTGAAGTGAATATTGCAACATCGGGTTGTTTGCCACGGAAGTTGAATCCAACAACGTGTTCAAATTCATCGGCTCGTATGAAACTGAAACCGTTTCAACAGGTCCATCCGTTCCCAAATATTGCTTTAAGGCACGTTTGGCAATTTCAATATCATCGTAGGCCTGTTGTCGCAATACCTGAATCTGTTGGTATTCCGAAGAAGCGGAAATAAATTCCAACTTGCCTGTTTCGCCTGTGTCATATCGCAACTGTGCCGCCGTTTTAAAATTGGCATAAACACTATCCAGTTGTTCCGCAAAAAGCAATTGTGCCTTGTTGTAATTTATTTGGTCGTAGGCCTGCATCACATTTCGCACTAGCTGTTGCTCGTTGACGGCATAGAATTTTTCGCCCAGAGCCACTCGCTGTTTGTAAAACTTCGATTTTGAAAAACCCGAAAGCAAATCAATATTGCCCTGCTGAACACCAATGGTGGTTTCAATTCCGGGTAGGTTATTACCATATTCTTCTTTTCCAGTAAAAACCTGTGTGCTTCCCATGTCGAAACTTGTTCCTTTCATAGCCTGGTCACGTTCAATAAAAGCCTGACTTTCTTTAAGGGACGGATAATTTTGCTTTGCCATTGCAATGGCTTCTTCCAAAGTAATGGTTTTTGGAATTGCCGAATCTTGATTCATTTCCTGCGCAAAGCTACTTCCAGAAGTGAAAACACCACCTAATAGTAAAAGGATTGTAATTACAGTAGTGCTTTTATTGATGTAGCTTACATCGCCATCATTCCCTTTTTTCTCTTTTCGTGCTTCGAGCCAATAATATAACACAGGGATAACCACCAAGGTTAGAAATGTTGCGGTAAGCAACCCGCCAATAACTACCGTTGCCAAAGGCCGTTGTACTTCGGCACCCCCAGAGTTGGAAACCGCCATTGGGATAAAGCCCATTATGGCCGCGGTAGCGGTAAGCAAAATTGGCCGTAAACGTTCGTGCGTAGCTTCATATATACGTTTTTTAATATCTGTCATTCCACTTTCTTTTAGTTCGTTGAATTTATTTATCAGCACCAGTCCGTTCAATACTGCAACCCCAAAGAGTACGATAAACCCTACGCCCGCAGAAATACTGAAAGGCATACCACGAATCCAAAGAGCAAATACACCACCAATGGCAGCCAATGGCACAGCCATATAAATCATAATGGATTGTGAAAATGAGTTTAGCGCAAAATAGAGCAGAATGAATATCAAGAACAATGCAATTGGTACTACGATCATTAATCGGTCTGTGGCACGTTGCAGATTTTCAAATGAACCACCGTAGGTTACGTAATAACCCGCTGGCAATTTAACTTCGGTTTCCAATTTCAGCTGAATTTCTTCCACCATTGACTTTACATCCCGACCGCGGACATTAACCCCAACCGAAATTCGACGGTAGGTATTATCCCTTGAAATTTGCATAGGTCCCGGTTTGTAACTGATGTCCGCTACTTCCTTTAAAGGAACTTGCGCGCCGTTTGGCAAATCGATGTATAGATTTTTAAGGCTGTTGATGTCCGTTCTAAATTCCTCTGCCAAACGAATGACGAGATCAAATCGCTTTTCGCCTTCAAAAATGACGCCTGCTTTTTCTCCCGCAAAAGCAGCACTCACATAATCGTTCAATTTATCAACGGTTACACCGTATTGCGCCATTTTTGCACGATTGTATACCACGGTCATTTGCGGTAAACCGCTGGTGGCTTCCACATTAAGATCTACGGCTCCGGGAACGGTTCTGATGACTGCTGCGATTTCCTGAATTTTATCTGCCAGAACTCCCAAATCCTCGCCATATAATTTTATGGCAACATCTTCCCTAACGCCCGTGAGCAGTTCATTAAAACGAAGTTCCACGGGTTGGGTAAACACAAAATTGACACCGGGAACCACAGACATTTTCTCTTGGATTTTTTCTATGAGTTCTTCCTTGCTATCTGCCGAAGTCCATTTGCTTTTATCTTTTTCAAGAATGATATAGCTGTCGGCAATGTCCATTGGCATTGGGTCGGTAGGAATTTCGGCAACACCAATTCTGGAAACTACTGTTTTTACTTCTGGAAACTGCTTAACGATATTTTGAAGTTTTTTTGAAGCCTCAATGGATTCCGTGAGGCTGCTTCCCGGTTTTATCAAAGCTTGAAAGGCGATATCGCCCTCATCAAATTTTGGGATAAATTCGCCTCCCATATTGCTAAAAATAAAGCCGGCAAACAATAATAATGCTACTGCTCCAATTACGACACCTGCCTTAAAACGAAGCGCAAAATTGAGCAAGGGAAGATAGGCACGGTTTAAGCCACTCATTATTTTATCGCTGAATCTGTCAATTCGGTTTTCGAATTTAGCGAACCAACTATTTTGGTTTTTAGCTGGTTTTAAAAAGAGTGCTGAAATCATCGGAACGTAAGTAAGACAAAGGATAATAGCACCCAAAACGGCAAAACCGAATGTAAACGCCATCGGGCGAAACATTTTTCCTTCAACGCCTGTTAAAAAGAGTATGGGTGTGAAAACAATTAGAATAATCAATTGTCCGAAAAAGGCAGAATTCATCATTTTACTTGCCGAATCGTATGCTATTTCATCCATTTCAGTTTGATTAATTGCTGCTGTAGTTTTTTTCATCCGTTGATGAATGTGGAATACCATTCCTTCCACTATAATCACTGCACCATCCACGATAATCCCAAAGTCAATTGCACCCAAAGACATTAGGTTCGCCCAAACACCAAATTGTTTCATCAAAATAAATGCGAACAATAAGGATAAAGGAATTACCGAAGCTGTTATCAATCCGCCACGGAAACTACCCAAAAGAAGTACCAAAACGAATATTACAATCAAGGACCCTTCAATAAGGTTTTTCTCAACGGTACTTGTGGTTCTTTCAATGAGGTCGCTTCTGCTCAAAAAAGCATCGATATAAATGCCTTCCGGTAAGGATTTTTGAATTTCGGTTATACGTTTTTCTACATTTTTAACCACGTCACTCGGACTTTCCCCTTTCAGCATCAAAATTTGTCCACCTACAGATTCGTGCCCGTCTTGCGTAAAAGCACCATACCGCACTTGATTGCCATAGCCTACTTTTTCGGCAACATCACGAATTAATACAGGACTGCCGTTTTGTGTAATAACAACCGTATTTTCTAGATCTTCAAGACTACGTGCAAGTCCTTCACCACGAATAAAATTGGCTTGACTGTTTTTCTCAATATAAGCTCCACCCGTATTGGCATTGTTCATTTTGAGAGCCTCAAAAACCTGATTCATAGTAATGCCAAAACTTTTGAGCTTATTAGGGTTTATGGCAACTTCATATTGTTTTACATATCCTCCAAAAGCATTGACCTCGACAACTCCTGGCACTAATGCCATTTGGCGTTTTACAATCCAATCTTGGATTGTTCGAAGCTCCATTGCATCATATTTATCTTCGTAGCCTTCCTTTACTTTTAGGCTGTATTGGTAAATTTCGCCCAAACCTGTAGTAATAGGTGCCATAAAGGGTTTGCCGAATCCGTCGGGAATTTCTTCGCTTACTTCTGCAAGTTTCTCCTGCACGAGCTGTCGCGGTAAATAAGTTCCAGCTTCGTCTTTAAAAACAATGGTAACTACGGAAAGACCAAAACGTGAAACGGAACGCAACTCTATGACATCGGGCAAATTGGCCATTGCCAATTCCACCGGATAGGTTATAAATTGTTCTATGTCTTCCGTTCCTAAATTTGGTGCGACTGTAATGACTTGTACTTGGTTGTTTGTAATATCGGGAACAGACCCCAAATTTATAGTGGCCATAGAGTAAATGCCCGTGCCCACAAGTGCCACTATAAATAGCCCAATAATAAATTTATTATTAATGGAAAATGAAATGATTTTGTTAATCATATAAAATGTATTAATTCAGTTTAAAAATTTACGTTACGAAATGGCATAACGCATTTATTTAGCGATGCATAATTTGAAAAAGCATCACGTTAGGATATAGCTATCCTTAAAAAAAACTGAATTAAACCCTTGGGGGTTGGAAAAGAGATTCCAGATATCTGGAATTTAATTGGAAAGAATGATAAGTAAATTGTTGTTTCTCTTCAAACTTTAATCGATTGAATAGAGCCGAATTGGTATTTGCTATAAATACTACGGGATGACAACATTGATGATGGGAATGAACAGGTATATTTTCATTCTCTGAATTGTTATGATGCCCTTCATTATTTGCATCTTTATCGATATAATCTTCCACCACATATTCAAAGAAAGAGTCGCCATAAACTTTATGGTCTTGATAATGGGTAATAACGTTTGAAATTTCCTGAATTGGTTCGCATAAGTCCATATCTGGGCTGATTCCTTGAAAAAAGAATAAAATAGACATAGATATGGTAACAAATACTTTCATAGAAGATTGCAAATATAATAAAAATTGAATGCACAGGTTGTGCAAATAATGAATTGGTGTTCTAGAAATTGACAACACTATCCAAAGCATCATCGGTTTCTTATTCTAGATTTTGGATTCTAGATTTTGGAAGATTAATTGTAAATAAACGGTTACATAAGGTCTAGTGTGTCTCAAAAAAATATATCTTTGTTTAGAACTGTTCTAAATAACAAATGATTTTACACTGTAAATGTTGTTACAGCCATATAGATTAAGAGTCATTATTGCCAATAAAAAAGAAGTCAAGCTTCTTAAAAAATCGTGATTTGATTAAAACAGTACATATCCTAAAATATTCGTTATGAAAAGATACACACTTCCCTTTTTTTTGATGTTGCTTTTGCTTGTGCTTTCTACGTTTTTTATTTCAAGTTATAAAAATAATTCAGAAATCGTGCAGGCGGGTGGACAGGAGAAAATTGACGAAGAAAAACCCGGAAAATTGGAATATCCCGCAGAGTGGATGTACAACCAGCGTGCCTACCCAAACAATTATATCAATAAGGAAGCCTATAAAAGAGCCATCATTCAAACAAAACAAATTCTTGCCAACAGATCGCCGGAAGTAGTTGGTGAGTGGGCATTCGTAGGGCCATTAAACACTGGCGGAAGAATTACGGATGTTGCAATAGCTCCAGATAACGATGACCATCTTTATGTAGCCACCGCCACAGGTGGGATTTTTAGAAGTTATGATCGTGGCGCCAACTGGATTCCGATTTTTGATGATGAAGCAAAAATGTCCATTGGTGACATTGCCATTGCATCTTCCAACCCGCAACGGATTTATGCAGGAACTGGTGAAGCAAATGGAAGTGCGACCGACGGTGCTTATTTTGGCGACGGAATTTACAGAAGCGACAACGCAGGCGATACTTGGACAAACATAGGTTTGCCCGAAAGCAGTCATATTGGTCGAATCGTAGTGGATCCCAAAAACCCAGACCGCGTTTTTGTGGCAGCCACAGGTCAATTATACGGTAAAAATAGCGATCGAGGAATTTATAGAACTCTAAACGGAGGTGGAAGTTGGGAACAGGTTTTGTTCGTAACTGATTCCACATCTGCAATAGATGTTGCTATGAATGTAGCAAATACAAACATTATTTACGCTGCAATGTGGGAACGCACCCGTAAACCTTGGGAACGTGATTACGGCGGGTTAAGTTCCGCGATCCATCGCTCACTGGACGGGGGATTTACTTGGACACAGTTGGGCGTGGCGAACGGATTGCCGGCTCCAAATGTGGATACAGGAAGAATTGGAATCGCTGTTTCGGAATCCGATCCTTCCACAGTTTATGCGCGTTACACAACCAATAAAGTTACTAACGAATTCAATGGCTTGTACAAAAGTACCGACAATGGGAATAATTGGACGCTGGTAACTCCGGCAGCTACTCTAAGTGGCATCGATGCCAATTTTGGTTGGTATTTTGGAAATCTTCGCGTAAACCCAACCAATTCATCAGAAGTATATATTGTAGGTTTTGAGATTGCAAAATCTATCGATAGCGGTGCCTCTTGGCAGACTTTGCAAGGTATGCACGTAGATCATCATGCACTAGAATTTTCAAGAACCAACAGTAATTTTATGTTTGCCGGTAACGATGGCGGCGCTTATATTTCCAATAATGGTGGCAGCAATTGGACTAAGTTCTTGAACCTCCCCTTAACCCAATTTTACAATATTGAAGTTGACAAAACCCAACCGGAAAGACTTTATGGCGGAACACAGGACAACAATACTATTAGAACAATTACAGGTGGAGCAAGTGACTGGAACTCCATTTGGGGTGGTGATGGTTTTCACGTAAACGTTGACCCTGTGGACAATAACTACATTTACGTGGAATCTCAATATGGAAATTTGGGCCGTAGCATCAATGGTGGAAACAGTTTTGATTACGCCACCAACGGAATTAGTGGAAGCGACAGGAACAACTGGAACACACCGGTAATCATTTCACCTTTTGACCACGAAATTCTTTATTATGGAACGAATAGATTATATACTTCCAATAAGGCTTCAAACTGGTCTGTAATCAGTCCTGACTTGACGGATGGTGTTCATCCCAGCGGTTCTTTGGCATTCGGAACACTTACTGCAATCGCTTCTTCCTATAACAATCTCGACGTAATTTATACCGGTAGCGATGATGGAAATGTAAACGTAACTTTTGATGGTGGCGCCACTTGGACAAACGTAAGCACTGGCCTGCCAGATCAATATATCACTTCCATCGCGATGAGTCCAAATGATGATATGATTGCTTATGTAACTGTTTCAGGTTTTAAAAATTTAGAGTATACTCCGCACGTTTTCAAAACCATGGATGGAGGAGAAAATTGGACGGACATTTCTTCGAATTTGCCAAGCATTCCCGTTAACGATATTATTACATATTCGGAGGAAAATATACTTCTTGTGGCGACGGATTTGAACGTATGGTTTTCTATAAATGAGGGCGCAAGTTGGGATATTCTTGGTAACGGCCTCCCCCTTACCGTCATTATGGACTTGAAATTGCACGAGCCAACACAAACACTTTATGCGGGAACTTTCGGAAGGGGGATGTTCAGTATTGACAATGTGGTTAACATTTGTCTTGGTATTGACGACAACGAACTTTCGGCGAGTTCCATCATACTGTACCCTAATCCCGCGACCTTGGAATTTACAATTTCGCAAACTTTATCCTTGGAAGGAAGTATCCAGCTTTTTAATATTTCGGGAAAAATGATAAAGGAGTTGTTCCATGGGAATTTTGGAACAAACAAAAACATCAAAATAAAAACTGACGGAATTGCCTCAGGAATTTATCTGATAAGGGTGAGTAGCGGGGAAAAATCTGTTACGACGAAGCTTGTGATAAGTAATTGAATAATGTTAGCAGAGGTTTTATACTGTTTTTGAAGTTTTAAAGGATAATAAATGTTTTCATACCACTCAGCCCATTCCGCTAAATTCCGCAGAAAAAGCTCCATTTCAAGAAATGCGCTTCACTTTAAAAATCTTGGACACAACTCCAAAGATTCCATTCTCCATTCCACTTGCCCGGTTATTCCGAAAAAAGTCCGGAAGCGGTCAAACGTCATTCCATCTCCATCTTTGAAGTTAAGTCCGCTCTAAATCCTACTAAGATTCAAATACACTTCATATAACCCGTTCAGCACTTTCCCCTCCATTCCGTGAAAAGCTCCATTTCGAGAAAAGAGCTTCACTACAAATATCTTGGACACAACTCCAAAGATTGCGATTATCATTCTACTTGTCCACTTATTCCTGAAAAATACGGGAAGCGTCCAAACTCCATTCCTATCTCCATCTTTGAAGTGAAGTCCGCTTTAAATCCTACTAAGAATAAAATATAATTGTTATAACCCGTTCAGCACTTTCCCCTACATTCCGCGAAAAGCTTCATTCCGAGAAAAGAGCTTCTCTCCAAAGATCTTGGACACCGTCCCCAATTTCTACTTTCTCTTCTGTGAACCCGAGCTGCCTTGCTGGAACGGGACGCTTCATTTCAATTCGAAATTGTGAACGAAGTCCGCTTTAAATCCTGCTGAAAATCAAGTTCAGTACTTATATCCCGTTCAGCACTTTCCCTGCGTTCCGCGAAAAGCTCCATTCTGAGAAAAGAGCTTCTCTAAAAAGGTCTTGGACACCGTCCTCAATTTCTACTTTCCATTCCGCTTGCCCTTCCCGTCCCGAAACGTCGAGGCTTGGAAGCGCACTCCATTCCAATCCGAAATCGTGAACGGAGTCCGCTCGTTCTGAATTAATATTTCTGCAATTGTTTCCACTTCCCTTGATTTAGTATTTCACATACGTCTTTTAGAAACCTCCTTTACCGGCGCTGTCCCAACCCTTTTTTTGTAAGCAAAATACCAACATTCGGAAGTTAAACGGACTGCATAACCGGTCGAAAACTCCCTTTTATAAGTCCTTATCAATTCCAAATATTGAAAATGTATCAGCAACAAAAAAAGGTAACAGCGAGGGCACTATGGGAAGTAAATCTAAAATGAATCTTATGAAATCCTACAAAAACATCAAAAAGGAAGCGGCACCAAAAAAAACAAAAAGGGAAAACGCTCAAGATATAATAAGTAAATCAATTCAAAAAAATATAACAATAAATTGTCTGAATAGTTCAGATAGCAATTTTAATTAATTCTTAAATATTTTATTATGAGCACTTTAAAAAACAAAGTACAGTTGATTGGAAACGTGGGGAATGCCCCAAAAACTAAGACCCTAGAGAGCGGCAAGAAAGTCGCAAATTTTTCACTTGCAACCAATGAGTTTTATAAAAATTCTGAGGGGGAAAAAGTGCAGAACACACAATGGCACAATATTGTTGCTTGGGGTAAGATTGCCGAAATCGTAGAGAAATACGTAGGCAAAGGAAAGGAAGTTGCCATAGAGGGCAAATTGACCTCCCGTTCCTATGAAACCGAAGCCGGGGAGAAACGATACGTTACCGAAGTGGTAGCCGATGAAATCCTATTACTTGGAACCAAGGACAACGGAAACGCTGAATAACAGCGGTAAAATTTAAGAGGGCGTTTCCGTGGAAAGTACCGCCCTCTTATTCATTATTCACTACATAAAATAGAAAATTATGAAAGCACAAGTTAACGAAATCAAAGAAGGATTGCAACATTTTCACGGAACGGAAATGTTCTATCAAATCCCATTGACACGAACCCGTTTTACCGATGGAATAAGATATCTAGTGGATGCTGCAGAATGTTTTTGGTTGGTTACGGACAATTCCATCATAGCCAAAAGCCTTATGCAAAAAAGCTATTTTATAACTATTGATTTTAAAAGACTCTCGGAAGAGGAGCAAGAGAAATTAGGATGTCAGGCGACCATTACCTATGGAGATGACAATGGTACGATATTCGAAACACATAAATACAGAGCAACCGATTTTCCCTTGGATGAACTCCGATTGTATTTTATAGATAATACATTGTTGTTACCTAGTGAATATTAATATTTTTAGTCTGTAGTTGTTATGACCAGAAAGACCTTTGAAAACCTCAAGGGTCTTTTTTTTTTTGAAAGCATTTCATTGAACAATCCGCAAATGAATTGATTATTACTTGATTAAAATTTGGGTTATTAAAATTGAATTTCACAAAAAATATCAATCAATTCTAAATTTCAGATGAGACTCTTAATTTTCTGTAAAAGGTTCTAAAATTTTGTCCGCGGGTGGACAAATTGGAGAAGCAAGAGGGTAACACGCTGCGCGATGTTATACATTTTTAATTCGCTTATTATCAGTTAGTTGTGTTGTTTTTAAATAATTGAAATCATAATTTTTGACGTAAATATGCTCTTAGCCCAATGAAACCAGTGATTTTTTTATCTAAATAAAATAATATTATGAAAAATATTGACACATTTGCGACCATTCGATTCAAAAAATCCACAGCGAAACGATTTCGTGAATATTCAAAATATGTAGGAAAATCTCATTCGGAATCTATGAATATTATATTGGACTTTTTTAAGAATAATGGAATATCACCACATGAGAATGTTGGACACTATTTTAAAAGATTGGAGGGAGCCATATTAAAGAAATTGGACTCGATCATTGCCATTATAAAGAATATAGAAAAATCACAACTTAAACCCACAACTGCAATGTTGAGCTTACTTACCGAAGAAGTTTTTATGCAGAAACAACCATTATTACTTGAAAATAAAACAGGTTTCAATAATGAACTTGGAGAGAGTATGGAAGATGCCACAATTAAAATCGACACCATTAGAAAACAGAATGGTACATTAATAAAAGAACTAGAATATCATCGAAAAATGACTTCAAGGCTTCTCGATAAAACTATTTTAATAAAACCTAAATTCGGCAAGGCCTATTTCAAACTGGAAATTTCACCAGAGAATTTTGAAAACTTAAAAGAACGGTTAACGGACAATTATTAATCTTATTTATTTGACACTTCTTTATCAAGTGTTTCTTCGTTTTTTCTCTTTTCAAAAAGTGAAATCAAATTTTGCATATCCTCACCAACCTTTTTCTCTAATACTCTTGCATAAACTTGAGTTGTACTTAAGTTTGAATGTCCCAACATTTTGGAAACTGTTTCAATCGGCACCCCATTCGATAAAGTTATAGTTGTTGCGAATGTATGACGTGCTGAATGAAACGTAATATTCTTATGAATACCGCACGCTTTAGTTATATGCTTTAAATAACTGTTCACTTTTTGATTACTAAAAACCGGAAGTAATTTGCCACTAATTTTTTGGTCTACCGTATTGGAGTATTTATCAATAATTAGCTTGGCTTTAGGCAGTAAAGGAATCTTTACTGTCTCCTTTGTCTTTTCTCGTTTGGTATGTAACCAGTAATTTCTGTCAATTCCACGTACTAATTGATAGGTTTGTAATTGTTTAACATCTATATAGGATAATCCCGTATAACAGGAAAATAAAAATACATTCCGCACTTTTTCATATCCTTCACCCATAAAGATTGTTTCTTCAATAAGTCGCAACTCTCTTTCAGATAGATAACTTCGCTCGCTTTTTTGATAGTTCAGTTTATAATTTCGAAAGGGATCTTTGTCCAACCATTCCAGTCTTACCGCCAGGTTGGTCATTTTCATCAATCGCTCCAAGTGTTTCATCGTTCCGTTGTTGGAACAGGTCCTTCTCGCTTTCTTTGGTGTATAATTTCGAATATATTGTTCGAAATCTACAATGAAACGATAGTTCAATTGTTTTAAATAGATGTCGGGTGTCTTGAATTTATCTCTTAAAAATTTGTGCAGATAACGCTCAGTGGAATAATAGTTTTTCATCGTGCCATATTTCAGAACCGTAACCATATTGGTGTTGTGGTATGTGACCAATTCTTTTAGGGACTGGTTTAGCTCATCCTGTCCTAAATATCGGGCTTTCACTGCTTGTGCTGTAATTAATTTACCCTCTTGGAGCAATTGCTTATGTGCATCCATAATTTGCACGTAAGCTTCATCTAAATAACTATTAAGTAATCTTACTTTTTGGGAAGTGCCACTGACCCTTCCTTTGGAAACGTCCCAAACATTCACCGCAGTGTAACGCTTCAAACTGATTTCCGCACGTTTTCCATCTACGGTAATACGCGCATAGATTGTAAGTTTATTAGGATTATAAGTAATGTCCCTGGTAAAGATTAATACGGTTAAAGTGCTGTTATTCCTCATTATTTCGTCTTTTTGATTAAACAAATCTTTAAGAAAAGACGATCTTAAAATAGCCACTCTGACTACTTAAATTTACAACAATAAATGTATAAATCCATTAACCGAACTCTACACCAGCTATATGATATTAAACGATATTGATTGATATCATAAAAAATTAAAAGCACTGAAAATCAATAGATTAACAGTGCTTTGATGACCACTAGATAGTGGTTCGTCGGGATGACAAGATTTGAACTTGCGACCCCACGCCCCCCAGACGTGTACGCTACCAGGCTGCGCTACATCCCGAATGATGTTTTTAATTTTGCACTTTTAAATTAAGTGCAATTCCCAGTTTTATATCGGAATCTTTTCTATGGTGCAATTTATACTTTAACAGCTTGTATTTAGCGAAGCTAAATTATAAAAAACTACCTCTAGAATTCCAAAAATTGAACGGCAAAAATAATCAAATTATAAAGTTTGACAAGTTGCTTTTTTAATAAATACTTAAATATTTAAGGAGTTATCATTTCAAAAAAAGTATTAATAATTCTTTAAGGACAAAACTTTATTTGATTGTTTAATTTTGAGTAAAATCTCGAAAAGATGACTGTAAATAAAACTATCGAAAAAGAATATGATTTAATCTGCGTAGGTGGAGGAATAATGAGCGCCACCTTAGCACTTATGCTAAAATTGATAGATAAAAATCAAAAAATACTTATTCTTGAAAGATTGGATAGAGTAGCCTTGGAAAGTTCCGCTGCTTGGAACAATGCGGGAACGGGTCATTCTGCATTTTGTGAATTAAATTATACTCCCGAAAAAGAAGATGGCTCCATAGATGTTTCAAAAGCTATTAAAGTTTGTTCACAGTTTGAAAAATCGAAACAATTTTGGTCTTTTTTGGTAAATAATAATTTGATTGATGATCCAAAAGAGTTTATACATGCTGTTCCGCACCACAGTTGGGTGGAAGGAGAAGATAATGTTGAGTTTTTAAAGAAGAGGGTGGCCGAGATGCAAAAACACCCCATGTTTGAAGAAATGAAAATTACAGTAAATTTTGAGGAAATGAAACAATGGTTTCCTTTGATGATGACTGATAGAAACGATTCTGAAAAATTAGCCGCTACCCGCATGGAACTTGGCACAGAGGTAAACTATGGCGTTCTTACCCGCACTTTTTTCAAAATTTTGGAAGAAAAATTTGATACCCCAGTTTTCACGATGCACGAAGTAGAAGATGTGGATCCCACGGAAGACGAAGAGTGGTTGGTAAAAATAAAAAATCTAAAAACAAAAGAAAATATCCACTGTGATGCCGAGCATGTTTTTATTGGTGCGGGTGGGGGAGCATTACCACTGCTTCAAAAAGTGGAAATTGACGAAAAGGAAGGCTACGGAGGCTTTCCTGTTAGTGGCGAATGGCTTATTTGCAACAGGCCCGAAGTAATAAAAAAACACCACGCAAAGGTTTATGGTAAAGCCGAAGTGGGAGCGCCGCCAATGTCCATGCCACATTTAGACACACGCTATATTGATGGAAAACAAGAACTTTTATTTGGTCCTTTCGCAGGTTTCAGCACTAAGTTTTTAAAGCAAGGATCGTTTTTTGATCTTTTCAAAAGTATTAGATGGGACAATATTCCGTCTATGTGGGGAGTTTTTTGGCATAACATTCCACTTACAAAATACCTGATAGAGCAAGTAAGAATGGGGCACGAGGATAGAATGGAAGAACTCCGAAAGTTTGTAAAAGATGCTAAAAGTGATGATTGGGATTTAAAAGTTGCAGGACAACGGGTTCAAATTATAAAACGCGACGATGAAGAGGGCGGTTCATTGGAATTTGGAACCGAAGTTGTGCACAGCAAAGATGGAAAGATTACAGCGCTCTTAGGTGCTTCTCCAGGAGCTTCGGTGGCAGTGGATATAATGATTGATTTGCTGCATTTTGCCTATCCTGAAAAAGCAAAATCTGAGGAGTGGAAGCAGAAGTTTTCTGAAATGGTTCCATTTTGGAATAAAGAAATAGAAAAGAATAAAGAGGAATTCAGGAATTTGCGGTTCACGTGTTCTGAAACACTTCAAATAAATCTTCCGAAGGAAATTGATAGGCTTGATTAATATATGGATAATAATTCTTCATAACTTTTAAAGGTACATTCCTTTGAAAGTTGTTATTTTTACAATTCGAAAAAATATTGAAGAAATATATCATGAGCGAAACTATTGAAAGAATAAAATGCCTTATCATTGGCTCTGGACCCGCAGGTTATACTGCGGCCATATATGCTGCGCGCGCAGATATGAAACCAGTTATGTATACAGGTATGGAGCCTGGCGGACAATTGACAACTACAACTGAAGTTGATAATTTTCCAGGCTATCCAGAAGGAATTGATGGCCCAACTATGATGGTACAATTGCAACAACAAGCTGAACGTTTTGGAACTCAAGTGAGAATTGGGATGGTTACAAACGTTGAGTTTAGTGATGAAGTGGGTGGAATTCATAAAATAACTGTTGATAACTCTACTCAAATTGAGGCTGAGACTGTTATTATTTCAACAGGAGCAACTGCAAAATATTTAGGATTGCCAAGTGAGCAAAAGTTACGGGGAGGTGGCGTTTCTGCCTGTGCGGTATGTGATGGCTTTTTCTATAAAAATCAAGAAGTAGCAATTGTTGGAGCAGGAGATACTGCAGCGGAGGAAGCTACGTATTTGTCAAATATTTGCAGTAAAGTTACAATGCTTGTTCGCAAAGATTATATGAAGGCTTCAAAAGCGATGCAACACCGAGTTAACAATACAAAAAACTTAGAAGTACGCTATAATACTGAAGTTGACGAAGTTTTGGGAGAGCAAGTGGTGGAAGGTCTACGAATGGTAAACAACGAAACCGGGGAAAAAGAAGAGATAAAAATTACGGGTCTTTTTATTGCAATCGGTCATAAACCCAACACCGATATCTTTAAAGGACAATTAGATATGGATGAAACGGGCTACCTAATTACTAAAGGGAAAACTACCAAAACCAATAAACCGGGTGTATTTGCAAGTGGTGACGTGCAGGACAAAGAATATCGTCAAGCAGTAACCGCCGCAGGGACAGGCTGTATGGCTGCATTGGATGCTGAACGTTATTTAGCAACAATTGAAACTGAGATTACAGCTTAAGATTTTTTAAAATATAAAAAAAATGCCGCTATTTAGCGGCATTTTAATTTTAAGAATTTTTTGAAATTATAATTTCGAAAATGTCAAAAGTTCAATATCGCCATTACCACCACTAATATGTGATAATTCTATTTTTGAACTGGAAACCGAAACAATATCCCAGTCTTCGTTAATTTCATCAAAAGGAGTTGTTTCACTAAATTGTAGTTTTAATTCTTCGCTACTACTGGAAGAGTTATCATAAGACCAAGTTCCATTTTCTGTGAAAAGATCATTTTGGGCTAATACTGTACCGTCTTCATTAAAGGTGAATATAAAACTTTCAAAATCCGCCGTGTGGTCTGATTGACCTTCAATAAGTTTGCTTATTTCCCATTGGGCTAATGGCAGTGTGGTTTCTATTTGTTCAAATTCGTTTGTATTCGCATCGCCTGAATCATCTTTTGAGCTACATGCTGCAAATGCTATTATTGTAAATACAATCAATATTTTTTTCATAATGTTTTATTTTTATTCAAAGATGATAGAAAAACGAAATAGTCCTCTTAAAATTATGATAAATGTGAAAAGGCCTAACAGTATTTTAAGAAACTGTTAAGCCTTTTTGGAAATTCGGGGTTGTTAAAAATAAAAGATGTCGATAGCTTTACATTTTGTGTACATTCCCAGAATGACTTTCGTTTGAGTTTACAGAAACGGGATTTCCATAATAATTTACATCACCGCCACTGCTTACCTTTGTTTCTAAATTATCTTTCACATTTACGGTAACTTCAGCACCGCTTGATGCTTCGGCGTTACAACTTATCACTAAAAGATCTCTTGCGTTCAGTTCACTTCCGCTGGAGGCATCTGCAATTAGCGAAGATGCTTTTCCGGAAACTTCTAAATCTGCACCGCTACTGGTTTTAGCGGTTAGATTTTTGGTGAAAACTTCTACTTTTAAATCTGCGCCACTACTGCTTTTCAGTGAAATATTTTCACTTTTAATTACAGAATTACCAGTTACATCTGCGCCGCTGCTGGCCTCCACAGTGTTGATTTCTTTATAAGTTACATAAACTTTCTTGGCTTTTGATCGACCAATATTTTCGGAAGTGGTAATGTGTAGCCTTCCATTTTCCACATCGGTTTCAATGTATTGTTGCAGATTTTCATCAGCCTCTACCACAATTTTATTTTCATCACCTTGGGTAAGATAGACATCCAATCCAGCGCTACCTTTAACTTCTGTGAAATTTTCGATAACGTTCCGTTCTTGGGTTACAACGTTTCCGTTGCCATTTTCACCTGTAATAATGTTTAAATTGCAGGAACTTAGAAGTATTGCAGCGCCAATTACTGCTATGATGTTTATTGTTTTCATATAATTTGGTTTTTTGGTTATTAATCAACTGTCACTGTTATTGTTTTGCTCTGTTTTTGTGTTGAAGCAGTAGTGTTTTTGAAATCATCTTTCACTTCTTCTTCCCAATTTTGGTTTTTGTTGGTTTTGATGGTGTCCAAAATCTGTTGGGAGTTTATTATCTCTAGTGAATCACCATTTTCAATTGCTTCCTCTTTTTCTTTACAATCCAGACATTCAAATTTATTTTTCAAAATTCTGAAGTAATGCGCATCGTTATCCCAATCCGTTAATTCTGTTAAATCTGAATTAAAGCCATAATAGGATGTTGCACTTTCTTCAGAATAAACTATCGTTCCCTCTGGCACATATATGGTTATTTCAATTTGCTGATCGCGATATTTATTTAAAGTTTCAGTAATGAAAAACCCGTCAAGTATTAAACTATTGTTTTCAAACGAATAGTTATATTCAATAGCTTCCGCCCGCTTTTTTGCATCGAGATGATTGTTACCTTCAGCAGATTTTTCGAAAATTATCTTACCAAGGGAATCTTTTGAGGATTTTATATTCAGCTGGATATCATTAGAATAAATAACTTTTTTATCGTCTGCTGTATATTTAATGTTTAAACCATTATCTCTGCTCACTTCATAACTGAATTGTTTATCTGCGCGCATTGAAATATGCAATGTATCTCCAGTTTTTACGGCCAAAGTCTGCTCTTCAATATAATTTCCATCGTAAGCTTGTTCGGTTGCTTGTTTGATTCCCAAAATAGTTAAGCCGATTATAGACAATGCCCAAACTACAATTAGAAGGATCTTCATTGTTGAGCCCATGGATTTGAGATTGCTTATTAAAAGTTTTAAACCCAATACAAATAAGGCGAAAAATGGAATCCCAATAGCAAATAGTGCCAATAGAGACAGAAGCCAGATTGGAACATTGGTTGTATCAACCATTGCAATTTTTTCCATTATTTCATTATTTCCCCAAAAGTCTATGGAGCCAAAAGTGAAAAAACCAACTACGAGACCAATTATGGTAAAGAGTGAAACAATAATTATTAATATCCCGATAAACTTGGCAAACACTCTAAATAAGGTAACTATCAAGCTACTTAAGCTGTCAAAAAAACCGGAAGCTCCCGTTTTTATTCTGTTGCCGTATTTGTCATAATCAACGTTTTTTACGCGGTCGGCAACATTATCAAAACCCTCTTTAAATTTTCGCTCTATGTTTGAAATATTTACGGGCTCGCCCGTCATTCTTAACTTTTCAGAAGTTGTAAGCGCTGGTGGCACCAAAATCCACAATAATATATAGACAACTATTGGAGAACCAAAGCCTGCAACAATTAGAAGTATCCACAAAAGACGGATCCAAATGGCGTCAACACCAATATAGTGTCCTAAACCTGAGGAAACCCCCGAGATATATTTGTTGTCTACATCTCTAAAAAGCTGTTTGTGTGTAGCACTTCCTCTTGATTTTGTATAAGTTTTTGAAGAAGGGGGAACGTCATCAAAAATTTCGTCATCTACTTCATAATCTTCAGGCTGTCCCATAACAGCAATCACTTCGTCAAGATTTTTCAAGTTTATTACTTGAGATGAACTTTCAATCTTTTCAGAAAAAAGTTCGCCAATACGGGATTCTATGTCCTGCATTATTTCTTCACTTCCGTCAGCACCCTTCAGTGATCTCCTGATGGCATCCAGGTAGCGCGAAAGCTTCCCAAAGGCATCTTCGTCTATATGAAAGGAAGTGCCTGCCAAATTTATGTTTACTGTCTTGTTCATTTTGTGTTTTTTTCGCTGGTTACTTTGTTCACGGCCTGTTCAAGTTCTGCCCAGGTATCGTTCAATTCGGTTAAAAATAGTTTACCGGTTTCGGTAAGTTCATAATACTTGCGTGGTGGTCCACCGGTAGATTCTTCCCAACGGTAGGAAAGCAATCCCGCATTTTTAAGCCTTGTGAGCAGCGGATAGATCGTGCCTTCCACGACAAGCATTTTTGCGTCTTTTAGGGTCTCAAGAATGTCTGAAGTGTAAGCTTCGCCGTCTTTAAGAACGGAAAGGATGCAGAACTCCAAAACCCCTTTTCGCATCTGTGCTTTTGTGTTTTCGATTTTCATTTGTCTTAATTGTTTGTTTTTTGAATGTCAAATGGATTGCGCCTATTATAAATCTCAAGTTTATTAATTAAGATTCGTTGTTGGCGCATTTCATAATTGTTCATTTCTTGTTTTTAATTCCTGTTCGTTATTGATGATGAATGAATAAGGAAGCACGCTGGCGGTTTCTTCGCATTGTTGATGATTCAATACGCTAACAGTTTTCTGTTCCTGAGGCATGCTTGCGCCTATAAACTGCAAAATGGCTGCCAATAAGTAACTAATGAATGTGCTCATTTTGAATAGGGTTTAGATTAGTTTTTATAAATGGAATGCTAAGTGGATATTTATATAATTGTCCTTTTGAGGCGTGAATAGAAGCATTGATTACTGCATAAAGTTCGAAAACGAACAATCCTAGTAATAATAGAATAGCCAAGCCAAACAACAATATGTAACCTGAAAGATTTCTAATATTGTTCACCGAAAATTCTCCTGCACTATGATCAATTGCATCAATTAATGAAACAAAGTCTGTGGCGAAAACGATAAAAAACGGAAGGCATATTAAACCTATAGATAAAGTATAAACTAAAATGCTCAATTGAAAATTGATTGCCTGCTTACCATGTTCGTCCACAAATGCTTTTTCTTTGTTGAATGTCCAAATTAATAAAGGAGCAATATAATTTGCAAACGGAAAAAAGTACTTTAAAAACGTTGACAGATGAATGAAAGTACTTGTGTTTTTTTGGTTTTCTGAGATTGTAGTTTCCATAACTTATTATTTTCTTATACAAATATATGTCTAAAAGACAGTAGTGTGTTACGCATAGTACTATAATTAACATAAATTTAACAAGTAGGAAGTCATCGATTTATTGAATATCTTCGTAAAATATTTCGAAGAAGATGAAACTCAGCCCTAGTAAAATCAATGCTTTCTTATTGTTTAATTTGCCTTCTGCATACTTCACAGGAGTTCGTGTAAAGTCTATTTCTGAAAATACGTGTACAACCACAGTAAAACACCGGTGGATTAATCAAAATCCCTTTAAATCTGTTTTTTGGGCAGTGCAGGGGATGGCAGCAGAACTTAGTACCGGAGCAATGGTAATGGCAGCAATTAAAGTGAGTAACAAAAATATATCAATGCTTGTAGCGAACAATAAAGGTACTTTTTCTAAAAAAGCCAGAGGTAGAATAATTTTTGAGTGCAAGGATGGTCAACTTATAAAAACTGCAATTGAAACTGCCATTAATTCGGGCGAAGGACAAACCTGCTGGATGAAATCTGAAGGAAGGGATTCTTCTGGAGATTTAGTTTCTACATTTGAATTTGAATGGACTGTAAAAGTTAAATAATTTAAGCTCTATTGTTTCAAAGGATTAGAGCCATTTTCGTTTTGTTAACAAATCTTTAACAGGACATTGCAAAGGCATAAGAGAATTTAATCCATAAATAATTGTTATATTTAAATCAGATTAATTAAAAAAAATACAATTGCCTATAGAATAAAGCTACTTAATTTTTACTAAATCTCAATTAGCTATGGCAAGAGCAATGTTTGATTATACAAAAGCTGTGCTTTCAAAAGTAAGTTTTGACGTCAATTTGTTTTGCAAGGAGTTGAAAAAAGCGTTAACCAGATTGCTTCCCTACGAAGTAGAAGAGCTTAAACTCTGGATTGATTCGCTTATCAAGCAGAACCCCCAATTAAATCAATGTCTAATCTATTTAAACCCATAAAAAAATCCCTCTGAGCGATCAGAGGGATTTTTTAGTTATTTTGTAATTGGGCGGTTATAGAGTTGTATCATTTCATTAAATAATTACTTCTTGGTTGGACTTATTATTTTTACATCCTGAAAAGCAATCGCACCTCTTATTACTCCTGAAATTATGTCGTGTAGTGCATTTATAATTTGCATTTTCAGCTCACTTTTACTGTAAATAATACTTACTTCACGAGCGGGAGATGGCTCCTTAAAATATTTTATATTTTTCACTTGTGAAGGTAGTATGTCCAAAGTGTGCAAATAGGGCAGAAGAGTCATTCCCAATCCTTCGTTTGCAAGCTTTATAAGTGTTTCAAAGCTGCCGCTTTCCAATTGGAATTTTTCGGTTCCTAAATTTTTTGATGTTTTGCAAAGGTTTATAATGCCGTCTCGGAAACAATGTCCATCTTCCAAAAGCAAAATATCTTCAATATCAAGATCATTCACCTCTAGTTTTTCTTTTGAAAACAATCTGTGGCTCTCAGGAATATAACCTACAAATGGTTCGTAATATAAAACTCTTTCTTTTATTTTTTCATTTCCCAAAGGGGTAGCTGCAATTGCTGCGTCTAAATAACCATCGTTAATTTTAGTAATTATTTCGTCTGTGTTTAGCTCTTCAATTTTCAAATGCACTTTTGGGTATCGATTTGAAAAATTCTTAAGAAACATCGGCAATAAAGTAGGCATCACCGTTGGAATTATACCCAGTTTAAAAGTTCCGCCAATAAATCCTTTTTCCTGATCTACAACATCCTGCATCCGCTCAGATTCATTGACGATATTTCTTGCCTGTTCCACAATTTTTTTTCCAACGCCGGTAAGTTCAATTGGCTTTTTGCTTCTATCAAAAATCTGGATTTCAAGTTCGTCTTCCAGTTTTTGAATTTGCATGCTTAATGTGGGCTGTGTTACGAAAGTCTTTTCTGCAGCTTTTGTAAAATTTTGATGTTCAGCAACAGCCAAAACATATTTAAGTTGGGTAATTGTCATTTCAAAAATATTTACGCAAAGATAGTTTTTATATCAATAAAAACTATGTGAATATCTAATAACGAAGTTTTTGTTTATAACAAAAAGGCCCACTATTTTACAGGGGTCCTTTTTCAAATTTTATTTAGAAAACCTTACATTCTTATTTCCATTGAAATAGGTTGATCGGCAACTTCAAATTTTGCATCACTCCATTCTGGTGGCCCATAACTCATTACATTATTGGAAACACCGTAGGGCTCCAAAGGGAATCCATTTATATCAAAATCCATTTGTTTGTTACTGTTTTTATCGTGGAAAAGTATAATTGCGTACTCGCCAGAAACTACATTGTTAAAAGTCACGGTTACTTTTCCATCCTTAATAATACCTTCAGCGCTTTGTAATCCTTTCTGCATAAAATGAGCTTCGTCATCTAGCGCGACCATAATGCTTCCTTCGCTACTATTTACAGCTACTGTTACCTTTATGGTTGTTCCTTCTGGTACTGAAGCAGTGTCGTTTTGAGCGTTCAAAAAGTGAGTGAAAAATGATAGACCGATTAATGCGATGATTGTTTTCATAATAGTGAGTTTTAGTGTTTGAATTATAGATCAAATGTCCTAAAACTTCACTTTGAAAAGAAAATGCATTTCCCCAACTGTCGAATTTTTATGCTGAAGTGTTATAAAAGCCCTCTCGCTTTTATTTCTAAATATTTATTTATGGTATTCACGGTAAGATTTTCCGGAGCTGTTAGTATAGATTGAATGCCGTATTTGTGCAATTCGTTTACAATCAATTTCTTTTCATAAATGAATTTTTCCGCAATCGTTTTCTCAAAAACTTGATGGGTCGTGGTTGCTTTTTTGTCCAAAAAGGATTTTAATTCAGTATTTTCGAAAAAGATAACTACCAAAAGATGGGTTTTATTGATTGCCTGCAAATATGCCAGCTGGCGGTGCAATGCGTCCATCGTTTCAAAATTAGTGAACAGCAATAACAAACTTCTTTGTTTAATATGGCGCTTCACATCTACATATAAACGTGAAAAATCACTTTCCGAAAAATCGGTTTCCACATTGTAAAGCGTTTCCAAAATAAGATGCATTTGTGCGCTTCTACGTTGCGCAATTACCCGATCGTCTACTTTCCGTGAAAAGGTGAACATTCCTGCTTTATCGTGTTTTTTCAAAACAATATTCGAAATTACAAGCGTTGCATTAATTGCGTAATCTAGTAGACTCAGATTATTGAAAGGCATT
This sequence comes from Aequorivita sp. CIP111184, assembly GCF_900489465.1. GTDB lineage: Bacteria > Bacteroidota > Bacteroidia > Flavobacteriales > Flavobacteriaceae > Aequorivita. Next base: position 199,134 of record NZ_UEFQ01000024.1, on the reverse strand, counting down.
TTCATAACCCTTCCTTTATCGATTACAGAATAAACTGGCTGCGATTTTTCATCCTGAAATTGGTTTACCATCAAACCGCTTCGTTTTGCGGTAGCTTTCCAGTTTATGTTCCGAACGTCGTCGCCCGAAGTGTACTCTTTAATTTGCTCAAACTCCATCGTATTACCAATTCTTCGGATTTTCTTTAGTCCGAAAAGTTTTAATCTATTGGTAAAAGCAATAAAATCATACTTTTTAAGCTGAAGAAAAGACGGATAGTTCGGGACCATCGCTTCTGCAGAAAATTGCTGCTTTCGAGCAATCAATCCCAAAACGGAAGAAGAAAAAATATTTAGATTTCCAAAATGATATTCTCCCCTCTCTGTCGGACGTACCTGATATGTAAATTTCTTTTCTTCGGAAGTATTTAAAACAGCTTCAATTTTAAAATCCCGAATCTGCCATTGAATGGGCAATTCATCAATAATTTTCACGGAAGTCTTAAATTGAAATCTATTTACAATTTTAATTTCAATGCAATTATCATCGCCATTTGATAATTTTTCGGGTAAAATACGTTGCGCCTGTATTCCTGTTTTGTTTCTATACAGTAATAAAACATCAAAAATAAAAGCGGCTAAAAGCAGATAAAATAAAAGCCTAGCTATCCCGAAAAATTCCTGAAAGAAGTATGAAACCACAAACATGACCGCAAGTGAGAATAGAACGATGAAAAATCGTTTTTTTAAGTATAAACTTTTCAGAAATCTTTTCAATTTTAGTTTTTCAATTTAAAACCCTTCGATTGCGCTCAGGGTGTCATTATAATATTAATTTTCTTCTCAATTCTCATTATCTAGGAATTTCGATGGTTTCAATTATTTGTTGCACCACTTTATCGGCTGTTATTCCTTCCATTTCGCGCTCTGGCGTCAACATAATTCTATGTCTTAAAACTGAGGGAGCAATTTTTTTAATATCATCTGGCGTTACAAAATCGCGACCGTTCATAGCTGCCAAAGCTTTGGAAGCATTCATAATTGCTAGCGAAGCACGTGGCGAGGCGCCCAAAAATAAGTTTGCGTTTGTTCGTGTATTATCCACAATTGCCGCGATGTATTTCAATAAATTACTTTCAATAATTATCTGTTTTATTGTGTGTTGGTACTCTGCGATTTGCTTTGCGTTTAGAACCTGAACTACACTGTCTAAAACAAAAGCATCTTTTCGATTATGTTCGTTTTCAAGAATATGTATTTCTTCTTCTAGAGTTGGGTAAGGCACATTTATTTTGAAAAGAAAACGATCCAATTGCGCTTCCGGCAGCGCGTAAGTTCCTTCCTGTTCCACAGGGTTTTGGGTTGCAAAAACCAAAAATGGAGGCTGCATTTTATATTCCGTACCGTCCATTGTTACTTGGCGTTCCTCCATGATTTCAAAAAGTGCGGCCTGTGTTTTCGCCGGAGCTCGGTTTATTTCGTCAATCAAAACTATGTTTGAAAAAACAGGACCTTTTTTGAATTCGAACTCGCTATTTTTAACGTTGAAAATTGACGTTCCCAAAATATCGCTCGGCATTAAATCTGGCGTGAATTGGATTCTGCTAAAATCTACCGCCAACGTTTTTGCCAATAATTTTGCGGTTAAGGTTTTTGCAACGCCCGGTACGCCTTCAATCAAAGAATGGCCGTCGGTTAAAATCGAAATGATTAGCATTTCCAACATATCGTGTTGCCCAACAATTACTTTCCCCAATTCAGTTTTGATTTTCTCAACCGCTTCCTGTAGATTTTTTAAATCTAATCGCGAATTGAACGCTAACGGATTTTCCTGTGTTTCTTCCATAATTTTATAGTCTGAATGCTTCTATTTGTTTATTCAGTTCATGCAAATCGGCTTCGCTGTGAACAGATTTTTCTTTTAAATGTTTTATTAAATGCATTAATTTCTGGCTTTTTTCAAAAGTGTTTCCACTTTTCAAAGCTAGTCTTTTAATGAAATCGTCAGATATGTCATTTGTGTTCAAATAGTATTTTGAGCGAAGTGATTCCAAGAAATAGGTGATTTTCTTCGCAATAATATTACTGTAATCTTTATGTTGAAAATACAAATCGCCAATGGTTTTCGTAAATTCTACCGAAGTATTTTCCAATGGCTCCATAACTTCAACAATGCGCTGTTCGCGTTTTCCTTTGAAAAGTACAAAGATTAACAATCCTCCAAGCAAAACATAATATGCCCAAGTGAGCGGGGCTTGGTTCAAAATAAATCGCATTGGCGAAGTGACTACTTTTCTGCCAGATTTTAAATATTCATCCCAATATATTTTTTCTGAATCAATATAAGAAAGAACGTTTGCCGCGTATTGTGCGTTACCTTTCAGTAAATAATAATTTGAAAATGCTTCGGGTAAATTGTGAATCAAAAAATGTCCATTTCCAAAATTTACCTTTATATAATTAAGTTCCTCAAGTTTTGGTATTTCAGAATCGTAAAAACCCAAAGCTGTTGTTTTTAATGTGTCAATTTTATCAAAAGAAGCTCTGAAAACACCTTTTTTATATGCGGGAAGTGAATCTTGGTTTAACGATGGTGAGAAAAATTTTGGTTGAAGTTCTTCCTCGAGAATATTGTAATCTGTAGAGGAATCTATTTTTAAAGAATCGCGTAAAATATTGCCGATGCTTCGCGAAGAGATAAATACGGTGTTGCCGTTTTCAACATATTTTAAGATTTCATCTGTTTGCCTTTCATCAAAGGACAATTCGTCATTGATAAAAATATATGCAGAATTTTGAGCGTAAGCATTATTCGTTAAAAATACATAGGGATCTTTATCAACTTTTTCAATTTCGGTATTTTTGAATAGGGAAGAGGCTTCCTCAAAAAGTACAAATTCGCCAAATGGAATTTTATCTGTAGAAATATAACTGGCGCGCCAATCTATTGGTTTTGGACGCACGAGCTCTGTAATCACGATACCTAGTAACACAATCCCAAAAATCCAAAGCACTCTTTTTGAACGTTTATCTAGCATTTTTCAAATTTTTGTTTAAAAGTTCGAAATCTTTTTGGGCGTTTTCAAAACCTGCTTTGTTTAATGCATATTCTCCGTACCAAATATTATCATATAGATAGGATATCTTTTTGAAGTTTTCCTTCAAAGTGACACTTTCAATTTCGCGGTAATAATCGTTGTTGGTTTTTTCAAAATGCCAATCAATGATGTTTTTCAGCGAAAGTAATTTTAAAGATTTTAAATACATATACCGAATTGCCAACCGGTAATTTTCTTCATTTAAGGCATTTTTTATGTAGCTGTCCAAATTTACATTTTCAATATGCTCCTCTTGGATATTTAGCGGCGCGACCATCTTACTTTTTTTGCTGAAAAAAGACGAAGCATTATCGCCTACTAGCAGTTTCACCAAAATATAAATTGCAAAAACTATGAGCAGTCCATAAATAATGAATTTGATAATTTGATACATTTCGGGCGAAAGATTTATTCCAAAAATTTCTCCAAGTTTATTGAAAAACCAATTTATGGCGCGACCTAAAAAGTTTTCAGCCTCGCCTTCTACAGAGTCGTAATTAAATTCATTGCCAGAATATTTATCGAATAAGTTTTCAGAAAAATGTTTTTGCACAACTTTGCTACTATCCACGGTAACAGTCAAACTGTCCTTTGCCGAAGCGGTAGCGGCTAGTGTATTCAAAAGGAAAAACAATATCAATATGAAGAGAAATTTATTCACCCGTGCCAATGTTATCAATACGTTCGCGAGTGGCTTCATTATATGTTTCTTCGTGAAGGGAATAATACAGAATGCCGTTTACAAATTGTGAAAGCGATTGGTTAATGGTATAGAGAATTAAAACTAGCGCAATAGCAAGCGTCCACACAATATTAGCCATTGGTGAATTGGCAAGATCCACACCCGTATCTAAAGAATGGAAGGCGTAAATACCTACTAAAATCCCCGGAATCATTAAAACTACCATCATTAAAATTCCAAGAAGCAATCCAATAACTAGGTTTGTAAGAACACTTTTCCAAAAGAATTTTTTCATTAGTTTCCAGCCTTCACCGAAAGCGTCTGTTACTTCTTTGTTGTCATTTATCATAGTCATAAAAGAAAGCCCCATCCAACTCATGAAAGCCAAGATCATTATATAGTATGCAATGCTGCCCAAAAGCGGAATAAACGAGATAACTACACCAACAACCATTAGTGCGATATACATAAACACGGCTAAAATGACAAAGAGAACTATTTTTCCGAGGTTTTGTTTTATTGTTTCCCAGACCTTTCTTTTTTCTACAGCTGTACCTTTATTATGTTCATATTGAATCATATAAACTGCTGCTAGACTATAATTTAGTAATGCTGTGATTAGAAATAGAATTACAAAACCCACGGTTCCGGCAATAAAAAAAGCTATGTAATTAGATGGGTCATTTTCAATTCCAAAGCCCGATTGTGCTGAGAATATACCCACAAAACCAGTAACTAACAGATAACTCACCCCCAAAAAACCTAGAATAAAAATTCCGTTGTAACTGATGAAAATATTTAAAAATGGCTTGAAATTCTGTTTAAAGAACTCGAAGTAGGTTGTTATCATTTCGCCTACATCGCGTTGCTGTTTAAGCGGTATATATTTGTGTAGCATGCTTTTTGTTGAGGATGATTGGATAAATAACGTAATAAAAAATAATAAGTGCCAAGGAACTAAAAATAATGGTCATTGCCAACCAAACTGGCATATTGCTGTAGCGGGTTATAAATCCTTCAATAAATCCAGCAATAATAAAAAAAGGAATTGTGCTAACCACAATTTTGAGGCCGTCCTTTGCACCTTTCAGAAATGAAACTTTCCGTGAATATGTTTTTGGGAAAAGGATGCTGTTGCCCATTACCATTCCCGCGCAGCCTGCAATAACGATTACCGAAATTTCAATGGTTCCGTGAAGCCAAATACTTTTTGAAGCTTCAAAAAGTAAATCGCGGTTGTAAAAAAAGGTGAAAAATGCTCCGAGCATTACACCATTACTGAACAGTAAATAAGCCGTTCCCAAAGAAGTAATCACTCCGAAAGCATATGCTAAAAATGCCACGCGAATGTTGTTGATGGTTATTCCCAAAAATGTACCAATTTCACTGCCGCTCTTGTAAATGGCGGTAGGATCGCCTTTGTCAATATTGTTTAAAGTTTCGTTTACATAATTATCACCCAAAATGAGCCGAACGAAAGAATCATCGTTATATGCAGAAATAGCACCAATAGCGGTCGCGATGGCAAATATTAAAAACGAAAAAAGCAACATACGTTGATGTTGACGGAAAAACAGCGGAAACTCATATTTCCAAAAACTTACAATTCGGTTTTTAGATTCTTTTTTATTTTTATAAATTTTTTGATGGGCCTGCGAAGCCAAAGAATTTAAATACTGAAGTGCTTTACTTTCAGGATAATAGGTTTGTGCATAGGCGAGGTCATTTGTAAGTTGGATGTAATGGTCGGCAAGCTGATCTGGACTTATTTTTGAATTAAGTGTAATTGCCTCTTCAAAAGCAATCCATTTTTCCTTATTTTGCTTGACGAATGCAGCTTCGCGCATATCCTGAAATTTTCGATAAATATAACCACTTGCTTTTACATGGCAAACTTAGAAATCAATACAACTCAAAACGTAAACCTGGACTATAAAATAGTTAGTGTTGGTGAACGGATTCTAGCTTTTTTAATAGACATCTTCCTCTTTTTTATATATTTCTATGTTGTGGAATTAGCAACTGAAGCTATGAATATGGCGTTTATTGACCATTGGACCGTTTTTGGACTACAGCAATTGTTGCTTTTGCCTGTTATGTTTTATTCGCTTTATATGCACATACTTTTCAATGGAAGAACGGTAGGAAAGATTGCGATGAAAACCCGCGTGGTGAAAGTAGATGGAAGTCCAGCACGATGGAGCGATTATATGGTTTTGTGGATGCTTCGTTTGGTGGATATTTGGATATTTTTGGGTTCCATAGGTTTACTATCTATTATTTTTTCTGATAAAAGACAACGCGTAGGCGATCATGCAGCGGGAACAGTTGTAATAAGTACTAAACGCAAAGTGAAGATTAGTCATACTATTTTAGAAGAAATCGCGGAAGATTACCAACCCAAGTTTATGAACGTAACTAAGTTGACTGATAAAGACGCTCGGCTAATTAAGGAAACCTATCTAATCGCAATAAAATCGAACGACTTTAAAACGCTGAATATGCTTCGTAAGAAAGTGGAAACTGTTTTGGAAACCTCTTCAGATTTATACGACAAGCAATATATTGATACCGTGCTGCGCGATTATAACCATTTTACACAAAACATGTGAAGCTACTATTAGTAATAGATATACTAGGAACCATTGCGTTCGCCATTTCAGGGGTGTTAACAGCGCTCAATAAACGTTTGGATCCATTTGGGATTTTGATAATCGCTTTTGTAACAGCAGTTGGAGGTGGAACTTTACGTGATGTTCTTATTGATGCAAATGTGGCTTGGATGCGCGACCTAACGTTTGTTTACGTTATTTTATGTTCTACAATTTTCGCAGTTATTTTCAGAAAAAGACTTGGATACGTTCGTCGGTCACTGTTTTTGTTTGATACTATTGGAATTGCACTTTATACCATAGTTGGTGTTGAAAAAGGTATTGCCGCAGGTTTTCATCCAATAATTTGCATTGCTTTGGGAACAATTACGGCCTGTTTTGGCGGCGTGCTCCGCGATATTTTATGTAATGAAATTCCTGTTATTTTCAGAAAAGAAATTTATGCTACAGCCTGTATTTTAGGTGCTTTAGCATACTTCTTATTACATTATTCTCCAATTTCAGAAGATTTTATTGTTATTATTTCTGGCTCTATTGTATTTATCGTTCGGCTGCTCGCCACTTATTTCAAACTTTCTTTACCGAGTATTTATACGAAGGAGGAGATGGAGGGAAATTGATGAGGTATAGCATTCTTCGCGTTAAAATTTTAAAATCACTTTTGTAAGGTAAAAGTTTTACAAAGAAATTTATAAAAGAATAATTACTCCAAAACTTTCGCAGTAATATAAATATTATTCAAAGGCCAATCGCCATCATCTGCTTTCACTTTTGAAATTTGCTCCACTACGTCCATTCCTTTGGTTACTTTCCCGAAGATGGTGTATTTTCCATTTAAGTGTGTTGTTGAGGCTTTTGGGCCGAGGAAGATGAAAAACTCGTAAGGAGCAGTTCTATTATCTGGGTTTTCGCGATATTCCTTAGCGCCGGAAACGGTTCCATATTCGTGAACACGACCGGGAATAATTTCTGCAGGAAGCAAATACTCTTTACCTAAAGTAGCGCGTTTTTTTTGGGTTGAAACCAAATCACTATTTCCAGCTTGGATTATAAAATTTGGCACCACGCGATGGAAAAAGGTTTCATCAAAATAATGATGCTTTACCAAATAGATAAAATTGGCGCGGTGTAGCGGAGTGTCTTTATAAAGTTCAATTTCAATATCTCCAAAACGGGAACTTATCAAGACCTTAGTTTCAGGGTTTTTATTGCCGTATTCAGTTAAAAAAGAGACCACATTTTCATTGGTAATTTCTGGATAACTGATTGAATCTTTCTTTTCAGCTTCAACTTCGACTTCTTTTTTTGTTTCAGCTTTGCCTTCTATTTCAGTTTCGGTTTCGGTAGCCTTTTTCTTATCTTCACAGCTTCCTAAGAAAAGAACAATTCCAAAGCAATAAATAAATAATTTTCTCATAAATGGATTTTCGCGATTTTGAAAAACGGATTGTAAAAGTAACAAAAATGGAACTTCCCGGCGAAGCAGTTCAATTTAAAATGGCGCCGATTGAACGTTTGCAGGAATTGAAAAGCATAGCCAGAGAGAAAAATAATGCAAAACAGGCTGGTGTAATGTCGCTTTTTTATCCTTCTGAAAATTTTGATACTAAGTTGATTTTGATTCTTCGGAAAACATATAAAGGTGTACATTCCGCACAGGTTGGTTTTCCCGGTGGAAAGTTGGAGCCGGAAGATGATTCTATTCAAGATGCAGCCCTTCGTGAAACGGAAGAAGAAGTTGGGGTTTCGCGCAAAACAATTTCTGTTCTTAAAAAACTGACTGAAATTTACATACCCCCGAGCAATTTTTTTGTGCAACCTTTTTTAGGCATAACAACAGAAGCACCAAAATTTATACCTCAGGAAGAAGAAGTGGAAGCACTGATAGAAGTAACTTTAAAGGATTTTATGAATGATGCAAACATTATTAACCAAACACTTTCCACATCATACGCCAACAGCATTGAAGTACCCGCCTTTAAATTGAATGGCCACATAGTTTGGGGCGCTACCGCAATGATGCTCAACGAAGTGCGCGAATTGCTTAAAATGGTACTGTAATAGCTTATTTTAGTATATTTGTCAAGAATGAATAATGATTAAAGAAACCACTCTTGCCTAAAGCAACTGGTTACTGCAACTGAATATTGAACACTGAATACTGACCACTGAAAATGAGTCTCTTTAAAAAAAACCCATTTGGGCATTATCTTTTTTTAAAACTCTGGTTAATACGGATTGCGGGTCTTATGACTCACAGACGTTTTAAGGGTTTTAACGATCTACAAATTCACGGCAGTGAAATTTTAAAAAATCTTCCCGAAAAAAATGTGCTCTTTGTGAGCAACCACCAAACTTATTTTGCCGATGTTGCTGCAATGCTCCACGTCTTTAACGCAAGTTTAAGCGGCAGGGACGACAGTATAAAAAATGTTGGCTATTTATGGCGTCCGAAGCTTAATATTTATTTTGTGGCAGCAAAGGAAACTATGAAAGCGGGATTGCTTCCTAAAATTCTTGCTTATGCAGGCTCTGTAAGCATCGAACGTACTTGGCGCGAAAAAGGTAAGGAAGTGAATAAACAAGTGAAAATGAGTGATGTTAGCAATATTACGAAAGCACTGAACGATGGTTGGGTAATTACTTTTCCACAGGGAACAACCAAACCTTGGAGACCCATTCGCAGAGGAACTGCACACATTATTAAAAAGAATAAACCTGTAGTTGTCCCCATTGTAATTGATGGTTTTAGAAGATCTTTTGATAAAAAGGGAATCCGAATTAAAAAACGTGGCATTCTTCAATCCATGGAAATAAAACCACCGCTGGATATTGATTATGAAAATGATACTATGGATGAAATTGTTGAAAAATTGGAGTATGCAATTGAACAGCATCCGTCTTTTCTAAAAGTAATACCAACTTCCGCAATTCAAAGTGAGGAAGAACTTAATAAAGAGCGGGAGTGGCGCTATTAAAAAAATAGTTTCGGTGTTATTAGCATTTACGCAAAACAGAAATACTGAATTGTGTAACTATAAATCGATATCTTTTTCAGAATTCTATTTTCTCTAACTCTTTATAATTTTTCCGAAGTCTTCGCAATAAAATTCCATACACAATTCTGTAAAAGAGCAAGACAAAACCAATCATCACAATTCCAAAAAGAATCTGAATGGCAAAGAACATTTTCATGAATCTTGCCTGAGAAATATTTGAGATGCCGTAGTCTTCTGTCATAAACCTGAAGACCATATCTTGGTTTAAATAGTAAAAAATATTAATACCCACAATAATTAAAACTGAAGTGGTTACATTATAAACCACAAAATATTTTACTGTTTTTCGCGTGCGCAAAATATTTCCCATCAATTCTTTCACTGAATCTGTTGTTGAAATTTTTCGATAGTTTCTATAAAAAAGAATTATGAAAAATCCGAATACCAAATAGTTTATCACATTAGTAATTATCAAAATATTATGCAAACCAATGTCATCGCTAAATTTGGTGCTCGATTCTGGCACTAAGAGTGCGAGTAAAGTCCAAAAGCCAATTTCTGCAATACTGATGTAGAATATCCACTTCACGATAGATGAGGATTTTTTTAGCAGCATTTTATAAATATCTCCAAAACTCAGCTTGGGAAGTTCTTGTTCCCTGCTTTGCCATTGTTTTTTTAATAGTTCCAATTGATCCATATTGGGTTACGGATTTAAAATAGTTCGTAATTTTTCCTTTATTCTGTTCATCTTCACACGTGCATTTACTTCGGTAATACCTAGAGTTTCCGAAATTTCTCTATAATTCTTATCTTCCAAATAAAGAAATACAAGGGCTTTATCAATATCGTTTAAATCTTTAACGGCGCTGTACATGAGTTTTAATTGTTGCTCGGCTGTATCGTCATACGGAATAGCAGAAATCTTAAAACTTACCCCCTCATAATCCTGTGTTTTAATGGAGCGCTTGGATTTTCTATATAGCGTTATCGCGGTGTTTAGCGCCACCCTGTACATCCATGTACTAAACTTGGAGTCGCCCCGAAACTTAGGGTACGCTCGCCAAAGCTGTATGGTTATTTCTTGAAACAGATCGTTGTGAGCGTCACTGTCATTGGTATATAACCTACAGATTTTATGTACAATGTTTTGGTTCTCCTCAAGTTGGGCAACAAAACTATGTTCCAGTTCTTTATTCAATGGTTCGTTGTTGGCTTTTTAATTAGTGTTCTTTGGAATAGCTTTGTTACAAAAATCTTAAAAAATAAGATAACTCGATGAACTAATTGTACTTTTATACTATATAAAAAAACGATGAATATTCCTGAAACCAGTGTGCCGCGAATTGTTATAATAGGTGGCGGATTTGCTGGTATTTCCTTTATAAAAAAGCTTCAAAAAGAAAAGGTGCAAATTGTACTTTTTGATAGGCATAACTACCACACTTTTCAGCCATTATTATATCAGGTTTCAACTGCTGGTCTTGAACCAGACTCTATAGCATATCCACTGCGGAAAATTTTCAGAAAGAATATGGATTTTCACTTTAGAATGGCTGAAGTGGAAAATATTGATGCCGACACCAATACTATTTCTACATCCGTTGGAAGTTTGAAATATGATTATTTGATAATTGCGACGGGAACAAGGACCAATTTTTTCGGAAACGAAAGCATTGCAGAAAATAGTATGCCAATGAAAACCATTCCTCAAGCATTGAACATACGGAGTTTGATGCTTCAGAATATTGAAAAGGCTGATATTACTTCCGATGAAACAGAAAGAAAGCGATTACTCAATTTTGTAATAGCCGGTGCAGGACCTACGGGAGTGGAGCTTGCCGGAGCTTTGGCAGAATTTAGAAAAGGAATTTTAGAAAATGATTACCCAGAACTCGAGGAAGAGGAAATGAACGTTCATCTTATTGAAGGCTTGGATAGGGTTTTGCCACCAATGAGTGAAACGGTTTCTAAAAAAGCCCAAAAATTTCTTGAAAATCTAGGAGTACAGGTCCATCTTGAAACATTCATAAGCGATTATGACGGAAAAACAGTTACCACCAAAGATGGTAAAAAGTTTGAAACCGCCACTTTTATTTGGGCCGCTGGTGTTACGGGGGCTCCCATAAAAGGTATAAGTGGTGAAGCACTGGTAGAAAAGGCTAACCGTTATAGGGTTGATGAATTTAATAAAGTTAAGGGTTTTGAAAATATATATGCTTTGGGAGACATAGCACTTATGGAAAATAAGGAATATCCTAAAGGACATCCCCAAGTAGCACAACCAGCAATCCAACAAGGAAAGCATTTAGGGAAAAATTTCAGAAAAATACTAAAAGGCGCCCCTATAGAACCTTTTAAATATTTTGATAAAGGTACCATGGCCACAGTGGGTAGAAACAAAGCCGTAGTAGATATAGGCAAGTTACATTTTGGCGGTGCCATCGCTTGGTTTTTGTGGATGTTTGTTCACCTTTGGTTTTTGGTGGGTTTTAGAAACAGGGTTGTTACTTTTTTCAATTGGACGTACAGTTACATAAATTATGATCGCGCTGCTCGGTTGATTATTCGCCCTTTCAAAAAATAATCAGTGCACTTTTACGGGAATAGGGCCGCCGTTTGAAACCCAGCCACCTCCAATTTCATCCAGATTTACATCTAGCTTATCAGTAGTTTCAATTTTTTTGATATTTACTTTTAACTCATCGTAGGTATCCACGCTTTTTAAATTAACGTTAAGTTCGTCATAGGTGTTAATATCCACCAAACGAACGTCCATAACTTCGTTTGTTGGCTTGTATTCAATCTTTTCAGCGGCATAAGCAGAAGGGAAAATATCAAAATCCTTCAACACATTTATAGTTAAACAAATTGCAATAATGGTCAGGATTGTTTTGGTGTAAGTGTCTATTTTCATGTTTAAGAAGTTTTAAATTTAAATACTGAATGCAAATTACAGTTACTTCTTTATGTAAGTAACTAACTCAATTTCTTCACTTTTACCGCGAAGTTTTTCTTTTCCCAATTCTTTTTTAGCAACTCCTTTTGGTAAAATATAGGCAATATCGGCAAATGGTTTTGATGCTAAAATTTCAACATCAAGCTCATTGCACATAGCCTGAATACGTGAGCTTGTATTTAAAACATCACCAGAAAAAGCAATATCACGCTTTATTTGTCCAATTTCACCAACCATCACAGTGCCATAGTGAAGGCCTACTTTAAATTCAGGCACAACGCCGTATTTTTTTAAATATTTGGGAGCTTTGTATTTTATGATTTTTTTCATGCTATAAAAACATTGGATTGCATTTCCTCGTTTTAGCCCCCACTTCATTTTCCATGAAACAACAACTTCATCACCTACATACTGATAAACTTCGCCTCGGGTTTGCACAATTGCTGGAGCAATATGCCTGAAGAAATCCTTCAGGAAGTTAAAGTATTTTTCTTCACCTAAACTTTCAGCAATTCCAGTTGCGTTTTTAATATCGGCAAACATAAAAATACGCCGTTCGTGCTTTGGTCTAAAATATCTTCCTATTAAATAATCTGGAAAGACTCCAGGCCCGTATTTATCATTCACCATCAAAACAATTAGTGTAACCAAAACGATAAAAAGCCAAATAATATAATTTTTAATGAAAAGCCACGAGCCAAAGAAATAAAAGGTTTCGTAAATTACTTCCCAATAATAAAAAGGGACACCCAAGTCTTCACTTGTTATGTATAGCGCACCAATGGAGCCAACTATTAGTGCCGTAAGTGTGTAAGCTATTATTAAATACAGAAGCGCTTTCCAGAAAACTAAGCGCCGTAGCCATTGTTCCATTAAATTTACCGTTATTATTCCACCAATAAGCCCTGCTGAAATTGCCACAATTAGGTTAGCCATAACTGCTGAATAAAAGTCGTAGCTGGAACTTAATACACCGTTGCTTTTCAAGGTGATAAATTCATAAAAAAACATAACGTTTGAAATAATGACCCAAGCCACCAAAATCCAAAATGCCCGCCGAGTATAAAACCATAGTTGGCGGTAGGTGTATCTTTCAAAATTCGGTTTTATAGCCATTAGCAGTTTTTATATTTATCATTAATTCCAACTCCCTGTTTTATGAGTTCTCTACATTTTTCGAGCCGGCTTTGTTGTGTTGCTTCACGTTTAGCTTCGCCAATATATTTTGTAAATTCCCTCTGTTTTCCGGGTGTTAAGCTATTAAAACTTTTCTGTAATTCTTTATCTTCAGCAAGCGCACTTTTGAAGATATTAGGAATTGGCACGTCTTTTTTAATTGCTTTTTTTAATTCTTTTCCTGCCGATGCATTTGCAATGGCTTCTTTGATATATTCCAAAACAAGATTGGAATCAATTTTATCTTCTTCTTCAAATCGCCATTGGCGCAATGCTTTTGTTACCCCTTCTTGTGCATTTATTAGTTTTTTGTGTCTGTCTTTCAAAAATACTCCTTGATGAAACCAAAGTGCCATGTGGTTTTTAAAATCTGCCATTGCTGCAACCATTTTACCGTCTAGCGTGTAGGTGGGTTTGCCCCATTTTACTTCTTCTTTTAGTTCTGTTTTTTGAAAAACAGCGCGAAGCTGTTGCAACTTTTCTTTCCACTTTGTTTGCTCAGCAATAAAAGCATCTACTTTTTGTGAATCGGTCATGTTATTCGTTTTCTTCCGAAGATACAATTTTTCCATTTTTTCCTTCAGGAAAAAATAATATTGATTTTTCATCAAGACCGATAAAACCAGATGCTTCACAAGTTATTTACTGAAAAGCAAATTATATTTATTGTTTATCAATAAATAATTATTTATATTCGTTTTATATTTCTAAATCAATTAATATGAAAACAAATGTTATAATGAAGATAATGAATATTATATTCTGGATAGTATTCATTGGTTTATGTATTAAAACTGGCGCGTTGCTCGTTTCTTTTTTTGTAACACTTTTTATAAATTCAAATGGTGCGGAAGATACTTATATGGGGCTGGACCTTTTAGATATATACAGTTTTAGCGTGGAGTATTACATTGGCGTGGCCAGCTTTTTAATTGCTATAACAGCAATGAAGGCTTACCTTGCCTATCTCGTGATAAAACTTTTTATGAAGTTCAATTTAAATTATCCCTTCAACGAAAAAACTGCTTTACTAATTACACAAATGAGCCATTTTGCTCTGAGCATTGGTGTTGTGGCTATAATTGCGGAAAATTATGGAAACAGTATAATGAGACAGGGAATTACGTTACAAATAGATTGGGGTGCGGAGCAATTCCTTTTTTTTGCGGGTATAATTTACATAATAGCATTGGTCTTTAAAAAGGGCGTAGAGATACAAAGCGAGAACGAACTAACAATTTAATTATGCCAATAGTTGTAAACTTAGACGTAATGATGGCAAAACGGAAAATGTCATTAAATGAGCTTTCAGAAAAAGTGGGATTAACGCTTTCTAATCTTTCCATTTTAAAAACTGGAAAAGCAAAAGCAGTTCGCTTTAGCACACTGGAAGCCATTTGCGAAGTATTGGAATGTCAGCCGGGAGATATTTTGGAATATGTTGATTGAGTTATGAGTGTAAATTCTATTAAAAATGAAATATTACAATTGGGTAATCCAATCTTACAATTCAGTTTGTTTTTTTCTGAAAAGATAAGCCAATATTTAACCTTTGAACTGAAAATAAAACCAACCAATCTATGAAAATTTCAGTCATTACTTTTTTTGCACTTTTTTTTCCTCTCATCATTTTTGCTCAAAACACAATAGCTGGTATAGTTACAGATAATAAAGGAACACCAATTATTGGAGCAAATGTATATATCGAGGGCTCTTATGAAGGAGCCTCTTCAGACGACAACGGTAAATTTTCTTTTGAAACTTCTGAAACTGGTACTCAAACCTTAACTATTTCCTTTGTTTCCTTTGAAGCGTTCAAACTGACCGATGACGTTTCGAAAATGAAAAACCTAAAAATTGTTCTCCGAGACGATGTTAATTCTTTGGAAACTGTAACCATTTCTGCGGGTTCATTTTCCGCAGGCGACAACAGTAAGATTTCTGTTTTAAAACCTTTGGATATTGTGACAACAGCAAGTGCATTGGGCGATTTTGTGGGTGCGTTGCAAACGCTACCCGGCACCACAACTGTTGCCGAAGATGGTCGTCTTTTTGTTCGTGGCGGCGATGCTGGTGAAACACAGATTTTTATTGACGGTATTCGTGTTTTTACGCCCTACAGTCCAACAACCGATAACATTCCGACTCGAGGAAGATACAGTCCGTTTCTTTTTGATGGAATTACTTTTTCAACTGGTGGGTATTCAGCAGAATACGGGCAGGCACTTTCCTCTGTTTTACTATTGAATACAATTGATGAACCCACACAGGAAAAGACCGATATTGCTATTATGAGCGTTGGTGGTGGCTTAGGGCATACTGAAAAGTGGGAAAAAAGCTCGTTGAGTTTAAATGCTTCTTACATAAATCTTGCGCCATATATTGCAATCCTTCCAGATAGAAATGATTGGCAAAAACCTTTTGAAACAGCTTCAGGTGAAGCGGTTTTTAGACAGAAAATAGGGGATGGGTTGTTGAAAGTTTACGGAGCTTTTGATACTTCCAACTTTGCGCTTACGCAGGAGGATGTTAACCAGCCCGACGGAGTTCGTTTTAAATTGAACAATCAAAATTTTTACACCAATGCCAGTTTCAGTGAAATGCTAAAAAATGATTGGACCATTTTCGCTGGTGGAAGTTATACTTACGGAAACACAAAAGTGGGTATTGATGAATCGGATATTAAAGATGTGGAAAATTCTGCACATTTTAAGTTGAAGTTGAAAAAACGTTTCAGCAATCGGTTTAAACTGAATTTTGGTGCAGAACAATTCGTGACCGATTTTAATGAAAATTATGATGAACCCAATTTTGCGGCGAAGCTTGGTTTCAACAATAATATTTCAGCAGCCTTTATGGAGGCTGATATTATTTTTTCTCGAAAACTTGCATTAAAACTTGGCGTTCGTGGAGAATACAGCAAAATGTTTAAAGAGTTTACGGTTTCGCCCAGAGCTTCCTTCGCTTATAAAACTGGGAAGAACAGTCAGCTTTCTTTGGCTTATGGCGATTTCTTTCAGCAACCGGAAAATGAAGTTTTGAAATTCACGAATAATTTGGAAGCACAGCACACACAACATTATATAATGAATTATCAATATTCCGCTAATAACCGAATTTTTCGTGCGGAAGTTTATAGAAAACAATACAGCAATCTAGTGACTTATAATGAAGCAATGCCCGATGTGAATAGCATATTTGATAATAGCGGTGATGGGTATGCGCAAGGATTGGATATATTTTGGCGCGATAATGAAACCCTTAAGAATATAGATTATTGGGTAAGTTATTCCTATTTGGATACGGAGCGGAAATATAAAAACTTCCCGATTGAAGCCACCCCGAGCTTCGCGAACACTCACAATCTTTCTGTTGTCGCAAAATACTGGATCAACGATTGGAAAAGCCAGATTGGCTTCAGCTATCAGTACGGCAGTGGGAGAACGTATACAGATTTAAATGAACCAGGGTTTCTTCAGAAAAAAACAAAAGGGTATAACAGTGTGAGTTTGAATTGGGCGTATTTACTATCACAACAAAAGATTCTCTATTTTTCAATAAACAATGCTTTCGCCTTTAAAAATGTGAACGGATATCAATATGCAAATACACCAGATTCTAATGGAAATTTTGCAAGGAGAGAATTAAGACCAGCAGCAGATCAGTTCTTTTTTGTAGGTTTCTTTTGGACCATTAGCGATGATAAAAAGGATAACCAACTTGATAATTTATAATAATTACATTTCAGTCATTAAATTCAACAATTGGGTATTTTCCATTTTTGAAAAGGCTGATTTTTAAAGAAATTTGAATTCATTAATAACCAATTAAAAAAACTACCATGCAAAACGTAATCACTTATTTAACGCTGTTTTTTACAGCTTTGGTAATGCAAGCCCAAACCGAAACAACTGGAACTGCGAATGCAACACCTACAAAATATCAGCAAGGAATGAATAAGGCTTTTCAATTGTGGCAGGAAGATAAATCTTGGGATGCTGCAAACGTCTTTGAAAGAATTGCAACTGCAGAACCCGATAATTGGCTGCCACCGTATTATGTTGCCCAAATAAATGTAATCAACAGTTTTACAGAAAAAGATCCAGCAAAATTAAAAGCACAATTAGACAAAGCACAGAATTTCATTAATGATGCCACTGCTATTTCCAAAGACAATCCAGATTTATTGGTTTTGCAAGCGCAATTATATACAGCGTGGATAGTTTTTGACGGCCAACAATATGGAATGACCTACTCCGCAAAAGCGTCTGAGCTTTATAATAAAGCCTTAGCGCTAGCTCCCGATAATCCACGGATTATTTTAGCAAAGGCAGAATGGGATATGGGCGGCGCAAAATATTTTGGACAATCCATTGAGCCCTATTGCAAAGACATACAACGAGCCATAGATCTTTTTGCTACCTTTAAACCTGTAGGTGAATTTTACCCAACGTATGGCGAAGAGCGTGCGAAACAAATTCAGGCGGAAAGCTGTAAATAATTAAAATAATCTCAATGCGTATTTTAAAAGACCTCGGTAAAGCTTTTTTTGTTGGAACGCTGGTATTCATTATTATAGGGATTATTGAATACATTAATGGCCATACCTATAGCAGCGGTAAGGAATTGCTTATCGGCTTCTTATACAATCAAATGTATTCCGTGGTTCTTTATATTGTAAACGCACAATATTTTGGGTTTTTACTGAAACAATTTCCCAACCAGGTTTTTAAGATAAGAAACCTTTTTAGAGGAGTTTTGGGAGGAATTTCAATTACGCTTTTAAGTCTTTTTTTACTACGGGTTTTTACTGAGGTCGTTATTGATGGAAGGAAGTTTTCGGAATTCATTTCAGCGGAACTAATTCGATATTATTATATTTCCTTCGTCATATCAGTAGTTGTTACTGGTATTTTTTATGTAGCCTATTACTATAGGAACAAGCAGGAAAAAAGAGTTACTGAACAGAAAATAATTGCAGGAACGGCTTCAGCAAAATTTGATGCCTTAAAAAACCAGCTTGATCCGCATTTTCTTTTTAATAGCTTGAACGTCCTTACCAGTCTGATTGAAGAAAACCCAGAAGCTGCAACACGTTTCACAACATCACTTTCAAAAGTATATCGTTATGTTTTGGAACAAAAAAGCAAGGAATTGGTTACGTTGGAAGAGGAATTGAAATTTGCCAAATTATATATGTCTTTATTGGCAGTTCGTTTTGAAGACAGCATTGTTTTTACTTCACCTTCAAAATTAGAGAACCCACAGGCGAAAGTAGTTCCGTTGTCGCTTCAACTTTTATTGGAAAATGCAGTGAAACACAATCAAGTAATGCCTTCCAAGAAACTTTATATAACTATTTCTGAAGAAAACGGAAATCTGGTTGTAACCAATAATAGCCAACCAAAACAGGTTTTAAAAGAAAGTACGGGCGTAGGGCTGCGAAACATTCGCGATAGGTATTCGTTTTTAACAAAGCGTCCTGTAATTATTAATGAGAACGCAAAAGAATTCAGTATTGCGATTCCTATTTTGGGAGAAAATATTCAAATAATGAATACGCCAGATACATTTATTTCAGAAAAAAAATATAAGCTTGCCCAAAAGCGGGTTGAGAAACTGAAGGGTTTTTACATTCACTTGGTGATTTATATACTTTTTGCCCCTGTTTTTATTTACTTAAATTACATTTCACAAGCAGGCTTTCCATGGGCGCTCTTTCCTATTGTAGGTTGGGGTATTGGTGTTATGGGTCACGCTGCTGAAACCTTTAACTACAATCCTTTCTTCGGAAAAAATTGGGAAGAGCGAAAAATACGTGAGTTAATGGATAAGGACGAATAAATTACGGTTCATCCTATAAATACTACGATTGGGAATGATCTATTTTATTTTGGTCTTCAGCTGCTTTACTTTTATACTATTATTTAAAACAACTATTATGGAAATTGAAAATAATAAAGACAGTAAATATTTTAAAGCGAAAAGACGTGTTGCCGAAATAAAGAAATTTTACAGCAGTTTAATGTTTTATGTCATCTTTATTGCTGCGCTGGCAGGATTGAACTATTATGTGAATGAACTGCGTCATCCTTGGTTTTTATGGGCGGCATTTGGATGGGGAATTGGCATTTTCTTTCAGGCAATAAAAGTATTTCAATGGACACCTTTTATAGGGAAAGATTGGGAAGATAGAAAAATGAAGCAATTTATGGAAGAAGAAGAAAGAAACAACAACAATCCGAACTAAAAATGAATTATTCTGAAAGCATAAAACTGAGAAAAGCTCAAAAAAAAATAGAGATACTAAAAGGATTATATAAGCATTTGCTTGTTTATGTTGTTGTGAACATTGCCCTATTTATTGTAAGAAGCCACATGTTGGAATTTTTCAAGAACGAATCACCAGATAAAAATTTCATAGAATGGATAGATTGGAATATTCTAATAGTTCCTATTTTTTGGGGTATTGGCCTACTATTTCACGCATCGAAAACTTTTCAATACAAATTGAAGTTTATAAAGAATTGGGAAGAAAAACAAATGGAAAAATTTCTTAAATAAAAAATTGAAATGGAAGCCAAAAGCAGCATCGCTTATTTAAGAGCAAAGAAAAAAGTGGAAACACTGAAAGGTTTTTACAGCCACTTTACCGTATATATCCTTGTGAACACTGGAATAATACTTGTTTCAGCAAATGTTTTTAATGATAAACCAATAGATTTTGCAGATTGGGGCAATTATGTTACCGCGTTTTTCTGGGGCTTTGGCATAGTGTTTCACGCGCTTTATGTTTTTTATGTAATGAATATTGAAAACAATATTTTTAAACGCTGGGAAGAAAAAAAAATAAAACAGTTTTTAGAAGAAGACTAATTGCAAAATATAAATACAAAGTTGAAAAAAATTAATTCAACCATCAACCATCAACCATCAGTTAACAGATGAACGTACTAATCATTGAAGACGAAAAACCATCTGCTCGCTACCTTCAGCGTATGCTTGAAAAGCAGGATGTAAACGTAAGCCAAATGCTTCACAGTGTGGAAGAAGCGGTAAATTGGTTCCAAAACAATCCACATCCAGATCTTATTTTTTTAGACATTCAGCTGAGCGATGGGCTTTCCTTTGAAATTTTTGATGCGGTTGAAGTGAACAGCGCCATCATTTTCACAACTGCTTTTGACGAATATGCATTGCAGGCCTTCAAATTGAACAGTATAGATTATCTGCTGAAACCTATTGACGAAGAAGAGTTGCAAGCCGCCGTTAAAAAGTATAAATCATTAAAACCAGCAGCCCAAAACGTACAATTCAATTTTGAGGATATTAAAAAATTGCTTGTAAATTCTGTGGAACGTGAATACAAAAAACGTTTTATTACAAAAATTGGACAGCACATAAAAATGATTTCTGTAGATGAAATTGAATGTTTCTATTCTGAAAATAAAGGAACATACGCACACACAGAGGATGGTCGCGATTATCTTTTGGAAACGACTTTAGAACAGTTAGAGCAGGAACTTTCGCCAGAAACCTTTTTTAGAATTAGCCGAAAATTCTATATTAATATTAATTCCATAAAAGACATAATTTCCTATACCAATTCGCGGCTTCAGTTAAAACTGAACAGTTATAAAGATCAAGAAGTAATTGTTGCCCGGGAGCGTGTGAAGGATTTTAAACTTTGGTTGGAATAATGCTATTTTTTCTTTCTATCAATTTGTATTCTATTTTCCTGAAATGAAGAAGGCAAAAGCTTTGGAATAAATTTCACTAATAGGGGTAAAAGCACGGTTCCGCCAGGCAAGAGAAATATGGTGAGTGACGGAATGCTTTTACATATATCTAATAACTGCTCCTTTACCTTTGTTTTTTCATCCGGAGAAAGATCCCGAACTGTAGATTGTCCTAATAGTACCATTAATTCGCCACTTTCTTCCAACTCCCGCGCCAACCGGTCTTTGTTGCGAATAATCAATAATTTTACAGTGGATGAAGATTGCTTATAAAATTGCTTCACCGGATGTGAATATTCAAAAAGAAGAATTTTTTTTGTGTATTTTTCTGAAAAAATATCTAGCCCTTGAAGGCTGTTTCTTAGCTCTTCTTGAGTGAAATCTAGCGTAACCAACATTTGCTGTAAAAACTGATGCTCGGTTTCGTCAAGCTTTAAGTCTTCCCAAACCGTGAGGCAACAAAGATCTAGCATATATCTTTTTTCAAGCGAATCTTCGCTGTTGTTCAAATAGTTTATGCTTTCCAAAAAAGTAGCTCCCCCGCCATTGGCATCATCAATTATATATCCCGATGAAGTTTCAAATAATTCAATTAAAAGCTTGTCGTATTTAGACTTTTTCTTTTTTGACTTTAGGGTATAAAAACAACCCGTTAGCACAACTGTTTCAAGTTGTTTGTAATAGTTTTTGGCGATAGTTGGATCATCCTGCCATTGTTTATAAGCTAAAACGTCCAAAAACAGCAAAGCATGTGTAAGCAGGGAAACGGTATTTTTCTTTAATAAAGTATTTGCATCCTGCAATCGTGTGGAAAGTGTATACTCCAAATTATTTGCAGGACTTTGCGAAAGTGAAAATCTTTGAAAGAAACCCGCCTTTCTTTTTTCCAGTTGTTGGTAAAAAGAAAGGATGTCTGCAATAGCTTCTTCATTTGTTCCATTTAAATTTTTTTTATAAAACTGAAAAAGCAAAGCGTGGAACAGATTTACTTTTGTGTATTCCTCTTCAGTTAGTTTTAGGCTTCCGAGTGTTTTATTTGGAACTGCCGCAACTGAAACTCCATATATAAAACCAGTTTGTTTAAGTGCCTCATAAAATATGGAGCTATTTTCAAACGGGTCTATAAGGTCCTTTCGTTCAAAATGGTTTAAAAATTTTAAAATCCAATCGGGCGCAGAAGGGTTCATTGTATTTTTTATAATTATTTTAGGGCGCTCAAACAGTGATTTTTCACGTTAACAAAAGATTAACGAGCTTTTAAAAACCATAAGTTACATTTAAGCGTAAGTATAAGCGAACAAGTAAAAATAAATAATAAAAACCAACAAAAAAGATGAAAAAATCAAAATTTTTTGCAGTAATCGGTGGACTAGGCATAGCCGCACTATCGGTATTTTTAATCTCCGCAGATCACATTGATGCGCCCGCGGTTGCAGGCACCACTGCGGATATTACAGACTTTTACGCCTTTCAAGGTGAGAACAACAGCAACTTTGTATTTGCTGCTAATGTTCAAGGGTTATTGGCTCCTGGACAATCAACAACACAAGCTGTGTTTGATGAAACAGTGTTAGTGGAAATTAATATAGACACGGATAATGATCTTAAGGAAGACCTAGTAATTCAAGCTATAAAGCGTGGAGATTCTATGTACTTCTTTGGACCAACTGCTCCTGCTATGCAAGGTTTGGAGAGCACTATTGCAACTTCAGCACGAAGAAGTGTAAAAATCTCTACTAAAGATGATGTTCAAATTGCTGAAAAAGACGGAATGAAGTTTTTTGCAGGACCACGTGAAGATCCTTTCTTCTTTGACTTTAACCAATACAACGCAGTATTGGCTGGCACAGCAACAAGTTTTAACAATCCTGGCGCCGATACCTTTGCTGGAACAAACGTACTAAGTATTGTTGTTGAGGTTCCTAAATCTATGATTCCTGGTGGAGTTGCAGGTGTAAATCCTTTTGCTCCTAATACACCTATCTATAATGTATGGGTTGAAGCCAAAAGAAAAATATAATAATTGCTAACCTTGAAAAAATTTAAAAAGATGAAAACATTAAAATATATAACCCTTTTTGCTGCAATATCAACATCATTATTGTTTGTGCAGTGTAAAGATGACGATGATAACGTAATAGTACAGGAAACTTGTACTGATGGAATTATGAACGGTGATGAAACCGGAGTTGACTGCGGTGGAACTGCTTGTGAGCCTTGTGGGCTAGTTCTTGACTTTAGCGGAACTTACAGACAGGAAGACCAAATGGGGCGTCCAGGTATAAATACCGTTTTTGGTA
Source organism: Aequorivita sp. CIP111184 (assembly GCF_900489465.1). Taxonomy (GTDB): domain Bacteria; phylum Bacteroidota; class Bacteroidia; order Flavobacteriales; family Flavobacteriaceae; genus Aequorivita. Next base: position 175,591 of record NZ_UEFQ01000024.1, on the reverse strand, counting down.
GTACAGGATTTAAAGATGCTTTTAACGTTACGGTACCTTCCGAAATGCAAGTTGCTTTTCAAACAAAGTTTCAAGATAAATTGCTTGCGTTAAATGCAGGATATACAACTAATGCACTCGGTCTTGATGCTGCAACTTTTACCACTGTACTTTCTAACGATGTATTATGGTTAGGTAAAACAGGCATCACTACTTACTTTAACGGTACAGAGATTTTGACTGGTAGAGCTTTGAGTGATGATGTGATAGATGTATCATTATTATTAGTATTCGGTGGGCCAATGGGTGATGAAAATCCAGGCTTGACCAGTGATGGTGTGCCAACAAACGATGTTGCTTTTTCTAGTAGCTTCCCATATTTGGCTGGACCGTTTTAATGAAAGCTGTTTAAATCCAGAAAAGAGAACCATCTGTGTTCTCTTTTTTGGTTTAAATACTTTTTTAAAATACAACTAACAAAAATAAATTTACAATGAAAAAAATAATAACAATACTCACAATAGTAGTTCTTTGTGGGTGTCAAGAAAAGCCAAAAGGTGTAACTGATAATAAGGATTATGATCAATATTTAGCTACTAATAAAACACCTGGAAATGATGCAATCCATAAAGATTTAGAGTTTTGGCAGGCACGGTTTAATAATGATTCAACCCATTTAATGGAGATGAGTCGTCTATCTGGAATACATGCAGCCCTTTTTGGAAGCACAGGAGATATTTCAGAATTGAAAACTTCTGAAATGCTAATTAGAAAGTCGCATGATGTTTCTGCTAGAAATAAGGATTCTTATTTACGCAGTTTGGCACACAATTATATTTCGCAACATCGTTTTAAAGAAGCTCAAGTTTTGTTGGATAGTGCATATACCTATCCCGATAACCACAAAGAAACTGAAATGATGCTCTTTGATGTAGCGATGGAATTAGGCGAGTACAACAGAGCTGATACACTTTTAGGAAGCATAAAAGACCCGAAAGATTTCAATTATTTAATTCGATTGGCAAAATGGAGCGACCATAATGGAAACCTTGATGCTGCCATAAAATATATGGAACAGGCAAAACAAATTGCAGAAGAACGCGATAGTAAAGGCCTAAAATTATGGGTTTACAGCAATATTGGTGATTTTTACGGTCATGCAGGAAGAATTAAGGATTCATACGATAGTTATTTAAAAACGTTGGCTATTGAACCAGATAATCATTATGTAAAAAAACAACTAGCTTGGATGGTTTATTCATCTGAAAAGAACACCAAAGAAGCAAACCGTATTTTGGATTCTGTAATGGTAAATCATAAAGCACCGGATTATTATCTTTTTAAAGGCGAAATGGCGGAATTTGAAGGAAACACTTCCGAAGCAAAGAAACAATACGATAAGTTTTTAAGTGCAACCGATAATCCAAGTTACGGAGGAATGTATAATACCTATCTTATAAATCTTTATGCTGAAACTGATCCAGAAAAAGCATTAAAGTTAGCAGCCAAGGAAATAACCAATCGCGCCACTCCTGAAACGTATCAATTGTTGGCTTATTCCCAATTGAAATCTGGAGATAAGGAAAGTGCTCTTAAAACGATTGAAGAATATGTGGAAGGTAAAACTTCGGAACCTAAAGCACTTTTCCATTCCACTTTAATTTATAAAGCCAATGGAATGGAAGATAAAGTAGCATCACTAAAAGAAGAACTTATGGGCGCTTTTTATGAATTGGGACCATTAAAGGCAAAAGAAATTGAAAAATTATAAAAAATTGAAAACCAAGTCTTCAAATTTTCCGTAAGTATGGTTGAGGTTGGTTATCTATCAAGAAATTGATAGATTTTACAAAACCGGTTAATCCCGGTTTTTCAGAGTTTTTTTGTTAGTTGAAGCGCCCGCAAATTGTGGGCGCTTCGTATATATAACTATTTTGAATTTACTAACCCTTTAAGAATAAAAAAGCCTGTATTTGAATTGAGTACAGGCTTTTTTTATGAAAATGGTTTTTATTTAAATTGTAATCATTCCTAAAGTATACAGTTGAGATAGGGTAGGAGTTTCACTTCCGCCTTCAGGCTCAAGAGTTATTCCGAATGCTTCAGGGTCTGGGAAGTTTACGAACTTGTAAATTCCTTCACTCGTTTTATTTTCCACAGAAATTAGGCCTACACTAGTTGGTGTAAGCGGTTCCATTTTAAGAGACCACACTTGATATACTTTTCCGCGTGGAGGCGTGGGTAAGCCTTTAATGTCTATATAGGCTACATTGTCAGTTTTGTTCAAATATACTTTAGCAAATGCTTCTGGCGCAACAGCCTGGTTTCCGGGAAGTGTATATGACTGATAATTTTTTGATCTTAAAACTTCCAAGATCTCGTTGTTTTCAGCAAGCTGATTTTCAGCGTTGGTTTTATCTTCTTTTAAAATAATATTCTCGGTAGTAGTAACTTGAAGTGAATCGTTCAAATCATTCGTTTGTTTCAACATCCACATAATTCCGCCCATAAACAAAATTGCTGCAGCCCAACCTGTTATTGCTGGCCAGTTTAAACTTCTTACTTTGGAGTCATTTGTATCGGTAAGATTTCTTATTGAATTTAAAATATTAGTCCAAGTCATTGCCTGCAATGGGGGAGCAACGGTTTCGGCCAAATGCACTAACGATTCCTCGATAAGCTCTACTTCGCGCTTTACTTCAGGATAAGTTGCAATTGCTTTTTCTATCTCAAGTGCTTCCGCTGGTGGCAATGCACCACACACATACATCTCTAAATTTCCTGATGCTATAATTTCTTCGGGTTCCATATTGTTTTTATCCTAAGACCATTACCCGTAAATCATTGATACAGGTTCGGTTTCTTGTTTTTATTGTTCCTAATGGTATGTCCAATGTTTTCGATGCTTCCGCTTGCGTAAAGCCTTTAAAATACAGCAAGTCTATTATTTTAATACACGCTGGTTTAAGGGCATCTACAAACTTTTTTAAGCCTATCGCATTGGTCTTCTTATTTAAACTATCTGAGGATGATAGTATATCTACGAAGTTTGTGGTACTTAGGTTTTTTTTAGAATTTTTAAATGCTTTTGAACGGGTTTCATCGATAGCTGTATTTCTTGCAATGTTTAGCAGCCAAGTGAAAAAGCGACCTTTGTTGACGGAATAGGATGCAGCATTGTTCCACACTTTTATAAAAACGTCCTGTAATACTTCTTCTGCAGTACCTTCATCCAAAACGATACTATAAATAATACCGTATATAGCTTCGCTGTACATAGTATATAAACGGGAGAATGCCTTTTCACTTCCGTTTTGCATCTCTAGAATGAGATCATTGGGTTGTTCCATAGAACTTTTTTTGAAGGTAAATGTAATAAATTTATTAATTACGTTTTAAAAGAAGTTTTTGAATCTTAAAAAACAAAGAACTTTTAATTAATTAATATGTTAAATTTATTGTGTATTTTAAGAAAAAGTTGTGAAAAATATATTTTTTAATAGCTTTACAGAAACTTAATCTGCTTAAACTAGTATTAATCTAAAAAAAATTAAAAATGAAAAAAGTTACCCGGAGTTTTTTCCTGGCAATTATGTGCATTTTTTCAGGCACTATGATTGCACAAAACTTTTCAGGAGCAATCGACAAACAATTGAATCATTTTGTAGAACAAAATGAATTATTGTCGCAAGATGTTCAATGGCAAGTAACAAGTGAAACTGTTAGTAGAAGCAGTGGTATTCAACACGTATATTACAGACAGCTATTTAACGGAATTGAAATTTATGGAACTGAATCCAGTATCCATCTTTTGGCCAATGGGCAAGTAATTTCAAAAGACAGTAGGTTTATTAAAAACACTACTCAAAAATTGATAGGTTCCCAAACTCCTGCACTTACTGCTACACAAGCAATTCAAGCGGCTGCAGCACAATTAAATTATTCTATTTCTCAACCGCTTTCAATTTTAGAAGGTGCTCGTGGAGTAGACAAAAAAACATTGTTTAGCGATGGTGGAATTTCATTGAGCCCAATCCCTGCAAAATTGATGTATACCCTTACTGAAACTAATGAGATGGTTTTAGCTTGGGATATTTCAATTCAAGAAAAAAGTCAACAAGATTGGTGGAGTTTAAGAGTAAACGCTAATACAGGTGACATTGTAAACAGAGCAAACTGGATGGTAAGTTGTGCAACACATCACGATCACAGTAATGATGTTAGAGAAATGAATTTCAATGCAAATTTGTATGATGTTCCAAATTATGCTGAGCTAAATGCAAATAAGCCACAAGCGTGTATTGAATGCTACGAAGCTTTTAAGTTACCTCTTGAAAGTCCTTATTACGGAGCACGTTCAATAGAAGTTTTACCAGCAAATGCAATTGCTTCTCCATTTGGATGGCATGATACTAATGGAGTAGCTGGAGCTGAGTTTACAACTACTCGCGGAAATAATGCAAATGCTTATGAAGATGGAAATAATCCGGGGTATCAACCAGATGGAGGTGCAGATTTAGATTTTTCAGGATTTCCTTTCAGCCAGATATACACCAATGCAAACCAATATGAAGATGCTGCAATCACAAACCTTTTTTACATGAACAACACTTTCCATGATATTATGTATCAATATGGATTTGATGAAGTGGGCGGTAACTTTCAAGAAAATAATTATGGAAACGGAGGCGCAGGTAGCGATTCTGTAAATGCAGAAGCTCAAGATGGATCTGGAACATGTAATGCTAACTTCGGAACACCTCCAGATGGAAGCAACCCAACAATGCAAATGTATATTTGTAGTGACAAAGATGGAGATTTTGACAACTTGGTAATTTTACACGAATACGGTCATGGTATATCAAACCGTTTAACTGGTGGTCCTAATGCATCAAGCTGTCTGCAAAACCAAGAGCAGATGGGAGAAGGATGGAGTGACTTTTTTGGAGCAATATTAACCATTGAGCCAGGAGACAGTGGTACAGATTCTCGTGCAGTTGGAACTTATCTTTTTGGCCAAGGTCAAGGAGGTGGAGGAATCCGTGATTATCCATACAGTACAGACATGGGGGTTAACCCACAAACTTATGATTTTATCAAAACAGCAGCCGTACCTCACGGTGTAGGTTCAGTTTGGGCTGAAATGCTTTGGGAAGTAACGTGGGCTCTTATTGATGAGCACGGTTTTGATGCTGATGTCTATAACTTTACAGGAGATGTAAACCAAGATGCAGGTAACATTATGGCATTAGCCATTGTTACTGAAGGTATGAAATTACAGCCTTGTAGTCCTGGTTTTATTGATGGTCGTGATGCAATTATGGCTGCAGATCAAGCTATTTATGGTGGTGCAAACCAGTGTCTTCTTTGGGATGCATTTGCAAAAAGAGGTTTAGGTTTTAGCGCAAGTCAAGGTTCTTCTGGAAGCAGAGGTGACGGAACACAAGCATTTGACACACCTTCTCAAACTGCAACGCTATCTGTTCTTGAAGAGGTTTGTGCTTCTTCTGAAATACTAACAGATTTAGGCGGTGGAACTCCAAGTGGTGGTACATACAGCGGACCAGGCGTTACTGATAACGGAAACGGTTCAACATTCACTTTTGATCCTGCTACTGCAGGAGTTGGTGTGCACACTATAACTTATAATATTCAAGCTAGTGCTTGCGCTGTAGCATCTTCTGATACTGATACAATTGAAGTACTTGCAGTTCCTGCTGGACCAACTACTACAGGAGTGAACGACTTTTGTGTAGGCGATGAAATAACAGTTACAGCAACGTTAAACGATCCTACAAATATTATTAGATGGTTTGATGCACCAACAGGTGGAAACTTCCTTTTTGAAGGTGCTTCATATACATTTACTCCAACAGGAACCATAAATGTGTATGCACAAGAAAGTGCGCCAGGACCATTATCACAATTGGTTATTTCAGAAATAAACTTGGAAACTCCTGATAGATTTGAAATTCAAAATGTAGGAGTCGCTACAGATTATAGTGGATACAAAGTAGCTGCAAGTGATACTCCTTATAATGATATTAATTCTGTAAACTCAGTTGTAAAAACATTAGGTAGTATGGCTGCAAACTCTGTAGTTGACTATAATGATGACGGTGGAGCTGGATATTGGGGTAGTAACCTATTCTGGGATAATACTGGCTCAGGATGGATTGTTATCATAGACGCAAGCGGAAATGTGGTAGATTCAGTATTCTGGAATTTCACCGCTGCTGAAATAGCTGGATTCAATATTACGATTGGTGGATTTAATGTTACTGCTGCTGACCTTGACTGGTCAGGGGTTGGCGCTAACTTGACTGGTGATTGTCCATCTGGTTCTTTTAGAAGAGTTGGTGATACAAACATGGCCGCAGATTGGAGCGGAACTTGTGAAACTGCAGATTTCGGTACACCAAACAGCGATATCAATCTTGGAACTCCAGGGTGTGCAGGAGAACGCACGCTAACTGAGGTGAATGCTGAAACTGAAGCTCCAGTAATCACCTGCCCAGCAGATGTAACAGTACAAGTAAATGTAGGCGATCAATATACATTGCCAGATTATACAGGCGACGCTTCAGCAACTGACAATTGCACTCCAGACGCAGTGATCACTCAAGATCCTGCAGCAGGAACTATGGTTGGAGCGGGTGTTACAACAATGACAATGACTGCAACTGATGCTGCTGGAAACGCTGACACTTGTACCTTTGATGTTACAGTAGATGAAGTTTTAGGTCTTGAGAATAGCGAATTCTATAACAATATTTCGCTTTATCCAAACCCAACAACTGGTCAGATTACGTTGATGAATAAAACAACAGCACAATTAGAAAATGCAGTTATTACTGATGTAAATGGTAGAACAATTAAGATAATAGATTTATCTGAAGCTGGAATTGAAACCAACTTCACATTGGAAAGCCTTGCAACAGGAATGTATTTCATTAAAATAAATGCTGAAAACACAAGTATTGTTAAACGTGTTGTGAAACAATAATTAGTTAATTTTAAATACTTTTTTAGAACCCGCGTCAAATTGTTTGACGCGGGTTTTTTTACATCTTGCTTTTCAATAACTTTGACATATGAAAAAAATTCTATTCTTTGCTGGCAGTAACAGTAGTAAATCGATCAATCATAAACTCGTCAGTTTTGCATCATCACAAATTGCTGGGCACGAGGCTGAATTAATTAAATTAACAGATTATGAGCTTCCCCTATTTGGAGAAGACATTGAGCGTGAAAAAGGCTATTCGGTAGATTTAAAGATGCTCTATAATAAAATAAAAGAGGCTGATGCATTGGTTGTTTCTGTTAATGAGCACAACGGAATGGTTTCAGCATATTTTAAAAATATCTTGGATTGGCTTTCACGCCTTGATCGAAATTTTTTAGAAGGAAAAAAAGTCTTGCTTATGAGCACCTCCAACGGAAAGCGTGGCGCAGCATTAGCTTTGGAATATACTAAAAATATACTTCCTAGATTTGGAGCCACAGTGGTTGAAAGTTTCAGCATTCCATCTTATTCTGAAAACTTTTCTGAAGAAACCAACTCAATTTCCAATGAAGTTTTACTACTAGGATTTACAGACGTTCTTCAGAATTTTGTCCATCAAATTGAACAATAATGCGCACTGTAAAGAAATATACTTTTTCTTTAACCGAAGACGCTAAATCACGTTTCCTCCATTGGGCACAGCAATTTGAAGAAGTTGTTTGGCTGGACAGCAACCGTTATTCACAAAAACACGAAACCTATCAAGCTATTTTGGCTGTTGATGCTTTCACTGCACTAAAAACAGACTATCACAAAGCTTTTGACAATTTAAAAGAATATCAAGCCACCACCGCAGATTGGATTTTTGGATACCTTACTTATGATTTGAAAAACGATGTGGAAAAGTTAAAGTCCACTAATTTTGATGGCCTAGGTTTTCCCGATTTGTATTTTTTTCAACCTAAAAAACTTTTCCTTTTTTCTGAAAATAATGTTGAGGTGCATTATTTGAATATGGTTGCAGATGAAATAGAGAAAGATTGGGAATTAATTTCTGAAACTCTCCAACAGCCCGATATTTCTGAAGTCTCAAAAGTTTTAAACATAAGTATTCGAACCCCAAAAGATAGCTATATTCAGAAAGTAGAGGAGGTGCTTGAACACATTAAACGGGGTGATATATACGAAGTGAATATCTGTCAGGAATTTTATTCAGAAGTTGCTGAAATAAATCCATTGGAAAAATTTCTTCAACTTAATAAAATTTCAAAACCGCCTTTTTCAGTTTTTCTGAAATTGAATACCCTTTTTGCACTTTCAGCTTCCCCGGAGCGCTACCTCAAAAGAACGGGAAATACTGTAATTTCCCAGCCCATTAAAGGTACAGCAAAGCGTTTAGATAATAAACAAAAAGATTTGGAGATGGCGCAGCAATTGGCCAAAGATCCCAAAGAACGCAGCGAAAACATTATGATTACAGATTTAGTGCGCAATGATCTGTCCCGTATTGCCGAAAAAGGCAGCGTTGCAATTGATGAGCTCTGCGCTATTTATACTTTTGAACAGGTACATCAAATGATTTCAACTATTAGTTGTACCGTTCCGAAGGATCTTTCCAGTGTTGATATTTTGAGAAATACATACCCGATGGGAAGTATGACAGGCGCTCCAAAAATTTCTGCAATGCAAATTATTGAAAATACTGAAGATGCCAAGCGTGGATTATATAGTGGTGCCGTGGGCTATTTTTCACCTTCGGGCGATTTTGATTTTAATGTGGTTATCAGGAGTATTCTTTATAATTCATCCAAAAAATATGTCAGCTTTTCTGTAGGCAGTGCAATCACTATAAACTCTACTCCTGAAAAAGAATATGAAGAATGCTTGCTTAAAGCAAAGGCAATGCGTGAAGTGTTGAATGTGTTTTTATGAGTTTCTGAACTTATAAACATCTTTTATTAGTGTTAAGGCTTATAAAATTGATTTATTAGTGTTTAAGCTTATAAATACTATTTATTAGTGTATAAGCTAATAAATTTATATATTTGAATAAATTGATAATAAATGAACTATTCCGTTATATCTGGAGATATTGTTTCATCAACAAGTTTAAATGTTGAAGACAGTAGGTTTGTTGAGGAAAACTTAAAGAGCTTGCTCAATAATTTAAAGCAAGAATTTAATGTCTATGGGCGTATCATAAAAGGAGACTATTTAGAATGTGTTGTGCCCGATGCGGCTGAGGGTCTTCAAGTAGCTCTGGCAATTAAAAGTTTTGTGAAAGCCATCCCTATAGATACAAAAAAATATACAAAAGACGATAACCGTGTAAAACAGTTTAAAATCCACGGAATAAGGCTGGCAATTGGTTATGGTGAATTGAGTCGTTACAACCCTGAAGAAGGTGTAATAGATGGGGAGGCAATTTATTTTTCAGGTCGCGAAATTAGCGGTGAAACAACATACAACAAAGAACGAATCGTGATAAAGAACACTTTGTTTTTTGTTTCAAAAAACGAAGATTTAAATAAAAATTTCCAACCTTTACTGGCGCTGCTGGATGTTTTGTTGAGCAAAGCAACCTCCCGCCAATGCGAAGTTTTATATTTAAAACTAATGAACAACCAAGAAGATGAAATAGCCAAGAAGCTTGGTATTGGCCAATCTGCAGTTAATCAACACTCAACAAGTGTGGGTTGGAACGCCATCGAAGATGCGGTTAACTATTTTAAAATGATAATTTCAAAATAGAAGTTATGGATTTAAAAGAATTATTACTACTCCAATTCATTGCACATCTGTGTTTGGATTACTTTTTTCAAACCGATAAATTGGCGCAGCAAAAGAACACAATAGGCTTTAAAAGCTCTTTTTTGTATTGGCACGCCCTAGCGTGTTTTGCGCTATCTTGGTTATTTTCGTTACAGGTAAGTTTTGCTTTAGCTGCTGCAATAATTGCATTAACTCATTTTTTGATGGATGGTTTTAAACGTCATCTCAACAATAGTAGGTATTTTGGAAAATATGCTTTTTTCATAGATCAAGCAATTCACTTAATGATCCTGACAGTTGTTGTAGTTTTGTTTGATAAATGGTACGGAATAAATCCTTCAATTGAAGTTTCTCTTAATTTTAAATATCTTTTAATAATTGCTGGATATTTAGTGTGCCTAAAGCCCGCAAATATTTTTATAAAAGAAGTATTTCAAGCAACCGGGATACAAGTATCTAGCGATAACGAAATGCCTAATGCTGGTAAGGTAATCGGTGTTTTGGAAAGAATTTTAACGCTCACCTTCATCATTATTTCTCAATATTCAGCGGTAGGTTTTTTAATTGCAGCCAAATCTATTTTGCGTTATAGAAATGATGAAACTCTAAAAACGGAGTACGTACTCATTGGTACAATGCTTAGTTTCGGAATTGCCGTTATTGCTGGAATTATTATTAATTTTTTCTAAAATTAAAAAAACAATTGCTCGCTCGCTTCAAAAAAAATATTGAAACCAATTTTTCTTATTTAATAGGAAAAAAACTTCTCGTCGCCTGCAGTGGAGGTTTAGATAGTTTGGTTTTGACACATTTGATGAAAAATTTAAATTTTGAAATTGCATTAGCACATTGCAATTTTTCGCTACGAGGAAAAGAAAGTGATGGCGATGAAATGTTCGTGATTGGTTTGGCTAAAAACCTGGAAATTCCAGTTTTTGCAGAAACTTTTGACACTAAAAAATTTTCCAAAGAACAAAAGGTTTCAACCCAAATGGCAGCTCGCGATCTTCGTTACCATTGGTTTTCTGAAATCTTAAAAGATTTTAAATACAACTATTTATTAACCGCGCATCATTTGGACGATGATATGGAAACGTTTTTCATCAATCTTTCCCGGGGCACTGGTTTAAATGGACTAACAGGAATTCCAAAAGAAAATAACAAAGTAATAAGACCACTTTTGAATTTTTCACGCGATGAAATTTTTAAATATGCAGAAGCAAATAATTTGAAATGGCGTGAAGACAGCAGCAACAAAAAAGCAGACTACCTTCGAAATAAGCTACGTTTGGAAGTGTTGCCACAATTCAAAGAAATAAATGAGTCGGTCCTAAAAAACTTTCAGAAAACCCAACAGAATCTGCAAGCTTCACAAAATCTTATTGAAGATTATATGGCGTTGGTTTACAAACTTGTTATTTCTGAAGAGATTGATTCTTATAAAATAAACATTCAGAAAATTAAAGAATTACCAAATACCGATGCATTACTTTATGAATTGTTGAATGGTTTCGGATTTACGGAATGGGAAGATGTTTCAAATTTATTGAATGCACAAACGGGCAAACAGCTTCTTTCAAAAACGCACCGACTTTTGAAAAATCGGGAAGAATTGTTATTGACAGAAATTGATTCAGAAAAAGAGAATAAAGAATTTTTGGTTTACGAAAAAGGAATTATTTCGCCAATCAATTTAAAAGTAGAGGATTCAGAATATATTGGTGAAACTGAGAAAAACTTAATTTATGTTGCCTCCGAAAAATTATCTTTCCCCTTAAAACTTAGAAAGTGGAGTAATGGAGACACTTTTCAACCTTTAGGAATGAAGGGAAAAAAGAAACTGAGTAAATTTTTTAAAGACGAAAAAATTCCTTTGACCGATAAAGATAAAATCTGGCTACTATTAAGTGATGACAAGATAGTTTGGATAATAGGTCATCGCATGGATGATCGTTTTAAGGTCACTGACAGCACAAAAAAAAATATCAAAATAACTTATTTTTCAGAATAGAGAGTAATTAAAAACCTATGAAAGCATTAAAAATACTACTAGTTTTATTATTTATCAGTTTCGTTTCCTTCGCACAGGAAGGAAATTATGTAAAGGAAAATTACAACAAAACGGAAACCACAATTACTATGCGGGATGGAGCGAAGCTTTATACTGTAATTTATTCTCCAAAAGACAGTTCAAAAAAATACCCCATACTTTTCCAAAGAACACCTTACAGTTGCCAACCTTATGGCAAGGATCAATTTCGATTAAAAATTTCTCCCAATGAATTTTTAATGAAAGAAGGGAATATTGTGGTTTATCAAGATGTTCGCGGCCGCTGGATGAGCGAGGGTGTTTATGATAATATGCGCGCATACATCCCAAACAAAAAAGGAACACAAATAGACGAATCTAGCGATACGTATGACAGTATTGATTGGATGGTTAAAAACATTCCAAACAATAATGGAAACGTTGGTGTTTGGGGAATTAGTTACCCTGGTTTTTACGCAACTTGCTCTTTATTAGATTCGCACCCAGCCTTAAAAGCCGTTTCGCCCCAAGCCTGTATTGCAGATTTCTTTTTTGATGATTTTCACCACAATGGTGCCTACTTATTGAGTTATTGGCGGGCAACTGCATTATTTGGTTATGAAAAAACACAACCTACTGATAAGCCTTGGTATAGCTTTCCGGAGTTGGAATCAAAAGATCAATATCAATTTTTCTTGGATGCAGGACCATTAAGCAATCTCGATAAATATTATAAAGAAGACAATGCGTTTTGGCAGCAACTTAAAAAACATTCCAGTTATGATGAATTCTGGAAATCGCGTGGCATTCTTCAGCATTTAAAAAATGTAAAACCGGCCGTAATGTTTGTCGGCGGTCTTTTTGACGCAGAAGATCTTTACGGACCTTTTAACAGTTATGAAGCGGTAGAAAAGAACAGTTCCAATTACAATACCATTGTTTACGGCCCATGGAGCCATGGCGATTGGGCTCGCACCAACGAACGTCAAGCTATTGGAAATGTATATTTTGGGGATAATATCTCGAGAGATTATCAAAGGGATGTTGAAACAAATTTTTTCAATCATTTTCTGAAAGAGAATGATAAAGTAAATAATTTGCCTGAGGCATATATGTTTGACACAGGTAGAAACCAATGGCAATCTTACAAACAATGGCCACCAAAAAATACAGAAAAGAAAACTTATTATTTGCAAAGTAACCAACGGTTGAATGATAAGGCCGAAAAAAGTTTCACTTTTGAAGAATTTATCAGCGATCCGAAAAAGCCAGTGCCATATTCTGAAGCCATAAAAATGGTCTTTACGCCAAGAAAATATATGACTGACGATCAGCGTTTCGCCGCGCGCCGTCCCGATGTATTGGTTTTTGAAACCCCCGAACTTGCAGAAGATGTTACGATGGCCGGTCCAATTTTTGCCAAGCTTAACGTTTCAACCACAGGAACAGATGCCGATTGGGTTGTTAAAGTGATTGATGTTTTTCCCGCTGATGCAGAAGATTATTCCGAAACACAGGAATATTTAAAAATGAGCAATTATTTTATGATGGTTCGAAGCGAAGTGATGCGTGGTCGTTTCAGGAATAGTTTCAGTAATCCAGAGCCTTTCATTCCAAATGAAAAGACAGCCGTAAATATAAAGCTTCAAGATATAAATCACACCTTTAAAAAAGGTCACAAAATCCAAATACAGGTTCAAAGTACTTGGTTTCCTTTGATTGATTTAAACCCGCAAACATTTGTGCCAAATATCTTTGAAGCCAAAGCTGAAGATTTTAAAAAACAAACACATAAAGTTTTTAATGATTCTTCAATAGAATTTACGATTCTGAATAATTGAGAAGGTAGAGAGGATACATATAAAAACAAGTTTCCCGACCATTGGCCGGGAAACTTTAACAAACCTAACTTAGTAAACTTTAAAGTGCACTAAGAATATTTTCTATCCCCACAAAAAATATTGCTTTGTGCATTATCCACTAATTCTATGATTCAAATATAAGGAAGGAATTCATTCTGCACTATACGTACATACACGTATTTTTTTTTGATTAAAATCATTTTGAATTGAAAACAATAATAGTAACTTTCCAAATATGAAATTACCAAGGAAAATTGGCATACTAACAAGTGGAGGAGATGCCCCAGGAATGAATGCCGCAATAAGAGCTGTAGTAAGAGCCAGTACTTATTACAACTTAGAATCTGTTGGCATATATCGCGGTTTTGAAGGTTTAATTGAAGGCGATTTTAAGGACCTCGACGCTCGCTCTGTAAAAAACATTATCAACCGCGGTGGTACTTTTCTTAAAACCGCTAGATCAAAAGATTTTATGACTGTTGAAGGCAGAAAAAAAGCTTTTGACAATCTTAAAAAAGCAAACATTGATGCTTTGGTAGTTATTGGTGGCGACGGAACTTTTGCGGGAGCTTCTGTATTTATAAAAGAATTCAATTTCCCAATTGTTGGTCTTCCAGGAACTATTGACAATGATATTAACGGCACTGATTATTCCATTGGTTACGATACGGCCTTAAATACGGTGGTAGAAGCAATTGATAAGATTCGCGATACGGCAAACTCACACAATCGTCTTTTTTTGGTAGAAGTTATGGGCCGGGATGCCGGCGATATTGCTTTAAACGCGGGCATTGGTGCAGGAGCGGAGGAAATCCTGATTCCTGAACAGAATATGGGTCGTGAGCGTTTGTTGGAATCTTTAAGTAGAAGTAAAAAATCAGGCAAGACTTCTAGCATTGTGGTGATTTCTGAGGGTGATCAGATAGGGAAAAACATTTTTCAACTTGCAAAATACATTGAAGAAAATTTAAAAGAATATGAAGTTAGGGTTACTGTTCTCGGACACATTCAACGAGGTGGTGCGCCAAGTTGCTATGACCGTGTGCTTGCCAGTCGTTTGGGTGTTGGCGCTGTTGATGCACTATTGCGAGGAGAAACAAATGTTATGATTGGTATAATTCACAACAGAGTAACCTCGGTCCCCTTCTCTGAAGCAATAAAAGGAAGCAATGAAATTGACGAAGAATTGATACGTGTTGCGGATATAATTTCAATTTAAAATTAAATAAAAACGAAAAGTAGGAATGAAAACGAAGATAGGAATTAACGGTTTTGGTAGAATAGGACGAATAGCATTCAGAATAGCCGCCCAAAGAAAAGATATAGAAATTGTCGCAATTAATGATTTACTGGAAGTAGATCACCTTGCATATTTATTAGAATATGATTCCGTCCACGGAAAATATTCTGGAATTATAGAAGTAAAGGATGGAAATTTAATTGTTGACGGAAAGAAAATTAGGGTTACTTCCGAAAAAAATCCTGAAAATTTAGAATGGGACAAAGTTGGCGCAGAAATCATTATTGATTGTACAGGTATTTTTAAAGAAGTTGATTCTGCTTCGGCCCACTTAAAAGCAGGAGCAAAAAAGGTAATACTTTCTGCACCATCCAAAACAGCGCCAATGTTTGTGATGGGCGTAAACCACAAAGAAATAAAAGCAACAGACACTATAATATCAAACGCCTCTTGTACCACAAATTGTCTTGCGCCGATGGCAAAAATAATTAATGATGAATACGGTATTGTTGAAGCTTTAATGACAACCATACATTCAGTAACAGCTACTCAGTCCACGGTAGACCAACCTTCAAAGAAAAACTATCGTTTGGGCAGAAGTGCACTGAGCAATATAATACCAACCACTACTGGTGCTGCCGTAGCGGTAACCAAAGTAATTCCGGAGTTAAAAGGGAAGTTAACGGGAATGGCTTTTAGAGTACCTACAACTGATGTTTCAGTTGTAGATTTAACGGTTCGCACTAAAAAACCTGCGAAATATGAAGAAATAAAAGCGCTGTTCAAAAAAGCTTCAGAAAACAATTATAAGGGAATTGTAAATTACACCGAAGCCGAAGTGGTTTCACAAGATTTCGTTTCAGACCCACACATTTGCACTTTTGATGCCAATGCAGGCATTGCGCTTAATGATAATTTTTTTAAGTTAGTGGCTTGGTATGATAATGAATACGGCTATTCCGCAAAACTTGTAGATTTGGCCGCTCACGTTGCAACATTATAAATTATGACCCTAATAACCGATGGCGGTTCTACCAAATGTGATTGGGTATTACTGGATAATTCTGGTAAAATCATTTTTAAAACAGATACTTCTGGGTTGAATCCCACAGTGATTTCGAAAGAGGAATTAATACTTCGCATCACATCAAATGAAATTTTGAAAAATGTTTTTAGTAGTGTTGAAATCCTTGATTTTTATGGTGCTGGTTGTGGAACTTCAACACCGAGAAATATTTTAAAAGAAATTTTGAAAGAACTGTTTTCAAAAGCCGAAGTAAACGTTTTCGAAGATATGTCCGCCGCTGTTTTTGCAGCGACTACAGCACCTGGAATTGTGTGTATTTTAGGGACGGGAAGTAACAGCTGCTATTTTGATGGAACTAAAATCTACGCACCAATTCCAGCATTAGGTTATATTTTAATGGACGAGGCCAGCGGAAATTATTTCGGAAAAAGATTGATTCGCGATTTTTATTACCATCGCATGCCCAAGGAAATTGCTTCAGAATTTGAAAATAGTTTTAATCTTGAAGCCGATGAAATAAAAATGAATTTATACAAAAAGCCCAATCCAAATGCATATTTGGCCTCTTTTGCGCAATTCATTTTTACACAGAAAGAAATAAACCCATACTTTTACGCGCTGATTAAAGAAGGCATTTCCAATTTTATTGAATGTCGTATTCTTTGTTTTGAAAAAGCGCACGAAGTTCCAATTCATTTTATTGGTTCCATCGCACATTTTTCAGAAA
Organism: Aequorivita sp. CIP111184; assembly: GCF_900489465.1. Lineage (GTDB taxonomy): Bacteria > Bacteroidota > Bacteroidia > Flavobacteriales > Flavobacteriaceae > Aequorivita. The sequence continues at coordinate 158,949 of NZ_UEFQ01000024.1, read as the reverse complement.
AAATAATCAGGGAGTGTTTTGAAGAACACAATCTTGAACTCGGAAATATCGTTCAACGTCCTATTGACGGATTGATTGAATATTATAAAAAAAGATAACTTAAAAATGTCATTACCCTCAATAAATCCTACCAAAACTGAAGCTTGGAAAATGCTTGAAAAACATTTTGAAGAAATGAAAGAGCTTCAGATGCAGGATGTTTTTTCAGAAGACCTGAATCGCGCTGAACGGTTTAAGATTGAATGGCAGAGTTTCTATGTAGATTATTCGAAAAATCGAATTACCGAGAAAACCATTTCACTTCTATCTAAACTTGCCAAAGAAGTAAAACTGAAAGAAGCCATAACTCAACAATTTTCGGGAGAAAAGATAAACGAGACAGAAAATCGGGCCGTATTGCACACTGCGCTCCGCGATTTCGACAACATGAAACCAGAAGTGGAGTCCACACTTCAAAAAATGAAACTTTTTTCTGAAAAAATAATCAGCGGTAGTCATAAAGGTTTTACAGGAAAAGCAATTACTGATGTTGTGAACATTGGCATTGGCGGAAGCCATCTAGGGCCAGAAATGGTAACGGAAGCACTTCAATTTTATAAAAACCATTTAAAAATTCAATTCATCGCAAATATTGATGGAGATGATGTAGCGGAAAAACTTAAAAAACTAAATCCCGAAACAACGCTTTTTATAATTGTATCTAAAAGTTTCACTACGCAGGAAACCATTGCAAATGCTTGTTTTGTGAAAAATTGGTTTTTCAAAAATGCTACAGAAGAAGACATTCAAAAACATTTTGTAGCTGTTTCAGCGAATGAACATGGTGCAAACGAATTTGGCGTTTCAAAAAATAATATTTTTCCCATGCAAAATTGGGTTGGTGGCAGATTTTCACTTTGGAGTTCCGTTGGACTTTCTATTTGCTGTGCCGTTGGTTTCAAGAATTTTGAAGAGCTGCTGAAAGGCGCATTTGAAATGGATAATCATTTCAAAAATGAAGATTTTGAAAAAAACATGCCTGTTGTACTTGCTTTACTTTCAATTTGGTATAACAATTTTTTTAAAGCCGAAAGTGAAGCGGTTGTCGCATATTCACAATATCTAAACAAACTGGTTCCGTATCTTCAGCAAGCCGTGATGGAAAGTAACGGAAAAAGCATTGATAGAAATGGGAAAAAAATAAACTATCAAACGGGAACGATTGTTTGGGGAAATGTGGGTAGTAATTCGCAACACGCTTATTTTCAACTTTTACATCAAGGAACAAAATTGATTCCAACAGATTTTATTGGTTTCAGCGAATCGCTTCACGGCAATATTAAAAATCATAATATTTTAATGGCGAATTTCTTCGCCCAAACTGAAGCACTTTGGGAAGGAACCCATAACAAAAAGATTGAAAATTCTTTCAAAAATTTTGAAGGTAACAAACCTTCCAATTCCATTTTAATAAAAAAACTGAACCCTCAAACACTCGGTAGCCTTATCGCTCTTTATGAACATAAACTTTTTGTGCAGGGAATAATCTGGAATATTTTTAGCTATGATCAGTGGGGAGTAGAGTTAGGGAAAACTGTTGCCAAAGAAAATTTAAATGCCATTGAAAATGATGATATTTCGAATTTGAAAAATGATTCAACCAAAAAATTGATCAAGCAGTTTTCTTTTTTCCAAAAATAAAAAATTAAAAAGATTTTCTTCTTAAATTTTTTTCATTCAGTTTACATTGCGTGATGCATTTTGCTATCATGCTATATCTATTTGTAATAAATTAATTTGCAAACAAATAGAAATTATTCAATATATTAGCGACCATTCAAACATCCCAGAACTTCACAATAACCAAGCTCAACATCTGTTTTTGGATATTAAAAACTTGTAAAAATATGAAAAACAGTACTTTAAGTTTGCTTCAAAAGTATTCAATAATTGCTTTTTGTATTCTTCCCTTTGTAAAAATAACAGCACAACAATCAAATAATAATTTAGTTTGTTTACCTGAAACAGCTCCATACACTACTTCATTTGATTCAGGCGGAACCTTGGAAGAATGTTGGTCCAAAATTACCACTGGAACCAACGTTGATATAGTTGCGCAACAAATTATTCAAATTGGAGGGGGTGGTACCGATTATTCAATTTATCCAGCTTCTGGCAGCCATTTTATTCGCTTTAAAAATCTGTATGATCAATTAAACAATCCTCCTGATGATATGTATTTCATTTCGCCTGAAATTGCTGATATAGATAATCAAAAAAGGGTGAAATTTAAATTGATATCCCGCGTGGTTGTACCCTCTGATTATTATAATAAGGCGAACCTCCATATTGGAACAATGACCGATCCTTTAGATATTAGCACTTTCACATTAATTGAAACCATTACACCTGCTAATATGAATGAGCATATAGTGGATGGAAGACCCAATGTTCCTTGGAAAGAGCATACTATTTATTTTAACGGGTATTCCGAAAACGACACTTATATAGCTATTATTCATGGCGATGAGTATTTTGGAAGTGAGATGTACTTAGATGATTTTATATATGAGGAAATACCAAGCTGTCCCGAACCCTATTATCCTGAGGTTACAGATGTTCGTTATAATGAAGTAGATATTAAGTGGGAAACGTATGTAAATTCAAATCCTTCTTCTTGGGAAATAGAATATGGACCAACTGGCTTTATCCAAGGTTCAGGAATAGTAGTGACGGCAAATTCCTCTCCGTTTACAATTACTAATTTGATGGATGATACGGATTTTGATTTTTATATTCGTGCAAATTGCGGGGGAACCTATAGTGAATGGTCGACAAAACAGATTTTTAAAACAAAATGCGAAGGATTTCCAACTCCTTATTTAGCAAATTTTGACAGTCAGTCTGAAGGGGCACTTGAAAGTTGTTGGACGGCTCTTATGCCAGAAATTGGTTCGAGCTATTGGGATGAAATTAATTTTATTAGAGTTGTAGATAATGCTCCCCCCGCAGCGGTTACCCCTGTTAGTACACCTAATTGCGTTTATTTATTTAATGAAACAAACCACCCAAACGGAAATGCTACTTCAGATCAAATTGTTTTAGTTTCGCCTAGATTAATTGGGCTTGATAATACCAAGAAAATTTCTTTTTGGATGAAAAGCAAACCAAATGTATACGCAAATCCCGAACAAGTGATAATTGGAAGTTTATCAGATTCTGATGATGCTACCACATTTACTCCTTTTTATACCATTACAGATGCTTCAACCAATGAAGGAACTTGGCGTTTTTATGAAATTGAACTTTCTAATTATTATTTAACAGATGAATATATAGGTATTAAGCAAGCGAGTGTTAACGAACGCCAGCTTATATATTTTGATGATTTTAGTTATGAAGATATTTCCTGTGTTATTCCCACTAATTTGGCCGCAACGCAGTCTGGTAATGGCACGGTCACTTTTTCTTGGCAGGATAATAATCCTTCGGGAACTAACCCAACTTGGGAAATTGAATATGGACCAAAAGGATTTACACAAGGAACCGGGACAGTTGTAGCGGCACCCACTAATCCATTTGAAATTTCAGGTCTGGACCTTTCTGAACGTTATGATTATTATGTGCGTTCCAATTGCAATAATTTAGGCGATTTTAGTAATTGGAGTACGCCTTATTCCTTTAGGGTTGTTTGTGCATTTACGGCTCCTTTTTATGAAGGCTTTGACCAATATGATGCAAGCTTAAATAATCTTCCCGATGGTATTCCAGATTTTTGTTGGACCCAATCTAACATACAGGTTTCTGGAGTTATTAATCCAGAAGGGTGGTATTCAAGACCTATTTCTTTACCAAATGGCGGTTTTGTAAATTATTATGGCTCTTCACAAACCCCCGATCCTGGATTTTTGGTGTCTCCATATTTTTCCGATTTTGACAATAATAAAACAATTAAAATCTGGTTGAAGAACGATTTTGATGGTGCGCCCGGGAATCGTAGTGGTATTATTGTTGGCACAATGTCCAATCCCTTAGATTTTGACACTTTCACCCCTTTTACTTCCATTGACGGACAATCAATACCTATTTATGGGAAAGAATTTATGATAGATTTTGAGGGTTATACAGGAAATGATCACCACATCGCCATATTGCACGATCAAGCGTATGACCTTTCACTTTTTATTTTTGATGATGTTTATTACAAAAATAAGCCCAGCTGTATTGAACCTGTAGATATAAGAATTTCTGAAATTACAAGTACTACTGCTTTCGTGGAATGGGATAATTTCAGTACTGCTAATTCCTTTGAACTGGAATATGGTTTGGAAGGTTTTACGCAAGGCGCAGGAACTACTATTACTATAAATGACACTTCAACAATTATTGATAACCTTACGGAAGAAACTGCATATGAATTTTATATAAGAACAGATTGCGGAAGTGGAAATTTGAGTGAATGGATGGGGCCAAAGAAATTTACAACTTCATGTACCCCGCTAACCGCAACATGGATTGAGAATTTTGACAATATGACTGTTTATGGTCCAGATATTCTGCCCGACTGTTTTAAAGTTGTGGGAAATTGGGTTTCAAGTAATGTTCCCCTTTCCTCATATCAACAAGGAGATGGTGATAATGAATATCTCTTTATAAATCCAATTCCACAATTGGCAAAAACATCAATTATTACCCCTATGCTGCAATTGACAGCTGGAACAACCTATAATTTTACATTCAAGGTATTGAAAGATGATACTGATTATACATTCCAAGGATTTACTGTAAAAACGGGCACAGGTAATACCCACGAAATGATGATTAACCGACTTAATTATTTTTCTGATTTTGAGTATGGAAATGGCAGCTATTTCCCTATAGAAACAATCTTCACACCCGTGGTTTCAGGAGATTATTCATTTGCAGTTTATTTTAGCTCAAGTGATAACACGATAGTTTCTGTGGACAGTTTTAGTGTAGCATCCTATTATCCAAATCCAATTGTAGTTCCAGAAAACAATCCCGTTTTATTTGATTTTGAATCTAATAATGCACAACTTATTTTGGAAGAAACAGACTTTAGTGAATGCTCACGTATTTTTGATACTTCAAATTATGTATTAAAAATGGGTGGACATCAAACTGCCCAAGCTTGGATGGAAACTAATGATGACACGGAAAACTGGACGCATAACCAAAGCGCAATCAGTAAATTGAATTATCAGATAAACGCAACTGCAATAGCTGAATTAACCATGAGTTTTGATCTAAAGCAAAATTTTGTCAGAAATGCAAACGAATCAATTTTCAGGGTTGTGGTAAATGGTGAAATTGTTTTAGATAATACGTTCGCCACTACGTCAGGTTCGGATCAATTTACAAATATTGAACTTGATCTTTCTGCATTTGCAGGTGGCCCAATTAATATTTCGATGCAGCACATAGGAAGATATGGTGCAGATTTTGGTGAAATTGGAGACAATGCATTTGTAGATAATATTATACTTATAAATGAAGAAGTTCTAGGGTTGGACAATTTTAAGAAGTCAAGCTTAGTTTATTTTCCGAATCCAGTTAAAAATTCACTTTATTTAAAAAGTAATTCAAATATTAATAAAACCCGTATTCTAAATATTTTGGGGCAAAATATTCTATCGTATACAATTAAAAGCCCAGAAGCTCTTTTGGATTTATCAACTTTACAATCAGGTATTTATTTAATAGAGGTTGAAATTGATGGTGAAATAGAGTTTCTTAAAATTGTTAAGGAATAGTAATTTATATTTAAAATAGAAAGCTTCGTAAATTTTTAGTACCTTCATAATTAGTTCTCCCCAGTTGTAAAAATGAAAAACCATGCTTACGAAAGTTTATGGAAGCGCCGTTTTTGGGGTTGAAGCCACTACAATTACTGTTGAAGTAAATGTTGATAGTGGAATAGGATACCATTTGGTTGGTCTGCCCGATAACGCCATTCGCGAAAGCAATTTCCGTATTGCCGCTGCCCTGCAAAACAACGGCTACAAAATTCCCGGAAAAAAATTAATTCTCAATATGTCGCCAGCTGATCTTCGGAAAGAAGGCTCTGCTTATGATCTTACTTTAGCAATGGGAATTTTAATTGCAACAGAACAGATTGAAGAAAAAAATCCGCTTTCAGAATATATAATTATGGGTGAATTGTCTTTAGATGGAAATCTTCAGCCAATACGTGGCGCTTTGCCCATTTCACTTAAAGCAAAAGAAGAAGGTTTTAAAGGTTTCATTCTCCCAAAACAAAATGCTAAGGAAGCAGCAATTGTTGAAGGAATTGACGTTTTTGGGATTGAGAATATAAAAGAGGTAATCGATTTTTTCAATGAAAACATTCCACTCGTAAAAACCATAGTAGATATGGAAGCGGAATTCTACGACCACCTCGAACATCCGGAATTTGATTTTGCAGATGTAAAAGGTCAAGAATCCATAAAACGCTGTATGGAAATTGCCGCAGCTGGCGGACACAATATTATTTTGATTGGTCCACCAGGTTCAGGAAAAACCATGCTTGCGAAAAGATTACCAAGTATTTTACCGCCAATGACTTTACAGGAAAGTCTGGAAACTACAAAAATCCACAGCGTTGCTGGACGAACTATGGAAAAAGGAGGGGTCATGACTTCGCGACCGTTCCGAAGTCCGCATCATACAATTAGTGATGTTGCATTGGTTGGCGGCGGACAATATCCTCAGCCAGGTGAAATAAGTTTAGCCCATAACGGCGTTTTATTTTTAGATGAACTTCCCGAATTTAAACGCGGTGTTTTGGAAGTTATGCGACAACCGTTGGAAGATCGCGATGTAACCATTTCGCGGGCAAAATTTACCGTAACTTATCCCTCCAGCTTTATGTTGGTAGCAAGTATGAACCCAAGTCCCGGTGGCTATTTCAACGATCCCGATGCGCCAGTTATGTCATCACCTGCGGAAATGCAGCGGTACTTGAGTAAAATTTCAGGACCGTTATTAGACAGGATTGATATTCATATAGAAGTAACGCCCGTTCCTTTTGAAAAACTAAGTGATGAACGCCGTGGTGAATCAAGCATTGTTATTCGTGAGCGGGTTACTAATGCCAGAAAAATCCAGTCCGAACGGTTTCTAGAATTTGAAAAAGTACACTACAATGCGCAAATGGGAGTAAAGCAAATCCGCCAATTCTGCAAGCTGGATGAAGCTTCACTCCAACTTTTAAAAACAGCTATGGAACGTTTGAATCTTTCTGCTCGAGCCTACGACCGGATTTTAAAAGTTGCAAGAACTATTGCAGATTTGGAAAATTCTGAAGCAATAAATGGCAACCATATTTCCGAAGCAATTCAATATAGAAGTTTGGATAGGGATGGGTGGTTTGGGTAGCCCTTGATTTTCAAGAAATATTAGTTTCGTTTTAACTTATTTTTAAGATTTAAACACTCATCACGTAGTATCTTTAAAACTTTCTTAAAAAAAATAATCTATTATGTTTAAAACTTCCTTTAAAGTGAGTGTTATAGCTTTGGCTTCAGTCGCTCTTTTTACTATTTCCTGTAAAAATGAAAAAGCTGCTACTGCAGATGAGAGTGTAAAACTCTCCGTGCCATTTGAAAAATATGAATTGGAAAACGGTCTCGATGTAATTCTTCACCAAGACAAAAGTGATCCTATCGTTTCACTTGCAATTCAATATGGCGTAGGTTCCAATCGCGAAAAAACAGGACGCACAGGTTTTGCCCACTTGTTTGAGCATATGCTTTTTCAGGAATCTGAAAATGTACCCCAGGATCAATTCTTTAAAACTATCCAAGATGCCGGAGGAACATTAAACGGTGGAACTTGGAAGGATGGGACAGTTTATTATGAAATAGTCCCAAAAAACGCCATGGAAACCGTGATGTGGTTGGAAAGCGACCGAATGGGCTATTTAATAAACACGGTCACTGAGTCTGCTTTTGAAAATCAGCAGGAAGTGGTCCAAAACGAAAAACGCCAACGTGTAGACAACAATCCTTACGGACACACTAGTTGGGTAATTGATAAAAATTTATACCCAGAAGGACATCCATATAATTGGCAAGTAATTGGTGAATTGGAAGATCTTCAAAATGCAACAGTTGACGATGTAAAGGAATTTTACGATCGTTTTTATGGCCCGAACAACGCAACTTTAGTTTTGGCTGGTGATTTTGATACTGCCGAAGCAAAAAAAATGATAGAAAAATATTTTGGTGAAATAAAGCGTCGTCAAGAGGTTGAACCTTTAAAGCCACAACCAGTAACCATTTCGGAAACCAAAAGACTTTATCACGAAGATAATTTTGCTACTGCACCACAGCTGAATATGGTTTGGCCAACTTTAGAACAATATACTGAAGATGCCTACGCATTGGACTTTTTGGGTGAAATTCTTTCTCAAGGAAAAAAGGCACCGCTCTATAAAGTATTAGTGAAAGAAAAAGATTTAACGTCAAGAACAACAGCTTATAATAGCTCGAATGAGTTGGCAGGAGATTTTCAAATTTCAATAACTGCGAATAATGGTGTGGATTTAGATTCTGTTGAAAGTGGAATTAATGAAGCCTTTGTACTTTTTGAAAAAGAAGGAGTTACAGATCGTGATATTGAAAGAATTAAAGCAGGCTTAGAAACTCAGTTTTACAATGGAATCAGCAGCGTTTTAGGAAAATCTTTTCAACTTGCCAGATACAATGTTTTTACTGGTGATCCTGGTTTTATAACTCAAGATATTGAAAACATCAAAAAAGTTACTAAAGAAGATGTAATGCGTGTTTACAACAAATACATTAAAGATAAACCTTATGTAATGACCAGCTTTGTCCCAAAAGGGCAACTCAACCTGATTGCAGAAAATTCGGAAAAAGCAAAAATTGTTGAAGAAGAAATTAAAGAAAATGTTACCAAAAAAGTGGAAGAATTAAATACTGAAATTGTAAAAACACCTTCCAATTTTGACCGGTCAAAACCACCAGTTCAAGGAGCTGTACCTGAACTCAATGTTCCTGAAATGTGGACAACAAATTTGGAAAACGGTATGAAAGTTTCAGGAATTGAGCAAAACGAAATCCCAACAGTAAACTTCAGTTTGGTAATTGAAGGTGGACATTTGCTGGATGATATGAAAAAGAACGGCGTAGCAAATTTGATGAGCGATATAATGATGGAAGGCACGGCCAATAAAACCCCTGAACAATTGGAAGAGGAGATAGACCTTTTGGGCGCAAGCATCAGAATATACACTACTGATGAATCTATCGTAATTCGTGGAAACACATTGACCCGTAATTTTGATAAAACAATGGATTTGGTTACCGAAATACTTTTGGAACCACGCTGGGATGAAGAGGAATTAACACGTATCAAAACCAAAACTATCAACGAAATTGAACGCTCTGACGCAAATCCAAATGTGGTTGCGAGCCGAGTTTACAACAAAGTGCTTTATGGTGATGACCACATTTTTAGTTATCCAACAGTTGGAAATGTAGAATCTGTGAAAGCAATTACAATGAATGATTTGAAAGCGTATTATACCAAGAATTTTTCACCTTCAATAAGCACATTCCAAGTAGTTGGGAAAATTGACAAAGATGCTGTGTTGAAAGATTTGAAAGGTTTGGAAGAGCGTTGGCCTTCTAAAGAAGTAACTATTCCTGAATATCCAATTGCGAACAATAGAGATAAGGCTTCACTTTACTTTGTTGATATGCCAAATGCCAAACAATCGGTTATTAATATAGGGTATATCGCTTTGCCAAGAACCGACAAGGATTTTTATTCTGCGGAAGTAATGAATTATAAATTGGGTGGTTCTTTCTCAGGAAATGTGAACTTAATACTTCGCGAAGAAAAAGGGTATACTTATGGAGCGCGAACTAATTTCAGCGGCAGTAAAATTCCTGGAACATTTACCGCTTCGTCAAGCGTTAGAACCAACACTACAGGCGAATCTGTTCAGATTTTCAGAGATGAAATTTCAAAATACAAAGAAGGAATTTCCCCCGAAGATCTCGAATTTACTAAAAATGCACTTGTAAAGTCAAACGCTCGCCGTTTTGAGACACAAGGTTCATTATTGGGAATGTTGCAGGAAATAAATGAGTATAATTTACCAGTCAATTATATTGAAAAAGAAGAAGCAACAATCAAAAATATGACATTAGAGCAGCACAAAGCGTTGGCTAATAAGTATTTGGATGCTTCCAAAATGGCCTATTTAGTAGTTGGAGATGCTGCTACTCAGTTTGCTCAGTTCAAAAAAATGGGCTTTGATGAAGTGAAGCTTCTTGATAAAAATGGGAAAGAAGTAAAACTAGAAGATGTAAAACTGTAAAAACTTCTATCGAAATTATAATTGCCACGAATGCATGAATTCTTTTTTTATTCGTGCATTCGTGGTTTTTATATTTAATTATCTTTATGTAAATTCTTTATTTATGAATAAATCCTACATTCTTTGTTTCTCCTTAGTCCTTCTTTTTGGTTGTAAAAAGAATCAAAATGAAAGTGTGAAAATTTCAAAAAAAGAAGAAATTTCAGTTCAAAAATTTCCCCAACCAACTTTCACTTTAGCTCAAGCCAATAAATTGATTGAGCTTCCTTTACATTGTGTTGGTGCCGAATATCCTTATAAACCAGGTGAAACATTGGAAAGTGAAAAAGATTTGGTAGCACCCATTTCAGTGCACCCTATTTTTTACGGTTGTTTTGATTGGCATAGCGCCGTACACGGCTATTGGTCAATGGTTACCCTAATAAAGCAATTTCCCGAAATAGACAGAGCTGCAGATGTTCGAAAACTACTGAAAGATAAAATTACAGTTGAAAACGTAAAAACTGAAGTAGCATTTTTTGAAAAATCCATAAATAAATCTTTTGAAAGGACTTATGGCTGGGCTTGGCTTTTAAAGCTTTCTGAAGAGTTGCACAACTGGAACGACCCGATGGCGGAGGAGCTGGAACAAAATCTAAAACCATTGGCTGATATTATTGTGCTTCGCTATAAAGAATTTCTTCCAAAGTTAAATTACCCGATTCGAGTAGGGGAGCATACAAATACTGCGTTCGGGCTTACTTTGGCTTATGATTATGCAGAAACGATGAACGATTTGGAATTAAAACAACTTATTGAAAAAAGAGCAAAAGATTTTTATTTTAATGATGAAAACTGCCCAATTACTTGGGAACCTAGCGGCTATGATTTTTTTTCACCTTGTTTGGAAGAAGTAGATATTATGCAGCGCGTGCTTTCTTCAGAAGATTTTATGGGTTGGATGGATACTTTTTTGCCACAACTAGCTAATCAAAACTATCATTTAAAAGTAGGTGAGGTAAGTGACCGAACTGATGGAAAACTAGTACATTTAGATGGGTTGAATTTTAGTAGAGCTTGGGTTTTTTACGGTTTAGCGAAAGAGTTTACAAAATACAAACACCTTCAAAATCTTGCTAATGAACATATAGCATATTCATATCCAAATTTGGTGGGAGATAGTTATGAAGGCGGCCACTGGCTGGGAAGTTTCGCGATATATGCATTAAATATGTTGCACGAAAAATGATTTAGTGCGTACGATTTTCTTTTAAAAACTCACGTTTTATTCCGTGTAATAAAATTTCGGATGTTAGTATTTCGCTCTTTTCACTTAGCACTTTTAAGCAACAGAAGTGAATAATATTCAAAATATTTGAACCTGTAAGTTCATATTTTTTAGCCACTTCTTCCCAATCAATTTGAGGATCTATTTTAAGTTTTTGTGGAAGATTGGTTTTCCATATTATGCTACGTTCCTTTGATCCAGGCATTTCAAAAGCGATAATGGATTGAAACCTCCGTGTGAAAGCCTCATCAATATTATCTCTAAAATTAGAAGCCAATATAATAAGTCCTGAATACGATTCAACACGCTGCAACAAATAGGAAACCTCTTGGTTTGCATATTTATCGTGGGCGTCGCGCACATTAGTGCGTTTTCCAAAGATTGCATCAGCCTCATCAAAAAACAGTATCCAATCTTTATGGGCTGCTTTATTGAAAAGGTTTGAAAGGTTTTTTTCAGTCTCGCCAATATATTTGGAAACTACGGTTGAAAGGTCAATTCTATAAACTGGTTTCTGGGTATATTTACCCAAAAGACTTGCAGTAAGTGTTTTCCCCGTTCCGGCTGGTCCGTGAAAAAGTACTCTATAACCAGCCTTTAATCTTTTTTCCATTCTCCAATTTTTGAACAAATGTTCATTGTGCTGCAGCCACATTTCGAGCTCTTTAATTTGCTGCATTGTTTTTTCACTCAAAATTAAATCGTTCCAATCTAATTGGGTTTCTAACTTTTCAGCGGGAAATTGGGTACTTAATTTTGGTGGCGGCACTTTGCCCGTAGTAATCTTGTAAATAATATCAGGGAAAAGAATAAGTTTTCCGCTCATCAAGGGTTCTGCTAAAGAAACCTTTTCTAAATAAAGAATATCTTTTTTATTGAAGAAATGCGTTCCAGAAAAGTAAGCTACACATTCAATTCTTTTTGTAAAATTTGCCCCGCCAATTATAAATTGTGCAGTTTCACCAGTAGGAAGAATTCCACGATGAGTTTGCCCTTTCACACCACCAAACTGAACAAAATCTGCTCCTGACGGAAATTCCTTCGTAACGGCATCAACCAGCATAGCAGGAGAAAACGATGGCGCTAACGCCAAAAGAAGTATTACTATTTCTGCTTGTGAAAAGTTTTCTTCTTTCAAAAAAATCCCCAATTTAGATTTCCCCAATTTCTTTAAATCTAACTTTGGCGCATCGGTATCAAAATCGGTAGTTGGATTTTCAATTCGCCAGGCAATTAAATTTTCTAAATAATCAAATATTTTATTGAATTCTACTTCTTGTTGGTTTTTCATTATTCATTAATTTGATAGATTTCTAAAAAACAAGTGCACTCAAAATTATCATAAGTTACCTCATATTTACTTTAAAACAGATTTATTAATATGAAGTCATAATTCAATATGCTTTTACTTTCTATCATTTTGTAATTGTTGAATATGATTTTAGGTTTACATCAACCGGATTATCTACTACAATTTTATTTATTAGTGTTTTATTCTTAACCCATTTCTTGCCTTGTTGTTTTATTAAATCTGCATTCAATGTTAATGAGACAGGGACATTTTTTTCAGCATTTCTTAACGATTTCACATTTTCTCTTTCAATTAGCGGGATTGCAGCATCGTCGAGTTGCTTGTTCGATTTTATAGGTTCAACATTTCTACCATAATTGGCGGTAACATTATAACGAACTACAGAACCTGAGTTAACTGCTATTTTGGCTAGTTTCTCCGCAAATTTCAAATGATTTTTGTTTCCTTTTTGAGATAGTGGAGTCATATTCCTCCATTCGCCTGGGCCGTGTAATTTTTCATTTAGCATGTGGCCACGCACATAATATGTGCGACCCCCCTCTTTTCGCAATCTTAGAATATCATAAAGTTCATTATTTTCTTTAGGAGCCGAACCTGGATCGCCGATAGAGGAAAGGACATTTGCTTCCATAGTAGACCCTACGGTACAATTTCCTTGTAATGTTGTACCAAATTTTATTTCACTTTTAGGCAAAGGCCCTTTCAATCCTAAAAGTAATGCAGTTTTTGGGGCTAAATTATTCAATAAATCTTGAAGGTCTTTCTTTTTAGCTTCCTCCTTTATCTTTCTTTCCTCGTCAGAAACTGTACCTATACGTTCCTTAATTTTTTTATCAATATTTTTTGCAAATTGAACTGCTTGTATTTTTGCAGTCACCAATTCTTGATTTTCAATATCAATTTCAAGACTTGCGATAAATGCTGCATAAGTAGTTGGCGTGCTCGCCAACATTAAATGGGCATTATCTTCTGTGCCTTCCAAGAATAATTCGTGGTTTTTATCGTCATCTCCCTTAAATTTCTTTCGGGCTTTCCACCACTGTACAATAGCTAGTATGGCACCTTTTACAGAGGCTTTTCCTTTACTCACTAATTTTAAAAACGCTTTTTTGGCTTTCAATAATAATTTGGTTATCGCTCTGTCAATTCGTTTACGAATTTTCATGATAATTTTTTGAACTTTTGCTACCAAACCATTAAGTCCTATAATTTTTGCAAAAAGCTTAATAACCAATGGAATTAAAGAAGCCAAACCTTTTTCAATAGCATCTGCAACCAAACTTATACTTCCCGCTGCCATTGCACGTATTGCTTGAATTAACGAAGGAATTAGCATTAAAGCAGATTCTACAAAGAAAACTATGAAATCTTTAATTGCCATTATTGCTTTAATAAAGCCTGCGCCCGGAATTAGGAGATTGAGCAACCATTTTATTCCCGCTTCAATAACCTGTGTTACGAGTAGGTTTTGAATGGAATCTATAATTGTTTCCTTTAAATCTGTAAATTCATCTTGTATTAATTCCCAAACGCCGTCAATTCCTTTATCACGTAATAGTTTAAACATTTCTAAACCAGTTTCCATTGCATTTACTACGGGTTCTCCCAAAAGACTAACCGCTTTTTCACGAACATAATCCCAAGTTAGTCCTAATACTTGCATAACTAAACTAAATATGCCCTTTAAACTAAATATATCTTCCGGAATGGTTATGCCTATTGGTCCTAAAGAGCCTGTTAGCCATTGTACAAAACCAGCCATCAAATGGGTTAAAATGTTGGTTTTAAAATTGTCGAAACCTTGTTTTATTCCCGTAAAAAGATTGGATACAAACCCGATAGGATCATTCAAGATTATGGAAAGAACAGAACTTATTTCTGAAAGCAAATCTGAAATAAGCTGTTTTAATTTCTTAATAGTTTCAATAATTCCATTTATTGCATCCAAAGCCTTATCAATCAAACCTCTGTTTTCGGCTTTCATTTCCTCTATACGCGCGTCCACTTCATTAAGACTGTCCATATATTGTTGCGCCAATGTGTCTATGATTTCGTCTTGTTTACTATCAATCGTACCTTCCAAATCTTCAAATTTGCCGGCAATATCTGCTGCTGCATCTACGCCTAATTGTTTTAAATTTTTTGGTAAGTTTTCTACATAATCCTTAACTTTTATATTACCCAATACTATTTGAGCTTTTGCGAGTTTAAGCATACCTGCCACCAAATTGGCAATTTTGATAATCACTTTATCCATGTGGTCTATGTAGACTTTTCTGCCCTCTTCAAAGAACTTGTTCACCTCATCGGGAAGACCAGCCAATTTATCATATACCCACTTTCCTTTTCCTATTATTCCACTATATCGTCTGGATTTATAGGCACTCATTTTACGTTTTACCTCGGCTTCAAATAAATCTTTTGCCTCCTTCGCACCGTCCGTAAATAATTTTTCAACGCTAGTGTCAAGTGCTTCTAAAATTGCTTCTACACCCTTTTTGGTATTTTCATATATAGCATTAATGTCTGTTGATACGCTTTCCCTTTTAGAAGTTTCATTTGTTGCCGTATCACCTTGTTTGCCAAAAACTTCATTGAGCGATGCGGTTCTATCATTGTACATACCTCGAAGTCCTTTTTCTCCAGTTTGTCCAGCATTCTTTTTTGTGTTTTCCAATAAACCCTGCTCATCTTGCCTAAATGCCTGCGGTGCCGTTTCTGTATGCGCTCTTGCTTGCCCAGCAGTGGATAATCCTTCCAAAAAGGTTGGCTCGTTGGAGATTGATAATTGATATTCTGTTACTTCGTTTTCCACCATTTGCTGGTCCACTTCCCCTATATTGTTTTGAAGTGGTTGTGTAACTTCAGCATTTCCTCTTGCCAATGGCATTGCTTGTGCAGACTTGAGATTCGCTGGATTTTTTCCTATTACAGGATCCACAAGCGGTTTCACTTCACGTTCGCTAACGGACGCTGTATTTGGCTCGCCTTTCGTGGTCTGTGTTATTGGTTGTGCGGAGTTTGTCTTTTGCGCGGCTACATCTGCTTTAGAAGCAGTATTTATTTCCTGTACATTATTGTTTTTATCAAAATTGAGTGCTTGCTCTTGGGTTTTTGGAAGCTGCATGCTGTCAAGCTTCTTCTTTAGATTGGCTATAAAAATATCAGCATTAAATTCTACCACTTTGGCATCTTCCATTTGTGATACTTGAGTTGCTTGTGCAACACCCAAACGCTCGTTTGTTGGTGGTTTAGCTGAAAGTTGGGCGGCACTTGAAGCATCATCAGCTTTTTCGTGGGCTTGCTGTTTTTCCGTTGTATTGTCCAATCTTTCGGTTAAATTTTGGAAATTTGGATCTTCCTCCGGCGATCTTGGGGTTATAGTTTCTGTCTCTTCGAATTTTACTTCATCATTTTCTACAATTGGTTCATTTTCACCACTTTTTCTGTTTTCCAAAGAAATTGGTTGATTAGTTTGTACTAAATTTGAACTATTTTCAGCTTTATTTTTGTCACTATTTTCGGCTAAATCTGTTTCTTGAAAAGCAGTTACATTTTCTGTATTTTTATTTGGAATTTTTAAAATTTCAGTTGAAGAAGATTCAGCACTAGAATTAATATTTCCAGCGTCTACATTTTCAATTAATGGTTTTTCAACAATAGTTGCTGGCGCCGAAGCTCCTTGCTGAATAGTATGTGTAAGTTCGTGGGCCAATAATTGCTGACCTTCTAAAGTATTGGGCTGAAAAAGATTGTTGTTAAAATAAATTTCGTTTCCAACCGTAAATGCTTTCGCTCCCAACATATTATTTAATGAAACTGCCTTTAAATTTGTATGGATTCTTACACCATTAAAATTGGCTTGAAAACCGTGTTCCATCTTGTTTTTTGTAGCTAATGGAAGCGGAATTCCAAGACCTTTTGTACTTTGTAAACCTTGAATTAAATTAATTGAGGTATCAAGAAAACCAAAGCTTTTAGCTTGAATTTTCTCGTCTTTTTCTTTTGATATTTCGTCAGTCTTTTTCTTTTGAATATTTAATTTTTCATTGTCCTCAACATTACTTTTCTTTTGAATATTTTTCTTTTCATTTTCCAGCTCCGGCATTTCTTTTCTATGAAGCTTTTCTTCCTTTTTATCTATTATTTTATTCGAATCTATTTCAGAATTTAGTTTTGTAACAGGAGTAATGGTTTTAGATAATACCTGTTTATCAGCATCTTTATCAGTTTCTTTCTTTTGAATTTTAGGTGTGTTATTTACAAATTTTCTATTTGTTTTTGAACCAGGAAAGAAGGTTTCTGAGTGAAGAAAAGATTGCTGTTTATTATTTTTGGAGACTACTTTTTCAGCAACCGAATCTGCTTCTTTTTCATAGGCATCATCAGCTTTTCCAACGGATAGTTTTGTTTGAGCGGCAAAAAATGCTGAATTACCTCCAAATTGCTGAAATGCATTCGGTTTTCCGTTTTGGGCTCTATGTGTTGAAAATGCGGTCATTATTTTACCATTCCACAAAAAGGATTTTTTTCTTCCAAGGAATTTTTATTAAATGAATATTCCAAGGCAATTTGTCCAATAAAATATCCTGTGTTTTACGTTGAATATATAGTGTTTGCTTTTCATTTGTAACAGTAAGTTTTCCTTCGCGTTGTAAAAACTCATTTTGAAGAATTTGTGTAGAATTGCTTTTGAGTGCTTTCCAATGGACAAGTACTGATTCCAACAATACTTCACAAGCCATTTTTCTTTCTTTAGATAAGACGATATTTCTACTTATGGGCTGGTGAATAGGAACATTACAAAGGAATTTTTCGAAAATTAATTCGTGTTCATAAGCTTGTTCTTTGCCTGTGGCTAAATAGTGAAGCAAATGTATTGCTTCATCAATTTTCCCTGGTTTAATAAGTTTTTCCTCAAGGAAATCCATTTTATCAAAAAACATTTCTAAGAATGGATGAAGCAATATAAATCCTGCGTTTTTTATTAAAATACCTTCTTCTCCAAAATTAAAATCAACTACTTTTTGTTTTTTTTCATCTTTAAATAAAATTGTATGATTGGCATTTTTCTTTTGAACCTTTTTTGCATAAAAAGGAATATTTAATCTGAAAATATTCTTTGAAATTTCTAGTATTCTCGCAATATCCTTAGAAGGAATATTTCGAAATATTTTTTCAATTTCTTTCTCATTTTTAAAAAGTGAGTAATGAAGAATAGATTCCCAAAATTGAAATCTATATTCTTTAATAATATTCGTATTAAAAGTTTCAATTTTTACATTCAATACTTCGGAAACCAGTTTAGATAACTGTTTATCATTAAACTGAAAGACTAATCTTTTGCGAGTTTCTGTGTATAATAAAAGCCGTTTAAACTTTTCTGAAACTTCATTTTGATATTCAAAATTTTCAAAAAACTCATCCCAGAAGTTAGGTTTTGGTTCAAACCACCAGGGTAGGTGTCCATTTTCTAAAAAGAAAAAGAATGCTTCGGTTTCATTTTGTTTGAAAGAAATAATCTTAACATGTCCCAGTTCTTCTATCGAAATATTTTCATCTTTAATTTTGTTTTTTAACTCCTTAATAATTAAAAACTTTAAATCTTCCATAGAATCATTTTCCTTTAAGGAAATTTCTATTGAGATATTTTCAATTCGATAAATTTTTGTACTATTATTTTGAAGTGATTTAAAATAGATGTCCATTTCCGGAAAGATTTCTTCTTTAAAAAAAGAATCTAATCCATCCTTAAATTGCAAACCATTTTCAAGTGAAGAAGTATTTACTCCAATTTTCACTTTTTTAATGATATTCTTTTGTGCAATCATTTGTTATTTAGTTTTTTAGGCTTATATTTACTTTTCGATTCAGAGATGAATTACTGGGTTGTTATAGTGTAGTTTTAGTTCTTTTATAGTTTGTGCTTTAGTTCTTTCGATTGTTATTTACATTCGTTCCTTTTGTTCAATCTTGTTAGTCCTTTTTCTTATCTTGTTTACCCATAGGGGTATCATTCGGATTGTACAATTTTACCGACTGATACCCTTCTTTTTTTGCGATATTTAGAACTATTCCTTTCATAGTGTTATAAAATTTTCTCCCGTTGGTTGTGCTCCAAAATAGAAATCGGCTACAGTTTTGTATTTCGCTATTGAAGCATCTAAAATTTGCGAATAATCAAAATTTGGAATATAAATAGACAGTTTTGTAACCCCAGTTTCGTTGTGAAGGAATTTCCTCAAGTTTACAAACAAAACAATATCATCGTGGGTGTTTTTCTTGTTAGCTCTGTGATGATCCAACATAAACTTATTTACCCAAGTACCATTCACCCAATCACCATCCAATCGGAATTGAAGATTTATGCCCGTTCCCGAAGCTTGGAAATCTCTTTTTATAGTTTGAACCAATGTTCGGATTTCTGGTGGCAATTGTGTAGATGTAGAAATCATCCGTGTTAAACCAGCTTGTCTAATAACTGCATTGTTTATTAAACGTTCAGTCAAATAACTCCATTTTGCCCATTTCTCATCAAATGTTCCATAATCATCATCTTTATTCACGGGTGCAATTTTTGCATGTAATTTTTGGTAAAAAGTTTCACGATAGCTTTTTAAATCGCGGCAACGCATTGCATCTGGACGGAAAATTTTATTATTTCGAAACAATCCACTGTTGCTATATGTATAAATCGCATTATTATTTGCCTGTGAAATCTCGCGCAGGCGAATTGTGTATGTATCTTCTTTAGCACGTGTGATGACAAGCCTTTTCTGACTTTCATTATAATCGAAAACAACTCCTTTATCAAATTTTTTGTTCAGTGCTTCGGTTACGGCGTGAATTCTTCGAAGGAAAATTTGTTCTAAAGGAATTGTTATCGTCGTAGTTGTATTTATAAGCGGTTCGCCGTTTATTCTGTATTCAATAATTTGAAGAATATAATTTTTCGGCATCGGGCTTCTTCGGCTTTGCGTTCCTTTTAAACTTCGTGAAAGATTGTTCATATATTTCAGCGAACTAATCCATGGATAGGTACATTCCATCAACGAACAACAACCATCGGAAGAAGCGCTAATTTTATTTGAAATACAAAAATCTGCCACCACGTTTTCCCTTTCAGAAACCAAAACAAAGGTTCCGCCTTTTTGAACGCCGCCTTTGTGGCTTATTGAAGGATTTTCCTTTAAAAACGAAGTAAATGCTTGTTGGTCTTTTTGAAGGTCGAAAAGCAAACAGTCAAAATCCAAAGCATGGTCATTCTTTAAACCATTGATAGCATTTCGGCTGTCCTGCGCAGGATGCCCAAAATGCCCTTCAATTCTATAAAAATCGTTGCAATCCAATTCAAAATTCAGTGGATTTTGCACCCAACTATTCGGCGCAAGATTTTCTTTGTGAAAGCTTACATTATATCGCTGTTTGTAGTTTTCTGTTTTATTGAAATCCCACGCAGTTAGTATTTCATTGTCAACTTCGTAATAAACTGGGATGGCTTTTTCGCCTAAATTCCCACAAGTTTTGGAAGGTGTAATATCTATTTGATTTTCATTGGAAAGATTGAAATTGTCTAAAACCAAAATCAAACGCTGAACCAAACTTTTCGCCATTTTAAGGTATTTTGCGTATTCATTATTTGTGGGCGAATTGTAAAAATCGTGTCGCAATTCTGGATAAATTTCTTCGGAAGAAAGTGCGCCAAGCAATAAATGCTTCGGAAATGCTTCAATATTTGGGCAACATTCAGTTTTTAATTTTAGAAGAATGTCGGCCAATTCATTGTATGTGTCAGTTAAATCTTTTACCAAATTATAGCGATATTGAACTTTTTCATTTGTATTGAAATCATCCAAATTTGTTATTTGGTTCAACATCGTATTTGAAGTGCCGTCCAAAATACCGAGTATTTCGGAAAAACCTTGAAACATTTCTGTAAACGCAGAATGCAAATTGTTTTTTGAGGAAGTTATCGCTGATTTATAAGCGGCAGCTAATTTTGTATAGGAACTCGTATTGTTCCCATTCAAAATTACTTTTGGAACAGCAGTTTGCGGAAGATTCGTAAATGCTTCGTAAACATTGTGCTTCGTGAAAATTCCATCTTCTGTATTTACTATATTTTTAACGTCTTCTTTATCTATTAACAGTATTCTTAAATTTTGAACATTTGGCTGACCTTGATTATCGCAATTTGTTGTTGTGCAGATATCTGGTTCTTTCGGAAAACATTCCAAATAAAGAACGACAACTTTTTCATTGAGCAATTCTGAATTAATTGAAAGGTGACCAGCTTCCAAATCTACTTTTTCCTGCGGAATCAATTCCCAAAGATCAATGGTTGCATTTCCATTTTTGAAGTGTTTGTATTTCGCTTTATCATCCTCAAAATCCCGAAAATGTGAATATTTAATGCTTTCCAAAACAATGGAAGTATCGGAAGAATCCTTAATACTTTTTTGAAGTTTAAGCAAGTCACCATCGGTCGTAACGCCACAACCCTGCGTAATAGTTATTAACGAATTTTGATTATTCACTGAAACCTTAAAACCACAAGCTACGCCAACGCCCACAAGGCATACACGCGTCAACCGGTCTTGATCTTCAAAATATTCAATAAATTCGTTTAGCTGCCCGGAGGTCAGTACTTGGTCGTCCACGAAGGAGCGGTATTGTGGAGTAATCTCCATTAATTTAGTGCTCATAACTTTGGTATTTAAAGTTTGCCTAGGTTGGTCCTGCCCAGGATAATATCTTGTTGTTCTTCGTCATCATCACAATCGTGAAGCTTTCCTTGTGTATAAATTGTGTGGAGCGTGCTCATTATTTTTATGAGACGTTTAAGTTTTGTGGTAGGTTGTTTTTGGTCTATATCAGTTTTTGCAAGGAGCCAAGCTTTGTAGGCTTCTTCCAATTCCACCATTTCATTTTCGTCGCCTTTGGTGTCATAACTTTTTGGATAACCAATCCAACAGATTTTTGCCAAAATGTGTGATGGCAATTCCTTTTGAATCATTTCCTCCAAAAATCTTCTAAAATCCACATTGCTGTAACGTTCGGTCCAACCAGGCAAAACGATGGAAACCCTAAAAGAATACGGGTCAATGCCTTCACAGTCTTCACAATTGTCCGTGCAGATAGGCAAAAATGTATTTTCCGGCGCTGTATCGGTTGTTACGTCGGGACGAAGCAGAATGTGTTCAATAACGTACATTCCTTCGTTAAAATCGAGCGTGTTTACAAATGCAACGGTTTTCACAATTGCAGTTTCAGCCGCCGACTGTGTTGCATAGCTTGAAATTTTTCTAGCAATTACGTGATCTTCATCTGTAGTAATAGAAATGTTCGGATTGGTAAGGTTGAAATAAAATTTACCAGCGACATTTACCTTTATTTCATAGTTTTCGGCAAAACGTCCGTAATTTTTCACATCTAAAATTTCCTTGTAAAGCGAAGCCAAATTGTGGTAATGCTTGCTGGAAGATGATAGTATTTCCTTGTTTTTGCTTCGGAAACGAAAACGATATTCAATAATTCCATCGGTATCGATTTCTTCATAAATTTCCAAAGGATCGTCAGAAAAATTTCTTCGGAAATAATTTGGGTTGCCGCTTAAAAGCGCAATCCGTTTTTGAAAGGCCGAAACATTTCCCGTATCCCACAAATCGGCATCTTCTTGTTCGTAATAATTAAAACTCAAAGGCCGCTCGCAACCTATCATTCCATATTGTTGAAGAAAACGTTCCTTCGTTTTAATTACTGCTTCATCGGTATTGCTGCCGTACAACTGCTTCATCAAAAAAGCATATTCACTGAAATTTTCTGCAAAACGCGAAAGCAAATGGTCTAGCATTTTGTTTCTGCGCACAACTTTGTCATCAAGATCTGAAAACAAAATATCTGTAATATTTTCATCCGAAGAATAATTGGCAGAAACCAATTCCGAAAGATCTTTTACATTTTCAACCATTTGCGTGAAGTAACTTTTGTCAAGTTCTCCATTGATTGAAAAAATGTCTTTTACGTTTTTTAAGTGTGCGAAATAGCTTGCGAAGATCTGATCAAAAAATAAAAGGTAAGATTTCAATTGTTTCACTTTTGCTCTGTCCGCAATAGTTGCTGTGCTTTTTACGCCAAGTTCTCCAACGCCGTAAACTTCGGGAAAATCGTTTTGGATAGTACTGTAATCGCCAATGCCTGAATAACTTCCATGGGGCAATTCCAACGTTTTTTTTTGTGAAGCGATGTCGAGAATATTAGCTTCAATTTCATCGTAAATTGCATCCAGATAATCCTCAACCGCCTTTTTATTTATGTTCAGCGGAAGAAATCCTTTATAATAACTGAACGAACTTTTATCGCAACGTTTCGGCTTTTTACCAGCGGGAATGCAGAGATTCCATATTTTTTTGGTCTCATTTTTTCCATCGCAATTATTGATTGTTATATCCCGAATAAGATCAACGCCCTCGATTTTTTGGATTAAATCAATCAAATCAGTCAACCGAACTTCTTTACGAAGTTCTGTTTTTCGAAGTTCAGAATTATCAATAAATCCATTATTCAAAAGCGGACCGTTAAAAATTTCATCGGAAGCATAACCTTTTTCCAGCATTTCTTTCAGCGAATAGAAGCGGAGGGAAGGCGATAAATATTCGTCAATAGTATATAAAATTTCAGCGTGTACTTTGTCTTCATCAACTTCGGGCTTAAGTTCTACGATAGCGCAAACAGCAATGGGATGGTTTTCGACTTCTTCAATTTCAACAATATCTTCGCAAAGATTCCTATTTGCGTGATAGACTGTTCGAATTTCTTCTTTTAGGCGTTTTATTTCTTTATTCTGTTTCGTTTCAGTGTTAAAAATCTCTGGGTCGAGCGCATCCAATTCAATCAAAACATCATACAATCCATTTAAATTGAATTCCTTTTTATATTTTTCTTTTATTTCAAAAGGTCTGTATGAAAGCTTATTTTCCTTGCAATTGGCATACACTTTCTTTTCGTGTTTTTTCAGCCACGCATTTTTTACACCTTCAATATCTATAAACAGTTTTCGATAATCCAGCGCAGCTACAGGCTTTATTGGAAGAGCATTTTCAGCGGTCAGAAATTGGTCGTTTAAAAAACTTGGATTGTTTTCTTCAGCTAAAATATTTTCCAGCGGAAGGGAAAGCCGCGCCCCCAAATCGGTAATCGCGTAGCACAAAACTTCTAAAATTGTGATTCCCGGATCGTGCGCGTTGTAGTCTGTCCACAAACCACTTCCCAAAGACTCGATGTATTCAATTCCTTTTTTTCGAAGGAATTCATAATCAAGATCGTCCTGCGTGGACGTATTCTTTGCAATGGTGCTGTATGTTTTTACGGAAGACATACCACAGGTTTTTTAGGAGTTTGTACACTGCATTTTGATTGGACCGCTGTTATAAAATGCTTTTTTGCCGAAACTAAAATCGCTTTCGGACTCGATGGAATTACATTAGTTTTTTCAATATAAACAGCTGTTTCAGAAGTTCTGTGTTTCACAATTACATTATCCAAAAAATCAACATACGGTTGATTTTCCATATAGGAAATCAATTTATTTTTGTGAAAGGCAACGCCGAAATTTAATATTGAAGTTTCAGAATATGCCCAAGGTGAAAGGTATTTTTTGATGTCTTCCTCCAATTGTTTGGTATAAAAATTTTCATCAAAACCAACATTAAATTTTACGCCGAGGGTAACCTCAACTTCTTCGTAATCGGGATTTATAATTTCTCCCGAAACGAAAAATGTGTTCAGTTCATTGATATAATTTTGAACTTCGTTACGCTTTGCTGTACTCAAGCGAGGTTGAAAAACATCAAAAGCGTTGTTATTTTGAATATCGGGAATTACAACAACAGTAACACTTCCGGTTGAATGATAGTCATTGTCTTTTGTATGATTTAGACATTTTACTTTATAAACTTCTGGAAATTTTTCAAGAATTAAATGCTCGTAATCCCATAATGATATAGCGCGATCGCGATGGCGAATCCGTTCGCTCACACGGCGATAGTAGCTTTCATCGCTTTCCTCGGATTTTCCGCCGAAGGAATTGTAGGGCTGCAAAACTTTTTTTATTGCTGAATCTCGCTCGGTAAGTTTGCTGATTGTTTCCGCAGGCAATCCGTTTTCAAGATGCGAAAGTTCATTGCCGTTATCGACGAAAGTTGATGTAATAACTTGTGCGTGAATATTTATAAATCTACAAACCGCATCAAAATTTTTCGGGCTTTTCGCACGTAGCCAAACCAAACCTGAATTCAGCAGTGTATTATTATTTGTTGCTTCCCGTGGAATTGTAATGGTTACGATTCCTGTTTTAAGGAAATTATCGGTCGTATTTCCCAATAGATAATCGCTCGAAAGTTCCATCCAGGAATTTTTTGAAAGAACAGCCCAAGAAATTTTTTCCGAAGAAGAAAAAGGTTCTGCCAATGGATTTTCTGTTCCTTCCAATAATTGAAACAAAAGCTGGACTTGCTGTAAAGCTTCAGTATTTTCGAGCCCAATATAAAGTTCGCCGCCCGCGCAATAGGTTGGGAACAAAGTTTCGGAAGTTTCCGCCTGCCCAAAAGGATGTTCGTGAAAAAGTTGGATTTTTTCAAGATTTGGAGTTTGTGAAATACCAAAATCTACTTCTTGACTTGCAGTATAAGAAAGCTCCATTTTTTCAATTATTGGAGTATAAGGCTCGTTTGGCAATACTGTATCTTCTTCCGTGGAAAGAGCAAGTGCATAAACTTTTGGAAACAAAGCATGCAAAAACGATTGGTTTAAGGAAAGTTTTATTGGGCCATTTTCCACAGTTGTATAATTTGCATTATTTATTGCTAGATTGCTTTCAAATATTTCCCCATTTTTTGTGAAAAGTTTAGAAGCGTCATTTACTGTTACCAAATTTTCATTGTTTTCAATGGAAACCTTTACTTTAAAATAATCGTTTCCTGTTACGTAAAGATTGCTCGGACTTGAGGTTGGCCCAAATTTCGATCCGCTTGGTTCTAAATACTTTTTTGTTGTTGCATTAAAACCGAAATAAACGGTTTGATAATATAGTTTGGGTGAAAGATTGAAATTAGTATCGTCCTTTCTATAGGCAATATAATGTTGTTTAAAATCTGCGGGTGTGTTTAACCACGAAGCGTGAAGCGAAACTGTATCCCACTTTTTACTGAACATTTCGGGATAATCAATATAAAACGCCGAACGTTCCATCGGCTGCGTTCCGAAGGGAAAGAAAGGTTTGTCAGCAGCAAGACTTCCAAAATCATTTTTTAACTCCAATTTTTCAGCTTCCGAAACCGAAACTTTTACGGTTACTTTTTTTATTTTTTTCTGAAGCAGTTCAGTATATAATTTATAACCTATGCTGAATTCTGGTTGTTTTGTTTTCAGAAGAAAACGAAATACAGGTTGTTCGGTTTCAAAATTTTCTTTGTGAATTTCTTTATTATAGGAAACGATTGCTTTTTCGGTTTTATCGATTTTTAAACAAAGTTGAATTGTTTTATTACCAATGGAAGATGTAAAACCATTGACAGAAGCTGAAATTTTAAACGGTCCCAACCATCCGTTTTCGCCCGTTGCAAAAACATCAATACATTCAATAATATTTGAAATATTAAAAACCGGAATTGATTTTTCAAGATTGAAAATAAATTGAACAGTACGTTCTCCTTCTGCTAAATTTAAAGTAGGAGCAGCAATTGCAAAACCCAAATTGGGCGTTACCAAAGGAACTGTAGGTTTAAAATGCGTTGGGTAACCAAAAGGCAACCAATATGCATTGGTTTTAAATGGATCACCTTTGCCATCTGCAGAATTTACTATTGGAGCGGAGAAAAGCCCATTGAATTCATTTGGGTTTAAATTATATGTTTTTCTGTGATGGTAAATACTTTTTATTGCAGCGACACTTGCTTTGTTAATTACTACTTCTTTGTCAGTTGCATATTGAAGGCGTTTTCCCAAAGCATCTTTTCCGGCTTCCAGTAGCGTGTGTTCATCTATTTTGGATTCAGTAAAATTCTTGGCCAATTCAAAAATTAGATGAACACTATCGGCAACCGGAGCTTTTTTGTCAATTTGAAGAATTTCGTTATAATAGAAATCTAAATGTCTTTTCGTAAGTGCATTAAAATGTGCTTTTGAAATTTCAAGCAATTTCAGAAAACAAACAAAAAGCGTTAGGTGCGGGGAGAGGCTATTGGAGTTTTCAGCTTTTGAAAGAAAATTTTTGATTTTATCTTTTTCAATAAAAAATGATTCCCAATTTCCTGAAGGAATTGTTGCATTTTCAACTGAAAAATAATTCACTTCTGAAGCAAAATTGTAAGCAAATTTCATCCAGTCTTCCGTTGAAAAATCGTTCAAATTCAGATTCTCAGGAAGCATGGCGCTGATTGATCTTTGGGTTTGTTCAGTACCCTTATGGTTTATCAGGAATTTATTTTCGCAATTTTTTGCCATGATTTTTATACTTCAGTGCCTTCGGTTTTATAGAATGGGAATACCATATTTGCCCGTGAATTTGTAATTCGAACTACGTATTCAATATTTATTAAAATTTCGCCGCTCAGTTCATTCGTTGTATCCAATGTTACAGTTTGGGTATCTATTCTGGGTTCGTAATATAGAATTGCGGTTTTTATGAGTTCAATTATATATGTCTTTAAGGTTACATCAAGCGGCTGAAATAATAGTTCTTCCAAATTGCAACCATAGTTTGGAAGCATAATCCGTTCGCCCAAACGGGTTGATAAAAGAATCTCAAGACTTTTATTGATATCTGTTATACCAACTGTTGTAACAAGTTCGCCAGTTTTTTTATCAAAATGTGGCGGAAAACTCCATCCTTCCCCTAAAAATATTTCTGATGTATTCATAATTATCCTCCTATTAATACTGTGAATTCTCCTAAAACAATACTTCCGCCGTGTGCTGTGCTATCTCCTAATCGCGCCGCTGGCATTCCTCCGATAAATACCGATGTAGAACCCATAATTATTGAATCTGGTGGGCCTGCGCATGTTGCCATATCGCCAACTCTCGCAGCTGGCATTCCGCCAATCAAAACGGTTGGTTCTCCTGCCGGCAATATTGGCCCTCCAACGTGTGGACTACCGCCTGGATTTAAAATTGGGCAAATGTGCATATCGTTTACTCTGGCTGCTGGAGGCATTTTGGTTGCTGGTTTATAGTTAATGGTTGATTGTTTTTTTAATTTAATTTATTTGAACTAATGATCCTTTTAAAACCGCGATGGCGCTGGTTGAAATTTCGGCACCTGCGCTGCCTTCAGCTTTAAATTGGGCATTGGCTTTTACATTTATATTCATTGCTTCAATATTGCAATCTCCAGTTGCTTTTATACTAAAATCTTTTGCACTTTCTATAGCAATTCCGTCGCTGTCCATTGTTATTACATTTCTATTTTCATCTTCAATTTTAATAACTCCCGAATCCTCATCGATTGTTACTTTTTTTCCACCTGGAGTTTCTATTATTATGGATTTTTTATCATCGTTGAAAAGTAATTTCATTTCACTTCGGGTTATAAAACCTTTTTCGTGATTGTCATCAGAAGCTTGTAGGGGAGCAGGTTTCGCGCTGCTGTGAAGCATTCCAAGAATTATGGCATGATTCGGGTCATCATTTATAAATCCTATAATTACTTCGTCTCCAATTTCCGGTAAGAAGAACGAACCTCGATTGTTGCCCGCATCTAAAGTGGCAACTCTTGTCCAAATGCCTTGTTCGTCTTTATTGATGATTGGAATTTTCACTAAAATTCTATCTTCGCCATCGGGATCTGATTCTAATTGTGAAACTACTCCAATTTGCAAACCACTTACTGAGGGAATAATTCCGGCAGCTGGTAATTCTGAAATGTCATATGTTTCGCTGAACCATTTTGGATTCATTCCAAACTCAGCATCTACAGTCCAATTGCCCTCTGCTATTTCGTGACGCACCGCACTTATAAATATTTTTCCATTGAAACGGTCACCCACGCCTTCCAGCTTTAGCATCGTTCCGGGTTTTACTGTTGGAATGCCTTGAAATTTTAAGCGTCCGCGAGTTTTTGATAATTGTTGAAAAAGATTTTTAGCATCACTCCAATTTTGTAATTGAGTTGAATTGTAATTTCCTCCGTGCTTCAATTCAAGATTGTCGAGTTCCATTACTTCTGCTAAATCTGATGTTGAAATATTTCCGTTCAAAGAAATTCCCGGATCAGTAGCTTCAGCTTCAATAATTTCCTGTTCGGAAGGGTTCCATCCATAAGCAGTAATTGTGTTGAATTGGTTTCGGGCATCCATTTCGGCGTCAAAATCAAGTAAAGTTGAACCGAAGGCAACTGTTTCAATTTCTGTTTGTGAAAAGTCTGGTTTTGAAATTTTTATTTTTCCGTCATCAACGGTGCAAATCTGTCCATTTATTTGGGCTCGTGTCATTATAAAATCCCAGTCGGAAGTGCGATATTGAACTATTTCTTTGTTCGAAAATGAAGTGGCTTCAATTTCGTTTTCGAGAGTATATTTGCCAATGATTTCTTCAATAATATCGCTGTCCTTACTTTCGTAATAAAAATTACTTTTTCTGCCAATCGTCATTTTTACTGCTTCATCCCTGCATTCCACAATTAAAATAGAATTACTTTCGCGAATTTTAATACTGTGTTTTATAATAATTCCTTTGAAAATAGTTTCTTCATCACTGTGATAGCCTGCTTTTATTTCAATTTTTTTTCCCGGAATAAGTAAATCTTCATTGCTCAAATTGAAATCTTGCGAAGAAGCTTCACCATCAATAAAAACGAGTTGTGCGAAGGGAATACGATTAATTTCTTTTTCCACAGAAATATTTTTTACTTGATACGCGGCAGAAATTTCACTTCCTTCAATTAATATTTTGAAGGTCACCAAATCTGTGCTTCGAGAGGTTTCTATGGTTCTGCTATTTGGCATATTATGATACTTTTTCTATGGGTGGAAATTTAATTTGTTGTCCAGGTTTTAATCTTCTAAAATTGGTCAGATTATTAGCTTCGGCAACCTGTAAATAATATTTTGAATCGCCATAAATTCTGAAAGTCATTAATGGCAGTGTATCGCCTTCCTTTACAACCCGTATGTGTGTGAGATCTGGGGAATTGTTATTTTCTTTTGCTAATCTCAAGAGTTCGTCCACAACTCCTTTAAAACTTGCTGTAACTGTAGCACGAAGGGGAACCCCTTCTGACGAGAAGAGCTTGTATTCTATGGACATTTCTGCTAAAATCCCTTTGAAAAGTAGCGTGCCCCAACCAATTAATAGATAATTTGGTTTGTGTTCGTCGCCATTGTAATCGAAAACAATTCTTTTAAATCTTTCTATATCTACAACTATTCCTACGCCCAAATCGTTACTATGGCCTTTAATTATTCCCGTTCTATCAAAAAGGAATTCGAGATTTAAATCCTCAGGCAAGGAACGAACGTATTTTGGTTGTGTTGCACTGGTTCCTTGCCCTTGTGCTTCGGTGTACTCTACCTTGTAGTTGAGCGCATACTTTTCTGGATTTAACAAAGAAGAAAAAATGCCATCACCCACTAATTGGGTGAATTTGTTATCGCGAAACGCTATAATTTTCAGCTTTGTAAGTTCGCCTTTCATTATCGTTCTTTTTTTCTGGATTCAATATTAAACACTTCTTCCACGCAAGCTTTTATAAAATGATCCATTTTGTCTTCCGGTTTTTTATTTTGGGAGATATTAGATTGTTCGTTACCGTTCACATTTATTTTTATGTGAAGTTCTTTGATTTCTATGGGCATTTTATAAGAGTGTAAAATAGTTATACGCCAATTCTATAGTTTCGATGGTGATTTTGCTTTCCTCTGCATTAAGTTCGGCTACATCCCATTTTATTGGATATGCGTGAACCACGTTCCAGGTTACAAGCGGTTCGTGATTTTCATTCAACAATTTTACCGTGAGGTCCACTGGTTCAAACTGAAAACTTTCAATGGCGTTTCGGCACCATTTTATAAGTTCAGAATCTGTAACCATGCCTCGTTTCAAAACAAGGTTTGGAAATGTGGATCGTACGGGAAATTTATGTTTAAACCTGTTTTCACCTCCTTCGGCAAATTCTTCAGTTTCAATATCTACGGAAAGTCCTGAAACCGATTGGAATTGGATGTCTTTTTCTTGAGAGGAAATTCCATTGAACTCCACCTTAAAATGAAAACTCACCGGAGGATAAGCAGTAGCCATTAATCGCCGTTTTGGATTGTTAAGCCTTCGTGGGCAATTTCTAAGGATTCAATAGCGGTTTCGTTGCCATCGCCTTTTAGATCTGTTGATTGCATTTTTAATGGAAAAGCATTTTTCACCTTCCAAACAATCACGGGTTCGTGTTCCTCGTTCAACAATGAGATGGTAATATCCCGACGCTCAATTGTGTTGAGACTAACAGTATTCCACCATTTGTAAAACTCGTTATCGTTTGCAAACGAACCGCGTTTTAAAGTAATGTTGCTGTATTTCTGCATCCCAGGCATTTTTATTTTGCTGTATTCTGGGCTCGCACCGTGACGGTATTCAATCATTTCAGTTTCTACATCTAGTCCGCTGACTTCAGTAAAACCTATGTTTGTTCCTCCCCAGTCTACTGAGAAATGAAACTTTACTAATGGATATGTATTGGCCATTTTTTCTGTTTTTTTATGTTATTTTTTTTATAAGGTATTATGATAATTGACTGTACATTTTTACGGAAAACACTCAGATAAAATTAGGCTTCCTGCATTTTGTGTGAGAATTTTAAAACGATGAATTCTGCTGGTCGGACTGCTGCCATTCCTATTTCGATGTTCATTATTCCGTTAAGGATATCATCTGCAGTCATTGTTTCACCTAAACCAACACGCACGTAAAATGCTTGTTCTGGTTTGGCTCCGGCGAGTGCTCCGGCTCGCCATTGAAGAATTAGAAAATTCTCTATCATCGCGCGTACTTTTACCCAAGTATTAGCATCATTTGGTTCAAAAACAAATTGTGCAGTTGCCTTTTCAACAGACTCTTCAACCATATTGAAAAAACGGCGAACAGGTACATATTTCCATTCGTTGTCGTTACCCGCAAGCGTCCGTGCTCCCCAAACTAAAATACCTTTTCCAGTGAAGGAGCGAATTGCATTGATAGATTTTCCAGAAGTATGAATGTTTAAATCCTGCTGTGCTTCGTGGGTAATTTTAATTGTTGGTTCTACGGCTGCACTTACAGATTCGTTGGCAGGTGCTTTCCAGACGCCACGATTGCTGTCAACACGGGCATAGATACCTGCCATTGCGCTGCTGGGCGGAAGTGTAACGTACTGCTTCTCCAATTCCGTTTTTATTTTGTTGTAAAGGATTAAGTTGAAATCACTACCACTGCTATCAGCAAGCTCACTTAAAGCTTTCCCATCATAAACCCCAGTTGCGGTTGTATTTGTTTCGTCGGTTACATTGTGTACTAATGTTATATCTGCATCATTATATGCATAGCTGTAAACAGTTTTTAGGAAGGGATGATAGGCAGCGCCATATTTCAACAAGTCCACTCCATTGCCCAATGAAGCTGTATTGCGAATGTTATCACTGTTGTTTGCAAATGCGTCAATAATAACAAAACGATCTTTGAGTTTTTGCGCTTGCATTAGTGCTCTATTAATAAGTGAATAATAGCTAGACGCTGTAGAAACTGCCATTGCATCCGGAAATATATAAAGCGTAGGTTCATCAAATTTTTCAAATTCATCCAATCCCGCTGAAAGTAATGGCTGGCTTACACTGCCACTGGTATAATCTCCAACAGAGTTGATATAGCAAGGTCCTCCGCCATTATCAAAATAAATACGCAAGGCATAATACATTACATAAGGGCTTGGCGTAGCTACTACCGTACTGAATTTTTGATCCAAAAGCTGAACTGGCGGACCGTTATTTATGGTGTCATTTACTGTTACTGTTATGTTGGATTCATTTTGAGCTTTGCCAAAATAGGTTTCATATTCCAAAAGTGAAACGATACGTTTTGGTTTGTTTTGAACCGTAGTATCACTGATTTGCGTATAGCCTATAAAAGCTGGAATTGCTGTCTCCACTTGTGCCACCGATGGCGGAAACTTCGATATTTCCTCCACATAGACCCCGGGTGTTTTGTACGTAGTTGCCATAGTTTTTGTTATTGATTAATATATATTTCTGAAAAAGTTTTAATAAT
Source organism: Aequorivita sp. CIP111184 (assembly GCF_900489465.1). GTDB lineage: Bacteria > Bacteroidota > Bacteroidia > Flavobacteriales > Flavobacteriaceae > Aequorivita. The sequence continues at coordinate 125,736 of NZ_UEFQ01000024.1, read as the reverse complement.
ATTTCCACCGCTGTCCTTTTCGAACAATATCCTTGAAGGAAATGCAGAAGGACGCACTTCACCGTTAAAACTATAACCTATGATGCCATTTTTTGTAAGCGGAAGTTCAATAGGATCTGTGGTGTGAAGTAATACGCTATCGCTAGCATCTCGATAGTTCCAAATGGTGCTACGGTTTTTTATCTGTAGTTTGAAATTCTTTGTGTTTACCTGCAACGTTCCATTCACATTTAAAATATTTCTGGCGTTACCGTCAAAAGGAACTGTATTGTCACCGGCCATTTCCAGGGAAATGATTCCAAAGAGCCCAATTTTTTCTTTTTTGGAAAGCGTTTTACCTATTTCATCATAACTATCCTGCTGTATGGTGAAATTATCAATGGGTAGAGTAGTGGTTTCCAGATCGATATATTTAAAGGAAGCGCCTTCGGAAACTGGTTTTTTGTTTGAAAAGAAATAGGGAATAAAAGGTTTTGAATTCACAGTTGAATAATTTTCGAAAAGTGAATCTTTCATATAAATCAGAAAATTAAAAACCGAGGTTTGGGAAAGACTGACGAAAGGTTTATAAGTTCCAGAATTTGGGGCAGTTTCTTCCGCTTTTGCACAAATAATGAAACCAGTGGGAATGGTTTTAAAAACGAGCTTGTTGCCTTTAAAAATTTCCTTTGTTTCTTCGGAAGGAATTATTTCGCAGAAATCCTCAAAATTGTATTTGTTGAGCTGTTCTTCTTTTAAAATAGGATTCGCATCAAAAGCAACACTGCCATCATCCAAAAAATAGTGGTGGTAAAGATTCATACCAAACAGAATTTTATATGTAGAGGTAAAGCTCATTTAGGTTATATTATTTAAAACTCCCGAAATTTCAGTAATTGGCGTTCCCTTTTCAGTAAGCGTGTCGCTTTCTATTTTCACAACACTTATTTTATATAGTACACTGGGCAGGGCTTTTCCGCCCAATGTGCCCCAGATGTAGTTTAATTGTTCAAATGTTGGCGTGTAGAGTTCAGCGATGAAGCGAAATTCTTTTATATTTTCCAAAGCTGGAATAGAAGGATTCAACGTTGTATTATTCTGTGTGAAAATTTTTTTTGACTGAAAGAACTCTATAATATAAGAAACTGCTGTTAGCGAGCGGGTATAGGTATTTCTATTGACAGAAAAAAGTGCAAAGACATTAAGGTTTACGGGTGTGTTTTTATAAATAGTTTCCCCGTTTTTAAATTTTACATTTGGATTGTTTTTCAGTGCAATTTCTTCTTCAATGTTTAAAAGTGTAAGAACCACTTTATCATTCATTGTATTGATTTCTGGATCATCGTGTTTGGACACATTTTCCAGCACCACTAGATTACTGTCCGCAGTTTTAAGTTCCAAATATTTTGAAACTTGATCTTTTATTATTTCAAGTGTTTCATAAATCATTTGAGGAACTCTAAAGGATGAAATTCAAATATACTAATTTATAATACACTATACAACAGTGTTTTACCTTAATATTTTAAAGGTTTTACACTATTTTTTTAATAGGGAAAACCCTCAAAAATCTATAGGAAAAACCCCTTTTTTGAAGGGGTTTTTCCCTAATTATTTAGTTTATAAAATGCTTATTTAATTGTTTTTGCTACATTCGTGCCAACTAAACCAATAAATTACAATCAATTATGTCAAAACCATCAAATTATATTACTGTAGCAGAAGCAAGACAAATGCAAGATAATTGGGTAGCAACACGCGCTGTCGATATTGAACAAGCTATGGGGTCTGCTGATGCACGAGAATTTTTATTTACCGTTGATGAGCTTCAAGAGTTTTTGGACTATATTAAAGCTAGTCCAAGTATGGGTACACAACAAGGCGTGCGTATCTATTTTGCTGCTTATGATAATGACACTTCAGACAAAGCAACAGTGTTTTTAGCGCCCACATTAGGTGTTACTGCAAGTTCACCTAATAATTATAATTTGAAACCTTTAAATAAAGGCATTACTGGATTTCCTCCTACAAACTATTGATTCAGTGATAGCGGGATTATTAATAAACTTTTTTGAAATTTTAGCATTTCTTACCGGAGTATTTTACTATCAAAAAAATAAAACCAAACCTACTTTGTATTTAGTTTGGTTTTTAGGCATTACGGTATTTTCTGAACTTTTTAGTTGGTATACATTTTTTGTGAAGAATGGATTTTTACATTTTTTAAAAGACACTGTTTTCGAAGCAAATTACTGGTCAGGAAATATTTATTCAGTGATAAGTTATTTGTTCTATATAAATTACTTTAAATGGTATTTATCAAATAAACTGTCAATAACGGTTATAAACTGGGTTTCTATTGTATTTCTGGGGGCGAGTATTTTTGAAATTATTTTTTCAGGAAGTTTCTTTGTAAAATTTATACCAATTTCTAGTATTTTTGGGACTTTATTCGTTTTCTTAAGCATCTCTTTTTACTATTTGGAATTGCTGAAAAGCGACCAAATATTGCAGGTTCAAAAAAGTTTACCTTTCTATATTTCAGTTGGGGCATTGATATTTCATCTTTGTACAACTCCCTTATTTCTCTATAGCTCTTATTTAAGTAATTCTATTGATCCGAGCTTTGTCATTTTGTACAGACGGGTTATCTTTGGATCTAACTATTTGCTGTATTCCATCTATACTGCTGGATTTTTAATATGCTTACGGAAAAAGGACCCTTACTCCCTCAGGAAAAACTTTTAATAGTATACTTTATTGCAGTACTGTTGTTTATAACAATTTTTGCAATTGTTTTTGTAGTCACTTTTCAACGCCGAAAAAATAAATTTTTAAAAGAGCGCTATGAAGCAGAACAACGTTACCAGCGTGAACTTGCAGATTCAAAAATAGAAATTCAGGAACAAACACTTAAAAACATTGCTTGGGAACTTCACGACAATGTTGGGCAATTACTATCTGTTGCCAATATTCAATTAAATATTTTAATGAATTCGGTGCCAACGTCTTTTTACGATCAAATAGGTGAAACAAAAAGTGTTATTCAGGAAACAGTACAGGAAATACGTACACTTTCAAAAGTACTCAATAACGATGTGGTTCTTAAAAATGGATTATTAGGATCCCTACAAGTAGAGCTTGATCGATTTACCCGTTTGGGCTATTTAGATGCTTCATTAAAGGTAACCGGCGACATAATACCAATAAATAGTGCTAGCGAGATTATTATTTTCCGAATTCTTCAAGAATTTCTCTCAAACGTTATGAAACATGCACGAGCTTCAAAATTATTCGTACATTTAGATTATAAAGAAAAATCATTAGATATATCAGCAATTGATGACGGTGTAGGTTTTGATACTTCTCTAAAAACAGACAGTTCGGGTATGGAAACCATGGGCAGTCGGGCCGCACTTTTAAATGCGGATTTTTCCATTTTTTCAGAAATTGGAAAAGGCACAAAACTTTTGTTAAGCTATCCATATAAAAATACAAAATGAACAAAGAGGGTAAATATACTGTTGCAATAATTGATGATCATTCCCTTTTTGCACGTTCATTGGAAAAACTAATCAATTCTTTTTCAAATTTCAAGGTTCTTTTTCACGCAAATAACGGTTTAGACTTGCAAGACCATATTATTGAAGGAGGAGCGTTGCCAGATATAATTTTGTTGGATATAAATATGCCCGTTATGAATGGTTTTGAAACGGCAGAGTGGATTATGCAAAATCATCCGAAAATAAAAATACTGGCGCTTTCTATGGAAGATGATGAACAAACAATCCTTAAAATGCTTCGAAAAGGCGCAAAAGGTTATCTGTTGAAAGATATACATCCAGAAATTTTAAACACTGCATTGAAAGAATTAATGGAAAAAGGATTTTATCATTCAGAGAAAGTTTCTGAAACTTTACTCCATTCCATAAGCCCCGATGAAGAAGGAATAGTTTTAGATTTTAAAGAAAATGAGCTGATTTTTCTACAATTAGCCTGTTCGGAAATGACGTATAAAGAAATAGCAGATGTAATGGACTTAAGCCCCAAAACCATTGATGGCTATCGTCAAGATCTTTTTAAACGCCTCAAAATAAAAAATAGGGTAGGTTTGGTAATTTTTGCTTTGAAGAAAAATTTGATAAAACTTTAATTGCAAGCATTCCAAATAGCATCATCTGGTGTGGGTGCCTCAATAATAATTTCTTCCTTTTGAACCGGATGCATTAATGTCAACTTTTTAGCGTGAAGATGAATGCTTCCATCTGCATTGCTTCTATCAAAACCATATTTTAAATCGCCTTTTATGGAACATCCAATGGCCGAAAGTTGAGAACGGATTTGATGGTGTCTTCCCGTTTCTAAAACAATTTCCAGTAAATAATAATTGTCTAGTTTTTTCTGAATTTTATAGTGTAGCACCGCTTTTTTACTTTCCGGCACTTCTTTTATGTGGGCGTAAGATTTGTTTTGCTTTGGGTTTCTTTTTAAATAGTGCGTCAGCGTATCTTCAGTTTCAGGCGGAGTATTTTTAACGATTGCCCAATATATCTTCTCTGTTTCCCTTTCGGAAAACATTTTGTTTAAACGTGCCAATGCTTTTGAAGTTCTTGCAAAAACCACAACCCCACTCGTGGGGCGATCTAATCTATGTACTACACCCAAAAATACAGCGCCAGGTTTGTTGTATTTTTCTGCAATATATTCTTTTACAACTTCGGAAAGAGGGGCGTCGCCTGTTTTGTCACCTTGCACAATATCACCGGGTCGTTTGTTGACTACAATCAAGTGATTGTCTTCAAACAAAACCTGAAGGTTGTCTTTAGTGCTATGTAAATTGGATTTTTGGATTATCGGTTTGTTGAATTATTCTAATAATCTAATACTGTTCATTATCGTTAGGGAAATCACCGCTTTTCACATCTGCGCTGTACTGGCTGAAAGCATTTTTCATTTCAGTATATAGGTCCAAATATCTACGTAGAAAACGTGGGTTGAATTCATGTGTCATTCCAAGCATATCGTGCGTTACCAAAACTTGTCCATCTACACCATTTCCTGCGCCAATACCAATTACGGGAATGCTTATTCTTTCAGCAACTTCTTTGGCTAATTTTGCTGGGACCTTTTCCAAAACAATTGCAAAGCAACCTGCTTTTTCTAATAAAATAGCGTCTTCAAGTAATTTTTCAGCTTCTTCTTCTTCTTTTGCACGAACTGTATATGTTCCAAATTTGTAAATTGATTGCGGTGTTAAACCTAAATGGCCCATTACTGGAATACCCGCATTCAAAATTCGTTTTACAGATTCTTTTATTTCTTTTCCGCCTTCAAGTTTTACGGCATGGCCACCACTTTCCTTCATAATTCTGATAGCTGACCGAAGTGCCTCTTTTGGATCACTTTGATAACTTCCAAAGGGTAAATCCACTACAACCAAACTCCGTTCAATAGCACGAACAACAGAAGCTGCGTGATAAATCATTTGGTCTAGAGTTATTGGCAATGTTGTTTCGTGCCCAGCCATTACATTACTGGCAGAATCGCCCACCAAGATTACATCTATGCCGGCGCTGTCCACAATTTTAGCCATCGTAAAATCATAAGCGGTGAGCATTGAGATTTTTTCACCTTTCTTTTTCATATCCACCAAAGTTTTAGTGGTTATACGCTTGTATTCTTTTTTGGCTGTTGACATATTTTTAAAAAATAAATATATTAAAGTGTAAAAATACTACTTTTGAGTAGTAACCAATTAAAATTTTGAATATGAAATCTGTATTATTTCTTTTTTCAGTCTTTATAAGTACTATCTGTTTTTCTCAAGAAGCTCTCTCCACAGCAAATGGAAAAATTATAGTCGATATTTTCATGAACGGTTATCAAGTTGGCGATACCCTAAAAATGAAATCTGTTATGCATCCCAATATGACTATGCAGCGCGCATACCTTAGCAATGAACAGGAAAATGTTTTATTATACATTAAATCTTCAGAGTTGCTTAAATATGCTGCAACTACAGGAAAGGCGCAAGTATGGGAAGAAAAACTTACCGATTATATTGTTAACAGTGATGGCAACTTGGCTCACGTGTGGGCTTCATATGAATTTTATAAAGATGGAAAATTCAGTCATTGTGGCGCAAATTCTTATACATTAGTATATACTGATGAAAGTTGGAAAATTTTGAATATTATAGATTCTGTACGCATAGGAAGTTGTCACAAAGAATAACTTTTCAGTTTTAGCAATCACTAATGTTTACTTGTACCGCTAAACCACCTTCACTGGTTTCTTTATATTTTGAAGTCATATCCTTTGCGGTTTCCCACATAGTTGCAATCACTTTATCTAACGGTACTTTAGCTTTGCTTGGGTCACTGTCTAGTGCCATTTCACAAGCATTTATGGCTTTTATGGCGCCCATTGCATTGCGCTCAATGCATGGAATTTGAACCAAACCTGCAATGGGATCGCAAGTCAATCCAAGGTGATGTTCCATTGCAATTTCACTTGCCATTAAACATTGTTCTGGCGTTCCGCCCATCAATTCACATAAAGCGCCCGCTGCCATTGATGATGAAACCCCTATCTCTGCTTGGCAACCGCCCATAGCTGCAGAAATGGTGGAGCCTTTTTTGAAAATACTTCCAATCTCGCCTGCGGTAAGCAAAAATTTTCGAACATCTTCAAAATTGGCATCGTGGTTTTCAATTACCAAATAATACATCATTACCGCGGGAATTACACCCGCACTTCCATTTGTTGGGGCGGTTACTACGCGTCCTAATGAAGCATTTACTTCATTCACGGCGAGCGCAAAACATGAAACCCATTTCAAAATTTGTCTAAATTTTACTTCCGTATTTCTTATCGCTGCAATCCAATCCTCCGCATTTGTGTATTTATTATCTCCAATTAGGTTCTTGTTCATTTCAAACGCGCGTCTCGTAACGTTAAGTCCGCCAGGTAAGATTCCCTCGGTATGGGCGCCAACGTACATAGAATCTAGCATCACATCCCAAATTTTCTTTAAGCCGTTATTTATTTCAACCTCGCTTCGTAGTGATTTTTCGTTTTCGAGAACTAATTCTGAAATCGACATACCTTCGGCTTTGCAGTAGGCAAGAAGCTCAAATCCTTTTTCAACGGGAAAAGGAAACTGTGCAAATTTTGCCATTTTAATCTTTTTGCGTTTTCGTTCTTTTTTCACTGTAAATCCCCCACCAATGGAGTAGAATGATGAAGATTTTTTGGAGCCATCTTTTAACGTGGCCCTAAACGTCATACCATTTGGGTGAAATTCTAAAAACTTGCGGTTAAAGATGATATTTTGCTTCGGAAAAAAAGGAACTTCCAATTCGCCGTTTAATTTCAATTTATTTTCAGAATTGATAAAATCAATCTCACGCTCAATGTTTTCAATAGGAAAAGTAACAGGATCGAATCCTGAAAGGCCCAACATCACTGCAATATCTGTAGCGTGGCCTTTTCCAGTGAGCGATAAAGAACCGTACAGATCTATCGAAATTGCTGATACTTCATCAAACTGATTTTTCTCTTTCAGTTCACCAACCCAGCGCAGCGCAGCGCGCCACGGTCCCAATGTATGTGAGCTAGAGGGGCCAACCCCTATTTTTAACATATCGAAAACACTAATACTTTCCATAAATTTAATCTTGATTCAAACCTAAGAAATTTTAAGATAACCACTAAATGGAAAGTTATTAATTGTTCATAATAATTATTGGAAATAATCCATAAAATAGGAAATATTCCTATTTTTGAACTATGGAAATATTCACTTCAGGAAAACTAACAAAAGTAAAAAGCAGACACGAACCGGGAGTTTCAAAACAAACTGGTTTTGCAAGTCCCGCTACCCATTATTTAGAGCCCACTATAGATTTGAACCAAGAATTAGTGACCAATCGCGACGCTACTTTTTTTGTGCGGGTTGATGGAGACACTTTTAAAGAACACAATATTCTCCATAAAGATGTTTTGATTATTGATCGTTCCTTATCCAGAAATTTTAATGATTTAGCACTGGTAATTCAAGATGGTGAATTTAAAATAAAGCATATTCCTTTTGGTTTTTCCGAAGAAGAATTAACCGTTTGGGGAATTATTACTTATATAATCCATTACGCAAGATGATAGCTTTAGTAGATTGCAACAGCTTTTATGCCTGCTGCGAACAGGTTTTTAGACCCGATCTTTTAGGAAAGCCAGTTGTGGTGCTCAGTAATAACGATGGCTGTGTGATTGCAGCTAATAAAGAAGCTAAGGCTATTACGGACATTCCCATGTTTGAACCGGTTTTCAAAATTAAAGACCAATTGATCGCGCGAAAAGTGAACTTTTTTTCTTCAAATTATACACTCTACGGCGAAATGTCGCAACGGGTCATGAATATTCTTGGAACCTTTTCTCCAAATGTAGAAGTGTATAGTATTGATGAAGCTTTTGCAGATCTTTCGGGAATGAAAAATGTTTCGTTGAATAAATACGGACATGAGATAAAAGACACCATTTTTAAGAACACAGGATTGCCGGTGGGCGTAGGGATTGCACCTAGTAAAGGCCTGGCTAAGTTGGCCAACAAAATGTCAAAAAAAATTGCAGATAACAACCACGTTTGTGTAATTGATTCTGAAGAAAAAAGGATTGAGGCATTGAAATGGTGCAAGATTGGTGATGTTTGGGGCATTGGCAGAAAACATGCGGAACGGCTAAAGAACATTGGTGTTTTTGATGCTTTTCAGTTTACGGAATTACCCATCCAATGGGTGCGGAAAGAAATGACCGTGGTAGGTGAACGCACCTGGCGCGAGCTAAGAGGCGAACCGTGCAAAGAATTTGTAATCCAGCCGCCGCCTAAAAAGGGGATTGGTACCGCAAAATCTTTCGGTATTAAACTGCCCGATTTGGAACGTATTGAAGAAGCATGCGCCTATTACATAAGCGAAGTGAGCGAGATTTTGCGCGCCCAAAAATCCTGCGCTACCTATGTGCAAGTTTTTATCATTACCAACTATCACAGTGATGTGGATAAGCAATACTCTAACAGTCGCACTGTAACGTTGGATATTCCCACAAATGATACATTTAAACTTATTATTGCCGCGCGAAAAGCCTTAGTAGAAATTTATAAGCCAGGCTATCGCTATAAGAAAGTAGGAGTTAATCTTACTGGAATCATTCCGCAGGATTATGTGCAGGGCAATCTTTTTCATCAGCCATCAACGCTGAATAATGAAAAACTCATCAAGACTTTTGACGCCATCAACAGGAAATTCGGGAAAGCCACTATTTCATCAGGTTTGGTGGGAACCCGCGTTAGTGAATGGGAACTAATAAAAAAAGAAAGAAGTCCGCGTTATACAACGCAATGGCGCGAATTGTTGAAAGTTAAAAGTGCAACGACCGAATTTAAAGGGACAAATTCTTAAAAACGAATTTCCCATTTCCATCAATTACTTTATAAACCCCAAAGGGTGCATCTTCACCTACAATTAAGAAGCTTTCATCCTTTTCAATAGAATTAAGGTATATATCGTTTTCTGCGAGATATGAAAATAAAATTCTGAATAGATTGACATTAGTTTTTAGTTCATTATCAAATTCTGGAATTTCATTGTTAGGCCATCGTATGGCAAGTGTGGCAGCAAAAATAGAGTTTATGAGTTTTGGATCTGTTATTTTTTTATAACGTTCTCCCGTATAATTTAAACCTACAAATCCGCCGTGGTCGGCAACGATTACTATTAGGGCAGAAGGATCTTTTTTAGTTATTAACGCAATCATTTCGCGCATCCAAACATTTGCTTTCTCAAGATCTTCAATATACATTTTTCTTTCTTCCTCTTTGCCTTTGGATTGGGTTTTTGTAACAGCAATATGTCCAGGAATTATCTTTTCTATAAAATAAAAATTAGCTTGATTTTTATTCTCTTCCATTATTTTCTCCATTTCGTTAAGACTATTTACGGCCATATCAAACCCACGCGACAAAAAGGAAAGTTCTTTATAGGAAATGGAACAATAATCATAACCCAACGTGGGCCTATTTATAATAACATACGGCGACTCAATAATTAATGAAGTCCTGTAATCATTTTTATTAAAGATAGATACAACGGCATTATTGCTAGCAATGCTTTTTCGCAATCCATAGGGTTCATTTGTGTTTGGCTTTGGCTTTTTGTAAAAGTGATGTTTCATTGCAAACATGGAGCTGTTTGAAGCTATTGTATTGGTGTAATTACTTCGGAAATTAGGATAAATTTTAAAATTGTTTTCAGTTAAAAAATATTCAAATTCGCTATTGTTAATATTATAAGGTTTCTTTTTTAAAGCGTTGGAATTGGCATAGCCATCAGGTTGAATAATATAAACATTTGGTTTTTTCTTAAAATTTGTTTCTGAAATAGTATCGGGAAGGCGCGTCCATTCCGAAGAAAAATTTATATTGTTTCCAACATACAGCCCTAATTGAATTGCAACAATTAAAGCAAGAATATATTCCAATATAATCACTTTCTTTAAATGGTTTTTCAATAAAAAGGCAAGTCCAACAGTAAGAATTATTACAAGTAGAATCAGCTTCTTTTTTGGCCCAATCAAACTGAAAGTTATCAATGCGGCAAACCCAACTATATTCGAGATGCTCAGTAACAGCAAATAATTCTTAGAAATGAAAGCTACTTTTTTTGAAAGAAATTTTAAAAAAACATTTATTGCCACTGGAAGCAATAAAAAAAATGCAATAAAAAAGAGGAATTGACTTACTGAATCAACCAGCGTAAAATTTGTATAATAGTTGTAAAGTAGTGGATATAAGCCTGTGGCTATTCCTACTATTACTGGACTTGTTTTAATGACTTCTCTTTTCAATAAAGGGGTTGGTTGATTTTTCAAAACTACTAATTAATTTTTATCTTAAATACTGACACCATGTCAGCAAGCTTCTGGCTGGCACAATCATTGTCTTATACACAGCGTAAATAAAAAATAAGAATCTAAATTAATAATATAACACAATAGATATGAGTAAAATAATTGGAATCGACTTAGGTACAACCAACTCCTGCGTTGCCGTAATGGAAGGTAGCGAGCCAGTAGTTATTCCTAACGCCGAAGGAAAAAGAACAACTCCTTCCGTAATTGCATTTGTGGAAGGTGGCGAAATTAAAGTAGGTGATCCTGCAAAACGTCAGGCCGTTACAAACCCTACAAAAACCATAAGCTCCATTAAGAGATTTATGGGAAACAAGTATTCCGAATCAAAATCTGAAGCGGAACACGCAGCATATAAAGTGGTAAAAGGTGATAACGACACCGCCCGTGTTGATATTGATGGACGTATGTACACACCACAGGAATTGAGCGCGATGATTCTTCAAAAAATGAAGAAAACCGCCGAAGATTATTTGGGACAAACAGTAACCCGTGCGGTAATTACAGTTCCTGCATATTTTAATGACAGTCAACGTCAAGCTACGAAAGAAGCGGGCGAAATTGCTGGACTTAAAGTGGAACGTATTATAAACGAACCAACCGCAGCGGCATTAGCTTACGGACTTGATAAAAAAGGTACAGACCAAAAAATTGTGGTATTTGACTTTGGTGGTGGTACGCATGATGTTAGTATCCTTGAATTAGGTGATGGCGTTTTTGAAGTATTAGCTACTGATGGCGATACACACTTAGGTGGTGATGATGTAGATCAAAAAATTATTAATTGGTTGGCTGATGAGTTTAAAGCTGAAGAAGATTTTGACCTTCGCAAAGACCCAATGGCATTGCAACGTCTGAAAGAAGCTGCCGAAAAAGCAAAAATTGAACTTTCTTCAGCAGCACAAACTGAAATCAACTTGCCATATGTTACGGCTACCGCTAGCGGACCAAAACACTTGGTGAAAACGTTGACACGCGCGAAGTTTGAACAACTGATTGAAGACCTTGTAAAAAGAACAATCGCTCCTTGCGAAAAAGCAATGAAAGCTGCTGGATTGAATAAAAGCGATATTGATGAAGTAATTTTAGTAGGTGGTTCTACACGTATTCCTGCAGTTCAGGAAGCTGTGGAAAAATTCTTCGGAAAAAAACCTAGCAAAGGTGTAAACCCTGATGAAGTTGTAGCCGTAGGTGCCGCAATTCAAGGTGGTGTTTTAACTGGAGATGTGAAAGACGTATTACTTTTGGACGTAACTCCACTTTCTTTAGGTATTGAAACTATGGGCGGTGTATTGACCAAATTAATTGAGGCCAACACAACTATCCCTACCAAGAAAAGTCAAGTTTTCTCTACTGCGGCAGACAATCAGCCAAGTGTTGAGATTCACGTATTGCAAGGGGAGCGCCCAATGGCAAACGACAACAAGACAATCGGTCGTTTTCACCTAGACGGTATTCCACCAGCACAGCGCGGTACACCACAAATTGAAGTAACGTTTGATATTGATGCCAACGGTATCATTAAAGTAAGCGCTACTGATAAGGCTACCAACAAAACGCAAGACATCCGTATTGAAGCTTCTTCAGGATTGACCGAAGAGGAAATCAAAAAGATGAAAGCAGATGCGGAAGCAAATGCAGAAAGCGATAAGGCTACTAAAGAAAAAGCTGAAAAGTTGAACGAAGCTGATGGAATGATTTTCCAGACTGAAAAGCAATTGAAAGAATTTGGCGAAAAATTATCTGATGATAAAAAGAAACCAATCGAAGATGCTTTGGAAGAATTGAAAAAAGCTTATGAAACTAAAGAAGTTGAAACCATTCAACCCGCTTTGGATAAAATAAACGAAGCTTGGAAAACCGCTTCTGAAGAAATGTACAAAGCCCAAGCCGGTGGTCAAGGCGCCCCAACCGGTGATGCCGGAGCAGGAGCAGAGCAAGGTGGTAAAGATGGCGGATCTGAAAACAGTGATGTTGAAGATGTAGATTTTGAAGAGGTAAAATAAGCTCAAAAACTGAAGTTGGAAGACTGAAGTTTTAGCACAATGCAAAAACCGCAACCTTAATTGGTTGCGGTTTTTTTTGTATCAACATACATCAGATTTTTTTAATTACCTCAACATACTTTTTAAAATTATACAAAAGAGCCTGCTAATCGTTGCGTTGCATTTCTTAAGAGTTTTTGGTTTCGCCTTCAAAAGGTGGTTATGACCTTCCTGCCATCTTCCATAGTATAACTGATTTTCTTTTGGGGTACCACTTCGTCATAAATAACATTAAAGTCAAACCCCCAAACTGCCATCCTTGGCTTCCATTCGTGAGGAAAGCTTACCGCCCACTTTTAAGTCATTGCTAACTTTTGGGCAATGCCAATCTTCATTGGCAAAGTTCCATTTGGCAATGTGTTCGGGCTTATTTCAGTAGTCCCAAACCTTTTTTTTATCTGCGTATATCATATTTTCCCCGGTGATTTTTATGGTGCTCATACAATTGAAATTTTATATCTTTTTAGAAAAAGAATAATTATGTTTGCAAAAATTGAATCAGCGGGGTGATAAATTCTTGAAAAGCTTCAATATGGGGTAAATGCCCAACATTTGGAATTTCAACCAATTTTGCATTTGGAATAGCATCCTGTGTTTTTTTTCCCAATTGATCATAAAGTCCCATTGTTTTACGAACCTCTTCAGAAACTAATGGTTTTCCCAAAGCAGTTCTGTCGCGAGTACCAATAATTAATAACGTGGGAACTTTTATGTCTGGAAATTCATAAACAACAGGCTGCGTAAAAATCATATCATACGTTAAAGCTGCATTCCAGGCTATTAAAGGGTAATCTTCATTGAGTGTCCAACCTGCCAGAAGTTTTACCCACGGTTCATATTCGGCTTTCCAGTTGCCGTCATAATAGCTATCTTTTTGGTATGCTTTTAATTTATCATAATCTTTATCAAGTTCGTTTTTATACCACCAATCCACATTTTTATAGGGCACTTTCAATTTCCAATCTTCCAGCCCGATAGGGTTTTCAAGAATCAATTTTTCAGTGGTTTCAGGATACATCAATGCGAAACGCGTTGCAAGCATCCCGCCCATAGAATGACCAAGTACAGCTGTTTTTTTAATTCTCAATGTATCCAATAGTGTTTTGGTGTTTTCTGCCAACTGCTGAAAAGTATATTGAAAATGTTCGGGCTTAGAAGATTTGCCAAAACCTATTTGATCTGGAACCACTACACGGAAACCTTCTTTTGTAAGTTGATTGATGGTAGTTTGCCAATACGCTCCGTTAAAGTTTTTACCGTGGAGCAAGAGCACATTTTTTCCATTATAATTTTCGGGCATTACATCCATATACCCCATTTTAAGATTTTGCTGTTGATTCTCTATATTTATAAAAGAAACTTCAAAAGGGTAGGTATAGTTTTCAAGATTTATTTCTAGCTTTTCAAGGTTGTCATTTTGAGCAGAAACAATTATTGAACAAAGGATTAATAAAAGGGTATGTAGATACTTTTTCATAAAAATTTGAATTATTTTTTATAAAAGTAATTGTTATGTGAAGCAATTAATATTAAGGTTTTAATAAAAAAAGAGCGACCTAAAAAGGTCGCTCGATTTAAAAGCTATTTTAACCAAATATTAAGCTTTAAGGTCTTTAAAGTGGGTGGGGGCCACTAGGTTCAAAGACCTGCCGCAATCTAATACAATTTTCTAGTATGACAAGGCTTTTTAACGATAAAATATGTTTTTTAACGTATTTTAAAAAAATAAGCGGCCCTTTCGGACCGCTTGGAAATGAGGAAATAGAATAGTGTTAATCTTCAGATTCGTCCCGTTCCACAGCAATTATGGATTGAGATGATTCAATATGTGGGGAATTTTCAAATAAATTCATTTTTGCTCCTGAATTTGAAAGCAGTATTACTGAAAAGTCATTTTGATCTGTAAGATTATTTTCCGCTACCATCATCTGCTTTATGTTTTGACAGTTTGCTAATCCTTGGGGCAAGGTTCCAAATAAATTGTTGTCGAAAACATTAAAAATTTCAATCTTTTTAAGATTTCCAAGGCTTTCAGGGATAGTTCCGCTTAGTTGATTACTGCTTAAGTGCAACTCCTTTAAGTTGGAAAGAGTGCCCAATGACTCCGGAATATTTCCATTTACAGAAGTTCCATTTATTGCCAAAACTTCCAATTGTTTAAGATTGCCCAATTCTGCTGGAATGATTCCAGAAATTGAATTGAAGGAAAGCTCCAGTCTTTTTAAATTTTCTAACTGTCCCAAAGATCCTGGCAAAGTACCGTTCAGGTTATTGAACAATAAATTGATACCTATTACCTTATTATTATCTACAGTAATTCCATACCAAGTTTCAACAGGTGCTTCAAGGTCCCATTGATTGTTCCATTGCGATCCATTTGTAGCAGAATAAAGATTTAGAAGAGCTTGTTTTTCTTGCTTGCTTACTTGCGCCAAAATTGTTGACGCTATAAACATACATATACAGGTAAGTGTTGCCTTTTTCATAGTTTGGGGCTAATTAATTGTTAAAGCGTAGTAAAAGAAAGACAAAAGAAGTTAAAACACAAAATTATTCGATGAACTACACAAAAAAAATCAAACTATTTTGAAGTCTTTAGTAGGAATTGTCTGTTTACTTCATGGATTCCATTAAAAACCTCAATGTTTAAGCGGTCTTTGAAGAGCATGCTACCTTTTAGTTGTTCTTCGGTTTTTCGAACCTCAGTAATGTATTGATCTTTATCACCATAAACATATATCACCTCGGTGGAAGATTTCAAGAATTCAAAATCTGAAGGTTCTAGTTCTTCAGGAATTCCGCCCGAATGAAGAATTAATTTATCACATTGAATTTTTCGGCTTGCCACCCATCGGGTTGCGATGGAAACACCTTGCGAATAACCTAAAATAATAAGGTTTGGTGGTGTATCAGAAACTTCTCTTTTAAAAACTGCATCCACATAATTCAAAATATTTTGTGTTTCGGTTACTGTATTTTCACGGGTAAGCCAACAAGCGCCCACGTGTTTAAATGCTTTGTCTTGGTAATATTTTGAAGGTGCTTGTGGAGCTATAATATAATTTTCATCAGAATCGAGTTCTGAAAAATAATTAATGAAATATTTGCTCAAATAACCCATTCCATGGAAAACGACCCAAACATTCTTAGTTTTTTCGGTAAATTTATTAAGTGTATGGTATGTATTTATAGTAGTGTAGGAAACCTCTTTTTGGATACTCATTTTGTTAAATTCAATTTTGTATTTTTACAAATGTAAACCAATACAATGAAGTACACCAACAAAGAAATTTTGGCCGCCTGTAACAAAATGTGTCAAAATACATTAATGGAAACCTTGGAGATTGAATTCACCGAAGTAGGTGATGATTTTTTAGTAGCCCGAATGCCTGTAACTTCAAAAGTTCATCAGCCAGACGGCGTTTTACACGGTGGGGCATCAGTAGCTCTTGCCGAAAGCGTTGGTAGTGCAGGGGCATTTTTATTTTTGAATTCTAAAGATATCGTGATACGGGGAATAGAAATCGCCGCCAACCATGTTAAAAGCGTACGCGATGGTTATGTTTATGCCCATGCCAGTATTGTTCACAAAGGAAGAACTACACAACTTTGGCAGATAAAAATTACAAATGACGAAGGGGCGCTCGTTTCACTGATAAAACTTACAACCCTTACCTTACCCAAAAACAAGTAATGGATTTTAACCTATTGATCGAGAAAGCTTCAAAACAATATAAGAATGAGTTGCCTTTTGTGATTTTTTCAATGCCCGAAAGTGAAAGTGCAACAATCCTTTTACAAAAAGATAACCACTTTTATACAGACGTAAAACTTACAAATAACGGTTTTGTTTTTGCTCCATTTGAATATAAAGAGACGGTTTTTTATATCCCTGAAAATGATTCGGAAATATTTCATTGCCAATACCTTAAAGAAGATATTGATTTAAACCCAGTAAATGTTTCAAAAGATATTAAAGAGAGGAATTTATACATCAAGTTATTAGACAAAACCATTGAAAACATTAAAAAAAGAAGAGCGCAAAAAATAGTAATATCACGCTATAAGGATTTTGTTTTGGAAAATTTTTCAGTAGAAAAGTTGATAAGGCAGTTGTTTTCAGTTTATTCTAATGCTTTTAAATACGTTTGGTACCATCCTGAAACTGGTCTTTGGTGTGGCGCAACTCCTGAAACGCTTGTTCAGGTTGAAAATGATTCTTTTAAAACAATGGCACTTGCCGGAACACAACCGTTTACAAACAAAGAACCTATATTTTGGGGACCTAAGGAATTAGATGAGCAACAACTGGTTACTGATGCTATTACTACAAGCTTGCAAAAGGTAACTTCAGTGTTAAAGGTTTCAAACCCACATACACATCGTGCGGGATCTTTATTGCACCTCCGAACAGATATTACCGGAATTCTTAAAAGAGGTAAAGCTACTTTAACAACTATTACAGCTGCAGTTCACCCAACTCCTGCAGTTTGCGGAAGCCCAAGAAAATTTGCAAAAGATTTTATAATTGAAAATGAAGGCTATGATCGGGAGTTCTATACTGGTTTTTTGGGTCCAATAATGGACAATGGAGCTTCCGCATCTTTAATGGTAAATCTGCGCTGTATGAAGATTGTTGGTAATAATGCACGTCTTTTTGTGGGTGGGGGAATAACACTCGGCTCACAACCGAATGAAGAATGGCAGGAAACTCAAAATAAATTGCAAACTATGCTACAAGTATTGAAACCAATGCTATAATATTTTCGGCTTCTTTGTACCTTTGTACTCCATGAAATTCTCTGATAAAATTCTCTCTCAAACTCTTGTACAATTATGTCTGGATAAGGACATTGACCACATAATAATTTCTCCAGGATCCCGCAATGCTCCCCTTACTATTGGTTTTGCTGAAAACCTAAGTTTCAAGTGCTTTAGTATTGTGGATGAGCGCTGTGCAGCTTTTTTTGCTTTGGGAATGGCACAGCAGTTAAAAAAACCTGTAGCAGTTGTTTGCACTTCAGGTTCGGCCTTGCTCAATTATTATCCCGCTATTGCAGAAGCGTTTTATAGCGATATTCCTTTAGTTGTAATTTCGGCAGATAGGCCATCTAATTTTATTGATATTGGGGATGGGCAAACCATCCGACAGGAAAATGTGTTTGCAAATCATATTCTTTACAGTGCCAACTGTGAGGAGGGTGAAACATTTCAGATTAAAAATGAAACCGAATTAAATATTGCACTCAATACGGCAATAGAACTTAATGGTCCAGTTCATATAAACATTCCTTTCTCGGAACCATTATATCATACGGTACAAAACCAATTGGTTTGGCCCCAAAATGTTCCATCTCGAGTAGAAACTAAAGAAATAACTGAAGATTTATCCACTTTTGCCAAACAGTGGAACCAAAGCAAAAGGAAGATGGTACTTGTGGGTGTTTTATCACCCAATAGTGTGGAACAGCACTTTGTGGAACAGCTTGCAAAAGATGAAAGTATTTTGGTGCTGTCTGAAACAACTTCAAACCTTCATCATGAAAATTTTATTTCAGCCATAGACCAACTTATCGCTCCTTTGGCGAAAGAAGATTTTGAAAGACTGCAACCTGATATTTTGCTCACTTTTGGCGGAATGGTAGTTTCAAAAAAAATAAAATCATTTCTACGAAGTTTTCCTCCTAAAGCACATTGGCACGTAGATTCTAAAAAAGCTTATGATACTTTTTTTGTGCTGAATCAGCATTTCAAAACTACTATAAACAATTTTCTTACTGAATTTCTTCCAAAGACAACAACTGCAAATAGTAATTATCAAAGCCAATGGCTTGCAATTAAACGACACAGATTGCAACGTCATGCTATATACGAGAGTCAAATTCCATATTCAGATTTTATGGTTTTTTCCAAAATATTCAAACAGCTTCCCGAAATGAGGCAATTGCAGTTGAGCAATAGTGCGACCATTCGTTACGCGCAGCTTTTTGATATTCACAGTTCGGTTCATGTATTTTGCAATCGTGGCACCAGCGGAATTGATGGAAGCACGAGCACAGCTTTAGGAGCAGCCTACGCTTCAACACTGCCAACGGTTTACATTACTGGCGATCTTAGCTTTTTTTATGACAGCAACGCGTTGTGGAACAATTACGTTCCGAAAAATTTTAAATTAATTGTTTTAAATAATGGAGGTGGTGGAATTTTCAGAATTCTTCCCGGAGAAAAGGATTCAAATGTTTTTGATACTTATTTTGAGACGAAACACAATTTAAGCGCGAAAAAACTTTCGGAGATGTATGGGTTTAGGTATTCAATGATTGAAAAAGAAGAAAGTTTAGAGCAAGAAATAAAAGAGTTTTTCAGTAAAAATGATGGGCCTAGTTTATTGGAGATATTCACACCTTCAACAGTGAATGATAAAGTGCTTTTGGATTATTTCAAATTTGTTTTATAAATAACCTTTTCCCCAGATTATTGCTTCAGTAAGATTATCAAAAACATGGAATGGTTTTTTGCAAAAATTAGATTCCAAATCAGCAATGGAACGTCCTACTTCGTTATAATAAACCAGACCTACAGCTTTTAAGGTTGGCACTTTGTTGAGATATTTATAGTCCATAGGTTTTATAGAATAAGAATGTACCCTATTTGAAATATAAACAAAGGTTTCAGCTCCAACAATAGTTAATCCTTTCAGTAAGACAGAGAAAGCTGTTTTATAAGAAAGTATAACTCCTTCATAGGCTTCAAACACAACAATATTATCATAAAAATAAAGTATACCAATATCTGTTTCCACTATTTTTTTTAAATGGAAATGATCAGGAAGGGTATGGGGAGAAATTTTCTGCATTTGAAAGTGAATTTACATCTTTAGTTTTATCTCTATATACGTGTTCTTCGTTTTTTTTCAAAGAATACAGTACCTTTGCAGCTATGATAAAACTGGGCGAATACAATACTTTAGAGATTCTTAGGGAAACCGAACCGGGTCTATATTTAGGCGATGACGAGGAAAATGTGGTGTTGCTACCACATAAATATAAACCTGAGGAATATGAAATTGGTGATGATATTTCAGTCTTCATTTATCTTGATAATGAAGAAAGACCCATAGCTACAACTCTAGATCCTTTTTTGCAATTAAATACTTTTGGATATTTACATTGTAGTGACGTAACGGAATATGGAGCCTTTATGGATTGGGGTTTGGAAAAACAATTGTTCGTTCCTTTTAAGGAGCAAGCACGACCTATGAAAAAGGGTAATTGGTACATTGTATATTTATATATCGATGAAAAGACAAATCGCTTGGTGGGCAGTAGTAAAACAAACCACTTTCTTAGTAATGAAACTTTGACCATTGAGCCATTTTCTGAAGTTGATATATTGGTCACACACCTAACAGAAAAAGGAGCTAATGCAATTGTAAATGGTGTTCATAAAGGGTTAATTTATATAGAAGATATTTTTGAGGATATTCGTACGGGTGATAAAATGAAGGCATTCGTAAAAAAAATTCGTCCCGACAATAAAATAGACCTTGTGCTGCAAACGCCAGGTTACAAAAGTATCGAGCCAAATGCCAATTTTATCCGTGAAGAGTTGGAAGCTGCTGGTGGATTTTTACCACTACACGACAAATCTGATCCAGACTCTATAAAAAATTTATTGGGAATGAGCAAGAAAAGCTTTAAAAAAGCAATTGGAACACTCTACAAAGACAAACAAATTACAATTAAGGAAGACGGTATAGAACTATTGTGAAGGCGTAGCATAAATGCCATAGTCCACATAGAAACCACTTCGCCGAGGGCGTTGGAAAACACCGTAGGAATAGGGCATAAGTTCTGGTCTTAAAAAACCTCGCGACTCTTTATAAGCTATATTTTTGACAGATGTTGAGCCATCTGCTGAATAACTGGCATTACCACCATAAACTCCGTATTCTCTAGGATCGAGTGAAATCTGAATGTTAGATTTTACGTAACTTTCATTTGAGGCCATTGCATCAAACATACTCACAGGTTCGCGGTAATTATCTTTGCTCAATTTAAAGGAAGGAAGTTTTTTGGAATATTTGTTCGTGAAATTTGATTCTGAAGGCAAGGAATTGGTCATCAAACTTTCAATTTCTGGAAGCTTAACAAAATCAAGTTTAAATTTGTTGCTCTCAAAATCCAACTGTGCCGAAGTGATCAGCGGAAGCAAAAGAAGAAGAAACAGTAGTTTTTTCATTGCATCAAAGGTATCAAAATTTGAGCCAATTTTAAATGGTTTTGTGGAGGATTGTTCTTGGTTATCAGTTCCTATGTCTGTTATAATTTTAATTTTTTCGCTATATTCTTAGAAAGCGCATCTTTATGAACTGTAATACTTACCGCTTTTAAGCGCATATAAGCTTCGCTGAAATATACATAACCACCATTTGCAACTCTTGTTTCATCAGTGCCCCAGCTATTTTTCACTTTATAATATTTTGTACCGTTTTGATCGCGAAGCAATCCTGTAATGTGCATTAAATGGTCATCGGTTGTGTCATAATTTTCAAATTCATCCTGACGGTATTCCTGTGTTATTTTCTTTTCAGGATAAATACCCTGAAGGGCCTTTATATTGTTTTCAATATTTTCGGGAATAACTGCAACGCCATCTTTGGAAGAAAACGTTTTTTCACTAACATCACAATCCAGTTCTACCGAAAAACCTTTTTCCAATGCATTGTCAATCATTGCCATCATTTCATCTAATGGAACATTATAAAAACTGCCATTGCTCCAGTTATCGGGGATGTTCAATATAAATTTTGAATAGAACGGAGCTTGTGTAAAACTGGTAATATTTATGTAATCTGCTGGCTGTATCTTGGTCATGGCCAAAAAGGTCTGCGGGGTGTATTGTTTTCCTTCAAACATAAAATTGGTTACGTTTTCACCGATATAGGCATCAAGAACTCCATCAATTGCTGCGCGCCATTTCTTGCTCAATTTCCTTCCAGGATTGTCTATGTATGTTTTGAGCATTGCTTCCAATACAGCAACCATTTCGGCGTGATTGTATTTTGTTTCTCCAGCAAATAATCCGCTAAAGGCTTCTTCGGGAACCAAACCATTTCTTTCTACAGAATTCATCACATCATGAGCCAAGCCACCTTCACTAAACTGTGCTTTCCCTTGACGCATAATAAAATTTTCGGCTTTTAGTGGATAGGTATTTCGCACTTGGTACATTTCACTTAAATCTACTTTCTTTCCAGTAAGACGAATTATTTCGCTTTCTAAAAATGAAGTACTGCTAAAACTCCAGCAAGTACCAGTAATTCCTTGACTTATCACGGGTGTTGCTTCAAGATCTGTGACTGTTGTGAATTTGTAAGCTTCTTGAGCTGTTAGGTTTAAAGTGAAAAGAATTCCGAGGAAAAGAAGGAAGCTGCGCATTTTTTATTGTTATTATTTATTTTTGAAAAAAGGTAATAAGAATAGAAAATAATAATAAACAATATCTTCTATCTTTGAAAACAAAAATAACAATTATGTCTTCACCCAATTGGAAAACCGCCAAAGAATATACCGATATAACTTATAAAAAATCAAACGGCGTGGCGCGCATTGCATTTAATAGGCCCGATGTGCGCAATGCATTTCGCCCAAAAACCACTGCTGAATTGCTAGATGCCTTCCACGATGCGCAGGAAGATATTTCTATTGGTGTCGTGCTACTTTCGGCGGAAGGACCTTCCTCTAAAGATGGTGTTTATAGTTTTTGCAGTGGCGGGGATCAAAAAGCGCGTGGCCATCAAGGCTATGTGGGTGATGATGGGTATCACCGTTTGAATATTCTTGATGTGCAACGATTGATTCGTTTTATGCCAAAAGCAGTTATCTGTGTTGTTCCCGGTTGGGCAGTAGGTGGTGGGCATAGCTTGCACGTTGTTTGCGATTTAACTTTGGCAAGCAAGGAACACGCAATTTTTAAACAAACCGATGCCGATGTTACCAGTTTTGACGGTGGCTACGGAAGTGCCTATTTGGCCAAAATGGTAGGGCAGAAGCGTGCTAGGGAAATCTTTTTCCTCGGAAGAAATTACAGCGCACAACAAGCTTTTGAAATGGGGATGGTAAACGCCGTGATTCCGCACGATGAATTGGAAGATACAGCTTATGAATGGGCGCAGGAAATTCTAGCGAAGAGTCCAACTTCAATTAAAATGCTGAAGTTTGCCATGAATCTTACGGACGACGGCATGGTTGGCCAGCAGGTTTTTGCTGGAGAAGCCACGCGATTGGCATATATGACAGATGAAGCAAAAGAAGGACGTGATGCTTTTCTTGAAAAACGAAAGCCAAACTTTGATAAAAAATGGTTGCCATAAATTGACGTAATACTTCCTATGAAGTCCAAAATAATTATATTTCTCTCTTGTATTAATTTATTATGTAGCTGCAACCCACACCCTTCCATTTATGGTACGTTGCAAAGTTCTAAATATGATGGATTTAAACATAAGGTTTATCTCATCCAACCACAAAAACTGAACGATTTAGCTGCTTCATTTTTAGGAAAAGTGATTGATTCCGCCTTGGTGGCAGATGATGGTAGTTTTGCTTTTCAAAACCTTCCAATAATTTCCCAAGCGACACTTTTTGAGGTTGCAGTGCAAAAAAAAGGAGACCTTCCCAATAAATTAAATAATGAAGATACCATCATTGCAAATTATATGCCTGTGGTTTGGCAAACGGGGGAAACCCTTCAAATTTCTGCAGAACTTGATAATTTTCAGAATAGCTTTCAAATTAAAAATCCTACAGCAGCTAATAAAGCTTTGCTAAAACTTCGCGATATAAAAAAGGAAGCTTTTCAGCAATACTTAAAAAACAAAAGTTGGGATGTGCATGAGGGTTCCCAGTTGCTAGAAAAAGAAGAAGCGCTGTTGAATTATCAAAAACAACTAATAGCTTTTGCTGAAAACACTAACCAACTGCTAGCATCGTTGGTAGCGGTTAGATGGGTAAGCCCCCAAAATGATTATGAACGAGTGCCAGAATTTCTTTTTCAGCAATGTGAAAAATGGAATGCAAAAACCCCCAATGAAGCTTGGGTAAAACAACTTTGTGATAAAGCCGAAACAGAGAAATTACCCCTGCTTAAAGGCGCTATTTTTCCAGATGTTGCTTTGCCAATGTTAAACGGCGACACGGTTTCTGTACATTCCAAATTCGGAAAAAAACTAACGGTTATAGATGTGTGGGCGTCATGGTGTGTGCCATGTAGAAAAGAAAACCGCGACGTGCTCGTGCCCCTGTGGGATAAATACCATAACCAAGGTTTTCAGATTTTAGCTTATGGTCTTGAAACAAATAAAGAAGCTTGGGAAAAAGCTATTGAAAAGGATGGTGCATATAGATGGTTGCACGCTTCACATTTACAAGGCGATGATGCTCCATTTATGAAAAGCCTGCGCATACAATCCATTCCTGCTAATTTTATTCTGGACGTCCGTGGAAAGGTAATAGCCAAAAATATCCATGGGGCATCGCTACAAGAATTTGTTTCAGATTATATGAATAAATATTAAGTCTTGAAAAAATATTTAGAAACCTAAATTTCTTTTTCACTTTCTACTAATTGATTTTGAACCCATCCCATGGCTTCGCTTAATGTTTCAAACACTTCAAAATTCTTTTTGTAGAACATGCTTTCCAAGTTGGCATTTGATTTTGCCAAATCGGTTTTAGCAACTATTGCCATAGCCACGAGGTTGTGGATTTTTGAAGTTTCAAGATAGGTAAGGGGATCTACGGCATAATTAAAATACCTGTTGGAGATATAAACCACTTTTTTATTTGAAAAATGTGTGTCTAGTATTTTGCGGAGTCTTTCATTGTGTTCAGGCGTTACAGTAACTCCTTCTTTTATTTGATTCACCAGAAAATTATCAAAGATAAATACTTCGGAATCTTTAAGATTATAATAATGAAACATACTCATGATTTGTGATTTGGTTGGTTTTTTAAAGATAAACAAGTTTTAAAATAATTCCTTGGAATAGTGTTCTTTTGCTTAAAAGAATATATTTGTTTTTTTTAAAAAAGCATCATCTATGGAAGAAACTATTACACTTAACGAAATTGAAAACACAAAAATAGAGATTGTTTCGCTTCAAAAGTTTATTATTCTAAACGTTATCAGTTTTGGGCTTTATTCTATTTGGTGGATGTATAAAACTTGGAAGTTTTTTAAGGAGAAGGACAATTTAGATATTATGCCTGTGCCACGCGCCATTTTTGCCATTTTCTTTTTAAATGGACTTTTTGAAAAGGTGCAGGAGTTTGCACAATCCAAAGATTATACAAAAACGTTTTCATCACTGGGTTGTTTTTTAGGAGTTATAGGGTTTAATATTGCCGGCAAATTGCCCGAGCCTTACTTTTTGGTTTCCTTTCTTTCATTTTTGTTTTTTTTACCTGCGGTGGAAGCTTTAAACTACGGTATCCGGAATAGTAATTGCTATGAAATTAGAGACACCGAAAGCTTTAACGCACGGCAATTAATATTACTTATAGTGGGCGGTATTTTTTGGGTTCTGGTTTTGATGGGACTTTCCGTGGAGTAGTATCATATTAATTTCTTTTCTGCAGAACAACCGTATAAATGTTCGTTGCCTTAGTTTATTTCTCAGCGGAAATATAGTGTTCTATAAATTTCAACACTTAAGTTTTTATAATATATTTTTTTGATAATCTGCTATTGCATATTGTGAATCTGTATAAACCAATAAGTTTTTAAAAATGAGTGGGTTAAAAATAATTTGAAATTATTTTTTATGTATATTTAGTATTGTTTTCAACTAACGCGAAAGGTGAAAAGCATATAGAGTAGCCAACATCTAAACCACTTATTATGAAAAAAATCACATTTTTATTTTTCTTTATTTCATCATTTTTTGCCACCTCTATGTTCGCGCAAAATTATGAATTGAGATTTGACATTGTTAACCATACCGGCCTTAGTCTTTATGGAATATATGTTACAGATACTAACACAAACAATTGGGGAGATGACATTATTCCCTATGATCGGTTTGAAGATAACACCATGGTAAATGTGAGCATTCCAATTGATAATCAAACCCTATGTGCTTACGATATCCGTATTGCTGATGATGCACAAAATTCTGTAGAATTTACGAATGTAGATTTTTGTGAACTTCAGGTTCTTACACTTTTAATGGATGAAAACGGGAACCTATATTATATAGTAGAATAATCGCCAAATAAAATATACAAAAGCGCCGGATGTTTTTCTTCCGGCGCTTTTTCTTTATAAATACTGACTATTCACTACTTCCCATAAGCATCCGAATGGACATTCTTCACTGCCCGTCCACTAGGGTCGTTCATATTTTTAAAACTTGCATCCCATTCCAAAGCAATCGGACTGCTGCACGCGACAGATGGAACAGAAGGCACGCTAAGCGCTGCGGTGTCGCTTGGGTAATGTTCCGCAAAAATACTTCTGTAATAAAACTCTTCCTTGCTGGAAGGGGTTTGTAGCGGGAACTTGTATTTTGCATTCGCGAGTTGTTCGTCGGTTACATGTTCGTTTACCATTTCTTTTAAAGTGTCTATCCAACTGTACCCAACGCCGTCGCTAAATTGTTCCTTTTGGCGCCACGCTACGCTTGCCGGTAGCATATCTTCAAAGGCTTTGCGGAGTACCCATTTTTCCATGCGCTCACCGTTAATCATTTTATCCTGTGGGTTGATGCGCATGGCTACATCCATAAATTCTTTGTCTAAAAAAGGAACACGCCCTTCAATACCCCAACTTGCAAGCGATTTGTTGGCGCGAAGACAATCATACATATGCAGCTTATCAAGCTTACGAACATTTTCCTTGTGGAATTCCTCTGCATTTGGGGCTTTGTGAAAATAGAGATAACCTCCAAAGATTTCATCAGCACCTTCGCCGCTAAGTACCATTTTTATGCCCATTGCTTTAATAGCACGAGCCATTAAATACATAGGCGTGCTGGCGCGGATAGTGGTGATGTCATAGGTTTCTAGATGATAAATCACATCACGGATAGCATCTATACCTTCCTGTATTGTAAATTTTATTTCGTGGTGCACCGTCTTTAAATGATCTGCCACTTTTTGTGCAGCAGCAAGATCGGGACTGCCTTCAAGTCCGATGGCGAAGCTGTGTAGCTGTGGCCACCAAGCACCTTCGGTATCTTCACTTTCAATACGTTTTTCAGCATATTTTTTTGCGATGGCAGAAGTAATACTGCTGTCTAACCCACCGGAAAGTAATACGCCGTAAGGCACATCGCTCATCAGTTGACGGTGTACCGCTGCTTCCAACGCTTTGCGGAGCTCGGCGATTTCAGTGGCGTTGTCTTTTACGTTTTCATAATCCATCCAATCTCGTGAATACCAGCGTTTCAGCTCGCCTTCGCGGCTGTCCAAATAATGGCCGGGAGGGAAGAGTTCAATTTTTGTACATAAGCCTTCCAAAGCCTTTAATTCTGAAGCAACGTAAAATGTTCCGTGTTGATCCCAACCCATATAAAGAGGAATAATACCCATATGGTCGCGGGCTATAAAGTAGTTGTCATTTTCAATGTCGTACAACGCAAATCCGAAGATGCCGTTCATTTCATCAAGGAAGCTTGCGCCTTTTTCTTTGTATAACGGCAGGATTACTTCGCAGTCGCTTTTGGTTTGGAAGTTATAATTTTTGAATTGTTTCCGAAGCTCAAGGTGATTATAGATTTCACCATTGGCGGCAAGAACCAAATTACCATCGCTGCTAAATAATGGTTGTTTCCCCGAAGTGGGATCAACAATGGCTAGACGCTCGTGGGCCATTATAGCTTTGGCGTTACTGAAAATTCCACTCCAGTCCGGTCCGCGATGACGGATACATTTTGCCATAGACAATACTTGAAGTCGAAGAGCGTCTGCTGGCTCTTTAAGTTTGAATGCACATACAATTCCACACATAATTTCTATAATTTAAATGGTTAGTTTTTTTCATAAAAAAAGCCTGTCAAGAAAAACTTGACAGGCCATATATCGCGACAAGTTTCTGTTACGGCAGCTGGTTATTATTGTTATTATTTTGGCTGAAGAAAGACATAAACTTGTTGTTTTAATAATTGAATTGCTAATTTAAAGCAATTAATTTAAGACTTCCAAATATTTGTTGAATAATCTTTAATTAATAGTTAAAGGAAATGGAATGTTCGATGAAAGGCAAAATTATCTAAGTTTCGGAAACTTCGACGGATTTGACTCATTCATAATTTCATAAACCTTTTCATATACATCCTCTACAGAAGGCTTGCTGAAATAATCGCCATCAGTTCCATAAGCGGGACGGTGGTCTTTTGCAGCCAGCGTTTGTGGTTTACTGTCTAAATATTTGTAACCACCCTGTACATCAACTATATTTTGAAGAATATAAGCTGAAGCCCCACCAGACACATCTTCATCAATAACAAGTAAACGATTGGTTTTTGCTACGCTTTTTACCATATCGTGGTTAAGATCTAAAGGCAAAAGTGATTGCACGTCAATAATTTCGGCGTCAATTCCTGCTTGTTGTAGTTCTTTGGCAGCTTCTTCCACAATTCTCAAAGTGCTACCGTAGGATACCAATGTGATGTCTTTTCCCTCCTTTACAGTTTCAACTACGCCTATTGGGGTTCTTAATTCGCCGAGGTTATTAGGCATTTTTTCCTTTAAGCGGTAACCGTTCAAACATTCAATAACCAATGCGGGTTCGTCAGTTTCAAGTAACGTATTGTAAAATCCTGCAGCTTTGGTCATGTTTCGCGGTACAAGAATATACATTCCACGGAGCAGATGAATCAAGCCACCCATTTGTGAACCACTATGCCAAATACCTTCCAATCTGTGACCACGGGTTCGGACAATCAATGGGGCTTTTTGAGTTCCGTTTGTTCGATAGCGAACCGTCACTAAATCGTCACTCATTATTTGAAGACAGTATAATATATAATCTAAATACTGAATCTCTGCAATAGGGCGGAGGCCACGCATAGCCATCCCAATTCCTTGACCAAGAATTGTGGCTTCGCGAATTCCAACATCTGCAACCCGAAGTTTACCATATTTCTCCTGCATTCCTTCCAAACCTTGATTAACGTCACCAATCTCTCCGCTATCCTCCCCAAAAATTAAAACATCAGGATGTTTGTTAAAAATTGCATCAAAGTTATCACGAATAATAACGCGACCATCTACTTCCTCGGCATCTTTGGCATAGGATGGAAGCACTTCTTTTATAGTCTTCGCATTTTCTTTTGCTTCACTGTAAAGATGCGCGCTATATTTAGGTTGGATTACTTCGAAGTAATTTTCAATCCAATCCTGAAGTTGTTTTTTTTCTGAAGAATCCTCTCCCACCACATATCGCAATGCTTTTCGGGTGGAGGCAAGTATGTCTCTGCGCAATGGTTCTTTTTCAGAAGCCAGCTCGTTCTTTAACTTTTCAATGAAGTTTTTGTTCGCGCTATTTTCGGCTAGGTTTCCAAGCAATAGAACAGCTTCTTCCTGTTCATTTTTCTGAGGTGCAACAAAAGCTTCCCAAGCTGCTTTTTTACCATCGCGAACTTTTTTCTTTATATCTTTTTCAATTTCAGAGAGGGTTTCTTCAGTTGCGATATCGCTTGAAATAATCCATTCACGCATTTTTACGTTGCAATCATTTTTAGCTTCCCACTCCAAACGTTCTTTGCTTTTGTATCGTTCATGCGAACCGCTGGTGCTGTGACCTTGTGGCTGGGTTAATTGCTGAACGTGTATCAAAACTGGGACGTGTTCTTCTCTTGCAATTTTTGAAGCACGGTTGTAAACTTCAATAAGTTCGGGGTAATCCCAACCTTTTACGCGAATAATTTCATAACCGTCTTGTTCATCATTACGCTGAAAACCTTTTAAGACTTCAGAAATATTTTCTTTTGTAGTTTGGTATTTCGCATGAACTGAAATTCCATATTCATCGTCCCAAACGCTCATTACCATTGGTACTTGCAATACGCCGGCAGCATTTATTGTTTCCCAAAAAAGGCCTTCGCTTGTACTGGCATTTCCTATAGTTCCCCAAGCAACTTCATTACCATTAATAGAAAAATTGGTTTTGTTTTCAATTCCTTTTACATTTCTGAAAATCTTTGAAGCTTGTGCTAAGCCCAACAATCGTGGCATTTGCCCCGCTGTAGGTGAAATATCGGCACTGCTATTTTTTTGTTGTGTAAGGTTTTTCCAACTACCATCCTCATTTAAACTATGGGTTGCAAAGTGGCCGCCCATTTGTCTTCCCGCGCTCATTGGGTCAGCTTTAATGTCGGTATGTGCATAAAGACCTGCGAAAAACTGTTCAATAGTAAGCTCCCCGATGGCCATCATAAAGGTCTGGTCACGATAATATCCACTACGCCAATCACCATTTTGAAAAGCTTTGGCCCAAGCAAGTTGCGGCACTTCTTTTCCGTCGCCGAAGATTCCAAATTTAGCTTTTCCAGTAAGAACTTCGCGACGGCCTAATAGACTACATTCACGGCTGGTAACAGCAATTTTATAATCGTTCAAAACTGTTTCTTTAAAATCATTAAAAGAAATCTCGCTGTTTGTCTTAGGGTTTGTCTGCATTACAATGGATTTTTATAAATGCAAAAATAGCGAAATCGGGCGTGTTTCGCAACGCTTTGTGATAGACAGATTATTTTTAAAAAGGAATGGTTTTATTGTTTTAATTCCTTTTGGAAGGAATAAGCTTAAGTATCAACAACCTAAGCAGGAGAATGAAAGGAAAACCGTGTAGTAAAACGTCAAACCAATCTGCGCCCTTCATTCCCACAGCGCCACCGAAAATCCATTTTAGTTTTCCCCAAAGGTGCGGTTCGGGAAAGAATGGGGCTAAACCCAAAGTGAGGCATAAAAGAAGAATGATTCGCCAGTTGTTTAGTAATTGCATTTGCTGAATAGGTTATTTAGTGAATTATAATTCGTCATTAATACCATCTTCTTGTAAACAGACCAAGCAAGGTTTTGGGACTTAATGTTACTATAAACCGAACCCTTTCATCATAATGTGACAATTGTGGTTCAAAGCCCAAACTTGAATAAACAGGGAAATAAAGCTCGAAATAATCAGCAACCAAACTTAGGCGAATTCCGCTATCAAAAACAGCGTTCGTGCCACGTGCTTTATTGTGTACAAGCCCAACGTCGCCATAAGCATAAATCCATTTCCAGATATTGGTGCTGGCATTTACGGTTGCAATCCAACTATTCGCGTATGCAGGTTCTAGTTGTGATTTAAAACCACCTTCGGCAATAATAAGTTGCTGGCTAAAAAGGCCGGAATCTTCGCTACGTCCATAATAATTGTAATCAAAAAGATAATCGTTAGGACGATCTAGAGCAAAGCTGAAAAAATCCTCATTTTCGCGAGTATCATTAAAAAGAAACGCACCGGCAAAAAAGCGAATGTTAAGCTGGCGATTGCTCAAAAATAGTTTACGGTATTCCAGATTCACAGAAATTTTACTAAATTTTGAAGAAATTTCATAATCCGCAACACCTCTAAAATAATTAATAAGGTTTGGGTTTGAATATACATACTGCATATTGAAAACACTGTAATTGGGTTCTTGAAGTGGATTGTTGGGGTCTTCGTCTTGGTAAACATTTACACTTCGCAGATTTATGAACTGCTTTTCATTATCTCGTAAATCTGGATTTCTGAAAGCAAAAGTGATGTACGGGGTAAATTTTTTGTAGAAAAGACCACGGTCGTAGGAATAATAATTTCCAGAGAAACCATATCGCATTGCATATAGATTTCCTTCATTTATAGTTTGTGTATAGCTTACAGAAGCTCTACCAACAAGTTTTTTGGAACGAAAACCGAATTGTGGCTCCAAACTGTAATGCACAGCTTTTGGAAGTACCGTTTTGTTGTAAAGCCTAAGTCCTGCCGAAACCCCATCATACAGATTATATTCAAAGATTGGCATAAAGAAAAACTGTGTATAGGTAGGATCTTCCACGTCTTGAAAAAGACGGAACTGAAGCGGTTTATCTAACAAACCTTCAACAGCCTTAAAATTATTCCGTCTATTATATTCCGGTATTTCTCCATTATAATTCAGAGCTAATTTGCGAATATTGGCTGAAGGTATTGTAATGGAAGAAACGCCATCTACGGGTTTTGTCCACGTTTTATATACAATTGTATCTTTATTGAGGCCGTACAATGAAACAGGAAGTTCAGATTTTCGGTTGTTTTTGATAAAAACTTCCAAGGAATCCCCTTTTTTTATAACCTTCTTAATTTTAAAATCAATCGTTGTTCTTGTATCTGCAAAATCTTCAAAAAACCAATTTATAGGAAGCTCGGTTTTTTCAGAAAGAAAAGCTTCAAAATCTGATGTTTTAATGGGTTTCAATCTATTTTCAGAGTAGAAATCTTTTATGCTTTTATTCAAAATATCGCCCCCTAAATAATCATTTAAATAGCGTAAGCCACTTGCTCCGTAATATCCGGTGGCAATGTTCATATTATATTTCAACAACGAATCCTTTGGCGTGGTTAACGACTGGTGAATATTATTGCGCGCCATATTAAGGTAAAGTATTGGATACTGATCGTTGAATTCAAGATCAGAAGCGTGCGCCCATCTAATTACCCACCAGTTGCTCAAGTTGCCTATTATCTTCATTTTTGGATAATAAGTGTCAACATACTCCATCATCAAATAAATCTGTAAGGCATCTTGCAGCCAATAGTCTTCGCGGGAATTTAAAACCCAAGTGTTGTCAATATAATGACGGGTTATGGTTTTTAACTGCTCCATATCATATTCAAAACCATCTGGAAAAGGACTTATAAAACTGGGTAATTGGTTAAGACCGTAAACTGGGTTGGTACGATAATCAGTTTCACTGATAACCATTTTTTTAAACGGGTAGGGCCCAAGTTTTGAATCTAAAAAATGGACAACTCTATCAATCATCAAAGCTTTTACGGGAGGGGTAACCTTACTATCTTCAAGATTAGTAACAATTTGTATTTTATCTGTTTCAATAGTTTGGAAGTTTGGACTCTTCTCAAGATAGAGAATGGCGTCTAACCTGTCTTTCCCAGTAAGCTCTATGTTTTTTACATTTTCAGAAATATTTTCCGAGATCAAATCAAATTCTGAAGTCACCGAATAATTCTTTGGAATATGAAGTTTTATAGAATATTCTGATGGTGTTAGAAATAAATCGTCTGTATTTTTATTGCTATAAATTTGCCATTCTTTATCATAAACAGCTGGTGAAATATACCAATAGCGCAGTTTGTAATCATTTTGCTTATCCACTCCATAACGTGTAAACCTGTCGTCAGAAATTTTTACGTTATATTCTAAATTGAAGGTGTAACTATCTCCGGGCTGTAGTGGTACATTGGGGATAATCTTTAAAATATCAGCAGCTTCACCACGCTGCCATTGTAAAGGAACAGTGGAATTGCTATAAATTTTTTCAATGCTTGTCTTTCCGCGTTCCTCGTCTTTTTCAAAATGAAATGCACTTTCATAATTTTCAGCAAAACGTTTCCCCAGTGGGGTTATTTTGGATGAAAAGCTATTGGCCCAATCAAAAAGAAAAATCTCTTTTAAAGTATCTGCAGAAGTGTTTTTATAAGTAATCTGTTGTTTTATGGCAATTGTTTTCTGAGAAGCGTTCAGTGTAGCATCAATTGTTATAACATGCTGCGCAGATACTTGAACAGTCAAGAAAAAGAGAATGATATATAAAATGTGTTGAAGTCTCAAGAAGTTTTTGTGAGCTTTAAAAGTTCGGACTTAAGTTATATTCGTTATAAAATTCATTCAAAATAGTAAGAACTTCCTCTTCGGTGTCTACCAAATGCACAAGATCTAAATCTTCAGCATTTACATTATTGTTGGCGTTCAAAAGTGTTGTTTTTATCCATTCAAAAAGTCCGCCCCAAAATTTGGTGCTTACAAGTATTATAGGAAATTTATCTATTTTGTGTGTTTGAATTAGCGTTAGTGCCTCAAAAAACTCATCTAATGTTCCAAATCCTCCCGGCATTACAACAAAGCCTTGCGAGTATTTTACGAACATTACTTTCCTCACAAAGAAATAATCAAAATCAATGCTTTTGTCACTGTCTATATAAGGGTTGTCGTGTTGCTCAAAAGGTAATGTAATATTTAAACCTACGGAAGTTCCTCCTGCTAAATGTGCACCTTTATTTCCTGCCTCCATAATTCCTGGACCACCTCCAGTAATTACTCCATATCCGTTTTCTGTAATTTTTTTAGCAATGCTTTCTGCTAATTTGTAATGTTCATGGTCAGGTTTTGTGCGGGCAGATCCAAAAATGGAAACACAAGGGCCAATCCGGCTCATCTTTTCATAACCGTTTACAAACTCACCCATAATCTTAAAAATAGCCCAAGAGTCGTTGGTTTTCACTTCGTTCCAGTTTTTTGGTACTTGTTCATTTCTCATTAATTTCGGTATTCAATTTCAATTTCAATTTCAGTTTCGATTTCGATTTCAGTTTTGCCTAATGTAATTCTTTTTTAAGGAACCTAGCGGTATAGCTTTTTTTGTCTTCAGCAATTTCTTCGGGAGTTCCCAAAGCCATAATTTTTCCCCCTTCTTTTCCGCCTTCGGGACCTATGTCAATTATATAATCAACTGTTTTAATAACGTCTAGATTGTGTTCAATTATCAACACCGTATTACCTTTGTCCGCCAGTTTGTTTAGTACGATCATTAATACGCGAATGTCCTCAAAATGAAGACCGGTTGTGGGTTCGTCCAAAATATAAAAAGTGTTTCCGGTATCGCGTTTGGAAAGTTCGGTTGATAATTTTATACGCTGCGCTTCTCCACCTGAAAGCGTTGTGGACTGCTGCCCGAGAGTAATATAGCCTAAACCAACATCTTGTATGGTTTTTACTTTTCGATATATTTTTGGAATGTTTTCAAAAAAGTCGCAAGACTCGTTAATAGTCATTTCCAAAACGTCATAAATAGATTTTCCTTTGTAGCGAATTTCCAGTGTTTCTCGATTGAAACGCTTGCCTTGGCAGGTTTCACATTCCACATAAACATCTGGCAGGAAATTCATTTCAATAACCCGTAATCCAGCTCCTTTGCAAGTTTCACACCTTCCGCCTGCAACGTTAAAACTGAAACGGCCAGGTTTATAACCACGTATCAAAGATTCAGATGTTTTGGCAAAAAGATTTCTAATTTCCGAAAAAACACCCGTATAAGTCGCAGGGTTACTTCGCGGAGTCCTTCCTATTGGCGATTGGTTTATGTCTATTACTTTATCAATGTTTTCAAGCCCTTCAATTTTTTTATACGGCATTGGTTTTTTCACACCGTTGAAAAAATGCGCATTTAAAATAGGGTAGAGGGTTTCATTTATCAGCGTACTTTTTCCACTTCCAGAAACGCCTGTAACGCCTATCATTTTTCCTAAAGGGAAAGTGACAGATATGTTTTTTAAGTTATTTCCCGAAGCACCTTTTAGGGTTAAGGTCTTACCGTTTCCTTTTCGTCGTTTTTTTGGAATTTCAATTTTTCTACGGCCGTTTAAATAATCTGCGGTAAGCGTGTCATGTTTTTCTATTTCTTTTGGAGTACCTTCAGAAACTATTTCACCACCGTGTTTCCCGGCTGCAGGGCCGATGTCAATCACATAATCGGCGCTTTCAATCATGTCTTTATCGTGCTCCACAACAATTACAGAATTGCCGAGTTCCCTTAATTGCTTTAGGGAATAAATTAATCGTTCGTTGTCACGCTGATGAAGGCCAATACTGGGCTCATCCAAAATATAAAGCACGCCGACCAACTGAGAGCCAATCTGTGTTGCAAGACGTATTCGCTGCGCTTCACCACCAGAAAGAGATTTGGAGCTTCGGTCCATAGCTAAATAAGTAAGCCCAACATCCACCAAAAATTGAAGTCGCGAACGCACTTCTTTTATAATTTCTGAAGCGATCTTCAATTGTGTTTCGGAAAGGTTTTTGTCAAGGTTTTTGAACCATTCTGCAAGTTCAACTACGTCCATGTGGGCGAGTTCGGCGATATTTTTTCCGTTAACCTTAAAGTAAAGTGATTCTTTCCGAAGGCGTGTTCCGTTGCATTCTGAACACGGAATTTTATCCATATATTCTTTCGCCCAACGTTTCAGTGAAGTGGTTTCACTGGCTTCAAAAGTATTTTGAATAAAGGTGGCAACGCCTTCAAAGTCTATTTTATAGCTTCGGGTGATGCCCAAAGCTTTGGAAGCAATGTCAAATTTTTCATTTCCGCCGAAAAAAATAACATCTTTGGCTTCCTGAGGAATACTTTCAAAAGAATCGCTCAGTTTAAAATTAAAACGTTCTGCAATCAATTCTAGTTGTTTAAAAATCCAATTGCCTTTTTGTGGACCGTGGGGCGCCAAAGCTCCTTGTTTAATGGAAAGTTTTGGATTTGGAACAAGTTTCTTTAAATTAACCTCATAAAGTTTTCCCAGGCCTTTACATTTCGGGCACATTCCTTTTGGGGAGTTGAACGAAAAATTGTTTGGCTCCGGATTGGGATAAGAAATTCCGGAAGAAGGACACATCAAGGAGCGACTGAAATAGCGCGCTTCATCTGTATCGTTATCGAGCACCATCAAAACATCTTCGCCGTGGTACATTGCAGTATTTATGGTTTCAGAAAGACGTTTGTTGTTATCGCTTCCTTCGCCCTCTGTAGCTTTTTCAGACTTAGTTAAGGGGATTTTAAGTCTATCTATAACTATTTCAATATCGTGGTTTTTGTAGCGATCTACTTTCATTCCACTCACAATATCTCTAACTTCACTGTCAACTCGTACTTTCAGAAAACCTTGTTTGGCAATTTGCTCAAAAAGTTCGCGGTAATGCCCCTTTCGGGAACGGATAACAGGAGCGAGGATACTCACTTTTTTATCGGCAAAGTCTTCAAGAATAAGTTGTTTTATTTGCTCGTCGCTATAACTAACCATTTTTTCGCCTGTATTGTAGCTATAAGCATCACTTGCTCGAGCGTAAAAAAGACGCAGAAAATCATAAATTTCTGTAATGGTGCCAACGGTGGATCTTGGACTTTTACTTGTAGTTTTTTGTTCAATTGCAATTACTGGGGAAAGGCCTTCAATTTTATCAACATCGGGACGTTCCAAACTCCCCAAAAACTGACGAGCATAAGCCGAAAAGGTTTCAATATAACGGCGCTGACCTTCAGCATAAATAGTATCAAACGCCAAAGAGGATTTTCCACTGCCGGAAAGCCCTGTAATTACTACTAATTTTTCTCTTGGAATTCGAACGTCAATGTTCTTTAAGTTATGAACGCGGGCGCCCAAAACTTCTATAAAATCCTCATTTTTTGACATAGCTTGCAAAGGTACTTAATTGAACCGAAATTAAAGAATGCATGCCATCATACGGATGTTAATTTTTACTGAAAAAAAGCTCTTTTAAAAAATTACTGATTTACTTCTTTGGAAAGATAAACATGAAAGGTTATCGCAATATAAAATATAGTACTGATAACGATAGAATACCCAACAATTATAGATAATGATGAAAAGCCCAACATTAAATGAATAAGCGGAAGCAATACGCCAAAAACCATTAATAATAAGAAAATTATATAAAGATATCGTACCAATCGCGGTGCTTTCCTGTCCATCTGGCTTTGAAATTGATAAAGTTTTGGAATAACATCTTTCGTCATATATTCCCAAAGCTTTGAGAAAAAAACTTCATTAAAAGAAGCATCTTCAAAAACTTCATTATCTATAGTGTTTGCCAAAGTAAGAATCTTTTCTTGGTGTCTTTCAAAGACTGCTTCCAAATTTATTGAGTTTTTATAAGTACCGTATTTGTAACCGAATACATACCACAATCCAGTACCGCATTTATGCTCGGCCCATTTTTCTATAATTCCGTTACTGTATGAAATAGGATAATTTATAGTTTCCGGAATATGCTTTTCTTTAGGATTGGTCATTAATAAAGATTTCAATTCCAAATAAATATTTTCGGTTTCACCAAAATGATGTGTTTCCTGAAGAAACTCAATGGCAAGTCTGGATTTTCCTTTATAAAATTCTTTGACTTCAAAATAGGAAAGCTCAGAAAATTCCTTTTCAAAATAATCTTTTAAGCCTGGAAGCCAGATGTTTGAAGTGTACAAAATTTCAGCAATATTTCTGAAATTGTGCATCTTTTGTGTGGTCTTGCTGATTTTGGTAATTATTTTGACTTTGTTTGATTTTAAAGCCATCGCAGATGTTGCCAAAAAAACCATCAAGATTGCTGATAAAAAACCACTTACGGCAATGAAAATAGTTGTCAGACTTTTCAAAATGGTTTCAAAGCCTATTGTATCTTCACTTTTTTGATAGAGCAAAAATATTAGCACGGCACAAAGCCCCCCGCTTACTGCCAGGGCGATAATGGAATACAAATCCTTGGGAAAAGATTTATTAGTCATAGGCTAAACATCGCCAAATAAGGCGAAGAGTTACTAATAAAAGGATTTTTATGACAAACAACGTTTACTGCAAAAGTTGAATATTCAATTTTGCAAAAAGAGAAAAAAGATTATTTAAGATTCCGCAAAGGCGAATATGAATAGGTTCTTCAAAAAGTCTCAATCTAAAATTTGTAAAAATCCTTAGTTAATTCCCTCAAATCTAACCTTTTTTATTGCCCACATATCCACCTTTCGATATAATGCACAAGATTTCGATTAAGCGTGCAAAAAAAGATTTAAATTTAATAACCAATAGCAGTATCATCACCGCGACTATCGGCTCCACCTTGAAGTTTATTGTTTGGAAGTCTTAAGATGGCATCTACTTTTCCGATAATTGGATCGACATCAGTGTTTTCTGGATAGCCTTTTTGTTTTAAGTCTTCAATTAAATTCCTGGGAAACTTTTCAAATTCATACCTAATGGCGTCTGGTAACCATTGATGGTGAAAACGAGGAGCGTCCACGGCTTGCTGCATATCCATATTGAATTCATAAACATTTAAAATGGCTTGTGCCACTGAAGTTATAATTGTGGAGCCGCCAGGAGTTCCTACAACCATCCAAAGTTTTCCGTTCTTTTCAACAATGGTAGGCGTCATGGAACTTAACATTCTTTTTTGGGGTGCAATGGCGTTTGCTTTTCCGCCAACCAAGCCATACACATTTGGTTCTCCTGGCTTTGCGCTAAAATCGTCCATTTCATTGTTTAAAAAGAATCCGAGTTCGTTAACGTATAATAATGAACCAAAAGATGAATTGAGTGTAGTGGTAACTGAAACTGCATTTCCAAAGGAATCAACAATAGAAAAATGGGTGGTCTCTGGGCTTTCATAACCCATAATTACACCTGGTTTTATTTCAGAGGAAGGTGTTGCA
Organism: Aequorivita sp. CIP111184; assembly: GCF_900489465.1. Lineage (GTDB taxonomy): Bacteria > Bacteroidota > Bacteroidia > Flavobacteriales > Flavobacteriaceae > Aequorivita. The sequence continues at coordinate 86,237 of NZ_UEFQ01000024.1, read as the reverse complement.
GCTTCAAAGGAAAAATTTTCCATCCTTTGGGAAAGATAGGCTTCGGAAAGTAAGGAATCTGTGGGATTGTCAACAAAATCTGGGTCACCCAAATAATAGCTTCTGTCAGCATAAGCCCGGCGTTCGGCTTCGGCTAAAACTTGAATGTATTTCTCTGAATTATGACCATAATCTGAAATCGGAAAAGGCTCAACCATTTTTAAAATCTGTGCCAAACAGATGCCGCCGCTGGAAGGGGGCGCCATGGAGATTATTTTTAAATCTTTGTATTGAAAAACAACCGGTTCGCGCCATTGGGCTTCGTAGGCCTCCAAATCTTTTAAAGTGAGAATCCCATCTTTTTCTTTCAGAAAAGAAACGAGTTTTTGTCCGGTTTCCCCACCGTAAAATTCGGCTCTACCGTTTTTCGAAATGCGTTCCAAAGTACTTGCCAATGCATTATTTTTTAAAGTGTCATCCGCTTGGAGCGTTTTGGAATAAAGAATGCTTTGGCCGTTTACCTCTTCAAAATAGGGTTTATATATTTCCAATGCTTCTGCTTCTTTCTCGGTGATTATATATCCTTTTTGGGCAAGTTCAATTATGGGTTTTAATATAACTTCCATTGGTAAACTTCCAAATTTTTCGTGAACTGCAAACATTCCAGCAACTGTTCCCGGAACACCCACAGACATTGCACCAACCGAGCTTTTGTTAGGTATAACGTTTCCGTCTTTATCGAGATACATATTTTTTGTCGCGGCCAATGGTGCTTTTTCTCGATAATCCAAAGAGCCAATTTCGCCATATTGGGTTCTATAAACCATAAATCCGCCGCCCCCAAGGTTACCTGCATTGGGATACGTTAAAGCTAAAGCCATGTTGGTGGCAATCATTGCATCAAAAGCGTTACCGCCCTTTTTAAGTATTTCTGAACCTATTCGTGAAGCTTCGGCCCGTGCCGAAACAACCATAGCACTATCAGCAATTACGGCCTTTTTTATTTCAACCTTTGTTTTTTCAACTAGGTTCTGCGCTTTGGGTTTTTCTTTGCAGGAAAAAAACAAGAAAGCAATTAAAAAAAGATAGGAAAATTTCATAATTCGGTAAGTTTATTTTTGGAGAAAATAATCAATTCGTCAAAAAAGGAAGTGAATTCAGCTTCAAATTCTTCATAAAACTCTTCGAGCTCAGCAACGGCTAAATTCATTTTTGAAATGCCTTTGGTACGTACGTTCATTTGCGCTAAAATTTTACTGATTCCTTCAACGGTGGCGTAGCTTAGCAACCAATTGTCGGCAATCATGTAAGGCATCATTCTTTGTATTCTTGCTGGAAGGATTGTAAAATTTTTCCTAAGTAATTCATAAAAATCATCAACATATTCATCTAAAGGCACATCGGAATACTTACTCCAATTTTTCGCCAAAAAATGATCGTACAGTATATCTACAATTACTCCACTGTAATGGCTATAATTTTTGTGAAGTTTCGCCGTACTTTGGTGCACTATAGGATGCGCGTCTGTGAAGGTATCTATGCCGCGGTGTAATAATATGCCTTTTGCAATTTGTGGTGGGTATTTTTCATAGCGCTTGCCTTTGATGCCATCGGCTATAAAGTTGCCTATTATAACGCTTTCGTCATTACCGGAGAGATAGATGTGGGCTAAAAAATTCATTCAATAAATATATGTATTTTTGAACTGTAAAAACTGAAAATTGAACAGGTTACCAAATTTGGACCCATTGCGGTTTTTCCTTGCTTCCTTCGTGTTGCTGTTTCACTTACCCCAACTTTCGCACAATCAAGGACTTCCTTATTTTGATGGTCTTCCTATATTTCATCGAGGCTTGGAGGCAGTTTATATGTTTTTTGTATTGAGTGGTTTTTTAATTATCCGTCTTATTTATCGCGCAAAAATCAAAGGTACTTTCTCAATAAAAGATTTTTATGTTCGAAGAATTCTGCGAATTTTCCCGCTATACTATCTTGTTTTAGGCTTCGGACTGCTTTTTTATAACGTGCTATTACCTTTTTTAAATATTCCCTTTGAAATAAATTATACTTGGAAAGAAGCCTTGTTTTACAACGTTTTCTTTCTTCCGAATGTCTTCGCTAAAATTTACGAACCTGGTGGAATACTTGAAATTTTATGGTCTATTGGGATTGAAGAACAATTCTATCTCGTGATCGCGCCACTTCTGTTTTTTATAAATGTGAAATGGATTCTAAGGGTTTTAAGCCTTTTGCTGATTGGTTATTTTATAATTTATTGGACGGATTTATTTGAAATTCTTCGCAAATACACCTTTGTGTTTTTCTACCTTTTTTCCGGAGGGGTGATTGCAATTCTTGAAGAAAAGAAAAAGCTTGAATTTTTAAAGCGATCAGCAATTTTTCCATTAGTCATTTGCATTACAACATTACTTTACTTTTTAACCGATTGGGTTCTATTTGAACCTTTATGGCTTCGGGCGTTTTTCACTTGTGTGTTGTTTGCGCTATTTATCCATTCGTTGGCCTTTAATAATAAAGGCGTTGAAGTGAACAATAGATTATTGAATCACTTCGGAAGTATTTCCTATGGAATCTATATGTTTCACGCCATTGTTTTAAATGCTGTTGTATTTTTGTTTTTGAAATTGGAAATGTTCCACAACCTTAATGAAACTTTAACCATAATTTTAATACACCTGTTTACCTTTGCAGGCACACTTTTGATAGCTCATTTATCGTACACCTATTTTGAGCTTTACTTTTTAAAATTGAAAAATAAATTCAGAAAATGACACTTATAAAATCTATATCAGGCATCCGCGGAACCATTGGCGGAATACAAGGCGAAAATTTAACTCCAATTGATGCGGTTAAATATGCAGCAGCTTACGGCAGTTGGGTAAAACAACAGCGCAACAAAGAAAATTATAAAGTGATAGTAGGTCGTGATGCACGTATTTCTGGGGAAATGATCCAACAATTGGTAATGAATACGTTGGTTGGAATGGGCATTACAGTGATAGATTTAAATTTATCAACAACCCCAACTGTTGAGATAGCGGTGGCTTTGGAACATGCCGATGGCGGAATAATATTAACAGCAAGTCATAACCCAAAACAATGGAACGCTTTGAAATTGTTGAACAACAAAGGTGAATTTTTAAATGCTGTAGCTGGTCAACAAATCCTTGATATTGCTGAAAATGGAACTATCCAATTCGCCGAAGTTGACAATTTGGGTGAAATCCATAAAAATGATGCGTATATAGATTTGCACATTGATGAAATTTTGAATCTACCTTTGGTGAAAGCTGATGCCATAAAGCGTTGTAAATTTAAGGTGGTTGTTGACGCCGTAAATTCCACTGGAGGAATTGCCGTGCCTTTACTTTTGGAAGCTTTGGGCGTTGAACCCGTGAAACTGCATTGCACACCTAACGGACAATTTCCACACAATCCTGAACCGTTAAAAGAACATTTGGGCGATTTGATGGAAAGTGTTGTAAAAAACCACGCCGACTTTGGAATAGTGGTAGATCCCGATGTGGACCGACTTGCTTTTGTTGATGAAAAAGGCGAAATGTTCGGTGAGGAATATACACTTGTTGCTGTTGCTGATTATGTTTTGCAGAATAATTCAGGAAATACGGTGAGCAATATGTCTTCATCACGAGCCTTGCGCGATGTAACCGAAAAGCACGGTGGAACTTATACAGCGAGTGCTGTTGGGGAAGTGAACGTTGTTGAGAAAATGAAGGAAACCAATGCCGTGATAGGAGGTGAGGGCAATGGCGGAATTATTTACCCAGAACTACATTACGGTCGTGATAGTTTGGTGGGGATTGCTTTGTTTTTAAGCTTTTTGGCTGAAGAAAAAATTGCCGTTAGCGAACTTCGGAAAAAGTACACGGCTTATTTTATGAGCAAAAAGAAAATTGAGCTAACGCCACAGTTGGACGTTGATGCAATTTTAAAAGCAATGGAGGCAAAATATGCTTCAGAAGATATAAATACGATTGATGGCGTAAAAATAGACTTTGCTGAAAACTGGGTACATCTTCGAAAATCAAACACCGAACCGATAATTAGGATTTATACCGAAGCTAAAAGCCAGGAAGAAGCGGATGCTTTGGCGGATAGGATTATTGGGGAGATTGAGGGAATTGCTAGGTTGTAATCAATCTACTTTTCGAAGTTTCCACCGTTTGTGCGACCATAAATAATACTCAGGTTTTTCTCGGATTTGATCTTCTAAAGCATCAAAAAACATACGTGTAATTTGAAAATCGGGGTATTCTTTTGGGTTTTCAACCAACGGAACAAAAGTGGCTGTGTAATAGCCACGCTTTACTTTTTCAACTTTTAGATAGAGTACAGAGAAATCCAATTTCTTAGCTAATTCTTCTGTTCCTGTGAACATTGGCACATTTATCCCCATAAACGTATCGCGGTGTTTAAATGCACCAAGTTTTGGGGTTTGGTCGGAAAGAATATAAGTGAGAGTTTTGGTCCCTTTTTTCCACTTTCTGAAAAGTACACCGACTATTTTTTTGTTACTAACTATAATTCCTCCAAAGTGTTCCCGTGTTTTTTTTACCAAAGCATCAAATTGTTTGCTGCCTAAAGGTTTGTAAACTGCGTGCGCTTGATGTTGCATCAATTTATTCAAAATACCGCTCCATTCCCAGTTGCCATAGTGGCCGGCCATTAGTAGAATGCTTCGATCATTTTCGTAATATGGATTCAATATTTCGGCATTAGTAACCACAAAACGTTTCCGTATTTCCTTTTCAGAAATAGTAAATGCCTTTATAGTTTCAAAAATAATATCACACAGATGTTTGAAGAATTGCTTCGCTATTCGGTTGCGTTCTTGATCTGTTTTTTCAGGAAAAACTAATGCCAGATTATCTTTCGCTACTTTTTTACGATAACCGATAACATAATACACCAGAAAATATAGCACGGTAGATTTAATATACAAAATGCGCATCGGCAAAATGGAAAGCAGCCAAAGAATTGGATATGCCAGTATATAAAGCAATCTTTGCATAGGAATTGTTACCGCAAAACTAACTAAATTTATTACAAGAATTAGAATTCAAAATTCTTTATAAATTAATAACCCAATAACTTTTATAAACCAATGCAAAATATTGATATAGCAACTCTAGTAATAATTGCCGCAAACGTCATCATTTCCATGAAAGGTTTTAATGATTTTTCATTCTTTGAGAAATACAAATTCAACATAGCGGGCATACGTCGCGGCGAACATATTAGAATGTTCAGTTCTGCTTTTTTACACGCAGACTTTTCACATTTGCTATTTAATATGCTTACGCTCTATTTTTTTGCACCTGTTGTTATAAATAGTGTTGGTGTTCCATTTTTTGTGGTTATTTATGTAGTGAGCTTGCTTGCAGGTAACTTCTTGTCATTCTATTTTCACAAAGACGAATACCACTACAGTGCAATAGGGGCTAGTGGTGCGGTGATGGGAATATTGTATTCCGCTATACTATTTTTCCCAAATATGGGTCTCTATCTTTTCTTTATTCCAATAGCCATTCCGGCATGGCTTTTTGGGATGGCATATTTGTTGTATTCTATCTACGGAATGAAAAAAAGAATGGGAAATATTGGCCACGACGCTCACATTGGCGGGGCAATTGGAGGGTATGTATTAACACTTTTGTTTGCACCCTCTTTGTTTGAGACCAGTTTGTGGATCGTTGTTTTGCTTGCGCTTCCTTTAATTCTGTTATTCATTCTCCATAAATTAAATAAAATTTAAAAAAGAAAACTATGAAAATTTTACAAACATTATTAATTGTAGTAATAACAACTACTAGCATTATGGCACAAAATACTTTACCCCAACCCACAATAGATGTAACTGGCGAAGGAATTGTTCGTGTGGTTCCCGATGAGGTTACCATCAACATCCGCGTTGAAAATACAGGAGAGAATACCAAAACATTGAAAGAACAAAACGATGCAACTATCAGTGAGGTTTTGAAATTTCTGAAGAAAATGAATATCGAGGATAAAGATGTGAAGACCCAATATATGAACCTGAGCAAAAACTATGATTACAATAGCAAAACGTACACATTTGCAGCCAATCAATCCCTATCAGTAAAATTACGCGATTTAAAAAAATATGAACCTGTAATGAAAGGTCTTATTGATACAGGAATTAACCGTATAGACGGGGTTGAGTTTTCTTCTTCAAATAGTGAAGCATTGAAGAGCCAAGCCCGTAAAAAAGCAGTTGAAAACGCACAAATGAAGGCTAAGGAATATACTTCAGTTTTAAATCAAACTATTGGAAAAGCAGTTTCTATAAGTGAATTTAATAATTCAGTAGGGCCGCAGCCTATGTATAAAATGGCAATGAGTGACTCTTCTTCTGGAGGCAGCGATCAAACTATTGCTCTTGGCGAGATGGAAATTAAAACCTCTGTGAACGTTAGCTTTCTATTAAATTAAGTGGATTAGCTTAAAGGTATTATAACATCTAAAATTCCCCCAAATAAAAACCTCGGCTCCCAAAAAGAACCGAGGTTTTTTATTTTTCACTAGAGTAGTCTAAAGATTATTCTGCACCCAAAAGTGTGGCAATCTTTGCTTCTAAAGCCGCTCCACGCAAGTCTTTGTCAATGATCATTCCGTTTTCGTCTACTAGAAAAGTTGCTGGAATGGAACGCACACTATACTGTTGTGCAATAGGATCTTGCCAAAACTGAAGATTGGACACGTGGTACCAATCCATTTTATCGTCTTTTATGGCCTGTATCCATTTGTCTTTTTGTTCGGCTTTATCTAAGGAAACACTAATAATGTTTAAACCTTTATCGTGATACTTATTATAAACATTTACAACATTTGGATTTTCCATGCGACAAGGCTTACACCAAGATGCCCAAAAATCGATGATTGTGTATTTACCCATTGCATCTTTTAAAGACAATGTTTCTCCTGTAGGGGTTGGTGCGCTAAAGTTTGGTGCAGCACTTCCCACTTCAGCTTTTTTAAGTGCTTCAAGATTTGTTTTTAAATCCTGTACTATTTCAGATTCCGCAAGTTTAGGCTCAAGGTCATTAATATAAGCAGATGCTTCTGCTGGTGTAATTTCTTTTCTACTTAACATTTCAGAAATGAGCATTACGGAGAAAATGGAGTTTTTGTTGTCTTTCAAAAACTGCTTTTTATATTCGGTTTCTTCCCCAACCATATTTAAGTTTTCACTTTGTATCTGTGCAATAGCAGCAGTATCGTTAGCTTGTCTTGCATCGCGGAAACGCTCCATGCTTTCTTGTTTCTTTTTGTTAAAAGCAGTCATTTCTGAAACAAAATTGCCATAAGATTCGTTTTGCTTTCCGCCGTTAACGCGAGAGGCTTGAATACTATCTTTATAAATTGTTGCCGTCATATCTTCATTTTCAGGAAAAAATAGAACAGAGCCGTTTATTTCATTGATTCTCAAAAAACTGAGATTTATATCATCGCTTTTTGGATAGGTTGCAGAAAATTTTCCTTGGGTAACAGTGAGAGTATCAATTACTTTTGGTTGTTTGTTTTCCAAAGTGTAAACAAAGATTTCCGTTCCGTCGGCAAAACCAACGGCGTCGCCTTCCAGTTTGTAACTATTGGTATCCTTATTGCAAGAAATAAGTGAAATTGTAAGGAGTGATGCAAAAATCAGTCTCATATATTGGGTTTTTAAAATTTGAACAAAAATAACGGTTTCTTACTTCAATGAAGGATATGGTTTAAGATTTTATTTTTTATTAACATATTGCAAGATTTTTAAAGTTTACTTTTATTGGTTAATAGCTATGGATATAATGACTAAGGAGAAAAAAGACTTCCCATTAAAGATAAAGATTGGTTTCAAAAAAGTTTTTGATGCCTATAAAGAAAAAGCGGGCAAAAGTGATTTAGCAAAAAAGCAAATCTCTGAGATACTTTCCATGGAAAAAGAGTTTCCCATGCTTTCTTCTGGAATAGCTGATTTTGAGGAAATTTTAAAATATAACGATCAGATTGATACAATTCTTGAACCTTTATTTCCTTCAGTACTTGGAACCAATGAAATAAAATTTGCAACTATTCCCTTTCAAGAGGTAGCTTTTAAAAGCACCGAGCGTTATCTAGAAATTCTAAAAGCCGCGGGAGATGGTTTTTCAATGGACATCATAAATTTTGATGAAGACCAATTTTATATTATGGGTTGCAGCATGATATTGAGTCATTATTATGGCAAAAAAGTAGATTTTAAGCGTTCTTTTTATTACAATATTCCCGACGGGCAGGAAATGATTAAAAACTATAGATTATTTTATAATGGTGATTTTGTAGAAATTCAAAAAACAGCAAAGTCAAAAGATATTTCAGAAGATGATATAAATGAATTGTTGGAAAGTTTTGAAGACATTTCAGTTTGGAAAGAAAAATTCCCACCAGGGAGTTGGATCTTTAATGGCTTTGTAATAGCAACTTTGACAGATGTTACAATGGACGTATCCATCTCTGACTTTAAGACAAATTTGCTTCGCTTGGAAAAAAATGGCGGATTCCACGACACAGAATTCAGCCGTATTTTTCGGGCTATCTTTAATTTGAAAGACCTTATGATAGGTTTTGCAGATTATAATGAAGAAAATGAGTCTTTTGAGCGTACACTTTTCAAAGAGATTTCCAGTTTCATTTTAAACGGAGAAAAATCACAATCCAGTAAGGAAGCTCTTTGTAGTGCTTCTTATTATACACTTTTCAAACAAAAGGAATTTTATTGCGTGACAGATGCTGAAAGATACAATAAGATGTATCCAGAGAATCTGCTGTATAAAAAAATGTTGGATCAGGGAATGAAGAGTGCCATTTTTGCCGCAATTGTTGCAGATGAAAAAATTCTTGGGATTTTGGAACTTGTTTCTCCCAACGCTAATGATTTGAACACAATAAACGCAAATAAACTGCGCGACATTATGCCGTTCCTTATTGATTCTGTTGTTCGTTCAAAGGAAAATTTTGAAAACGAACTGGAACTTATAATCCAAGAAGAATGTACCGCCATTCATAGTAGTGTGCAATGGAAATTTCGGAAAGAAGCAAAACGGTATTTAAGTTCAATTACAGAAGGTAATCCTACTTTTTTCCGTGAAATTGTTTTTGAAGATATTCATCCGCTCTATGGGCAGACAGATATTAAAGGTTCCTCTGAGGCTCGTAATGAAGCTACAAAAAAGGATTTAACATTGCAGTTGACCTATATTGAAACTGTTTTAAAGAAGTTGTACAATCATACTCCTTTGCCCATTTTAGAACAAATGAATTTTGCAATAACAGGCTTTTTGAATGAAATTGAAGAAAACCTGCAAGTAGATACGGAGCGGAAAATAATGGATTTTCTAGTATCTGAAATAATACCATTTTTCAAATACGTGAGAGAGAGAAATGAAACATTTAAGGTATTGGTTGATGAGTATTATCAGTTGATAGATTTTAGCACCGGTCTTGTATATAAAAATAGAAAAGATTATGATGAATCGGTAATGCTTATAAATAAACGTTTGGCATCTGTTTTAGATAAAAAGCAACAGGAAGCACAGAAAATGTATCCGCATTATTTTGAACGTTTCAAAACGGATGGAGTAGAGCATAATTTATATATAGGTGAATCTATTACAAAGGAAAAATCATTCAATAAAATATTCCTGAACAATATAAAGCTTTGGCAATTGCAAGTTATTTGCGAAATGGAGAACAACTATTACCGTTATAAGGATAAACTTCCCGTGGAGCTGGATGTTGCTTCAATGATTTTAGCCTTTAACGGTTCGCTATCATTAAGATTTAGAATGGACGAAAAACGCTTTGATGTTGACGGCACGTACAATGCCCGTTATGAAGTTGTAAAAAAACGGGTTGATAAGGCACACATAAAAAACACAGAAGAACGCATAACCCAGCCGGGAAAAATATCTATTATTTATTCCCAAAAAGAAGATGAGGAGGAATATTTAAAGTATATCCGTTTTCTGCAATATCAAAAATTGCTTGGGGATGAAATAGAGATTTTAGAGTTAGAAGATTTGCAGGGTGTTACCGGTTTAAAGGCTTTACGAGTTAATGTGCTTTATTCCAAAAATAATGATCAGGCAAAAGAATATTATACGTATGAAGATTTAATTTCACAAATTCAGGAGTAAATTCTATGCTTCCATATAGAAAAACACCGCAAAGGAAATTAAGGAAATGATGGTTCCTGCCACGAATATGGTATACGTAAGTCTTAAAATTCTATATTTTCTATCCAGAACTTTTCCCAAAAAGTATAAATCTTTGGTAAGCGATTTATAGACGTAATTTCTATCCTTCAGTAACTCCTCAATGGCCCATTCAAATTGTTCCAGTTCCATTTTATGGAAATTTCCGAAAAAGGTTAAGTTTACGTTTTGATCTTCCACATCCTGTTTGGTAAATTCTCCACGTGTTACGTTGGGGCGCGTTGCAATTACCGCCAGAACCATTGTAATAGCACTAAAAAGTATGAAAATAGCAGTTGGAATTATTAAATAATTATTATTGTCTAGTTTAGATATAAGATTGGACAGTACCAATGAAATAATAATAGCATTAACCGAAAGCATGATATTGGCTTTTGTGTCTGCAATGTCACTAAGTTTCATATGGTTTCTTAGGGCAGTTCGGTAAAAAGTTTGAATTCCACGTTCAGGACTATCGTTTTTGTATTGCGCTTTTAGCTTAGCTTTAGTCTTTTCCTTTTGAAATTTTTCTTTGTGCTTTTTACGTTTGTTAAGGAGTTTTGAAAGGTTTTCTTCTTTTACGGGTTGCCAGTTTTTTAGCGCATAATCTGAATAAAATTCATGGCTTTCAACAAGAACCTTTATGTTTTCCTGAAGCCATTCGTTTGAGGTATAATTATGAACATTTTGAGAAAGATATTCCTGTCTTAAAAATTCACTAGCTTCTTCAAAATAATCTTTCCCGAAATGGGAAGAATCTGCATCTCTTATAATCTTTTCAAGTTCGTTTTGGGGTGTTGTATTTTTGAATTTTGTGGCAAGTATACATTTTTTTACACCTTCAATTATATCATTTTCAACCCCGTGCTTTTCCAGAAAAGCAACTGCTATTTTCACGCTTTCTTCTTCGTGATTTTCGCGGCAAACAATGTAACCCGTATCGTGGAGTAAAGCTGCTAAACGTAGTGTCTGAGCATCTTTAACATCAATTTGGGAGTTTTCAATAATTTCGTTTATACTTTTATAAACACGTTTTGTGTGGGTATAATTGTGATAAACAAAGGTGTTTGGAAGCTCATCTTTAAATAATTGGAATACAAAATTATCAGTAGCTTCTACAATATTATCCATAGAAAAAATTTAGTGATCCAAAGTACTAAAAAATCAATACCAAAATAGATATATGAATAAAATTAACATCTTTATAACTTTTGCTTTAGCAGCCCTTTTTTCTGCTTGTGCAACTTACAATCCACAATATAAAACAGTTAAAAATAACTTTTCCAACACTCCTTCCGATAAAGAAATAGACAAAACTTTCTATTTAGTTGGAAATGCTGGAAAGTCTGGAAGTGAAGCTTCAAAATCCATTCAATCTTTAAAAAAGTATTTAAACGAAAACAATTCTAAAAATAGCTATGTTTTATTTTTAGGAAATAGTTTTTATCCTTCGGGAATGCAACCAAAAGATAAGACGGAAAAGAAAGCCGCTGAAAATTCAATGGAACTGCAACTTGAAGCCTTAAAAGGTTTTAAGGGTAAAGTAGTAGTGCTTCCAGGCAACCGCGATTGGAAAAGTGGGGTTGATGGTTTGGAGCTTGAAGAAGATTTTCTGAAAGCAAAATTTGATGATGCCGATGTGCTTCAGCCAAACAATGGTTGCGGATTGGAAAGTATAGATATAAATGATAATGTGCATTTAATCGCGCTGGATACGCAGTGGTTTTTGGAAGATTGGGATGATTATTCAAAAATGAACGACAAGTGTGACATAAAAACCCGCAATAAGTTTTTTATTGAATTTGAAGGAGAGCTTAAGAAAAACGCCGATAAGACAATCATTGTCGCAATGTACCATCCACTTATTACTTATGGGGAACACGGCGGAAAATACCCATTGATACACAAGGATTTTTTTAGCACATTCATTAAGCAGGTGAAAATTCAAGGTGCAATTTCAAAACAGGATCGTTATAATGAACGCTACAACGAATTAATGAGCCGATTGAAAGTGCTTACAAAAGACCTTGATCGCCTCGTTTTTGTGTCTGGATTAGATGAATCCTTACAGTATATTGAAGACGGAACAGTAAAGCAGATTGTTTCGGGTTCAGGCTCTGGGGCAACGGCTGCTGCTTTAGGACAGTTTGGAGAGTTTGCTTATGGTGGAGAAGGTTTTGCAAGGCTTGATGTGGAAAAAAACGGTGCTTCGGAAATCCGGTTTTTCAAAGCTAATGACGATGCAACTTCAGAGATTCTATTTCAAAAGAAAATATTTTCTGAAAAAGAAAACTATGATTTTTCTACCCTTCATGAAAATTTTCCACCCACTACAAAAGCAAAAGTTTATAGCGATGAAATGGTTGAAAAAACTGGTTTTTATAAAACTGTTTGGGGAAAGCATTACCGAAAAATATACGGTACAGATGTTACTGCAAAAACCGTCCTTTTAGATACTCTATACGGAGGGCTTAAAGTGGTGCGTGCTGGGGGAGGTCACCAAACGCGATCACTTAGATTAGAAGATAAAGATGGAAGAACATATAATATGCGTGCACTAAAAAAGAGTGCTGTACAATTTTTGCAAACTGTAATTATTAAAGATAAAATTGTAGAAGATGAATTTTTAAATACAATCCCTGAAGATTTAATTCTTGATTTTTATACTGCTGCACATCCTTATGGAGCATTTACAATTCCTCAACTGTCTGAGGCAGCTGGAATTCTTCATACAAACCCAAAGCTATATTATGTGCCGAAGCAAAAGGCCCTCGGAAAATATAACGAAGATTATGGAAATGAACTATATATGATTGTTGAAAGGCCTGATAAAGAATTTGAAGGAAAACTTTTTGACTATCCAGATGACGTAGAAAGCACAGATGATTTACTTGCAAAACTTCGCAAAGACGAAAAATACAAATTGGATGAACAAGCCTACATTCGCGCCAGGGTTTTTGATATGCTTGTAGGTGATTGGGATCGCCACAATGATCAGTGGCGTTTTACACAAAAAAAAGATGATAATGGAAATTCCCTGTTTCTGCCAATTCCGAGAGATAGGGATCAGGTTTATTCAAATTTTGACGGAGGACTTTTAGATGTAGTTAGAGCTTTATTCAATACATCTAGACAATTTCAAGTGTACGGCGAAGAACTAAAACATACTAAATGGTTTAATGCTGCTGGTATAAAATTAGATCACGCATTAATTCAAAATTATGGAAAAGAAGCTTGGCTTGAACAGGCAGGAATAATTCAAAAGAATGTTACAGATAATGTAATTGATAATGCTTTTAAAGACCTACCTAAAGAAGCGCAGGATGAAACTTCCGCAGAAATTAAGCAAAAGCTAAAAGGTAGACGAGACAATATCGTAAAAATTGCTGGAGAATATTATGATTATCTCGCAAGACTGCAGGTGATTACGGGAACTGATAAAGATGATTATTTTGAAATAAACCGTTTGCCCGAAGGAAAAACGAATATTAAAACCTACCGTATAAAAGATGGTGAAAAGGGTGAATTAATGGTTGACAGGACTTTCAATGCGAAAGAAACTAAACAAATTTGGGTTTATGGGCTTGACGATGACGATGTTTTTGATGTGAAAGGAGATGGTAACAATCCTATTTTTATAAGAATTATTGGCGGTCAAAACAACGATACCTATAAAATTGCAAATGGTAAAAAGGTTAAGGTGTACGATCAAAAAAGTAAAAAAAGTACAGTTGAAGAAAAAGGCGGAGCTACCTTCCGATTTACTGATAATTATGACTTCAATACTTTCGATTATCAAAAACAAATGCAAACTGTAAATCTTTTTCTTCCAGCTGTGGGCTTTAATCCTGATGATGGTTTTAAACTAGGTTTTTCAGATGTTTTTACTGTAAATGGTTTTCAAAGAAATCCATTTTCCCAACAACATCGATTAGCTGTTGGCTATTATTTTGCTACACAAAGCTTTGATGTAAATTATGAAGGAGAGTTCGCAAATGTCTTTGGCAGTTGGAACTTTTTATTGGGAGGCTACTTTAAAAACCCAAATTTCTCTGAAAACTATTTCGGGTTTGGAAATGAAACAATAAATCCAGATTATGAATTTGATACTGAATTGGATTATAATCGGGTTCGTATTGGTGGTTACGGCGGCTCTATTGGGTTTAAAAAAGATTCCCCTTATGGAAGTATGTTTCAGATTAAGGCCATTTTTGATGCAATTGAAGTAGAGGGAACCGATGGAAGGTTTATTTCAGATGTAATTCCTACCCCGACAGAATTGGATAAAACCAAGAATTTTGTAACCGCTGAAGGAACCTATCAGTATGAAAGTTATGACAACAAAGTAAACCCAACACGAGGCATGGATTTTACACTCGTTGCGGGGGGAACTCAAAACATAGAAGATAGTGATCAAATTTTTGGTTATGTAAAACCTTCAATTATATTCTACAACGCAATTACAAAAAACAGAAAATTGGTTTTAAAGACCGATGTTAGCGGACAGTTCAATATTGGTAATAATTTTGAATTCTATCAAGGGGCACAATTAGGAAGTGATACCGGTCTTCGTGGTTATAGAAATGAACGTTTTACGGGTAGAAGTGCAGCAGTAGCCGGAGCAGATCTTCGCTACAGTTTCAATAAATTTCGCACTGCCTTAACGCCCATACAAATAGGTGTTTTTGGAGGCTACGATGTGGGAAGGGTTTGGGTTCCAAATGATACTTCAGACGTTTGGCATAATTCTTACGGAGGAGGTTTTTGGGTAAACACCGCTGATTTATTGAGTGCATCCTTCAATTTATTTACTGGGGATGAAGGATTGCGTTTCACTTTTGGATTAGCTTTTTCAATGTAAATAATATATGGTTTTTAAAAAGTTCTTTTTTCTATTTTTTATTGTTTTTTTTATTTCTTCCTGTGCCACGTATGCGCCGCAGTTTAGGGATAAAGAGGCTAACCCTATATATCCTTCGGAAAAAAAAATAGAAAAAACTTTTTATTTGGTTGGTGATGCCGGCCTGTCCCCAATGGGCGGGATGAGTGATGCGCTTGCTACATTCCAAAATTACCTTGAAAGTGAAAAAACTTCCGGGAACTATACTATTTATTTGGGTGATAATATTTATCCCGCAGGAATGGATCCTGAAGGTCATCCACGACGGAAGGAATCTGAAAACATGATTGATGCCCAGCATAAGGCGGTAAGCAATTATAAAGGACAGACCATTTTCATCCCAGGAAACCACGAGTGGTATAACGGAGGCGTTTTGGGTGTAGAGCGCGAAGAAAATTATGTGGAATCTAAATTTCCTGATCAGGATGCATTCAAGCCCAGTAATGGCTGCCCTTTGGAAAGTATTGACGTTTCCGATAATATTCAGTTAATTATTATCGATACGCAATGGTTTTTGGAAGACTGGGACAAAAATCCCACCATCAATGAAAAATGCGACATTAAAACCCGCGAAAAGTTTTTTATAGAGCTTCAATTAGAATTGGAAAAAAATCAAAATAAAACCATTGTTTTTGCCCTTCACCACCCTATGTTCACCAATGGAAATCACGGGGGTTATTTTGCATTGGAAAAACATTTGTACCCAACACAAAAGAAAATTCCTTTACCCATTTTATCTTCATTGGTTGTTCAGATTCGATCCCAGGGAGGGGTCTCCGTACAAGATAGATATAACGAGCTCTATAATAATTTTATGAGCCGATTGCAGCAACTTGCCAAAAATAACAAGCGTCTTGTTTTTGTATCGGGCCATGACCATAACCTTCAATATATAGAGAAAGAAGGGTTTCACCAGATTGTTTCGGGAGCTGGGTCTAAAGAGTCTTATGCTGCCACGGGAGAAGATGGTTTTTTCAGTACAGGAAAGCAAGGATTTGCGGTTTTGGATGTGTTTGAAGATGGCTCTTCTTGGGTTCGCTATTTTGTAAAGGGTGATAATAATAAGCCTGAACTCCTTTTTCAGAAAGAAGTTATTTCTGCTCCTAAAAATTTAGATGTTTCAAATTATCCCGAAATATTTCCACAGGAATATACAGTTCCAATTTATAAGCAGGACAGTATTAGTGAACCACTTTTTTTCAAAACAGTGTGGGGCGCAAAATACAAGAATGCCTATTCGCAACCAGTCAGTGCCAAAGTAGCATCTTTAGATACACTTTTTGGTGGGCTGCACGTAATTCTTGAAGGTAATGAAGGGGATTATAATTCGTTGTTGTTGGCAGACGAAAAAGGCAATCGATACAGGATGAGAGCCATGGAAAAAAATGCACTTCAGATTTCTAAAAAAATAGTTTTTGAAGACAACAATACGAAGCCATCCGAAGTTGAAAAAATAGACGTGCCTTCTCTTAAAGGACAGAATGCTAGTTTTTATACAGCTTCACATCCGTATGCAGTTATGGCAATACCAGATTTGGCTCAGGCTATAAATATTTTTTATACAACTCCACAATTGTTTTATGTGCCCAAGCAGAAACGTTTGGGTAATTATAATAAAAATTTTGGGGATGATCTGTATCTTATCTCCATAGAACCATCTGAAAGTAGTGAAGGAGAAGGACTTTTTAAATATCCCGACGATGTGGAAACCACGGATGATATTTTAATAAAGCTTCGCAAAACGGGCGATGTTCTTGTGGATGAGGAAAACTATATAAAATCCAGACTTTTTGACATGCTTATTGGCGATTGGGACCGCGAGCCAGATCATTGGCAATGGGCAGAATATTACAACAGCTACAAAAAAAATGTATATGTACCCATCCCGAAAAACCGCGATAATGCCTTTTCAAGTTTTGATGGAAATATATTCGATTTTACACGTTCTTTGTTCAATGGTTCTAAACAGACACACGTCTATGGAAAAAATCTGAAAGATTTAGGATGGTTCAATAAGGAAGGTGTTATTTTAGACAGGGCATTACTTGAAAACTCAGGTCGCGGCCAATGGAAATATCTTGCCAGAGTACTTCAGGACAGCATAACAGACAGTGTAATTGAAAAGGCGTTTAGTAAACTTCCTCAGGAAGTGCAGGACGAATCGCTTGAAGAAATTAAACAAAAACTGAAAGAACGTAAAAAGAACCTAGTGGATATTGCTGATAGCTATTATAGTTATCTTTCTACGCTACAAACCATTATTGGAACTGATTATGATGATATTTTTGAAATTACACGTTTACCCGGCGGGAAAACAAATGTAAAAAGCTTTACCACCATAAAGGGAATTAAGTCTGATACCTTAATTGACCGAACTTATTCAAATAAAGACACCAAAGAGCTCTGGATTTATGGTCTCGGCGGAAAAGATAAATTTACTGTCACTGGAAATGAAAACAACTTGGTTTACATTCGTATTATTGGGGGGCAAGATGAAGATGTTTTTAATTTAGAGGAAGGAAGAAGAGTAAAGGTTTACGATTATGAAAGCAAACCAAATACTGTAGAGAAAAAGGAAGGCGGGACACTCCGTTTTACAGATGTTTATAATTTAAACACGTACGATTACAGGAAGCAGATTGAACGCTCGCAGGGATTGGTTTCAGCAATTGGTTACAATCCCGATGATGGTTTTAGAGCGGCTTTACAATTCGTCTATCGGGTTGATAACTTTCAGCGAAATCCGTTTTCACAGAAACATGTAATTAATGCAGCGTATTTTACAGACATAAACAGCTTTGAGTTTTCTTATTCTGGTGAATTTGCTAATATTCAGGATAACCTCAACCTCAGTTTTGGAGCAAAACTGACAAGCCCAAATTTTAAAATTAATTTTTTCGGCTTTGGAAACGAAACACAGAATTTCCAGGACAGTGAAGGGTATGAATTCAATAGAGTAGAAGTACAGCACATTTCGGCAAATATTGGTTTGCTTCGCAACAGTAATTTTGGTAGTTTTTTCAAACTGCAGACCACTTTTGATGGGTATGAAGTGAATAACTCACCCCAGAATTTTATATCGAATGTAAATGTAGAAGACAAAGGAGAAACCAGTTTTTTTGGAACTTTGGAAGGTATTTACAATTACAGAAGTTATGACGATATTCTTAACCCAACGCTGGGTATGTTGTTTGATTTAAATGTAGGCGTGACAGACAATATTAAAGATACCGATGATGTATTTGGGTTTGTAAAATCACGAATTGGTTTTTACAATACTTTGGTAAAAAATAGGACTTTAGTTTTAAAAACGACTGTGAATTATCAACTTAATATTGGGGACAGGTATCAATTTTACCAAGCAGCAAATTTGGGTGGCGACAACGGGTTGAGAGGATACAGGGAACAACGTTTTACAGGAAAGTCATTTTTAGTGGGTAGTGCGGATCTTCGGTACAGCTTCCCTAAATTTAAGATTGGGTTAATTCCACTACAAACGGGAATTTTTGGAGGAACAGATTTGGGAAGAGTTTGGTTACCTGAGGAAAGTTCCAAAAAATGGCATAATTCCTACGGTGGGGGTTTTTGGATTAATGGGTCAGGAGGATTGAACGCCAACTTCAGCATCTTTGATTCCAAAGAGGGAGCAAGGGTTACTTTTGGATTGGGATTTGATTTTTAGAAAAAAATCGATTTTAAAAAAGTAGAAAAAATTAAAAAACTGGTAAAAGTTAAAACCTTTACCAGTTTTTAATTTATAAAGCTTATAAAGAAAACTTAAGCTTCTGGGTGGTTATCACCTGTTTTCATCGTCCAAGCATCCAGCATCCAGCTTATTTTTTCAATATGGCCAATAAAACCGCCAATCATATCTATGGTTCCTTCATCACCTGCAGCATCGGCTTTTTCGATTACTTTTCGCATTTGCTGCAAAATTTTGCCGTGATCTTCCAAAAGAATTTTTACCATCTGCAAATCTTTTGTTTCAGATGAAGACTCTTTTAAATTACTTATTTTTAGATAATCTGTAAAATTACTCGTAGGCTGAAAGCGCAACGTTAAAATTCGCTCAGCAATTTCATCTACTTTTAATTTTGCGTCTTCATACATTTCTTCAAATTTAATATGAAGATCGAAGAAATTATCACCAACAACATTCCAATGGAAATTTCGAAGTTTTTGATAGTATAAATTATAATCCGCCAACAAGATGTTAAGTTCTTTAGCTGTGGTTGTTGTTTTCTTTTTATCAAGGTTTAAATAGCTCATTGTTATTGTTTTTAAGGTTTATACAAAGATAACCAACGCGATGGGAGTAGTAAATTTATACTCTGGGTTTAGTCTTTTTTTAACTTGAAATAGGGTTTTTTAATGGTTAAAAATCTCAAGTATTAATCCATATTATTTTTTGTAGGAAAAAAGAGCCATTTTCCTACATTTTAATGACTTTGCTATGGTTTTGCTATGGCTTTGGTATGGAGTATCCGTAAATGGGGGCTAATTAATTGAATTTGGAATACTGAACACAATCACCAAAGTATTTAAAGTTTTAGCTATATTGATCTCTACTATTAAAATTTATAGAAATGAATTTTTAACAACAGCTCCCTTATTCAAAAGTTGTAACTTTTCTCCCGAAACAAAAAAGCCCAATGAAAACTAACTTGTACGTAGCCATTCAGGCTGCTTTGGATGCTGGAAAGGAAATACTAAAAATTTACGAAACAGATTTCAGCGTAGAAACAAAGAGTGATGATTCTCCTTTAACGCAGGCTGATAAAAACGCCAATGAAATAATAAATACATATTTAAAACCTACTAATATTCCAATAATTAGTGAAGAAAACCGGCAACTTGATTATTTGGAAAGGAAAGATTGGAGCCAATGTTGGATTGTAGATCCGTTAGATGGCACCAAGGAATTTATTAAGCGGAATGGTGAATTTACGGTGAATATTGCTTTGGTAAAAAATGGCACGCCTATGCTGGGAGTAATTTACGTTCCAGTTTCAAAAGAGCTGTATTTTACTTCTGAGGATGGGAACACTTCAAAAAAAATGATTATTTCTTCGGAAGAAATTTCGATTGAAGAAATATTAGAAAATGCCAAAGAGATTAGTCCGAGTAAAGCCACTTCCGAAGTGAAAATTGTAGGCAGTCGTTCCCATTTGAATGAGGAGACTAAAAATTTTATTTCAAAAATTGAAAAAGAGAATAAGGTTGAAATTGTGTCAAAAGGAAGTTCTTTAAAATTTTGTTTGGTCGCTGAAGGACTCGCACATATTTATCCGCGATACGCTCCTACAATGGAGTGGGATACTGCTGCAGGTCATGCTATTTGCAGAGCTGTTGGAGTTGAGGTAATAGATCAATCTACTGAAAATTCTATGCAGTACAACAAGCCAAACTTATTGAACAACTATTTTGTAGTAAAAACCTAATGCAGGACCAATCCCGAAAAAGACATATTGCCAAAACCATAACTTGGCGGATTGTTGGTACTATTGATACTATTTTAGTGTCTTGGTATATTACGGGCAACCCTTTGACGGGACTTAAGATTGGTTTCGTAGAAATTATTACAAAAATGGTTTTATACTATTTTCACGAAAGGGTGTGGTTTAAAATCAACCTTTCAGAAAAAGGGATTATTCAAGAAAGTAGAAAACGCCATATAGCTAAAACTTTTACTTGGCGTGGGGTTGGAACATTAGATACTATGTTACTTTCTTGGTTAATTACAGGAAATCCATTGACCGGACTTAAGATTGGTCTCTCGGAACTTTTAACAAAAATGATTTTATATTATCTTCACGAACGCGCTTGGTATCGCACCAATTATGGATTGCCAAACAGAAAATAAAACTTTTATGGAAGAAAATGTAATTCCACATAATTTCAGCATTACAAAAGAAGGACGGAATAAATTAATGGGCCATACACCTATCTTGATTTGGTTTACGGGACTTTCCGGTTCAGGGAAATCTACAATAGCAAACGCTCTTGAAAAGAAATTATTCCAAAAAGATGTTCATACATACTTATTGGATGGCGATAATGTACGTAAAGGATTAAATAACAACCTCACCTTTTCTCCAGAAGACAGAACTGAAAATATCCGTCGTATAGCTGAAGTAGCCCACTTGATGATAGACGCCGGGTTAGTTGTAATAGCGTCTTTTATATCACCTTATCGCGAAGATCGTGAAAATGTGAAACGGATTGTAGGCTATGGAAATTTTGTGGAAGTTTTTGTGAATACCCCTATAGAAGAATGTGAACGTCGGGACGTAAAAGGATTATACGCCAAAGCTCGAGCGGGAGAAATTGAAAACTTTACAGGTGTCAACGCACCATACGAAGCGCCAATGGCACCAGATGTTGAAATTGATACGACTGTTGTTTCGGTGGAGGACAGTGTTGCTTTGATTTTGACCGAAATTGAGAAAAGAATAAAGAGTAAACTATATAAGGTTGCTTCACTTTCCTCAAAATAACGATCCTGAAGCAACGTATAAACAATCGGCTTAACCTTGCGATTTAAAAAAAATATTATGAGTAAGTATTATTTAAATTATTTAGATGAATTGGAATCGGAAGCCATCTATATCCTTCGGGAAGTTTGGGCGCAGTTTCAGAATCCGGTGATATTATTTTCTGGAGGGAAAGATTCTATATTGATTACACATTTAGCTAAAAAGGCATTTTATCCCGCAAAAATTCCTTTTGCTTTAATGCATGTAGATACAGGCCATAATTTTCCAGAAACCATAGAATTTCGCGATCGTCTTATTGAGGAACTTGGCGCACAACTTATAGTGGGCTCTGTACAGGAGTCTATTGACACAGGTAGGGTAGCAGAGGAAAAAGGAAAAAACGCTACCCGTAATGCGCTTCAAATAACAACGCTTTTAGATGCTATTGAAACCAATAAAATTGACTGTGCCATAGGCGGTGGAAGGCGGGATGAGGAAAAAGCTCGTGCCAAGGAACGCTTTTTTTCGCATAGAGACGATTTTGGACAGTGGGACCCTAAAAACCAACGGCCGGAACTTTGGAATCTTTTAAATGGAAAGCACTTTGAAGGAGAACATTTCCGTGCGTTTCCTATAAGCAATTGGACGGAAATGGACGTTTGGAACTATATAAAACGTGAAAACATAGCAATTCCATCTCTTTATTTAGCACACGATAGAGAAGTGGTATGGCGAAGTGATTCTTGGATTCCAAATTCTAAATTTTTGAAATTGGAAGATGGGGAAGCGGTAGTTTCTAAAAAAATTCGTTTTAGAACTTTGGGGGACATTACCATTACAGGCGGAATAGAAAGTGATGCGGATACGTTGGAGAAAATTGTAGAAGAAGTTGCAACAATGCGAATGACGGAACGCGGGAATCGTTCAGATGATAAGCGTTCTGAAACGGCGATGGAAGATAGGAAGAGGCAGGGGTATTTTTAGGCTGTAAGCTGTAGGCCATAAGCTATATGCGATTTAATAAAGTGAAAATTAAGAATGTTCAAAAGGAGTAAATAAAATAAAGTTAGGGTGCAAAGACGTAAACTTAATATAAAAGATAACAAGCACAGGACTCAAAGCATAAAGCCTAAAGCTTAAAGCACTAAAATATGAGAGATTTTAGAAAATACGATGTTTGGAAATTAAGTCACGAACTTGTTTTGGAAGTTTATAAAATTACTTCTGAATTTCCTAATTCTGAAAAGTTTCAACTAACAAGTCAAATGCAAAGAGCTGCATATTCTATTCCTTCTAATTTTTGTGAAGGGTGCGGAAGAGATTCAGACAAGGATTTCAATAGGTTTGTACAGATAGCATTAGGATCAGCTCATGAACTAGAGTATTTTTTTATTCTGGCTAAAGACTTGTCCATTATTTCTACTGAATCTGAAGAAAAATTTTCAAAGGCGATAAATGACATTAAGAGAAAACTTTATAATTTAAGTAAAAAGTTAAAAAAGTAAAATAGCCTAAAGCCTATAGCTTACGGCATAAAGCATTAAAATGAAAATAGATAACAACCAACTACTAAGATTCACAACTGCAGGAAGTGTTGATGATGGGAAAAGCACTTTAATAGGTAGGCTGCTGTATGATTCAAAATCAATTTTTGAAGACCAATTGGAGGCTGTGGAAAAAACTAGCAAGAAAAAGGGACATGACAATATTGATTTGGCCATGTTTACTGACGGTCTAAAGGAAGAGCGGGAGCAGGGCATTACTATAGATGTTGCATACAGATATTTTACTACCCCTAAGAGAAAATTTATTATAGCCGATACACCTGGTCATATTCAATATACTCGAAATATGATCACAGGAGCCTCAACGGCAAATGCTGCAATAATTCTTGTGGATGCTAGACACGGCGTGATTGAACAGACCAAAAGGCACTCTTTTATCGCCTCCCTTTTACAAATACCACATTTAATTGTCTGTATCAATAAAATGGATCTGGTTGATTATGATGAGTCTGTTTATAACGATATAGTTGCACATTACGAGGAATTGTCATCCAAACTTGTAATTCAAGATATCACCTATATTCCAATTAGTGCTTTGTATGGCGACAATGTGGTAAACAGATCTGAGAATATGGATTGGTATAAGGGGGCGACCTTATTATATACGCTAGAAACGCTACATATTAGCAACGACCTTAATAAAATAGATGCACGTTTCCCAGTACAAACCGTTCTGCGTCCGCAAAGAGAAGGTTTTATAGATTACAGAGGTTATGCGGGTAGGGTGGCAAGCGGGGTTTTCAGAAAGGGAGATGAGGTAGTGGCGCTTCCATCCGGTTTTACTTCCAAAATAAAAAGTATTGACACTTTTGATGGAGAGGTGGACGAGGCATACGTACCAATGTCTATTTCTATTACTTTACAAGACGATATTGATATAAGTAGGGGCGATATGATTGTAAGGACCAATAACAGACCTGAAACCTCACAGGAATTTGACGTAATGCTGTGCTGGATGAGTAATAAACCTTCACAGCCGCGAGCGAAATACACGGTTTGCCATACTGAGAATTCCCAAAAAGCGATGATAAAGAGCGTTTTGTACAAAATAGACATCAACACTTACAATCGTATAACCGAAGAGGAAATCTTTACTATGAATGAAATAGGAAGGGTTACCATAAGAACGACAAAACCGTTAATGATAGATTCATACGGCACCAACCGCACTACCGGGAGTATTATATTGATAGATGACAATACCAATGAAACTGTGGCGGCGGGGATGATTGTATAGTATTGAGTAGTTAGTA
Source organism: Aequorivita sp. CIP111184 (assembly GCF_900489465.1). GTDB lineage: Bacteria > Bacteroidota > Bacteroidia > Flavobacteriales > Flavobacteriaceae > Aequorivita. The sequence continues at coordinate 61,787 of NZ_UEFQ01000024.1, read as the reverse complement.
TTGAGAAGTTAGTAGTGAGTAGTTAGTATTGAGTAGTTAGTATTGAGTAGTTAGTATTTAGTGATTATTGTTTAGTACTGGAATAGGTTGACAGCTTATAAATAATTTATATACTTTCCTATTCACCTATTCACCTATTCACCTATTCACCTATTTACCTATTCACCTATTCACAGTTATCAGTTGTCTGTTGTCTGTTTTCTGTTGGTTAACTTTGAGTTATTCAAGATTGGAATTTCGATTCCGGTTTTAATCCCGATTGTTATTGTGGGTTAGATGCATAAATTCAAATAGTTCTATTTCTATTTTGATTTTATTTTCATTAAAAACTACTTATACATTTTAACGTTAAAAGCTACCACTTTATCGAAAGAGGTTTTTTATCTTTGCGGCTTCAAAATTTTTTGATGAGTTGGTTTTATCAATTTGGATATCAATGAGTTTGGAATTTAACATATATATGAAAAAGAAGCATGCGAGTAGTTGAAAAATCACCAAAGTTAAAATTACAGGAAATAGGAGCAGATAACTCCGTGAAAATCGCCATTATAGGTCTTGGCTATGTTGGGCTACCCTTGGCCAGACTTTTCGCAACAAAATATCAAGTTATAGGTTTCGATATCAATAAAAATAGGGTAGAGGCACTTCAAAAGGGCCATGACAGTACTCTAGAAGTTGCAGATGATGTATTACAAAAAGTACTGCTAAAAAGTATGCCTATGGGCGACTTAAATGACCTATTGGAAGAAAAGGGCATTGACATAACCACTGATAAAACTAAAAAGGGTTTGTTTTGTACTAGCGATTTAATGGATATCCAAAATTGCAACTACTATATAATAACAGTACCTACACCCGTTGATAAAAACAATAGACCCGTACTTAACCCTTTATACGCAGCAAGTGAAACTGTTGGCAGAGTTATTAAGAAAGGCGATACGGTTATTTATGAATCAACAGTTTATCCCGGGGTAACAGAAGACGAATGTGTACCCGTCCTTGAGAAGATAAGCGGCCTAACTTTTAATACAGACTTTTTTGTTGGCTATTCTCCAGAGCGTATTAATCCTGGCGATAAGGAGCATACCGTAGATAAAATACTTAAAATAACCGCGGGTTCAACCCCAGAGGCGGCCAAGGAGATCGATGCCCTTTACGCTTCGGTTATTACCGGCGGTACATATTTAGCCCCCAGCATCAAAGTGGCTGAGGCTGCAAAAGTGATTGAGAATTCGCAGCGCGATATTAACATTGCTTTCGTGAACGAACTTGCAAAAATATTCAACCTCTTGGAAATCGATACCCACGAAGTGCTAAAGGCGGCAGGCACCAAATGGAACTTTTTGCCCTTTAAACCCGGCTTGGTCGGTGGGCATTGTATAGGTGTTGACCCATATTATTTAGCGCAAAAGGCGCAGGAGAAAGGCTATCACCCAGAAATTATTTTGGCGGGAAGAAGATTGAACGATTCCATGGGCGAATATGTAGCCAGTCAGGTAATAAAGTGTATGATCAAAAAAAACATCGCCATCAGCTCTGCAGAAGTGCTAATGCTGGGCGTTACCTTTAAGGAAAACTGCCCCGATGTACGCAATACTAAAATAGTAGACGTGATAAAAGCCCTGTGCGACTACGGCGTAAAAGTAACCACTTACGACCCGTGGGCAAACCCAGTAGAAGTAAAACACGAATACGGTATAGAAACCACCGCTTCCCTCAAACAAGGCCAATTTGACGCCATCGTTTTAGGAGTAGCGCATAACGAATTTTTAAAACTGGACCTGGAGCCGTTTAAAAAAGAAATGGCGATAGTTTATGACGTGAAAGGCGTTCTTGAAAACGCAACGGCTAAGTTGTAATTTGGAAAGCGTGATTTGGGAATCGTTTCCCGATAGCTATCGGGATTCGGGATTCGGTAGACTGGGATTGATATTCGGAAAACGGGATTCGCGATTTGTTTCCAGATAGCTATCGGGATCGGGAATCTGCGATTCATGAAATGGGAACGAAATAACAAACCACTAGCTTAAAAAATAACGAATACTAATCAGAGAATCAACGAAGTTGAGAAGTAATGAAGTAAAGAATAACGAATCAACGAAGTTGATAAGTAACGATTTACGATTTACGATTCACGCATCACGAATCACGAATCACGAATCACGAATCACGAATCACGCATCACTAATCCCAAATTAACCAAAAAGTAATGGATTACACACAATTCCAAGTCCTAGCAAATAAAAATATACTCGTCACAGGCGGCGCCGGCTTTATCGGTTCCAACCTCGTGGAGGCGCTTTTGAAAATAGGGGCAAACGTAACCTGCCTAGACAACTTCGCTACCGGGCATAAGCATAATATTGGGCCCTTTTTGTCGGATGAAAACTTTAAGTTGATAGAAGGCGATATACGCGATCTGAAAACCTGCAATACTGCCTGCAAAGGGCAAGACTTTGTGCTGCACCAAGCAGCGCTCGGCTCGGTGCCGCGCTCTATTATCGATCCCATTACCTCCAACGAGGTTAACGTAAGCGGATTTTTAAATATGCTGGTAGCAGCACGCGATGCAGGGGTAAAACGTTTTGTATATGCCGCCAGTAGTTCTACGTATGGCGATAGTGAGGCTTTGCCAAAGGTGGAGGATGTAATAGGGAAACCCTTATCGCCTTATGCTATCACCAAATATGTAAACGAACTTTATGCCGAGAATTTTTACAATAGCTACGGCCTAAACACCATTGGCTTGCGATATTTTAATGTTTTTGGCAGACGCCAAGATCCCAACGGCGCTTATGCGGCGGTAATCCCGCTATTTGTAAAACAGTTTATGGAGCACGAAAGCCCGCTTATTAATGGCGATGGCAGTTACTCCCGCGATTTTACCTATATAGACAATGTGGTACAGATGAACCTTTTAGCCATCACCACCGAAAATGAGGCAGCACTCAACCAAGTGTACAACACGGCAGTAGGCGACAGAACTACCTTGGTACAGCTTACTGAATTGCTTAAAAAGCATTTAAGCACCTTTGACCCCGCTATTGCAGAGGTTGAAATTAAGCACGGGCCAAACCGCAAGGGGGATATTCCACATTCTTTGGCTTCTGTGGAGAAGGCGGAAAGACTTTTATGCTATACCCCTAGCCATACCATTGACAAAGGTATTGAAGAGGCGGTGGAATGGTATTGGGGGAATTTGGGATAATATTATTGTTGAATAAGAACGCGTGTTTAAAAAACTAAGGAATCTGTTTAAGGGAAAGGATGCGAAGGTCCTTTTGGAAAACTTTATTTCGCTATCAGCATTACAACTGGTGGGAATGATCCTTCCTTTAATAACATTACCTTATGTTCTTCGTGTTTTAGGATTTGAAAATTATGGAACAATTGTCTTCGCGGCCTCTTTAATAGCTTATTTTACTGCCTTAACCGATTTTAGTTTCAAATATACAGCTACACGAGATGTAGCAATATTTAAAGATAGTCCCGAAAAATTAAATCTAATATACAGTAAGGTTTTAACGATAAAGGCAATTTTCCTTCTTCTTTCTTTTATAATTATAACTATAGTAGTTTATAGTTACAAACCCTTTTATGAAAATAGATTGATATATTTTCTGACTGTTCCAATGTTATTGGGGCAAGCTCTTTTTCCAGAATGGTTTTTTCAAGGAATTGAAAAAATGAAGTATATCACTTTTTTAAATTTAGGGATTAAGCTATTCTTCACCATTTGCATATTTATTTTTATAAAGAAAGAAACAGATTATTGGATTTTTCCTCTATTACAGAGTGCTGGTTTTGTGGGTGCTGGTTTGGTAGGTCAATTTATTTTGGTCAGAAAGTATAAATTAAAATTTTTATGGTTGAAGCCCCGAATCATTGTTCAAACAATTAAGGGTAATGTTCCTATATTTATTAATCAATTCGTTCCTACTTTATATAACAATACAAGCACTTTTCTGCTAGGCATACTCACAAACAATACTTTCGTTGGTGTGTTTAATGCTATTAAAATTATTATTAATTTCTGTGTTAGTTTGATAGAAATATTATCACGAGTCTTCTTTCCTTTTCTTAATAGAAAAAAGCATGCGTTCTTGAGATATAAAAAGTTAATGTTGGCAGTTTCAATAATTCTTACAGCACTGTGTCTAGTTTCCTATAAGTTAGTTTTTTGGTATTTAAACATACAGGATGATAATGCTTTTACGATTCTTGCAATATTAGCATTGGGGTTGATCGGATATACTCTGTACAATATTTACGGCGTAAATTATTTCATAATAAATAGGCAAGATAAACTTGTTATGAAAAACACTATTATTTCATCTATGATTGGTTTCGTCTTAGCCTTTCCTCTTATTTTTTATTTTGGAATAATAGGCGCCGCGCTTAACTTGAGTCTTTCCAGATGGATGATGGGTTTAGGGTTATTTTATAAATATAAAAAACGTATTAAATGAAAATAGCAATTCACAACAGAAAGGATAGTTTTTCAGATAGATGGATAGTTTACTGCGAAGACAAAAATATTGATTTCAAAATTGTAAATTGCTATAGTGTTGATATCGTAGAACAATTGAAGGATTGTTCTGGACTGTTATGGCATCACCATCACAATAACTATGGGGATGCAGTTTTTGCAAAAGGGTTGTTATTTTCTTTAGAACAATCAGGCCTTCAGGTGTTTCCGAATTTTAATACTGCATGGCATTTTGACGACAAGATTGGACAGAAATATTTATTGGAAGCTGTAGGGGCTCCATCAGTGCCTACATCTATTTTTTATGACGAACAATCTGCACTACTTTGGGCAAACAATACAACTTATCCTAAAGTCTTCAAACTTCGAGGCGGGGCTGGAGGGCAGAATGTGCGGTTAGTGCGTAGTGTGGATAATTGCAAAAAGTTGATTAAAAAATCTTTTGGAAAAGGTTTTGCTCAACATGATCCTTGGTACGGTTTAAGTGATCGAATTAATAAATACAGACAGGGAACCGCCTCCATTAAAACTGTTTTTGGCGGTATTTCAAGATTATTGCGACCAAATGATTTTGAAAAAATGTCACAATACGAGAAGGGTTATGTTTATTTCCAAGATTTTATTCCTGATAATTCATTTGATATAAGGATCGTAGTAATAGGCGATAGAGCTTTTGGCTTAAAAAGAATGACTCGAGCGAGAGATTTCAGAGCTTCTGGTAGTGGAGTTATTATTTATGATAAAGAGGCGGTAGATGAAAGGTGTGTGAAAATAGCCTTTAAAGTTAATAAGAAAATCAAATCTCAAAGTATTGCTTTTGACTTTGTTTTTGACGCCAATAATAATCCATTAATTGTAGAAATCAGTTTTGGATATTCAGTTCATGCCTATGACAAATGTCCTGGATACTGGAATAATAATTTAAGTTGGACCGGTGGCATTTTTAATCCACAGGAATGGATAATTGAGAATTTAATTAATGGAATAATTGAGTCTGACAAATTTTGATATTAGAGTTTCTAGAAAATAATTAATATTACCAATAATTTAGTTTTCAATAATCTTTGATATAAACTACTTAGAGACATATAATGATTATTCTTATTATATTTTATATTTTAATTGGTGTATTTTTTTTCGTCTCCTTACTACGTAGGTTACGTAAAGATGGGTGGTCTCTTTTTACATACTCGTGTATATATCTTTTTTTATTTTATATAGTATCTCCTATAATTTCATTATCAGTCTATAATTATGAAATATTAAGTGGTCTAAATATCGCTTACATAGTTCCTGATCAAGGGAATACTGAATTAATGACTATTACATTCTTTTGTATTTGTTTAGGTATAATATTTTTTTTCCTTGGCTATAATCGGCGAGTTAATATTCGAATAATCGCAATATCGCCAAAGTTCTTCGGTCGTCAAAGATTACCTCAATTGTATGTATCTATTATCTTTTTATTCTCATTAGCAGGATTATATTTTTACGTTACCGGTTTTGGCTCATTGTCAAACGCTATTGAAAATGCTAATTTGGTTCGGTCTGGTTACTATATTAGCGTTGAAGATGGTGACACCGCTCATACATTCTTTTTTAGATTTATTTTCCTTGCTATAATACCATTACTTTTTTTCTATTTTAATAAAAATCTTCATAACGTTGTTAGATTTTTCATTATTATCACTTCCCTTATTGTCTTATCTATTCTGTATCTATATCTTTCCCCGGGGAGGCAGTCAATTCTTGACCTTATCCTTATATTTTTATTTTCAGCAATGTTGAAAAGGAAAGAAATATTTAATTTGAAAATTTTAATTTTAGGGTTTGTATTTTTGTTATTTCTTCCGATCCTTGATTTCTTTTTTTCTAATAGATCACTAGCATCTGCAAATTACTCGAGCTCTATATTTGAAATATTATTGAATGAATTTGGCTTCCCTTACTATAGTTTATCATATTCAATAAAAGAGAATTATTCTTATTTTGTTTTTTCGGATTTTGTTTCTGGTACTTTCGGAAAGATAATTCCTTCATCTTGGAATCCAGGAATAGTGGGCAGTAACTATTTAAACAGTTTTTATATGGTTGGGGTGTCGGTGAAGTCCATACCACCAGGAATATTTGCGCAAGGTTTTTATAGCTTAGGATTTATTGGAATTATTCTAGTTTCTTATTTCACGGGCTTTTTATTCAAAGTTTTTGATGTTACCTTTAAACAAGTGTCAGCAATAAACGCTGATTATATTTACATCTATGCTTATTTTATTGTGAGCAGCATGATTTGGATTAGAACTGGTCTTCCAGCTAACTATTTCTATAATTTTACATTTATATTATTTTTAATATTCTTTTTTACAACTTATAAAATTCAACGCCAAAAGCAGTGAGTCACAAGAAAAAAATCTTAATCGTCTTACCCAATGATAATCTTGGAGGAGCTGAACAGTTTTTAAAACTTCTAGGAGATTATTTTAAAGAAAAGAAAGTAGCTAGTGTTTTTGTTATTTTTTTTAAAAAAAGGAAATCAGGCGCTTGGGATAAGTCGGAATTTATTTCATACTATGGAGCTAGTAATAAAGAAAGGTATGGAGTTTTTAATGTGATAAAAAGTATCTACAAGTTGCGCCATATTAATTTCGATTACACTTTCACATCACATATTCATACTAATGGTTTGGTAGGATTAATGAGAAGACTCAATGTTCTGAAAACAAAATACCACGTGGGCAGGGAATCTACGTCAACATTTTCAAGATTTGATGGATTAAAATTGAAAATTTTCAAAACTCAGTATAGGTATGGATATCCTGGATTAGATTTGCTTATTTGCCAAAGTGAATTAATGAAGGAGCAGCTTATAAATGGGATTTCTTGGATTAAAAAGGCAACTAAAATTGAGGTTATTGGCAATCCGCTTGACTTGGAAAAGATTAAAACTTTGGCTTTAGTTAAAATAAATAAAATAATGTTTGATGGCCCATATATAGTTTCCGCAGGAAGATTAATTCCAGAAAAAGGGTATGAAATTTTAATTGAATCATTCGCTATTCTTCATTTTGATTTTCCTGATTATAAATTGGTGATTTTTGGTGAAGGCTTGCTAAGAAATAAACTTGAAGGCAAAATAGCTGATTTAGGTTTAAAACATAAAATTTTGATGCCTGGTTTTGTAGATAACATATATCCATATTTCAGAGAAGCAAAGTTATGCGTAGTTTCTTCCCGAATCGAAGGTTTCCCCAATGTATTACTTCAAATGATGTCCCAAAATACTAACGTAGTTTCAACTAAGTGTGCTGGAGGCATTGAAAATTTAAAAGGAGTTTATGTATCAGAAACTAATGATGTAAATGATTTAGCGACGCAGATGGAAAAATGCTTAGTCACTGATAATACAAAGAATAGAAAATTATTCGATGATGAATTAGATACAAGAAGTGTAGAATCGTTTGTTTCTAAAATAGATTTTTATTTGAATGAAGCCTAGACTTATCCGTATTACAACTGTACCTATGTCACTTGAGAAGCTTCTTGAGGGACAACTTGAATTTATGCAAGATTATTTTCAGGTAATTGCTATTTCGGCAGATTTAGAAAGTTTGGAGGTTTTAGGCAAGAATAACGGTTATGAAACTTATCACGTTGAAATGACTCGCCAAATAACACCTATCTCTGATATTAAATCACTTTATAAACTATATAAATATTTTAAGAAAGAAAAACCAACAATTGTCCACACCCATACCCCAAAAGCAGGAATCGTTGGGATGATGGCTGCTTGGTTGGCCAGAATCCCAAATAGATTGCATACCGTGGCCGGACTTCCCCTGATGGAAGCCACAGGCAAAAAAAGAAAATTACTAGACTTTGTGGAAAAGCTTACCTATAGATTTGCCACTAAGGTATATCCAAATTCCAAAGGTCTTTATGATTTTATAGTTGCTGAAAACCTTGCCAAGCCAGAAAAGCTTAAAATAATAGGGCAGGGCAGTAGCAATGGTATAAATACCCAATACTTTGATCCTTCAATTTTTACTGCAAAGAGAAATACTTTCCGCCAAGAACTAAATATTCCGGCAGATAGTTTTGTCTTCGTATTCGTCGGGCGTCTAGTGGGAGACAAAGGGATAAATGAACTGGTTCAAGCTTTTTCGAAACTAAATTCAGAATTCAGAATTCAGGATTCGAAATTATTATTGGTTGGTCCTTTTGAGGGGGAGCTAGATCCATTAAAACGGGAGACAATAACTGCGATAGAAAACAACCCTAATATTATTTCGGTTGGATATCAGAACGACGTACGTCCTTATTTCGCAGCGGCAGATGCTTTAGTTTTTCCTAGTTATCGCGAAGGTTTTCCCAATGTTGCAATGCAAGCCGGCGCGATGGGATTACCCTCTATTGTAAGTGATATTAATGGCTGTAACGAAATTATAATCCCAAACGTAAACGGATTAATAATTCCTCCTAAGAATACTGAAGCATTAGCAGAAGCGATGCAATTACTAATAAATGATATTGAACTTTATAATCGCTTAAAAAGCAATGCGAGAATCCAAATAACAAGCCGCTACGAAAGGCAGCAGGTTTGGGATGCTCTGCTAGCCGAGTATCAGAGCCTACTGGAAGAAAAGAAATAGTTGAATTACGCGGAATTTTCAATGCCTCCAAGTTTATCTCTATTTTTGTAAACCAAATACATAACATTGATCTACCAAAACCTCATAAAACCCTTTTTAGATTTTATCTGTTCCCTTGTTGGTCTACTGATTTTAAGCCCCCTATTCTTATTGGTTTGGATAGGTCTGGCTTTAGCCAACAATGGCAAACCCTTCTTCTATCAAAGAAGACCGGGAAAAGGGGAGCGTTTGTTTACCATTATCAAGTTTAAGACAATGAATGACAAGCGCGATGACAATGGACAATTGTTAGCTGACGCCAAACAGCCATTCTTTTATAAATAAGCCCAATTATTTTATATCATAGAATATTTCAAATTTCAGGTAACAGATTCCGAAAAAGTTGTGCTTTTTATGGATTTGATTCCGAGAAAGTTGTATTTTTGGCCTTTACTTATATATGATAAAACGCAGTTTAGAGGGTATAATAAAGAATAAGCTTTTTGATGGTAAGGCCATTTTGGTCATGGGGCCACGGCAGGTAGGCAAGACCACTTTGCTAAAAGAACTATTTTTGGCCAATGAAGAAATGATTTGGTTGAACGGAGACGAACTCGATATTCAAAACTTATTTGAAGGTGTTTCAGCAGACCGATTTAAGGCGATTATTGGCAAAAAGAAAATAGTGATAATTGATGAGGCGCAACGTATTAAAGACATTGGACTACGATTAAAATTAATAACAGATACTTTGCCAGAAGTACAGCTTATTGCCACCGGAAGCTCTTCTTTTGAATTGGCAAACAGCGTCAATGAGCCACTGACTGGGCGAAAGTGGGAGTATAAACTTTACCCACTTTCTTTCTCTGAAATGGTGGCACACCACGGATTGCTGGAAGAGCGGCGCTTACTACCGCACCGGCTTTTATACGGTTATTATCCCGAAGTGGTAAAACAGCAGGGAAATGAGAAGGAACTGCTAAAACAATTGACGGATAGTTATCTTTATAAAGATGTGCTAATGCTGGAAACTATAAAAAAACCTGAAAAATTGGTGAAGTTGTTACAAGGCTTGGCGCTCCAGGTTGGTTCGCAGGTTTCGTACAGCGAGTTGGGGCAACTTTGTGGCCTCGATTCAAAAACCGTTGAAAAATATGTTACAGTATTAGAGCAGACTTACGTAATTTTTAAGTTGAGCTCCTTTAGCCGGAATGTTCGCAATGAGTTAAAGAACAGCAAAAAAATATACTTTTATGACAATGGCATACGCAATGCACTTATAGCCAACTTTAATCAGGTTGAAAATAGGACAGACGTTGGTGCACTTTGGGAGAATTTTCTAATCTCTGAACGCATTAAATATTTGGATTATAAAGGGAAGTGGGTTAATTATTGGTTTTGGAGGACAAAGGATCAAAAAAAACTGGACTTTATTGAAGAGGCAGATGGCCAGATTACTGGCTATGAGTTTAAATGGAATTCTAGAGCCCGTGTAAAAATCCCCAGACAGTTTAGTACTAACTATCCTAATACTGAAGTAAAAATAATAACCCAAGCGAACTTTGATAGCTTTATTCTTTAGCCTTATGTACAAAATCATCATAAAGCCACTATTCGATTTGCTTTCTGCACTATTGGGTCTCGTGATTTTAAGTCCTATATTTTTTTTAGTGTGGATAGCCTTGATAATCGCTAACAATGGAAAACCTTTCTTTTACCAACGCAGGCCGGGCAAAGGAGAAAGCATATTTACCATCATCAAGTTTAAGACAATGAACGATAAGCGGGATGACAGTGGCCTATTATTGCCCGATGCCAAAAGGCTTACGGCAATTGGTAATTTTGTGCGCAAAACTTCTTTGGACGAGCTACCGCAATTACTGAATGTATTAAAAGGAGATATGAGCTTTGTGGGACCAAGACCTTTATTGCCGGAATATTTACCTTTGTACAATGAAACCCAACGCAGACGGCACGATGTGAAACCGGGAATAACAGGTTGGGCACAGGTAAATGGCCGCAATGCCGTAAGCTGGGAACGCAAATTTGAATTGGACGTATGGTATGTAGATAATATCAGTTTTTGGTTGGACGTAAAGATCTTCTTCCTTACGGTAAAAAAAGTGTTTATCAGGGAAGGTATATCGCAAGAAGGACATGTGACCGCAGAGACATTCAAGGGCAGTAAGCAATAACTGGTCCTTCGATGCACGTTCTCGCTTTTTGGGCGGAAGAACGCACTCAGGGACCTTGATTAGGATTTATAAATAAAAGCAAGATTGAAGGTGTCCGAGTGAATTCAAAAAGCGCAGCGCATTTGAATTTGTATCGAGACCACCGATTAAGAAACGAAATAATTTAATTATAAATGATACTATACGGAGCAAGCGGACATTGTAAATCTGTAATTGACATTGCAGAATCCATAAGCGAGGAGATAACACGTATATATGACGATAATCCCAAAGTGGAGGCGGTATGCCATATTCCGGTTCAAAAATTTCTTACCGAACCTTCTAATGCATATGAGCCATGGATAGTTTCAATTGGCAATAATAGAAATAGAAGGAAAATTGCAGAAAAACTTACCCAAAACTTTGGCTTGCTTATACATCGTACTGCAAGTGTTTCTTCTTGGTCAACAGTAGGAGACGGAACCGTTATTATGGCAAATGTTGTAATAAATACCTGTACTTCAATTGGAAAGCATTGCATCATAAACTCCGGTGCCGTCATTGAACACGATTGCCAGATAGAGGATTTTGCACACATTTCCCCCAATGCTAGTTTAGCGGGCGGAGTAACAGTGGGTGAAGGCACCCATATTGGAATTGGAGCTTGTGTATTGCCTGAAATCAAAATAGGAAAATGGGTCACAATTGGGGCAGGAGCTGTAATTATTAAGGATGTGGCTGATGGGGCGGTTGTAGTTGGAAATCCAGGGAGAATAATTGGTTGACCTTTTTGAATTTAGAATATATGTTAAAAACTGTAGACCACGTTTTGGATTTTTGGTTGAGGTCTCTACTGCGCTCGACCAGACAATCCGCTATCATTTAACAATTAAAATATAATATTTCCATTAAAAGAATTTTCGACATACTATTTTCAGCATTTGGTCTTCTGTTTTTCGGTTGGCTTATACTATTATTAATTGTAATTGCGGCTATTGATACTGGAAAAGGCCTTTTTCTACAAACCCGAATTGGGCAATATGGCAAACCTTTCGCCATTTATAAAATACGTTCTATGCAAGTTTGTTGCGGAACTATATCTTCCTATGGACAGTTTCTTAGAAGCTCTAAATTTGACGAGCTGCCGCAGTTGTTAAATATACTTTTGGGTCAGATGAGCTTTGTAGGCCCGCGACCCGATGTACCCGGATATTACGATAAGATGGAAGGAGAGGAGAGAAAAATACTGGAACTAAAGCCCGGATTATGCAGCCGTGCCGCCCTTAAATACTATAATGAGGAAGCGCTATTGGCAAAACAAAAAGATCCCTTACTATATAATGATGAAATTATCTTTCCTGATAAGGTTCGGATGAATTTAGAGTATTATTATAATCGTTCGTTTTTTGGAGATTTGAGGATTATTTTGGAGGTGGTTGTTTGGAAGCTTTTGGCAGTTAGGTATTAGTGAGTAAGTGAGTATGTGAGTATGAGTATGTGAATATGTGAGTATGTGAATATGTGAGTATGTGAATATGTCCTGATAGCTATCGGGATAATGTTTTACAGATTCTATTTTTAGGCTTTTACTTTTAAGGTTAAACTTCTCTAAAAGGTTATAAATCCATTATAAATTTTCTAATTTTGCGCCCTCGAAAAAAAAACATAAGTATTTGAGAATTTTGACAATACAAAGTTCTGTGATATCGTCTACTAATTAATCCAGTTTAATTAATATTCGTTCGATTTCAGATTTATATTTTAATGAAAATTTGTTTTTAAGCAAATATTGCTAATGAAAGAAAAGATTTATTTATCATCGCCGCATATGGGCGGAAGTGAGCAAAATTACGTAAACGAAGCCTTTAAAACCAACTGGATAGCTCCCTTGGGACCTAATGTTCAGGAGTTTGAAGGCGCAATAGAAAATTATCTGGGCGAGGGAAATCACGTTGCAGCACTTAGTTCTGGAACGGCCGCGATTCATTTAGCGCTTATATTATTGGGTGTTGAAAGAGGCGATGAAGTAATTTGCCAAAGCATGACATTTTCCGCTTCTGCAAATCCAATTGTTTATTTAGGTGCTACACCTATATTTATTGACAGTGAGCTTGATACATGGAATATCTGTCCCAACCATTTGGAGGAAGCTATAAAAGACCGAATAGTTAAAGGAAAGAAACCGAAAGTAATTATAGCAGTGCATCTCTATGGAATGCCTTATAAGGTTGATGAAATAAGAAAGATTTCTGAAAAATACGAAATTCCTATTATTGAAGATAGCGCCGAAGCTTTTGGAAGTAGCTATAAAGGAAACAAATGCGGCACTTTTGGAGACCTATCAATCCTCTCATTTAATGGAAATAAAATTATTACCACCTCTGGGGGTGGGGCTTTGGTTTCCCGTAATTTAAAACACAAAGAGAAAGCGATATTCTTTGCCACCCAAGCACGTGATGCAGCGCCGCATTACCAACATTCAGAGATTGGGTATAATTATCGGTTGAGTAATATTTCAGCTGGGATAGGGCGTGGGCAGATGGAAGTGCTTGATAAACATGTAGGATTAAGAAGAGAGATGAACCAATTTTACCAAAATATTTTTCGGAATAAAGCAGGGGTGAAGGTATTTAAAGAGCCAAATGAAGATTACTTTTCTAACCATTGGTTGTCCTGTATTCTTGTAGATGAAAGAACCAGTGGTTTTTCAAATGAAGAGATACGCTTGGCAATGGCCGAAAATAATATTGAATGTAGGCCGTTATGGAAACCAATGCACTTGCAGCCTATTTTTAAAAATGCACCCTATTATGGAACCGATATTTCAGAAAAGCTATTCGAAATTGGCTTATGTCTCCCATCTGGTTCAAACTTGCAAAGTGAAGAAAAGGTTAAGATTAACGATGTTTTAATACATTTAATCGATAAATAGAGTATATTTGTAGTCCCAAATCTTACTTTATTGTGGTTTATAAAAATTCTCTTTTAGAAAAATTAAGAATGCGTACTAAGACCATGTGTTTACTCAATCAACGCTATTTACCGCGTTGGGCAGTATTTTTGCTTGATATTTTTATATGTATCGTATCTTTTGGGATAGCATATATGATATTGGACGGAACTCCGTTGAAATTTCAGAAGGTATGGTCGGTGCCAGTTAGGGCTTCTTTTATATTAGCCACCAATATTTTCTTTTTCTACATGCTTCGAACGTATGCGGGGATAGTTCGCCACTCTACTTTTACAGATGTATTTAGAGTTGCTGCGGCATCATTTTTAACTGCTCTTTCGGTAGTAGTTTTTAATTTGGCTTATTTTGCTGTGAGTGGAGAAAAAATATTTCTAACCACGGGCATAATTTTATATATGTTCTTTTCCTTTACCCTGATGCTGTTTTTCAGAATAGTAGTGAAGGAATCTTATCAGTATTTGAGAAGAATGAACAGCAGCAGTTTGAAAAAGCGTGTTGTTATAGTCGGAATGGACAACCAAACCATTAATTTGGCTAGAGCACTTACTACGGAATCTGACTTATCTTTTAAATTAGTTGGGTTTATTTCTGAAGATAATTTAAACAAAAGCTTAAACGTACTTGGAAAGCCTGTTTTTTCAATGTCTATCAACAAAGATTCTATTCAGTTTGCAGATCTTATCGCTAAACATAGAATAGACGGAATATTAATGGTTCGTGATTCTCTTTCTATGGCGGAGACAAATGAAATAGTAGAGACTTGTTTAGCTAATAGTATAGAAGTTTTCAATGTGCCGTTAGTGGAAAATTGGAACAAAAAAGAGAATATACAGACACAAATAAAACACATTGAAATTGAGGATCTTTTGGATAGACGTCCTATTGAAATAGATACTGAAATTATCAAGGACGATTTAGAAAATAAAACGATTCTGGTAACTGGTGGAGCGGGTTCTATAGGGAGTGAGATAGTGAAGCAATTAGCAGTATTCAATCCCCGAGAAATTGTTGTATTGGATAATGCTGAATCTGCACTTTACGAAATGGAGTTACATTTAAGCAGTGAATTTCCAGACTTAAAGTTTTCTACGGTTTTAGCAGATGTAAGAAATGTAGAACGTTTAGAGATGATATTTTCAAATTATAAGTTTGATATGGTGTATCACGCTGCGGCATATAAACATGTGCCTTTAATTGAAAAGAATCCTCACGAAGCAATAGACGTTAATATAAGTGGAACTGTAAATTTAGCTAATCTTTCTGTGCAACATGGAATTGATAAGTTTGTAATGATTTCCACAGATAAGGCCGTAAATCCAACAAATGTGATGGGCGCGTCCAAACGGGCTGCAGAGATGTATGTGCAATCTCTACAGGAAAAAATAGGTACCCATACACGATTTATTACCACACGTTTTGGTAATGTATTGGGATCTAATGGATCTGTAATCCCATATTTTAGAAAACAAATTGCAGCGGGAGGTCCAGTTACCGTTACACATAAAGACATTATAAGATATTTTATGACCATTCCTGAAGCCTGTCAGCTCGTTTTGCAAGCAGGAACAATGGGAAATGGGGGCGAAATTTATATTTTTGATATGGGTAAGCCAGTGAAAATATTGGATATGGCTGAACGGATGATATCACTATCCGGTTTAAAACCATACAAGGATATTGACATACAGATAATCGGTTTACGATCTGGAGAAAAGCTTTATGAAGAATTGTTAAGCGACACGGCATTAACATTGCCTACTTTCCACCCTAAAATTATGGTTTCTAAAGTTTATGTTGAAAACTTCAATAGTGTTAGTGAGAAGATTCAGTCGATAATTAACGCTACTTCAAAAACTAATAAAATGGAAGTAGTTATAAAGCTTAAAGGATTAGTTCCGGAATTTATAAGTCAAAATTCCGAATACCAAATATTAGATGTTCACCATCAAAACTAAGTAAAGAAAAATTAAACTTTTTAGTATTCTGAACCTTCGTACTTATCTATGAGGGTTCTCTTTTTTTACAAAAGTGAATAAAAAGAAGTCTTAATTATCTTATTAGAATGAGGATGACTTTATTTGTTTAATAATATTGATTTGTTTTTATAGATTAAAAGATAGTTTTCTCGGTTATATGCTCTTCTGTTGAGTGGGCTAATTAGAAAAGATTATATTTGCAAAAAAAAATTATGAGGGGGTTTTTTACTAAAATTTTTATACTGTTATTTCTTGGAACCATTGGCGTATCCTGTGTTTCTTCCAAAAAAATTGTGTATTTCCAGGATTTGACTCAGGGTCAAATGCTTTTGGATACAATTCAAAAAAGTTCAAAGATTCAGCCTGATGATCTTCTTAGTATCGTGGTATCGGCATATGATTTAAATGCTGTCCGCCCGTTCAATCTTATAAGCGAGACGCGCCCTTCAGTAGAATCTTCTGGCATAACTTATAACAACAGTAACCAGCAGCAATCTTATCTTACCGCACAGGATGGTACCATAGACTTTCCAGTACTGGGAAGGATTCAAGTGGCTGGACTGACTAGAACCGAGTTGAGCGAAATGTTGAGCAAAAGCATTTCAGAATATGTTAAAGACCCCATAGTTACCATACGCATAGTAAATTTCAAGGTGAGTTTATTGGGAGAGGTCAACAGGCCAGGTACTTATAATTTTGAAGGCGAACGTCTTACATTGCCAGCAGCACTTGGATTGGCAGGAGATTTGACTCTATATGGACGTAGGGATAATGTATTAGTAGTTAGGGATGATGGCAAAACTAAGAATTATAAATATTTAGATCTTAGAAGTGCTGAAATTTTAAACAGTGATTATTATTATCTACAACAGAATGATGTTGTTTATGTGGAACCAAATAAAGCACAAGTACAAAGTAGTAGTTTTAATAGGAATACGGCTATCTATGTTAGTGTAGCCTCACTGCTTCTTTCTGCTATGGCTATTATTTTTAGATAGTATTTTTAAAGCAATAGAGATTACACTAAAAAAGTGATATTTAATTGTCGAAAATTAATAAGGTATAAATTTTTGAAATGGCCATTGTGTCATTTAGTTTGTAGAGAATGAAACTATGTTGGAAATTCAGAATAACCAAGAATCAGACGAACTTTCGCTAAGGGAGCTTATAGACCAATACGCGCGTTATTGGTATTTTTTTGTAATAGGGGTAATTATAGCACTTGCAGTTGCCTTTGTTTATTTACGCTATGCACCACAATTATATCAAAGTAAGGCCACAATCATTATAAAAGACGAAAAGACCCAAAGTCCACTAGAAATGGCTGCCTTTTCGCAGTTTGGTAGTTTTCTGTCGCGTTTTAAGAGTAACCAAATTGATAATGAGTTGGCTATATTCAACTCTAAAAGGCTAATTTCAGAAACCGTTAAGGAACTTCAGCTTAATATAAAGTATGAAGTATTGGGGAATATTAAAACCTCCGAAATCTATGGCTATAAACCTTTCGTAGTTCGTTTTCAGACTTTTAATGAAACGTTTTCAAGTAAGCCAGTGCCTACTTTGTACCTAGAAATTTTATCTGATTCTGAATTTATTATTGAAGACGAAACTAGAAGCAGTAAAACGACCCATAAATTTGGAGAAAGTATCTCTTTAGTTTTTGGTGATATAACCGTGTTGCCAAATTTAGAAGATACAGAGAGATTTGAATCATACATAAACAAAACTGTTCTTGTAAGTTATAAGTCTGTAGAAGATGTAGCATTGGGATTTCAAGAGAGGGTTAACATTTTGAATGCTGATGCTAAAAGCAATGTGGTAGAGCTTTCAATTCAAACTCAAAATAAAGAAAAAGGAGAAGATTTTTTAAATGATCTTGTGAGTCAGTACAATAAAGATGCGGTACAAGACCGGAATGAGATAGCTAAGAAAACTTCTGCCTTTATTGAATCGAGATTACAGATTATAACGCGTGAGCTAGATTCAGTAGAAACCAATAAGGAAGATTTTAAAAGTACCAATCGCTTGACAGACATTCAAGCTGAGGCTCAGATTACACTCGAAAATGCCAGTGATTTCAATAAAAGACAGTTAGATGTTTCCACTCAAATGGAATTGAGCAATACTATGATTGATTACATGAAAAATAGTTCTACTGATGAGCTGCTACCTGCCAATATTGGTATTTCAAATGAGAATGTAGGCACTGCGGTAAACAATTATAATGAGCTTATTTTATATAGAAACAAACTTTTGCAAACGTCTACTCCTAAAAATCCAGTTGTAAAGAGTGTGAACGAGCAAATATCCCAAATGAGAAACAATATTTTGGGAAGTTTGGAAAACTCTAAAAATGCATTAAAAATTGCGATGAAGGATTTAAATATCCAAGAAAATATTATCAGTTCCAAAATTTCGCAGGTTCCCGCAAAAGAAAAGATATTTAGAGGTATTGAGCGCCAGCAATCTATTAAGGAACAGCTATACCTTTTCTTGCTACAGCAACGCGAGGAAGCATCAATTGCTTTGGCAGCAACTTCTGATAAGGCGAAGATTGTGGATATGGCTTACGGTTCACAACAACCAGTTTCCCCAAAAAGACCACTTATTTATCTAGGTGCTCTTCTTGCAGGTCTTTTAATACCTTTTGGTGGTATTTACAGTTTTTATCTACTTAGTACCAAAGTGAAAAATAGGAAAGATGTAGAAAAACAGTTAAAATCTATTCCTATAATCGGTGAAATTCCGAAAGTACAAAAAGGAGATTCAGATCTTATCCAGCATAATGACCGCAGTGTAATGGCGGAAGCCTATAGAATATTAAGGACTAACCTGCAATATCTATTTATAAATAAATTGGAAGAAAGTGAGAGAGGGAAAACCATGATTGTCACCTCAACCATTAAAGGAGAAGGAAAGACTTTTGTTGCCTTTAACTTAGCCTTGACTCTTGCCAATACTGGTAAAAAGGTGGCTTTGGTTGGAGCTGATATTCGTAACCCCCAATTGCAGCGGTATCTACCGGATCATTTAAAGACAAGAAAAGGACTTACCGAATTTATAGTTTACGATGACATTCAAGTAAATGATGTTGTGAATCAAAGCGAATACAATGAAAACTTAAGCATAGTACTTTCGGGTGCCATACCTCCAAACCCGGCGGAGTTGCTGATGCAAAAACGAACAACCCAATTTATTGAAGAGCTTAAAAAAGATTTTGATTATATTATTATGGATACGGCGCCATCCATGCTCGTTACTGATACCATTTTAATTAACAAACTTGCAGATATCACACTGTATGTAGTGCGCGCAGGTTATACTGATAAACGTTTGTTAGAATTTCCACAGGACGCTATTAATGATGGGCGTTTGGCTAATGTAGCTATTGTGCTTAACAATGTAGATTTAAACAATTTTGGCTATGGAAATAAATACGGTTACGCCTATTCTGAGGAAAACCGTTCTTTTCTACAGAGAGTATTCAATAGATAAATTCTTTTTTATGAAAGCGTACGTAATAATTATATTTCTATTACCCTTACAGCTTTTGTCACAGGAATTAGGAATTGACGGTACTGTTGAGTTAAAATCCATTCTAGCAACGGAAGATGAAAACCCCTTTTGGTTTCACACGAATACAAATAATTCGGTAGGCGAACTAAGCAATCTTTCTGTAACGGCAGATTTAAAAGCTAACCTTACTTTTTCTTCGTTTAAATTAAATGCAGGTGTAGCTATTTATGGAAGAGATGGAGTTGAAGATGCAATTCAAAGAAGGGATTTATATATTCAATTTGAAAATTCTTGGTTGCTGGCTACTCTTGGAGCAAAAAAGCAAACTGAGGTGCTGGACGGACTTTCCGCTACCAATCAAAACTTTTTATGGTCAGGTAATGCACGGCCCTTACCCGGAATTCTTTTAGAAGCCAATAATCCTTTCAAAATCTCCAATACGTTTGCAATAGATTGGGGATTTGGATATTATGTATTGAATGATGCTCGTTATGTAGATAATACCCAGTTACATTATAAAAGATTGGGTTTAATCACCACATTTAACGAAAATCATAAACTGACCTTAAGTGTACAACATTATGCCCAATGGGGTGGCACTTCTCCCGATTGGGGAAAATTAAAAAGTGGCTTTAAGGATTATGTGAATGTATTTTTTGCCCACAATGCAGAAGAATATGGAATAGAGGGTGAGACTATTAATAAAGTAGGAAATCATTTAGGCAGTATTTTAATCAATTATGAGTTTGAAAATACATGGGGAAATTTCTCCCTTTACCATGATCATTATATAGAAGATGGGTCTGGCACCCGTTGGGCAAACTTTCCAGATGGTTTATGGGGTGTTTATTTTAAACCAAAAAATCAAAACATAATATCTTCAGTACTTTATGAATATATAGACACTGTAGATCAAAGTGGTATTTCTATAGGAAGTGGCAAGGACAATTACTTCAGCAATTCCATATATAGAAGCGGATGGACGTATGAAGAAAACATTATCGGAATTCCGTTTATCCTTTTTGATAAGAATGTTGAGATTAATGGCACCAACACACCCTTTATAAGTACTCGTTCAAAAGTGCATCATTTCGGGGTAACGGGAAAATTCAACAATTTTCAATGGAAGCTAAAAAGTACCTATGCAAATTACTTAGGCACCTACGGAAAGCCAATATACCCTACTTGGAAATATTGGTATAATTACGGAACACTTTCCTACAAAACCCCAAAACTGGGGATGTTTACCATTATGGCTGGGGCTGATTTCTCTAACATTTCCGAAACACTCTTAGGGGGTGGAATTGCATATTCTTATTCATTCTAAATTTTTATTTCAAAAGACTAGACTTCCTTATAATAGTAAGTTTTAAATGTTAGGAGTTTCTTAATCTTTGAAAAATTACTGCTATTAATTTTTGTTAAGGAAGCAATAGCGTTTAAATTTGTATTAATTAACCTTAATAAAAGTGATATGAAAAAGTTGATATTAATTTTTGTGGCCGCTTTGGCAATTAGTTGCGGAGACAATAAAAAAGAAGAGAAGAAAGAATTGAAAATTGGTACCCAAGTGGAGGAAACCTCTCCAGCCGAAACTACAGATGATGCTGTAGCTAATGTAACAATAGAGGGTAATGATCAAATGAAGTTCAACAAAAGCGAGATTCGCGTTAAAGCGGGTCAAAAAGTTAAACTTACATTGAAACACGTTGGGAAGATGGACAAAACAGTAATGGGGCATAATTGGACCTTACTTACCCAAGATGCAGACATGGCTGCTGTGGGACAAGCTGCTGCTCTTGCAAAAGATAGCGAATATATCCCTACAGATATGAAAGATAAGATTATCGTACATACTAAAATGCTTGGTGGTGGCGAGAGTGATACAATTGAATTTGATGCTCCAGCTCCCGGCACTTACACTTTTATGTGTACATTTCCAGGACACTACGCCTTAATGCAAGGTCAATTTATTGTTGAATAAACGAAGTGCTAAAAAACGAAATGAGAAGTATTTAATAAAAAAGCCGCAATATAATTGCGGCTTTTTTTTATAAAATGTTCTCACAATTTTGTCATCATGAGCCTGCCGAAGGGCACAAACTCACCCATAAACCAGTTCAATAAAGTCAAGCTTCGGAATATCTCCGAAATATTCCTTTATCTCGATATCCTTCAAGAGGTCTGAAATATCTTCCTTTTCATAGCGAGCACCTTCCAAAAGCTTTTCAAGGTTTTCCACTGGTTCCTTTCCGAAAAAATCTCCAAATATTTTAAACTCCTTTATATGCCCCTTCTCCACAAAAATCCGCAAATCTATCTCTCCAACAGCAAAACGTTTACTCCGCTGAATATTGAACTTAGGCGACCGGCCGTAATTCCATGTCCAAGTGTCGTATTTTTCTTCTTTTAATTGGTGAACCCCTTTCCACTCATCGTCTGTTAAATGGTAACTTTCAAAAGGTTCGCTTTCCTCATAAAGTCCTTCTAAAAGAAGTTTTCGGAATTCCTCAATCTTCAAGGGTTCTTTTAAAAATTCAGAAATATTTGCCACCCGACTCCGAACAGATTTGTGACCTTTGGATTCAATCTTGCTCATTTTTACATTCAGCGCATTAACCACTTCGCCTAAATTAGTATCTAACAAAAGCGTACCGTGGCTCACCATTCTTTTTCCTGTGGAAAACTGGGCGGTACCCGATATTTTTTTCTCATTCACCTGAATGTCATTCCTTCCTTTAAGTTCAGCATCCAGTCCTAAATTCTTTAAAACTTTAATAACTGGCGCGGTAAACTTTTTAAAATTATTTAAACTTTTTCCATCGTGATTTGTTATAAAACTAAAGTTTAAATTCCCATAATCATGATATACTGCGCCGCCGCCGGACACCCTTCTCACCACGTGAATCCCGTTTTTATCAACATATTCGTGATTTATCTCTTCTAAGGTGTTTTGGTTCCTGCCTATAATTATTGAGGGCTCATTGATATAGAATAATAGATAATCACTTTCCGCACTAAAATTCCGCAGCGCATATTCCTCCAGTGCAAGGTTGAGATTGGGGTTGGTAATGCCTTCGTTTTCTATGAAAATCATATTTGTTTTTTTGTTTTGTAAAGATAGGGGAATTTGGGAATTGGTGAATGTGTGAGTTTGTGAGTTTGTGAGTTTGTGAGTTTGTGAGTTTGTGAATTTGTGAGTAGGTGAGTTTGTGAGTAAGTGAATGATGATTGCTGAAAAGCGAATAGGGGTTAGGAATTGTATTCATAAACCTCAAATTTAATTCCACTGAAGAATTTCAAAATAAATACAGTGCAAAACACAACAAATAAAATTTATTTCTCAATACTCAATACTCAATACTCAATACTAAATTCTCACATCTTATAGTTAACCATTACTCCCCCAAACCAATTTCTTGGCATTCCCGGATAATAATAGCGAGGTTCTGAATTACCAAAACTTGTGGCATTTATCAATACGGATGATGCGTATTTTTCATTTGTGAAATTGCTGATGCCTACGTTTATTTTTAAAGAAAGCTTTTTAGAAAGTTCTTTTTTATAGGAAGCTTTTGTGTTGAAAACAGTGTATTTTTCTGAATAAAGAGAATTAGAATCGTTTAGGGGAATTTCACCAATGTGAAGAAAATTGGTATTCAATCTCAAATTTTTAAATCCTAAATTAATTCCACCATTCACTTTTTTATTCGGAACTCCCGTAAGTTGGTTGCCCGAAAAACTATCTTCCCCATCAACAAAATCAATAAATTTATGATTGTTGAATTCTGCGTTTAAAAAGGGAGAAACGTAAAAATTTGCATTGACAGGAATAGTATATTCTGTACTGATCTCAATGCCTTTATGTGCTGTTTTCCCCGCATTCCGACCAATATATTGATCTTCGCCAACGCGTTCTGCCACTAATAAATCTTCTATTTTTAAAAAATAAGCAGCTACTTGCAAATGAAGTTTTCTTTTGAAGAAGAATAGCTCGCTTCCCAATTCATAATTAAATCCTTTTTCGGGCCCCAGCTCAGGATTTATAACTCCTTCCGGAGTAAGTGTTTCTTCGATGGACGGATAATTAAAACCTTTGCTAAAATTGAAATACGAACTTATATCCGAAGTAAATTGATATAAAAGGTTGAGATTGGGCGCCAAGATTGGATCGAAATTTCGCTTGGCGCTTTTATCAATTTCATCAAAATTGTACTCATCCTTAAAATCATACTGTGTAGTATTAAAATTAAGGCCAAGTTGTGCTTTAAATTTTTCTGTAAAAGGTAATGTTACAGTTGCGAATACATTCAAATTGTCGCGAATTTCTAAATTATCACTTAACTGACTGCCCTCCAAACTTCCGTTGCCATTGTTTTCTTCGTATAAATTTTCAATGGTATTCCAGTTGTATTCATCTTTATAAAATTCCCCTCCAAAACTGATATTGGCTTTGTTTTTCAGAAAAATGAAGTCTTTTGCGAAAACAGTTCGCGCGCCATAGCCATTTGTAAACTCGTCTAGAATATTGAAAGGACGCGGCTCGTAATGATCCAAATAGGTGTAAAAAACGCTGCTCGTATTACTGAAATCTTCAGAAAATCGATGGGTAAAGCTCAAGCCGGCAAGGGTTTGTTTATTATCCTCAAATCCTTGTGCCTGTGCCCAGGTAAAAGCGGCTGCTTTCGGATTTTCCATAAAAGCGGTCTTTCCTATGGAACTTGGAATTTGCGCAAAATAATCTATATAATTTACCAAGATAGAAAGTTGGTTTTTTGAATTGAAAGTATATTTTGAAGTAAGTAGCAAAGTTTTTCTATCATAATTGCTGTTGTCCCGAAATCCCTCTGTTTCCAAATGATCATAATTTAGATTAAGTGAAAATTTCTCAAAGGATGTTGCTACAGAAACTGAGTTTTTTATCATTCGGAAGGAGCCTACTGTTAAATTGCTTTTCAATAAAGATTCGCGTCCCGGCGCTTGTTTGGAATTGAGAAGCAAAGTCCCCCCGAGATTGGTGCCATATTGTGTGGCTTTTGGTCCTTTTATTATTTCAATATTTTCTAGATCTTCGGGATCGAAAATATCTATAGCGGTTTCGCCCGCGCCATTGGTAATGGGAATTCCGTTAAAATAAGCGCGAATTTTATTAGTGCCGTAAAGTGTTCGTGAACCCACTCCGCGAATTACAATTCTGTTGGTATTTATAGCGCCACTTTGAATAAAAACTCCAGGTATTTCATTGATTGCCAAAACCAAATCTATGGGACTGTATTCCTCAAATTTTTCTGAAGTAATTTTTGAAGTAGGAATTATAACCTCGCTTTGCTTTTGATATGTGGAGGAAATAATTACTTCTTCCAGATTTTCATTTTTTGAAAGATGAGAAAGGTTGAAAATCATTTTATTTTCTGTGACTTCAGCATTTTTTATAAAATAATCTGGATGCTCAAACCGGAGCGAAAGTGGTAATTTGAATTTTTCTGGAAGAGTAAAAGAGCCATTTTTGTCGGTTTTAGTAATTTCTTTATTTTTAAAAAAAACGGAAACATTTTCAATAGGAAGGTTTTCTTCGGAAAAAACAGATCCTTCAATAGTTTGCCCGAATGAAAAATTAAAAAAGGCGGTCACAAATATAACCGCCAATGTTTTTTGAAGAAGTAACTTCATTATTTATTATAGTTTTTTAAGAGCGAAGGATATAGCGATAACCATTTGCCAATTGCCAAGAATCAAATCTTATTGGTACATGCATTTCCTAATTCACAAATTCACTTTTTACTTATTATAACTCACTTTCCAAATAACGTTTCCCGCATCATCATTTACCAGTAAATCACCTTTTGGGGTGACGGTAACACCAACAGGTCTTCCATATACTTCGGAGGCATTTTCATCTGCAATAAATCCAGTAAGGAAATCTTGGGGCTGATCCGATGGTTTTCCATCTTCAAAAGGAACAAAAACTACTTTGTAACCAGAAAGAACAGACCGATTCCAAGAGCCATGCTGTCCCACAAATAATCCATTTTTATATTTTTTAGGGAAGCTGTTGGCATCATAAAAAGTAAGGCCAAGTGAAGCTGTATGTGGTCCCACTGAAACGTCTGGTACAATTGCTTTGGCAACAAGATCAGTCCCTTTTCCCTCCATACGTGGATCTTTCAACTGACCGTAATAGGAGTAAGGCCAACCGTAAAAACCGCCTTCCCTAACACTGGTAACATAATCAGGCACCAAATTATCACCAAGTTTGTCGCGTTCATTTACGGCCGTCCACAGTTCACCATTAATAGGGTTCCAATCCATTCCGACAGGATTTCGCAAACCGCTGGCGTATACTTTTTCATTTTGACCGTTTAGGTCAACCACCAGAATATTTGCGCGACGTACTTCCTCATCCATTCCGTGCTCGGCGACATTGCTGGCAGAACCTACGGAAATATATATTTTGTCTTTGGTTTCATTGGTAATAATATTTCTTGTCCAATGATTGTTATAACCACCAGCTGGTAGCTCAACAATTTTTACACCTTTTTGGGCCTCTAATGAAGTTTGTCCTTTAGTGTATGGATATTTATAGAGTCCATCAGTATTAGCTACGTAAAAACTATCGTCAATTACAAGCATCCCAAAAGGTTGTTTTAAATCTTCCAGAAAAGTTTGGCGCAATTCTGCAGTTCCATCGCCATCTTTATCGCGTAGCAAAGTTATGAGTCCCGCACTTCCGCGTGTGTTTGCTTCACAAACAAACATATCTCCATTTGGTGCAATGTAAGTCCAACGTGGGTTTTTAAAACCATCTGCAAATTTTGTTACTGTAAAACCTTCGGGCGCAACTGGCATTTTTCCTTCGGGCCAATCTACCAATTTTGTGGAATTTCTTACAGATTTAGTGGCAAATGGTTTTGGGAGTACTAATGGTCCAATGGCCGTTTGTACAGTATCGGCAGTTTCGCTTATTTGTGAGTTTGCCATTTCTTCTGAACTCTTTTTCTGTTCCGACTTGCAGGAATAGATAGTAAAGGTGCAAAGCGCCAAGAGAAGTATATATTTTTTCATAATTTTTGGTTTTTCTTAAAATTAGCTAATTACAGTTTCACTTAAAGAATTATGTTGAAAGTTTAGATAATTTTTAACGGAGTTTGGATTGTTAGGTTAATAAGTGAATAGGTGAATAGGGAATAGGTGAATAAGTGAATAGGTGAATAAGTGAATAGGTGAATAAGTGAATAGGTGAATAAGTGAATAGGTGAATAGGTGAATAAGTTATTTAGTGAGTATATATTATTTACACATCCACACATCCACACATCCACACATCCACACATCCACACATCCACACATCCACACATTTACAGATTCACACATTCACAGACTCACAGATTCACAGATTCACAAACTCACAGATTCACCATTTAATAAATTATCTTTGTCGCCTATGAGTATATTGATTCAAATAGCTGTTTTACCTCGCCAACAGGAAGATTTAGATTATATCTTGGAGCTTGCTTTGGAAAAGGAAAAGCTTCGCAGAGA
Source organism: Aequorivita sp. CIP111184 (assembly GCF_900489465.1). Taxonomy (GTDB): domain Bacteria; phylum Bacteroidota; class Bacteroidia; order Flavobacteriales; family Flavobacteriaceae; genus Aequorivita. The sequence continues at coordinate 34,497 of NZ_UEFQ01000024.1, read as the reverse complement.
TGGTATAAGCGATTGGCGAATTAGGAAACGTTCTATTGATGCGCGCCGGAAACCCATAAAAATAAATCTACAAATTGAATTATGGCTGAAGGGCGAAAAGCGGGAAACAATTCCGCCGTTTATTCCAATGGATGTTTCTTCTGCAAAACAGATAGCAATAATTGGTGCTGGTCCGGCAGGCCTTTATGCTGCTTTACGAGCTATTGAGGCTGGGTTAAAGCCAATTGTATTTGAACGTGGCAAAGACGTTCGCGAACGGAGGCGAGATCTTGCCGCAATCAATAAGGAGCAAATTGTAAATCCGGAAAGCAATTACTGTTTTGGAGAAGGTGGCGCCGGAACCTATTCCGATGGTAAACTTTATACACGCAGCAAAAAACGGGGGAATGTGTTGAAAGCGTTGGAATGGTTTGTTCATTTTGGAGCAGATGAAGATATTTTGGTAGATGCACATCCGCATATAGGAACCAATAAACTCCCAAAGATCATAACTTCAATGCGAGAGGCGATACTTGAAAATGGTGGGGAAGTACATTTCAATTCAAAATTGACGGATCTAAAAGTGAAAGATAATTCTATTGAAGCTATTCAAATCAATAATGAAAATTGGTTGGAGTTTGATAACGTGATTCTCGCAACGGGCCATTCGGCTAGGGATATTTTTTATTTACTTCACGGTAAAAATATAAAGATTGAAGCCAAGCCTTTTGCAATTGGTGTTCGTGTAGAACATCAACAGGAGCTTATTGATTATATTCAATATCACGGCGAAGATGACAATCCATATTTACCACCAGCAAGTTATTCCTTGGTAGAGCAAGTTGATGGTTTGGGTGTGTATTCATTTTGCATGTGTCCGGGGGGGATTATTGCACCCTGCGCCACAGCGCAGGAGGAAGTGGTTACTAACGGTTGGAGCCCTAGTAAACGGAACAATCCGTATGCAAATTCTGGAATTGTGGTGAGTGTGGAGCCAAAAGATTTGCCAAATTATAAAGAAGATGATCCATTTGTATGTCTCGACTTTCAAAAGTTTGTGGAACAACGTTGCTGGGAAGCAGGAGGGAAGACCCAAAAAGTACCTGCCCAACGGATGATTGATTTTGTGGAAGGAAAGGTTTCTGAAGATTTTCCGAAGACTTCATATCAACCTGGAATAGTTTCCGCAGATTTAAATGAAGTGCTTCCGCCTTTACTATCAAAACGGTTGAAGAAAGCTTTTGTATCTTTTGGAAAGAAAATGAAGGGGTATTATACAAACGAAGCAGTGTTGCACGCGCCGGAGAGTAGGACGTCTTCGCCAATAAGTATTCCGCGAAATCCTGAAACATTGGAGCACATTGAAATAAAAGGACTTTACCCTTGTGGGGAAGGTGCTGGTTATGCCGGCGGTATAATTTCCGCAGCTATTGATGGAATTAATTGTGTGGATTCGATTGCGGGGAAGTTAATTAGGGATTAGGTATTTATCAACCTGCCTACCAGCAGGCGGCAGGTTGATAATTGGAATCTATTTACTCCCCATTTCTCATTTTTATCATTTTCTGAATCATATTATACATTTCACGAAGTTCTGCCTCGCTCATGTTTTGCATTTCTTCATCGTTTTTATCGGCCAATGCCATTGTTTTCCATTCTTCAAAGGAAAGTTTGCTTAGTTTAGTCATATCTTCATTAATACTTTCCATGTCTGTTTCCATATCCATATCTTCGTTAAAATCTTCATTGTTAAAAAAACTTTCTGTTTTTACAATTGGAAAATCTGGTAGTTCAAAATATTTATCGGGAACAGGAATATCAAATTGTATACTAGTGGCTTCTTTAGAAGTAGTTATTCCCATAACAGTACTTTCAATTTTTAATGTGAAATGTTTATAAACCCATTGTTTCACGCCCATGGCTTCCCAGATTTCACACTTATAACCCTTGTAATCTTCTTCCCCAATCATTTTTCCTTCAAGTCCTTTTATCATATCTCTACCAACATCACCTGCATCGGCATCGGGGTGAAATGCTGTAATCATATCCATGGGTATCGATCTTTGAGCGGTTATCTCCTTTCTGTCAAAATTAACGGTATACCATTCACCATTGTCTAATTTGTTGACAATGTGAGTTTCCTCCGTTTCGTTTTTCTCGGTACCGAGAATTTTAATAGTCGTGTTTTGGGTAGATCTTTCATCCTTTAATTCAATAGCACCCCAATCTTTAAAATAAATTGTTTCTGTACCAGCACCAGACATAGTGCTTCCCAAAGCATTTCCTGTAATTGTAGATTTGTATTCCACAATACCCGATTTTATTTGGTACCGCTTTAATGCTTTCTGACTGTTGCTATTGCAACTTATAAGTGTTATAATTAATACTAATAATAGGCTAGATTTTTTCATTTCTTTAAAGTTTTAGATTCTTATTTTATTTCTTGTAGTTCGTATATAATATAATGACCAAATTTGCCGGGTTCATCTTTAATGATTTTGGCAACAATACCGGGTTGGTCATTAATCATCCAGAATTTTATGTTTTCATCAAAACTACCAGCAGCTTCAACAACGGTGCAGTTAAAACTTCCTGCAGGGGTTGTAATATTTTCTTCTCCAACAACTCTATAGGTGTCGTCTTCTAAAGGGTAAAGATCATTGTATTCATCATATTCATTTGGAGGTAGTTCGGCGTCTTCCGGAAGATTATAGCGGTCGTATCCATAAAAAATAAAATCAATACTCAATGTTTGCTCATCAAGGTTCGAATCTACATTTGCAATAAGCGTTTTCTTCTCAAAAACAACGGCTCCTTCTATTAATGTTGAATAGGAGTAAACCAATTGTTTTACGTTTTCCAGCTTCATCATCATTTCCATTGAATCATTCCATGGTAATTTTTGTTCGTCATCGTAGTATTTGTAATCTCCATTTTCATCATAAAAATCTTCCTTCTTAAAAGTAAGACGCTCTAGCGCTACCGTATCTCGGGTTACCTTTTTTAAGGTAGTAGCCACTTTATTATTTACAAAATTTACTTCGTTATCTGTAATAGTTACCTCTTCATTAGTACCCCTAATTCGTTCTATTTGCCCAATAATAGTCAGTCTATTAAGTTCTGCATCAAATAACCACATGCCAGAAGAGCGACCCTGCATATCTTTAGATTTCTCTATAAGCGTTAGGTTATCGGGTGCTTTAAATTCAATTAAACGACGCGTACCATCGCCCATATCATTTGCGTATTCCCATAAACCTATTAAGCCGGAGGCCAAATTGTCTTTCTCTATTTTTTCGCGATCTATTTTGCTTAAATACCACTCTTCATCATTAACGCTCAGCTGCATATTGGTGCTAGATAAGTAAACTATTTCATAGCTTTCCGGTTTTTCCTTTATATTCATTATAATGGTGTTTTCAGCTTGGTTAAATTCCCAAGTTCCCATAGGTATTTGCCGAGTATACACTTTACCATCTTCATTAAAGTCTAGCAGCGCGCCTATACTTTCGTATTTTCCATTTTTGGCTATATGTTCTAACATCCATTCCCCCGAAACATTCGTTTTTTCTTGTGAAAAACCGTTTATCGTTGCAACAAAAGTGAATAGTGTAATAAGTATTAATCTGTGTAGCATTTTTGTTTGTTTTAAAAATTCGTAAATGGTATTTCTTAACAGGCCTTAAGACCTGTTAAGAAATAGTAGTCAATTTAAAACTTGACAAATTCAACCCTTCTATTGTTGGCTTTTCCTTCAGGAGTAGTGTTGTTATCTATAGGTTTACTTTCACCAAAACCAGATGCTTTAAGTCTGTTGGCGCTAATCCCCATTTCAATAAGCTTATCCATAACGGTCTTTCCTCTGGCTTTAGATAAAGTCATATTCGAAGTATCATCCCCATCACTATCTGTGTGGCCTTCTACACTAAAATTAAGATCGGCTTGCTTTTCCATAAGGCTGTAAATTTCATTAATCGGACCCATGCTTTCTGGTTTCAGCGTAGCTTTGTTTGTATCGAATTTAATTCCATTAACAATAATTTTCCCTTCGGAAAGTACACGGTCATAATATTTCACACCGCCTTTGGCAATACGGAAGTTTTTAACGTACATCATATCGTTTTCAGCAAGAAGTGTAATTCCCCAAGGGTTCATTTCTAAATGAGGCACATTAATTAATCTTGTGTCATCCATATAAGCTTTAAATTTTCCTTTGGTATACGCAATTGAAATGTGTTTCCAAACCCCCACTTTATTCACATTCCAATTAACATTTTCTCTCCCAGGATAGCGTTTATCTGTATCTAAAAATTCTAACCCATTGGAGTAAATTTCTAATTGATCATTTTTTGTTTTATTAAATTGATTCTTATCGTCTTTAAATTTTATCCAATATCTATGATTATGAGAATCATCGCCATCAAACCAAACATCCAAATCAATTGTAAAAACTTCGGGTAAATAGTCTTCTTTTGAATTTTTTAAATACGGAACAATTCGCCCCCCACCATTTAAGAACATAATAACAGGTTCGCCATTTACTTCTCCAATTTCTGCAGATCCTCTATATAAATCCCAACGGCTAGGAAACTCACCGTTTTCTTCGTTGGCGCTTGGGCCATCTTCAAAAATTACAGTGTCTCCAGGAATAAAATCGAACTTATTCCAAACTACATTAGGGTTATTAGATGCCTGATTTCCGTTTTCTGCTGTAGAATTGCTTGAATTATTAGTATTATTTGAATTATTCTCTGAATTGTTGTCTTCTGAAGTTTTCCCATCGATGGCATCTTCGGTTTCATCAAAAGTTTTGTCAATCTTTTTATTAACTCTTCTTTCAGTTCTATCTTCCGCTTCTTTCTCAATTTTATCTTGAGCCTTTTGTGTAAGCTTTTTAAAAATTTGAGCATTCGATTGCTGCGGTGCAAAACTAAATAGCAACGCAACTAACAAGAATTTAATCGTTATGTTGAAATGGTAATTCTGAATTGGTTTTTTCATCGTGTTTATAGTTTAAATGTTAGCACTTTTACTAATGCTAAATTAGTTTTAAACTATAAAATTTACTTCATTATAAAGTGTGATTTTACTCACCCAGAAGGGTGGTTTTTAGTCTTTTAGGCTAGTAAAAATGGGAATCGGGGAGTAGCTGAATATTTTAAGCAACATTCAATTTCTGAATTGCTTGAATCCTGTTATTTACATCTAATTTTGAGTAGATATTTTTAATATGTGTTTTAATAGTGTTTTTTGAAACGAACATGGCTTTAGCTATCTCGTTATTATTTAATCCTTCCGCGATTAAAGAACAAACCTCTATTTCACGTTTTGTAAGATTGAATTCGTTTAAATGCGCAATGAAATTTTCCTGATTTATTTCATCTTTAGAATTTGCTTTGTTTTCCAATTCCTTAATTTGATTCATAAACTTTTGTAATTGATTGTTTTTAAATTCAATTTTTAAATCAGAATTTTTACGATATAAATAAAACATAATAAGTACAGCAATCATTGCACTCGAACCCCCAATTATAGATATTAACAACCTATTATAATTGGTTTTGGCATCTTCTTGTATCTCGCTTTTTTCAATTGCTAATTGTTGAATTTCAGTATCCTTTTTCTCCGTTTCATAAGCAATCTGCGTACTAACAATGCTTTTTTGAATTTTTTCGTTTACAATACTGTCCTTAAAAACCATAGCCATTTGATGAGCTTCTAGCGCGTTTTTGTAATCTTTGGTAATTGTATAATAATCTACTAATGCATGGTATCCTAAGGCAATATTTTCCTTAGACTTTATAATTTTAGCGTTTTTTAAGCCGTTGGTTATATTGTCTTTTGCAATATCAAAATGTCCTAAATGTAACTCGTTACGGCCAAGGTTAATGAGCGTATTGCTCAAATACCTAATATTATTTGTTTGTGTAAACATAGGAATGGCTTCCTTATAGTATTCGGTAGATTGTTTATAGTCTTCTTTCTTTTGAAAAAGTAACCCTAGCAGATTGTACCTAATAGCTTCACTTTCCTTATTGTTAAATTCTTTAGTAGATTCTAAGGCCTTATTGATGTAAAAATATGCCGTATCATAAGATTTCTTATATAAATACGATTCGCCAATATTAGACAAACTATATTGTTGCCCTTCTATATTCTTAGACTTTACATCAAGCGTATATACTTTTTTGAAATAGTATAATGCTTTGTCATATTCTTTAATATCAAGAAATACATTGCCTATCCCATTTAAAGCTATACTAATACTTTTATCGTGATTTATTTTTTCTGATAATGCCAGTGCTTGAAAATAATAGTCGAAAGCTTCTTTTTCCAGATTTAACTTTCTAAAACTGACCCCCAAATTATTTAGGCATTTAATTTTTAGTAGCGTATCTGTTGTTTTAACAAAATAGCTTAGCGCCCTTTTATGATCATTTACAGCTTGCTCATAATCGTTGGCATACCTAGCTGCCAATCCGCGCCTGTCGTAACTTTCGCCAAGGCCTTTTAAGTAAAATATCTTTTCTGAAATAGCTATTGCTTCATCAATAATAGCCTCATTTTTTATTTTAGAACGATTAGCTTTTTTATACAATGAAATTAGGCCATCGACCTTAGTAGTTGTGTTTGGCTTTACTTTTATTTCATTAAATAAACTATCAATTTGGTTATTAGAAAATTTTTGGGAGTGCGAAGTAATTGGTGCTATTATTAAAAAAATAAGTATATATAAATACTTCTTTTGTTCAATCATAGGTGAGGTGTCTTAGAATTGATGGATATTCACAAATTTAAGAAAAACCTTAGTATTAGTTTGCTACTTTAGTTACATAAGCTTGAAAAGTTTTAAAAAAAAAGGCCGCCAAAACGGCAGCCTTCTTCTTTAAAAAATATGATAAAAAATTATTTTATCTCCAATAGTTCAAGCTCAAAAGTAAGATCCTGTCCAGCCAATGGATGGTTAGCATCTACGATAATAAAATCGTCTTTTACATCTGCGATGCGCAGTTGACGCTCACTACCGTCAGGATTTTTAGACACAAGACCCATACCAACTTCCGGTTTTATTTCCTGTGGAAGGTTGTCATTTGGAATTTTTTGGAAAAGTTCTTTTTGAACATCACCATATGCCTCATCTTTCGGGATGGTAATAGTTTTCTTTTCATTAACCTTCATATCCACTAATCCCTTTTCAAAACCTGGAATCAATCGACCTTCTCCAAGTTTTACCTCTAGTGGCTCGCGTTGCACAGAACTGTCGAACACTTGTCCGTCATTCAGTTTTCCTGTGTAGTGAAGTTTTACGGTTTCATTTCCTGTAACTTGACTCATAATATTTTGTTTTTTTCAATTATTTAATCAATAATGGGCAAAACTATGGGTTTCAATAGCCAATTCCACGGAATAATGGTATTAATCGGTTGATTTAAGGAAATCTTAACGGAATTAAAAACAGTTTTACTTCCCGATGCAGAAATTAGCAAAAATATTTCCAAGAAGTTCGTCGTTGGATATTTCACCGGTTATTTCTCCGAAATAATAAAGTGCTTGCCGAATGTCTATAGCCAGCAAATCTCCACTCAAATCGCTGTCAATACCTTCTTGAACTTTTATAATCTCTTCCAAGGCTTTCAGCATAGCGTCGTAATGGCGGCTGTTGGTAACGATGGTTTCATTGTTTCGGAGCGCCCCGGTGTTTACAAATTCGAGTAATTTATTTTGGAGTTCTTCCACGCCCTGGTTGGTTTTAGCAGAAAGCAACAAATAGGAAGCCCCTTCAACTGCGCTCAGGGTGACATTTAGTTGTTTTATTTCTTCTTCTGTAAGCTTGTCAACTTTATTTGCAACAATTACAAGATTTTTTAAGGGATACTTATTTTTTATCGTTTCAATTTCAATTTGAAATTTGGAGCTTGAAACTAGAAACTTTTCAGCATCAAAAAGATATACAACAACCTGTGCAGCATCAATTTTTTCAAAAGTTTTCTTTATCCCCAAGCCTTCAATAACGTCAATCGTTTCTCGGATTCCCGCAGTATCAATAAAGCGAAACCCGATTCCGCCTATGCTTATTTCATCTTCAATAGTATCGCGTGTAGTTCCTGCAATTTCTGAAACTATGGCGCGGTCTTCATTTAACAGCGCATTTAAAAGCGTAGATTTACCCACGTTGGGTTCGCCAACAATGGCAACAGGAATACCATTTTTTAACACATTTCCTGTGGCGAAGGAATCTATCAAGCGCTTAAGAACAAGGGTGATTTTTGAGATAAGTTTTTGAAACTCTTCCCTATTAGCAAACTCCACATCTTCTTCTGCGAAATCTAGTTCCAACTCAATTAAAGAAGCAAAATTTAAAAGCTCTTCGCGAAGTTTTTTTATTTCTGAAGAAAAGCCGCCGCGCATTTGTTGTATTGCCAATTGGTGGCTGGCAGCACTGTCGCTAGCAATTAGGTCTGCAACTGCTTCTGCTTGGCTTAAATCCATCTTTCCATTGAGGAAGGCACGTAATGTAAATTCACCCGCCTGTGCCATTCGGCTACCTTTTCGAAGGCATAGTTGTATTATTTCTTGTTGGATGAAACTACTTCCGTGACAGGAAATTTCCACCACGTCTTCTCCTGTATAGCTGTTTGGGTTTTTGAAAATTGTGATTAGCACTTCGTCTATAACACGTTCACCATCTTTTATATTTCCTAAATGTACAGTATGTGTTTTCTGCTTTGCGAGTTCCTTTCCCGAAATGGAAGTGAAAATAGAGGAAGCAATGTTGATAGCCTCTGGCCCTGAAAGCCTTAAAATAGCTATTGCTCCAGCGCCTGCTGGGGTTGCCATTGCCACGATAGTGTCTGAGTGTGTCATTGGCTGCAAAAGTACTAATTATTGTTGTTTACACTTCTGGACTTGAATAATAGTTATCGATTTATAAATAGTATAATAAAAATTGAAAAGTATGCTACTTTAAATAAAAAGGGAAACAACACAAGATTATTTCCCTTTTTACTCCGTCTTAAAAATTCTTTACAAACCAGAAACTACCATATTTTTGAAATTACCATTTATAGTAACTGTGACTCCTGAATTAATAGTAGCTGTAACATTAAAAGTCCCTGAAACAACTCTATTGTCTGGGTCGGCATTACTTTCATTGTTTTTTTCAATATTTAAACTTCCCGAATTTGCAGTATAGATAATTTGGGTTGCTTGGTCTCTAAAAAGAGCACTTGTTTGAAAGCCGTCTCCATCTACATCTCCCACTTCCTTAGTAACACCACTGCTAAATCCACCTGTATTGTTCATAAAAAGGCGGATAGTATTTCCATTTTCGTCAACAACTGCAATTGTAAGTCCGTAAGTACTATCAGATGAATAGCTACCTAACTTTGCCACAAAGTTGTTATAGGGTCCGCCATTAATAGTAGCTGTAAATTCAGCTTCAGGATCGGTGCTACCTTCGTCATCACCATCATCTTTGGAACAGGAAAGAATGAGTAGAGAGAAGAATAAAATGCTTAATGTTTTTAATGTTTTCATGTGTGTAGTTTTAGTTATTATTGATTTTAAGGATTAAACTAACTACACATCGAAATAATAAATAAAATGTCATCACATATTTTGAAATAAAAAAATCCACCAAAAGGTGGATTTTTTAAATCTAATTATCTAACAATCGAAGAATCTAATTGTTCAGCATTACTGGCATAACAAGCATAGTAACTGTTTCACCTTCATCTAAGCCATCAACAGGAGTTAGAATTCCTGCACGGTTTGGAAGGCTCATTTCCAAAGAAACTTCATCGCTCGTTAGGTTATTTAGCATTTCGGTAAGGAAACGGCTGTTAAAACCAATTTGCATATCATCCCCTTGGTAATCGCAAGTTAAACGCTCTTCAGCTTTGTTGCTGTAATCTATATCTTCTGCCGAAATATTCAGTTCTGCTCCAGCAATCTTCAAACGAATTTGGTGCGTGGTTTTGCTTGAGAAAATGGAAACACGACGAACAGAATTCAAAAACTGGTTTCTGTCAATAATTAATTTATTCGGATTTTCCTTTGGAATAACAGCTTCGTAGTTTGGGTATTTTCCATCAATCAAACGGCAAACCATTTCAGTATTTTCAAAAATGAACTTTGCGTTACTGTCGTTATATTCAATAGTTACTTCGTCTTCGCTACCGGCAAGAATACTCTTTAAAAGTGTAAGAGGTTTTTTAGGCATAATGAATTCCGCAGTTTGCGAAGCGCTGATATCATCACGTGTGTATTTCACCAATTTGTGGGCATCGGTAGCTACAAACACTAAGTTGTCTGTTGAAAACTGAAAGAAAACACCGCTCATTACAGGTCTTAAATCGTCATTCCCCGAAGCGAAAATAGTTTTGCTGATTGCTGTTGCAAGCACATCGCCTTGCACTACAGTTGAAGAAGGATCTTTCAACTCCACAGCGTTTGGAAATTCTTCGCCACTGGCGTATGCCAAAGCGTACTTCCCGTGGTTACTGCTTATTTCTATAGTATTGTTGTCTTCAATAGTAAATGTTAAAGGTTGTTCCGGAAAGGTTTTAAGTGTTTCCAATAAAAGTCTTGCGGGAATGCAAACCAATCCTTTTTCAGTACTTTCCACTTCCAATTTTGAGGAAATTGTGGTTTCCAAATCGGAAGCTGAAACTGTAAGGGATTTTCCATCTAAATTGAACAGAAAATTATCTAAAATAGGCAGGGTATTGTTATTGTTGATGATACCGCCTAAAACCTGTAGTTGTTTTAATAAATACGAACTCGATACGATGAATTTCATTATGTGTGTTTTTGATGAAATAATTCTCAATAATGCTCGCCACAACTTTTAATTTATAGTGTAATAAAAGGTTGGTGAACCTGTCGAACCACAAATATATTTCAATTGAAGTGTTTGTTAAAACAAACTTATCAACATTCAATGTGTGTATTTGCGTTTGCGGTAAATGGTGAAAACAATTCCGAAAAGAGCCAGTAACCCCAACGGTAACAATATATTAAGTATTTGCCACTTGTTTCTTTGTTCCAAGGTTTTTTGTGGATCGAGAAATGGCACTGCAATTTGCCGTGTTCTAATGTTTATAAGTCCACTGTCATCGAGAAGGTAATTGACGGTATTAAGCAGAAATTCTTTATTTCCGTAGAATTGATTGGTCATTTTATCAAAGCCAAGCTCAAGGGGACGATTGCCTTGCATTTGGTTTTTTATGATGTCGCCATCGCTAATAACAACCATTTTTGCAGGGTTTCCGTCATCAATATTCTTTAGTTCACCTTCAAGCTTTATTGGCTTCACGCGATTTTTAAATACCGAGGTAAATTCCCCTTCCATTAAAACTGCCAACGGTACTTCTCCCGCGTTGTATTCATCAGGATTGGGACCTTCGTTCACTACTTGTAAATTCTTTGGGATTTCTGATTCATAATCAATAGGGAATGGGAGTCCCACGATTTTAGTTATGGGTGAAGTAGAAAGTAAAACCGTTTTTTTAATGTTGTTCGGAAGTGTGTCAATAGCACTGGCATAATCAAACTTTACAGCTTCAATATTCGAAACGATTGGATGATTGTTTGCGCTGCTGCTCAATGGACTAAAAAACCACGGATAGCGGTTGTATTGTGCGTCGCGTTCATCGCCACTTGCCAAAACTATTGGCGCGGAATAGACGTCTTTAACTAAGTTTGGATTGATTCGGATTCCGTATTTAAAAAAGAAATCATTCAAATTTAAATCTTTTCCGAAGGCGTAGCTTTTTCCGCTAACAGTATCAACCTGCATTTGTGTTGCATCCATTAACCAAAGCGATTCGCCACCGTTCATAATATATTGATCCAACACATATTTTTCAGTATCACTGAAGGCTTCTGTGGGTTGGGCGGCAACTATTAAATCAAAACCTTCCAAAGCTTTTAAAGTTTTTTCAGGATTTGAAGCGACGGAATCGAGTGTAAAAGGTGCTATAAAATAATATTCCCGAAGGGTGGAAAAAAAATCGGCAATGTAGCGATCGTCATATTCACCATTTCCTTTTAGCACGGCTATTTTTTTGGATTTTTCAGTAGCTAATTTTTTAAAACCATCGGCAAAAGCATACTGTAAATTTTGAAGCGAACTATTAACTCGTTCTTCAGAAGTTGCTCCGAGTTGATTTTTCAGTAAACCAATTTTAACAGATTTACCGTCGTGATGAGCAAGTGCCCAAGGATAGACAAGTTCGGTGCTTTGTTTGCCACTTTCGGTTACCGAAACTTGCGCAGGCGTTAATCCAAATTTTTCAAATTGTGATTGAAAGGCTTCATTTCCTTTTTCAGTAGGATTAATGAATTCAAATTTTATGTTGGGATTGTATGCTGAAAATTCTTCTAAAAGTTGTTTGGTTTCACCTTGGAGTCTTCGGAATTCTGGCGGAAAATTTCCTTTCAAAAAAACATCAACGATTAATGGAGAATCTACTTGATCTACAATTTTTTTTGCTTCATCAGAAAGAGTGAAACGTTTATCCTGTGTAAGGTCGAAGCGTATGTAGAAATAGTTTCCAAGAACATTCAATAGAATTAATCCTACTAGTAGAATAAGTACAGAAACGATATTTTGTTTAATTGTAGTCTTCATTACAGTTTCTTCAATTTAAAAATGGTTAGCGCAATGAAGAATACCGTTACGCTCAAAAAGTAAATCAAATCACGTGTATCTAAAACTCCGCGTGCCACACTATCAAAATGTGCTTTCATGCCCAAATTTGAAATATTAAAAGAGGAAGAAGTAAAGCCTTCAAAACCATAATAAAGTGCAAAACAAAGAAAGACAGCAATTATAAAAGCCACAATTTGGTTTTGCGAAAGCGTGGATGAAAATATTCCGATTGAAGTATAGGCCAGCACCAAAAAGAACAGACCAATGTAGGAGCCAATTGTGCTGCCAACATCCCAGTTTCCGGGTGGGTTGCCAAGTTCAGCGATTGTAAATACGTATAAAACAGTTGGAAGTAAAGCTATTAAAATTAATATTACTGCTCCAATGTATTTCCCCAAAACTATATGCTGTAATGATATGGGTTTGGTAAGCAAAAGTTCCAAAGTGCCCATTTTCATTTCGTCACTAAAGGCGCGCATGCAAACTGCCGGAATCAAAAATAATAAAACCCAAGGAGCGAGTTCAAAATAAGGGGAAAGGTCTGCAAAACCAGAATCTAGTATGTTGAAATTTCCATTAAAAACCCAAAGAAACAAACCGTTGATTACCAAAAAAACAGCAATCACCAAATACCCGATGGTACTGGAAAAGAAGGAGTTTATTTCGCGTTTTATTAGTGTAAACATTGAGTTCTAATTATTTCAAACTGTGAAGAGTATCAACGCTCCAAGCTGCGGCTTTAGTTTTGAACATTGGTTTTGTTTCGCTCCAAACTTTTTTAAAAAGTTCGCTGGTTCTGTAATTTTCTAAATCAGCTTCATCATTCCAACGACTATAGGTGAAAAAGATTGTTTCGTCATTTTTATCGTTGTAAAGTTCCAAAAAAGTACAGCCGGGGAAATTGCGAATCTTTTTTTTAACTAACTCAAAATTAGCCAGAAAAGTAGCTATGTTTTCTTTTTCAAATTCCATTTTTACTATTCTTGTAAACATATAGTTAATTTAAGATTACTGAGCTTATAGTGCAAATGGTTACAATTATCATGAACATTTCTTCCTTATTATACATTAAAATTTACTGTAATTGTATCTCTAAATTCCAGCCCAAAAAGACTGGAGGCACCGCCCACCGAGGTAGGATTGCTTTTATAAATAGCCAATTCCAGAAATTGTGATGAATTCCAAAGAGCCAGTTTCTTTCCGTCTTCCTCGCGTTTTTCTGGGGGAAGATCAAAATTTATAGCATCACTATAATGTGTGTGTATTTGATTGAATTTAGCAGTTCGAGCATTTATAATAAACTCTCGGCCGCGACCTACTTCTTCAAAAAGCTTTTTTGTTATGTTGCTTATCACATTTCCATAGTTATCAATATAGATAACATTTCCAATTATTTGACTTTCTTTATTGCTCACAACAGGACGGATGCCGGTTAATTCCTTTATTTCAGAAATAGTTTTACCAATAACTTCAAGTGTTCCTCCACGGGCAATATGTCCAGCAACTTTCACGAAAACATCTAAAACAGGGAAATTGCTAATTATACGATCGTGAATATTTATCTCAACAATTTTTTCAGGACGAATTTCTGAAGTTAGCATAGAAATAATACCATTATCTGCACAGACAAAATAGTGTCCGTCCATATAAACAGCAATGTGCTTATTTTCAGGGTTTAACTCAGAATCTACCCCAATTACGTGTATTGTTCCTTGCGGAAAACTCTTGTATGCGTTTTGGATTATATAGGCAGCTTCGTGTAAGTGAAATGGCGAAATAGAGTGCGAGATATCAACAATTTTGGCATCTTCCATTTCGCTGTAAATAGCTCCTTTTACTGCGCCCACAAAGTGATCCTTCTCTCCGAAGTCAGTAGTAAGTGTGATTATAGGCATAAATGGATTGTTGATATTTTCTTAAAAGAGTTACCACAAAAATAGGTTACTTTTGTTAGTAGCAAAACTATTTTTTGCATATTCCACATAATAAAAATGCGCGCCTTTTGAACGAACTTATCATCGAACTCACAGAGATTAGTCCAAGAGATTTCTTCGGACTTGAAAATGCTAATATTGACCTTCTTAAAAAATATTTCCCAAAACTCAAAATCGTTGCACGCGGCAATAAAATCAAAGCCTATGGCGATGAAGATGTTTTGGAGGAATTTGACAGAAGAATTACAATGCTTTTGGAGCATGTTGCTAAATACAATAAGCTTGATGAAAATGTAATTGAGCGTGTACTTTTAAGCAGAAATAAGGAAGAATATGAAAGTCCAGCAGGAAGCGGAGAAGTAATTGTCCATGGTTTAAGCGGAAAACCTATAAAAGCCCAAACAGCAAACCAAAGAAAATTGGTGGCGCTAATGGGAACAAACGATATGGTTTTTGCCGTTGGGCCAGCCGGAACTGGAAAAACCTATACAGGTGTTGCCTTAGCCGTTAAAGCATTAAAAGATAAAGAAGTTAAGCGAATAATCTTAACAAGGCCTGCAGTGGAAGCTGGAGAGAATTTAGGTTTTCTTCCTGGAGATTTAAAAGAAAAATTAGACCCCTATATGCAACCTTTGTATGATGCACTTCGCGATATGATTCCTGCAGAAAAGTTGGCTTCACATATTGAAACGGGAATTATACAGATTGCACCTTTGGCATTTATGCGTGGTAGAACATTGGATAATGCTTTCGTGATTTTAGACGAAGCCCAAAACACGACCCACGCCCAAATGAAAATGTTTTTGACCCGTATGGGGAAAAACGCCAAGTTTATGATTACGGGCGACCCCGGACAAATAGATTTACCGCGACGCGTAACCTCTGGATTGAAAGAAGCATTACTTGTTTTGAAAGATGTGAAAGGCATAGGAATGGTTTATCTTGATGACAAAGATGTAATTCGTCACCGTCTGGTAAAAGAAGTGATTGCTGCTTATAAAAATATTGAAAACGTAGATTAAAGAATGAGTAATACTATAATTGTCACAGATTTCAGCTTTCCTGGACAGAAAAGTGTTTATCACGGAAAAGTTCGAGAAGTTTATACTTTGGAAAATAACAAACTTTTGATGGTAGCAACGGATAGGCTAAGCGCTTTTGACGTAGTTATGCCCAAAGGAATTCCTTATAAGGGTCAGATTTTGAACCAGATTGCTACTCAAATGATGCGCGATACTGAAGATTTGGTGCCAAATTGGTTGACTGCCATACCAGACCCAAACGTAGCTATTGGTGAAGCTTGTGAACCATTTAAAGTTGAAATGGTAATTCGCGGTTATATGAGTGGTCATGCAGCGAGGGAATACAAAGCAGGTAAACGAATTCTTTGTGGCGTGGAGATGCCGGAAGGAATGAGTGAAAACGATAAATTTCCGCAGCCAATAATAACACCTGCAACTAAAGCAGAAATGGGCGATCACGATGAAGATATTTCCCGAGAAGATATATTGAAAAGAGGAATCGTTTCAGAAGCTGATTACCTACAGTTGGAAGACTATACCCGAAAACTTTTTCAAAGAGGAAGTGAGATTGCTGCCAAGCGCGGATTGATTTTAGTGGATACGAAATATGAATTTGGAAAAACGAAGGACGGTAAAATAGTTCTTATAGATGAAATCCACACTCCAGATTCTTCACGTTATTTTTATGCAGAAGGTTATGAAGAACGACAAAAAAATAACGAGCCACAGAAACAGCTTTCAAAAGAGTTTGTGCGCCAATGGCTAATTCAGAATGGCTTTCAGGGTTTGGAAGGACAGAAAGTTCCATTTATGAGCGATGAATATATTGAAACCGTTTCTGAAAGATATATTGAGCTTTATGAAAATATTACAGGTGAAAAATTTGTGAAAGCAGATGTTTCAAATATTCATGAGCGTATAGAGAAAAATGTTTTGAATTATTTAAAATAATTTTCACTGTTATCAAATTAACTCTAAAGCACCTTTCTAAAGGTGCTTTTTTATTGAGATTAGGTTATATAAAAAAAGGATAGTTGTATTCTTTTTAACATATTGGAATGTTCTAAAATACTATCATTCAATAAATTTAACATTTCGTTGGGAAACCGTGGTTTTAGAATTTAACGTAAGTATTGATAATTAACTTAAAAATCAAGCTTATGAAAATTAAAATTACGCGAAATCTTTTCTTATCGATTTCATTTTTACTAACGGCATTCTTGTCATTTGGTCAAGTAACCAATGGCAATGATACAGGTCCTGGTTCATTGCGTCTAGCAATAGCAAACGCCAATGCAAACCCTGGTCCAAATACAATTACTATTGGGTTGTTTGTCAACCCAGTTTTAACATCGGGTCCAATAAGTATTACAGATGAATTAACTATTTCAGCCTTTGGAAGCACAATTAATGCTGCTGCAAATAATGGTAGAATTTTTACAATCACTAATGCGAATTCTGTAAAGATTACGAACGTAACTTTTATAAATGGTACCGACGTAAATGGGGGAGCTATATATAGTGAGAATACTAGTCTCGATATAAATGGCTGTTCTTTTAATGACAACAATGCGAATGGATCTCCAGGAAGTGGGGGTGCAATTTTTAATATTGGAACTGGAATTTTAGATATTAATGGAGGTTCTTTTAGAAGAAATACAGCAAATAGAGCAGGTGGAGCTATTGAAGTTCAATCCTCTAATAATTTAATTGTTACCGGAAACACAGTTTTCTCGGACAATACTGTTACAGGTCCTCCAGGAAATGGTGGAGCTATTCATATTACAGGTGCAGCATCTTCAACTTTGTCTGCTAGATTTTTAAGAAACATAGCAGTAAATGAAGGAGGGGCTTTATGGAATGGTACAGGCACAATGACTCTTATAAATTGTGATCTTAATGGAAACTCTGCACTGGGCCCAAATACTGGTGGTGGAGCTTTATTCAATAATGGTGGAAATTTAAATGTTGATGCATTAACAAAACTTACTGCAAATATCGCAATGGGTACAACTCCAGGCGGACGCGGTGGAGCAATCTTTAACAATACCGGAGGAACACTTACATTGGCTTCTGGTCTAATTATTAACGGTAATTACGCAAGTAGAGCTGGTGGTGCAATTGAAGACACTTCAGGCGGAAATTTAACCTTGACTGGAATCACTTTGGAAGGAAATTCCGCAGGGGCAGACATTGGATTGGGAACAATGGCAAATCCAGGAAACGGAGGCGCTTTGCATTTGTCGGGAACTACTTCTGCAACAATTTCAAACAGTACAATAAGAAATAATCAAGCCGCCCAAGAAGGAGGTGGACTATGGAACAATGCTGGAATGATGTCAGTAACAGGTTCAACTATTTCAGGAAATATAGCTTCGGGTAATCTTCCAGATGATGGTGGTGGAGGTATTTTCAATAATGGGGGAGCTTTAATGGTTTCTTCAACAACCATATCCAATAACATTGCAGATGGAACTGCGGGTTCGGGAGGAGGAATTTTTAGCCTTACCCCGGGAATCTTAAATATTAACGGAATTAATATCTCTGGAAACACTGCCAATAGAGCAGGAGGAGGTATTGAAGTGCTTTCTGCTCCAGGTGAATTATACAACTTTTCCAATGTTACTTTGAGAAATAATACAGCAACGGGAGCAACTGCACCAGGAAATGGTGGAGCCTTTCATATAAGTGGAGTCGGAAATTCAACTTTCACTAATTGTATTGTTCAAAATAACACAGCCGTTGAAGGTGGTGGACTTTGGAACGGTACCGGAATAATGACTATTACAGGTAGCGATACAGAGTTAAGCACAAACGAAGCTACAGGAAACAATCCTGAACAAGGTGGAGGTGCTCTCTATAATGATGGAGGAACCATGAATATTGATTCATTCGCAGATATTTTTAGCAATATAGCAACTGGAACTTCTGGTTCTGGGGGAGCTATTTTGAGTACTTCTGGAACTCTGAATGTAAATTCGGCGGCACTTACTTCAAACGGAGCAAACCGTGCGGGCGGTGGAATAGAAATTATAGATGGAACAGCAAATCTTGTTGATCTGCAATTAATTTTCAATGATGTAAACGGAACAGCTACTGGTGGAATTCCAAATCCAGGAAATGGGGGTGGACTTCACGTAACTGGTAACACAACCAATGTAACTTTAAGTGGAATCGTATTTTTGAATGCGGCCGCATCTGAAGGTGGAGGATTATGGAACAACGGCGGAACTATGACTGTTCAGGCTGGAGCTGTAATCTTTGCAGATACCTTTATAGATTTTAACACAGCAGAAGGTGATGCTTCTGATAATGGTGGCGGAGGTATTTTCAATAACGGAGGTACCCTTACTCTTGCGCCAGGAACTCAAGTAGTGCGAAATGTAGCAAGTGGAACTGCAGGTTCTGGAGGTGGAATTTTCAACCTTACCCCAGGAACTTTGGTAGTTGATGGGGTAACTTTTGAAGACAATTCAGCAAACAGAGCCGGTGGTGGAATTGAACTAAATTCTGCTATGGGCGAAACGTATACATTCAACAATGTTGTTTTAAATCAAAATACAGCCAACGCTCCAGCGCCAGGAAATGGAGGAGGACTTCATATTACTGGTCCTGGAAATGTAAACTATAACGGCGGAAGTGTTACAAATAACATGGCTTTTGAAGGCGGTGGACTTTGGAATGGGACTGGAACAATGTCTGTTTCTGGAACTTCCATTACAGGAAATAAAGCAACTGGTGATGCAACCGGTGGTGGTGGAATTTTCAACTTTGGAGGTATTTTAAATGTTGATGCTGCAACTACGCTTACTGCTAACGTAGCAATGGGAGCAACCCCAGGAGGACGCGGGGGTGCTTTGTTTAATAACACGGGAGGAACATTAAATGTTGCAACCGGAAGTGCCATTTCAGGAAACTATGCAAGTCGTGCAGGTGGGGCAATAGAAGATGCGTCAGGAAATACGCTCACTTTAGACGGAGTTACCTTAAGTGGAAACTCTGCAGGTGTTAATATTGGGTTAGGTACAATGGCAAATCCGGGTAACGGTGGCGCTATTCACCTTTCTGGAACTACGAACGCAGCTATTTCAAATAGTACAATTCAAGATAACAAAGCTGCCCAAGAAGGTGGTGGACTTTGGAATAACACTGGAATTATGACTGTTGAAGCAACAACTCTAAGTGGAAATACTGCAAGTGGTCTTTTGGCAGATGATGGTGGTGGAGCTCTTTTCAATAATGGGGGAATACTTAATGTTTTAGCAGGAACTGAAATAACAAATAATAAAGCAGATGGAACGGCAGGTTCTGGTGGTGGAATTCATAGCACTGATGGAACTGTAACGGTAACCAATGCGATAATTACAGATAATGTTGCAAATCGTGCAGGTGGTGGAATTGAAATCGCTGCAGGAACATTAATAATATCTGGGACTACTTTAAATACAAACAATGCAGGTGTTGCACCAGCTGTTGCCGCTCCAGGAAATGGTGGTGGGCTTCACGTTGGTGGAACTGGAAATGCAACTATTACAGGAGGAACCGTTGATGCAAATATTGCAGCTGCAGAAGGCGGTGGTCTTTGGAATGGCGGCGGATCAATGACTGTTGATGGAGTGCCAGTAACAAATAATATTGCTAGTGGTGCAAATGCCGACAATGGTGGTGGTGGAATCTACAATGATGGAGGAACTTTAGATATTCTTGAAGGAACTTCCATTAATAATAATATGGCTAACGGAGCTGCAGGCTCTGGTGGTGGAATTTTATCGACAAATGGAACCGTAACCGTTGCAGATATTGCAATAACCCAAAACTTTGCGAATAGAGCAGGAGGAGGGATAGAAGTAATTGATGGAGCCCTTAATTTAAATGGCACCTTTGTAGCGCTGAATGATGTAAACGGAACTGCAGGTACACCAAACCCCGGGAACGGTGGTGGAATACATATTTCTGGAGCTACTACAACAATTATTAATGATGCGTCTATTTCTGCAAACAACGCTTTCAATCAAGGTGGTGGAATTTGGAACCAAGAAGGAAGCACCATGAGTGTTTTCAATACAATGGTTAATTTAAATAAAGCCATTAGCGGCTCTGGTGGGGGAGGAATTTATAATAATGGTGGAGAACTAGGGGTTATAAATGGAACTATCCAAAGCAATCTTGCAACTGGAACCTCGGGCTCTGGTGGTGGAATTTTAACAACTGATGGTGGTGTAGCCATTATCGGAGGAATGATTGATGCCAACGCCGCAAACCGTGCAGGTGGAGGTATTGAAATAGTTGCAGGAACATTAGATATGACAAATACTTCTTTAATAGGAAACAAAGTTGATATTACTGCTGGAACACCAAACCCAGGAAATGGTGGTGGAATGCACGTTACTGGAATTGCCACAATAAACATTTCTGCAAGTACCATAATTAATAATGAAGCTGCAAGCGAAGGTGGGGGTCTATGGAATCAAGTAGGAAGCACAATGACTGTTGACAGTTCTTTATTGGACAGCAACGTAGCTCGTGGGAATGATGCCACAAATGGTGGTGGAGGTATTTTTAATAATGGAGGTATTTTAATTGTTCAAAGTGCTTCAACAATCACAAATAACAACGCATCCGGTACAGCTGGCTCCGGTGGTGGAATTCAAAATGTTGATGGTGGTTCACTGACTGTGAATAATTCAGTAATTGCAAATAACTCAGCGAAGAGAGCTGGGGGTGGTATTGAGGATAATTCTTCAGTTTCACCTGGAAATATTACACTTTTTTCAACCAATTTGGATAATAACACAGTTGGAACTGCCCCAGGAAACGGTGGTGGTCTTCATATAACTGGCCCTGGAATTGCAAATATTACTAATGGTACCGTAAATGGAAACTTTGCAAACGCAGAAGGTGGTGGCTTGTGGAACGGAAGTGGAACAATGACCGTTGATAATGTTGTTATTGATGGAAATACCGCAAGCGGAAATGATCCAGATCAAGGTGGCGGTGGTATTTTCAACGAAACCGGTATTTTAATTGTTCAAAATGGAACAACTATTAGCAATAATATTGCTGGCGGAACTACTGGTTCTGGTGGAGGTATATTGAATAATCTTGGAACGTTATCAGTTATAGATTCTGAATTAAGTGGAAACACTTCAATGAGAGCTGGTGGGGGAATTGAAGAAAATTCTGCATCAGGAAGTTTATTGACTTTAACAAATTCAGATTTGATGAATAACAGCACAGCTTCTGCTCCCGGAAACGGTGGAGGATTGCACATTACAGGTGCCGGCGATTCAAATATCACTGGAGGAACTGTTAGTGGAAATACTGCTTCCCAAGAAGGAGGTGGACTGTGGAATGGCGCAGGCATTATGACTGTTGATGGAACTACAATAGATGCAAACATTGCAAGTGGTCCTTTAGCCGATGATGGTGGTGCTGGTATATTCAACAATGGAGGTACTTTAAATGTACTAAATGCTACAATTTCGAATAATATTGCCGATGGAGCTGCAGGTTCAGGTGGTGGAATTTTGAACAATGAAGGAACACTTACCGTTACAGATTCAGATTTAACTGGAAATATTTCAATGCGTGCCGGTGGTGCAATTGAAGAAAGATCGGTTGCTGGAAGCATTTTAACTTTGACAAATGCAAATTTGACGAATAACAGCACAGCTTCTGCTCCCGGAAACGGTGGTGGATTGCATATAACTGGCGCCGGTGATTCAAATATCGCAGGTGGTATTGCAACAGGGAACACGGCTTCAGCCGAAGGTGGTGCATACTGGAACGGAACTGGAACAATGACTATAGACGGTACAACTGTTGATGGAAACACTGCAAGTGGTACTGATGTTGACCAAGGTGGTGGAGGTATTTTCAACGAGATGGGAACCTTGACTGTTTTAAATGCAACCATTTCAAACAATATCGCTGATGGAGCTGCAGGTTCTGGTGGTGGTATTTTGAACAACCTTGGAACCTTGACTGTTTCTGATACACAATTCACAAGTAATACATCAGTTAGAGCTGGTGGTGCAATTGAAGAAAATTCGATTGCAGGAAGTGAGTTGAATCTTACTAATGTAATTTTCACAACAAACACAACTTCTGCAGCTCCCGGAAACGGAGGAGGACTTCACATTACTGGTGCTGGAGACTCAAACATTACAGGCGGTTCTGCAACAGGAAATGTTGCTTCCGCTGAAGGTGGTGCACTTTGGAATGGAATGGGAGTTATGACTGTTGATGGAATGATTATAGACGCTAACATGGCCCAAGGAGCTGACGCCGACAACGGTGGAGGTGGTGTTTTTAACAATGGTGGAACATTGAATATTGTAAATGGAACTTCAATTACAAACAACCTTTCAAACGGAACCGCTGGTTCAGGTGGTGGATTGTTGAGTACTTCAGGGGATGTATCGGTTTCTGATTCTTCTTTCAACGGGAACTCAGCAAACAGAGCTGGTGGTGCAATTGAATTGATTGATGGAACACTTACTTTCACAAATTCAGATTTAACAAATAATGACGTTAATGGAACTGCAGGAACTGCTGCACCAGGAAATGGTGGTGGTCTTCACGTAACTGGAACAAGTGGTTTGGTTACTATTTCTGGAAGTATAATTTCAGGAAACGAAGCAGCTCGCGAAGGAGGTGGACTTTGGAACCAAAGCGGAACTGTTATGAATGTTAATACTACAACAATCGATGGAAACAGTTCATTTGGAACTGCAACAGATGATGGTGGTGCTGGTATTTTTAATAATGGAGGAATGTTGGAAGTTATAACTTCAACCATTTCAAACAACAATGCAACATCTGGAACAAGTGGAGGTGGAGCAATTCACAATGCGACTGGTGGTGATGTAATTGTTATGAGAAGTACACTTTCTGGAAACACTGCAAACGGTGCTGGAGGAGGTGTTTATAACAACGGTGCAAGTTTTGATTTAAATGCAGTAACTGTAGCAATGAATACAGCTGGTTCAAGCGGTGGTGGTATTGAAGGTGCTTCAAGTACTTCACTAAAGAATACTTTGATTGCATTAAACACTGCAAGTTCTGGTATGGATGTTAATGGTTCTTTAGCATCAAACAATTATAATTTAATTGGAACGGATGATGCAGCTGCATTCCCAGAACAAGCAAATGATGTTGAAGAAGTAGATCCAAGGGTTGGCCCACTTCAAAATAATGGTGGTGTTACCGCAACCCATGAACTTTTAATAGGTTCATTGGCATATAATGCAGGTGATCCTTCAGATTTGTTCAATGACCAAATTGAGCAAGCTGTTTTTGGTGGAATTCGCGATATAGGGGCTTTTGAAGCACAGAATATTCTTCTTTCAATAGAAGATATTACTGCTGGTGAAAGCGGTATTGTAATCTATCCAAACCCTTCAAGAGGTTTTGCAACTGCAAAAATTCCTGCAACTTTTGGAAACGATGTTCAAATAGTTATTGTTGAATTAGGTTCAGGTAAAATAGTTCGCAATTTCAAAACTACAAATGGCGAAAAAGATTTAGATTTCAGTAGCTATTCAGATGGAGTATATGTAATAAAAATTGTTTCTGAAACTTCAAGTTCAACACACCGATTGATCTTGGCGAAATAATTATTTAATTAAATTAAATTTTAAAAACCCTTTCTGTAATAGGAAAGGGTTTTTTATTTCCGTTCCCGAAAATTAAAACTGTGAACATATCCTAAACTAAGTTCCGTAAAATCTGCTTGTCCAAGATTTGCGTTGAGGTGTGCGCCTATGTAGAAATTATTTTTCGGTGTTTTTTCCATTCCTATTAAATAGTATTTAAGACCTAATCTTGAGGAAATGCGATGTTTTTTCTTATAACTTGCATCTAACTCACCCAAAACCCAACTTTCAGGAATCTCCCTAGGGGTATTGTCCCAACCTTGATTAATTCTCCATTCTGCTTTGTAAGCAGGCTTAAAAATATTATATCCCAACTGTAGATCAATACCCACGTGATTTAAGTATATCTCTCCATGAAGACTAACTCCTAAATTGGTAGCATAATACCACGGATCGTTTCTGAAATAATCAAACTCGCGTCCATCCTGCACCAAAGATTCGTTTCCTTTTATATAATCGTAGTAGTGTTGGTAAAATCGGTAATAAAAACCAATTCCAATTTTAAACGTGTTATTATAAACCCGGCCGTATTCCCCTGCGATAGTGTAAACATTTTTCTTATCATTAAAAGCAAGTCCAAATACGTTTTGGCCGAGCCCACCACGAATCGCATAATAATCATAAACTGTTTTTTTATAAACTGGAAGGGATTGAGATGTAACAGTTTCAGATTGATTTAAAGGATTTTTAATATCTGCCGAAAAGCTTACCAAAAAAGAATTATATCCTTGATTCAGCAAACGCATATGTCCATTGGAGTGATGCGAATAACCTAAACCAACCCTCCAATCTATGCTTTTTGTTGAAAGAATTTGGTAATAAAGATACATTCGAAATGCCCAAGTTATATCTGTAGTTACGGCTTGGTTTTGTGGATTTGTTTCTGCGTCGAATTTTTTTGTGAAATAGCTAGCGCCCATTCCCGTAAATATTTTCCAACGGTCGCTTCCAAAAGCTTTAAATTCTATAAAGGGCATTGCTGTTATAGCGATTCCCAAACTATCCAAATTTCCGAAATGAGTTATGCCAAGTGACAAGCCTGTTTTTGGCGCCTTCAGTTGCTGTGCCCAATCCTGTGGATTATTATTGTGATTGCGACCAAAATTTAAAACAGCTTGTTTCTGTAGCTTTGTTTCCGGAAAGCCATCATTAGCTTCCATGGTTAATCCCACAAGAATTTCCGGCGTAAAAGTGAAGGCACTTTTCTTCCAATCGGTCTCTGTTTGAGCGAATGTCAGAAAAGATACAAAAAGAAAGAAAATGGTTAGTTGTAGTTTCATTTGGCGCTGCAAGTAACAATTTCCCTGTTAATTTTAAAAATTTTAATCCTACATTAGTTGAAAATTTAAGTATCTCCTTTGAAAGAACTAGACAAAATTGTTTCGCAAATGGCCTCTGCAGCTTGGGGTTTGCCATTATTAATACTTTTAATTGGAGGAGGATTATATCTTTTAATTAGAATTAAATTTCTTCCATTTCGTTATTTGGGACACGCCATTGCAGTATTGAGAGGAAAATATGACAACGAAAGCGATGCTGGCGAAATAACACATTTTCAAGCATTGACAACAGCTCTTTCTGCCACAGTTGGAATGGGAAATATTGCAGGAGTTGCCGTGGCCATTGCTATTGGTGGCCCAGGAGCTGTTTTTTGGATGTGGGTGAGCGCTGTAATTGGGATGTCAACTAAATTCTTTACGGCTACGCTCGCCATTCTCTACCGCGGAAAAGATAGTGAAGGAAAAATTCAAGGCGGCCCTATGTATTTTATAACAGAAGGTTTGGGCAGAAAGTGGATGCCTATGGCAGTTTTATTTAGTGTTGCAGGGTTGGTTGGGGCTTTGCCAGTTTTCAATGTAAACCAACTTACCCAAGCTATTAATGATATACTGTTGAAACCTGCCGGAATATACTATGGTTTTAAAACAGACTTAATTATTGGTTTGGTGTTGGCTGCAATCACTGCCCTTGTAATATTAGGAGGACTTTCGCGTATCAGCAAAACAGCTTCTAAAATTGTTCCAGGAATGGTGATTCTCTACTTTCTATTGGTTTTAATCATTTTAGGGGTTCATATTGATGTAGTTCCCAAATACTTGGGAATGATTATTACCGATGCTTTTTCTGCAAATTTTTATAAAGGTGATGCCTTTCTGGGCGGGGCTATTGGAGGAATAATTCTTTTGGGAATTCGTCGTGGTGCATTTTCAAATGAAGCAGGAATTGGTACAGCGCCTATGGCCCACGGCGCAGCAAAAACCAGTGAACCAATAAGGGAAGGACTTGTAGCAATGTTAGGTCCAGCAATAGATACTTTAATAATCTGTACGCTTACAGCTTTGGCAATTTTGGTTACGGGTGTTTGGCAGAGTAGCGATGCAAACGGTGTTAGTTTAACTGCATCTGCATTTGAGGAAAGCATGCCGGTTTTAGGAAAATACGGTTTATTGGCATGCATTGTCACTTTCAGTATTTCTTCGCTTTTTTCATATTCTTATTACGGTAGTAAATGTATGTCATTCCTTTTCGGTGCAAAAAACAAGGGGATTTATAACTATTTCTACATTATAAGTATTCTTATAGGAGCTACAACATCATTGAATATGATGATTAATTTGATTGATACCTTTTTTGCATTGATGGCAATTCCTACGATGACGGCGACAATTATACTTGCGCCAAGAGTGATAAGGGAAGCAAAGGTTTATTTTGAGAAATTAAAGCATAAGAAGATGTCCTTATAAACCTACCTTCAAAAGTGAGGTTTATCATCACTAGCTTAACCGTTGAATTAAGGGCAAGGATTATGAAATCTTTATTTTTAATGAGGCCTCTTTGGTGCTTTCGTAGAAAAACTATCCAGTTTTTGGTTTACCAAAGCTGTGAATTTTTTTGCTCCATCTGGATTTAAATGGTTTTCATTTAAAAAATCATTCACTATAAATTGGAGTGTATCAGTTTCCTCTCTCAAAAGTAATACGTTGCTGTATTTTTTCTTAATTATAGTAAGTATGCTGTCTCTTCGATGAACTACAGCTGGGTTTCTTTTTTTAAGATATGTTTTATACAAGGGAAAGGTGCAAATTATTACGCTCAATTTTTTGGACTGCATATAGTCCAGCATATTGAATAGATATGTGGTATTGTTTTTAAATATATCTAAATTTTCGCGCGTATATATTTTAAAATGATTGTTAGTGATTTTGGAAGTGTCGTAGTTTAATTTATTGAAGGAGCCGTAATAATTATTAGTATCAAAGCCGAACTTATTCAAATGAACCTTATCATCTTTATATATATAATAGTTTCTCAATTTTGCAGAATAAAATCTTGCGTTTGATAGATATAACAGTCTATCTTTAAAATAAGTGGTTCGTTCAAAAGCATTAATATCATAATATTTTAGATAAATGTTGTTTTTCCAAAATTCATTTGAATGATATGGCAATTCTAAATGCATATAGGATACTTCAAACAATACATATTTTAAATTTGGAAGCCTATCTATAGTTCCCTGTAAAATTAAAAAATCTTCTTTGTGATGTTGCGACGAAGAAGCAATATTAATAGCTATTTTATTTGATAAGGCAGGGTTAAAGCCGCATCTTACCTGAGATGACCCTAAAGCCATTAATTCAATTTTTTTTGAATGTGAATTTAAATAATCACTCACAACCTTGTAATTTATAGGAAGATTTACAGCTAACATCTCCAGTATACAATAGATGATAACCACAGGTATGAAAAAAAGCAGGCAGTATTTTAAAAATTGCCGCTGCGATTTATTAAAATTGGAAATAGATAAAATCTTCTTTAAATCCGGCATATTGAAAAATGAAAAAAATGAGAGTATAATAAATAATCCAACGCACAGGCAAACTAACATATCTGTCAATTTTACTTAACGGAAATTCCTTAAATCGCGTCAATATTTCAGCAGTTATCATAATAAAGAAGCATACCAAAAAATATTTGTTTATTAATAAACCAATATTGCCACTAGGAATAAAGGAAAAAATTCTTTGAAAAATAAGCCAAACATCATCAATATTTTGACTTCTAAAAAGGATACTGGATGCAATAATAACAAGCAAACTGAATAAAGGAAAAAGTAAATGGGGTCTCAGTGTTTTATGAAATAGTCGAGATCTACCATTTTTTGATATTGGGGTTCTTTCTAGAACAATTAAAAATCCTTGAAAAACACCGAATATTATGAAGGTAGAATTAGCACCGTGCCACATACCTACAAGGCCCATAGTTAAGAGAACGGCTATATTTCGCAACCATTTGCTGCGAGGGTTTTGTTTTGTTAGTGGAAAATAAACGTAATCTGTAAACCAACGAGTTAGGGTTATGTGCCAACGCTGCCAAAAATCTGTTACACTTTTGGCTAAGTATGGTATATTAAAGTTTTTACTAAGTTTAAAACCGAATAATTTAGCGCTACCAATAGCAATATCTGAGTAGCCCGAAAAATCACCGTAAATCTGAAAAAAGAAAAGCACTGAAGCATAAAGTAAGGAAAGACTTCCATAATCCTCGGGAGAAGCGTAGACCATATTTACAATATAAGCGGCATTGTCTGCAATTACCATTTTCTTAAAAAGCCCCCAAAGAATCTGACGTAGGCCTTCTTTTACCTCTTCTTTTTTAAAAGTCCGCTTTTTGCTGAACTGAGGCAACAAATCAGAAGCTTTTTCAATTGGCCCTGCAACTAACTGTGGAAAGAAACTAACAAAACATAAAAAGTTGAGCAGGTTTCCAGTAGGTTTAATTCGTTTTTTGTAAACGTCAATGGTGTAGCTCATCGTTTGGAAAGTATAAAAACTTAACCCAACTGGAAGAATAAGGTTTAATGTACTAAAAGCATATTCGCCTTGTTGCAGATTAAAAAGCAGTGCAAATTCATCAATAAAAAAATTGTAGTATTTAAAAATGAAAAGCACTCCCAGATTCCAAAGAATACTGCTGTAGAGATAAAATTTTTGAGTGTTATTCTTTTCGTTCTCTTTTATAGCAAGTGCGGCATAGTAATCTACAAGTGAGCTAGCAATAATAAGAAACAAAAATCGCCAATCCCAAAGACTATAAAAAAAGTAGCTGGCAACAAGTAGAATTAGATTTTGAGCTTTTATTCTTTTGAAGCCAACTGCCCAATATAATAAAAGGGTTATGGGCAGAAACAATCCAAATGAAAAGGAGTTGAATAACAAAAGCTGGGGAATTTTGAGGTAAATATAATAAAATTGCAACCAGAGTAAAGCTTTTCATAGATACCTCAGAATTATTTATAGATAGTTCATTTTAGATATTAGAATAATAATTCATTTTACGTATTGAATATTGTTTGCAATATAACTTGTTAGGTATTTTATAGTCAGCAATTTACACTAATGTATTTCTTTATTTTTTTTAAATTATTTAAGAGATATAAAAAAAATAGGCTTGCATAATTAATATGCCATCCTTTTTATCAATCTTAAATAATTTTAATAAAACTTAAAACTCTTTGTAAGTTTTTTCCGTATGTTTAAATGTTTTTAAGTCCCCACAATGAAACACCTACTACTTTTATTCTTCATTATAGGATTTGGCTGTAATGCACAAAATGCTGTGTTTGATACTGAGAACAGTAAAGGAAAACTATATGAATATGCTGAATTTTATGATGCCGGAAAATCTAATTACGAGCTTTCAGAAATCCAGCATGGTTTTTCAAATAAATTTTTGCCATTAAATTCCGAAAACCAAAGTACTGGCTTCACCACGGATAATTATTGGATTAAGTTTAAGTTGGAAAATAGCAATGATCAAGCTAAAACATATTACCTTGAAACAGCTAGGCCTATTACAGATGTTGCCGAACTTTATCAAATTAGCAATGATGATAAAATAACGAAATTTAAAAGTGGAGACCAAATTCCTTTTAATGAACGGCAAGTGGCGCATCGTTCTACAGTTTTCAAAATAGAGCTTCCCGAAAATAGTGAACAGCAATTTTATCTCCATCTTAAAAGTGATGGTGAAACAATTAACCTTCCATTCAACCTTTATACAGAATCTGAATTTTGGCAAGTAAATTATAAACAACAAATGTTTCTTGGGTTATTTTATGGAATATTGTTTTTGGCCGGAATTATTTATTTATTCTTTTATACCAGTTTAAGGGCAAAATCTTTTCTTTATTACGGGATTTATGTTCTTTCCATTGGCTTGATGCAGGCTGCGCTCGATGGACTTCTTTTTCAGTATTTTTTCACTTCCCCAAGTTATTTCGCCGCCAGAGCAGTACTTATAACTGCTATTTTTTCCAACTTTTTTCTTTTGAAATATTGTGAGCATTTCCTTGGAGTAAATAGTAAACTACCGCGTTTTTCAATAATATATAAAATACTATATGCGCTCATGGCCATAGCGGCTTTATTAATTTTTATAAATCCGAAAACGTTAGCTGTTGCGTATCCAATTTGCAATATTAATGGTATGTTGAGTTTGTTGCTTATTATAACTACCATTGTTTTAATGCGTTTTAGAAAAATCACAATAGACAGGTATTTTTCGATTGGAATTTTTTTCTTGGTAATAGGTCTAATGGGTTTCGTAATGAATAATTTAAACTTGCTGCCCAATAATTTTTATACTCTTAATAGCGCAAAATTTGGGACTGGTTTTGAGATAATTTTTCTTTCCATATCCATGACCTATTTCATTAGAAATTTAAGGATTGAAAAAGAAAAATCACAAGAAGTAGCCCTTCAAAAATCCGAAGAAATAAGTGGGCTAAAATCATATTTTATGTCCAATATGAGCCACGAACTTAGAACCCCTCTCAATACTATTATGGGTATTGCTGAAATTGAATTGAGCAAACTAAATAATAATGAGGAGCGCAAGCAATTTGAGATTATTAAAAATGCCTCCATCAGTCTTTTAAGTAATGTAAATGATATTCTCGATTTTGAAAAAATTGAGACGAAACAACTCGAATTGAAAAAGGAAGAATTCAATCCATCTATTATTCTTAATCAAATAAGTAATAACTGGAGAGAAGAAGCTATTAATAAAGGACTGAATTATCAGTTCGAGATGGATTATGAAATACCAATTTTGGTTAAAGGAGATCAGGAAAGATTTGTACAGATAGTCAACAATGTGTTGGGGAATGCGGTGAAATTTACCAATACTGGAAACATTCTCTTCAAAATGAGATGTACAAAACGCGCAAAAGGAATATATAATTTTTCCTTTAATATTTCTGATACAGGAGTAGGGATAGATTCCGATTTCAAACAAAATATATTTGACAGTTTCAATCAAATGAAATTAGACCACAAACGCCGATTTGGAGGAATAGGTCTTGGTTTAACTATTGTAAAGTATTTAGTAGAATTACACCAAGGAACAATTAATATTGAAAGTACGCCTAACAAAGGCACCCAAGTTTTTATAGATATTTTGATTGAAGGTGTGGTGAAGGATTCATCTATTGATACCCCAGCCTATGTAGAATCCAGTTTACAAAATAAATTACACGTATTGGTTGTGGAGGACAATGTATTAAACCAAATGGTAATGCGCAAAATGCTAAACAGTTATTCGGGAGTAAGCTTTGCAGTTGTAAATAATGGGGCAGAAGCTATTGAAGCCTTAAAAAAAGATATATATAATATTGTTTTAATGGATCTTCAAATGCCCGTAATGGATGGATATGAAGCCACCCGGCTTATTAGAAATGGAGCATCGGGTAAAACAATTTCAACCATCCCAATTATTGCCGTTACAGCAGATGCTATGCAGGAAACGCACAAAAAAGTTTTGGACATTGGGATGAATGATTATATGACTAAGCCTGTAAATAGAGACTTATTAATAGAAAAAATGAAAAAGTATAAAAATGATTCAATTTTAAAAATTGCCTAGCTATCAATCAAAATAGCTAAAGGTTTCACCATCTTTTATATTTAGCAATGTTTCATAAATAAGTTTAATTACATTTTCAACATCATCACGATGGACCATTTCCACAGTAGTGTGCATATAACGTAAAGGAAGGGAGATTAAAGCACTCGCCACACCTCCATTGCTATATGCAAATGCGTCTGTATCTGTTCCCGTAGCTCTAGATAGTGCAGCCCGTTGAAATGGAATCATTTTCTTTTCTGCAGTTTCAACTATTAAGTCGCGTAGTTTTTGTTGCACTGCCGGGGCATATGCTATTACAGGACCACAACCAATTTCTGCCAACCCTTGTTTCTTTTTGTCAATCATTGGGGTAGTGGTGTCGTGGGTAACATCAGTAACTATAGCTACATTCGGTTTTATACGATCTGCAATCATTTCGGCGCCACGGAGACCAATTTCTTCCTGTACTGAATTGGTGATGTAGAGCCCAAAAGGTAATTGGATTTTATTTTCGTGAAGTAATCTCGCTACTTCGGCAATCATGAAACCACCCATTCGGTTATCCAAAGCACGGCAAACAAATTTATCCTTGTTCAAAATATGGAATTGATCGGGATATGTTATTACACAACCCACGTGAATACCCATTTTCTCTACTTCTTCTTTATCCTTTGCACCTACATCTATAAAAATGTTGTCAGGTTTAGGGGTTTCTTCTTTTGATTTATCGCGCGTATGTATTGCCGGCCATCCAAAAACACCTTTTATAATACCATTTTTAGTATGAATATTTACAATTTTTGAAGGCGCAATTTGATGGTCGCTGCCGCCATTTCTAATTACATATAGCAATCCATCATCACATATATAATTAACATACCAAGAAATTTCATCTGCATGCCCTTCAATTACAACCTTAAATTTAGCTTTGGGATTTATTACGCCCACTGCAGTTCCATAGGTATCGGTGAAAAATTCATCAACGTACGGTTTAAGATAGTTCATCCACAATTTTTGTCCGTCCCATTCATAACCAGTCGGCGCAGCATTGTTTAAGTATTCCTCTAAAAATTTTAAAGATTTGTCAGTTAATATTGAAGTAGTCATATAGTTTTTTGTTCTGAAAAGATGTGTATCGGTAAAATTAGCGATTTCTTATTAAGTCGCACAATGCAATTTGCTTATTTTTGGAACGTTTTTGGATAACATCTCGCTTTCTATAAAAACTATTGGAATGAAAATCACAGTACCTATATATATATGTATAATAATATTCAGTTTGACCACGGCTATTGGACAAACCGATACAGAGACTCTGGAAAAACAAAAAGATTCCACTGAGATTATGTACTATATAATTAAAGGGGATACTACGGCTCGTGAAATTATTAATCTGGATGAAGTGTATCTTTTGAAAAAAGTTAAGTTCATGTCAGAACAGGATAAGCGTCGGTATTTAATTCTTCGCCGAAAAACACGTAAGGTATATCCATATGCCAAGCTCGCTGCCGAAAGATTGACCACAATGACAGAAAGGTTAAAGACTATAGAGAACAAAGGGGATAGAAGAAGATATACCAAACGGATACAAAACTATATTGAAGGAGAGTTTTCTGAAAAATTGAAAAAGCTAACACACACCGAGGGCCAAATATTGGTAAAGCTTATTGATAGACAAACGGGCCGTACGGCTTTTGATCTTGTAAAAGAACTCCGCACTGGTTGGCGAGCCTTCTGGTATAATACTACTGCCAGTCTTTTTGAAATTTCCCTTAAAGAAGAATATAAGCCTTTTGAGGTGAAAGAAGATTATTTAATTGAAGACATCCTGGAAAGATCTTTTCGGGATAATATACTTGAGCGCCAAGCTCCTGCATTTCCAATTGATTATTTAGATCTCACCTCACATTGGAAAAGAAAATCTGTTGATAACTAAAAGGCGGTGCAGGTTGCACAGGAGTTTAAAAGGTATTACTTTTGAAGTTCGTTCTTTTAATTTTTGATTGTTATCTAATTCGCTGAATAAGCCTTGTTTATGGTTTTGTCTGGTGTTTTTTTAAAGCTTCTTACCTATCTGAATAGTTTGTAAAAACTTTTTTGTTTTTAAATAGGTAGCTTTCAAATGCTTGGAAAGTATTTGAAAAAAACTTTAAAAAAACTACGAATTAAGTTTGTGGGATTGAAAAAGCGATCTATATTTGCACCCGCTAAAAAGAACAACTAGAGGTGTTCTAAAAAGCAAAGAGCAACGGTCTTAAATTTTTTTTGAAATATTTTTTAAAAAGTATTGCAGGATTAAAAAAGAGTTGTACATTTGCACCCGCTTAGAGATATAGGCACGGTCT
>NZ_UEFQ01000025.1 GCF_900489465.1 Aequorivita sp. CIP111184 | reverse complement strand
TATATCATTAGCATTAATTTAATTTATGTTAATTTTATTTAAAATGAATATAAATCCATAAATTTTTTAGAATTATGGGAGCATTAACCAATCTAAGATATTATTTGAAATTGTATTCGGAGTTCGCTATTCAGGATACTCTACCCTAAGATGATAAATATTATTCAATTTCTTTTTCAGTACCTTTTTTATCATCTCAATTTCTTTGAAAGTGATATTTGCATTTAAAAACTGTCCTTGTGCCATTTGATTATTGATAATTTTTTCAACAAATTCATCAATGATTGTTGATGAGGGTTCTTTTAAACTTTTACTCGCGGCCTCTACACTATCTGCCATCATTAAAATAGCAGTTTCTTTTGAGAAAGGAATAGGGCCAGGATAAATAAAATCTTCTTTGTTTGCCTCTCCTTGCTGTTCGCGTTCCTTTTTATAGAAATAATAAACTAAACTGGTTCCGTGGTGAGTGCGGATAAAATCAATCACTCTATCAGGAAGATTATTTTTCCGAGCTATTTCTATACCTTTTATTACGTGGTCAATAATTATTTGGGCACTTTCCTTTGGATCCAATTCATTGTGGGAATTTATTGAATTTGCCTGGTTTTCAGTAAACATTGTGGGATTCAACATTTTTCCAACATCGTGATATAGCGCGCCAACTCTTACCAACATACTATTGGCACCAATTTCGTTTGCGGAAGCTTCAGCCAAATTTGCAACATTTAAAGAATGGTGAAAAGTTCCTGGAGCCTTGTTTGATAGTTCTTTTAATAACTTTGAATTGGTATCGCTAAGCTCTAACAGCGAAACATCGGAAACTAATCCGAATATCTTTTCATAAAAATAAATCAACGGATGCGCAAAAAGGGTTGCAAGACCACAAAGAATGAAATATTGAAAATTTTGCCATTGCATCGTTTGGATATTTCCTTCCTGTATTACGAAGAAAGCGAAATAGCCAAGTATGTAAATTAAAGTTATCTGCCCAACTGATATGAAAAGATTGGCTCTTTTATATAATTCCGAAACAGTAAGAATGGTGACAATTCCAGCAATAAACTGAAGGAACATATATTCAAAACTGTTTGGAACAATAAAACCGAGTAAAAGAATTGTTAGAACGTGTACAAAAAGTCCAACACGTGGATCGAAAAAGGCTTTCAAAATAAGTGGCAAAATACATATTGGCACAATATAAACATAGTCTGCATGTACCTTCAAGACCACCGTGGTTAGAAAAACCATTAAAAAGATGTTGAAAAATATAAAAGTGACTTTTGTATTATTATTATAGATATAAGGCCTGTAATTTTTTAGAAAAAGAAAAAGCATTAAAAAGACTAATGATACCAGCATTGAATAGCCTACCAATAACCATAGGTAGTTATTTTTACTCCAAATTTGGCTTTGAAACTCAGCTTTTAGGGAATTTAGTATTTGGTATTTGTCTCCTTCCACTACTTCCCCTTTAGCTATAATTCGCCCCCCTTTCTCAATAATTCCACGGTTTGGACTTATCGCTTTTATTTCAGCATCAATAGCACCTTCGGTAAGTTTGGTATTCAGTTTTACATTGGGTTCAAAAACTTCGTTCAGCGCATTATAAAGGAGAACCTGAATATCTTCGGTTTTATTTTTTTCAACTGTTTCACGCACTCTTTTATTCAGTTCTTCTTTTTTAAAGAGTTGTGAATAGTTGCGCTCCCCTATTTCGTTACCTTTTTTTAAATAGATAAGCCTGTCTTCATCATAAGAGTGAATTTCATCAGTCACCCCATTTTCATAAGCTTCTTTAATTAAAGTCTCACCAAGATTCTGAACAGTTTTTTTGGGAGTTTTATAGAGGCTATCAACATATTTTATATCAAGATTGTTTTGAAAATTTTCTGAAACATCTTGTTTTACATCACTATTGTATTCAAAATATGGAATTGCATTCGCGCGTATTTCTTCTTTTTCCTTTTTTAGGGTTTCATCATCCTTTTTAATGGTAAAACTAAAAGGAGCATACAGGTTTTCATATTGCCAGGGTTTTCCTTTCTGGAAATTGTATTTGAACTGCCCACCTTTCGGTAAGAAATAAATAATTAAAAGCGTGGAAATTATGAAGAGAAAAACCTTATAAATAAAGGATTGGTTTTTTGCAAACAAAGAGAAAAGGTTCTTCATATAAATATAAGTTGAAGTAAAGGTATAAATAAGGATTGAGTTATCCCAAAACCAATACTTGCAAAGATTGATATTTTAGTTAGAAATCCGTAATTTCGCAGTCCTTCATTTATAAAATATAAAAACAGTAGCATGAACAATAAAGTAGTTATAGTATCCGCAGCAAGAACCCCTATAGGAAGTTTTATGGGCAGTTTATCATCATTAACAGCAACCCAGTTGGGTTCTGCAGCCATTAAAGGTGCGATGGAAAAAATAAACCTCGATCCCTCGTTGGTTCAGGAAGTTTATATGGGTAACGTGGTTCAAGCTGGAGTTGGCCAAGCGCCCGCCCGCCAGGCTTCAATGGGTGCAGGAATCCCTGATACTGTTCCTGCTACTACCGTAAATAAAGTTTGTGCTTCAGGTATGAAAGCTGTAATGTACGCAGCTCAAGCTATTGCCCTTGGCGATGCCGATGTAATCGTGGCCGGCGGTATGGAAAGTATGAGCAATATTCCACATTATGTACATATGCGAAGCGGAACCAAATTTGGCCCTGCTACCTTGATAGATGGTATGCAAAAAGATGGTTTGGTAGACGCTTATGATCACAACGCAATGGGAACTTGTGCAGATCTTTGTGCTACAGAATATAATTTCTCTCGCGAAGACCAAGATGCTTTCGCAATAAAATCTTATGAGCGCTCTGCAAAAGCTTGGGCTGACGGAAAATTTAATGAAGAAGTTGTTCCTGTTGAAGTGCCGCAACGCCGCGGAGAACCAGTTGTTGTTGCTGAAGACGAAGAGTTCAAAAATGTAAAAATGGACAGGATTTCTTCTTTGCGTCCAGCTTTTTCAAAAGATGGAACAGTAACAGCTGCCAACGCATCAACCATAAATGATGGCGCGGGCGCAATGGTTTTAATGAGCGAAGCAAAAGCAAAAGAATTGGGACTAACCCCATTAGCTTATATTAAAAGCTATGCCGATGCCGCACAGGAACCAAAATGGTTTACCACAGCTCCATCAAAAGCACTTCCTAAAGCAATTGCAAAAGCGGGAATTGATATTAAGAATGTAGATTATTTTGAATTTAATGAAGCATTTGCAGTTGTGGGTCTAGCAAATATGAAAATTTTAGGCTTGAACGATAGTAATGTAAATGTGAATGGCGGCGCAGTTTCTTTAGGTCATCCGTTAGGTTGTAGCGGTGTTCGTATTTTAATTACACTTTTGAATGTATTAAAACAAAACGACGCCAAAATTGGCGCAGCAGCAATTTGTAATGGCGGCGGCGGTGCATCTGCTATGGTAATTGAAAGAATCTAACCAAACCGTAATTATTTTCAATAAATTCTGAATGGATTACGGTATCTGTAATTTAAGCGTTGTCCCACTTCGAGCCGAAGCTTCCGATGTTAGCGAAATGGTTACGCAGCTACTTTATGGCGAACATTTTAAAATACTTGAAACTCGCAAAAAGTGGAGTCGTATCCGTCTGGCCTTTGATAGTTATGAAGGCTGGATTGACAATAAGCAATACATAACCATTGCTGAAGAAGATTATTCAGATTTTGAAAAGAAAGAATTAAGGCTTTCTTCAGATTTGGTTGATTTTGTAACTGCTCCAGCCAATCAACTTTTTTCTGTCTGTGTGGGAAGTAGTGTTTCTGCTTCAGAATATCTAAAACATCATTTTGAAGGAAAGTTTGTTTCAGATATTCTTCCTAAAGAGCATTTAATTGAAACCGCCATACTCTATTTAAATACTCCTTACTTGTGGGGCGGCAAAACTCCTTTCGGCATTGATTGCAGTGGTTTCACCCAAATGGTTTATAAGCTGAATGGTTATAAATTACTTCGCGATGCAAGCCAACAAGCTACGCAAGGTGAAGCATTAAGTTTTATAGAAGAAAGCGAGCCGGGGGATTTAGCTTTTTTTGATAATGATGAAGGAAAAATCACGCATGTGGGCATAATAATGAAAGACAACTACATAATTCACGCCCATGGAAAAGTGCGCATAGATAGACTAGACCATAGTGGAATTTTTAATTATGAAATGCGCAACCACACACATAAGCTGCGTGTTATTAAAAGAATAATATAAACGACAAAACCTCTGAAATTTCAGAGGTTTCGATTATTTATTGAGTCTGGATTTTATTTTATCCCTTAGCTTCCAAAGCTTCTAATTTGGTTTTAGCATCTTTGTATTTAGCATCTTCTCCAATCTGTCCATAAATATTCATTAAGTATTTAAGTACATTTTGATTAGAAGAATTAATCTTGTAAGCCTTTTCTAAATATGGCAACGCCTCCTTATATGAATTTAGACGATCATTTTTTAGCTCATCGTATCTTTTGTTATCTGCGGAAGAATTTCCTAAATTATTCATTTCCTCTACCAACTTATCTTCACCAGAAAGTTTTAAGGCCGCAATATTAATTAAAGCAGCTTCATATTCTGGATTTAGTTCTAATGCCTTAGTATAATAATCCATAGCCTTTTCTTTATTTCCAAGTTGATCATTACTGATGCCTAAATTGAAATAAATTTCAGGATTTTCGGGATCTGTAGCTACAATTTTTTCCATCAATTCATTATACCTAGCTATATCACCCATTTTGTAGCTCATATCTGCATCAGCTCTCATTAAGAATACATCGGTGGGGTTTTCCGCACGAGCTGTTTTCATAAGAGCCATCGCTTTTTCATTGTCTCCCCTTTCAATATAAATAAGGGTCATGTTTCTCAGAATTTCACCTTTTCTTGATTCGGTAACACGAACTTCCGGTTTAATGAATTCTCCTGTTTTCAAAGAAATGTTTCTAAGGTTTTCAGTTTCAAAAGCTTCAACTTCACCAGTTTCTTTATTTGTTGCCACATACTCTTTTGTGGCGCCGGTGTATCCTTTGTCCAAAAGCATTTGGTAATAATTTAGAGCCGTATCATAATCTTTACCGTTTACTGCATTTCCAGCAGCAAAATACAAATCAGATGTATCTTTTTTAGTAACCATATAACTTGTGTAAAGTTTTTCAGTCGCTAATTTGTACTGTTGCGCGTTTTGATCTTTAATAGCTCCATTGATTAATGCGGCTCTTAGTTTTTGAAGTTGCTCACCCAGATCAGACTCCATATTTGGGTCTAAGGTTAGGGCTTTACCAAAAGATTCGGCTGAGGCTTTTAATTTGGTAAAATCCGTTCCCCCGTTGCCATACAATGCTTGGCCTTTTACGGCATAAAATTGTGCTTTTGTATCATTGTCAGCACTGCCGAGCAATGATTCCGCTTCGTTTAAATAAGTTAAAGCTTCGCTGTATTCATTTGATTTTACAGCTTTTTCAGCTTTTTTTATTTCTTTTTTTTGCCCAAATGAAATAGCAGATACAAAAGCCAGTCCTGTTATTAAAATTCGTGTTTTCATGTGTTAAAGTTTATTCGTTATTTTCGGTTTGAGTTTCATTATTATCAAGAGTAGTGCCATCATTTTCTTCGTCAATTATCGCTAGATCATCTTCATCTTCGTCTTTCATTGCTTTTGCAACTGCGGCTATGGCATCATCTTCTCTTACTTTTATCAAGCGAACACCTTGTGTGGCACGGCCCATAACTCGAAGATTTGCAACAGCCATTCTAATAGCAATTCCAGATTTGTTGATAATCATTAAATCATCATCATCGGTTACATTCTTGATTGATACTAATTTACCTGTTTTCTCGGTAATATTAATAGTCTTTACGCCTTTTCCACCACGGTTGGTAATTCGGTAATCTTCAATGGATGAGCGTTTACCGTACCCATTTTCAGAAACAACAAGAATGTCCGAGTCATTTTTATCTACGGCGATCATTCCTATAACTTCGTCATTTTTATCCCCGAGTCTAATACCGCGAACCCCGGAAGCGTTTCGGCCCATAGATCTAGTTTTTTCCTCTTCAAAACGAATGGCTTTTCCAGATCTAACAGCTAACATAACTTGACTGTTTCCTGTTGTCAATTTAGCTTCAAGCAGCTCATCGTCCTCACGGATAGTGATAGCATTGATACCATTTGTTCTTGGTCTTGAATATTGTTCCAAAGGTGTTTTCTTAACCTGTCCTTTTTTGGTTGCCATAATTACATAATGACTATTTATGTAATCTTCATCCTTTAAATCTTGAGTACAGATGAAAGCTTTCACTTTATCATCCGGCTCTATATTTATAAGGTTTTGAATAGCTCTTCCTTTTGAAGTTCTTGTTCCTTCGGGAATTTCAAAAACACGCATCCAGAAACATTTTCCTTTTTGGGTGAAGAACAACATATATTGGTGATTGGTTCCAACGAATAAGTGTTCTAAGAAATCTTCATTTCGCGTGGCTGAAGCTTTTTGTCCCACCCCACCCCTATTTTGGGTTTTGTATTCTGAAAGCGAAGTACGTTTAATATAACCCGCGTGCGAGATGGTTAAAACCACTTGTTCGTCCGCAATCAAATCTGTAATACTTACGTCTCCCCCAGCATATTCAATAACTGAACGGCGTTCATCACCATATTTTGTGCGAATTTCCTCAAGTTCTTCGGTTATTATTTTCATTCTAAGATCTTTACTTGCAAGAATGTCTCTATAACCTTGAATTGTTTTCATCAATTCTTCATACTCGCTTCGCAGTTTATCTTGTTCAAGACCTGTTAACTGACGAAGGCGCATTTCAACAATAGCCTTAGCTTGTATTTCTGTAAGTTTGAAAGCTTCCATTAATCGCTCCCTTGCCTCATCGGCATTGGAAGATGCACGAATCAATCTAATTACTTCATCAATATTATCTGAAGCAATAATTAACCCTTCAAGAATATGTGCGCGTTCCTCAGCTTTACGAAGTAAATATTCGGTACGACGAACCACTACTTCGTGGCGGTGTTCCACAAAATAATGAATCAATTCTTTCAAATTCAACATCTGAGGCCTTCCCTTTACCAACGCAATATTATTCACGCTAAAACTGGACTGCAATGCTGTATATTTATATAAGGTATTTAAAACAATATTTGGTATAGCATCACGCTTTAAAATATAAACGATACGCATCCCATTTCTATCACTCTCGTCACGAATATTTGAAATGCCTTCAATTTTCTTATCATTAACCATATCAGCGGTCTTTTTAATCATCTCCGCTTTGTTAACTTGATATGGAATTTCAGTAACAATAATACATTCGCGTCCTTGCACTTCCTCAAAAGTCGCTTTGGCACGCATTACTACACGACCGCGACCTGTATGGAAAGCTTCACGAACACCTTCGTATCCGTAAATGGTTCCTCCCGTTGGAAAATCAGGAGCTTTAATGTGCTGCATTAAACC
Organism: Aequorivita sp. CIP111184; assembly: GCF_900489465.1. Classification (GTDB taxonomy): domain Bacteria; phylum Bacteroidota; class Bacteroidia; order Flavobacteriales; family Flavobacteriaceae; genus Aequorivita. The sequence continues at coordinate 3,463 of NZ_UEFQ01000025.1, read as the reverse complement.
ATCAATATCTATATCGTTATCTTCAATATAGGCGATCGTTCCATTTATAACTTCCGTGAGATTGTGTGGCGGCATATTGGTTGCCATACCTACTGCAATTCCACTTGCACCATTAATTAAAAGACCCGGAACACGTGTTGGTAGCACAGTTGGTTCTTTTAAAGTATCATCAAAGTTTAATTGGTGGTCAACAGTATCTTTATCAATATCAGCAAGCATATCTTCAGAAATCTTCTGCATTCTTGCTTCAGTATAACGCATTGCTGCAGGACTGTCGCCATCAACGGAACCGAAGTTACCTTGGCCATCTACCAACATATATCGCAGGCTCCATTCTTGAGCCATACGCACCATCGCGTCATAAACGGAAGTATCACCGTGTGGGTGATATTTACCGAGAACCTCTCCAACAATTCTAGCGGATTTTTTATGTGCGCCCGTTGCTCTAATACCTAGCTCGTGCATTCCAAATAAAACCCTTCTGTGTACGGGTTTCATTCCATCGCGAACATCTGGCAGTGCACGTGACACTATGACCGACATCGAATAATCGATGTAGGCAGATTTCATTTCATCTTCAATGTTTATAGGGATTAATTTCTCACCTTCAGCCATAAAAAAATAGGTTTATTTATCGTTGTTAATCTAATGGAGCAAGATACACTTTTTCGTAGGTTTAACAGGGGTTTTTACTAGGTGTTATTCACGAATTTATTAACAAATTTAGGGGTAGAAATCGTTAATAAGTATCCTAGAATATTCTTTGAATTACACTATATATTTTGTCCTTTTACTAAAATGATATCAAAGAGGAACAGTTTTTGTCCTATTTTGGTTAATTTAGTACCTAATTGAAGAGAGGATTTTAAAATATGGATGATAATTTTTCCCCACGAGTAAAAGATGTAATTGCTTATAGTAAAGAAGAAGCTTTGCGCCTAGGCCACGACTTTATTGGTACCGAGCATTTAATGCTTGGTCTTTTAAGAGATGGCAACGGCAAAGCGGTAACTATATTAAATGCACTTGCAATAGATTTAAACCACCTACGAAGAAAGGTAGAGATATTAAGCCCAGCCAATCCTGGAGTTATTACTACCAACGACAAAAAGAATTTACACCTAACACGTCAGGCTGAAAGAGCGTTAAAAACAACATTTCTTGAAGCTAAATTGTTTCAAAGCAATTCCATTAATACGGCCCATTTGCTTTTGTGTATTCTTCGTAATGAAAATGACCCTACTACAAAATTGTTAAACAAAATGAAGGTAGATTATGACGCTGTGAAAGATCAATTTAAACTTATGATTACAAATGATGACGATTATATAGACACCCCAAGTGCGGAATCATTTCCAAATGATGACGATACTTCGGCGGAAGATGCGAGTAAGGAAAATTTATTTTCCGGAACAACTGCAAAAACAAACAAAAAATCCAAAACTCCTGTTTTGGATAACTTTGGAAGAGATCTTACCGCTATGGCAGAAGATGGTAAATTGGATCCCGTTGTAGGTCGCGAAAGCGAAATTCAACGTGTTTCACAGATTTTAAGCCGAAGAAAGAAAAACAATCCATTGCTTATTGGTGAACCGGGTGTGGGTAAATCTGCCATTGCCGAAGGTTTGGCGCTACGAATTATTCAACGCAAAGTTTCACGTATTCTTTATGATAAAAGAGTTGTAACCTTGGATTTAGCTAGCCTAGTGGCTGGAACTAAATACCGTGGCCAGTTTGAGGAACGTATGAAAGCCGTAATGAACGAGCTTGAAAAGAATGACGATATTATTCTTTTTATTGATGAAATACATACTATTGTTGGCGCTGGTGGCGCTACAGGTTCTTTGGATGCATCAAATATGTTCAAGCCAGCGTTGGCTCGAGGCGAAATTCAATGTATTGGAGCAACCACATTGGACGAGTATCGTCAGTACATAGAAAAAGACGGTGCACTGGAGAGACGTTTCCAAAAAGTATTGGTTGAACCTACAACGGTTGAGGAAACTATTGAAATTTTGACAAACATCAAAGATAAGTACGAAGCACACCACAACGTAATTTATACAGATGAGGCCATAAAAGCTTGCGTAAAGCTTACCAACAGATATATGACCGAGCGCTTCCTTCCAGACAAAGCTATTGATGCTTTAGATGAAGCTGGCTCTCGTGTACACATTACAAATATTCACGTACCAGATAAAATTTTGGAAATTGAAAAACAGTTGGAAGAAGTTCGTGAACTTAAAAATACTGTTGTAAAGAAACAGAAATACGAAGAAGCTGCAAAACTACGGGATGATGAAAAAAATCTTGAAAAAGAACTCGCAGTCCAACAGGAAAAGTGGGAAGCAGATTCAAAACTTCACAAAGAAACTGTTTCTGAAGAAAATGTAGCAGAAGTTGTCTCAATGATGACAGGTGTACCTGTTAGTAGAATTGCACAAACCGAAAGTACTAAACTAGCGGCCCTACCCGATCGTATTAAAGGAAAAGTTGTAGGACAGGACGAGGCGGTTGCTAAAGTTGTAAAAGCCATTCAACGAAATCGCGCTGGATTAAAAGATCCTAACAAACCCATTGGTTCCTTCATATTTTTAGGACAGACCGGTGTGGGTAAAACGCAACTTGCAAAAGTTTTAGCACGTGAACTTTTTGACTCAGACAATGCTCTAATACGCATTGATATGAGCGAGTACATGGAAAAATTTGCCATTTCACGTTTGGTTGGTGCCCCTCCTGGTTATGTAGGTTATGAAGAAGGCGGGCAGTTAACTGAAAAAATTAGAAGAAAACCTTATGCGGTGGTTTTATTAGATGAAATTGAAAAAGCCCACCCAGATGTTTTCAATATGCTGTTACAGGTTTTGGATGACGGTTATTTAACAGATAGTCTTGGAAGAAAAATTGATTTTAGAAATACAATCATAATTATGACTTCCAATATTGGTGCTCGCCAGATAAAAGATTTTGGACAAGGCGTTGGTTTCGGTACTTCCGCAAAGAAAAGCCAAGAAGAATCGCACACTAAAAGTGTAATAGAAAATGCGTTAAAGAAAACGTTTGCTCCTGAATTCTTAAATCGTATTGACGATGTTATGGTTTTCAACCCACTTGAAAGAGAAGACATTCACAAAATCATTGATATTGAACTGGACAAGCTTTTTGCTAGAATTTCAGATTTGGGCTACGAATTGAAGCTTACTGAAAAAGCAAAAGATTATATTGCTGATAAAGGATTTGATAAACAATATGGTGCAAGACCATTGAACAGGGCTATTCAGAAATATATTGAAGATGCTTTGGCCGAAGAAATCATCAATAGCAGTTTGCAGGAAGGAGATGCAATAACAATGGATCTAGATGAAAAAACAAACGAACTTACAATAAAAATTAAAAAGCAGAAAAAACCGACTGAATCATAATTTTTGCTTTCTTAATTGTAAAATTTATCCCTAAGTTATTC
>NZ_UEFQ01000028.1 GCF_900489465.1 Aequorivita sp. CIP111184 | reverse complement strand
ATATTAAAAGTATTTGATAAAGATCCGATTTATAATTATTCCAATTTAATAAAATATCAAAATCAAGAATATTTTATTGGTGTTTTTCCTCAAGTCGAATTAGATGAATATAAAAATAGTGTTTTTCATTTAGATACTATTAAGTGGGAATTAAACCCTGTTACGGTTTATGATCAAAATATAGATGGAAACTTTAAAACATTAAAAAAGGGAAAGAACTCATTTATTACCGGAGATGTAGGGGGAAATATTTCAGGTTTTTTAAATGACTTTAAAATTGTAACTGTTAAAAATGAATACAGATTAATTAAAAAAGACAACTAATGCCAGCACCACAGTTTTATCCAGCACTTAATACCCTTATACGACCAGAGACATTACCTGAGCCGTTAATAACTGCTTTTGAAGCTGTTACAAACAAGCTATTTTACAAAACATATTATGTTGAAAAAAGTGTTTATGGCGACACTGCTTATCATCATCTCGTTCTACTTATAAATGCGCAAGTTGGCCTCAATCTTTTTGGAGGTGAAGATGGTTTTCAATTATTATTAAATCCAGGAACTGCTTCAGGTACAACAGAAATTCCAATTTCAATTTATTATAACCTTCCAATATTAAAATACATTCGAAAAGTAAAACTGGAGAACTTGAGTTCTGTAGAAGACTATTTTCTTCTTTTATTGGATATGTTTAACATAACCAAAGAAGAGCTGTTTTTTGAGTCTGTTGAAATATTTTTGAATGGTTATGAATATCCTATTCAGGAATTTGTAAATCAATTTAATCAAAATCCTGCTTATGATAGTTACCCACCACTAACATATCCTACATCCGGAGATTATTATACTGACGTTATAGATTTAATTGAACAATTAAACAATAGAAATCTAGATAGTATAATCTACATTTTGAACAACTATATAAACCAAAACAGCTTGCCAGAAGGTTTTGACGACCTAAATATTCTTTTTAATAGATGGGTAGGAGATTTTAATCTTGATACAATTGTTAATCTATTTATTCCAAAATTTTCAGCTTCTGTTGATGTAATTGAAGTTGCTTTAGCATTTCCAAGAACATGGTTAAAACCTGTTGATACTGAGGGCAATGTTATAGAAGATGACACGGTTAAATCAAGGCTTACCTATGCAGTGGGAAGCTTGACCTATCATTCTGAAAAAGGATTAGAGTTCTTAAACCCAGATAGTTTTGATTTAACCCCTTCCCAAATAGGAGATACAGGTTTACTTATAGATATAGATACTCTTAAATTTGATTTTAGAACGGATAAGAACATCCCCGAAGCTGATGCTGATGGTCGTCCGAATTCTTTCCAAGGAATTTTTGCCGAATTAGTATCAATTACATTGCCTAAAAAATGGTTTGACAATGTTGACAATACAACCCTGCAAATTGCAGGAAGAAATTTACTGATCGGTACTGGTGGTATCTCTGGCATTATAGCTTTGGAAACGGTTGGCGGATTGCCCAATAATGGTCAATCTGAGTTAAACGTAGATATTGGCAGTTGGAAAATTGGATTCAGTTATTTCAACTTGAATTTTCATCAAAATGTAATAACTGAATCGAATATTGCGGGTAGTCTAACAATTCCAAAATTCAAAAAGGATGGTGGTGAAGCTAAAATAGATTTGCTCGGCCATATAAATGAAGAAGGTGATTTTAATCTAACTGCATCCCTAAATAATGGATTGGTAGTTACATTATTCGACTTTTTGACAATTAATATTTTAACCGTTGAAATGGGTAGAGAAGATGATCATTTTTATTTAGGAACCTCGTGCCAGATTTCTTTTGAAAATAATGCCACGATGGATAAAATCCTAAATGGGCAGAAGATCGAGATTCCACAACTTAGAATATATGATAATGGAAGTATTGAAATAGTTGGAGGTAATTCTTTCATTCCAACTAATATTTCTCTGGATTTGGGTCCTGTCGAAATAGCCGTAACAGGCATTCACTTCGGTTCTACACAACTTGAGTTTGACGGAGATATGCGCAAATATAATTATTGGGGTTTCGATGGTGCGATGAGCCTTGATCCTTTGGGTATTGATGCCAGGGGTGAAGGAATAAAATATTATTATACAGTTGATAATGATGAATTAGATGAAAATGATGAGCCCAAGTATACAGATAGCGATAGTTTTCTACACATTCAAACCATTGAAGTCGATTTAATAATTCCAGGAAGTGCTAGTCCAGAAAGTGCCGTAGCAATAATCCATGGTATGCTTTCATTGCCTGATCCCGGAGAAACACCTGAATATATAGGTGAAATATCGCTTAAATTACCAAAAGCTAAAATAGCTGGTGGTGCAGCGATGAAGATGCAACCTAGGTATCCGGCCTTTGTTATTGATGCCTTTATAGATCTTCCGGCACCTATTCCAATCGGTCCTTTGGGAATATATGGATTTAGGGGTCTCCTTGGCTTTAGGTATGTTGCGGAAAAAGAGGCAATAGGACTTGTTTCGGGTGAAGATACATGGTACGAATATTACACATATCCGCCAAAGGGAATCCATGTTTCCAAATTCAGTGGTCCAGAAAGAACAGAGGATTATGATTTCCCATTCTCTATTGGCGCGGGTGCAGTACTTGGGACTAGTTTTGATAGTGGTACCCTAATTTCATTAAGGGTAATGATTTTACTTTCGCTGCCAACTCTATTTATGGTAGAGGGCAGGGCGAGTATTTTAAGTGCCCGATTAGGTTTGGATGATTCTGGAGAGCCACCATTTTTCGCGTTTATCGCCTGGGGGGACAACTCCATTGAATCAGGAATGGGCGCGGATTTCCAAATTCCGAAAAGTGGATTGTTGATTGATCTTTATGCCGAAGTACAATCCGGATTTTTCTTTGATTATCCCTCTGCTTGGTATGTAAATTTCGGAACTAGGGAGGTTCCTATAACTGCAAGGGTATTGACCATTATAACCGCTCAATCTTATCTTATGCTTTCAGCACAGGGGATTGAGGCTGGTGCAAGGGTAGATTTTGAACTCAAGAAACAATTTGGCCCAGCGAAAGTACATCTTGCTGCTTATGTGGAAGTTGGAGGATATATTAGTTTTGAAAGACCACAGATTGGAGGTTACATCGCTGCAGGAGGTATTATTGATATTGATATTTGGATAGTTGCCGTAAGTTTGTCATTGGACGCAATCTTCTCTGCAGAAGCTCCAAAACCTTTTCTTATATACGCCGAACTTAATCTACGGGTGTGCGTAAAAATACTTTTTGCAAAAGTTTGTAAGAGCTTCACTGTAAAATTGAAATGGGAAAAAGAAAAATCTGTCGATAGAACCGCAATCCCCCCTCTTCCCAAGGGAACCAATGGTATTGACAGGACAGATGAATTGGTAAAAGGTATTCATATGCTTACAAATGAATCCTTTGATTTACATTATTCCGAAAACATCCCAAACGCAAATCAAATAGATAAAATAATTCCGTTAGACACCTATATTGAATTTAAGGTTGAAAAAGGTCTTGTTCCGAGTTCAGTTTCAGATAAAATCGGGGGATACACATTTCCTCCTGAAAAACATGTGGATTTAATTCCACCTCAAAAGGTTATTCGCGGTGGTAGGGAAGTAAGACAGGTAAAGCATAAATATTCCATTGAAGATATCGAAGTGAAAGCTTGGAACGGAAGCAATTGGGTTGATTACCACCCCTTTGAAGCTGTGGTTCCCGCTAGTGAGCGGCCAAACGTATCACACCTACGTATTGGGTATTGGCAAATAAAAGAAAAACAATATGATACCATTAGGCTTTTGGCCACTACCCCATTTACTTATATGGAAGCCGGTGAGCCAGGATGGAGTATCCCAGAAATTTATGGTATTACACCATCCACATTATTTTGTTCCGAAGAAATCAAAACCGTGGATTGCTCTAATGTACTGAACAAAGCGTTAGGAACAAAATACTATCCTCCTACTCAATTTATTGGACATTTTATAAATGGCGCTTATTATGCGTTCTAATCGTTGATTCAATATTTCAAAAGGATTTTCCATAGCGGTAGGATTTTTATTTTTTAAAGCGACCTATTAAAAATACGAATAACCAAAACAACTATAGCTCTTTAATTATATGCAAAAGAAAAAGCCCTATGATGAATAACCATAGGACTCTTTCAGCTTCAAAGGTCAGAATGAAACTTATACCAATTCAACGATATTTAAAACATTATAAGCACCGTTTTTTAAAACATATTGAACACCATTGATTTCTTGAAAAAACTCAATCAAAAGAACGAAAATGTCATTTCCAGTACCTGATGGAACTCCAGCAGGAACTAAAGTTTGTGACGCACTTGTAGTATCAATTGGAAGATTAATTACCGGGCTGTATTCAATTGCACTCTCAGTTGTTTCAAAATCCAAGTTTAAGAATGCAGAAGAAAAACTAACGTGGGTAGCGCCACCTGGATATGAAATATCATTAGATGGAGTCAAATTCGGAATTGCAATCTCACCCGATGTAGTATTAACACTATAAGGAGCAAACAGAACAGCACTCAGAATGGCTCTTTTGTTGAAATCAAAGCCTTTTAAAGTAGCGATGCCTTCAGGAGTAGCCAATCCCATAGCCACATTTCTTTTCCCTCTTATAGAGGTTGTATCGAAGTTTTTAATTTGAGTCATAACTTGCGTAACTCTACTTGAAACACGATTGTCCTTCGCTCTAATCATTAAATTTCTAACCGAAGTCCTTAACAACTTCCCAGAGGATGCAGAACTTCCAAATTCACTTCCATTTTCGCGAGTACGCTCAAATGCAGGATCATTTTTAATACGCTCTTTAGAAACACCTCCTTTAGTTTTTACTAAATAGCCTTCTTGTGCCTTGTAAAAAGTTAGATTGTCCAATGTTCCTTCTAACTTAATAATACCTTTTAACTTTGCCATAACAATTACAATTTTTAATGATGAATAACAAATATACGGGCTACTGATAATCAACCAATTAAATCACTTCCGAAGTGTTTATAATTTGCCAAAACTTCCGAAATAGATAGTTTTTTCAACGTAATAAAAGTTGTATATTGTAAATAAGAGCTCTATAGCAACGGTATAGATAAAGTATAGTTAGTGTATTAATATTAAATTTAAAGTAAATGAACCGCATCTGTGTATATCCTAAAGACGTGCAATTAGTAACTGGAAAAAGCGAGCGTTATGGTAGGATGATAATCAAGAAGATTAAAGAAAACCTAAACAAAGAAGCTCATCAGTTAGTTACAATTGATGAATTTTGCACTTTTATGGGTTTAGAAATCAGCAAAGTAAAGGGATTAATCAAGTAAATTCCTTATCTTTACAACAAGGTTTTAAAGGTGACCTATTCGGTTACCTCAGAATGATACAGGACTGAAATACTAATAAATAAAGGCATTAAGAGATAGGTTCGCTTACCTCTTTCTCCGCTAAAAGCCCCGTTATCGTAATGATAACGGGGCTTTGTTATTTAAAAAATTATGATTCTTTTCTAAAAAGACGGTACTTAAGTTCAAGGGCTGCAATAGCCAATTCGTTTGATGTACTATTTAATAAAGAAAGCTCCCAAGATACTGGATATGCTTTTACAATATTCCAAGAAGCAAGAACACCTCCATCTGCTCCTAATAAGGATAACCGAACATCCTTTGGATCAAATTCAAAATTTTCTATAGCATTTTTACACCACATGTCGAGATTGGAATTCTGAATTAAAGACCGTTTTAAAATAAGATTTGAATATGTGGGTATGTTAGGTAATTCCTGAACAAAGCTGTTATCTCCACCTGCTGTTCTCTGTTTTGTGCCTAAATCTATTTTAAGACCGGACACTTCTTGAAAACTGCTGTCCATCTCTGGGCTTCCTCTAAAATTAACACTGAAGTAAAACGCTGTGGGCGGCATAAACCCTTCTTGGAAAAAATCTGACATCGGTATTTTTTAACTGTTTGCAATAGTTAAGCCTTCGTGGGCAATCTCTATACTTTCAATAGCCACTTCGCTCCCTTCAGCATTCAGGTCTGTCGACGTTATTTCTACTGGCCAGGCATTACTTAGTGTCCATGTCATAGTAGGGTTTCCGCCTTCGTCCAATAGCTTAATTATTACATGCTGACGTTCGATGGTATTCGTTTTGATTTTCATAAACCAATCCCAAAAAGCGTTATCCTTTACAAAGATCCCTTTACGTAATTTTACATTACTTTTCTTTACAATACCCGGCATACTAATTTCTGAAAAAACAGGACTATTTCCATGCCTGTATTCTATAATTTGTGCTTCTACATCTAGCCCACTTACTTCCTGAAAAGGAATATTTTTTGTATCGCCCCAGTCTACCACAAAATAAAACTTAGGTAATGGCCAATTTTGATCTTGTGTTTCTCCTGCCATAAGCTAATTGTTAATTAAAATAAGTTTTAAATATTTATAAAAAAGTTGTTCGGAAAATATTCAGTAAACCACAATTGCAAACTATGTAGCATATTTTCAACACTATCGAAAAGTAATTATAAATTCAGAAATAAACTATAAATAACTAATCTTTATAGCATTACATATTTAGGGCCTATAATTAAGATTTAGAAGTCACCATAAAGAATAGATTCTTTTATTAGAAAATTTTGTTTAAACAACTTCTCTTTAAGTTAAACATTTTGTATCTTCACCCACAGAGAAATTGGTTAATCAATTCTATAAAAAAGTTATGTTTGGAATTTTTAAAAATAAATCAGAAAAAGAAAAATTGCAGGAAAAATATCAAAAACTACAGAAAGAATCCTTTAAACTTTCTACCATAAATAGAAAACTGAGTGATCAAAAAGCTTTTGAAGCTGAAGAGGTTATGAAACAACTTGAAAAGTTGAACTGAAGCCAAAACAGATAATGATTGACAAAAAAAAACCAGATAACGTAGTTTTCAACACCGAAACCCAGCGCTATGACGCTGCACTAAAGCCCTATGCAACATCTGTGGGAGCTCCCGTAATCACAACTACGGACACCACTACTTGGAAAAACAGAAGCATCAATAAAATTAACCATAAAATAAATGCCAAATATTTAGAGCTTAAGGCTGAATATGAAAAAATGATTAGTGAATTTGAGTACAACACCCTCATTTTCAATTCAGAATTTAGTTTTGAGCCCGTAATTGGCGAAATATACCATCTTTATCAGAGGGAAAAAGGTACTCGTTTTCTTTCTCTTATTGCTCCCGAGCAGTGCAATTTTAAACATAGTGGCAGCTTCTATCTAAATGTGGATCAAACTTGGGAAAAAGTAAATGAGGCATGATTGATAAACATTTAACCGAAAGACAATTGGACCGAATTATAGAAATGGCCTGGGAAGATCGCACGCCATTTGAAGCTATTGAATTTCAATTTGGATTTCCCGAGAAAGAGGTAATTAAAATAATGCGGGGCAACCTAAAGGAAAGTAGTTTTAAACTGTGGCGAAAACGGGTGAACAGTGGTGTAAGTCAAAAACATCTCAAAAAAAGAAGTTCTGAAATTAACCGTTTTAAATGCTCGCGGCAGAAAGCAATCTCAGGAAATAAAATTAGTAAAAGATAATTTATACTATCCTACAAAAAATGCATTACTGCAAAAACGACATCGAAAATTTAGACCGAATTACCCGATTGAAAATCATCAACTCGGTTACGGGTATAAAACCTGCAAATCTAATTGGAAGCATTGATGGTAGCGGTAGAACCAACGTAGCTATTTTCAGCAGTGTGGTGCATTTAGGTAGCAATCCACCACTTTTAGGTTTTATTTCGCGTCCACGAACTGAAGATGTGGGCCACACTTATAGCAATATAATAGAGAATGAAGTTTACACTATAAATCACATTCATCCCGAATTTGTGAAAAAGGCACATTACACCTCTGGCAAATTTGATATAGCCATTTCTGAATTTAAAAGATGTGGGCTTACGGAAGAATATATTAAAGACTTTAAAGCACCATTTGTAAAAGAAAGCAACTTTAAGATGGGACTTCGGTTTCGGGAAAAAATAGAGATCCCAATCAACGGAACTGTTATGATTATAGGCGAAATAGAAGATTTGATTATACCAAAAACAGCCTTTACGGATGATGATATAGATTTAGAAGCATCAAACGCAATAGGCATTTCTGGATTAAATAGTTACTACTCGCTCACTAAATTGGATCGTTATCCCTATGTTCGGATTAAAGATGTGCCTGACTTTTAGTTCTATGAATTGTTATCTCGATATTTAAAAAAAAAATAAATCAGTTTTTTAAAAGTCAATAGAATAATTTTCTATCTATAAAATGCGAATTGGTAGTATCATGGTTTATTAACAGGGAGTTTGATATTCACACTTACATCCGGCCAAAGTTTAGATATTCCATCAGCACCTTTATGAAGATCATAACAAACCTTATTAAGAGAGTTAATTGCTTCTTCGCCCTTCCAATCCGTCAGATTAATAATTGCGTCAATAAAAATGGTATCGGTTTTAAGCGTATAGCTAAAAGGAATTTCATTAGTTATATTGTTCATCTCTAATGCTAATAATCCTTTATTTTGATCAGCTTTTAAAATTTCGCCTCTAATAGTATCTGTATGGAATATTTTGAAAAAGGATTCTTTTAATTTTGGATCTCTTATATCGTTACCAGAGTTTACCGACATTGTATTTATCGACACTTTGGATTCAAGCAAAATATTTTCTACAGAACCAGTTTTCGTTTTAGGAGCTAGTATAAAATTGTCAAACTTTCCCTTCACGCCCACTTTCTCAGTAAATTTATAAGCTGTCCAATTTATAATAGTTCCAGAAGTATCTATTGAATACATAGATTCTGTTTCAGTAGATTCTATATTTGTATTAGTATTCAAAGATTTTTTCTCAGAATTATTACACGAGAGGATCGTAAAAAATAGTAGTAGGTAGATAGAATTTTTCATATTTATAGTTACCCTAGAGATTTTAATTACTTTTTAGAAACAGTTTTTAATTTTTCATCCTTAATTGATTTCTTAGTATAGAAAACCCTTTTTTAGAAAAACTATGGCTTCCTATTTTTAAAAATTACATATACTTAGAAAGAAATTGAAAGAAGTCTTTCTTAAGATTTGCATAGATCTGTCTTTGAGTTTCCATTCTATTTCTAAACTCAAGATGAGTTTTAACATGATCCCTATCAAGCGAATTTTCGCCTTTTGCATCAAGAGAGCTCATATTTGTTTCATGGACATTGATATCGTGTTGCAATTTATCTATAACCTCTCCATGGCGAATAAATGAATTTTGGAAATGTTCTAGTTGTGCTAGCACATCTTTGTCTGTCCAGCGATTCACTAATTCTTCTAAGCGATTATTAAAAGATTTTAATTCGTCTTCCCAAAAGTCAAGTTCACTTCTCCATTGTTTGTGTTCAAAATGTAAATCTGAGTTGAAAATAAGTTGTTTTGCCATGATATTAAGGTATTAGTTATTGTAAATCAAAACTATTATAAATATTACTCTCATAAAATGACGTAGGTCATATCTATTTATTATTTATACGTTAATTTCCAATCAGTTAAAATTCGATAACTATATATATTAGAAAAAATAATAACAAAATTTGCAATTACAGAATATTGAAGCTAAAATGATTTATGTCATAGCTTCAAACTTTACCCTTTAATATATTTACTGTCTAAATAGCATATAATATATGAAAATCGGATTGGTACTTTCAGGGGGAGGAGCAAGAGGAGCAGCCCACATTGGTGCTATAAGAGCATTAGAAGAAAAAGGTATCTTTGCCACCCATATTTCTGGCACCAGTTCAGGGGCTATTGTGGGAGCATTATACGCTAATGATGTGCCATATATGGAAATATTGAACTTTTTTAAAACCATTCCTATATTTCGTCCCAATAGATACGCATTCAATAAACCTGGATTCATTGATAGTGAAAATTTTTATGGTGATCTTAAAGCATATTTTCCCGACGATGATTTTGCAGTCCTAAAGAAATCACTCTACATTACAGCTACAGACATAATAAAAGGTACCCTAAAAATTTTCAGTAAGGGGCAATTAATCAAACCTATAATTGCATCTGCTTCTTTTCCCGGCCTTTTTACACCTACGCAAATTAATGGTTCCTATTATGTTGATGGAGGTACACTTAACAATTTTCCCGTTGAACCATTAGTAGCTAAATGTGATAAAATAATTGGTGTTTATGTAAATCCATTAGAAAAAATGAGCATACAGGATCTAAAGCATTCTTATACTGTTGTGGAAAGAGCTTATAAGATTAAAGTAGCTGGAGAATCATTAAATAAGTTTTCTTCATGCGATCTAATTATTTATCCAGAAGAACTTATTAATTATGGAATTTTTGATATGAAAAATATAGACGCTATTTATCAGTTAGGATATTTAACAACTAAAAAACTATTGGAAAATTTTAAAATTAGTTGATTTTAAATAATCAGAAACGTATTTTAAATACTTGATTTAAAAACACCTCATAAAAATTCCTGTTTTAGTTTAAAGAATCGTGATATTTAAATATATTTCTGAAAGAAAAGATATCTTTTCAAGAGTACTCCCAAAATCCTTTAAAAAATGAGCAATTACCACATTAAAAATTTAGAAGAATATTTTCAAGTTTATAGAAAATCAGTACGCGATCCAGAAAATTTTTGGGAAGAAATTGCAGAAGAAAATTTTATGTGGCGCAAACGCTGGGACAAAGTGCTGGATTATGACCTCTCAAAACCCGAAGTTTCTTGGTATAAAGGTGCAAAGCTAAACATTACTGAAAACTGCATAGACAGACATCTTTACACACGTGGCGACAAAACTGCTATAATTTTTGAACCTAATGACCCTTCCGAAGAGGCAGAAAATATAAGTTACAAACAACTTCACGAACGCGTTTGTAGGTTTGCCAATGTGTTGAAAAATCATGGTGTAATAAAAGGAGATAGAGTATGTATCTATTTACCAATGATTCCTGAACTGGCAGTTTCATTACTGGCTTGTGCAAGAATTGGCGCTATACATTCAGTAGTTTTTGCCGGATTCTCTTCCACTGCGCTTTCCACACGCATAAATGATTCAGATTGCAAAATGGTCATTACAAGTGATGGTTCCTACCGTGGCAGTAAAACTATAGATTTAAAAGGTATAGTTGACGAAGCCCTAGAATCGTGCCCCAGTGTAAAAACTGTTTTGGTCGCCAAACGCATCCACACTGAAATACCAATGAAGCCAAACCGAGACAAATGGTTACAACCATTATTGGACGAAGCTTATCATGACTGCGATCCTGTAATTGTAGATGCTGAAGATCCTTTGTTTATTCTATACACTTCTGGCTCTACTGGAAAGCCTAAGGGCATGGTTCATACCACTGCTGGCTATATGGTTTATACGGCCTATACTTTTAAAAACGTTTTCCAGTACCGCGAAAACGATGTTTTTTGGTGTACAGCAGATATTGGATGGATTACTGGCCATAGCTATATAGTGTACGGTCCGTTGGCAAATGGCGCAACAACTGTTATGTTTGAGGGGGTTCCCTCATACCCAGATTTTGGACGTTTTTGGCAAGTAATTGAAAAGCACAAAGTAAATCAATTTTACACAGCACCCACTGCCATTCGTGCTTTGGCGAAGGAACGTTTAGATTTTTCGGAGAATTACGATCTTTCTTCCCTCAAAATTTTAGGAAGTGTAGGCGAACCTATAAATGAAGAGGCTTGGCACTGGTACAATGACAATATTGGGAAAAGAAACTGTCCTATTGTAGATACTTGGTGGCAGACTGAAACGGGTGGTATTATGATTTCGCCAATACCCTACTCCACACCAACCATTCCCACTTATGCAACTTTGCCGTTGCCAGGAATACAACCTGCATTGATGGGCGAGGATGGTGAAGAACTAAAAGGAAACTTAGTGAGTGGCCGATTGTGTATTAAATTTCCATGGCCTGCTATGGCACGTACTATTTGGGGAAACCACGAACGCTATCGTGACACCTACTTTTCGGCTTATGATAATAAATATTTTACGGGGGATGGAGCATTGCGAGACAGCACAGGTTTTTACCGAATTACAGGCCGTGTAGATGATGTAATTATTGTTTCTGGACACAATTTGGGCACCGCACCTATTGAAGATGCCATAAACGAACACCCTGCAGTGGCGGAAAGTGCCATTGTGGGCTTCCCGCACGATGTGAAAGGGAATGCGCTTTACGGTTTTGTGATATTGAAGGAAATTGGAGAAACCCGTCTGCACGAAAACCTGCGAAAAGAGATAAACCAAATAATCACAGAGCATATTGGTCCAATTGCAAAATTGGACAAAATCCAGTTTACCACGGGCCTGCCCAAAACCCGAAGCGGAAAAATTATGCGCCGTATTCTTAGAAAGATTGCTGAGAAAGACACCAATAATATGGGCGATATCTCTACACTGCTAAATCCAGAGGTGGTGCAGGAGATTATAGATAGCGCTATTTAAAGAAAATTATTTTTTTGGTGTCAGCATACTGTTTGAGTTTTATATAGGAACTTTCTGTATAATTATAATAGTTATGCAATATTCAAGAAAATGAAATTAGGAGGAATCTTATTTGTCGGAATGCTGTTTTTAACAGATTCAAGCTCAAGATTTTGAAAGATTGGTTGGGGACAAAATTTAACTTGTAGGAAAAAGGATTGTTTTCTTACATTTGCTGATTGATGAAAAAGAAAAGCTCTATACAGATGGTTTATCTATATCTATATATGGTAAGGAACGCGCCTATTCGCTTGGTGCAAACAACTATATATTAAAGCCGCTTGAATTTGATGAATTTAGAAAACCGTTATAGACCTTGGTTTTTATTGGCTGTTGAAGAATCAACCTCCAGTTTAAAAAAGCAAACAACATCCCCGACAAATTGAACACTAAATTAAAAATACTCCACCTTGAAGATTCGCCTACTGATGCTGAATTAGTAGAAAGCGAATTGAAAAAAGGAAATATTCAATTTGAGAAATTGGTTGTTGGCACTAAAACAGCCTTTGTAAAGGCACTCAAAGAATTTGCTCCAGACATCATTTTAGCAGACCATACCCTTACTTCCTTTGATTCATTTGAAGCAATAAGGATATTGAAACTACAAGATTTAAAAATTCCTTTCATACTGGTTACAGCAACTGTATCAGATGAATATGCTGTGGAAGTAATGAAAGCTGGGGCTGATGATTATATCCCCAAAGACCGCTTGCATCGCTTGCCTCAGGCGGTACTGAATGCAATTGAGAAATTTAGCTGTGAAAAAGAACGTGAGCGCATGATTGATGACCATGCACATCTTGCTGCTATCGTTAATGCTTCTAATGATGGCATTATTAGCAAAACATTGGATGGAATAATTAGCAGTTGGAACATTGGCGCAGAAAAGCTTTTTGGTTATTCAGCAGCAGAAACCCTTGGCAAAAACATCTCCATAATTATTCCACCTGACTGTTTGCAGGAAGAATCGGAATTTATCGAAAGCATAAAAAGAGGAGAATCTGTACAGCATTTTGAAACCGTAGGGCTTACAAAAAATGGAACAAGAGTAGATGTTTCGCTCACGATCTCCCCGATTAAAGACAACAACGGGAAAATTATTGGAGCAGCGAAGATCGTCTCTGATATTACTGACAGAAAACAGGCAGAACAAATCTTATATAACAGCGAGGAGAAGTATCATTCACTTTTTGAGAACAGTTTGGATGCCATACTCCTTACAGTAACTGATGGAAAAATACTTGCGGCAAATCCTGCTGCCTGTACTATGTTTGGGATGAGTGAGAAAGAAATTTGCGAAGCAGGTAGATTTGGTTTAGTAGATACCACAGACCCTCGACTGTCTGCAGCTCTTGAAGAACGCCAGCGTACAGGTAAGGTAAAAGCTGAGGTTACAGCAATTCGTAAAAATGGGGAGACATTTCCAGGTGAGTTTACTTCTGTTGTTTATAAAAATGCTAATGGCGAGGAAAGAACTTCAATGATAGTTCGGGATATAAGTGAAAGAAAACTTGCAGAACAACTTTTAATAGAAAGTGAAACATTCAATAAAGGTGTGCTTTCTTCCCTCGGTTCGCAGATAGCTGTTATTAATGAAGATGGAAATATTATATCCGTTAACAAAGCCTGGGATGATTTTGCAAAGGAAAATGGAGAAACAAGGCTTTCACGTGTTTCTATAGGTAGCAATTACTTTGATGTTTGTAAACGATCCATAGAAAATGGAGATAGTGATGCAGCAGAATCATTATCCGGTATTCAATCTGTTTTAAAAAAGGAAGAGGAAAAGTTCGAAATGGAATATCCCTGTCATTCTTTAACAGAGCAACGATGGTTTAATCTTTCCGTCACTAAATTTGGTGAAGATGATTCTAAGGTAGTGGTCTCACACCAAAATATTACTCAACGAAAAATAGCCGAACAAAAACTACAAAAGAGTGAATCAAGATTAAATGAAGCGCAAGCTGTTACTAAAATTGGAAGTTGGGAAACAGACCTGCAAACCTTTAGTATAGTATGGTCAGATGAAACACACCATATTTTTGAAACCGATCCCCAAAAATTTCAAGTTACCCATGAAGCCTTTCTTTCTTTTATACCTCAAGATGAACGTAATAATCTAAACGCTGCATTAGAAAATTCATTAAATAGTCACACCATAACTTCTTTTGAGCACAGGATAATTACAACAAATGGCGGGTTGAAGCATGTATGTGAAAGATGGAAAATTTTCCGAGATGCACAAGGGCAACCTGTTCGTGCAGTTGGAACCTGCCAGGATATAACAGAGCGCAAAACAGCAGAGAATAAACTTAATGCTACTTCAAATGAGTTAGAAAAAGCGGTTGCTGAACTTCATAAAATACTAGATTCCTCATTAGATGTTATTTGTACGATAAATGCTGATGGCGAGTTTGTAAATGTCAGCGCTGCATCACAGCAAGTTTGGGGTTACGCACCTGAAGCGCTTATTGGTACAAAATTTATGAATCTTGTGTATGCTGAAGATTTAGATATTACAACCAAGGCGGCTGAAAAAATAGCTAGGGGAATCCAGATGCCACTCTTTGAAAACAGATATGTGCACAAAAACGGAAAAGTGGTTCCAATACTATGGTCCGTCAACTGGGATGAAAAGCTCCAATTAATGTTTTGCATTGCTAAAGATGTAACCGAGAAAAAGAATCTGGAAAAAGCCACAGAAAATCAAAGGGACCAGTTTTACGATATGTTTTTAAAAGCACCATCGGCTATTGGTATGTTAAAGGGTGCCAATCATGTTTTCGAAATGGCCAACCCCCTGTATTTACAATTGATCGGCAAAAAAGATATTATAGGAAAGACAGTGGCAGAAGTGCTTCCGGAAGTAAAAGAACAAGGCTTTGTTAGCATGTTAGATCAGGTATACCAGACCGGCGAATCGTACACCGGCACGGAGAAATTAGTTAAGGTAGATACGGAAGGAAAAGGTGAATTGACTAATTTCTATATAAACTTCGTCTATCAGGCTTACAGAAATGGTGAAGGAGAAATTGAAGGCGTTTCCTTTTTTCTAAATAACATTACTGAACAAATAATATCCCGTAAAGTAATAGAAAAAAGTGAAAAGCAATATCGCCACATTGTAGAAACAGCGCAAGAGGGAATTTGGCAACTCGATGAAAACGGCAAGATAATTTTTGTAAATAAAAGAATATGCGAGATACTTGAATACACTGAAGAAGAAATATTGGGTAAAGAACCTTTTTCTTTTATGGATGTGAATGGAAAGGAAAAGTTTTTGATGGCTTTAGAAAGAAGAAAAAAAGGAATAGCTGAAAACTATGAGCTTGGTTTTATATCTAAAAATGGAAAACATGTTCTCACTAACATATCTGCCAATCCCATTTTTAATAAATCAGGGAATTATAAAGGTACTTTAGGAATGGTTTCAGATATTACCGAAAAAAATCATTTAGAAGTCCTTTTAGAAAAATCAAACAGGCTTGCAGTAGTTGGCAGCTGGGAAATTGATGTGGTAACGGAAAGTGTTTATTGGTCAGACATTACAAAGGAAATTCGTGAAGTTGATAAAGATTATGTTCCGCAGTTAGGTGAGGGCATAAGTTATTTTAAGGAAGGTATTCATAGAGATACCATTAGTCAAAAAGTACAAGATTGTATAGAAAATGGCACGCCATGGGATGAAGAATTGAAGATAATCACTTTTAAAGGAAACGAGAAATGGGTACGTACAATAGGCGAAGGAAATTTTTTAAACGAGAAATGTATAAAGATACATGGAAGTTTCCAAGACATTACGGATCGCAAAAATGCTGAAACAAAAATTAGGGAAAGCGAGCAGAAGTACCGTAAACTTGCTACCGAATTAGAGATAGAAAGAACACGTCTCATTACAGCACAGTCAGTTGCCAAAGTAGGTAATTGGGAAACAGATTTGCAAACGTGGCAAGTAAACTGGTCAGAAGAAATGTACCGTCTTTATGGAACGGATCCTAATAATTTTGAACCATCCTATTTACCCATTCAAAGTTTTGTTCATCCTGAAGACAGGAAGATGATAGATAAAGCCTTTAAGGATTCACTAAACAAGAGCGGTTCTAGTTCAATAGAACACCGCATTATAACCTTGCAAGGCATCGAAAAATGGGTAGAAGAAAATTGGAGCGTTACCAAGGATGAAAAGGGTTCGCCTATGGTTGCAGCTGGTACTTGCCAGGATATCACGGAAAGTAAAAAAGCAGCAGACAAAGTCATAAGAAGCGAAGCGAAACTAAAAGTTGCACAACGCATAGCTCAGGTGGGTAGTTATGAAGTAGATATGGTAACTAATAAACAAAGTTGGTCTGATGAATTTTATAGAATTTTAGGGGTAACTGAAGAGGTAATACCCTCTCGTGAAGCCTTCATGTTGTTTGTACATCCCGATGACAGGGCTATGGCGGTCAGCACTATGGAGGAAGCGCTCTCCATATATGCAGATTCATCATTTCAGTTTCGTTTTATAAGAAAAAACGGTGAATCAGGATACGCATTATCCAAATGGAAGTTTGAGTTTGACTCCCATCGCAATCCTCTTTTCATTCACGGTATATTAAGAGATCTGACGAAAGAAAAAAAAGCAGAGAATGAACGCGCAAAAATGATTTCTGATATTGTTCAACGCAATAGCGATCTGGAGCAGTTTTCATATATGGTATCGCACAACCTTCGTGCACCAACGGCCAACATTATAGGTTTCGCAGAAATTTTAGAGGATGAAACACTCACCCCGCAGGAGCAAAAAGAATCTCTACAAGGACTTTCGGCATCTGTAACAGGACTCGATGCCGTTATCAAAGATATCAATACTATTTTGCAGAGCAAACAAGAAGTTCACGAAAAAAAGGAACCCGTTATCTTTTCTAAACTTGTGAATGATATCAAGATGAGCATAGCCAATCTTATTGACAAACATCGCGTACGCATTATATCCGACTTTTCAGATGTAGCCGAAATTTATTCACTCAAAATTTATATATATAGCATCTTCTATAACCTAATTAGCAATAGCATTAAATACGGTATGCCAAACGTACCGCCACTCATCGAAATAAAAAGTAAAAAAGAAAACGGAAAAATAATCCTTATATTTATAGATAATGGTTTGGGTATGGATATGACAACCAAAGAAGATAAAATTTTCGGGCTTTATAATCGCTTCCATTCCCATGTTGAAGGAAAGGGCATGGGGCTATTTATGGTGAAAACTCAAGTAGAGTTGCTCGGTGGAAAAATAGCTATTGCAAGCGAACTCAATAAAGGAACAAAATTTACAATAGAATTTGAGATTTAAATCTGAAACAAAATGGCACAAATAAAAAAACGGTTCCTTCTCGTTGACGATGACCCACTAAATAATTCTCTCACTAAAATGATTTTAAAAAAGTCATTTGACTTAGTGCAAATTAACGCGTTTACTGTTCCCGAAGATGGATTGGAATTTATGAAATATGAACCCTGCTATAATCCTCCCGATGGAAAAACAATACTATTTCTCGATATTAATATGCCTACACTTTCAGGGTGGGAATACCTCGAAAAGTTTGAGCTTTTTGATACCTCAATAAAAGAGCAGTACGATATTTACATACTCTCATCCTCCGTTGAACCAAAGGACATTAACCGTGCAAAAGAAAATCCCTTAGTTATTGATTTTATAGAAAAGCCGCTCAAAAAAGCAACCCTTCTAAAAATATTTGGATAACAGAAAAAAAATTACTACTTCCTTTCCTTCCAAAATTAATATGTTCTTTACAAGCCTTGATGGGGAAATTTTGGTTGAAAAACTTAGCAATAATAGCGTCATAAATTGTTATGCAAGCTTCTGCAAATGTTGCGGTAAAAGCATTGTTAATCGGAACTTCGGTTGGTTCTGAATCATCACTACCTCTACAGCCTATTAATAGTATTTCAGTAAAAAGCGTCACTACATAATATTTTTTAAGAGCATTAGCACAAAAAGCTTTTAATTAAATGCGTTAAAAAATCTTCGGATTTCATTAGTTAAAAATTTAACAATATAATATCTTTACAACCTGATTCATAAGATTTTACAAACCTATACACTCTTTATTATGATCTGGACTATACTTTTTCTGTTTCTTACAGTAGTTGCCGCCGTCCTGGGTTTTTTAGGCTTGGGATTTGGCCCAATAGAACCCGCCAAAACAGCTTTCTACGTTTTGAGCGCTTGCCTGTTGCTTTCAATCTTTAGACAAATGCGGAGAAAGCGCAAAAGATATTATGAGTAAGATTTTACTTTAAGAAATAAAGCAAACCGCCTAAAAACATATTTTTAGGCGGTTATTTTATTAAAACGATTCGTTTAAAATACTATAAAGCAATATGCTACAAAAAAACTACATTCCAGTTAAACAAAATAAAGTATCTGTAGTAATGTGTTTCAAAGCAATGTAGTATTTTGGTCGAGCAAAACAACAACCTCATGAATTCCATTCAAGTTAACTCACTTCCACTTAAAGATGTGATTAGGGACATAGCAGAAGTTTTCGACATTCCCTATTCCGAAAACTGTGGCGAATATTTGCTCAAACTTCCTCCATCAGTAGGTGAAGGCAGCATCCGCGGTATCAACTTTGAAGGTGGCTTGGGACTCTTACAATACGATTGCCTATTTAATGAAGATCTGGAAATACATTTTGTTGTAAACAATGTTCACCCGCTGAAATTCCTCTATACCGTTAGCGGAATCCTTCATCATCGTTTTGAAAACGAGGACGACCTGCACGAAATTAAGCAATACCAAAACGCTATTGTAGCCAGCAGTAAACAAAACGGCCACGTATTAAGATTTAAGGCAGGCGAAACAATAAAAGTGAACAGTCTCGAGATTGATCGGGAGAAATTTCAGACAAAAATGGAGTGCGACATTAATAGCCTTGATGAAGAACTGGAACAGCTGTTTAAGGACATTACGGCCAGCGGGTCCTTTTATTACAATGGAAACTACAGCCTAAACATTTCTGGAATTTTGGACGAAATGACCGGCTTTGCTGCTGAAAATTTTATGCGCAAGCTCTTTTTAGAAGGCATGGCTTATCAAATTTTAACGCATCAAATACTACAATACCAAGACGATAGAATGGATGAAGGCAGCAGAACCTTGCTACGTTCATCTGAACTGAAACAGATTCACCACATCTCCAATTTAATAGAGAACAACATTTCGCAAATACCAACAGTGGAAAATCTGGCTAGGGAGGCGGGCCTCAACATTAACAAATTGCAGGAAGGTTTTAAAAAACTGTACGGTTCTACCGTGAACAACTACGTTCAAAAGAAGCGTCTAGATACAGCCTATAGCCTTTTAATCCAAACGGATTTGAGCATTTCAGAAATTGTAAATGCTATTGGGCTGAGCAGTAAGAGTTACTTTTCAAAAATTTTTAAGGAAAAGTATGATATCTCACCATCCCATTTTCGCAAAAAACACCAGAACAAATAAAAAAAACCCCGCTGAAAATATTTCAGACGGGGTTCTCTTCTTCATAGCAATTCTTTGCGTTGCTAATTTAGCAAAAGGAATTATCCAAGATTAACTCAAAAGATTGAATCTTTAGCCCAAATACTTTTCATAAGCATCTCATAATCTTTTAAATAAGAAAAGCCTCCGCTTCGAGCTTAAAAAGGAATTAGTAGTTGAAAAGACTGCGAGTATTCGACTGCAATGCTAATTTTCAAATTTTCACTATTATCCACACACTATTGTTTTAATTATCTAATTAGTGCTAAATCATTGAAAATTAACAAAGTGTATTAGCAAATATTGGTATAAACTTAGCTCATTAAGCACAATATTTAATATATTCGCTAATCCACTTTTTTTTATATCCCCACAATAAGAAACCCCTTTCTCATTGTGATGATTAAGGGGTTTCGCAGTACCCTAAATCTGGGTACCCATTTTTCTAATTCTAACGCCTATTCTTCTTCCTCTTCAGGATTGCGTTGGTTCTTTGGTTTGTTTTGAGGATTCCGTTGCTGATCTTGTTGTTGATTTTGAGGATTCCTTTGCTGGTTTTGATTTTCTGTACTCATAGCATGTTTTGTTTAAATTAATAATTCATTTTTCTTTTCAGTATTAAAACTAATTTTTAAATAAGTCTTTTGCACTTAACAAAATCATAAACTTAAAGATTAGTGCAATTATTTAACTATTCATTATCATAAAGTCACATCCCTTAGTAATTTCATAAAATAACTTGTAAAAAAGCTGCCGTTTATATAATCAAACCGTTTCCGTATAACTCGATCGCGTTTCATATCTTTGCACTTTTAAAATTTGAACCATGTACACCAACGCTTTACAAGCCATTTCGCCTATAGACGGCAGATACGCATCAAAAACTTCAAGCCTAATTCCTTATTTTTCCGAGGAAGCACTTATACGTTACCGTGTGCAGGTGGAGATTGAATACTTCATAGCCCTTGTAGAGCTGGATCTGCCACAGCTAGCGGAATTTGATAGAAATCTTTTTTCAGATTTGCGCGATCTTTATCTTGAATTTACGGTGCAGGATGCAGTAAAAATCAAAGAGACCGAAAAGGTTACCAATCACGATGTAAAGGCGGTTGAATATTTTATAAAAGAAAAATTTGAAGATTTAAATCTTCAGAAATACAAAGAGTTTATCCACTTCGGTTTAACTTCACAGGATATAAATAATACTGCGATTCCGCTTTCGCTGAAAGATGCCATCAACAATGTCTATGTGCCGCTTTTAATGGAGGTGAAAAATAAATTAAAGCAACTTTCCGAAGATTGGGCACAAATAGCTATGCTAGCCAGAACACATGGCCAGCCTGCTTCGCCAACCCGTTTGGGAAAGGAAATTGACGTATTTGTGGTTCGTATTGAGGAGCAGTTTGACTTGATGAACAATATAAAAAGTGCTGCGAAATTTGGTGGCGCGACGGGAAATTTTAACGCGCATAAAGTGGCTTATCCCAATATAGATTGGAGAGCGTTCGGAAAACATTTTGTTCAGAATACTTTAGGGCTACACCACTCCTTCCCTACTACGCAGATTGAGCATTACGACCATATGGCTGCACTTTTTGACTGCTTAAAGAGGATCAATACTATTTTGATTGATTTAGACAGAGACATTTGGACTTATGTTTCGATGGATTATTTCAAACAAAAAATTAAAAAAGGTGAAGTAGGCTCCAGCGCCATGCCGCACAAAGTGAACCCAATAGATTTTGAAAACAGTGAAGGAAATCTGGGCGTTGCAAACGCACTTTTTGAACACTTTTCGGGAAAACTACCAATCAGTAGATTGCAAAGAGACCTTACAGACAGCACGGTTTTACGAAACATTGGGGTTCCCATTGGGCATACACTTATCGCTTTTTCTTCAACATTGAAAGGCTTGAATAAATTGGTGCTGAACGAATCAAAATTTGCTGAAGATCTTGAAAACAATTGGGCCGTTGTAGCGGAAGCAATCCAAACTATTCTTCGCAGAGAGGGTTATCCAAATCCTTATGAGGCATTGAAGGGATTAACACGAACTAATGAACGTATTAATCAAACTTCAATTGCCAACTTTATAGAAACCTTGGAAATACCGGAAAGTGTAAAACAGGAAATGCGAAACATCACGCCTGGAAACTATACTGGGATTTAAACTACGGTTCTAAAAAAATACAACCACGAATTCACGAATATTTTTAAATAAATTTATTCGTGTATCGTGGTCAATATCCGCATCCCTTCAAATACAGCATTAAAAAAAGGCTTCAACCACAATTTGGAAGAAGCCCTTTTCAACTATTAATCAACTAAATTAATCCTTAAATATTTCTCCGAAACCTTCAAGTTTGGAGACGTCCAAATCGCCACGCTCCGCAGATTTCATCAGCTTCAACATCTGGTCTGGGCGCATATTTTCACCCAGTAATCTGAATACTGCAAAACCGCGATTGTCATCGCTCGCAAAAACAATTACCTCATCAATGGCGTCTTCTTCACCAGTGTACTTTAAGGTAGCGTTCCAATCATTACTTTTTATACGCGTAAGTTCTTTGTATTGTTCCTGATCAAGAATGTTTTTCAGTTCTTGGCGCTCCTTTTCAAAATCGGCTGTATCTCCTTCAATTATTGGGTAAGCAACAACATTCACCTTTTTAATCGTACTTAGAATATCCTTTTCTTCTTGGGTAAAGTTGCTACTATTTCCTTGGAGTAAACTTGCAGCAATATCCATCTTTACGAATTTATCATCATCTTGTTTTTCTACCAAATACTTTTGAAGTGATTTATCGCTACAGGAGCTCAGTGCCATTGCCGCAAGAACTAAAGCCATAAAATATTTTACAAGTACCATATTTATTGCTTTTTATTTTTGTCAATATTCTTAAGCTGTTCGCTACCGGGAACCTTTAATTCCTCAGTAAGTTTTGAAATTTGTTTCAAGTCTATATTTCCGGTAATACTCATAATAACGGTCATGGGTTTTCCATCTACAATTCCGTCCATGTGCATCAACAGCTCGCTTACAAAGTTTTCATTCTTCCCGTCTTTGCTATAAAATCTTATATTTCTTCCGTCTTCCTTTACACGCATCAATTCACCTAAATTTTGTGAACCTGAAATATATTTAGCCACAGCAGCCTCCATTTTTTTGGATACTGAAGGATTGTCTGTGGTAAAAATCTTGATGTTATCTAAGTCGTTCACCATTTTAAGATATGCCTGCGCCTCTGAATCTGAAGAGTTCAAATCCATCTTGCTTAAAAGCTTGAACATATTTTTGGTAACCACAACAGAGGTTACATCTTTTTCGTTTTCAAAGGAATCAAAAGCGTTTTGTGCCCAAGAAACCATCGGCGCTATTGCCAATGCTATTATTATTGCTATTTTTTTCATCGTTAATTATTGTTTATTGTTTATTTCGATTTTTTATTGATTTTAAAATTTTCAGACGCAGAGCCAATCAACAATGCTCAGTATAAACTTTACCGCAGCGCTATCTATTTATAAAAGTTATTCAAAGATTTTGTCTTTTGTTCTTTCAAACTGCCCAACAAACGTTAGTCGCTCAGTACCTTTATTAAAATTTTCTGAAAGCAGCATCATTGCTCTTTTGCTTTTCTCAAAGGTCGCCAGAGCTTCTTTTTCTTCTTGGGTATAACTGGGTTGCGAGAAGTAGAAGCTGCCCACTCCAAAAGCCACTACTAGGATTGCCGCAACAGAGTACCACCATTTTTTTGAGGTTTGTGGTTTAGTTTCCGGTAGATTAAATACCATAGTTGACCGTTCTTCTTTCGCAGCCTTTAATGCAACAAAAATGGGCTGGTATTGAATCAGATTGTCCGCAACTTTTTCATTGTTGAAATAGTCTTGCAACATTTTTTCTTCAGAAATGCTAGTTGCGCCTTCAAAATAGGCCTCCAATAATTGTTTTATTTTAACCGATTCCATAATTATACTTTTTTATCATTGCCTCCCTAACTGTTTTACGTGCTCGGGAAAGAGCCACTCGCACTGCGGTTTCGTTACTATCTAGCATCTGCGCTATTTCAGAAAACTCGAATTGTTCTACATCACGCAATTGAAGTACTATTCGCTGTTGTTCGGGTAAAGTTTCCATTATCCTAAAGACCATTTCAACCCCGTCATTCGCTTCAATATTTTTTTCAACATTTTCGGAAGTTTGATAATTGCTGTGTACAATTTTTAAATTTGATGCCTGTTTCGACTTTAATCTGTCCAGACAGTAATTCTTGGTCATCGTAATTGCAAACGCTTCGGGATTTTTATAGTTTTCAATATTTTTTTTTCCCTTCCACAATTTCAAAAACACTTCCTGTACGGCATCCTCAGCTTCGTCCTTGGAAACCAAAATCCTTTTGGCCAAGCGGTAAAGCTTATCCTTAAAGGGCATCGTTAATGCTAAAAATTCGGTTTTTTCCATTTTGGTTGGTTGGATTATTTCGCCGTCTATTTAAATGACGAACGTATTCAAATTTTGTTACATTGATATTGTTTCAAAGGAATTCCCCACAATAAACAAATGTTCTATGATGCAGTATTACTTGGTTTTCTGCCACGACTGCACGATTGTGTTTTTATACGATCTGCCAACATTTATTTCGATGACATTAATGTATTTCTGAACTATTTATTCGTGAATTTGTGGCAGAATATTTCACAATGAAAAGTCTCGAAATAATTTCGACTAAAAAAGCATATTTTTACCATTGCAATATAATCCCTAATTTACCTGTTCTAAAAGAATACCTTAATTAAACTTACTTATGAAAAGAAATATTTTCATTTCCTTTTTAGCTATTTCAGTACTTTTTGTTTCCTGTTTTGAGGATGCTGACGACAATTTACAAACTGCTTCAACCCTTGATATTCAAAATTTTATTTATCGTGGCCTCAATTATTTCTATCTATACAAAGCAGACACTCCCGAGCTTGCGAATAACGCATTTGCAAACGATGCCGAGCTAAACGATTTTTTGAACAATTATCAGACTCCTGAGACCTTGTTTGACTATTTGTTGTCGCCACAAGATCGTTTCAGTAACCTTTTCAGCGATTTTAGAGTGATAGAAGATGCGCTAAGCGGAATAAGCCTGAGTAATGGGATGGAGTTTGGCTTGGTGCCATATTCACCTGGCAGCAATAATGTTTTTGGGTATGTACGCTATGTACTGCCCAATACAGATGCTGAAGCAAATGGTTTGGAGCGTGGCAATCTTTTCACGACCATTGATGGACAGCAAATAACTAGAGCAAATTTTGAAGATTTATTGGCTCCGAATAGCTACACAATTGGTTTAGCCACTTATGATGGTGCAAATTTTATTCCTACCGGAGAAACGGCTTTGCTTAATAAAACCCAGTACAATGAAAATCCTGTTTATAAGGTGAAAACCTTGGACGTTAATGGAGAAAAGGTGGGTTACTTAATGTATAACAGTTTTATAAAAAATTATGACACCGAACTCAACAATGCTTTTGCACAATTTAAAGCCGAAGGAATTACCAATCTGGTTTTGGATTTGAGATATAATGGTGGTGGTGCCGTGGAAACTGCTACAGATCTGGCAGGAATGATTACGGGACAGTTTAATGGACAAGTTTTTTACAAAGAGTTCTGGAATGAAGATCGCCAAGCAGAATTTGCGCAGGACGGTCTTTTTGATAGCGCAATCAGCAACGGTGCGGCAATCAACAGCCTTAACCTGACCAATGTTTATTTTCTAACTACCCAAAGAACAGCTTCTGCCAGTGAATTGGTTATAAACGGACTTAATCCATACATAAATACCGTACAGGTAGGCGATACTACCACTGGAAAGTTCCAAGCTTCCTTTTTGCTTTATGATTCGCCCGCACCCACTTTCGGAAGGCAGAATGCCAATCCAGCGCATTATTACGCAATGCTTCCGCTTGTATTCAAAACCGCCAATGTTGCAGGAAATACTGATTATGTAGATGGGTTAGTGCCTCAAATTCCATTAAATGAAAATTATTTTAACCTCGGCCAGCTAGGCGATGAAAACGAACCGCTTCTAGCTGCTGCACTTTTTGAAATTGCCGGAAGACCTTTACCAGCGAACAGAGAGTTTCAACAATTGAAAGAATTTTCTGATAGTAAGGCGAATTCTCCGATTGATGGAAAAATGATTGGAAATTAGTCTTTCTCAAAAATAAAATAAGTTGAAGAGCTAGGAATTCCGTGGATTAACAATTTTTATAGTACTTTAATTGGGTTTTTATTTTCATCTATCGCCACAAAAGTAAACTCGCCAGTTACGGCTTTCTCGCGGCTGTAAGAATACATTTCCTCAATGTATATTTCTACTTTTACTTTTAGACTAGTGTTGCCTAAATACGAAACTTTCCCCACCAATTCCACAATAGTCCCTGCGGGAATGGGTTTGTTGAAATCAATGCGGTCTGAAGAAACGGTTACCATTCTTTGCCGACTAAAACGCGTTGCGGCTATAAAAGCTACCTCGTCCATAAGTTGCATTGCCGCGCCGCCAAAGAGCGTGTCGTAATGGTTGGTGGTATTTGGGAAAACCGCCTTAAAAATCCTTGTTTCGGAATTTGTAATTCTATCTTCTATATTCACAGCAACTCTGTTTCCAAAGCCAAATAATGAGTGGTTAACCCCGCTGAAAGTAATGGGAAAATCTGTATTTTACACCAATACTCTCTTTGATCTTTCTTATAGTTTAACACTTCTTCGGTAAAGGGTTCGCCTCTTTGAAGTTTTTCTCTTATTGATGCTTTTACTTGGGTTGAAGTTTTATTGCCCTGAAGAAAAGAAGGCGTTTTCCCAATAGCATAACTTTCGGAATATCCGGTCATTTTAAAAAAACCATTGTTTGCCCAAACAATCTTTTGTGAAAAATCAGTAACAATAAGTGCATCGTAGCTTTTGGTTAGTATTTCGGAAAGGTTTGCTTTCCAGTGAAATTGGTTTGCCAATAGCGTAAGTGAAGCTCTGTCTTTTTGCCGTGTTTCCAAAAGTGCCGTCGGCTTAAAAAATTCAGCAGAAAGCCCCCAACTTTTTAATGGAGACAAATATGTCTGGGGTTCAATTATATTGAAATACTTCTCACGTTGCTGTTCGCTCAACGATTGTAGGAAAACGTCTAGTCCAGCCATATCCCATAAATTATAATTTGCCATAAATACCTTATTAATTTTTCTATAAACCTATTATTTAACTATTTCCGAAAGGTTAATGTTGATATATTAGTGAAATGATGTTTTGACTTCTTTTAGATACTTTGAAAGAATCCATTAATAATTAATAGATTCTTTCGTAGCATCTTTTGCTAATTCAAACTATTCATTAAAATAAATTCCACCCGGAACAATTCCAGTTTGGAAATCCTGTATTTGCTGATTCGTTGAAAGATCAAATATTTTTAATGAACCTTTACTTGCATAATCGCCCGCATCGGTAGCATAAAGTAGTCCGTCCTTTGCTTGAAGCACATAAAAGAATCCGCTTATAATATCGGTTCCTGGCAATGCAATTGCAGAGCTATTTAGTTTATAAACTTTACCATCCAAAGAATAGAAAAGGTTGGTTCCGTCCATTGTTAAATTCGACGGGTGTTCGGTGGCGCCAAAACTATATGTATTAGAAACTTGTCCGCTGGAAAGATCAATTTTCACTAAAGATCCCGCAGTTTCATTTCCAGTATAACTAGGGTTTCCACCACAAAGAACAAATAATGAATTCCCAGATACGACCATAGAGTTTGGAACATCACTAACAGTTATGGTACTCTCAACCGTATTCCCAGAAATCACCGAAATTAAATTGTTTTGTCCATAACCGCCTTGGTGGGCGACGTATATTTTATTGTTGTAGGAAACCATTCTTTCCGGTCCAAAAGCAACGGGAATGGTAGCTGCAATAGCATTTGTTCTCAAATCTAGGACGGCCACATAATCGTCAGAATTGTCGTTGGGATCACCCCAATCAGTAACATACCCTTTGTTTCCAGCATCGCCCATAAAATAACGCGGATTTACTAATCCTGTTTTTATAGAGTCTACGCTTTCAAAAGAATACCGATTAGCAATCATTATTTTTGCTGAATTGCTTACAACAATGTAAGCATTTTCATCCTGAAAGCCCATTGATTGTACTATATTACCCAATTCTTTGCCGTTTACGGTTCTGTATATATTTTGGGCTACTGTGGCAAAATCTTCAGAAACAAATGTAATTGTGCCGCTTCCATTATTGAAAGGGCCTTCATTGGTAATCAAAATGCCTTTTTCATAAGCCTCCGGCGGGTTAGGTCCCGGTTGCGGATCGTCGTCATTACTACAGGATATTAAAAGTAAGGTTGCAAAAGTTAGAGAAAATAGCTTTTTCATCGTTTTCATTTATTTAAATATTAAATTTTAAGAATAGTTGAATGTTTCTGGAAGGCATTGGTCTATATGCAACGTTTTCATAATAAACATTAAACATGTTTTTAAGACGTATGCCAAAAGTTATTTGCGGATTTGAAGGAATAGTAAATTCAGTACCCAAATTAAAAACCTTATACCCCTTCACAGCAGAGGAATTGTCAGTTGTAGTATATGCCTCTCCATTATATAAGCCCTGAAAATAGACCATTAAAGTTTTATAATTATACTGAATTGTTCCGGCAGCTTTATGAAACGGAACATAAATAAGTTGTTTTTCTTTTTCTAAATCTTCCGCATTGGTATATGAATAATTTGCAGTGAAACCAAGCGTGTGCTGGTTTAAGAGCTTTATTGAATAATCAAAAGTTACTTCAACTCCGTAATTTCTAGTTTTAGTAATATTTACAGGTTCCCAAATTCCACCATTTCCAGGAATCCATTTTATTAAATCTTCTGAAGAAATAAAATATGCCGCAAGATCTGCCTTCAACTTTCCAAACCAAAACTCCTGCCCAAGCTCCACTTGGTAGGATGTTTCCGGTTGCAAATTATGATTTCCGCCAGCGTACCAATACAAATCATTGAAAGTAGGTATCCGATAGTTTTTGGAGCCATTTAAACGAAGTGCGTAATTTTTTGAAACCTTCCACTTCGCATCTGCTGAAAAAAGAAAAGGATTGTCAAAATCGTTTAAAAATTCCTTTCGGAAATTTAAGCCGTAACTGAAGTCGTCAGATACTTTATGATTTAACAAAAGAACAGTTGCCAAAGTCTTTCTGGAATTTTCCCCCACATTATCGCCCTCGGCGTTTATATAGGAATATTCAACCTTCCCATTTATCCGAAACTTTTTTTGAAGTAAAACTTCAGATTGAAAAAAGCCTATAAAAGTATTCGCTCTACCTTCATCGTAAAGTTGTTTTTCACTATCAGGGAAATATCTATACTGCTCAAAAAGATGGGCAACGCTTGCCTTTGCATCAAAAGCACCAAATGTTTGATGTAATTGCCAAAGGTTTCTAGTTGATAAATCTTTATACTTATCTTTCCCAATAGTATTCAAACTCCCAGAAAAGTTGCGGTCATTGTAAGTATATTCCGAATTCCAAGTGGCTATGCCGTTTTTCAACCTTCGAGCTTCATTTACTTTTGCCGCAAATCGTAAAAACTCTCCGTGCTTGTTTTTTTGGTTTTTTTCTATATAATTATAATCATTCTCAGAACTTATAAAATCTACTCCCACATTTAAATAGTGGTCGCCCCAGGCTTGGGTTGTACTGGCATTTCCACCGATGGTTGAAAAACTCCCATGGTTAATTGTAATTTGGGTAGTATCAATCTTTTCAAAAGTAAAAGTATTGTTTAAATGAATACTTCCGCCCACGGCCCCACTGCCATATTGTACACCACCGCCGCCACTTCTTATTGAAATTTCGTCATAATTTAAAGGTGAAATTGTATTGAAATCCGTTTGTCCCGTAAACACGGAGTTGATGTTTATTCCGTTCCAAATAACTGCCGTCTGTGCCGCATTGGTGCCCCGAAAGGAAGGTGATGAAACCATTCCAGAGCCATTTTCTTTAAAATATATTGAAGAATTATAACGAAGTGTTTCAGTTAGCGAAGTAGCATTTCTTTCAATTATGGAATCGTTTAGTTTTTCAAGCTTAAACCCTTTTGAAAAATGCACGAACTTGGAATCTGTTAGCAATACTTCGGGCAATTGCTGAATACTGTCCAACTGCGCATACGTAGATAACGTGCACAGGAAAAATGCCAAAATAATATGGAAACAGTTTTGCTTCATAATTCAACCTTTATCCCGAAAGTTTGATAATTTTATGTTATGAATTTGGCAGGTCTCCTGACTTGTCTTTTGTGCGACCTTCCCATCCAAAAAACGGACAGTGGTTTTGAAGTATGCACGCCCAAATAATAGTTCGGGACGACTTACAGTTGCGGGAACAGCTTCGGTTTTTAACCGAATTCCCTTTTAAGAGCATTTTCTTGTTATGAAAACTGCTCACCAAAATTCATCGCAAAAATAGAGTTTAAAAACTAGTTCACCCAAACAAAACCATTATTTTTGAGGATGCAAAAAATTGTTTCCCTCTTCTTTTTTCTATTCGTTTTTGCCGCTTGCAAAAACAATGATCACGATAAAAAATCTACAGATACAACGAATGTTGAAAAAGAATCCATTAACATTCAATATGCACAAGGCTTCGAAATAAACGCTTTTGATGGCTACAAAACAATTACACTCAAAAACCCTTGGCCTGGAACTGAAAAAACATTTAAATATGCTTTGGTTGAAAAGGGAACCGTTCTTCCCAATGACAAAAATTATGACGCGGTTGTTGAGGTTCCACTTAAAAGAATCGTAGTTACCTCCACCACTCACATACCTTCTTTAGAAATGCTGGGTGAAAGTGCAGCCTTGGTTGGTTTTCCCAGCCTCGATTATATTTCTTCGGAAAAGACACGACAGCGAATTTTAGATGAAAAAATTACGGAACTCGGTAAAAATGAAGATATAAATACTGAAATTTTAATCGACTTAGCTCCAGATGCTGTAATTGGCTTTGCAATAGACGGAAACAATTCAACATTTGCAACAATTGAGAATACCGGAATTCCTGTACTTTATAATTCAGATTGGACGGAAACCTCCCCTTTAGGAAAGGCAGAATGGATCAAATTTTTCGGTGTTCTTTTCGACAAAGAAAAAGAAGCAGATAGCATTTTCAGAACTATTGAAACCGAATATCTTTCAGCAAAAAAAATAGCTTCCAAAGCAAAAGAAACCCCTACCGTTATTAGTGGAGCGATGTATAAGGATGTCTGGTATATGCCGCAGGGTGACAGTTGGGGGGCACAATTTATAGCAGATGCCAATGGCAATTATCTTTGGAAGGATTCAAAAGGTACGGGCAGTTTGTCATTAAATTTGGAATCTGTTTTAGAAAAAGGATTCGAAGCTGAAGTTTGGATTGGACCGGGACAATTTACTGCTTTGGATGAAATAAAGAATGCTAGTAAAGCATACACCCAGTTTAAAGCCTTTAAAGGCGGCAGGGTTTACTCTTACAGTATGAAAAAAGGAGCGACGGGAGGCGTGCTCTATTTTGAATTGGCGCCTAACCGTCCCGATTTGGTTTTAAAAGACCTGATTGCAATTTTACACCCAGATTTGTTTAAAAGTCACGAACTTTACTTTTTTGATAAACTTCAGTAATGCAGCATTCCCAAAAATATAGAGTTCATTTCATCCTACTTTTTTTAGTACTCATCATTGCTTTTTTAGTGAATTTGAGTATGGGATCGGTTTCTATTCCATTAAAAGAAATAATCTCTGTTTTTATAGGAAATGGCGCTTCAAAAGAAACGTGGCAATATATTTTAATTGATTATAGATTACCCAAAGCAATAACTGCAATACTTGCCGGTGGCGGATTGGCTATTTCAGGATTGTTGATGCAAACACTTTTTAGAAATCCATTAGCCGGTCCTTTTGTATTAGGGTTGAGTAGCGGTGCCAGTTTAGGCGTAGCCATTCTAATTTTGGGAGCAAGTGCTTTTGGAGGTTTTTTTGGGATAATGTTATTGAGTCAATGGAGTTTAGTAATTGCTTCTGCATTGGGCAGCTTTTTGGTGTTGTTGGCAGTTTTGGCGGTAACATTCAGAATTAAAGATACAATGGCAATTTTAATAATCGGGCTGATGTTTGGTAGCGTGACAACTGCCGTGGTTTCAGTTCTTTCCTATTTCAGCAATGCGGAACAATTGCAACAATACATTTTTTGGTCCTTTGGAAGTTTGGGAAACCAATCTTGGCAAGGTGTTTTAATTTTAAGTGTGTGTTTTTTTATAGGTTTGGCTTTAAGTCTGTTTAGTACTAAATCATTAAATGCATTACTTTTAGGCGAGAATTATGCAAAAAGTATGGGGCTTCACATAAAACGGACCACTTTTATAATAATTCTTGCCACCAGCATTCTTGCAGGAAGCATTACTGCATTTGTTGGGCCAATTGCTTTCATAGGCTTGGCTGTGCCACATTTGGTTAGACAAATTTATAAAACTTCCAACCATTTGGTTCTTTTGCCCGCTGTGTTACTTTGCGGTAGTCTATTGATGCTAATTTGCGATACCGTGGCACAATTGCCTTTCAGCGAATACACACTGCCAATTAACGCAATAACCTCCATAATTGGTGCCCCCGTTGTTATTTGGTTACTAATCCGAAAACGAAAACTCTTTTTTTAATGGCTTCGGAAGAAAAAAATATCATTTTACAAGTCCACGATTTAAGCATTGGTTATTCGGGAAAAAAAAGTAATTCCTTAATAGCCGAAGGAATCAATTTTTCTATTGCGAAAGGAGAATTAGTGAGCCTTGTTGGCGCAAACGGCATTGGAAAGTCTACCCTTTTACGTACTTTGATGGGAATGCAGAATGCATTGAAAGGAAGTGTTTTTTTGAATGAAAAGAATTTAAAAGAATATACATCCTTCCAACTAGCAACGCACTTGAGCGTAGTTTTGACAGAAGCGCCTTCCTCTAAAAATCTTTCAGTTTTGGAATTGGTTTCATTGGGAAGGCAACCATATACCAATTGGATTGGATCACTTTCAGAGGAAGATAAAAAAGCGGTTAATTTTGCATTGGAAGCTACAGAAACCACTACCCTTAAACACCGAAAGTGCTTTGAGCTTAGTGATGGACAAATGCAGCGAGTGGCTATTGCTCGTGCTTTGGCGCAGGATACACAGTTGATTATTCTCGATGAGCCAACAACACATTTAGATTTATATCATCGGGCTTACATTCTCAAACTTTTGAAAAAACTTGCCAAGGAAACTGGAAAAACCATCTTTTTTTCAACCCACGAAATAGATTTGGCAATTCAACTTACAGATAAAATGTTGGTGATGGCAAAAAATGAAACCTATTTTGACGATCCCTGCAAATTGATAGAAAGCGGAAGGTTTGAAACACTTTTTCCAAAAGAAACCATCGACTTTGATTCTAAAACCGGCAGGTTTACTATTCGGAAATAATTATATTTACTTTAAAATCTATTGCAATGAACGAAACTTTTCTATTCCTTTTACTTGCTGCTATCTGTTTATTGATTGGGGCTTTTATTGGCAATCTGTTTGCACGTTTAAAAAACAAAACAGAAACCAGTAGATTAGAGGAACGCCTTCAAAATACTTTGTTACAGGAAGAAAAACTTACTGAACGGTTGGTCATTTTAACATCGGAAAAAGATGTTTTGCAAAAAGAAAAAGAACAGGTAAATATGAAACTTTCAAAGCAAAGTGCTGAATACGCTGCACTTTATACCGAACTTGAAAAGGAAAAAGAACGATTTCAAAATTTTGAAAAGGACTTTAAAGATAAATTTGAAAACCTAGCCAATAAAATTTTGATTGATAAAACAGAGGTATTTACAGACTCCAATAAAAAGAATATTGAAAATATATTAAAACCTTTGAATGAAAAAATCAAGGAGTTTGAAGAAAAGGTTGGAAAAAACAATGTAGATTTTATTAGAACACATGCTGAATTAGGCAAACAGCTACAGTTTTTGAACGAGCAGAATATTAAAATAAGCCAAGAAGCCGATAATCTTACCAAGGCATTAAAAGGAGATTCTAAAATTCAAGGAAATTGGGGAGAAATGATTTTGTCCAGAGTCTTGGAAGAATCCGGCTTGGAAAAAGGAAGAGAATATACCATTCAGGACAGTCACGATAACCCTGATGGCGGTAAACTGCAAACAGACGTTATTATTCATTTGCCGGACGGAAAAAAAATGATAATTGATAGTAAAGTTTCCTTGACCGATTTTGAAAGATACGTTTCCGAAGAAAATGAAGATATTAAAAGAAAATATCTAAAAGATCATATTGACTCTATTAAACGCCACATTGTTACTTTAAGTGAAAAGAAATACTATCACGCCATAAACGAGAGCCCAGATACAATTTTTATGTTCGTTCCCATTGAACCTGCTTTTGCTATTGCAGTCGCTAATCAGAAAAATTTGTATCAAGAAGCATTCAAAAGAAAGGTAATGATTGTAACACCATCTACGCTTTTAGCAGCATTGCGTCTGGTTGAAAATTTGTGGGAAAATGACAATCAGAAAAAGAATACACTCGAAATAGCAACAGAGGCTGGAAGATTATATGATTCTTTCGTTGGGCTTTTAGATGAATTAAATAAAATAAGAAAACAATTGGGAACTGTTCAAGGCTCTTTTGACAATGCATTAATAAAATTGGAAGGAAAAGGCAATCTAGTAAGAAGAGTAGAAAAACTTCGTAAATTAGGTGCTATTACCAGTAAAAATATTGACGAAAAATTACTTAAAAGAGACGATAATGACAATGAGAAGCTTCTAAAAAATTAACTATGAAAAAAATTCTATTCATTATCCTTGGAAGCCTTTTGGCACTTTACCTGCTTTATTTTGCATTTATATATTACGTTCCGTATAGTGAAGGTACACGTGCTGGGGAACTCATAAAATTCAGCCATCGCGGTGTTGTCATTAAAACTTGGGAAGGCGAAATAAGCCAAGGTATAAGTGGTGCACAGATTTTTTCATTCTCCGTTTTAGACCAAGATAAGGATGTAATAGAGAAGCTAAAAGATTTTCAGGGTAGCTATGTAAAAGTTACTTATGTGGAGCGTTTTGCATCTTTTGCAATTTGGGGAGAAACCAAATATTTCATCACTGAAGTGGAACAAGAAAATTCTCCTCACTTTAACAGAAATTAAAAGAGAGCATTCAAATACGAAATATAAAGAATTACTTTTTAGCGATTTTTAAAGTGGTTTGCATACTGTTTGAAGTAACTTTTACAAAATACAAACCGCTGTTTAGCCTGCTCATATCCACTTGTGTATAATTTCCTGAGCCTTTTCCTTGAGAAACGAGCGTTCCTAAAACATTAAAGATTTGATAATTGTCAATTTTAAAAAGTGAAGATATAGTCAAATCGTTTCTTACAGGATTGGGATAAAAATTTAGATTTTTCACAAACTTATCTTCCGTTGAAAGTTTGCCAACAACAGTTACTTTACCGCGCATGGATGGATCTGAATCATTTTGATATTCAGTAACTCCAGTTTTCGAAAAAGTATATGAAAACTCATTGTTGATTCCCTTAAGGGAACCACTATCAAAATTTTCAGTTCCGTTTGGAAGTGCTGAAACACTTTTTTGCGACCCATTTATCCAGGTCCAAAGTACTGTATCGCCCACTTCAATTGTGGGACTGGCTACAGATTCATTTATGCCTTGCCCCCATGCAATCTCAAAAACATTCTGCGCAGAGAGAATGTTCATTGCAATAAAACAAAGGAATAAAGTAATTTTTTTCATTAATGAAGTGTTAGTAGGTTAGTTATTTAAATTTACGAAAAAAAATTAACACAAAATCCAGCAATAATTAAAATGTCAAATTATTTGCTTAGATACATTTTTCTTCTCGCGTATAAATCATAAAAAGCATCATCTTTCAAACTGTCAATAAACAATATGCTTTCACCCGTACTTTTCATTTCTGGTCCCAATTGTTTATTAACGTTTGGAAATTTGTTGAAACTAAATACTGGTTGCTTGATTGCAAAACCTTCTAACTTCGGATTAAAATCAAAATCAGTTACCTTATTGTGGCCCAGCATTACTTTCGTAGCATAGTTTACATAAGGCTCTCCATAAGCTTTTGCTATAAATGGAACCGTACGCGAAGCCCGTGGATTGGCTTCAATAATATATACGATATCATCCTTTATAGCAAACTGTACGTTTATTAGCCCCACTGTATTTAATGATTTTGCTATTTTAATCGTGTGGTCTTTTATCTGCTGCATCACAAACTCACCAATATTGAAAGGAGGCAACGTTGCATTTGAATCTCCGGAATGGATTCCGCAAGGTTCAATGTGTTCCATTATTCCAATAATATATACATTTTCACCATCACAAATGGCATCTGCTTCAGCCTCAATGGCACCGTCTAGATAGTGATCTAGCAATAACTTGTTATTTGGAATTTTTCGAAGCAAATCTACAACGTGTTCTTCCAATTCCTTTTTGTTAATTACAATCTTCATTCCCTGTCCACCCAAAACATAAGAAGGGCGAATCAACAACGGAAAATCTAGTTTATCAGCTAAAGCTAGAGCTTCCTCAGTTGTTTCAGCTACTCCAAATTCTGGATAGGGAATATTGTTTTCTTTTAAAATATTTGAAAAGCTCCCGCGATCTTCGGCTAGATCCAACGATTTGTAGGTAGTCCCGATAATTTTTATTCCGTATCTGTCAAGTTTTTCTGCCAATTTCAAGGCTGTTTGTCCACCTAACTGTACAATTACGCCTTCGGGTTTTTCGTGACGGATGATGTCGTAAATATGTTCCCAAAAAACAGGCTCAAAGTAAAGTTTGTCCGCAACGTCAAAATCTGTGGAAACCGTCTCAGGGTTACAGTTTATCATTATTGTTTCGTAACCACATTCCGCAGCCGCTAAAACGCCGTGCACACAGCAGTAATCAAACTCAATGCCCTGCCCTATTCTGTTTGGACCCGAACCGAGTACGATTATTTTTTTCTTTTCGGTTACAACGCTATCATTTTCTGAATAGGGTTTTTCACCTTCAAGCTGGATTTCATTTTCAAAAGTAGAATAATAATAAGGTGTTTCCGCTTTGAATTCAGCGGCACAGGTATCAACCAATTTATAAACGCGCTGAATATTCATTTCCTCACGTTTTTTATAAATCTGGCTTTCCAAACATTTCAGCATATGTGCAATCTGTCTGTCGCCGTATCCTTTTTGTTTAGCCTCTAAAAGCAATTCCCTCGGAAGTGTATCTAAAGTATATTTTGAAATTTCTTTTTCTAATAAATATAGTTCTTCGTATTGACGAAGGAACCACATATCAATTTTAGTGATTTCGTGAATTCTACTTAAAGGAATTCCAATCTGAATTGCATCATAGATTACGAAAACACGGTCCCAACTTGCATTTTTAAGTTTATCGAGAATCTGTTCGTAATTGGTATAGCTTTTTCCGTCGGCGCCAATTCCATTTCTTTTTATTTCTAGCGATTGTGTCGCCTTATGAAGCGCTTCCTGAAACGAACGGCCAATTCCCATAACTTCCCCCACAGATTTCATTTGAAGTCCTAAGGTTCTGTCTGATCCTTCGAACTTGTCAAAATTCCAACGTGGAATTTTTACGATTACGTAATCTAAAGTTGGCTCAAATAGTGCCGAAGTTGACTTGGTAATTTGGTTTTTCAACTCGTCCAAATTATACCCAATAGCTAATTTTGTAGCAATTTTTGCAATAGGATATCCTGTTGCCTTTGAAGCCAAAGCTGATGATCGAGATACTCGAGGATTTATTTCGATGGCAATAATTTCTTCATTTTCATCTGGGCTTACCGCAAACTGAACGTTACAACC
Source organism: Aequorivita sp. CIP111184 (assembly GCF_900489465.1). Lineage (GTDB taxonomy): Bacteria > Bacteroidota > Bacteroidia > Flavobacteriales > Flavobacteriaceae > Aequorivita. Next base: position 179,124 of record NZ_UEFQ01000028.1, on the reverse strand, counting down.
ACCAGCAAAGTCACCAATACTGCGCATCATAAGGATTGCCATATCACGCATTTTTTGGTACGTTCGGTCGTTAAGTGTCATTGCGGGAGCAACAGTTATAGAATCACCCGTATGAATTCCCATCGGGTCCATATTTTCTATGGCACATATAATAACAACATTATCATTTTTATCGCGAAGAAGTTCAAGTTCATATTCCTTCCATCCCATCATTGCCTTATCTATCATCACTTCATGGATTGGCGAAATTTCCAATCCGTATGATAATAGTTCGTCAAAATCCTCTTCTTTATAAACTATAGAAGCACCAGCGCCTCCCAAAGTATAGGAAGCCCTAATAACCAATGGGAAACCAAATTGTTGCGCAATTTCTTTTCCTTGCAGATAGGAATTCGCAGTGGCTTGTGGTGCCATACCCACCCCTATCTTTTCCATCAAACCTCTAAACTGTTCGCGGTCTTCGGTAATATTTATTGCGTCAATATCTACCCCTATTAATTTTACGCCAAAATCTTTCCAAATTCCTTTTTCATCGGCTTCAATACAAAGGTTAAGCGCTGTCTGTCCTCCCATGGTTGGCAAAACTGCATCAATTTGCGGGTGCTCCTTTAAAATTTGCACTAATGATTTTGTGGTAAGCGGCAAAAGATAAATATGATCGGCCATAGATGGGTCGGTCATAATTGTTGCGGGATTGCTGTTAATTAATACCGTTTCAATTCCATCTTCACGCAATGAGCGTAACGATTGGGAACCGGCATAATCAAACTCACACGCTTGACCAATAACAATAGGCCCAGAGCCAATAATTAAGACTGATTTAATGGAGAGATTTTTAGGCATTTCTTTTACTTTTTTGGTGTTGCAAAATTACGACGCGTTCGGGTATAAAAAAAAGGTGTTGCTTAGTTAAACAACACCTTTTATATAAAATTTATCAACATTATTTTTTGTGACGGGATTCAGTAGATACAGATAGTTTCTTTCTGCCTTTCGCTCTGCGGGCAGCCAAAACCTTTCTTCCGTTTACAGAAGCCATACGCTCTCTAAAACCGTGTTTGTTTCTTCTTTTTCTTTTTGATGGCTGAAATGTTCTTTTGCTCATTTTCTTATTCTTTAACTTCTGTAATATCTTTGTTTGGTGACCTTTCTTCAAAGTCGGGTGCAAAAATACAACAAGTTTTCACTTAGGCAAACCTTTTTTGAAAAAAAATAAGCAAAGTTTTACGTTATGAAGTAATACTTAAATATTTAATAGCTCCTTTCATTCTGTTTGTTTCAATTTTAGAAAAATAATTCTTTCAGAACAATACAAAATCTACTAAAAAGGATTTAGTTTTTATACCTTTGCAGGCCATTTTAAAGATGATCCATGTTCAATAAAAATATAAAATTAGTTTTGTCCGCGCTGGTAATAGGAGCGGCAGTTTGGCAATTCACAGAAACAAATATTGGCAACGGTATTATGCTTATTTTGCTTTCTTTGATATTTGTTTTTCTCTATTTCAAAAACGAAATCATATTGCTAGCCTTTCTTCGCCTTCGTAAGCAAGATTTTCCTGGAGCCAAAAGATGGCTTGATAAAATTGGCAATCCAAGTGCTGCATTAGTTCCTAAACAGGAAGGTTATTACAATTATCTGAATGGTTTAATGGTTTCTCAAACCAATATGGTTGAGGCAGAAAAATACTTTAAGAAAGCTGAAAAACTTGGTTTGAATATGTCTGCAGATATGGCAATGACCAAATTGAATTTGGCGGGTATTTCAATGACGAAGAATCGTAAAAGAGAGGCTGATTTATTACTTGCCGAAGCAAAAAAACTTGATAATCATGGTATGCTGGATGAACAAATAAAAATGATGCAGCAACAAATGAAAAAAATGGGGCAGCCGAAACAGCAATTTGGACGCAGTGGCCGTGGCGGAAGAAGGTTTTAAACTCATTCCCTGAAAAGCATTTAGCCTATTATGCATTTCAACGATTTTTATAACTATTTGTCGAATAGCTCATTATAAGAATCAGAACTACATTAACTTTGCCCAAAGCTTATGCTTATGGGTAGAAAACTACTTTATCTTTTCCTATTTATTACTATTACAGCGCAGTCACAGATCGAGCAAAGCTCTTTCTTTTCTGAAGCTATTGGTAGAAATATTAAAAAGTACGTCAAAAATTCTCAAGATGCATATGCAGATCGAGATTTTGAGCGTGCAGAATTTCTATTCGATTCCCTTATAAATAATGTGGTGAACGGAAGTTATCTCGACAATTTTAAAGTTAGAAAATTTTCAGGAAAAAAAATTGAGCTTTACAAATTTGAAAAGCCTGTTTTTTTAATGACTTACGCTTCTTGGTGTACACCGGGTGTAGGTGAAATTCCTGCTTTGAATGAAATTGCTGAAAAGTATTATAAAGACATTGATTTTGTTGTCCTTTTTTGGGATTCCAAAGAAAATGTTCGAAAATCAGCACGCGAGTACTCCAGCAAAATAAACATTATTTATGTGGATGAAAAGGAAAACACCAATGACCATATTGTGGAAATAATGAAACACAGTCTCGGTTTTCCAACTTCTTTTTTTATTGATGAAAATAAACGCATTGTTGATGTAAGGCGCGGTGTACTTCATCCCTACAACGAAAAATATGAAATTTCTTTTGAGCTGAACTATAATTCATTCCTAAATGGAATATCGTTACTAAAAAACTCTGGAGGTGAAGAAAAAGAACATCTTGCATCAAAACAAAACCCGTAAAATTTAAAATTTTACGGGTTTTTTTATAAATATTTTAGTTTTAGTTATAGTATCCTTTTTCAGGAATTTCTATAAAATATTCTTTCCCAGAAGAATTTTTCAAAAAAGTATCGCGAAGCCAAGGATTGTGAAGTTTGAGGATTTTATAATTAATACCATAAGGTTTTACCCACTCAGCCCAATCATCAACAGGAGTATCTACTTTTACTTTAAATGTAGGGATGCTTGAGTAGAGATCCTTTTCTCTAAAATTAAATCCATATTGCTGCGGATGAGTCATAATTTCCTTCAAAGCCATTATTCTAAAAACGTAGCGACTTGTTTCATCATTTAAAAGTAAATCGTAATAACTGGTTTCTTTTTGTCTGTTTATTTGCTTGTTCATTCCCCCTACTCCTGCATTATAAGATGCGGCTGCCATGGTCCAACTTCCAAATTTGTTTTTGGCACTTTTTAAATATTCTGCCGCAACCATTGTTGCTTTTTCAAGATTGTAGCGCTCATCAACATAATCATTGATTTCAAGGCCGTATTCCAAGCCCGTACCCTTCATAAAATGCCAAATGCCAGAGGCTCCTGCAGGAGAGCTGGTATATTCCAAACCGCTTTCAGCTACCGCCAAATATTTAAAATCGTCTGGCAAACCATATTTTTTCAATAAAGGCTCAATTAGCGGAAAATATTTATTGGCTCTTTTAAAAAGCAAAAGTCCATTGGATTGCCAATAGGTATTTACTAACAACTCTCTATCCATTCGCTCGCGAATATCTGGATTTTGAAGTGGAACGGCTTCACCCGCAAAATCCATTTTTTCTGGCAAAGGCAATGCATATACATTATAATCATTTACCAATTTCTTTTCAAAATTCTCATCAGTTGGAGCATCTTGCACTGCGTGAATGCTTAATGCACAAACTGTCAAAACCGCTATTCCCAAGCCTATTTTACCTATCGTCTTCATATAATCTAATTTTTAATAAAGATACTTAATAATGCTATTTTTCAATAGAAAAGCAAAAATTATTCCTCAAATATTTCTACCAGTTTTTTTGAGATTTCCTTGCCTTTGTTCAAAATCATTATATGTGTTCCCCCTTTAATAACTTTACATTCATCAATATATTTTATGGGGAAAACCATATCTTTTTCGCCGTGAATATGAATGATATTTTCAATTTTTTCCTTTTGGTTCCAAGTCACCATTTTTTCAAGTGCCCAATCTAGATATTGTTTGTTGCGTACGTGAAGATATTCCTGATACATCGCCAATCTCTTTTTTGATTTTGGACCAACGGAAAACTTGGTTAAATCTTCTGCACTTAAAACCAAACTGGTGGGAATAAGTTTATAAGCTTTGGTCAGACTTGCAAGTTTCATGCGCCGCGGCAGTTCATTTCGTGTTTTTACGCTGGAAATGATTATCAGTTTTCTCAATTTTAAAAAATGATTCATTTCTTGAACAACAACGCCCCCAAAGGAAACTCCAATCAATATTGCATCTTTTTCCTTTACTTCTATCGCCATTCTTTTAGCGTAAGCCTCCAGGTTTTCATCTTTCTCTGGAATCAACCATTCCAAAATATGGATTTTATAGTTTTCGGGAAATTTGATGTTCCTAAAAATTTCACTACCGGCAGCCATTCCGGGAACAAAATAAACGTGTGTTTTTTCAGAATTCATAAGTCTTTTGTGAAGAAAATGGCATAGCCCAAAGATTATTCGTAAATTTACGGGTACAAAGATAAAATTATACTATAGTTTCCTTAAAAACTGAAAAACCTACTGATAATTTACTTTGAAACCAAACCAGACATTTTTTAATACTGAATATGAAATAATAGTTTTTCATTAAAAACTACTATTTTAAAGTAACGCACTCAATTACTAAAAGTAAAAGTGCTTAACAAATTTTTAAAACAACTTCACAATGATAGAAGATGTAGAAATTACAGACAACGAATTTTTAAGACAGTTTGAACTTGAAATTGGTGATAATATGGCGTGCATAGAATATGCTCTTCAAGATCGAAAAATATTTCTAACTAAATACCAAATGCCGGATGATTTGGAAGAACAGGGTTTTCGTGATATTTTTATTAAAGCGGTTTTTGAAGAAGTAAAAAAACGAGGCATTAGTTTAGTACCCACTAGTCCTGAAATTGCAGGCTTTATGCGAAAAAACCGTAGAAAGTACAAAGAATTACTTCCCGTAGGGATTAACATTTAGCAATACTATTGTAATACAGGGGCTGCAATTTCGAATCTAACCAATCCGTCGTCGCCAATTTCAGAGAGGGTAATTTGCTGTAATGTATTTACCAATTCAGGATTCCACGGAGTTTTTACCTTCACATAATTTTCAGTAAATCCGTGAATATATCCTTCTTTGTTTTCCCCTTCAAAAAGAACAGTTCTTTCAGTACCCAACTGGCTTTCATAAAAAGCCCTTCTCTTTTTTGCTGAAAGGCCACGCAACATTTTGCTCCGTTTGTTTCTAACTTTCTTGGACACTACCCCTTCCATCTCCGCTGCAGGAGTGTTATCTCTTTCGGAATATGTAAAAACGTGCAAATAAGAAATATCCATCTCATTTAAAAAATGATAGGTTTCCAAAAAATGTTCTTCGGTCTCCCCTGGAAAACCAACAATAACATCCACCCCAATACAGGCGTGCGGCATAACTTCGCGTATTTTCTCTACCCTTTCTGTGTAAAGTTCGCGCATATAACGACGGCGCATCAATTTTAAAATTTGATTGCTTCCACTTTGCAATGGAATATGAAAATGCGGCACGAATGTTTTCGATTTTGAAACGAAATCAATAGTTTCGTTTTTAAGAAGATTTGGCTCTATAGAAGAGATACGAAGCCTCTCAATACCTTCAACTTCATCCAAAGCTTTCACCAATTCAAGAAAAGTGTGCTCGTGTTTTTTATTTCCGAACTCTCCTTTTCCATAATCGCCAATGTTTACACCTGTTAAAACGATTTCCTTTATTCCCTGTTGTGAAATTTCAAAAGCGTTCTGCAAAACATTTTCCAAAGTATCACTTCGTGAAATGCCCCGTGCCAAGGGAATGGTACAATACGTGCATTTATAATCACAGCCATCCTGCACTTTTAGGAAAGCCCGCGTTCTATCTCCAATGGAATAGGAACCTACGTAAAAATCTGCTTCTTCTATTTCACAGGAATGTACTTCGCCAAAATCATTTTTTGTTAGATCGTTTAAATAGTCTGTGATTTTGAATTTCTCAGTTGCCCCAAGTACCAAATCCACACCGTCAACATCTGCCAATTCTTGTGGTTTTAATTGGGCATAACAACCAACCGCGGCAACAAAAGCTTCGGGATTTGCCTTTTGAGCTTGTTTTACAATTGTTTTAAAGCGCTTATCCGCATTTTCTGTAACACTGCAGGTGTTTATTACATAAATATCAGCTTTTTCAGAAAAATCAACACGCTGAAATCCCTCTCCTTCAAAATTTCTGGCTATTGTGGAAGTTTCGCTAAAGTTGAGTTTACAACCCAAAGTGTAGAAAGCGACTTTTTTTGGTGCGTTCATTATTGTATTTTTGGCAAACGAGGGCACAAAAATACAAACTAAATTCGGTTCCCAAAAACGCATGCAAGAGCCTTTAAAAAACCTAATCCAAAGAATTTCAATATGTTGCGCCATTCTTATTTTGTTCTCTTGTGAAAATAATGTAGAATCGGAAAAAGACCACCTTGTTTTCCGTTATAACGAGGTCGGAAACATTCCCACCCTCGATCCCGCATTTGCAAGAAATCCACAAGCCATTTGGCCCGACAACCAGCTTTATAATGGTTTAATTCAGTTGGACGATTCCTTAAATATAATACCAGATATTGCAAAAAGTTGGATCATAAACGATTCAACCTATACCTACACTTTTTTTCTAAGGAACGATGTTTTTTTTCATCAAAATAAAGCCTTCGCAAAAAAAGGACTTCACGCTCCAACGCGCTATACGCGAAAAGTTATCGCCCAAGATTTTGTTTACAGTTTTGATAGATTGACCGATGAAAAAATAGCTTCATCAGGAAGTTGGGTGATGAATTATGTGGAAAGCTATAAAGCAGAAAATGACACCACTTTGGTCATTCAGCTAAAACAACCATTTCCTGCATTTCTGGGATTGCTTTCTATGCGTTATTGCTCAGTTGTCCCAAAAGAAGCGGTGGAATTTTACGGTAATGAATTCCGAAGAAATCCAGTGGGAACCGGTCCTTTTCAATTTAAAATGTGGGAAGAAAACGTAAAACTCGTTTTCAGAAAAAACCCCCTTTACTTTGAAAGAGATGAAAATGGTAACAAGCTCCCTTATTTGGAAGCAGTCGCCATCACTTTTTTGCCTGATAAGCAAAGTGAATTTTTACAATTCGCACAAGGAAAATTGGATTTCATTTCTGGTTTGGACAGCAGTTATAAAGATGAACTTTTAACCACCCACGGAAAATTGCAACCAAAATATAATGACTTGGCATATATGATTACCGGGCCCTATTTAAACACAGAATACCTTGGCTTTTTTCTTGAAGCCAATACGCCCGAGATACAAAGCAAAACCTTACGACAAGCCGTCAATTATGGTTTCGATCGCCAAAAAATGGTTACTTATTTGCGAAACGGAATGGGAATTCCAGCCATTCACGGCTTTATTCCTAAAGGTTTACCGGGATATGCTGAGATTGATGGTTATACATATAACCCAGAAAAGGCGAAACAATTAATTGAGCAATATAAAACGGAAACGGGAGATAAAAATCCAGAAATAACTATTGGCACGAATAGTCAATATTTAGATTTATGTGAATATGTGCAGCGTGAACTTGAAAAATTAGGAATTACGGTAACAATAGATGTGATGCCGCCTTCCACACTTAGACAGATGAAAAGCAGCGGCGAGCTTGATATTTTTCGAGCCAGCTGGATTGCTGATTATCCAGATGCCGAAAACTATCTTTCCCTTTTCTATAGCCCTAATTTTGCGCCAGATGGTCCAAACTATATGCACTTCAACAGTCCTGTTTTTGATAGTATATATGAAAAATCACTCACAATTTCAGACATAAGTGAACGTAAAATCCTTTACAGCAAAATGGATTCTGTGGTTATTGAAGCAGCGCCAATAGTACCTCTCTTCTATGATATGGCCGTGCGCTTTATTAATAAAAAAGTGTCGGGACTTGGCATAAATCCTCAGAATTTTTTGGTTTTGAAGTATGTAAAAAAGACTAAATAATAATTTCTAAAACAATCAATTCCGATTGTGAAATCTAACTCATTTTTTATAAAAATGTTAAACTTGAAAAATTAAATAATTAAACAAACGTTTAATTTAAACAATTGTTTAATTTTGTGCCCGAATTTAAATATTCGCTTATGGAATTGAACGAAAAACAGATTCAGATTTTAGAGGTTGCCGAAAAACTCTTTGCAGAAAATGGCTTTGATGGAACTTCGGTGAGGCAAATTTCAAAAGAAGCCGACGTTAATGTGGCTATGATCTCCTATTACTTCGGAAGTAAAGAGAAAATGCTCGAGGCACTTTTGGGTTATAGAATGGCAGATTTTAAAATCCAATTAAAATCAATTCTTTCAAAAGAGATAAGCTATCCAGAAAAAATAGATGAAATAGTTGCATTTGTAGTAATGCGTATTCACAAAAATAGACGGACGCACAAAATTGTAAATTTTGAATATTCCAAAGATGATTCACAAAGCATCAATTTTGAAAAGTATCTTCAGCAAAAAGATGAAAACTACAGAGTAATTGAAGCCTTCGTGAAAAACGGACAAAAGGAAGGATTTTTTTCGAAAAAGGTGAACATTCCACTTATTGTTCCCACAATTATGGGCACCTATTTCCATTTTTATTACAACAAACGATTTTATACTTCACTACATAATCTTACGGATGAAATCTCACTCGATGAATTTGTCCACACAACCCTTACAAAACATATTCAACAAACCATTAAAGCGCTACTTACTTATGCGGATTAAATTTTTATTGCTTTCCCTTTTAGTTTTGGGAACTGCAAATATGGAGGCCCAACAAATAAAACAACTTACTTTAGAAGAGGCAGTTAATTTGGCTATTCAAAATAGCGATGCTTCAAAAATTGTGGACACAAAAGTTGCCAATGCAGAAAGCCAATTAAATGTTACTAAAAACCTGCAATATCCCGATGTAGACATTTCCGGTCAGTACAGATATTTGACGGGGGCCGATGTTAAATTAAGGACACAAACTTCAGACAGTGCCGGCGGTGTACAAACAGCACAACCAAATGTAAATAGTTTGTTATTGGGGCAGGCCAATGTTTCAATGCCTATTTTTTCAGGTTTCAAATTGAAAAACACTATTAAAGCTGGTGAAAATCAATACAAAGCCGCGCAGTTCAATGCGAAAAATGAAAAGGAACAAATTGCACTACAAACTATTCAGAATTATTTAAACCTATATAAGGCCAACAAAACCATTGAATTAATTGAAGAAAATATGAAGAGTGCAAAGCAGCGCGTAACCGATTTTTCAAATATGGAAGAAAACGGACTACTGGCTCGAAATGATCTTTTAAAAGCGAAACTTCAGCAGTCTAATATTGAAATAAGTCTCGAGGAAGCAAAAAAGAACGAACGCATTTTAAACTACACACTAGCGGTTACTCTAAAGCTTCCCGAAAACACAGTAATTGAAACCATCGATACTGATTTTGGAAATGTTTCGGGTTTAATTTCATCTGAAATTGCACGTAATGATTTACAGGCACTTCAGTTTCAGGAAGAAGCTGCCAAAGACCAGATAAAGGTTGCCAAGAGCGCATATTATCCGTCGTTAGCATTGGTTGGCGGGTATATTGCCTTGGATCTTAACAATGCCCTTACGGTTACTAATGCAATGAATATTGGGGTTGGGGTTTCCTATAATCTTTCAAATATTTTCAAAACAAAAAGTGATGTAAAACTTGCAAAAAGCAAAGTGCAGGAAATGGAATATACAGTAAGTATGATTTCCGATAAAATAAAAGTTCAGGTTGAAAACGCGAAACAGGAATATGAGCTTTCACAGAAAAAATTTGAAGTTTACACCCAATCTGAGGAACAAGCGATTGAAAATTACAGAATCGTAAAAGATAAATACGACAATGGCCTTTCAGACACCAACGATTTGCTGGAAGCAGATGTTCAGCAACTTCAATCCAAAATAGATTTAGCTTATTCACAAGCAAATATTAATCAAAAATATTACGAACTGCTTACAGCAAAAGGAGTTTTAACCAATCAATTCAACCAACAATAATTTTTTAATTGCAATGGAACAAAAGAAAAAAACCAATAAGAAATTTATAATAATCATTTCTACATTAGTTCTTGTAGGCTTAGTTTACGGAGGTTATAAATACATTCATTCCCTTTCTCACGAAAGTACGGATGATGCTCAGATTGAATCTAATATGAATTCAATCATTCCTCACGTGGGCGGTTATATTGATAAAGTATATGTAACCGACAATCAAAAAGTTAAAAAAGGAGACACTCTTTTCACCATAAACACAAATGATTATTTGGTAAAATTGGAACAAGCAAAAGCACAATTAGCCGCTGCCGAAAGTCAAGTAAATGTAGCCGAAGCCAGCATTGGTTCGTATCGTGCAAATGCCGCAGCTTCCACTGCTCAAGTTTCTTCCGCAGGTGGAAATATTGAGAGTGCGCGTATAAAATTGGGGCGAGCAACAAGCGATTTTAAACGTTATGAAAATCTTTATTCAAACCATTCAATAACTGCACAACAATACGAGCAAGCTTTAGCTGCAAAAGAAGAAGCCGAAAATCAGTTAAAGATACTTCAAAGTCAGCAGAAGGCTGCTTCTAGCCAAAGTAATGCAGCAAATTCGCAAACAACCATTTCAGAAAAACAAGTGAATGTAGCAGAGGCAAATGTAAAAAGTGCGCAAGCTATGGTTGATGCAGCCCAATTAAATCTTGATTATACAGTGGTTTTAGCGCCAATAGACGGCCAATTGAGTGAAGTAAATATGCAGCCCGGTCAATTTGTGCAAGCGGGACAATCTCTATTTTATTTGATAAACACCGATAATAAATGGGTTGTTGCCAATTTTAAAGAAACACAGCTGGACAAAATGAGAGTTGGGCAAAAAGTAACTATTGAAATTGATGCTTATCCAGGCGAGGATTTTGATGGAACTATTGCAACTTTTTCACCCGCAACTGGATCAAAATTTTCCCTGTTGCCACCAGATAATGCTACGGGAAACTTCGTGAAAACTATTCAGCGACTTCCCGTAAAAATTGAATTCACTAAAAATAATGATGCCGAAAAACTTGCACGTTTACGTTCCGGAATGAATGCAGATGTGGATGTTCACTTGAAATAGTTATGCAGGAGAAAGAAGAAGACAGTCTTGTAGAATACGGTACAAGAAGGATCATTATTACCATTACCGCTGTACTGTGTGCGCTTTTAGAAATAATTGACACAACCATCGTAAACGTTGCATTAAACGATATGCGCGGTAGTTTGGGAGCAACATTAACAGATATTGCTTGGGTAATTACTGCTTATGCCATTGCAAACGTAATTGTAATACCGATGACGAGCTGGCTTTCAAAGCAATTTGGAAGACGAAATTATTTTGCAGCTTCCATTGTTATTTTTACGGTTGCTTCTTTTCTCTGCGGAAATGCCTCAAATATTTGGGAATTGGTTGCCTTTCGCTTTATTCAAGGATTGGGAGGTGGTGCGTTGCTTGTAACCGCCCAAACAATTATTACGGAAAGTTATCCTATTGCAAAACGAGGAATGGCTCAGGCTATTTATGGAATGGGCGTAATTGTCGGTCCAACTTTAGGACCACCTTTGGGTGGATATTTAGTAGATAATTTTTCGTGGCCCTATATTTTTTATATAAATATTCCTATTGGAATTATTGCTACCCTTTTAACCTTGGCGTACGTTCGAAGTCCTAAATACGGGGAAAAATTGAAGGTAAATCAAGTGGATTGGTGGGGAATTTTGTTCTTGGCCTCCTTTATTGGTTCGCTTCAATTTGTACTGGAACACGGGCAACAGGACGATTGGTTCAATGACAATTTAATCACAGCTCTGAGTGTTGTTACCGTTTTTGGGTTAATTGCTTTTATCTGGCGCGAAATGGTTTATAAACACCCCATTGTAAACCTTCGTGTCTTGCGGAACAGCAATTTAATGGTTGGGACAATAATGACTTTTATCTTAGGATTTGGTCTTTACGGAACCACTTTTATCATCCCAATTTATACGCAATCTATTTTGGGCTGGACGGCTACCGATGCAGGTTTACTACTCATTCCAAGTTCAATAACTACGGGATTGATGATGCCTATTATAGGAAAACTGATTGAACGCGGTGTACCACAAAAGTACTTGGTGGCTGCTGGTTTTATAACATTTTTCATTTTCAGCCTTTGGATGCACAATTTAATGACGCCTGATACAGGAAGTGAACATCTGTTTTGGCCACTTGTAGTTCGTGGAGTTGGATTAGGACTTCTATTTGTTCCTATTACCACTTTGGCGCTTTCCACTCTAAAAGGAAAAGAAATTGGAGAAGGTGCAGCTTTTACCGGAATGATGCGCCAATTGGGAGGTTCTTTCGGAATTGCGATTATAACTACAATGATTTTCAGATTCAACCAACAACATCGCGTGGATTTAATACCGAGTATCGATCCCACAAAACCGAATGTGCAAAACCGTATTCAAGGTTTGCAACAAATGTTTATGGGAAAAGGTTTTAGCGCAAACGAAGCTTTGGCACGTGCCTATCAGGTTTTGGAAGGAACAATAACAGTTCAGGGAACAGTTTTAACGTATATGGAAGTTTTCCTTTATATGGGAACATTATTTCTACTTTGTGTTCCTTTTGTTCTTTTAATTAAGAAAGGTGCTGGAAAGGTTGATACTTCGGCGGTGCATTAGGTTTAATAGTTAAATTTCATTTTTTGTATATTATCTGAAAAATTACAGAAAATAATTTTAGGCGGGAATGCTCAATCAATGATAACTTCTCTTAAAAACAACAAGAGAACCCGAAAAAATAAATTCGAAAAAGATATATCCGAAACGAATAAACATTAGGGGAAGATTGATGATTACAAAAAAATGTCGCCCTACCAATTTGAAACATTCAAGAAACGTTTGAAAGAAAACGAGTTACGCCGCCAAAAAAACCTAGCAATTGTTTTTGGCGGCGTAATGATTATAATTATTTCAACGATAATATACTTTTTATTCCTTCATTAAATCTTTCTCCCATTTGTCGTTTCTTCAAAAATATGCTCCAAAATATTGGCATCCATTTCTGAAAATTCAATATTTCTTCTGTCCATCACCACTTTTGCAACTTCAAAAGCTTTGTCAGTTTTATAGGTTGTAAAACCACCGCTTCCGCCCCAACTGAAACTTGGCACATAATTACGAGGAAAACCGCTTCCAAAAATATTGGCGCTTACGCCCACAACTGTTCCTGTATTGAACATTGTATTTATGCCACATTTGCTGTGATCGCCCATCATTAAACCACAAAATTGAAGTCCAGTTCGGGCAAAACCTTCAGTTTCATAATCCCAAAGCCGCACTTCCGCGTAATTATTTTTTAAGTTGGATGTATTAGTGTCCGCACCTAAATTGCACCATTCCCCCAAAACGGAATTCCCTAAAAATCCATCGTGCCCTTTGTTTGAATATCCAAAAATAACCGAATTATTCACTTCTCCCCCAACTTTACAGTGTGGTCCGATTGTAGTATTGCTGTATATTTTTGCACCCATTTTTAGAGTTGAATGTTCGCATAATACAAAAGGTCCGCGCACCAATGAACCTTCCATTATTTCAGCATCTTTGCCTATATAGATTGGCCCTTCGGAAGCATTTAAAGTGCAAAATTCAATTTTTGCTCCTTCTTCAATAAAAATATTTTCAGGATTTTTTGTCCAAACACCTTTGGGAATGGCTTGTGATTTACGTCCTTCAGTAAGCATTTCAAAATCGCGTTTTATTGCTTCGCCATTTTTTGAAAAAATATCCCAAGTGTGTTCTATTCGTAAAACATCGTTGTGTTTGTATTGAATGATATCAAAGTTTTCAAAATCTACTTCTTGCCCTTCAGTTGTATAAAAGGCTATGGGTTCGTCATCAAAAAAAACGGCTTGATTTTCTTCTAAACCTTTAATAATGTTTACCAAATTTTCGGAAGGAAGAAAAGAAGCGTTTATAAGAATATTCTTTTCGAGCTCCAAAAAGGGATACTTTTCTGAAAGATAATCTTCAGTAACCGTAGTTGTGGTAAAACCCAAAAGGTGTTCCCATTTTTCACGAATAGTCAAAATTCCCACTCGAATATCTGCCACTGGACGTGTAAATGTGAAAGGCAACAATTGGTCACGGACGTTTCCGTCAAAGAGAATATAATTCATTTTATTTATGGTTGTTATGTTTGAGTTTTAAAGCTTCAAAAAGAATAGTATGAAAAATAAAACTATCGATATTAATGCAATAATAAAACCTAGAATTGCTAGCTTATAATTGTTTTCGGCTTTTTTAATTAGGGTTAGATTTTGCTGTGCCATTTGTTGAATAAGCTCTGCTTGTTTCAGCTCGTTACTTTCTAGAACTTCGATACGTTTCGATAAACTTTCTGGATCAAAATCATTGATTTTTGCTAATCTTGCCTTTGCCTTTTGATTGGAAGAGAGTACACTTCCAGCCATTTCTACTATAGAGATGGCGGTTGGTATCAGCTTTGCCCACGGTAGTATCATTTATTTAATTTTTATTAAGAATTAAAGATAATAAAGCTCCACCTAACAATAATAAAAAAAGCCCTCGATTTCTCGAAGGCTTTTATATGTTTTACCAAATTGAAGATTATTCTTCAGTTTTAGCTTCTTTAGCAGCAGGCTTTTTAAACTTGTCGTATTTGTTTTTGAATTTGTCAATACGTCCTGCAGTATCGATAAGTTTTGCTTTTCCGGTATAAAAAGGATGTGAAGAACGTGAAATCTCCATCTTTACCAAAGGATACTCAACACCATCTACCTCGATAGTTTCTCTAGTATCTGCAGTTGACTTTGTAAGGAACACATCTTCATTGCTCATGTCCTTAAAAGCAACTAATCTATAATTTTCTGGGTGGATACCTTTTTTCATCTCTGTAATTGTAATATTATTATTTAAAATGCGCTCTTCCGACCTTTCGGAATTGAGTTTGCAAATTTAAGTATTAATTGGAAACTAGCAACAAAATTATTCACTTTTTTAATTCATTTCATAATCGCTGGCAAATGTAACGTTTTGCTATCTTTGTTTACTAACAACGCGAACCAAAAAAACATTATAAAAATGGAAACCCAACCAATTTCGATTAAAAAATCTGCAGTTAACTATGGCCTCATTCTAGGTGTCGTGCTTGCTCTAATGACCACATTAATGTATGTGTTAAATACCGAACTTTTTACAAAATGGTGGATAGGAATTTTAAGTTTTCTTATTGTTATTGTAGTTGCAATTGTTTCTGTAGCAAAAGCAAAAGGAATTCTTGGCGGAGTAATGAGCTTTAAGGAAGCATTTACAGTTTATTTTATAACTGTTGCTATTGGATCTCTTATAAGTACGTTGGTTGGAATTTTAATATTCAACATTATCGATCCTGATTTAGCAGCCTTTCTACAAGAGAGAACTTTAGAAATGACAGCAGAATTTTTGCAAAAATTAGGTACACCACAAATAGAAATTGATAAACAAATGGCTAAAATGGCAGATCAGGATAATTTCGCAATTTTATCCCAACTGAAAAATTATGTCTTTGGACTTGCATTTATGAGTGTTATCGGACTGCTTGTAGCACTGATCTTTAAAACGAAAAACCCAAACCCGTTAAACTAATTAATGAACATATCCATCGTCATCCCGCTTCTTAACGAAGAAGAATCACTTAATGAATTGTACCGTTGGATTGCATCCGTTATGCAATCCAATGGTTTTTTATACGAGCTCATATTTATTGATGATGGCAGTACAGATAGTTCATGGAAGATCATTGAAAAACTTTCTGAAGAAAATAAGGAAGTAAAAGGAATTCGTTTTCAAAAAAATTATGGAAAATCACAAGCGCTGCACGCTGGTTTTGCGATGGCGAAAGGAGATGTGATTATAACAATGGATGCCGATTTGCAGGACAATCCTGAGGAAATTCCAGAACTTTATAAAATGATTACCGAGGAAGGTTTCGACCTTGTTTCAGGCTGGAAAAAGAAACGGTACGATTCTGTTATCAGCAAAAACATGCCTTCAAAATTATTCAATTACGCAGCGCGAAAAACTTCAGGCGTAAAACTGCACGACTTTAATTGTGGCTTGAAAGCTTATAAGCGTGATGTCGTAAAATCTATTGAAGTTACGGGCGAAATGCACAGATATATTCCTGTGCTAGCTAAAAATGCAGGCTTCAATAAAATTTCAGAAAAACCTGTTTTGCATCAGGCACGAAAATACGGAACCACAAAATTTGGCGCAGAACGTTTTATCCGTGGTTTCTTGGATTTGATAACCATTTGGTTTTTATCACGTTTCGGAAAACGGCCGATGCATCTTTTTGGCGCATGGGGCGCAATAATGCTTATAATAGGTTTCTTTTTGGCGCTTTATCTAGGAATTGATAAACTATTTTTGAATCCTTATGGCAGGCTCATTACAGAGCGACCACAGTTTTATATTGCACTAACCGCAATGATTTTGGGATCCCAACTCTTCCTCGCAGGATTTTTGGGCGAATTGATTCTCAGAAGTAAAAAAGATTCCCGAAACTACATTATCAAAGAACAAAGAAACTTCAAAGATTAAACTAAGAGATTCTTTATTTTTGCACCTTAATCTAAGCGAATGATTTACGTAGACCCGAAAATTTTAGCCCGCGTTAACCAGTGGCTTACCCCCTTTTTCGACGAAAAAACCAAACACGATATTAAAGAAATGATTGCTTACGATCCCGAAGGATTGGAAGACAGTTTTTATAAAAACCTTGAATTCGGAACTGGCGGAATGCGAGGTATAATGGGCCTTGGCGACAACCGAATCAATAAATATACTTTAGGTAAAAATACGCAAGGACTTTCAAATTATCTCCTAAAACAGTTTCCGAATAAAGAAATTAAAGTTGCAATTGCATACGACTGTCGCCACAATAGCAAAGAATTTGCAAAAATAGTAGCAGATGTTTTTTCGGCTAACGGAATAAAAGTTTTTCTTTTTTCAGAATTACGACCCACACCAGAGCTTTCTTTTGCGGTAAAACAGTTGGACTGTCAAGCTGGAATCGTTTTGACTGCTTCACACAATCCTCCTGAATACAACGGCTATAAAGTGTATTGGGAAGACGGCGGACAGCTCGTTCCGCCGCAGGATGGCGAAATAATTGCTGAAATAAATTCATTGAAATATGAAGATATACAATTTGAAGCGAATGAAAATTTGATTCAATTTATAGATTCAGAAGTAGATGAAGCATTTGCAAATGCTTCAATTAAAAATGGAACTTTCAATACCTCTCAAGAAGCTAAAGACAACTTAAAAATTGTTTTTACTTCGCTTCACGGCACTTCAATCACAATGATTCCGAAGGTTTTGGAGTATGCAGGTTATAAAAATGTTTCTATTGTTGAAGAACAAGCCGAACCAAACGGAGATTTTCCAACGGTAAAATCGCCAAATCCGGAAGAACCAGCCGCTTTAAAAATGGCATTGGAACTTGCTGAAAAAGAAAATGCAGATATTGTAATTGGAACCGATCCCGACTGTGACCGATTGGGAATTGCTGTAAGAAACGACGAAAATAAAATGGTTTTGCTCAATGGAAACCAGACTATGGTTTTGATGACGCATTTCCTTTTGGAACAATGGAAAAAAGCTGGGAAACTGAACGGAAAACAGTTTGTAGCTTCCACAATAGTTTCAACCCCAATGGTAGAAAAGGTTGCGGAACATTTCAATGTAAAATATATTG
Organism: Aequorivita sp. CIP111184; assembly: GCF_900489465.1. Lineage (GTDB taxonomy): Bacteria > Bacteroidota > Bacteroidia > Flavobacteriales > Flavobacteriaceae > Aequorivita. Next base: position 161,277 of record NZ_UEFQ01000028.1, on the reverse strand, counting down.
AAGGACTTACAGGTTTTAAGTGGATTGCGAAAATGATCAAGGATTTTCCCGAGCTTGAATTTATTGGCGGCGGCGAAGAAAGTTTTGGATATTTAGTGGGCGATTTTGTACGTGATAAAGATGCGGTTACCGCTACTCTATTAGCTTGCGAGATTGCAGCACAGAAAAAAGCCGAAGGAAGCAGTATGTTTCAATATTTGAATGCTATTTACAATCAATTTGGGAACTATCGCGAGCATCTTATTTCAATTACGAAAAAAGGAAAAAAAGGGGCAGAAGAAATTTCTGCAATAATGAAAACGCTACGTGAAAATCCTTTCAAAGAAATTGCTGGAAGTAATGTAATTAGAATGGATGATGTTTCAAAAAACGAAACTACAGATTTCAAAAAACAGGAAACTTTGTCATTAAATCTTCCAAAATCCAATGTATTGATCTATTACACCGAAGATGGTAGCAAAATTGCAGCGCGACCCAGCGGCACAGAACCCAAAATAAAGTTCTACATTAGCGTGAACACTTCGGAAAAAGAAAATTTTGAAGAAATACTTCAGAAAAAAATAGAAGCCATTGCTGCACAACTAAACATCAGTTAATGAATTATTTCAAAAAAGTAATACGATATGTCCTCCCTTATAAAAGGTATGCGTATTTAAATATATTTTTCAATGTTTTGTATGCGTTGTTTGGCACACTCTCATTTGTTGCGCTTATTCCAGTTTTTGAAATTATATTTAGCAATAATCGCACACTTGAAGCAAAACCAGTATATGAAGGTATTTCAAAAATAAAAGACTATTTACAGGAATCGTTAAATTATGTTATTATTGATAACATCAATAAATACGGAGAGTTTAAAGTGCTTATGTCTATGGTGGGAATAATTATCTCACTTTTTTTATTGAAAAACTTGAGCAATTATTTGGCAATGTTCTACTCCACCTTTATGCGAAATGGGGTTTTAAGGGATCTTCGCAACGACCTTTATAGAAAGGTAATCAGCTTTCCTTTGGCGTTTTATTCCGAAAAAAGAAAGGGCGATACAATTTCACGATTGAGCGGCGATGTAGATGAAGTTAAAAATTCGGTACTTTCCGTGTTGGAAATGATTGTCCGTGAGCCACTTACCATACTATTTTCGTTAATAACGATGCTGCTTATCAGTGCAAAACTGACTCTTTTTGTATTTCTATTTTTACCAATTTCGGGTTTTTTAATTTCAAAAATTGGAAAGTCTTTGAAAAAACGTTCCTTAAAAGTACAGGAAGAACAAGGTATTTTTCTTTCTATTTTAGAAGAAACAATGGGTGGATTGCGAATAATTAAAGCATTTCACGCTGAAAATCTATTTCAGAAAAAATTTGAAGATAGCAATGAACGGTTTTATAAATATTCCAACAATGTAACAAATAGACAAAACCTCGCTTCTCCGGTTAGTGAACTTTTAGGAATTATAACTATCGGGGTGCTTTTGGTTTTTGGAGGCTATTTAGTATTTATTGACAAAACACTTGAGGCCAGTTTTTTTATTGGCTATATTACGCTTGCATACAACATTCTTACTCCGGCTAAAGCCATTGCAAAGGCGAGCTATTCCATAAAACGCGCAGATGGTTCTGCAAAACGTATTTTCGAATTATTGGAAACCGAAAATACAATTACAGATATTGAAAACCCGGTTCAAAAAGAAGGTTTTGACAGCGTGATTTCTATCAAAAATATTTCGTTCAAATATGATGATCAATATGTTTTAAAAGATTTTTCATTGGAAATTCCTAAAGGAAAAACCGTTGCCCTTGTTGGCCAGTCCGGTAGCGGAAAAAGCACTATTGCGAATTTACTTACTCGCTTTTACGATGTAAACCAAGGCAGTATAGAAATTGATGGTGTAGATATAAAAGACATTTCAAAAAGATCGCTACGTGGTTTGATGGGCATCGTTTCGCAGGATTCTATTCTTTTTAATGATTCCGTGGGCAATAACTTAAAACTTGGAAAACCCTTAGCTTCCGATTTAGAATTGATGGAAGCTGCGGAAATTAGTAATTCATATGAATTCATAAAAGACCTTCCTGAAGGCTTTGAAACCAATATTGGCGATAGCGGAAACAAACTGAGCGGCGGTCAGAAACAGCGCTTGAGCATTGCCCGCGCGGTTCTGAAAAACCCACCGATAATGATTTTGGACGAAGCAACTTCTGCTTTGGATACTGAAAGCGAACGTCTGGTACAGGATGCTTTGGAAAAAATGATGAAAAATAGAACTTCAATCGTTATTGCACACCGACTTTCAACTATTCAAAATGCTGATAATATTGTGGTTCTTTCCAAAGGAAAAATTGTGGAACAGGGCAAGCACCAAGAGCTTTTGGAGAAAAAAGGAGTTTACTACAGTTTAGTGGAAATGCAATCTCTTGCATAATTCTTAACATTCAATTAAACCATTCTGAAGTAACTTAGTCCTATAAATAAGTTGCGCACTTAAAAATGGTTGAAGAAAAAGAACTAGTTACGGCATTACAGACCGAAGCAGATAAAGAGTCTGCATTTCGGGAGCTTGTTTCACAGTATAAGGAACGGCTTTATTGGCAAATCCGTAATATGGTTTTGGACCACGATGACGCTGATGATGTCCTACAGAATACTTTTATCAAGGTTTTCAGAAACATTAATTCATTTAAAGGAGACAGCAAGTTGCACACGTGGATGTACAGAATTGCCGCAAATGAATCCATAACTTTTCTCAACAAAAAAGCGAAACGTAACAATGTGTCCATTGAGAATATGAAAGATAATGCCGTGCGTAAACTAGAGAGCGATGTATATTTTGAAGGGGATGCAATCCAGCTACAATTTCAAAAAGCGATTGCAACGCTACCAGAAAAACAACGGTTGATATTCACAATGAAATACTTTGAAGACCACACTTTTGAAGAGCTTTCAGCAATTTTAGAAACCTCTGTGGGTGGTTTGAAAAGTAGTTATCACATTGCAGTGAAAAAAATCACTGAATTCATAAAGACTAATGAAACTTTATAACCTATTAACAGTCATAATTTAAATTGAAAAAAGAAGAAAACATACCCGATTTTAGAATACCAGAAGGTTATTTTGAAACTTTTGAGGAACGTCTTTTTAGCAAGATCTCGGAAGAGAATTTTCCTAAATCTGCTGGCTTTAAAGTTCCCGACAGTTACTTTGATAATTTGGATGCACGAGTTTTGAAAACCATGAATGCTTCAGAAAAATCTCAGAAAGTAATTTCGCTTTTTCCGAAAAAATATTTTGGTTACGCTGCTGCAATTGCCGCTTGTTTGATCCTTGGTTTTACGATTTTTAATACTGATACTTCCAAGTCAACCCTAGATACCTTACAATTGGCGGCAATAGACAATTATATTGAAGAAGGGAATTTAAATTTGGATTTATATGATTTAACTTCCTTTATAGACGATGAAGATATTAAAGCGGTAAATTTTGAAACTAGCCAATTTTCTGATCAAGCGTTGGAAAACTATATTTTAGAGAATATGGATGAAGAAACCCTAATAAACGAACAATGAAAAAGTTATTTTTTATATTCTTACTTGCCACCGTAACAATAAATGCGCAAGATGGAAAACACGAAAAAATTAAAGCTTTAAAGACAGCTTATATAACGGAAAAATTAGCACTTACTTCCTCAGAAGCTGAAAAGTTTTGGCCTGTTTATAACAGATATGAAGAAAAGTTTCACGACTTGCGCAAGAAGGAAAAAAGTGAAATATTTCAGAAGTTACGTAATGGTTTGGATAATTTAAACGAAACTGAAGCCAATAACTTAATAGATAAAAGTTTATCTCTTGAAAGTGAAGAACTGGAGCTGCGCAAACAAATGATTACAGAATTGCGAAACGTAATTTCTCCAAAAAAAATAATAATCCTCAAAAAAGCAGAGGATGATTTTAAAAGGGAGCTTTTAGATCGTTACAGACAAAGTAAAGGCGAAAAAGGCTCTAAAGGTCCAAAATAAAAAAAGCCCCAACTTTGGGGCTTTTTTTATTTTAATTAGGCTAATTACATTGCGCCCCACTCCTTCAAGGATTTTTCATTTAAAGCAACATAATCATTATTTCCAGCAGCTTTAGCTAGTTCTTTTGATTTTTTTGCAGCTTCAATAGCTCCTTTCTTATCACCTGCCTTTGCATAAATCAACGATTTTTGACGTAACTGCCAGTAAGCAGGTTCTTTATTCATATCAATCGCTTTGTCAATCCAGGTTTTTGCTTGGTTTATATCCTTCCCAGCTTCAAGGTAGTAAACAGCCGCAGCGTAATATTCGTTTGCTCCAGGGCCATTCATCACTTTCTGAATATTTTCAGAAACCGTTTTGTCTGTTCCAAATTTAATGGGCACGCCTACATATGTTTTTTCCCACATCATCCCTAACATTGCCGAATCATTCTTCAAATCATCAAAAGACATTGTAAATGTTTCGATATCCATTGGTATTGGGTACGCTTGAACCGAAACTTGGGCTGCTACTTTACTATCATCCCATTTTTCAGGAGTTCCCCAGTTTGATGTGTCATTATAGAAAAACACTTCCCAGTTTGAACTACCTGGTTTTGTATATATGGCGTACGATCCAGCTTTTAGGGTTTTGCCCCCAACTTCAACATCTTCACCAAAAGTTATCTTTGTATTTGCATTAGCCCCTGTACGCCACATTTTATCATAAGGAACTAAATTTCCCATAATTGTTCTACCTCTCATTGAAGGTCTTGAATATTCCAAAGTTACATCGGTAAGCCCCACTTTTTGTTCAATTTTTTGAAACGGACTGGGTTGTGGTGTTTGAATCTGTGCTTGAATGCCAACAGTTAGCATCAAGGCAGAAAAAAGTAAAATAATCTTTTTCATAATAATGGTTTTAAGGTGTTTATATTTTTACGAAGTTACTGTTTGAATTTTTTTTAAAAGTTAAGAAAACCCTAAAAAAGTAAAAACTTAAAATTTCTCAAATTAGCATGAATTAAAGCTATTGTACCAATACGGAACAATTGTTAATCTTTTGTTTAAACTTTTTTTAATATGATAAAACAAAGTAATTTTAAACAAAAATTGAAATTAATATGCTAAAACAATTACTTAAAACATTCAGAATAAGGTTTTCAAATAGAGCCGTGGAAACCAATACGTATAGATTACTGCGTATGAACAGAAAACTTACTTTTAAGCAGAACAAATAAGGCTTAATGAAAATATATACACTGCACGCAAAACAAAATCTTCCCATAACTATGGAGGAGGCTTGGAATTTTTTATCGAACCCGAAAAACCTAAAAGTAATTACGCCAGATTATATGGGTTTCAATATTCAGTCGGGTGCAGACAGACCTATGTTTGCAGGGCAGATCATTGAATATATCGTAACCCCTATTTTAGGGATAAAAACCAAATGGGTTACAGAAATAACCCACGTGGTAGATAAAGAATATTTTGTGGACGAACAGCGTTTTGGGCCTTATGCACTTTGGCATCACAAACATTTTATTAAAGAAATTGATGGTGGGGTGGAAATGGAGGACTTGCTCCATTACAAACTTCCGTTTGGAATTCTTGGACAGCTAGTACATCCTTTTTTGGTAAAACCGAAATTAAACGAAATTTTTGAATACCGAAAAAATAAATTGGTTGAACTCTTTGGAGCCATATAATTTCAAAAACAAAACAATGCAAAAAAATATACTTCTAATCGGCGGTTCCTACGGAATTGGAGCTTCTATTGCTGCCAAGCTGAAAGAAAACCACAACGTAATCATTGCATCCCGAAGCAACGTGAATATTCCGAATGGAATTACACACCTTACCTTTGATGCGTTGAAAGATGATATTAAAACTTTAGATCTGCCCGAAAAGATTGACGGGCTGGTTTACTGTCCAGGCAGTATAAATTTAAAACCTTTCAAAATGATGAGTCACGAATCTTTCATCCAAGATATGGAACTCAATTTCCACTCCCTCGTTCGCGTGGTCCATGGATTGTTGCCAAAACTGAAAAATGCAGACCAGGCAAGTCTGGTTTTTTTCAGCACGGTTGCTGTTAAAGTTGGTATGCCCTTTCACACCAGCGTTTCGGCATCAAAAGGTGCTATTGAAGGTTTTGCCAAAGCATTTGCAGCTGAATATGCTCCAAACTTCCGTGTAAACGTAATTGCACCTTCACTAACAGATTCGCCTTTGGCTTCAAAACTTTTGAATAACGATGCCAAAAAAGAAAAAATGGCCGAGCGTCACCCTTTGAAGAAAGTAGGCACAACTGATGATATTGCATCAATGGCCGCATTTCTTCTGAATGATGAGTCACAATGGATCACAGGTCAGGTTTTTGGTGTGGACGGTGGTCTTTCAACTTTAAACGTCAATTAAATTGCCAGAAAAAGTTAATATATTTTGGTTCCGAAGAGATCTACGATTGGATGACAACGTGGGATTTTACAAAGCGCTTAACGGAAAATTTCCCGTATTGCCCATTTTCATATTCGATTCAGAAATAGTAAACGAGCTTCCGAAAGATGATGCACGGGTTACTTTTATTTTTGAAACAGTTCAAAAGATGCGCACTGAATTACAGGAAAAGGGAAGTAGCCTTGCAATTTATCAGGGCAAACCGGAAGAGGTTTTTAAAAAAATTATTTTAGAATTTGATATTCAAAATGTGATAGTAAATCACGATTATGAACCGTATGCAAAAAACCGTGATGAACAGATTAAAAAGTTTCTCTCTCAAAAAGAAATAGGTTTTTATACATATAAAGACCAAGTAATTTTTGAAAAGGACGAAGTGGTAAAAGACGATGGTAATCCGTATATCGTTTACACGCCTTATATGAAGCGCTGGAAGGAAAAGTTTAAGAGTAATTTTGACGAAAAGATATATTACACCCACGAATTTTTGAAAAATTTGCATCAAAATTCGCGACTTCCAAATCTCTCGTTAAGTGATATTGGTTTCGAAAAATCCAAAATTGAGATTCCTCAATATGATGTTACGCCAACAACCATCGAAGAATACGAAAAGACGCGGAATTTTCCCGCCATGGATTCAACTTCACATTTAGGACCACACCTCCGCTTTGGAACCGTTAGCATCCGAAAAATGATTAAAAAAGCAACAGCTGAAAAAAATGAGGTCTTTTGGCAGGAACTAATATGGCGGGAATTTTTTATGCAAATATTATGGCATTTCCCCGAAACCTTAAAGAATGCTTTCAAAAAAAAATATGACAGAATTGAATGGAGAAATAACGAAGAGGAATTCCAAAAATGGAAAGATGGAAAAACTGGATATCCTTTAGTGGATGCCGGAATGCGCCAACTAAATAAAACTGGTTATATGCACAACCGTGTTAGAATGGTTGTTGCAAGTTTTCTTTGCAAACATCTTTTAATAGATTGGCGTTGGGGAGAAGCCTATTTTGCTGAAAAGTTACTTGATTATGAAATGTCAAGCAATGTAGGAAACTGGCAGTGGGCCGCAGGAAGTGGTGTTGATGCAGCACCTTATTTCAGAATTTTTAATCCAACTACACAAATTGAAAAATTTGATAAAGATTATAAGTACATCAAAATATATGTTCCTGAATTAGAATCAGAAAACTATCCCGAAAAAATAGTTGACCACAAAGAAGCGCGAGAAAGATGTTTACGGGTTTATAAGGAAGCAGTTTCTTAAATGTAGAGCTTCATAAAAACAGGTTGTTAAAAAAAAGGTAAATGAACGGTAATTTTATGCTGTTTTGCACAATTTTGCTACTCTTGCACAGTTAACAAAGCAACAAGCCTGAAATTATGAAGAAGATTTTATTTCTAACCCTCCCCCTATTTTTATTTACGCTGCATATGGCAGCGCAAGATTCCATTCAAATTCGAAAAAATACACTTAATGAGCAAATGACTGATGCTTTTGACAAAAGTAACAGTTATCAAGAATATAAGGTTGTGAAAAAGACACAGCTTGCGACTTTAAAACGTAATATTTTAGATTCCGTTTCTTCCTTGGAAAAAAAAATAAATAGTCAGGAAAGTGAATTAGGCCAACAAAAAAAAGAAGTTGATTCACTCCGTCAGAATTTAAAAAACACCCAACAAAATCTATCTAATTCAAAAGAGAAAGAAGACGGAATAGCTATTTTTGGCATTTTAACTTCAAAAACTACTTACAATACTATTATGTGGAGTATTATCGTTTTATTGCTTTTGTCCGTAGGTTTTCTTTTTTATAGATTTTTAAATAGTTCAAAAATCACAAATGCAGCAGAGCTAAAAATGGTCGAAATGGAAATGGAACTTGAAGATTATCGCCGTAATAGTCTTGAACGTGAACAAAAGTTGCGCAGAAAATTACAAGACGAAATCAACAAAAACCGGAAAGCATAAATTGTTTTACGGTTCTGTTCTCGTGATTTTTGCACCAATAGCTCGAAGTCTTTCATCAATGTTCTCGTAACCTCTATCTATTTGTTCAATATTGTGGATAGTACTTGTTCCTTGAGCGGAAAGTGCGGCTATCAACAATGAAATTCCCGCCCTGATATCTGGCGAAACCATCGTAGTTGCTTTAAGATTTGATTGGAAATTATGACCTATTACTGTCGCGCGGTGTGGATCGCAAAGAATAATCTTTGCCCCCATATCAATTAATTTATCTACAAAGAAAAGGCGGCTTTCAAACATTTTTTGATGAATGAGCACACTGCCCTTTGCTTGGGTACAAACTACTAAAACTATACTCAACAAATCAGGTGTAAAACCAGGCCATGGAGCATCAGATACTGTTAGTATTGAACCATCGATATACCCTTGAATTTCGTATTCTTTTTGAGAAGGAATATGTATATCATCCCCTTTCTTATTAAGTTTTATACCAAGTTTTCGGAAGGTTTCTGGAATAAGCCCGAGGTTTTCCCAGCTTACATTTTTAATAGTGATTTCACTACGAGTCATTGCAGCAAGGCCAATCCAGCTACCTATTTCAATCATATCCGGTAAAATTCGGTGCTCGCAACCCCCTAACTTTTCTACGCCTTCAATAACCAAAAGGTTTGAGCCTACTCCTGTAATATTTGCTCCCATAGCGTTCAGCATTTTACAAAGTTGCTGAATATAGGGTTCGCAAGCGGCATTGTAGATTGTGGTGGTTCCTTTGGCTAAAACAGCTGCCATAACAATGTTCGCCGTGCCTGTTACTGAGGCTTGGTCTAAAAGCATATAAGTTCCCTTTAAACCTTTTGGTGCCTCTACACCGTAAAAACGTTCCTCTTTATTGTATCTGAATTTTGCGCCTAGTTTTATAAAACCTTCAAAGTGTGTATCGAGTCTTCTTCTACCTATTTTGTCTCCTCCAGGTCTTGGAATGTAACCCTTACCGAACCTTGCCAAAAGTGGGCCAACAATCATAATAGAGCCACGCAGGGAGCTTCCCTCCTGTTTAAAAAGTTCAGATTCAAGATAATCAAGATTGATTTCATCTGCTATAAAAGCAAATTTACCTTTTCCTAACTTTTGAATTTTAACACCAAGATTTCCAAGAATTGTAATCAGTTTGTTAACATCCAAAATATCTGGAATGTTTTCAATGATCACTTTTTCGGGTGTCAATAAAACCGCACAAAGAATTTGTAACGCTTCATTTTTGGCTCCCTGAGGCGTAATTTCGCCTTTCAGTTTGTGCCCTCCTTCAATTTGAAAAGTTCCCATAAATAATGACTGAGATTTTAATAACGCTTGCGGTTGCGGTTGTTATTAGAATTGGAATTAGAATTAGACTTGTAATTTTTCTTGCCGGAATTATTCGTATTGAAACGTTTTTTGGTTTTTAATAAATTTGAAGCATCGCTCAAATCTTCATCGCTGTTTTTAAGATTAATTTTCCCATCGGAAAGCTCAAAAAGATGTCCAAAAATCACATCATCTTCCACCGTGTCTTTGTTCCAGTTAAGGAAACACTTCTTCATGTGGTTTGCGATGGTAAGGATAAGCCCTTCTTTTTTGTCTCCTTCCTCCCAACTGTTTGCCACATCAATCATTCTTTTAATATTGTTTCCATAAAAACGATACTTCGGAAAGTTTTGTGGATATTCTAATGGTTCCGGACGCTCCATAAGTTCCTCTCGAGAAGGAATGGGGAAAGGGGAATCTACATCCAATTTAAAATCTGAGATAATAAATAATTGATCCCAAAGCATTGGTTGAAAATCTGGCACATCACGTAGATGGGGATTCAAATTTCCCATAACTGCAATGATGCTTTTTGCAATTTTATTACGCTCGTCTCTATCTTCGGTGGCAATGGCCTGATCTACCATTTTCTGAATATGGCGTCCATACTCAGGAATAATCAATTTTGGGCGTTCTGTATTATATTCTATCTGTGCTACTTCTTGTATCAAAATGTTTTTATTAAGGGAAGAAATTATTTATTGGGAAAGATTGAAATCGTTTCCCTCGCAAAATACTAAAAATTATAATGAAATAACACCTTCAATGTTAGAAACTTCAAGATATTTTTTAACCACAAGGTCTGGAGATTCCATAGTTACTTTTATGGAAACACTTGTATAAGTCCCTTTCGCAGAATCACGGGTGTTGATCTCGGCATCGGTTGCATCAAAAATCGCTCTTATCTCGGCAATTTTTTCAAGATTTGCAGGCACTATAAATTTGAAAAGATATAGCGAAGGCCATGTAGTATCTTCTTGAAGTTGCTTTTTTAAGCGTTCGTAAAACTCTGCAGTTTTTTTATCTTGATCCATCAAACAATTTTAGCGGGCTAAGCAACAAAGATACACTTTCACCACAAATATTTATTTACTTACTTTGTATAAAATTAAAACTTATTGGAAACAAAAAAAATTGTAATCACTGGCGGACCAGGTTCAGGGAAAACAGCACTAATCACTTATTTGGAAAAAGAGGGCTACCCCGTTATGCACGAAATTTCGCGACAAGTCATTCTTGAAGCACAGAAAGCAGGAATTGAACAATTATTTTTAGAAAACCCAATTCTTTTTAGTGAAAAATTACTAGAAGGAAGGCTGAAGCAATTTCACGAAGGAAAAAACTGCGAAGCTCCAATTCTCTTTTATGACCGCGGTATGCCAGACGTAACAGCCTATATGGATTTTGTTGAAACGGTCTACCCCAAACATTTTCCCAAAACGTGTGTTGAAAACAGATATACTGAAGTTTTTGTACTTCCACCATGGGAAGATATTTATGAACAGGACAATGAGCGTTATGAATCTTTTGAGCAGGCTGAAAAAATCTTTTATTTCCTAAAAATAGGTTATGAAAATTACGATTATAAAATACATGAAGTGCCTGTAGGCTCTATTAAAGAGCGAGTGGATTATATATTGAATAAATTGAAAACTGTAATTTGATAAATGTCCAAAACATCCTGACCAAATATTGGAATTTTACTTCTTTCAAACCGATGCAGGAAGAAATTATTGCTTCAGTTATGGACGGAAAAGATACCGTGGCACTTTTACCAACTGGCGGCGGAAAATCATTGTGCTTTCAAGTTCCAGCTTTGGCGATGGATGGAATTTGTATTGTTATTTCACCTTTGGTAGCGTTGATGGGTGATCAAATAAACACACTAAAGCAACGCGGCATAAAAGCATTAAAACTTACTGGCGGAATTTCTTTTGACGAATTAAATACGTTGCTCGACAATGCGCTTTACGGAAACTACAAATTTCTCTACCTCTCGCCCGAAAGGCTACAACAGGAAATAGTTCAAAATTACATTAAGCAGATGAACGTCAACTTAATCGCTGTTGACGAAGCGCACTGTATTTCACAATGGGGCAACGATTTTAGGCCAGCTTATAAAAACATAACGGTACTTCGGGAAATTCATCCGCTAGTTCCAATTATTGCATTAACGGCAACAGCAACGCCAGAAGTTTTGGAAGATACTATTTCAGAATTGCGAATGGAACTGCCAGCTGTTTTCAAAAATTCGTTTGTTCGTGGAAATCTTTCGTACCAAGTTTTTAAAGAAGACGATAAACTTTATAGAGCCGAACAATTACTTAAAAATAATTCTGGTTCGGCAATCGTTTATGTGAGAAATAGAAAAGGCACTATTGAAATAAGTGAACAACTCAATAGCTTGGGAATTTCGGCTACATTTTATCACGGCGGGATTTCGGCAAAAGAAAAAGCAGAAAAACTAGAATCTTGGCGTAACGGCAGGATTTCCACAATGGTTGCTACAAACGCTTTCGGAATGGGCATTGACCATCCAAATGTTCGTTTCGTTATTCACCTTCAAATTCCCGAGAGTCTTGAAAGTTATTTTCAGGAAGCAGGCCGTGCTGGGCGTGATGGTGAATATGCTTCAGCAGTGTTACTCTATAATGAGTACGATAAAATGTATGTAAAACAACAATTTGTGGAATCACTGCCAACTACTTCAGATTTAAAAAAGATTTACCGTACTCTCAACAATTATTTTCAGATTCCTTACGGCGAAGGGGAATTTACAAAACATAATTTTGCCTTTGCTGACTTCTGCAAAATTTATAGCCTCAACACACTTCTTACATACAATGCGCTAAACAATTTAGACCGTTTGGGGATTATTCAGCTATCGCAGGAATTTGGGCGGAAATCCACTGTCCAGTTTTTAATCTCTTCGGAAAAGGTCTTGAGTTATTTTGAAAAAGACATAACCATTTCAGTAATCGGAAAAACAATCCTGAGAATCTATGGTGGGATTTTTGAAATGCCAACCGCGATAAACCTCGATTTGATTGTCTCAAAAACTGGGCAATCTATAGAAACCATAATTTCAGTACTAAAAAAAATGGAACGGGAGCATGTGGTTGAAATGATGCTTCAAATTACTGATGCTACGTTGACCTTTCTCGTCCCTAGGGAAGACGATAAAACCATCAATGTGATTTCGCGCGAAGTGGAAGCATTGAACAGAAAAAAATCAGCGCAGGTAAATTCCGTTCTTCATTATATAGACAACAATAAAACGTGCAAAAGTGTTCAGTTGGTTTCTTATTTTGGTGAAACTACAGCAAGCAAATGCGGCATCTGTTCTGTTTGTAAACCACCAAATTCCAATTTATCAAACAAAGAGATGCAGGTTCTCGCTAAACAAATACTAGCCTTACTTGAAGGAAATGATTTAAGCTCACGAGAGATTTCAGAAAATCTTACTTTTGCCGAGACCAATATTTTAAAAGTAATCCGTCTTTTAATGGATGCCGAAAAAATAAAAATCAACCCGAAAAATCAATATTATTTAAAATGAAAAAAATGCCAAAAGATTTGAGAATTGTGTTTATGGGGACCCCCGATTTTGCTGTTGGAGTTTTGAAGGAAATGGTTGAGGCCAACAAAAATATTGTAGGTGTAATTACCGCGCCAGATAAACCCGCCGGCCGGGGTAGAAAGTTAATGGCTTCAGCAGTTAAAGAATATGCTGTTTCTAAGAACTTAACCGTACTCCAGCCCACAAATTTAAAAGATGAATCTTTTCTGGAAGAATTAAAAAATTTGGACGCCAACCTTCAAGTTATAGTTGCTTTTCGAATGCTGCCAAAAGTAGTTTGGCAAATGCCTAAATTGGGCACTTTCAATCTTCACGCTTCACTTTTACCACAATATAGAGGTGCTGCGCCCATCAATTGGGCAATAATTAATAAAGAGAAGAAAACGGGCGTAACTACTTTTTTTATTGATGAAAAGATTGATACCGGATCCATCATTGCAAACAAGGAAGTTATTATTGAAAAGGAGGAAACTGCAGCAACACTTCACGATAAGTTAATGGAAAAAGGAAGTGAATTGGTTTTGGAAACGCTCACACTAATAGAAAATGACAATGCTGATGCGAAAGGGCAACCTGAAAACAAAAATTTAAAAGACGCACCAAAACTTACCCCTGAAAACACACGTATAGATTGGACAAAACCTGGAGAAGAGATAGACGCATTTATCCGCGGACTTTCACCCTATCCTGTGGCTTGGTCAATGCTTTATAATAATAAAGAAGAATTGAAAGCCAAAGTTTATGCCGTGAGTTTCGAGAAAACAAATCACGATCAGGAATTAGGAACTATTCAAACTTCAAAAAAAGAGCTGAAAGTAGCTTGTTCGGATGGTTACATTATGATTAAAGAAATACAACTTCCAGGAAAACGTAAAATGGACGTTTCTTCACTTTCGAATGGGTATTCTTTTGATAATGATAGTAAACTAACGTAAACCCTTGTCAGCACTGATTTCATTAAAATCATTGAAAAAAGCGTCAAGTTTATTAACAAACACCCCAAGTTATCAACAAAAATAGGGATTTACTGCGTGGTTACTTGCCTGAACGGATATTCCTGTTAAATTTGTAGAGCAATTAATCGAAGTTTAACCAACAATTTAATTTAAAAAAATTATGAACAAATCAGATTTAATCGATGCAATGGCAGCTGATGCCGGAATTACAAAAGCTGCTGCTAAGAAATCTTTAGAGTCTTTCTTAGGCAACGTTGAAAAATCCCTTAAAAAAGGTGATAGAGTATCACTTGTAGGTTTCGGATCTTGGTCAGTATCTAAAAGAGCTGCAAGAGAAGGTAGAAATCCTCAAACTGGTAAAACCATTAAAATTGCTGCTAAAAAAGTAGTAAAATTTAAAGCTGGTTCAGACTTACAAAACAGCGTAAACTAATTGTAAATAATATTTACTAGTTTAGGAGTCCTTCTTTTCATTTATGAGAAAAGAAGGATTTTTTATTCAACAATATCTACCTTTTTAAGGTAAGATTCTGTCAGTTAAATAACGAAAAATGCTAATTTTAATATCAAATGAGTTAATTTTTGGTAATTTTAAATTTAATACTTAGATTTATTTGACCAAAAAAACTAATATGACCACCTTAAAACCTGCCAAAGGATTGCTATTGGTAGCAGAACCATCCATTATTGGAGACGTTTCCTTTAACCGTTCAGTCGTACTTCTGGCAGAGTACAATGAAGGTGGATCAGTAGGATTTATTCTCAACAAGCCCCTTGAACACAAGCTTCGTGACTTTGTGCCGGAAGTAAACTCAAAACTTCCTGTCTATAATGGTGGTCCTGTGGAACAAGACAATTTGTATTTTATTCACTGTATTCCCGAAATTATTCCAGACAGTATTGAGATCTCTAGTGGAATTTATTGGGGAGGTGATTTTAGCGCAATAATAGATTTATTAAAAGAAGATAAACTGAAAAAAGACCAAATACGCTTCTTTCTCGGTTATTCGGGTTGGGAAAGTGACCAATTGGAACAGGAACTAGAAGTGAATAGTTGGGTGGTAGTTCCAAACAACTATAATAACAGTATTATTGGTAAAACCAACATCAATTTTTGGAAAGAAAAGATGATTGAATTTGGTGGAGATTATATTTTATGGTCTAATGCTCCAGAAAATCCAAGTTTCAACTAACCCATTCGAGCTTTTAGGTTCAGTTTTGGTAATATTTGCTTAACTATTTTATCTCCAAATTCCTTTTTTCTATATTTTGTTATTGGGATAATTCCTTGAATTACATTAGTTATGAAAATCTCATCAGATTTTTGAAGTTCAAACGGACTAATTGAAGCTTCTTGAAGTGTGAAATCTGGAATCTCTTTTATTATTGAAATGAGTTGTTTCCGCAAAATTCCGTTTAAACAACCGTCTGAAAGTGGAGGAGTTTTAATGTTATTACCCGAAACCAAAAATACATTACCGTTCAGTGCTTCCACCATCTGCTTATTTTCATTTAAGAGCAAACAATTTTGATAATCATTCTCTTTCGCAAAAATACTTCCCAAAATATTGATAAGCCTATTTGTGCTTTTTAAAGTTGAAAGAAGTCCGGAAGTGATATAATGATCTTTAAAAAGCTCTACTTCGTAATTCGTTTCATTTAAAATATAAAATGGTGTTTCAAGCTTTTCAAAAGAAATTGCATATTCAATTTCATTGCTAATTGGCGTGTATTTTCCACCAGCTTTGCGCCAAACTATAAACTTTATACGCAATGAAGCATCCTTTATTTCAGATATATTTATTGTTTTTAAAATTTCTTCCTCAAGAAATTCCATGGTGAAATCCATTGGGATTTCCATTCGTAGAATACGCATTGAAGACATTAAACGAAAATAGTGATCTTCCCAAAAATAAATTTTTCCACCCGAAAAACGCAGGGTTTCAAAAACGGCATCGCCATAATTAAGACCTCTATTGTCAATTGCAAGGAATGTTTTTTTATCCTCTATTAATGTTCCGTTTAGATTTACCATAAAAAAACCGCCCTTTTTTGGGAGGACGGGCCAAAGGTCCTATATTTTAAAGGGTTTTTTAGGTCGAGCCTAAAATTTGCTTTAAGTTTGAAACCATGTTTTCCCAAAGCATTTTACCTTCATCCACTTCATCTTCTTCAGCAAAATCTGTTATCATTAATGAAACATCTTTGGTAATTTCATCCACCTGGATTCGAAGCTCAAAATAGAACTCTTCTCCTTCGTCCTCAATCCATCTAAATTTAATTCGCTCAGGACTTTTTTTACTTAATAATTTAGCCTTTTCTTCACTTTGGGACCAAATAAAAGTATAAAACTCTCCTCGTGAATTTACGTTATCGGCATACCATTCCGAAAGGCCAGAAGGCGTTGAAATATATTGATATAACAATGAAGGGGAAACCTGTATGGGAAATTCCAATTCATATTTTATTTTGTCTTCCATATCTTTCTGTTAGTTGATGCCCAATATATATATATTAATTTTAACCTCAAATGAAAGATTGAAAATTTTTTATTTAAAAAGACACGCTCACAATAGGCGAAATAATTTCAATAAAAAGAGAACCTAATATTTGCGACAGATAATTTTGTTTCTATCTTTGCACCCGCCTACGCAAAATGCTTAGGCTGCCATTATTTCAAATTACGGCGAGGTAGCTCAGTTGGTTAGAGCGTCGGATTCATAACCCGGAGGTCGGGGGATCGTGCCCCCCTCTCGCTACAGTTAAACCCTTCAAACACTGAAGGGTTTTTTATTTCCCCCTCACAAAATATATTTGCACATTTGGTGATTATTCTTACATTTGTTAAAAATGAGTTAACAACTTATTTAGGAACACTTTAATATGAGTTTTTAAAAGGTTTATTTTTACCGTTGAACCTTTAAAACCCCATATTATGACAAAGTATTTTTTTGCATTTTTAATGCTAGCCAGTGTAGCAATTAGCTGTACCCCAGAAAACCAAATTAGTGATGAACAAGCAATTGAAAAACCAAAAGTATGCCCCCCAGGAGACAGAAACTGTAACGGGATCCTTGATTCTCAAGAATAAATCCAAGATTAGTATTTACATTACTATTCTTGCTGCAGTGGCGGTATTATCTCCATTTTCGCACATATTTTATCTCTTTAATGATAGAGAGGGCATTTTAGGTTTTTCCTTTATGTCCTCTTTTATGTTTTCACTTAGCCTCCCATTAATGGCAATATGTTCTGGTCTTCTTCTAAAATATGCCAGTGAAAACTTAACGGAGTTTAAAACTTCTTTTAGATATATTAGCAACTCCTTTCTTTTCGTAGGAATATTTTTTTTGATATATACTTTTATGCCGATGTCTGATTTCTCTACTTCGGTATATTTTATAGGACTACTTCTTGTTTCCATAACATTAACCATAGCATCTCATTATTTACACAAAGCAGTATTGACTTCGGAGAAACGCTTAAAAATTATTATCTCAAAACTTTTTGACTTTATAATTCTAGAAACTCCCCGCAAACATGTTTCTGAGGAAAAGCAGATTGAGTACGTTATTTCCTATGAAAAAATTATTAACGAAATTGGGGAGGAATGAATGACACCTTAAAAAACGTAACAAAGCTACGAATATGTGGCATGCTTTCTGAAGCCGCAAGATTAGAGGTGGAAGAAAGAATAGTGCAAGCTCATAAAATTGAGCCTTCTGAAAATTTAAACCAATTAAATTTTAGTTGACTGTCTTTCTATTTTTCACCCTTTAGCGCTTGTAGCAATTCTTCAAAATTAAGCTCGGATTGTTCCCCGCTTTTCATATTCTTAAGCGTGTATAGCTTTGACTCCATTTCTTTTTCACCAGCTAAAATTGTAAACGGAATATTCCGTTTATCTGCATAGCCCATTTGTTTTCCCATTTTTGTAGAATCGGGATACAATTCAGCTTTAATTCCAGCATTTCGCAAGTTGGTTACTGCTTTCATTGCATATAGTGCTTCTTTTTCTCCGAAATTTATAAAGAGTGCTTTACTGTTTTCCGAAACGGTTTCTGGGAAAAGATTGAGCTCTTCCAAAACCAAATAAATTCTATCCAAACCGAAAGAAATACCTACACCACTCATATCCTTCAGTCCAAATATTCCCGTTAGGTCATCATATCTACCGCCACCACCAATACTGCCCATATTTACTTCCGCTGGAGCTGAAACTTCAAAAATTGCGCCCGTGTAGTAGTTTAAACCGCGAGCAAGCGTAACATCAATTTGTAATGATGCAGAGTGCAAACCGAGTGTTTCTATATGCTTCGTTATAAATTCAAGCTCTTCCACGCCTTTAATTCCCACTTTGGAATTGTTCAATAATACTTTGAGATTTTTTAACTGTTCTTTTGCAGTTCCAGTTAGCGAAAACAAAGGCTGTAATTTTTGCAACGCATCTTCTGAAATGCCTTTTTCGCGCATTTCTTTTTTCACGCCTTCCTCCCCTATTTTATCAAGCTTGTCCAACGCCACAGTAAAATCTATCAACTTGTCTTCAGCGCCAATTGTTTCAGCAATGCCGCTCAATATTTTACGGTTATTTATTTTTATGGTTACTCCTTTTAAACCGAGTTGGTTGAAAACAGCATCATAAAGCTGCACAAATTCAACTTCTTGCCAAAGCGAAGTAGAACCCACTACATCGGCATCACATTGAAAAAATTCGCGAAAACGCCCTTTCTGTGGTCTGTCTGCACGCCAAACGGGTTGTATTTGATAGCGTTTAAAAGGAAATGATATTTCATTTTGGTGTTGTACTACGTAACGCGCAAAAGGAACGGTTAAATCATAGCGGAGTGCTTTTTCAGAAATATTTGATGTTATTTTAACGCTATCCTTTTCAGCATATAAATTATCGTCAACTTTTGACAAAAAATCCCCGCTATTCAAAATCTTAAAAATTAACCGGTCACCTTCTTCTCCATATTTTCCCATCAAGGTTTCACTATTTTCAAAAGACGGTGTCTCAATAGGTTGAAAACCGTACAATGAAAAGGTTTCTTTAATTACCTTGAAAATATAATTGCGCCTGGAAACTTCTTCCGGATTGAAATCGCGGGTTCCTTTGGGGATGGATGGTTTTTTAGACAAGACTTAAGTTTTTGAAGTTTGAATTTTCTACTTGGCAAATATCCTAAATAATAATGAAGTTTACCACAATAAGATTGTCGGAATCATTATCAGCTTCACTGTAATTCTGTAACTTTATCGTGCGTTTGCAGTCTAACGAGAAACACAAACTAAAAATATGTTTTCACTTTTCTGGGAAAATGTCCGTATTGCGCTGGATTCCATCAGGAGCCAATTGCTTAGGACGATCCTAACCATTGTAATTATAGGAATAGGTATTTGGGCACTCGTTGGAATTTTGAGTGCCGTGAAAGCTTTGGAAACTACCATTTCTGGGAATTTTGCTTCTATGGGCGCCAACACATTCAATATTCAACAATATGAATTTACAGTTCAAACAAACAGAAGTGGTGAAAGAGAGAAAATAAACCCTATAATTAGTTATAACAACGTTCGGGAGTTTGTAGATAAATATGAATTTCCATCAACCAAAACATCGCTATCTTTCCAAGGAACAGCTGCAGCCGAAGTTAGGTACGGTTCTGAAAAAACCGATCCGGAAGTTCAAGTATATGGCGTTAATGAAAATTATCTCGACAACACGGGAACCGATATTGATCAAGGTAGAAACTTTACCATTTTCGATATTGAAAACAACAATAAAGTTTGTTTGATAGGCGCTGATTTTGTGAAAAATCTTTTTCAAAATGAAGATCCAATCAACAAAACTATAAGCATTCGCGGGATAAAATTCAAGATTATAGGTTTATTGGAGTCCAAAGGTTCCACTTTTGGAAATAATCAAGATTTAAAGGTTTTGATTCCTGTGCAAGTTGCACGTGGTATTTACACACAGCCAAATATAAACTACAACATAAGCGTAAAAGTGGATGACAAACAGATGATGGAAGCTGCACAGGACGAAGCGATCATCACTTTTAGAAATATTCGCAAATTAAATCCCGTGGAAGCAAACAACTTCGGAATTGAGCGCAGCGACGATTTGATAAACCGAATTGCATCTATTACTCAATATTTGGAAATTGCCGCATGGATCATCAGTATTATTACCATTCTTGGCTCTTCCATTGCACTGATGAATATTATGTTGGTTTCAGTTTCTGAACGTACGCGCGAAATTGGTGTGCGCAAAGCGCTGGGGGCAAAACGTTCCACTATTTCTACCCAATTTTTTATTGAAACCATTGTAATTGGCCAATTTGGAAGCGTTTTGGGAATTATTCTTGGAGTATTGACCGGATTTGGATTTGCAAAATTTTTCAAATTCGATTTTACACTTCCGTGGTCGGCAATAATTTGGGCAACAATTATAACCTTTATTGTTGCGGTTATTGCTGGCTCTTACCCAGCTTCAAAAGCTGCAGGACTGGATCCTATAGAAAGTTTGAGATATGAATAAATAGATTATTAAAAATCTATTTTTACGCTATTCACTTAACAATTCGCTAAAATAATTATAAAGCTCTCCCTTTGTAATAACAGAACCTTGTTGAATCAATACAAAAATGTCTTTGTTGCGATCGTCTTTTATAGCTTTTGTAGAAGTGAAAAGAGTTACGGTGTCGTCGTGCATGTTTTGCTGAAGCCATTTGTAGCCGTAATCTGTGGTGATATCTATATTATCATCCTCAACTTTTATGGCAATAAGTTCCATAAAAGCTTCCGTAATGTGAAAAAGCATCAATTGCTTAGGTGAAATGTGTTCTAAATATTTCACTTTTTTTAGAACCCCTTCCCAAATTAAATCACTAAAAACGTCCAGCTCCTGCTCGGCAACTTCAGGTTTTTCAGTCTTTAGTTTTTTCCATTCATCTGCTGTAATTGACTGTGTAGCTAGAAAATTTATAAATTCTTGGCTCAGTTCCTCAAATTGTTCTTTTGTTAATCTAGTGTACTTCATAATTCTATAAAATAATAAAACCTTCCCCAAGATGGGAAAGGTTTTATAACAAATAATTATTTTATTTATTTAGCTTCTGAGTTATCTTCTGCTTCTGCTTCAACTTTAGCTTTTACTTCTGGTTTAGCTTTAGTCTTTACTTCAGGTTTAGCTTCAGCAACCACTTCAAAAGTGAAGTTGCTTACCACGTCTCTGTGGAAACGAATAGTAGCATCATAAGGGCCGGTTCTCTTAATAGCACCACCTGCAATTGTGATATACTTTTTCTCGATAGAAACGCCTTCTTTTGCAAGGGCTTCAGAAAGATCTCCATTAGTTACCGAACCAAATAATTTATCACCTTCACCAGTTTTGGCTATGATTTTAATGTCAAGTCCGTTCAATTTTTCAGCTTGTGTTTTAGCTTCATCAACCACTTTCTTTTCTTTGAAAGCACGTTGCTTCAATGTTTCAGCCAATACTTTTTTAGCCGAAGGCGTCGCAAGTACTGCATGCCCATGAGGAATCAAAAAGTTTCTTCCGTAACCGTTTTTTACGCTTACAAGATCATCTGCAAATCCCAGATTTTCTACGTCTTTCTTTAATATAAGTTCCATAATATTCTCTGGTTTTTATTTTAATAAATCGGCTACGTAAGGCATAAGTGCCAAATGGCGCGCTCTTTTAACGGCAACGGCCACTTTTCTTTGGTACTTCAAAGAAGTTCCAGTAAGTCTTCTTGGAAGAATTTTACCTTGTTCGTTCACAAATTTCAATAAGAAATCTGCGTCTTTGTAGTCAACATACTTAATACCGGATCTTTTGAAGCGACAGTATTTTTTAGTTTTGTTGGTTTCTATATTAAGCGGAGTAAGATATCTGATCTCTCCGTCCTTTTTTCCTTTTGCTTGTTGTTGTAACGTTGCCATAACTTATGCTGATTTTTTATCGCGGTTTCTTCTTTTTTCTGCCCAAGCAATTGCATGCTTGTCAAGGCTCACTGTAAGGTAACGCATAAAACGTTCATCCCTTTTAAATTCAGTTTCAAGTTCGTGTGTTGCTTCACCTTCAACAGTATATTCAAACAAGTGATAAAAGCCACTTTTTTTGTTTTGAATTGGGTAAGCAAGTTTTTTCAAGCCCCAATTCTCTTTGGATATCATCTTAGCACCTTTAGAAACAAGAAGATCTTCGTATTTCTTTACTGTTTCCTTTATCTGATCTTCAGATAAAACGGGATTTAAGATGAAAACAGTTTCGTAATGATTCATAAAAAATCTATTAAAATTAATGATTAAACTTTTGGCTTTCTGCCAAGAGGGTGCAAAAATAATACTTTATTTTGTATTATCAAACCCAATCGCTACTATACTTAAAATTTAAAGTTTTTAGACGAAGTGTGTATTTATTTCGATTAAAACCAAAAAAAGTTGCATTTCATCGATTATTTGCATATTATTGCCTTGCGCAAAACCTACTATTGTGGAAAAAACCATACTAAAATGTGCAATTGTAGATGATTCTACACTGCAACGGCTTTCAATTGTAAAGCTCATCCAAATGCACCCATCTCTTGAACTTGTTGGGGAGTATAAAAATGCTATTGAGGCCAAAATGGGTCTCGCTACCACAGAAATTGACCTGATTTTTCTAGATATCGAAATGCCTATCCTTTCAGGATTTGATCTATTAGATGATATTCAAAGAAAACCTCAAGTTATTTTTGTTACCGGAAAAACCAAATACGCATTCAAAGCCTTCGATTATGATGCGGTAGATTACCTTCGTAAGCCTATTGCAAAAGATCGTTTCTTGAATGCCGTTCACAAAGCAATTAGCAATTATAAGCTGAAGAATGAAGAAGGCTTTGATGATGAAGATTTTATCTTTGTTAAAAGTAACCTTAAAAAACGAAAAGTTTTCTTGAATGAACTTCGTTATATTGAAGCTTTGGGCGATTATGTTAAATTGGTTACCGAACACGACTCTCTTGTAGTGCTTTCAACAATGAAAGCATTTCAATCTTTGCTACCAAATGAACGTTTTTTAAGAATTCACAAATCTTACATTGTGAATTTAGACAAAGTACAACGCTACAATAGCAAAACTATTGAATTAGATAAAGATAAACTTCCTTTAAGTCGAAACAGAAAAGCTGATCTTGTTGAAGCATTGGCGGCTACTCAGAACGCTTAATAATTATCTACATCAATATTCACCCGAACGCTTGAAAAGTCCTTTAAGGAGTTAAAACTGCGCTGCACATTTTCTATGTACTTTTTTGTCTTATCCAACGATTGATTTTTAGGAATTTTGACAAGCAGATTGATGATGTATTTATTTTTAATCCTTCCAACTGGCGGTGGCTCAGGGCCCAAAACGTTTTCTTTGAACTGCATTTCCAAGGCTTGACCAAACCACGCTGAAGCTTTCTGCACACGCGCCAAGTTTTTATCCTTAAAAACAATTTTTATTGTTCTGAAAAAAGGTGGATATTTATAATTGTAACGCTCTTCAAGCTGCTCTTTATACATTCCCTCATAATCATTCACGCTAACTTGCTTCAAAATTTGATGATACGGATTGTAAGTCTGTATCAATACCTTCCCGCGTTTTTGGGTGCGCCCTGCCCTACCCGAAACTTGTTGCAATAATTGGAAACTGCGCTCGTGTGCCCGAAAATCTGGAAAATTCAAAAGATTATCCGCGTTCATCACGCCTACTAAACTTATATTTCTAAAATCCAATCCTTTGGCAAGCATTTGTGTTCCCACCAAAATATCAATTTCTTCGTTTTCCAAGGCTTCAATTAATTTTGAATATGAATTTTTTCCCTTAGTTGTGTCTTGGTCCATCCGCGCAACTTTGTGGTTTGGAAACAAGGTTTTTAACTCAGTCTCAATTTGCTCGGTACCAAAACCCTTTGTGTCCAAGGTTTCACTTCCGCAGGCAATACAGCTTTGCATCATCGCCATATTATAACCGCAATAATGACAACGCAACTGGTTTCTGTGTTGATGGAAAGTCAAACTCACATCACAGTTTGGACACTGGGGTGAAACCCCGCAGGTAGTACATTCAACAACGGGCGAAAAACCTCTTCTGTTCTGAAAAAGTATAATTTGTTCGCCATTTTTTAAAACCTCGTGCATTTCCTCCAGTAACCGATCACTGAAATGGCCCGTCATTTGTTTTTTGCGATTTTTCTCTTTTACATCTACCAATTCAATTTCTGGCATCAGCACATTTCCGAAACGTTTTTTCAAAGTAACCAATCCAAATTTACCAGTCTTTGCGTTGTGGTAACTTTCCAAAGATGGTGTTGCGGAACCCATCAACAGTTTCGTATTTTGAAAATTTGCCAATACAATGGCGCTGTCGCGAGCGTTGTATCGGGGCGCGGGACTGTATTGTTTAAAACTGGGTTCGTGTTCTTCGTCAACAATTATAAGTCCTAAATTTTTAAAGGGAAGAAATAAAGACGAACGGGCGCCAATAACTATTTGTGCTTTCGGTTTTTCTGTAAGTACATTATTCCAAACCTCAACACGTTCGTTTACCGAAAACTTTGAGTGATACACAGAAATCTTTTCACCAAAATATTTCTGAAGCCGACTAATTAACTGGGTAGTTAAAGCAATCTCCGGGAGCATGTACAAAACCTGCTTGCCTTTTGAAATCGCTTCCTCAATAAGCCGAACGTAAATTTCTGTCTTTCCGCTGGAAGTGACGCCATGAAGTAAAACAGTATCATTTGTTTTAAAGGATGTTTTTATTTCTTGGTATGCAACACTTTGTGCTTCGTTCAACGTTTTAATTTCTGACGAAGCCTCTCCCAAAAACGCAACACGGTCTTGCTGAATAAAATATTCTTCCAAAATGCCTTTGTCTATAAGCGCTTTTAAGGTAGCTGCAGATGCCTCACTTTTCTTTTGTAGTGTTGTGGAACTGATAGGCTTTTTTGTCTGTGTATTCAGCATAAAAAGATGCATCAGTACTTCGCGCTGTTTGTGTGCACGGTTTAATGAATCTAGTAATTCCCGCAGACTTTCTTCCGAAGTATATTCAGAAGCTAATTTTATATAGCGTTTTAGTTTTGGAGTATATTGTTCGTAAACCGTTTCCTCTACTTCAATGATGTTTTTATCAAGCAATTTTTGAATTACGGAAACGATATTCTTTCTATCCAAAATAGAGCGGGCATCGTTAATGTGAATTGATGATTGATGCTGCAGCGCTTCATACAAGACAAATTCATCATCAGTTAAGGATGCTTCGTCCTGAAAATTTTGGGAAGAAAGTTTGATGATGGTTTCACTTTCCAACAGAAAAGCACTTGGCAGGGCCGCTTTTATTACTTCACCTAAAGAACACATATAATAATTTGCCAACCATTCCCAATGTTTAATTTGGATAGCCGTAATTATGGGTTCTTCATCTAAAATATGATCAATAGATTTTGTTTCATAACCTACCGGAGCCTGATCATGCACTTGATACACAATTCCCGTATAAACCTTAGATTTTCCAAAAGGAATTGCCACACGCATACCTTGTTTTAAAAAAGCCGCCTCGTCTTTATTCACACTATATGTGAAAGCTTGCTTTAGTGGAATAGGAAGAATGGCGTCTATAAAATACACTCTGAAAAAATTATAGGGTTAGCTGTTTTGTGAATAAAAAAAGCCACCAAAAGTGGTGGCCTAAAGATAGTACTTTTAATATTTTTTAGTTAACTCGTGTCCAGGTTTGTGTTCTTCCCAATAGAGAGAAACCAATATAACCACGTACATTCAATGTGTTAGCGCCATCTAATTCAATGTAACATTTGTATACTTTTCCGTTGTTAGGATCAGTAATAGTTCCATCGTTATATTCATCTCCATCTTTTTCAAGTCCCTTTATAATTACAAGGCCCATTATTGGCTTGTCTTTATCGCTGCCTGAACATTCTACGCAAGTTAAATCACGCTTTTTTGGATCAAGAATGTCTACTACTTTTCCGTAAACTTTTCCGTTTTGTTTGTAGATTTCAACAATAGATTTTTCTTTACCTGTTTCATCGTCAACGGTTTTCCATTTTCCGGTTACATCTTGCGCCACGGCCGTCATAACCGTAAGAGCAACAAGGGAGATAGTTAAAAGTATTTTCTTCATAGTTTAAAAATTAGGTTTATTGTTACATTTTTTCTTTTAGCCGCTTTATTGAGATGTTAAGCTCAAAACCTAACAGCAAAAGGTTTGCATTTATCCAAATATATAACATCAAAATCAATAGTGCACCAATGGAGCCATATAACTCGTTATAGTTTGAAAAATTATTTATGTAAACACCAAATAAGTAAGTAGTTAACAAAAACAATATTGTGGTTGAAACTGCGCCTATTGAAAAAAAGCTTGATGACTTTCCTTCTTTAGTGCCAAAATAATAAAGAGTTGCTATCACTACATAAATCATGATCACAAAAACAAGAAATTGAAAGAACTGAATCCAGAAAACATCATTTTCTATATAGGCTCTGGATTGAAGGTCGTGAATAATATATTCTCCATAGAGGATGACCCCCACAGTGGTTAACAACAACAATGCCAAGAAAATGGAAACTAGTAGTGCCACAAAATACTGTCTAAAAAAGGAGCGGTTGATGTTTACGTGAAAAGAATGTTCAAAAGCACTAAAAATGGCATTTACGCCATTGGTTGACAAAAAGATGGATAGAAAGAATACTATCGATAGCAAACCCGCTCTAGGGTTTACCGCAATATCTGCTATAATTGGGTAAAAAAATTGCGTGGTCTGTGCAGGTAAAAGAGCTTCAAAAAATATAAGAAATCGCGTTTGAAAACCTGCTATAGGAATATATGGTATAAGGTTAAGAAGAAGCAATAAAAAAGGAAACAGAGCAAGAAAAAAACTATATGCTATGGAGCTGGCCCGAAAAGAAAATGTTCCCTTTAAAACGCCTGTTCCATAAATATCAATTAAATTATAGAGTGAAAACTCACCAAGTCCGGGGAGTTTTATTCTTTTGCTAAGCTTTATCAAATCCCGAATTACAGGGATGTCTATTTCTTTTTCCTCTTCTTCGTTCATTTAACGGCTTTTAAACTTAGGTCCATATTATGAACGGAATGAGTAAGCGCACCACTTGAAATGTAATCTACACCACATTCAGCATATTTTCTAGCGGTTTGTAAAGTAATACCTCCGCTGGATTCTGTGAGGCATTTTCCGTTTATGAGTTTTACCGCCTTTCGTGTATCTTCATAGTTGAAGTTATCTATTAAGATTCTGTAAACACCTTCGGTTTTTAGTATTTCTTCTATTTCCACAAGGTTTCTGGCTTCCACTATTATTTTAAGATCGAGTTGATGATTTTCCAAATAGCTTTTTGTTTTTTCAATCGCTTTTGTTATTCCGCCACAGAAATCTATGTGGTTGTCCTTCAGCATCACCATATCATACAGTGCAAAACGGTGGTTCTCCCCGCCTCCAATTTTTACGGCCCATTTTTCCAAAGCACGAATTCCCGGAGTTGTTTTGCGAGTATCTAGGATTTGTGTGTGGGTTCCTTCCAGTAATTTTACATATTGGTTGGTCTTGGTTGCAATCGCACTCATACGTTGCATTGCATTCAGCACTAATCGTTCAGATTTTAAGATTGATTGGGAAAGACCCGAAACATAAAAGCACACATCCCCAAACTTTACAGGGCTACCATCTTTTATTTTTATATCCAGTTCCAGACCCGGATCTACATATTCAAAAACTTGTCGGGCAAATTCTACGCCAGCAATAATGCCTTCATCTTTTACCAAAAGTTTTGCGGAGCCTCTTGCATCCTCGGGAATACAGGCCAACGAACTGTGATCGCCATCGCCCACATCTTCCCTTATGGCGTTCGCAATAATAATATCTATTTCTTTGTTAAATTGTTTATCTGAAATCATAGCAAGGAAATTTCAGCTAAAATACTTTAAAAAGTTTGAAGGACGAAGGGGGAAGTGGGAAGTAGCAACTTTTATCTTTGTATTTTTGAATTCTGAAAATATTTCAATGAAAATTACACTGCTCGCAATAGGCAAAACAGACAATAACCAACTGCAAATCTTGATGGATGACTACTGCAAGCGGTTGGGTTTTTATATTTCTTTTGAAATGGAAGTAATTCCAGATATTAAGAATGCAAAAAATCTCTCCCAGATGCTTCAAAAGCAAGCAGAAGGCGAAGAAATATTGAAACGCACTACCACTACTGATGAATTAATTCTGCTTGATGAAAAAGGAAAAACGTTTACTTCGGAAGGCTTTGCGGAATTTCTTCAGAAAAAAATGAACAGTGGTTTAAAAAACCTCATCTTCGTAATTGGCGGCCCCTATGGATTTAGTGAAGCAGTTTATGCACGCGCAAATGGAAAGGTTTCACTTTCTTCTATGACTTTTTCGCACCAAATGGTGCGGCTTTTTTTTATCGAACAACTTTATCGGGGTTTTACAATTCTCAGGAATGAACCGTATCATCATAGATAATTGAATTCTTAGATTTTTAGATTTTAAATTGGCTATTTACCATTGGCAATCTGTAAAGTCAGTAAACATATGGAACAATAGTCCTACAGCAATTATTCTTGTCTTTTTAAAAAATAACAACACTACATAAACTGCCATTGCCCAATAGGTGTGCAAAGGGTGAAGATTTATACTGCAACGGCCAGGGTCAAATATTGGAGTAGCAAAAAGATGATCTAAATCTACCAACATGGTTGCTAGCATAATGAGCCACGCTTTTTTCCATTCTTTTCTGAAAAAAATAAAGGCAATGAGGCCGGGAACCAGCAAATGCAAAGTGTAATGTACTATCGTTTGAAGCATTGATCAACTTAGGGATTGGTAATTTTTGCCAAAAGCACAATTTGCCCCAAATGATAGGCGTCGTGCTGAATGATGCCGTGGATGTGCTGATAATAGGTGAGTTTATTAACAGGATATTCATTAATGAAATCTGCTTCGTTAAAAGTGCCTAAAAAGTAGAGCCACTTTTTTTGGCTAGTTTCAAGTGCTTCACGAGTTATGCGCCACGCTTGTTCAGAAGGATCTTTTATCTTTTCAATATAATTGTTTGAAGGGGTTTCTATTATTTCCCCCTGCACTCTTTTTAGTACATTTTCACGCCAAGCTATTATGTGATTTACTATTTCCCAGATGGTATTTGCGTCTTTTATGGGGCGCTGAACGGCTTGGGCTGCAGTAATAAAGCTAAGAGTGTCATCCAATGTTACGTCCAGCCAAGGATGGCCGTGGTATAGATCTATGAAAAGTGTTTGAATGCGTTTTGATTCGTTCATGAGGCTTGATTATCTTCGAATGATTGCACTTCAAAGATAATGAAATATTTTAGGGGAGTTAATTGCTATTTGCGCGGTTTATATTTTGATGAAAACTTTAAAAAGTCTATTTTTCAACATGGAAACAGTTGTTTAAAATTATACATATGAAAAAAATTTACGCAGTAGCGCTTTTCTTCTTAGCAACCTCTTTTGCACCAAATATTATATTTGCGCAATGTGGCGATGTAACCATAGAGAGTTTAACAAACCCAGGGCCCTATGAAGTTGCTACACTTACTGAAGCGGATGGCCTTAGAAATGGCCCAGATTATCAAGGTGCCACGGTATATTATCCCACAAATGCTACACCTCCTTTTGCCAGTATTGCCATTGTTCCTGGGTTTACCGCACTCCCTTCCAGTGTTGAAGAATGGGGGCCTTTTTATGCTTCCCACGGAATAGTTACCATCATTATTGGAACCAATTCTCTTTTTGATTTTCCAGAGGAAAGAGCCGTTGCGCTTATTGACGCTTTAGAAACTATGCGCCAGGAAAATACCCGAAGCTCATCTCCATTAGAAAACCAGCTTGATGTTGACAAATTTGCAGTGAGCGGATGGTCTATGGGCGGCGGCGGCGCGCAACGTGCAGCTGTATTGGACAATACCATAAAAGGTGTGGTTGCTTTGTGTCCTTGGCTACCAAACGCTTCCTTAAACCACGACAGTCCTGTGTTGATTTTTAGCGGCGAAAATGACCCCACTGCCCCTCCTGCACAACACGCAGACCTGCATTATGCAGCTACTCCAAATACAACCAATAAGCTACTTTTTGAAATTGAAAATGGAAACCATTCGGTAGCGAATACACCAAACGGTGGCAATGGTGCTGTGGGTAAAATAGCGCTTTCTTGGCTTAAGTTATATGTAGATGAAAATGACTGTTATTGTCCGTTATTAACTGAGTCACTATTAGTAGATCCTCCAGCGGCTTCTAAAGTACTATCTAGTTTTGAATGTGAGTTGCTTAGTGTGCCTGATAATAGCTTTGCGATAAGCGTATATCCAAACCCTACGCACGACTTTGTAAATATAAATAGTACCAATCCCGTACATTTTGAAGTGTATTCTGCGCTTGGGCAACGATTACTGTCTGGTGAACTTACCCAAAGTGAAAAGCAGATTGACTTTTCAAACTTTGCGAAAGGGCTTTATTATGTGCGTTTAGGAAATGAAACTGTGAAGATTGTAAGAAACTAATGTGAATAAGTGATTAGGTGAATACGTGAGTTTGTGTTTTTACTAATAAACGGTTATATATCAAAAGGTTTACATATGTGCATGAATTCTATCTACTAAATCTCCGAAAGTATTTGCATATGCAAGTTCCAACATTGGAATAGCTAGCGATAATGACTTCAAGGTAATTATTACAATATCTGCACGGTCTATTGAATTTTCTGCCCAATCCACTAAACGATCGCCTATTGCAATGTTTTGTGCTTCTATGTCTGGTAATACATCTGCTGTGTTGCTAACAATTACTTTAACTATTTCTAGTTTGTCAATTTTTTTATTGTTAGGTTTTAGCTTGTATTGTCCTAAATTATTTGTTGAAAATGTATTTTATTCCAGCTGTATAAGCAATTGGATATGTATTTTCATAATCAATATTCGTGTATTCAATTGATTGTACTTGTAACCATCCATAATTAGCATCTTTTATCAGATTGATAAGTTTGGTACATTTTGCACGATCATTACTTATTGAGAAGGAATAATGGAGCTTTTTATTCTTTTTGTTTTTCGGAATAGAATCATCTTCAATTAAATCTATAATAGCTGATGCATATTTAGGAGATGGATCTGTTACAATAAAATTATCAAAAACCGAAGTTTCTGAGTTTTCAACAAAAAGAGCCATAAGAATTATACCTGCTTCACTTCCTCTTCCAATTAATGTTCTAGATGCGTTTTCGGTGTATTTACTATCAACATACCTTGCCATATTTTTATAAATCTCATAATGCTTTTGAAATGTTTCGGGTTCAGCGTCAAAATCAGGAATGTTTTCTAAACTAACAACAAGTGCATCAAGCCCCTGAATTTGGTTTACACCATCAATTACCTTTTCAAATTCGTCAGTTGCAAGTTTAAAATGTTGATCTGAAAAATCTATTAAATAGATAACTGGCAGGTTTTTATTTTTTTCAAAAGCGGCCGGCAAGAATATTTTACCATTATAACTTGTTCCATTTGATGAAAAGGTAAAGGTTTCAATCTTTGATGAAGCGATAGTCTCATTAGGGTGAATCAAAACTTCTTCGTTACTTGTAAATGAAACAATTCCAAAAGCCAATAGTAGTAGCGCAATACTAAATTTAATTTTTGCTTTCATAATCTTATAAGTATTTAGTAAATAGTTTCTTACAAGATACGAATATTGTTTTGGTTGTGTTTTCTTTATTTTTATAGCCTGTGGAAAATGTTTCTGAAAAACTACATGGACACACTTTAGAAACGTGCGCTAGTGTGCGGTATTAATAATGCCCTTTTAGA
Organism: Aequorivita sp. CIP111184; assembly: GCF_900489465.1. Lineage (GTDB taxonomy): Bacteria > Bacteroidota > Bacteroidia > Flavobacteriales > Flavobacteriaceae > Aequorivita. The sequence continues at coordinate 129,072 of NZ_UEFQ01000028.1, read as the reverse complement.
GAATATACTGTTATTATCTAAGATTTGATTTTATAAATTAAACGATGTTCTCTATTAATTCGCCTAGACCAGAATCCTGTGAGCTGATATTTTAAAGCTTCGGGTTTACCTATACCTTCAAAAGGAGTTTCTTCTTAATCTTCCTCAAAATATTTTAACTCCGTCTCAAACTCCATTAATCCGAAGTCTTCTCTGGCAATCAAATAATTTGAGGTAATGATTTCTACTTCATTTTCAGATAATTTCCTAAAATGCCAAATTACCTTTCCAGCATCCTCAAAAGGCAAAGTGCCGTTTAATTGATCACCATAAAGTCTTTTCACTAAATTGCTATCCCTTAAACCATGAGATAAAGTTTTAATCAGGATCTCCTTTGTCATTTCAACATCCTCGCCCATTCCCTGAATTTCTGCGGTAATAATGGTTGCTTCTGTATCTGGAAATGAACCGTTATATGCTTTTCGTAAAAATTGATTTATATTAAATATATCAAAATGCAAAGCCGGGTCTGGATATTCTTCAGCTAACTTATCCAACAACATTTCATTAGCCAGGTTTTGAATCTGACCCTCGTTTAATTTATCACTCATTTTATAGGTTAAAATAACCGCTGCAGCTTCTGCCGGTTTATAATCTAAAATTGCCAAAAAAAGATAGTCCAGAATTTCATTTTCTGGAATACCTTCAACATCAGCATAACCAAATTCTTTAAGAAGATTTTTATAATCAGAATTTTTCCAATAAAAATCCAGTTCGCTAACCTTCTTTAAATCGGTAATCTTCATATGTATTTTCATAAGTCTTATAATTTTAATAAATGAAAGCTCAAGTTTTACAAATGAGCTGTACCTAATATCGACAAAAATACTCCAATTAAAAATCGTAATTGGTTTTCTAAAAATAATCCTTTCCATTGAAGTCTCTCATTTTCCAGAAAAGCTAATGATTAAAGAAATATAGTGTCTTTGAAATTATGGGTTAAAACTTTAAAAGGGTTTTGGAGGAATAGGCATGAGCGGGACGGTGGCGCTAGCGGAGCGATAAAACCTATATTTATTCTAAAATAAAACAAGAAATTATAATGGTATATTTGTATTAAAATTAAAGACAATGAAAAAAATTCTGCTCTCTATATTTATTTTTCTTTCTTTTATTTCTCTTGCACTCTCACAAAATGATTATACATTTTTAAATGTTGATTATTATAAAAAAATTACCGAATATCCACTTGAAGAAGGCGATGTTTCATCGGTTAAATCTGAAAAAAAAACTTATTGGATTACAAGAATGACAAATCTTTTGACCCTGCTTAGCGGTGATGATGAATATAATATTTTTTCAGATCTCGGTTTTGATACCGGAAGGGCTTATTTTAATTCGCAAGGAGATTTAGAGCACATAATCATAACTAAATCGGATGGCAATGGTATAAATTTAATTTCAAAAATATTAGATAAGCGCTTTAAATCTCACGTTAAATATAATGATGCTTTCTTTTGGGAAACAAATTTTATATTAATCATTGTCAGTTATAATGAAGATGGGAACATCAGTATTCTAAGCCGACCAAAATTATAAAAAGATTTATCCATGTGCTGGTGTGTGTTGCAACGCGTTTCTTTCCTTTGGCAAAATTAACTCGCTGGTTCGCATTTGCAACGCCTTCCTTGCCTTTGGCAAAACTGCGATTGGTTGTGAGCAAGTTTGCGAACACACCATTCAAACGTGCGATTGCGAGAGTTAGTTTATTTTTTTTTCAAATCTTTTTTTTGATCTTTCATAAGAGATTTGCTCCCATGTGGAATCAAAACCATTCCAATAAACCCTGATTTTATAACTACCAGAAATTGTCCAAATTAAGATTTTCATATCATCAAAGCTAAATGCTATGTTATTGTAATCATTACTATCTTTTAAGAACTTTTTATTTTCTTCAATTGACTTTTCAATTTTATTAAAAAACTCGATTGCTTTTTCCTTGGGTAAATTTTTAAAACCGTAACCTTGAAATGTAACACCTGAATCATTCCAATAATCTCCGTAAAATCCTAAAATAAGTCCTTCTTTATTTAATTGTTCACAACGATAAAGCAATGTCGTTAATTCTCCAGAACTCGCAGCAGCCAAAGGAATCGACTCAAAAGTCAATACTGTCTCCTTTATAGCTAAAACATTGTGAAGCAAGAATGTCTTCGATTTAAAAAGGGAGATATCTTTACTAAATTCCTTTGCTTGAAAAATATTGTAATCATTTTGTGCTATTTGTGCAAGACTATTAGCTGTAGAAATAAAGAAGAGGAAAACTATAATATTGACTATTTTCATGATTTGGAATTATTAGAGTAAATATTTCAATATTTTGGATATAATTAAATACAAACAAATCATGACATAATAGAGATGTTCATCTTAAGTTCTTTATAATCAATATCTTTAAAAACTATTTTATGGTTATATGGTTCATTAAAAATAAGAATCGTTTTAGCATTTAACTGAAAATGTCTAAGTGGGTATTTATTCATATTTCCAAACTCTCGAACTTTAAAAAACAGATCTATTTTTACTAATAAATCAATTGAACATTTTTTAAAATTAATAATTTCCAAATTCAGAATTTCACAATCATAATCGAGAACTTGTAAATTGTTATTATCGTCGCTATCTAAAATTCTGATTGATTCTAAATAAGTTTGTTGATCGTGTAAAAAATAATTTCGGATACTATGTAAATAAACTAAGCTTATTCCTCGATTACAATCTTCGTGAGAAAGATTGTTTAATTTTTTTAATTCAACAATAGGGTTTTTTAAAATACATTTAATGTTTGACATCTATTTAAGATTTAATATTACAAGACAAATGTATTTTATTAAAAATTAAATTTTTAATTTGAAGGTAATTCCCAAAATTCACTCCACCCCCTCAATCAAAATCCCCAACATCTCAATAGCCGCATCACTAATACGAGTGCCGGGACCGTAAACGGCAACTGCACCAGCATCAAAAAGGTATTGATAATCTTGGTGTGGGATTACACCGCCCACGATAACCATAATATCTTCGCGGCCGTACTTTTTTAGGGCTTCAATAACCTGTGGCACTAAAGTTTTGTGGCCTGCGGCAAGGGAGGAAACACCGAGGATGTGCACATCGTTTTCTACGGCTTGTTTTGCGGCTTCGGCGGGGGTTTGGAACAATGGGCCAATATCTACATCAAAACCTACATCGGCATAGCCTGTGGCTACTACTTTGGCGCCACGATCGTGACCGTCCTGTCCCATTTTGGCAATCATAATACGTGGACGACGACCTTCCAATTCCGCGAACTGGTCTGCCATTTGCCTTGCTTTTTCAAAACTTTCGTCTTTCTTTATTTCTTTACTATACACGCCGCTAAAAGATCTAATTTGTGCTTTATACCTACCGAATTCCTTTTCCATCGCAGTAGAGATTTCGCCAAGTGTTGCCCTGTAGCGGGCAGCTTCTACGGCTAAAGCTAATAAATTTCCCTGACCTGTCTTTGCACATTCAGTAATATCTGTCAGTGACTTTTCTACCTTTTTGGTATCGCGAGTGGCTTTTATATGGTTTAGTCTTTCAATCTGCGAAGTGCGGACTTTTTGGTTGTCCACATCCAAAATTTGCAACGGGTCTTCTTTTGCGAGGCGGTATTTGTTTACGCCCACAATAATATCCTGTCCGCTATCAATACGCGCTTGCTTTCTTGCGGAAGCTTCCTCTATGCGCAGTTTGGGAATGCCAGCCTCAATGGCTTTGGTCATTCCGCCAAGCTCTTCCACTTCCTCTATTAGCGCCCAGGCTTTGTTGGCGATTTCGTTGGTAAGATTTTCCACATAATAACTTCCTGCCCAAGGGTCAACCGTTTTGGTAATCTGGGTTTCGGTTTGAAGGAAAATCTGGGTGTTTCTTGCAATACGCGCAGAGAAATCTGTTGGAAGCGCAATGGCTTCATCCAAAGCGTTTGTATGTAAAGATTGCGTGCCACCGAAAACTGCGGCGGTGGCTTCAATAACTGTTCGTGCCACGTTGTTAAATGGATCTTGTTCGGTAAGACTCCAACCGCTGGTTTGGCAGTGGGTTCTTAATGCAAGTGATTTTTCGCTTTTGGGGTTGAACTGTTTTACAATTTTTGCCCAAAGCATTCTGGCGGCACGCATCTTTGCGATTTCCATAAAGTGGTTCATACCAATCCCCCAGAAAAAGGATAAGCGCGGGGCGAAAGTATCTATGTCCATTCCCGCTTTTATACCAGTGCGGATGTATTCTAGACCGTCTGCTAATGTGTAAGCAAGTTCAATATCTGCCGTGGCTCCCGCTTCCTGCATATGGTAGCCGGAGATGGAGATGCTATTGAACTTGGGCATATTCTTGGAAGCGAATTCGAAAATATCGCTGATGATTTTCATGGAAGGCGTAGGCGGATAGATGTAAGTGTTCCGCACCATGAATTCTTTTAAAATGTCATTTTGGATGGTTCCTTCCAAGTCTTTTGGTAAAACGCCCTGTTCTTCGGCGGCAACTATATAAAAAGCCATAATGGGAAGCACAGCGCCGTTCATGGTCATGGAAACGCTCATCTTGTCTAACGGAATTTGGTCGAAAAGGATTTTCATATCCTCTACGCTATCTATGGCTACGCCAGCTTTCCCTACGTCGCCCTCTACTCTTTCGTGGTCGCTGTCGTAACCGCGGTGTGTGGCAAGATCGAACGCTACGGAAAGTCCTTTTTGGCCGGCGGCTAAGTTTCTTCTGTAAAATGCGTTGCTATCTTCTGCTGTGGAAAAGCCTGCGTATTGACGGATGGTCCACGGACGGCGGACATACATTGTTGAGTAAGGTCCACGAAGGTATGGCGCTATTCCGGCAACGAAGTTTAAGTGCTGAAGGTTTTTAAGGTCTTCAGTTGTGTATTGCTTTTTGATGGTTATTTCCTCAGCGGTAATAGTAGTTACTGGTTGCATACCTTCGACAGGCTCAGGTTGACCTTCGGAAGTTTCCGTCTTCAATTCGATGTTTTGTAAATTTTTTCTATCCATATAACGTAATGCTTCTCCAACCCATATAAACTCCAAAACCAAGCAACATTATTGCTATGATTATAAAAAGAAGTTGGAAATATTTATGTGATGACAGTTTTTTATATCGCACTAAGATTGCTAAGCCCAAGACGATAAAGATGATTCCTAAAAAGGTTCCTAATACTTCATTGTTCATGATTCTTGTTTTAAACGTTCCTGTTCCGTGATTTCCGCTATTCTTTTTTCAACAATCGGGGCGATAATGGTTTTAATTGGGTTGCGTTTTGCGAAAGGGAAAAGTTGTAAATCGTCTTTCATCCGGTCGTTATTGTTTGGATGATAATTGGTGCCCAACAGTTTCAGCTCACCACTGTCAAAAAGTTGTTGCTCCTTTTCATCACTTTCCTTAATTTTCTTTTGAATTGTTCCTTCTTTCAATTGCTGAAGAAAACCGCCGCCCTTTTCTATTTCTTTGAAAAGCTGAAGTGCTTTTTCAGCAAGTTCATTCGTCAAGCTTTCAATATAATAAGTACCGTCTGCAGGATTGCTTACAGTGTCAAAATAGCTTTCGTTTTTTAAAACCAGCAATTGGTTACGAGAAATGCGCTCGCCAAATTCATTGCTTTTGTGATACAATTCATCATAAGCTCTATTGCAAACTGTGTCTGCTCCACCCAATACGGCACTCATACATTCGGTAGTGCTACGCAGGAGATTTACATTGTAATCGTATATAGTTTTGTTCCGCTTTGTAGGCGTGGCGATAATATGGCAGGTTTCATTTGTTCCATATTCCTTTGCCAATGTTGCGTATAGTTTTCTAAACGCTCGAATTTTGGCTATTTCAAAGAAATAATTTGAACCAGTGGCAAGTTGAAATGTAATTTTAAAATCCTGCTTCGGAAGCCCTTCGACAAGCTCAGGGTGACAAAAGTGATTCAAATATTCGTTGGCATTAGCTAACGCATACGCTAATTGCTGAACTGTGTTAGCGCCTGCGTTTTGATATAATTTTGCATCAACCGAAAGGAGGTTTTCTGAAGGATATTTTTGAAAAATATTATCCAACATATCGTGGTCTTTTTTAAAATTGTGAAACCAGTTTCCAGTGCGGGTAAGGTTTCCTATTATGTCAATATTATAGTGAACTGTTGTGTTTTTTTCTGAAAAGAATTTGATGAGTTTGGTACAAAATGCTTCGGAAAGGAATGTTAGTTTAAAATAAATTGAAGCCATTTCAAACGGGAAACCCTTAAAAACTGTGCGTGGATCAAAATCTTCGGCAGCCGTAAAAATTATCGCCTCAGCACCTCGGTTTAGTGCATCCAAAGCAATATTATTAGCTATCTTTTCATCATCAATAAATATTTGCTGTGCAATTTTCCAACTTGCTGGCTGGCCGGGGATGGGTTGAAAATCTTGTTTAAAATCGTCTTGATGATAAAATGGTTTCACATGTACACCCTCGGGACTTTTCCAAATTAAAGTCTCATTATAATCGGCGCCTTTTAAATCATACTGTATTTTCTGCTTCCACTGTTTTGCGGAAACTTCATCAAAATCTTCAAATAGAAATTTACTCATCGTTTTTCTTCTTTTTTGATGCTGTCTTCGTTTTCAATTATATAAATATCCTCGTTCTCCCTTTTTAAATAATATTTTTCACGGGCAAACTTTTCCATCTCGTTGCTGTCCTCCATTTTTTTTATGAAGGTTTTGTCGTGGTCTATTTCGTTTTGATAAAACTCAGAATTATCTTGCAAAGCATTGATATCATTATCCAATTCGTGATGTATTAGATAGGAATTTGCATCAAAAAAAATCATCCATACAATGAAAAGGATAAGGATAAGCATATATTTATTGCTTATAAACCTTACCCATTTATTCTTTTTTATTTCTGAGAGCTTCACGATTCGGTATAGCTTAATTTTTGGTGAATAATACTTCTTATAACATTAACAGCTACGGTGTTGTATCTGTTGGTTGGGATAATTATGTCTGCAAATTCCTTTGTTGGCTCGATAAATTGTTGGTGCATTGGCTTCAACGTAGTTTGATAACGGTTCAGAACTTCTTCCAAATCGCGACCACGAGTGGCAATATCGCGCTTCAGTCTGCGTATTAATCGTTCGTCACTGTCTGCGTGAACAAATATTTTAATATCGAACATTTCACGAATATCGGGATGTGCCAAGATTAAAATTCCTTCAACAATAATAACCTTTTTTGGAAAGGTAATAATTGTTTCGCCAGTTCTATTATGATCCACAAAAGAATAAACGGGTTGTTCAAAAGCATTTCCTTTCCGAAGTTCCTTTAAATGACTTACCAATAAATCGAAATCAATCGCTTTTGGGTGGTCAAAATTTATTTTTGTACGTTCTTCAAAAGACAAATGGCTGGTATCGTGATAATAGGAATCTTGTGAAATAACACACACTTCATCTTCTGGAAGTTCATCCACAATTTGATCTACAACAGTTGTTTTTCCGCTCCCGGTGCCGCCGGCGATGCCAATTATAAGCATATTTTAAAGGTTTGTACAAAGGTAGCGAAAACGGTAGCAGGTTTCAAGTTTCAGGTTTCAAGTTTTAAACATCTGTCCAGTCCTCTTCAAAGGGTTATAATTTCATTTTCGATTTCGTTTTCGATTTGGTTTTCTTTCCTATTTTTGAGGTTTCAAAAGCTGAAATGAAAACAATTCTTCTACATCCCTCCTATTTTCCGTCCATTGCCCAAATGGCCGCGGTGGCTCAAGCTGAAAAAGTAGTTTTTGAAGTTGAAGACAACTATCAAAAACAAACCTACCGCAACCGTATGTTTATTGCACATAGTAATGGGAAACTGCTTTTAAATATTCCTATCAAACACAGTAAAACTAAAAAGCGACAAAAAACAAAGGATGTCTTGGTTGAAAATGATTTTCCGTGGCAAGAACAGCATCGGAAAAGTTTACAAAGCGCCTATCGCACCTCTCCTTTTTTTGAATTTTACGAGGATGATCTGAAGCCACTTTTTATAAAAAACGTTGAAGGCTTAATGGCGCACAATTTTAAAATATTCGATTTGCTTTGCGAATTGATTGGAATTGAAGTTGAAATTGTAAAAACCACCTTATTTGAAAGGCATCCCGAAATTGCAGATCTCCGGTTTTTAATTAATGCAAAAAAAGAATCGAGTTTTAAAACTGAAGAATACACACAGGTTCATCAAGCAAACCATCCTTTTTTGCCGAATCTTTCCGTGTTGGATTTACTTTTTAATGAAGGGCCAAATGCATTAAGTTATTTGGAGAGACAATCTCTATCATTCTAAATTTACCAACCTACTGTTGCTCGAACGGCATAGTGATCTGAAAACGTTTTCTTCATTGTATCGAAAGAAACTATATCCAATCCCGTGGATGCAAAAATATAATCTATCCGCATTGGGAATTTTTCAAAGTTAAAAGTAGTTCCCAAGCCATTGCCGCGTTCTCGAAAAGCGTCTTGCATGCCGTCTTTCAGTTTTCTGTAGCTGTATGAAAATGGCGTGTTGTTGAAATCGCCACAGATAATTACTGGATGTGATGTTTTTTGTTTGTGCTCCAAAATAGCTGCAACTTGACTTTGCTGTTTTTCAAAAGCTCCTGAAACACGTTTTCTAAGTTTTTCATTATCACTTTCCTGTAAAAAACTAACCCGTGGAACAATACCAAGCGACTGCAGATGAACACTATAAACACGAAGGGTGTCTTTATCTTTCACTACATCTGCATAAAGTGTATTGTTGTAGGTGCCTTTAAAATCAAAACCTCCTATATTTATTAAAGGATATTTTGAAAAAATGGCATGACCCAATTTTGCTTTTTTAGAATTAAAGTGAATATACTGAAATGGATAGGCCGAAAAATCGACTCCGTTGGGCTTATAATATTCTTGCACGCAAACCACGTCTGGATTCTCTTCGTTAAGTATTTCAGAAATTACTTGAGCAGCATCTGTCTTAGGATTTTTTTCATAAGCATTAAACAACCTAACATTATACGATAGAACATTTAGGGTGTTTTTATACTGCGAAACATCACCTTCTTTAGACATTTCATAAAAAACATTGAAATAAAAATAAGAGATAAAAAGCACGGTGAAGGAAATAAAAAAACGCCGCCTCAGTTGCACTGCCCAATAAATCGCGAAAAGAATATTTGCTATTATTAGCAGCGAAACCACCAAACTTAGCAATGAAAGTGTGGGGAAGTTTTTAGGCGGTAAATAAGGAAGAACGAAAGATATAAGCAAAAGAAAAGCCGCAAACAAATTGCCCCAGTAAATAAGTTTATTGAGAAATTTCCTCATTGGTCTAGTCTTCTTTTCCGGCTTTGAACAAAAAGTCTTTTTCTTCTTTTGTAAGACTCTCATAGCCGCTCTTTCCTATTTTGTCAAGAATACCATCTACCTTTTTTTGGTTTTCAGACTTCCCTTCTTTTGGTTTAGAACGCTTAGGGAAAGGTTGTGTTGTGCGGTGCACTTTTTTGAAAGGCTTTTTCTTTCGTGGCGTAAAAAGATTAGCAATCCAGTCAAGAAAATTTTCAAACCATATGCCAATGTCATTTCCCTTGGCAAGCTGTGTTGCGTAAATAAAACCGAACAACGCACCCCCTACATGAGCCATCAACCCGCCGGCATTACCCGAAGTTGGAATACGCACCAAATCAAAAAGAAAAAGAAAAATGGCGATATGCCATAGTTTTATGGTGAAGGTGAAAATACGAACTTCCGTATTTGGAGTGTAGGTTGCAATGAAAATCATAATTGCTGTTACTGCGCCCGAAGCACCTATTAAATACCCACGACTTTCAGCAAAAACTGGAAAAAGATTATACGCCAAAACAAAAAGCAAACCTCCAAAAAGCGCCCCCAGCAGATAAACCGTCAGCAGCCTTTTACCATTGAAAAGATTTAAAACAAATTGCCCAAACCAATAAAGCCATAACATATTAAACAGTAAGTGAAAAAAGCCAAAATGCAGAAAACCATAGGTAAACAAAGTCCACGGACGGAATAAAAGTGTATCAAAGTCATCGCTCAAAACAAACCAACGCGAAAGGTACTGCGGACTTATATTAAAGAAAAAAGAGCCTAGGCTAACCACCAAAAAAACGGCTACATTAATAACAATGAGCTTGACCAAAATACTGGCCATTTTATATTGATATGCAAAGTTTGTAGTTGCCATAATTAATTCCAGCGATGGTTATCAAAACTATTCTTTTTCCAATACCAAGCCATAATAAAGCCGAAAAGTGCGCCACCAACGTGTGCCCAATGGGCAATTCCGGTGGGTGTTCCTGTAATTCCAAAAATGACATCCATTAGAATAATTGCAGGAATAAAATATTTTGCTTTTATAGGAATAGGTAGAAAAATCAACATCAATTCTATATTAGGGAAAAGCATTCCGAAAGCTACTAAAACACCGTATACCGCACCTGAAGCACCTAAAGCGATTCCGTTATAAGTATTGTACATATCCTGAATCGTGTCCTGCGAAACAGATTCTAAAATTGAGGTGTTATAACTGCCCGAATTTAGAAAATCCATAACTTGTTGATGGGTCATCCCAGCATTCATTAAAGCATCCATCCCATTGTGGAGTTGGAAGTAATTCACCAAAGTATAAATCAATGCCGATCCAAGCCCCGCGGAAAAGTAAAAGAATAGAAATTTTTTCTGTCCCCAGCGCATTTCCAAAGGCGAACCAAAAGCCCACAAAGCATACATATTAAAAAGTATGTGGAAAAAATTGGCGTGCATAAACATAGACGTCAATGGTTGCCAATACTGAAAACTTGGATTTTCAAAATAATAGAGTGCAAAAAGACGCTCCGCAAGCCCGCCGGTAAATTGTGATCCAATAAAAAAGAGCACGTTAAGTATTAAAAGAAATTTTACAGTATCGGTTATTTTTCCCATTTACATAAATTTTTTATCGAGATCGTTAGCATCCAGTGTCGTGAAGACAGGTTTGTTATTAGGGCTAACGCTTGGCTCTTTGCAAGCGAAAAGTTGGTTGATTAAATGTTCGCGTTCTACTTTATTTAATGAAACCCCCGTTTTTATTGCCATACTTACTGCCATTGATTTTGCAAGCATATCGTTCTGGCTGAAACCACTATCGGGTACTTCTTCCTTTATGTCCTGCACCAATTGGTGAAGCAAATTTACAACATGACTTTCTAGTATCAACACAGGAATACCGCTAATCTCAATCGTTTCGTCTTTCAATTCTGAAAAAATAAACCCCGTATGTTCCAATTGCTCACGTATCTTTTCAATTATTTCAACATCGGGTTTTGAAAAATGCAACTGAAGCGGAAATAGTAATTGCTGGCTAATAGCTTCTTTTATGGTTATGTTTTTCAACAACTCTTCGTAAAGAATACGTTGATGTGCCAGATTTTGGTGGATAATCATCATTCCGCTTTTCAACGGACTTACAATATATTTATTTTGAAGTTGAAATGTTATCTGTCCCGTTTCGGCTTCGTTATTTTCAAATAGACTACCTGTTACCTCCTCACTTTCAAATTCAATATCACCCAAACCAGATATTGCGGTAGTTTCATCTTTTAAACCTACATATAAAGATTCCCAGGAAGCAGCCTTTTCTCTTTTAAAAGGAAAATTGATGTTGCTCTGCTTTGATCTTTCTTTAAAGGGATTGAAATCCCTATCAACTTCTATTGAAGGCGCAGTGGGTTGCTTTTTACTATAATCATAAGGCGTATCAAAACCTTTGTCCCTTTCAAAATCAAGGATTGGAGCAATATTGAATTGTCCCAAACTATGTTTTATCGTTGCGCGAAGCATTGCGTAAATTGAATGCTCGTCATCAAATTTTATTTCGGTTTTTGTGGGGTGAATATTAATATCGATAGAATGCGGGTCTACTTCCAAAAACAAAAAATAACCGGGATGAATATCGTTTTTTACCAAGCCTTCAAAAGCCGAAGCCACAGCGTGGTGTAGATACGGGCTTTTTATAAAGCGATCGTTTACAAAGAAAAACTGCTCTCCCCTGCTCTTTTTTCCAAATTCTGGTTTTAGAACAAAGCCTTCAATCTTTAAAATTTCGGTTTCTTCACTTACGGGAACCAATTTTTCATTGGTTTTGCTTCCAAATATATTTACAATCCGTTGGCGCGAATTTGAGGATGGAAGGTTGAATACATCGCTCCCATTATGAAGCATTTGGAAAGCTACACTTGGATGAGCTAAAGCTACACGATGGAATTCGTCAATAATATGGCGCGATTCAACGGGATTGCTTTTTAAAAAATTTCTCCGTGCGGGAATATTATAAAAAAGATTTTTTACCGAAATGGTCGTTCCTTTTGGAACTACGGCAGGATCTTGTGAAATTACTTTACTGCCCTCAATGGTTAGATGTGTTCCAATTTCCGAGTTTTCGGTTTTGGTTTTAAGCTCAACGTGTGCAATTGCGGCAATTGAGGCCAAAGCCTCACCGCGAAACCCTTTGGTATGTAAATTAAAAAGATCTTCTGCCGATTTTATTTTTGAGGTTGCGTGGCGCTCAAAGCTGAGCCTAGCATCGGTCACGCTCATTCCTATTCCGTTATCGGTAACTTGAACGAGGGTTTTTCCAGCGTCTTTAATTACAAGCGTAATTGAGGTTGCTTCGGCATCAATAGCATTTTCCAGCAATTCTTTAACTACCGAAGCGGGTCGTTGTACAACTTCCCCAGCTGCAATTTGGTTTGCAACGTGATCCGGTAATAACTGAATAATGTCTGCCATTAAAATTTATGCGTAGAATATAGATAAATCAAATTCAATAATAAAAAGAAAAAGAAGCACGAGTATTGCAATTATCACAATCAGTCTTCTGTTTGCAGTTTTGTCAGAAGATTGTCGCAAATCTGACCAGGCGGTTTTAAATTTTCCTTTCAAACCTTTGTTGTCTCCAACTGTAGTACGAAATTGGTCAAATTTATGTCCCATTGAAAACGGACTGTTCTCGCCATCAGATTCAAAGTGGCGGGGTTGGTAACTGTACTTTTTGTTTTTTCTTTTGCCTATTAGTCCCATAATTGTCGTGCTTCAAAGTTACTGAAAATACTATGTTTTCTAAAACGTTTCTGAAGCTTGTTTTAAACAATTATGATGCCGTTTTCAGTTGAGCAATGAATTGTGCGTTGAAACTAAAATTAAAATTTAGCTTCCTTTCGAAGCTGTGCCATTTTTATTGCAGCAATTGCAGCTTCCGTGCCTTTGTTGCCGTGTTTGCCACCGCTGCGGTCTATGGATTGTTGCATGTTGTTATCTGTAAGAACACAGAAAATCACAGGAATATTACCATGAACATTCAAATCTTTTATTCCCTGAGCTACTGCTTCACACACGTAATCGAAGTGTTTTGTTTCACCTTGAATAACATTTCCGATAGCAATTACCGCATCTAGCATATCATAGCTTTGCGTCATTTGCTTGCACCCGAAAATAAGTTCAAAACTGCCGGGAACATTCCAACGGACTATGTTTTCGTTGATAGCTCCGCAATCTTTCAAAGCATCGAAAGCGCCTTGAAACATGCCTTCAGTGATATTGTGGTTCCATTCTGAAACAACAATCCCAAACCGAAAGTCTTTCGCGTTTGGGATTGTTGTTTTATCGTAAGCCGATAAATTTGTATTTGCTGTAGCCATTTATTTTTTCATTCCTTCTGCGCGGCCGGTATAAATTTCAGCTTTTGCGGCTTCGGCAGATTTTGGATATTCGTCAGCTATTTTTTTGAAGTGCGCCAAAGCTTTGTCACTTTGATTCAATGACATTGCTGCAATCCCAGCTTTCAAAAGAAAACGTGGGCTCGTAAAATCGTTGGTGCGCATTGTAGCAGCCTCTTCATAATATTTTAAAGCATCTTCGTTTTGCCCCAATTGAGCAAATGCATCTCCAATTGCTCCTTTAGCTAAAGGCGCCAAAATATCATCATCGCTGCTAAATTTATCCAACTGAGCAACAGCTTCTTGATATTTATTTGTGTTCAAGTAAGCCATTCCAGCGTAGTAATGTGCTAGATTGGCAGCGCTTGTTCCACCGTAATTATCAATAATATCAATAAAACCGTATTTTCCCTCGCCACCTTGCAATGAAAGATTGTAAAGTGAATCTTTTGCAGGAGAAGCCAAAGCTTGTTCCCAATAGGTCTGAGCCTGAAACATTTCGTTCATAGCTTCAGCTTCTTTTGGGCCTTTAATATATTGATCGTATGCAAAGTATCCCAAAACACAAACTGCTACAACTATAATAAAGCCTAAGATAGGCTTTTGGTTTTTTTCAACCCAAGCTTCCGTTTTCGACGCGCCTTGATCTAGCGTGTTGAATACTTCTGCCGTTGTACTGTTGTCTTCTAACTGAGTTTCTTTTTCAGCTTTAGTTTTTGGTTTGCCTCCGCGTTTGTTGTACGTTGCCATAGTTTTAGGTTATAGTGGCGCAAAAATAAAATTTTTAATGGAATAAGAAAGGATTAATATTTCTTATTTTTTAATAATTTGCAAAACGGTTATTCATCGTGTTCAAGCCGTTAATGCTGGAAGATTCCCCAAAAATATTAAATTTTCATATAAGACCTAAGACGAAAGGACATAAGAATTAGGATAAAATCATACCAAACAGCTTATTTTTACATTTTTCAAAAGCACTTTTTTTCTATGAATTTTGCAATATTCCGTATTATATCCTCAGTCCAAAAGTCTTACGTCCATTTTTTATGATTTTACAAAAACTATCCTTACTCAACTATAAAAACTTTGAGGCTGAAACCTTCGAATTTGACCCAAAAATAAATTGTTTTGTGGGAAATAACGGGGTGGGAAAGACCAATGTGCTAGACGCAATTTACCATCTTTCCTTCGGAAAAAGTTACTTTAATCCAATCACCACACAGAATATTAGACACGATGCCGAGTTTTTTGTGGTTGAAGGTTTTTATGAAAGAAAAGAAACGCCCGAAAAAATTGTAGTAAGCGCAAAAAAGGGACAGAAAAAAATTATAAAACGAAACGGAAAGGCATACGATAAATTCAGCGAGCACATTGGATTTTTACCGTTGGTAATTATTTCGCCAGCAGATAGAGATTTAATTATTGAAGGAAGCGATACGCGCCGAAAATTTGTTGACGGCGTTATTTCGCAACGCGATTCAGATTATTTGAATACACTCATTAAATATAACAAAGTGCTTGCGCAGCGCAATTCCCTTTTGAAGTATTTTGCGGCAAATAATACATTTAGCCAAGACACGCTTGATATTTATAACGAACAACTTCACAATTTTGGCACATCCATTTTTGGCAAACGGACTTCATTTCTGGAAGAATTTCTTCCTATATTTTTAAATCGGTACAAATCCATCAGTAGTGGTGATGAAAGCATTAATCTGGTTTATGAAAGCCAATTGCAGGAAAATGATTTATTGACATTACTTCAGAAAAATATTACTAAAGATAAAATTACACAATACACCAATTTCGGTATACATAAAGACGATTTGGTTTTTGAAATTGACGGACATCCAATCAAGAAATTTGGCTCACAGGGACAACAGAAATCGTATCTTATAGCTTTAAAGTTGGCGCAGTTTGATTTTATAAAAAACCATTCAAAAACGAATCCGATTTTGCTATTGGATGATATTTTTGATAAATTGGACGAAACGCGGGTGGAGCATTTAATTTCATTGGTCGATAATGAAAATTTTGGGCAATTATTTATTAGTGATACGCACGCGGAACGGACGGAAGAAGTGATAAAAAAAGTGCATCAGACTTATAAAATGTTTCCTTTATGAAAATTTCATTCTATATATTGACATTGTTTCTCGTATTAACTAGTTGCGAAAAACCGGATCCAGAATTGCAAAAGCAAAACCTAAGCGGTTATTGGGAAATAAAAACAGTAAAAATGCCGGATGGTGAAAAGAAAATATTTGATATTAACACGGTAGTTGACCACATCGAAATAAACGGAGATAGTGGCGCGAGAACAAAAGTCTCCCCAAAGTTTGACGGTACGTTTACAACGAACGGAGTTTCTGAAGATTTCACTTTAAAAATTGAGGAAGACAGTTTGCGCATGTACTATAAAACTCCTTTTGATGAATGGAAAGAAACGGTGATTGAAGCGAAGGATAGCACGTTAACAGTGAAAAACAGAGACAATAAAATTTACACCTATTCAAAATTTAAAAAGTTTGAAGTTTTTGAATGAAGCAGCACTTCAACTGCGCTCAGTGTGACAAATATTTATAAAAAACAAACTCACAGATTAACAAATTCACAATTAAAATGGCAAAAAGACACGCAGAAAATATATCAATTGGTGAAGCACTGAAAGAGTTTATTGGCAAAAACCGACTAGAAAAAGGTTTAGATAAAGTGAACGCTAAAGAAGCTTGGGATTCAGTTATGGGAAGTGCCATATCAAAATACACAACCGATGTTAAATTAGACCGCGATACTTTATATGTTCAGCTTTCATCATCTGTTTTGCGTGAGGAACTGAGTTATGGGAAGGAAAAAATCATCAAATTATTGAATGAGGAATTGGGGAAGGATTTGATTGCTAAATTGATTCTACGCTAAAGACTTCAATTCACAAAAACCAAAAACGCCTCCCAACTCGGAAGGCGTTTTCTGTATAAAATATTCTGTAACCGTTTAAAACATTTCGCGACCGGCAAAATGAAAAGCACCTTCAATAGCTGCGTTTTCATCACTATCACTTCCGTGAACGGCGTTTTCGCCGATAGAAGCTGCGTATAATTTACGAATGGTACCATCTGCTGCATCAGCTGGATTGGTAGCACCAATTAAAGTACGGAAATCTTCCACTGCGTTGTCTTTTTCAAGAATTGCAGCAACGATTGGTCCGCGAGTCATATATTCTACCAATTCGCCATAAAATGGGCGCTCACTGTGTACCTCATAAAATGCTTGCGCATCCTGAGTGGTCATGTGGGTAAGTTTCATCGCTACGATTCTAAAACCGGAAGCGTTAATTTTTTCAAGAATGGCGCCGATGTGTCCTTTTTCAACTGCATCTGGCTTTAACATTGTGAATGTTCTGTCTGTTCTCATTGTGTTTTTAAAATTTCGGCAAAAATAACTATTTGAAAATGAAAAGCAAGCATTTACGGAATGTTTAATGCTTTTTTAAAGTTTCAACACAAATTAGTTTACTCAACCGTTTCGCTCATAATTTGTATTTATTGTATCTTCGCCCCTTATGAATAAAGAAACTACTCAAATTGTTAAAGAATTATTCGCTTCACCACAAAAAATTGTGATTGTAGGCCATAAAAACCCTGACGGCGATGCGATTGGCTCGTGTTTAGGACTTTCATTTTTTCTGGAAAGTATGGGGCACAGCACTACGGTGATTATGCCCAATGATTTTCCGGATTTTTTAAAATGGCTGCCAGGAGTTGATGATATAATTATTCACGAAAGGGAAACAAATAAAAGTACAGCACAAATTAAAGACGCAGACATTATTTTTACACTAGACTTTAATAGTTTAGATAGAATTGGTGAAATGCAAAGCGTTCTGGAAGAAAGCACTTCCAAGTTCGTAATGATAGACCATCACCAACAGCCTGCAGATTATGCAGTGGCAACATATAGTAATGTGAAAATGAGTTCTACTTCCGAAATGGTATTCCATTTTATGGACGCGATGGGTCAATCAGAAAAACTTTCAAAAGAAATCGCCATTAATCTCTATACGGGAATTATGACTGATACGGGTTCGTTCCGCTTCTCGTCTACAAGCCCAACTACTCACAGAGTTGCTGCAAAATTAATTGAAGCTGGAGCCGAAAGTGCTGTTATTAACCAAAATATTTATGACACCAACAGTCCCGAAAGAATGAAGCTTTTAGGTGTAGCTTTAAATAACTTAGTAATTCTGCCCGAATTGCACACGGCATATATCACCATGACCCAAAAAGAATTGGACGACCACAATTTCAAAAAAGGCGATACAGAAGGCTTTGTGAATTATGCGCTTTCTGTAAAAGGAATTGTTTTTGCTGCAATCTTTATTGAAAACAAGCAGGAAAGTATTGTGAAAATTTCTTTCAGAAGCAAAGATGATTTTTCTGTGAACGATTTTGCACGCAACCACTACAGCGGTGGAGGCCATATTAATGCTGCCGGTGGAAAAAGTTCGCAATCCCTTAACAAAACAATAAGCGAATTTATTAGTATCTTGCCCCGTTATAAAAATGAACTCACACATGCTTCGTAAGCTGGTTTATATTTTACTTTTTTCTGTGTTAATTGTTTCTTGCAAAAGCCCCGAAGCCAGGCGCCCACTGCAAAGTCACACAGGAAGCTTTATAAAGGAATCTGCAGAGCGGAACAAAAAAATCTACGATGAAGAGAAAGTTTTTATCGAAAAAATCATAGCCCAAGACTCCACGAATGATTATATTTCTTCTGAAAGTGGGTTTTGGTACTATTATAATAAAAGAGATACAACTACCACTGAAATGCCTGATTTGGGCGATGTAGTAAAATTTACCTATAATATTAAAGATCTAAATGGCAGCGTTATTCTTTCTGAAAAAGAAAACGGGCTGCAACATTATAAAATTGACCAAAGCAACCAAGACCTTATCTCTGGCGTTCGCGAAGGCATAAAACTTATGAAGGAAGGCGAAACAGTAACTTTCCTTTTTCCTTCCTATAAAGCTTTTGGTTATTATGGGATCGAAGAAAAACTCGGCACCAATATTCCGGTACAGAGCACTATAACTTTACACTCAATTGAACAATCAAACGAAAATTAATTAAACGATGAAAAAACTAACATTTTTATTTTTATTGCTTTCACTTGCACTAGCATCTTGCCAGGAAAAATATCCTGATTTAAAAGACGGCGTGTATGCTGAATTTATTACTAACAAAGGAACATTTGTTGCCAAACTGAACAATGAGTCTGCACCGCTAACGGTTTCAAACTTCGTAGCACTTGCCGAAGGCACCAACGGAATGGTAGATTCTCTTTACAAAGGAAAACACTTTTATGATGGACTTACCTTCCACCGCGTTATTAAAGATTTTATGATTCAAGGTGGCGATCCAAAAGGAGATGGTACCGGTAGTCCAGGCTATGCATTTCCTGATGAGATTACTGATACCATTCGCTTTGACAAAAAAGGACTTTTAGCAATGGCCAATTCTGGTCCAGGAACTAACGGCAGTCAGTTTTTCATTACACTAAAAGAAACACCTTGGTTAGATGGACGCCACACTGTTTTTGGCGAAATAGTAATCGGACAAGAAGTTATAGATTCTATTGGAAACCTTGAAACCGAAAAACCAGGCGACAAACCGAAACAACCTATTATAATTGAAAAGGTTAACATCATAAACAAAGGCGATGTTAAAGTTCCTTATTTCACTGAAGAAATGGGTAAGCTTGAAAAAGAAAAGAAAGAAAAAGAAGAACGCATTAATAAAGTAGCTAGTTCACAAGCAGAAGAAATGAACGCTTTGAGAGCAAAAGCTGATTCACTTCCTTCAGGAATTAAAATATATTTTAATGAAAAAGGAACTGGTCCGCAACCAAAAGAAGGAGACAAAATAATGATGAATTATGCAGGATATCTTGCAGATGGCCACATGTTTGACTCAAATATTTTGGCAAACGCAGAAAAGTTTGAAATGGTTGATGAAATGCGCAAAGCAGCTGAACAATACACTCCAGTTCCAACAGATTACAGTACTGAAGCAAAATTGATTCCAGGGTTCCGTGAAGGGCTATTAAATATGAAAGTGGGTGATAAAGCCACCATATTTATTCCAGCACATTTAGCCTATGGCAAGAGAGGAATTCCAGGAGTTATACCTCCAGATTCTGAATTGATATTTAACCTTGAAATTACTGAGATAGTTCAATAATTTCAGTTTATCTTAAACATAAAAAGAGGAACCAGTTTTAAACTGGCTCCTCTTTTTTTTTGGATTCACAAACCACGACTGATTTCTATTTAATCATAAATCCCAAAATGCTAAGCAGATCGATCGTTTATGGTTATTGTATCAAAACGGTCGTGATTCTAGAGTCTATTTCTTCGGAATGTTCTTCAAAATTTCCAGTACAAACTCCCAGTATTTTTGAGCGGAAGAAATGCTTGCACGTTCATCGGGGGAATGCGCTCCTTTAATAGTTGGCCCAAAGGAAATCATATCCATTTCTGGATAGTTTTGACCTAAAATACCACATTCCAATCCTGCATGACAAGCAGCTACATCAGCTTTTTCACCATTCATTTTTTGATAAAGACTATCCAAAACCTTCAAAATAGGGCTGTCCATATTCGGTGCCCAACCAGGATAATCTCCTGCAAGTTTCACTTTATAACCAGCAAGTTCAAAAACAGAAGTCAACGCATTTGCCAAAACATCTTTTGAGGATTCCACAGAGCTACGGGTTAAGCATTCAACTTTTATATTTCCGTTTTCAACTGAAACTTTTGCAATGTTGTTTGAAGTTTCAACTAAATCATCAATATCTGGGCTCATTCTGTAAACGCCATTATGCGCTGCATTTATTG
The DNA here is from genome assembly GCF_900489465.1 of Aequorivita sp. CIP111184. Taxonomy (GTDB): domain Bacteria; phylum Bacteroidota; class Bacteroidia; order Flavobacteriales; family Flavobacteriaceae; genus Aequorivita. The sequence goes on along the minus strand of NZ_UEFQ01000028.1, from coordinate 108,409 downwards.
CATTAAAAAAGATTCCCTGTTTCTCTTGGGACATTACCTTCGTAATAGTTTCGCTATTTTTTTCCGCAGTAATGGAAAGATTCGGTTCCAACGATTTATATTCGGAAAGGATATCATTTTTCATTTTTTTAAATTCCGACAGAAATTTTTCTTCGGCAGAAACTGCAACCTTAGCTTCACTTTCCCGTGGAATTGCATTGCGAAGACTGCCACCTTCTAGTTTTGCCAATTGCATAGAATTTTTCGTAGCAAAAAGCAAACGGTTCATCAGTTTATTGGCATTTCCCAAACCTTTAATGATATCCATTCCACTATGCCCGCCATTTAAGCCTTTTACTTTAATGGTAAAATTTGTAGAATTCTTTGGAGCTTCAGCTTCTGAATATGTTCCCGTTGCGGTAACATCAACACCGCCAGCACAGCCAACGCCAATTTCATCATCTTCTTCGGTATCTAGATTTAAAAGGATATCACCTTTCAGCAAACCACCTTTCAGTCCTTTGGCACCTGTCATTCCAGTTTCTTCGTCTATAGTGAAAAGTGCTTCAATTGCTGGATGCTCAATTTCGTTATTTTCAAGGATTGCCATAATTGTTGCAACTCCCAAACCGTTATCGGCACCTAGCGTTGTTCCTTTTGCGCGAACCCAATCACCATCCACAACCATTTCAATTCCTTGAGTATCAAAATTGAAGTCGGTATCGTTGTTTTTTTGGTGCACCATATCCAAATGGCTTTGAAGAACCACAGCTTTGCGGTCTTCCATTCCTTTTGTGGCAGGTTTGCGAATTATCACATTGCCTACTTCATCTTCCATAGTTTCCAAACCAAGATTCTTTCCGAAGTCTTTCATAAATGCAATAACACGTTCCTCTTTTTTTGAAGGACGCGGCACAGCGTTCAGGTCTGCAAATTTGTTCCAAAGTGCTTTGGGTTCGAGGTTTCTTATTTCTTCGTTCATTTTTAAAATTTTAGATAAACAAAATTACGGTTTTGGAACGGCTATAAAAATTATGTGGAGAAAGATTTACTTCGTAAGTTTGGATTATGCAAAAACGAACCTCGGCATTTCTCACCCTATTTTTATTTGTGCAGATAATAGCACTTCAGGTTTTAAAGCAATTTCCAGAGTTCGTTGAAAAGTATTACAGCCTCGGTATATATCCGTGGATTTCTAAAATATCTCGCTATATTTTTGGCTGGGTACCGTTTTCGGTGGGAGACTTGTTCTATTTGCTCATTACCATCTTTGCTATTCGGTGGTTGTATAAAAATGTTAACAGGCTTCGAAAAAATGAACAAATAAGCTTTTTTGTAGACATTCTAGCAGCCGTTTCGGTAGTTTACTTTATGTTCCACGTGCTTTGGGGATTTAATTATTATCGACTTCCGCTACACAAATCTTTAGGTTTGCAGAACGAGTACACAACCGAGCAGTTATTGGAAACTACCAATCGTTTTATTAAAAAAAGCAACAATTTACACCAAGAACTTGGCTTTGCAGATAGCGTAAAAATTGAATTGCCTTACACACAAAAGGAAATGTTTAAAAAAACATTAAATGGATATAAAAATCTTGAAAAAGAATTTCCGCAATTAGCATATTCACCGCGGAGTATTAAAAAAAGTGGGTGGAGTCTTGGGCTTACTTATATGGGCTATAGTGGATATTTGAATCCATTTTCCGGGGAGGCACAGGTTAATAATTTGATGAAAACCTATAAATTTCCTGTAGTTGCCTGCCACGAAGAAGCTCACCAAATAGGCTATGCTGCTGAAAACGAAGCCAATTTTATCGCCACCCTTTCAACCTTGCATAATGACGACCCCTATATGCAATATGTTGGTTACATTTTTACATTGCGCTATTTAATAAATGAAGTGGCGCGGCGAGACCAAGCTAAATACGACCAACTTTTAACCACTATAAACCCTGGTATTTTAATAAGCTATAAGGAAATGCGCGATTTTTGGGATAGTTACCAAAATCCTTTTGAGGTTTTCTCGAAAATGTTTTGGGACAATTTCCTAAAAGCAAACAACCAAAGCCGCGGTATAATGAGTTATGATTATATGGTGGCTTTGGTTGTTAATTATTTTGAGGATAAATCTCTGTGAGTTTGTGAATCTGTGAATTCGTGAATCTGTGAGTTTGTGAGTTTGTGAGTTTGTGAGTTTGTGAGTTTGTGAGTTTGTGAGTTTGTAGAAAATACCAATTAGAATAATTGTATACAATTTATCTAACTACTCATTTCTCAATACTAAATACTCAATACTATTTCACATACTGCGCTTCACTAGGTTTTGCAAAAACCGAAGCGTCAAGTATTGTTTCGGTAGCAGAAATTTTATCAAATTTAATGTCCATCTTTTCGTCATGCGGCTTGCCATTTTCTACATTCCACCAAGTTAATTTTTCAGGAAGTAAAAGTCCGTTTACATCTTGCCATTTGTTGTATTTTATATAGTGCCAATCATCGCTCTTCGTTTGGTCTTTAAAAGTAACAGTATACGCCAACCATGCCATTTTGTTAGTTTCTGGGTCAAAATATAAAATGTATTCATCTTTAGAAGAATCCCCCACGCCATCATCATAAGAAATTTTAAAGCCGTTATACATTTTTCCATCAAGTTTAGTAGGTTCCACTGCAGTATAATTTGTTCCAGGATCTGCTATGATAAAAGGCATAGCATAAAAATAGAACATCAAGTTATGGTAAAAAACAGGGTTGCCTTCGTAGCCCAAATCATTTTTTAAAAGCCACACTTGTTTTCCGTCGTACCCTATGGACCAATCTTTGGATTCTATTTTGGTTCTTCGGTCTGGCAAGGAAACAGTATGGGTTTCATATCCGTTTTTTCCTTTCATCTCAAAACAAATATTGTTCATTTGTTTCCAGTGGTCCAAACCGCCATGGGCATTAAAAACAGCTTGAAGTGGTGCGGGATACACTTTGGGTTTTTCAGCATCGTTTGTTGCAGAAGTCTGGGTGGAATCTAGTTCAAGTTCTTCAATTTTCGGTTCTATTGTTGTGTTTTCAGAATTTGTCTTTGTATCGTTCTTACAAGCCCATAAAGACAATAATACGGCTAATAATAGAATTGGTTTTTTCATGATGGTTGTTTTAGTAACTACTAAATATAAAAAAGCTTCCCGGGTCTGGGAAGCTTTTTAGAAAGGTTTGTGATTTTCAAACTAAGCATTATGCTTTAAGCCATAAGCTTAATTCTTCAAAAGCTTTTTTACAACAGAATTCCCTTCTGAAGAAATCTTCACAAAATAAACGCCGTTTTCCAAAGAAGAAACATTAATCGTCAACGTTCCGTTTTGCGGAAGCATTTTTTCAGAAATTAACTTTTTTCCTTGGGTGTCATAAAGCGAAATAGTTGTTTCTGAAACCAATTGTGCTGATTGCAATGTAAAACTTTCTGACGTTGGATTCGGGTAAAGCTCCAAATCATTAAAAAAGAAAGAATTCACAGCTAGAAACACCTCATCATCCAGAAAGTCTGGAATACTGTTGGAGTTGGTATCGTCGTCAATTGGGGTTCCGTTGTTGTTGTAATCTTCATCTATTGTTAGGGTACCGTCGCCGTCGTCATCGTTATCAAGATAGTTTTCAATGGTGTCGCCGTCTGTGTCTATATAAATGTAGGAAGGTACAACGCCAGCACCTATTCCTGTGGTTTCGTCAATGGTTTGCACTGTATCGCCATCGTCATCGCTGTCCAAATAATTTGGGATGCCGTCGCCATCAGTGTCGTCATCATTTAAGTTACCGTTGTTGTTTAAATCTTCATCCTCGTTCGCTATTCCGTCGCCGTCTGCATCGGGGGCAAGTTCATCGGTGGCGATTTCAAAAGAAGTTACTAAATAACAGCCTGAATTCACATTTTCAACACGAACATAAATTGTCTGTGGGTTTACAACATTTTCGTATGTGGTTGGAGGAGTTATAGGAATTGTATTGCTTTGAGCGTCTAGCTCCGTTTCGTAAAAAGAAACCACATAATCTGAAGGATTTAAACCCGCCAACATCACTGGAATATTCACGGTAAGGTCAAAAATTGCAAACCCATCACCATCATTTTCGTTTATAAAGAGGTTGTTGGGTTGGGTTATTGGGGGGATTTCTTTTACGATAAGTTCGAGTTCCGCAATTGCATAACACGGAAGTATTGCAGGAGGAACACTTTTGGTTACTCTTGCATATACTGTTTGATTGAAGGGAACTGTATTTGCGTACAGTCCAAGAATCTCTGTCCCTGGTATTCCATTTTGTGCGCTTTGAAGCGTTTCATAGTATTTAATATTAACATCAGTTTCGCCGTTAATAATATTAATATCCGCCAAAGTTAAATCCCATCCTCCAATTATACCATCATTGTCATCATCACAAAGTTCAAGTGGGTCTGGGTTTTGATTGGGGTTTGGATTTGGCAAAACACTTAATGTAAGCGTAACAAGTGTCTTACAACCAAATGTGTTTTCAACTCTACCTATTACGGTTTGAGGAGTTGCCAAATTCTGATAACTTGTGGGGTTTGGAATTGGTAAATCCGCGGCTTCATCGGCAGAGCTTAAAAACCACGCTACAGTTAAAGATGGATCGCCACCTGTAATCACTTGATTATTTTCGGTAAGGTCGAAAGTGCTTATTTCATCTGTTGGTGTACTACCCTGTAGCTCATCATCGCACAACATCATTTCAAAAGGGCCGTAATCTGGGGGTGTGGGGTTTATTACTAAATCAAAATTAGTAGTATCATAATCACCAGTTCCCATATCTTCTAGTCTCGCAAAAATTCTTTCGAAAGGAGCACTAGCGAAATAGTTCCAAGGATTTGCTATTGGATTATTTCCATTATCCGCATCAACTTGGGTTTTATGATATGTAAGTTGAAGTTCATTAGGATTTTGAGAACCAATAATAATTAGATCGTTTACCGTAAGATCGAATTCTTCACCTCCATCATTATTTATATCGCATTCAACCAAATCAGGTGCTGGGTTTGCTATAACAGACAAAGAAATTTGTAATTCAAATTCATTATTCCCTTCATTCGTTTCAGGAATCACTCCATTTCCGTCAATAACTGCTCGTAGTGCAAAATTGGAAGGTGTGCCCACTGGAAGTGATATCGTTAAACCATCGGTAAGCGTTCCTCCAATTGGGATATCCTGATTTGTAAAATCTTCCGCAATTAATACATTGTCAGCGTAAAAAGTGATAGAAGTGTTTGCCGGCAGCACATTGGTACTATTCACATTGCTAACGGTATAAGTAACTTCCAGCTCGTCCTGCAGTGGAGAAACAGTAACGCCATCTATGGCAATAGTGCCATCAGGCAATTCAGAATTTACAACGGTTATAATATTATTGACCATTATTAAATCCTGTTGCGAAGTAAGTTCAATATCTATTTGGGTATCACCGGGATTTACAATACCCTGCAAATCATAATAATCCAAATCCATATTATACAATTGGTTCGAATTTGTATAACTATTCGTACTGTTAAATGCATTATTAGGCGGATTTAGTGGCAGGTTACTTATCATCGTATTATTGATAAACAAACTTTCACCAACAGCTATTTGTTGATCGCCTTCCCAAGCCAAAAAACCAATTCTCGATAATTGGTCGCTTACAGCTTCTATATTGGTAAGCGTTATATTAAGTGTGTTATTTGCGGAGGAAACGGATTCCAAACCATCAAATAATGAAACTTGGTTTAACAAAAGTGACGGATCTTCAAACACAACAATGATGGACCAACCGCCGTAATTAATGCCAAAATTACAGTAATCAGATAAAGTGCCCATAATATCCATATCGGAAAACGTATAAGTGCCATTTCCCTGTGTTTCCACGATGGAAGTAACATCTGCATAAGCCGCGAATAAAGGCAACCCGTTGTTCACGACTGAAAAGGTTCTTTCAGCATTAACTTCGGTTCCATTAAGTTTAATTTCAAAATCGCCAGCTGAAGAGCCAGACCAATATAGCATCGCCGAAACCAGAGTTTGCCCAGGATTTAGAGTTAATGTTGCACTACTCTGTGAAAGTATGGTACAAGAAGGTGAATTGTTTTCCTGTGCATTTAGTGTATTACCAATTGCGGTATAATCATAACGACCATTCAATTGCCTGAATAGCTGAATCTGTTGTGCAAAAACAGAAAGTGAACTTATGCTGAAAATAAAAAGAAGTATTAGTTTTTTCATTCGTACTATTTTTCCCGCAATATATAAAAACATTCCAAGACGTTAAGAAAATTTTAACTTTATCTTTTTATACTTGACCACTTTGTCTTTTTTCACTAATCTTGTTTAGCTAAAATTAACTTGTTATGAAAAGAAAATACTTATCCTTATTCCTACTTTTCGCCATAGTATTTTTATTTCAATCCTGCGATCCACAAATTATGGACGACCGTCGTATTTTAGTTAAAGGAAATATTGTAGACAGCGCAAATAATCCAATACAAAATATTTCAGTACGCACCCAGTCATACGGTACAATTTTGGGCGAAACAGTAAGTGATGCTAATGGACAATTTCAATTTACATCTTTAGATGTTGAAGACTATAATGGATTAAATATTATTGTTAATATGAAAACCAGTAGCTATTATTACGAGGGAGATTATGATTTTGATTTAACTGAAAACGCCAATTATTCTGCAAAACAATATTTCAGCAATTCTCAAAACCGTGAAGCTGTAACTTACAATCTTGGTAAAATTCAACTCAACGAGGCTGCCCGTTTAGATATTTTATTTCATAATATTCCTGGCGATAACAATACGGTTGCTTATAAACTGGAATACGACAGTGCTATTTGCCAAATAGACCTGAACCTTAATGGTTCTGAGGATTGTTATTTTGATAATGATTACTACCAACAGCTTGATATAAATTCTTCTAATTTTCAAACTAATTTAAATAGTCAATTGGGCACAACGGTACTTTTTAAATATATATTAAACAACGAGCCTGAACAGACCATTTCCATCCCACTCACAAATCTTGAAAATACATATGTTTTTGAATATTAGAATCCTTATTGCGGCACTCGCAATCTCTGCAGCCACTTTTGCGCAAGAAACTGAGAACAAAAATCCTGAAACCGAACAAGAAAGCAACGGGCCAGGTAAAAATGTAGGTAGCATAACTATTGGCCCTTATTTCCCCATCGCGTTTGGTGATAATTTTGTAAATAATGGAATGGATTTGAAGCTTGGCGCGCGTTTGTCTTTTAAAGTGGACACCTATAAGGGTATATACATTGGTCCTTATTTCAGTTTTTTTAATGGTGAAGTTACCAATCCTGAGCTTTTGGGCAATTACTACAACACAACCAATTTTGTTATTGGTGCTATAGTGGGCTTCGAAAAACACATTAACAAATTTGACATAAACATTGGGATTGGCGTTGGAGCTTCAAGTTATGAGAACGACGGCCCTTTCGATAATTTTGGCGACACCGCCACCGCAGTTTGGTTAAACCCAGAAGTAAGTTACCGCATTACAACCTATTTAGGGGTGTATGTTGCGCCTGAAATTCGCCACGATTTTATGAATATTGATGTGCCCAGTGAATTGGAAGATACATTTAAAGGCGTAAACTATCTGAACATAAGTTTTGGACTTCGTATTAATTTGGGTACTGCTTATAAATATCTGTAGCCTATCTTTGCAGGATGCACAAAAACATCACAAGTTTTCATAATCCGCTGATAAAGCAAATTGTTTTATTACAGGAGAAATCGCGCGAACGCCGCAAAACACAACTTTTCATCATTGAAGGCTTGCGCGAAATTTCACTGGCACTGAAAGGTGGATATCTTTTGAAAACGTTACTTTTCTGTTCAGAAATAATTCCCGAAGAAGAAATTTTCGCCTTAAAAGAATCTGCCAATAGTGACACAGAATTCATAGAAATCACTTCAGAAATTTATGAAAAGCTCGCCTATCGAGGTTCCACTGAAGGTGTTTTGGCAATTACATACACAAAAGACTTAAACATATTAAACCTAAAAGCACAAACTAAAAACCCTTTAATTCTAATTGCAGAAGCTCCAGAAAAACCAGGAAACATAGGTGCGCTTCTCAGAACCGCAGATGCCGCAAACGTTGATGCTGTAATTATCGCAAATCCAAAAACAGATCTATACAACCCAAACATCATCCGTAGCAGCGTGGGTTGTTTGTTTACCAATACTATTGCCACGGGAAGCACTTCAGAAATTATTTCATTTTTGAAGCAGAACAACATAAGTATTTACTGCGCCGCATTACAAGCCTCCGTGTCTTACCACACTTGCGATTTTAAAGAAAGTACCGCAATTGTAGTTGGCACCGAAGCCACGGGCCTTTCTGATGAATGGCTGCAAAACAGCACCCAAAACATCATCATCCCAATGCAAGGCGAAATAGACAGTATGAACGTTTCCGTGGCGGCAGGAATTATTATATTTGAAGCAAAGCGTCAGCGCGGTTTTTAGTGTTCAGTCGCTAATTTCATTTCACTGTAATAACTTAAAAATTAAATTAAAAACTTGAAACCAGAAACTCTTTTTTATATAATCATTGCAATCTTGGTCATCAGTTTCATCCTTGACCAAGTCTTGGATTCCCTCAACGCAAAACACTTTAGCGATCCGCTTCCCTTAGAGTTACAAGATGTTTTTGAGGAAGAAGATTATAAAAAATCGCAACGTTATAAAAAAGAGCGTTACAAATTCAGTATACTTACCTCAGCAATTTCACTCATCGTTACCATCCTATTCTTCTTTTTGGATGGCTTTGCTTATGTAGATAGTTTGGCGCGTTCCGTATCAAATAATGAAATAATTATCGCCTTAGTTTTCTTCGGAATTATTATGATAGCGAGTGATTTTCTCAGTACGCCGTTCAGCTATTACAGCACCTTTGTAATTGAAGAAAAATACGGTTTTAACAAAACTACGCGAAAAACTTTTTTCTTTGACAAATTAAAAGGTTGGCTTATGGGTGCCATTATTGGTGGACTTCTTTTGGGCGCCATCATCTGGTTTTATCAAAGCACTGGCAAAAACTTTTGGCTCTATGCTTGGGGAATCATAACAGTATTTACGGTATTAATGAATCTTTTTTATGCACGTTTCATAGTACCTCTTTTCAATAAACAAACTCCTTTAAAAAAAGGCACCCTGCGTTCCCAAATAGAAACCTACGCCTCAGAAGTTGGTTTTACCCTCGATAAAATTTTTGTTATAGACGGCAGCAAGCGTAGTACCAAGGCAAATGCTTATTTCTCAGGCTTCGGCAGCGAAAAGCGCGTTACGCTTTATGACACTCTTATTAAAGATTTAGACGAAGAAGAAATTGTAGCCGTCCTCGCCCATGAAGTTGGTCATTATAAACGAAACCATATTATTATAAACCTCTTTATGGCAATTATTACAACAGGTTTCACCCTTTGGCTGCTATCATTATTTATAGGAAATCCACTACTTTCCCAAACGCTAAATGTTTCGCAACCTTCCTTTCATATTGGGCTGATCGCTTTCGGCGTGCTTTACAGTCCAATTTCTGGAATCACCAGTTTACTGATGAATTATTTAAGTAGAAAATTTGAATACCAAGCAGATAATTTTGCAAAACAAACTTACGCTGCGCCGCCGCTGATTTCGGGTTTAAAAAAACTTTCAAAAAATAGTCTCAGCAATCTTACCCCGCATCCGCTTTATGTTTTTGCACATTATTCGCACCCCACGCTGTTGCAGCGTTTCAGAAATTTGAAGAAATGATTTTTATCATTTGAATATATTATAGGAAAAAAGTACTTTGTGCGCTACTAAATATTTCAAATGAAGACAAAATTACTTTTTCTTTTTACCATACTTTTATCTTTTTCAATTTATGCCCAAGTAGATTTTGAAGCACATATCACTGTAGATGACACTGGTGGCACGAACAATCCACGTTCCGTGTTTGCCGCCGATATTGATGGCGATGGTGATATAGATATGCTTTCTGCTTCTGCAAATGACAATAAAATTGCTTGGTATGAAAACACTGACGGACTTGGCACATTTGGACCACAGCAGATTATTTCAGAAAATATACTACTTGCTAGTTCAGTCTTTGCCACAGACATAGATGGCGATGGAAATATAGACGTGCTAGCCACAGGAAGCGATGCAGATAAAATTGTTTGGTATAAAAATTTAAATGGTCATGGAAGTTTTGGCCCTGAACAGATAATTTCCAATGAAACCAATAGGCCCCAACACATCTCTGCAGCAGATTTAGATAATGATGGAGATATGGACGTACTCTCCACATCATTATCAGATAATAAAATTGCTTGGTATAAAAACACAAATGGTCTTGGTGCTTTTGGACCTCAACAAGTTCTTTCCACAGCTTTTATAAGCCCTATGGATATTAGCACTGGGGACATCAATGGTGATGGATATTTAGACATTTTATCGGGATCTGATTATTATAATGAAAGCAGTGTGGCTTGGTTTAAAAATAATAATGGTTTGGGAAATTTTTACCAACAACCTGAACTTAGTTCACAAGTCTTTGATGCAGGTGACACTATATTAATGGATGTTGATAATGATGGTGATCTGGATATTGTGGTAGCTTCCAGAGAAAGCGGAGGGCATAAAATTGTATGGTTCCAAAATACCAATGGTCTGGGTAATTTTCCAATACTTTCACAAACTTTAATGACCGTAGACCTTTCTTGGCCAGAATCACTTTATGCAACTGATGTAGATAATGATAATGACATGGATTTGGTAGTAGGATCGAAAAATGGCGGACTATTTTGGTTTAAGAACAATGGTTCTGGCACTTTTGGTCCAAAACAAATTATTGATAACCAAACAAGCGATGTTACAAAAGTTGTTTTAGTAGATATTGATAATGATGATAATCAAGATTTAATAATGGCAGCTGGCACATCAGACAGGGTTGCCTGGTACAAAAAAAATAATGGTCAAGATAATTTTGATTATACCCAAGAACTTGCAGGTATAAATGGCGCCAGTGGTGTTTATAACCTATCTTCTATAGATATAGACAACGATGGAGACAAAGACATTCTTGCAACATTACGCAGGGGCAACAGAATTGCTTGGCAAGAAAATTTAAATGGGTTAGGAACATTTTCAGAATTAAAAACAATTGCATATGTAAATACTCCCCCTGCCGCATATGCCGGTGATGTGGACGGAGATGGATATATTGACGTAATTGCAGCATCAAAAGAAAAACTCACATGGTATAAAAACTTAGATGGCCAAGGCAATTTTGGATCCGAACAAATAATAAATAATATTGAAACTTCAGAAACAATATACGCAGCAGATATTGACAACGATGGAGACTTAGATGTTCTTTCCTCAGAAGCAAACAACACATATTGGCAAGAAAACACAGACGGACTTGGAACTTTTGGACCTATCAAAATAATATCAGATCAATATTGGCTTAGCGATTCAATGGTAGCAAAAGATGTTGATAACGATGGTGATAAAGATCTAATTCTTTGTTATTGGGGCGATGGTAATATTGTTTGGTTTGAAAACCTTGACGGACAGGGAAATTTTGGTTCAGCCAATATTATTGACACTTTACTTTCTCCGGATTCTGTGTACGCAGCAGATTTGGACAATGATGGTGATTTAGATGTTTTAACATTAGATTATTTTACTGATGAAGTTATGTGGTATGAAAACCTAGATGGAAATGGCTCTTTTGGAGATGCCAACATAATATCTTCCTCTGTAGACGGCGCTTGGACCATTTATTCCGCAGATTTGGACAATGATGGTGATGAAGACATAGTATGTACTGCTTATATTGAAGGGAGAGTACTTTGGTTTGAAAACGATGGCGAAGGCAATTTCAGCAATGAAAATATTATAATATCAAACTTCAAAAACCCAATAACCATTTTTGTAGATGACTATGATGGAGACAACGACATAGACATACTTACATCATCATATTTTTTAGATGAAATAGTATGGTTCGAAAACCTATTTATCTTAGACGTAGAAGAAAACACAACAAACCTTTTCAGCATCTACCCAAACCCAACAAACGGTTTTTTAAACATTAAATCTGAAGTGCCAATTACTGAAATAACTGTTTATAACAACCTTGGTCAACTGCTTTTCACTTCCGAAGAAAACAGCCGAGTTGACATTTCAGCTTTAAGTAAAGGTATCTATTTCGTAAAAATCAAAGACGAAAATGGACTGAGCGAAACAAAAAAGGTTATAAAAAAATAAATTGAAGTACCTTTCAAGGTAAATTCCATAAAAATCTTGAAAACCATCACCCGAACCGTTTGGATTCTCTCCCTCGTCAGTCTGTTTACAGACATGGCCAGCGAAATGCTTTATCCAATTATGCCAATCTATTTAAAAAGTATTGGATTTTCCATTCTTTTAATTGGCGTTTTGGAAGGTTTGGTAGAAGCTGTTGCGGGATTGAGTAAAGGTTATTTTGGGCAGTTAAGCGACAGTAAAGCAAAACGCGCCCCCTTTGTCCAACTAGGTTATTCCCTCAGTGCCCTTTCAAAACCTATGATGGCATTTTTTGTATACCCACTGTGGATTTTCTTCGCAAGAACCGTAGACCGTCTCGGTAAAGGTATTCGCACCGGCGCGCGAGATGCCATGCTTTCCGGAGAAACAAATAAAGCAAACAAAGGAAAGGTTTTCGGCTTTCATCGCTCCATGGATACCTTTGGCGCCGTCCTCGGTCCAGCTCTCGCCCTGCTCTATTTATATTTTTATCCCGAAGATTATATAAACCTTTTCTTTATCGCTTTTATTCCTGGCGTATTGGCTGTAATTGCTTCCTTTCTTTTGAAAGACAAAAAGGTTGAAACCATTTCTGAAAAGAAAAATATCTCTTTCTTTTCCTTTATCAACTATTGGAAAAAAAGTCCCTCGGAATACCGAAAAGTAGTTCTCGGACTATTGTTCTTTGCACTCTTCAACAGCAGCGATGTTTTTCTTCTTTTAAAAGCGAAAGATGCAGGGCTAGAGGATACTTGGGTAATTGGTATTTATATTTTTTATAATTTAATCTACGCGCTTACGGCTTTCCCATTAGGAAATTTTGCAGATAAAATTGGTTTGAAAAAAATGTTCGTTTTTGGATTGGTTATTTTCAGTTTGGTTTACTTCGGAATGGGTTTAACTACAAACCTATATTTAATTATCGCTCTTTTCTTCGGTTATGGAATATACGCCGCCGCTACAGAAGGCATATCCAAAGCTTGGATAACAAATATTTCTAAAGATGAAAACACAGCCACTGCGGTAGGTACATATTCCGCATTTCAAAGTATCGTGGCAATGATTGCTAGCGTTATGGCTGGGCTAATATGGTTTTATTTAGGGGCAAACGTTACTTTTTTGGTTACTGCAATTGCAACTATTGGGGTGATAGTATATTTTCTAAAATTAGATTTCACCCAAAAAAATTGAAACTTTAAAGTTTTAGCTTTGAACTTGGGACTAAAACTTCCAACTTATAACTTTCAACTTTAAAGGAAATAGTATCTTTGCCCTCTGTTAAGAATTTACACCTATGACAATTTCATACAACTGGCTAAAACAATTCATAAACCTTCCTTGGGACGCCGAAAAAACTGGCGAATTATTAACCGATCTTGGTCTTGAGGTAGAAGGAATAGAAGATTTTTCTTCCGTAAAAGGAGGCTTGGAGGGCGTTGTTGTAGGTCACGTTTTAGAATGTGTACAGCACACCAACGCAGACCGACTGAAAGTAACCAAAGTTGATGTAGGCACGGGCGACACAATACAAATAGTCTGCGGCGCGCCAAACGTTGCCGTAGGTCAAAAAGTTCCCGTAGCCACTATTGGCACCACCCTTTATGATGCTGAAGGAAATCCTTGGGAAATAAACAAAGGTAAAATACGCGGCGAAGTAAGCGAGGGGATGATCTGCGCCGAAGACGAATTAGGTATCGGAAAATCGCATGATGGAATTATGGTTCTGGATGCCAAATTAAAACCGGGAACCCCTTTAGCCAAAGTTTTAGAAATTGAAAACGATAAAGTTTTCGAAATAGGGTTAACCCCAAACCGTGCAGATGCAATGAGCCATTGGGGCGTTGCGCGCGATTTAAAAGCCGGTTTACTCCACAAAGGTATTGCTGCAAAACTGAACACTCCATCAACTAGCAGTTTCAGGATAGATAATCGAACCTTAAAAATTGATGTCAAGGTAAAAGACAGCACTCTTGCACCTCGCTATTGTGGAATCACTATAAGTAATTTAAAAGTTGGCGATTCTCCTGCGTGGCTTCAAAATAGATTGAGGTCCATTGGACTTTCGCCAATAAATAATATTGTGGATGTTACCAATTTTGTGCTTCACGAGTTTGGGCAACCCTTGCATGCGTTTGATGCTGCAAAAATTTCTGGAAATACAGTTAATGTAAAGACCCTTCCTGCGGGAACAAAATTCACAACCCTAGATGGTGTTGAACGCGAATTGCACGCAGAAGATCTTATGATTTGCGATGCTGAAAAACCTATGTGTATTGCAGGTGTTTTTGGTGGAATTAATAGTGGGGTCACTGAAGACACTACAAATATTTTTTTAGAAAGTGCTTATTTTAATCCCGTGAACATACGCAAAACTGCAAAACGTCATGGTTTAAGTACAGATGCATCTTTTCGTTTTGAAAGAGGTATTGATCCAAACATCGCAGATTACGCACTCCGCTATGCCTCTATTTTGATACTTCAAGTAGCCGGAGGACAAATAACTAGCGATCTTATTGATATTTACCCAAAGAAAATAGAAGATCACCAAGTGTTCCTAAATTTCGAAAAGGCAAACAAACTAATTGGCGAAGAAATTCCAAAGGAAACTATTAAAGAAATTCTTACTTCTCTGGAAATGAAGGTAAATAACGTAACTGAAACCGGTATCGGGATGACTATCCCTGCATATCGAAATGATGTTACGCGAGATGTAGATGTTATTGAGGAAATATTAAGAGTTTATGGTTACAACAACATAAAATTCAATCAAAAACTCAATGCTTCAATTTCTACGGTTTTGCCCGGTGAAGACTATGATGTTCAAAATAAAATTGCACAGCAATTAACCGGACTTGGTTTTCATGAAATGTTGAATAACTCGCTTACCAACCCAAAATATATTGAGTTGAGCGAAACAATCAAAGAAAATTACAACGTAAATATTCTTAATCCTTTAAGCAATGATCTTTCCGTACTACGCCAATCCATGTTATTTTCTGGCTTGGAAGCAGTTGAATACAACAGCAATCGCAAAAACAGCGATTTAAAATTGTTTGAATTCGGAAAAACCTATCATAACTTTCCCGGTGGAAAAACAGAGACCAAACATCTTTCCCTTTTTATAACAGGATTAAAAACTGAAGGAAATTGGGCAGTTCCAGATACAAAAAGTAATTTTTTCTTCGGAAAAGGAACAGTTACATCTATTATGGAACGCTTAGGGCTTGACGCCTATACCGAAGAAAGTACCGAAAACGATATTTTTTCTGAAGCAATCGCCTTCAAAAGAAATAAAGAAATTATAGTTGAGTTTGGAATTGTAAAGAAAAAAATCACCAATGAATTAGACGTTGAAGCTGAAATATTTTACGCAGATTTTAATTGGGATGTGGTGTTAAAACAAATTCCACTTAAAAATTTTAAATTAAAGCCCATTTCCAAATTCCAGGCAGCACAACGCGATTTTGCTTTGTTGCTTGACAATTCAATTCGGTTTGGAGATTTGCGGGTTGCCGCATTTAATACAGAGAAAAAATTTCTGAAAGATGTTACTCTTTTTGATGTTTACAAAGGAAAAAACCTTCCCGAGGGTAAAAAAAGCTACGCGCTAAGTTTTACCATTCAAGATGAAGAAAAGACACTTACCGATAAACAGATTGACAAAATAATGAACAAACTGCAACAAAGGTTTGAAACAGATTTTGGAGCGGTGCTTCGATAAAAAAACAAATTGTAATAAAAAACAGCGACCTTCTGAGTCGCTGTTTTTATTTTATTAATTAGGGTTTGGGGCACTATTATTTTGGCAGAACAACTCCATCAATTACATGAATTACTCCGTTTGATTGGTTAACATCTGCAATTGTTACAGTTGCCATACCACCTTTTTCATCCATTAAAATCACCTTTTTTCCTTTCATCATTGCGGTCAAAGTTCCACCGCTCACAGTTTTGTAAGTTGCTTTTCCATTTCCCTTTTTTATGTCATTCATTATATCTGCTGCACTGTGTTTTCCTGCAACAACATGGTAGGTTAGAACAGCCTGTAAAGTTTTTTTATTTTCAGGCATAAGCAAAGTTTCAACGGTACCTTTTGGAAGTTTTTCAAAAGCTTCGTTTGTTGGTGCAAAAACCGTAAATGGGCCGTCGCTCTGAAGCGTTTCCACTAAGTCTGCTGCTTTTACTGCGGCAACAAGGGTAGTGTGGTCTTTTGAATTTACTGCGTTCTCAACGATGTTTTTACTAGGGTACATTGCGGCACCGCCCACCATAACTGTTTTTTCGTCTTTCATCATTTTGTCTTGTGCAAAAATTGATGTTGTTCCAGCCATAATGGCTAAAGAAAATAATGCTGCTTTAATAAGTTTTGATTTCATAATATGTTTTTAGTTTATGTTATATGGTTATAAACGAAAGTCCCGAAACTGCGGTTTCGCAATTTCGGGACTTTAGTATTTATTTAACTTTAATCGATTTATTCCGAAGGGGGAAAGATGACTCCATCTACTATATGAAAAAATCCATTTTTATGATAGAAATCTGGTGCTATAATTCGCGCTGTATTATTATGTTCGTCAACTAAAACAAGTTGTCCTGCTTCTTCTCTTATTGCTAATTTTTGTCCTTCCACAGTAGTTAAATAAGCCTTTCCTCCATTTTTCTCAACGGCGGTTTTAAGGCTGTTACTATCCAACCGTCCTGGTATGGCCAAATAATTTACGATGGAGCTAACCAATTTATTATTGCCCAGAACTGAATCTCTAGTCTTTTTGGACAAATTCATAAAAGATTCATCCGCTAAAGCAAAAATAGTTACCATCTCTTGGCCTTCCAGCGTTTTCCGTAACCGATCGTTTTTCAATATTTTAGCCAAAATGGTAAAATCTGGAGCTTCTTTAATATTTTCGTAAAAAGTTTTACTTGAAGTAAAAGTGCTCTCGCCTAACACTTTGGAAACTTCTGTATTTTTAGTTGAGATATATTTTTGTGCCGAAACGACCGTACCAAAACAAACCATAAAAAGTATTAAAATTATATTCTTGAGTTCCATAGAAAAAATTTAAGATTGTAAATATAAGAAATACGAAATCAATATTGTTTTAAACGCAAAATGATCCGTAATATTTAAAATTTTCATCAAACTATGTTAAATAGTTGTTTTGACGAATTGTAGGATGTAAATTTAATTTCCAAAAATTTATATTATGTTTTCCCGAACCAATATTGAAAAACAATTGCTAAAATACCGTTCTAAAAGAACTGATGAGCAACTTATAATGGAAGAAGTGCAGCGTATATTTTCAGAAAATGAAAAGGAACGCGGTGAGATTATTTCCAACTTAACTGATGCATCCACCGAAATTGAAAACACTTTCAACTTTGACTTGCTCAATACCGAACACATTTTTCATATTGAAGATATTGAAAAACTTTGCATCAATTACAGATTGCGCTTCTTGGATTCGCACTATTTTAAAGGAGATTTTCCAGAAGAAGCTATTTCTGAAATACGAAGCCTAGAAAAAAATCACATCATTACTTTGAAAAATTTCAAAATCGTTGCCCCTGCGAAGCTTATGAAGCTGGAAAATGCAGATGATCCATTACTTTTTGCGCCCATGGGAAATGATTATTTTTATCTAATTCACAAATGGGGCAATGACCTTCATCCTTTCCGGAAATTATTGATGTGGCCTTACAAAAGTTTTGAAAACTTAGTTTTTACGGTGGCCCTTCTCAGTATATTAATAACTTCGTTAATGCCAGTACAATGGTTCACTCCCAACGCAAACTTTCAGGAATATTTATTTTTATTTCTAATTATATTTAAGGGCGTGGGCGGAATGGTGATATTTTATGGGTTTTCAAAAGGGAAAAATTTTAATGGCGCTATTTGGAACAGTAAATATTACAATGCTTGATTTAGTATAAGTAATGAGTAGAATACTATAAGAATCTATTAATCCAAGAATCAAATAATCTATAAAATATGTCAGAAAACACAGAAGAAACAGTTCGTATATATACCGGTCCAGATATTATGGCCGAAGCCCTCGTTGTAAGATTGGAAGAAGTAAATATTACACCTATACTCCGTGAGGATCAACAAAGTGCTGTTATGTTTGGCTCCGGAAATAATTATGCAGATCAAGTTCGCGTATTTGTCCGTAAAGATGAACTTGCCATTGCTCAGCCTATTGTAAATACTTTTTTGAAAGAGATTGAAGAATAAATTTATGTCTGAAACAACCCGAATTTACACAGGCCCAACATTAATTGCAAAAGGATTGGTTGCTCGCCTTAACGAAGTTGGAATCAGTCCTATTGAAAGGAACGATCACGACAGTAGTTTACGCGCAGGTTTCACTATGAGTATCGCAAACCAAACAATGGTTTTTGTGAGAAATGATGAAATGCAAAAAGCCCAACCTATAATTGAAGAATTCTTAAATGAAATAGGCGACCATTAATTGGGTCGCCTATTTTTATGCTTCTACTGTATACATTTTATCGCGTAGCTCCCTTATTTTCTTATCACCCATATACTCATCAAAAGTCATATAACGATCTATTGCTCCGTTTGGAGTTAGTTCAATAACTCGTGTTCCAACAGTCTGTGCAAATTCATGATCGTGGGTTGTGAGTAACACTGTGCCTTTAAAGTTTTTTAATGAATTGTTGAAAGCTGTAATTGACTCTAAATCTAAGTGGTTTGTGGGTTCGTCCAGCATCAGCACGTTTGCACGAAGCATCATCATTCTGCTTAGCATACATCTCACTTTTTCCCCTCCGGAAAGCACACTGCTTTTTTTCAAGGCTTCTTCACCGCTGAAAAGCATTTTTCCCAAAAAGCCACGAAGAAAAACTTCTTCGCGCTCTTCTTCTGTTTTAGCATACTGACGCAACCAATCTACCAACGACAAATTGTTTTCGAAAAATTCCTCATTGTCAAGTGGTAAATAGCTCTGGTTTGTGGTGATTCCCCATTGAAAGGAACCCGTATCTGGCTTTAAATGACCATTCAAGATTTCATAAAAAGTAGTTGCGGCACGCGAATCTTTTGAATATATAACCACTTTATCTCCTTTCGCCAAATTGATATTCACATTTTTGAAAAGTATTTCATCTTCTATGGAAGCTGAAAGATTCTCTATATTTAAAATCTGATCCCCAGCTTCACGCTCGCGTTCAAATATTATTGCAGGATAGCGGCGACTAGAAGGTTTTATTTCCTCAACATTTAATTTTTCAATCATTTTTTTACGAGAAGTAGCTTGTTTACTTTTTGCTACGTTCGCACTGAAACGCATAATAAATTCCTGAAGCTCTTTACGTTTTTCGTCAGCCTTTTTGTTTTGTTGTGCACGCTGACGGGCTGCTAGTTGGCTGCTTTCATACCAGAAAGTATAGTTACCGCTGTAATGGTTTATCTTTCCAAAATCTATATCACTGATGTGTGTGCAAACCGAATCTAAAAAGTGACGGTCGTGGGAAACCACAATCACACAATTGTCATAATTTGCTAAAAAGTTTTCCAACCAATTTATTGTTTCATAATCCAAGTCGTTGGTAGGCTCATCCATAATTAAAACATCAGGATTTCCAAAAAGAGCCTGCGCCAAAAGTACCCGTACTTTTTGTTTTCCGTCCACGTCTTTCATTAAGGTATAATGTAGACTTTCATCAATACCGAGGTTTGAAAGCATTGCGGCTGCATCACTATCGGCATTCCATCCATTCATTTCTTCAAAAGCAACTTGAAGCTCGCCAATTTTTTCGGCATTATCATCTGTGTAATTCTCGTAAAGTTTGTCTATTTGACTTTTAATAGCAAACAATTCCTTATTACCACGAACTACGGTTTCAAGTACATTAAAATCATCATACTCATTGTGATTCTGCTCAAGTACAGACATACGTTTGCCTTTTTCTAAATGTACTTGCCCCGAAGTAGGATCTTGTTTTCCTGAAATAATTTTCAAGAAGGTAGATTTACCGGCACCGTTGGCACCAATAATTCCATATATATTGCCGGTTGTGAACTGTGTGCTCACCTCGTCGAACAACACGCGTTTACCAAACTGAACCGAAAGGTTTGAAACTGAAAGCATAATTTTCTGAATTTTGCGCAAAAGTAGGTATTTAAGCGATACCCCAAAAAGATTAACGTTTTTAAAATCCTTTTAACTACCATTTAACAAAAAGCAGTTACGGACTCGGCTACATTTGTTGATTAACTTAATTGATGGTGCGATTGTTTAAAAAAATACTTCTTCTCTTATTGGTTACCTTTCTATTTTCTTGTAAAAGCAAGGAAGAAAATGTTACGGAAACAACTTATATAAGTGGTCAAATTGTAAATCCAACACTCGATTACATTATCTTTTCCAAAGGAAGCAGCATCCTAGATACCGTAAAACTTGATTCCAATAATTTCTTTCACTATAAAACAGATAAAATAAAGCAGGG
This sequence comes from Aequorivita sp. CIP111184, assembly GCF_900489465.1. GTDB lineage: Bacteria > Bacteroidota > Bacteroidia > Flavobacteriales > Flavobacteriaceae > Aequorivita. Next base: position 87,619 of record NZ_UEFQ01000028.1, on the reverse strand, counting down.
GCTTTATTCCTTTAAGCATAATGAATCCCAAGTTTTCTTTATTGAACCAGGCGATAGTTTATTGATGCACTTAAATACTATAGATTTTGACGAATCTCTTGCCTATTCAGGTCAAGGTGGCGAACAGAACAATTTACTGATGGATCTTTATTTGAGGAATGAAACCGAGAACCAAAACTTGCCCAAATGGTATGGCCTTTCAACTAAGGATTTTGAAAGCAGAATAGATTCCTTAAAAGATATTAAAACCGCAGAGTACAAACAGTTTATTGAAAATAATGAAGTTGCTGATGAATTTAAAAAAGTTGCTCTTGCAAATTTAGAATACGACTATTATTCCAAAAAGGAAATGTATGGTGCCGCCAACAGAAGCAAACCCGAAAAACTTGGCGAAAATTATTATAATTATAGAAAGAATATAAACTTTGCTTGGGATGAGCTTAAGTTTTATTACCCATACTATCGTTTTATGAACCGTTATTTTGAAAATGTGGTCTCTTCAGAATTCGACATAAAAACTCCTGTAGACCGAAATTCATTCAAATATAACTATCGAAAAATACAGATTATTGATAGTGTTGTAACTTCAGATTCTATTAAAAATAATCTGTTACGCCTTAACGCGATGTATTATTTGCTCAACGCAAAAGATTCTGAGGAAGAGCGCAAGTTTTTTGAAGCCTTTTCAAAAATGAATACGAATAAAAAGAATCTTGAGGAAATGAGCAAGATTTTTAATGCTTCTGTAAAACTTACTGCAGGAAACGCAATCCCCACCATTCAGTTAGTAAGTACCGAAAATATTGTTAAGGATCTACAAAGCCTTATTAGTAAACCTTCCGTGCTTTTCTTTTGGTCTTCGCAATCTACAGTTCAGTATAAAAAAATACACAACCGCGCAGCTGAATTAAAGTCAAAATATCCAGAATATGATTTTTTTGGAATAAATACAGACACTCATTTTAAAAAATGGCGCCAAACCGTAAATAGATCTGGATATAATCCTACCACCGAATTTCAGCTAGAAAATCTAATGGATGCCGACAAGAAACTTGTTTTAAATTCTATGAACAATGTTTTTATTTTGGATAAAAACGGAGTAATTCTTGAAGGCAAAACAAATATGTTTAACACCAATTTTGAAGAATTACTACTTGGTTATTTGAACAGATAGCTAACCAGGTTTACCAAATTACTTGACCGTTAGTTGAGCTGAACCGAATCCAAATTAATTGCCCTTTTTATAATCTTCCAAGAATTGTTTTAAACCACTATCGGTTAACGGATGCTTCAATAAACCTTCAATAGATGAAAGGGGACCAGTCATTACATCGGCCCCGATTTTAGCACAGTTAATAACGTGCATGGTGTGACGGATAGAAGCTGCAAGAATTTGTGTTTCGAAACCGTAATTATCATAAATCAAGCGAATATCTGCAATCAGTTCCAGTCCGTCGGTTGAAATATCATCTAATCTTCCTATAAATGGTGAAACGTAGGTGGCTCCGGCTTTTGCAGCCAATAACGCTTGTCCTGCGGAAAACACTAGCGTACAATTAGTACGGATGCCGTGGTCTGTAAAATATTTTATTGCTTTTATGCCTTCTTTAATCATCGGTACTTTTACTACAATTTGTGGGTGAAGTTCTGCCAGCTCCTCCCCTTCTTTTACCATTCCTTCAAAATCGGTTGCAATTACCTCTGCAGAAACATCACCATCAACAATGTTGCAGATATCTACGTAGTGTTTCAAAATATTGTTGCGGCCGGTGATGCCTTCCTTTGCCATCAACGATGGATTGGTGGTAACGCCATCAAGCACACCCAAATCTTGGGCTTCGCGAATTTGATCAAGGTTTGCGGTATCGATAAAGAATTTCATAGGTAGGGTTTAAAATTAATTGTTGTAAAAATAGGGAAGAATAGTTGGAGGAAATAGCGTTGTTGAAAAAGATTAATAAATTGGAGAAATAAAAATCTATTCAGGTTTTAAAGAATTATTCTGTTCAATAAAACGATCATCTTTTTTCCAAATATAAATGGGCATTTTCACTATACTCACAAAAATTAATAGAATAGTCCAATTCCCTTTAGTGTTTGCATCAATATTTTTGAAAGTCCAAATTCTATAAATTAAGAACTATAGAGTGGGGAAATATACTACACTAACAACAAGATTTTGATACTCAAACGGAATTATATTATTAGTTATCCAACGAAAAAAAATAACATCATAAAATGTTATCATACATCAACCCTAGCAAATATGCTAATGTTAAAAGTAATTTTATATAAATTTTCATCGTTTTCTTACTTTAACCCATAATGCTTCAAAAGCATACGCTCGTAAACATTATCGGGTAAAATACGTTTTAAGACAATGGAGAATTTCTGTAACGAGGAACCAACTTTATAGTGAATTTTTGGATTTGGAGTCTCTATTATTTTATGGACTGCCTTTGCCATTTCCAAAGGATTACCGCCATTATCTACATGCTCGTTCATCATTTTCAGCGTGTTGCCGTAGTCTTTTTGATAGGGTGAGTTTTCTAAAACAGGCGCGTGGTATCGCCCAGCGGCAATATTAGTAGCAAAATCGCCCGGAGCTACATTGGTCATTTTTACACCAAATTGCAATGTCTCCATGCGCATGGCTTCAATGGTAATTTCCAAAGCAGCTTTACTGGCAGAATAAATTCCGCGGTAAGGAAGTCCCATATAACCGGCAATGGAGGTAATATTTATAATATGTCCAAAACCTTGTTTGCGCATTTGTGGTAATACGGCCTTAATCACGTTTATAGGTCCGTGAAAGTTGGTTTGAAAGGCATTTTTTATTTCGCTTTCGGGAGTTTCTTCAATTGGCCCTGTTATCCCGACACCGGCATTGTTGATTACAACATCTATCTTTTCAACTTTGCCCAGTATTTCAGCAACAACAGCGTCAATGGACTCGGTTTCGTTAACGTCCATTTTTAATAGGGGAAAGACAGAATCTACTATTTTTTCAGGGTTTCGGCTTGTTCCAAATACTTGATAGCCTTTTTCGGAAAGATATTCGCCAATGGCTTTCCCAATTCCTGAAGAACCACCCGTAATGAGTACTGTTTTTGGCATAAAAGGTTGTTGAAAAGCAAAGGTGCGCTTATGTGGTGGGTTTTCCAAATAGTTTTTTGAAAAAGAGTCAAGAAACAAAAGCAAAGATAAATTTAAAAAAACCGAAAAGTCTTGAATCTAGCAGCGAAGTGGTCTTTAGTCTTAGTTCTTTTAAAAAGGAAAGTTTGGGGTACAAAAAATGGCAAGCTACCTACATCACACCGCTACGACCATTTACCTTTGCTGCGTTCCCGCCCTGGAGGATTCAACAGGAGCTGGTTGTGTAGGACTTGCCGCTGCAAAGATAAGGTTTTTTGAAGTTTTTGCAAGTATTTTCATAGTTCAATTTTAATAAATACCTTGCAGGAAATTTATTATTAGCTATGAAAATTTATAACGTTTTAGTTCCTACCCTTTTAGTGCTTTTAATGGCTGGCTGTGGAAATAATTCTGAAGAAAAAAAAGATAGTTTTTTATTGGAAATTAAAAATCCGAGGAAAACCTACACCACAGAAGATGCACTCAATGTTTCTTTAATCAATAAAAAAAATATTGAAACCGACTCTGTTGTTTATTTTTTGAATAAAGATAGAATCGATATTTCCGGAAATACCATTTCCCTTTCGGGGAAAAAACTCGGCGAAAAAACTTTATCAGCTAAAATATACAGTGATGGCGAAGAGTTTGAAGCTTCAAAAAACATAACTATTCTTTCTTCCATAAAGCCGAAACTTTATACCTATAAAATTCTGGAAACCTATCCGCACGATATAAAAGCTTACACGCAGGGCTTGGAGTTTGAAAATGATACTTTATATGAAAGCACAGGGCAGTATAAAGAATCATCCCTTCGCAAAACAGATTATAAAACTGGGGAAGTATTGCAAAAAGTAGCATTGGCCGACACCTATTTTGCTGAAGGTTTAACAATTCTAAACAACAAAATCTACCAACTAACTTGGCGGGAAAACACTGGTTTTATTTATAACCTAAAAACAATGGAACAAACCGGAACCTTTGTTTACGGTAACAGTCGCGAAGGTTGGGGCTTGTGCCACGACGCCGAAAAAAACATTTATAAAAGCGATGGTACAGATAGAATTTGGACCCTAAATTCAAATACGCTTGCTGAAAAAGATTATATCGAAATATTTACAAACACCAGTAAAATAAATAGTGTAAACGAACTGGAATGGGTTGACGGAAAAATATACGCCAACGTTTACCAACAAGGTTCTATAGCTATAATAGATCCGTCAAATGGTGCCGTGGAAGGTGTTATAGACCTTACAGATTTAAAAGATAAAGTTACACAACACCCTGAATTGGACGTTCTCAATGGAATAGCCTATAATGGTGAACCGAACATACTTTATATTACAGGTAAAAACTGGGACAAACTTTTTAAGATTGAGATTATTCTGAAATAAATCAAAAATCTACAATCGTTAATCTACAATCGTTAATCCTTTTCCCTCATCGAAATGACCGCTTTACTCAAAAGCGGTTTTTTCATGGTTTGATATTTGATTTCTTTGAATCATTAAAACCATCAGATCATGAAAAAATCCATTGTAATAAGAATTCCAGAACCTTGTCACGAAGATTGGGTTAAAATGACAGCCACCGAAAAAGGGAAATTCTGTAACGTCTGCACCAAAGAAGTTGTCGATTTAACTTCAAAAACCGATGAGGAATTGGTGAAAATTCTTACCAGAAACAAAAACACTTGCGGTAAGGTGAAAAAATCACAGTTAAACAGAGAAGTGAAACTGGAACGCAAAAACGGACAAAGTTTTGCTCCTCTTGCAGCATCAATGCTTCTTCCGCTAGCGCTTTTTTCAAATAATCCAAAGAACGATTCCAATTCGCTTTCAGACAAACCAATGGTTTCTATGGGTATTGGCAGATTCAGTAATTCTATTGACAGAATGCAAATTGTTACTGAAGGAATTGTTCACGATGAAAATGGAAACCCTTTAAGGAACGTGGAAATTGCTTCAAATGAAACAAAAATACGCGAATGGACCAATAAAAATGGGGAATACCGTATTATAACTTTGGATAATGAAAGACTTACGTTCAATAAAGAAAATTATGAAAAACAGGAAATACGTGTGAGAAATAAATCGGAAAAAGTAAATATCCTTTTGAAATCAACTCTGGAAGAAGTTGCAATAACAGAAATGAAATACGTAACAATGGGTATGATTGCGTATGTACCGGAGGTAGAAGAACAACAAAAAGATTCTATTTCTGTAATTACAAAAGGAAACGTTACAGACGATACAGGTTTACCGCTTCCTGGCGCAAATGTAATTATTAAAGGAACCTCCAAAGGAACACAAACCGATTTTGATGGTAATTATCAAATTGATACCAAACCTGGCGATGTTTTGGTTTTTAGTTATATAGCTTTTGAAACAAAAGAAGTAACTGTTTCGAATATCTCAAATTTAATTGACGTAGAACTTGTAGGGGAAATAATGGGTGATATGGTTACTGTTACGGCTGGTGGAATTTATTGGGAAAGATATTATGATTACGAACCTTCAAAAGATCCAGACTGGTACGAAAAAGCAAAGCAAGCCTATAAAAACACGCTCAAATTTATGAAGATAAAACAACAACAACGCAAAGCTGAGCGAAAAGCAAAACGTAATAATAAGTAATCTGCTTTCATAAAACTTATTTCCATTACAATAATTAGCTACATAAAAAGTTATATTTTTACCAAAATTTAACATTAATGAGGTATTTATACGGATTGGGCATTTTGTGCTGCCTTGTATTATGGAGTTCTTGCCGCAATGATTTTGAAACCGTTGCCAGCACTGGAAATTTGGAGTTTTCAAAAGATACGGTATATCTGGATACAGTTTTTTCAAACATTGGTTCGAGCACCTATAATCTAAAAGTTTACAACCGAAGCGACGAAGATATCAATATCCCTTCCGTTCGTTTAGGTCAGGGTGAAGCTTCCAATTATCGATTGAATGTAGATGGAATACCGGGTAGAGTTTTTGAAAATGTTCAGGTCTTGGCAAAAGACAGCATATTTATCTTTGTTGAAACTACATTAGATATAAATAACTTGCCTACAAACGCTAATGATTTTCTTTATACCGATCAAATCCTTTTTGATACTGGAGGCAATCAACAGAAAGTTGAATTGGTAACACTTGTCAAAGATGCAGTATTTCTCTATCCAGCACAATTGAGTGATGGTACTTTAGAAACACTGAACCTAGGAGTAGATGAAAACGGAGAAGATGTTCTTATTGAAGGTTTCTTTTTAGATGATACCGAACTTACCTTTACCAATGAAAAACCCTACGTTATTTATGGGTATGCCGCTGTCCCTAGCAATAAAACGCTAACTGTTGAGGCTGGAGCGCGTGTACATTTTCACAACTCGAGTGGGATTTTAGTAGCTGAAAATGGCTCAATGAAAGTAATGGGACTACCAAGTAACGATCCCGAAGCGATGGAAAACGAAGTGATTTTTGAAGGTGATCGTTTAGAGCCTAGTTTCGCTGATATTCCCGGACAATGGGGTGCTATTTGGTTTACACGTGGAAGTGTTGACAATGAATTCAATTATGCTACTATTAAAAACAGTTCTGTCGGTATTCTTTTAGAAAACAGTCCGTTGACGCTTAAAAATGTACAGATTTACAACAATGCAAATATTGGATTATTGGCAAGAACTGGTGTTATAGAAGGAGAAAATATAGTTATAAACAACAGCGGCCAGTCGTCTTTGGCAATCCAGTTGGGTGGAAGTTATGAGTTTAGACATAGTACTTTTGCAAATTACTGGACCAGCAGTTTCCGATCTTTCCCTGCTGTTTCCCTTGACAATACTTTAGAGACAGAAAGTGATATATTTGTAGCGGATTTGATAAAAGCTAATTTCACAAACTGTATTATTTATGGTAATGAACGCCGTGAATTTTCATTGAACCAAAATATAGGGGCAGCTTTTAATTTCAACTTTAAAAATAGTTTGGTTCGTTTTGAAGATCCAACCGGTGAATTTGATAATGAACCATTATACGATTTTACTAACAATGCGCTATATACCGCTACTAAATTTAATTTAGACCCTGTTTTTCAAGATACGCAATTGAATAATTTTAATATCGAAACCGGCACTTCTGGGGCGGAAAACATTGGTGTTTTTCTTACAAATCCACCATCCATTCTCAAAGATTTAAACGGAGTTAATAGAAGTAATCCTTCTGATGCCGGAGCGTACGAAACCACAGTGTTCCCCGAAGATTAATAAAAAATATATCAATAAAAAACCCGTCCAAAATGACGGGTTTTTTATTGACAAAATTTATTGGAAGTTATGAGGCTTTCAAAAATTTTAGTTTCGTTTTAGTTTTTAAAATCTACACGTTGAAGAGAAATAGTTATGTGGCCATTTCCATTTTATATTAACCTATCATAAATCCATTAGTAGTCAATCCTTCCCTCTTTATCTTCCCACTTTTTGAAAACTTTTCTACCTTCTTCTCTGTCCAGATTTATAAACTTGATATTTCTATTTTCTATATTCTTATCAAGTTCATCATAAATGAAATGGTCATCGAAGCCTATTTCCGCCGCATCTTCTTTTGTACACGCATAATAAACTGCTTTGGGCCTGGCCCAATAAATGGCACCCAAACACATTGGGCAAGGTTCGCAGGAGGTGTAAATAATACAATCATCCAACTGGAAAGAATTAAGTTTATCACAAGCTTTCCGAATTGCGACCACCTCAGCGTGCGCAGTGGGATCATTACTAGAAGTTACTTGATTGAAGCCTTCAGCAATTATTTCACCATTTTTAACTATCACTGCGCCAAAAGGACCGCCAGCGTTTGATTCCATTCCTTTTTCTGAAAGTTCAATGGCTCGTTTTATAAATTGAATGTCTTTATCAGTAATCATTTTACTAAATTTATTTACTTTTCTGTTATTAAAAATTATTGAGCAACCAGTAGTTTCATGCTTCCCAAAGCGCCATGTAAAAGTAAAACAGAAGTTTTCATCACAATAGACTTTAAAAATAGTTAATTTGAAAACAAAAGAAGCTCTTCGCCATCTTCGTATTTATAGGTGCCAATTTCCATAAGGCCTAATTTTTTAAGAAGCTTTATAGAGGAAATATTTTCGGGTAAAACTATCCCAACTATGGTTTGTATTTTTAAATTTTCCGCAGCAAATTGCAGTACCGCTTTTGCAGCTTCAAATGCGTAACCTTTTTTTCCGAATTCAGCTAAAAAAGCAAAACCCACATCAGGAAAATTTAGGTTCTCTCTTTTGTATAGTCCTGCAGAACCGATAGTTGTTCCATCTTCTTTTATTGACACCAAATAGGGTCCAAAACCATGTTTTTCATAACTGCTTATATAATTTTTAAGCATATAATTTTCAGCATCTTCAATAGAATTTATATTTCTATCACCGATGTTTTTTAACCAGCCTTCGCTATTCATTAATTCAAAAATGAAGGGAGCATCTTTTAAAGTATACTCCCTCAATTCAAGTCTTTCGGTTTGAAACATTTTCAATTCTTAAAAAGTGGTAATCCCGACATCATTTCGGTTACTTTTTCAGCGATACTTTCTAATCTGGCATCATCGTCATGATGCATTATCACTTCATCTATCAAATCCACTATTTTTTCCATATCCTTTTCCACCAATCCACGAGTGGTTACTGCCGCGGTTCCAACACGGATTCCACTGGTTACAAAGGGCGATTTGTCATCAAACGGAACCATGTTTTTATTTACGGTTATATCTGCTTTGCCCAATGCATCCTCAGCATCTTTGCCAGATATATTTTTATTTCGAAGGTCAATAAGCATCATATGATTATCTGTTCCTCCAGAGATAATATCGTATCCTTTTTCAACAAATTTCTGTGCCATCACCGCAGCATTTTTCTTCACCTGAACCATATAATGAAGGAAATCATCAGTCAAAGCTTCACCAAACGCAATTGCCTTTGCAGCAATAATATGCTCTAATGGACCACCTTGGTTACCTGGAAAAATTGCACTATCCAAAAGGCTGCTCATTTTTTTAAGGTTTCCATTTTTTAGTTTTTGTCCAAAAGGATTGTCAAAATCTTTACCCATTAAAATCATTCCACCACGTGGGCCTCGTAAAGTTTTATGGGTAGTTGTAGTAACAACGTGGCAATGTGGAAGCGGGTCACCAATAATTCCTTTCGCAATTAAACCAGCGGGATGGGCAATATCAGCAAACAGAATGGCGCCAATTTTATCGGCAATTTCACGGAAACGTTTGTAATCAATTTCCCTAGAATAAGCCGAAGCTCCTGCAATAATCATTTTGGGCTTTTCTCTTAAAGCAATTTCTTCCACTTTGTCATAATCAATTCGTCCCGTTTCTCTATCAACACCATAAAAAACTGGTTCGTAAAGTCGGCCTGAAAAGTTTACGGGAGAACCGTGGGTTAAATGCCCACCATGCGAAAGATCAAACCCTAAAAATTTATCTCCTGGTTTTAAACAAGCTGCAAAAACAGCTGTATTTGCCTGCGAACCACTGTGTGGTTGAACGTTTGCGTATTCAGCCCCGAATAAAGTTTTTGCGCGGTCAATAGCTATTTGTTCTACTTCATCCACCACTTCGCAGCCACCATAATATCGTTTCCCTGGGTAACCCTCGGCATATTTATTTGTTAAAACGGAACCCGCAGCTTCCAATACTTGGTCGCTTACAAAATTCTCTGAAGCAATAAGCTCCAGACCGTTTAATTGGCGTTGTTTTTCGTCTTCTATTAGTTCAAAAATTTGTTCGTCGCGTTGCATAATATCTGTAAAAGTTAATTAAATCCAAAAATAGTAATTACATTCGGTAACTATCATGAAATATATATATTTGATGAAGAATTTTACTAACAAAAACTAGTTGAAAACAAAGCATTACAGTTAATTAATTTATTGATTTTAAACAATTTGAATTATTTTACTTAGTTTTATTTTCAACAACAAAATAAATTTTTGACATGCCAATAACTGCTAACGACCCCAAACGTAAAACATGGCTCGACACAGCGCCGGATACAGATTTTCCAATTCAAAATATACCTTTTGGCGTTTTTTTGACGCGCGATGATATTATAACCATCGGAACCCGGATTGGTGATTACGCCATTGATCTTGGCGCTCTGCACCAATTGGGTTATTTTAAAGGAATTGAACTGACTGATGATATTTTTCTTCAAGACACTTTAAACGATTTTATAAGTGACGGAAGGAAAACGTGGCGACTTGTAAGAAACCGAATTGCTGATATTTTTGATAACGAAAATCCAGAGCTTCGCGATAATAAAGACCACAGAAAACATATCCTCTTTACTTTGGATGAAGTTGAAATGCAGCTGCCCGTACAAGTTGGAGATTATACCGACTTCTATTCCAGCAAAGAACACGCAACCAACGTGGGGACTATGTTCCGCGGAAAAGAAAACGCCTTAATGCCCAATTGGCTTCATATTCCCGTAGGTTATCACGGAAGAAGTTCATCAATCATTCCAAGTGGCATAAACGCTAGAAGACCCTGGGGGCAAACAATGCCCGACGGCGCGACCGAACCAGTTTTCGGCCCTTCAAGATTGGTTGATTTTGAATTGGAAATGGCTTTTATTACTACTGATGCAAACGTATTGGGTGAACCAATTCCCGTAAATGAAGCTGAAGAATATATTTTTGGATTGGTTCTTTTCAATGACTGGAGCGCAAGAGATATCCAAAAATGGGAATATGTTCCACTTGGACCATTCTTGGCGAAGAACTTTGCTTCGTCCATTTCTCCGTGGATTGTAACGCTGGATGCCCTACAACCTTTTAAAGTAGAAGGTCCAAAACCTGAAATGGAGCAATTGCCCTACCTTCAGTATAAGGGAAAGAAAAGCTATGATATAAATTTGGAGGTTTACATTTGTCCAGATAATGGGGATGAAAACAAAATTTCTACTTCAAATTTCAAATATATGTATTGGAATATGGCGCAACAATTGGCCCACCATACCATAAATGGCTGTAACGTAAACAGTGGCGATATGATGGGAAGTGGAACCATTTCAGGACCAACCCCAGATTCATATGGCTCAATGTTGGAACTTACTTGGCGTGGTGAAAAACCCATTAAACTTTCCGATGGGTCTGAGCGCAAATTCATCAATGATAACGACACCGTTATTTTGAAAGGTTTTTGTGAAAACGAAAATGTACGTATTGGTTTCGGCGAATGTCGCACAAAACTTTTACCAGCCAATAAAAATTAAAATTGGCATCACTATTGTATTTTAGCCTTCATAATCAAATCAATTTGTTATGAAGGCTTTTTACTTACTCCTCTTCACTGCTCTGTTAAGCATTTCTTGCAACAGTGTTAAACGCACCCAAAACTTTGTTTCACAGGGTAATTATGATGAAGCCATAGATCTAGCCGTCAAAAAACTTCAAAAAGATAAAGACGCAAAAGAATATGATGCCCACATCAGGCTTTTGGAAGAAGCATTTTTGAAAGCAAAGGACGAAAACAACCGACAAATTGCATATTTGAAAAGAGAGAACAGTCCTGCAGGAGCAAAAGAAATTTATTATACGTATTTAGACCTTGAAGCACGCCAAAATTTAATTCGTCCATTACTTCCTCTTTATAGTAATGAAATGGGACGCAAAGCAAACTTTGTTTTTTCCGATTATTCCAATGATTTGTTGGCGGCGAAAGATGCATACGTGGGATCTTTGTATCAAGAGGCCATTGTTTATATGCAACGTAACACTAAAGAGGACTATAGAAGCGCCTTCAATGTTTTATGTGAATTGGATGAAGTACAGCCAAATTACAAAGACGTTTTCCAACTAAAGGAAGACGCACACTTCCAAGGAACTGATTTTGTTTTTGTAACACTCAACAATCATACTGGGCAATTTATACCTTTCAGATTAGAACAGGATCTCCTTGATTTCAATACCTATGGTTTGGCCGATTTTTGGACCGAATATCACAGCAAACGTGAAAATGGAATTAATTATGATTTTGGAATTGACCTCAACTTTCAAACGATTCAAATTTCACCTGAGCGAATTTCGGATAGACAATACACTCGAAGACAACGTATTCAAGATGGTTTTGATTACAGACGCGACCGTGCCGGAAACATTGTGCGCGACAGTCTTGGCAATCCAATTAAAATTGAAAGATATAAAGATGTTTCCGCCGTTATTACTGTTACTACGCAGCAAAAAAGTGTTTTTGTTGGAGGAACAGTTGTTTATAAAGATGTAAACCGAAGAAAACAATTAAATAGCTTCCCCATTTCTTCAGAATTTGTTTTTGAAAATATCTTTGCAAAATATCGGGGCGACGAACGCGCCCTTACCGGTGATGATCGAAGAATCTTGAGCAACTATTTTATACCTTTCCCCAACAACGAACAAATGGTGTTTGACGCAGGAACTGATATAAAAGAAAGGTTTAAAGAAATTTTACGGGATAATTCCCGCTAGATTTTAAATAAATTTCTCCAAGTGTGAAGCTTCAATAGAATGGTGCGAATCATGGTGAACCACTGCCCCATTTTTAATCACGATCATTTGTGGGCTTTCGTGATTTACTTTAAAACGTGAGGCAATTTCATTTGAAATATCGCGATTCTGAATAAGATCGAGATAATAAAGTTTGAGTTGCTCGTCTGTAAGATTATAATTTTTCTCTAATAATTTTAATACCCCTCTGCTAATTCCACAACGGGTAGAGTGTTTAAAAATAGCTATTGGTTTGGTTTTGGATTCTTCAACTATTTCATCCAACTGATCCATTTTACCCAAAACGTGCCACGGCACTTCCACTATCTCTTCTTTTGCAATGTCTCTCGGTGTTTTGAATATATCTAAAAATCCCATAGTTTATTTTTTTTTACAAAACTACATTATAGAAAGACAATATTCTCTCAAAGAAATTATAAAAGGTGAATATTTTAAACGGTCAAAATGTCTGTTAAAACAGCTGTTTTAGCAGACATTTTGTCTTATCTTTAATGTGGCTTTGTATTTGCTTTTCAACAAGCAGCACCAATCAACATAAACACGGGGCGGAGATCAAGGGAATAATTCTAAAACAAAAATCTTTTTTATATATGAACTTTAACAACTTTACAACTAAAAGCCAGGAGGCCATCCAACAAGCGCAGCAAATTGCGCAAGGATTTGGCAACCAACAGATTGAAAACGAACACATCCTTAAAGCTATTTTTGAGGTTGATGAAAACGTAACGCCTTTCATTTTAAAGAAACTAAATGTAAATCTTTCCACTCTAAAGCAGATTCTTGATAAGCAACTAGAAAGCTTTCCGAAGGTTTCGGGGGGTGATTTAATGCTTTCGCGTGAAGCAAACAAAACAGTACTTGAGGCAAGCAATATCGCTAAAAAGATGGGCGATGAATATGTTTCCATCGAGCACCTTTTATTAGCTATTTTAAATTCAAAAAGCGGAATTGCACAAAGCTTAAAAGATCAAGGTGTAACCGAAAAAGGAATGAAAGCCGCCATTCAGGAATTGCGCGGTGGCGAAAAAGTTACCTCCCAAAGCGCTGAGGAAACCTATAATTCCCTAAATAAATATGCCAAAAACCTCAACCAACTTGCCCGCGATGGAAAATTGGATCCCGTGATTGGGCGTGATGAAGAAATTAGGAGAATCCTTCAAATTCTTACACGAAGAACAAAAAACAACCCGATGTTAGTAGGTGAGCCGGGAACTGGAAAAACTGCAATTGCAGAAGGTTTGGCACATAGAATAGTTGACGGCGATGTACCCGAAAATTTACGAACCAAAGAGATTTATTCTTTAGATATGGGCGCATTAATTGCAGGGGCGAAATACAAAGGTGAATTTGAAGAACGCCTAAAAGCTGTAATCAAAGAAGTAACTTCAAGTGAAGGCGATATTGTTCTTTTTATTGATGAAATCCACACGCTTGTTGGTGCCGGTGGCGGCCAGGGTGCAATGGATGCGGCAAATATTTTAAAACCCGCACTTGCCCGAGGCGAACTTCGTGCGATTGGCGCAACAACCCTAGATGAATATCAAAAATATTTCGAAAAAGACAAAGCTTTGGAACGACGTTTCCAAAAGGTAATCGTGGACGAACCCGATACCGAGAGCGCCATATCTATACTTCGTGGTATTAAGGAAAAATATGAAACCCACCACAAGGTGCGAATCAAAGATGAAGCGATTATTGCCGCCGTAGAACTTTCAGAAAGGTATATTACAAACCGTTTTCTTCCAGACAAAGCAATCGATTTGATGGACGAAGCTGCGAGTAAACTTCGAATGGAAATTAATTCCAAACCTGAGGAACTTGACGTTTTGGACAGAAAAATTATGCAGCTTGAGATAGAAATCGAAGCCATAAAACGTGAAAAAGACGAAACGAAATTAAAATCACTTTACGCAGACCTTGCCAATTTAAAAGAAGAGCGCAATGAGATGAATGCAAAATGGCAAAGTGAAAAAGAGGTTGTAGACAATATTCAAAGCCTAAAAACACAAATTGAAGAGTTTAAACTGGAAGCCGAACGCGCTGAACGGGATGGTGATTTTGGAAAAGTTGCCGAACTGCGCTATGGAAAAATAAAGGATGCACAGGAAGCCTTAAGCAAACTAGAAACCCAACTTGCCGAGAACGACGAAGGTACTTCTATGATTAAAGAAGAAGTAACTAGAGAAGACATTGCAGATGTGGTAGCAAAATGGACCGGTATTCCTGTAACTAAAATGCTGCAGAGTGATCGCGAAAAACTACTGACTTTAGAAGACCACCTTCACAAACGTGTGGTTGGACAAAATGAGGCTATTGTGGCAGTGAGTGATGCAATACGCAGAAGTCGCGCAGGATTGCAAGATGAAAAAAAACCTATTGGTAGCTTTCTTTTCCTTGGAACAACCGGGGTTGGTAAAACAGAGCTTGCAAAAGCCCTTGCAGAATATCTATTTGACGATGAAAACGCTATGACTCGTATTGACATGAGTGAATATCAGGAACGTCATAGTGTAAGCCGTTTGGTAGGTGCACCTCCAGGATATGTAGGCTACGAGGAAGGCGGCCAATTAACCGAAGCTGTTCGCCGCAAACCGTATAGTGTTGTATTGTTAGATGAAATTGAAAAAGCCCATCCCGACACTTTCAACATATTATTGCAGGTTTTGGATGAAGGCAGATTGACCGACAACAAAGGTCGTCTTGCAGATTTCAAAAACACGATTATCATTATGACCAGCAATATGGGAAGCCAAATAATACAAGAGCGGTTTGAAACCGTTAAAGATCCTGAAACCGCAATGGAAGGCGCAAAAGTAGAAGTACTTGCATTACTAAAACAAACAGTTAGACCAGAGTTTTTAAACCGTATTGACGACATTATTATGTTTACACCTCTTTCTAAACAAGACATTCACAAAATTGTGGAGCTTCAACTGAAAGGTGTTTCCAAAATGTTACTGAAACAAAACATCGTGCTAGATGCCACCCCTGAGGCCATCAGCTATCTTGCCGAAAAAGGCTTTGACCCGCAATATGGAGCAAGACCTGTAAAAAGAGTGATACAGCGCGAAGTGCTAAACGAGCTAAGTAAAGAAATACTTTCCGGAAAAGTTACCACAGACAGTATAATCCTGTTGGATAGTTTTGACGACGCACTTGTATTCAGAAACCAGGAAGATTTGGTAGAGTAATTTAGATAATTTAAAATAATAAACCCCCAAGCAAACACTTGGGGGTTTATTATTTTAAATTCTAAGCTAGGCGTTAAAACATTACAAGCAATTGATTGCAGGCTAGTAATCTTCTATTTCTCCATCTCCCTCAAAATACCAACAATCGAATATTATTTTATCTTGCTGAATATAGTTTTGAAATGAATTTGTTCTCCATTACTCAATAATAATTCTTTTAGTAACTGAACTATTATCCGCAGTAACCTTAACCATATAAACCGCAGGAGCTAACTGAAGGTTCAAATTAATATTTTTTTCTGAGTATTTATTCTGAAAAACTTGTTGCCCAAGTGTATTGAATACTGCCACAGAAGATTCTACACTTCTAGGCAAGTTGATGTTTACATTTCCATTTGAAATGCTTGGATAGATATTAAAATCAAATTCTGTAACATCTGAAAGACCCAAAGTGCATTGCATTACAGGTGGCTCAAACCCAACAGGGAAAGTATTTTCATAAGTCTCTACCCCAGCAATTGGCCAAATGTCATTATTTAACATGATATTTCCTGGACCTATCAAACAAAAGGTTGGGTAAAGATTGACTCCAAAATTAGAGTCTACAGCAGGACCACCGCCTTCATTGCTAACAGCGGGAGCATGGTTAAAAGGACCGCCATGGTCTATTTCATACTGTCTCACTCTATCATTATCATCACTTCCGTTATTAACAGAGAGACAAAAAACATCGCCTTCATTACATCCATACTTATCGAAGAACTCATTAAATGTAGGGGCTGAATTTTGACAAGGAACACAATCTACATAGAAGAAATCGAGCCATACATATTTACCATCTGCAATAAGAGAATATAGATTGTACTCATTTCCATCAATATCGGTAACTGTAAAATCATCTACCACATCACCCACTTGATAGTTGGCTGTTTGGGCATTTGCGAAAATGGTAAAGAATAATAGAATAAGTGTAATTTTTTTCATGATGTTGAAGTTTTTAGGTTTAGTATTACGAAGTTATGTAAATGCTTCATAAAAAGATAATTAACAATGGTAAAATTTAATTTTTCAGTATAAAAAAAGACCCATCAAAACTTCAACTATTGAAATTTTGATGGGTCCGGCTTCAAATAAAGCGGTACTTAAAGTTTAGCTTAAAATTACCACTTGTCAATTTGGTCTTTCAATTGTTCTTTAGATTTGCCTGTCTTCTCTTGAAGGCGACCAAGTAATTCGTCTGATTTTCCTTCAGCATACATCAAGTCATCATCAGTAAGGTCTGCATATTCTTGCTTGAATTTACCTTTTACTTGTTTCCATTTTCCTTTAAATTGATCTTCGTTCATAGCTTTTTTGTTTAAGTTAAATTAATTTTTATTTTTCGTTTTATAAAGGTACTGCGGAAAACCACCTATTTATAATAATGAAATATTAAAGATTCCGCTGTTTTAGTTATAACTTTGCTAATATGTCTTAAAATATGTTATTAAAACTAAATTACATGAAACGCTTCCTATTATTAATAGTACTCCCTCTCTTTACATTCTGCGGTCAAAAAAAAGAAGCCGATAAAGAAACACAAAACGAAACTGAGGTTGAAGCTGTAAGCACAATCTCTACAGCAAATTACCACGCCACCTATTATTTAATCCGCCATGCTGAAAAAGTAAGGACAGACCCAAATGACCAAGACCCAAGTTTAGATATTAAAGGCATGATGCGCGCTAAAGGCTGGGCAGCCTATTTTGAGCCTATCAAAATTGATAAGATATACGTAACAAAATACATGCGTACCAAACAGACTGCTTCCCTTATTTCGCAACAAAAAATGGTCTCTCCTACCCGCTATGACCCTAATACAATATATTCCGAAACTTTTTTAAGAGATACTAATGGCAAAAATGTTTTGATCGTGGGTCACAGCAACACTATTCCGCAGTTAGTAAATCAACTTATTGGTGAAGAAAAATTTAAGGATATGGATGACAATGATAATTCCACTCTTTTCAAGGTGACAATTAATGGGAATGACAGAAAAATTGAAACCATTACGGTAGAATAATTTCATTATTCAATATTAATTGTACATTCTCCAGAATTCATTCTATTTTTGCACCTATGGCAATTCAGAAAACCGTAAAAATAAAAAACCGTAAGGCCAAGTTTGAGTACGAGATCCTCGATACTTACACTGCAGGAATTGTACTGCGCGGCACAGAGATAAAAGCCATCCGCGAAGGAAAGGCCTCAATTGCCGAAAGTTTTTGCGAATTTAGCAACAGTGAACTTTTCGTGATAAACATGACCGTTCAAGAATACAGCCACGCCACACATTTCAGCCATGCCCCCAAAAGTGAACGCAAATTGCTCTTAAACCGCAGCGAATTGAAAAAGTTGGAAAAAGAAGTAAAAAACAGCGGCCTTACCATTATACCTTTGGTCCTCTTCACCAACAGCAAAGGTTTGGCAAAGGTGGACATCGCCCTTTGCAAGGGAAAGAAAGAATATGACAAACGCGAAGTAATAAAAGAGCGAGACTCCAAAAAGCAGCTCAGCAGAATTAAGAAGGCGTTTAATAATTAATTCATAAAAATTTTACTGGCACACAACGTTTTGGTATTTTGGTTCGTAAATAACCAAAGTAGCGAGTGTTCTCTTTTATGAAAAAAATTCTATTTGCTTTTCTATTCCTTTCAACCTATTTACTTCATGCCCAAATTATCGGAAAAGTAACCGATACCAAGGGCCAGCCCCTGCCCTACGTAAATATTTACCTTCAGAATAGCTACATCGGGACTACCACTAATGACGATGGAAATTATTCTTTAAATGCTTCCGAGAAGAATGAATATATAATCATATTTCAATTTTTAGGGTATAAAACGCTAACTAAAACAATTTCCCCAACGTCATTTCCCTTTATTCTGAATGTTTCCCTTGAAGAAGAAACCACAAGTTTGGATGAAGTGGTTGTAAATACTTCCGAAGATCCCGCTTATCGCATCATCCGCAAAACTATCGCACAGCGAAAGGAAAATCTTGACAAACTAAGCGAATATAAAGCAGATTTCTACTCCCGTGGCCTTTGGCATGTTAAGGACGTTCCCGAAAAAATTATGGGCCAAGAAGTGGGCGATTTTGATGGAATGCTAGATTCTACCCGTACCGGCATTATTTATCTCTCTGAAACCATTTCTGAGATTGCATATCAAAAACCGGATAAGTTTACCGAAAAAATTATCGCCAGCAAAGTGAGCGGAAACGATAACGGCTTCAGTTTCAATAGTGCTCAGAGCGCAAACATTTCTTTTTATGAAAATACTGTAGAGCTAAACGCTGCTTTGGTTTCACCCATTGCGAATAATGCCTTTAGTTATTACAACTACAAACTGGACGGCGTTTTTTACGAAGGACCAAAATTAATCAACAAGATAAAAGTTATTCCAAAACGTCCCAACGACAGGATTTGGAACGGCTATCTTTATATCGTGGAAGACGATTGGCAGCTTTATGGGGTGGAGCTTTCCACAACTGGCTCTGCAATACAAGTACCTTTTGTAAGCAATTTGATGGTGAAGCAGAATTACAAATTTGACTCGAATAATGATTTTTGGGTAAAGATTTCACAGACTGTGGATTTTGGTTTTGGTGCTTTTGGAGTTACTGGTGATGGGCGATTTATAGCTGTTTACAGCAATTATAACTTTAAGCCAGAGTTCAACAAAAAATCATTTACAAATGAAGTACTTTCCTTTAAGCCCGAAGCCAACAAAAAGGACAGTCTATTTTGGAAAGGCAGTCGCCCCGTGCCGCTTACCGACGAGGAATTAAAGGATTATATAAAGAAAGACAGCATTCAGACTCTAAGAAATTCAAAGCCCTACTTAGATTCGCTTGACGCAAAATCGAATAAACCAGGATTTCTAAGCCCGCTTACTGGATATACCTTCAAAAATTCATTTGAGAAATGGTCTGTGGGTTATGAAGGTCCTCTTCAAAGCATCAATTTCAACACAGTGCAGGGCTGGAACAGCAAGGCAGGGTTGACGTTTAACAAATGGTATGACGATAACCAAACCAACACACTTTCCGCAGCTGTTAGCGCAGATTATGGAATTGCGGAAGACAGGCTTAGATTTACGGCAAACATTATTCGGAATTTTAATTGGACAAATAAATTACGCCTATCACTTTCCGGCGGTAGCAAAGTCGCTCAGTTTAACGATACGGAGCCAATTTCCCCATTGATAAATACTTTTGCCACACTTTTCTTTGAACGGAACTATATGAAGCTGTATGAGCTTAATTTCGGACGAATAGGCTACAGTCAAGAAGTTTTTAACGGACTCCATCTTTATGCCGCCGTGGCCTATGAAAATCGCAAGCCGCTTTTTAACAATACGGATTATGTAACTATTCCTTTTGATGATGTTCGCTACACAAGCAACAATCCACTAGCTCCCAACGATTTCAGCAACGCCGCAATAACAGAGCACAACATTGTGAAAAGCAAGGTTCGAGCGCGAATAAACTTCGCCCAAAAGTATTTTTCAAATCCTGATATGAAATTCAATATTGGCGATGACAAATATCCTGAGTTGAACCTTTCCCTTGAAAACGGAACCGCCATCACTGAAAGCCAGTATGATTACACACAATTTGAAGCAAGCCTCAATCAATCTATTTCACTTGGAAACAAAGGCCAGTTTTATTATAACTTGAAAGGTGGAACCTTCGCTAATGGCGAAGGAATTTCGTTTATAGATTATAAACACTTCAACGGAAACCAAACGCGGGTGGGCACTTCGCCTAATTACACCAATGTTTTTAATTTGATGCCGTATTACCAATTCAGCACAAACAAAAGTTATTTTGAAGGACATTTGGAACACGATTTCCGCGGTTGGATTTTAGGGAAAATTCCCGGAATCAATCAATTAAATCTCAACCTAGTTGCAGGTGCACATTTTTTAAGTACCGAAGAACGAAAACCATATTCCGAATTTTCCGTAGGTATAGACAATCTTGGCTTTGGAAAATTTAGATTGCTTCGCGTAGATTATGTACGCTCCTATTACAACGGCGGCAGTGATGGCGCATTTATTTTTGGACTGAAGTTTTTAGATCTCTTAGGCTTATAATTATAAAAAAATGAAAACTATACTGAAATTATTACTTGTATTTTCACTCTTCACCAGTTGCATTCCGATGCAAAAAGTCCCGAAAGACGCTAAGATGACCGATTTTTTCCACTTTCAAAAGGCGAAAAACTACGATGCTTCAAAATGGGCAGTTTTTCTTCCGGGAACTGGCGGTTTGCGAATTTTTAAAGACACTACACATTATTATAACGTTGCTGAAAAACTAAACGCTGAAGGTATTTCAGTTTTACTGGTTGACAACGTGGCTGCATATAAAGCTTCCAAAAGAGAGGTTGATGAAGAAGAACCGGTACAAATTCTTTGGACACTGGAAGAAGCCTTAAAATGGGCAAAACAAAATGCACTTATTGACCAAAATTCTGATGGAAGCGTTGTGGGGTGGTCACGTGCAGGCTTGGGCTTAATCCCACTCGCCAATGATGCTTCGGAGCTTGAAAGACTAAAAATAAAATCAATTGCATTATTCTATCCAGCAAACGGTTATGAAATTCAACTTAAACCAAAAGTTCCAGTACTTATTATGACCGGCGGAAAGGATAAAATTGTAAAAGTTGATGATATTTTGAAGTATATGGTTGCCGAAAATGCAACTATTCAGGTTTATGATGATGCCTACCACGGCTATGATGTAAAAAGCTTGAAAAAAGGAAAATATTTTAGGTTCATTCCTTTTATTAGCAAAAAGCAGTATCTTTTGAAATATAATGAGGTCGCTGCAAAGGAGTCTTTTGAGGAGTTGATTAAATTTTTGAATAACAAATAAAAGCTTTGTAGGTTCTCTGCCACAATATTTACATAGAGGCCACTGAAAACAAGAAAAATATTATGGCAACACCCTTCCCAATCATAATAACAGAACGCTTAAACCTTCGTAAAGTCCTACCAACAGACGCGGATAGGGTTTATTATTTCCGTTCAGACAAAGAGATCAATAAATACATAAAGAGACCTCCGCAAACACAAGAAATGGCAATTGCGCATATTCAACTATTGGATTCAAATTTAAAGTCAGGTATAGGAATCGCTTGGGGAATTTCAACAAAAGAATCTAACGAATTAATAGGCAACATTTGTCTATGGAATTTTTCAGAAGATAAAAAAAAGGCAGAGATAGGTTACGACCTCGATCCAAAATTTCATGGCAAGGGATTTATGAGTGAAGCCCTAAAAGCCGTATTGGATTTTGGATTCAACCAAAGAGGTTTTGAAACCATTGAGGCCTACACGGATCATAGGAATATTCCGTCAAAAAAACTACTAAAACTACATGGATTTATTCCAAGCAATGACACGAAAGATCCTGATAACCAAAATAATGAAGTATACTATCTAAACCGTTAGTTTTTGTCTTCCAGCAATGGCACAAATCGGAATTCTCCGTACTCTTCTTTCTCAAATTCGGTATCAGATTTACGTAAAAAGACTGTCATAATCTGTACATTTTCACCCACGGGAATCACCAATTTTCCACCTACTTTCAATTGGGCCAATAATGGATTTGGAACAAAAGGCGCTCCTGCTGTTACAATTATTCCATCAAAAGGAGACTCCGCTTCGAGACCAATATAACCATCACCAAAAATCAATCGCTTAGGTTTGTATCCTAGTTTGGGAAGAAAAAGTTTTGCTTTTTTGAAAAGTTCGTTTTGTCTTTCAATGGTAAAAAGTGTTGCTCCTATTTCTAAAAGCACTGCGGCTTGATAACCACTACCCGTTCCAATTTCAAGAATTTTATCGCCTTTCTTAACATTCAAAAGTTCTGTTTGGCGCGCTACTGTATAGGGCTGCGAAATGGTTTGATCTGCTGCAATGGGGAACGCTTTGTCAATATAGGCGTGGTCCACAAAACCGGAATCCATAAAAAGATGTCGCGGAATTTTGCCTATTGCCTGTAAAACATTTTTGTCGACAATCCCTTTCTTTTTAAGGGTTTCAACTAATTTTTTACGCATTCCCTGGTGGGTAAATGTATCTTTCACTTTTATTGATATTAGATTTGAGACGTGAGCTATTTAGACCTTACAAAGTAACCAAATTTGTCAAATTAGTGCCAAATTTCAAACTATATAACTTATAAACCATTAAACTTATAAACTCATCAACCCATCCACTTCTAGTCTTCCCAAAAACCATTATCTTTGAAAAAAAACACACGCCAATGCTAAAAGCGGGAGTTCTGGGTGCCGGTCACTTAGGAAAAATACACTTGAAATTATTGCAACAATCCACAAAATATGAACTTGTGGGTTTCTACGACGCTAGTAAAGAAGCTTCGGAAAAAATAGTTGATGAGTTTGGTTATAAAAGCTTTCCCACAATGGAAAGCCTTATTGATGCCAGTGAAATGGTTGTAGTGGTAACGCCCACCAGCAAACATTTTGAATGTGCCGAAATGGTAATTAAAGCCGGGAAACATGTTTTTATTGAAAAACCCATCACTCAGACTGTAGCTGAAGCCGAGCAAATTCGTGATTTAGCGAAAAAACAAAAGGTTCGTGGCCAAGTAGGTCAGGTTGAGCGTTTCAACCCAGCTTTTATTGCTATAAAAGATAAAATAAGCAACCCGATGTTTATTGAAACGCATCGCCTTTCAGAATTCAACCCTCGAGGAACCGATGTCTCGGTAGTTTTAGACTTGATGATTCACGACATTGATGCCATTTTGAGCATTGTAAAAAGTCCTGTAAAAGCAGTGAGCGCTAGTGGAGTTTCGGTAATCAGCGAAACGCCGGATATTGCTAATGCGCGAATTGAGTTTGAAAACGGCTGCGTGGCAAATTTGACTGCAAGCCGAATTTCACTAAAAAAAATGCGCAAAGCCCGTTTTTTTCAGCGGGACGCATACATTTCAGTAGATTTTCTGGAGAAGAAATGTGAAGTAGTAAAAATGAAGAATGCTCCTTCTGAAATTGATGATTTCGCAATGATATTGACCAATGCAGAAGGCATTAAAAAACAAATCTATTTTGAAAACCCAAAAATTGAGAACAACAATGCGATTCTCGATGAGCTTGAAAGTTTTTACGAAGCCATAAAGGCAGACAAAACACCAGAAGTATCCCTACAACAAGGTGCTGAAGCACTTCGGGTAGCCATGTTAATTATTGAAAATTTCAAAAAAATATAACTAAATAAAATTTCATTTTAATGAAAAACGTAGCAGTAATAGGCGCAGGAACAATGGGTAACGGAATTGCCCACACCTTCGCTCAGTTTGATTATAAAGTACAATTGATTGATGTTCAACAAGCATCACTTGACAAAGGTATTGCAACCATCACCAAAAATCTGGACAGAATGGTGGCCAAAGAAACCATTACAGAAGCCGATAAACTGAGGACTCTTAAAAACATTACGACATATACAAACCTAGAAGAAGGTGTTGAGTATGCAGGTCTTGTGGTAGAAGCCGCAACTGAAAATGTAGATTTAAAACTGAAAATTTTCCGCGATCTCGATAAATTTTGTCCAGATGATACGATTCTTGCGAGTAATACTTCCTCCATTTCAATTACACAGATTGCCTCGGTTACATCCCGTCCAGAGATGGTTATCGGGATGCATTTTATGAATCCAGTACCAATTATGAAATTGGTCGAAATCATTAAAGGCTACAACACCAGTGAAGAAACTTTTAAAATCGTGGAAGAGCTTTCCAAAAAACTGAATAAAGTTCCCGTGGAAGTAAATGATTATCCAGGCTTTGTAGCAAACCGTATTTTAATGCCAATGATAAACGAGGCAGTTGAAACATTATACAACGGCGTTGCGGGCGTTAAAGAAATTGATACGGTAATGATGCTAGGGATGGCACACCCGATGGGACCATTGGCTTTGGCTGACTTTATAGGTTTGGATGTCTGTCTTTCTATTTTGAAAGTTATGCATGAAGGTTTTAAAAATCCAAAATACGCCCCTTGCCCCCTATTAGTAAATATGGTAATGGCAGGAAAACTAGGTGCCAAAAGTGGTGAAGGTTTTTACGATTATAGCCAAAACCGAAAAGCAGAAGACGTTTCAAAAATGTTTGCAAAATAATTTATTGGCAGGCTGTAAATTACAACTTTCCATTAATCACTGAAAAAATGGCCAAAATTATCCCCTTTAAAGCCGTCCGCCCTACGCGGGACAAAGTGAGTCTGCTCGCTGCACGTTCTTATGACAGCTATACGTTAACACAAGTGGAGTCACGCTTGCGGGATAATCCTTTTTCATTTTTGCATATTGTAAATCCTGGTTATAAATATCAGAAGGAAATTTCGGGCGTGGAACGTTATGGTTTGGTGCGCAATCGTTATCAAGAGTTTAAAGAAGACGAAATTTTCATGCAAGATGAAAAGCCTTCGTTCTACATTTATAAAATTGTAAATCGGGATGGTCTCGAATTTAATGGTATCGTGGCTGCAGCGAGTGTTCAAGACTATGCAGATGATGTTATCAAAAAACACGAGGATACACTGGAATTTCGCGAAGTAATATTCAAAGAATATTTGAAAACGGTAGGTTTCAATGCTGAAGCTGTGCTACTCACCTATCCAGACAATCCGGAACTAGAAACCATTATAGATTTTGTAATGCAGAGCCGGCCGGAATATGAATTTACAACCACATATCGGGACACACATTATCTTTGGAATGTAGATAACGAAGAACTACTCGAAAAAATACAGCAGATTTATAGTGAAATACCAGCGCTTTATATTGCAGATGGTCACCACCGGTCGGCCTCTTCGCATTTATTAGCTAAGGATTTAAAGGAAGAAAACCCACATCACACGGGTGAAGAAGCTTATAATTTTTTCATGAGCTTCTTGATTCCTGAAAGCGATTTGAAAATATATGAATTCAATCGTTTGGTGAAAGATCTCAATGGTTTAAAGAAAGAAGAGTTTTTAATAAAACTAGATGGATATTTCCGAATAGAAAATCGAGGTATGGAATATTACAAACCTTCCAAAAAGCACCATTTTAGTATGTATTTGGATGGTGAGTTTTATTCGCTTTATCTTCGGAAGAGCAAATATGAAATCAACAACGCCCTTGATGCACTAGATACACAGATTTTATATGTAACTATTTTAAAACCACTTCTCGGTATTGAAGATTTACGCAACGACCAACGCATAGATTATTCACACGGCAAAAGAGATTTGGCATATGTGAAAACTGTTGTAGATTCGGGAACATTTGCCGTAGGTTTCGGCTTATTGCCCATAACTACGCAAGAAATGAAAATGATTGCCGACGAAGGTTTAAAGATGCCTCCAAAGAGCACTTATATTGAACCCAAGCTTAGAAGTGGTGTTACTATTTATGAATTCTGATTAAGAAAAGAGAGGAAAAAAGAGATGAGTATTTCAGAAAATTTAAAAAAGTTTAATTCAGAATTACCTGAAAACGTTACCCTTGTTGCAGTTTCTAAAACCAAACCAGTGAGCGATTTGATGGAAGCTTACAATCAAGGTCAACGTGTTTTTGGTGAAAACAAAATTCAAGAAATGGAGTCCAAATGGCAGGAAATGCCAAAGGACATTCAGTGGCATATGATTGGTCATGTGCAGCGCAATAAAGTGAAATATATGTCGCCTTTTGTGAGTTTGATTCACGCGGTAGACAGTTTAAAACTTTTAAAAGAAATAAACAAAGAAGCCGAAAAGAACGAAAGAAGCATAGATTGTTTGCTCCAAATAAAAATAGCTGAAGAGGATAGCAAATTCGGAATGGATAAAGGTGATGCTGCAAAACTTTTAGCTTCGGAAGAACTAAAAAAGCTTCAAAACGTAAAAATTGTAGGCTTGATGGGAATGGCAACATTTACTGATGATGAAAAGCAAATTTCCGAAGAGTTTCAGAAACTGCAGAAGATTTACAATGAATTTAAAATCCAATCCCGCGAATTCGGGACAGAGCTCAAAATTTTAAGTATGGGAATGAGCGGCGACTATAAAATTGCAATTGCCAACGGAAGCAATATGGTACGTGTTGGGAGTGCGATTTTTGGAGAACGAAATTATAATAATTAGAGAAGAGAACAAAAAGTTTGATGTACGCAATTTTAGATATAGAAACAACGGGCGGCAAATACAATGAGGAGGGAATCACCGAAATTGCAATTTATAAATTTGATGGTCATAACATTGTTGACCAATTTTCAAGTTTAGTCAATCCAGAAAAACCAATACAGCCCTTTGTTGTAAACTTGACAGGCATAAATAATGAAATGCTTCGGCACGCACCAAAATTTTACGAAGTAGCCAAGCGAATAATAGAAATTACAGATGGTTGCATTATGGTTGCGCACAATGCGCTTTTTGACAATAGAATTCTCACTACCGAATTTGACCGTCTTGGCTATCATTTTGAAAAAGAAACACTCTGCACGGTAGAACTATCCAAAAAGCTGATTCCAGATATGCCATCGTATAGTTTAGGTAAGTTGGTTCGCTCATTGGGAATTCCGTTGAGTGATCGTCACCGCGCACAAGGTGATGCAAAGGCAACTGTTGCGCTCTTTAAAATGTTATTGGCTAAGGACACTTCAAAAGAAATAATTACCGAAACGCTTCGCAAGGATCCAAAACGTCAATTAGCGCCAAAACTACTTGATATCATTGAAAGCACTCCTTCAGAAATAGGAGTTTATTATATGCACAATGTAGCAGGAAATGTAATTTACATTGGCAAAAGCAAAAACATCAAAAAAAGGTTGATGCAGCATTTTACCAATGATAATCGCAAGTCGAAGAAAATCCAGCTGGAAGTAAAATCGGTTACTTTTGAAAAGACTGGCAATGAATTAATAGCACTTTTAAAGGAATCTGAAGAAATTAAACAGACCAAACCGTTATTTAATAGATCGCTGCGCAGCACCCTTTTTACACATCAACTTACTTCTTTTGTGGATGAAAACGGATATATAAATCTGAAGATTGAAAAAGCTGACGGTAGAAAAAAAGCCATTACAACCTTTAGTAATTATCAACAGGCTAAGACATCACTTTTCAAAATAACTGAAGAAAACCAACTTTGTCAGAAACTTACCGGACTTGAAAATGGCGACAAAAGTTGTTTTAACCATACTATTAAAGAATGCTATGGAGCTTGTGTAAACAAAGAATCTTCCGAAGAATATAACAATCGTGTTAAAGCATTTTTGGACAAATACAGTTATGAAAACCAAAGCATACTTATTATAGACCGCGGTAGGGATATTGAAGAACGATCGGTGATTTTGATTGAGAATGGAGTTTATAAAGGATATGGTTTTTACAATTTGAATTACCAAATCAACAATCCTGAAATTCTAAAATCCATTATCAACCCAATGCACAACAGTAGAGATGCACAACACATTATCCAGAATTACATGCGAAAAAACAAAGTGCTTAAAACCGTAAACCTTTCAACCAATACGGTTAATTAGTTTAAAGTTGCTTATTTTAGACTTTCAAAAAACACAAATTGAAACCAACCGATAAAAAATCTTGGCGTTTTAAGCTTCACGAAATTATTTATGAAGCAGATACGCCCATGGGCAAGCTTTTCGATGTTGTACTTCTCATCCTTATTTTATTAAGCATTGTTTTAGTAATGCTTGAAAGCGTTAGTGAGATTGATGCTAAATACCACGAAATACTATATTTAGGTGAGTGGATTATTACTATATTTTTCAGTATTGAATACATAGCCCGGATTATTACAGTTAAAAAACCCAAAGCTTATATTTTCAGTTTTTATGGTATTATAGATTTTCTATCAACCATTCCGCTCTATTTATCATTCCTTTTTGCTGGAAGTAGTTTCTTACTTTCCGTTCGTGCGCTAAGACTTTTACGTGTTTTTCGAATTTTAAAGATTACGCGTTATATAGGCGAGGCCGCAAAATTGCGAAAGGCACTTGCCAACAGTAAAGCAAAAATACTTGTTTTTCTTTTCGCAGTTCTAGTTATAGCTGTAATTGCAGGTACACTAATGTATATAATTGAAGGCCCTGAACACGGCTTTAAAAGCATCCCCATAAGTGTTTATTGGTGTATTGTAACCCTAACTACGGTTGGTTTTGGAGATATTGCACCTTCCACTCCGCTTGGGCAGTTATTAGCAACGGTTATTATGATTTTGGGTTATGGAATTATCGCTGTACCCACAGGTATTGTTAGCGCAGAATACACAAAGAGCATGGACAAAAATGATGTGTTAGGGAAAGATTATGTACACGTAAATACACAGGTTTGCACTAATTGTGGTGCGCAACGGCATAGGGATGATGCTAAGTTTTGCCATAAATGCGGTGAAAATTTACATCCCGAAATTAATCCCGAAGTATAATGCCTTCTAAAAAACCTTTGCTCATATGTGTTGTGGGACCAACAGCTATAGGCAAAACAGCATTGTCCATCAAACTTGCAAAAGCTTTTTCAACAGAAATTATATCTGCAGACTCTAGACAGTTTTATGGAGAAATGCGCATTGGCACAGCCGTTCCATCAAAGGAAGAGCTGGAAGCTGCACCGCACCATTTCATCCAAAACAAAAGTATTTTTGAAGATTATTCCGTCGGTGATTTTGAAAGAGATGCAATTGAATTGCTAAAGAATCTCTTTGAAAAAAATAAAGTGGCCATAATGGTCGGAGGTTCGGGATTATATGTTGATGCCGTGGTAAAGGGATTGGACAGTTTTCCGAATGTATCTCCAGAAATTCGGGAGCAATTGAATTCTGAATTGAATGAAAAGGGTATTGAAGCGCTTCAAAGGGAATTGAAAAAAGTAGATGCTGCATATTTCGAGAAAGTTGACATTCACAACCCACATAGATTGGTTCGTGCTTTGGAGATTTCGCGGAGCACTGGAAAACCGTATTCTTCATTTCTGAATAAAGAAAACGAGGAAAGAGATTTTGAAACCATTATTATCGGCTTGACAGCAGAAAGGGAATTAATTTATGAACGCATTAATCAACGTGTTGATAAAATGATAAATGAAGGATTGCTTGAAGAAGCAAATTCACTTCTACCCCATAAACAAAGAAATGCGTTACAAACTGTTGGTTACCGGGAGCTCTTTGAATATTTTGAAGGAAAT
Source organism: Aequorivita sp. CIP111184 (assembly GCF_900489465.1). Classification (GTDB taxonomy): domain Bacteria; phylum Bacteroidota; class Bacteroidia; order Flavobacteriales; family Flavobacteriaceae; genus Aequorivita. Next base: position 57,501 of record NZ_UEFQ01000028.1, on the reverse strand, counting down.
ATTACCAAAGAAGAAGCCATTTCAGAAATAAAGAAAAATACACGCAGGTTTGCAAAACGGCAAAATACCTGGTTCAAGAAAAATGAAGCGATTCAGTGGTTCAATCACGATACTGATGTTTCAGAAATCCTACTCTATATAAAAGAAAAAAACGCCTCATAAAGGCGTTTTTTTACACTTATCTTAATGATAGAAGATAGAATTTAATTGTCAACTTCACTCTTCACCACTAAACGGAAACCTTCTCCGTGAATGTTGATTATTTCAACACCATCATCTTTGCTAAGATATTTACGAAGTTTAGCAATGTAAACATCCATACTTCTTGAGGTAAAATAGTTATCATCCCTCCAGATTTTAGTCAGAGCAAGTTCTCTTGGCATCAAATCATTTTTGTGAAGTGCCAAAAGACGTAATAATTCATTCTCTTTTGGAGAAAGTTTTATTGGAGTTTCCTTATTATAAGTTAAAAAGCGCAATTTAGAGTTCAAATGGAAATTACCAACCTGGAATTCAAATTGTTTGCTATCTGCTATAGAATCTGTAGCTTTTCTTTGAATGATAGCCTTAATTTTCATTAAAAGCACTTCGCTATCAAAAGGTTTATTGAGGTAATCATCTGCCCCAACTTTATAACCTTTCAATACATCTTCTTTCATGGCTTTGGCCGTTAAGAATATAATAGGCACATCTTCGTTTTTCTCGCGAATTTCCTTTGCCAATGTAAAACCGTCTTTGTACGGCATCATTACATCAAGAATACAAAGATCGAAATCGTCTTTTTTAAATTTTTCAAAACCTTCCATGCCATTTTTTGCGTGCGTAACGTTGTAATCGTTCATGGCAAGGTAATCTTTTAGTACTGTCCCAAAGTTGGGATCGTCTTCAACTAGAAGGATTTTTTTGTTTTCTGTTTCCATAATTTTAAGATATTAAGTGTAGTTTTATTATAAAAGTGCTGCCTTTTCCTTTTTCACTTTCAACGTATATTTCTGCATCGTGATCATCTAAGATGCGCTTTACGTATGCCAGTCCAAGGCCGTGTCCTTTCACGTTGTGTATATCGCCAGAGTGTTCTCTGTAAAATTTTTCAAATATTTTTTTCTGAACTTGCTTTGTCATCCCCATTCCTTGATCTCTTATTTTGAGGATAATACTGTTTTTTACATTTTCTGAATAAATATCAATCTTTGGCTCATCTTCAGAATATTTAATAGCATTATCAAGCAAGTTAACAATCACATTGCTAAGGTGTGATTCATTGGCCAATACTGTAGATTTGAGAGCTCCATAATGTGTTTTGATATATCCGCCCCTATCTTCCACGATCAAACTTACATGCGAAATTGCGTCTTCCACAATTTCCTGTAAATCAAAACGCTCCTTTGGCAAGTCTAACTCGTTCTTTTCAAGTTTTGAAATCCGCAATACATTTTCAACTTGTGCGTGCATTCGTTTATTTTCGTCCCGTATCATTCCCAAGTAACGATCCAAAAACTCCTTATTATCCTTTACTTTAGGATTTTTAAGAGAATCAAGTGCTAAATTTATGGTAGCTATTGGCGTCTTGAACTCGTGGGTCATATTATTTATAAAATCAGTCTTAATCTGAGAAATTTGTCTTTGCTTATATATTTGTGAAATAGCGCTGGAATATGCTAAAATTATTACCGAAGTAAACACCAGAGAAAGAATGGCCATTCCCAAAATGCTATTTAAAACCAGTTTTTCCTTTTCTGAAAAATTCACATAAAGCTCATACCCATTTTTGTCTTCATTAACAAAAAGTGGCACGTTATAATTGCTCTTTTCAACGTACTTAAAATCTTTAGAGCGAACCTTGGTTTCCAAATTATTACTATAAACAGCAAATTCAAATTTGGAATTTAAACCTCTCTCCCTAAGCTCCTTTGTGATCAATTCGTCAATCTGGGCTGCATCTACTCTCTTATATATTGGAGTTAGCGCAGTTACATTACCAACAAAATCCTCAAACTGCTTTCGCTCATAATCCTTCATTCTAGAAAAAGACTCTACTCGTGTCTCAGTGGTAGTAGTTCCATCTATGCTTTTAGAAATTTTGGTCTTAGTCTTCCTGTTAGTTAACTTTGTAAACTGAATACTATCGGTATCTGTATTCATAAGACCTGAGGAAAGTTTGTAATCCTGTTCTAAAATTCCGTCGGTAAAAATATATGTTTCATTCGTGGCCTTATTCTGAATTCTATAGGCCAATTCTGTGAAAATCGCATTATCGGGAACCTGTATGCTATCTATATAGGCACTGTAAACTTGATAATAGGCTTCATTCTCCCGTAACTGAATTTCTTTTGCAACAGACAAAAGAACCTGTTTTACATTAATGGTAAATTGATCTGTTTTGGTTTGATATGCATTTGATATCCAATATCCCTGAACAAATACTATTCCCAATAATGAGAGGCTCATGAGCGCTATAAGCAATACGAATAGCTTTTTGTTCATACCTCAAAAGTAAGATTTTAACATTTAGCTACTTGTTCATTTAACCAAATGTTAACAAAAGAAAAGACAATTTTAAAGAGCCCCTATATTAATGAATGATGAATTGATTCCACTTGCTTTCTCGTAGCATCCATTTCAATATTTTCAATAACTATATCTGCTAGCTTTTTCTTTTTGGAATCGCTCCACTGATTGTTCATCCGTTGTTCAATTTCACCCTGCGTAGCTTTGTCGCGCATTTTTATTCTTTCAATGCGTAAATCCTTTGGAGCAGTAACTAAAATAACTACATCAAAATCTTTGTAACTGCCGTTTTCAAAAAGAATTGCAGCTTCCTTTAATACGTAATTCGTTTTTTGTTTCAGGACCCATTTCTTAAAATGAGCTGCAACTTTAGGATGGATTATTGCATTAACCGCATTTAGAAGAGCTTCATCCGTAAAAATTTTTTCGGCAACATATTTCCGATTTAAAGTACCGTTTAAATAAGTTTCATCGCCTAAAAGTTTAGTTAGCTTACGGCGAATGACCGTTGAAGAGTTTGTTAATTTTTTGGCTTCAATATCTGCAATATACACAGGCACTCCCAATTCCGAAAATAATTTTGCGACAGTTGTTTTTCCGCTTCCAATTCCACCTGTTAAACCAACTATTTTCATCTTTTAAAATTTTTATTTGTAGAAATGAAATTTATTTAAATACGAAAAAATCAATCTTCTTGGGCTCGAACATTACATTGATAATATTTTGAGGTTTCTTTTCGAGAAAAGGCAACATGAAATTTTCATTTTCATTCCTTTTGGAATAGTCACAAACTACTCTAAAATTTTCTTTTGTGATTTTTGCAAAATCATTTACAGAAACATCAAAAGAAATTGTTATTACTTGTGGAACCAATTTTATTTCCACATCTGGGGGTAAGTTAATAACCTCAACTGGAAGCGTAAATTTTCCTTGGGAAAATTCTGCTACTTCCAATTTTACTCCCACTTTGTTCGGTTTAACCAAAACTACTTCCTTGCTTGGCTTTGAAATTTTAATTGTTTCCGAAATATTTTTTTCCACATCTTTAAGTGAAATTAAATCTGTTGCAATGGTTTTAATGTTTTTTAAACTTCCGGAAGGACCAGATATAGTAATCGAATCAGGAAAAACGATTATGCTATCTACTGCCTTAAAACCATTTTTAAAAGATATATCTGTCATTGCGACAACCCGTACTTTCTTTAAAACAATTGGATCTAAACGAACTTCCAATTGTTCAACCGAAAGATTTTTGATGGCCAAATTTCTATTAAAATTAGAGGCAACTAGACGTAACAAATCATTTTTGGAGATTGTAAAACCTTTCTTTTCATTCGTGTAATATTTGCTAACCTGAACTTCAATAGTTGGTTTCTTAAATTTATAGAATAAAATTTCGAAGCCGTTTGCTGTAAGGTCAAATGTAATATCATTAATATTATTTCCAGCCAATGCAGCAGTTTCGGGAATATTTTCATAATTAATCCTTGCCTGCATTGTAGAGGTAAATTCCCTACTGAATTTAGTTAAAACCCAAAAAATTGTAGCCAGAACCAAAAAAAACAAAAAGCGTTTTACTTTTGAGTTTTTATTATTTTTAAAAAATCCCTTCGTCATAATAGTTTAATTGACAGTCACTAAAATTACTTAAAAAATAAAGAGGGAAATTGTTTCTGCGGATCTTTCTTTAGAAGGTTTATTAAAATACTTGATTTCAGAAAAGCAATTCCATATCCAAAAAATTGAACAAAAACGGCAGCTATGGATAGTAACCCAATATAGATACTTTTATTCTTTATGGAAGAATCAATCCATATCACCATTAAGTATAGAAGAATTGGAACTATAAAAAAGAAGGATATTAGAAGGGAAAACAACACAGAAAATAGTGTAAAAAAAACGAATACCGTCGGAAACCAAAACGTAACTTTACTAGCCGTAGGATGCCATCGGTTCAAAATAGGCCTAACAAGTCCAAATTTTTTGACCTGTGTATAGAATTTTTGCCAAGAAATGCGTCTTTTATGATAAACGAACGCATTGGGTAAAAATGTAGTTTTATAATCTGCTCTTAAAATGCGTTGTGAAAGGTCGGGGTCCTCCCCTGGATGTATTTTTGCAAAACCACCCGTATTTTCAAACGCTTCCTGTGAAATACCCATATTAAAACTTCTTGGCTCAAAACGGTTAACGCTTGCTTTACTTCCTCTAATTCCCCCAGTAGTATAAAAAGAAGTCATTACATAATTTATTGCTTTTTGCAAAGGTGTAAAACTGCTGTGGGCTGCATCTGCACCACCAAAGCAATGATAAAAATGTTTACTTAGAAATGAATCTACCGTAATTAGATAATGGGGAGGCAACAAACAATCAGAATCGAGAATTATGAAGTAATTACCCTTTGCTTGCTTCATTCCAAAATTTCGTGAATCTCCAGGGCCGGTATTTTTTTTAAAATAATACGAAATAGAAAGGTTTTTGGAGAATTCCTCAACCACTTCTTCCGAAGTTTCTGTTGAGCCATCTTCTACCAAAACTATTTCAAAATCTTCCTGAAAATTTAAATTTATAAAACTCTCCAAAAGTTCCCTTACTTCCTGAGGACGGTTGAATACTGGAATTATAAAGGAATAATTTCGCTTCATTGCGCAAAGTTAGTCAAATAAAAAAAGCCACCCACTTTCGTGTGTAGCTTTTCATATAATTTATTGATGTAATAAATTCATTATAAAAAAACCACCCGTCAATGACGGGTGGTTGGGTATTATAAATTAATGTTTCTAAAAAGATTAGTCCTTCATTACCTTGTAAGTGCCGGTCTGTCCATTTATGGTAACCTTCATTAGGTAAGAACCGGTGCTAAGTGCGGAAACATCCATCTGAGATGTGGTGGCATCAACGCGGCTGTCAATAACCATCTGGCCTAAAAGGTTGTAAATGGATACACGCTCGATGTTGTCAACACTGCTCAGGTTAAGAACGCCAGTAGTTGGGTTCGGGTAATAGCTGAAACCAGCTATACTATTCTCCGAAGTATCTAGGTTCGTTCCGTCAATCATGATATCGGTAACCGCACCACTGTTAAGTACGAATACATAGTATGCTTGACCGGCAAGGGTAAAGATCGATGCTGAAGTTCCTGGTAGACACTGGTTGGTCTGTTGTGGAACAAGGGTAAGGTCGGTCTCAACCGCATTCTCGTTAGGAGCGGTATAGAACGTTACTGAGCTAGCTCCGCCAGGAGTAACGATCATCGCATTTGCAGTACCGTTTCCGGCCGATACAAAGTTGTACCAAACACCGTTGGCGCCAGTAAGATCACAATTCACAGGACTACCGTTCTCGGTAGTAGCAGCAGGCATAGCTACTGCTGGGTCTGTATAAGGGAAGCCTATTTCATCAACATCGATAGAGTTAACAATCCTATCGTTCGGTGGAGGTGTTGGTGTACAAGTCACATCAAGTGTGAAATTACCCGTTGCACCGCCAAAGCTGTGAATCAAAATGTAAAACTTGGTATTCCCATCGCTCGCAAAAGAGATTTCACTCTGAAGTCCACAGGCGTCATCGTTACCATCAACGCAAACAAGTGCTGTACAGCTGCCGCTGTAAACAGATATTTTAGAATCGAAGTCAGTACCGTTACACAATGACAGAGTAATGTCACCAGGAAGTCCGCTGTTATCATCAAGAGTATACCAAACACCTGGTGAAGTGATAGGAGTACCACAAGTAGGTGCGGTATCTATGGTAGAACCAACAGTTGTTCCAGTAACGGAGTCACCACAGTTTACTGCAATAGCTCCTTCACATCCATCATTCGGTAATGGTTCGGTACAAGTAACATCAAGACTGAAATTACCAGAATTACTTCCAAAACCTTCAACCATTATATAATAAGTAGAGATACCATCAGACTGGAAGGTAACCTCGCTCTGAAGACCACAGAAATCATCGTTGAAAGCAAGTTCGTTTAGAAGGTCGCAATCGTCAAATACACGAAGAACTGAATCATAGTCGGTTGCAGCACAAAGTGATATAGTAACCAACTGTGGAGATCCCGTTCCTGTAAACTTATAAAACACGTCTGGAGCAGCATTTCCGCCTGAATCCGTAGCAGTCAAAGTCTCTCCAACTACACTGTCACCACAAGCAACTGCGATAGCACCTGAGCAGTCGTCATAGGTCACAACAGGACCACCACAGCTAGCTGTACCAACACCAGTAATCGTGGTTGTAAATGCACCAAAATCTCCAGCAGAAAATCCAGTAGTGATAAAATAATACTCAGTCCCTGCAGTAAGATTCACATCCAATATCTGAGATGTTCCAATACCTGCAGGACCATCATCATCTCCCGCTATATAATTTGTAGTTTGATCTAGTGGGTCAAAACAAGTCTCATATAAAAAGATATAGCCATCCCAAGCACCGCTATCCTGATCACTATCAATGGTATAAAGACCAGTAACATCCACTGTAAATGGACCATAAACGTCATAAGATACAGGACCCAAACCTGAACAGCATGTTCCATCAGCAAAAGGTCTGTCCCAAACATTTGGACTACTAGCATCATCTGGAGTAACATCACTCAAGTTGCAGTCGCTAACTATAGGACACCCGCCACCAGAAGCATCACAGCTATAGGTTCTAAAAGTATAATCGAAACCTGGGAAAGAATTATAACCAGCATTGGCAAAAACATTTCCACCTGGATAAGGGTCAGAAGTATCACCCGCAACGCAAGGCAACAATGGATCCCCATCAATAACTATATAGTAAGTATTTCCAACGGTAACATTCACAACAGGATCCCAAAAAACATCGGTCCATACTGTACCGTCTGTTTGACTTGTTCCACTCGCAAGCATAGTACCTCCTGCATTTGGAAGACCATCCCATAATGATAAATCTACATCGAGTCCAGTAGAGGCAACATCAAACATTATACCAGCTCCAGCCGCAATTGGCTCAATTGGAATATAAGACTGGGCTAAATCAGTTTGTGTAATATTAGCCATACAAGTATCTGTAGAATCTTGGTTTACTTCTAGTATTGGGCTTCCGCAAGCACCGCCGCCGCCGCCAATTGGGTCACCATACATTTGGAAAGGCATACCTTGAGGTGTTCCAGATCCAGCATCAATTGCAGGGCCCCAAACACCAGCTAAATTTTGCATAGCATTTCCTGTTGTAGCATTTCCAGTAATCACAATTGGTGGCGCCCAAGGACCAGAAGCCCCTGAACCAGCAAATGTATACTCAATCCAATAGGTGCCAGCAGTAAGAGATAATCCAGTAGTATTAGCAGTAACTATCTGAATTTCTCGTGTTGTACCTCCGGGAACGCTTTCTAATTGTCTAAATGCTGTGCTTGAAGCTACGTTAGACATAATATTTGTTGTAAGGTCGCCCCAAATAACAGAAGCTCCACCACCACTAGGGTCACCATCCCATACCTGCATATAAAGTGCATTTACTGAAGGAGGTACCGAACCTGTCTGATAAGCATAAACGTCTACAGAATTGATGTCATAGTCAGCTGTAAGTATTACATCATCAGCAATACTATTTGAATTAATAAATTGACATCCAAAACCAAAAAGTGACATTCCCAAGGAAGTATCCTGCAACATACTTACAGGAGGCGGTCCAGCAATATTGTAATGAGGCCCATTGTCATAAACCAATGCAGCAACTGCATTATTAGCAGGATAACCATAGTTTCCAGTTAAAGGAATACGAAGGTTTGGATTGAATGTAGTTGAACTCATTCCTTCAACAACTTCTCCCATTGGCGCAGCATTATTTCTAAAGTAGGCAACCGGCGCTATAGCAGTAGGTTGATACTGAACGTTCGTGTTCCTTGCGCGAGAATTGCTATCACCTAAATCTGTAGCAGACGAACCTTTTTGAGGTTGCTGAACAGCTTGTGATTTATTCTGCTGTGTCTTAACAGTGACGGGGCTACTTACTCCCATCGACTTTGCATCAGTCTGGCTATAACCTATAGCACATAACATCAGCAAAATTAGCATAGTAATTTTTTTCATAATTAAATAATTTAGTTAGTATTTGGTTTAAAGAATTAAAACTATTCCAAAAAAACCGAATATCAAAGCTTTTATCAATAAGAATTTCAACACATTAGGGATACTCTATTAAATTAACAACTAGTAAGATTTTCAGGAAAAAAAACAATATCTATTTTTTTTTAAATATGATCAATTAAATTTTATTTAGAATAATCTCTCGCTACCCATAATTCAATTTAAAAAATCATATAGTTACTATAAATTTTAATAAACCATAAAAAAAGCCACCCGCTTTTGGCGGGTGGCTGGGTATTATTAAAAAGGTTTTTAGGAATTAGTCCTTCACCAACTTATAAGTACCTACCTGTCCATTAACGGTAACCTTCATCAAATAGGTGCCTGTACTAAGTGCAGAAACATCCATTTGAGATGTGGTGGCATCAACGCGGCTGTCAATAACCATCTGACCTAAAAGGTTGTAGATGGATACGCGCTCGATGTTGTCAACACTGCTCAAGTTAAGAACCTCAGTGGTTGGATTCGGGTAATAACTGAAACCAGCTATACTGTTGTCCGAAGTACTTAAGTTCGTTCCGTCAATCATGATGTCGGTAACCGCACCACTGTTAAGCACGAATACATAGTACGCTTGACCGGCAAGGGTAAAGATCGATGCTGAAGTTCCTGGTAGACACTGGTTGGTCTGTTGTGGAACAAGGGTAAGGTCGGTCTCAACCGCATTCTCGTTAGGAGCGGTATAGAACGTTACTGAGCTAGCTCCGCCAGGAGTAACGATCATCGCATTTGCAGTACCGTTTCCGGCAGATACAAAGTTGTACCAAACACCGTTGGCGCCAGTAAGATCACAATTCACAGGATTGCCGCCTTCAAGAGTTGCAGCAGGCATATGTACTGCAGGGTCAGTATAAGGGAACCCTATCTCATCAACGTCAATTGAATTCACTATCAAATCGTTCGGTGGAGGTGATAGCGCACAAGTAACATCTGCTTCCCATCCTGTACGTGGCACAGAAGAGTCACTTCTAAATACGAAAGTAAGCGCTCCGCTTGGATCCGAAGAAACAAATGGTCCAGGTATGGTGGTTCCGTAATAACCTCCTGCAGGGAATCCACTATTTGTAGCTGGATTACCACTAGAAATAATTGGGAAACTAGCATCCGGACCGTCATATACATAAAGTGCATCCCAAGATGATTCTACATCAAAAGCGGTAAAGGTAACTGTAACCTGTTCGCCCGCATTAGCTGGATTAATCGTGGTTGTAACGTTTTCATCGTTTTGATAGTCTCCGCCTGGTCCGCCAGTATCATAAAATTTACCTCCACAAGCTGGTGGGGTAGCAAATGTTATTGGTCCAGCATATTGACTTAGTCCATCTGTATTACAATCTGCAACCACATAAAAGTCATAATTGAAGCCACCGCCTAAACCTGAAGCTGTTGCAGTAGTTACACCCGCTGCTGTAGTTCCAGTTGCAACTGGGGTATCAGTTGTTGGGTTTGCTCCTTGATCAAAAACATACCAGATATATCCACTGCTTGCATTTGGTTCTGCATCCCAAGAAAGATCTGCAGAAGTTGCACCAATGTTTGTAACCATTAAGTTTGTTGGTTCTGGACATGCTGGAGGAGGTAAAGTTTCTCCTATTGAAGCCCAAGCAACTTGAGTAGTTGCGGCAGGAGTTACAATTGGACCTATTAAACTAGTTGTTCCAGTTGAAAGATCTACAGATCGCCATTCAGCAGCAAATGAACCACCGTTGAAAGCTGACATGTAAACCATATCTGTCGTTGGATCATAACACATACCTTGACCAAAATTAGCGTCAAAACCAATATTGCCAATAAGTGTTGCTGTACCAGTGGCAAGATCTATTGAATATAGATTGTCCGTCACTATCTCATAGGTATATCCTACACCAGCACCATCAATGGCCAATGCAATTGGAAGATCAGCTGGATTAATACCAGTAGCACCTACCAATGTGGCAGTAACTGCCACTGGATCTATGGTATAAAGGTCTGCGCCCGCAATAGCATAAAGTATTCCACTGCTACGATCAAATTCCATACCTACCCAGTCACCAGGAATACTTCCTAATGAAGTATAAAAACCTGTGGTAACATCAAAAGAATAAAAATTACCGCCATTATCTAATGCATAACCAGTAGTTGGATTTGCAGGATCAATTGCACCGGCATTTTCAAAAAGAGCAGGATCTGTAATAGGTGAAGTTCCAAAAACCTCAGTTGTTCCTGGAGTTGTTACTCCAAAACCTATAAGGTCTTGATTTGCATTGTTAATACCATATACAGTAGTAAGCGGTCCAGGACCACCACCCCCCATTGGGTCACATTGACCACTAAAAGTATAAACAACTTCCTGTATAGGATCGTCTATAGCCCAAGTGCCTATGGTAGAATCAAATTTAGCATATGGCTCACCTTCTACAGGAATGTCATTTGTGTATTCCCAGAAAACAGTTGCTTGATTAGTAGCCGTTCCCATACTTATCTCTACCCAATATGTTTTGTCAACAGACGCATCACCGGCAAAAGTAAATGGAGTAACTGCCAAACTGGTCAAAAATTGAAAAGCCGCAGGGTTTGCCCAAGGGCCTGAACTCAAAATGGTCGGAACCACAGTTTCACTGCCTATAATAGCGCCTGGTAATCCACCAGCATTTTCGTAATATACGATGTTTGCTGTTGTTGGAGGATCTAGTGGTGCGAATGTTAGAAAAGGAACCTCAATAGTATCCAATGTGAAATCCTCACCAGCTACCACTACAAGATCTGCAGCAGTTTTAAATGTTGAATCAACAGAAGATCCAGATGCACCTGCAGCAGCAGCTCCAAATGGATGATCCTGAGAACATGCTACTCCACCGCCACTCATCGGCTCGCAGTTACCGCTAAAGTCGTAAACCACTTCTTGTGTTGGATCGTCTATAGCCCAAGTGCCTATAGTAGAATCAAATTTAGCATATGGCTCACCTTCTACAGGAATGTCATTTGTGTATTCCCAAAAAACAGTTGCTTGATTAGTAGCCGTTCCCATACTTATCTCTACCCAATATGTTTTGTCAACAGACGCATCACCGGTAAAAGTAAATGGAGTAACTGCCAAACTGGTCAAAAACTGAAAAGCCGCAGGGTTTGCCCAAGGGCCTGAACTCAAAATGGTCGGAACCACAGTTTCACTGCCTATAATAGCGCCTGGTAATCCACCAGCATTTTCGTAATATACGATGTTTGCTGTTGTTGGAGGATCAAGTGGTGCGAATGTTAGAAAAGGAACTTCAATAGTATCCAATGTAAAATCCTCACCTGCTGCTACTACAAGATCTGCAGCAGTTTTAAATGTTGAATCAACAGAAGATCCAGATGCACCTGCAGCAACTGCTCCAAATGGATGGCTTTGCGAACAAACAGTTCCACCACCACCACCTGAAACCGCGGTTATCTCTGCATCCCATCCACCGTAATCAACAACAGTTGAAGAATGGAAGAAAAACGTAAGACTGCCTGAGGTACCTGTAAAAGTGGATGAACCATTAGAACCTATCATATCGGCAAGGGTTATATCTCCACTATTTGCACCAGTAGAACTATTATCATACAAAACAGTTCCCGATGTATCTGCACCATCATAAATTCTTAAGTAATCGAAAGTTGCAAAGACACTAAAAAATTGAAAATCAACTTCCGTAGCACCATCAAGGGTGGTAACAGTGTCGCAACCACAGTTTGGGTAGTTACCTGGCGTACCGCCTGTACTGCTCCCTCCTGGTCCTCCTGGATCGAAGAAGTTATCTCCAACTGCTGGAGTAAATGTTTCTATAGCACCTGCAGTAGGAATAATATCAGAAAGTATCGTTCTGCTGCGAGTTACAGTAATGTTCTCAATATCTGTATTAGCGCTTCTTTGTGCAGCAGCTAAAATTTCAGCTTCATCTTCTGCAGTAACAGCAACAGGAGCTATAAATAATGGCTGTGTTTGTTGGTATATGGCAGCTCTATTTTCCGCAGAAACTACTATTCCTTTTGCTTCTGCAGAATTATCCTTAACATCGGAAGCTACAAATAAAGGAGTGTATGGGTTTTTGAAAGCTGCGCGCTGTGAATCTGAAACAACAAGTTCTTTAGCTACGGCAGAGTTATTTGTACTAACGCCCTTAATAGTATGTGCAGCATTAGCAGATTTCTGGTTACTGAAATATGAAAGCAACATTTGCTGCTCCTCTATGGTAAAATATTCAGAAACAGCACCCGGCTTGCTTCCCACGTTTTGATACCTTACCAGCAATTCCTGAACGGAAGCTGCAGGTTTTTTCTGATTCTCTACAGTCGTCCTCGTATCGGATCGCGAAGTAGAAGGTTGAGTAACTTGAGCATTCATCGTTAGCGCGAGCAAACCGACGAAACACCCAATAATAGTACTTCTTCTCATAATTTGATAAATTTTAGTTAATAATCCCCTAAAAGTATTTAAAAAAACGTTAACACCAAACATTATCAACAACTACTTCGCGAATTTCAAAAAAAAATCCTGTCCAAAAAATGGACAGGATTTAAAGAGTTTCAATATACCCGGAAATTTAGTTCCCGTCCACAAAGTCTTTCATAACTGCATCGCTCACTCCCATATTAGAAAAACCTCCATCATTATATAAATTTTGTAGTGTTACACGCTTAGTCAAATCACTAAACATTGCAATGGTATAATTTGCACAATCCAATGCGGTAGCGTTTCCTAACGGTGACATTTTATCTGCGTAACTAATAAAGCCATCAAAGCCCTTAACACCTTGTCCAGCTGTAGTTGGCGTTGGCGATTGTGAAATAGTATTCACCCGAACCTTTTTATCTCTTCCAAAGAAATATCCAAAACTACGCGCAATGCTTTCCAAATATGCCTTGTTGTCCGCCATATCGTTATAATCTGGGAAAACGCGCTGAGAAGCCATATACGTTAGTGCTATGATACTCCCCCACTCGTTCATGGCATCTTTTTGATAAAGAACTTGCATCGTTTTGTGAAAAGAGCCCGCAGAAATATCCCAACCTTTATGTGTAAAATCATAATTCTGGTTGGTGTAGTGATTTCCCTTGCGAACATTTACGGACATACCTATAGAGTGCAGTACAAAATCCAGTTTTCCTCCCAAAATCTCAGTTGCTTTTGCAACTAAGTTTTCAAGATCTTCAACACTAGTTGCATCGGCAGGAACAACTTCAGAATTGGTCTTTTCTGCCAGTTCTTTTATTTGTCCCATTCTTAAAGCAATAGGCGCATTGGTCAGTACAAATTTCCCGCCTTCTTCGTGAATGCGCTCTGCGGTTTTCCAGGCAATGGAATTTGCATCCAATGCCCCAAAAATGATTCCCCGTTTTCCTTTCAGTAAATTATATGACATGTTTTAGTTTTTTTTCGTTGAATAGTTTTTTTTATGTCTTAAATATAAGAAGTAAAGATACATTTTAATTCAATAATTCTTTTGCATTTGCTATTGCTGCTTCGGAAACATTTTTGCCTCCCAGCATTTGCGCTATTTCAACAATGCGCTCATCTTTGTTTAAAATTTTTAAGTGGGTCGCCGTAACGTTGTTTTTATCTTCTTTGTAAACTTTTATGTGATGGTCGCCTTTAGCAGCAATTTGCGGTAAATGGGTAATGCTCAACAGCTGCATTTTTTTGCTCATTCTATACATAATATCAGCCATTTTGTTTGCAACTTCACCTGAAACCCCTGTGTCTATTTCATCAAAAACAATGGTTGGCAGTTTTTTATATTCAGCCAAAACAGCTTTTATAGCGAGCATTATCCGACTCATTTCACCCCCAGAAGCAACTTTTTTTAATGGCCCAAAAGCCAATCCTTTGTTTGCCGTGAACAATAATTGCAGCGCATCGGTTCCATTGGTTTTAAAATCTTCGGAAGCGATAAGCTCAAACTGAAATCTTGCATTGGGCAAACCTAAAGGAAAGAGTGTCTCCTCAAGCTTCTTTTTAAGAACCGGAATTGCTTCTTCTCTTTTATTGTGAAGCTGCGCGGCTGTTTTCAACGCTGTTTCCCGCACGATACTTTTTTGTTTTTCCAGATTTTCAATTTGGCCGTCCAGACCTAAAGTGGTATTCACTTTATCTTCAAGCCGCTCCTCTATTTCAATTAATTCTAAAACAGAAGAAACAGTGTGTTTCTGCTGCAGCTTGTACAGTGTTTGTAATTTTTCATTTACCTGAAAAAGCATTTCAGGATCGGCCTCAATTTTTTCTGCGGAATTATTAACTTCAATTGCAATATCTTCCAATTCAATAATAACACTATTTAAACGCTGCCAAAAATCTTCAACTGTTTTTGAAAATTCTTTAATGCGCCCCAAGACAGTTCGGGCTTCCTTTGCAGTTTCTAAAGCGCCCAGCTTTTCTTCTTCCAAAAGTTGATTAACATTTGCAAGTGCTTCTTGAATTACCTCGGCATTGTCAAGTGTTTCAAAGGTTTCTTCAAGTTCTTGTTGGTTCAGTTTTTTTAAATTTGCCTGCTGAAGTTCGTTATAAAGAAAAGTGTTATAATCCAATTCTTTCGAGGCACTTTCCTTTTGAAGTTTTAAAGCGGAGAGTTCTTCTGAAATTTTTTTTAATTCCTCAAACTGTATTTTATATGATTTCAGAAGTGAGCTATTGCCCGCTAACGCATCAATCACTTCCATTTGAAAACTTTCCGAAACCACTTCAAGAGTTTCGTGCTGACTGTGAACATCAATTAAGTAAGGCGCCAGTGCTTGAAGCTGTGACAAAGCAACGGGCGTATCATTCACAAAAGCTCGGGATTTGCCCCCTGGTAGAATTTCACGACGTATGATTGTTTGTGGTTCATAATCCAAATCGTTCTCTTCAAAAAGGTTTTGAAGCCCATAATTATTAATGGAGAAATGCCCTTCAACAACGCATTTTTTGGAAGCGTCTTTTACACTACTTAAATCTGCCCTTTTTCCCAGTAAAAGTGCCAATGCCCCAAGAATTATTGACTTTCCTGCACCAGTTTCGCCAGTAATAATTGTTAAACCTTCATTAAACTCCACACGAATATCTTCAATAAGCGCATAGTTTTTTATGGCAAGTGTTGTTATCACTAAATTGGGTTTTGGAACTTAAAATTAATGAAAAGATGTTATATTAAAGCCATTAGGTTTAAACGAAAAGCAATAATTAAAAAGACCGTGATTTCTTTTTAAGTTTTAAAACTTTATCTCAGCCCAGTTGCTTTGCTTAGTAGGTGCCATTCTGTTAAGGTTTTCAACTAACTTGGTGATATCTACTTGAGGTCCTCCACTGAAAATAGCTTGTATTTCATCACTTTTTGCATCAAAAAAGGTGCGAACTAAAAAGGAGTTTGGACGCCTGTCATTAATGCCTTTCAATTTGTTGATTGCTTCGGCAATTTTCTGTTTTGCATCTTTTGGGTTTGTAGACATAACATCTAAGCCTTGGCGGTGGTATTGGTACATCGCTTCATGAAATTCTTTATAAACTGTAGAAAGCAACGCATCGTTATAACGAAACCTAGACTGTGTTCCATCGTTTGCTTTCCATCCAGTAAATGGACTTGAAGCCGCTGTATTAGTTATTTGTTTTGCAATTTCAAAATATTGCTCGCCTCCATTTGGCGTGTAAGTATCTGCATCCAAACCTAAAACTGTATATACGTGAAATGCAATTACAGAAACAAGGTTTGAACCAAAACTATTCATATTGAAATTTAACGGTTCATATTCCTTATACGTAAAGTTTACCTGCTTATCGTAATAATTGTAAACAGGGCTGTCATAAGTAGAGTCAAAAACAGGTCTTGACGATTGAATTTGCAATGTGGCGTTAAAAGTATCTCCATCATATTGGCTTATCACCAAAGTCATATTACAATCTATTCGTTCTTGGTTTTTGTATTCCTTATCGGTCCATTTTGTGTTGTTTACAAATTCCAATAATTGGGTTTCGAGGGTTCGAAATATTTGTAAATTAGGCTGTCCGGTTTGTTCAGCGTCAATGTTTACCGTACAGTTAAGTTCTTGGGCCTCTGCTGAAAACACAGCAATAGTACATAATAAGAAAAGTAAAATTTTACGCATTTGTATGTTCTATAATATATTCTAAAATATCTTTTGCTACTTCTTTTTTAGATTTAACAGTAAAAGGAAGCACTTTATTGTCTTTGGTTATCAAAGTAATTTTGTTGGTGTCGGTTTTAAAACCTGCGCCTTTGTCGCGAAGCGAATTTAACACAATTAAATCTAAATTCTTTTTTTTGAGTTTCAATTTTGCGTTTTCTTTCTCGTTTTCCGTTTCCAGCGCAAAGCCTACCAAAAATTGTTTTTTCTTTATTTCGCCGAGTGAAGCAAGAATATCCTTGGTTTTTGTAAGTTGAAGTGTCAACGCTTGGTCTTTCTTTTTAATTTTTTCCGAAGCCACTTCAGAAGGACGATAATCAGCTACCGCAGCGCTTAAAATAGCAATGTCAGTGTGATCGAAATATTCGTGCGCAGCTTCATACATTTCTGCGGCTGAAGTAACGTGGATTATTTTAACGAAATCGTTCTCAAGTTTTAAAGCAGTCGGGCCTGATATTAAAATAACCTCAGCGCCTAACATAGCTGCGGCTTCCGCAATGGCAAAACCCATTTTCCCGCTGGAATGGTTTCCAATGAAACGAACGGGGTCAATTGCTTCGTATGTTGGACCAGCAGTAATCAAAAATTTCTTACCGCGAAGGGGAAGTTTTTTCAGAATATCATTTTCTAAAAAAGAGACTATTTCATCTGGCTCAGCCATTCTGCCCTGTCCTATCAAACCGCTGGCGAGTTCGCCAAAAGCAGCTGGAATTTGGATATTTCCAAAGCTGTTCAGTTTCTCAAAAGTCGCCGCCGTTGTTGGATGTTTATACATATCTAAATCCATTGCTGGCGCATAATAAACTGGGCATTTAGCAGAGAGGTAGCAAGCTAGCAAAAGATTGTCAGACGTGCCATTGGCCATTTTTGAAAGCGTGTTTGCAGTGGCGGGAGCCACTAAAAATAAGTCTGCCCAAAGAGACAACTCAACATGGTTGTTCCATTGGGCATTCTCGTTTTCTTCGTTTGTGAAAGAAGAAAATACTTCGTTTTTGGAAAGGGTGGAAAGCGTAAGCGGTGTAACGAATTCCTTCGCAGAAGGCGTCATTACAACTTTTACATTAGCTCCCTTTTTCACTAAAAGCCTAACCAAAAAAGCTGCTTTGTACGCGGCAATCCCGCCGGTAACGCCAAGCAAGATATTTTTCCCGTTCAAAACAGACATGTTTCAGTTTTAAGTTGTGAGTAATCAATTAGGGGTATTCCCAAAATATTCCCTTTAAAGGGTTTTAAGAAGCCAATTATTCAACTACTTCGTCTACAGTATTTCTGTAGTAAATCTTATTTTCCAACCACTCTTGTACTGCTAGTGCATGTGGCTTAGGCAGTTTTTCGTAGAATTTTGAAACCTCTATTTGTTCTTTGTTTTCAAAAATTTCTTCCAAACTATCGTTGTAAGTAGCAAACTCATCAAGCTTTTCAAGTAATTCTTTTTTGATGTCGCCGTTTATTTGAGAGGCTCTTTTTGAAATAATAGAAATAGCCTCATAAATATTGTTTGTTGGCGCATCGATCAAGTTCTTGTCAAGCGTAACGGTATTGATGGGTGCATCTGAATTTTTAATATCCATAGTAAAATAAATTAAATAGTGGGTTCTGTTTCAATTGGAACAACTCTGCTTTCTATATCCTGATAAAGCTCTAAAGCTTCAGGTGCCAAGTCTGTATCCTTGTAATATTTTATAAAATTATTGTAATATCCTTTTGCAGTAATAAGACGTTCCTGAACTAAAACAGGCACACTGTTTATTGCAAGTTTATATGCTGCTAAAAACCTTCCGTAAAAGGCATCTTTTCTAAAAGATGACCCAGGATGGTCAGTAATAAAATTATCAAAAGCGCCAATAGCAGCTTTATAATCCTCTACTCTTAAATACTGCTTTGCAGTTTCATAATCTTTCTTTTCTAATTTATTTCTAAGCTCGGCAACAAGGGCATTCGCCTCCATTCTTTTATCAGAATTGGGATATTGGTTGATGAATTCCTGTAACTTTTCAAGCCCCTTATCAGTATCTTTTTGATCTAAAGAATATCTTGGAGAAAGTTGATAAAAACTTTTAGCTCCTTTAAAGGCAGCCACTTCGGCACTATCACTTTGAGGATACGCCTGCGTAAAACGCTCAAACTGATACCCAGAAAGATAATAATCTTCTAAATTGTAATAAGTGTTTGCGTAGATAAACATTAGTTTCTCACCTTGAGGCTTCCCTCTGTAGGCAGGAACCAACTGCTCCATCAATTTAAGACCTTTTTTGTATTTTCCTATTCTGTAAAGAGAATCAGCAAAAACATATTTTTTGCTCATATCGTCTTTCCGAAGCACCTTTTGGTATTGGCTACAAGACGAAAGAAAAATAGTAAGACAGAGAATGATAAAAATGGGTAATCGCATGGGCTTAAAAAACATCGTGCAAAAATAGGGAATTAAACATGATTGAACAAACTTATTATTTGGCTAAAATATTGCGCTGAAGGCTATTATTTGCAAGCCTTTTGAAATATTTAACTACAAAACAAAAAGAATTATTTTAGAAATTTTTAGAGAAAGCTTCAATTTTGTCTCTCAAACCATCGCTAACTCCCACCAAAGGAAGCCTTACCGTGTCACCACAAATTTCCAAAGATTTAAAAACCGCCTTTATTCCAGCGGGATTTCCTTCAGCAAAAATATAGTCGATTGCTGGCGCTATTTTATAATGGATTTTATAGGCTTCATCTACTTTTTTATCCAAACCGAGTTTCACCATTCTTGAAAATTCCTTCGGAAAACCTTCGCCAATTACCGAGATTACTCCTGCTCCACCGGCTAGTACCATTGGCAATGTTATCATATCATCCCCAGAAATTACAAGAAAATCTTTCGGACAGCCAGAAATCAGTCGCATTGCTTGTACAATATCGCCCGCCGCTTCTTTGATGGCAACAATTTTTTCAAAATCATGCGCCAACCGAATTACAGTTTCCGGAAGCATGTTTGAAGCTGTTCTTCCTGGAACATTATACAATATTACCGGAAGCGGAGCAGATTCAGCAATGGCTGCAAAATGCTGATAAATACCTTCCTGTGTTGGTTTGTTGTAATATGGAGAAACCGAAAGAATAGCCGTGAAAGCTGAAAGGTCACGAGTTTTCATTTCAGCGATCACTTCCTGTGTATTGTTACCGCCAATACCCAAAACCAAGGGTATACGCCCGCTGTTTGCAGAAACAATTGTGTCAATCACAATTTGCTTTTCCTCTTTTGACAGCGTTGCGCTTTCGGCAGTTGTTCCCAACACAACTAAATAGTCGATTCCGTTTTCAATATTGAAATTCACAACTTTTTTTAATCCATCCACATCTACGGAAAAATCGCTTTTAAAAGGAGTGATCAATGCTACGCCGATTCCTATTAATTCTTTCATATTTAATCTATTTTTTTAAAGATTTGCAAATATTTTTTTACTTCACTTTTAAAAAGTTCTGGCTTTTGAATATCAACGGTCAACAACAAATCATAAAGTCGTTCGTCTGCTCCATTAAAACCTATTTTGAATTTTGCTCTGCTCTGGGCAACCATTGCGCTCAGGTAATCGTGTTTGCCATTATAAAGACCAATTAGCACATCAAAAGGAAAATCTAGAAATTCCTGTGCATTTTGGTTTTGTATTTCGCCGCGCCATGTGAATTCTTTATTGGTTATCTGATTTTGCCGAAGCGATGGAATTTTTCGTCGTGTTTCAACAAAAGTGAACAATTTTACATCTTTTCGCTGCAAACCAAGTTCTTTTCCAAATTCATAAAACAATTCAAAATTGTCAAAAAAAGCTTCGTCAACCAAAAACCCTAAATACTTCAAAGGGGCGTTGCGCTGCGAAATATCGCGTTGCATTAAACTTTTATCTGTATGTTTTTTTAAAGAATGGTGTTTTATTTTTTTCAACATGGAGAGCCAAACTTTTGAGTTGCAAAAATAGTTTTTTTCAAGCCTTTTCTTCTTTCAATTAAGAAATCATTTGTAAAAAATCGTCTTCGGAAATGATTGCCACACCCAGACTTTCTGCCTTAGTTTTCTTGCTCGGGCCCATATTATCGCCCGCAACCACATAATTTGTTTTTGCAGATATAGAACTGGAAATTTTTCCACCGTTGTCCTCAATCAGTTTTTTTAGTTCATCGCGGGAAACTTTTGTGAAAACACCAGAAACAACGAATGTATTTCCATTTAAAGTATTTGTCTGGTTGGCGAGTTTTTCTGCAGAAATCTCCAATTGAACCCCATAATTTTTTAAGCGTTCAATGATTGCACTACTTTCTTCGGAAGCGAAAAAGGAAACTACGCTTTGGGCAATACGCTCGCCTATTTCATCAACGGTTATTAATTCTTCTTCGGAAGCATGTTTTAAGGCATCAATTGTTTTATAATGCTTAGCCAGTTTTTTTGCAACGGTTTCACCCACATAACGAATTCCCAAACCGAAAAGCACTCTTTCGAAAGGAATCTCCTTTGATGCTTCAATTCCTTTTATCATATTCTCGGCACTTTTTTGCGCCATCCGCTCTAAAGGAATTATCTGCTCTTCCTTCAATAAGTACAAGTCAGCATAATTATTAATTAAACCGTTGTTCACCAAAAGCGCAACGGTTTCTCCGCCCAATCCTTCAATATCCATTGCTTTCCGGGAAATGAAATGTTGGATGCGCCCAATAATCTGTGGCGGACATCCTTCCGCATTTGGACAGTAATGCTGCGCTTCGCCTTCATTCCGGACCAATGGTGTTCCACATTCGGGGCATTCAGTTATGTATTTTGTAGAATTTGAACTTGGATCACGCTGCGTAAAATCGACCCCAATTATCTTCGGAATTATTTCACCTCCTTTTTCCACAAAAACAGTATCGCCTTCGCGGATATCGAGCTTTTCTATTTGGTCTGCGTTGTGCAATGAAGCGCGTTTTACAATAGTCCCAGCCAATTCAACAGGTACCAAATTTGCAACAGGTGTGATCGCGCCGGTTCTTCCCACTTGATAGGTAATTTGGTTTAAAACCGTAGAAACTTGTTCAGCTTTAAACTTATAGGCCATTGCCCAGCGCGGTGATTTTGCAGTATAACCGAGTTCTTCCTGTTGTTGTAAATTGTTCACCTTTACCACCACTCCATCGGTTTCGTATGGAAGTTTGTGGCGGTGTACATCCCAATAATTTACAAATTCCAAAACCTCATCCAAGTTTTTCGCAAGCCTAGCTGCTTCGGGAACTTTAAAACCCCATTGTCTTGCTTTTTCAAGACTTTCAAATTGTGTTTTTATTGGAAGCCGCTCCCCCTTCAAACTGTATAAAAGACAATCTAACGGACGCTTAGCTACTTCAGAACTATCCTGCAATTTTAAACTGCCGGAAGCGGTATTACGTGGATTTCGATAAGGTTCTTCGCCCAATTCAACTCTTTCGGTGTTCATCTTTGCGAAACCTTCAAAAGGCAAAACTATCTCACCGCGAATATCAAAAAGTGATGGAAAATCTCCCTTCAAATGCAAAGGAATTGAACGGATGGTTTTTACGTTTGCAGTAACGTCATCGCCTTGAAAACCGTCGCCACGAGTTACTGCTTTTTTCAGCTTACCGTTTTCATAAGTCAAACTGATTGAAGCACCGTCGTATTTAAGTTCGCACGTAAATTCTACTTTGCCGTCTACCATTTTTTCGATTCGCTTTTCCCAGTCTTCGAGGTCTTCTTTTGAATAAGAATTATCCAAGGAATACATTCTATAAGTATGCGGAATGGTTTCAAAATTCTTGGTTATTTCACCACCTACGCGAAGCGTGGGCGAATTGGCATCGTAAAATTCGGGATGCGCTTTTTCCAAGTCTTGAAGTTGCTTTAATTTTTGGTCAAATTCAAAGTCGGAAATGGTTGGGGTATCTAATACGTAATAGTTATAATTATGCTCGCGGAGTTCGTTGCGAAGGCTTTTAATTTGCTGTTCAATATTCATAGAACAAATATAAAATTTTAAACCTCACAGCTTTTTAAAAACTATGAGGTTTATTAATGAAATTTTCAACAAAACTTAAAAATCAATCATCCAAAAAAATATTGCGAACTAAGGCAGCACAAAGTCCTCCTGCAATAGGAGCTACAATGAAAAGCCAAAGCTGTTGCAAAGCCATTCCGCCTGCAAAAAGCGCTGGACCCAAACTACGGGCTGGATTAACGGATGTTCCCGTAATCGGGATAACAACCATATGAATTAATGCCAAGGAAATACCTATGGCAAGACCTGCCATCATTGGCGATGTGTGTTTGGAAGCGGTTGCCCCAAAGATTACCATCAAAAAGAGAAAGGTGAATGCAAACTCTGCTATCAGTGCCGATTTCATATCATACTCACCGAGATAACCAGGCCCCCATCCATTAGCTCCCAAGCCCCATTCGGGCATTGAGAAACCTGCACTTCCCGTAGCCAAAACATAGAGTAAGCCTGACGCAGCAATGGCTCCAATACATTGCGAAATAATATAGCCAACTGTATCTTTGGCCGAGAGTTTACCCGCTGCCAACATAGCTATTGAGATTGCTGGATTAATGTGGCATCCTGAAATTGGACCAATGGTGTAGACCATAACCAACACGGCAAAACCAAAAGCAAGAGAAATACCCAAAAGACCAATTCCTGCAGGTCCTGAATGAGTTACGCTAGCAATAGTTGCAGCTCCACAGCCAAATAAAACTAATGCAAAGGTGCCGAGTGCTTCGGCAAAATACTTTTTTGAAGAATTCATTTTCAGTTATTTAAGTGGTTAGACATCTTAAATTTAAGAAAATGAGCTTATTAATTATGATTTGTTGAAAAGGAAGGCTTTATTGTTAATAATGGACTAAGTTCTGTCAGAATTTAGCCACTTCGGAACTTCGGGCCTTTTAAATTCCTCCATTTTTTTAAGAAGTTGATGTGGATTGGAATCCACCAAAAGCAGGCGATAATTGTCCATGGAAAGAAAACCTTTACGCACCATGGTTTCGAGCATTTTTATAAGATCATTATAAAAACCGTTTATGTTCAGTAGGCCAATTGGTTTTTGGTGCAGCCCAAGTTGTAGCCAGGTTATAATCTCAAAAAGCTCTTCCAGCGTTCCCATACCACCGGGTAGGGCAATAAAACCGTCACTTGCTTCCTGCATTTTCATCTTCCGCTCGTGCATGTTTTCAGTAGTGATGAGTTCGGTGAGGCCTAAATGAACTACTTCTTTCTTCT
This sequence comes from Aequorivita sp. CIP111184, assembly GCF_900489465.1. Lineage (GTDB taxonomy): Bacteria > Bacteroidota > Bacteroidia > Flavobacteriales > Flavobacteriaceae > Aequorivita. The sequence goes on along the minus strand of NZ_UEFQ01000028.1, from coordinate 33,524 downwards.
TTAAAAAGTTTGGAATGATGCCGATTACCTTTCCGTTGTTATCCAAAACACTTTTGGCGATTATGCCCATCACCCCTATTTTGGCAGCGCCATAAACCAATGTGATATTTCGCTCGGCAAATATTTCTCCAAGTTTTATAGCTGCATCGGTTATGGCTAGGTCGTTGCCTTCACTACTTCCGCAGAAAACGCATATTTTTTCAAGATTAATCATTTAAACTACATTTTATCATTCGGTCTTTGCCGAAGATGTCTTTTTTAATAACTATATTTCTAAAGCCTTCGCTATTTAACAGCGCAGTTAATTCTTCACTAAGGTACTCATTAATCTCGAAAAAAAGTTTTCCGTTGGGCCTCAAATGGTTTTTTGCCAAATGGGAAATTGTTCTATAGAAAAGCAACGGATCCTCATTGCTTACGTATAAAGCAGATTCGGGTTCGTATTTTAGAACATTTTGCCGCATCTGTTTTTTTTCTAATTGACGAACGTATGGTGGGTTTGAAACTATTATATCGTATTGCTTCGGAAGTGTTTTCGTTTTTAAAATATCGGCTTGAAAGAATTCAACTTCAGCATTATTTAGATTCGCGTTTTCTTGGGCAATTTCTAAAGCTTCTTTTGAAATATCCAAGGCCGAAATTTTTGAATTGGCTGAATTTTTAGCGATTGAAATCGCAATGCACCCACTGCCCGTGCCGATATCCAACAATTCTGAATTCTGAATTCTGAATTCTGAATTATTTATAATCCATTCAACCAATTCCTCCGTTTCGGGACGAGGAATTAAAGTGTAGCTACTCACTTTAAAAGGAAGTCCGTAAAACTCAGTTTCTCCTATTATATATTGAATGGGTTCATTATTTTTAAGGCGAAGCAACGCCCGCTGAAATTTTTCGGAAGCTTCTTCAGAAATATTCCTTTCAGGATTTAAAGCGATTTCTATTCGGGAAAGACATAAATATTCTTCAGAAAGAATATTGAAAAACGATTGTATTTCTTCTGAAGGATATAAACCTATTAGAGAATTTTTGAAGTCTGTTTTTAATTCTTTTAAAGTCAAAACTATAATGTTTTCAACATATGAACTGGACAAGAGTAATGGCCCGTATCTCCCAATGCACTTTCAATATATTCGAAACCTGCTTGCTTATATAGTTTTTGGGCGTGGGTCATATACTCCATCGTTTCGAGATATATTTTTTCGAAACCAAACTCGCGCGCTTTAGTCAAACAAAATTCCATCATTTGCATACCTACTCCTCTTCCACGAGCTTCGGGCAGAAAGTACATTTTTTGAAGTTCGCAAACGTTACCGTCAAAATTATCCAACTTTGCAACGCCTGCGCCACCGATAACCTTACCGTTTTCTTCTACCACAAAATAAACAGTATTTGGTTTTTGGTAGGTTTCAAACATACAATCCAATGCAGCATCGGCATAAGCAGTACCTACTTTTGGTACATTGAAATCTTCCAAAACGCTGCGTATTACTTTGGCTATTTGGGAATTGTCCTTCTTTTCAATAAGACGAATTATTGGTGTGTCCATTCTAATTAAATCCTTGTATTTTTACGCTGTGAAGATACACGAAAAATATATGTTGCGCTGCATCCAACTTGCCAAAAACGGACTGGGAACTACCTATCCAAATCCATTGGTGGGTAGCGTGATTGTTCACAATGATATAATTATTGGCGAAGGCTGGCATTACAAAGCTGGGCAACCCCACGCCGAAGTAAACGCCATAAAAAGTATTGAAAACAAACAATTGCTAAAAGAGGCAATTATCTATGTGAGTTTGGAACCTTGCAGTCATTTCGGAAAAACGCCACCCTGCGCAGATTTGATTATTGAAAAAGGTATTAAAAAAGTTATCATTGGCAGTTTGGACCCAAATCCAAAAGTAGCAGGACGCGGCATTAAAAAATTGATGGAAGCTGGTTGCCAGGTGATTGTAGGTGTTTTGGAAAATGAATGTGATGGACTGAACAAACGGTTTTTTACCTTTCACCATAAAAAACGACCCTATATTTTTCTGAAGTGGGCACAGACAATTGATGGTTTTATCGCTCCAAAAACCGAAACCCGAAACGAAACAAAACCTGTTTGGATCACCAATGAATTTTCAAGACAACTTGTACACAAAATGCGGGCCGAAGAACAAGCAATTTTAGTGGGAACAAACACCGTTTTACAAGACAATCCATCGCTTACGGCACGGGAATGGGCAGGAGAAAATCCGGTGCGAATTGTTATTGACAGAGATATAAAAATTCCGCAGGATTTATCGGTTTTTGATACAAGTTCAAAAACGATTATTATCAATGAAAATGAAAACAACACTTCGGAAAATTTAGACCTTGAAAAGATTGATTTTTCCAAAGATATTCCACAGCAAATCTGCGAAATCCTTTTCCGAAGAAATATTCAATCGGTTATCATTGAGGGAGGCGCGAAAACACTTCAATCTTTCATTGACGCAAATCTTTGGGATGAAACATTGGTCTTTAACGGAGGCATCTCTTTTGGAGAAGGAATTAAAGCGCCAACTTTTAAAGGCATGTTGATTTCCGATAAAAATATAAAAAATGATTCATTGCGAATTTTTAAAAACTCAAGTATTTGATAGCATTAACGCTTAGCATCCTCTCGTCCACAATGATTTTTGTGGTTTTTAAACTTTTTGCAAGGTTTAAAATAAACACTATGCAGGCTATCGTGATGAATTATTTTACAGCTTGCTTCTGCGGTGTTATTCTTCAGGAAAGCGCAATAAATATTACTGATATACCACAATTTTCTTGGTTTCCTTTTGCGTTGGGCTTGGGCGCTATGTTTATAACTGTCTTTAACTTGATGGCAATAACAACACAGCGCAGCGGACTTTCCGTTGTGTCAGTTGCAACAAAAATGAGCGTTGTTATTCCAATTTTGTTTGGATTGTTTTATTATAAAGAGAGTCTTGGTGCTTTTAAAATTATAGGAATTATTTTAGCACTAGTAGCTGTTTACATGGCTTCAATAAAAACAAAAGACGGCTTAAAGATAAAGCCTTCCAATTTCATCTTTCCAATATTGGTCTTCTTGGGCAGCGGGATTATTGATACAGCTATTAAATATTTAGAGGGCGAATTTATAGCAGAAAATGATATTCCGATCTTTTCAGCAACTATTTATGGAATGGCCGCCATTATTGGAATTGTAATTTTAATTTTACAGATAAGCAAGGGGAAATTTCAATTTCAAATAAAAAATGTTATCGGAGGAATTGCATTAGGAATCCCAAATTACTTTTCAGTTTACTTTTTAGTAAAGGCACTGCGAAGTGGAATATTTGACAGTTCAGGCATTTTCACAATAAACAACGTAGCGATTGTAATGATTTCAACTTTACTTGGAATTTTACTTTTTAAAGAAAAACTATTATTGAAGAATTGGATTGGAATTGGACTTGCAGTTTTGGGAATTTTATTGATCGCTTTGGAAAAATGGTAAAAGGGAAAGACACATACAAAACCATTATAAAACCTTCGGAAGAAGTTCTTTTTAAAGAGAAGGGAAGTAAATTCTTTGGTTACGCCTTTCCGGTTTCGTCGGAAGAAGAGGTAAAAGAATATATAGAAACTCTAAAAAAGCAGCACCACAGCGCCCGACATTTTTGCTACGCGTGGCAATTAGGCAAAAATTACGAACACTACCGCGCCAACGATGACGGCGAACCCTCAAATAGCGCTGGAATGCCTATTTACGGACAATTACAATCTTTTGATGTCACTAATGTTTTGGCGGTAGTAATTCGCTATTTTGGCGGCACAAAACTTGGGGTGGGCGGTTTGATTCAGGCTTATAAAACCACAGCGCAAATGGCTTTAGAAAATTGCAGAATTGTTAAAAGAACGATCGATGAAAATTTTCTTTTAAAATTTGAATATCCTGAAATGAATACTGTAATGCGGATAATCAAAGATGAAGATATAAAACTCGCAGATCAAAAAATGGAACTCAATTGTGAGTTCAAAATTGCTGTTCGCAAAAAAGAGGCTGAAAGACTTTATGAGTTATTTAAAAACACTTATAAAGTGACTATTAAACGATTAGAAAATTAACTATTTTCATTCAATTTTTCAATTAAATAGTGTGGTGCTTTCATCAACTTTTTGGTGGTACTGTTCACAAAAACCAAAACAGTAGTAGCAGTGACCAAAAGTTGTTTGGATTCATTATAAATTTCATATTGAAACTCAATTTTAACTGATGGCATTTGCTTCAAGCTTGTCTTTACCGTTAACAAGTCATCGTAGAACGCAGGTTGCTTATAATCAATGCTTAAATGCACAACAGGCAGATGTACGTTATTGGCTTCCATCCATTTATATGAAAAACCAAGTTCGCGGAGCCATTCAGTACGTCCTTGTTCTAAGTACTGGGCATAGTTACCGTAATAAACTACTCCCATTTGGTCAGTTTCTCCGTAACGTACTCTAATCTTTGTATCTGTATTCTTCAAAATTTTTAGTTAATTAAACAAAGTTTTTTTGTAGTTTTATCAAAAGGGAAGTATGGTAAAAAAAAACTGAAAATTCAACCCTAATGTAGTTTTTTTTATAACTTTTTTGTTCACATATTTGCACTGTTAAGAAATAGCTCGGAAACACTCCATCCACTATTTTTTGGCCACACCTTTTAAAAAACAAAAGACAAATTTTAACTATGAGCAAAACTGCGGAATCGGTTTGGAACAATTGTTTGGCCTTCATCGAAGATAATATTACTTCGCAAGCTTACAAAACTTGGTTCGAGCCAATTAAAGCCGTAAAGTTAACTGATAATGCTCTCAGTATACAGGTTCCCAGCAAATTTTTTTACGAATGGCTTGAGGAACATTATGTTAAAATTTTGAAAGTTGCCCTTACAAAAGAGCTGGGTACCAATGCCAAATTAGTATACATCATACGGATGGAAAATACTTATGGCAACAAACAACCATTCACAGAAAAAATACCAAGTTCCAATCGGAGCAACATGCAATCACAAGAAGTTGATGTGCCGCTTAAAAATAAAAGTCCGGAGCTTAAAAATCCATTTGTTATTCCTGGAATTCGCAATGTAAAGATTGAATCTCAGTTAAATCCAAATTATAATTTTGAGAATTTTTTGGAAGGCGAATCAAACCGTCTGGCACGTTCAGCTGGTTTAGCTGTAGCCAATAAACCCGGCGGGACTTCCTTTAATCCACTACTAATTTTTGGTGGCGTTGGTTTGGGAAAAACACATTTGGGCCACGCAATAGGTGTTGATATAAAAGACAAATACCCCGAAAAAACTGTTCTTTATATTTCAGCGGAAAAATTTACACAGCAATATATTGAATCGGTAAAAAAGAACAACCGTAACGACTTTATTCACTTCTATCAAATTATAGATGTGCTGATCGTTGATGACATTCAGTTGCTTTCCGGCAAAGCTGGAACACAAGATGTTTTCTTTCATATTTTCAATCACTTACACCAAAACGGCAAGCAGGTAATTTTAACCAGCGACAAAGCCCCGGTTGATATGATTGACATTGAACAACGTTTACTGTCTCGTTTCAAATGGGGCCTTTCGGCAGAGTTGAACCATCCAGATTACGATACCCGTGTTGCAATCATCAAAAACAAACTCTATCGCGATGGGGTCGAAATGCCTGATGAGATTGTAGAATTTTTGGCGAACAACATCAAAACAAATATTCGCGAACTGGAAGGTGCCATTATTTCGCTTATTGCACATTCCTCTTTTAATAGAAAAGAAATTACAATTGACCTTGCCCGCAAGATTGTTGATAACTACGTAAAACACACCAAACGCGAAGTTTCTATAGACTACATTCAAAAAGTAGTAAGTGATTACTTCCAAATGGATGTGGACACATTGCAATCTAAAACTCGAAAACGACACATAGTGCAGGCGCGTCAATTAGCAATGTTTTTTGCAAAGAAATTCACCAAAGCTTCCCTTGCTTCAATCGGTTCCCAAATTGGGCAGCGCGATCACGCAACCGTGCTTCACGCATGCAAAACTGTTGACAACCTTTCAACTACAGATAAGCAATTCCGTAAGTATGTTGAAGACCTTAACAAAAAGTTGACGCTTTAATTTTTCTACATTCCTTACTTTTATTCGGAATATAAATCTTTTTACTTTCCAAAAATGCAAACTCGAATTTTAATGGTCTGCCTTGGCAATATTTGCCGCTCCCCTTTGGCGGAGGGTATTTTAAAATCAAAGATCAATACTTCAAAAGTATTTGTTGATTCTGCCGGAACAGGACATTGGCACATTGGCGATGAGCCTGATAAACGAAGTATTGCCGTAGGGAAAAAATATAATATTGATATCACAAACCAACGCGGAAGACAATTTAGTGCAAAGGATTTTGATGATTTTGATATGATTTATGTAATGGATAATTCCAACAAAGAGAATGTTTTGGCATTGGCGCAAACCGATTCACATAAAGAAAAAGTTAGACTAATTCTCGATGAAATTTTTCCGGGGGAGAACGTAGATGTTCCCGATCCTTATTTTGGCGGAGAGAGCGGTTTTGAAAATGTTTTCAAAATGCTTGATGAAGCTTGCGAGCAAATTGCTGAACGACTTTAACGCATATATCCGGCTGATTTTGCTATTTTAGTACTTTCCCTAAAGAAAAGCCATGAAAAAAATACTTCCCGCTTTAGTCGCTTTTTTATTTTCATTTTTTTCCGTTGCTCAAGTTGACATTGAACTTTTCAAAGACGGTTTTAGCGATCCTTTAAATTTACAACACGTCAATGACGATCGCCTTTTTGTTGTTGAACAAGGAGGGAGAATAAAAATTATACAAGGTGACGGAACAATAAACCCAATGCCTTTTCTTGATATTTCCACTATTATCTCAACCGGAAATGAACGTGGCCTACTTGGGCTCGCCTTTCACCCCGATTATGCTAACAATGGCTATTTTTATGTAAATTATACTAACTCAAACGGTGACACTCAAGTTTCAAGATTTTCTGTAGACCCCGGAAATCCTGATGTGGCTGATGATAATTCTGAATTACCTATTATTGGATATGCACAACCATTTCCAAACCACAATGGAGGAAACTTGGCTTTTGGGCCCGATGGTTATCTCTATATTTCTTCTGGCGATGGAGGAAGTGGTGGCGATCCAGGAAATAGGGCCCAAAATATTTTTGAATTACTCGGAAAATTATTGCGTATAGACGTTGACAATCCATCGGGAGGAAATAACTATGGAATTCCAGCAGATAATCCATTTGCAGGAAATCCGGATCCTGGCATAAAGAAAGAAATTTGGGCCTATGGCTTGAGAAATCCCTGGCGATTTTCATTTGATTTAACCGATAACAATCTTTGGATTGCGGATGTAGGGCAAGGGAATTGGGAAGAAATAAACCGAGTTAATGTTTCGGAGGCTGGGCTAAATTACGGTTGGCGTTGTTATGAGGGGACGCATCCTTTTAATACACAAGACTGCCCTCAGCAATCTGAATTAACATTTCCCATCGCAGAATACTCTCATTCAAATGGTTGTTCCATATCTGGAGGTTATGTATACAGAGGCTCAATATATTCAGATATCGTGGGACTTTATTTTTTCGCAGATTATTGTAGCGGTCTTATTGGCACTGTTGACAGCGCGGGAAATTTAATTGATCGCGGAGATTTTCCGGGCAATTGGGTATCTTTTGGAGAAGACGTAAACAAAGAGCTTTATATTATCGATATTGGCGGTTCTATCTATAAAATAAAAGGAGGCGTAATTGCTGGTACCGAAGATTTTTCTTTAGGAAACTTACTGAATATGCTTCCCAATCCAGCTTCAGAAAATGTTTCTTTTACTTTGAAAAATAACATTATTCAAACAATTTCCCTTTATGATATAAGAGGCAGAATTGTATTTTCTGAAAAGAATATTTTAACCAATAACAAAACAATCTCCATTTCAAATTTGAATTCGGGAGTTTATTTTGCGAAAATAACTTCGGAAAAAGGGCAAGCAACCGTAAAAAAATTAATAATTCAATAATTCTTGAATGACCACAAAAAAAGGAAACTTATATTTAATTCCCTGCCCAATGGGAGATGTACCAGCTTTAGCAGTGCTTCCCATTACTGTAAAAACATCAATTGAAAAAATTGATCATTATATTGTAGAGCACGAAAAAAATGCACGGCGTTTCATAAAAAGTATTGTTCCCGAAAAGCAACAATCCACTTTAAAAATTCAAGAAATAAATAAATTTACACTTGAGGAAGAAATCTCTCCTATGCTAAACCCGTGCTTAGATGGTTTTGACGTGGGTGTTATTAGCGACGCAGGTTGCCCCGGAATTGCAGATCCCGGTGCCAGAGCCGTTCATTATGCACATGAAAAAGGAATAAAAGTAGTTCCTCTTGTTGGGCCATCTTCAATATTATTGGCAATGATGGCTAGTGGATTTAATGGGCAAAATTTTGCATTCAATGGTTATTTGCCCATCGATAAAGGAGAAAGAAAAGCAGAATTAAAACGTTTGGAAAAGCTTTCAAAGGATTTTGACCAATCACAGCTTTTTATAGAAACACCTTACAGAAATAACCAGATGCTGCAAAGCTTGACTGAAAACCTCAGCGCACAAACAAAAATATGCGTGGCGTGCGATATCACACTACCTTCAGAATTTATAAAGACCGCTCCTGCTGAATTATGGAAAAAAATAAAGGTGGACCTTCATAAAAGACCCACCTTATTTATTATTCAAGGATAACGTTTTTACATTATTCTTGGTTTCTTGTTCGGCACAATATGCGACGTATCATAACCAGAAAACATTCTTAGGTAATAACGAATAGAAGCGCCATTGGCATCTTCAAAACCATTTACACCGCCGCTTCTTAAAAAATTTTGAACATTACCGGCACCCGCAAGATGTGCTGCTGCTAAAATTCCAGATTCGGTTATTTTCACACCACCAATGGTTTTTCCAACAGAACGCTTAATGTCTTTTCGGAGTACCCATTTGTTTAAGGAAGTATAAGCCAAAAAGGCAGCCTCCTGTTGACGGGTATTATCTAAAAAATCATCAGTATCCTTAAGCCCCATCATTCGCAAAGTGGCTCTTGAAAATTGATATTTCCCCATATAACCGTAATCATTCACGATTTGGTAATCTCCTCTTGATTCTTTAAAACCAAGAGCTTCTTTAAATCCTACATAAGATTTACCCAAAAACAAATAAAATTTTGGGGTCACAGGAGCCATTAACGGTATAAATTCTGCTTCTGTGGGAACATTATAGTCCAACTCTAATCCTTCAGTGCTAAATGCCGAAAAGTCGTAACTATCTTTTGAAATGAAACCTGTCCCTACTAGTACGGTAACAACAAGTAATACTGCAATTAGATATATTCTTTTTTTCATCAAGTTTTAAAATTCGGATGCAAAATTACATCCTCGTTTCAGCGCGCAAAGATAAGGCTTTTTTTAAAAATCTGATTTATAGGCTGTTAAATTAGTGTGAAAAGAAAAAGACCCCCTATCTTTAAAGGGCTTTTGGAACAATTAGAAAGGTTCATGAAAAATCATCTATTCACCCCTTGGCTATTTACCCAACGAACATATTCTACTTTGTTAACATTATGCTGAGCCAAGTTTTTTGCAAATTTGTGATACCCAAAGTTTGTTACATCAGCCACAAAATAGTAATAATCGTGCTTTTCCGGATTCAATACTGCATCTATGGAAGAAATATCAGGCATCGTAATAGGGCCAGGCGGAACTCCAGCATATTTATATGTGTTGTATGGCGAATCCAATTCTAAATCTGCATACAGTACCCTTTTGATTATTTGATTATAATCGCCGCTTTCGCGTTTCATTGCATAAATTACCGTGGGATCTGCCTGAAGCAACATTCCTATTTTCAACCTATTTATATACACTCCTGCAACTCGCGCCCGTTCATCTACTTTCGCCGTTTCTTTTTGAACAATTGCCGCCAACGACATTACTTGTTCATTGGAAAGATTTAGGCTTTTTGCTTTTTGAATTCTTGAATCATTCCAAAAACGTTCGTATTCAGCCTTCATTTTATTTCGAAAGGTTTCTGCCGAACTGTTCCAATAAAACTCGTACGTATTCGGAATATAAAGACAAAGTGCGGTTTCTTCGCTTAAACCCTCTTCCTTCAAAAATTGTGGATCGCGCATCGATTCCAAAAGGGAAACGCTATCTGCTTCAATTTGTTTCGAAATATGTCCCGCAAGATCCTCCAAACGTTCTTGATTATTGAATTTTATATTTATAGGAATATTTCTACTGCGCAAAACATTTACAATATCATTATTAGTCATTCCTTTAGTTATAATGAAATGGCCAGGTTTTACATTTCCAGAATACTTTTTTTGATCGGCAACCGCATAAAACGAATCAGCATCTCTCAAAAGTGGCTCAAGTTCAGTAACCACATCATCAATTGTTGCGTCGGTTGGAATATATATGTGCGCCTCTTTATTGTTGAAAGCAGTGTTTCCGGAAAAAGCGGTGTTGTAAACATACCAAGCAAAAGCGCCCATTCCAACGGCGCCAAGTAGTACTATAATTACCAATATCTTTTTTATATACATTCCTTTTATTAACGAATTAACTGATATACATACTCATCTTTATATTTTCCTTCGGAAAAAACCCAATCCTTTTTTATACCGCTTCTTTCAAAACCAGCATTTTTAAACAGTTGAATACTTTCTTTGTTTTCTTCAGTGATTCCAGCGAAAATTTGGTGCGTGTTTAGATGCTTAAAAGCATAATTACACGTAAGTTTTACTGCTTCCGAAGCAAAACCTTTCCGTTTATCTTCTTCGGAAAAAATTACAATTCCAAGCCCTACTCTATTGTGTTTTGGGTCAAAATCGAATAAATCGATAAATCCGACAACTGCTTCGTTTTCACTTATACAAATTACTAAACGCAATTGTTTTACGTCGTAAATATCGCGATGGCTATTTTCAAGATATTGCTTTAGAATATATTTAGAATACGGCGTTGTGGTATTGCTCACTTCCCAAAGCGATTCGTCGTTTTCCAAATTGTAAAGAAAATCCAAATCTGAAAGTTCCAAAGCGCGCAGAAATATGTTTTCTCCTTTTAGTGTCATCATTTCCAAATTCCTTTAAAAACTTGTATTGCCGGTCCTTCCAAATATACATTTTTATATTGTGAGCCTTCCTTTTCAAAACGAACCTGCAGTTGGCCCCCGAGCGTTTTTAAAGTAACCTTATTTTCTGAAGTTTTACCAGATTCAAACATTGCAATTGCAACGGCGGTAACACCTGTTCCGCAGGAAAGTGTTTCGTCTTCCACGCCTCTTTCATAAGTTCTGACCGAAAAAACCGCGTCGTCATTCTGCTCCACAAAATTTACATTGGAGCCTTCTTTTTCGTATGTTTTATTGCGAATACTTCTTCCGTTTGAAAAAACATCAAAATCCTGAAGTTCCGTAACCATTTCAACGTGATGTGGTGATCCGGTATTTAAAAAAGTGTAGGTTTCTGAAACGTTTACTTCTTCAACATCATTCATTTTCAGTGAAACCCAATCTGTTTTAATGGTAGCTTCGTGCATTCCATCCACAGCTTCAAAAGTAGCTTTTTCAGAAATGATTCCCAGAAATTTTGCGAAATGTGAAATACATCTCCCGCCATTTCCGCACATAGAGCTAAGATTTCCATCACTATTGTAATAAACCATTTTGAAATCTGCCGAAGGATGTTTTTCCAACAAAAGTAACCCATCGGCACCCACGCCAAAACGGCGATTGCAAATTTTAGCTACCAACTCCGTATTTTCTTTCGGAAAAAATTCATCCCGATTGTCGATAATCACAAAATCATTGCCAGTACCTTGGTATTTATAAAAAGTGAATTCCATATCTGCGCAAAGATATAAAAAGCCGAAGCGAGTTTCGGGAAAGTTTTCACGTTAAATACAAGTTAAATACAGCTTTGTGGCATACTTTTTTCAATCCAACGTTGTTAAATTTGTGGAAGTATTTAAAAAATGTTTCTTCAAAAAGAATTTCCCTCCTCCGTTCTTCTCAGGACCGAAATTCTAAAAACAGTTTAAAAATGCAAAACTTGAATAAAAAGTTTTTGAATTTATTTAAATCAGTATTAATTAAAAAATTTACACAATGAAACAAACTGTCCGTTTATTTCTGGTAGCACTTTTTGCAGGTGCAATCACACTTGGAGGCTATAAATTCTTCGAAGAAAAGGAACACATTTCCTTCGCCCCACAACAAAATTCAAATTTTATTCCCACCAATTTTTCCTCGACGGCCGAGGGCATGAATACCGATTTTACTGATGCTGCCGATAAAACAGTACATGCAGTAGTTCACGTTAAAAACACGACTGTAAGCCGGCAACCCACAAATATTATGGAATATTTTCAGGGTGGCGGCCAACCGCGAGCTATGGTTGGTAGCGGAAGTGGTGTAATCATTTCTCCCGACGGTTATATTGTTACCAATAATCACGTAATTGCCAATGCTGCAAATCTTGAAGTAACATTAAATAACAATAAGACATACACCGCGAAATTGATTGGTACAGATCCAACAACAGATATCGCCTTAATAAAAATTGATGGCGATGCCGATTTTCCATTTATCCCTTTTGGTGATTCAAACAATGTCAAAATTGGCGAATGGGTGCTTGCTGTTGGGAATCCTTTTAACTTAACCTCAACGGTTACTGCTGGAATTATAAGTGCAAAAGCCCGTGATTTAAATCAGTTTGACGGCAATCCGCAATCGTTCATTCAAACTGATGCAGCCGTAAACCGCGGGAACAGTGGCGGTGCTTTGGTAAATACTCGTGGGGAATTGATAGGAATAAATACCGCGATTACCTCCGAGACCGGAAGTTATGTGGGATATTCTTTTGCAGTGCCCTCAAATAATGCGCGAAAAGTGATTGAGGATATTTTAGAATATGGAAATGTACAACGGGGCATTTTGGGAATACAAGTAGGTAATTTGAATTCAGATTTAGCAAATAAATTAGGAGTTGACGAAACCCAAGGCGTTTACGTTGGCGGTATCGAAAAAGGCAGCGGCGCAGATAAAGGCGGAATTAAAGAAGGTGATATAATCAAACAACTTGATGGCGTAACCGTCAACAAATTTGCAGATTTGGCGGGATATATTGGTTCAAAAAGACCGAACGATGTTGTTGAAGTAACTGTAGTTCGCAATGGAAGTGAAAAAACAATTCCAGTAACTCTTGTAAAACTTGAAACTTTTTCAATAGACGATCTGGGTCTAGAAGTTAAAAACACCACTCCTGCAGAATTAAAAGAACGCGGATTAAAAAATGGTGTTACCGTAACTAGAGCATTAACGCCCGATGTTGCACAATACAAATTGGAAGGAATTATTATTACGCAATTGAATGATGAAACCGTGAAAGATATAAATGATGTAAAACGAATAATGACAGAACGTGATAATCGCACACCCATAAAAATGACTTTTATGGATACTGCCGGTAATATAAACTCATTTATATTTAGATAGAATTATTAATATAATTATTGAAAACACCGCTGAAAATCAAAACTTTCAGCGGTGTTTTTATTTTTCACAATTATTTCTTTACAACGATTGAAATAAGTATTTTTGCAACAAATTTAAACCCCTTAAAAATACATCCTTATGAGTTTTGATGACGTTTATGAAAAAGAACTGTCTTTTCAAACTGACCGCAGGAAAGCCTCAGTAGAATTTATTAAAATCATTAGCGACCTTTGGTACGACAAGTCCATTGAATTGGTACTTTTTCGCAACCAACTTATAGACCGCAATGTGAGTGAAATTTTAAACCTTCACGAATATGCGGGCGAATTCGTTCAAAAGCCAATCTCCATTTTCGACTCTGTTGAAATTGCACAGGCTATCAAAACTTTGGATCTTCCGCCAGCAAAATTGGACATCGGTAAACTTACCTATGAGTTCCATTTGGAAGACGACAAATATTCAAACGCTTTGGCATTCGTTTCAGACAAATTGAAAAATGCCAAGGAAACCAAAAACATTGTTCCTAAAGATGTAGTTCTTTACGGTTTTGGACGTATCGGCCGTTTATTGGCACGTGAGCTTATGACCAGAACTGGACAAGGTAACCAACTTCGCCTTCGTGCTATCGTTGTACGCGGAAAGATGGATCAAACTGTTTTGGACAAAAGAGCTTCCTTGCTTCAATACGATTCCATTCACGGGGATTTTCCTGGAACAGTACGCACTGATCTTGAGAACAGTGCCTTGATTATAAATGGAACAACTGTTCATATTATTTCTGCAAACAATCCAGAAGATATAGATTACACAAAATACGGCATCGAGGATGCTTTGGTTATTGACAATACCGGCGCTTTCCGCGATGATAAGGAATTGGGCAGACACCTAAAAGCAAAAGGTGCTTCAAAAGTATTGCTTACCGCTCCCGGAAAAGGTGTGCCGAATATTGTTCACGGTGTAAACCAAAATGAATATGACCCGAATACGGTTGATATTTTTTCAGCAGCTTCCTGTACTACCAATGCCATTACCCCTATTTTGAAAGCCGTTGAGGATTCTTTCGGAGTAGTTCGTGGCCATTTGGAAACCATTCACGCATACACAAACGACCAGAATCTGGTAGATAACATGCACAGCAAATACCGCCGTGGCCGCGCTGCAGCATTAAATATGGTAATAACGGAAACCGGCGCCGGAAGTGCTGTTGCAAAAGCATTGCCCGTTTTAGCTGGTAAGCTTACTTCAAACGCTATACGTGTTCCTGTTCCAAACGGTTCTTTGGTAGTTTTGAGTCTTGAATTGGCTGCTCCAACAACTTTGGACGGCATTAATTCTACGATGAAAAAATATGCTTTGGAAGGCGATTTGGTAGAGCAAATAAAATATTCTATGAACAACGAACTTGTTTCAAGTGATATTGTTGGTTCTTCTGCTCCTGCCATCTATGACAGTAATGCAACGATTGTTACGGAAGATGGTAAAAACGTGGTGCTTTATGTATGGTATGATAACGAATATGGATACAGCCATCAAGTAATCCGCTTGGCAAAATATATTGCGCAGGTTAGAAGATTTACCTATTATTAATAGCTGAATTCCTCTTTTTTTTATAAAATTAATCCTGTGGTTTTGCCCACAGGATTTTTTGTTTATATTTGGCTTTCTCCCTTCTTTTAACATTTTCTTATGAAATTTTCAGTCAACTATATTACCCTTAGGGTATTATTCGTTTTTACAGTTATACTATTAAACTCCTGCTCCAAAGACAGCAATGATCCTTCTCCTTCTGAAACAAGTGTAACCACTTCAGATTTTTCGAAAACAATGGATGAAAACCCAACCAACGGTCAATCAATCGGAACCGTTCAAGGAAGCACTAATGAAGGAGCTGTTACTTTTTCAATTACTGAACAAAATCCTTCGGGAGCATTTACTATTGATGCTTCATCGGGTGAATTGAAAGTTGCTGACGAAATGCTTTTTGATTTTGAAACGAATCCTATAATTACGGGAACAATTAAGGTGGCTAATAGAGCGGTTGCTGAAAATGCTTCTATTGTTATTAACCTAAATGACGTAGCAGATATTTATGAGGGAGATGTTATTTTAAAAACACAGGAAGAAGTAAACCTTTTTGGAGCAAATAATTACACACAAATAGATGGCCTACTCCTTATTGGTCACCCCGATGAAAATGGAACTACTGATATTACAGATTTATCCCCGCTACATAGTATTGGAATTGTAAACAATAGCCTACAAATTAAAAATAATACCGTATTAACAACAACTGTAGGGCTCAATGTAAATTTTATTTTAGGGCAAATAGCAATCTATACAAATCCTTCATTAGAGAGCATTAAAGGATTTGAAAACATTATTTCCATTCCTGGAATTTTCATTTCTAACAACGAAGTACTCACCGATGTTTCAGGTTTGAGCCAAATTACCCAAATCGAATATAATTTTCAAATAATTTTATGTCCAGCATTGCCAGATATTGATTGGCTCCAAAACCTTACGGAAATTGGGAATGGAATTAGTTTAATAGGCTGCAATTCAATTAGAAATATAAACGCATTAAGTAATTTAAGGAATTTTACCGATGCCTATGGATCCATAAGGATTCAAAACAACACTTCATTAGAAAATCTAGATGGACTTCAATATTTTTCGGATGATATTGCTTTTTTGGATATAATTGGCAATACTGCACTTCAAAATATTCAAGGGCTGGAAAATATTGGTGTCTTTCAAGAATTGGCAATAAATAACAATGAATCGCTACAGAGTTTAGATGGACTTGGAGCAATTACGGCAGTTAACAACGGAATTGAAATTAGAAACAACAACTCACTTACTGACCTGCAAGGTATCAATAACTTAGAAAGAGCCGGCAATTCATTTTTGGTTCAAGATAATGAAAGTCTAACAAGTTTAAATGGGTTGGAGGGACTTGAAAGTTTTGTATATATTCGTTGCTATAATAATATGTTACTCACTGACTTTTGTACGTTGCGAAGCGTTTTGACCTTACATAGCAATTTTGGTTTTATTGCAGAAAGTAATGCCTACAACCCAACAAAACAAGATATAATAGACGGCAACTGTAGCCTTTAAAAATGAAACTATGTATAGAATTTTACCTTTCAGAATAGCAGCCGCTTTCATATTTTTCATTTTCATTTCCTGCTCCAAGGACAGTGATGAACCAACTCAGGAAGAAACACCAGTAACCGTGTCAACCAGTGATTTTTCTCTAACGATGGATGAAAATCCAATAAATGGGCAAATAATTGGAAGTGTTTTGGGAAGTACAAATGAAGGAACGGTTTCCTTTTCAATTACTGAACAGGCTCCCTCAGGAGCTTTTTCTATTGATGCAATTTCTGGAGAGCTAAAAGTTGCAGATGAAACGCTTTTTGATTTTGAAACAAACCCAACAATCATTGGAACCGTAAAAGTTGTGAATGGAGCTATTTCTAAAAATGCTATTGTTACTATTACTTTGAATGATTTGTTGGAGGAGAATATTTATGAGGGGAATGTAAATTTAAAAACACAGGATGAAGTAAATAATTTTGGGGCTAACAATTATACACATATTACTGGAGCATTATTTATTGGAATTGGAGATGGAACAGGATTTAGTGATATTCATGATTTGTCTCCTTTAAACGCCTTGGAAAGAATAGATAATAATTTTTTAATCGGATTTAATGGGAATTTAACTTCAACAGCAGGAATAGAAAATATTAGGCATCTGGGTGGAGATTTGAATTTCCTTAACAACCCATTATTAACAAATATTGTTGGCCTAAACAATATAACAGCAATTAGCGGAACACTATTTATTTACAACAACGACTCATTAGTAAATTTAGACGGCTTAAATCAAATATCGAGTGTTAACGGTTTTTTGCAGTTGTATCTTAATCCTTTAATTTATAATCTAGAATGGTTAGGAAATCTAATTTCAATAGGACAGCAATTAACAATTAATTATTGTCCTTCCATCACCAATGTAGACGCACTCAGCAACTTAACAAATGTGGGGGGTAGTATTACAATTAACGGTAATACGGCTCTTGAGAATTTAAATGGTCTTCAAAATTTGAATGCAACAATACCTTTTTTAGGTATAAATTACAATTCATCTCTCATAAACCTAAATGGAATTCAAAATATAACTCCAACCAGCAGTCTAGGTATTTCTCATAACGATATGCTTCAAAGTTTAGAAGGTCTTGAGCATATTACAACTCTTGAAGAAGGAATATCTATTATAAGAAATCCTTCTCTAACAAATCTTCAGGGATTAAATAATTTAACAGATTGTTTAAACCTAGAAATCGAAGATAATGAAGGTTTAACAAGTTTAAATGGGTTAAATAACTTATCAAACATTTACTTGACTTTAAAAGTGATACATAATTTAAATCTTACTGACTTCTGCGATTTACAAAATTTAATGATAAATGGACATGTCACTTCATATACTGTTTATCTTAATGCCTTCAACCCAACAAAACAAGACATCATAGACGGCAATTGCAGCTTATAAAAGTTACTTTATTAAATTTTGAAAAGAAAGATTCCTGCACGTGCAGGAATTTTTTTATGAGTTCGTTAACTGTTAATTTCCATCGTTTCGATCAAATTTGTTAAAATTATTTACTCCAGAAGAATGTCTGACACGAAAAAAAGAAGAGGTCTTAAAAAAAAGCGATACACGGTTCCAATTATAATTTTAGTCCTGCTAATCGCCTTTCGTTTATACCTCCCCATTCTCGTAAAAAATAATATAAATAAGGTTTTAGCAAACATTCCAGGATACTACGGGCAAGTTGAAGATGTAGATATCTCCCTTATTCGGGGAGCTTATGTTATTAATGGAATGTACCTAAGCAAAGGAACTGCAGCATCACAAGTTCCTTTTTTGAACTTTCCCAAAAGCGATATTTCAATTGAATGGAAATCACTTTTCAAAGGTAAAATTGTAAGTGAAATTATAATGACCAGCCCTGAAGTAATCTATGTTTTCGAAGACCAAAAAGAAGAAAGTGGCGATGCAAATGTAGATGATTGGACCAAAGCACTTACTGATATTGTACCTATAGACATAAACCATTTTGAGGTTCACGACGGAAAAGTAGCCTTTGTACAACTTTCCGCAGAACCCAATATAGATTTACAGATAGACAAACTGGAACTAACCGCAGATAACCTCCGCAACGTAGTTGAAAAAGAACGCATCCTCCCCTCACCTATTCGTGCAAGTGGCGTTTCAATAGGAAAAGGAAAAGTTGCTTTGGAAGGAAATATGAATTTGGTGAAAGAAATCCCAGATATGGACCTTTCCTTTTCCTTGGAAGATGCAGATGCAACGGCTTTAAATGATTTTACTAACTATTATGCTGGAATAGATTTTGACAAAGGGAAATTTGGAGTTTACAGCGAAGTCGCCATTGCCGATGGACACATAATTGGCTACGTAAAACCACTTTTAACCAATACCGAACTTATAGGAGAAGGAGACAGCTTCCTCGATGTTTTATGGGAAGGCTTTGTAGGATTCTTTAAATTTTTATTAAAAAACCAAGGTACAGATACTTTAGCCACTAAAGTTCCCTTTGAAGGCGATCTAAATAATGTGGAAGCGGGAGTTTTACCTACTGTTGTGAATATTTTCAAAAACGCTTGGATAAAAGCGTTTACAGGAGATGTGGATAATGAAATTGATTATAAAGACGCCTTTAAAGAAGGTGAAATTACACGCGAACAAAAACGCGAGCTACGCAAAAAAGAAAGAGAACAAAGACGCGAGGAGCGCAAAAAAGAGCGCGAAGCAAAGAAAGGTTGATTTTAGGCCGTAAATACTTATTTTTACGGAATATTCCCAAAGCCTTTTTTGGGATACAAGAACATTCATAATGCGAATTGATATAATCACTGTCCTACCCGAATTGCTTAAAAGCCCCTTTGAAGTTTCAATCCTAAAACGAGCCATAGAAAAAGGCATAGTGGAAGTACACACCCACAACCTTCGTGATTGGTCCAACAGCTCTTACAATCAAATAGACGATTACCAGTTTGGCGGCGGCGCGGGAATGGTGATGATGATAGAACCCATAGATAAATGTATTTCAGAATTAAAAGCGGAACGCGATTATGACGAAATAATCTATATGACGCCCGATGGCAAAACGTTTAATCAGCATACTGCCAATGAGCTTTCACTGAAAGAAAACATCATCATTCTCTGCGGACATTATAAAGGTGTGGACCAACGTGTGCGTGATCATTTCATTACCAGAGAAATCTCAGTTGGCGATTTCGTATTAAGCGGTGGTGAACTTGCCGCAGCCTTAGTTTGTGATGCAATAATCCGTTTAATTCCAGGCGTTTTGGGCAATGAAACTAGTGCCTTGACAGATTCTTTTCAGGATGATTTATTAGCGCCACCCGTTTATACACGTCCTGCAGAATATAAAGGCTGGGCAGTTCCCGAAATATTAACAAGCGGAAATACCGGAAAAATTGAAGAGTGGCGGGAAGATGAGGCATATAAACGTACTAAGGAACGCAGGCCGGATTTACTCAAGTAAAGTAGTCTTTTTGCCAAGGTAGCAATCAAAAATCAACTAAAACCAATATATAATGAAGACCAAACAAATTTTAACGATGCTACTTGCGGTATTTCTTTTCGCCGCTTGCAAAAACGAATCAAAGGATAAAGAAAACACAAAAACAGAAAATACCGTGAGCGCAGATTTCAACAAAATGCTCGATAATTATTACGAAGAAGGCTTAGAGCTAAATCCGCTTAATGCAACTTTTTCAGGAGATACGCGCTATAATGACAGCTTCCCAAATTTCCTTTCGGATGAATACGATTCTCAGTTAAAAAATTATTACACAAACTATAAAGAAGAAGTTTCAAAATTTGATGACACAGATTTAAGCGAAACCGAAAAGATGAGCAAAGATATATTACTGTGGGAATGCAACATCAATCTGGAATCACTCACTTTTAAAAATGACACCTATTTTCCTATTAATCAAATGTGGACTGTCAATTTGGTGATGGGGCAATTGGCTAGCGGAAGCAGCGCACAACCTTTCAACACGGTTGAAGACTATAAAAATTGGCTAAAACGTTTGGACGGTTATGTTATATGGTTAAATTCCGCCGAAAGCCGAATGAAAGAAGGTATGGCAGCTGGATATATGCTTCCTAAATCGTTGATCTTAAAAGTGGTGCCGCAACTTAAGGCAATGACTGAGCCTAAATTGGATCAGAACCTATTCTATTCCCCGATAAAAAATTTCCCAGATACCTTTTCTGAAGCAGACAAAACACAACTTACCGAAGCCTATTCAAAAATGGTTTCCGAAAAAGTGATTCCTGCCTACCAAAGTCTTCACGATTTTATGGCTGGCGATTATTTAAAAGCTGCAAGATCTACCACCGGAATTGCAGATACTCCCAACGGTGAAGCATATTACAAACACCAAATAAAAAAATATACAACCACTGAAATGACAGCTGATGAAATCCATCAATTAGGCTTAAATGAAGTGGCGCGAATTTCCTCCGAAATGGAAAAGGTGAAAGAGCAAATAGGTTTTAAAGGCGATTTGAAAGCATTTTTCAATTCTGTTCGCACTAATAAAGAATTAATGCCCTATAAAGAACCGCAACAAATCATCGATCATTTCTATGCTATTTATGAGACGATGAAACCAAAATTGGATGTGCTTTTCGACAATAAGCCCAAAACTGCTTTTGAAGTAAAACAAACTGAAAAATTTCGCGAAAATTCTGCAAGTGCTGAATACAATCCCGGTAGTTTGGACGGAACGCGTCCCGGAATTTTTTATGTTCCCATTCCAAATGCTTCGGAATATAATGTTTACAGCGATGAATCTTTATTCTTGCACGAAGCTATTCCTGGCCACCATTATCAAATTTCCTTAACGCAGGAAAATGACGAATTGCCTATGTTTCGAAAAACGCTTTTCTACAGCGGTTACGGCGAAGGTTGGGCGCTTTACAGCGAATCTTTAGGAAAAGAACTTGGTCTTTATACAGACCCTTACCAATACTTCGGAATGCTAGGCGCTGAAATGCACCGTGCCGTCCGTTTAGTTGTTGATACAGGAATGCACTCCAAAGGCTGGACGCGCGAGGAAGCTATTCAATATTGTTTAGAAAACGAAGCCGAACCAGAAGCCGGAATTATTTCTGAAATAGAAAGGTATATGGCAAACCCCGGACAAGCATTGGCATACAAAATTGGTCAACTTAAGATTTTGGAACTACGCCATAAAGCAGAAAAAGAATTGGGCGATAAATTCAAAATTGGTGAATTCCACAATCAAGTTTTAGAAACTGGATGTATTCCCTTGGAATTGCTTGAGAACAAGATTGATAAATGGATAAATGATTCTAAATAAACTTAAACTTTCGTAAAGCAAAAAAAAGAGTAAAACCTTGCTTCATAAGATTAAATGATTAATTTTGCACCCACTTAATTCAACCTCTGGCGAGAACCGCGAACGTTGTTTTAATTTAAACTTTATCAAACTACAAAATGGAAGCGTTAATAAAATTTGTACAAGACGAATTTGTTACAAAAAAAGAATTTCCTGAATTCGGAGCTGGTGATACTATTACTGTATACTACGAAATCCGTGAAGGTGAAAAAACAAGAACCCAGTTCTTTAGAGGAGTTGTAATCCAAGTTAAAGGATCAGGGATTACCAAAACTTTTACAATTCGTAAAATGAGTGGTACCGTTGGTGTAGAGCGTATTTTTCCAATTAATATGCCAGCACTTCAAAAAGTCGAGATTAATAAAAAAGGTAGCGTGCGTAGAGCTCGTATCTATTACTTTAGAGGTCTTACTGGTAAAAAAGCCCGTATCAAAGAAAAACGTATGTAGTTCATTCTTTGTTGAAAACTATCAAAAGCCCTGTTATTACAGGGCTTTTTTTATGAACAATTGTTTATAAGCCATGTTTGTAAACGGTGGACTATTAATGGGTTATGTTTTGTTGTATATTAGAATTTACATTCTATATTAGCAGTATCAAAATGGTATAATAGCCAAAATGATAAACAAAAGTTACGTTCTTTTACAAATATTTTTTTCAAATTATTAATGAAGCTAACGCTCTCAAGATTGTTAGTTTTTAGATTTGAAAAAATAAAAAGAAAACACTTTATAGGCTTTTTTTAATTGCTTGAGGCACTCACGATCTTTAGATTATTAGTACTGAGATTGAAAAAAGTTTTGGGTCAGTTTTTGAAAATGGAATCAACCTCACGGAAGATTAAAATTACAAAACGAAACCCGTGTAAGTAAATCACAACCGCAAGGGTATAATAAACTTGCCTTGGAATTCACCTCGGTGAATTGGTTGGTAACGGTTTGCTTTACAAGGAGCCATATCACAATGTATTTTATACAGTGATATGGCTTTTCTTGTTTTAAATCATTGTTTTCCATCCCGAATCTCGACATAACACTGTCATTATTGTAATCCTAACACATAAGGCTTCCCTTATATAAGTCATAAATAACTCATAGTAAAATTTTGAATTTAGAATGAATAACCCCCATTTAATATTCAACACTTAATATTAACAACCCTCAATTGAATTAAATAATTAAGACCTTTATTAGCTTTTAAAAGCCCTCTCAAATCGTTATATTTGTATTCCTTAAATTGTAAAAAGTCAACCATTATATTTCAAAAAAATCTATGATAAACTCTTCCAAAATTATATACACAAAAACCGATGAAGCACCCGCTTTAGCAACCTATTCTTTTTTACCTATTGTTAAAGCATTCACTTCTCCCGCCAATATAAAACTTGAAAGCCGCGACATCTCACTTGCCGCTCGTATTTTGACCGTTTTCCCTGAATACCTTTCAGAAAACCAACGTGTTAATGATGATTTAACAGAACTGGGAGAACTTGCAAAAACACCCGAAGCAAATATTATTAAGCTGCCAAACATTAGTGCTTCTTTTCCGCAGCTTACAGAGGCTATTGAAGAGCTTCAAAAGAAAGGATTCCCTATTCCAGATTATCCCGAAACTGCTTCTACTCCAGAGGAAAAGGAAATTAAAACGAAATATGACAAAGTAAAAGGAAGTGCAGTAAACCCAATACTTCGTGAAGGAAACAGTGATCGTCGCGCTCCAAAAGCAGTAAAAAATTTCTCTAAAAAACATCCTCATAGTATGGGTGCTTGGAGTAGCAACAGCAAAAGCCACGTTTCCACAATGCAGCACGGCGATTTCTTTCACAATGAAAAATCATTAACCTTAACTAGCGATGATAGTTTGAGTATTGTATTGGTGGAAAACAATGGAAATAAAACAATTTTAAAAGATAACCTGAAAGTTTTAAAAGATGAAATCATCGACGCAACAGTGCTTAGCAAAAAAGCATTGGTTTCCTTTTTGGAGGAACAAATAAAAGATGCCAAAGATAAGAAAGTACTATTTTCTATTCACTTGAAAGCAACGATGATGAAAGTGAGCGACCCGATTATTTTCGGGTATGCAGTAAAGGTTTATTTTGAGGATTTGTTTAAAAAATATGCTGATACCTTTAAAAAAATAGGAGTTGATGCTAATAATGGCTTGGGCGATCTGGAAAACAAACTTTCCAAATTAAACGAATATGAAAGAGACGCTATTCTGCAGGACATTAAAAAGATAATGACTGAACAACCAGATTTGGCAATGGTGAATAGCGACAAAGGTATTACCAACCTTCACGTTCCAAGTGACGTTATTGTAGATGCATCCATGCCGGCCATGATTAGAAATTCAGGACAAATGTGGGGTCCAGATGGAAAAAGTCACGATACCAAAGCAGTAATTCCAGATAGTAGTTACGCAGGGGTTTACGAAACCACTATTGAATTTTGCAAAAAACACGGAGCCTTTGATCCAACTACAATGGGAACAGTTCCAAACGTAGGCTTGATGGCACAAAAAGCCGAGGAATATGGAAGCCACGATAAAACTTTTGAAATTTCCGCTGATGGAAAAGTTGAGGTTTTAAACGCTTCCGGAAAAGTAATCATAGAACACGCTGTTGAAAAAGGTGACATTTGGAGAATGTGCCAAGTAAAGGATTTGCCTATTCAAGACTGGGTAAAACTAGCAGTTAATCGAGCCAGAGCAACTGGAAACCCAACAATTTTTTGGTTGGATGAAAATCGCGCCCACGATGCGGAACTCATTAAAAAAGTAAAAAAATACCTTCCTGAACACGATACCGACGGGTTAGACATTAAAATTCTTTCTCCCGAAAAAGCTACAGAATATACTTTGGAACGCGTAAAAGCTGGCAAAGATACTATTTCAGTAACTGGAAATGTACTGCGAGATTACTTGACCGACCTCTTCCCTATTTTGGAATTGGGTACGAGCGCAAAAATGCTTTCCATCGTCCCGTTGATGAACGGTGGCGGTTTATTTGAAACGGGAGCTGGAGGCTCTGCCCCAAAACACGTTGAACAGTTTATGGAAGAAAATCATCTACGTTGGGATTCTTTGGGTGAATTTTTGGCTTTGGCAGTTTCTTTAGAACATTTGGGTACTAAATACAACAATCCAAAAGCAATAGTTTTAGCAGATGCTTTGGATGAAGCAACTGAAAAATATCTTGAAAATAGTAAATCACCTTCGCGAAAAGTGAATGAAATTGATAATCGCGGAAGTCATTTCTATTTAGCCATGTACTGGGCAGAAGCTCTTTCGCAACAAAACAAAGATGAAGATTTGAAAAAAATATTCAGCCCAATTGCAAAAAAATTAAAGGAAAACGAAACCCAAATAAATAGTGAACTGATCGCGGTTCAAGGACAGTCAGTAGATATTGGCGGCTACTATGAGCCAACCGAAAAGCTGATTTCTGAAGCAATGCGACCGAGCAAAACTTTTAATAACATACTTTCAGAAATAAAGTAAAAACCTAAACGTTTTAAAACCTTCAGTGTAGCTGAAGGTTTTTTTATATCTAAGAATCAAACATTTGAAAAAATTACTCACTTTTCTAATTTTCTTCGGAAGCCTTACAGCATTCGCACAAGAAAAATTCACAATCAGCGGGACCATTTCCGAAGCTGAAACTGGGGAAACACTTTTCGGCGTAAATGTGATTATTCCTTCCCTACAAACGGGAACAGTTACAAATCAATACGGTTATTACTCTATAACGCTTCCCAAGGGTGATTATGAAATTATTTATAGCAGCATCGGTTTTGCCGCACAAAAAATTCAAATTTCACTTTTAGAAAATTTAAAACAGGATTTGGAACTCGCTACAGATACCGAAAGCTTGGATGAGGTAATTATTGAAACTGATGTTGAAAAGCTGAACATTCGCAATGCACAAATGAGTACGAATGTTCTTTCCATCAATACTATTAAAAAAGTGCCCGTGGTTTTAGGTGAAGTAGACGTTATAAAAGCCATCACACTACTTCCCGGTGTTACCAGTGCAGGCGAAGGTGCCAGCGGTTTCAACGTTCGCGGTGGTGCTGCAGACCAAAACTTGATTTTGTTAGACGAGGCTACGCTTTATAATTCTTCGCATTTGTTCGGTTTCTTTTCGGTTTTTAATCCCGATGCCATTAAAGATTTAACACTTTATAAAGGGGGAATTCCCGCGCGATATGGCGGACGCATTTCTTCGGTTTTGGATATTTACCAAAAAGATGGGAATAAACGGGAATATCACGCCAGTGGGGGTATTGGACTTGTTGCAAGTAGATTGCTTTTGGAAGGTCCTATAAAAAAGGACGTTGCATCATTTTTGGTGGGTGGCCGCAGTAGTTATGCACATTTATTTCTTCCGCTATTTGACAATGACAACATCGCCTATTTTTATGATTTGAACACTAAACTTAGCTACAACCTCAATGATAATAACCGCCTCTTTTTGTCAGGATACTTTGGAAGGGATGTGTTTGAAATATCGGACAGCTTCGCGAATAGCTTCGGAAACACCACACTCAACCTTCGATGGAACCATCTTTTTTCAGATAAATTGTTTTCAAACCTATCGGTGATTTATTCCGATTACTATTACGGCTTGGAACTGAAATTTGTTGAATTTAATTTTGATAGTGGTGTACGCAATCTTAATCTGAAATACGATTTTACAAATTACATTTCAGAAAATATAGATTTGCGCTACGGTATAAATAGTATTTATTACAAATTCAATCCCGGAAATGTAACACCAACAACACAAGATTCTGGAATTAACGCTTTCAAACTGACCGATAAATATGCTTGGGAAAATGCTGCTTATGTAGATGCCGAAATTGAACTTTCTGATAAAATTTCTGTAAAGGCAGGACTTCGGTTATCAACTTTCAATCGTTTGGGACAAGATGAATTCTTTTTATATGAAAATGACAACCCAATTATTTACAATCAAAGCTTAGATATTTACCAGAAAGCAAAACCAAATGATACTGTTTCTTTTAGTAGAGGTGAAACCATAAAGTCCTTTGCTAATTTAGAGCCGCGATTTGCTATTTCCTATTTGCTGAATGACGATACTTCAATCAAAGCTAGTTATAATCGAATGACTCAATATATACATTTAATTAGCAACACTACTTCCCCCACTCCGTTTGATATTTACGCCCCGAGCGGCAAGTATATTGAACCCCAATTGGCAGATCAAGTAGCGTTGGGATATTTCAGGAATTTTAAAAATTATTCCTTAGAAGTAGAAACCTACTACAAGAAAGTACAAAACAGATTGGATTATATTGATGATGCCGATTTAATAGCCAACGATGCCGTAGAGCAAATTCTTTTAAATGGGGAAGCAAGAGCATATGGCTTGGAGATTCTTTTTAAAAAGAATACTGGAAAACTACAGGGATGGATGGCATATACGCTTTCCAAAAGTGAACAACGCACCCCTGGAAGAACTTCTATTGAAAGCGGAATAAATAATGGCGATTGGTATAATTCAGCGTGGGACAAAACGCATGATATTTCAATTACGGGCCAATATGAACTTTCAAAAAAATGGTCTTTTGGCGCAAATTTTATCTTTCAAACAGGAATACCTACCACCTATCCAGAAGGACAATATGAATACAACGGCGTGGTAGTTCCAGTTTATGAAGCTCGCAACAGCAGTAGACTTTCATCTTATAACCGATTGGATTTTTCTGCAACTTGGACACCAAAACCCGAAAGTACCAAACGCTGGAAAGGCGAATGGGTTTTTAGCATTTATAATGCGTACAATAGAAAGAATGCTGCTTCAGTTTCGTTTCGAGAAAATACAGATATTGGACAAAACGAAGCTGTGCGACTTTCAATTTTTGGGATAATTCCTTCAGTAACCTATAACTTTAAATTTTAAGAATATGAAGAAGTTATTTTTAATGGTGTTTTTCTTCGGAATAGTAACTTCTTGTGAAGATGTTATTGATGTTGAACTTAATGAAGCCGCTCCCAGACTAGTAATTGAAGCAAATTTAAATGTTTGGGAAAACGGCAATGCTAGCAGTGCAGTTAGACTAACTACTACTGCTCCATTTTTTGACAATAACATTCCTTTTGTTACAGACGCAGAAATTACCGTTACTGATGAGAACGGCTTAATATATCCGTTTATGTATTCCCAAAACGGAATCTACAACTCCAACCTCTCGCCACAACTTAATGTGGAATACACTTTAAACATAGTATATAAAGAAGAAACATATTCCGCCACAGAAACGCTTTACACCGTTTCTCCTTTAGAATTTGTTGAGCAACGTGACGATGGAGGTTTTACAGGAGAAGACATTGAACTAAAAGCATTTTTTACCGATCCAGCTGGAGAACAAAATTTTTATTTTTTTGAAGGTCTTTCTGAAAGAGGTGACGCTCTTGATGTTTATAACGATGAATTTTTTGATGGTAATACTATTTTTGGATATTACTTGGTGGAAGATTTGGCGCCGGGAGATGAAGTACAATTCAATATTTACGGTGTAAGTGAAGCGTATTATAATTTTATGTTTATCCTTTTACAACAAACTGGCGGCGGTGGTGGCCCTTTTGAAACACAGCCAGCTACTGTACGTGGCAATATTGTGAACCAAACAAATCCAGATAATTATCCATTGGGATATTTTAAGGTTTCTGAAGTGTCAACACTTAATTATACTGTACAGTAATTAATTTATTTCAAAATCGTAAATTTGACTATGCCTTTTATAAAAACGACCGAATTGAATTCAAAATACAATCATTTAGAAAAAATGAACGTTTCTGAATTGCTTCAAAAGATAAATAGCGAAGACAAAACCGTTGCTGATTCTGTTGAGAGATCACTTCCACAGATAGAAAGACTCACAGAAAAAGTTATTGAAAAATTGAAATCTGGCGGAAGACTTTTCTACATTGGCGCAGGAACCAGTGGTCGTTTAGGCATTGTTGATGCCAGTGAATGCCCCCCCACCTTTGGAGTTCCTCACAATTTAGTTATTGGTTTAATTGCGGGAGGCGATATCGCCATTAGAAAGGCAGTAGAGTTTGCAGAAGATTCTGAAAATCAAGGCTGGGAAGATCTCCAAAAAGAAAATATCACAGAAAAAGATTTTGTTATAGGCATTGCAGCTTCAGGAACTACTCCTTATGTAATTGGAGCACTTAAAAAATGTAATGAAAAAAATATTTCCACAGGTTGTATAACTTGTAATGAAGGAAGTCCGTTGGCTACAACGGCACAATTTCCTATTGTTGTAATTGTAGGTTCAGAATTCGTTACCGGAAGCTCACGAATGAAAGCAGGAACTGCTCAAAAATTGGTGCTCAATATGATTTCAACCGCTGCGATGATTCAATTGGGAAGAGTAAAAGGAAATAAAATGGTAGATATGCAATTGAGCAACAATAAGCTCGTGGATCGCGGTATACGAATGATCATGGAAGAACTAAATATTTCGGAAACTGAGGCTCAAATACTTTTGGAAAAACATAAAAATGTTCGGAACGCTATAAATAATTTTCAAAATGGGTAAAGAACATACAGATTTTGATATATTGAAAAAAGGCCTAAAATTTATGGCTTTTGCTTTGCCTTTACTTTTTTTAAGTCCTTATTTATTAACCCTATCTTTTCTAAATAAAGAAACCTTTATGTTTTTCGTGTTTCTTTTCTTTGGAATAGTTGCTGGTGCCGGGGCAATTTATCTTTTATTTAAAGGAATAAATACAATTTTAAAATCTATTTTTTAATCTTGATTCTTTTATTTATCCTTCAAAAAATTAAGACATCGCTTTATTTAATGCCCAAAGCCGAATGGACTTCATTTTTATAACTTCTACCAATCGGCAAACGCTTTCCGCGAATTTCAATTTCCTGTCCCTCCACAAAATCTATTTTTTGTTTTGACGCAATGTATGACCGATGAATGCGAACAAAGCTATCGGGCAGTTGTTTTTCCAATTCACTAATGGCGATTCTAGTTTGGAGAATGTTCGTTTCAGTCACAATTTTTACATTCTCGCGTTGACTTTCAATATAAATGATTGAATGAAAGGCCACGCGTGCTTTCTTTTTGTTGACGGTAAAAAACAATCCGTCTTTTGCCGTCTCTTCAATCGTAAAGACTTCTTTATTGGTTTGGCTTGCAGCTTTTTGTACCGCAACCATAAATCTGCTAAACTCGATTGGTTTTAGAAGGTAATCCAGCACATGGTAATCATAACTTTTCAGCGCAAATTCGTGATATGCAGTTGTTATAATAATCATTGGAGGGTTTTTTAGTGTGCTTAAAAAGTCCAACCCCTTCAATTTTGGCAAATGGATATCGAGAAATATCAAATCGATTTTCCGTTCATTCAAAATCTTCATTGCTGCAAGGGCATCTGTACACGTTTTTTCTAAAATTAAAAATGGAACTTGGCTAATAAAATCAACCATCACATCGGTAGCCAATGGCTCGTCCTCTACAACTAGGCATCTAATAGTCATACTTTTTGGATTAAATTCACTGAAAGTTCTGCAATGAACCTTTGATTTTTATTTTTTGTCTCCATACTAAAATTTTTATACATCAATTCTAATTGGCGCTGTAAGTTTCTTAATCCAATGCCGTTTTCTTCATTATCCAAATGCGTTGGTTCGAATGAATTTTCCACCTTATAATTCAATTGATTTTGATAAATTTTCAATTCAATTGATATCAATGTTGCTTCCGTAGACTGACTTGCCCCGTGTTTAAATGCATTTTCAACAAAAGGAGTAAGAATATGTGGCATTATTTGCGTACTTAAATCATCCACTTCATAGTTAAAGTCAATTCTTAGCCTTTCGTTATAACGTATTTTGTGCAATTCAATATAATCCTTTAAAAAATCTAATTCCTTCTTTATAGGTATGTATTGATGCTGTGTTTCATACATTACAAACCGAAGGAGTTTTGAAAGTTTCAGTACAACTTCAGGAGTTTTATCAGATTTTTTCCGCGCCAGAGAATAGATATTATTTAATGTATTGAACAGAAAGTGTGGGTTTATTTGAGATTTTAGAAGGTTCAATTCGGTTTTCAATTTTTCTTTTACCAGCAATCCCTCTCTTTCGCGAAGCCTTTGACTGTTGGACATTTGCTTTAGCGCAATCGCCAAACACGCTATAAATACCTTGTCCATAAATGAGTTGATTATCCCTTGGAAAGCAAATGTTTCCGCTACATCAACGTTTTTATAAATAGTTGGCAAGAACAGATACACTATAATGAACTGTGCCAAAATGCTGAACAAAATAAGTACTGTGCTGAGCGAAAAGATCAATTTAAATCGATTCGGTTTTTCTACAGTATATTTTGAAAGAAAGTGAAACATTATATAAACCATTGGCAACTTGATTGCCAAGAGAATTACAGTTTCTGCGATAGAGGACATTTTGAAAGCTTCCCAAACTGAAAGACTGTATTGGTTCAGCATCCATAAAAAATCTGTATAAACTTCAAAGGAATGATACGCCAACCAAAAGAAAACGTGTTTTGTCCATCTTTTTTGCATGGCATAAAAATACGGTTTTGCATTTAGATTTTCATAAGTTGCTACAAACAACGTATTTGTATCTCCCAATGACGTGTTTGTTTAAATTATTAAGAACAACGACCATTTGTAAACGTTAAAATGCTTTTCATTGATTAATAGCGTGTGTCTGTAACTATCTGAAATTTTGAGCTTTATAATGAATTAATTTTAAGTGAATTCTAAAACAATCATTATGAAAACTTATCTATTTTACCTTGTATTCATTTTACTCACAATTCCAAATATGACCGCGCAATGGATCTCCGGTGCCGATATTCCAGAGCGAATACGTGCAGGGCAAACAATTGGTTACAGCAAAGCTGGTGACGGATATCTTTATATGGTTTCAGGTAGAAATCAAGATGGTATAATTACACCAATTACACAGCGGTATCAGCTAAGTAATGATACTTGGACAAATGTTGCTCCCCCACCAACACAGTTATTGGGCGGGTCGATAGCAGTTCTGAAAGATACTATTTATATGATTGGTGGTCTGTTGACCACGCCAGGAAATGCTATAAAAAAAGTACGCAAATACAATATCGCAACTGATACATGGACTGATGCCGCAGACTTTCCTCGAAATATCGTTGATGCCAGAGCAGTATCATATCAAGATAGTTTAATTTATGTTGTTGGTGGATATCAGCACAAAACCTATTTGTACAATAGCAATTACAATCGTTGGCGGGAAGCAACGCCAATGTTGCCTCCCGGAACTAGTATAAGTTGGGGAGGCTTTGCAATTCACAATAATAAACTGGTGTATATGTGTGGCAGCGATGCTTTTTTATCCCCTAATTATTGGAATACCGTCCGGGTTGGAACAATTGACGCCAACGACCGTTCTATAATTACATGGGAAGAAAAAACCTCTTTTCCCGGACAGACCAGGACATTTTTCGAAGCACAAACTTGGCGTGACGGGGTGATTATGACAGGTGGTAGTACAGACAATACTTTTGAAACCTTCTCTGATGAAACCTATTTCTATAATCCAGACACAGATAATTGGCAGCAATTAGCACCAAAACCAACATCTTGGTTAACAGGAAACAGCGGTTCAGTCTTTATTGGAAATACATCAAAACTAATCTGTGCTTCAGGCTTTCAGACAGATTATCTTTTTGAGACCGAGATTTATTCACAGGAAGGGAGTCTTTCAATAAATGATTATTCGGAAAAGGATTGCGGTATTGAGAATTTTAAAATCTTGAGAGGTCATATAGTAAAACTAAGTCTTTGCCTTACCGAAGAAGGACCTCTAAAAATAATAATTTGGGATGGACAAGGAAGAATTGTGAAAAAAATAGACTACAATACTATCTCTTTAGGAAACAACACAATTTTAATCGAAGAATTAGATATTTCTAACGGTTTGTATTTTTGTACTGTTTTTCAAAATGGAATTTCCCAAACAAAGAAAATGTTGGTATATAATTAAAGAAGGATAAATGTTTTACATTGCTAACTTCAAATTCGATCACAATCAATTTTTATTTTGGTGGCAATCCTTTACTTTTTCACATAAAAAAACCCCCTCCAATTAAATGGAGGGGGTTTTAAAGGAAGGCGGCGACCTACTCTCCCACAGGATGCAGTACCATCGGCGCAAACGGGCTTAACTTCTCTGTTCGGAAAGGTAAGAGGTGAGCCCCGTCGCTATAACCACCTTAGTTTTAGCAATCGGCCACAAGCTATAAGCTGTAGGCTTTTTAGGGCCCGTGGCTTAAGGCTTAGAGCCTAAAGCGTTGCGCTGTGCGCAACAAATATCTTGACATATCAGGAAATAAACAATAGAAGAAAAGTGA
>NZ_UEFQ01000026.1 GCF_900489465.1 Aequorivita sp. CIP111184 | reverse complement strand
AGACCGTGCCTATATCTCTAAGCGGGTGCAAATGTACAACTCTTTTTTAATCCTGCAATACTTTTTAAAAAATATTTCAAAAAAAATTTAAGACCGTTGTTTTTTGCTTTTCCGAACACCTCTAGTTGTTCTTTTTAGCGGGTGCAAATATAGATCGCTTTTTCAATCCCACAAACTTAATTGGCGTTTATTTTGAATTATTTTTTTGGCAATTAACTAAGCATTTGAAAAGCTATGACTTAGCTAAAAAATAAATTTAGAACTTTTTATACCTTAATATATATGCTATTTCTAAAAAGATAGTTGAAACCATTGGAAAATATCAGTTGAAACCCTAGCCCTTACTACAAATAAACTTTAAAATACTTCTTTATCATATTACTAAAAGAAATAAGAATACCATAAAGTCAATATTGCAAACCGTCGAAACTAATAGTATCTTTGCACCCTAAAATTTTTCAGTATATGATAGCCATTACCCTACCAGACGGAAGTGTAAAGCATTTTGATGCAGGAGTTACACCTATGGATGTAGCCAAAAGTATTAGTGAGGGATTCGCACGCAATGTTATTTCGGCATCCTTTAATAATGTAAATGTTGAAACAACCACACCTTTAACGGAAGATGGAAGCCTTGTATTATATACGTGGAATAATGATGAGGGGAAAAAAGCTTTCTGGCATTCTTCTGCACATATTCTTGCTCAAGCTTTGGAACAATTGTACCCTGGAGTCAAATTGACTATAGGCCCAGCAATCGAAAATGGTTTTTATTACGATGTTGATTTTGGCGACAAAACCATTTCAGAAAAAGACTTAAAAGAGATCGAAGATAAGATGGTGCAAATTGCTCGCGGAAAGTTTGAGTTTTCCATCCGTGAATCTTCAAAAGCAGATGCTTTGGAGTATTACAAAAAACAAGGCAATGAATATAAAGTTGAACTGATTGAGAATTTAGAAGACGGAACAATTACTTTCTGCGACCACGATACATTTACAGATCTATGCCGAGGCGGACATATTCCCAATACCGGAATTGTAAAAGCTATTAAATTAATGAGCATTGCCGGAGCTTATTGGAGAGGTGATGAAAAGAACAAACAACTTACACGTATATACGGAATCAGTTTTCCGAAGCAAAAAAACTTAACTGAGTATCTGGAATTATTAGAACAAGCCAAACAACGTGACCATAGAAAGCTCGGGAAGGAACTGGAGCTTTTCACTTTCTCACAAAAAGTTGGACAAGGTCTCCCCCTTTGGCTACCAAAAGGAGCCGCTCTAAGAGAAAGACTTGAAAATTTTCTAAAAAAAGCCCAGAAAAAAGCTGGATACGAAATGGTTATTACGCCTCATATTGGTCAAAAGGAACTGTATGTTACTTCTGGACATTACGCAAAATATGGAGCAGACAGTTTTCAGTCTATAAAAACTCCAAACGAAGGCGAAGAGTTTCTATTGAAACCTATGAATTGTCCACACCACTGCGAAATATACAATAGTAAACCATGGTCATATAAAGATTTACCGAAACGTTTTGCAGAATTCGGAACCGTTTATCGCTATGAACAAAGCGGTGAGCTTCATGGATTGACTCGTGTTCGCGGTTTTACTCAAGATGACGCACATATTTTCTGTACTCCCGACCAATTGGATGACGAGTTCAAAAAAGTGATTGATTTGGTTTTGTATGTTTTCGGCTCTTTAGGTTTCGAAAATTTTTATACGCAAGTTTCTTTACGCGATCCAGAAAAACCGGAAAAGTATATAGGAAGTCTTGAAAACTGGGAGAAAGCTGAAAAAGCAATTATAAGCGCCGCAGAATCAAAAGCACTTGATTATAAAATTGAATATGGCGAAGCTGCTTTTTACGGCCCGAAATTAGACTTTATGGTAAAAGATGCCTTAGGAAGAAGCTGGCAATTAGGAACAATTCAAGTGGATTACAACCTTCCAGAACGATTTGAATTGGAATACAAAGGTAGCGACAACGAGATGCATCGCCCAGTAATGATTCACCGTGCACCTTTTGGAAGTATGGAACGCTTTATAGCAATTCTTTTGGAACACACCGGAGGAAACTTTCCACTTTGGTTGATGCCCGAACAGGTGAGTATTTTATCATTAAGTGAAAAATATGAAAAATACTCCCAAAAAGTTTTAAATTTGCTTGAAAATGACGAAATTCGCGCCCTTGTTGACAATAGAAACGAAACAATTGGCAAGAAAATTAGGGAGGCTGAAATGAACAAAATCCCGTATATGCTGATTGTTGGGGAGCAAGAAGAAAAAGATGGAACGATTTCTGTACGTAAACACGGTGAAGGTGATTTGGGTACAATGACACCAGAATCCTTTTCAGAATTGATTCAACAAGCTGTAAAAGACGAATTAAAAGAATTTAATGTTTAACTAAAATTAGTAAGCCATAGCAATACGAAGAAAAAGAAGTAGAGGCCCTGCAAGGGTAATTAAGGAAGATCAACACAGAATCAATGGAAAGATTCGTGCGGAAGAAGTACGTCTTGTAGGAGAAAATGTTGAAATAGGAGTTTATCCTTTAAAAAAAGCGCGTGAATTTGCCGAAGAGCAAGAACTAGATCTCGTTGAAATTTCACCAAATGCAAACCCTCCAGTTTGTAAAGTAATAGACTATAAAAAGTTTGTTTACGAACAGAAAAAACGTGAAAAAGTCCTAAAGGCAAAAGCAACCAAGGTTACCATTAAGGAAATCAGGTTTGGCCCAAATACGGATGATCACGATTATGATTTTAAAAAGAAACACGGCGAAAAGTTTTTGCAAGAAGGTTCAAAATTGAAAGCGTATGTTTTCTTTAAAGGACGTTCTATCATTTACAAAGACCAAGGTGAAATTTTGCTTTTGCGTCTTGCCCGAGATCTTGAAGAATTCGGAAAAGTAGAGCAAATGCCAAAACTAGAAGGCAAGCGAATGATTATGTTCATTGCCCCTAAAAAGAAATGATACTTCAGTTTTTATAAAAACCGAAGTTTACAATAAAGCGAAATAATAAATAAAAAGCAGGAAACATGCCGAAACAAAAAACAAAATCCAGTGCTAAAAAGCGTTTTAAGCTTACAGGTACAGGTAAAATTAAAAGAAAGCATGCGTTTAAAAGCCACATCTTAACAAAGAAGAGCAAAAAACGCAAACTTGCACTGACCCATGATGGGTTGGTAGACAAGGCCGACGAAAGCAATGTTAAGCAAATGCTTCGATTGAAGTAATACCGCTTAACCGGTTAAAACAATTTATTTAAACCCTGGAGTAGTGCAATAAAAGTATTCAGTAATATGAATCGCCTGCTACAAAAAAAACAAAATTATGCCAAGATCAGTAAATTCAGTTGCGAAGAGAGCCCGCAGAAAAAAGGTTCTTAAACAAGCCAAAGGTTACTTTGGAAGACGTAAAAACGTATGGACAGTTGCTAAAAATGCCGTGGATAAAGCAATGCTTTATTCATACCGTGACCGTCGTACCAAAAAGAGAAATTTCAGATCCTTATGGATTACCCGTATCAACGCGGGTGCAAGACAGCATGGAATGTCTTATTCGCAATTTATGGGAAGTTTAAAAAATAGTGGAATCGAACTTAACCGTAAGGTTTTGGCAGATTTGGCGATGAACCACCCAGAGGCTTTTGCCGCAATAATAAACAAAGTAAAATAAGACATTTATAAACTAATTATTTCGCCTAAAAACCGCTTCAGCTATGAAGCGGTTTTTTTTATGCGAAATTTTCAACTAAAGAAGTTTCTGTATCTTCGTTAAAAACAGACAAATGCTTCGTTCCGTAATTCTTCTTTTTATAATCCTTTTTATTTCGGAAGGGGCTCTTCTCGCGCAAAAAGGAACTGGAAAACGATATAGAATTGATAGATATGAATCTATTTATCTTCCCTTAGGAAAGATTTCATTTGCCGATAAACTTCTAGAATACAAAGTTGGGTTGCCAGCTCCCATTCAAAAATATAGAGACAGTACGCAATGCCTACACGAACCAAACTATAAAAATTATCAAACCCCAAACTTCATTTCCCTAGGCTGCGGTGGAAGTTTGACTGTTGAATTTACTGACAATGGTTTTATGAACCTGCCCGGCGATGATCTTTACCTTTTTGAAGTTGGACCATCTCAAGAACCGGCTAAAGTAGAGATTTCACAAAATG
Source organism: Aequorivita sp. CIP111184 (assembly GCF_900489465.1). Taxonomy (GTDB): domain Bacteria; phylum Bacteroidota; class Bacteroidia; order Flavobacteriales; family Flavobacteriaceae; genus Aequorivita. The sequence goes on along the minus strand of NZ_UEFQ01000026.1, from coordinate 201,079 downwards.
GTACAGATTGGGTATATGCAGGGAAAATTGCAGGTGGAAAGTCTTCAATAGATTTAAGTAAGGCAGGAATTGATGAAGAAACTGTTTTCTATTTTCTGCGTATTACAGATTTAAAAGATCTCTGTAAAAGTAAAAGCGCTGGTGCGGATATTGACGCAATCGGAGCTATAAACAGCGTAATAAAACTAACTATTGATGCTGACGTTTTATTTGATGCAGCAAAATACAATTTAAAGGAAACAGCTAAAAAGAGTATTGATTCCCTCACAACATTCATCCAAAAAATTGACAAAGCAACAATATTGATTCAAGGCCATACCGATAGTGACGGAGATGATACTTCTAATATGATACTGTCTGAAAATAGATGTATTTCAGTAAAGAATAGATTGATTGAATTTTTTGGTGAAAATCCATTGTATGAATTCGAAATAAAACCTTTCGGTGAAAGTAAACCACGTGTTCCAAATGATACTGAAGAAAACAAACAAAAAAACAGAAGGGTGGAAATTACCGTTTTACCACCAAAGGATTACTATGAAAGCATAGAACAACATTAAGTTTTTTGCTTTTTCTTTTTTGCAGCAGGGAATAAAACGTTATTTAAAATAAGTCTATAACCTGGAGAATTGGGATGTAACGCCAATTCAGTTTTGGCATCCCCTACTCTATGTTGATAATCTTCTGGGTCGTGGCCACCGTAAAAAGTAAAGAAACCCTTCCCTTTTATTCCGTGAATGTAACGTGCCTCACCGTTACTCTTATTCTCTCCCATTACCAAAACATTGCTTTTAATTTCATCTGGGTCAAAAGAAGTGGTCTGTCCCATAAATCCCTTTACCAAAGAAGTATGATTTTGGCAAAGCATTGTCGGAATCGGATCCCATTTTGCTGAATAATCCATTAGTGTAAAGTAGTCGCTTTCCTTTGAAATTCGGCGTTTTTCGGTCATATCAATACTTGAAAACTCATAAACCATTGGGCTTCGCTCCAAAATATAGTCTTTAAAAGCAAAGGTTTGGTTATAATTAATTTTACTTTGGTATCCTGGTTCACTCGGATCACCATCAAACATAGGTTCACAAATATCGACACCTTCTGCAGAAAGGGCAATGTCAAAACTATCAGTTGCGCTGCACATTGCAAACATAAACCCTCCACCAATTACATAATCGCGGATTTTTTTTGCAACGTCTAGTTTTTCTTCGGAAACCTTATTATAACCAAGTTTTGTTGCAAGTGCTTCAGCTTTATTCTTCTCTTCAATATACCAAGGTGCGGAACGATAGGCACGGTAGAATTTTCCGTATTGTCCGGTAAAATCTTCGTGGTGCAAATGCAGCCAGTCGTAAAGAATCAACTGATCTCCTAAAACTTCTTCGTCATAAATTACGGTGTATGGAATTTCGGCATACGTCAAAACCATAGTCACGGCATCATCCCACGGAAGGTTTCCTTTTGGGGAATAGACTGCAATTTTGGGCGCTTTTTCAAGAACCACCGCGTCCATATTTTTGGAGGGACTGCTTATATCGGTAAGTATTTGTTCGGTTTTACTATCGGAAATCACTTCAAAGGAAACTCCACGAATCTGGCATTCCTTTTGAATTTCGGGAGAATCGGGCATTAAGAAAGAACCACCGCGATAGTTAAGCAACCATTTCACTTTTTGTTGCTTTTCCAAAATCCAATAGGTAATTCCGTAAGCTTTTAAATGTTCTTTCTGGCTATCGGCATCCATTGGAATTAGAATATACGAAGCTGAAGCTTTTATTGAAAAAAGGAGTAAAAATATGATTAGAATAAAACGTGTCATCATGCGAATATAACGACAATTTTTAAGCCATGTTTTAGATATGAAAAAATATAGTTGGAAACAAAGACCTTTACACAGTGTTCAACATGAAATATTAATTAAAAGGGAACATCATTATCATCATCTGCAGAAAAATCATCATTCATGGAACTTCCAAAAGCTTCATTTGCTGATGGTAAATTTTTGGTCTTAAAAGTATCATCATTAGCAGCATCGTTCATTCTAGAATGAATTTCAGTGGGAATGTCAAAAGTTTCAAGATTATCAAATTTACCTAAATTACCAACGAATTTGAGACGTATTTCATCTAAGCCACCGTTACGGTGCTTGGCAATTATAAGTTCAGCCTGGCCTGCCGTTGGAGTGTGTTCCTCATCATCCCATTCATCAATTTTATAATACTCTGGACGATAAATAAAGGACACGATATCTGCATCCTGTTCAATTGCTCCAGACTCACGAAGATCTGACAGTAATGGTCTTTTACTGCCGCCACGTGTCTCAACGGCACGAGATAACTGTGAAAGTGCAATTACAGGAATACTTAATTCCTTCGCCAATGCTTTTAAGTTTCGGGAAATAGTAGAAATCTCTTGTTCCCTGTTGCCTCCTTTTTGGCTTCCTCCAGCAGTCATTAATTGCAAGTAATCTACAATTATTAGCTTAATGCCATGTTGTGAAGAAAGTCTTCTTGCCTTTGCCCGCAAATCAAAAATAGAAAGTGAAGGTGTATCATCAATAAAAAGTGGTGCTTTTTCAAGACCTTTTACTTTTACATTTAACTGCTCCCACTCGTGCTTTTCGAGATTTCCAGTACGCAATTTTTCTGAACTCAACTGAGTTTCTGAGGATATTAAACGTGTTATAAGTTGCACCGAAGACATTTCCAAAGAGAAAAAAGCTACAGGAATATTGTGCTCAACAGCCATATTTCTAGCCATGGACAACGTTAATGCTGTTTTACCCATACCAGGACGCGCTGCAATGATAATTAAATCACTAGGTTGCCAGCCAGAAGTAAGATTATCCAGTTTGGTAAATCCAGACGGAACTCCTGAAAGTCCTTCCTTATTCGCTATTTCTTCAATTCTTTTCTTTGCTTGAATTACAAGATTCTGGGCAGTTTCTGAAGACCGTTTTATGTTTCCTTGTGTTACTTCATATAATTTTGCTTCTGCAGTATCTAAAAGATCAAAAACGTCCGTGCTTTCATTATAGGAATCTTCAATTATTTCGTTTGAAATTTTTATCAAACTTCTTTGAATATATTTTTGAAGAATGATGCGCGCGTGAAATTCAATATGTGCCGATGAAGATACTTTTTGGGTTAATTGAATTAAATAAAATTCACCTCCAACTAAATCAATTTTCCCTTGTCTCTTAAGTTGTGTTGAAACGGTTAATAAGTCCACAGGTTGGCTATCTTCGAATAGATCGTGGATGGCTTCAAAAATATGTTGATGCGCCTGTTTATAAAAAACTTCTGGATGTAGGATATCTATTACTTCATCTACTCCTTTTTTATCAATCATCAAAGCGCCAAGTACAACCTCCTCTAAATCAATAGCTTGCGGAGGTATTTTGCCTTTTTCAAGCGATATAACCTGCGAAGTACGGGTTGAAAAACTGGTTTGAGGTTTGATTTTTTCCATGAAGCGAATGTAAAGAAAATGTTAAGAGCAAGTATTGGTTTTATGTTGTTCTATATTAACCGTTCATCAACAATTGAACTGTTGAAAACTCGAAAATATTGTTAATAACCCGCAAAAAAATCCGAGGCTCTCGCTTCGGATTTACGGTATGATACGCTATAGTTAGTTCTAACTTTTGAACTCGCCCATAGCCAAATATTTATCCATTCTTTTATTGACAAGATCTGATGGGGATAACATTTTTAAAGTTTTATATGACTTTTCTATTGCGCCAGCGACCGTTGTAAAAGTTTTTTCACGATTGCTGTGAGCCCCCCCTAAAGGTTCCTTTACAATTTCATCAATTAGAGTTAGTTTTTTCATATCTATAGCAGTTAGTTTTAAAGCTTCGGCTGCTTGTTCTTTAAATTCCCAACTTCTCCATAATATAGAAGAGCAACTTTCTGGAGAAATTACAGAATACCAAGTATTTTCTAGCATCAAGACTTTATCGCCAACACCTATTCCTAGAGCTCCGCCGCTTGCTCCTTCGCCTATTATTATAACAATAATGGGCACCTTTAGTCGTGTCATTTCTAAAATATTTCGGGCAATAGCTTCGCCTTGTCCTCTTTCTTCTGCTTCCAAACCTGGAAATGCTCCGGGAGTGTCCACAAAACAAACTACAGGCACATTAAACTTTTCAGCAGATTTCATCAATCGCAATGCCTTTCTGTAACCTTCGGGATTTGCCATTCCAAAATTTCTGAATTGGCGGGTTTTTGTATTGTAGCCTTTCTGCTGACCCACAAACATATAGCTTTGGTCGCCTATTTTTCCGAGGCCACCAACCATTGCTTTATCATCCTTAAACCCTCTATCACCGTGGAGTTCTAAAAATGAATCTCCACAAATGGCTTTTATATAATCCATTGTATATGGACGATCTGGATGACGCGAAAGTTGCACTCGCTGCCATGGCGTAAGATTTTTATATATATCTTTTTTAGTGTCGTTCAGTTTTTTTTCAATCTGTTTGCAAGTATTGGTTACATCAACATTACTTTCAGTACCAATTAGGCAGGCTTTTTCATATTGTTCCTGCAATTCTTTTATAGGGAGTTCAAAATCAAGATATTCCATAATTTTTTCCTTCGTTTTATAAAGGTTGGTGTACAAAGATAAAATTTTGTTTTAGGTGTTAGACAATCTTCGTCGTTTTCTTTCCTGTGTAATTTTAATGATTCCATTCGCTACAACTGTAAGCAATATAATTACTGCTCCATAATAAAACTGAGGGCTCATGTTTTCAGAATCGCCTAAAACAATAAGAGCCAAAATGATACCGTACACAGGTTCCATATTTATTGTAAGCATTACGGTGTATGGACTTATCCATTTCATTACGTGTATTGATGCTATAAAAGCATAGGCAGTACAAGCAGAAGCCAATATTATTAAATATATCCAGTCGTGAGCAGAAACAGTAAAAAATTCTACCGTAAATTTTCCCGAAAAAGCTAAATAAATTGTAATACCTAAAACGCCAAACATCAACTCGTAAAATGAAATTACAGATGCTTTATTTTTAAGTACGAATTTTCCATTGATTACAGAAAATAGTGCACTCAAAAATGCTGAAATCAGAGCCAAAATAATTCCTAAAGTATAGGAAGACTCTACATCAAAAATTATATAAAGGCCCACAACTACAATGAGTCCAAATAAAACTTCGTATACTATTACTTTTCTTTTGTAAAACAGCGGCTCCAATATTGAAGCAAAAAATGCTCCCGTTGAGAGTACTGCAAGGGTAACTGAAACATTAGATGCTTTGATAGCTCCAAAAAATGTTAACCAGTGCAAAGCGATAATAATTCCCGCCAAGGCAAATCCTCCTAAGGTTTTCAGCGAAAACTTTAATTTCTCTTTTCTAAATTTCAGAAATACAAAAATTATTATGGAAGCTAAGAGCATTCGGTACCAAACCAATGGAATGGCTTCCAAAGAAATCAAGGCGCCCAATACGGCTGTAAAACCCCAAATAAAAACTATAAAATGGAGATGGAGATAGTTGAGGAGCTTATCGTTTCGCATTTCTTAAAAGATAGATTGCCAATATTGCAAAAACAAAATTAGGAAACCAGGTTGCTATAAAAGGAGAAAAATCACTTTGTTCAGCCATAGTTCCAAAAATTTTATCAAAAAATATAAATACCATCCCGATGCTTATACCAATAGCAAGGTTAATTCCCATACCGCCACGTCTTTTTACAGAGGAAACAGCAACTGCAATTATTGTAAGTATATATGCCGAAACAGGTAAGCTCCAGCGTTTGTAGCGCACTACCTCATAACGGTTTATATAAGATGACCCTCTAGCCTTCTCTTTTTTAATAAAGTCATTTAGTTCGGTAAAATTCAGCGTTTCTGCAATGTAAGTTACAGGGGTTAAATCTTCCAAGTCAAAGGAAAAAACAGTATCTAGTTTAGGCTTACTTTCCAATATATCCTGATTCTCGCCTATTTTTCTTTTATTATAATTAAACAAAGAGTAGGTGCTGTCCTTTTCGTTGTATTTAATCTGTCCTGCCGAAATTTTATAGGTCATCTTGTTACCTTCAAAATGTTCCAAAGTGAAATTACTACCTATTTTATCAGTAACGTTAAAGTAGCTTACGTAAATGTAGTCGTTATCATTTATCTGCGTGTAAACATTACTTTGGTCTCTATCCTGTTTTCCTTTTTTTAAATAATTATAGGAAAATTCATTAAAACCTTTGCTAGCCTTTGGCGCCAAATACATGCTGAAAATAAGTGCTGCAATACAAACAATGGTGGCACCAATAATATAGGGTCGCAGAAATCTGTAATAAGAAACTCCACTACTTAAAAAGGCTATTACCTCTGTATTATTGGCCAGTTTTGAAGTAAACCAAATAACCGATAGAAAAAGAAATAATGGGAAAAGTAGGTTTGCAAAATAGATAGTGAAATTATAGAGATAGATCATCACCTCTGTTAAAGGCACTTCGTTTTCTAATATTTTGTCTATCTTTTCTGCTAAATGGACGGTAATTCCAATAGGTATGAAAAGTAGTAAAAGCAGCGAAAAAGTGCCTAAATATTTCTTTAATATGTATCTGTCCAGTATACTGAGCATCTTACAATCTTTGATCCATTTTTTTGACCATCACGTTTTTCCAGTCGGTGAAAGTACCCGCTAATATATGTTTTCTGGCTTCACGAACCAACCACAAATAGAAACCTAGATTGTGAATTGTTGCTATTTGCCTTCCAAGCATTTCATTTACCGTAAACAAATGACGAAGATAAGCCTTACTGTAATCAGTATCCACCCAGGTAATTCCCATAGGATCAATGGCTGAAAGATCCATTTCCCATTTTTTATTTTTAATATTTATAGTTCCTTCGGAAGTGAAAAGCATTCCGTTTCTACCGTTTCTGGTTGGCATCACACAATCAAACATATCAATACCCAGTGCAATATTTTCCAAAAGATTCACGGGTGTTCCCACACCCATCAAATAACGCGGTTTGTCTTTCGGAAGAATTTCAGTAACCACTGCAGTCATTTCATACATTTCATCAGCTGGTTCCCCAACGGAAAGTCCACCAATAGCATTACCCTCTGCTCCTACTGAAGCAATATATTCAGCAGATTGTTTTCTTAAATCTTTATACGTACTTCCCTGTATAATTGGAAAAAAAGTCTGCCCATAATCATACTTTAAGGGTGTTTTTTCTAAATGTTTTATGCAGCGATCTAACCAACGGTGGGTCATGTGCATAGAGCGTTTTGCATAATTATATTCACAGGGATAGGGCGTGCATTCATCAAAAGCCATTATTATATCTGCGCCAATACTGCGTTGTATTTCCATTACATTTTCCGGTGTGAAAACGTGATAACTGCCGTCTATATGACTTTTAAATTTTACCCCTTCCTCTTTAATTTTTCTATTTGCTGAAAGTGAATAAACTTGATAACCGCCACTGTCAGTAAGAATATTTCGATCCCAGTTCATAAATTTATGAAGTCCGCCCGCTTTTTCGAGAATTGGTGTTTGCGGCCGAAGATATAAATGATAGGTATTCCCAAGAATAATGTCTGGGTTAATGTCTTCCTTAAGTTCACGCTGATGTACACCTTTTACGGTACCAACCGTGCCAACGGGCATAAATATTGGAGTTTCAATCACCCCGTGATCTGTAGTAATTGTTGCAGCGCGCGCGCTGCTTTGTAAATCTGTGGCTTCTAATTTAAAGTGCATGCAGCAATTTTTATTGAGGGCGCAAAGATAACAGTTATTAATTCGGAATTCTGATTTCTGATTTCTGAATTTTTAAGTATGTTAACAAAACTCTCAAATCGTTAATAAAAGCATACGTTTCAACTTTGAACGGCTCGCTGAATGCTTTACTTTTGACACTGAAAATTAAAACTAATTATGGCAGATTACAAAGCACTCGATGATTTGGTGGTTCAAGTCCGAAGAGATATTTTACGACAAGTACATAAAGTAAATTCCGGCCACCCTGGAGGTTCACTGGGTTGTACCGAATATTTTGTTGCGCTCTACAATGAATTGATGGAACGCAATGAAAACTTCACAATGGATGGAATTGGAGAAGACCTTTTCTTCCTTTCAAACGGACACATTTCTCCAGTGTTTTACAGCGTTTTGGCACGAGCTGGATATTTTCCAGTGGAAGAATTGAATACCTTCCGTCTTTTAAACTCTCGTTTACAAGGCCATCCAACAACGCACGAAGGTTTGCCAGGTATTCGCATTGCTTCAGGTTCTTTGGGGCAAGGCATTTCAGTTTCTATTGGAGCTGCATTAGCCAAAAAACTCAACAAGGATAAGCATTTAATCTACACCCTTTGTGGTGATGGCGAACTACAGGAAGGCCAAAACTGGGAGGCAATAATGTATGCTGCTGGAAATAATGTGGACAACTTGATTGTAACCATAGATTTAAACGGACAGCAAATTGATGGTTCTACAAACAACGTCCTTCCAATGGGAAATTTAAAAGCAAAATTTGAAGCTTTCGGCTGGGATGTAATGGATATTGAAAAAGGAAACGATTTAAAATCAATTGTTGATGGAATGAAAAAGGCAAAAGAAAAAACGGGCAATGGAAAGCCTATTTGTGTTTTGCTGCATACCGTAATGGGCAATGGTGTTGATTTTATGATGTACACCCACGACTGGCACGGAAAAGCTCCAAATGACGAACAATTGGAAAATGCACTAGCACAAAATCCTGTAACCTTGGGAGATTATTAAAATTGAAAATAGTTCAGATGAAAAAATACACAGATACAGGCAAAAAAGATACACGTTCAGGTTTTGGAGATGGATTAACGGAACTTGGAAAGAAAAACAAAAATGTAGTAGCCCTTTGCGCAGATCTTACCGGTTCGCTTAAAATGGATGAATTCAAAGAAAACCATCCCGAACGTTTCTTCCAAATAGGAATTGCTGAAGCCAATATGATTGGAATTGCAGCAGGGTTAACTATTGGCGGAAAAATTCCTTTTACTGGAACTTTTGCTAATTTTTCTACAGGAAGAGTTTATGATCAAATTCGCCAAAGCGTTGCGTATAGTGGTAAAAACGTGAAAATATGTGCTTCGCATGCGGGTTTAACCTTGGGTGAAGACGGCGCAACACATCAAATTTTGGAAGATATTGGATTGATGAAGATGCTTCCTGGAATGACTGTAATCAACACGTGCGATTATAATCAAACCAAAGCCGCAACCATTGCAATTGCCGATTACGAAGGCCCTGTTTATCTTCGTTTTGGAAGGCCGAAAGTTGCAAACTTCACTCCCGCCGACCAGAATTTCCAAATAGGAAAAGCCGTTCAATTACAGGAAGGTAGCGATGTAACAATTATAGCCACTGGCCATTTGGTTTGGGAAGCATTGCAAGCTGCTGAAACACTAAACGAAAACGGAATTACAGCAGATGTAATAAACATTCACACCATAAAACCTTTAGATGATGAAGCAATATTAAAAAGCGTCAAAAAAACAGGTTATGTGGTAACTGCAGAAGAACACAACTTCTTGGGTGGTTTAGGAGAAAGTGTAGCTCGCTTACTTTCTACAAAACATCCCGCCCCTCAAGAATTTATAGCCACTCAAGATACATTTGGTGAATCTGGAACTCCAGAGCAATTGATGGACAAATACGGCTTGAATGCTTCAGCAATTGTAAGAGCTGTAGAAAAAGTAATTGCCCGTAAATAAATCTAAAAATTCAACATTAAAAAAGCCCCGAACTATAGAGTTCGGGGCTTTTTCACTTAATAAATATTTCTAAATATTAACTATCAGAATCTAAATAATCTGGAGTTCCATCACCATCCACATCGGGGAAAGTAATGTTTCCATTTCCATCTACTTCTATTTCAAATTTTGTTAGCCTTCCATCACCATCGTCATCGGCATCCAAATAATTTGGAATGTCATCTCCATCAGTGTCATCATCAATTAAGTAGCCATTACCATTAAGATCTTCCATATAAGAAGGAATACCATCTTCATCATGATCTGCTACTTCTGAGTCGAATAATTCAAATGAAAAAATAAGTTGATCATAAGCATTTAAGCCTCCCGTAGCAGTTGGGTATTGATAATAAGCTAAACCTGAAGGAATAAAAACTGCTCCAATTCCATACCCTTCAAAAGTAAGGGTACCATCAGGATTAGTTATAATATTAGAAGCGCCTCTAAATTTTATAATAGCTTGCTGCAATCCCCTAATTATTCCAGGCGATGTAGGAGTATCTACCAAATTGAATCTAACAGGTATTACAGAGCTGTCAAATAAATCTAGGTTCATTAACCTTCCTTCGTAGGTATTAAAAGTATAATCTGGAAAATTTGGTACCTCACCCTCACCTTCACGTACGTTTAAATAGTAAAGCTTATAACTAACATCGGTATCCACTACATCATCAACCTCTATAAAATCTACCTGCTCCATTAATGGGGTCTTTAAGGCATTATCTCCAGCAATTGTATCAAACTTCATATGAAAATTTTCAGGATCAGCTTGAAATTCTTCATAATTATAAAAATGGGTTTCCAAAAACTCTTCAATTTCAGCTTGCGCACGTATAGCTTCTTCTCCACGATCTCTTGGAGGTATTGGCGGAGTTACAGAATCATCCTTTTTACAGGAAACTGTAATAGTGAGCATTAAAACTAATAAGGCAAATGCATATTTAATTTTTATCATCATCAATTTTTTGTGGGCGCAAGATACAATTTTCCGCTATTTTTGTATAACACATTAACGTTGTTTTTGGGATAATAATTATGAGAATTGATAAATATTTATGGTGCGTTCGGTATTTAAAAACCAGAAATATTGCAACGCAGGCTTGCAAAAAAGGTTCTGTACGTGTAAATGGTGCTATTGTAAAACCTTCACGCGATGTTTACCCAGGAGATAAAATAACGCTGCGCAAAGAACAAATAAACTATGAACTTGAAGTCTTAGATTTACCTCCAAGTCGTGTAGGTGCAAAACTTGTGGATATTTACAGAAAAGACACAACGCCAAAAGAAGCTTTTGAAACCAATGAAATGCTACAATACGCCAAGACTTATTATAGAAAAAAGGGGGTTGGCAGGCCGACCAAAAAAGACCGCCGAGATCTGGATGATTTTACCGAAACCCCAGATGGAGAAACAGAAGCTTAATAACTATATTTAGAAAAACATTTGAAAATGCAAGACACAAGCACAGTAATCCTTGACAAAAAACAGATAGCGCACAAAATAAAAAGGATTGCCTATCAAATATATGAAAGCAACGTTGATGAAACACAAGTTGTAATAGCAGGAATCATGGATAATGGCTTTCTACTTGCAAAAAAAATAAAAACGGAAGTAGAGAAAATTTCACCAATAAAAGTTATGCTTTGCGAAGTAGTTATAGACAAAAAAAATCCAACAAATGAAATAAAGACATCATTGAAAAAGGAGGATTACAGTAACAAGTCGCTATTGTTGGTAGATGACGTGTTGCACTCAGGAACTACGCTAATCTATGGTGTTAAACATTTCTTGGAGGTACCGTTGAAACAATTTAAAACCGCTGTACTTGTAGACAGAAATCACAAGAAGTATCCTATAAAAGCTGACTTTAAAGGAATTTCATTGTCAACTTCCTTAAACGAAAACGTAGCAGTAATCTTTGAAAAAAACAATGACAGGGCTGTTTTAGAATAATTTCAATATTATTTTTTCTACAGTGTCAGCTATATTTCCCGAACCGTTATCAATAATCACGTTTGCTTGATTATAATAAAATGCTCTTTCAAAAAGATGTTTTCTTATAAAATCATTTAGTTCTTCTTCACGCTTTAGATGAACTAACAAAGGGCGTTTCAATTTTTCATTAAATAGTCTTGTGCTCAAAACATCTAGAGGTGTTTTTAAATATAGTGTAACTACATCTTTCGTTTCAGTCATAAAACTCATTGAATCTGCATAACAGGGCGTTCCACCTCCGGTAGCCAAAATGAGATTGCCTGGTACTGAAAGCGTTGTTTTAAGTATTTCGTTTTCAATTTTTCTAAAATAGATTTCACCTTTTTTTGAAAAGATTTCTGTTATGCTACAACTCTCTTGATTTTCAATAATTGAATCAAGATCTTTAAAAGTGAATCCAAGAACCGCTGCTAATTTTTTTCCAACAGAAGATTTTCCGCTACCCATATATCCAATCAAAACTATTTTCATACTTTTCAAATTACAAATTTTACCTTTTTAAGAAATAAAAACTAACACTTTTTTACAAAATTTCAATAAAACACGGATTTCTGAACAAAAATTATATTCGTGAACCCCTGTTTTTCAAGAGTTTTAAATTTTTATCAAATTTAATTGATTTTCGTTTTGAAAAATTAATTTAATGATAGTATATTTGCACCCGCATTCAAAGGAAGACCTGGTAGCTCAGTTGGTAGAGCACCTCCCTTTTAAGGAGGTGGTCCTGGGTTCGAGCCCCAGCCAGGTCACAAAGCCGAAAGTTACGTAAACAGTAATTTTCGGCTTTTTTCATGTTCATTATTACCTATACTATTTAACAGACGTTAATATAATAGCTAATAATTATGGCAAGTAAGATTTCTCTACCAAATGGTTGCTCTATGAGCACCCCATCAGTCAACCCAAAAAATTGGAAAAGCGGAGGTGCAACGCTCCTAAAAAAGAATTGGCAAATTCAATATTATTTCTACTCCGCAAATAACGAGAAAAGAAAGTTAGTGGCTATAAAGGGGATGAATGAGTTTAATAACTTAGAAGATCGAAGAGCCATAACCCAGGGGCTTATCGAAGACGAAATTGAAAATAATAAGAGTGGATATAATCCCTTCACCAAAACTTTTGTGAGCCCCGTCGACATAAATGCTGATTTACACCCATATTTGGATTTCATATCGGCTTTTAGAATCGCTGCCTCTAAAATAAGATGTACAAAAAAACATCGAAAAGAATTGGGGATTTGTATCAATCGCCTTGAAAAAAAGGTGGCGAAGTTGGGTTTACGGAAGGTCGTCATTGAACAGTTGACACGGCGACAATTGAAACAATTGCTCGAGTCCTGTAATTTACCAGATAATTACTTCAACAAATATTTATCGTTTCTATCGAGTTTGTTTGGCGAACTCGTCGAATATGAATGCTGTGAACATAACATAGTTCGGGATATTCGGAAACGCAAGATTATTAAAAAACAACGTGAGATATTATCATCCGAGCATCACAAAGCAGTAATGAAACATCTATACGTAAACCATTACGAGTTTTGGAGATATGCGAGAATATTTCTCTTTTCGGGGGCGAGAACTACCGAACTATTTCGTGTACAAGCAAAAGATGTAGATATTGAAAATCAAGAATACAACACGACTATCGCGAAAGGTAGTAATCCACATGAGGTAACTAAGGTTATTTTGAAAGAAGTTATTCCGCTATGGAATGAACTTCTAGAAAATACAAAACCAAATAGCTATTTGTTTTCAAAAGGTCTTAAACCAGGTATTAAACCGATATCATCATCACAAATAACAAGACGGTGGTCGAGACTGGTTAAGAAGTCGGATGATATTAAGGACGATGATGGTAATATGCCAACTTCGAGACTGCACAAGCATATTTAAATGAATTTATGGAAGAATGGGAAGCAATGCTAGAGTAAACAGAAAAAATTAATGGTTTATAATTTATTGCCAACTACTAAACGCTGCCTTAGGTTGGACCAATGAAGTATTAATAAAGTTGTATCTTATTTGAAAATAAATTTTATGAGAGTAAAATTCTTATTGCTATTCTTTTTTATTACTAGAGCGTTATTCAGTCAAAATTATATTCGCCAAGGGAAAGGCATTTACAATGAGGTACTATATACTTGGGATGGGACATATTTAAGACAGGGAAAAGGAAGTTACAATACGGTGCTCTATACGATAGATGAGCAATATATCCGTTTGGGAAAGGGAGCCTACAATACAGTTTTATATACGTGGGATGGACATTACCTTCGGCAGGGAAAGGGTGCATATAATACTGTACTCCTTACTTGGGATGGAAAATATATTCGAGAAGGAAAAGGGGAATACAACACAGTACTGTACACTTGGGATGGCACCTATTTAAGGATGGGAAAAGGGGATTACAACACAGTTATTTATACTATAACAGATGCGGTTCCTGTTGCTGTATTGATGTTATTGTGTATTTAAAAAATAAATCATCTATACAAGCAGAATAATTGGAAATGATGTCAGCATCTAACAATTTCCAAAAATTAGTTCCTATTTTTGAGGAATGAAGAAGCCCCAATTTTCATTCCTATTTTTTTGTCTTGTATTAATCATTTTACCACGAAAAATGACTGCTCAATATAAAATTGACAGTACTACTTACCACTTCAATCATATTGTAAATCCGCAGCACAGCTCAGATTTCCCTAATGCAATTAGTTATTATACCCGTTTAAAACAAAAGCACCTAAAAGGCAAGAACACCTATGAGGCTATCCAGGACTTACGGATGATTGCCATTGCTGAGTTTGAAATGGGAAATAGCTATGAAAGTGAAGCAGCAACTGTGGAAGCCTTTGAATTAATTGATACATCCTTTCATGCAGATACTTTAGTTGATGCCAAAAAAGGACTTTATAATCAGTTGGGCAAAATTTACCGGTCTACCTACAGATATGAAGAAACTATTAAAGCCTACACCAATGCCTTAAAATTCTCTTCAAATAGAAATGACAGCCTTACTCTTTTAAATAATACCGGCAATGTATATATGGATATGGGCCGCTATGAAAAAGCCTTGGAACAGTTTGACCTTGCCTTGATAAAAAGAGGGCTAAAGGAAAACACAATGGCCTATGCTAGGGTATTGAACAATAAAGGCGTGGCACAGGCTAAAATTGGGAACAGTGAGGAGGCTCTGGCAAATATGCAGCAGGCGTTGGAACTCAGGGAACTCGAAAACGATATGCAGGGCAAATATTCCAGCTATAAAAGTCTGGCGCACTATTATTTTGACCAAGGTGATACTAAGCAGGCATTGGAATTTGCAAACAAAGGATATGAGATAGCGAATAACATTAACAGCCTATCCTTTTTAGAAGATGCCCTTTCGCTTTTTGTAAGTATGAGCCCTGACCCAAGAGTAGTACAGTTTGAAAAAATAACCGATAGCATTACCAAGGAAAAACAACTGGCAGAGAATAAGAATGCTTTTATGAAATACAATGTGGAGAAGGAACGCAAAAATACCCTTGCTGCCCAATTGGAGAAAGAAAAGCAGAAAACGTGGACCATCTCGATATTGGCATTGGCTATAGTAGGGTTTTTGGTGAGTATTGTTCTTTATTTCACAATAAGGAACAAGCACAAACAGGAGAAGATCAAGCAGGTACATACAACTGAAAAGCGTATCTCCAAAAAAGTACACGACGAAGTTGCAAACGATGTGTACAGACTGATGGCGAAACTACAGAGCAAGCCTGCCGAAAAAGATGAAATTCTAGACGATCTCGAATCCATTTATAGCAAGAGCCGCGATATTTCCAAGGAAAACAGTGCCATTGATGTTGAAAATTTTCAGGAAATCTTGTCTGATTTGTTGTTGGGTTATGAAAACGAAAATGTATCTGTAATCCGAAGAGATAGCTCCCCCATTGATTGGAGCATGGTAACTGCTATTAAAAAAACCAATCTCTTTAGGGTATTGCAGGAGTTGATGACGAATATGGCAAAGCACAGTAACGCCACTACCGTGGTACTGAATTTCGAGCAAAAAGGAAAAGGTATTGCCATCAAATATGCCGATAATGGAAAGGGTGGTATATTAAAAACGAGCAATGGACTTCAGAATGCGGAATCCCGCATAAAAGCAATAAACGGAACGATTACTTTTGAATCAGAACCAAATAAAGGGTTTAAAGCAACTATAATTATTTGAGTATGTTTAAGAAAGTGCTAATTTCAGACGACCTCGATTGTATTAACCAGGGAGTAATAGCTGTATTGCAAGCTTTAAAGATTGAAGCTATTACCGAAGTTGTGTATTGTGATGATGCTTTCCTAAAAATAGAAAAGGCAAAATTGGAGGAAGCTCCCTTTGATTTGTTAATAACAGATCTCTCCTATATTCCTGATTTTAGGGAGCAAACTTTTTCGTCTGGGGAAGAACTAATAGCCACACTAAAATACAAACATCCCGAATTACCTATTATAGCCTATTCCGTAGAAGACCGATTACAGCGGGTGCGCTCCCTTGTTATGAATCACAAGTTAAACGGCTACGTATGTAAAGGCAGAAAGGGACTTGAAGAATTGAAGACTGCAATACATAAAGTTTTTGAGGGAGAAACCTATCTATCCCCCCAAGTTGAAAATGCACTCTCTAGAAAGTCTACCCCTGTTATAGAAGATTATGATATTGCCTTAATGGCACAACTGGCAAACGGTTTGTCACAAAAAGAAATCAGTGATTATTTTAGGAATGTAAATATTCAGCCTAATAGTTTAAGTTCCGTAGAAAAGCGGGTGGGGAAACTTTGCGTTCACTTTAAAGCCAAAAATGCCATCCATCTGGTGGCAATGGTGAAAGATTTAGGGTTAATTTAATGAAGAGCTTTAGGTTTTAGCCTGAAAATAATCATCGCTTTACGGAATCCCGTAAAGAAATGGGTAAATAGCTCCCGTACTTTGTACTGGAAATAACAATTCATATTCTGGGGAGAATTGTTTTGCCATGTTTCCAAAAACCGTTCTACTGTTTGGGTAGGACGGTTTTATTTTTCAGAAGGTTTTAAATTGGCTTTAAGGGGAGAAATTCAATTTCTTAGTTGTTCTGTTTTGGGTCATGATACTTCAAATTTTTAAGCTCTAAAAAATTATTTCACCCACTCCAAGCTCTTATTTAATTTCTGTCATTTTACTTTTAGTCTCAGTTAACACTTATAATTACTAGAATTGAAGAACTAGACGGATTACTTTTTAAATCTTTCCTTCCAGACCTCAAGAAATACTATTATCTTCGCACTATTATTAAAAAAACGTTCATTTTTATAATTTTGGGAATCAATCGTTGTTAGCACCTGTATTCATTGGTGTTCTCACTGATTTTGATCCTCTAATAAAATAAGTAATAATGAAAATTGAAGTCAATTTTTTAGGTGTTTTCTAAAATCTAATAACTTGAATTTTAACTGATTACGATTACTAAGTTTTGTGGCCTCTCACTTTTAAAGAGGTGGTCCTGGGTTTGAGCCCCAGTCAGGTCACAAAAAGTTAAACCCACGGTTTAACTTTTTTTGTTTAAGGCATTTCTTAAATTGCTTTAAATTTTAACGAGTATCCACCCGGGTGCTGGAATTGGTAGACAGGCATGGTTGAGGGCCATGTGTCCTTAGGGCGTGTGGGTTCAAGTCCCATTCCGGGTACAAATTTTATTTTATTGTTTAAAGAATTTATTATTTTTATAAACAGTATTCACTTCTTTTTAGTACATTAACCCAATATTTTAAAATAATTATTCTGTGGTCAAAAATGAATTTGGCATTAAAGATCTTGAAAATCTTTCAAACGTTAAAGCACATACTATTAGGATTTGGGAGAAACGCTACAATCTTCTCGAACCTGATCGTACCGATACAAACATCAGAAAGTATGATCTAAATAACCTTAAAAAGTTATTGAATGTTGCTTACCTATACAATGCTGGTCATAAAATTTCAAAAATTGCAAGCCTAGACGCTTCAGAAATTCAGACGTTGATAAAAAAGAGCATTAATGGGATTGACTCTGAATATGTGCTCAATATTTTTAAATCTGCAATGTTTGAGTTTGATGGGGAACTTTTTGACGATACGCTAGAAAAACTTTTAGAAAAGAAATCGTTCAGAGAAATTTTTTCGGACATTTTCGTGCCCCTGCTTAATGAAATGGGCATCCTATGGCATTCTGGAACTATTGATCCTTCTCACGAACATTTTATTTCAGAAAAAATAAAACATTCTATAATAGAGCATTCGGCAAAACAAAAAGCAAGTATTTCAGAGAAAAACAAACAGTTTTTTTCCCTTTATCTTCCTTATCAAGAAATTCACGAAATTGGCTTACTGTATGCCAATTACGAACTTCTTTCAGCAGGATTTAATACACTATTTTTAGGAGCTAATATCCCCTTGGAAAGTTTAATATATGTGCTCAAAACAAAAACGAAAGTAATTTTTGTAACCTATTTTACGGTACGTCCTGAAAAAGACAATTTTGAAAAATATCTCGAGGATTTTCAGAGTGAAGTACAATCTAAAGGTCCATGTGAACTTTGGGTTTTGGGGCGTAAGGTTGGGAAAAATACAAAGAATACGAAAAATGTAAAATTTTTCAAAGACATAAAACAGTTTACAGACCAAGTTGATAAAGGGTTAAATAATTGATATTTAATATCTTGAAAACTATCTTTTACGGCTAAACATCGTTCTCAATTATATGTTATTTATAGAAACTATATAAGAATATAAAAAATAGATTCTGCAAATCTCTTTTTTGTTTAAATAAAGTGTAAATTTGTTAAACAATATGAAGAAAATTGCTATTATAGGTTCTGGCTTCTCATCACTTGCTGCTTCTTGCTATTTGGCTCAGGCGGGAAATAATGTAACTATTTACGAAAAAAACCAAACCATTGGCGGACGTGCCAGACAGTTCAAAAAAGATGGTTTTACTTTTGACATGGGTCCTACGTGGTACTGGATGCCTGATGTTTTTGAACGTTTTTTTAAAGATTTCGATAAAACTCCATCCGACTTTTATGAACTTCAAAAACTAAACCCCGCTTACCGTGTCTACTATGGAACGGATGATTATATAACTATTGAAGATTCTCTTGAAAAAATATACACTGCTTTTGAAAATGAAGAAGCAGGAAGTTCTATAAAGCTTCGCGATTTTATGGATCAAGCCATGGACAATTATAACATTGCTATTAAAGATTTGGTATATAGACCTGGCGTTTCACCTTTAGAGTTGGTTACAGTAACCACAATGAAAAAGATTGGTCAGTTTTTTAGTACCATAAGTAAAGACGTTCGCCGTGAGTTTACCAATCCCAAATTGATTTCAATATTAGAATTTCCTGTTTTATTTTTAGGAGCAAAACCTTCTAATACACCTGCATTCTATAGTTTTATGAATTATGCAGATTTTGGACTTGGAACTTTTCATCCAAAGAAAGGAATGTATTCGGTAATTGAAGGAATGAAAACTCTCGCCGAAGAGTTTGGCGTGAAAATAATGACCAATCAAAATGTTGAAAAAATAAATGTAGAAAACGGAAAAGCTACTTCTTTAAATATAAATGGTGAAAAAATTAATGCCGATGTTATTCTAAGCGGTGCAGATTATCATCATACAGAAACACTAATGGATAAAAAATTCCGTCAGTATTCGGAAAGTTATTGGGAAAAGAAAACCTTTGCCCCTTCTGCCCTCCTATTTTATGTTGGCTTTAACAAAAAAATTGAAAATGTAGATCACCACACTTTGTTTTTTGATGTGGATTTTGAAAAGCATTCACAAGAAATATACGATTCGCCACAATGGCCTAATGATCCACTTTTTTACGCAAGCTTTCCTTCAAAAACAGATAAAAGTGTTTCTCCAGAGGGAATGGAAGCAGGTATTTTTTTAATTCCTTTAGCACCTGGATTGGATGATATTCCGGAATTGCGTGAGGAATATTTTGATAAAATAATAGAGCGTTTTGAAAAAATTACCAACCAAGAGGTTAAAAAATACGTTATATTTAAAGAATCCTTTTGCATCAATGATTTTATTTCTGATTACAACAGCTATAAAGGTAATGCCTACGGACTTGCAAATACATTGATGCAAACGGCTTTCTTAAGACCTAAATTGAAAAGCGGCAAAGTGAAGAATCTATTTTTCACTGGACAGCTTACCGTTCCCGGACCGGGAGTTCCGCCAGCCCTTATCTCTGGAAAATTAGTGGCTGGTTTAATCGAAAAAGAAAACAAAAATTGAAAGAGCTTTTTGACATAGTTTCCAAAAAATGCAGCAAAAATGTTACTGAAACTTACAGTACATCTTTCTCGTTAGCAACCCGAATGCTTGGTCCCTCCATTCGGCAAGACATTTACAATATTTATGGTTTTGTACGTTTTGCAGATGAAATTGTGGATTCGTTTCACGATTACAACAAAGAAGTTCTTTTCAGTCGCTTTGAGAATGCATTAGAAGAAGCATTATTTGATAGAATAAGCTTAAACCCTATTTTAAATTCTTTTCAGGACACGGTTTACAAATACAATATTGATAGAGCCTTAATAGATACATTTATGTCCAGTATGCGCTTGGACTTGACCAAAAGCGTTTATTCAACAACAGAAGAGTTTAATGAATATATATATGGTTCTGCTGACGTAGTGGGTTTGATGTGTTTAAACGTTTTTGTGAAAGGTGATACTGAAAAATATAATCAATTGAAAGAATCTGCTATGAATTTGGGATCGGCATTTCAAAAAGTAAATTTTTTACGTGATCTGAAAGAAGACTATGAAAACTTAAGCCGAACCTATTTTCCAAATACCAATCTTGATTCTTTGGATGAGGAATCTAAAGCTCAAATAATCCAAGAAATAGAAGAAAATTTCAACCAAGGTTATCAGGGTATTCTACAACTGCCGCACGATTCTAAGCTCGGTGTCTTTGTTGCTTATAGATATTATAAACGTTTACTGAAAAAGCTCCAGCAAACGCCTGCAACAGAAATTAAAAATGCCAGAATACGGGTTCCAAATGTTGAAAAAATCGGCCTTTTAACACGTAGCTACGTAAAATATCAATTAAATTTGGTAAAATAATTTTAAGGGAATTGTACCCCTAATAATGTGAAATGGCAATTCCCGAATTACAAATTTAGAAGTAAAAATGACAACTGCTCTTTGGATATTAATTTTCATTGCCACTTTCTGTATTATGGAATTTATGGCTTGGTTTACGCATAAATACATTATGCATGGCTTTCTATGGAAAATACATAAAGACCATCACCACAAAGATCACGGTAGCTGGTGGGAGCGTAATGACTACTTTTTTATTTTTTACGCATTGGTCAGCATCAGTTGTTTTATAGGCTGGAGTTATTTCGGTTTTTGGGCGGGATTGCCCATAGGCCTTGGAATTTTCGCGTATGGTCTTGCCTATTTTTTTGTACACGACATTTTTATACACCAACGTTTTAAAATGTTTCGAAATGCTAATAATTGGTATGCACGCGGAATAAGACGTGCCCATAAAATTCATCATAAGCATTTAGGAAAAGAAGAAGGTGAATGTTTCGGAATGCTATTTCCGCCCTTGAAATACTTCAAAAAATAGGCTATGTGGCATCTTTACCTTTTGTTAGACCTAGTTTCACTAAGTGTGCCTTTTCTTTTCAGTTTTCACCCAAAGTTGAAGTTTTACAAGCTCTGGAAATATTTTATCCCTGCCACATTTATAATGATGGCTTTTTTTATTCCCTGGGACATTATTTTTACGCAAAATGGTTTTTGGGGATTTAATGAAAAATATCTTTCGGGACTGAAATTCGCAAACCTGCCTTTAGAGGAATGGCTTTTCTTTATTTGCATTCCCTATGCGTGTCTTTTTACAATTTATGCATTTAAAAATTTGCTTCCGCAGTTTTCATTCTCAAATAAAACTACAGCGATAATTTACTTTTCACTACAAACCGTTTTAATTGCTACCCTACTTTATTTTTACGATCGTTGGTATACAGCGATAAATTTTGGATATGCTATTGTTTTGATGGCCTTAATTTTTAATTATAAGCGCGAGATCCTAAATACTTTTCTTCCCGTATTCTTTATTCTTTTGGTCCCTTTTTTTATTGTGAATGGTTTTCTAACCGGTAGCTGGATTCACGAAGAAGTAGTTTGGTACAACAATGCAGAAAACCTAGGAATACGAATTGGCACTGTACCTATTGAAGATAGTATATATGCTTTAAGTATGTTGCTAACAGTATACGTTTTAATGGAAAAATTCAGAGAAAAATATTCTTCTAAAACAGTTGAATCATAAAATTTACTATTGAAAAAATCGGCAAATTAACAGCTATAAAAATTTATATACAATAGATTGGAAAATGTAAATCTATTAAGATTTTGCATTACATTTAATCCTAAAATTACTATTGTTTATGATACATCCTAAAACAGAACTTAAATTTATAAGCAACGAAATTGGATACGGTGTTGTTGCTACAGAATTCATTCCCGCCGGTACAATAACGTGGGCTTTAGATGATTTGGATCGCGAGTTCACACCAGCCAAGTTGAAGAAAATGAACCCCCTTTATCAAAATATTTTGGAAACCTATTGCTATAGGAACAAAAAAGGAAACTTCGTTCTTTGCTGGGATTATGGACGTTATGTAAACCACAGTTTTAAAAGCAACTGTATTTCTACCGCATACGATTTTGAAATAGCAATCCGCGATATCCAACCTGGTGAAGAGTTAACGGATGATTATGGCTATTTAAATGTTTCTGAACCCTTTACAGGAATAGATGAAGGTACTAGACGCAAAACAGTATATCCGGATGATCTTTTGACCCAGCATGAATCTTGGGATAAAAAACTTATTAAAAACTTCCCGAATATCATAAAACTGGAACAGCCTTTAAAATCACTGATAACGCCTAAATTGTGGAATGAAATAACTGCTATTGGGGAAGGAAAAAAAGAAATGAAATCTATTAAAGAGAATTATTTTCCGGGATAATTATTAGCAAATTTATTTAGCCAGAAGATCATCGAGAAGTTTTCTCATTTTTTTACTGTTCCAATCGGCAGCGCCTTCTTCATTAATAACGATTTCACCCGATTTCGAAATTAAATAGGAAGTTGGAAGTACGCTAGATTCCAGTTGTTCTGGTGCTTTAAAAGCTTGAATATAAATAGGCAATGTATAATGATTCTTCTCCATAAACTTTTCAACCTTTTCAGCTTTTTCTGAAGTGACAAAATAGAAATCAAGTTTATCACCATAAGTATCATATAACTTTTGAAAGGAAGGCATTTCAGCAACACAGGGTGGGCACCAAGTGGCCCAAAAATTTACAATAGTAACCTTTCCCTTCGATTGCGAAAAATTTGCTTCTTCAGTATTTAATTGCAGTAAAATCCAATCGTAATCTTGGATTGTTTCTCGTTCATCTTCAGATGCTTCCGAAGGAGAAAAAGAAACAAGTCTTTGGACAAACACCTGGATAGGCATTCGCGTTTGTGGAATTATCAGGAGTAACAAAAATGTAAAAAACAGAATATTGCTCCAATGTTTCCTTAAGAATTTCATGAATTTTTTAGGTATAAAAAAACCTAACAGGTTTCAAAACCTGTTAGGTTTATGCATTTAAATAAAATTTTAACCGTTCTGCTTTTTAATCAAATTTAAAGCAGAACCTTCGCGATACCACCTTATCTGTGCATCGTTATAAGTATGGTTCACCTTGATAGTGTCTTTACTTCTATCTTTATGGACAATCTCAATGGTCAAAGGTTTATTTTCAGAAAAATCAGCAATATCAATAAAGTTGAATATATCGTCTTCTTGGATTAAATCGTAATCTGCTTCATTTGCAAAAGTCAATCCCAACATTCCTTGCTTTTTCAAGTTTGTTTCGTGGATTCGCGCAAATGACTTCACTAAAACCGCTGCAACACCTAAAAATCTCGGTTGCATGGCCGCATGCTCACGAGAGGAACCTTCACCGTAGTTATGGTCACCCACTACAATAGTTTTTATTCCCTTCGCCTTATATTCACGTTGCACATCTGGTACACCGCCATACTCACCGGTAAATTGATTTTTTACAAAGTTTGTCTTTTTGTTAAAAGCATTTATGGCTCCAATTAAAGTATTATTAGCAATGTTGTCCAAATGACCACGGTAGCGTAACCACGGACCAGCCATAGAAATATGGTCTGTTGTACATTTTCCGAAAGCTTTGATTAATAATTTTACACCCTGTAATTCGGAATCTTTAATTGGCACAAAAGGTTCCAACAATTGAAGACGTTCACTATCTGTAGCCACTTTAACTTCAACTGAGCTTCCATCTTCTTTAGGTGCTAAATAGCCATTATCGTCCACTTCAAACCCTTTTGGGGGAAGTTCAAGACCAACAGGTATATCTAGCATTACTTCTTCTCCATCTTCATTTAATAAAGTGTCGTGCATAGGATCAAAATCTAAACGACCTGAGATTGCTATTGCGGCAACCATTTCTGGAGAACCTACAAAAGCGTGTGTATTTGGATTGCCATCAGCACGTTTTGAAAAGTTTCTGTTGAAAGAATGCACTATGGTGTTTTTTTCATCACCCTTTCTATCACTTCGGTCCCACTGCCCAATGCAAGGGCCACAAGCGTTGGTGAAAATTGTTGCGCCAAGGTTTTCAAAAACATCCAAAAGACCATCGCGTTCGGCAGTAAAACGAATCTGTTCAGAACCAGGATTTATACCGAAATCACTCTTAGGTTTTAATTTTTTATCGATTGCTTGCTGTGCAATTGAAGCGGCACGCGTTAAATCTTCATAGGAAGAGTTTGTACAGCTACCTATCAATCCCCAATCTACTTTTATGGGCCAATCGTTTTTCTTTGCTTTTTCACCTAGTTCACCAACGGGAGTTGCCAAATCTGGAGTGAAAGGTCCATTTAAATGTGGACGAAGTGTTGTTAAATCTATTTCAATAACTTGATCGAAGTATTTTTCAGGATTTGCATAAACTTCATCATCACCTGTTAAATACGGCCTAATTTTATTTGCTTCATCTGCAATATCTTCGCGGTCTGTCGCTCTAAGAAAACGCTCCATTGCATCGTCATAACCGAAGGTTGAAGTAGTAGCGCCAATTTCGGCCCCCATATTACAAATTGTTCCTTTTCCAGTACAAGAAAGATTTTTAGCTCCAGGTCCAAAATATTCAACAATAGCTCCCGTTCCTCCTTTTACGGTAAGTATTCCAGCAACTTTTAAAATAACATCTTTTGAGGCTGTCCAACCGTTTAATTCTCCAGTTAATTTAACACCGATTAGTTTTGGAAACTTCAATTCCCAAGGCATTCCAGCCATTACATCAACAGCATCAGCACCACCAACACCAATAGCTACCATTCCTAAACCACCCGCATTTACAGTGTGGCTATCAGTACCAATCATCATTCCACCGGGAAATGCATAATTCTCTAAAACTACTTGGTGAATAATTCCAGCTCCCGGTCTCCAAAAACCGATACCGTATTTATTTGAAACAGATTCCAAAAAGTCAAAAACTTCATTACTAGTTTCATTCGCGCGCTTCAAATCTAGAGCAGCACCTTGTTTTGCTTGAATTAAATGATCACAGTGAACCGTAGTTGGTACAGCAACTGTTTTCTTTCCGGCCTGCATAAATTGTAAAAGTGCCATTTGTGCCGTTGCATCTTGACATGCTATTCTATCAGGAGCAAAATCCACATAATCCTTTCCTCGTTGGAAAGCTTTGTTGGGGTTGCCGTCCCAAAGGTGGGAGTATAATATTTTTTCTGAAAGGGTAAGTGGTTTTCCCGTGATTTCACGTGCTTTATCTACACGTTCAGCCATTTGGGAATAAACCTTTTTAATCATATCAATATCAAATGCCATAGTTGTATTTTTTGTTATTGCGAAAATACAAAATTTTAGAATATTTAAAAAATATTTAATGAAATTGCTTATTTAATGAATATATTTCATTAAATGTTATTTATTATTGAATATAATTACCATATCAATAATTTTAGATAGATAATATTATGAATTTCAAAATTTTTTAATTCTGATTATGGGTGAAATTT
The DNA here is from genome assembly GCF_900489465.1 of Aequorivita sp. CIP111184. Taxonomy (GTDB): domain Bacteria; phylum Bacteroidota; class Bacteroidia; order Flavobacteriales; family Flavobacteriaceae; genus Aequorivita. Next base: position 175,138 of record NZ_UEFQ01000026.1, on the reverse strand, counting down.
CAGAAGAAAAGCTATTGGTATTTAGTACAAGCTTTTTATAATTTCTTCAATGCTCAAACCTTCGGCTTCAGCCTTATAGTTTTTAATTAATCGGTGTCTAAGAATTCCGATTGCAGCTTTTTGCACATCTTCAATATCTGGAGAAAATTTTCCATGAAGAGCAGCATGCGATTTTGCAGCAAGAATTAAATTCTGGGAAGCTCGTGGACCAGCACCCCAATCTATGTAGTTTTTTACAGTATCTGTTGCGGTAGAACTATTAGGTCGTGTTTTTCCAACCAATGTAACGGCATATTCCACAACATTATCTGCCACAGGTATTCTTCGAATCAATTGTTGAAAATCGATAATTTCCTGTGCGGTAAAAAGTGCGTTTACTTTTTGGGTCTCGCCAGCTGTGGTTTGCTTTACTACTTCTACTTCTTCCGAAAAAGAAGGATATTCAAGATTGATGGCAAACATAAATCGGTCCAACTGCGCTTCTGGCAATGGGTATGTTCCCTCCTGTTCTATCGGGTTTTGGGTGGCAAGTACAAAATAAGGTAGATCTAGTTTATAATGATGACCTGCAACGGTAACAGAACGCTCCTGCATTGCTTCAAGAAGAGCAGCTTGGGTTTTTGGCGGAGTTCTGTTAATCTCATCTGCAAGAATAATATTTGCGAAAATTGGGCCTTTTATAAATTTGAATTCGCGATTTTGGTCAAGAATTTCAGAGCCTAGTATATCACTCGGCATTAAATCTGGGGTGAATTGGATTCTTTTAAATTTCAACCCAAGCGCTTCCGCAACAGTATTAACCAACAAGGTTTTTGCAAGCCCCGGAACACCAATCAATAAAGCATGACCGCCTGAAAAGATGGCAAGCAAAACTTGCTCAACTACTTCGTCCTGACCTACTATTACTTTTTTTATTTCCTTCCGAAGGGCATTGTATTTTGAAACCAGTTGCGTTATCGCTGCTACGTCTGACATATTTTTTTCGATATTATTTTTTCAACCAGTTTCCAGCAAAATCACAATCTTGATAATCTTGATTAATGCTAATATAGGTATCTTTTATTTTTTCGTTCTGCCACTTGTTGATTACTTTGATTTGTTTTTCGCGAAGCGCCAATTGTTTGATACGTTCGTAATCTTTGGCATAATCAGCTTTATGTTCTTGGTATTTTTTTGTAACAGTAAGTATTTTTAAACTACTCTTTCCTGTACGGTCACGATCTGTAAAGACTTTTGAAACTTCGCCCTCCTTCAAATTATAAACCTGTGCGCTTAAAGCTGGATCCATTTTTGTGAGATCAAATTTAGTGTCAAAATTTACTGGGTTTATTAACTGTCCACCGTTATTGCGCGTCTCTTTATCATCTGAAAACTGACGAGCTGCTTCCGCAAAAGTTATTTCACCTGAATCTATTTTTGATTTTAAATCCTCTATTTCACTCTGAGCAGCGTCAATGGATTTCTGTGAAACTTCCGGAAACATAAGAATATGCCTTACATCTACTTCTTGTCCGCGTATTTTTTCAACATATAAAATATGATATCCGAACTCAGTTTCAAAAGGTTCGCTTATTTCTCCTTCTAAAAGTGAAAAAGCCTGATCTTTAAATTCTTTTGCCCAAGGCGAGTCTCTTTTCACACCCGTATAAAGACCTCCTTTGGAAGAAGACCCAGGGTCTTTGGAGTATAATACTGCTTTCGTTGCAAAACTTGCTCCATTATCAATAATATCTGCACGGATTGCATTCAATTTTGCTACAACCTCTTCTTTTGCTTGCAGTGTAATTTCTGGATCTATAACAATTTGTGCTACCTCAATTTCAGCACCAAATACTGGGCGCTCCTCTTCGGGGATTGAATAAAAAAAAGTTCGCACCTCCTCAGGGGTAACTTCAACTTTTTCAATAACTTTTTGCTGCATTAAACCTGCAAGTTTTATGCTTTTGTTTGCTTCAAAAAGATCTCGTCTCAATTCTGCCAAATTATCTTTTCTATAATAAGCAGCTACTTTTTCTTCACTACCCAATTCGCTGATCATATATTGAAGTTGCTGATCTATCATTCCATTAATTTCAGAATCTGCAACAACTAAACTATCCTGCTTGGCTTGGTGTGCATAAAGCTTGTCTTCCATCAATTTTCCCATCAATTGACAACGGGAAATATCTTCAATAGACATTCCTTGTGATTGCATTTCAACATAGGCTTTGTCAATATCGCTATCAAGAATAACGTATTCGCCAACTACTGCGCTTACACCTTCCGCTTTATATCTTTTAAAGGGAACTGTATCTCGTTTTACAACTTGCTGTACAACAAGAGAATCATTACTTTTTACCACACCGGTACTGTCCGGCTCCAAAACCACCTGCGCTTGCAGGATGGCAGTAGAAAATAACAATATCAATAAAAATTTATTCATTTTTATAAATTTCAAAATTATTTGTTTCAATAGCATCTTTTGTAATATCTGTTTCTAATTTTTTTATGAGTTCAAGCTTCCTCTTGTTCAAAATAATCTGTTTCAAAGTGGGCTTAACATAGGAAAGTGGCGCTGTATCATTGGGATTGAGCACATTTTCAATTTTCACCAAATATACTCCTAATGAATCTTGCAACTGCGAGAAATTAGATTTTTTTAACACTTGTTCACTATTCCCCCTTAATACCGGTAAAGTGTTTAGCAGAACTTCCTTTTTAACCCAAACAGAATCATTAAAATTTGAAGAAACAAATTGATAATCTTGACTGTTAAGAGATGTTTTATCCTTTTGATTATAACGATTCAATTTTTCTTTTACTGTGGCTAAACCGTCGTAATTTACAGGTACTTGCACGTAGCGCAGTTTAACCAAAATATCTTTTAGTTTAAAGTTTTCCTTATTGGTCTCATAGTATTCTTTGTATTCTTGCTCCGCAATGGTACTATCCAATTGCTTACTTACAATTACATTTTTGTAGGCCTCTGTTAAAAGATCATTTTGATATTCGCGAACCAGCTTATTGTATTGGTCTAGTTTATCTGAGGTAAGATTAATTTTTGCTTGGTCTATAAGCAATTGCTGGGTCGCCCAACGGTTTATATAATTATTTACTATTAATGTACTGTCTTCTGCGGAAGTATTTTCAGCAATCAATTTCGCAATGTCTTCTTTATATAAATAACTGTTGTTAACGCGCGCGACAACATCTCTTTCTGTTTCCTGTTTAAAGTAATTACAGGAACTCAAAAAAAAACTTAATACCAATATAAAAAGAATATTCCGAATCACTTAAGTTCTTTTTTCAAATGCTTCAAGGTTTTTTTGTCAACCTCAACTTTATATTTAGAACGTAAATCTTTTATCCACCTAGCCTCAATATCGTTTTGATAGCTGCTTAGAACTTTTCCTTTTACATCATCTAAAGACTTTTCACTGGGCGCCATTATTGCTTTTACGTTTACCACCACGAATGAATCGTTGCTTGGGTATACTTTTGAAACACCTTCTTTTATTTCTAAACCAGCAGGAAGTTCGTGTTGTTCTACTTCAAAAAGACCTGGAGTGATCAATACATTTACCTTTTCTTCAGTATTGAGTGCTGTTTTAATTTCTTCTGCTGTTTTACCTTCATTAAGCATTTTCTGAATTTGTTGTGCTAACATTTCTGAAGTAGCAGAATATATTTCAGCATCAACTCGTTGCTTCCATTGGTAATCTTGCTTCGTTTTGTTATAATATTCTTGAATACCAACAGAGTCGTTCTTTGCTTTCTGCCAAATATTTTTGTTCATTACATCAAAAATTAAAAGACCATCGCGATACTCCGAAAGAATTGCAGCATAATCCTCGTTTTCATCCTCTAGATGCTCCTTAAAATATTCTTTTAAATTTTCAGTTTCAAACTCATCATAAAGATCCACTAAAAAAGCTTCTTTTTGTTTGTAAGGCCTGGTTGTTTTTTGACGAGCGGCAATAAAATTAGCGAAATCTGTATAGCCTAATTTTTTATCACCAATTGTAAAAAGGGTTTTTTCCTCATTATTTGGTATTGGGCTCATAGTCCATTTTCTTTTCAAAACATCATCGGTAACGTAGGTGTCAAAATAAGGTAAAAAGCTCTCTCCCTTTTTAAATCCGTATTTTTCCTTTATTTTATTGTTGATGGCGTTTGTTACAATTTTAGAACGATCTCCTTCAGTCACCCTTTTTTCAAGAGATTCTTTTTGTGAGTCAAATGTTTCTACAGGTAATCTTTCGTCCAAACGAATAATGTGCCACCCAAATGTTGTTTTTACTGGTTTGCTTATGTCGCCAACGTTTTTAAGATTGTAAGCTGCATCCTCAAATTCAGTGGCGCGAAGATCGCCTTTTGTAAATGGGTTTAATTTACCGCCTTTTACTGCGGAATTTTTATCATCTGAAAATTGCTTCGCAAGGCTTTCAAAAGATTCTCCCTGCTTTAGCATGGTGTAAAGTTCGTTGATGCGTTCTTCAGGGTCAAAAGTACGTGCTCCCTTTTTATCAGAAATCATAATATGAGACACTGCAATTTTTGGCAATTTCTCTCTTCTGTCGTTTACTTTAAGAATATGGTACCCAAAACTAGTACGTATAATTTTTGAGATTTCACCAACCTTAGTATTATAGGCTGCATTTTCAAAAGGATAAACCATATTGAACACTGAAAAATAACCCAAATTCCCGCCACTTTCCTTTGCTCCAGGTTCTTCAGAATATGTTTTTGCCAATTGTGCAAAATCATCTCCTTTAAGCGCTTTTTCACGTATAGATTTAATTTTGTTATAAGCTGCCAAGGTATCTTGTGGTACAGATTCATAATCTACGCGAATTAAAATATGTGAAGCATCTACATCTTCTTTTCCTCGTTCGTAAGCTTCTTTGGCAAGTTCTTCAGTGACTTTATCTTCAAAAAGATAATTTCGTGAAAGTTGATCTCTGTATTTTGAAAGTTCGTTTTTATAAGAATTCTCCTTATCCAAGTCTTGTGCTTCGGCTTCGGCGATTTTCAGTTTGTAATCAATAAAAAGCTCCAGGTAACCATCAATATCTTTTTGCGACTCGTCCTGAACCAAATCAAGGTTTTTATTATAAACACGTTTAAATTCTTTGGCATACACAGGTTTGCCATCAATGGTCATTAATATTTCTTTTTTATTTTGTGAAAAAACGGTAGTGGCACTCAAAAGCACCAAAATGAATACGGAAAGAATATTTTTCATTTTTTTTAAAATATTTAATTTTTATTGAAGCAATACACCTATGCTTAACCTTTGGCTAACAAAGGTGCAAAAATAACAAAAAGGTACGGTATCTTACCTCAGAAAAGTTAACGAATTTAATATAATTATAGTGTTTTCCGCATTTTAAAATATTCTCAAAACCCTTATCTTGCAATATTTTTTAAATTGAAGCGGATTGCTCTTATATTTAGAATTAGCGTATTTTCTTCACAATAAAATGTAAATGACTGAACGAGTAAAACTTATATGGGATTTTCGCGGCCCCAACGCCCAACCTATTGCTGTACATCATGCAAAACACCTTGCCGAGTTTGCCATGTCCGAAAAATTACAAAACACTCTTACTGGAAATGAAGAAATTACATCCATGCACCACATCGCTTTTTTAGTAATAGAAAAACCTTTGATGAATACCTTACGGGAAACCCTCAAGCCTACACGAGGTCAAATTTATGACGATTAATTAAGGCCTTCGTTTTAGACAAGTTTGAATACACTCATCATTGCAACCATTTAGTAATTGATGTTCTTTTCAACAATTCTGAAATCTATAAAGAAAAAATTAGCCTTTTGGCAAGCCACACTTTAAATGCCCATCACGTTTGGAATCATAGACTATTTGGCATAGCCGCAGCGCTATCTATATGGCAAGTGTTGGATATTAAAAATTTGCATGCCATAAACGATAAAAACTTTGAACACACTAAAGAGCTTCTTCAAAAAAAGAACTTAAAAGAGCCCATAAATTACACAAACAGTAAATGTGAAAATTTTACAAATTCAGCCGAAGAAATCTTTTTCACATAATAAATCATAGCACTTATCATCGCGTACAAATTATTAATCAATTGAAAGAAGACGGACTGAAACCAATTGAAACGGATTACATTTTCTATAAACGGTAAACTTACCTTATGCTTATTTGCAATATTTATAGTAATATTGCGCTGTAAATACTTTAAATACAAACACAATGAAATTTTTAAAAGTTGCCATATTTTTTATTGGAATTACCGCTTTCGCACAAAGTAAAGTAGGAGCTGTTGACGTAGAGTACATTCTTTCCAAAATGCCCGAAATGATTACTGTACAAACACAATTACAATCCTACGGACAACAATTGGATGCAGATCTCAACAAAAAAATAGACGAATACAAGAAAATCGCAGAAGAATACAAAAGTGGCGAGGCCTCCTTTACTCCCGCACAGAAAAAAGAGAAACAGACTGCTCTCTTAAGTCTAGATGCAGATATCCAAAAATTTCAGCAAAACGGCGCTAAGCTAATGGATATCAAACAAAAAGAATACCTACAGCCTCTTTATAAAAAAATAGGCGAAGCATTGGATAAAGTGGCGAAAGCTCAAAACTACACTCAAGTGATGCAAACAAACACAGATTTGGTTTATTTAGATCCAAATTATGATCTTACAACGCCAATTCTAAAAGAGTTAGGCATTACTATTACTGTAGAAGAAGAAGGGAAATAGCCTACCTTTTTTTAATTTATAAAACTATAACGTGAAGTCTTTAAGCTTCACGTTTTTTATTTATGCTTTATGAAAATAGTTATATTTGAATACCTTCAGAATTGATTTTAATGAGTCTTCTTAAAAATTTTGCAGAAAAAAATAATGGCACTTATACAGAAGAAAGCATAAAAGAAGCCTTTTCGCCAATTGGAAAATTGATTTATCAGCCAAAAAGTGCATACTTTATGATAGGCGAATCCAAAATTTCAGTTAATCTTAATGAAGTTGGTGGCGCAATTCCAACAGCGGAACCTTTTAGAATAACACTTCATTTACAAAATAAGAACAAAAATACTTTAGAAATATACCCAGTTTCTTTTTGGGAAATAATATTTCAAAATGTTTTTCCCTCAAACCAGATATTAATAAAAGGTTCCTATATTTTTAAAGGTAATAAGAAATTAATTGACAAATTAAGCACGGCAGGTTCTATTGTCAGTGAACTCAAAAAACAAAGAGTTTATATTCGTATTCCTAAAGAAAATACTTCAAAAATCATTCTTACACCCGCAAGAGGAATTGAAACTGAAACAGAATTTGAATACTTTATAGCAATTCTAAAAGCTCTTGAAGAAAAAATAAATTCACATAATGACTGAAAACATGCTTGAGGAAATTCTCCAAAACCCTTCAGGCATTATATCTGAAAAAATTAATATTCAAGCTCGAGATTATGAAGTTACCTATACTTGGGAGCGGCGAATCCATATAAAAATAAAACCATATCAACATTTAATTGACAGACCATCTTCTTTCAAAATTAGAAAATCATCCTTCGCTAGTATTATTTTCCGTACGCCACAATACAGTTTACGTGGAAATAAAACAGCGCTAAGTGAAAAATTACTTTCCAACCAATATACGCGAGCCTTACTTTATTTTCCAAATTCAAAGATTATTGGTTACAAAAGTCAAATTGCATATACAGCAGAACTCAAGAAAAAAAACAGTGATCAGCTGGAAATAATACTAAATTATTTTAAAGCCTTACTTGTTACTCTTTAAACAAAATCTGTATTCCATTCCAAATAGAAAAAGCACCAGATAAACCCAGTGCTTCTAATAAAATATTGGTATGCTTTAATTTTTTATCTACTATAATTCGGCGCCTCTTTTGTAATGGTTACGTCATGCGGATGACTTTCTGCAATTCCTGAAAAAGTAATTTTTACAAACTTGCCGTTTTCTTTCAATGTCTCAATATCCTTAGCTCCGCAATAGCCCATTCCAGCTCTCAATCCACCAATAAACTGCGTCATGCTTTCCACTAATTCACCTTTATAGGGTACACGGCCTACAATTCCTTCGGGAACCAATTTTTTTATATCATCTTCAACATCTTGGAAATAGCGGTCTTTGGAACCTTGTTTCATTGCTTCCACAGAACCCATTCCGCGATATGATTTAAATTTTCTTCCTTCGTAAATAATAGTTTCTCCTGGAGACTCTTTTGTTCCTGCCAACAATGAGCCAAGCATCACACAATCAGCTCCAGCAGCAATAGCCTTTGGAATATCGCCTGTATAACGAATTCCCCCATCAGCAATCACGGGAACTCCACTGCCTTTTAAAGCTGCGGCAACTTCCAAAACAGCAGAAAACTGTGGAAAACCTACACCCGCAACTACACGGGTAGTGCAAATGGAACCTGGTCCAATCCCCACTTTCACAGCATCAGCACCAGCTTCTACCAAATATTTGGCGGCATCAGCTGTTGCAATGTTTCCAACTACAACATCAAGTTCTGGAAATCTTTGTTTTACTTTTTTCAAAACTTCAACAACACCTTTAGTGTGGCCATGAGCAGTGTCAATTATCACTGCATCAATCTGTGCGTTTACCAAAGCTTCGGCTCTTTCCACAGCATCAGCGGTTACGCCAAGTGCTGCCGCAACACGAAGTCTGCCATACTGATCCTTGTTTGCAATAGGTTTCTGTGTAAGTTTTGTAATATCTCTAAAAGTAATTAGTCCCAAAAGTTTTCCATCATCACTTACTACTGGTAGTTTTTCAATTTTGTTCTTTTGAAGAATTATCTCCGCTTCTTTTAATGAGGTACCTTGAGCAACGGTAACCAAGTTTTCCGTAGTCATCACTTCACTAAGCGGACGTTTTAAATCTTTTTCAAAACGAAGGTCACGGTTGGTAACAATCCCTATTAATTTTCCTGCATCATTAATAATAGGTATTCCACCAATACTGTATTCGCGCATTGTTTTTTGGGCATCGCCTACTGTATTTGATTTTTTTAAAGTTACCGGATCGATGATCATTCCGCTTTCTGCACGTTTAACTTTGCGAACTTCAGCAGCCTGGTCTTCAATGCTCATATTTTTATGAAGCACCCCAATTCCACCTTCCCGTGCAATAGCAATAGCCATGGCACTTTCGGTAACAGTATCCATTGCTGCGGAAACAATAGGAACGTTCAGTGTAATATTTCGTGAAAACTTGGTGGCGATGGAAACTTCGCGTGGTAAAACTTCAGAATATGCGGGTACTAAAAGTACATCGTCATAAGTAAGTCCTTCTCCTAGAATTTTGTTATCGTGTGCGGTCATTGCAATTAAATTAACTTCCGAAGGTTGCGAAAGTGATTATGGATTAATTGCGTGCAAATGTACGTTAATTAATTCAGATTTATGAATTGTGAATTATGAATTCTTTAAAGCCTTACCTGCAGCGTCGTATACCACGTCCGAGGTTGGCTCGGAAGAATTCCCGGACCAGGATAACCTGTAGCTCGGCGGGTAAAATAGCTGTTGCCTAAAACATTATTGATTCCACTTTCGAACTTGAAACGGCCAAAACTGTATGATAACGACAGATCCAAAATATCATAGGTAGGTATTTCGCCCACAATACCACTTTGACTTTCAAAATCGCGTTCGCTATTTGTAGCATCCGTAAATTGCTTGCTCAAATATGTATATTGCAGACTTCCCAAGAAGTTTTTATATCCAAAGCCAAGACCCGTTTTCAAGTTAATAGCAGGAATAAACTCCACCTTGTTCCCTTTTACATTGTTCTCTTCGGAAGAAGTGTACTCGCTACCTGTCACGGCAAGATTTACGAAATAATTCAATCTCAAATTTCTGTTTTCTGAAAAGCTTTCCAGTATGTTCCAATCCACAAAACTTTCCAAACCGTATGTAATAGCGTCGCCAATATTTCCGCGGAAGCGTTCCTCTTGAATATCACTAACCTCTCGAACAATAACCCCCAACCTATCCTGATAACTTAAAAAGAAGCCACCAATATCATAAGAAAGATACTTTCCAAATCTTCCCCGAGCACCCAAATCAAAAGTATAACCTTCTTCATCGGTTATGTTTGGGTCAACCACCAACGACGGATTGGTTACACGAATGTCATTGAAAGTAACCGAACGGTAATTCTGGCTCATATTTCCGTAGAATTCTATAAACTTTTTAGGTTTGTAACTCAAGCCAACACCTAACAAAATAAAAGAACGCTCAAATTCACGATTGTCAGTAATATCTTCGTTCAAAATAGGATTGCCGGCTATATCAAAGTTTATCTTTTTAAATTCACCTTCACTTTGTGTTTTTATATATTCAAAACGAAACCCAGGAGTAATGGAAAACTTAGATGAAATATTGAAAATATTCTCTCCAAAAGCTGCAAAGTTTAAGTTTGGAAATTCAAAATCGCTTTGACGCGGATAATTAGGGTATTCTTCGGAAGCGAAATCAAAATCAGCATCACTACCGTTTGTTCCTGCACCTTGGCGCTCAGCGTTGTTGGATTGATAATATTTCCCTCCAAAAAGTATAACGTTTTCATTTCGGAATAGGTTGTATTGTGTCAAAATACGGGCTTCTGCACCCCAATTGTTGAAATTCCCAGAAATCAACTCACGAGGAGAATCTATGTCATCCTGCTGTGAAACACGGTTTTCTCGAAAACCAACAGATTTTCTATATGCATCCAATGCAAAAAAGTTTAAGCTGAAATCGGTTTTGTTAGAAAATTTATGATCCAGTCGAAGTGAATAGAGTTTCCAATCTACCTTAAACCAATTTCGTGTTCGGTTGCTAAACGTTGGGTCTTCCTCAAACTGTCTATCCGTTAACCCTCCGGGTTGCTGGGCAAGGTAATGCAGATAGCTCATTTCAAAAGCAAGTTTGGTTTTTTCTGAAAATTTATAATCTATGTGGGCATAGGCGTTTTGTGAATCAAATTCAGAATTTGGCCGAAAATCACCTCCTGTTTTGAAATTGTAATATGCATAATACCCAAACTTTCCCAAGGTGCCACTGAGACTGTTGAAACTGTTGAAAAGATTATAAGATCCCAAAGATTGACGCGAAACCCATTCAATCTCTTTCTTTGGATTAGGTTTATGCAATTTGAAGTTTATCAAGCCCCCAAATTGCGTTCCGTATTGTAGTGAAGCCGCGCCTCGAACTACTTCTATCTCACTGATAGCATCTGCTGGTGGCGTGTAATAACTTTCAGGATAGCCCAAAACATCTGCCGAAATATCGTATCCGTTTTGGCGCGTGTTGAAATTTGCAGTCCTGTTCGGATTAAGACCACGACCGCCAATGTTTAATTGTAAACCGCCGTCGTTGTTTTCATAAATATTCAAACCCACAACCTGTGCATAAATCTGCCGTGCATTGTTGGTGGCTGTGTTTAAAATGAGGTTTTCCATAACCACTACTTCGCTCTTTTTTCCTGCGTAAATGGCTGTGCCTTCTACTTGTTTTAGATTTCTTAATGCGAAAATCTCTTCCTTTTGTTTTGTGATAAATACTTCGGAAAGCTGCTCGCCCAATAATTTTAGTTGAAATGGAATTGTTGTATTTTCAGAAATAGTAATTTGCTTTTTCAAAACTTCATATTCCAAATTAAAAGCTGCAAATTCATAAGTTCCTGAAGGAATTTCAGTAAATTCAAAGTTCCCACTTGCATCGGTAATTTTCGATTTTCCGAGGTCGAGAATATATACTTCAGCGTATTCAATTGGCAAGTTTGTTTCATTAGAAATCACCTTTCCAGTAATTGTAAATTGTGCAAAGGCAGAAATATTTGCACATAAAAATAGTATAAATAGTGTGTTTTTCAACATCGTATAATTTTAAAGTCCTTTGATTGTATCGTTAAATGGCAGAACCCAATCTTTGCGACAGAAGGATTCTTTCTGCTTCATCAAATCCACCTTTGGATTTATGTATGGCTGGCTCAACCTTCCGTTCAATGCTACATAGCTTTCTGCATACACGGCAACATTTTTATGGCCTTGCGAGGCGAAATGATTTCCCAAGTAATGCGCGTACTGCAATATAAAATCTGGCTGTGTGCTCATCTGCTTTTCTTGAAAAGGTGTCAAAAAATCGGTATTGTTCACCAAAAATTGCTCTCCGGTTTCTGTGTTTTTTATTTTAAATTGGGCATAGCCCGCCTTTTCCATCAACATAACGCGCCAGGAAAAACGGTACCCTTCCTCTGTCCAGAAAAGTTCATTGGGATACACCAAATAGCGCCACGGAAATAATAATTGGATTACAAAAAAGACGGTCAAAATATGCAAAGCTATGTTTCGTTTAAAACGATATTTTCTTGTTTGCGCCATAGCGACCATTTTCGAATAATCTATTCGCAATATTTTCGTAATGAAACGAATAATCCTTTGGTGAAAGCCTGTATCAAAAAAAATAAGTGTGCTTACAATCATTATAAATGGAAACATACCAATAGGAAATAAGACCCGCGTCATAACATGAAAGACGACTACCAAAGCAAAAGCGAACCAACGCGTAGGCTTATACAGCAGTAAAAAAGGAATTGCCAAATCATAAACCACACCGCTCCAACTGAATACAAAATGTAGCCATTGCTGTTGCATTAAATCTCCCAAAAAAGGAAGATCATATTTTGAAGGAAGCCATATTTTTAAGGGCATTGCTTTAAAGAGCCAATCGCTGTTTAGTTTTGCCAAACCTGCATAAAAATAGACTATTCCCAACATCAACTTAATGCTGTCAATAGTCCATTTTGGGACCATTTGGAATGCTCTGAACTGGTTTTTAAAAGCGTCCACAGAAAAGTAGGCATTCGCAGGTAAAAAAATCATCAAAAAACTCACACAGCTTATAAAATAATAATGGTTGAGATAAGTGGTTTTATCCATCAACTCAATGTAGGTAAAGCTCAAAAAGAAAACGATAATTGCTATTCGGTATTTGTAGCCCAAAGCCACAAATAATGAAGCAAGTCCGCAGATTATAAAAATAATATAGGTATAATTGTCAATAGGCTTTACCCATTCAAAACCGTAATAACTGAAGAAAAATTTCGGATTTACATACAGTTTTTCAATCCAGCCATTTGCCCAAAATCGAATGATACTCAAAAACATCATAATACCAAAAAGAACACGAAAAACAGCGAGAGGTGCGGCTTGAGTTTCTTCCTGAAAATATTTTTGAACTTTTTTAAACATTAGTCCCCATCAGCGTCTACGTAGTCAATGCTTACGTCCAAAGCCTGAATCATGTCCACTTTCAGCAGTATAACGATGCGCTGCAATTCATCATAAGTGGCTAGCATTTTTGAATTATCGGTTTCAACCTGTTGTACAAAATTCACGTTCAACTCGTTTGTTTTATTTTTGGCAACAGTAAATTGATCATTAATCAACGAGCTAAGGTTTGCTCCATTTTTAATGGTATTCAAATAATCAAGGTATGTTTTAAAACCTTGTCCACTTGAATTGCCATCAAAACTTTTCCCATTGAAAAAATCACGGCTAGCATCAATAGCTTTCAATAAAAGTTCTTTTGAAATGTCTTTTTTATAGAACGCCTCTACATTTTGCGGCAGCGTTTCGTTTGAAAAAACACCTGCGGGAATTCCTACTTTTCCAGCGCGAAGGACTTTTTCAAAGTAAAAAATATAATCGTTAGTAAGTTTATCAACAGCACCAGAAGCGGAGGAACTTGTGTTAGCTACAAAAACGTCTCGGTAGCCGCCCGTCCAGCTTGTGAACACTTCATTGCTTAAAGATGAGATAGTTTCAGATAAGGCTTGAAGATAATTTTTATAACCTTCCGCATTATTATTTGAAGTGTAAAAGGTTATAATTTCAGCATCTGTTTCCGCTAAACCATTCAACATATAATCTAGAGCTGGAAAGCCTTGTTTATCGATAGTAGACGGCAATGCAAAATCGAAGATACCGCCAGCAATGAAATTTTCTATTTGTGCAACATCAGTTGGATATACATTTAAACGGTTTCTAAAACGAACTTCTTCAGCCTTTCCAATTTCAAACATGGAAACATTTTGAAACGAAACATAAGCATCTTTCCAAGCAACCTTTAGTGTTTGCAAGTTTTCAACTGTTGGGGTTGTCGTAAATTCCGTAGTCTTTATTTTTAACTGCGAAGCTTTGGAATTAAAACTACTGTAGGCTGGAATTATAATATTGTCCGCCCAATTTACAAGCATAGCGCTGCGGTCAAAACTATCACCAGTTTCAGTAGCATTATCGCTATCACTGGAGCAAGCTGCAGCCAAAAGCGCGATTACAAAAAAGAAACTTCCTAATTTTAAATATTTCATTTGTATATGTTTAGATTTTTAAACTTGAAAATCAACCGGCTAAAATATGTGCCAACCGATCGGTGCTAACTTTAAATATTTAATCGTTGCTCGCAGCCTGAGCCACGGTAAAGTTGAACTTTGCTGCCATAGCTTCAGAAACAGCGTCTAAAGTTTCAGTGGTAATTTCCCAATATCCATTGTCTGAAGAATTCATCAGCATATTCAAAAGTGTGTCAACTTCAGCTCTTGTAAAAAGCGGCGTAGCACTTTCAGAGTTTCTTGTGAAACGAAGACTATAAACAAATCCGTATGCTTCGGACAGAGCGTGGAATGCTCCTTCACGGTTTCCATCAACAATTTGGTTTTTTCCTATTTGAAGATAGAAAATTCCCCGGGCGGCTATTACTGTTGAAACTTTTTCACGGATAATTGAGGCTTGTTCATCGCGAACTTCATAGTTTTTAGCAACGATAGCTGCACGACCCATTTTAAAGGCGTTCCAAATTTCTGCAGCAATAGTTGCAAAATCTGCATTTCCATTTACTGCACCTACATATTCATTTAAGAATTTATCATCTTCGCCAATAGTCAGGTTTGGGTTTTCAGGATTAGCCGAGGTACCATAAAGGTAACCGTAAGCTTCATCCCATTTATGCTCCATTGTAGTATATGGTTTGTTTTCTTCGGTAATTCCGTTGTCGTTGTTTTGGCGGTTATCACCTTCATCAAGCACAGTTGCACTTAAATAATTGTTCAACATTTGATCTGCTATCAATGCCCCTAGAAGACTTTTTGCGAATGCTTGGCTATACTCCAAACCTTTTCCACTAATGTAACGGGTCCTGCTGCCGTCTGCAATTTGACCGGCAACTCCAGGAGATGCTACCATCATTCTATTTGGAAACACTTCATTTGTCTGAGAAGAAATATAACCATCAAAAGTGGCCTTTATCTGTGCGCTCTCGGTAGCATTTGTCCCAAAATAATCGTAGGAAACAGCAGTTTTGCTTCGAAGATTTTTATCTGAAGCGTTCAAAGAAACATCTGAAAAGTCGTTATCTCCAGCTTGATGATTGAACATAGCCAAAAGAGATACCTGGGTGGTAGTATCAAAATCGGTGAAGGCACTAGCTGTTTCAGCTGCCATTAAAATTCTGGTAGTTTGACCGTCAAAACTTACTGTGGACTCACTGCCACGAATAAATTTATATGTAACTGGAGCTTCAACAGTATTTTGGACTATAGCTTGGTCGTCATCAGATGAACATGATACAAAGAATAATGTTGCAACTAAACTTCCTGTGAG
Organism: Aequorivita sp. CIP111184; assembly: GCF_900489465.1. Taxonomy (GTDB): domain Bacteria; phylum Bacteroidota; class Bacteroidia; order Flavobacteriales; family Flavobacteriaceae; genus Aequorivita. The sequence goes on along the minus strand of NZ_UEFQ01000026.1, from coordinate 159,481 downwards.
AAATAAACTTTTCATTAAATATTATTTAGACTGAATTAAAATAGATTAGTTTTTCAGTCGCAAAAATAATAGTGATAATGAAATCTCACAAGTTTATTTAGATTAAATTTAAATAGATTTTAAAAAATTATTTAATTGAAGAAACTTCCAATTGATGTTTGTATTGAAGTCTTGCCAAACCAGCCCATTGAAGCAATAATTTTTTATCATCTTCCGAAAGATTGCCGTGAATAAGTGTGTAGGATTGTAATGGCATTTCATCATCTTCCACCATCTCAATAAGCTCTTCAAGCTTGTGTTCCTTCTTTTTCACTGTATAGTTTTCCCAAGCAGACACGTTAAAATGTTCTTTTCCCTCTTCAATATGATCGGCCAACCATAGTGATGTTGGTGCAATTTCTGAATACCAAGGATATTGGGTTTGATTGCTGTGGCAGTCGTAACAGCTTTCTTTTAAAATGGAAGCTACCTTTGCTGATGGCTTTGTTTCAGTTTCAAATAAAGCAACACTTTTATAACCTTGGTTATTTTTTTCTGGACGTATAAATTGAATTGCCACTAAAGCGAGTAATGCTATAACCAAAACAATTTTTATAACTTTTTTCAACATTATTTTTTTAACGAATTTAAATAGAAAATGATTGCTTTTCGAATATCAGCAGCAGTTTCATTTTCCTTGGGTGTATAAATTTTTACTAAGCCTTTATTCTCAGGGGTTAAAAAAGGAATATCCAGTCCTTTAAGCAAAAAATCACTGAAAGCAACGGAATAGGTTTTTTGGTCACTGATCGGCTTATCACTTACCAGCCATTCGTCTTTTTCATTCTGTGAAAAATTATAACGCTGAAGATAAGCTCCTTCCCCACTTTGCGATTTTCCGTAATCCAATACTTGCTTTAACAAACTACCTTTTAAATCAACTTTCAAGATACTCCCTCCAAAGGGAAGCACTCTAAAAATATCGGTACTTGTAATATCACCCACCAATCTATCGTCTATTCTTATTGAGCCTCCATTCACTAAGGCTCCGTCAACCTTGTCGTTGAAAGAATAGGCCATCGAACGAGTAATTAGCTCGCCCATATTGGTTTGTTTGCTGCGGTTGGCGGTATCTGTACCATCAAGAGGCATTGTAGCGTTATAGATTACTTCTTCTGGCTTCTCCACAACTTCCTTTAGTTTTTCGTCCAAAAGGTCAGTCCATTTGTTTACTACGCGTTCCACTTTCGCAGAGGATGCTATTTTATCGGTAACCATCATTAATTCAGAATTGATATGAAGGTATTTTGTGCGCAAGTTATAAATAAGGGTATGTACATATACACTTTTTGCATTGGCGTCTGCTTTAGCTATAATGGTTCTACCTTCTTTTTCTAACATATTGAAATGTTCGTGGCCTCCCATTATTAATGGAAGAGATCGCAATTGCTTAGCAATTTTTTTATCTTCATCTAATGAAACGTGCGTCAAACCAACAACAAAATCAGATTTTTGAATAGCCAAATCATAAGCTCTTACTGCATTTTCATATATATCTCCATAAGAAACATATGGATTTGGATTTGCAGGAAGGGTTACGCCAAAAACGCCAAATTTCATTTTGTTTCCATCGGCATCCATGGCGTTGAATGTGGAGTAATCTGAAGTAGGGACAGTGGTATAATCCCATTTGGTGGCAAAAGGCACAAGCCCTTTTTCTGTAACGTGACGTACATTAGCAGTTGTCCAAGTAAAATTTGATTCATTCAATCGTTTTTGCAAATCTTTTTCGCTCAAATCAAATTCATGGTTTCCAAAGGTCACCAAATCTATATCCATTGCATTGAGCACATCTACCATCTGCTTTCCATTTACACGTTCGCCATCAACTTTTAGCGTTCCTATTAAAGATGGATTTAAAAAATCTCCGGCCAAAAATAAATATGTATTTGGAAACCGCTCCTTTATTGAATCGCGAATATGAGCCACACGGGCTAAGCCACCATATTCACCTCCATTTAAAGGTGCAATTTCATAAACGTCGTTTATTTGAACAAATTTAAGGGTAATGGCGCCTGCGCCTTTTATTGGATCCTCGGGAGCGAGCTGAAGAATTTCACAGCTTACAGAAAAATAGCCCACGACAGCTAAAAGTAAAAATTTTCTCATTTAATGGTATTTAGTAAAAATTTTAGTTGCTTCATTATAAGCGCTTTCAAAAGACATTGGGTGTATGTTACTCGAAATTTTTTCAGCCGTAAAGTAGCTGAGCATTTTTTCGGTAGGCATATTTCCAGTTAATTCATCTTTTGCCATAGGGCAACCACCAAAACCTTGAATGGCTCCATCAAAACGGTTACAACCTGCCTTGTAGGCGGCGTTAACTTTTTCGTGCCATGCTTTGGGGGTGGTGTGCAAATGCGCGCCAAATTCTATGTGGGGATATTTGGGTATCAAGTTACTAAATAAATATGAAATAATATCGGGCGTAGATGAACCCACGGTATCACTAAGCGAAAGGATTTTAACGCCCATTGCAGAAAGTTTTTCTGTCCACTCTCCTACTATCTCAACGTTCCACGGGTCGCCATACGGATTCCCAAAGCCCATGGATAAATAGGCTACAACCTCTTTATTGTTTTTATGCGCTAGGTTTAATATATCTTGGAGTATTACCAACGACTCCGAAATGGTTTTGTGCGTGTTCCGCATTTGGAAGTTTTCGGAAATTGAAAAAGGGTACCCCAAATAATCAATTTCGGGATGTTTCACAGCATCTTCCGCGCCGCGAAGGTTGGCTATTATGGCAAGCAATTTACTTTTTGAGGCAGAAAGGTCCAGTTTTGAAAGTACTTCAGCCGTGTCCTGCATTTGCGGAATTGCCTTAGGAGAAACAAAACTTCCAAAATCAATTGTATCAAAACCACAACGCAAAAGCGATTGTATGTATTTCACTTTTTGGTCGGTGGGAATCCAATCTCTTATGCCCTGCATAGCATCGCGCGGACATTCTATAATTTTTACTTGCTGCATTGCTTCAAAGATAGTTTTTGAAAGAAGAACTACGAAATTAGAAATAGAAAATCTTTTTAAATGGAATTGAAATCTAATTAATTATGGCAAAACAATGAAAACTGCAATTCCAACAAAAACAAGTATTTGCAACCATTTTAACACAGCACCCATATTTTTCCATTCCAAAAGCAAACCTGAAATACGTCCAGCGGCTATTGCGATTATACTGAAGGTTATAAAAGAAACAATCATAAAAGTAATTCCTAAAATATAAAACTGAGCCACTGTATTTACTCCCGAAACTTCAGGATTATCCCAAAGAAAACCTGGGAAAAACGCCAAAAAGAATATCATCACTTTTGGGTTCACCAAATTCATTATTACACCCGTTTTAAAAAGTTGGGCGTATGATTTCTTAGGTGCATTCTCAGCCAACGAAATATGTTCATTACTTCTATATACTTTGTAAGCCAAGTAAAGTAGATAGCAAGCGCCCAAAACTTTTATACCGTAGAAAATTTCTTCCGAAGCAGTAATTATTGCAGAAATACCAAATGCCAAAAGTGTGGTGTGCACAATGCAACCACTTATCAACCCAGCAGTAGTAGCGATGCCACTTTTAGTGCCATTTACCAAAGATTGGGTAAGCACATAAATATTGTCCGGTCCCGGAGAAATGGCGAGTGCAAGCGTGGCGATTGAAAAAGAGATTAGGGTTTCAATCATTTTCGTTTTACAATCGCTTCGTTTATTTCTTTTATCAATCCCGGACCTTCATAAATAAAACCTGTATAGAGTTGTACCAAACTTGCTCCGGCATCCAGTTTTTCCAAAGCATCTGCTGCGGAATGGATTCCACCCACACCAATTATCGGAAACGCTTTATTACTTTTTTCCGAAAGAAACCGAATCACTTCCGTTGCTCTTTTATTTAAAGGTTTACCGCTCAAGCCGCCCATTTCCTTTTTGTTTTCGGAAAATATTCCTTCTCGTGAAATAGTGGTATTTGTAGCAATAACACCATCAATTTTTGTGGTTGCAATAATTTCGATAATGTCTAAAAGTTGTTCATCGGTTAAATCTGGAGCAATTTTAAGAAGAATTGGCTTGCGTTTTTCTTTTGAATGATTCCTGTCTTGCAGGGTTTGCAACAAATCTGTCAACGGCTTCTTTTCCTGTAACTCACGAAGGTTTGGTGTATTGGGTGAGCTAACATTTACAACAAAATAATCTACATAATCAAAAAGTGCCTCAAAACAAATTATGTAATCGTTGACGGCTTCTTCATTAGGAGTAACTTTATTTTTCCCAATATTTCCACCTATTAAAACATGTTTTGTCTTTTCAAGCGCAGTCGCGGGATTTTTCTTCAATCTTTCCACCGCTTCTTCTACACCACCATTATTAAAACCCATTCGGTTTATAATTGCAGAATCTTCCTTTAAGCGAAACAAACGCGGCTTTTCATTTCCAGGTTGTGGTTTTGGAGTAACGGTTCCTATTTCAATAAAACCAAACCCAAAATTTGATAACTCCTTGTAAAGCTTCGCATTTTTATCAAAGCCAGCGGCGAGACCGACGGGATTTGGAAATTTTAGTCCGAAAAGTTCGCGTTCCAGTTTTGGGTTTTCAATTTTATAAATACTTTGGAAAATACTTCCAAAGCCAATTTTATGGAAAAAACGAATCAACGAAAATGTAAAATGATGAATTTTCTCAGGATCAAAACTAAAAAAGAGTGGGCGTATGATGGTTTTGTACATAGTTGAAAAATGTGGTACAAAAATACACTAAACTATGTATTTGTTATTTTGAATATGCTTTATTTTGCAATGTAAAAGAAAAGTTATGATTGAAAAACAACACATTATTGATCGCTTTATAAGCTACGTTACCGTAGACACCGAAAGTGATCCAAACAGTGATACCACCCCAAGCACTAAAAAACAATGGGATCTCGCCAATAAACTGGCCGAAGAGCTGAAACAGATAGGAATGGAAGATGTTAGCATTGATGAAAACGCTTACATTATGGCCACTTTGCCTTCCAATGTTCCGCACCCTGTTCCTGTAATCGGCTTTGTTTCACATTTTGATACTTCCCCAGATTTTACTGGAGCAAACGTGAAACCACAAATTATTGAGAATTACAATGGGAAGGATATTCTTCTAAACAAAGAAAAGAACATCATTCTATCACCAGATTATTTTGAGGATTTGTTGCTTTACAAAGGTAGAACCCTAATAACAACGGACGGCACAACGCTTTTGGGTGCAGATGATAAAGCGGGAATTACGGAAATAGTTTCCGCAATGGAATACTTAATTAATCATCCCGAAATTAAGCACGGAAAAATTCGTGTAGGCTTTACACCCGATGAGGAGATTGGCCGAGGTGCGCATAAGTTTGATGTAAAAAAGTTTGGCGCAGAATGGGCATACACAATGGATGGCAGCCAAGTGGGTGAACTGGAATATGAAAATTTCAACGCTGCTGGTGCTGTAGTTACTATAAAAGGAAAAATAGTACATCCGGGATACGCCAAAGGAAAAATGATTAACAGTATGTACATTGCTACAGACTATATTAATTCACTTCCAAGACTTGAAACTCCAGAGCATACTGAAGGTCGCGAAGGGTTTTTTCACCTTCACGGTATTGATGGATCTGTTGATGAAACTAAAATTCAATACATAATCCGCGATCATGATAAAAAACATTTTGAGGCCCGAAAAGAAATGGTTCAAAGATTGGCAGACGACTTAAACGAGCAATTTGAAATGGAAGTGGTTACTGTTGAAATAAAAGATCAATATTTCAATATGCGCGAAAAGATTGAGCCAGTAATGCACATTGTGAAAATCGCAAAACAAGCTATGGAGCAAGCGGGTATTGAACCTTTAATAAAACCAATACGTGGTGGAACTGACGGTTCACAATTAAGTTTTATGGGGCTTCCGTGTCCAAATATTTTTGCAGGCGGCCATAATTTTCACGGAAGGTATGAATACGTTCCCGTTGAAAGTATGCAAAAGGCTGTAGAAGTAATTGTGAATATAGCACAATTGACAGCGCAAGATCTTTCAAAATTCAAAAAAGAAGAAGAGTAAATTTTTAAAATAAAATACCTAATAAAGAAACTCCCTCAACTATTTAAAAATAGTGAGGGAGTTTTTATTTAAACAAGGAACAATTTACTATTTCTTCTCTTTTTCGGGAGCATTGATTTTTGCAGTTCTTTCCATAGAAATGGCTGCTCTTTCAAACTTTATTTTTCCGGCCCCGCATTCTATAATACAGGTTCCATCTTCATTAAGCTCCAAAACTTTACCGTGTATCCCTCCAGTAGTAATTACTTTGTCACCTTTTTTAAGTTGGGCGGCAAACTGTTTTTCCTGTTTGGCTTTTTTCATTTGTGGACGTATCAAAAATAGATACATCACCAAAAACAATAATATTATCGGTAAAAAACTTTGTATTTGTTCCATAGTAATTTTTAGTGATCCAAAAAATTTATTATTTGGATGTTGGGGTTTTTATTGGAGCGGCACCACCTGCTTTAGGAGTAACGAAAGCTTTAATAGTTAAAGTTTCGGTTCCAGCTTTGGTATTGGTTGTAAGAGTTACTGTTTTACTTACTTGGTTTTGACCACTTCCGTTGAATTTTACCAATAACTCACCTGACTCACCTGGAGCAACTGGTTCTTTAGTATATTCTGGAATAGTACATCCACAGCTACTTTTTGCGTTTACTATCATCAATGGAGCTTCCCCGTTGTTTTTGAATTTGAAAATGTGCTCAACAGGCGTTCCTTGGTCGATAGTTCCGAAATCGAATTGGCTTTCTTCAAAAGCGATGGTTGGGAATTTACCAGACTCTGCATCACGATCTGCGGCAGTGGCAACATTTTCCTCGTTTACTTTGTCTGCAGCATTGTCTTTACAAGAAGAAAAGGCAAAAACAGATAGTATTGCTACTATTAAAACTGATTTTTTCATGGTATTTAAAATTTTTAGGTTTTTAGCACGCCAAAAGTATGTATTTTTTTGCTTTTATTGAAGCCCTCGTCCAATTTTATTCAGTTTACCGTTTTCTGAAAATTCTTTAACAATTTTATCCAAAATTCCGTTGACGAATATGCTGCTTTTTGGAGTTGAATATTCTTTGGAAACCTCCAAGTATTCGTTGATAGTGGCCCTAACAGGAATTGAAGGGAAATATAAAAATTCAGCGATGCCCATTTTTAAAATAATCAAATCCACATCGGCTATACGGTCTTGGTCCCAGTTTGGGGTTTTTCCTTCTATTTGGGCGTTCAATTTATCTTCATTAAGAATCACTTTTCTGAAAAGCTGCAGTGCATAATCGCGATCTTCATCATTTTTATAAAGATTGGGAACCAAAAGCGAAGAAGCATTTTTTTCTGAAAGCTTACCCAGCATTTTAACAATGGCCGTGTTTACTATTGGAAAATCATCAACCCACGTAAGGCGTTTGTCTTCAATATATTCGTAAATCTTGTCGTTGGGGGCAACTACTTCCTTAAAAACTTTAATTACAAAATTTTGGTCTTCTTTATAGGTAGTTTCTTTTTGAGATAGGTAATCATTATACCACTCCAATTGGCGTAGCTCGTTGAAAATGATATTCACATATTCCCCGTCCAAATGCCAGTAATTTAGTTTTTTCTTTTCAATTATATCAGAAAAAGTAGTGTTGTTTGCAATTACATGCAATAACTTATTTTCGACAAAAGTGCGGCTAGGGTCTTTTTCCAAAGCCGTTGCAAGATGTTTCTTTTGGGATCTAGTAAGAAAACTATCCGCTTGTTCCTGAAGCGCCAAAAGTAGCTGCAACATTAATAAGTAGAGGTCCTGCATCTGGTCTATACTATGAAGCAGAAATTTTTCCTGTGAATCAATATTTGGGTTTGTACACTGGTTATAAGCGTAAACGGACTGCAAAACTTTTACTCGGATATGTCTTCTTGTAAGCATATTTTTTTGAAAGAACTTTTTTAAAGTAACAACGCACAAGAATTTCCTGTGCGTTGCAAAGATAGTGTTTTAAAAAAATCGAAACCTATTTTTCGTTTTTTCTTGCATCAATTCTGGCTTGTGCCACATTAAATGCTGCTTGATGAGTTGTAATATTTTCTAGCTCAGCTTTTTTCAAAATTTCAAGCGTAGTATTATAAATATTTTCAGTCTTGCGCATTATTTCCTTTCGGTCATAATTTTCAAGTTCAGCATAAACGTTTATAATTCCACCAGCATTTATCAAGAAATCTGGAGCGTAAACAATCCCTTTTTCACGAAGCATTTTTCCGTGCTTCTGCTCTTCTGCCAATTGATTATTTGCTGCACCAGCAATTATTTTTGTATTCAATTGATTGATGGTAAAATCATTTATAGTTGCACCCAAAGCACATGGAGCATAGATGTCCATTTTTTCCGCATAAATGTTGTTTCCACCATAAATTTCTACGCTGTATTTATCGCGAACTTCTTCCAAACGCTCTTGGTTGATGTCGGAAATATAAACTTTGGCCCCTTCATTGCTCAGGTTTTCAACTAGAGCTTCACCTACGTTTCCAATTCCCTGCACATACACCACTTTGTCTTCAAGCACATCGCTTCCAAACGTGTATTTTGCAGCGGCTTTCATTCCCATAAAAACACCGTAAGCTGTAATTGGAGAAGGGTTTCCGGCACCACCTTTTGATTCTGAAATACCAGTAACGTAAGGAGTAACCGTTCTTACCAAATCCATATCAGAAGTTGCCATTCCAACGTCTTCTGCAGTAATATATTTTCCGCCTAATGAGTTTACAAACTCACCAAACTTCAACATAAGCTCAGGGGTTTTTTGTGTTTTTGCATCACCAATTAAAACTGCTTTTCCACCACCAAGGTTAAGCCCCGTGATTGCGCTTTTATAAGTCATTCCGCGTGAAAGACGAAGTACGTCATTCAACGCTTCCCACTCACTGCCATAGTTCCACATTCTTGTTCCTCCCAAAGCGGGCCCCAAAACCGTATTGTGGATACCAATTATTGCTTTTAAACCAGTATCTTTGTCGTTGCAAAAAACGATTTGTTCGTGATTGTCAAAAGAAAGTTGCCCAAAAACTGGGTCCATTTTATGAAGTTCTTTTGTATTGATTACCTCAGTTATCATAGCTTTTTAATTATTTTGTTCATCCTTTAAAAAGGCGGTGCAAAAATAACTTTTTGTTGTCAATTTCACAAAATATCAGCTGTTAATTTAAGAATTTTAAAAATAATGTTTTTTTCGGAATGAAAGAATTAAAATACCTAAATAAATATTTCATAAAATATAGAGGACGACTATTATTGGGCGTTTTCATAACCATCATTGCAACGGCTTTTAAGCTGGTAGTACCTATGAAAGTGGGAGATTCGGTAACTGCCGTAAAGCAATATTTAAATGGGCAAATAACCGATATTTCAATTGTTCAGCATGAACTGCTTATCAATATTTTAATGTTACTGGGCGCGGCGCTGCTTTCGGGTTTGTTCACATTTATGATGCGGCAGACATTTATCGTGGTTTCCCGTTATGTGGAATACGACCTTAAAAACGAAATTTTTCAACATTACGAAAAACTCTCTTTGGGGTTCTACAAACAAAACCGCACAGGCGATTTAATGAATCGTATTAGTGAAGACGTATCTAAAGTACGCATGTATGTTGGTCCTGCGTTGATGTATAGCATAACTACAGTTACACTTTTTATCGTGGTAGTAAGTTATATGTTTTACAAAGCACCAACTTTAACTCTATATGCAATTGCTCCTTTGCCCATTCTTTCCATCGCAATTTATAAATTAAGCGTACTCATTAACCACCGAACTACTATCGTACAGCAATACCTTTCTAAACTTACCACCTTTACACAGGAAAGTTTTAGTGGAATCGCAGTGATAAAAGCTTACGGAATAGAGCCACGAACCAACGCAAATTTTGAAGAACTTGCTGAAGGCAGTAAAGTGAAAAATATAGATTTGGCGAAAGTTCAAGCCCTATTTTTTCCCCTGATGATGCTTTTAATAGGCGTTAGTAACATTTTAGTTATTTACATTGGAGGTACGCGTTATATAAGTGGAGAGATTGCAGAATTTGGAACTATTGTAGAATTTTTGATTTATGTAAACATGCTAACCTGGCCCGTTGCTGTTGTAGGTTGGGTAACCTCCATGGTGCAACAAGCTGAAGCTTCACAAAAAAGAATAAACGAATTTTTAAAAACCGAGCCTTCCATTCAAAATTTAGTGGATGAAAGTACGCCGGTGGATGGAAATATTGAATTCAACGATCTCACTTTTACCTATCCAGATACGGGAATAACGGCGCTTAAAAATATTTCCTTCACCGTAAAACCCGGCGAAACTTTAGCTATTGTTGGAAACACAGGTTCAGGAAAATCTACCATCTTGGAGTTAATAGGAAGACTATACGATGTTGACGAAGGTATGCTCAAAATTGATGATACTAAAATACGAAACCTAAATCTTGAAGATTTGCGTGACAGTATCGGGTATGTTCCTCAAGATTCATTTCTTTTTAGCGATACCCTCAGAAACAATATTCGTTTCGGAAAAGAAAAAGCTTCTGAAGAAGAAGTGATAGCAGCTGCCAAACTTGCTGCAGTTCACAAAAACATTATAGGTTTTACTAAAGGCTATGACACTATTTTGGGCGAACGCGGAATCACTTTAAGCGGCGGGCAAAAACAACGAGTTTCTATTGCGCGTGCAATTATAAAAGATCCTCAGATTTTGTTATTTGACGACTGCCTTTCAGCCGTAGACACTGAAACCGAGGAAGAAATACTTCAAAATCTACATAAAATTTCGAAAGAAAAAACCACTATTATTGTGAGCCACCGAATCTCTTCTGTTAAGAATGCAACTAAGATAATTGTGCTTGAAGAAGGAAAAATCATACAACGCGGAACGCATAATGAATTGGTAAATACCGAAGGCTATTACAAGGAACTCTACGCAAAACAGCTTTTGGAAAAAGAAATGTAAATTTACTTTGGCTGGTTTGGTTTTTTTTTGGATTTTTGGCAAAACGTAAGCTAAAAAACAGAAATTATGAGTGACCACTATACGATGGAGCAAGAAGAGATTTTTTCAAAAGTTATGCGCGCCGGAAGACGCACCTACTTTTTTGATGTAAGGTCCACAAAGGCAGGGGATTTTTACCTTACCATTACTGAGAGCAAAAAATTTACAAATGATGATGGTTCCTACCATTACAAAAAACACAAAATTTATCTTTATAAAGAAGATTTCAGTGAGTTTAAAGATACTTTGGATGAAATGATAAACTATGTAATTGATGAAAAAGGCGAAGAAGTAATTAGCGAACGCCATCAAAAAGATTACAAAAAGGAAACGGACGATATGCCAATGGCTGCCGAAACTACTTCAGAAGATAGCGAAACAGACACAAGTAATTTTACCAATATAGAATTTGACGATATATAAGTTTTAATTCAAAATAAACAACCGGCACAGCTAAAACTGTTGCCGGTTTTTTTATTTTTAAGCTCAAATACTTTGCTTATTTTTCGTTTCTAAAATCCAACACAACAAATTTTTTCCATGGAAAATAAATTATACCAACCCTACAAACCCAATCTAGATTTTTCAGGATTTGATCATATTGTGATTGGCAGTGGCATGGGCGGATTAACTGTTGCCACTTGGCTTGCCAAGGCTGGAAAAAAAGTTGCAATTTTTGAAAGACATTACGTTCCAGGCGGTTTTACTCATAGTTTTAAGAGAAAGGACGGGTTTCAATGGGATGTTGGGGTTCATTATGTTGGCAATATGGCGGAAGATTCTTCCCTTCGCGATTTTTTTGATTTTTTGACCGATGGAAACCTAGCTTGGGAATCTATGGGTGAAATTTATGATGTAGCAAATATTGAAGGCACTGAATATAAATTCAAAGCTGGAAAGGAAGACTTCAGAAAACAACTACTCAATTATTTTCCCGAGGAAGAAGTGGCGATTAATGCCTATGTAAAATTGATAGAGACAGCCAATAAACGCGGTAGTGCTTTCTTTTTTGAAAAAGTATTTGAGCCTTGGTTTAGCAAATCAGTTGGTTGGATTTTTAAAAATAGATATTCAAAATTTTCGCAAAGAACCACGCGAGAGGTTTTAAGTGAAATCACAAAAAACGAACGGTTGCTAGCCGTACTCTGCGCACAATGCGGTAATTATGGGCTTTCACCCAAAAACAGTAGTTTTGGAGCGCATGCAATGGTAATTGGCCATTTTCTGGAAGGTGGCTACTACCCTATTGGCGGCGCAGATCAAATTTGCAAAAAGACATTGGAAGTTTTTACAGCGCACGGAGGCAAAGTTTTTATAAATGCCGATGTGAATAAAATTATAACCCAAAATAAACAAGTTAAGGGAATCGAAATTGACGGAAAATTTATTCCCTGCAAAAGTGTAATAAGCAATGTGGGAGTCAATAACACCTTTAATCATTTACTATCTGAAGCAGATCGCAAAACTTGCAACTTCAATTTAAAAAATGTGCAGCCAGCAAGTGCTCATATTTGCCTATATCTAGGTTTAAACAAATCTAGCGAAGCCTTGAATCTTCCAAAACACAATCTTTGGTATTATAAACACGATGGTATCGATAAAATTTTTGATGAAGCTACACTGCAAAATGCTCCTGAAAATTTTGCATACATCTCCTTCCCATCTGCCAAAGACCCGCAATGGGAAAAAAACAACCCAAATACGTCAACTATTCAAGCTATTTCAATAGCAAATATGGATTGGTTTGAAAATTATAAAGACAGCGATTGGATGAAGCGCGGTGAAGAATATCTTAAAATTAAAAAGAATTTTGAAGTCGAAATGTTAAAGGTGCTCTATAAATTCTTCCCTCAAATTGAAGGAAACATAGTTGCCTCCGAAGTTTCAACCCCGCTTTCAACAGAAAACTTCACTAATTATAAAAGTGGCGAAATCTATGGATTGGCGCATTCACCGGAACGTTTTAAGCTTTCTTTTTTACGGCCAAAGACAAAAATAAAAGGATTGTTTATAACAGGCCAAGATATCACACTAGTAGGTGTTGCCGGCGCTATGCTTTCCGGCATTTTATGCGCTACTGCCATTCTGAAATTTGGGTCTTGGAAGATTTTTAAGGAAATTAAAAGCAAATAATTATAATATTGTTTTTGATTACTTTAGCCCAAAATCTAATGCTATGGATCAGTTAAAAAAGAGCTTAGTAATTCTAATAATTTTTTTTTCGATAACATTTTGTTTTTCACAACAAGACACAATTTCTATAAAAAAGGATTCTGTGAATATTGCACTCTTGGAAAACTACAACACACGCCTTTCGGAAATTGAACGTCAACGTGTTGCTGATTCTGTTAGAAAAAGCGAGTTGGAAGCGCAACTTGACGCATTAAAAACTACCGACAATCTTAAAAAAGAAGAATTACAAGCGCAGCTGATTGCCCTAAACGAAAAAGAAGTTAAACGCCTCGCTGATAAAAAAGCAAAAATAGATTCCTTAAAAAATACAACTAAAGGCTTTCCTGTATCTGGTTTTTTTAATGACACTTTATTTGTTCTCTACACTAAACTGGGTAGCTTTTCTCCCAAAGAACGGGCAGATATTATTTCCAGCAGAATCAAAAAACTTTCCGACAATTTTAAATTTGGCCCCAATTCATTAAAAATTGAAGATGCCGAAACTTCTGTTGACATTGTTTTAGAGGAAAGGATAATTATGAGCGTCACCGAAAACGATGCTCTTTGGAACGATATATCCAAAAAGGAACTTGCGGAAACATACAAAGAAAAAATAACCGAAGCAGTTCTAAAATATAAAAACGCAACCAGTTTTTCTACACTTGCCAAACAAATAGGGCTTGCGTTATTAGTACTCATCATTATTATATTATTGATTTTTTATATTTCAAAGTTTTTCAAATGGAGCGCTCAAAAAATTCAGTCTCAGGAAAATAAAAAAATTCAAGGGATCAAGATAAAAAACTACATCCTTTTTGATGCAAAACGTCAAGTAAGTGCATTTCTCTTTTTAAATAAAATTTTAAAGTGGTTTGTAATATTACTGGCTGTTTATATTGCACTACCCATACTATTCGGTCTATTTCCATGGACGGAACAATTTGCCGACACACTTTTTGGCTATATTTTGGATCCCTTAACAAATATGCTGACATCTTTTTGGAATTATCTTCCAGACCTAATTACTATTGTGGTAATTGTAATAGTATTTAGATATATTTTGAAAGGAATTAGCTTTTTAAAGGATGAAGTTGCGAGAGGGAATTTAACTCTTAATGGTTTCTATCCAGACTGGGCGGCACCTACTTATCAGATAATTCGGATATTGGTTATAGCCTTTATGTTCGTAGTGATTTTTCCCTATTTACCAGGAAGTGATTCACCTATTTTTAAAGGGGTTTCCGTGTTTTTAGGGTTTTTGTTCACCTTTGGTTCAGCGGGGTCGCTTTCTAATATTATTGCAGGTCTGGTACTGACCTATATGCGATTGTTTACTATTGGCGATCGTGTTAAAATTGGTGAGGTAACGGGTGATGTGATTGAAAAGTCATCCTTAGTAACCCGTGTGCGAACCATTAAAAACGAAATCATTTCCATTCCCAATTCTACTGTTATGAACAGCCATACAATTAACTACAGCAGTGATGCGCCGGCCAAGGGATTGATCATTCACACAACAGTTACCATTGGTTATGATGTGCCGTGGAAAGATATGTACGAAACTTTAATAGATGCTGCGCTTCGAACAGAATTAATTTTAAAAGAACCACAACCTTTCGTTTTACAAACTAGTCTGGAAGATTTTTATGTGGCATACCAGATTAATGCATATGTTCGTGAAGCGAATAAACAAGCTAAAATTTATTCAGATTTACACCAAAATATACAAGATGCTTGCAATGAGCGCGGTATAGAAATATTATCACCACATTACCGTGCAGCAAGGGATGGAAATGCAACGACTGTTCCCTCAGATTATTTACCAAAGGATTATGAAGCTCCAAGTTTTAATGTGAAAACCGAAAAGAAAGAAAAGTAAGTTTAAGGTTTTATAATTGAATCGTTATTTTCGAAAACCTTATATTTGCCGCCTTTTTAAACAAATATGATGCTAGCAAAGACACTTCTCAACTTCACCCAAAACCCCAAAAACGATATACTTTCCGGACTTACCGTAGCTTTAGCCTTAATACCGGAAGCTGTGGCCTTTTCCTTTGTAGCTGGCATTGACCCTTTGGTGGGATTGTACGGTGCTTTTATTATGGGTCTTGTAACCGCACTCTTTGGCGGTCGCCCTGGAATGATTTCTGGAGCAACAGGAGCAATGGCTGTAGTAATGGTCCATTTAATTCAGAAAGGAAATGAAGTTGGTCTAACTTTAACGGAACCTGTTCAATACCTCGGGTTGCAATGGCTTTTTATAACACTTTTATTTGTTGGCGCAATTCAAATTATGGCAGGAGTTTTTAAACTTGGAAAATTTGTTCGGCTTATTCCACATCCTGTGATGATGGGGTTTGTAAATGGCTTGGCAATAGTAATTTTCCTCTCCCAATTAGGCCTTTTTAAAGAAAGTCGCGGCACGGTTCCACAATGGCTCACAGGTCCCGATCTTTGGGTAATGCTTGCATTAGTAGGATTAACGATGGCAATTATGTTTGGCTTGCCAAAGCTTACCAAAAAACTTCCCGCAGCTCTAATCGCTATAGTTGTAGTTGCCTGTATCACCATATTTGGAAGTATTGATGTTAGCACCGTTGGCTCATTTATTCGCGAGGGTGGCGGAAGTGGTTTAAAGGGCTCACTTCCTGTGTTCCAAACCCAGATTTTTGGATTTTTAGAGACTTTGAACGGACATTGGGATTTAATCATTTCCACAGCATTTTTATTGGCTGCGGTTGGGTTGATTGAATCTCTAATGACCTTAAATTTAATAGACGAAATGACCGAAACCCGTGGTAGTGGAAACCGTGAATGTGTTGCCCAAGGTGGTGCCAATATATTAAACGGCCTCTTTGGTGGAATGGGTGGTTGCGCAATGATTGGACAGTCCATTATAAATGTTAGTTCTGGCGGAAGAGGCAGGCTTTCGGGTGCTACGGCAGCAATTGCACTTTTATGCTTTGTACTCTTTGGAGCCCCTTTAATTGAGCAAATTCCTATTGCAGCTTTAGTGGGCGTAATGTTTATGGTAGTAATCGGCACTTTTGCGTGGAGCAGTTTTAGAATTCTTCATAAAATTCCAGTTGCAGATGCTATAGTTTTAATTACGGTTTCGGCAGTAACGGTTTGGCAGGATTTGGCCATTGCGGTTCTTGTGGGGGTTATTATGAGTGCTCTCGTTTTTGCGTGGAAAAGTGCCACTATGATTCGCGCACGAAAACGTATTAAAGAAGACGGAACAAAAGTTTATGAAATTTGGGGACCCTTATTTTTTGGTTCCACTACGGCTTTCAACAGTAAATTTGATGTTTCAACTGATCCAAATTCAATTGAAATAGATTTTATAGAATCTAAAATTTCAGATCATTCTGGAGTTGAAGCAGTTCGAAATATCGCCAATAAATATATTGATAGCGGAAAGCAAGTAAAACTAACCCACCTCAGCCCCGATTGCAAAGCACTTCTCTTAAAGAGGAATCCCGAGTTTGAAACTATTATTGAAGACTCTATTGAAGATCCTCGATATTATGTAGTTACCGATACCTTGGATGCGGAAGCTTAAATAGATTTTAGTTTTTTCTCTTAAAATAGAAATCAACTTTCTTGGCTTCACCATTTACCGTTCCTTCAATCCAGGCGTGTAAAGAGTCTTTAACTGGATTGGAATAGGTAATGCGTTTTGGGAAATCGTGGCTTTTATTCTCAAAAGTAAACTGTCCGTTATCAGAAGAAATCATTTTAAAAGTAACAGGTTTTTCTTCGTTTTGGTTTGCAGTTGCTACAGTTAATAATAAAGTATCGGCTTTTTCTTCAAGTACCATAGTCTCAGCAAACACAGTTTCGTCTGCAATTTGAGTGAAACTAAACGCTGTAAACGTATTAGCATTTTCCCTTGACCAACTTTCTTGTGAAAACTCTTCTCCCTTTTCATTGGTCCAAGTTCCCAAAAGCCATTGGAGTTGATCAATTTTTTCAGATTTCTCTTCAGCAATTTCAGTTTTTGACTGTTTTGCGTCTGAATTATTTTTACAGGAATTTAATACTATGGGAATAAAAAATAAAATAAGAAGATTTTTCATGTGAAGGATTTATGAAGCGGCAATTTATAAAAAATCTAGCGTTTAAAATATTCTAAAAATATAATTGCACGGCAAGCTTTTAACAAATTTATCACAACTCTATTGATTTCTCTAGATTATATTTGGATTATCTTTAAGTGTTATTTCTTATAAAATGGCCACTTCCGTAAAATCAATTGATAAATCATTAAAAGACTATGGCCGCGGTATTACAGGTGGATTACTATTCAGTTTGCCCATGCTTTATACCATGGAACTGTGGTGGGCTGGTTTTATTGCAAATTCGCTTCAATTAATCGTCTATTTTATTGTTGGGATGTTTTTACTAATGGTTTATAACCATTATGTGGGTATTCGTCGGGAACATTCCTTTTTAGAAGGTCTAGAGGAATCTATAGAAGAAATGGGAATGGCGCTTTTACTCACCGTATTTATTCTTTGGGTTACAGGCCGCTTGGCTCCAAATATGTCGCTCAATGAAATAAGCGGAAAAATAATAGTAGAAGCAGTAACAGTAGCCATCGGTATTTCTGTCGGAAAATCGCAACTAGGCAGCGAGGGTGATGAAAAGAATGATAAAGATGAAGATGAACAAAACAAATGGTCAAAAAACCCAAATATATTACGCTCGGTAAATATTGCGCTTTGTGGCGCTATTCTTATAGCATCAAACGTGGCACCCACAGATGAAGTTATGGTTATAGCATTAGAAGCAGAAATATTTAAACTTCTTCTCATTGCCCTTCTCTCTATAGGCATTGGAGGTGCTGTTTTGTATTATATCAACTTTAAAGGTGCAAAAGAAGCGGTACTACAACCACATAATTTTAAACAAGTCGTTTTTGGAACGGTTATAATGTATGCCGTGGCTCTTGCATCATCTGCATTTATGCTTTGGTTTTTTGGACGTTTTGACGGTTTGTCACTTTACGGAATAGTTGCTGAAACGGTAGTTCTGGGATTTCCCGCAGCCCTTGGCGCTTCCGCAGGCAGATTGCTTATTCAAACTTAATTATGGAAAAAAAGAAAGAAAAGAAAAATTGGTTGGAATGGTTGATTACTATCATCTCTGGAATATTAGTATTTTTCACTTTAGGCTTTTTGATATATCAATTAATTTATGAAGAGCGAACACAACCTGATATCGGTATTGTTTTAGGTGAAATAGTCCAGAAAGACGATGCCTACGCAGTACCTATTAAAGCAACTAATAAGGGAACAGCTACGGCTGAAAATGTTGTTGTGGAGATTATTTCCGAAAATGGAGAAAACCAAGAAAAAGCAGAAATCACATTTTCATTTTTACCTGGTAAATCATCCGCAGACGGATGGATTACTTTTAACAAAAATCCAAGAGTAGGCTCACTTAAAACTCATGTAGTAGGGTATACAACACCCTGAGTTTCTTTGAATTATTTTATTAAAAAAAAAATTACTCAACTATTGGATTTATAAAATTCGCAATCCATTATTTACAGTTTTCCCTGGTTGCAAAAGTGTTACATTTTTTCCTTCCACAGCGCCCAAAACAAGACATTCGCTCATAAAATTAGCGATTTGTTTCTTCGGAAAATTTAAAACTGCCACTACTTGTTTGCCTAATAGTTCTTCTTTTGAGTAAAGAGAAGTAATCTGCGCAGATGTTTTTCGCTTTCCAATCTCATCACCAAAATCTACTAAAAGTTGGTATGAAGGATTTCTAGCTTCTGGAAAGTTATTCACTTCTAGTATAGTTCCCACTCGCATTTCTACCTTTTCAAAATCCGCCCAAGACAGCTTATTCGTCATGGTGTAATTTCAATTTCTGAATCATTTCTGGTGAAATTTCTCCTTGATAAGCACCATATGCATCAACAAGCAAACCTTTAGCACCATCCTTTGTTTCTATTAAATACAAGATGGTATTATCTCCTGGATCGGTCATACCTTCAAAACGATAGAATTTAATAATATCAAGTTCGCCTGCCTTCCATTGTTTCTTTAAATTTTTAGATTCTATGCCTTCTCCCACAAGATTGAAATCTTCTGTAAATCCGTGATTTTGTAAATCTTCAATTGCTACTGATAGTGATGAATATGAGTTTTTCATAATAGTTGGTTTATTTTTTAAAGTTAATGGAGTTATTCTATACCAACAAAGTTTTATAAATTCTTTAGGAAAAGTGAATGAATTAATGCGTTTCGATTTATATAGATGCTTTTTATAGTGCCCAATAATCACACAAAAATTGTAACTTTAAACCATTGTTTTCAACCGATATAGAAAAGAAGAAAATGGCCAGAACAGAATCTAAAATGCTTTCCTTGGGAACTAAAGCGCCTGATTTTACCCTTATAGATGCAGTTACCAACAAAGCTGTTTCGCTAAAGGATGTTCGTGGTGCAAAGGGAACAGTAGTTATGTTTATTTGTAATCACTGCCCTTTTGTAAAGCATGTAAACGAAGAACTTGTTCGGGTTTGCAACGATTATCGAGTAACAGGTTTCGGTTTCGTTGCCATAAACAGCAACGATGTTATCAATTACCCAGAAGATTCACCAGCAGAAATGTGGCGGACTTCTCAAAAGAATAATTATCCTTTTCCGTATTTATATGATGAAACTCAAGAAGTAGCAAAGGCATACCATGCCGCCTGCACTCCAGATTTTTATCTTTTTGACGCTGAATTGAAATTGGTTTATAGGGGTCAATTAGATAACAGTCGCCCAGGAAATGGAATTCCCACTAACGGTCGTGATCTCCGCGAAGCGTTGGACAGTGTACTTAGTAACAGTCCACAGCGAAAGGATCAAAAGCCAAGTATTGGGTGTAATATTAAGTGGAAGGAATGAATTGGTTTATTGGTTAACTGTTTAATTGTTCAAATTCCTATTGCCGAATATTACTTCTACCCTTCCCGTTTCAACAAATTTTCAATATGTGCATAATGGTGATTGCTGTGCCAAGCATAACTTCCCACTGTTTCTGCAAGTGTATAATTACGGTTGCGGGCTGGATGATGAAACTCTTTTAGCAATTGTTCCTGCGATAATCCCTTTACTAAATAAATCCATTTTGCGTGCAAAGCACTTATTGCAGCTAAAGACAATTCAATAGGCGCATTTTTGGCATCTTCGGTTTCTGCCCAAGCTTTTTCATCATAAACTTTTATTGTTGGTCTATCTTCCGTTAGCGTCCACTTAAAACGGGTATAGGCGTTGTGATGGCTGTCATAAATGTGATGGATTGTTTGCCGCACTGTCCAACCTTCCGGTCTGTAGGGTGTCTTTAATTGTGCTTCGGAAAGGTTGCTCACTAAATTATTCAATCTATTTGGAAAATGTTCCAATATAGAAATCCAAGCCTCCAATTTTTCAGGAGTTATATCTGAAGGGCAGTCAAAGGTGCCTATTGGGTATTTTAGTTTCTCTAAATCCATGTGTTAAAAGTACAAAACGCCCCGATAGCTCGAGACGTTTTGTTTATTTATTAAAAGTGTTTTTAGACTATTTTACATCGATCAATTCCACATCAAAAATCAAGGTAGCATTTGGAGGAATAACCCCGCCAGCGCCGCGTTCGCCGTAGGCTAGTTGTGAAGGAATCACAAAACGAGCTTTATCGCCCACTTGCAATAATTGGATGCCTTCGTCCCAACCAGAGATTACCTGCCCAACACCCAATTGAAAATCGATTGGTTGTTTTCTTTTATAAGATGAGTCAAACTCAGTGCCATCAGTAAGTGCGCCCTTGTAATGCACTGAAACTGTTTTTCCTTTTTCAGCTTTTTTACCACTTCCTTTTTGAACTATTTTATAAAGAAGTCCGCTGTCGGTTCTATCAAAACCTTCTGAAACTTTTTTTAGTTCTGCTTCTTCTTTTGCCTTTATTTTAGCAATTCGCTGTTCTCTTTCACCAGTAAATCTTCTAAAAGCTTCCACGGCGTTCCATTTTTTAGCTTCTTCGCCCACGCGAATTATTTCAATCTTTTTCATAGTGTCGCCCTGCGCAACGCTATCAACAACATCCTGTCCTTCAACAACATTTCCAAACACGGTATGTTTGTTGTCCAGCCAAGGCGTGGCAACATGGGTGATAAAAAACTGGCTACCATTGCTTGCAGGTCCAGAATTTGCCATAGAAAGCACACCCGGAGTATCATGGCGAAGATCTTGATGAAATTCATCTTCAAAATCATACCCTGGTCCACCAGAACCTGTTCCTTTTGGATCACCACCTTGAATCATAAAATCAGGAAGTACCCGGTGAAATTTCAACCCATCGTAATATGGAGTTCCCTGTGGTTTTGCTGAATTCTCCAGGTTACCTTCAGCCAAAGCCACAAAGTTTCCAACCGTTCCCGGGGTTTTGTCGTGTGTAAGTTTTATAAGAATTTCTCCTTTTTCTGTCGTTATTTTTGCGTAAATCCCGTCTTGCATTGCATTTGTTTTTTAATGAATTGCAAAGGTACGGAAATACGAAGTATGAAATTGGAAATACGAAGTTGGAAGTTTTTAGAAATAAAAGAAAAAGCAAAGAGAGATTTTAGATTAGGGATTAGAAACTATCTGTTAAGTTGGCGGAAGATCTTTTGGTGTTGGGAATTTATATAGAGGGGGTTGGAATAGGTGAATTTGTATATTTGGAATTAAAGATATAATGGGAATAAATACTATATAGTGTTTATCCACATGTTGTAAAAAAGCTGAAAACGAGAAACTATGATATATTTAATTTGGTCAATAATAAATGGAATGATTATTTTTTATTTTCTATATCTGATTGTTGAATTTATCGAAAAAGGAAAAAAAATATTTAAACCACAATTTAAAGTTATCTCAATCTTTATAATGATAATCGGAATTGTTCAAATAATTTCTGCCTCTAATTCAGAAAAAAACTCAAACCGAATAACTATAACTAAAGACTATAACAAAAAGAATGATTCCAAAATTAAACAAGTAATTCTTGAAGACAATTTAACTTTTGATATTAATATGCTTATTAAATACTCGATTAACCAAAATGAGTATATCCCAATAGAAAGTAGTAGTTTTTTGAATGGTCTTGTTAGCGGTTACGATTGGGAATTTAAATCGATTAACACCAATAATTACAAACCAAATGAAAAATCAGAATTTACTGCTAACGGAATTTTAAAGTGGAATCTTTTCGGAATAAATATTTATAGTGAATCAAAAACATTTAATGGTACGATTGAATAATAGCCAGTTTAAAACAACGGCTATAGTTGATTGCGGGGAATTTCCTCTCGGGAATTGCTAGCGCCATTTCGCTTTGCTCGTGTCTTGCCGTTTTGCTATCTTCGACTACAGCGGAAAAGTCCTTCGAATATTTTTCGCAACGAAACCATAGCCTAAACGTTTCCACACAACTTCTGACTTATCTCTTCCCACTTCTCTTCCCACTTCTCACTTAAAATTGTAACAATTCCCTCGTCCATTCGTCAAATAATAAACCTCCCGAAGTTATCGGGCCCAAAACTACCCTGTGGAAAACATTCTCACAATAAACAATCTAACGAAGAAATTTGGATCACTCACAGCTGTAGATAATCTTTCCTTTACTATTGAAAAAGGCAATGTTTACGGTATCCTCGGACCAAACGGCAGTGGAAAAAGTACCACACTCGGCATCGTACTGAACGTGGTGAACAAAACTGCTGGCGACTTTAAATGGTTTGATGGTAAAATAGATACGCACAACGCTTTAAAAAAAGTTGGTGCCATTATTGAACGTCCAAATTTTTACCCCTATATGACCGCTGTGCAAAACCTACAACTGGTTTGCAAGATAAAAGAGGTTTCAGAAAAAAAGATTAACGAGAAGTTGGAGCTTGTGGGGCTTTTGGATAGAAAAGACAGTAAGTTCAGTACTTTTTCCTTAGGAATGAAACAACGCTTGGCAATCGCTTCAGCATTGTTGAACGATCCAGAAATATTAATTCTAGACGAACCTACCAATGGTTTGGATCCGCAGGGAATTCACCAAATTCGGGAAATCATAAAAGTGATTGCTTCACAGGGAACTACTATCCTCTTGGCGTCACATTTATTGGACGAAGTTGAAAAGGTGTGTACCCACGTGGTAATTCTTCGGAAAGGGGTAAGTCTGTATTCTGGTAGCGTGGACGGCATGAACGCCAGCCACGGCTTTTTAACAATGCAGAGCAACAACATGGAAGCACTGCAACATGCTTTGGAAGGAAACCCCGCCTTTGGCACCGTAAAGCGCGAAGGTGATTTTATCATCGCTTACCTCAACGCCCCGATGGATGCATCTGAAGTGAACAAGCTCCTTTTTGAAAAAGGCATTAGCCTTAGTCACCTTGTGAAACGCAAGGAAAGCCTCGAAGAACAATTCCTTGAACTTACCAAACAAAACTAACCCAAGATGCTACGACTGTTAAACATAGAACTCCAAAAACTGCGCTATAATCGGGCGGCTAAGGTTATTTCCATTATTTATTTTTTACTCATAACCTTTATCGCTTTGATTGCATCTATTGAATTCAACTTTGGTGATTTTCACTTTCGCGTGGCCGACCAAGGAATATTCAACTTTCCGTTTATTTGGCATTTCAACACCTATATGGCGGCTATTCTAAAATTGTTTTTGGCTATTGTGATTGTTTCTATGATGAGCAATGAATACAGTTATAGAACTTTAAAACAGAACCTTATTGACGGTCTGAGCAAGAAAGAATTTTTACTTTCAAAATTTCTTACGGTTTTGCTTTTTTCAGCAATATCAACAGTATTTATATTTGGCGTTTCTTTAATCTTAGGACTTATTTTTTCAGATTACAATGAAATAGGTATCATTTTCAGTGGTATGGAATACATTGGCGCCTATTTTATAAAATTAGTTGCTTTCTTTTCCTTCTGTCTATTCCTTGGGGTTTTGGTAAAGCGTTCTGCGTTTGCGCTCGGTTTTTTGATTGTGTGGCAAATTGTTGAATGGTTGTTTTACGGCTTAATGAAATGGCAATTTTTTAAGGACACCGATGTTGCAGATAATGTTGCGCAATTCTTTCCCTTAAATGCAATGGCAAACCTCATCAAAGAACCTATTAGCCGTTTGGGGGCTATCCAATCTGCGGCAAATCAGTTAGGCGAAAGTTTTACGAAAGACTACCACGTAAGTATGTTGAATATTTTTATCGTTTTAGTTTGGACAAGCCTTTTCCTCTATTGGTCCTACGCTATTCTGAAGAAAAGAGACCTTTAAAAAACACTCCTTCCCTTTGATTTTTTGTCTATATTTAGCAAGCAATCAACCCCTATGTTTTCTTTAAAGCGTTATTTTTTTATACTTTGCTCCTTAATTTCCACTGCGTTTTTTGCTCAGGATATTGAATTATTCCAACAGTTTAATGGCAATTATGATTACACCGCTTTTGGAAATACATTAAACGTTGAAGAAAACGGACAAGGTGGCCAATGTTTTATTCTTACCAGCAGCAGTGCCGATTTTCAACTACAACCGAACCAAGAAGTGGTGGCGGCCTACCTATATTGGGCAGGCTCTGGGCCGGGCGATTTCAATGTTACCTTTAACCA
Organism: Aequorivita sp. CIP111184; assembly: GCF_900489465.1. Lineage (GTDB taxonomy): Bacteria > Bacteroidota > Bacteroidia > Flavobacteriales > Flavobacteriaceae > Aequorivita. The sequence goes on along the minus strand of NZ_UEFQ01000026.1, from coordinate 134,572 downwards.
AATACCTCTTACTGCCGAACGAACTTTTAATGTTACCTACAACAGTGGCGGTATTGATTATATCTATTTTGCTGCTTTTGCAGATGTAACCCAACAAATTCAAACTACTGGCAACGGTAATTACACACTTGCAGATTTAGATCTTACTCAAGTAATCCCAACTTATTGCAGTCCGCCTGGGTCGGGCACCAACTTTGGCGGGTGGGCAGTTACAGTAGTTTATGAAGACGCCAACCTCCCCCTAAACCAAGTGAATGTTTTTGATGGCTTGGAAAGCGTTTCACAAAGCAACCAAAACTTAAACATTACTTTGAATAATTTAATGGTCTTGGACACCCAAGGCGCCAAGATTGGTTTCCTTGCGTGGGAAGGCGATCAAGGGCTTGCTGTTAACGAAACCCTTCGCATTAACGGAAATATTCTCGGTAATCTGCCGCTAAATCCTCCCGACAATGCCTTTAACGGCACTAATAGTTTTACCGGAAGCGATGTGCTTTACAATATGGATATCGACGTCTATCCTATTTCAAATTATATAAATCAAGGAGATACTTCGGCGACTATTCAACTTACCAGCGGGCAGGATTTTGTGATGGTGAACAATATTATTACCGTTTTAAATACCGAACTGCCCGATGCCACCATTTCCATAGACAGTATTATTGGCGGCACGGAATGTGGCAATCGGGAGCTTACGGTAAATTACACTGTTTATAACCTAAACAGCACAGATGTTTTACCTACGGGAACACCTATTGCTTTTTATGCGGATGAAGCCTTGGTAGCGCAAAGTGAAACCGCTGCCCTTATTCCTATTGACGGACAAGAAAGTGGAACCATCATGTTTACTATTCCCAACAATATTGAAGCCGATTTTATTATGAAAGCTGTTGTTGACGATACTGGCAACAGCACAGGAATAGTCGATGAAATAAACGAAGATAATAACGAAGACGAAACACCAATCCATTGGCTTCTAAATCCGGTAATTACAGGGCTTCACAATCTGGATACTTGTGATGTTATTGGAAAAGAATATTTCGATCTAACCGAAGCCACTTCCCAAATAGATCCTATTTATGCTTTGAGCTTTCACCTTACAGAAGCGGATGCCCAGAATAATGATAACCCTATTGCCAATCCTGAAATATTTCAAAATACCGAAAACCCACAAACTATTTACATACGTGTTTCAAATCCCGATTGTTTTCTTATAGACAGTTTTACTGTTGAAGTACTGCCTTGCCCCTTGCCCGATGCCACTATAGAACTTCCCGAAATTTCAGCTTGTCGCGATAGAGCGTTGCTATTACCTTTTACGGTTTATAATTTGGACGCCACGGCGCTTTTGCCAGCAAATACTTCGATAGCATTTTATACAGATGGGGTTTTGCTTGGACTTACACAAACGCTACAAAGCATTCCAATTGGCGAAAGTGAAAATGGCGAAGTGCAAGTTATATTACCCGATAGTTTACCAGATACCTTTACCATCACTGCTGTGGTTGATGACGATGGTAATGGCAATGGTTTAGTTGAAGAACTTCGGGAAGACAACAATAGTTTTACGCAGATTATTGCTTTTGAAAGCATCCCTCCCATCCCCAATTTGTCTAATTTATTAAAGTGCGATATAGGTTTTAACACCGCTACTTTCGACTTAACTGCTCAAGATGATTTAATTCGCACCGGGGCGGATGATGTTATTCGGTATTTTACATCTTTGGAAAACGCTTTGGAAAACACCAATCCAATCAATAATTCTACTGAATATCAAAACAATGCTGATCCCCAGACTATTTATGTGCGATTGGAAAATGAAATCTGCTTTGCCACAGCTTCTTTTTTATTGACCACAGAAAAATGTGCTCCTTTTATTCCCGAGGGTTTTTCACCCAATGGCGATGGTATTAACGATACTTTTGAAATTAGCAACCTGCTGAACATTTACGAAAACTTTGAGCTGCACATCTATTCCCGCGATGGCAACCTAATACACACCGCTCACAACGCAGATGGTTTTTGGGATGGTGTGGCTACGCAAGGCCTTCTCTTTACAGGAAGCACAGTGCCAGTAGGTACATATTATTACGTTTTGGTTTTAAACGACCCCAAATATCCCGATGCTTTTATTGGTTGGGTTTATGTAAATTATTAAAAAAAGAAAGAGCGCTCACGCGCCCTTCCCCTCAAAAAAACCAAACCACCTCACAAAACTATAGTTCAGAATTACTTACTGCTCTTTACTAAGCGAATAAACTCTGCTCTGTAGCCATCATTATCTTTGCCTTTACCCGCTTCCGCTAAGGCTATTACGTCTTCTTTCTTTTTAGTATTGATAAACTCAGAGTTGCGTAGTTGCATTCCGAAGAGGGCCACTGCTGCTGAAAACTTCAAGTCTTCTGAGGCACTTTCTATAGAGTTGTTATCGTCTTTCACTGTTTTTACTATCAGCTTGCTCACATCGCCATCGGGTTCTTTGTAACGGAATTTTACGGTAAGCATTTCATCAGTATAATTCTGGTTGGTTTGCTTGGTGTATTTCAAGTTGTCTATATCTTTTAAATATTTGCTCTTTATTCCAACGGGAATTATTTCATACAGAGCGGTAACTGTGTGGCCACTTCCCAATTCGCCTGCGTCTTTGGTGTCGTCTTTAAAATCTTCATCGTTTAGCAAACGGTTTTCGTAACCAATCAAACGGTAGGCCTGTACTTTGGCAGGGTTGAATTCCACTTGAATTTTTACATCTTTAGCGATGGTATAAAGTGTGCCGAAAAACTCTGTGCTCAATACTTTTTGTGCTTCTTGCATAGTGTCAATATAGGAGTGGTTTCCGTTGCCCTTGTCAGCTAGGGTTTCCATTTTGCTGTCTTTGTAATTACCCATTCCGAAGCCTAAACAGGTTAAGAAAACACCGCTTTTGCGTTTTTCCTCAATTAATTCTTCCATAGAGCGGTCGCTGGATGCGCCCACGTTGAAGTCGCCATCAGTCGCTAGGATTATGCGGTTGTTGCCACCTTTGCTGAAGTTTTCTTCCGCGACTTTATAAGCCAATTGAATACCGGCTCCTCCTGCTGTAGACCCTCCGGCACTAAGGTTTTCAATTGCATTACGGATAAGTTGTTTTTCTGCGCCTGAAGTTGGAGGAAGCACTAAACCAGCAGCACCTGCATAAACCACTATAGAAACCTTATCTTTTTCTCTTAGCTTATCAACCAACACATTTAGCGCTGATTTCAACAATGGCAATTTGTTTGGATCATTCATAGAGCCAGATACATCTAAAAGGAAAACTAGATTTGAAGGTGGCACATTGTCCATAGAAATATCCTTTCCTTTTAAACCAATTCGCACCAACTTGGCATCTTGGTTCCAAGGTGAGTTAACTACATCTGCTGTAATAGAGAATGGATCTTTGCCTGTTGGCTGTGGATAGTTATATGCAAAATAGTTTACCATTTCTTCAATCTTTACAGCATCCTGTGGCACTTCCTGTCCGTTGTTTAACATACGGCGGATGTTGCTGTAACCTGCTTTATCAACGTCTATAGAAAATGTAGAAAGTGGCGCGGTAGAAACGCTTTTAAAAATGTTTTCTTCTATACGGCCGTAGGATTCGTTATCAGATACGGGGTTTGAAAGATTAGACGACGTACCTCTGATAACAAAAGATGGTGTTGCTCCTACATTATCATTTGTAACTTGAACACCCGCGGCTTTTCCCTGTAGCTTTCTATTAAATGATTCGCTATTAATTGAGGTTACTGAATGACTCACAGATTTTTTCTCTCTAGTTGCTCCATAACCCGTAACCACAACTTCATCCAAAGCAGAACCTGGGTTTAAACTAATATTTATTTCCCCAGCCATTCTAACCTTAACTTCTTGGGTGTCAAAACCGACATATGAGAAAACTAATTTCTGTCCAATTTGAGCTTCAATGTTGTACTTACCATCAAAATCTGTTTGGGTGCCATTGCTAGTTTTTTTAATAATAACATTTACACCAGGCAACGGAAGTCCAGTATTATCAGATACTACGCCTGTTACGGTAACTATTTGTGCGTGAAGCTGGAATCCCAGCAACGCTACTGCTAAAAATGTGAAAAGTGTTTTCATAATATGTGGTTTTAGTGTTAAACTTGAAGTAAAACTACCGCACATTAAAGAGTCAAAAAATATGAAATGAGGGAACTGGTGTTTTGAGTGAGGGAAATATGTTTTTACTTAATCAACTACCAGCTTCCGCCTCCTCCACCTCCAAAACCACCTCCTGAGGAACCTCCGGAACCACTGTTGGAAGGCGAACTAACCATTGTAGATTGAGCCGAAGAAATGGAATCTGAAAACGAATGAGTAAAATTGTGCATCGTGAATGCACCTGAAGAAGAAGTATACCAACTTGGAGGTTGCAAGTTAAGTGCCTCAAATTTTTTTGCCCACTGATCAAAAAGACCAAATGCAAGCGCATAACCCATAGTAGTTTCGAAATAGGATGGGCTGTCCTGTAAAAGCATTTTCAGCTTATTTTCCTCTGCTATTTTTATAAAGTTTTTAAACCCTTTCAATTCAGAATAAACCTTGTTGCCCAGAGAATTCTTCTTCACCATATAAATAGTCATAAACAAAAGGAAAAGTGAAATTGGAACTACTGCTAAAGCGGCCCAAAGTCCCCAGCTAAGCAGAAAGAGAATAAAAAGAAAAATACCAAGTAGCAAAACACCAACTATAGTCCAAGTCTGCATTTTTTTTGCTTCTTTGTCATAATAAATTTGGGCCTTGTCCCCCAATAGTTTTTTGGCGCTTGCCATTGTTGTATAAAAGGAATCTTTTAGACTGCTTATCAGTACTTCTTTTTCAATGGCACTACTGCTGCTTCCGAAGAGTCCTTTGAAAATCTTCTCTTCATAATCTGGAGCGCCTTCAGGTAAGGGACGAAGCTGGGTTAGTTTTGTATCATCTTTAGCTAACCATCCTTTTTTGGGAACCTGCTCCATTTTAATAATTCCCCGTGCGCCCCAATAGGGAATTAGGGAAATCAAGTCGGGCGTATCTGCTTTATCATCAACCAAGAAACCTGCCATTGCAGGATCTACACCATTAGGTGGAAAATAACTGGTGGTAGCCACTACCCTGTCGTCTTTGCCATATTTATTCCAAACCCAATAAAAAACAAAAAGCATTGCACCCAGTATAAGCGTCCAGCCATAATCGCTCCAAAAGGGCCACCAAGGTTTTATTTCCTTGATAGATCCCGTGGGAAGATTAAGCGAAACAGTTACACTTTGATCTGGAGCGGAAAGAAAATTTTCACGGCTTTTGGCAGTAAAAATTCTATTACTATATTTTACATCGAAATCTTTACTAACTATGGTATCTCCGGCAAAACCAGAATATACCGATATATCGTCTAGATTGGCGTCCATATTTTTCGGAAGATGAATGCTGAAATCTATTTGGTGAAATAAAGTATTCCATCCCGATGCTTTAATATTCCAATAAAAAAGAATCTGCGAATCCTCAAACAGGAACGCATTGTAAACCCTATATTTTATTTGATAGTGTTGTGGGCCAATAACAGTTACATCCTTATCGCCAACTTTGATTTGAAGATTGTCACTTATTTTTTGAACAAAATCTGGATCTGCATCAAATTTGTGATTTGGCACATCAATCTTTCTGATTTTAATTCTGCGTTTTTCCTGGTTTCCTTTTTCGGTAATCAAATCATACTTTACTTGAATGTCTCTGTAAATACCGTGTTGATAGGTAGTGAAGTTTAGATCATAATTTTCAACTACATCAAAATAACCGTCCTCGTTGATATAGATATCAACTTGGCTATGGTTCATCTCAAAATCTTGGGCAAATCCTTTCAGAAAAAACAGGAGTCCGAAAAGAAGCAGGAACAGTTTTCTATTTAATTGCAAGGGGCTATTCTCTTTTAGTATGACATTGTTGGTACTCATTCCAGATTAGTTTTGGATTACTGGATTATTGGATTACTAAATTGTTGGACTTTTAATTCATAAAAAATTAACCCAGAACCCATAAACTTAGAACTCAAAAACTCACTTTCACGTTTTCGCGGGTAGCCTCATCTGCTTCAAAGAAATCGAAATGCTGATAGTTGAGCATTCCGGCAAAAAGAACCCCCGGAAAGCTTTCGCCATACGTATTGTTCTCTCGAACCGTTCCATTGTAGTAACGACGACTTCTTTCAAGGTTTATTTCTATTTCATTAAGTTTTTGCTGTAGGTCTAAAAAACTGGCATTTGCCTTTAAATCTGGATACGCTTCCCCCAAAGCAAAAATACTTCGCAAGGATTGTTGCAGTTGGTTTTCGGCTTTTATTTGCGCATTAATTTCATCAGAAGGAACCGCCATTGCAGCATTCCGTGCTTGTATTACGTTTTCTAAAGTTGTTTTTTCGTGAGCTGCATATCCCTTTACGGTCTCCACAAGGTTTGGTATTAAATCGTAACGGCGTTTAAGGGCAACGTCTATGTTGCTCCAGGCATCTTTCACCATGTTTTTGTTTTTCACAAAACGATTGAAGACAATAACGAGCAATAAAGCTATTACAACTAGCACGCCCAAAAGAAGAAATATAACACTCATAATTGTTTGGTTTAAAATTTAAAGTAAATATTTAAAAATGAACATCTAAGGTACTATAATTTTCTCTTTTCTATACCTATAAAACCTATCTAAGATAAAATGAAAACGTCTAATTAAAATAGTTGCCTAAGTACTTCTTATGAGCTCTTTTGTTCTGTAGTAAACTTAAAAAAGCAGAAAGGCGGATACTATATAATTTCGGAGGCGCCTATTACCACTATAACCAAAAAATACTGCCCATTCCCGAAAATCCTTTAATGGACTTTCTTTTCAGTTTGATTGTCTTGTAAACCCCACTCATCCATGCTTCTTAATACTCCTTCAAGAGATATTCCTCTCAAGCTTAATTTATACTCCACTTTGGGAGGAACAACAGCAAATACTTTTCTGGAAATAAGACCATCTTTTTCTAGTTCCCTTACCGTTTGAGTAAACATTTTATTTGAAATTCCTGTAATTTTCTTTTGTAATAAACCTGATCGTAATGGGCCGTCCAATAGGTGAAATAAAATTAAAGGCTTCCATTTAGTTCCAATTAAATTCATTGTATAATTGAGGGGACAGTAATTATCTTTATTCATTTTTAATTTATAATATGCTGAAAATCAATATTTAACCCCTTTAGGTAACTAGAGCACAAAAAGGTAAGTTATTGTTGATTAGGTAAATATAACCTAAATTTGCATTACAAAATATGAGCTATGACAACAAATAAAAATTACCCAAAATCATTTTCACACATTGGATTAACCGTTCCGAACATCCATAAGGCTGTAGAATTCTATTCAGAGGTAATGGGATGGTATATAATTATGGAGCCTTCCACAGTGAAAAAGGAAAAAGAAACCGCAATCGGACAAATGTGTATTGATGTATTTGGGGATGATTGGGAAGAATTTGAAATTGCACATTTGGCAACTTCAGATGGCATTGGAATTGAATTATTCTCATTTCCACAGGGAGTTAAAGAAGCCCCGGAATTCAACCCTTTTAATACTGGACTTTTCCACTTTAGCGTACAAGATCCAAATATTGAAAAACTAATAGATGAAATAGTATCTTACGGCGGAAAACAAAGAATGCCCATTAGAGAATATTATCCAAATGAAAAGCCCTTTAAAATGTGTTATGTGGAAGATCCCTTCGGAATTGTTTTCGAAATATATACACATAGTTATGAATTGACATATTCCTCGGGTGCTTATACAAAATAGAATCGGCAGTAAACTTGATATTTAAACCAAGTATAAGCCATAAAAAAATTGAAGATTGAAATTATTTGATTTCGAAATGGATCCAAACATCAACCTGCTTCCCAAAGATGGTACGGTAAATTACTACGGTACCATTTTTTCTACTGAAGAAGCAAACCATTATTACGAAACCCTTCTTAATACAATCAACTGGAAAAACGACGAAGCCATTATCTTTGGAAAGAAGATAATCACCAAACGCAAAGTAGCGTGGTATGGCGAAACGGAGTTTGAATATACCTATTCCAAAATAACCAAGAAAGCTAATTTGTGGACTCAAGAGTTATTGGAGCTTAAAAAGCAGATTGAAGCTAAATGTGGCGAAACCTTCAACAGTTGCCTTCTCAACCTATACCATTCTGGCGAGGAAGGCATGGCGTGGCATAGCGATGCAGAAAAGGATTTAAAAAAAAATGGAGCAATTGCTTCTTTAAGTCTGGGTGCCGAACGCAAGTTTGCCTTTAAACACAAAGAAACCAAGGAAACAATCTCCCTAAACTTAGAACACGGCAGTCTTTTAATAATGAAGGGCACTACACAAAGCCATTGGCTACATAGATTGCCACCAACCAAGAAAGTACAGTCCCCGAGGATTAATTTGACTTTTAGAACTATTGATGTTTAATGACGAGCGACGAAGAACGAGCGACGAAGGAAGAGTGACAAAGGAAGAGGTTCAATGAGACGGAATTTATAATCTTTTGAGTCATCAAGAGGTGCTTCGAATTATATGCTATTTCTTTTTGAACAATTATTAAACACTTCCGTAGGGCTTGTTTTAATTTTGTAGGAAAAAAGGCCCTTTTTCTTACAATTTGATGAAGTATCTATGGCTTTGCTATGGCTTTGCTATGGAGTATCCGTGAGTGGCCCATTTATGGAAAGAAAAATCCCTTTTCCATATTTTTGAACTAGTTTTAATCACTAGTATTCGGCAACAAATCAAAGACATCCATCTGATGTCAACTCCAAAAGATTCCCTATATTTATACAAGAACTAGTTCTGGGAAAGAACCAGCTACCGCACCCGAAACAATACTTCGCTATGCTCAATATGTAGCTTGAAAAATGAAGCCAAGTACTCAAAAGCTAAACTTGATTTTTTTTAAAGGCTGATTCTAGATGAGCTAAGATTATTTTAAAATAATTTAAAGACGAATTATTATGCAACCCTTGGTAGACTGTATAGAATTAAAATAAAACTTCAACAAATAAAAATTAAATGCTGTCAAGATACTGCGCCTTTCACCTAGAAAAATAGAAGCAGTTTCTTTCTTTAGAAAAAAATAAAACCACTCATGAACTATAAACCTCTTTTTTTACTTTCAGTATTTATTTACTTAACCCTCTCCTGTACCAAAAAAAAAGAGTCCATTACGCCTGAAGTTAAAAGCATTACTGAAAGCGTTTACGCCTCGGGATTTATAAAAAGTAAAAAGCAATACGAAGTGTACAGTAGGTTTAGTGGCATAATCAAAACAATATTTGTCACTGAGGGGATGCAAGTAAAAAAGGGCGACCCAATTTTTCAATTGGATAATAAAGATTTAAAAATAGCTACTGAAAATGCGCGGCTTGCCTCAGCTACTGCCGACTATAAATTAAATGCCGACAAATTACAGGATGCAGGTAAAGCCATTGATATGGCAACTAAAAAACTTACAAACGATTCCCTTTTATACCATAGACAAAAAAATCTATGGAGTAATAACATAGGGAGCAAAGTAGAACTTGAGCAAAAGGAATTAAATTTTGAAAACGCTAAAGTAGATTTAGCTAGGGCAAGTACTAATTATCAGGACTTAAAACGTCAGTTAAAACTGCTATCAGACCAAAGTAAGAACAATTTAGAAATCGCAAAGCTAATGGAAGACGATTTCATTATTAGGAGCGAGGTAGATGGCGTGGTTTACAAAATTAACAAAGAGAAAGGCGAGCTAACCAATGGCCTAGAACCCGAAGCCGTAATTGGTACAGATGAATTTATTATAGAATTGAGTATTGACGAGCTCGATATCGTAAAAGTAAAGAAAGGCCAGCAAGTACTTATTACGATGGATAGTTATAAAGACCAAGTGTTTGAAGCTGAAATTATAACTATTGATCCAATGATGAACATACGAACGCGCTCCTTTCAGGCTGAAGCAATATTTACTAAAAAACCTGGCGCTCTTTTTCCAAATCTTACCGCAGAGGCAAATATTTTAATCAACTCAAAAGAAGATGCCCTAACCATTCCGAGAAATTATTTAATCAACGACACCTATGTTATGCTGGAAGGAGGTAAACTCCAAAAAGTAGAAACAGGCTTAATGGATTACGATTTAGTTGAAATAAAAAGCGGGATAAACAAGACCACTCTCATAGAACTGCCGGAAGAATGAAGGTAAAACATATTACAGAAATTGCTATTGCCCTTATGCTCGCTCGTTGGAAGCAAACCCTCGTAGCTGCCATTGGTGTAACGTTTAGCATTGCCTTTTTTATATCCTTACTAGGTTTTATGGAAGGTTTAAATGAACTGCTAGATGGAATGGTTTTAAATCGCACCCCGCACGTAAGACTGTACAATGATATTCTTCCCTCCAAGCTACAGCCTATTGACTTGAGCAAAGAATACAAGGATCACCATAATTTTATTAGTTCTGTAAAACCGATCAATACCCGAAAAGAAATATATAATGCACAACAAATTATTAACCAATTAAAAAAAGACAAACGCGTTTTTGGTGTAGCTCCTAAAATTACAGCCCAAGTTTTTTATAACCTCGGAAATATTGACCTGAATGGGATTATAAACGGTGTTGATACTGAGCAGGAGGAAAAGCTTTTTTCTTTTAGCGATTATATAATTGATGGGAATTACAAAGAACTCAAAATCATTCCAAATAGCATAATCCTTGGCAAAGGAGCGGCTGATATAATGATGGCCAAAATTGGCGACATAATAACTGTAACTTCCACCGAAGGGGAGCAATTTTCCTTAAAAGTTATCGGTTTTTTTCAGTCGGGTATCGCTGAGATAGACAAGGTGCAAAGCTACGCCAGCTTATCAACTACGCAGAAAATTCTTGGGGAAAACAGTAATTATATAAGTGATATTCAAATAAAATTAAAAGACATAGTCCAGGCTCCTGCACTAGCCATTGAATATGGAAACTTTTTTAAAATTGATGCTGAAGATATACAAACTGCCAATGCACAATTTGAAACAGGAAGCAGTGTGCGTTCTATAATTTCGTATGCGGTGGGAATTACTTTATTGATAGTATCGGGTTTCGGGATCTATAACATCCTCAATATGCTGATCTATGAAAAAATGGATACCATTGCCATTTTAAAAGCCACTGGCTTTGCTGGTGCCGATGTAAAAAAAATATTTATCACCATTTCAATGAGTATTGGTATTGCGGGGGCTTTGGCTGGTTTACTTTTCGGGTTTTTACTCTCGTTAGTTATTGATGCCATTCCATTTCATACTACTTCTCTGCCAACGGTAACCACCTACCCCATAAATTATGGAATGCAATATTATTCAATTGCAGCAATATTTGCGCTAGCAACAACCTACTTGGCAGGATGGTTACCAGCAAGAAAGGCAAGTAAGGTTGATCCTGTAATAATAATTAGAGGTAAGTAAATGGAAAATAATATCGTTTTAGAGGCACGTTCAATTTGTAAATCATTCCACGATCCGGTTAAGATTGATGTTTTAAAAGATATCTCGTTTACCCTTTCTCGTGGGGAATACGCTTCCATAATTGGTAGATCGGGAAGTGGAAAATCTACGCTCCTCTATATTCTTTCAACGATGGATACGGACTATACGGGAGAGCTTTTGATAGATAATGTTAGCATACGCGACAAATCAGAAAAAGAGTTAGCCGCTATTCGAAATGAAAAGATTGGGTTTGTTTTTCAATTTCACTATTTGTTAAATGAATTTACTGCCCTAAAAAATGTAATGCTACCTGGTTTTAAACTGAATAAGTTAAGCGAAGCAGAATTAGAACACAATGCCTATGAATTCTTAAAAGATCTAGGCATCGAGAAATTAGCAAAGAAAATGGCCTATCAATTATCAGGTGGCGAAAAACAACGAGTTGCAATAGCGCGCGCTATGATAAACGACCCACTAATAATAATGTGTGACGAGCCTACTGGAAATTTGGACAGCAAGAATGCCGATATTGTATTCAATATTTTTAAAGAACTCACTGAGACTTTTAATAAAACTCTATTGGTGGTAACACACGATCTAGATTTTGCGAATAAAACGGAGCGAATTATAGAACTGGATGACGGAAGGATTGTTTTTGGTTGATGGTTAGTCGTGAAGCGTGAGTTGTGATTCGTGGGTCGTCTCTGTCCTTGGCTTTTGGCTCTTGTAGTTGATTAAAAAAATATAAAAAACAGAAATAATGAAGGAACTAATAAAACATTTTTCGGAAGTAAGTATAAAAGATATTCCAATTGTTGGTGGTAAAAACGCATCCCTTGGGGAAATGTACCAAGCACTTTCATCAAAAGGAGTTGCGGTGCCGGAGGGTTTCGCAATTACCGCTGAAGCTTATTGGATGTTTTTAAATGAAAATAATTTTGTTCCTCGTTTAACTGAAATGCTTTCAGAGCTAGATACCACCACTTTCAATAACCTATCTGAAATCGGACTCCGAGTCAGAGGTTTGATACTGTCAGGTCACTTCCCCGAGATACTTAAAGAAAATATCATTGAGGCGTATTCCAAATTGCAATTAGCTGTTGGTTCAGAAAAAACATTTGCCGTTCGCAGCAGCGCCACAGCCGAAGATTTGCCAAATGCAAGTTTTGCAGGGCAGCAGGAAACCTATTTAAACGTTAAAGGCCCCGAAAACCTATTAAAGGCTTGCCTGCGTTGTTACGCCTCTTTGTTTACTGATAGAGCTATAAAATATAGACTCGACAATGGCTTTGACCATATGAAAGTGGCGCTATCTATTGGTGTCCAAATGATGATACGTTCAGATATTGCCAGTTCGGGTGTGATGTTTACTATAGATCCTGATTCAGGTTTTGAAAATGTGGTGCTCGTTTCTGGTGCATGGGGATTGGGGGAAAACGTGGTGCAAGGAACTGTGAATACAGATGAGTTTCTTGTTTTTAAACCCTTGCTAGGAAAGGTTAAACAACCAATCATTGCACGTAAATTGGGAAGTAAAATAAAAACAATGGTATATTCTTCCGTTCAAGCCAATGAAATTTTAAAACCAGAAGAGGCCATTATAAATCTGGATACAACGGCAGAAAAAAGAGATCAATATGTACTGTCTGATAAAGAAGTAGTGCAGCTAGCAAAATGGGCCTGCATTATTCAGGAGCACTACAAATGCCAAATGGATATAGAATGGGCTAAAGATGGAGAAGACGGAAAAATATACATAGTGCAGGCACGCCCAGAGACTGTTCATAGTAATAAAAAACAAAATATATTCAAACAATACAGCCTACTAGAAAAAGGAAAAACACTCTGCAGCGGTGCTGGCTTAGGAAATAAAATTGTTTCAGGAAAAGCTAGATTACTAAGATCTCCTTCTGAAATATCAAAATTAAACAAGGGAGATATCTTGGTGACTGAACGTACCGATCCCGATTGGGATCCTGTTATGAAAAAAGTATCAGCTATCATTACAGACCAAGGAGGAAGAACATCCCATGCTGCCATTGTTGCCCGGGAATTAGGCGCCAGTGCCGTAGTTGGAACGGGGGATGGAACAAAGAATATTGTTGACGGACAACTAATCACCGTTTCTACTGCAAACGGAAATATGGGGGTGGTTTATGATGGTTTATTAAAATGGGACGAAAAAGTAATAGATATTTCCAATGTGCCAAAGATTAAGACAAAAGCCATGCTTATTCTTGCGCATCCCGATGAGGCCTTTGGGTTTTCACTTTTGCCAAACGATGGTGTGGGTTTAATGCGTATGGAGTTTATTATCAGCAATACCATCGGCATTCATCCAATGGCATTAAAGCATTTTGATAAAGTTGAGGATTTGGTTGCAAAAGAAAAAATTGAAGCAACAACGCGCTTGTATAAAAGCAAGGAAGCGTATTTTATTCAGACCTTGGCTGAGGCAACGGCAAAAATGGCAGCCGCTTTTTATCCCAAAGATGTAATTGTGAGGATGAGTGATTTCAAATCCAATGAATATGCAAATCTCATTGGAGGAAAGCAATTTGAGCCTAGTGAAGAAAACCCCATGATAGGTTTTAGAGGTGCTTCCCGTTATTATCATCCTTTATACAAAGACGCGTTTGAGATGGAATGCAAGGCGATGAAAATGGTACGCGATGAAATGGGCTTGACCAATGTAAAACTGATGATCCCTTTCTGCAGAACAATTCCTGAAGCTGAAAAAGTAATTGAAGTAATGCGCACATGCGGATTAAAACGCAATGAAAACGGCTTGGAGTTGTATGTAATGATAGAAATACCAAGCAATGCCTTGCTTGCCGAAGAATTTGCAAAACACTTTGACGGCTTCTCTATAGGTTCTAACGACCTTACCCAACTTACACTAGGGGCAGACAGAGATTCTGAATTGTTGAGTGAAATCTTCAACCCCTTTGATCCCGCTGTAATGCAGCTAATAGAAATGACTTTGACAAAAGCAAAAAAGACAAAAACACATACGGGCCTTTGTGGACAGGCGCCAAGTGACTATCCTGAATATGCCCAGTTTTTGGTGAAAAATGGAATTAATAGTATTTCCTTTAATCCTGATGCTTTAATAAAGGGAATTGAAAATATTGCAATGGCTGAGGGGGAATAGAGTTTTTGATTGTTGGATTGTTGGACTATTGGACTGTTGGACTGTTGGATTGTTAGATTGTTGAATTGTTTAATTGTTGAGGTGTTTAATTGTTGAATAGACTTTTATTAGCTTTTTTTTATTCATTACTAATTACTAATTGCAGCTGAGATGGCTGAATTTTAAAATAAATCAAAAAATGAAATCAGAACAAAAAGATTATTTTGCAGAAAAGGCAAAGGAATATGATGGAGAAAAAACCAGAACTCAAAATGTAGCTAATATTGGCCAAACAATACTAAAGGAGCTATCATTTTCAAAGGAAATGCATATTATGGATTTTGGTTCCGGCACAGGATTGTTATTATCTCAAGTTGCTCCATATGTTAGTGAAATTACAGCAGTCGATGTTTCTGCAGCTATGATTGGCGTTTTAAAATCTAAAATAGATACCATAGACTGCAAGGTTCAAATAGTGCAGCTAGATTTAACCAAAGAAACATTAGACACAAAATTTGATGCTATCATTTCGTCTATGACTATTCATCATATTGAAAACGTTCAAGAGCTTTTCAATAAATTTTATTCCTTGCTTAAGGATAATGGAACCATTGCCATAGCCGATCTCGACACAGAGGATGGTTCGTTTCATACAGAGGACACTGGAGTGTTTCATAATGGATTTGACAGAAACGAATTCTTAAGCATTGCAAAAAAAGCTGGTTTTAAAGAATTGAAGATTCAAACCGCAAGTGTAATGGAAAAACCAATAGGTAATTATCCTATTTTCTTGTTAACAGGTAGAAAGTAGCTAGCGGCATAAAAAAACGCAAAAAACACGTATCAAAAAGATAGTATTTCGGTAAAAATGCGACTCCTCTACTAGCTGAAAACTCTTAGCGATCAGCTAAAGAAATTGAGAAGCAAATAAAAAATGAAAGAGCGTATAACATTACCAAAATCAATAAGTTCAAGAAGTGAATTTAAACGTAAATTCAGTTTATTGGAAATGTATCGCGCCGCCGTTTTTGCCCCAAGGGCAATGTCAAAACTAATTGGAAATAATAAAAGTAAGTTAGTTGACCAAAATTTTGTGAAGCGCATACAATTGGCAGTAACCGAAGTAAATGGTTGTGCAATCTGCTCCTATGGCCACGCTAAAATGGCTTTGCGCCAAGGAATGGGTAACGAAGAAATAAACAGCTTTTTAAGTGAAGGAGGCGGAGGTAATTTTATTAAACCTGAAGAAGCAAAAGCAATACTATTTGCCCAACATTTTGCAGATTCAAGAGGGTTCCCAAAGAAATACGCTTATGACGCAATTGTAAAAGAATACGGACAAGAAAAAGCACAAATTATACTTTCGGCTTCCCAAATGATGATTACAGGAAATATGTACGGAATCCCCCTCAGTGCATTGCAATCTAGACTTAAAGGAAAACCATACAAAGACAGTTCCTTATTTTACGAACTTAGCATGCTAATAATAAGCATCCTGTTTCTGCCAATCGCGATTATTCACGGATTCTTAAGAGGGCTTTTAGGCTTACCTAATATACGATTTGACAACAGCAAATCTGAATAAAAAGC
Source organism: Aequorivita sp. CIP111184 (assembly GCF_900489465.1). Taxonomy (GTDB): domain Bacteria; phylum Bacteroidota; class Bacteroidia; order Flavobacteriales; family Flavobacteriaceae; genus Aequorivita. Next base: position 118,311 of record NZ_UEFQ01000026.1, on the reverse strand, counting down.
ACACTGATACCCGTATAATAACCACCGTATTAATAAAACTATAATTAATACTGGGTCATACGTAAGAAGTTAATTTCATTTTGAATCTACCCCCCAAGCAGACAGGCTCCAAAATCAGGACATATTTGAGGTAAGATTAGCCAAACGTGGATAAAAAATAATATAACAAAAAATACCCCTACTATAATTGCATGACTTATGTAGGTTGCATCTCCAGAAGGTTTAATAATTGGCCACATTAAACCGTAAACTCCTGCAACAAAGAAAAAAAATGGTACCCCTGAGAAAAACAGAAGAAATTGCATGCTAAATTGACCATGAAGGAGATTGTAAAAAACAACACCAATAACAAATGACAATAGCAATAGAACCCAATAAATTATTTTACTTGTTCCTTTAGTAACATTACCCATAATATTTATTTTTTAATTATATAAAAATAGCACTTAATTATTTGATTATAAATGATATATATCATTTATAATCAAATAAACACTATGAATCAATTTATTAAAATACAATTGCGGGCAACTCTAGTAAACCCTTAAAATAATAAAAGAAGCTCAATAATATACTTCATGAATTTTCCAGTGATCGCGGATATTTTACTTTTATTTTATATTTGAAAACAATCTTACAAATAGCTGCAGTATAAGTACAATAGAAGATTAAGATCAAACGTATTTAGCAACCTTACCCCGTTCTTTTCGACTTTATAATTAATACTTAAAGTTCCCCTATGATAGATTTACCTCATGCTACAAATCAAATCCAACTGGTCAAAAATTTTCAAGATCTGGTTTCCACGCCTTTTCAAGGAGAAATAAACACGATTTGTTGGAATCGTCAACTAACAGGTGATTTTTCTGAGATTGTTAAACAAGTAGAACTAAACGAAAATATAGCGACACTTGGAGAACCTCTTAATTTGCTCATTTATTTTTTTAAGAAAAAACTAAGTTGGAATTATTGATATATTTGGAAGTTCTTTAAGTAGATAACTATATTATGGGAGTAAAAACTATAATAGTGTTTATCTATATGTTAGCCTTAACCAACACGAACACGAACATAAAAATGATACTTATAGACAACCCATATATTTCAGATTTTCTAGTAAGAACTATTAAAGAAAATAATTTTGAAATTGTTTCTACTAAAGAAGCGAAGTCATTGATTAATGATAATTCTTTGAATTGGATTTCTGAAAATGATGCGAAGAATAAAATCCTAAACAGTCCAAATCCTCTTGTTTACACAAATTCCGAGAACGCATTAACTTGGATTTTCAACAATCTAAAAAAAACTAACCTACCTAACCAAATAAGGTTATTTAAGGACAAGCTTAAATTTAGAGAATTAACTAAAGATATATTTCCTGATTTCCTGTTTAGAAAAATTAAAATAGATGATATTCAAACCTTAGATATTAATGAATTAAAACTTCCATTTGTTATTAAGCCTTCATTAGGTTTTTTTAGTATTGGAGTACATATTGTTCGTAACAAGTCTGACTGGCATACTGCTCAAAAAGAGTTAAACTATGATAATCTAAAAAGCATTTATCCTAAAGAGGTAATGGATGCTTCTACTTTTATTATAGAAGAATACATAGAAGGAGAAGAATTTGCCATAGATGCCTATTTTAATAATGATGGAGAAGTGGTTATTCTAAATATTCTACATCATATGTTTTCTTCAAGTACTGATGTAAGTGATTCTCAAAGCATAATTCGCAAGTACAAAGAAAGCGTTGAAGAGTTTTTAAAACCCATAGGGAAAAAAGCTGATTTGAAAAATTTTCCTTTACATGTAGAGGTTAGAATTGATAAAAAAGGAATCATAAAACCAATAGAAATAAACCCGCAACGATTTGGAGGGTGGTGCACGACTGGAGATCTTTCGTGGTATGCATTTAAGTTTAATTCATACCAATATTTCATTCAAAATAAAAAACCGAATTGGGATGAAGTTTTTAAAAATAAGAAAGATGAAATTTATAGCATCATTTTATTAAACAATAATTCAGGTTTTAAACCATCAGAAATCTCTCATTTTGATTTTGATATGCTTAAACAAGATTTAGAAAATATATTAGTTATTAGAAAATTAGATTTTAATAAATACCCTGCATTTGGAATTTTATTTACTGAAACAAGTGAAGGAAATGAAAGAGAATTAAAAGAAATACTAAGTTCTGATTTAAATAAATATATTAGAAAATACTAAGGCTAACTCCGTTTATAACTTATTGCTAGTTCTAACCTACTTACTAAAATCTCTGAACCAGTTCATTTCGTTCGTGGCTTGAAAATATACCTCAACTAATCTCATACCAACCGTCTAAGAATCTTAAATACACCATTAGAGATTGTAGTAGTAATTATTGATATTTTAGTTACTGTTAGAACAATAAAGGGTCTTACTCTATTGGCAGTTTAAACGTCATTACAGTAAAAAAGTTCTAGGTGAAAAGATTTATAAATAATGGAATTCCAAACTCTATTTTTGGCAAAGCGCTATATTCATTGGTACTGGAATAAAATTTCTAGTGATTTTTATTTCAAAACCAATAATAAGCTTATCTACTGCGATCTGTCCTGTTAAAATATTCATAACTAGGCTCTAGTACTTGTAAAATCTGTTTTGATTTAATAGTTTTACCAGCGATTAATCAAAATTATCTATGGATATTTTACAAGAAGCAACAGCTTTTGAAGAGGCTAGTATGAGTAATCTTACTACCAGTGATAGAGTAGAAGCTACACGAGAAGCAAAGCGACTTATTCTCGCCATTAACGAGATTTACAAAAAAACAAAAGATGACTCTTTAATGGAGGTAATGAAGCGCTTGACGGAAAAGAAAAAAAGGATTGATATTCGATTAAAAGGAAGACCCAGCTCAGGAATTTAGGCATGGGCACAACTATCAAATTGAATGTTCTGGGAACAGCATTAAACCCTTGGTTTAAGTATCGTTACTAAAACCTTTTTCCTAAGAAATGGTACTTGATATCGTTTCTATCACCCCAAGTGCAGCGCGTTCTCCAGAAATCATAGCAGCATTTAAAGAACCATTTAATTGTGTGTCTCCGGCTAAAAAAAGGCCATCTGTTAAACGTGTTTCCGAAGGTGACATTTCGTAGCGTAAGTCCGCCAAATCTGGTAATGCCATTGGTATGGTATATTGTTTAATAAACCTACTCGTAACAATACGACAGTGCTCTTTTAATTCTTCGCTCACCCGATCTATAAGTTCTTGATCACTTAAGTTTTGACGCTCTATAACGGTTACCGATAGCAATTCTTTATTCGGTTTTTTGGTTGTAGCTAAACTCGTATGATAAAAAATATTATTTATTAAAGTTCCCTCTTTTGGAATAAGACCGATTAACGGTTTTTTAATGGTTCTCTTTTCAGTTTCAAAATATAAAGTATCACAAGACTTCCACTTCAATGCTTGATTTTTTAAATTTTCAATTAGGTTATTTGCATCTGTAGCCAAAATAGTAAAATCACTTTCTAATTGGGTATGATCAGCAAGTGTAATTTCTCCATCTTTTACTGCGGTCACTTTAGTGTTGAACCTAAAAGTGGTATGCTTTAGATTTTGGGAAAGTTGCTTCGGAATCGCTTCAATACCGGCTTTTGGTAATGCGGCATAACCTTCTCCAAACATTTTATACACAAATTCAAACATTCTACTGGAGGTTTCTAATTTGTTTTCAAGAAAAATACCGCTGAAAAAAGGTTTGAAGAAGTCGTCTATCATTTCATTTGAAAAACCAAAATCTTTTAAATAAGATAACGTAGTCTGTTCTTTATCAGAAAATATGGTGGACAACGTTTTTTTCTTCAAATTATGGTTCAGCTGAAGTATTTTAAGTTTGTCTGAAAAAGTTCCGATGCCTGAAAATAGTGTAGAAAATAACAACGACGCATCTCTTAAGGGGTCGCCTATCACAATTTGTTTCCCATTTTTATAAATGGCTGCTCCTGGTAAGAATTTTTGTAAATCTAAAGATTCCAAGTTGAGATACTTCTGGGCATATGGGTAAGCGGTTAGTAATACTTGAAAGCCATGATCTAATTGATATCCCTCTAAAAGATCCGTTTTTACTCTTCCTCCCACCCTATCAGTAGCCTCAATAATAACAGGAGAAAATCCATTTTGCTCAAGAACAGTAGCCGCAATTAAGCCGCTAACTCCCGCTCCAATGATATGTATTTTGTAATCCGAATTTTTCATTTCTAGTTGATAAATATATCTATTGCCGACAAAGTTAATAGTTTTAATTTTTGTTTAACAATATATATAAAAGATTAAACAAAAAAATAGAATACTTTTACACTACAAAATACGATAAACAAAAATCTATACACAGCATAAATGAATAAGATTGCCATTGTAAGGTGTGAACACTTTAACGCAGCACACAGATTACACAATAAAAATTGGAGTGACGAAAAAAACAAAGCCATTTTTGGAAAATGCAACAACCCTAATTATCACGGTCATAATTATGATTTAGAAGTAAAAGTTATTGGGCCGTGTGATCCGGAGACTGGATATGTTATAGATACAAAGATTTTATCTGACTTAATAAAGGAGAAAATTTTAGATAAATTCGACCACAAAAACCTTAATCTGGATACCATTGAATTTAAAGATCTGAATCCCACTGCCGAGAATATTGCGATAACTATTTACAACTTGTTACGACCAGCGATTGAAGCTAAACTAGAATTAAAGATTAAACTTTATGAAACACCAAGAAACTATGTTGAATACCCTCATTAAAAATAATAGACTAAACGGATTTTCAGACGAAGAAATTGGCGATGACCATATTTATTCCGGACTTGAAACTCCTATGAGAGCCGATGCTTTTGAAATGTCTGATGAAGAAAAAAAGTACAAAATATCAGGTCTTTTTGCAGAAATAATGGATGTTATGGGCTTGGATCTTACTGACGACTCCTTAAAAGGCACGCCTAATCGAGTGGCCAAAATGTACATAGAAGAAATTTTTTCAGGTTTAAATCCAGCTAACAAACCCAAAGTTGCTTTGTTTGATAATAAATATCAATACAACCAAATGCTGGTTGAAAAAAATATTACATTTTATTCTAATTGTGAGCATCACTTTGTTCCAATTATAGGAAAGGCTCATATTGCCTATATCTCTTCTGGAAAAGTGATCGGGCTTTCCAAGCTTAATAGAATTGTTCAATATTATGCCAAAAGACCTCAAGTACAGGAGCGCTTAACCAATCAGATTGCTGCTGAACTTACTGAAATATTAGATACAAAAGATGTTGCAGTAATTATAGATGCAAAACACTTATGTGTTTCTTCTCGTGGAATAAAAGATGATACTTCTGCCACTGTAACTTCGTTTTATGGCGGGGTATTTAATACACCAAACAAAATTGCTGAATTGCAGAATTATTTAAAATAATGTTGAAACTGCGTTTTGATACAAAATTTCATCTATAACAATAATACCTTTGGTTAAGAGAATTTGAATGATTCTTTGAAACAGATTGTGGTATTGTTCCTTTTAAAATATAACTATGAATACACCTGATAAAGCAAAAACACCAACTACAGTTGCTGCTGAAATAAAAAGGCATTCTATTTATGATATAGCCATAAATGAGTTGGATGGTAAACCTATTTCTCTTAAAGCTTTTAAAGGGAAGAAGATACTTTTTGTAAATGTCGCTTCGGAATGTGGATTCACAAATCAATATAAAGAGCTACAAGCATTGAGCGATATATATGCTGATAAACTCGTTGTTATTGGTTCTCCGTGTAACCAATTTGGGAAACAAGAGCCTGGAAATGCTACTCAAATTCAAGAATTTTGTGAATTAAATTTTGGGGTAACATTTTTACTTACCGAGAAAATAGCGGTAAAAGGTAGCAAGCAACATCCATTATACAAATGGCTTACCTCAAAAGAGCTTAACGGCAAGAAGAGTTCAAGTGTAAAATGGAACTTTCAAAAATATTTGGTGGATGATAAGGGCAATCTGATTGATTATTACTTTTCAATCACTAAACCAATGAGTTCAAAAATTACGAAGCACTTATAATGTCTATTGAACTAATTCGACTTTTACTCGATTTTGGATTAGTTGTTTTAATTTGGATGATACAATGCATTGTGTATCCTAGTTTTCGATATTATCCTGCCAAAAATCTTATTGCATGGCATAAAGTATACACCGCCCGTTTTAGTGTTATCGTAATTCCCTTAATGCTAGGGCAAATTGGTATTGCGGTGTATCAAACCATCCTGCTGCCAAGTGTTTATACGGTGATAAGTCTGATAATTATAATATTTGTCTGGTTGGCTACTTTCTTGCAATTTGTGCCCATACATACTTCGATTTCAAAAGGTATTGTCAGCGAAAAACTATTGGTTTCCTTAGTAAATAAAAATTGGATACGTACTGCTTTATGGACGCTACTATTTATATATAGTTTTATATTTTATTTCTTGGAATAACAAGTTAAATTGAAACCTAACTTTACTTTAAAACTATAGAATCAATTTCCAGCTTAAAATCCTCTGCCATTTTATTGCCTATTAAAAACGCAATTTCTTCGATACTCTCGTTATCATAATTTGGCATATTGACTTTTTGACCTCTAAATGTTGGGTACATATCAGATAAATTTAACTCTATGGTTTCCCAATTTTTTGTGGTATCGAAATAAGCGATATAAGAATAATAATTAGATGACTTATTTTTTATTCTGAATTGATAGGCCTTTCCATCGCCTTTAATTCTCAAAACAATTTTTGCATACTGTTTTGTAGTGATTTTGTTAAAGCGATACCTCAAAGATGAAAATCCGCCATTATTTTCTAAAGAAACACGACCTTCAAATACACCATTTCCTTCTTTATTCACATAGAATGTTCCTGAAGACTTGCCTCCCATTACCACATCGTCTACAACATTCCAATCATTGGTTTTGATTGTTTTATTAAAATCAAAAATTGTTGTTGTTTGCATCGTAGTTACAATTGAAATCAGTAAAATTGAGTAATTAATAATCATTTTTTTCTCAGTGTTATGCGTTAAGCATCATAATAATCTAGATTTAAAAAATTGCTTTTTAGAGCTAGCATTTTATCAATAAACTTTTTATTATCTATATAATTCTTATTTTTTTTAAGTTTTATAAAACTTCCGCTTGAGTGAATACTGAAGGTCTGCGTGCTGTAGGTTACTAAACGATAATATGGAATGATCCACGAATAGCGGTCTAGTCTATTTGTAAAATGTATAATTATTCCTTTAGGCCTTAATTCAATATTCGAATAATTGCTAGCTATACTTTGAAAGTTTTTGGGTTTTAAATTAGGGCTTATTTCTTTAATCATAAATCTGCTAGACCCAATACCTCCCATTTTTATTTTTTCAAAAAAAGAAAATGATTTGCCCAATATCTTTACGCTTTGCTGGTTATACTCTTTATTTGTATAGCTTGTGTTAAATAGCATTTGCTTTGTTTTTCAACTTTAGAAAAATCTGTATATATTCTTGTTTGACAATTACTTAAAAATATTAAACAAAAATAGTGCTTTTATAGCCGAAAAATATTTTTTAACGGTTTTTATGATTAGTTTTATTAGATAAACATTCAATTATAGATATGAATTATATAGTTATAGCATTTCAAATTATCGTAGGCCTTAGTATTCTAAATGTATGGCTTTTACAAGGGAAGAAACCAACGAAATGGCGTGGAGGAAACGCTACGACCATTACTGAAGAGTTTAAAGAATATGGCTTATCAACTACCCTAATGTATATTGTAGGAGTTATAAAAGTAATACTTGCTATTTTACTTATTGCTGCAATATGGTATCCCGTATTAAAACAACCAGCAGCATTAGGATTAGCCGCCCTATTATTAGGATCTGTAGCTATGCATATCAAAATAAAAGACCCTCTATTTAAATCTTTTCCAGCCGCATTATTTTTAGTTATGTGCTTAGTTATTGCATTTGCTTAGAGATCATATTAATAAATTTTGTAGTAATATTCTATACAGATGTAAAGATTGAGAAAGGCAACTACTAAAGATGGTAGGGATTGTGAAATACTATCTTTAATTTTAATTCTTATGGCAAATCCCAAAAGCATTAGAACTGATAATCCCGCCGAAGCAATAAAAACTAAATCATCTAAAAAAAAGTTTCCAAAAATTAATCCTAAGGCTCCTAATATTTGCAAATACCCAGTTAATAATCTTTTTTGTTTGTCAAGACCAAATCGAATAAATTCATCGGTCATTTTCTGTGAAATCAAACAGCTAAGACCATAGAATAGGAAGGCGCCACCTGATAAAAATACAGCTATAGTTAAAATACTCATATTGTATTATTTTACTGAATCCTATTAATTGATTTTATAATACTAAAGTTTTTAAATAAGCTTCTGCATTTATTATATGCCTTTCTTTTTTACTATCCGGCATTTTATCAAACATCCGTACTAACATTCCCAATCGAGGATTTCCTAAAAAGAAATCGCGATGTGTATGCATAAATCGCCAAAACAGTCCATCCCAAACGTCTTGCCATCCTCCTTTCTGGTAGTTGCTCATTTTTAGCAGATAATTACTGCCACTTATATATGGCTTAGTAGCCATTAATCCGCCATCGGAAAATTGACTCATCCCATATACATTGGTGACCATTACCCAATCATAAGAATCTATAAAGAGTTCCATAAACCATTGATAAACTTCATCTGGATCAAATTCGCATAACATCATAAAATTGCCGAGTATCATTAAACGTTCTATATGATTGCAATAGCCCGTTTGCAATACTTTTTTAATTGTTTGATCGATGGGTAAAATACCCGTAGTACCATCATAAAATGAGGCTGGTATTTTCCTTTTAAATTTCCAGAAATTGGTTGTTCGTTCTTCGCTGCCCCTAGATTCATAAACACCTCTTATAAATTCTCGCCATCCAATAATTTGACGTACAAATCCTTCTGTAGAATTAATGGGCACCTCGTTTTCTTCTGCGTACAATAAACAAACATCAATAATTTCCTTCGGAGTTATTAAACCAACATTAAGCATTGGGGTCAATACGCTATGGTGAAGTATAGAGTTTTCAGTGTCAATAGCGTCTTCATAAGCACCAAACTCCATAAAACGATGCTCAAAAAATTGACTAAGCCAGGCTTTTGTAGTTTCAAAACTAGTGGGATATAAGGATTGATTGGTAAGCTTTCCCAAGTGTTCTGCGAAGTGTGTTTCTACATACTGTTTTGCTTCATCATAATATTCATCAACATCAGGAAATTAAATAGCTGGCGGTGTCTTTTTAGCAGGATATTTTTTTCTATTTTCGGAATCGAATGACCATTTACCACCTGTTGGTTTACCATCAGGTTCCATAAGTATGTTACGCTCTTTACGTTGTTCTGTGTAAAAAGCACTTTGATGGTATTTCTTTTTATCACTTTTAAAAAAAGTAGCTAAATCCTCTTTAGAATTTAAGAATAAAGGCGATGAATACTGCTTTCCAGTTAATCCGTTTTCTTGAAAACCAGTATCCAATCTCTTTTGAAGCCAATTGTCTGTGGGATCTATATAATTAATATGCTGAATACCTTGTTGTTTTAATTCAGGAATAAGTAATCTGATATCTGATATCTTCGCAATAGCTTCAACATAAATAACCTCTAAGTTTTTCTCTTTCCGAAGAAAATCTGCATACCGTTTCATAGTAGCTCTATGAAAGGCTATTTTTTGCTTGTGGAATGGGTACTGCTTAAAGAACAAATATTCTTCAACAACATACGTAGGCACCTTGTTTTCAAAAAGTGGAGATTCTTGAAATAATTGATGCGGAAATATTATGTTTATGCTTTTCATTTATTCTTTTTACAACGCTCGCTACAGTATTTTACATCCTTCCAATTCTTTTCCCATTTTTTCCGCCAAGTAAAAGGTCGTTCACAAGCGACACATATTTTTTGGGGTAAATCTTGCTTCTTCATACCAATTTAGGAACTTTATTAACTCTTGAATGCTTCTCTATAGCGAAACGGCACCGGTTCAAAATATAATTTCCTTTTTACATTTTTTCCAAAAAGCAAAGAAAGATGGGTAATATCCTTTTACATCAAACATCCAATCCCGTGGTTCTTCGATACCTTTATAATGATTATTTAAAGGATGCTCTTTATAATAAATAGTGTTCAGTTTATAGCTACTAATAAGTTCATCAAATTCACCTACAAATATTTGGATATTGGGTATGTTTTTAGAAAGATCGAGTATAAAATCAATGGTCTTTTTAGAAACTGGATATTGCTTAAAATGTGAAGGTTCCAATAAAAGAATACGATTTATGGACTCTTCTTTTTTCCAAATAGGATCTAAGTTGTAGAAATTATAAATACAGGTAGGTAGTGCTGCATTTATGACAATCTCTTTTTGTTCTGGTAAGGATGTGGTGAGGCTTAATATTTGTGTGTCAATTAGCACTTCTGGAATCTGTAAATTTTCAAAAGCGTCATATGAAACATCTAGAAAAGTATTGGTCTGGTTGCTGTAACAAAAGTTATTTATATTCTCCTGATTGGCATAATATTTTTTATTACTATTGGCTCCTGCAACCCATTGCCAGCTTAGTGCATTACTAGCCCAGTCAGCATCCAACAAATGATAGTACATCCATTGTGCAGGTGTTTTCCAATGGTTATGAGCTATGTTACACGCAATACTTGCAAGGTACATACGCAAATGGTTGTGAATATAGCCTGTTGTATATAATTGTTGAATAGCTAAATCTATAGCTGTAATGCCTATATTTCCTGCAGCCAATGCCGAAGATATCTCCATACTTATAACTGGAGCCTGTTTGTGCTTTAAATCTTGATTAATAGCATCACCTTTGGCAATCCAAAACTGCTGCCAATAATCGCGCCATGCCAATTCTTGAGTGAATTTCATAATCGGACCTGGATGAAAGCCGCGCTCCATTAATTGATGATAAACAAATTTCGTGGAAATAACCCCGCGAGAAATATAAGGCGATAGGTAACTTACTGCACCATCTACGTAGTTTCTTGAAGGACCATAAGCAATAGGATCAATAGTTGTGATTTTTTCTAAAATAGCATCAAAAGCCGTTGGAAACTGTGCCTTTGTATCTGGTTCACTATGCATTAACGTTTACTTATTTTATTACCAGAAATGGCACTTTGTCTTGAACATTTAAAACGATTAATCTCTGCACCTCGTTTTTTCAAATGTTTGGAGCTTACACCACTGTTTACACGTTTTCTCCAGCGTTTAAAACTAGATTCTTTTAAGTTTTCGCGCATTAGTAGAATCACTTCTTTTTCTGGAGTTCCAAACTGAAACTCTATAGCTTCAAAAGGCGTTCTATCTTCCCAAGCCATTTCTATAATACGGTCTAATTGCCGTTCTGTAAATTCTTTTTCCAAAACTATATTTACACTATTTTTTCCCAAATTTGATCGCTGTTTAAACGGAAACTTCCCAATGATTTAAAATTGCATTGTTCTGGTGCTATTAGCGATAGGAATGTCTCATCATTAGCGCGAATGTATAAGTGATAGCTATCGCCTATAATGGGCTCGAATGAAAATTTAGCATTATATATTAAGTTGTTGTATTCAAACTCTTGTATTAATTGATCGTATTGCGCTTTTATTTCTTGATACCGTGTTTGTACTTTGTGATTCAGTTTGTTAATGCTTCTGTTTTTCCAAGCCACAGTATCTGTGGTTGTTATCACTGGAGCACCAACATTTGTAGCGTATGGCTTTAAGGAGGAATCATATTTTTGAGTTGCTACGTCAAAAACTACTTGATCAGGGATCTTTGTATCATTCATAAACTAGGTTAACTGTTCTAACCTTTTCATAATCTCCTCTGCTTCATAAGCCTTTTGATCACTTTGCTTTCTGTTTGTTGTAGACAAGCTATGCGACTCTTTTAATAGCTTTTGATATTGTTCGTATAATTTATCTTTCTCTGATTTCTTACTAAATAATCGAAACATCCTTTAGATTTTTATTTAAATTCTTTTTTAATAGAGCGTAAAGATAAAAAATGTTTAACTATTTATTCATAATGTTAAACAGAATGATTTGTTAATGTTTGACTTAACTTTTTGATATTGTTCATATATCCCTTAGATTTTTATTTAGCTATTAAGGAATCGAAAAAAATAAAATAGATATATTTTAGATGATACCAAATGAACTTTCCATGGAATGAGGATTATTATATTGATTGATGAATTGTTGCATAGAAAATTTTATTCATTAAAAATTGTTTCAAAAATGTATCCTTTTCAACAAGTTTCAGTCTACTCTGTGAATTTTAAAAACTATAACTATGAATACTTGTAAATGTACAAATTGCGCTTGTCCAAAATGCAACTGTAAAGACTGCTCAAAAAATAATTGCCCTTGTGAAAAATGTGAATGTGACAATTGCAGTTGTTGTTAAACTAAAAATAAAGGTTGGCCCAAAAGCCAACCTTTGTTATACTTTTGAATATGGAAACCCAAAAAATTTGGAAGCAGTTTAACGAGGAGCTCTACTTTTTCATTTTGAAAAAAGTAAAAAATGAAGCCGCTACCAACGATATTTTTCAGAATACTTTTCTGAAAATTCACAAAAACCTACACCAGCTTAAAGAAGAAGAAAAGATAAAAGCATGGGTTTTTCAGATTGCGCGTAATGAGATTGCTAATTTCTTCAAACAGGAATCAGTATATGTTGCAACTACAAAAGAAGCCAATGAAATTAATACTGAAAGCTATCAAAATATTTGTTGTTTCGATACCTTTATCAACCAATTACCCCTTATCTACAAAGAGCCTATTGAATTGGTTTACTTAAAAGGGAAAAAACAAAACGAAGTTTCAGAAATATTAGATATCAGCCTTGCCAATGTAAAAGCACGAATTCGGCGAGCAAAAGACATTTTAAAGAAAAACTTCAACGAATGCTGCAAATACGAATTAGACAAAAACGGAAGTTTGATTGGTGAACCTAATTGCTCGAAATGTAACTAATCTTAAGTTAGTTCCTGTTATTTAATGGCAACAATCTCTCCCAAAAACCCCTCAATCATACCAGCAGGCTGCGTAGTTGCAGGCACCGGAAAGTCAAACCAATGTTGTATTTCTTTATCGAAACCTGTTCCGTTTAAATAATTGTGCAATGCCAAGTTTAAGCCACTAGTATATTTCGGGTGATCGGCGCCTTGCGGATCTTCATGCCACAAATCGTTTTGGGCAAAACCTTCAAACTCAGGTCCCGTAACTAGTATTCCAAAATCCTCAGGGTTTTTGCCTATTGGACTGTGAATAGTAGTAGTAAACTGATGCCAATAAGCCGACTGAATGCAATTGCGTTCAAACAATTGCTTTACCACATCTAGCGAATCAATAGTTTCCTGTTCCGTTTGGGTGGGAAAACCATACATTAAATAGGCGTGAACCATAATATTGTTTTCAGAAAAATTATGCGTAACCCGCGTTACTTGCGCAATATCGACCCCTTTTTTCATTTTGGCGAGTAACCTATCCGAAGCTACTTCCAAGCCACCAGTTACGGCTATACAGCCAGATTGAGCCATTAATTCGCATAACTCAAAGCTGAACGTCTTTTCAAAACGAATATTCGTCCACCAAGTAATTTTTACATTCCGCTCTATTAATGCATTCGCTAAAGCGCGTAACATTTTTGGCGGCGCGGCTTCATCCACAAAATGAAAACCTGTAATGCCCGTGTCTTTAACTATCTTTTCAATTTTATTGACTAAATCTTCAGCGGTTGTGTTTTGGTAATTCCCAATATAATCCAAGCTCACATCGCAAAACGAACATTGTTTCCAATAACAGCCGTGCGAGATGGTCATTTTATTCCATCGGGCATCCGTCCACATACGGTGCATCGGGTTTACCACATCCAGAAAAGACACATATTTTTCGAAAGGCAGCCCAGAATAATCAGGCGCTGGCAAGTTTCTATGATGGTAAATGGTGTTCGGAAATTTATTCTTATAAACAACCGCATCGTCTTCCAGCACATACGTCCGTTCCAAATCATTTATAGTAACCTTCCCTTCCAGATACTGAACCATTTTTAGCAAAGGCCCTTCCCCATCGTCCAAGGAAATAAAATCCACAAATTCAAAAATCCGTGGGTCTGTAAGCGAACGCAGTTCGGTGTTGCAATAGCCGCCACCAAAAGCAATTTTAATATCGGGAAAAAACTGTTTTGTAAATTGGGCGCAACGCAAGGCTGCAAACAAATTACCGGGAAACGGAATGGTAAAGCAAACCAAAAGCGGTTGCTCTTTTTTAATCTTTTCTATTAAAAGATCCAGCATTTTCTCTTCAATGATAGTTGGCTGAAAACTTAAAAACTCATCTATTTCATTAAAGCTACTGGCTGAAGTGGCAATCTGCTCGGCGTACTTTGTAAAGGCAAAAAACTCATCCACATTCGCCTGCATAAAATCGCCTATCTCTTCAATAAAAAGGGTTCCGTAATGTTTTGCTTTATCGATGATGCCAATTTCTCCAGCGTCCCATTTAATAGTAGTATTTACTTTAGAAAGCCGATGACCCAACGGTAAAAAATTAGGTTCCAGAATTTTATGCGCCGTTGCAAGATCCTGCTTTTGAAGAAACGGAATAACAACATCCACGCACGCTATGTACTTGGCCTTCATCTTCCGAACTTCTGGGTAATCAAAATGCTTTAAGGCTTGTGCTTCCTTAAACACAGCGCGAAGAAAATCGCCCGTAAAAATGGCGGTAAAGAGTTCTATACTTAAATCGCATTGCTGCACGGCAATGTCGTGACCTTCCAAAAAACCTTTTAAATAAGCCGATGCCGGATAGGCTGTATTCAGCTGGGTAAACGGTGGCGTTATAAATAGGATTTTGGATTGCATTGGGCAAAGGTATTGATAATTGTTTATTAGTTATTCTTAATTGATAGTTGCTATATTTGAACTTCTCCCCTATTAATTTTCTCCTTTGCGGTTTTCCGTAATGCGGGTGATTTACTTTTAATTATATTTGGAAATAAACTCAAGCACATGTGAGGGATAATAGCAAAAAGTTTGGCGATTACCCAAATATTTTGAAAAATATTGATAATATAGAAGGAATGAAAAGATCTCTACTTACTCTCATATTTATATTTACAATAGCATTTCTCCATTCACAATCTTCTGGCAAAAGGGAAGAAATAAGAATACAGTACACAAATGGTTTAGAAATTTTTAATGTCCTTGTTGGAAATAATAAAACTGATTTTGATGATAATAAAGAATATTATTGGTACACAGAATTTTCGAAGATAAAGTCAACTAAAGGAGGTAATGGCGGAATGCTGTTAGATGGAAACTATAAATTTTATGACGAAAAAGGAAATTTAATTATCAACGAAAATTATAAATTAGGTCTCAAACAAGGTGAAAGTAAAAAATGGAATGATGATGGAGATTTAATGGAGATTTTAAAATTTGACGAGGGCGAAACTGTGTATTGGAAATATCATCCGGATGATGATGAAGGTTGGGTGGAACAAATTGGACGAATGTTAAATGACGGATGGATAAAAAATTCCATTGACCAATATGGCAACCTATTGGCAAGTCAAAAAACATTTTCGGATGATAAAAGCGAGGTAAAAGGGTTAAAAACAAAAACAGTAATTTATTACAAAAATTCTACTATTAAGAAAGAGGAATACACAACTTTTATGTTTTTAAATAACTCTTACATTGGTGAATACACACAATTCTATGAAAATGGTAATAAAAGAGTTTATGGTAAATTATTTGACCCATTTGATAATGGTATAAATAAATATGCTGGAAATATTAGAGATGGAGAATGGAAATGGTATTTAGAAAATGGTGAGTTAGATATAACTGACAAATATAGAGCAAAGATAGAATATTGGGATAATGGCAATATTAAGTTTATCTACGGACAATTATTTGACGAGGAGGTAAATAACTGGATAAATCACGGAGTTTTTTATAGCTATGAAGAAAATGGAGAAGGTATTGGCGACACTACGGAATATGAATGGGGCGAAATAAAAGAGAAATAACATAAACCAAACAGAAAAAATTAAAAATGAAATTAATATATATAATATTACTGATTTTTTTAACATTTAGTTGTAAAAATAATAATCGAAATTACGACGATAGTCGTTCATATAATTCAAATTTTGATGAAGATGGTTATTCGGACGGAACATATTGCGCTGAAATTGAATACTACTACTCAAAAACTGGAACAAGGTCGACTTATACGTTAGAGGTTGAAATTGAAAATAATGAATTAACTATTATCCATTGGCCAAATGGCGGTTGGTTAGATGACAGCCATTTTTATCCGCCTGATATAAGTGATGGATTTGCGGAATTTGAGAGTGATAAAGGAGTGGAATATTCTGTGGAAATAATTGGGGAAGAAGGAGATTGTAATCTATCGAATTATATTCCAGAAGATAATATTACTGTAGATGAAGAAGATTATGATGAAGATAACATTTGGGATGATGAAGACGAAAACGAAGATTATTGATAAAACTTTGGATTTAGATATACACATTTGTTTTCTAGTATTTAAAAATAATCTTAAGCACATTGCTGATTATACAACACTGGAGTTTTTTTCTACGATGTTTACAATATTATAAACCAACCAAATAATAATTTATGAAAAATCAATTTTTAGTATTTCTATTTTTAATTTCAACTACAATTTCATTCGGACAAAATATTGAATCATCTACACGGAAGTTTATTGACGAAGCTCAATTCACAAGAATTAATAAAGACTGGACAACTATCGCTGAATTTAAATCTGGAATCGGAGAAACAGTTGAGTTTTATCCAATAGAAGTAATAAATTTAAAAACGGGTGAAAAAAGAAATGCTCTTCAACTTGATATGAATATCAAAAAACCCGAAGTATTTAAAACTGCTTGGATTGGAATGGAAGAAATAAATGAATTTATTAGCTTTATTGAGGATAATGTAATTCCAAATTTGGATTTGAGATTTAAAGATAAATCATCTGAATTCATTTTTAAGGCAAATGAAATGACACTTTCTTATTTCATTTATGAAAAAAGTAGAAGGCTAACGATTAAACTGAATAGTTATGACGATAGTGAGTTTAAAAATTACACCTTTTGGACAGAAACACAAGTTGATAAAATTCCAAGATTATTAGAAATATTGAAAATAATAAAATAATCTATATGTTCAACAAAGAACTGAGGTAAAAACAATCCTTTTTCTCCAATAATCTTGACACTATTATTTTGGACCTATATATGAGAAACTGCATAATTTGTAACGAAAATCCAGCCGATAAGAAAGGTTCGCATATTGTACCACATTTTCTGTCAAAAAGAATTGACAATGAACCCGGACAATCTGGGAGAAATAAATAAATGGGTTTTATAATAACTGAAAGTTCTACAACATCCCCCGCTGGCGCGGGCGTCCCGCCCGTGTCCCCCGTAAAGCTGGGTCTCCAAACTGTGACGGCACGAGCGAGACGCTCGCGTTAGCGTTCAATAAATAAAAAATCATCCAAGAAATCCAATATCATCAATAGGAATTACAGCATCAAGTTCTGCATAATTACGTGCGCTACTATGCTTCCAATCCCACGGTTCCATTACTAAGCCAGCAACTACTGGATTGTTATGGATATAATTAAATTTCTCCTTTATAACTGGTGTGCTCCACAATTCAATAGGATGATTGTTTTGCTGCCAAAATTGATATTCCTTTACATTGCTGTTCTTTGTTCCTGCTCTTTTAAACATCCAAAGCATCCATTCCCTTCTGCTCTCTTGAGGATGTTCCATAATAGCAGCAATCATTTTTTTGGAAGTAAAACCTTTAAAGTCTCTTAACAATCCAGAAGGATTTTCGTTGTCATCTCGAAACAATAGATGAATATGGCTAGGCATAATGCAATATGCAAACAGCGCCATTGCTTTATTATTTCGACAATAGTCTAAGCTATCTGTCATTACTTTAAAATAGGCTGGGCGAGTAAATACATCAATCCAATTAACTACGGCAAATGAAACAAAATAAGCCGCTGACCCATTATGAAATTTATATTTCCTGCTCATAATTCTGACAAAGAATAAATATACTTAAAATTAGTTCTTTTATAAACTGGTGGTTACGGTTTAAATACTATTCTCTAGAAACTTGGAATTGCAATGCTGTTTCTTTTCTTCTGTGTAGATTGCTTTGGTTTGCGGCTGTTTCGGCACGAGCGGGACGCTCGCGCTAGCGTTCTTATCGATACTTTTTATTACTTCGCTGGTGCGGGGGTCCGACCCGTCTCCTTGTATCTAAATCTTCGCTTGATACGTATAAAACTCAAAATACCTACCTTCCTTAGCAATCAATTGATCGTGGGTGCCACGTTCTACTATATGCCCAGCTTCAATAACTAAAATTTGATTCGCCTTTCTTTTTGGTGTATACCCTCATGATTCTTGTTTTTATCGGAATTCGAAAGTTTTTCTTTTGAAGTAAAAAAATCGATAAGAATTGATGGTACTATTATTTGCAAAAAACAAAATAAAAAAAGCCCCGAAGATTCGAGGCTTTTGTTTTAACTCAAATACAAATAAACTTACTTAGGCATTACAACAGTATCAATTACGTGAATTACGCCATTGCTAGCTTTTACATCTGTAGCAACAATTTCACTGTAATTTCCATTTGTGTCTTTCAACCAAATTTTGCCATCTTTTTCCATCACAATTATCATTTGGCCATTTAGCGCTTTTAATTCTACTTTGCCTTTACCCTTCTTTAATGCAGCAACTACATCTGCTGCCATTAAATTTCCTGGTATTACGTGATAGGTTAAAATATTTGCCAATGCTTTTTGATTTTTTTCTTCTAAAAGAGAGCTTAATGTTGCTGAATCAATTTTAGCGAAAGCATCATTTGTTGGAGCAAAAACGGTAAAAGGGCCATCTCCTTGTAAAGCACTAACTAAATCGGCAGCTTTTAGGGCTACAACTAATGTTGAAAAATCTTCGTTACCAACAGCAACATCTACTATTGTTCCTTGAGCAGCAACATTATTAGAAATGCCGAAAGACAGGATAATTGTAAAAATAAGAACTAATTTTTTCATAATATAAGGGTTTAGAATTTTGAGCAAATATATTATATAAAAACTATTCTGTTTAACTTTTAACTAAAACTGTTAAACAAAATTGAATGCTTTCTTTTTAAAAGAAAGGCAAACAAGGATGAAATAACAATGAAGCTTTTACACTGGAAGAGTATATTCATAGAATAAAAAAAAACTGAACTGAATTTTAAAGACGAGAAGTTTAAAAGTCAGAACGAATTAGAAAAAATTCCAAAGCAATAGGAAAGTGTTAGCTAAGCAGATTTATTAAAAATGCAAATTTCACTACTCACTACTCACTACTCACTACTAATTTAAATCTTAGCCTGATACGTATACAATTCAAAATATCTACCTTCCTTAGCGATCAATTGGTCGTGGGTGCCGCGTTCTACTATATGCCCAGCTTCAATAACTAAAATCTGGTCTGCCTTTCTAATGGTACTTAAACGGTGCGCAATAACAATCGTGGTTCTGTCTTTAACTAATTCCGCCAAACTTTTCTGGATTAAAGCCTCACTTTGGGTATCTAAACTGGAAGTGGCTTCGTCTAAAATAATGATTTTTGGGTTTGCCAAAATAGCACGAGCAATCGCCAAACGTTGTCTTTGTCCGCCAGAAAGCTTTACACCTCTTTCGCCAATTAAGGTTTCTAAACCGTTATCAAAACGGTCTGTAAATTCGTTTACGTAGGCTGCTTTTACTGCGTTCTGCACTTCGGCTTCCGTGGCATTGGGTCTTGGGAACATAATGTTTTCACGAATCGTACCTTCAAATAAAAATTCATCCTGCAAAACCACGCCTAAATATTGGCGGTAGCTGCTTAATTTAACTTTTGATAAATCTTGATTATCAACCGTAACCTTCCCAGATTGCGGCGTTAAGAATGTAGCCGAAAGCCCAGCAATGGTAGATTTCCCAGAACCTGAACTTCCCACCAAAGCAGTTACAGAACCGGCTGGCGCTTTAAAAGTAATGTTATGCAAAATTTGTTTCCCCTCTTCATACGAAAAGGAAACATCATTAAATTCAATATCGCCTTTTAGGGTATTCAATTTAATAGTTCGGTTTTGGTTGTCTTCTTCGGCAGTCATATTCATCAGTTCTTCCGTTCTATCCAGACCCGCCAACGCTTCGGTTAGCTGACTCCCAATATTGCTCATTTGAATAATGGGCGCAATCATAAACCCAAGGATTAGGGTGAAAAATAAAAAATCTCCCGTGGTCATTTCACCAATCATCATATAATAGCCACCCATTCCCATAATTCCCGTGGTGGCAACTCCAATTAAAAACGTGGAAGAACTGGTCATTAAAGCGGTTGCCGTTAAGCTCTTTTTTACGTTTTGGTACAATTGATCAACGCCTTTTTCAAAAACCGTGTTCTCTTGTTCTTCTGCATTAAACGCTTTTATAACTCGAACACCCGCGAGTGTTTCGGTTAGCCTTCCGGTAACTTCGGCACTAATTTTACCGCGTGTTCTAAAAACTGGGCGAATAAATTTAAAGGCTTTTAAGGCCACAATCCCAAATATAGAGAGCGGTACAAACACAAAAAGCGTCATCCACGCATTCAGTTTTATTAAAATAACCAAAGAAACGATTGCTGTAAATGTTCCACCAACCAATTGCACCAATCCTGTACCGATAAGATTCCGAACGCCTTCTACATCGTTCATAATTCGTGAAACCAAAGCGCCAGATTTTGTGTTATCGAAAAAACTGATAGGCAGTGAAAGCACTTTTTTCTGAACTTGAGAGCGCAATTCGCTGATTAAATATTGCGCTTGCACGCTTAGTATTCTGGTAAGTAAAAAAGAGGTTACTGCCTGTATTGTGATGGCACTAATTACGATGGCAATCAAGGTGTACAGTTGCCCGTAATCTTTATTGGGAACAACCTCATCCAGCAATACTTTGCTCTGCCACGGTAAAACCAACGCCGACAAACTTTTAATAACAATCAAGAACAAACCTATAAAAACCAACTTTCGTCTAGGCCAAATAATTGTTTTGAAAGCCTGAAGCATAGTAACTTTTGGCTGTGATTTGTCTGTTCCTTTTGATTTTTCCGCTAAATGCCGCATATTTCTTGATAAATAGATAGACGACAAAAATAGGGATTAATGCAGGGTTAAATGGATATGCTTAGCTAAAAGTTCTACCTACTTTTCTGGCTTTATAAGATTTTCAAGATTGCGGATTTAACAACGGTAAGTACCGATTAATTTTATGGTACACAATCACAGACCAATTTTCAAAAAAAGTTGTAATTTGCTTACAGCCAATCAAAAAAACCAACTTATGAAACGTTTATACACTATATGTTATGTGAGCAAAGCATCGGTGGATATTACAAAAGATGATGTAAAGGAAATTTTTAAAATCACTGAATCGTCCAATAACGCAACTGATATAAGCGGAATATTACTGTATTCATTCGGCAATTTTTTTCAAGTTTTAGAAGGAGAAAAGAAAGATCTTGTGCATTTGTATGAAGAAAAAATAAAGAAAGATACAAGGCATAGCAATATTTATGAAGTATTTAGTAGAGAAATTGAATCACCTATATTTTCAAATTATCTTACCCAATTTCAAACAATAACTACTTCCATACAATTAAATGAAATTAGAAATTACCTTAAAGCCAATAGAACTAACGCTATGTCTGATAAACTTTCTCGGCTATTAAAACCATTTATGATATTTGATTAGAATCCACAATAGCGCAAGTGTTCCGTTTACATACCAATACGTGAAACATTAGATGGCTTTGACAATTTCTATTTGCAATACATTAAGCTGTACGGAAGGCTGATAATTAAGCAAACCTATTTTAGGTGCCAATTGACAGCATACACCTCCGATGGCGTAGCAATCCCGCCCGTGTAATTCGTATTGCTAAGTCTTAAAACATTAACGTAGAAGCGAGATGCTAACGCACTAAAAAAGCAAAAATATTTAATCCCGAGAATACCTATTGAATAAACTTAGCTGTAATGCTTTTTTTGCATCTCTTAAAAGTTGTTCAGCTTCATTTACAGTTGTATTTCGTATTTGGGCAATTTCTTCTAATTCCAGTTGCTGGTTTGTATACAATTCAAAAACATTTCGCGATGCCAAGGGTAAATTATGCAACACCAGATTTATGTGATTTTGAATTGCTTCCTCACTTATATCTTCATCTATTTTTTCAAACAAATCCTTCTCATTATCTTCTATAAAAACATGGTTCAATGTATAGTCATTATGATTATACGACATATCATCCAATTCCTCAATCATCAGTAAATCGCCACCACCATCGGTACTGTATTTTTCCTGCATTTCATCCCACTCAGGTTTGGAATACGTATCAATATTTTTAAGGAAAAAATCATCATACTCCTCATCTACTACAGCATCTTCCAACAGTTCATTGGTTTTTTTAAACAACCACAGATAGAAATATTTTTCATTTTCAACCGCTTCAATATTATCGTATATTTCAATAAATAATTGATCGATAAAGTCATCCGCTTTATACTTCCCTTTGGAAAAATTTCCTTTTTTTATGGCCCTATTCAATCTTTCATTTACATACTGTCTTATCTGGGGCATTATTTTTAATACCAATTCATTAAAAGACGCTTGCTTGCCTTCTTTTTTTAGTTGAATAAGATCAGAAAAAGTATTGGTTACGAATAGACGGAACTCTTTTTTACTTTGGTAATATGAAGCATTTGGTTTCATAATCTGTATGCTTAAATTGTTAATACTAAAGATAGTATCATATCTCTCGAGATAAAATGATATATATCAGTAACTAATGACGCGTCCAGAATAAAGACTAAACAAAATATTAGCTTAACACACCATCAGAGAGCACACAATAAGCTCTTTTAATAATTACTCACTACTCAATACTAACTACTATAATTCTAAACAGCATATTGTCCTTCTTTTAAAATCTATATCCAACACCAATCATCCAATAAAAGGTGTTTTCCAAATCTTCTTTAAATACAACACCATCAATAGTTAAGGTCGCCGGATTCTGCGCCAAAACGTAAGCTGGCAAGAATGATAGTGTCATTGATTTATAGGAATACCACATAGGCAAGCTAAACTCAATTGCCATAAGACCAAATTCTTTTCCTTCTTGCATTTCAATATTAGTATCGCCTTGTGTGTTATCACCACTCCCCTGTCCTTGTCCTTGCCCCCTTCCATTTCCAAAGCGGTTATTTATATAATACTGCTCATAAAAATTCTGAGACCCTAAATAGACTCCCGCAGTAGGCGATATTTGAAATTTTTGATCCTTTGATATAAAATCGTGACTAATCTCTGGTGCCAAAAAGAAATCGGAACTACTATCACTACTGAAATAAATACTTGATCCTAATCCTAAATTAATAATGTTAAAATCATACTTCAACAGAACGGTAATATCTGCTACCACTTCAGAAATTACATTATAGCTATCATCATTAAAAAAATACTTGGTTGCAGATATATCTCCTTCCAGTTTTTTAGCAGTAAAATCAAAACCAGCAGTAACTAAAAACAAATCGACTCTAGCCTCTTCAGATCTGGTGAGGTAAGACAACGAACCCGAAGCGTAAAACCCAGATTTATTGTGATAGGTAATTGACGGATATAAATAAGGAGCCGAAATAGAATCCTTTCTTCCCATAAAAATAGCATCATTTATAAAACTAAT
Organism: Aequorivita sp. CIP111184; assembly: GCF_900489465.1. Taxonomy (GTDB): domain Bacteria; phylum Bacteroidota; class Bacteroidia; order Flavobacteriales; family Flavobacteriaceae; genus Aequorivita. The sequence continues at coordinate 94,352 of NZ_UEFQ01000026.1, read as the reverse complement.
TTCCACAGAAATATAGGATGAGTCTGAAGCTTTTGTATTTTCATATTCTTCAGCTGCATTTTGACCATATACTCCAGCAACAAGAAATAGCGTAAAAAGAAGAACACTAATTTTAAAGCCCTCGGTATACATAACATTATTTATTATAAAGCTAAAAAGGGAAGATTAACTCCCCTTTTTAGCTACATTATTAGCCTCCCTTTTTCATTAATTTTTTCTTCATATTTGGCTGCTTTTTAGTTTTCTTGTTCATAACGTCCTTTTTAACCATTTTTCGAGCCTGATAAGTGTTTTTAAATAGCTCACCATTCATATTAAGGCATTCTCCATCATTAAGCCGAAGTTGTTTACGATTTTGTGTTTGGTAAGTTCCATCGGGATTTACGGAGCCACCATTGGCAAAATTAAGTTGTTGTTGTAGGCGATTTTGCGATTGATTTCTTATTTGGAGTACCTCGCCATCTACTAAGGTATAGTGTACTCGATTTTGATTGCGTTCCTGAACCTGAGCTTGGTTTAAGCCTTTGTTTTCTTGGTTTACTTTATAACGATATTGATATTCGTTGCGATAAAGTATACCATCAGCATCCAAGCATTCCCCATCTTTTAATCGCAACATATCACGATTTCTTATTTGGAAAGTACCATCAGGATTTATAACGGTTCCATCATTCAATGTTACTTTGTCTTGCAGTCTAATTTGATCTCTGTCTCTAATCTGAAGAACATCACCATCAACTAACATTAGTCGGTCGCGATCCTGGTCTTGACTCCGAACTTGATCTTTGTCTTGGGCATTTAGTGTTATAGTTCCAAATACTATAAACGCCAGTAAAAAAAGTGTCTTTTTCATGAGTATTGTATTTAAAATTAATTCTTCATATAAAATTAGCGTTCTAAAAAGCCTAAAAAAATGACCTAGGTCATAGGAATTTTAAATTTTATAACTAGCTTAATACCAATTAAGTTGTCATTTTCACATATGGCTTTTGTCTTTTTATCATTGCATCAATCCAACAATTCGCTAATCAACTATCTTTATCCACCAAACAATCTTTACCTCTTGAAAATAACAATCCACTCCCCAAAGCAGTTCAATACCTCCCAATGGTCTGGCGGCAGCACCACGCAACTTTATATATTCCCTGCCAACGCTACCTATGCAGAACGAAATTTTGAGCTACGGATAAGTACAGCCAAAGTAGCAGTTGAAGAATCTACGTTCACGGCCTTGCCAGGTATAGATAGGAAGCTTATGATTTTGGAGGGCGCAATAACCATTACACACAAAGGCCAATACAGCACCAAACTAAAACCTTTTGAGGTAGCTGAATTTAGTGGAGATTGGAAAACCACCGCTGTAGGCACTTGTACCGATTTTAATGTGATGACCACGGGCAAACAGCAAAGCAAATTATATCATATAGCAATGGATGCAGGGAGCGATTATACTCTAAGACCCAAAGAGAAGTGCAAGAACTTATTCTTATACGCTACTTCCGGCTCGATACAAATACAGCTTAGGAATGAAAATTATATACTGGAAACAGGGAACTTAATGGTAATTGAAGATGGCAGCGGTTCTTCTATTACTATCTATAGTGCTAATGATTTTGGGCTTGTGGTTTTGGAAATGTATTAAGGAAGAATTGAGAATTGAGTAGTGAGAATTGAGTACAGAAAACCATCAACTCAAAAACTACTCAATACTCAATACTACATACTCACTACTCACAATTATCCTATCTTTGACACACTAAACAAAAAGATGGCTTCCACCTTACTTTCATCCCCTTTACAAGGCTTTACAGATTTCAGGTTTCGCAATGCGTTTAATCATTATTTTGGAGGGATTGATACGTTCTATTCACCCTACATTAGGCTTAATGGAAAACTAAACATTAAACAATCCTATCAAAACGATATTTTACCGGAAAACAACACCACTTTAGAAGTGATTCCGCAGATAATCACTAACGATGCGGATGAGTTTGTTTACGTTGCCAAATACGTTCAAAGTCTAGGTTATAAAGAATTGAATTGGAATTTAGGTTGCCCCTACCCTATGGTCGCTAAATCTGGAATGGGCTCTGGTTTAATCTGCAATCCAAATAGAATTAACGAAGTTTTACAAAAAGCGCACAACGAAACAGATATTCTAGTTTCTATGAAAATGCGAATGGGCTATGAAAACCCTGAAGAAATTCTGGATGCCTTTACTATTTTAGACAACTATCCGCTTAAGAACATCGCCATTCATGCTAGAATAGGAAAGCAACTCTACAAAGGCCCGGTAGATCTGGATGCGTTTGAAAAATGCATAGGCAGCACCAGACACAAACTGTACTATAACGGAGATATTACCAGCGTTGCTGCTTTTAAGGCTATTGAAGAACGGTTTCCAAGTATTGACCATTTTATGATAGGCCGTGGCTTAATTGCCGATCCTTTTCTGCCGAGTATGATTAAAGATAACACTACGGAATATCCCGAAAACAGATGGGAGATTTTTTCAGAATTTCACAACATTATTTACCAGCAATACGACGAATACTTGTCAGGACCAACGCCCATCAAAATGAAGATGCTGGGTTTTTGGGAGTTCTTTTCGCAAGCAACATCAAATCCGCAAAAAACATACAAAGCCATAAAGAAAGCGTCAAACCCTATAAAATACAGACAAGCGGTTGCCCAGATTTTAAATGCGGAAATGAAACTTGCGGATTTTTAATTACCCCTTCCATTCATTATTAGAACGGTCCATATCGGGCATTTGATGCTCAGCATCCAGCTCTATATGTGTTATTTTAGAAGTGGTATTTACATGAAAGGAAGCGTCTTTTCCAAACTTCCAAATCTCTACAGGCACACTAAACGTATGTGTTTTTCCATTGCTTTCTTCCACAGTTACCAAAATAGGCATGACCATTTGCTGCTTGTTGGTTACAGTAATTGTTGCGCCATTAGTTTCCTTGCCTTCGGTGTATTCCATATTTGTTACGGCTTGGTCTAACTGCCAGTTATGGTAAAACCAACCGTTCCAAAACCAAGTTAGATCTTCTCCCGACCCATTGTCCATGCTTCTAAAAAAATCTTCTGGTTTTGGATGCTTGTACGCCCAATCTTTAGTGTACTGCTGGAATGAATAATCAAATTTATCATGTCCCAAAATCACTTCACGTAACAATACTAAGCCAAAAGCCGATTTAAAATAGGCCAGCGGATGTACATGTTTATATTCTTGATCGTCTGAAGGTGTCATCAAGGTGGGACCGTCTTTGGCATCTTCAATGACTTTTACTATTTCATCTGCAGGGTTTCCGCCTCCTGGCGCGTATTCGCCATCGCGTTTGGGTGCAAATTCGCCATTATTAAAATCATCCTGCGCATAAATATCAATAAAGGTGTTGAAACCTTCATCCATAAAAGGGTGGCGACGTTCATCTGAACCAACAATCATTGGAAACCAAGTGTGCCCTATTTCGTGTGAAGCCAGTAAAAACATATCATAGGACTCCACTTCCCAGTAGTTAAAGGCCAAGCTAGGGAATTCCATTCCTCCTACGGGACCGGCAACACAGGTAGCTACCGGGTAGGGATATTCAAACCATTTTTTTGAAAAATCCTCTACTGATGCCTTTAGCATTTCGGTAGATCTGGCCCAAGCATTTTTGTTTTGGGTGGAAGCCACGGGATATACAGATTGCGCCAAGGCTGTTTTTCCATCGGGAAGGTTGATTTTTGCTGCATCCCAAATATAGCCGGTGGACATTGCCCAAGCAACATCGCGGGTGTTTTCCATTCTAAAATGCCAAGTTGCGGTTCCAGAACCATTTTTGGTAACGGATTTGTTTAGTTCCTCTGCGGTTCTTATAAATACTGTTTCATCAGAATTTCTTGCCTTTTCAAGTCGCTGTAAGGTTATGCCATTTAAAATTTCCTTTTCATTTATCAATGCGCCAGCACCTACTACCACTTGGTTGGCAGGAACCGTTACTTGATAATCAATAGTTCCATAATCTAGGTACATTTCGCCCCCTCCAATAAAGGGTAGCGTGTTCCAGCCATAATAATCGTCATAAACACACATACGTGGGTACCAATATGAAAATTCGAATATTTTACCATCATTGGAATCCATATAACCTGAGCGCTGTCCACCACTCTCGGGTTGCAGTGTGTATGAATAATCAATTGCCAATTGTATCTTTTCCTTTGGCTTTACAGTGTTTTGTAAGCGTATCTGCATTCTTGTTCCATCCACAATAAAGGGAACTTCCTGCCATTTACCGTCTTTAAAAAGTTGTAGTTTACTTATGGCGTAGCCTTTGGTATCGTCTTGGCTAACATCTGGGTTTATTATTGTGTTTCCCCGAGCCTCAGGTTTTTCGGTGTTTTGATCCATTTGTAACCAAAGGGCATCCAATTGGTCTGGGCTGTTGTTGGTATAATCTATTGTTACGTCTCCCTGTAACAGCTTATTTTCAACATTAAAGGAAGCCTTTACTGTATAATCGGCTTGGTTTTGCCAATAGCCGGAACTGGGTTTACCACTTGCGCTTCGGATGTTATCGCCTTTGTGTTTATAGAAATCGGGGATGAATATTTTTGAGGGTTCGTACTGTGATTGTGCTGTTACGATTGTAAAAAAGAACAGCAAGAACAACCATCCGGATAGCTTCATAGTGAGTGCTTTAATATTAGACGTTCGAAGATAGGTATTCCGATAAAAAAACATTTAAAAGAATTAGTAAAAAATGTATCCTTTTCGCTTTTTATAAGTCTACTATACAAATATTAAAAACTATAATTATGAATAACTGTAACTGTACCAACTGTGATTGCACAAAGTGTAAGTGCAAAGACTGCTCGCAAAACAACTGTCCTTGTAACACATGTGAATGCAATAAATGCAGTTGTTGTTAAATTAAATAAAGGTTAGTTTAAGAGCTAACCTTTATCTTATTTTTGAAGATGGAAACACAAAAAATATGGAGTCAGTTCAATAATGAACTCTATTTTTTTATTTTGAAAAAGGTAAAAAACGAACACGCCACCAATGATATTTTTCAGAATACCTTTTTGAAAATCCATAAAAACCTATGCCAGGTTAAAGAAGAAGAAAAAATAAAAGCTTGGGTATTTCAGATAGGACGGAACGAGATTACAAATTACTTCAAGCAGGAATCCTTATATGTTGGAGCATTAAATGAGGACAAAGAAACCTTTTCAGATAAATATCAAAATGTATGTTGTTTTGATAGATTTATAAATGATTTGCCTCTTATATACAGAAAACCCATTGAATTGGTATACATAAAAGGAAAAAAGCAACAGGAAGCTGCTGAAATATTAGCTATAAGCCTTGCCAATCTAAAAGCAAGAATACGGCGGGCAAAAGATATTTTAAAGAAAAACTTCAACGAATGCTGCAAATATGAGTTTGACAAAAACGGCAGTTTGATTGGGGAATCTAATTGTTCAAAGTGTAATTGATTATCGCTTAGTGCACATTCAAACTTTAATTCTCCCAAAGCAGGAATTGCCGAACCCAAATTATCGCAACTGAACTTCTTTTTATTTTGGAACGTTGTTTGGGTTCAGGCATAATAATAATTCTGGTTCTTCGGTTAATCTATTTTCCCTCTGGAATTTCATTAGTTCTTAATATATTCCTCATTCACCGCCCTTGAGAGCGATGTAAAACCATCTACTTGTATGAATTACTATTGGCGTATTGCTTTAGCATCGCTTTACTGCAATTAAATTTCATTGTGTTTTCTAAACGGGCGATTTCAGCTGCCATTATTCTATTCTATTTCTCGGTCTCTTGTCTTGTTTGTTTTAGGCTATACTGTGATTCCATACATTTTTTGTCGCTACGTATATGAAAAATAATAGCTCTGTAAAGCCCAATAAAACAAATTTTGTGTTAGATATTGTTGTTTCAAAAGGTTTCAATTCTAAGTAAATATACTTACCTCTCCCTTTTTTGATTCTTTTTCTTCGAAAAGCAGTTTTCACTACTCAGTTGATTGTCTGGTTATATTTTGATATAGCTTTTAATGACTATTGTCAGCTTTTCAATAATAAGATGTAAACCTGATAAATATCATCTTTTGCTCATAAACCGCACTCTACCTTTGCTTAAGTTAAATTATTAATAATCAGTTATTAACATAAACTAAAGCGATGTCAAGTAGAATTGTTCCCAATAAAAAAATCCATTCAATCGGTACTTCGGCACAGCGGAAAACCATGAAAGGTCTTGTTTATGATGGTCCGGGTAAGATAGCCTATAAGGAGGTGTCAAAACCTGAAATTGAAAAGCCAACAGATGCAATTGTAAAAATAGTTAAAACCACGATCTGCGGAACAGATTTAGGCATTCTGCATGGCAAAACACCTAGTGTAAAACCAGGAACCACTTTGGGTCACGAAGGTATTGGGGTGATTGAAGAAGTTGGTACTGGCGTGAGTCATTTTAAAAAAGGAGATCGTGTAATTATATCTTGTATCACTGCCTGTGGAACCTGTGAGTACTGCAAAAAACAAATGTACGGTCATTGTAAAGATGGAGGTTGGATATTAGGTAACCTTATTAATGGTACTCAAGCAGAATATGTACGTATTCCACATGCCGATAACAGTCTTTATGCTGCCCCAGAGGGTGTAGATGATGAAGCATTGGTAATGCTTAGTGACATCTTGCCAACAGGCCATGAGATAGGAGTAATAAATGGTTGCGTAAAACCTGGAGATACTATAGCTATTGTTGGTGCTGGCCCTATTGGTATGTCTGCCCTACTAACTGCACAATTTTATTCCCCTGCCAAGATATATATGATAGATTTGGATGAAAACCGCCTGAAACTTGCCAAAAAATGGGGTGCTACAGACACTATTAATTCAGGTACAGAAGATGCCGCTAAAAAGATAATGGCTGAAACAGAAGATGGTGTAGATGTAGCCATAGAAGCCGTAGGTGCTCCTGCTACTTTTGATATCTGCCAGCAAATTATACGTCCGGGAGGACATATAGCAAACATTGGCGTACACGGAAAAAGTGTAGATCTGAAAATTCAGGATTTATGGATTCAGAATATCACCATTACCATGGGACTTGTAAATACAAACACCACTCCTATGTTGCTGAAAACAGTTACCGCCGGAAAAATTCAACCAGAAAAATTAATCACCCATCACTTTAAGTTAAGCGAGGTCATACAAGCCTATGAAGTGTTTGGAAACGCTGCCAAAGAAAAGGCACTTAAAATAATATTGACAAACTAAAATTAATAGTTCAATTCTAAAAATGAAAGAAATGAAAAAGCACTTAAAAGGTTTAGCTCTTATCTTAATGATGATAGGAATTAGCAGTATTGGATATGCACAGACTATATACAGAATTCAAGACAACAAAAATGTCTCAATGAAACTAAACGGAACCTCAACTTTCCATGATTGGGAAATGGATGCCACTCGTGCCAAGGGAGAAGCACAATTAATTTTTAGTACTACAAATGAAAGTGAACTCGCTTCAATAAAAGCGCTTTCGTTCACTTTAGAAGTTAAAGATTTAAAAAGCGATAACAGCAAACTTGACAAAAATGCATACAAAGCATTGAAGGCAGACAAGTATAAATACATAAGTTACAAACTAACCTCTTCTGAGGAGTCGCCTGAAAAAGGAGGATTTCTGCTAAAAACACGCGGTAAACTTACTATAGCGGGCACTACCAAAGATATAGCAATGGACATACACCTTATAATCAATCAAAATACCGCAATCACTTATAAAGGTTCATACGAATTAAACATGACAGATTACAATGTTGAACCACCATCATTTATGCTAGGTGCAATGTCAACTGGTGATGCGCTTAAACTTGACTTTGAAGTAAAATATATTAAACAAAATAAAGGATAACACTTTTTCTAACCAATAAAACAAAACACGATGAAAAAACTCATATTACTTTCGATTTGCTTTTTCGCAATTAGCCTAAATGCACAACAAAAAAAACTGCAATATTTTAGACCAAATGATCAAAATGGTCTAAATGTTTTTGAAACTTCCAAAACTGACACTGTTACATTTCAAGGTGTAAGAGTTAAAGTAGGCGGAGATTTTGCCATGCAGTTTCAGGCCTTAAGCCAAGAAAATGATGCCAACAATTTAGTTGAGCTAGGTTCAGACTTTAACCTTCCAAACGCTAACCTAAATTTAGATGTACAATTAATTGACGGTGTGAGAATGCACCTTAAAGCATACCTTTCATCACAACACCATGAAGAGACTTGGGTAAAAGGAGGACATATTCAAATTGACAAACTCAACTTTGTTAGTCCTGGGTTTTTGGAGGAGATAATGAATTATACAACAATTAGAATTGGTTTGGATGAATTCAATTATGGTGATGCCCATTTTCGCAGAACAGATAATGCAAGAGCTATATTTAATCCATTTGTAGGAAATTATATAATGGACTCCTTTTCAACCGAAGCTTTTGGTGAGGTAACGGTTCAGAATAGTGGATTACTAGCAGTGGTTGGTGTTACCAATGGTAAGCTTAATCAAAATGTAGTTAAAAATGATCTAACTGATAATAAGCCTTCCTTTTATGGTAAAGTTGGGGTTGACAAACAAATAAACACTGATTTAAGAGTCCGTTTAACAGGTTCAATCTACACGAATCAAGGTACAACTAGTGGCACTTGGTTATACGGAGGCGATCGTGCAGGTAGCAGGTATTACAACGTTTTGCTAACAGTGCCTGACTCTTTAGGAAATAGTCAAGGTGGTAACTTTGAAGGTAGATACAATGCTCGTTTCAAAAAACTTACTGCTGTACAAGTCAATCCTTTTGTGAAGTATAAAGGTCTTGAGTTCTTCGGTATTTTTGAAGTGGCTTCAGGAAGTAATGAAATTACTACCCCAGTAGCTGATAAAGAAGGATCTTTTACCCAGTTGGCTGCCGAATTGCTTTATCGTTTTGGCCAGGATGAAAAATTCTACATTGGAGGAAGATATAATACCGTAAAAGGAAAAACAGTTGAAAGCGCTACAGATGATTTAGAAATAAATCGCTTTAATATAGGTGGTGGCTGGTTTCTTTCAAAAAATATCATAGTAAAAGCTGAATATGTGAATCAAGAATACACAGGTAATGCTTGGTCTGGAAGATTTGCAGGAGCAAAATTTGACGGCTTTAATTTGGAAGCAGCTATTAGCTTCTAAAACTGACGGAAAAAACAACTCAGTATCAATCAATACCAATTCACAAGCAACTTAAATGGTTTACCAAAACCAAATTAATACATATTATTATGCTAAATCAAGATCAAAAACAGCAAATAATAAGCATGCCAAGAATTGGTAATATTGCTCCCGAATTTAAAGCAGTTACAACACAGGGGGAAATCAATTTCCCAGCAGATTATAAAGGTAAATGAATAATTTTATTCAGTCACCCTGCAGATTTAACCCCTGTGTGTACCTTAAAATTTGTGTCTTATGCAAACCGCAAGTCTTAATTTGTAGCTTTAAACTGTTAGTTGGAGGTTTGTCTATTAACGGTTTATATAACTATATGGCTTGGGTAAGCAGCATAAAAGACAAGATTGAATTTAAGGGAATGAAAAACATAGAAGTTACTTTCCTTTTAATTGAAGACAACAGTATCGAAGTTGCCGAAAAATAAATAACCGCAGATGAATGGTCTGGAGATTAAATTTAACTTTTAGAAATTAGGAACCATGGAATCACATATTTACAATGTAGTTATAAATTGGAAAAACAGTCGTAGAGGCATTATGTGTTCTCCTGAATTGAACGAAAAAAATGGCGTTTGTATTGAAGTAGCCACTCCCCCAGAATTTCCTAAAGGAATAGAAGGTATTTGGTCTCCAGAACACTTGTTTGTAGCTTCAGTGAGTAGTTGTTTAATGACTACTTTTTTAGCTATAGCAGAAAATTCAACTCTTGAGTTTGAAAGTTTCAGCTGTCAGGCAGAAGGAAAGCTAGAAATGGTTGAAGGTAAGTTAATGATGAGCGAAATCTTGCTCAAACCTACCGTAGTTATTCATAATGAAGTTTATATAGACAAAGCAACACGTATATTAAAAAAAGCTGAAAATGCTTGTTTGATAACCCATTCTATAAAGTCAAAAGTCACAATGGAAATAACTGTTAAGGTAAAACCCATTTTAATAGAAGGCGAATGAAAAAATGTATCGGCATTTTCACACTCAGAAAAATTTTAAATGTTCATGAGAAAAGGAATGTCTGATGCTTAAAAAGCTGAATAATGACGAAATATAATCTTTTACTCGTTGCATTTGGTATTGTAACATCTCTGGCATTTGTAGAATATAAAAGCCCTATAATTACCAAAGCGCATTTAAAAACTTATGGAAATACTTCAATTTTAGAGATTAGCTCTAAAACAAAAAAGTATATGGATATTTCTGAAGCAATGGCCATTCATGAGCCAAAAAAAATAACTGTTGATATCCCTAAGCCTATAGTTCTTGTTACTTCCCATTCCTCAGCTTTCGAAAAGACGGTAGTAGTTTTACCCACAGACTTTTTTATGAAATCGGTAAAGGCAACAGTAAAAGGTACTTCTACATTGCACGATTGGGAGTCCGATGTTACAATAATAGAAGGCCAAGGTTCATTTCAACTAAAAGATAATATGCTAGCATCAATAAAAGATGCGGAAATTAAAATTCCTGTAAAGGGCATTATAAGTAAAGAAGGGAAGAAAATGGATGCTAAAACCTATGAAACCTTTAAATCAGACAAGTACCCGTATATAAAATATTCTTTTAATAATGCAGAGGTAAAAATGAATAAGTCACGTGTGGTTAGCATGGAAACTATTGGGAAGCTCAGCATGGCAGGCGTAAGTAAGTCGGTTCCTATTTCGGCACACGGAAAATTATTGCCCAATGGTGATTTGCAACTAAAGGTTTCCAAAACAATAAAGATGACCGACTTTAGCATGGAGCCACCTGTAATGTTTCTTGGAACCATAAAAGTGGGAGACGAAATAACAGTAATCTTTGACTTTGTGCTTTCTAAAGTCAATAATTGAATTATGAAAAAACTGCATTGGGGCTTGGCAATGATCGAGATTGTAGCGGATCATACACTTATAGAACAAATAATTTAATTAATTATAAAAATAGAATATGGAAACAAAAAAGAATTTAGGGATTTGGATGGATCATTCATCAGCAAATTTTATTGATTTAGACTCCATTAAAAATAATCATTCCATAGCATCAAAATTTACGTCCAATACAAAAGAAGAAGTATTGAATAGAAGTGAATACACTATGCATAATAAGGAAGAGCAAATGCAAGAAGCATTTTATAAAGAAATTTCAGAGGAGATTTCGAAATACAATCATGTAGTCTTATTTGGTCCAACGAATGCAAAATCAGAACTACATAATTATTTAAAAAACAACTCACATTTTAAGGATATAAAAATTGACGTTAAATCTGCAGATAAGATGACGGATAATGAAAAAAATGTTTTTGTCAAGAATCATTTTGAACAATAACATATTTTGAACTTCCTTAGAATAATCAATAAAACAATTAATTAGTAGGGTAAGATATAAGTAGAAGCAATTATAAATAACGGGATACTCAATTACTACCTAAAAAGGTGATAATTGTATATCTCATTTAAATCAATTAAAAGCTATTATATATGGAAACAAAAGCTAAATTGTAGCAGGATATCATATATCACCATGTAAATTCACACATAATTTCCTGAGTTATCCAAAATACATTTCTGAGATGCCCAAAAAAGATTCAGAAATTGTCCCTTCGGGAATGAGCACAAAAGATTTTAAAGAATATTATAACTCCGTGCAGGATATATTATTAGAATACTCAAATACACATATTATGAAAAAAGAAAAAAAAGACACAGAGTCAAAGAATTATGAAGGATATCCAACCTACCCTCCTTCAGAAGACATTTATAACAAAGAAAAGGAAGAAACAGAACTAAACCCAGAAGATCCTTCAAAAACAAAGACCCCAAATGAAGCAGAAGGAACGCCAAATGAAAAAGGGTTTAAGGATGATAAATCGGGAGATGATTTAGATATTCCTGGATCAGAACTAGACGATCAACAGGAAAGTGTGGGTAGTGAGGATGAAGAAAACAACTACTACAGTTTGGGAGGAGATAACCATAATGATCTTGATGAAGACAAGGGTTAAAAAAAGTAAAAAGCAATACAATGAACAGATATAACGATTAGCCATTAACGTTTAAGATGGCAGAATTTCAAATTATAATACTGTTCTCTTTGCTTTCAGGCTCAACTGTTTTTTTAGGAGGTTTATTATCCTATTATTTTGGGGATCACGTAAAAAGCGGATTAGTAAAGGCAGAAATCATTCATAGCTCAACAGCCTTTGGTGGTGGTATTTTAATGGCCGCCGTAGCATTGGTGTTGATCCCAGAAGGAATGCAGGCGCTTTCATTAGTACCAATGGCAATATGCTTTATGGCAGGTGCCATAGCATTCTTTTTAATAGATCGCTATATACAGCGTAAGGGCGGTACCATTGCCCAGTTGTTAGGGATGCTTTCAGATTTTGTTCCCGAAGCCATTGCTATGGGGGCTGTTTTTTCACAGAATCCGCAATTAGGAATATTATTGGCAATCATTATTGGTATTCAAAATTTCCCAGAAGCATTTAATGCTTATCTAGAATTAAAAATTATTTATTCTGCAAAGAAATGTTTAATAATTCTTTTCCTCTTAAGTTTCTCGGGGGTGGCTTCGGCATTATTAGGATATTACTTTTTATCCGATATGCCCATCACCATAGGCGCACTCATGATTTTCTCATCCGGTGGAATTGTTTACCTTATTTTTCAAGATATAGCACCATTATCAAGTATGAAAAAAAATTGGATTCCGGCACTTGGTGCTTGTTTGGGCTTTCTGGTTGGAATGATTGGTTTAAAAATATTGGGATAAATCCATAAATTCAAATACAATTTGAGGGTTCAATATGAGCCTAAAAAAGTAACTTTATACATCCTTAAATCAGCAATTATGAGCGATATGCCAGATGATTATTTAGACAACCATTACATACATAGAAGTAATTGGCTACGGGCTGCAGTACTTGGAGCAAATGACGGGATTCTTTCTACCGCAAGCCTTGCAATTGGAGTTGCTGCAGCCAGTGATTTAAGAGAACCTATTATTTTGGCAACCCTTGCAGGTTTGGTTGCGGGAGCTTTATCAATGGCCGCGGGAGAATACGTTTCTGTAAGTTCCCAAACCGATGTGGAAAAAGCTGATATTGAAAGAGAAATTATAGAATTAAGAGAAACACCCGAACTTGAATTACAACGTTTGGCAGAAATTTATGAAAAGAGAGGACTAAAAAAAGAAACTGCTTTGTTAGTTGCCGAAGAATTAACGGAACACGACGTACTAGCGGCCCATATAAGAGATGAGTTGGGGATTAATGAAATAAGCCAAGCTAAACCAATACAAGCTGCACTCGCCTCTGGTTCAGCATTTACCTTTGGAGGAGTGCTTCCGCTAATTGTTGCATTATTTCTACCCATTGATAATATGGAATACTTTCTATATGGATTTGCCATTGTTTTCTTAATAATTTTAGGAATAGTAGCCGCCAAAACAGGAGGATCAAGTATTGGAAAAGCAATTATAAGAGTTACATTTTGGGGAACAGTTGCTATGGGCTTGACGGCTTTGGTAGGATATTTATTCGGAGCAACCTTATAGATTACCAAATTGCATACTTTAAGAAATTTAGGACAAATCTCGTGTTATATATCTTTCGATGAATCCATTCGGCTCTGCCTTTGTATCTTTGTGAAAACTAAAGAAACATGCGCTTCACTCCAATAATTTGCTTCCTGTTTGTATTGTTATCGTGCAAAACTGAAAAAAAACAACTCACCGCCCAAAAAATTATTGATAAAACTATTGAAAATGCCGGTGGCAAAAAATATGATGCCGCCAATATAGCTTTTAGCTTTCGAGACGCTGATTATAGTAGCCATAGAGAAAACGGTTTATTTGAGTTAAGGCGAAGTTTTACCGATTCTTTGGGAGAAATAACTGATGTACTAACAAATTCTGAATTTGAACGTTTCATTAATGGTACAAAACTAATTTTACCAGATTCTACGGCCAGCAAATACGCCAATTCTTTAAACTCGGTGCATTACTTTGTACAATTGCCCTTTGGTTTAAATGAAGCAGCGGTTCAAAAAGAATTAGTTGGGGAAGCTGAGATTGATGGCAAAAAGTACTACAAAATCAAGGTAACATTTACAAAAGAAGGCGGCGGTACAGACCACGAAGATCTTTATATGTACTGGATACATGAAAGTGATTTTACAGCAGATTATTTTGCCTATAAATTTTACACTGGGGAAGGAGGCATACGCTTTCGGCAAGCTTATAACCCAAGAGTGATTAATGGGCTACGTTTTGTAGATTACAAAAACTACAAAGTGGAACCTTGGGAATCTGTGGATTTAAAAACTGTTGATTCCTTGTTTGAAGCGGGAGAACTAGAACTACTATCTGAGATTAAAACTGAGAATGTTTCGGTGATTCCTATTGAAAAAAAGTAAAAAAGTCAGGATGTTTTATATCCTCCTTCAAACACAAAACGTTTTGAAGAACATAAAGTTTACTGAGCAATCGTGGTGTTCTCTATAAAAACCTTTGTGGTTCCAATGTTAAAAAAAGTTCATTGCTCTACGAAAATATGGAGACCAAAGTATCTCTAGAAGTTTCCAGTATTTACAAAGAAAATCGCATTTGCTAAAAACAACTTACCATTCTGCCAAAAGGAGCGAAAGGAAACATCGTCCACCATATAAACTACACTACCTCTACCCTTTCTGGCTTCTGCAAAAACGATGGAATTTTTTAAAGCTGCTTTCGCGGTTTCACCCGAAAAACCAGAAACGCTTTCGGGTTCTTTTATATATCCAACATTAAACCCTTCATCTAAAAATTTATAGGAATCGCTACCCAGTTTTAAACTGTAATAAGTATCGCCATAACCAAACGCTAAAGGATGGGTATTATCTAACATAACTTTATAAATACTTCCAGTAATAAAATCTTTAGTACTTTCCAGTTCGCGCTGGGCGTAGGGAATCATATTTCCTAAAGTATCCTTTTCTTTTTCAGCCTTTTCGTCCCCGTTCTTTTTTAGATCAAAACCTTCTTTGTCTTCAAAAATACTTACCGCATTTGCAATTGCAATTACATTTCCTCCTTTTTCAATCCATTCATCAAGGGTTTTAAAAGTAGCTTCGTTTAAAATGGATTTGTAATTTCCGTCGGGCAAAACAAGCACATCATAATTTGACCACTGAATTTTACCTATATCTTCTGTATTAATGTAAGTAATTGGGTATTTCAATTGTGTTTCAAAAAAGTGCCAAAGTGCGCCGTAGCTTAAAGACGAAGTTCCCTCCCCCCGCAACATTGCTACTTTTTTATTTTTAATTAAATGCACATATTGTGATCCGAAATCTGTTAAACTATCAGCAAAACTTGAAGGCGAAGTGTACAATTGGCGCCCCATCTCATTGGCAATTTCAGAAACAGTTTTGTCAAAATCTGTATTTGTTTTATTATCGCTACGCGTAATAATCAAACTGCCGCGACCAAAGCTGTTACCACCAAAACCAAGTCCTTTTTCAGAAAAACGCACTTTTATATCTGCTTTTAACAAGGCCGAAAGAAATTCAGCATCCTGTAAACTGTTCCATTTGGCAATATAACCCGCCGCCGTTGCCGAAGGAATATTGGAAACGCTATTACTCGGAAAACTCCCGTTTGCTGAAACCAACGTTGTGCTCGCTACCGCATCCAGTCCGAAAGCATACGGTAGGCTCCAAGCTGTAATGTCATATGTAACGGGAGTTGAAAGCGCAGCATTAGGTTCAAACAGTACCTGCACCATTTTACCTTTTGGTTGATTGGTGCTAACTACCAACGCTCCTTTGGCATCCATTGTTCCTTTTTTATTTTCGGAATAATTAAAGCCACTTACTTTTCCCTCAGTTGCATATCCGTATTTTATTTCGTGACGGTCTAGCATTTCAGTAAGTGCTTTAATGTTGTCGAGATTACCTTTCAGCACAAAACTTTTATATTTTAGATTATCGTTTTTAAAGAATTTTTTAAATTCAGTATTTAGGGACGCTGCGTTTTGCGAAGCTACCTCAATTGTGGAAAGACCTGTAGTGGTATGATGTGCCACACGGTCCACAAGGGTAAGTTCCACATCTTCGTCATTCATAATTCCCAAACCAGCCATTCCGTGGCCTGCCTGTTCGTAAGTCATTCCAATAGCTCCCATAAAGAGTGGATAGGTATCGCCATAGCTAGGGTACAAAAGGTCAAAACTCTCGCGGGTAAAGAAAAGCCAACCGTTTTTATCAAAATATTTAGCGTTGTTCTTTCCTACCTTGTTTTGGAATTCGCGCTGCCAAGGTGTAATTATTTCGTGGAAAGGTTCCGCAGCAGGAGCAAAATAATATGGATTATTGATATACTGTTCGTGAAAATCCACGTGTATCTGGGGCATCCACTGATTGTAAATTTTTAAGCGTTGCTGTGTTTCCACTTGACTTGCCCACATCCAGTCGCGATTTAAATCGAATAAATAATGGTTTGGTCTTCCGCCAGGCCAAGGTTCGTTGTGTTCGGTGGCATCCTGTGAAGAATTATAAGGCGAAGCTTTCACTTGGTTATACCAATTTACATAACGGTCACGCCCGTCTGGATTCACGCCAGGATCCATAATGACTACAACGTTTTTTAACCAATCGGAATGTTCCGTAATCAGTTTATAGACAGTATTCATTGCTGCCTCGCTGCTACTTGCTTCATTACCGTGAACATTATAGCTGAGCCACACAATTGTCTTTTCAGGAGTTGCACTACCTGAAAGGATGCCAATATTTTTTAAATTATCAGTTCGTATTTTTTCAAGATTTGCAAGGTTTTCTTCGGAAGAAATAACGGCATAAATAAGTCTTCGGCGTTCGTTAGTTTTTCCGTAGTCGAAGTATTTTACCATTCCACTATTTGTAGCTACATGATCAAAATAGCCAACAACATCAGCGTGGCGGGAAAATTGAGTTCCTATTTCATAGCCTAAAAATTCAGCAGGAGATTTTAATTGGGCGAAAATAAAAATAGGAAAAACTAGGAATAAAAAAGTAAAATAGCGCGTCATTGTGCGGGTTTTAAAAAGTGGTCTAAAACTACTAAAGTTTTACCAAATTCTGAATTCTGAATTCTGAATTCTTATTTATACTGTATTTTTGTTTGAATCTTTCTGAAGAACCTATGCCAAACCATTCCATTCCGTATAAAAACACAGGTTATTTTTCAAAATTGATATGCGATTATCTCGCTGAAGATGAAAGTTTAAAACCCTTTTACAATCGCTTTCCAAACTTGGAGAATTTTAAACACCAGATTACCGAGAAGCAGAAAACTTTTACGGATGATAAACGGCATTTGTTGGCAAAACGGATTATGCTTCAATATGGAGACAATTCACTTTCGCAGTCTACACTTAGCAATATAGATTTATTGAAAGAGCATACCACCTTCACGATAACAACGGGACATCAGCTTAATCTTTTCACAGGTCCATTATACTTTTTATATAAAATATTTTCTGCAATAAATCTTGCCGAAAAATTGAATAAGGAATATCACAACCATCATTTTGTCCCTATTTATTGGATGGCAACTGAAGACCACGATTTTGAGGAAATTAATTATTTCAATCTATTTGGAAAAAAAGTTAAGTGGGACAGAGAAGCTTCTGGGGCTGTTGGCGAACTTTCTACGGAAGGTTTGGAGGAAGTGAAACAGCAATTGAAAAAGGAGTTTGGGGAAAGCGAAAACGCCAAAAAATTGATTTCCTATTTTTCCGACGCATACACAAAACACGACAACCTTGCAGATGCCACTCGGTATTTGGCAAATAGCATGTTCTATCATCACGGGCTTGTTATTGTGGATGGGAATGATGCTGCGCTGAAAAAATGTTTTATTCCTTATGCCGAAAAGGAACTTACAGAAAATCTCAGCTTTAAAAAAGTATCGAAAACTACTGAAAACCTTACAAATTTAGGTTTTTCGGAACAAGTACATCCACGGGAAATAAATCTGTTTTATTTAAAGGAAAACCTCAGAGAACGAATTGTTGAGCAGGAAGGCAAGTTTTATGTAAATGAAACGGACATCTCTTTTTCAAAAGAAGAAATTTTAAAAGAACTGTACGAAAATCCACAGCGGTTTTCACCAAATGCTTTGCTACGACCTTTATACCAAGAAGAAATTTTACCCAATCTTTGTTACATTGGCGGCGGCGGCGAGCTGGCATATTGGTTTCAATTAAAAGATTATTTTAATACAGTGGAAGTGCCTTTTCCTATTTTATTACTTCGGAATTCGGTGCTTTTGTTTCCTAAAATGTTATCAGAAAAACTAGAAAAACTCAATACAGAAATTGAGGAATTGTTTCTTCATCAGCACGAGTTAATTACCCGGCACACCTATAAAATTTCAAAAATAGCTATAGACTTCTCAAAACAAAAGGATTTCTTAAAACAGCAGTTTAAGGATTTATACACCTTGGCCGAAAAGACCGACGTTTCTTTTTTAGGAGCTGTTGGCGCACAGGAAAAGAAACAATTGAACGGTTTGGACAACCTTGAAAAACGCTTGTTAAAAGCCCAAAAACGAAATCTTTCCGATGAATTAGATCGTTTGAGAGCTATTCAAAATCAACTTTTCCCTAACCAAAGCTTACAGGAACGACAGCTAAATTTTTCTGAGTTTTATTTGGAATATGGGGAAGAATTGATGGATTTATTAAAAGAAAATCTCAATCCGCTTGATGCTAATTTTACTGTTTTGGAGTTATAATTATTCTGTTGAAAACCCTAAAAAAATTACACACAACCATTTAACCAACTTATATATTTAAAGTATTTTTGCCTATGCAAAATAACGTCCTCATTTTAGATTTTGGTTCGCAGTATACCCAATTAATCGCCAGACGCGTGCGGGAGCTGAACATTTACTGCGAGATTCACCCTTACCACCATATTCCAGAAAACTTGGAGCCTTTTAAGGCTGTAATACTATCCGGCAGTCCGTTTTCGGTTCGCGCGGAAGATGCGCCACATCCAGATCTTTCTCAGATTCGCGGACACAAGCCCCTTTTGGCGGTTTGTTATGGAGCGCAATATTTAGCACATTTCAGTGGTGGAAGCGTAGAGCCATCTAACCTGCGTGAATACGGCAGAGCGAAACTTTCAATGATAAAATCTGGGGAAGATTTCTTTAAAGATATTCCTGAGAATACGAACGTATGGATGAGCCATAGCGACACCATTGCGCAACTTCCCGAAAACGGAGTGCGTTTGGCTAGTACAGTTGATGTTTTAAATGCGGCTTACAGAATTGAGGGCGAAGAAACCTATGCAATACAATTTCACCCAGAAGTATACCACACAACCCACGGGAAGCAATTACTTGAAAATTTCTTGGTAAACATTGCCGGAGTTCCACAAACATGGACCCCTGCAGCTTTTGTGGAAACTACGGTTGAAACTTTGCGAGAACAGATTGGGGATGGCAAAGTGGTGCTCGGTTTAAGTGGCGGTGTAGATTCTACTGTTGCTGCCATTCTGTTGAATAAAGCCATCGGTAAAAACCTGTACTGTATTTTCGTAAACAACGGCTTGCTTCGTAAAAACGAATTTGAAAGTGTGCTTCACCAATATAAAGATATGGGGCTAAACGTAAAAGGCGTTGATGCTTCTGAACGTTTTTTGAAAGCCTTAAAAGACGAAAGCGATCCAGAAAGAAAACGCAAAGCCATCGGCAACGCATTTATAGAAGTTTTTGATGATGAAGCACATCAATTAACAGGTGTTGACTGGTTGGCACAAGGAACCATTTACCCAGACGTTATTGAAAGTGTTTCGGTAAACGGGCCCTCAGTAACCATAAAAAGCCATCACAATGTTGGTGGTTTACCAGATTTTATGAAGCTGAAAATTGTGGAACCTTTGCGCATGCTTTTTAAAGATGAAGTGCGACGCGTTGGAAAAGAAATGGGCATAGACCCAGAGTTATTGGGTAGACATCCTTTCCCCGGACCAGGCTTGGCTATTCGAATTTTGGGCGATATTACAGCAGAAAAAGTTCGTATATTACAGGAGGTTGACGCAATCTTTATAAATGGTCTGAAAAAATGGGATCTATACGATAAAGTTTGGCAGGCTGGAGCGATCCTATTGCCAGTAAATAGCGTGGGCGTAATGGGCGATGAAAGAACGTACGAGAAAGTAGTTGCGCTACGCGCCGTGGAATCCACAGATGGAATGACCGCAGATTGGGTGAACCTTCCTTATGAATTTTTACAGGAAGTGAGCAACCATATAATAAACCGAGTTAAAGGCGTTAATAGAGTAGTCTATGACATCAGCTCTAAACCGCCCGCAACTATTGAGTGGGAATAAAAATTGAAATCGAGACTATGTTTAGCAAATCTAAAAAATTGATTATCTCTATGTTGAAGTGTTTAATATACGTTTCGGTAACCTTTCTATTTATGGTTAGTTGTGGCTCTGCAGCGCAGCAACAGTACAAAAGCCATTCGGTTCAAAAAGGGGAAACGGTTTACAGCATTGCAAAAGACTTCAACATTTCTGAAGAAACTATTTACAATCTCAATCCAGATGCAAAAAATGGTTTGAAGGTGAATAGCGTTTTAATAATACCATCCAATAACCTGATAAGTTCTGGAACTAACAATAATAACTTCCGCGAGCACAAAGTAAAAAAGAAGGAAACCCTCTACGGAATTGCCCAATTATACAATGTTAGTGTTGAAGATATTAAAAAATTAAACAAGGAATTATATTCCCGTGGACTTAAAAAAGGAGAGCGATTATTGATTCCGGCGGCATCGCAAGTTACAGAAAATGGAAGCTCAGGACCAGGAAAGATTTTACCTGGCACCCAAAAACACACTGTTAAACCAAAAGAAACAAAGTTTGGAATTGCCAGAAAATTTGGAATTTCTATCGCGGAACTAGAAGATTTGAATCCAGATTTGGGAGAGAGCCTGAAAGTTGGAACGACTCTTATCGTGCCAGAAAAAACAGTAATTGAAAATGCGGAAATTGACGACGAGAATTTTCAATATTATGAAGTAAAGCCGAAGGAAGGCTTCTTTAGGTTAAAAGTAAAATTTGGACTTTCAGAAGAAGAAATTATCGCTTTAAATCCATATGCAAAAGATGGTCTTAAGGAAGGGATGATTTTAAAAATACCAAAAGACGAAAACGCTATTTTAAAAGAAGATATTTCAGTTGTTGATCTTGAAAAAAGAATTGATAACAAAAAAATGAAAACGGTCGCACTAATGCTTCCTTTTCGCTTAATGCGCAATCCGAGCGATTCAACGAGTAATGACCAAGACTGGCTTAAGAAAGATCCCACCCTTCGCGTTGCTTTAGATTTTTACAGCGGGGCATTAATGGCTGCTGAATTTGCAAAGGATAAGGGAATTTCAGTTACATTGAATGTTTATGACACAGAAAAAAGCGACACTAAAGTTGCATCAATTATTTCAAATAGCGATTTCAAAAATGTGGATGCCGTAATAGGCCCATTACTTCAAAAAAATGTTGAAAAAGCTTCTGAAATGTTGAAAGACAAAAAAATCCCTGTCTTTTCACCACTCAGTAATAGAGATATGGTGATGAACAATAATCTATTTCAAACCCTTCCCACAGACGCCGTGCTTGAAAAAAGGATGATCCAATATATAAAAGAACACAGTTCGGGGAAAAACATTATTATTATTTCCGATTCAAAAAAAGCGAAGCAACGCGAAATGATACAAACTGCAATTCCAACCGCAAAAACCGTTTCGCCTCGGGGCGGTGGCTATGTTCAAGGTAGCGATATATCTTCTGTAGCTTCCGAAGGAATGGACAACTGGGTAATCCTTGAGTCTGAAAATCCTGTTTTAGTGAGTAGCGCAGTAAACGCTCTTGCAGCGATACCGGCCAATTATAAAATACGCCTATTTACTTTGAATAAAAACGAGGCCTATGAATGGCACGAAGTTTCCAGCATACGCTTGGCAAAAATCAACTTTACATTTCCATCTGTAAATAAAAATATTTCAGAAGATGACCGTAATCCTTTTTTAATTAGCTATAAAAATAAATACGGTGTACTTCCAAATAGATACGCCATCCGCGGGTTTGATGTAACCTATGATGTGCTGCTGCGATTGGCTTCCGAAAAAGATATTTATGATGCAGTTATGCCAGAAAACGAAACGGTTTACATTGAAAACAAATTCCGTTACGAAAAATCAACCTCAGAAGGATATTGCAACGAAGCAGCATATATTTTAAAATATAACGCCGAACTTAAATTTGAAGTTGTAGAATGAGCACTTCCAAAGTAACCTATCTGGGCAATCTCCGTACAGAAAATGAACACTTGAAATCGGGCAATAAATTTATTACCGATGCGCCCACAGACAACAACGGAAAGGGTGAAGCTTTTTCGCCAACAGATACAGTGGCCACAGGTCTTGCCAATTGTATGATTACAATGATGGGCATTAAGGCGCGCGATATGCAAGTGAATATGGACGGAACCACAGCAATGGTAACCAAAACAATGGCGGCAGATCCACGCCGAATTTCAAAAATTGAAGTGGTTTTAAATTTCCCTACTGGAATTGACGAAAAATCAAAAAAAATACTGGAAAATACCGCCCGAACCTGTCCCGTTCATTATAGTCTTCATCCAGATATTGAAAGGGATATTATTTTTAATTGGAGTTAAAATATTCGTTGCTTTCAGCGCATCCGATAACTACAATTTTAGGTACTATTTTTGATTTCACATTAATATGAAACTACTTTTCACCTTTCTATTTTCCTTACTTCTCTTTCCGCAGGACAGTTCGGAAAAAATTATGTGGAATGAAACCCAAAAATTAACTTGGGAAGATTTTCGCGGAAAACCAGTTAGAAGTGCCAGCTTCGTAGCGAGTACCAATACCGGTATCAGTTTTCAATATTCCTATTCCATAAAAAATGGAGCTGTAAATGCGGAATACTCCGTAAAAAGTTTCTTTTCCCCAGAAAGCTCTTGGTACATTCCCGAAAGAGTTAATCCTTATATTTTAAAGCATGAACAAGCCCATTTTGATGTGTCGGAATTGCATGCGCGTATGCTTCGGAAAAAACTTAAGGAAAAAACATTTACAAAAAAGATAAAATCTGAAATTGAAGGAATCTATCAGCAAGTAGAACAAAAAAGAAGAGCGATGCAGACTAACTTTGATGCTGAAACAGACCATTCCCGCAACGAAGAGAAAGAAATTTTCTGGCAAAAACACATCGCTAACCAACTTGCGGAATACAATGATTGGAAGTAACCCGGACCCAAAACATTTGATTGAATTGGCCAACTACAAAATGCCCTTCGGAAAATACGAAGGCTATTATTTGGCAAATATCCCTGAGTACTATTTTGTGTGGTTTAAACAGAAGGGATTTCCGGAAGGAAAATTGGGCCGGATGATGGCGGAAATGTATGAATTGAAATTAAATGGACTGGAAGGCTTATTGCAAAGGTTGATTAAAAAGTGAAAAGATTTTTCAGCTATTTTTGGCCAACTACCCGCCAATTTTCTTCAGAAATAAATGGCACTTTGGAAGTGACCTATTTTAACGGCAAAAAGGTTTTAGATACTGAAAACGCAAACTATTCCTACGGTTCCCTTCAAAAAATTCTAGAGTTTGGATTGACGAAAGTTGATTTAAAATCTGTTGAAAATCTATTACTTCTGGGAATGGGAGGTGGAAGTGTAATTCATTCCCTTCGAAATACTTTTGAATACAAAAAAAATATAGTTGCCGTTGAAATTGATCCAGCGATTATAAAACTTGCGGAGAATGAGTTTGGAATAAGCACTTCAGAAGAGCTCCAAATTATAGAAGCTGATGCTTTTAAATTTGTAAAAAATTCAAAAGAAAAATTTGATTTAGTAATTATTGATCTTTTCATTGACACCAACGTACCCCCTATTTTTTATGGAAAAGAATTTTGCGAAAATATTTCGATATTACTTCAAAAAAATGGTTCAATAATTTTTAATGTGGGCATTAATCTGGAAAAAGACTCTGTAGCCAATGAAACTGTCAGTTCCAACTTCGGGAGCGGTTTAAAATTTCTAGTTTACCCAAAAGTGAACGATACAAATACATTATTAATTGGGAAGAAATTTGCGAGTTAACAACCCTTTTCTTCTACCGCCATATTTTGAAATTTATAGCTTTCCTTTCCATAATAAAAATGTACCTTTGCATCCCGTATAGTTATTTCAGCAAAGGCATTCATGAGCACTACAAAATACATCTTCGTTACGGGCGGGGTATCATCATCATTAGGAAAAGGAATTATAGCGGCATCGCTAGCTAAGTTACTACAAGCTAGAGGATACCGTGTTACCATCCAAAAATTGGATCCATATATAAATGTAGATCCAGGCACACTAAACCCTTACGAACATGGCGAATGCTATGTAACCAATGACGGTGCTGAAACCGACTTAGATTTGGGTCACTACGAGCGTTTCTTAAACGTAAATACTTCACAAGCCAACAATGTTACTACGGGTCGTATTTACCAAAGTGTAATTGAGAAAGAACGTCGCGGTGAATTTTTGGGAAAAACCGTACAGGTTATTCCACACATCACCAACGAAATTAAAGAACGCGTACAATTGCTTGGAAACACAGGCGAATATGATATAATAATAACCGAAATTGGTGGAACCGTTGGCGATATTGAATCCTTGCCCTACATTGAAGCAGTACGCCAAATGAAGTGGGAAATGGGCGATGATAACGCTTTGGTTATTCACCTAACCCTTGTACCCTACCTTTCTGCAGCGGGTGAACTAAAAACAAAACCCACCCAACACTCTGTAAAAACATTGATGGAAAGCGGAATTCGCGCAGATATTTTGGTTTGCAGAACTGAACATGAACTTTCAAAAGATCTAAGACGAAAACTTGCTCTTTTTTGCAATGTGAAAGAGGAAGCGGTTATTCAATCCATCGATGCCTCCACAATTTACGATGTCCCTAATATGATGCTTGAGGAAGGCTTGGACACGGTTACACTTCAGAAATTAAATTTAAAAGATTCAAAAAAGCCCGATTTAAAACAGTGGAATAAATTTTTACAAAGACACAAAAATCCAAAAGGCGAAGTTCATATTGGTTTGATTGGAAAATATGTGGAATTGCAGGACAGCTACAAATCCATACTTGAATCTTTTATTCACGCTGGCGCGGAAAACGAGGTGAAAGTAAAAGTGGAGTACATACATTCCGAACACATAAACGCAAAAACTATCGGTAAAAAACTTTCAAAGTTAGATGGTATTTTAGTAGCTCCCGGTTTCGGTGAGCGCGGTGTTGAAGGAAAGGTTGCAGCCGTAAAATATGCCCGTGAAAACAATTTACCGTTTTTGGGAATTTGTTTGGGAATGCAAATGGCCGTTATTGAATTCGCCAGAAACGTACTAAAACTTAAAGATGCGAATAGTACTGAAATGAATTCTCAGACCAAAGATCCAGTAATTAGTATCATGGAAGACCAAAAGAACATTACCAATATGGGCGGCACGATGCGTTTGGGCGCTTGGAAGTGTGATTTAAAAAAGGGAAGTATTGTCAGTAAGATATATAAAACAAAAACCATAGAGGAGCGTCACCGCCACCGCTATGAATTCAACAATAAATACCGTGAGCAATTTGAGGCTGCCGGTATGATTGCCACTGGGGTAAATCCTGATACTGGGTTGGTTGAGATTATTGAAATCCCAGAACATCCATGGTTTGTTGGGGTTCAGTATCACCCTGAATATAAAAGCACGGTTGCCAATCCGCATCCACTTTTTGTGGCCTTTGTGAAAGCTGTTCACGATCACGCTTCAAAAAACAAATAGGACAATTTGACGTATTTATAAAAAAGGCGGGATTATTGCCCTGCCAGTTAAAATTAACGATAACACACTTTTGAAATATTTCAAAAGAAGAAATAAAAGATGGAAAAAAAGAAATTCGACTTTAACTCACTTATAGGTTTTTTATTAATCGGTGGAATCCTAATCTGGATGCTTTACCTCAACAAACCTACCGAGGAAGAACTTCAAGCTGAAAAAGCCAAGACAGAAGCTGCCGCGAAAGAAAAAGCAGAAGCTGAAAAAAGCAAACAAGACATCACTTTGTCCGAAGCAACTACCGAGATTAGCGATGCTGTTATGCCTGGCGATTCATTGGCTTTAGAACAATTGAAAAACAAGCTTGGTTCCTTTGCATATTCTGGAACACTTCCTTCCGCAACTGAAGGTACTACTGTTTTAGAGAACGACGTTCTTATGCTGAAAATCAGTAACAAAGGAGGTTATATAACCGAAGCGCTTTTAAAGAATTTCCATCAATACGATTCTGTTCCCGTTTATTTAATTAAAGACGGAAACGCATCTTTAGACCTACAGTTTTCTGCGGAAAATAGAAGTTTAAATTCCAAGGATTTATACTTTCAACCAACTTTGAGTAAAAATGGTGAGGACCACGTGCTCTCCATGAAACTTAAGACTTCCGAAAACGGTTTTATTGAATATAAATATACATTGCATCCTGGTGAATATATGCTAGATTTTAGCATCAATAGCCAAGGATTGGATGGCATTATAAATACTTCACAACCTATGTATTTAGATTGGAAGTTGAAAGGATATCGCCACGCAAAAAGTATTTCATATGAAAATCGCTATTCGCGTTTAACGTATGAATATGAAGATGAAAAGCATTCAAAACTTTCTCCTTCTGGTGAAGATGACGAATTGGAAAAGGATGTTACGTGGATGAACTTCCGCCAGCATTTTTTCAGCTCTATGTTACTTACAGACACTCCTTTTAAAGAAGTGAAACTTACTTCTGTAGATTTGGTGAAAGACGAAGAAGTGGACACAACTTTCACTAAACAATATGGGGCAAAAATGCTTTTGGAGCCTAAAGGCGGCGCATTAGCGTATAACATGAATATGTATTACGGCCCGTCTGATTATCAAATTTTTAAAACTTATGACCGTAACCTTGACGAGGCGATGCCACTTGGTTGGGGGATATTTGGGGTAATAAACAAATACATTATCATTCCTTTATTCGCTTTCTTAACAGATTTTCTACCTGCGGGAATTGCAATTATAGTTTTGACCATTTTGATAAAACTTTTGCTATCGCCAGTTCAGTACAAACAATACTTGGCCCAAGCAAAAATGAAGGTTTTAAAACCTGAAATGGATGAAATAAAGGAAAAGTACAAAGACAACAAACTGAAAATCCAGCAAGAAACCATGAAGCTGCAAAACTCCGCCGGCGCCAGTCCGCTGAAAGGATGTTTGCCTGCATTATTGCAGATTCCGGTATTTTATGCGCTATTTACATTCTTCCCTTCAGCTTTTGATTTGAGGCAGAAGAGCTTCCTTTGGGCAGATGACCTTTCCAGTTATGACACTATTGCACAATTGCCATTCCGCATTCCATTTTATGGTGATCACGTTAGTTTGTTTCCTATTTTGGCTTCCATCGCCATCTTTGTTTATATGATGATGACTATGGGACAGAATATGCAACAACAGCAACAACCGGGAATGCCAAACATGAAATTCCTGATGTATCTGTCGCCATTGTTTATGTTGGTGTTTTTCAACAACTACGCGAGTGGACTTTCATTATATTATTTTATTTCAAATTTGATTACCATTGGAATTATGTTAGTAATCAAAAACTTTATTATTGATGAAGACAAAATCCACGCTAAAATTCAAGTGAAAAAAGCACAGCCGAAAAAACAGAATAAGTTCCAGCGAAAAATGTCAGAAATGATGGATCAAGCGGAGCAACAGAAAAAAGGCGGCAAACGATAAAACTTTCTAGAACGCAGAAAGCTTATAACAATCTTTCTGCGTTTTAAATTTAAAATAGATTTTGAATTGTACCGTTTACTTTTTAAGTATTCGAAATGACAGTATGAAAAAAACCGCTTTAATCCTTTTCTTCGGAATAATTTTCGGCTCCCTCCATGTTTTTTCACAAAGTGGAACAAACCAAATGGACGCGCAAGGCAAGCGCAATGGGGTTTGGAAAAAAACATATGAAGGTTCGACCCAGCTTCGCTACGAAGGCAATTTTGAGCACGGAAAAGAAGTAGGCGAATTCAAATTTTATTGCCTTGAATGTAAAGACAAGCCAACGGTTACCAAAAACTTTAATAGTAAAGACGATATTGCCGACGTGAAATATTATACTATTAAAGGCAAATTGGTAAGTGAAGGAAAAATGAAAGACAAAGACCGCATTGGCGAATGGGTTTACTATCACGAAAAGTCCAAAAATGTAATGACGCGAGAAAATTACGTTGACGGAAAACTGGACGGAAAAGTGATAACCTACTATCCCAATGGAAAAATAACTGAAGAAATTAGCTACAAAAACGGTATAAAAGAAGGGGAAGATAATTACTACTCTCCTGAAGGCGTTTTGCTTAAAAAATTACTTTATAGAGAAGACCAGCTACAAGGCCCCGGATTTTATTATGATGCCAATGGAAATTTAGTGATCGAAGGATTTTATAAAGATGATAAAAAACACGGTCTTTGGAAATATTACAAAGACGGCAAAGTAGTTTTAGAAGAAACATATCCAAAACCCGATAAATAGTAAATCTTCAGGTAAGGAAACCAGAAATCGCTCGACTGTTATATTTCGAAAGTCTTTTTACCTTTGCCCCTTCATAAACAGGATCTATTTAGGGCCAAGTTTTAAACACATACATTTTTATGAAAAAACGAGTAGTTGTCGGACTCAGTGGCGGTGTTGATTCCAGCGTTGCTGCCTATCTTTTAAAAGAAGAAGGCTACGATGTTATTGGTCTATTTATGAAGAATTGGCACGATGATTCCGTAACAATTTCTGATGAATGCCCATGGCTGGAAGATAGCAACGATGCTATGCTTGTGGCTGAAAAGCTTGGCATTCCTTTCCAAACAGTCGATTTAAGTGAAGAATACAAAGAGCGGATTGTTGACTATATGTTTCGCGAATATCAAATGGGACGCACACCAAACCCAGACGTACTTTGCAACCGTGAAATAAAGTTTGATGTTTTTATGAAAATCGCCCTAAATTTAGGTGCCGATTTTGTAGCAACTGGCCATTATTGCAGAAAAGGTATTTTTGAAAAAGACGGCGAAGAGATATATCAATTAATTTCGGGCAAAGACCCAAACAAAGACCAATCATACTTTTTGTGCCAGCTTTCGCAAGAGCAACTTGCAAAAACATTATTTCCTATTGGCGAATTGTTAAAACCTGACGTGCGAAAAATAGCTGCGGAACAAAACCTTATTACCGCCGAAAAACGCGATTCGCAAGGTTTGTGTTTCATTGGAAAAGTGAGACTACCTGAATTTCTTCAACAAAAACTGGCACCAAAAGATGGTGTGATCGTTGAGGTACCGGCAAGTTTTTCAGAATATAAAAGAACAAAATCAGATTTTTCTTCCGAAGAGGAAAAATTCAAATACCTCTCCGCCAAAAGAAAATATTCCAAAGTAGATGGCAAACAAATAGGCATCCACCATGGTGCGCACTATTTCACCAAAGGACAACGCAAAGGCTTGGCTGTTGGCGGAACCAAAGAACCGCTCTTTGTAATTGATACTGATGTAGAGGAAAATGTAATCTATACGGGCCAAGGTAAGGAGCATCCTGGACTTTACCGTCTCGGACTTTTCGTGAAAAGTGACGAAATACATTGGATCCGGGAAGACCTAAAACTTGGCGAAGAAGAAAAAATGGAGGTTATGGCTCGAATACGCTACAGGCAACCATTGGAAAAAGCAACTTTACACTGCACAGTTTCGGGACTTTATATTATATTTGACAAACCACAATCCGCAATAACCGAAGGTCAGTTTGTAGCATGGTACAATGACCAAGAATTATTGGGAAGTGGAGTTATATCTTAAAAAAATCTATGATGAAAAAATTATCCCTATTATTTATTGTTTTTGTTTCAGCATTAAGTTTTGCACAAACTGAGGATGCTCTTGTTATTTTTGAAGCGAAGGATCCTGCCACAGTTACTGCTGCATTGAGCAATCCGATTAGTATTTTAACCCAAGCAGCACTAGATAGAAAAAATGCTCAGGGTATTGCAATTGATGACCGTGATGTGCCTTTAAATGAAGCATACAAAGCTCAAATTGAAGCCACTTCAGGAATTACCGTACTGGCAAAATCAAAATGGTTAAACGCTGTTTATGTTCGTGGAACTGAAACCAATATAAACAACCTTTTAAACCTTCCTTTTGTTGTCGATTTGGAGTTTGCTGATAAGACTTTAAACAGGCCTACTGCAGGAAAACAATTCACAAAAGACAAATTTGAAGTGGAAAACCAATTTCCATCAAGACCTGTATATAACTACGGGAGCGCAACCAACCAAACCGAGATGATCAACGTAGATTATCTTCACGAAAATGATTTTACAGGACAAGATATAATCGTAGCTTTTATGGATAATGGCTATCCAAACGTGTTAAGTAATCCTGCTTTTGCAGATCTTCGAAATGATGGAAGACTATTGGGTTGGTATGATTTTGTTGCCCGTGAAGAAAGTCCAGATGGTACCGGAAGTCACGGTGCTGGAACTTTTAGTGACGCTGCAGGATTTTTAAATGGTCAGTTTGTAGGTACTGCTCCTGGTGCATCATATTACCTTTACGTTACAGAAGATGACAATAGCGAATCTCCTGCTGAGGAAGCATACTGGGTTGAAGCTTTGGAACGCGCCGATAGTTTGGGCGTTTATGTTACCAATACCTCATTAGGTTATCAAGCATTTGACAATTCAAGTTTTGACCACGATTATTCAGACTTGGATGGACTAACTACTATTGCAGCTAGAGGATCAAATGTAGGTTTTGATAAGGGCATGATAAATGTAACCTCAGCCGGAAATGATGGAAATGGTTTTGGAAAAGTTGCAACTCCTGCAGATGCAACTGGTTCATTTACAATAGGTGCGGTTGATGCTGGTGAGAATTACGTATCTTTCAGTTCACGCGGTCCCAATGCAGCAGGTGTTATTAAGCCAGACGTAATGGCCAAAGGTCGTGATGCAGCTATAGTTAGCCCAAATGGAAATGTAACTACCTCAAGCGGAACTTCTTTTAGTTCC
The DNA here is from genome assembly GCF_900489465.1 of Aequorivita sp. CIP111184. Lineage (GTDB taxonomy): Bacteria > Bacteroidota > Bacteroidia > Flavobacteriales > Flavobacteriaceae > Aequorivita. Next base: position 62,906 of record NZ_UEFQ01000026.1, on the reverse strand, counting down.
CCAATTACCGCAGGAGCAGTAGCTTCTTTATGGTCAGCTGTTCCAAATTTGAAAAACGATGTAGTGATGCAAGCCATTCGTGAGTCTGCTGATAGATATAACAATCCAACAGATGAATATGGTTATGGCGTTCCAAATTTTGGAGATGCTTTAAATGCATTATTACTTTTAGGAAATGAACAATTTCTTCAAGAAAACAATTTCGCATTATACCCTAATCCTGTAACTACGCAAATAAATATTTCTTTCCCTAAATCTGCTGAAGATGCGGAGTTTGCACTTTACAATGTTTTAGGTGAAAGAATACTTCAAACAAGAATTACTTCATTGAAGAATAGTATTGATGTTTCAGGTCTTTCCTCTGGAATGTACATTGCATCAATTACTTCAAACAACAAAACAACGAGTTATAAAATTATTAAAGAGTAGTGCAAAACCGGGTTACCGAACTTTTTAATATTCAATATCCTATTATTCAAGCCGGAATGATTTGGAACAGCGGTTGGCGACTCGCCAGTGCTGTTTCAAATGCTGGCGGCTTGGGGCTTTTGGGTGCAGGCTCGATGTACCCAGAAATACTTCGCGAGCATATTCTTAAATGCAAGCTTGCTACAAATAAACCTTTCGGCGTAAATGTGCCGATGCTCTATCCTGATATTGATAAAATTATCGATATCATTATTGAAGAAGGTGTAAAAATAGTAATCACCTCAGCGGGAAATCCCAAAACATATACTTCAAAATTAAAAGAACACGGAATTACTGTTGTTCACGTGGTTAGCAGTGTAAAATTTGCATTGAAAGCTCAGGAAGCAGGAGTTGATGCCGTTGTTGCTGAAGGTTTTGAAGCTGGCGGGCATAATGGCCGCGAGGAAACTACTACGTTTACGCTAATTCCCATGGTAAAAGAGCAATTGGACATTCCTTTAATTGCCGCTGGCGGAATTGCAAGTGGCCGTGGCATGTTGGCCGCAATGGTTTTAGGTGCAGATGGTGTGCAAGTGGGTAGCCGTTTTGTTGCTTCGGATGAAGCGTCCTCGCATCAAGCTTTTAAACAAATGGTGGTGGATGCCAAAGAAGGCGACACTCAACTTACTTTAAAAGAACTAGCTCCTGTACGGATGCTAAAAAATAAGTTTTTTGAAAGTGTGATACAGCTTTATAGTACCAATCCTACCAAAGAAGATCTTATAAAACACTTAGGGCGTGCTCGTGCTAAACACGGTATGTTTGAAGGCGATTTGGAAGAAGGAGAATTGGAAATTGGTCAAATAGCGGGTCTTATCCATGATATAAAACCTGCTGCACAGATTCTGAAAAATATGATTGACGAATTTGAAATTGCCAAAAAAGAGGTATCCAAACTTTAAGATTTTTTTTAAAATATTCTGAAAATAAAAAACCCTTTCGAAGTTAATCGGAAGGGTTTTCTTTTTAAAAAATCCTAACGCTTATTCCTTAACAAGTCGTTTCGTTGTCTGACCGTTTTCCCCTTGAATAATTACAAGCTAAGTAGCGGCAATCATTTCAGAAACATCAATTGTTTGTTGTATTCCCATATTTCTTAAGTCGATTGATTTTATCATTCTTCCTCTTATATCGAAAATACTTAGTTTTTCAAATAAAATACTCTCTGGGTTTCCAATTGTCACTGTATTCATGGCTGGGTTTAGATACATTTGCAAGCTTCCAATATTAGCACTGTTATCGCCAACACCCAGTATAGTTTCCACAGTAAGCTCAAGCTCACAAGTAGTTGTATTGCCGTAATCATTCGTTGCTGTTAACTCATTAATAATATTCGTAGAAGTTTTGCCATATCCCTTTTCAACTTCATTTGCATTGAGTGGACCAACAACAGTTGGTATTGTAATAGCTTCTTCACCATGGTAATGCTCATTATGAGCATCCATAATGCTGCAGGAAACAGTCCAATTATCTTTGTCTATAATTTTTCCAGTTGAAGCATTCACCCAGAAGTTCCACCAGTCTGAGGAAGTTGTTTCAGCTATGGAAAGCTCCAAACCAATTGAGTCCCTTCATCTTTTTTATAGTAGTACATTAATTTAGTTGGAATATCTAATTTGGTTTGCTACCGAAGCAATAGCAGCTCGGGCATTTAGAGCCTGAGAATTATCCTTAAGAGTAGCCTGAGCATCAGCTAAAAAGTTATTGTGTTGGGTTAAAACCTTACCCGTTTTATCAAAATTAATGCTAGATTCAGTACCGTATACCTCTAGGCCATTAATAGCTTGGCGTAAATATACGTGTCGGATATCACTTTTTTTACTTGTGTTTTTATTCGTAATTACATACGAATCGCTCTTTTGAGCAATGAGTTTTTCCAGCGAAATGGTTGATGGCTGCGTGGCCAATCGAGCAGACTCCTTTTCTTTTCTGGGTTTTTATGCTACGCAGATAGTTGAATAGTCAGCAGGCACAACACCATCAATCAATAATAGTGTTGATTTTTTCATTTGGAAATTTGATTTTAGTTAGTTATATAAATTTATAATAAAATCGTAATAATCAGACATTTGTCATCATAAATTTCAAAAATGAATTTTTTCCAAAAAAAATAGGCACAAAAAAAAACCTCCCGTTTGGGAGGCTTTGTCTTAAAAAAATTGTGTGTATTAAAGTACTTTTACGTTAACCGCATTCAATCCTTTTTTTCCTTCTTGAAGATCAAATTCTACTTCGTCACCTTCACGAACTTCGTCGATTAGGCCTGAAATGTGTACAAAATGTTCTTTGTTTGTTCCTTCTTCAGTGATAAAACCAAATCCTTTAGTGTCGTTGAAAAATTTTACTGTTCCTTTGTTCATTGTATTTAAATAAATAATTAATATAAGCGGCAAAGATAGTATTATTATTGATAAATAAGCTTTTTAAGATTATTTATTTTAAAAACTAAAAAATTTGAAGCATTTCGCTGTTTTTAACAATACAATTATTAATACTATAATTTTCAGGTAAATTCTTCATTTAACTACTTAAATTTTTTCTTTTTTTGCTTTCAATTTTATCATTTAACCATTTTGGATAATCAGCACTATCTTCGGCTTCTAGTATAGTTACCGTTTTCTGGATATCTGTTTTTAAAAGCTCCTTCTGTTTCATGTTTAAAATTTCCCCCGCCGTTTGTAATCCCGAATAACCGGCACCGGCAACACCGTGGCTCACTATACTGGCGCCACATAAGTATAGGTTTTTTATTTCACTTTTCGCTTTATAAGCAAATGGGCCTATTTGGGTAAGTTTTTTTTCGGTTCCGTAAACACTTCCTCTTGTTGTATTTATATAGTAGTCATTGGTAATTGGTGTTCCTAATTCTTTATGAACAATATTTTCTCTAACGTTGGGCAACACTTTCTCCAATGTTTTTATCATTTTCTCAGTAAGCAATTCTTTAAATTGAAGATATTCTTGGGATCGAGATTCTTTTTCATTTTTGAATTTTTCAAAAATTTTATAATCCAAATAAGTTATGGCTTCAATACTGTGGTGCTTCCCATCAAAACTAGAAGGATCTTTTAAGGTCGTGCAGCTAATGAACATTCCCTCAAGTGCATCATCATTTGTTATATCTGGCATCATCATTCGCTCATACACCGTATCCATATCTTCGTTGGGCATCAACCAAATATTTCCAGAATCGATTCCCGAAGCTCTTAAATCCATATCTACCGTAAGAAAAAGCATAAGAGATGTACAGGAGTACTTTGTTTTATTAAGTTTTTTCCGCAATCTTTTGCTTAAATGTTCTTCTCCAATAAATTTTTGATAAGTAATATTTGGATCTGCATTTGAAATAATACGCTTTGCAAACAACTTCTCCCCGCTTTCCAATTCAACACCAATAGCTGTTTTTATCTTTGTCCCTTCTAAAAGGATTCTTTTAACCGTCTGCTGTGTTTTTACTAAACCTTTATTTTTTTTAATAACAGTTGTCATTGCCTTTACAATGGCTGCGCCGCCTCCACACGGATAAAAACCTCCATTAAAATAATGGTCCATAACCGCACAATGTAACGGAAAACTGGCTCTCGCTGGTGCAAGCCCATGATCACCAAACTGAATATTGAGGATTTTTTTAAGTAACGGATCTTTAATATGCCAATCAATAACCCTTTTGAGGCTGAAAAGTGCATATTTACCCATATTCTTGGTACGAAAAGGAATCGTTAAATGTTGCCAAAACCCTTCAACATTGGGAAGTAGTTGCAATTCCGAACTTACATTTTTGACTAGATTTAAATATTTTATTATGTTTTTTTCTTCCTTTGGAAACCTTTCAACAAGCGAAGCTAATAAATCATCAAAATTTCCTGGAAAGTCGAAACGTTCATCTCCAATATAAGCGTGCTCGTAAGCAGAAGGATTCATTCTGAAAAAAGTAAGATCGCCCGCAATACCCAATCCTTCATAAAGCTGGGCAGTGGACTGTCCTTTTTCCAAAAGACCGACGTAATGAACTCCGGGCGTAAAGCGATGACCATTTAAATAAAAGCTGTGGCACCAACCACCAGGGACGTCATGCTGCTCCAAAACCAAAACCTTTTGGCCAGCGCGAGATAGACATATAGCAGCGGAAAGCCCGCCAACGCCACTTCCAATAATAATAGTGTCAAATTGTTGTTCTGAGGAACTAGAAAAAGTACTTTCCAACCTTATAACTCTGTTTAAATTTTTCTAACTGAATTTAAACAAATCTATGATTTTAATTCAAAAGGGGCTCAAACCTAGTCAGAAATATTATAATTCAACCACCACTTGATTTTTAAGAATATCCTCAAAGGTTTCCCTCTTTCTAATTAAATGCGCTTTTTCTTTATACCAAAGCACTTCGGCAGGACGATAACGAGAATTATAGTTGCTTGCCATTGTGAAGCAATACGCACCAGCATTGTGAAACGAAAGAATATCACCTTCATGAAGTTCTGGAATACGGCGGTTGTTTGCGAATGTATCGGTTTCACAAATATATCCCGTGACCGTGTAAAAACGATCCCTCCCATGTGGGCGGGAAACGTTTGAAATTTCATGCTGAGAACCGTAAAACATTGGGCGGATCAAATGGTTGAAACCGCTATCAACTTGTGCGAAAACTGTAGAAGTTGTTTGTTTAATAACATTCACTTTTACTAAAAACTGGCCAGCTTCACTTACCAAAAACTTACCAGGTTCAAAAGCCAGCGTTAGTTTTTTACCGTATTTTTTACTGAATTCATTGAAACGTTTGGTCAGTTTTTTTCCAAGTTCCTCCACATTTGTTTCAATGTCTCCTTCTTTATAAGGTACTTTGAAACCGCTTCCGAAGTCAATAAATTCAAGGTTTTCAAAATTTTCCGCTGCATTGAAAAGTATTTCCGAAGCGTAGAGGAACACATCAATATCAAGAATATCACTACCCGTATGCATATGGATTCCGTTTATATTCATGCCGGTATTTTCAACAATCCTTTTCAACAATGGCATTTGGTGGATTGAAATCCCAAACTTACTATCAATATGTCCCACGGAAATATTTGCATTTCCACCCGCCATAACGTGGGGGTTTATTCGAATACAAACAGGCGTTTTTGGATGCTTGGTTCCAAATTGTTCCAAAATTGAAAGATTGTCAATATTAATCTGCACACCAAGTTTTGCAGCCTTTTCTATCTCTTCTAAAGAAATCCCATTGGGCGTGTAGATAATGTCTTCGGGTTTAGCGCCAGCTTCTAAGCCAAGCATCACTTCTTGGATTGAAACCGTGTCTAAACCACTTCCCATATTAATGAGTAATTTTAATATCGAAATATTTGAAAGTGCTTTTACCGCATAATTTATTCTCAAACTTTCTACCTTATCAAAAGCGCTGGTTAGACGTTTATACTGCTTTTCAATTTTAGCGGCATCATAAACATAAACAGGGCTTCCGAATTCTTTGGCAATTGCCAAAAGGTCTTGATTTTTCATCTGGACAAAATATTTGAGATATAAGAAGATGGAATGCCCAAAACATCCTCGATTAGTCTAATAATTTTTAATGGGCATTTCATGGTTTTAAGAATAAATTTTAAAAATTAAGGCGTAAAAATAGGGATGTCTTCAGAAATACTTCATTAATAAATACTTAATTTTTCATTTTAGCAAATCTTTAATCTTCTAGAAGTACAATGCTTTAAAAAACATTAGTGCATTCCTGTTACATTTGTTATTTTTGCAATCCATAAACAAGTACAAAACCGCTACTATGAATTTACACGAATATCAGGGAAAAGAAATTTTAAACAGTTTTGGCGTTGAGATACAGCGCGGTATCGTTGCTACTACCCCAAAAGAGGCAGTTGAGGCAGCAAAAAAACTTACCGAAACAACCGGAACAGGCTGGCACGTTATCAAGGCGCAGGTTCACGCTGGTGGTCGTGGTAAAGGCGGCGGTGTAAAACTTGCAAAGAATTTACAGGAAGTTGAAGATATTGCTGGAAATATAATCGGGATGAACCTGGTTACTCCGCAAACCTCTGCCGAAGGAAAAAAAGTACATCAAGTTTTGATAGCTGAAGATGTTTATTACCCAGGCGATAGTGAGCCAGAAGAATATTACATGAGTGTTCTTTTGAACCGTTCCACAGGAAGAAATATGATTATGTACTCTACCGAAGGTGGAATGGATATTGAAACAGTTGCCGAGGAAACACCTCATTTAATTTTTACTGAAGAAATTGACCCAGCCGTTGGCATTTTAGGATTTCAAGCGAGAAGAGTTGCTTTCAACCTTGGATTGAGCGGAAAGGCATTTAAGGAAATGACAAAATTTGTTACTGCGCTTTACACAGCTTATAACGAGTCTGATTCTTCCCTATTTGAAATAAACCCGGTTTTAAAAACCAGTGATGATAGAATTATCGCGGTTGATGCAAAAGTGAGCATTGATGACAATGCACTTTTCCGTCATAAAGATTATTTGGAAATGCGTGATATTCGCGAAGAAAATCCGGTTGAAGTTGAGGCAAAGGAAAAAGGTTTAAATTATGTTGATCTTGACGGAAACGTTGGCTGTATGGTGAATGGTGCTGGGCTAGCAATGGCAACAATGGATCTTATTAAACAAGCTGGTGGTGAGCCTGCAAACTTTCTTGACGTAGGTGGAACGGCAGATGCAGAACGTGTTGAGGCAGCTTTCAAATTGATTTTGAAAGACCCTAGCGTTAAAGCAATCTTAGTAAATATTTTCGGTGGAATTGTTCGTTGTGACCGTGTGGCACAAGGAATAGTTGATGCATATAAAAACATGGGAACCATCAATGTACCAATCATTGTGCGTTTGCAAGGTACCAATGCAGATATTGCAAAAGAATTAATTGATAGTAGCGGTTTGGATGTTCAGAGTGCTATTGAATTTCAAGAAGCTGCAGATAAAGTTAAAGCAGTGCTTTCTTAAGACTTTATTTTACAGAAAAGCCCTTCGCATTATGCAAGGGCTTTTTTTTTGACCTTTTTTAATATGGAAAAAAATTCAAAAGCCCTTCTTAGCGATTTAATTAATATGGTAATGGCCGACGGAAAAATAAACGTTTCCGAATTGGAGTTTATTCAAAAAATAGCGCGGCGAATGGAAATTTCCAATCAAGAGGTTATCGATCTTTTTGAAAACCCCCAACCATCACAGATTTTATTTAGTGAGGTTGAACGCATAACCCACTTCTATAAGTTAATGTTGGTAATGAATGTGGATAACGAAACCCACGAAAAGGAAGTGATCGCCTTGAAAAATTTTGGATTAAAAATGGGTATCCGCTCAGTTGTAGCTGATCAAATCCTTAGAAAAATGGATCAATATGATAATAAGTTGGTTCCTGCGGAAGAACTACTGAAAATTTTCAAAATATATTACAATTAGTCTGAAGCCATATTCTCAATGGCAATTTCATCCTTTTTTGAATCAAATGCTTTCTTTGCTTGTTTCAACAATGTTTTCATTTCATTCTTCACTGCATTGCGGTATTCCTCCGAGGCAGCAGGCTGTACTTGAAGATATTTCAACATCCACAATAATTTTTCAACCATAATTGGATCATGCTTGCAATAGGTTCGCAGTGAGGCCATCACATTATAAATAAGCTCCTCAAAGCTAACGACTGCAATTTTAAGGGTAGCCTTTTCATCTTGCACAATAACCCCGTTATCCTTTTTTTGCATTCTTAATGCAAAGAGATCTGTAAGATAATCAATGGCATTTATTGCTGTTCCCGGGTCATTTATCCCTGGCGACATTGCCTTTACGGCAATTTCCGTAATTTGTTTGAAAGCCAATATATAGTTATCTTCAATCAACTCACCTCTCGCAAAGCTTATATTGGAAATAATAGAATCTACTATCTTTTCATCAAGTTTCTTTTCAGACTTTATAAAAACGCTATTCTTCAAAACAAAAAATCCTTTTGGAACTGTTAAATAGATCTTGGTTTTTTCTTCTTCACAAATATTCAAAATATTCATTATTGAAATATTCTGAAAATAGCCGCTGCGCCCCGCTTTGTATTCATACCAATTGTCTGTATTTGGAAAGTCATTATTTGCGCTATCCTCAGATTCTATTAATTTTTGAAGCCTTTTTTCAGCACTCTGAAAAATATTATCCAGAATATTGTTTATCTGTATGCTTTGCGAAATATTATGAATAAAATAGATAAAAGCCGCTAAGCATAGAATTGTAAAACCAATACCCAAAAGAACCGAAAACCCAGGAAGTGTATATTTCTTTTCGCTAGGCTCTATGGAAAAAAGCGTAAAAATATTATATAGAATTGTTGCCATATAAACACCCAGAATAAGTTGATGACGCTTATCGCTAATCAACCCAGGAAGTAAACGCGGAGAATAGTTGTTAGAGGCTTGACTAAGCAATAACATAACCATAGAGAAACTGAAAACCATCAAGGAAATTAATCCACCAAGACAAGCACTAAGTACGGTTAATGCCGTGTCACCATCTTCTACCATCAATAATGGAAACACATCCATTATTTTTCTTGAAATGCCATGTTGCTCCAAGTAAATCATTAAAAGAGCTACGAGAAAACCAGAGAATGCCAATAAAGTTGGATAAAATGCTATTTTACTCTCAATGGTGTTGAAGAAATCAAAAATACGAATGAAGAGTTTTTTCATAATTCAAAGTTAGTACTTTTTAAAAGTACTGAAACCCATATAAAATTCTTAAAAAGGAATTAAATATTCTGAAAGCCATTATTGAAAATGTCAAAAAGTCATACAAAATTATCGAAAATAAGTCAAAATGTCCTAATTTAAATATTGGAATTATTATTGAACATTGATCTGCAAACAGTGATAAATAAAAATATTCAAATATGAAAACAGTTAGTAAAAATAACATTTGGTTACCAGGACTTTTGGATAATTTTCTACTTGAGAATAAGTTAGATGCCTTTAATAAGAATTATGAAACATTTAGCATTCCAGCAGTAAATATTACTGAAAATTTCCCGAATTTTGTAGTCGAATTGGCTACGCCAGGATTACAAAAAGAAGATTTTACCATTGAAATTGAGGAAGATACCTTAAAAATAGCTTCCAAAAAGGTAGAAAAAAACAAAGACGAAAACAGTGATTCCCGTTCTTTAAAACAGGAATTTAATTATAAGGGTTTTGAGCGTTCTTTCAAGCTCCCCGAAAATATTAAAACTGAAGACATTCAGGCCCATTACGAAAATGGTATTTTAAAGATTACGCTTCCAAAGATGGAAGAAAAGAAAGCATTGAAGAAAATGGTTGAGATTTCATAATTGAAATTTAATTTGGTTAGTTAGTTGAAAATGACCGCGTGCTACTCAATCGGTGCGCGGTTTTTTCATGGGGTTACCTAGGCCCTCTTCTCCTTTTTCCACCTGTAGTTTTTTGTTCCCTTTTTAAATTTCTTTCCTCTCGCCTTTTTACTTCGGGCTTTATCGTTTCTTCTATTTTTGGTCTATTACTTCTATCATATACTTTAGGTAAACCATCGCTATCTTTTACAGCCTCTCTTAATGTTTTCAATTCTTCTGGGGTAAGATCGCGCCACTCACCAACTGGCAAATCGCCCAATTCCAGATCCATTATTCGAATGCGTTGCAAAGCCACAACTTCATAACCCAAATATTCACACATTCTTCTTATTTGGCGATTTAAGCCTTGCACCAAAATAATTCGAAATTCAAACCTACTTACTCTTTCAACTTTACAACGTTTCGTTACCGTTTCTAAAATAGGAATTCCTGAGCCCATGCGTTTTACAAATTCATCCGTAACATGTCTATCAACTTTAACGATGTACTCTTTTTCATGTTTATTTCCAGCACGGAGTATTTTGTTTACAATATCACCTTCATTAGTCAATAGAAGTAGCCCTTCACTGGGCTTGTCCAATCTCCCCACAGGGAAAATCCGCTCGGGATGTTTTACAAAATCTACAACATTATCATCAAACCGAGTATCTGTTGTGCAAGTGATTCCCACTGGTTTATTCAACATTATAAATACTTCTGTATTGTTTTCCTTGATAAGTTTTCCATCTACACGCACCTCATCTTCTGGCATTACTCTGTCTCCGAGCCCACTTTTTTCATTGTTTACAGTTACTAGTCCCTTTTCAATTAAAGTATCGGCTTCGCGGCGGGAACAGTAACCGCTGTCGCTTATTGCTTTGTTCAATCTTACGGAATCTGGATGATGCATCTCTTTTTTTTGTAAAGATACTATTTATGAAGCGCAAAAGGAAAAGGTTAAAATTGATTTAATTGCTACTTCAAACTTTATGAAAAATTGTAGTTTCAACAAAAATTTTAAAAATGGCAATTCTCGGCTCTATAATTAAAACCGCTATAGATTTACGCGGAGCAATCGTTTCAGAAAAATCACCGGTTGAATCTCAGCGTGAAGTTTTAAGAAATCTGCTTGAAAAAGCGCGCAATACTGCTTTTGGGAAATACTATGGCTTCTCAAAAATCTTGGAAGCCGACGATATTCAAAAATCATTTTCTGAAAATATTCCCTATTTTGATTATCACGAAATGGAAACTGAATGGTGGAGCAAGACGCAAGAAGGTTTAGAAGATATTAGTTGGCCTGGAAAACCTAGCTACTTTGCCAGAAGCAGTGGTACTACCGGTAAGTCTTCAAAGAGAATTCCTGTAACTGATGATATGATTGAAGCAATCAGAACTACGGGGATAAAACAGGTTGGCGCACTAACAAATTTTGACATTCCTTCAGATTTTTACGAAAAGGAAATAATGATGTTGGGCAGCAGCACGAATCTTGAAAAACAGGATCAATTCCTAGAAGGTGAGATTAGCGGTATAAGCGCAAGCAATATTCCATTTTGGTTTCGCGGGTTTTACAAACCAGGCGAAAAAATAGCACAGATGGAAGATTGGGACAAAAAGGTGGAAACCATTGCCAAGCGCGCTCTTGAATGGGACATAGGTGCTTTAAGCGGTATTCCCTCTTGGATGGAATTAATGCTTAAAAAAGTAATTGAACATCACGACGCAAAAACAATTCACGATGTTTGGCCTAATTTAAAGGTATATACATCTGGCGGTGTGGCTTTTCAACCTTATGAAAAAAGTTTTAATCAACTTCTCTCACATCCTATTACAATTATTGACACATATTTAGCCTCAGAAGGTTTCTTGGCTTTTCAAAATCGTCCTGAAACAACTTCAATGAAATTGGTGACTGACAATGGAATTTATTTTGAATTTGTCCCCTTTAAACCGGAATACATTAATGAAGATGGGTCGCTTTCAAAAGACGCCCCAGCTTTAACCCTTGCTGAAGTAGAACCCAATGTAGATTATGTTTTAATTATCACTACCGTTTCTGGTGCATGGCGTTATTTAATTGGAGACACTATTGCATTTACAGATGTTGAAAGAGCCGAAATAAAAATCACAGGTCGGACTAAATTCTTTTTGAATGTAGTTGGTTCACAATTGTCGGTTAACAAAATGGAAGTGGCTTTACGCGAAATGGAGGAGAAATTCGATATTAAAATTCCTGAATTTACACTTGCTGCGGTAAAGATTGATGGCGAGTTTTACCATCATTGGTATCTGGGAACTGAAACTGAAATCAATTCTGAAGAAATAGCCAGTGCTTTGGACGAAGCTTTAAAAGAAGCTAATAAAAATTATGCAGTCGCACGATCAAAAGCATTGAAGGGCGTAATAGTAAACACTATAAATCCAGAAGTTTTTCACGAATGGAACGCCAAGAATAAAAAGAAGGGCGGCCAAGTAAAGATGGAAAAAGTGATGGCTGAAGAAAAATTTAAAGCTTGGGAAAAATTTGCGAAATCACAGAAACCCTCAGAATAATTAATCCTCCATTTCAACAATTTCGGGTTCTTTCTCTACTTTATTCTCATTGATAAGTTCCATTACCTCTTCCGGAGAAATATATAATCTACGGATTCGGTCTTTGTACTTTTCTGAAAGATTGGCATTATCGAGAATGAAGTTTTTCGTTTTTAAAATGTAATCTCCCATGCCGTGGGCAATCGCGTAAGTATCTGCTGTGCGCTCCACCTCTTTAATATGAGCTGAAGAGAAAAGATACTTTATTCCAAATATTAACATCCCCAGATTTGTGCGTTCGCGATAATCCATAACATGACCCAATTCGTGACCAATCCAACCCACTTTTACTTCCGAAGGAATATCGTCCATTGTAAACTTCTCACCTTCAATTTGAATTCTTTTACTTATCAGAATTAAGTATTCGCGATTCTGCTTTGCTTTAAAAAAACTCGCAAACCGCGGTTGGGCCTGCATGGTAGATTTTTTAATATCATCTTTGAATTTGAATTCAATTGCTGTATCGTATAATTCTGGGTAAAAAGAAAGAGCCTCAATTACTTCTTTTTTGATACTTTCAGGAATTATTTTATTGTCTAAATTGATGCTTTGTGTTTGGGTCATAGAGAGGGTAAAGTACAAAATAGGTTTTATGAGTGACGTTAAAAGCATTATAAAATATATCGGTTTTACGTTATCGGTTATCGTTTATTTCTAGGCTCTAAGATTAAATTTCTTGTAATTGTTTCTGAAATGTATTTATTTTATCACGAAGCTTGGCAGCCATCATAAAGTCTAAATCTTTTGCAGCTTTTTCCATAGCTTTGCGAGTATCTCGGATTTTCTTTTCAATTTGGGCCTTAGTTAAATATTCGGTTTCGGCTTCTGCAGCAAGTGATTCTGCAGATTCAAAAGTATATGCGGTCTGCTTGGATTTTGTCAATGAATTTTCAAAAGATTTTTTAATAGCTGTTGGGGTAATGCCGTGCTCTTCGTTGTAGGCAATCTGCTTTTCTCTTTTATAAAGTGTATTGTCAATGGTTTGCTGCATACTCTTTGTTATTTTATCAGCATACATAATTGCTTTTCCATTTAGATTTCTGGCGGCGCGGCCTACGGTTTGCGTAAGCGAACGGTTGCTTCGTAAAAAACCTTCCTTGTCGGCGTCTAAAATTGCTACCAATGAAACTTCTGGTAAATCAAGACCTTCACGCAATAAATTCACTCCCACCAACACATCAAAAAGTCCAAGACGCAAATCCTGCATAATTTCCACACGCTCCAAGGTGTCCACATCACTGTGAATATAACGTGTTCTAACTTGAACGCGGATCAAATATTTGGTTAGTTCCTCCGCCATTCTTTTGGTTAGTGTTGTTACCAAAATACGTTCATCCTTTTCTATCCTAAGATGTATTTCTTCGAGCAAATCGTCAATTTGGTTTAAACTGGGACGCACTTCAATAGGAGGATCAAGTAAACCTGTGGGACGGATAATTTGTTCCACATAAACACCTCCACTTTTTTCCAATTCATAATCGGCCGGGGTTGCGCTAACGTAGATTACTTGGTTTTGCAGTGCTTCAAATTCCTCAAATTTCAACGGACGGTTGTCCATGGCAGCGGGCAAGCGGAATCCATAATCCACCAAATTTTCCTTGCGGGAACGGTCACCTCCATACATCGCACCTACTTGTGGGATGGAAACGTGGCTTTCATCTACAATCATTAAATAATCCTTCGGAAAGTAATCCAACAAGCAGAACGGACGCGTGCCCGGCAATCGTTGGTCCAAATAGCGCGAATAGTTTTCAATGCCGCTACAATAGCCAAGTTCGCGAATCATTTCAAGGTCAAAATTGGTGCGTTCCTCCAAACGTTTTGCCTCCAAATGTTTACCGATTTCTTTGAAATATTCAATTTGTAAAACCAAATCATCCTGTATTGAACGGATAGCGCCCTGCAAGACATCGGGCGAGGTTACGAACATATTTGCGGGATAAATGTTCAAGCGGTCGTACTTCGCTTTTATAGTATTGTTTAGTGGATCAAAAACTTCAATTTCTTCAATTTCATCACCAAAAAAGTGAATTCGGTACGCATCATCGGCATAGCCGGGGAACACATCTACCGTATCTCCTTTAATGCGGAAACGGCCGTGGTTGAATTCTGCTTCCGTTCGGGAATAGAGGCTTTGCACCAAACGGTGTAACAATTTAGTTCGGGAGATGGTCTGCCCTTTTTCCAAACTGATCACGTTTTTTTGAAACTCCACAGGGTTTCCGATACCGTACAGACAGGAAACCGAGGAAACTACCAACACATCCCTCCTACCCGAAAGCAAGGACGAGGTGGTACTGAGACGCATTTTTTCAATCTCTTCGTTTATGGAAAGATCTTTTTCAATATAGGTACCACTACTGGGAATAAATGCCTCTGGCTGGTAATAATCGTAATAGGAAACAAAATACTCTACTGCGTTTTCTGGGAAGAGGTTTTTAAACTCCGTGTATAATTGTGCTGCCAACGTTTTGTTGTGTGCCAGCACTAAAGTTGGCTTTTGAACCTGCTGCACCACATTGCCCACGGTAAAGGTTTTCCCGGAGCCAGTAACACCCAATAGGGTTTGGTATTTTTCGCCAGCTTCTAGGCCTTCCACCAAAGCTTTTATGGCTTGGGGTTGGTCTCCAGCAGGCTCAAATTCTGAGGATATTTTAAAGTTCATGTATTCTTTTTCATTGCGCTACAAAAGTAGTGAAAATAGAAGTGAATAGATAGTCGTGAGTAGTTAGTATTGAGTAAAGAGAGTTTTGGGATTTTGATTGAGACTCTGATTACATGAGCGGAACGCATGCACTTGTAGGGTAGTTATTTATTAAATCCAATAGGGCTATTACCCTTCCCATTATTTATTAGTTCTTTTTTTAAACTTTCAAATTCATCTAGCGTGATAATTTCTCGGTCCTTTAACCAAGATATATTCATTAATTGAGGTTCAAGAGGCATGTCTAGATCAATTGTTCCATATTTTAGTTTAAGGTATGAGGTTATTCTATTTGATAGCTCCCTTAAAAATTCATCAAACTCTTTTTGATTTGGTTTCGCTTTTAACAATTCAATATACCCATGATTTATAGTCGGGATCAATACCAAGTTTTTAGATTTAACATAAGTAATTATCGCGCTAAAAAATGTAAGTATGAAAATGAAAAGCGCAATACCAAACCATCCCTCATCTTTATAATTGTCTGGGTTCAATAAATAAATGATAAAAAACCCACCAAACAGGAAAGAGATTATTAACATTAAATTGTCTGTCTTTTTTTGAAAGATAAGCTTAGAGATGTCAATTTCTTCATAAGAAATATTCAATTCCTCAGAGCTGGTTAAGTCCGATGATTTAATGTTTAATTCTCCTTTATTCATTGTAAACTCTCTTCGTAGAAAGAGTTTCCTTTGTAATAGAGTCATATTCTTTCTTTAATTAAACACTAAGTGTTGGCATTAGATTAGTTGGATTATTTAAGCGTCTAATTTAGCAAATAAAAACTGACTCGAAAATCTGCGAGGCAAAAGCGGAACGCTTGCGCTAGTGGGGGAAAATTTCATTTTTAGAGATTATATATATTAATATGTCAGTCTACCATTACAGGATTGAATTTAATGTTTTTCGGATAGGCACCGACGTTAGGAATTACGCGTGGATTTGGATGCAGTCCAATCCGCCGTAATTTCGGTTAAGTATTGTTGTAGGTAGTTTTTTTATTACACCATACATATCCTATAAGTCCAATTCCAACAACTGTCATTAAAGTTTAATTTCAAATATAGCACAAAACCCAACTACTTCCCCACCACAGCCACCAAGGTTTCCACCTTATTTTTCAACTTCTTTTCCTTCGACATCGTAGCAATAAACATTTAACGGCAGCTTGGGGGACATAGCTTAACCACCAAAGAAAAATTATTCAGAAAGGATTTTTTTTTGCAAGCACTCTAATATTACATCAAAAAAATACTGCACGGATTACGCTTCTGGATCTCTTCTAAAAACCTCGACCAAATTAAATATCAAGATACAGAAAAACACCCAAATTAATCCTGCAATATATCCGCCAGCAATGTCAGAAGGAAAATGTACGCCTAGGTAAATACGGCTAATACCAATGCTCAGGATAACAAGGCATAATAAAAGAATGATACTATATTTGAGCCAACTTTTCATTTTGAATCTGTAAAAAAGATAAATTAAAAAGCCATAAAATGCCATGGCGCTCATAGCGTGGCCGCTTGGGTAACTTAATGTTTCTACGGAAACTAAATGCTCAATTCCAGGTCTTGCACGATCTATAAACCTTTTTAGCATAGTGTTTGAAATGGAAGCCAAAAGCAACACTAATACGGTTTGAGCAATGTAGCGCCAGTTTTTAAAAAACACCCATGAAACTATTAATGCAAGAATGAGTACAACTAGATAACCGTAAAAATCCCCAACATTAGTCATAAAAATAAAATATTGAGTGAGCGGAGGGCTTCGGTGGGCAATGAAAAAGTCAGTAATCTGCCGGTCATATTTGACTAGCATGTTTTCCTTTAATGTTTCAGTTAGTTCAATGAAAAGGTTTAATCCGCCAACAACTACAATAAATGCAACAATAACGATAAGAATATAAGGCAGTTTAGGATTATCCTTATGAAAGGTACGCCACAGAAAGTTTCTGAAATTCTTTATAAATACTATTAGGGATTGTCTCATTTTAAAAGGCAAAATTTAAAGATAAATACATTTTTGGTATTAGCACTTGAAAGCTCAAAGTGGATTATAAAAAAACCCAAAAAAGACTCCAAACTGGGGTCTTTTTGAGTTAATATATTTTAAATCAAAAGAATTTTAAATTTTTTGACAACCTATTTAGAAGAAAGGATTTCAATCTTTTGTATTTTCGGATCCTCTGAGAGCAGTGTGCTGGCATTGGCCATCAAGGCTTTTGCTATATCGCCGTTAAGGTGTGCCTCGCGGCCTTCTTCATTTTCAAAAGTATCAAATATTCCGAAGGTGTTGCTATCTATTTTAAAACTGTACCACGTAAGCGTTTTGTTCTCTTGACGGGCAAGATCTATAGCGCCTTTTATAAATGATTCTACTTCTGCTTCTTTACCTGTTTTAGCCTTTAGCGTAGCCAATAATCCTAACTTTTTCATTGCTTAATATTTTTTATAATTAGTAATTAATAAAGATAAATAGCTTGATTTTAAAAGTCGTGAAGATTGTGTTAAGGTGTGGCGCTGTTCTTATTCAATAAGGTTTTCGCTTCAATCCATTTGCTCAAATACTTTGTGCTTTGCAAACTGTGGTGCTGCAGGATTTGTCCTATGAAGTTTTCTTGGCGATGTTTTTCAAGATTTTTAGAAAGAGTGCGAACGTGTTTTTTAAAATCTTCGGAAAAAAGATCTTTTAGAAAGCGCTTTTGAATGATTTCGAAACCATTTTGTCGGGCTTCCTTCCAAAGTTTTTCATCAGTATATAATTTTATCGAAGCATTTATAAAGTCTTCATTTGAAGTGGTAATGCTTCCGCCGAATTGAAATTCCCCGCACATACCTTCAACTCCTACTTTTGTGGTTACAGAGGGCAATCCAAAGTGCATAGCATCCAAAAGTTTGCCTTTTAGTCCTGCGCCAAATCGCAAAGGTGAAAGTTGTAAGCGATAATTTTTCATAACCGTTTCCACATCTGCTGCCCAACCTTTAATTATAAATCCATCTTTTTTATTGTTAAGCTGAAGAATTTGTTGAGGCGCATAGGCTCCATATATATGAAGTTCTGCCTTTGGAAGTTGTTTTTTTATCTCTGGCCAGATTTGCTTTAGCTGCACGACCGAATCAACATTTGGTGCGTGCAAGAGATTACCGATAGCTAGAAAATTCTGTCGGTCTTCAAAAGAAGGAATTGATTTTTCTTCTGAAAAGGTTTCGACCAAAAAAGGCAGGTAGTAAAGTATTTCTGAAGAAATATTAAACGTATTTTGAAGCAATTCCATCTCATATTCCGAGATGATTAAAGACAGATCACAACGTAAAATACTTGCCAATTCACGTTTGGCATTTTCAGAAAAAAGATTTGCTTCGGAAACAGCATTGCCTCTTTTTATTGCTTCTTCCCTAGCCTTCCGCAGAAAATGTAAATCTTCGGTGTCGAGTATTTTTAAAGTTTTAGGACAATTTTCAGAAACCCGCCAACCGAATTGTTCTTCGGTAATGTAGCGATCAAAAATGACGGTTTCGGGATTTAATTCTTTTATAAATTCATCAAAAGAAACATCATTTAACAGAATATTTTTTACTGAAATATTTCGCTTTTGGAGATTAGCAGTTCTTTCAGAAATAGCGGCGGTACTGGCAAAAGTGATTTGGTAATGCTTTTCAGCAAACAATGCAACCAATTGCATCATTCTGTTTCCCGCAGCGGTGGTGCTAGGTTCTGGAAAGGTGTGGCCTATTATTAAAAGTTGTTTCAATTTTTGGATTTCAAGTTTGGAGTTTCTGGTTTCTTTACAGATTTTTCAGTAAACTTTTATATTCTCTATAGATTTACAAAATTACATAAAGAATGACAGCGTTTAACCACAGTTGTGTTTTCTATGATAGAAATTGAAATCCTTAACTGGGGTTTCTTTAGTTAAATTGAATGCAAAATAATTTAAAAAACCTTCCTGAAAGTTATTCCAGAAAGGCTTTTTAAATTTGGTCAATTATTGAAAGTGCTTAGTTCACCTTCAAATTATTTTTAGTTACTTGTACTCCCTAAATTACCTCCCCTTAAAACAAGAGGAGAGGTAACTATTAAAGGCTAATTAAATAATCATTCTTACTCTTTTATAATTTTATAGGTACCTGTTTGGCCATCTACCTCAACTTTCATCACATAGATGCCAGAAGCAAGTGAAGAAATGTTGAGGGATGGACTTTTCTGTTTTGGAGAAGATTGCAGTACTTCCTGCCCCAACAAAGAATATATTGAAACATTTTCAATGGTATTTTTTGCGGAAAGATTTACAATATCTTGCGTTGGGTTTGGATAGAAAGTGAAATCTTTTAAACTGTTTTGTTCCACACCCAAAGTAGACTTACGATCAAAGTAGAGATTATAGCCGTATCGAATTCCTGTACTAACATCTGTTCCTGCAAAGGCCACACAAGGCAATTCGTCTTCGGTCTCTGCAATTACCGATGGAAAGCCTTCAAAAACATCTTTATTGGCATCGGCTACTGGTTCAAAAGAGTCAAAACTGGTACCGTTAAAGGTCAATGATCTATTGGTGTTATTTTCGGACTCGTCTATTCTATTACGAACATAGGCGGTGCGGATTATTTCAGTATCATTAGTTTTACGCACCCAGCTGTCTGGTTGCACAATACTCCAATCGCCTCCACCACCTGCGGGATAATTATTGAACTCAGCAAAGCTTCCACCATTTTCACGGATATATCCTTTTGCGTCATAATTATCTGTAGTTCCCGCATTCCTAGATGAAGTAAAGATAATTACCTTATCTGAAGCAGGAGCATATCTAGCAGCGCGAATAGTGGGATTAAGAGACTCCAATGTCGAGCCGTTAACAATATTGTCATTATTTTCCCAGGAACCCGGATCGTTACTGCTGGAATTAAATTTAGCATATAAACTACCGCTAACACCTCCAATAAAAGTGGTATAGCTTCCGCCATCCCTTCCGTATGCAAAATCCAGTTGTCTTGCACATGTGCCCAGATTGGTTTCATCTACCCAATCAAATCCATAACTGCCAGCCGTACTTCTTGCTGAAACCAACAAATCTCCATCACTACAGCCTCCATCTGTCTTTAAATAGGTAGCATAAACTCGCTGTCCAGAAGTGCTTCCCGGATAGTTCCTGTCCACTCCAAAATCGGTCACATCCGTACTAACAATATCGTTATCAACATCTTTTGTAGCCATATTAATTCTTACGGCAAAGAACAATGAATTTTCGTCCAACATATAAGCAAGCAGATAATTATCACCGCTACCATCTATGGAGATGGTCTCAATTTTCTCAAAAACTGTGTTATTGAATACGATACTTTTCCATAGCTCAAAAGAAGTACCGTAATCTGTAGAGCGATAGACATAGAGGTTTGCATCGGTTCCTACATAGTTTTCGAAGGCGGTAACATAGATATCACCATTATTACTCGAGACATCCATATCTAAGCCATCAATAAAACCCTCGCGTAGGAGACCATCGCTATCCCAATCTTGAGGAGACCTTGATTCGTCATAACTTCCTTCAGACATTGTTGGCAGGCTCACATTTCCGGTTTCAGTAGGCTTATAAAGTGCGGCTACTGCAGGATCTACTTCCTGCCACGCATTTTTAATGGCAAGTCGGTTGGCATTGATTTCTGCCGCCGTTCCATTATTTTCAAGCTGGTTAGTCTGTAAGTACAAGGCCTCGAGCTCTGGTGTTCTTTCGGGAATTACCATTTGGCTTCCACTAAGATCTGTTTGAGCAATACCTGTGAAGACACAGAGGGTGCACATTAAAAAAGTAATTACATTTTTCATGATTTCTGTTTTTTAAAATTAATTTTAGTTTATTTCACTTTAATAATTGAGGAGTTTTTTTCTACGTGATCGTAAACTTGATAAAAATCTGTAGTCTAGTTTGCGGCGAAAATATTTTTGCACCGAAAATTGTTATCCAAAAAAATCTTAAGATTCTTCAAAAACTTTAAGAAGAGCCTTCGTTTTGTAGAAGTTTTTTTCATAATTGCAATGATTTGGATTTTATATTTGTAAGAATTAAGATACAAACTTACCCATATAGATCTCTCAATAAAACCCACAGCTAGCATTTGGCAAGGATCAATTAGAATTCGGGAAAAAGTAGAAAAGCACACCGAATACTAAATAAAAGCTACCGAATTCTAAAAAACTCAGGAATGTAGCAGATAGAATAGTATTTTAGTAAACTGATGAAAATTCGACTTTTATTAGCGCTTTGTCTTTTAGCCAATTTGACACAACTTTATGGTCAAATTAGGGTCGATTCTATGGCAAATAAACTTCCGCTGGTTAATAATGAATTTGTCCAAGCTTTAGAAACAGCTTTAGAAACTCCTTTTGAAGCCATCAGGAAAAAAAACAATTGGAAGCCTTATGATGCTTCATACAAGGCAAAACCAAACACAGCGCTTTGGTTAAAATTTCAGCTTGAAAACCGAACGGAAGATACACTTCACAGCTATTTATACAGCTTAGACCATTTTACTACCATTTATCAGCAAAAAGGAGAAAATTTTAAAACCTTTAAAAACGGCACGTTCGTACCGTTACCGGAACGTGCAAATAAATCGATAGACTTTTTTACAGAATTAACTTTGGAGCCTTTTAAAAAGTCACAGTTTTATGTTAAGCTAAATGCCAACCATTTTACGGGAATACTCAATTACCCTATTATTTATAGTGACAAAGGCCATTTTAACTATTTTCAAAACAATTATGAATACCAATCAAACGAGATAGCATTTATTTATTTTTATATCATTTCGTTGATTACCATTATCATTTTTATGGTGGTATTTTGGCTACGGCTATCTGCAAACCTTTACCTGTATTATTTAGGCTATCTTTTTTTTCAACTCATTTATGGATTTATAGTGCTAAGAAGCACCTTGGCGCCGGTTGGGAATTTTTTTGAATATTTCCCAAAGCTTTCCTATAATCTAAATGAGCCCGTACAATTCGCCTTTATTGGGTTTTATATTTTTTTCATTATAAACTTGCTAACTGTAGAAAAATATGACAAAGCATTGGCGCGAGCCCTGAAATATTTAGGTTACGCTTGTTTTATATATGCCATATCCCGTTTTCTCATCGCGCAATTTTTTTATGATGCGTATTTAATGGTTCTTGTTTTTACGATAGTGAGAATAATTATTCTTCCATTAAACTTCGTTTTGATTTTTTGGATAATATTCAAGGTGAAACATCCCTTATTAATCTATTTCATTGTTGGACAATCGTTCTTTTTTATTGCTGCCTTATCGGCTTCCTATATTGGTTCTGCCGGATTGCAATATTCATCAGACAGCATCTTTGGTTTTAATGAATCGCCAAATATTATTTTTCAAATTGGGCTATTGATAGAGGTTTATTGCTTTTCGCTGGCTTTGGGGGAAAATGTAATTCTACTTCAGAAAGAAAAAGAAATTGCCAATGATGCCTTGATAACACAATTACAGGAAAACAAGCTTTTACAGGAAAATATGAATCTGGAACTGGACAAGCAGATAAGTGAGAAAACGGCAGAATTAATCAAGCTTTATTCTAAAATTGAAAAGGAAAAAGAGCAAAAAATAAAGGACGATTTTACCCAAAAAATAAAAGAAACCGAAATGGTTGCATTGCGCTCCCAAATGAATCCACATTTCATTTTTAACAGTCTAAGCGCGATTAAACACTTAATAATGACTTCCAGGAACGATGATGCCGTAAAATATCTTGATGATTTTTCCAGCCTGCTTCGTGGCATACTAAAAAACAGTAATCTAAAAAAAATAACTGTTGAAGAGGAACTAGAAATTTTAGAACTTTATTTATCCCTTGAAGAAAACCGTATGGGAACAGAATTTAGTTACAGCATTCAATATGTTTCCAAAGAAGCGCTTTCCCAATTTCAAATTCCCCCATTATTATTACAACCTTTGGTGGAAAATGCCATTTGGCACGGATTGCATCCCAGCTTAAAAATTAAGAAGAAACTCAACGTAATCTTCGACACCACAGAAAATCTACAGATAATAATTGAAGACAACGGCATAGGCAGAAAAGAAAGTGGAAAGAAGAAAAAACTACACGAATCTATGGGCACAACCATTGTTCAAGATCGGTTAACACTTTACAACCACTTAAATGATCAAGCAATTCACTTTAAAATTATAGATCTAGAAAACGAAGGAAGGGCGTTGGGAACTAAAATAATATTAACTTATGAAGATTAACTGATGACGAAAATAATTATAATAGACGATGAAAAGCACTGCACGAACGTGCTGCAGAATTTAATAGAAAAAACACATTCTGATTATACCATAACGGGCATTTTTAACAACCCGCTTCAAGGATTGGAGTTTATCAAGAAAAATCCGCCTGATTTATTATTTTTAGATATTGAAATGCCCAATTTAAATGGTTTCACTTTGTTAGACAATCTACTTCCAATAGATTTTGATATTATATTCACCACCGCTTATGATCAATATGCTATAAAAGCATTTCGCTACAGCGCAATCAATTATTTACTGAAACCGATCACAGAAAAAAATATTGTAAAAGCATTCTCAAATTGGGAGAAGCGAAGAAATAAAACAAGCGAAAAGCAATGGCAACTATTTCATAACCAATTGCACAATCCCAAAAAGGAATGTTCACAAATTGCATTGCCAACGGGTGTAGGTTACAAAATTGTAGAAATAAAAAATATTGTCCGGTGCCAATCAGATAGTAATTACACCAACATTTTCTGTAAAGACGGAAACAAAATCCTAATCAGCAGAACCTTAAAGGAAATTGAAGAACTACTTACAGATCACGGATTTTTTAGAGTGCACCAATCACATTTAATAAACCCACAATTTGTAAATGGAATATTAAAACAAGACGGTGGCAGTTTAATTATGAACGATGATATAGAAATACCTGTATCCAGACAAAAGTCAAAACAGATAAACGAAATTTTAAAAATGATGATTCGGTTTAAGTAACGGTTTAGCTTCACTATTTGTTTATAATCTGAAAAAGCAGATTTGTTTTTATACAAAAAAAGCACAGCGTATATCCGTGCTTTTCTATCTGAAATTCTTTAAAATAATCTAGAAAGTATATCCAGCAGAAACCTGAAAAACATTGCTCTGGTTTTTATAGCTATATGTTACGCCTTCTTCCGTATAATCCTCATTTACGTTCAGCAACCCTTTATTATAGCGAAGGCTAAAAAACACGCCCATATCTAAACGGTATGAAGCGCCTATTCCAAATGCGGCATCAAAGGTTTTGTATTCATCTTTAATGTCAAAATCGTCTGTCTTTGCAGATACCAATACGCCAAATACCGGTCCTGCCTCTGCGCTAAGACCTTCAATAATATAATATTTTGCCAATACGGGAACACGAACGTAATCTAACTTTATATTGTTGCCACCACTTCCGAAGCTCCAATCTGATCCTTCTGAGGAGTACAATAATTCTGGTTGTAATGCAAGTTTACCCATTAAAGGAATTTCTGCAAGACCACCAATATGGAAACTTGTTCTTGCTCCCAAGCTTCCAATGCCGTAACTATCGCCACCTAAGGATGCAACATTTAAACCCAATTTCGCCCCTAAACGAAACTCTTGTGATTGTGCTGCATTAAAAGATAATACCGCAACTGCAAAAAATAATACTAATTTTTTCATAATAAATCTAAATTTGATGTTGATTAATACCAATAAAAAGAATTTCTGACAATTAAGCTACTTTCCTTTTTATATGATTCAGTTTTGTTTAATAACGGGCAAATCTATTTAACCCTTTGGCAGAACACAACCGTTACTTAGCATACAGTAACTATGGCTTAGAATTCGGTTTTTTTATAAAATGGCTTCAAGAAATCTTCACAATAAATTTGATATTTCCCACACTTTAAATACCTAATTCTAAGCCATAACCACCAAATTCTAATTGGGGGTTGTAAGGCATTTCGCTCTTGAATAAGTTTGCTTTTTATATTTATAAAATTTAAAATTAAATCACGATGAAAAAATCATATATCTTCTTTTTGGTATCCTTACTTGTATTCCTATTTATCGCTCCCGCACAAGCACAACGTGGCTTTATTAAGAGTAAAATAAAAAAGAAAGTGAGAAACGATATGGAGGAAAAATATGCAGAACCTGAAAGAGAAAAGGGAAAAAAAGCACTTGAGGATATTACCTATGAAAACGATAGTCGCTATCCAATTCCTGAAAATCCAGTACAAGCAACCTTGGTGATGGAAACGCAGAACTTTAAAAAGAATGGAAAGCTAGATAACACCATGACCGCAAAAATGGTTTTTGGAAAAACAGGAGAATGTATGGTAATGAACGAAGGCAATAAAAACGAAACCCGAATGCTTTTTGATTATAAAGGCGCCGCCACTTATATGGTAAATGAAAAGGAAAAAACCGCCATGAAAATGCCAATGATTAATTTTCAGAAAATGGCCGAAAAAATGGCGAGCCAAGGTGCAGACTTGGACGACGATGCGGGCCAATGGACGCGTACCAATGAACGTAAAGAAATAAACGGCTATAACTGCCAGAAATACATATATCTAAATACAAAGGAAAAAACTAAAATGGACGCTTGGGTTACGCAAGACATCAGTATCGATTTGAGT
This sequence comes from Aequorivita sp. CIP111184, assembly GCF_900489465.1. Taxonomy (GTDB): domain Bacteria; phylum Bacteroidota; class Bacteroidia; order Flavobacteriales; family Flavobacteriaceae; genus Aequorivita. Next base: position 37,111 of record NZ_UEFQ01000026.1, on the reverse strand, counting down.
GGCAACCATCTTTTTGGTGGGCAGATCAGGGATTTTTCTACTAAAGTATCTTCCAATACTCCTTCCAAAATGGATAAAAACTTTCCAAGAGGAATGATGGTTCGCAGTATATATTTTGAAAAGAACAACGATACGCCTAGTATGCAAATGGACATTACCAATTTCAAAAAATCATCAGACCCTAAATATTTCGATTTAAGCGATTACGAAGTAAACGATATTTTGGGGAAGCTTTAAGTATTCACTAAAACTTGTGCTCTTAAAATTATTTGTAAAGACCACGAGCAACCTGAAGGCAAACAGGAATTAACAACTAATTATTCTACCAAATACCACTGCTCAAAAATTGGAAAGAAAACTTAAAATATAAAAATTAATGAAAACGCATAGTATAAATTTTTTACATTTGAGAACTACTTTTACCTTCCTCTTGATAACAACATTTTTCGCAACCAATCTTGTAGCCCAAGATTTTGAATTAGTCAAAGACATTAACCCTACCGGAGATAGTGGCTTTTATATTATATCAGAGGTCTCTAATGGTGAATTCTATCTTTATGCAGACGACGGAATTCATGGTAGGGAGCCATGGGTGAGCGATGGCACTACCGCTGGAACACACATATTAAAAGATATTAATCCTGGGAATAATGATAGTGATACAGAGTATTTTGTACCCTTAAACGGAAAGTTCTATTTCACATCAAATGATGGCACAAATTATAGCAGACTCTGGACGAGCGATGGAACAGCTTCAGGCACTCAAATTGTGAATCCTAGCAATCCAGATGGACCATTTGGCCCTCAAAACTATATAGAATATAACGGAAAATTGATTTTTGAAGCTGTTCATAACACTAATGGTGATGAACTATGGGAAACAGATGGAACCGTTGGAGGTACCCAATTGTTAAAAGACATTAACTCCGGCACCAACAATGGTAGTCCATATTCTTTCATCAACTTTAATGATAAAGTATATTTTACTGCAGATGACAATACCCATGGACGAGAGTTTTGGGTAACCGATGGCACTACTGTTGGCACCCAAATGATCAAAGATATTAACCTGGGTAGTCTTGATGGAGTCAACGGTCCATTTACAGAATATAATGGGAAATTATATTTCAGGGCAAATGACGGTGAATTGTGGGTGTCAGATGGAACGGAGAGTGGTACACAAATGCTAAAGGATATTGATCCAGACCAATATGTATTTGGGGTCTATAACGGACAATTATATTTTACTGCAGACGATGGCACCAATGGTTTTCAACTCTGGGTCACAGATGGCACAACGTCTGGAACTTCCATGGTCAAATTAATCAACACAGCTGGTGATAGCGATATTTACAATTTCCAGGTTTATAATAACAAATTATATTTCTCTGCAGATGACGGCACTCATGGTCTAGAATTCTGGGTAACCGATGGGAGCCCCTCAGGAACTCAGTTGGTGAAGGATATCAATCCAGGCACAGATGATTCTAGTTCTTATGGATTAGGATTCTTCGAGTATAATGATAAGTTATATTTTAGAGCAGATAATGGTACCAATGGTGTGCAACTTTGGGAATCTGACGGAACGCAATTAGGGACATCAATGATTTCGCCAGAATCTAACCCTACCTCTTCTTCTTTGGAAGAGTTTTACGGTTTTATTGATTTTGACGGATCACTTTATTTTTCTGCCAACTATGACAGTCGCGGTTATGAATTATGGAGACTGACCACACCTTTGAGCGTTGAAGATTACACAAAGAATAAATTCATTGCGTATCCAAATCCGGTACAGGACATCTTGCATCTAGAAACTAAAACCAATAACATACAAGAAATAGATCTTTTTTCCATCACTGGCCAACGTTTAAAAAGCTGGCAAGGAAAATCTGAAATTGAGCTGTCACAATTTGCGTCGGGGAGTTATTTCGTAAAGATTATAACAGAAGATGGCCAAGAAATGGTAAAACATATAGTTAAAAACTAATTAGCTTAATGATTCTATATACTTGTTAAAGCAAGAAAATCCTCACGGAAAAATTAATTGCATATCTTTTGTTGGGGTACTCGCAACTGAAGAAAGTAATTTAAAACAATAAACTTTTTCAGAATACCTCAGCAATTAGTTTTACAGAAAGCAAAAAAAATAAGAGTTAAAAACAATAAGTTTTATATTTATAAAGAAGTGGAATTATTTTTTCTTTTTCTGGAATAAACTATGACTAATAATGACGCCAATACAATCAGCAGTGCTATTATAACTATTGGTTTTTGCCAAAATGGTTCTGAAAAATGGATGGGAGAATTGTCTCCTGAAATTACAAAACCTGCCCAGTAGAAAGGATGTTGTAACTTTTCCGTCTTCGCGTTTTTCAAGTATTCCAATTTAGCTTGTTGAAGTGCTTGAGCCTTGTTTTGTCCTTTCTTTAAGTTTTTATAAAATGACAACATAATTTCTGGAGTTTCCCGATCGGGCGCAGGCCATAAGCTCATGACCGTACTTTTCACCCCAGCATAGGTAAAAGCCCGGGAAAGACTCTGTACACCTTCACCTCGTTTTATTTCGCCGGCGCCAGTATTACATGCGCTCAAAACGGCGAGTTTTGCGGGAATCTGCAATTGATAGAATTCGGGAAGGTATAGTTTTTCATTGTTCTCAAAAATGAGACTGGACTTGGCAGGATTGTCCTCGTCCAAAACGGCGTGCATCGCCAAATGAAGTACATCATAGTTTGAAACATTTGACACAAAATTATTTTTTGTAGCTTTTTCCGAAGAAAAAAGCATTCCATCGAAAAGCGCATTTATTGTTTTTGCTTCCCTTTCTGCACCTAACAGCTGGTAATTTCCCTCACGAACCAAATCCTTAACAGTTTTATCTTCTGTATTTGCGGCGAATGACAATTTGTAATTTGGCGAAAAAGCCGCAAATTTAGTTGAGGGATTCGCATTGCTTTCGTTTTGAATACTCCAAAGTTTCAGCGAAGTGGAATAGGATATTTGGTAGTCTTCCAACAAAAAGCTATTGTTTTCATTGATTAAGGTTTCAAATGGAAGATAGCCCAAAAAACCATCATTGATAATAGTTAGTTTTTTATATTTTTCGACAGCCATAGGCTTTATCAAAACTCCATATAACTTTTCTGATTTTTCGCGATAAGAGGTTTTGAAGTTCTTAAGATCGGAAAGATAATCATCGATGGATTCCCTTAGTTTCAACTTGTTGATAGGCAGCTTTTTTAACAATAGTTTGTTTTTTGTGATGCCAAAGGCAAAAACTATTGAATCTGTTAAAACATAGCGGAGAACTAATTCATTATCACCAACTTTACTTTGCAGCCTTTTTAAATCAAAATCCTTCTGTGAAAATTCGTAAAATGAAGGATAATTTTTTACGATTCTGGTCTGTAATTCTGTAATTGCTTCGGTAAGTTTTTCCAATTTTGTTTTTAGAGAATCCTTTGTTGTTTTCGAATTGTTTTTTGCTACTAACTCAGTTTTGTCCTTTTCGTTATTCAGCGAATCTATTTTAGCTTGAAGCATTGATCCTGCTATTGATGAATCTTTTTGATTGTCCAAAAATCGCGACCAAAGCAAATCGGAATTATTAATTTCCACCCGTTCGGCAGCTTCCTGAAAATGTTCATCCAACATAGTGGCACATAAAAGCATACCTTCGTTAATTTGACCCTGATAAGTAGCCAACTGGTCATTGAATTTCCCGCCACGGTAGAGCCTTGAAAATATAATGGAAGAAAGATGATAGGCTTTGTAGGCTTCTTCCAAATATTTGCTATCAGATTGTTTTTGGTGCATTTTTAAATACACTCCTGCAATCTCATTTAAGTTTTGAATAGCAAAAAAATTATTCACATCTTCATCTGCAGAAAAATAGTGTTTCAGCACTTTGTTAAAAACAACAAAAGCTTTTTCGTAATTTCCTTTCCCATAATAAGCGTGCCCGAGGTTATTCTGCATAGTCATGGACTGGTTGAATTTTTTAATATCGGGATTCTCAAAAGCCAGATCTACATAATGAATAACATCATCCCATTTTTGATTATCCGCTGCAGCGGTGCTCATAATCCAATAGGCTTGTAAAACACCGAAATTATAGTTGATGCTTTGGGAAAACTTTAGCGCATTGGAATAATATTTTATTGCTTTTTCATAATTTCCTGAGTGATGGAAAAGAAAGCCGGTTTCTAAACTGAATTTTGAGAGGGTGTTACGTTCTCTTGGCGAATAGGACCGAGAGCCTTGAAGCATGATTTCCTTTTGAAAACGGGCATAGACTTTTTCGGTCTCAGTAAAATCTTGCCTTGCGGTGGCATTTTGCAATTTTCGATATAAGTAAATGGACTTGGCGGCGTTCAAGTTGGGAAAATCCTGATGTTCGTAATTAAGGAGGTAGGTTTTATTTTTATTGAAATATTCCGTTAATTTTTCCATCAACTCACCGGTTTTTTCTAAATCACCATACTTTTTAAAGTTAGATAAATTGTTTGCATATTGCTGAAACAGTAAGAATTTGTTTTCGGGTTGGATTTTCTCGTAAATTTCCTGTGCCTTCAACCCGTAATCTAAGCCGGTATTAAAATCGGGGGTGAAACTATACAAATCAGAAAGTAAGGTACAGTTGTTTGCGGTTTCTAGTGAATAATAGCCGTAAATCTCAGTAGTTTTTTCAATAGCCTTTTTAAAATATGGAATTGCGGTTTCCCATTCTTGCATAAACCATTTGATGTTTCCGAGGCCTTGGAGGATTTTGGCGGTCTGTGCTCCAAATTTTTCAGAATTTTTTTGAGCTAAGACAAGATTATGGGCCTGTGATGCGACTTGCAACGCCTTTTCCAAATCCTCATTAGGTATCAACACATTAAAATATTCGATATTTATTTGGATCTTTTCATGTGGGGTCTTTTTTTCTATCCCGTTGAAAATTGTTATAGCTTCTTCTACCAAGCTCAGCATTTCAGCATAATCAGAGATGAGGTACGATTCCGCTATTTTTATCTTATAAAGTTGTCTTTTATAAGCATCTGAATTTTTATCGTCAATGGATTTTAAGATTTCTTTCCGAACAGCTATTGCTTCGGTATAAGCTTCATTCGAAAAAAGAAGTTCAGCTTTTTCATTTTTGGAATTTTGTGCGAATAAGGCACCAAAAGAAAGGAAAAGTAGGAGGAGAAAATATTTTTTTTTCATAAGGAGGGCTAGACTTATAGTGTCTAAAGATAAAAAAAAGACCTCATTATTGTAATTTTCGTAAAATTTCTTTTGCTTGTTTTGTCAAAGGCTTGCCCGAAACGGCTACTTTTTTTAAGTAAAATATGGCTTTTTCTTTATTGCCAAGCTTTAAATACCCTAAGCCTAAATACCAATGTGTAATGGTTTGGTAGTTTTGTGGTTCATTCCAACTATGCTGTTCTAAGGTAGAGATAGCTTTTGTGGTTTCTCCTGCACCCATTAAACTTACCGAGTAGTAAAAAAAGGCGTAATCCTCATCGGTTTCATTATACAATAACTTAAAAATATCAGCAGCTTTAGCATAGCCCTTGTTATCGTAATAACGAAATGCCAAGGACATTTTGTTTTCATTGGGAGCTTCATTACCGCGCACTATGGGAGCAATTACATTGGGGTAAGCTTCAAAGTTTTTGGCATACAGCTCTTGATAATCTGGTTGTGAATTGTAAAATAAAGAACCAATGGCGATAAGAATAGTAGCGGCAGCTGCATAAAGATACCACTTGGTTTTTGGAGCAGATTTTTGGTCTAGTTGGTCAAGTCGCTCTTTTAAAGGAATATTTTTTTCTTGGGCAATAATTTGCTGAACTTCCAATTGAGCGTAAAAATCTTTTTTAAACGCACGGTCTTTTTCCAATAAGGTCTTTAACGCTAAAAAAGACTCTTGGGAAATCTGTCCGCTAAAATACTGCGCTATTAATTCTTCCTTATTCATATCTCTTTGTCACAAGTTCTTTTAGCTGCTTTAAACATCTTGATTTTTGACTTTTCAATACATCTTTAGAACTATAATTTAAAAAGTTTTGTATTTCATCTAAAGTCAGGCCTTCGTAATAAAAAAGTTCTAACACTTCTTTGCATTTAGCTCCTAAATTGTAAAGAGCTTCTTTTAATACTTTCTGCCTTTTTTTGCTTACTTCTACTTCAAAGATTTTTAGCTCTTCGTCGGAATGGATAATTAGTTCGTCCACGAAACTCAACTTATTATTTTTGAGCTGCCTATAGATCTTGAACTTTCCAATAGCGAACAAATACGTTTTTATTGAGCTTGTTAATTGGTTGAGTTTTCCTTTTGTAATATTTTCATAAAAACTAATAACCGTCTCTTGATATACATCTGCTATATCGTCTTCTGAAACGGAAAACGTTCTGGCAAACAAGAAAAACTCCTCTTTATAGGCAAGGTAAATCCTATCTAAGACTATTAATTTTTTTTGTTTGAGATCTTCTATTAATTGTTGGTCTTCAATCATTAATACATGAGGAGTTGAAAAGTAAACAAAAACAAAGTTAAACTTTTTTTAAACTGAAATAAAGAGATAATGAAGCAATTGGGACTTGGTGCTTATTGCTTAGATTGTTTTGCCTCAAACGGCATTGATATCCAGGGTCCTAAATAATTTTTTTAATTTTTTTTTATTAAAAATGTTTACTTCTCCTTTTCAAAGACATAAATGGGTAAACAATTAAAATTAATATCAATTTAAAAGCAAATAATGAAAACGACAATCATTTTAAAACAATTAATCCTGCTATTGGCTTTATGCTTCAGCATTAGCTTTAATGCACAAGATGTTTATGTGGCAGGATATGACAATGATGGTTCTTCCTCCAATATTGCCCAAATTTGGCATGGAGATGGCTCAAAACACGATCTTACTAACGGAAACAGTTCTGCTCAAGCCAATGATGTATTTATTTATAATGGCAATGAATATGTGGCAGGGAATGAAGATCAAGGTAATTACTATGTGGCCATGCTGTGGAAAAATGGGATTCCGCAAAACCTTACCAATGGAAACTATGATGCTAATGCCGAAGCTGTCTTTGTTTATAATGATGATGTTTACGTAGCTGGATATCAGGGTAATGGAACAACCCTTGTTGCCGAGCTATGGAAAAATGGAAATGTACAATATCTTGATGAATCTAATGGCGCTTTTGCCAAATCCGTATTTGTTGTCGATGACGACGTATATGTAGCGGGATATGGAACTGATGGATCAAACGTATTCGCCAAGATATGGAAAAACGGAGATGCACAAAACCTAAACGATGGGTCTGATTTTGCTGAAGCCGAATCCGTATTTGTTTTCAATAACGATGTTTACGTAGCTGGATACCAGTACAACGGAACAAGTTTTGTCGCCACGCTATGGAAAAACGGAAACACACAAAACCTAACCGATGGGTCTTCAGATGCTTATGCCAATTCCGTATTTGTTTATAATAATGATGTATATGTGGCCGGATACGATGGCACCGAACCCAAACTTTGGAAAAACGGAGTGGTGGAGACCCTTAATTATAATGGTAATTTAGATGGAGGCCAAGCCTATTCAGTATATGTTTCGGGAAATGATATTTATGTGTCAGGGACTTTACAAGAAAATAATGGTAATCAACAATGTAATTTCGCTGCATTGTGGAAGAATGGACAAGTAGCATTTACTAGTCCTTCACCTGCTTGTACAGATGATACAGCGATGTATTCCGTATTTGTGGATGACGGCCAGCTGGGCATCGAAAATAATGCAAATCCGCAAAATAATATTGTCCTCTCTCCCAACCCAGTGCAAGAAATTCTGCACCTAGAAACTAAAACCAATAACATACAAGAAATAGCTCTTTTTTCCATCACCGGCCAACGCTTAAAAACTTGGGAAGGAAAATCTGAAATTAACCTGGCCCAATTTGCAACAGGCAGTTATTTCTTAAAAATCACAACAGGAGATGGCCAAAACGTGACAAAACAGATCGTTAAAAACTAAGTTTCGTAATACTCCTATATAATTGGTAAAGCAAGAGAACCTTCAAAGAAAGTTAATTGCGCATTCTATATATAGGGACTATGTTAATTCGAATTTAGAAAAAACACCAAATTCTAAACCAACTGTACTAAATACTAATTGTGTATTGCCATAGCATCAAAGCACATTTACTTTTGGCAGATTAGTAGTAATAGCATACTACTTCAACACTCATATTTAACTCCTCAGTTATATATAAACTTTAAAAATTTTATAACTAAAAAAAATGAAAATGAAAACAATTCAAATTAAATTCAAAACATTATTTATTCTTCTTATACTTAGCTGCGCCTTTAGTAGTTGTACTAAAGAAGACGAACCAGATCCACAGGGTAACGACCTACCTATTGCATTAGATTGCAACTCTTTTCAAAGTAACAATAGTAACGCCATAAGTGTTCTAGAAAATAGAAGCGATGGTGTGGATTATATTATTAATTGTGTAATTCCTGTTGAAGTTGACCTGAAAATTCAACCAGGAGTGGTAATTGAGTTCACCGATGCGGCAGGTATGGAAATTAAAGAATCAGGTTCTATAAATGCTGTAGGTTCTCAAAGTGAGCCAATACTCTTTACTGCTTCTACTAAAACCAAAGGTGCCTGGAAGGGTATTATTTCTCGCAGTCAAAGTGTAAAAAATCGTTTTGATTACGTAACCATTGAATATGCTGGTGATGGTGGTTTAAGTGGTAATGGTGAAGAAGGAAGCTTAATTTTTAGGGCAGAGACTTATTTTAGGCTAAATAATGTAACCATTAAAAATGGACTAAATTATGGTATAAACTCTATTTGGTATAATTATGATGTTGAAATTAATAACTGTACCATAACAGGTTGCGAAATGCCAATATTTGCAGATACCAATATTGTGAAAAATATTTCTGGTGGTGATTTTACAGGAAACACAACCGATGTTATTAGATTATTTGCTGGTGATCAAGGAGCAATAGGAAATTCTCAAACTTGGAAGAAGTTATCTGTTCCCTATCGTACTTCTGGTGATATAGTTATTGTAGATGGTGCAAAATTAACGTTAGAGCCTGGTCTCGTTCTCGAATTTGAAGAAACGAGGGGTCTTGTTTTGGATAAGCTCTTTGATGAAGGTAGTGCATTAATTGCGGTAGGAACTCCTTCAAATCCAATTATTTTTACAGGAGTTACTAAAGTTCCAGGTTCTTGGGGAACTCTTTCCATTCGCAGATCTACATCGGTACAAAACAAAATAGATAATGTACTAATAGAGTATGCTGGAGGTTCAGGAGCTGGTGGTGCTATTGAAATGTGGGTAGATCCTTATTTAACGGTTACTAATACCACCTTTAAAGATATTGATGCATGTGCATTGTATAGCAAATATACCCCAACAAATCCAAATCTTACTGAAGGCAATAATACATTGATAAATGTAAATGGCGATTATATGTGTAGCCAATAATAACACATATTAAAATGTTATAGAGCAAAAAAACCTCCGTGTGATGCCGTGAAAACTATCACTCATCTACACAGAGGTTTTTATTTTAAAATAGGTCTGAATGATTAAATATTCAATCCATTGCGAATATCATTTAAGGTTTAAAAACCCGTGAAAAAATTTTAAATATAAAAACTATGCAAATTAAATTCAAAACTTTATTGCTTTTACTTTTGGTAGGCATCGCCTTTACCAGCTGTCGCAATGGAAAAGATAGCGAAGCATCAAATGATGACTCAAATTTAGAGCAAGTAGAGAACACATCAAATAATGATGGAATTACAAGTAAAGATTCACAGCAAGACATCAGTACAACCATAACAGAAGAAGATGGAGGTGCTACAAGCCCAAATTCTCCAAAAGGAAATAAAGCGCCTTTAACATTAGACTGCAATTATTTTAGAGATAATCCTAATACTGTTTTAAAAGATAATCCCGAGGCTCCTGTAGATTATATCATTAGCTGTTTTACTCGCATTGATGGAAAGCTAACCATCGAACCCGGAGTTGTTATTGCTTTTGAACAAAATGCAGGGATGGAATTTAAGGATAAAGCTGCCTTTAGTATGAAAGGTACTGCCGCAAAACCAATTCTGCTAACCGGGAAAGAAAAAAGAGCAGGCTCTTGGCGTGGTATTCACACAGAAAGTCCAAGTTCTACTAATATAATGACTTACGTAACTATAGATTATGCGGGAGGCGGCACTTCAAGAGCTGCGCTGGCAATTTATAGAGAAGCGAGCAATTTAACTATGGAAAATTGCACAGTTTCAAACAGCAAATTTATCGGAATCCTGGTTAAAGATGATGTGGCAAAGGATGTGCGTAATATTAATATGAAAAATTGCATCTTCACCAAAAATAATATTCCGTTGCAAACCAATATTACACGTATAGGCATGCTTAACGGTACTAACAGTTTTTCTGGAAACAAAAACGATTATGTCTATATAGATCGCGAGAATCTTAAAGGCGATGCCACTTGGGCAAAATTAGATGTGCCTTATTTTCTCCAAGATAATTTTAGATATCATGACGGTGTACTAACCGTAGAACCAGGAGTGGTAATTATAATGTCTGCCCAAAACTGGATGCATATTTCCAATAAAGCTTCTTTGGTAATGGTGGGCACTGCAGCAGATCCAATTATTATTCGGGGCGAACACGATGTTGCTGGTTTTTGGCAACAATTAAACATCGATTCTAGCAGCCCGTTAAATAAAATTGGCCATGCAATTTTTAAAAATGCTGGTAGAACCACAGAAGAGCCAAATGGAGCAATATTTCTTGGACGTTCAAAATTTTTGAGTATCCATGATGTGGTATTTAACAATTGTTTTGAGTATGGGCTAAGCATTCAAGATGCCTCAAAGTCTCATTTTGAATACAGCAATTTAACGTTGGAAAAAACCTCCAAATTACTCTCGGATTACAGTGGAAAAGAAATTGATGATCTCAATAAATCCTAGCGAAAATAAAGGTCGCAATGATTTCAAAAAAATATTTAAAATTTAAAAAGACCTATTTCGAATCATTTCATAGGATTTAAATAAAAAATTTTTAAAACACAATATTATGTTTAAAACAAAACGCTTAGTACTACTTTTAGGAATCTTCACACTCATTATGACGGGATGTAAGGAGAATACAAAAAATAAAAATGGCACTGCTGATAAGGCATTACCCAAAACAGAGACAGAGGCCGGTTCTTATGCCATTATTCATTTAGATGATGGGAGGGACATTGAACTAAATGCCAAAACAATATCGGGAAAAGCATTTTCTCCAAAACTTCCTACCGTTAGTTTGACCGATTACAGTTTACTTCTTATGCTTAGATTGAACTTTTTAGAAAATCCTGTAGAAGAAAAACCTTATGATGAACCATACGCTAATATAACTTTACAAAATGTAAAAAATGACGGTCCGCTCACCGAGGTGTATCGCACCCAATATAAAAGTGCGGACGGGAAGGAAGGCAAAACTACAATTACCATCACTTCCATTGGAGATACTCATTCCGAAGGTACTTTCACAGGAACCTTGTATTCAAAAAATCATAAAAAAGCAGTTATTGAAGGAAAGTTTAATATTGAAGAGAAGAAGTAATTAAAAAGGCGCCTTTATTTCTTATCAACTTTTAAAAGAATATCGATTCCCTGCAAAATGTAAACCACCCCGACACTTATCGACTCAGACATTTAAAATCAATTTATCCAAATAGTAAAGTTTAAAACTTACTAAAAACGAATGCACCAATTTTATAAGGGAATACCTCTTAAACACCATTAAACCTGAAAATTATGAAAAGAATTTTAGTATTACTTCCCCTCTTTATTTTAACGATTGCCTGTGGAAATTCTGAAAAATCCAATTCAGAAGAATCACTAATAGATAACATTGTTCCTGCTTCATCTAAAGTAGCAGAGCAATCGCCTTGCGAGCTGCTGTCCGAGTCTGAAATAAAAGATGCATTGTCAATTCCTGCAGATACAGAAACCACTGTGAAGGAAAAAAACATTACCTATCCCAGTTGTTTTTACAAATGGGAATCAATCACTTGGCCTTATGAAGTAATGAAGGGACATATGGCGGATTATACTGCTGAAATGAGCATCGTATTGGTTACTGGTATGAACAAAAAGAATTATGAAACTGCCGTGTCCTATTACAAAGATGGCAAAGTGATAAAAGATGTGGGAGATATGGCAAGGTGGGACGAAAAAAAGACCCAGATTACCTTTTTATATAAAGGCTACTTAATACATGTGCATACCAAAACTTCTGCCGATGCGGCTTCCAATAAGGTTAAAACCATCAAAGTCGCCAAACTGATAGTTGGGATACTATAAGCGTCTTATGAAATATTTAAAAATGAAGAATGCACTTTTAATATTAATTTTAAGCAATATCACAATGGGTTGTGTAACAATGCAGCAACCGCTACCAGGAAGTCTTTGGGGCGATTGGGCGTTTATACAAACTGGCACCATTATCAATGGTTCAAAACAAAAGCTATACGACTACAGAAATGAGTGTGATAGAAATAGCGATCAATTACGCTTTTCGTCAGATAGCAAAGTGTCGCTGCGCTGGTATGATGAACATTGTGCCATACAGGAGTATTTGATTGGTAGATATTATGTTGAAGGTAGCAGGCTAAAAGTTAATCTGGCAAAAAGCAGCCCGTATCAGGATAGTCCATTTCCACCGATAACTGAGTATAGAATTATTCAGATAACTCCTACTACTTTAACGCTCGAGGAAATTCCTGACGAGTATAAGCGTCAAAAATATCATGGAAAACCATCTGGTTCTGAGCTTACGGTTTTTATTTTTTCGAGAGTTGAATGAGTTCGTTGTAAGGCTAATTAGCCGTGAAGCAACACGACACCGGACCTAGAAAATTTTAAGTATAACCGCTAAATAGGGTAAAATATCCGAAAAGATATTATTAATCATAAAAACAATGAATCATGAAAAAAGCAATTTTATTTATTGGAACACTATTCTTCTTGCTAATGACGATGCCGTCTTATACGCAAAAAACCTCCAAAAAACAGGAAGAAAGTAAAACTAAAATGGAAAAGATTCAGAAGAATACTAATTCCAAAGTAGAAGAAAAAGGAGTGTCCACACCAGATCATTGGCATAACCCTAAAAACAAAAGCAATATTGCAAGGCTTTCTCATAAATTGATGTTGAAGAATAGTGCTTTTCAATTAAAACTGAATGATAATGGATTTGATCTTTATGAAAACGGTTCGTCCAAGGTTTATGCAAAATTGGTACCTACTCCAAAAGAAGGCTTATACCGCTATACATCTTCAACTATAAATGGCGCGGCTCATTTTGATGCCAAAGGCAATTTAGTTCTGAAATATTTGGATAATGACACTGGTAAAATGAAAGAAATACAGTTTCAATCAAATTAGACTGTTTTTAGCAAATACTAGTAATTATTGTAATAACAAAAAGTTTAAAATTCACTTTAATAAATACCAAAAAAAATTATGGAAAACGATACAAACTCACAAACACAGCCAAACACTTCTTCAATTGTCATTGAAGAAGGAAAAACAATTGCGTTAATTGCCTATATCACGATTTTTGGGCTAATAATTGCTTTTGTGATGAACAACGAGAAAAAAAATTCTTTTGCCGCGTATCACATACGTCAATCGCTAGGCTTAGGAATAACGGGACTTGCATTATCTATTATAAATGTAATTCCAATCTTGGGGTGGTTAATATCAATTCTGGGAAGCATTTTCTTAATTATCCTCTGGATTATAGGGCTTATGGGAGCTATAAACGGAAAAGAAAAACCAGTTCCTTTGCTAGGTGAAAAATTTCAGGAATTGTTAAAAAACATTTAAGGCAATGGGCAAAACAAATAACACAACTAATAATTTGCCTTTTTAGTCTGATGACCAACACGTAAACGGAATATTTTCTGGGAAGCTATATTCTAAATGTGGAAAAAAAGTGACTATTGAAAGAAAATTTACAACCCAAGAAAAAAGCAATATATAATAAATTGAGTGATGGTATTATTATAAAACCATCACTCATAATTTATTTTAGACTTAAAAGTCTCTTGAAGAAATTAGGTTATTTAAACAACTTCAGCATATAAATCAAAATCTTCGGCAGCAGTAATTTTTACATTAAAAAATTCTCCCGTTCGCATATATCCTTCTTCCGCATTTATCAATACTTCATTGTCTACATCAGGACTATCAAATTCTGTTCTTCCAACAAAGTAACTACCTTCCTTTCTATCAATCACAACGCGGAATTCCTTTCCTATTTTTTGTTGGTTCAGTTCCCAAGAAATCTGAGATTGTATTTCCATAATTTCATTGGCACGATCCATTTTCACATCTTCAGGTACATCGTCTTCCAGATTATATGCATGTGTGTTTTCTTCGTGACTGTATGTAAAACAACCCAAGCGCTCAAAACGCATATCTTTTACCCATTGTTTCAGGGTTTGGAAATCTTCTTCCGTTTCCCCAGGATAACCAACAATCAAAGTGGTGCGAATAGCCATTTCAGGAACTGCAGCTCTGAATTCTTCCAACAATTTTGTCGTTTTCGCTTTAGTTGTTCCACGGCGCATTGACTTCAAAATTGGATCTGCAATGTGTTGCAGCGGAATATCAATATAATTACAGATTTTTGGCTCGTTGCGCATTACTTCCAAAACATCCATCGGAAAACCCGTTGGAAAGGCATAATGCAAACGAATCCACTCAATACCTTCAACTTTCACCAATTTTTGAAGTAGTTCTGCAAGGTTTCTTTTTTTATAAAGATCTAGTCCATAATAAGTTAAATCCTGTGCAATAAGTATTAACTCCTTCACTCCTTTTGCAGCAAGCTTTTCGGCTTCTGTAACCAAATCTTCCATTGGCGTACTACGGTGTTTTCCGCGCATAATTGGGATTGCACAGAACGAGCAAGGACGGTCACAGCCCTCAGCAATTTTAAAATATGCGTAGTTCTTTGGAGTTGTTGTGATTCGTTCGCCAATCAATTCGTGTTTGTAATCAGCTCCCAAAGCTTTTAGTAGTCCCGGAAGTTCAGTAGTTCCAAAATATTCATCCACATTCGGAATTTCCTTTTGAAGATCGGGCTTATACCTTTCGGAAAGACAACCTGTAACAAAAACTTTATCTACCGTCCCTTCTTCCTTTTTTTGAACGTATTCAAGAATGGTATTGATGCTTTCTTCCTTCGCATTCGCAATAAATCCGCAAGTGTTTATAACCACAATATTGCCTTCCTCTTCGTGCACAACCTCTTTGTTGCTGGCGCGTAATTGGCCCATCAGCACTTCACTGTCATACACATTTTTAGAGCAACCAAGGGTTACAACGTTTATCTTGTTCTTTTTTAAGGTTTTGGTACGCATATAAATTTTTATTATCGGGGTGCAAAGATACCACGAAAAAACCGAAACAAATCACAAAACAAGCTACGGAATATGAGGTGACTAATACTGGCTTTCTGCCAACTGCAACTGAATACTGCCAACTTTTTTGAGTAACTTTACACTTCTTAAAAATTCAATATTTACACTGATGAAAAAAATAACTTTCTTGCTAGCCTTTCTATGCGCTGGCTTTTTATTCGCACAAAAAACAATGACACCGGAGCTTTTATGGCAGGTGAAAAAAGTAAGTCCGATTGGAATTTCCGATGACGGAAAAGAGCTGTTTTATAAAGTTTCCACACCAAATATGGAAGAAAACAGTTTTGATTCCAAATATTACCAAATGCCTGTTAATGGTGGGAATTTTACTGAAATTTCAAAAGATGAAGCAAAGGTTACCGATAAAAATATTTCTCCAAACGGACAATATCTTCTTGAAAATAAAGCTGTCCACGTCAAAGATGTTGCAGGAAAAGATATTTATAAAGATTTACCAAAAAGCGATGCTTATGTTTATACCTCTTTAGATTATAGACATTGGGATACATATAACGACGGCAGCTATAACCACGTTTTTTACAAAGACACTAAGACAGGTGCTGAGACTGACATTACACCTGGGCAACCCTATTATACTCCACAAGCTCCTTTTGGTGGCGATGAGGATTATGTTTGGGGGCCAAAAGGGGAAAATATTTATTACGTAAGTAAAAAATCTGCTGGAACAGATTATGCAATTAGTACCAATACAGATATTTACAAATATAATCTGGCCGATAAAAGAACAGAAAATTTAACCGAAGACAATAAAGGTTACGATACACAGCCAGCCTTTTCTAAAACGGGCGCTATGGCCTATTTACAAATGAAAACAGCAGGCTATGAAGCGGATAAGAATGACATCCTAGTTTTGGAAAATGGTGTGAAACAAAACCTTACCACACAATGGGACGGAACGGTAAACGGATTTATCTGGGCAAGCAACAATAAGGATATTTATTTTACTGCACCTGTAGATGGTACGCAACAAATTTTTAAAGTTGACTATCCTGGAAAAACCAGAAAAATGGCCGTCGTGGAACAACTTTCAAGAGGACAATTTGACGTTACAGGAATTGTTGCCGAAAATAACGGTCAGTTGATTGTTACGAGAACAGATATGAATCATGCTTCGGAAATTTTTTCTTTCAATTTGAAAAGTAAAACTTTCAAACAGCTTACGCAGGTGAATACAGAATTTTACGGAAAGTTAGATTTACCAACAGTTGAAAAAAGAATGGTAACAACCAAAGACAACCAACAAATGTTGGTTTGGGTTATTCTTCCTCCAAATTTCGATAAGAACAAAAAATACCCAACCTTACTCTACGCACAGGGCGGACCACAATCTGCTTTATCGCAATTTTATTCCACCCGTTGGAATTTCCAGCTGATGGCTTCAGAAGGCTATATTATTGTAGCGCCAAACCGTCGCGGAATGCCAGGCCATGGTGTGGAATGGAATGCTGAAATAAGTGGTGATTGGGGTGGAAAAGCAATGCAGGATTACCTTGATGCTATTGATGATGTAGCAAAAGAACCGTATGTTGACAAAAATCGCTTGGGCGCGATTGGAGCAAGTTTTGGTGGTTATTCCGTGTTTTGGTTAGCTGGAAATCACGACGGTCGTTTTAAGACTTTTATTGCCCACGATGGGGTTTTTGATACGCGTAGTATGTACAGTACAACAGAAGAATTGTTTTTTGTAAACCACGACCTCGGCGGGGCTTATTGGGAAAAAGATAATGCTGTGGCTCAAAAATCCTTTAATGAATTCAACCCTATAACATATGTTGATAAATGGGACACTCCTATAATGATTGTACAAGGCGGAAAAGACTACAGAGTTCCTATTGAACAAGGACTGGGAGCTTTTCAAGCTGCACAACTCAAGGGAATAAAAAGTAAATTGCTATATCTTCCAGAAGAAAACCATTGGGTACTTCAGCCACAGAATGCATTGGTTTGGCAACGCGAATTTTTCAGCTGGCTGAAAGAGACATTGTAAATAGAATAGAAAGTAAAAAAGCTCCAAAAGACGAAAGTACTTTGGGGCTTTTTTTATCCCCCATAAGGGTTAAAACTGCTGATGAATTCAAACAGGCTGTCTTGTGAAAGGTGAAATAGTAGAATTAATATGATATAAAAAATAACATGTCCTTTTTTGAAATACTTTTTTTGGATAAAATAGATTCCCAAAAAAAGTAAAGCCAAGAGAAAAGGAATAAAAGATAAATAAGGAAAAGCTATATATTTATAAAAATCCAATGGCATCAAGGGATTTGCAATAGGTTTTACAAAATACTCAATAATTTTAAAGGAGTGGTAACCAGTTAAAATTCCTATATAACCAACCAAAGCCCATAAAATATACTGAAAGAGCCTAGTTTTCTTTTGAGCTTTTTTTACTTCCATCTATTTAAAAAATGAATCCACAAATTCAAATTTATTGAATACCTGCAGATCTTCCATACCTTCGCCAACGCCAATATATTTCACAGGAATTTGAAACTGATCACTGATCCCGATTACAACACCGCCTTTTGCGGTACCATCCAATTTTGTAACGGCGAGTGAAGTAACTTCAGTAGCAGCAGTAAACTGTTTTGCCTGTTCAAAAGCATTTTGTCCTGTGGAACCATCCAAAACTAACAGCACTTCGTGGGGAGCGTCCGGTATAACCTTTTGCATTACACGTTTTACCTTGGTAAGCTCACTCATTAGGTTCACTTTATTATGAAGGCGTCCTGCGGTGTCAATAATAACAACGTCAGCATTTTGGTTCACAGCACTCTGTAACGTATCGAAAGCTACGCTGGCAGGATCGCTGCCCATACTTTGCTTTACTAAACTTACACCAGTTCTATCGGCCCAAATTTGGAGTTGGTCTATTGCAGCTGCACGAAAGGTATCAGCGGCTCCTAGAACAACTGTTTTTCCTGCCTTTTTAAACTGATACGCAAGTTTTCCGATAGTAGTAGTTTTTCCAACGCCGTTTACACCAACCACCATTATAACGTATGGTTTTTTGTTTTGAGGAATTTCAAATTCGGTGGCGTTTCCGGAATCTATTTCACTTAAAAGTCCAGCTATCTCTTCACGGAGAATTTTATTGAGTTCATCTGTTCCTAAGTATTTATCCTTTGAAACACGTTCTTCAATTCTGTCAATTATTTTTAATGTTGTATTCACACCTACATCGCTGGAAACAAGAATTTCTTCAAGGTTATCCAAAACATCATCGTCAACCTTGCTTTTTCCGGCAACAGCTTTGCTCAATTTATCAAAAAAGGATGCTTTGGATTTTTCAAGTCCTTTGTCAAGCGTTTCTTTTTTCTCTTTGGAAAATATTTTTTTAAATAGACTCATCGTTAGGTTGTAGGTTATCGATTGCGGATTTTATAAAACAGAATGCCTAAATTAATTTTCGAAAAGACAAAAATACGAAAAGCCACCTTCGTAAAAAAGTGGCTTTTTATCAATATTTTAAGCTGGTTATTTTTTGTTTAACCAGTCGTTTACCATTTCTGGAGTCATAATAGACTCAGAAAATGTATATGCTCCTGTCTTTGGCGATTTAACCATTTTTATTGCTTTGGTTAAACGCTTAGTTGATGTCTGTATAGATCCTACTGTTTTCTTAGCCATGACTTATATTATTTAATCTCTTTATGAACCGTCATTTTCTTAAGAATTGGGTTGAATTTCTTCAACTCCATTCTATCCGGTGTATTCTTTTTATTTTTGGTAGTGATATAACGAGAAGTTCCTGGTTGTCCAGACTCCTTGTGCTCTGTGCACTCCAAAATTACTTGTACTCTATTTCCTTTTTTAGCCATTGTAACAGACTTTATTGATTATTGCAATTATTTATTTAAAAAGCCTTTTTCGCGAGCTTCTTTGATAACCGCAGAAATACCTTTTTTATTGATGTTTTTTATAGCTGAAGCCGAAACGCGAAGGGTTACCCACTTATCCTCTTCAGGAATGTAAAAACGCTTTTTAAGCAAATTTACATCAAACTTACGTTTGGTTTTATTCATCGCGTGCGATACGTTATTTCCAACCATCGCTTTCTTTCCGGTAAGTTCACAAACTCTTGACATTTCTTTAACTTTTTTAAGTTATTTTAAAACAGGGTGCAAATTTAAGTAATTCTTTTGTGATGTACAACAAAAGAAAATCAGTTTTTTGAAATTTCTTTTAGAAGCATCTCGAAGGCTTTGTTTGTGGCCTTTTCAATTACGCGGAAACGGTCATTCCCAAAACTGAATTTTTCTGAAAAAACACCGTTAGGCGTACCAATAGCAATACATACGGTACCTACTTCATCTTCTCCGTCTCCCTTAGTTGGACCAGCAATACCCGTAGTTGCTATAGAAAAATCTGTGCTGAAAAGCTTACAACAATTTATCGCCATACTTTCAGCAACTTCAATACTTACCACAGAATGCTTTTCTATTAGTGAAGAAGGAACGCCAAGTATTCTCGTTTTTAGCTCAGTTTTATAAGGAATAATACTTCCCAAGAAAAAAGATGAAGCACCGGCCTCTGCGGTAATCTGTTCTACTATAGATCCGCCCGTGCAGCTTTCTGCCAAACTTAAAGTTTGATTTTTTTCATTTAAGATATGTGCAATTCTGCCAACAATACTCGTTTCATCCTCATAGCCAACCGCAATATCAGAAAGTAATTCACTTAAAGAATCCATTTGTGAGTCGATGCCTTCTTGCAGCAATTTTTCATTTTTACCAATAGAAGACAAACGCAAACGCACTCTTCCTAAAGAAGGCAAATAGGCAAGTTTAATATTTTCCGGCAAATTGTTTTCCCAATCGGCAATTCTTTCGGAAATAGCACTTTCACCCAAACCATAAGTTAAAAGCGTTTTGTGATATATAAAAGGTCTGTTAAAACGTTTTACAACTCTTGGCAGAACTTCTTCCTGCAATAGATGTTTCATTTCATAGGGCACACCCGGTAAAGAGACAAAAACAACCTCGTCTTTCTCCATCCACATTCCAGGGGCGGTTCCGTGAAGATTGGCAAGAATAGTTGCTTTGGAAGGCACCATCGCCTGTTGAAAATTGGCCGGTAACGGTTTGTTGAGCTGATATTTTTTGAAAAGTTGCTTAACGTTTTCAATTACATTCTGGTCTTCAACCAAAGTATCATCAAAGAAATCACAGAATGTCTGCTTTGTGATATCGTCTTTAGTGGGGCCCAAACCGCCGGTTACTATAACAAGATCGGCATGTTTTTTGGCATCATTGAATGCTTGTAAAATATGGTCCCGGTCATCTTGTATGGAAGTAATTTGATAAACTTTTACGCCTATCTTATTCAGCTCTTTTGAAATATAAGCTGAATTGGTATCAATAATTTGACCGATGAGAATTTCATCGCCTATGGTTATAATTTCTGCAAGCATTTTATAATTGGAAGTCTTGTCTCAGTTCATCAAACACATGGTTCAAGGTAGTAAGCGCGTTTTCCAAATGTGGAAGAACCGTAGCTTTATTTTTTGATGTTTTTGACCAGGCTTCTATGCTGGTAATATCTTTTAGAGCGTCTATGCCAAACATCTCTATATTGGGTTTCATTTTATGTGCAAATTGATATGCCAATTCCCTATTTTCATTCTCAATAGCTTCTTTCATGGAATATAAATCTGGTGGAATCTCTTCTAAAAATGTCTGTGCCAATATTTTTAAAAAATCTTGATCCCCATCAGCGATTTCACTTAAATTTTCCTTTGCATAATATTTCGTCATCTCACTTAACTTTTATGGAAAACATTTCTGTTTCACCAATAAATCCCGTCAATATATCATTGGCTTCAACCCTGCCAACCCCTGCGGGAGTTCCGGTAAAGATAACATCCCCAATTTTCAGTGTAAAATATTTTGAAATATATTCGATTAAAGCATCAATTTTCCATATCATCAGCATAGAATTGCCCTTTTGAACAGTTTTTCCATTACTTTTTAAGCTAAATTCTATATTATTTATATCTTTAAAATTTTCTTTTTTAATGAAATTTCCTACAACAGCAGCACCGTCAAATGCTTTTGCCTTTTCCCAAGGCAACCCTTTTTCTTTCAATTCTGCTTGTAAATCCCTGGCAGTGAAGTCGATTCCCAAACCAATTTCATCATAATATTTATGAGCAAATTTTTTATCGATATGCTTTCCTATTTTATTGATGCGAACCAACAATTCCACCTCGTGATGTACGTCATTTGAAAATTCTGGAATAAAAAACGGCTGCTTCTTTAATAAGATTGCGGTATCAGGTTTTAAAAAGATAACTGGTTCCGTAGGTATAGCACTTTTAAGCTCACTAATATGATCGGCATAATTTCGACCTATACAAATTATTTTCATTGTATTATTAAAGTTTTGTGTTCAACTTTTGAAGACGGATTCGCGTCAATACTTTTTTGGTATATAGCGGAAAATCTGCATTTAGCAACCACCCAAAATATCCTGAATCTTTCTCCATAATTTCGGTAACTAAGCTTCCTTTATATTTTCCAAAAGAAAAAACCTCAACACCATCTTCATTATAACTTATGAAGCCCGCAAAATCAGCATGGTCGCGATGAGAACTAAAATCTGCCAAAAAGCTTATATCGTTTTCCAAATCGGCGTATCTATCAAGCTGCGATTTTAAAACCTCATACGTAGCGTTTGTATCTGCAGCAGCACTGTGCGCATCTTTTAAGTCTTTATCGCAATAAAATTTATAGGCTGCTTCCAAAGTGCGCTTTTCCATTTTATGAAAAATGGTCTGCACATCAACAGACATTGCTTTTTTCATATCAAAATCCACTTCGGAACGGAGCAGTTCTTCCGCAAGCAGCGGGATATCAAAACGATTGGAGTTAAAACCGCCAAGATCACTATCCTTTATTAATGCGTAAACTTTTGCAGCCAACTCTTTAAAAGTGGGCTCATTTGCAACCATCTCGTCAGTAATTCCATGTATAGCTGAAGACTCTGCTGGAATTGCCATTTCAGGATTTACACGCCACGTATGACTCTCCTTATTTCCATTTGGAAAGACTTTTAATATTGCTATTTCCACGATTCTGTCTTTCGACACGTTAATTCCAGTGGTTTCAAGATCGAAGAAACAGATTGGTTTTTTTAAGTTGAGCTCCATTGTTTTATTTTGTAGTGCAAAGATACTTTTTATTGAAGTTTTTAAAAGAAGATATAAAAAAGAAAAGGGGATTTTGATATCAAA
The DNA here is from genome assembly GCF_900489465.1 of Aequorivita sp. CIP111184. Taxonomy (GTDB): domain Bacteria; phylum Bacteroidota; class Bacteroidia; order Flavobacteriales; family Flavobacteriaceae; genus Aequorivita. The sequence continues at coordinate 14,345 of NZ_UEFQ01000026.1, read as the reverse complement.
ATCCCCTCTTTAAATTATAATATATCTAAATTATATTTCTCTATTAACATCCCACGCTTCCAAATAATCGGCAACGCGTTTTACAAATTGCCCACCCAAAGAACCGTTCACAACCCTATGGTCATAACTGTGGGAAAGAAACATTTTGAAACGAATTCCAATAAAGTCACCTTCCGGGGTTTCAATAACTGCGGGCACTTTCCTAATGGCGCCTAAGGCCAAAATACCCACTTGTGGCTGGTTGATTATAGGCGTACCCATAATGCTGCCAAAAGTTCCAACATTAGTAACGGTATACGTTCCACCTTGTATTTCGTCTGGCTTCAGTTTGTTTTCTCTTGCGCGGTTGGCAAGATCGTTCACCGCCTTGCTCATTCCAAGGAGGTTTAAACGATCGGCATTCTTTATAACCGGAACTATCAAGTTTCCGTCAGGCAGAGATGCAGCCATTCCGAGGTTTATATTTTTACGCTTAATGATGTTATTGCCATCAACCGCAATATTCATCAATGGGAAGTCTTTCAGCGCTTTTGCAACAGCTTCCATAAATATGGGCGTGAAAGTTAAGTTCTCACCTTCGCGTTTTGCGAATGAGCCTTTTACTTTATTTCTCCAGTTCCAAACATTGGTTACATCACATTCCACAAACGATTGAACGTGTGCGGAAGTTTGTGTGCTTTCAACCATGTGGTGAGCAATCAGTTTGCCCATTCTAGTCATTTCTATAATTTCATCTTCCCCGCTTACAGATACTGCAGCTTTCGGTTTTGCAGGCTCTGAGGATTGTGCTTTTGCCGTTTCGGGATTTTTAGCCTCTACAACAGTTTGAGGCTGCGGTTTTTCCGAAGAACGATTTTCAACATAATCCAAAATATCGTTTTTGGTTACACGACCATCTTTTCCGGTACCAGAAATTCCATCAAGTTCTGTTTGAGAAATATTTTCTGCAGCAGCAATATTTTTTACCAAAGGAGAATAAAAACGATCACCGGTATTTTCAATTGGTGTTTGGGTTGCCTGTTTGGCAGTATCAACATGTTTTTCAACTTCCTTCACAGCCTCTGGTGAAGGAGCGCTTTCAGTTACAGCTTTTTCGCTTTCATTACTACCGCCAGCAGTTTCAATTATTGCGATTGTCTGGCCTACTTGAACCACATCATCCACATTAAAAAGTTTTTCAATCAAAACGCCATCTACCTCACTTGGCACTTCGCTGTCAACCTTATCGGTCGCTATTTCGAGTACCGCTTCATCGGCTTCAATGGTATCACCCACTTCTTTTAGCCAGTTAGTTAGCGTTGCCTCTGCAACGCTTTCGCCCATTTTGGGTAGTTTCAATTCAAATTTTGCCATAATATAATTTCAATATCGAATTTTGGTAAGCACAAAAAGTGCTTGTTTTAAAACTTTGCAAAATTAGTTAAAATTTGTTCGTTTCGGGTTTCAATTTTCTTAAAAAACAACCACGCCACCCTTTTCGTCGCTTTGGTCACTTCCTATTATAAAATTACAGCCAGGCGGGCGTATGCGGAAAATATTGCCATTACCTTTTAGTTGTTGCATTAAAGTGAATATTTCTTTATAGGAAATATATTCAGCGTCAAAAACTAATAAACTGTTTTTTAGTATAATTAATGAATGCATATTTTTAGAAACCATTTGAAATACTGTAGCGGTAGTTGCGGAAAGTGTTTCGAGCAGTACGATATCTTCGGTGAAAAAATAATTTCTTTCAAGTTTTGGTATTGGTTTTATCTTTTTGTTGGGAGAAAATCTCCTTGCTTTTTTTGCCAAAGCCACTCCCGCCGAAACGGAACTTTCAAGTAGAAAGTTTTTATTGAAATGCTTTCGATAGAAAATCTGCATTGCGCCGTAAAATCGTTCAAAATACGCATCGTCCTTTTTGGTGCTTTCGCCTTTATAATGCAGGACAGTAGTAGTTCCCAAATAATGGTTTTTGTAGCCTGCCTGAGTTATTTTATAGGAGAGGTCAATGTCTTCACCGTACATAAAATAATCTTCGTCAAAACCACCAACTTCTTTATAAATACTTCTTTTCAAAAGCATAAAGGCACCTACCAATACCTCTACTTCACCATAGGAAGTTTCTGAAATATGGTTTGAATAATATTTTTTCGCAAAACCTGTAAGCTTCATCAATGAAACCTTTGGAGTTGGGAGGTTCCGTTTACTTTCTGGAAGAAAATTTCCAGTTCCGTCCATTAAATAAACACCCAATGCTCCAATATCTTTAATGCTTTGTGAATATTCAACAGCTTGCCTAAAAGTATCTTCGGAAACAGCGGTGTCTGGGTTTAAAATACATACATAATCCCCTTTTGCAACAGCTACAGCTTGATTGTTCGCTTTGCTAAAACCTACGTTCTCTTTGTTTTCAATTAAAATAACATTTGGGAAAAGAGTTTTTACCATTTGGCAACTATCGTCTTTCGAGTCGTTGTCTATCACAATAATTTCAGCTTCCCAATTTTCAAGTGCCTTTTGAACAGAGCATATACACTGCTCCAAAAAATAGCGCACATTATAATTAAGGATAATAACGGAGAGCTTCATCGGCTTTAAAAATTTAAGATATAGGAAGATGGAATGCCATTATAAACATATTTAATTGGGTTACTACTTATACATGGGCATTTCAAACTATGTGTTTTTTAGTGAAGATTCAAACGGGATTCGGTGTAAAATACTTCTACCTAAGGTAACCTCATCTGCATATTCTAGCTCATCGCCTACCGAAATTCCACGAGCGATAGTGGTCGTGGTTATATTGTAAGGTTCAATTTGTTTATAGATGTAAAAATTTGTGGTGTCGCCTTCCATGGTGGAGCTTAGTGCAAAAATAATTTCGCGGACATTGCCAATTTTTATTTTTTCAACTAAAGAAGTAATGGTCAAATCGCCCGGGCCAATACCGTCCATTGGTGAAATTTTTCCACCCAAAACGTGATAGTGACCGCGATACTGGCTGGTATTTTCAATAGCCATTACATCCCGAATGTCTTCAACTACGCAGACCAGTTGCTCATCACGCCGCGGATTGGCACATATTTCGCAAAGTTTAGTATCGCTTATGTTGTGGCAGTTAGCGCAAAAATTTATTTCGTCGCGCATTTTCACCAAACTGGAAGCTAATTTTCGTGATTGTTCTTTGGGTTGTTTCAATAAATGAAGCACTAAACGCAGGGCGGTCCGCTTACCAATTCCGGGGAGTTGCGACATTTCGTTTACTGCACTTTCAAGAAGTTTTGAAGAAAATTCCATAGCATAATTCCTGCCGGCAAGATAAAAAAAATGCTTCAGAAAAAAGGTTTTCCTGAAGCATTCCTATATTAGAAATAACTCTTAGTTTATAAGAAGTTTTTTTGTTGCGGTACCTTCTTCTGTATTAAGACGAACAAAATATGTTCCCGAAGAAAGTGATGAAACATCTACGGTGTGCTTGTTTGAAATTAATGCATTAACTTCATAGATGAGAAGTTTTCCGGTAATATCAAAAACTCGAACTTCTGCTTTCATCGTTTTTGGCAAAGCAATTGTAAATTCTGAAGTTGCCGGGTTTGGATAAATGCTAACGCTATTTCCAGAGATTATATCTTCAACACCAGCAGTACCTTCTACCACAGGTGAAACCCAAAGGCCTCTTCCGTAAGTTCCAGCATAAAGCATGTTGGTTACATCATTTATTTCCAATTCATTAATAATTACATTTGGAAGTAAATTACTGTAGGGTTGCCAATCTGTAAAAGTGTTATCGATATAATAAATTCCGTAATCCATTCCTAAATAAAGCCCATCTTTACCATTGTTATCCCAAACTAACGCAAGAGCACTGAAGTTTGGAAGGTTCTTTTTGTAATCTATCCAAGTATCACCACCATCGTTAGAAACAAGTACCTGGCTATTTCCTGTAGTTGCAACGGCAATTTTATTTGGGTTTGTTGGGTGAATAGCTATAGAATTCACGCTACCTCCCGGCATCGCTGTTTGAATCCAATCTGTTGCACCAGCATCTTCTGTTTTATATAGAAATGGGCCTCTAGAAACATACATAACTTGATTGTTTGAAGAAGCAATTTTTAAATTATTTGCGTTACCTACAAAATCTTGTGAAATACTTGTCCAAGCTCCACCAAAGTTTACTGATTTATAAACTCGGTTGTAGCCAACATAAATAGTATTTGCATCGGTTGGATCTTGCTCAAAGGGTGTTACCCAGTTTCCAGAACCATTTCCTGGTTCGTTTAGACCTGTATATGAATTACCACCATTCAACGTTTTATACATTTGACCATTTTGACTGGTTCCGTAAAAAAAATTGCTGTTGTCCTTATCTATAAAAGATTCCATACCATCTGCTCCTAACCAATCTTTCCAACCGGTTGCAGCTTTGTAGAAAGATGTTCCATTGTCTTGGGCACCTCCGGAAACAATTACATCTGCAGTTTGTGAAATACCTATTTTATAAAACTGTCTAATTCCTAATCCACTGGTCAGGTCTTCAAAATAATCAGCATTTACAACAGCTGTATTCTCCGCTTTATAAATACCACCATCCGTAATTGCGAAAAGAGTGGTTCCGTAAAATTGAAGGTCATCAACATCGGAATGGCAATAGCCAATATTTTCAGACTGGGCCAAACCTGGCTGCCAATCTGAAGTGCAAGTAAAGTTTACACCCCCATTTGTAGATCTCCAAGTAAGGAGTCCTGCAATATGCACTTCATTTACATCTGTTGGGTTTACAGCAATACCCATATCGCGGGGAGCTTGGCCACTGTTATCATTACCTGTAATGCTGTATCCAAAAAAGTTAAGGCTGCCGTGGTTTAATTTTGTAAAAGCGTCTCCGCTATCATTAGAAGAATAAAAAGCTCCAAATCTACTGCCAGAAGCTTCCAATACATAAACAACACTTGCATCATCTGCAGATACTCCAATCATTTTTGGGCCGTTTGAAAAACCACCTATCGTTGTAAAAGTAGCACCTCCATCTGTTGACTTGTGAAATCCGGTTCCCGAAGCATAAACAACAGAAAGATCCCCAGGTTTAAACTCCACATCGTATCCTCTTGCATCGTCGGTAACAACTTTCACCCAATTAACCCCGCCATCTATAGATCTATAAATTCCCACGTTTTCAGCAGTTGCGAACATAATGTTCGTATTTGATGGATTAATAAGAATTTTATTCACAATACTGTTTGCTGTGCTTCCTTGTAGATTCCAAGTTGCGCCAGCATCTGTAGATTTAAAGATTTTACCGTTTGTAGAACCAAAAAAGTAAGTATCTGAATCTGATGGATCAATCGCTACAGAATATACTGATAGGTTTGAAAAATAGTCACTCAAGGGAGTCCAAGTTTGGGCACCATCGGTAGTTCTCCAAACACCTCCTGTATTTGCCCCAACAATCATATGATTAATATCTCCTTCATCAATAGCAAGACCTGTAATTCTGCCAACACCTGGATTCCATCCTGAAGTGGCACTCCAAGCCGTAGGGCCAAGTTCTTGCCAGTTATCTGCTAGAACCGCTCTGTTTGCTGCGGTATTGTTTAAATATGAATTCCAAAGTTGCAGTTCATTTAAACGCTCCTCGGTAGTTGGAAGATAGCCATTCTCTTTTACCATACGGAGGGCATTATACTCCCATCTTTTAAATTGTTTGTAACCAGTTCCGCGACCTTTGTCTTTATTAGCAAAATAGGTTTCGGCACTGTCAATAATTTCCTGCACTTTATAGGTGCCGTCATCAATCATTTGAAGATATTCCTGAGCTTGACTAGCAAAGGAACCAAAAAGCAATGCAAAAAGGAGTAGTAATTTTAAACGCATCTTTTTAATTTTTAGGGAGTTATATAATTATTAATTCAAGAATTTCAAAAGTATTAAAAATAAAAATGTTGTGGTATGCAAACTTTGTATTTTTACCAAAAAAATATTCCTAAAACATTAGTCTTAAATCTTATGCAACCCTTACATATTCTGTTATTAATCGTAGGTTATTTTTTGGTTTTAATTTTAGTTTCCTTTTTAACCAATAGAGGCGGAAGTAATGCAGATTTCTTTAAGGCAGGAAAACAGTCTCCTTGGTATTTGGTTGCTTTTGGAATGATTGGCGCTTCTTTGAGCGGGGTAACTTTTATTTCAGTACCCGGCTGGGTGGAAGCTTCAAAGTTTAGTTATTTTCAAGTCGTGCTTGGTTATATTGTAGGATATGCAGTTATTGGCACTGTCTTGCTTCCGCTATATTACCGTTTAAATTTAACCTCCATTTACACTTATTTGGAAGGTAGGTTTGGTAAGGCTTCCTATAAAACTGGCGCTTCTTTCTTTCTTCTCTCAAGAGTAGTGGGCGCAAGTTTTCGACTATACTTAGTAGCAGTTGTATTGCAAAGTTTGATTTTTGATGATATGAACATACCTTTTTGGGTAACCGTTACCATCACTATTTTGTTGATCTGGCTCTATACCTTCAAGAGTGGAATAAAAACAATTGTTTGGACTGACACGCTGCAAACGTTCTTTATGCTTGTAGCCGTTGGTGTATCGGTTTATTATGTTTCTACAGATTTAGGGCTTTCGGGAAGTAAACTTTTTACATTTATTGCAGATAGCGATATGAGTCAAATTTTCTTTTTTGACGATTGGAAATCTAGCGACTTTTTTGTAAAACAATTTTTAAGCGGAGCTTTTATAGCCATTGTAATGACAGGACTTGATCAAGATATGATGCAGAAAAACCTAACGTGCCGCAATCTAAAAGATGCCCAGAAAAACATGTTTTGGTTTACCATCGTTTTGACAATTGTAAATTTCGTCTTTTTAGTTTTAGGGCTTTTACTCACTGTTTATGCACAACAAAATGGAATAGATTCACATAAAGACCAATTGTACCCTATGCTAGCAATGCAGAATGAGTTTGGAATTGGCGTAGCCATACTTTTCATTTTAGGATTAATTGCAGCAGCATATAGCAGTGCGGATAGTGCATTAACGTCATTAACCACATCTTTTAGTATTGACATTCTTGATATCGAAAAAAGATATGATGAAAAAAAACAAGTCCGCGTCCGCAAGCTAATTCACATTCTGGTCTCTGTTGTATTGATAGCAGTTATCATAATTTTTAAATATGCAATTGCTGATGATTCGGTGATTTCAAAACTCTTTGTATTCGCTGGCTATACGTATGGTCCACTTTTGGGATTGTATGCTTACGGTCTTTTTACAAAATGGAAGGTAAAGGACAAGCTCGTTCCAATAGTTGCGATATTAACTCCATTTTTGGGATATGCCATAAGCTATCTTTCTTTGGAATATCTCAACTTTGAATTCGGGTTTTTTATATTAATACTGAATGGAGCGCTGACTTTTTTGGGTTTAATATTGATTCGTACCCAAAAGAACTAAAGTACAAGCAACTTCAGTTTCAATATTGTTTTCTCGAAGCATTTTATAAAACTCGGGGTTTTCAGTTCCTGGATTGAAAATGACGCGTTTGGGCTTCAAGGAAATTATATATTCATAATATTCCAATTGTCTTTTCGGATTTAAATATAGGGTTACAGTATCTATATTTTCAAAATCTTCCTTTTCCGTTGAAATATCAACGCCCGCAACCACTCCTTTTTTCAAACCAACAGCTTCAACAATATGTCCGTGATTTACCAATCGATTGATTGCAAGGTTTGAATAACGGCTTGGATTTAGGCTGGCGCCAAGTACTAATGTCTTCTTCATTTCTAATCGTTTTTTTTATGAAAATACAATTCTCATTTTCAAGATTTCATAAATGTTCGTTAAAAAGAAAAGAGCAATGAAACATTATTAAATTTTGAACGTCTATATAGTAGTTAGAATTTATTCTTTACTGCGACAATTTTTACGTTGATGGTTAGTGTTAATAATTGCAGTAAAGATTCAAACCCGAAGCACTTGCTTCGGGTTTATTTTTTTATGGACTCCATGTTATTGTTCTGTTAAATAATGGGTTGTAGTGAAACTATTTAGCCTTTCCCCTCGTCTATATAGAAAGTACCTAAAACTTCATTTTATAATTTATTTGAATTAGCCTTTAACGAATTATACCTTTTTTAGGTAAAAGAAAAGCCTTTCAACTTTGTTGAAAGGCTTTCTTACTTCTATATATATTTTAATGAACTAGATATCGCGATCCATCCTCTTTTTATAAAATCTATTAATGAATAAAATAATCAAGAACAGAAAAACAAAAACAAACCGAGAAAATATAGGGAATACAAGAGCCAGTATTCCGGAAATCACCCAGATAAATATTCCGTTTATTGCTCGTGCTTTATGCCATTTTGCCAAAATTCCAGTAAGACCTGTTTTACCTTTTTCTTTTTTTACTACATATCGAATCATCAAATAATTGAATAATCCAATGACCGCCAAATTAAAACAGTAAAAAACATACGGTCCAGTTAAAAAGAAACTTCCTACATAAAAAGCCGTGGAAAAAGGGAGTAATACTACAAAAAGCAATAAAAATATATTTAACCACAAAAGTTTGCTGTCAACGTCAGTAACGTATTTCATCAAGCGTAAGTGTGCCACCCAATAAATTGCGGTAACAAGAAAACTTACAACAAGACCAATAAAACTTGGAATTCTGGCTTCAAGTATTTTCCAAGTTCCGTATTCATTTACAGATTCGCCATTTGGTACGGCTATTTCTAAAATGAGCAGCGTCATTGCTATTGAAAAAATAGCATCGCTAAAACCGATTATTCTACTTTTATCAAAAGCAATATCATCCATAAGTTATCTCTGTGCAATTACTTACCATCTAATAATCACGCTTCCCCAAGTAAAACCGCTTCCGAAAGCAGCCAAAACAACCAAATCACCTTCTTTAATCCTTCCTTCTTCCCATGCTTCTGTTAGCGCAATAGGAATAGAGGCGGCGGTGGTATTTCCATATTTTTGAATATTATTGAAAACTTGGTCATCCCTCAATTTTAATTTATGCTGAATAAATTGCGAAATGCGAAGGTTCGCTTGATGTGGAATCAATATATCAATATCTTCTACTTTTAAATTATTTGCATCCAAACCTTCTTTAATTACCTCAGCAAAACGGACTATAGCGTGTTTAAAAACAAACTGCCCATTCATAACCGGATAATACGGAATGTCTTCTGTAGGATTTTCAGCAATAATTTGTGGCACCCAATGTTCTGTGCTTGGTCCTTTTAACGAAAGTTCATTTTTGTGTTGCCCCTCGCTGTGCAGATGTGTTGAAAGAATTCCGCCTTTTCCACTTTCATTTCTGGATACTACCGCAGCGCCACTGCCATCTCCAAAAATCACAGATACATTTCTACCCCGGGTGGTAAAATCAAGACCACCACTATGGTTTTCACTTCCAATAACGAGGATGTTTTTATACATTCCTGTTTTTATAAATTGGTCTGCTACTGAAATTGCATAAATAAAGCCGCTACATTGATTACGAACATCTAGTGCAGGAACAGTTCGCATATTCATCATTTCTTGCACCTCTACTCCGCCGCCTGGAAAATACATATCAGGACTTAGTGTAGCAAAGACAATCATATCAATATCATTCGGCGCAAGTTTGGCGCGCTCCAAAGCAATCGTGGAAGCTTTTACAGCCATAACTGAGGTTGAGTTTCCGTCGCCTTTTTTAATGTGTCTTCGTTCTTTAATGCCCGTCCGTTCCTGAATCCAAGCATCGTTGGTATCCATTAATTTTGAAAGATCATCATTAGTGACCACATTTTCGGGCACATAATAACCTAAACCGGTAATTTTTGAGGTATACATTATATGTTTTTTAAATCAAGTGGAAAGATAAGTATCTGTTGTAATTCAGAGAAACAAATTGCAATTTATATAGTATGCACGCATAGCAAAAAAGCATATAGCTAATGTATAAAACTAAAAAAGGGCGCAAAAATTGCGCCCTTCTTAAACAACCTAACCAATTAAATAATAGAATATTTTTACTTTTTCATAGCAATTTAATATTCGATTACTTACCGTAAAGATAACACACATTGTTTATTGAAGTTGTTAAAGCATTAAACAAAGTTTTGTTAAAGTTTAACTGTAATTTTTATAATTATTGATAGAAACCTTAGCGCCTAAATCATTCATCAAATTATAAAGACCGAAAAATGTTCTATTTATATAAAGAAAATGTTTAGATCCGCGATTACCGTTCATCTTTCTAATTTCGGTGTCTTTGGAATATTTGTTACTGAGCTCCGCAATTTTTCCGAAGAACTCTGTGTCGGAAAAATCAAAGGTTTCACTGTGAAATGGTTTTGTAAAAAGGCTCAGCATTTCAAAAAACAATTCAGAAAAGAACTTGGTTTCTTCTGGCGAATCTTCCTTCTTTAAAATTTCCAAAGCGTACATTTTTTCTAAGAAAACAACCGGATCGTTTATGTTTTCAGGTTTTGCCAACTCGAAATAAGGCACATAAAATTCCTCAGGAACAGTTTTTACACAACCAAAATCTATGGCTATAAGATTAGCATCTTCATCTACCAAAAAGTTTCCAGGATGCGGATCTGCATGAACCCGCTTCAACTCGTGCATTTGGAACATATAAAAATCCCAGAGCGTCTGCCCTACTTTATCTGCCTTTGCTTTATCTGTATTTATTTTGGTGAACTCAGATAGGTGCTTCCCCGTCATCCAATCCATCGTAATAATTCGTTCTCCCGATAGTTCTTCGTAATATTTTGGAAATTTTAAATTTGGAATGCTTTTGCATGCTTCGGTAATTTCCTTACTCTGTTCAACTTCCAACATATAATCAGTTTCTTCAAGCAATTTATCTTCTACTTCCCTGAAATATTTATCGCTATCTTTTCCTTTAATATTAAACATTTTCATTGCCACTGGTTTCACCATCGCCAAATCGCTACTAATGCTTTCGGCAACACCCGGATACTGTATTTTTACTGCGAGGTTTTTACCGTCTTTGGTTGCTTTGTGAACCTGCCCAATACTTGCTGCTGCAACAGATTCTGCATCGAAAGTATCAAAAAGACTTTCTGGCGTGTCGCCAAAATATTTTTTAAAAGTTTTTCGAACTAATGGCGCAGAAAGTGGCGGAACTTGAAACTGCGCCAATGAAAATTTTTCAACATATGCCTTGGGCATTATGTTTTTTTCCATACTCAACATCTGGGCAACTTTCAAGGCGCTGCCTTTTAGATTTTTTAAACCATCATAAATGTCTTCGGCGTTGCTTTCGTTTAATTCGTCTCGTGTAGTTTCAGAATTGACTAGCTTTTTTCCGTAATATTTTAAATAATTTCCGCCAACCTTTACGCCAGTAGACATTAATTTTGAAGCTCTTTGAATTTTATTTGTGGGAATTTTGTCTATTGTCTTCATTATACCATTTTTTCTTTCCACAAAAATTTTCCAAAATCCAGCACGCTTTCCAAAGGTTGGGTATCAAAAACATCAAAGATGGCGCGAACTGATTTTTCAATAACGATATCTGTATTTTCAAAACCTGCAGAATTATCATCCATCCAATATTTTAAAAGGAAGAGAGTTTGGATCCAAGCTCCTTCAGAAAAAATAGTGACCGATTGTTTCAAGATTTTAAGCTTTTTATCTTCATTATTTTCTTGAATCAATTCAGTAGCAAAATGTTTGATGTTTCTGCGAAGCCCTTTCAACTGACTTAAATTTTTCATCATATTTTTATGCTCTCTTAAAGCAAAAAGAACATAACTACGGTTTAATGTAAGCAACTCAAAAAAGGTATAGAAGAATGTGAGCATCTTCTCTTGATTGGAATAGTTGCAATACGATTCATCCTTATTAGCCAAAATAATTGTTTTCTCATAAAACGAATTCCAAATATCTATCTGAAGGCCTTCAAAAGAGCCAAAGTAAGAGTAAAACTCAGCCTCCGTATAATTATTTTCTTTACAGAATTTAAATACGCTGATAGGTGCTTTTTCTTTTAAAAGAACCCACTCCATATATGCGGTTATTATTTTATCCTTAGTTACCTTACTCTTTGGAACAGATTTTTTGGATGTCGGGTGATCTTTATCTACAGTTGCCATTTTATATTAAGTATTTAAAAATGAATTGAAATTGACTTATTATCAATTTATCAATCTTATTATCAATACACAAAGATAATGACTGTTCAATGTTTTTAAACATTTCTTAAACAAAATGTTCTGTTAAAGTTTCTATTGGTTTTCTATAAATTGCTTCGTGACATCGTGTCAGCATATTAGTGCTTGGTACTTTATTTGACTATTATAAATTGTTTAAATAGAATTTAAAAAAATAACAATAAACAATAATAAAATGAGCAAAGGAACTATCAATGTATCAGTGGACAACATTTTTCCGCTGATTAAAAAGTTTTTATACAGCGATCACGAGATTTTTCTTCGTGAATTGATTTCGAACGCTACGGATGCTACTCTAAAAATGAAGCATTTGGCAAATATTGGCGAAGCTGATGGTGTAGAATATGGCGAACCAATGATTGAAGTGAAGTTGGACAAAAAGAAAAAAGAACTTCGCATTACAGACCAAGGAATTGGGATGACAAAAGACGAGGTTGAAAAATATATTAACGAAATAGCCTTTTCCGGTGCCGAGGAATTTATAGAAAAATACAAAGATAAAAACGGAAAAGATGCTGGAATCATTGGGCATTTCGGCCTTGGTTTCTATTCAGCTTTTATGGTTGCAGAAAAAGTTGAAATCATTACCAAAAGCTATAAAGACGAGCCCGCAGTGCATTGGTCATGCGATGGTTCGCCAGAATTTACACTTGAAGAAGCTGATAAAAAAGAGCGAGGAACAGAAATTATACTTCATATAGCTGAAGACTCTACAGAGTTTTTGGAAAAAAATCGCATTGACGAATTGTTGGTGAAGTACAACAAGTTTATGCCAATTCCAATAAAATTCGGAACTCGAACTGAAACCCTTCCGAAGCCTGAAGATGCAAAAGAGGAAGACAAAGCGCCAACAAAGAAAGTTGACAACGTAATAAATAATCCCAATCCTGCTTGGACTAAACTACCAACTGAACTGGAAGATAAAGATTACAATTCTTTTTACAGAGAATTGTACCCTATGCAGTTTGAAGAGCCCCTTTTTCACATTCACCTAAACGTTGACTATCCGTTCAATCTAACGGGAATTCTTTATTTCCCAAAGATGACGAACGATATGAGCATTCAAAAGGACAAAATTCAGCTTTATCAAAACCAAGTATTTGTTACAGATAATGTTGAGGGAATTGTCCCGGAATTTTTAACGATGCTCCGCGGTGTTATTGACAGTCCAGATATTCCGCTTAATGTTTCGCGAAGCTATTTGCAAGCAGATGGTGCCGTAAAAAAGATCTCGAGTTATATTACACGAAAAGTTGCTGATAAGCTGAAAAGTCTTTTCAACAGTGACCGCGAAGGTTTTGAAAAGAAATGGAATGACATTAAAATTGTGATTGAATACGGAATGCTTACCGAAGATAAATTCTTTGAAAAGGCTCAAGATTTCGCGCTTTACCCAACTGTGGACAATAATTATTACACCCTTTCAGAATTGAAAGAAAAGATAAAAGATTCCCAAACAGATAAAGACGGAAACCTTGTAATTCTTTATGCTTCAAATAAAGAAGAGCAACATAGTTACATTGAAGCAACCAAAGAAAAAGGTTATGAAGTATTGCTTTTAGATTCGCCAATCATAACCCATTTGCTTCAGAAAGTTGAAGGTAGCGAAGAAAAAGTTTCCTTTATACGCGTTGATAGTGACCACGTAGAAAATCTTATTAAAAAAGATGAGGAACAAATTTCAAAACTTTCCGATGAAGAAAAGGAAAGCTTAAAAACATTTTTGGACAGTGTGATTCCGAAAGAAAAGTTCAGTGTTCAATTGGAGGCTTTAGATAGCAATGCCAATCCATTCATTATAACCGAACCAGAATTTATGCGTAGAATGAAAGATATGCAGAAAACTGGAGGGGGTGGAATGTTCGGAATGGGAGGTTTTCCCGATATGTATAATTTGATTGTAAATACTAATAATGAATTGGTAATTGAAATCTTAAATACTAAAACAGAAAAGAAAAAAGAACGTTTGGTAAATCAGGCACTCGATTTGGCAAGGTTGAGTAAAAATTTATTGAAAGGTGAAGAACTAACTGCTTTTATAAAGCGTAGTTATGAGATGATTAAGTAGAAAAAATTAAAAATACTATTTAGTAAAACCCGTTGCTGAAAATTCAGCAGCGGGTTTTTTTTATTATTTAAGGTTATGATATTTAGATT
>NZ_UEFQ01000035.1 GCF_900489465.1 Aequorivita sp. CIP111184 | reverse complement strand
TTTGATCTGACCACGCGTAACCTATTGATAACGGGCGGAAACCCTGATTTGAGCGTTGCCTGGTTCGACGCTTTGGGCAATCCGATCCTAGACCCCACTACGTACCAGAACACAAACACCCCGCAAACGGTTGTCGGGACGGTGAGCTCGCAATTTGGATGTTCGAACAACGTTACGGTCACCTTGACCGTATTGCCGAACCCGAACGCAAAGACAGACCCGGACCCG
>NZ_UEFQ01000029.1 GCF_900489465.1 Aequorivita sp. CIP111184 | reverse complement strand
GTATAGAACAGAATATTAGAGTTCTTATGTGCTATGATGAAGGTCTTTTAAAACATTTAAAAAAATCATATATATTTCTTTATCGTAGAAAAAAGCTAAAAGAATCCATTATATCAAAAAAATTCGGAAAAGAAAATTTTAATAATATTAAAATGAATTTTGGAGATGGGGATTGTAGCTTTGCTTAATAAATAATCAATATATAGTTCATTAAAAGACATTAGTCTAACTATCCCATTCCACACACTTTTCCTCCACGCCCCTGCCTCACAAAAAAGAGTGTTGCATTACATCCTAAAAGAAACATTTGGAAAGAAAACTTTTTTAAAGAAACATTCGGCAAATAAACTTTACTTTTTTCCAAAGCAAAGTTACATAACGCAAACATTATAGAACAAAAAGGATATTTCGTTTTTCACATTAAAAAGTGTGCTATGTTGCTATAATTCTATATTATGTAAAATATCCCAGAATGTTCCGTACGCTTAATTAAAAATCCGTTGGGGGTTATTAAAGTTTTTGGTTTACGTCTGATTTCAAGTTTCCGTTGGTATGTTCTATAATTAGACGCGCCGCTTGTACTGAGCTTGTCGAAGTATGAAATTGCCGCGCGCTGTGATTAATCATCCTTTTTTAACTTATCAAAGGGAAGTGTTTGTTAAATAGTGTTAGGAAGCATGCTAAACAGCCAATAATTTAATAGCTTGTATAACAAATGCTAAAACAGCATTAAATAATTTAAATAAAATACTATGAAAACACCAAATTTTGAAGACAAACAAGGAAAACACCCAATCCCCCATGCAAAAGGAATCGCGAAGGACGATAACCTTCACCCAAAATCTCAAACAGATGGAAAAGGTGCAAAAAATAAAAATCAAGAAGAAGAGTAAAAGTTAACAGGTTAAAATAACCACTAAAAAAATACTACAATGGATAAGAAAACACCTATGCTAGATCCTAAGCATAAAAACGAACAGAATATAGAAAAACAAGATAGTCCTAAAGAACCGAATTCAAAACCGGAGGCTGTAAAAGAACCTAAAAAAGAAGATCCCGAAAAGGTCCCAGAATCAAATGATCCTGCGGGCTATGGCGAAGCGGATAACGTTAAGGAATCTCCCTATAAAAAGAAATAGTCCCTTCGATACTACCTTCTATCGTAGGTCACTCAAAAACCTGCATTCCGTAAAATCAATGTGCAGATTATCACGGTGTACGAGTGAATTTCAAAAAAGCGAAGCGGCTTTGAAATTTGTATCGAGGCCCCGCAACGATTTCACGCATCATTCCTCAAGACTAATACAAGACAACAGAAAACCCACAACAGACAACCCACAACCCACAACTAATCACCCACCCTTCCTCAAAACCTCAAGCGGCGAACTCCGTAAAACCTCCCGAATATTACTCAACCCAATCCCCAAAACCAAAAGGGAAATTCCCGGCAGAAAAACTAAAAATGGAATAAGCGAAGGTGTAAAAGGTTCTTCAAATACAAATACTGCCAAAAGCAAACTGCTAATCAGCGCTAAAAGAATTCCCAAGAGACTGCCCAAAATTCCTAGAAATAGATATTCAAGGGCGGTAATGGTAAGTATCTGTTTGTTTTTCGCGCCCAAGGTTCGCAATAACACACTTTCTTTTATTCGCTGATATTTACTGGTACGCACAGAACCAATCAGAACAATAATCCCTGTAAGTATGCTGAAAAACGCCATAAAATTAATAATCCAAGATACCTTGTTCAGAATATCTTCTATTACCGTAAACATCTGCCTTAAATCTATAACAGACACATTTGGAAATTTAGTAACTAAATCCCGTTGCAGTTTCGCCGAACTAGCTTCCGTGGGCGCATAGGTGGTTAATACATTAAACTGTGGCGCGTTTTCCAACACACCTTTTGGAAATAACACTGTAAAATTGGGTTGCAGACTAGTCCAATCCACTTTTCGGATGCTCCTAACAACCGTTTCCATAAGTACGCCCTGTACATTAAAAACAATAGGATCGCCAATAGTTACCTTGGCATCTTCAGCCAAATTATCGGAGATAGAGATCTGGATGGTATCTTTTGCATTATGCACAGCCACCCACTCCCCTGCAATAATTTCTTCGGAATCGGTAAGATCACTCCTATAGGTGGTTCTAAACTCGTGGTTTAAAAGCCAGCCTTTTACTTGGGAAGTACTGTCCGTTCGCAAGCTGTTTACCAATTCATTTTTTATGCTGTGCATACGCATCGTCACAATTGGAATATTATCCAATATCGTCAAGTCATTCGCCTTAAAGGTTTTTTCCACCTCGGCTATTTGGTCCGGTTGCACGTCCAAGGTTATCAAGTTTGCACTTTCTGAAGTTTGCCCTAATGCGGCTTTATCGAGTAAAATATCTTTTGTGAAGTACAGCGTACTTATCAAAAATGTACCCAAACCAATAGCTACCAGCAACACAACAGTTTGATTGTTGGGACGAAATAAATTCAGCAGACTTTGCCGTGTAGTAAACCCTGCCCCCTTAGGAAAGTACCTTTTAACCAAGTTCATGCTACCAATGGCAATACCCGCAAGAATACCGAAGGTGACGAGTATTCCCCCGATAAAGGCCAAGGCAAATAACCAATCTTTCAGTAGCCAATAAGAGAACCCAAATAAAAATAAAACAATCACAGCAATGGCACTATAACGGGCCTTTGCTGACTGTTTAAAAGTGTCTCCGCTAAATCGTAACACTTCCAATGGCGAAACATACCAAGTGCGCAACAAAGGTAATAATGCGAATAAAACCGACATCACCAAACCTAAAAGAATGCCTATTATCAACGGTTGCGCGGTAATACTAATGGTAATATCGAAGGGTAAAAACCCTTTCAATACAATAGGAAAAAGTTCTTGCAGCCCCACTCCTATTGCAGTTCCAATAATACCACCCATGATTCCTATGCCTGCAATCTGTATCAGGTAAATCAGAAAGCTTTGTTTTCTAGAGGCACCAAGACATTTTAGGACTGCAATCGCCTTTATTTTTTCCTTGATATAGATATTTACCGAGCTGGCAATCCCTACGCAGCCTAACAATAGCGCAATAAAGGCGGTTAGGTTTAAAAACGACCCTACATTGTCATATCGGCGTCCCAATCTGCTGCTCGTGCTGGTGTGGGTATCCAAATCTGCGTTTTCTGCTTTGAGCATAGGTTCTATGCTTTTTTCTAGTGCCACTAAATCTGTATTGGGTTGCTTGAAAAAATACTGATATTCCTTTCGGCTTCCGAACTGTAATAATTCGGTCTCGGCTATCAATCGATAGGGAATAACTACTAAGGGAGCAACAGAACTGGAGACAGCGTTATTCCCAGGAATGGCATTTAATGCCCCAGCTATGGGCAAGGTTATTTCGCCTATTTTTATGGAGTCGCCAGCTTGAAGATTGTATTGCAACATTAAGGTTGCATCAACCAAAGCACTACCTAAATCTTGATATGAAGTAGCAGCTGTAACAGGCTGTGTTTTAAGTGTTCCGTAAAAAGGGAAATCGCCCTGTAAGCCCCGCACACGTACTAATTTAGTACCGTCATTTTTCGGAAAAGCAGCCATCGACACAAAGTTTACTTCCGATGCGTCAGGTTTTAAAGAATCTATAATTGCCTGCGCTCGCTCGTTTGGAAGCTGATCTGTATCAATAAGGAAATCGGCCCCCATCAAGGACTTTGATTGCGTCTGAATATTGGCGGTTAGGTTCTGGCCGAACAACTGTATGGAAACCACGGCCGCAATCCCCAATATTATGGAAGCCATAAAAAGCAGTAATCGCACCCTACTGGCTTTGGCATCGCGCCAAGCCATTTTAAAAAGCCAAGCGGGGTTTGTTGTTGATTTTAATTGAGATTTGTTCAAGGTTTTAATATTGTTTTGTTTTTTGATTGACGTAGGATTTTAAGACATAGGACGTAGGACAAGTACGTGGTTAATAATGGGATGTTTATTTCAAAAAAAAGGTTTCTTACGTCATACTTCTTTTAATCTTATGTCAATTTTCAAATCTCGACTTAGAACGAATACGCCGTTATAATGAAATCTTCATTTTAAAAACAAGGCTGTCTTACGTCCTTTAGTCTTAAGTCAATTAATTAAAATCTGACCTCCTTTTAATCTTAAGATTTGCTGCGTTCTTGCAGCCAAATCTAAGTCGTGGGTAATAATCACTAGCGTAGTTCCTGCCTCTTCATTTAGGTTAAAAAGTAATTGTATCACTTTCTCGCCAGTTTCCTCGTCTAAATTCCCAGTAGGTTCATCTGCAAATAAAATAGCCGGGCTATTGGAAAAAGCCCTTGCAACAGCCACTCGCTGCTGCTCCCCACCCGATAGTTGTGATGGGTAATGGTGCAGGCGATCACCCAAACCCACTTTTTCTAATAACTCTTTCGCTTTACTCGCAGCGTTTTTGGCGCCTTGTAATTCTAATGGCACACTAACATTTTCAAGGGCAGTTAAGGTTGGCAATAATTGAAAATCCTGAAAAATAAACCCCACTTCTTCATTGCGCAATTGCGCTCGTTCGTCTTCGTTAAGGGTATTTAAAATATGTCCGCATAATTCAACCGTGCCAGCACTGGGCGTATCTAGTCCTGCAGCTAAGCCCAATAAGGTGGTCTTTCCACTACCCGACGGGCCAACGATGGAGAATGTTTGTCCTTTTTCAACTTCAAAGGAAACATTGTGAAGGACCGTTAATTCCTTGGAACCACTTTTATAAGTTTTTTCCAGCCCGTTTATCTTTAATATCTTTGCCATTTAATTTTATATATATGTCCGTTTGAGCGCAGTCGAGAACTCTTCGTCTATTCAAGCCGTTCAAGCACAGTCGAGAACTATACGATAGAATAACCAAAATTTGAATATAACTACCTACCTTTAATTTTAATAATAATCACAGCACTTATGCCAAACCCCAAAATTACAGAAACCCTTTTAAATAGTACAGTTTCCAAATATCCAAACCTCTTAAAGTTTTGTTATTTCCTGATGGTTTTTGTCGTTATCTCCTGCGGAAATGACACAAAATCAAAAACCACTACAGAAACAAACGAAAATGTCACTACAGAAACGGAAACTCCAACAACTTCTTCAAGCAAGACCATCTTATTTTATGGCGACAGCATTACGGCGGGCTATGGTCTGGATGACACTAACGATGCTTTTCCTGGGATTATCCAGTCTAAAATTGACTCCTTAGGTTTAAGTTATGAAGTTGTAAATTCTGGACTGAGCGGGGAAACTTCCGCTGGCGGCAAAAGTAGAATCGATTGGATTCTCAATCAAGATATCGATATATTCGTGCTGGAACTAGGTGCAAACGACGGCCTACGCGGACTACCTATAGCAGAAACCAAAGCCAATTTGCAAGCAATTATAGATGCCGTAAAAGCCAAAAACCCCAGCACGAAGATTATTCTGGCAGGGATGCAATTACCCCCCAATATGGGACAAGAATACACAACCCAATTTAAAACCGTTTTCTCCAACCTGGCTTCAGAAAATAACATTGCCTTTATTCCTTTTATTTTGAAGGATGTTGGCGGTGTTAAGGAATTAAATCAGAATGATGGGATACATCCTACAGCGGAGGGGCATAAAATTGTTGCTAAGAATGTTTGGGAAGTGCTTGTTACGATTGTTAATAGTGAATCTTAAATCTCACAAGTTATATTTTGAAATTATACTGAAAGGTATTACGTCTTTAATAAGAGTTTATAAGGCAATTGACGTATTGATATAATTTTTTAAACAGGGTATTATTGTTTAAAAATTTATACTATTATGAAACATTACATTATTTTACTCGCTGCATTTACAACATTAATAATGAATGCTCAAGACCCCCAAATAGAATGGCAAAAAACTTTGGGAGGAAATTTTTCAGATATGGGTCGGGTGGCTGCACCATCGCCAGATGGAGGTTCGTTAATTGCAACTTCTTCCTTATCAAACATTTCCGGAAATAGAACAGTTCCCTTAATTGGTATTACAGATGTTTGGTTAATAAAATTAAATGCTGCAGGTAATGTACAATGGCAAAAAGCCATTGGTGGATCCGGTTCAGAAACTCCATCTTCTTTGGAATCCACTAGTGATGGAGGTTATATTTTAGGAGTTTTATCAAATTCTGACTCTTCTGGTGATAAGTCTGAAAACTC
Organism: Aequorivita sp. CIP111184; assembly: GCF_900489465.1. Taxonomy (GTDB): domain Bacteria; phylum Bacteroidota; class Bacteroidia; order Flavobacteriales; family Flavobacteriaceae; genus Aequorivita. The sequence continues at coordinate 91,333 of NZ_UEFQ01000029.1, read as the reverse complement.
GATTGGTGGAAAAGATTTTTGGATTGTAAAATTAAATGAAGACGGAACTATTGCTTGGGAAAATACTATTGGCGGATCAGAAGATGAAACGGCGCCAAAAGTTGCTCAAACACTGGATGGAGGATATCTTGTAGGTGGGTCTTCTTTCTCAAATATTTCGGGAGATAAAACCGAAAATAATGTTGGAGACAGAGACTATTGGGCATTAAAATTAGATTCAAATGGAATCATTGTTTGGCAAAATACCATTGGTGGCGTTGACCTTGACCAATTAAATGATATTTTGGTATTGAGCAACGGCAACTATATTTTAGGAGGTAATTCAAACTCTAACGCGTCTGGAGATAAGTCTGAGAATTCAAATGGAAGTGACGATTATTGGATTGTAAATCTTAATGCTTTAGGTGATATTGTTTGGGAAAATACAATAGGTGGTAATGACGGCGATTATTTAAAATTTCTTGTTCAAAAAGACAGTGAGACTATTTTGGTTGGAGGAAATTCCTTCTCTGGGATTTCTGGAGATAAATCAGAATCTTCCAGAGGAGAACAGGATTTATGGATTCTTACTTTGGGATTAAGTGGAAACATACTGTCTCAAAAAACTCTTGGTGGCGATTTAAATGAATTTGCTGCAAATGCCGTAATTACAGATTCAAATAAATATATTGTTGGCTCAGCATCATCATCTTCAGCTTCTGGAGACAAGAATGAAGATAGTCAAGGCAGCACCGATTATTGGATATTATATTTGGATGAAAATTTTAATATCCTTGATCAAAATACCATTGGCGGCTCTAACAATGATTCTATGTCAACAATTATTAAAGATATAAATGATGAAATTATTTTGGTGGGATCTTCAATGTCTGATATTTCAGGAGACAAAACTGAAAATTCATTGGGTGGCTTTGATGCTTGGATTATAAAATTGAAAAATTTCGCATTGGGCATTGAAGAAATAACTTATTCTGAAATAAGTGTATACCCCGTTCCTGCAAGTGATGAAGTATATTTTTCAATTCAAAATAACGTTTTTGAGCAGATTGAAATCTACGATGCTTTAGGGCGATTAATTACTTCGAATTATCCGAAAACTAATCTATATACTTTAGATATTTTGAACTTTTCAAGTGGGATATATTTCTGCGAAGTAGTTGTAAGCGGGAAGAAAACAATCAAGAAATTTATAAAGAAGTAACACCTTTATTTTCTATAAATTACAAGACAGTTTTATAATGAAAGAGAGGAACAAATTACATCTAAAATTGATGTAATTTGTTCCTTTTTATTTGTTGAATTTGATAATTCCTTTATCGAACTATAAAAATAGAAAATCCCACAACAGCCCTATAGTTAATTGTATATTTGCCATGATTAGTATATTTAGTAAGCTAATTCTTCATCTGTAAAAAATTCTATGCCTTTTAAAAAACTACATCCAGATATCCAAGAGAAGCTCGAGCAACTTGAAATAACCACTCCTACTCCTTTTCAGAGCGAGAGCATTCCTATAATTAAAAGTGGTTCCAATGTGTATTGCGTTGCTCCAAAAGACAGCGGTAAAACCACTACACTAATACTTACTACTTTGCAAAAATTGAAATGCAGGGCCATTGGAAACGCCCCAAGGGCGGTGATTCTTGTAGAAAACAAGGAAAAGGCCATGGAGCTATACGATATTTTTCTATCCTACACTAAATACAATTCATTACGAATTTATGTGGGCTATGAAGAACTTCATAATGACGTACAAAAATCTGAAATCGCTATGGGTGTTGATATTCTTATTTCTACACCAAAGTCCATGAATAAGTTGTTTTTAACGAATGGGGTGAGTATCTCAGATCTAAAAATATTTAGCATAGACGACGCCGAATTTCTAACACAAAAATCCACGTATGAGGCTATTATGTCAATTACCCAAAGTATTCAAAAATGCCAATATGTGCTGTATTCAGAAAAAATGCACCCCGTTTTGAAACGTTTTGAAGAATATTTTATGGAATACTCCAAGATTGTGAATCTTGAGTCGTGAGTCGTGAGTCGTGAGTCGTGAGTCGTGAGTTGAAATTAAATTAATTAAAAAGCAATGATATCCAAACTACATTATATAACTCAAGGAAGTTCTCCAAAAGAGCATCTGGAAAATATTCAAAAAGCTTGCAATTCCGGGGCTGAATTGGTGCAATTGCGTTTAAAAGGTGTTTCAGAAAAGAAATTATTAAAATTTGCTAATGAGGCTAGAGAAATCACCGCGCATTTTCAAACCAGACTAATCATTAATGATCATTATAAAGTTGCAAGAGAAGTTAAAGCAGATGGAGTGCACTTGGGAAAATCTGATGTCTCCCCTACTGTAGCTAGAAAGTTTTTATACTCTTGGCAAATTATTGGGGGCACAGCAAATACCATGCAAGATTGCGAAGCGTTACTCGATAAACAAGTGAATTATATCAGTTTAGGCCCCTTTAGAACAACAACTACTAAAACAGATTTACCTCCAACGCTAGGCTTAGCGGGCTATACTGCCATTACAGATGTTTTAAAAACCGGCACCCCAATAATTGGTGTGGGAGGAATTACAACAACAGATGTTACAGCCATTTTAGATGCAGGCATATCGGGAATTGCTGTTTCGGAAGCAATTACCCGCGATTTTAATAGTATAAAAGTATTTAACCAATTGCTTAATGCATCATCTACTGCAGAGCAACGGTATACCTTTTAGTAACCTATAAGGTGTAATTTACAACGTGTAGTGAATTCCACTAGTTTCAGTAGATGAAGCGGATGGGTAATAAAAAAGCCCATCGGTTAAGACGGGCTTTTTTTGAAAATATAAGAATATATATTAGATAACTTTTACGTTTACTGCGTTTAATCCTTTGTTTCCTTCTTGAAGGTCAAATGTAACTTCATCACCTTCTCTAACCTCATCGATTAATCCAGAAATGTGTACAAAGTGATCTTTTTCAACTCCTTCTTCAGTGATGAATCCAAAACCTTTAGTGTCGTTGAAAAATTTTACTGTTCCTTTACTCATTGTAATGTAATTTAATTTATTAATATTTATTAGTTTGCAAAGATGGTGCCATTAATTTAAATTACTGCTAATAAGTTCATTTATTATTACTGTCTTGATGAATTTGTGTTTTCTTGGCTGAAAGTAAGAATATTTAGATTTATAATTATGAAGAAATCCAACTTCTGCAATTATGGCATATTGCATTATTAAATTTCTATTAAACATAGATGAATCCTTCTGGAATAAACGTAAAATAAGATTTCAAGAATTTACTACACTAATGCTTACCAGTATTAACACCAATCAATTATAAGGTCCATCATAAGTGCAATAACGTCTTCAACAACCAACTACCATATTCAACAGCCTAAAAATGTATAGGTTAGATTAAAACCTCTATGATTTTGGGAGCAATCTCCAACTGAGTTTTTCATGTGCTTACTATTTGTGTTGCTATTTTGAAATTATCATATCTTTTAAGGACCACAGTATGGCCAATACATCTTTTTTTGATTCCTCTGAAATGGAATTTTTATCCAATGCAGCAAAAATATCGTCTATTACGTGCATGTATTCTACGGGACTTATATTCATACCAGTATGGGTAGTTACCATATCTTTCCCTTTATAGTGTTCAGTACCTCCACTTCCGGCACAGAAAAAATCTATAGTGTGTTTTTTAATAATGGCTAATTGTTCTGGTTTTTCTTTAAAAGGTAGAAACCGAGCGTTTATAGCTGGGTTATTCATATGCGCAATTACAGTATCATCTACTATCAATGATATGCCTTCTTTGCCACCTAAGCGTTCATAAAGTGTTTTGGTCATAATATTTGGTTTTAGTTATAATCCAAAACTAAGGAGACAAAATAGTACACACCGCTATAATTAATTCAAAAAAGGATAATTTTGAACCATTGAAAAATTATAAGAAGCTGCTATTAAATTATTTAATGCTACTATATGTATTTTGAAGGAAGAATTTCATATTTACCCCTAAAGCATTTTGAAAAATACGCAGGACTATTAAAGCCAGTTTTAAAGGCAATCTCAGAGATATTATAGGTTTGTTTCTGCAGTAAAAGCAAGGCTTGTTCCAAGCGGTAATCCTTTATAAACGTATTGGGGGATTTTCCCAAGACAAACATCATTTTACGGTAAAGCTGCGACTTGCTGTAGCCTAACCTATTACAAAAGCCGCCTACATTTAAAGTGGTTTGATCCCATACCTGTTCTGTATGGTCCATAATATGATTAAGAAATTTTTCATCGGTGGTACTTAATGCCTGCACAATACTACTGTTAATAGGAACATTTAAATGTTCACTTTCGTATAAGTCCTTAACTTCAGATGCTATGGAGACTGGGCTATTAACATACTCGCATAAGCGCTCTGCCATTTTTATGGTGTCCTCAAAAATGCCCTCTTTTTCACTAACAGGAATCCCAGCGCTTATTCCTATTTTTAAATCTAAATTTGGAGTTATCACACAATTGTGAATGTCTTTAATTTTCAGCCCACAATGTATAGCATCAGTAACAGAAGCGAAAGACATTAAAAAGCTATAGGCTTCTTGCCGAACCAAACGGCCATTATATTCAGGCGTCAATGTTTTTATTGAAGAGGTGTAGCCCTTAATTGTGGCTTTTAAGGTTTCTATTTCGTTTACTCTTAAATTTTTATGTTTTATTTTAACAACTATAAGCGTTCTAAAAGCGGGATCGTTTATAATATTAAGGGTAGTTTTTTTAGATTTTTCTGGATCTTCTATACGCCCTAAAAAAGATTCTACAATGGCATCATTAACTTCAATAATACGTTGTGGAACAGCACCGTGCGAATGTTGGTGCAAATCTAAAACCGCCTGTTTATTTGGCGCATCTATTAAACAAAAAGCTGTTTGTCTTTTTTCATCACACCAGTAGGTTAATCCGCGGCAATTATATTTGTGCTCAATATCTAAATCGGCTTGATGCATTTCTGCAACATGCTTGGCTGAAACGCCATCAGGAAGATCATGGAAGTCCATGAATATTGGCATAATGTTGATTTTAAATGTAATATACATTATTTTTATTGTATAAATTCAAAAAACAGGCTTTCTGTGTTGTTGTTGAATTGTTAGATTATTGAGTTGGATTTTGTTAATTCTTGGTTTAAAGTAAGAGTTACTATTTTTTAAATCATTAAAAATTCATCTTCTGCAATTTTGGTATATTGCATTACTTTACTAAATCAGTATTATGAAATTAAACTTATTGTCTTGTGATGCGCAGCGGCCAGATAGAAGAGCTATAGCCCAATGTATTGTAGCTATTTCATTAACCGTGAACGAATCTTTAGCAAATGAACTTACAGATATTCTCTTAGAAGGAGACGCTGTAGATATAGAAGTGGAAGATAAAGACAGTGGTTCTGCCTTAAGAGCTTTACGAAAACTAGCTATTGATTACGAAATCATTGAATGAAATAAAGTATTGTTTTCAAATAACCGAGGTTTTCAAAAAATACATTTAAATGATTTATAGACTTATTATATTCTTAATACTAAATTTTGGTTCTATCGGCCTCGGAAGCGTATTGGCAGGTAAAGGTCCTCGGTCTGAATGGTATGCAACCATCAACAAAGCACCTTGGACACCACCGGGTTGGGTGTTTGGTGCCTCGTGGACACTAATAATGATTTGTTTTAGTATTTATCTGGCGTATTTATGGCCCGTGGTGGAAAACAAAAAAATTCTTGTTGGTGTATTAATACTCCATTATATACTGAATCTAGCTTGGAACCCAACTTTTTTTTACTATCACCAACTTTTGGCGGGACTTGTTATAATAAGCGGACTTACACTGGTTATTGGGTTCTTTTTATTTTATTATTGGTCCCAATTAGAGCTTAAATCGCTATTAATAGCACCGTATCTTATTTGGCTACTTATCGCCACTTCTTTAAATGCGTATGTTCTTCTGAAAAATTAATTTGTTGGACTATTGTTAAATTATGAAATTAGAACGATGAGGGACTAATCTCTCAATGCAATAAGCTTTTCTGAAATTATCATTAAATCCTTCTCATTAAATTCTGGAACTGGTGCCAACGGAAATAATTGCTTTCCGGGTCTACTAATAAAAGCTGCGCGCCATCCTGCCCACATAGCCCCGGCAACATCCCACCCGTGGGCTGCTATAAGCATACATTCTTCAGGTTTTACGCCCATTTTACGGGCAGCCCAGGAATAAGTGTCTGCAAATGGTTTGAACTTGCCCACGTCTTCAACACTTAATCTTTCATCAAAATATTCAGTTAAACCAGCGCTTTCAAATTGCTTTTTAACCCCTTCATTTGATGAATTGGTGAACGAAACTAATTTGTAGCCATCCTTTTTTAATTGTTTCAATGCAGCTTTTACTTCAGGATGGGCGGGTAGATCGCGTAGTGCATTTAATACAGTGTTTCTTGCTTCTTCCTCTGAGATTAAAATACCATTATTTGCAGCCACCATTTGCAGTGCTGCGGCTCCAATATTTCCAAACTGTTCATACTGCCCTCCTGCTGTAGTTACTAAGGAATATTGCAACATAGTAGTAAACCACAATGCCAGTAAATCTTCCCTTCCCCCCAATGCTTCACCAACCTGCTTTTTCATATTGGTAAGATCTAGGAGTGTTTCATTTACGTCAAAAAACAATATTTTAGGTCTAACCTTATTTTGGTAAATAGTTTGCTCCTTAGTTTCTACATTTCCTAAAGCTATACTTGGCATTAAAATTCCTGATGCTCCCATAAGTCCGATGTTTTTTATGAAATTTCTTCTGTTGTTTGTCATTTCAAAAATATTTATCTAATAGCTAGATTAATTATTATTAAAACCAAATACTTGATAATAACAGTGTTACGGTTATTAGTATTACTACCATTTTTGGCATTGGTTTTTCGTGAAATTCCAATGCCATGTATCAATTATTATGTTTTTTAATCCAAAATAACTTTGGTTCTAAAATGGTTACTGTTCTGCCATTAATTCAGAAAGTACTTCCTTAAAAAGGTCAACTGGCTGGGCCCCTGTTACAGCACTTTTTCTATTGAATACAATAGTTGGCACAGAACTAACGCCCATATTCTGCCAATAGCCTTCTTTACTCCTTACTTCGTAACGCGCATCTTCACTTTCTAATTTTGCTAAACCTTCTTCAGCATTTAAACCAACATCCAGTAAGGCTTGTTTTAAAATGTCTCTTTCGGAAACATCTTTTCTTTCGCTAAAAAAAGCGGTGGTAAGTCGCATCTGCAATTCGGTTTGCTTTCCAAACTCTTTTGCATAATCCAACAAAACGTGTGCGTTGAAGGTGTTTACCATTTTCATATCTTTAAAATAATCAAACGTAAAGCCGAGTTCTTTTCCAACAGCTGTCATTCGCTCTTGCGATTCTCTTTGCTGCTCTAAGGTAGATCCATATTTTTCGGAAATATGTTCAGTTACATTTTGGCCTTCTACTGGCATGTTTGGATTTAACTCAAAAGGTTGCCATTCTATTTCTATTTGATCTTCAATACCAAGTTCTGCAATGGCTTTTTCCAAACGTTTGTAGCCAATAGTACACCAAGGGCAAACCACGTCTGATACGATATCTATTTTCAATTTTTCTTTCATATTTTAAAATGTTATAAGTTCACTAATTTGAAGTTCGCCTTGAACGTTGCTGTAATTTTTTACATCAGCAGCAAAGGCTTCTGCGTGTGGCCCAAAGGCAGCATTAAATGACGCTACATCATTAAATTTTAAATGAGCAATTGCAATGTAGGGAGCTAATTCTCCTTCACTTCTACCAGCCAGACCTAAGTCTAACTCTAATCCTTTTAGAGCATCACCAACAGCATTGGAAAGCATTGGCAAATGATTATTTTTGTAATAGTCTACATCAAATTTTACATCTTTCCCGTTTGGGTACATAACAGATACTTTTATCATAATTATATTTTTTAAAAATTAATTGACCTTCCGAATAAACGGAAGGTTTATAACTTGCAATCAATGGTTTTTTAATATTAGGAAACCACTTTTTCTTTTGACCAAGCAAACTTTTTAGATCCTGCGTCTAAAGGTGTGTTTGCAATATGGTTTACATAATTACTGATTGTTTTTTGGGACAATCCTAAAATGATTTCTAACACTTGTCGTTCTTCATAACCAGCATTATAAAATGCTTTTAAATCCTCTTCTGTTACATTTCCACGATTGCGAACAATAGTTAAAGTCATAGTGCGTAAAGCTTCAAGTTTCGGATTCTCAAGAGGCGTTTCATTACGTAAAGCTTCTGTTATTGAATCATCAACTTTCATCATTTTTGCAATTCCTGTATGTGCTGGCACACAATAATGACAGGCGTGTTCTACGTTTATAGTCTGCCATACAACGGTTAATTCCTCCTCGTTAAATGAAGAGTTTACGAATAATTCGTGTAATTTTTGGTATGCTTCTAAGATTCCGGGCGCTCCGGCTAATACACCGTGCAAGCCAGGAATCATACCGTATGCGTTTTGTGATTTTTCTAATAATGCTTTACTGCCTTCTGGTGCGGTTTCAATGTTGTGAATTTTTAATGTTGTCATAAGTTCTAATTTAAATTATTAAAATTAATAATACCTAAACATTCGTTTAGATATAAATTAAAAAAAGGTTTATATATTTTTAAAGGTCATTTCAATATAGTCTTCAATTTCTTCTTTACTATTTACTCGTGAAGCCGCAGCTAATCCGTGCTTTGCCAATAATAGATAATTTGCTTGTTTGTGGACAGTTTCCTCATTCTTTGTAGCATCCATTTTCAATTTTTCAATGAATAATGCTTTTAGGTTATTCATAAATAAATTCATTTGTTCTTTTATTAATAAGTCTTCACTTTCGGAAAATTCATTATAGGTATTTGTAATTAAGCACCCTTTTTGATCAGCTTCTTTATAAATAATTGAAACAGAGTCGTAAAAAAATTGCTTAATATCTTCAACACCATTTGAAGCTTTACTGAATTTCTCAAAGATGTTGCTTACTTTCAGTTTATATGATTTTAAACTCTCAATAAAAAGACCATGCTTACTTCCAAAACTTGAATAAATAGAAAACTTATTGATGCCCATTTCTTTTTCCAGCATCTGCATTGAAGTATTTTCATAGCCGTTTTTCCAAAACAAGTTCATTGCTTTATTAACAACTTCTTCTTCCCTATATTCTTTTTTTCGAGCCATATTTTCTTATTACAGCACAAAACTAAACAATCGGTTAGTTTTGAAAATACTTTTTAACTTATATTTAAATGTTTTATTAATTAAGGTATTTTTTTACAAAGTATATATAAGCACACAATCTTCTTATTAATATATCTCAAGCTATAAAATTTAGGGATTTTAATCAATTAAAAAGTATTGAAGCGAATAATTAGACACTCTTTTTAAAGACTTATAAAAATGTACTAAAAACAAATACGAAAAGTTGGATTTTAAATTAAAAACCAATTTTTAAAAATCTCTTTAAAAAATGATTATATTGTAATGTATAATAAATGAATTAAGTGTGAAAATCCCCATGTTTAAATAGGTATTTCTATTTGCATTTTTCTTTTATATTCATTGTATTGTTTTTATAATTGATATTTAAAAACAATCCAGCTTTAACTTAGTATATTATAACGCAATGAGTATGAAAAAATCCTACATCACTAAGTCTTTCCCTATATTAAAAAAACATTTTTCTTTATTGAATTATAACATTTAAGAGAATTGGTAATGCAAAAACTTACTAAATCTATTAAGAATAGGTATCTACTGTTTTTTATTACTATAATAATTATTATGGTAACGGTGTTGTTTATTATTCAGCGAAGTATCAATCTACAAGCTTCAAATGCATATTTAATCAGTACGGTTGGAAACCAAGGTATGCTTAGCCAGCGCATTATAAAGTCAATTATAGATTTTGACAATACTAAAAACAATACAAACACACCTGCCTTTGAAAGTCTCAAAAGCTTAACGTATCGCTTTGAAAATTCTCAAAATTATCTGCAAGAGCAGAACGATAAAATTAGAATAAATCCAATAGCAGATTCCTTATTAAAAGCTAGTAAACCCTATGCAGATATTATAATAGCTTCTGCTAGGGACATTATTAAGAATAGCGATTCACAAATTTTAAAAAATTCTCTCGAAAAGGTCAAAGAAGCCGAACTCCCCTATTCAATAATATTAAATAGCATCACTAATGAATACCTCAAAAATGCAGATGAAAATCTCAAGGATTTAAAACACATAATGTACATTCTTGCCATAATTGCTTTTTTAATACTGATTAGTGAATTTCTCTTTGTTTTGGCTCCTGCCTTAAATCACCTTATCAAAAAAAATAAGGAGCTTTTAAAATCCAATAGCGAGTTGGCTATTTCAGAAAACAAATTGAAGTTGAGTATGATTGAGCTAACTAAGCTCAAAACAGATCTTGAGACCTCTGAGGAATACAATAAAATTTTTATTGAACAGGCCCCTACAGCTATTGCAATGCTTGATAAGGAAATGAAATATATAGCCGTATCACAGCAATGGATAAGAGATTACAAAATGGAAGGGAAACAAATTATTGGTAGATCCCATTATGACATCTTTCCCGAAATTGGTGATGATTGGAAGGAAAATCATCAAAAATGTCTTAATGGAGCCATTGATAGTTGTGATGAAGCCCCTTTTAAACGTGCCGATGGAACAGTACAATGGATTTATTGGGATGTAAGACCTTGGTATATTTCTGAAGGCGAAATTGGGGGGCTGATTATGCATACAGGCGATATAACAGCTTTAAAAGAAAAGGATAGCGATAGAATTCGAATCCAAAAAATACTTGATAAAACCAATGAGGTTGCAAGAATAGGAACCTGGGAAGTAGACCTAGAAAACAATAAAGTTATTTGGAGTAAAGTTGTCTGTGAAATTCATAATGTACCCCAAGATTATAAACCGGGTTTAAATACAGCAATAAATTTTTTTAAGGAAGGAAAAAGCAGAGATACTATTGAAGAAGCTGTGAAACAAGCCGCGGAAAAAGGCACTCCCTATGATATAGAAGTGGAATTGGTAACTACAACTGGTACTGTTGTTTGGACTCGGGCTATTGGCCAGTCAGAAATGGTGGACGGCAAGTGTACGCGTCTTTTTGGAGTATTTCAAGATATAAATAATATAAAAATTTCACAGATTGCTTTAAATAAAGCGCATACCGAACTAAAAGCAATATTTAACTCTGGTGCCGTTGCTATTGTAGCTACTGAAATTGATGGTATTATTAGTCAATTCAATCGCGGTGCAGAAATCTTAACTGGATATTCAGCCTCTGAAATGATTGGCTTACAGAGACCTAAAATTTTCCATTTTCAAGAGGAATTTGATGCATTTAGAATTGACATTGCAAAATTATACCATAAAGATCCGGTAGGATTAAGTGCACAGGAAGAATTGGCTAAGCACGATGCATATGATACTCGTGAGTGGAATTATAAAAGAAAAGATGGATCAACTATACCTATACAATTAACCTTAACATCAATAAAAGATGAAAAAGGTGAACTTATTGGTTTTTTAGGAATCTCAACAGATATTTCAGAAAAGAGAATTGCAGAAAATGAACTATTGCGAAAAAATCAGTTACTTAATTTCGCCGAAGAGATTACATTGATGGGAAATTGGCAATGGGACACTGTTATAGACAAAGTAGAATGGTCTAATAACCTTTATAATATTTTCAAACTTGATAAGGAAACTAAAAGTTTAAGTTTTGATACTTATTTCAATTTTGTGCATCCTGATGATAGAGATATTGTAACTAAATATTTTAGTAAAACCGTAGATGAAAAAAGTCTGCAAAGATTTACACATCGCATTATAGCAGGAGATGGAACGCTAAAAACTGTTCAGCTTTTAGGAGAGGTTATTACCAATGAAAAAAATGAGGTAGTTGAAATGATTGGAACATGCCAGGATATAACCGAACAAAGAATGGCAGAGAATAAATTCCGAGGTCTTTTAGAGTCTGCCCCCGATGCTATGGTAATAGTAAATGAAAAGGGAAAGATACAACTCATAAATAAACAAGCTGAAATATTATTCGGATACCATATTGACGAATTGTTCAATAAACCAGTAGAAATACTTATCCCTGCAAGATTTACCGACAATTACAACCACACTGAACAGCGCAATGGATTTTTTGCTAATCCGAATGTTAGGGCTATGGGAGTAGGAAAAGAAAAGGAATTATATGGAATTAATAAAAAAGGAAAGGAAATACCCATTCAAATAAGCCTTAGCCCCCTACAAACTGAAGAAGGACTCTTAGTTTCTGCAGCAATTCGTGATGTTACAGTGCAGAAATTAGCAGAACGCAAAATAATCCAAGCCAAAGAAAATTTAGAAACATTAACGCAACATCTTTCCGGACAAAATAAACAATTGGCAGATTTTGCGCATATTACATCTCATAACTTGCGTTCTCCAGTTAGTAATTTAAATGCACTATTACATTTATATGATATTGAAGAAAATGAAGATGAAAAAAAAGTATTATTCGAAAAATTTGAACTGGTAATTGGCCACCTTACCTCCACCCTCAATACTTTGATTGAAGCACTGAAAACTAAAAAAGTTAGTGAGAAAGATTTAGAATTAATAGATTTTGAAGAAACTCTTAATAAAACAAGAGAAATACTCTCAGGTCAAATTATTAAAACCAATTCAGTTATAACAAGTAATTTCTCTGAAGTACCCACTATTGAATATCATAAAACGTATTTGGAAAGTATTTTTCTTAATTTAATAACAAATGCCATAAAATATCGATCCCCAGATAGAAATCCCGAAATACATATTGAAACAAAAATAATTGAACAAAAAGTTAACCTTACAATACGGGATAATGGATTAGGGATGGATTTGGAAAAACACGGACATAAATTATTTGGACTATATAAAACATTTCACAGACACCCGGATGCTAAAGGCGTAGGACTTTATCTTACAAAAATACAGGTAGATACTATGGGAGGCACTATATTTGCAACAAGCAAAGTAAACAAAGGCTCTATTTTTACAATAATTTTTAATAATAACAGCGATGCAAAATTTCTATAATATCTGTATTATTGATGATGATAGTATATACCAATACACTATTACAAAGACAATTAGAGCATATAACCTAGCCAATGATATTATGGTGTTTTCTGATGGAGAAGAAGCCTTGGATTTTTTTATAAAAAATTTGGATACTAGTGAAAATCTTCCCGATATTATTCTTTTGGATATTAATATGCCTATAATGGATGGATATCAGTTTATGGATGAATACCTAAAAATTAAACCAAGAGTAGGAAAGAAAATCTTGATCTATATGGTGTCGTCATCTGTAGACCCGAATGATATTGAGAAAGCTAAAAGAATTGGAGAAATTTCTGATTACATCATTAAACCAATAAAACCTGGGGAATTAATTTCAATAGTTAGTTCTTTTCAGAACAATTGAAGTTAGTAGGTTAAATGCCAAGATATTGCAATAAGAAAGTAATTAATGCTTTTTTGGTTCTATTTGCATTGTTGATATTTTTTTATCCGACCATTCCAGTACTATTTTCGATTTCGAGCATAAAAATTCCTGTTCCTAATTAAAATTTTAATTTTTCTCTCATTCATTCTGAGTAATTATACTTGTCCAATTATTGCTATTTAGTTTTTTTAAAAAAGTATAGATATCTATGTTAAAAAGGCAATTAGGTAATTATTCATTATTTTATGCCGAAACATTTTTAAGTTTATCGGAGTGCATTTTACGTAGTCTTGCCAATTTTGGTGTTATTACTGCACTGCAATAGCCTGCAGATTGATTGTTTTTGTAATAATCTTGATGATTATCCTCTGCTTCGTAAAAGGTTTGTAAAGCACTTATTTCAGTTACTATTGGGTTTTCGTAATAAGGAGCCATTTCTTTAGCCACAGCTTCTGCTATTTCCTTTTGGCTTTCGTTGTGGTAATAAATAACAGAACGATATTGCGTACCCGCATCGCCACCCTGACGATTAAGCGATGTTGGATCGTGGCTAGTCATAAAAATGACTAATAGATCTTCATATGATATTATGGATGAATCAAAAGTTACCTGTACCACTTCGGCATGACCCGTTAATCCAGAGCACACTTCGCGATAAGTTGGTTTTCCAGGGACTGTTCCACCTGTATATCCAGACACTACCTTTTCTACTCCTTTAACTTCGTTAAATACAGCTTCTATGCACCAAAAGCATCCACCACCTACAGTCATTAATTCCATTTTATTGTTTTTCATTTTTAAACTTCCTTTCCTTTAGTTTGTAATTTCATTGATTCTGAATTAATGCAATAACGCAAGCCGCTTGGTGCGGGACCGTCAGGAAAAACGTGACCCAAATGGGCATCGCAGGTGTTGCACATAACTTCTACACGCACCATCCCAAAGGCAGTATCTTTTTCATATTGAATAGCATTTTCAGTAATGGGCTGTGTAAAACTAGGCCAGCCAGAACTTGATGAAAATTTTATTGTAGAGTCAAATAAAGGAGTATCACAGCAGACACAATTGTATTTTCCTTCATCATAAATACTGCAAAGAGCACCGCTATTAGGTGCTTCTGTTCCTTTTTTGCGGGTAATACGGAATTGTTCCGGAGTCAACAAAGCTTTCCATTCCGATTCAGTTTTTTCCACGCGCCTATCAGGAACGGGGTTGCCATTTAAAGTAAAATTTATTACTTCTTTCCAAGTTAACATATTGTCTTTTTTGATATTATTTCTAAATTAATTCTATTGTAGTTCTCGGTATATTTTGTCGTTAAAAATAGCTTCAAATTACGAAGACAAACTAAAAAGTATGAACGGCAGGTGAAGAGCTACAAACTTTTAATAATGAGTTATTAATGCCATTCGATACGCAAAGATATCTTCGAAGATATTATTTGCATCACAACCACTTCTTCCGTTTGAAATACCAAATCATACCAAAAAATACACATATCATTGCCCCCCAGAGGTAATAATAGCCGTACCTAAAATGAAGTTCGGGTATGTGGTCAAAATTCATCCCGTAAATTCCCGCCATAAAAGTGAGAGGTATAAAAATGGAAGCCATTATGGTCAACACTTTCATCACCTCATTCATTTTGTTGCTAATGGTGGTCATATACATATCCATCAAGCCCCAAATCATATCTCGGTATATTTCAACACTTTCGTTTACTTGAATAATATGATCGTATAAATCGCGAATGTATTTGTTGGTACGCTCCTCAATAAGCGGGGTCTCTATTTTTTCAAGTCTGTTTACCACTTCCCTTAATGGTATAACCGCTTTTCTAATTTTGAGTATTTCCTTTTTAAGGTCCTGTATTTCTTCAGTAATATTTTGGTCTTCTTTATCACCAAAAAGTTTGTCTTCCAGTAATTCTAATTTATTGCTTAAAAATTCAATTACCGTGAAGTAATTATCTACAATAGCATCAAGAATGGCAAACATTAAATAGTCTGCACCAGAACTTCGTATTCTTCCCTTACCATGTTCCAAACGTTCGCGCAGATCCCCAAAAACATCGCCTTCGGCTTCTTGAAAGGTTATCACATAATCCTTACCCATCACCATACTCACGTGTTCATTGGTCAATTGCTCATCGTCATCGTAATGTAACATCTTGAAAACAATAAAAAGGTATTCCTCATATTCATCAATCTTTGGTCGCTGGTTGGTAGTTACAATATCTTCTTGAATAAGTGGGTGCAGCTCAAAATGGTTTCCGAGGGTGATTATATCATCAGTATTGTTTAATCCGTGTACGTTTATCCAAGTTATGTGTGTGGAATCTTCATATTTAAAGGCGTCTTGTATGTTATGCGTTTCAAAACGTTCGTAGTCTTCTTTGGAGTAATCAATAATATCCAATTTTGTAACCGTAGTGGTTTTTTTACCAGTATAGGTTACCGTTCCAGGGGAAAGGTTTTTTGCTCTTTTGGGTTGTATTTTAGTGGTTTGTTGTTTTTTTCTTCTTCTAGCAGACATAAAAAAGCGGATTATTTTTTTAAAGGTAGGAAAAAGTATAAAGATTATTCCTGTTTATGGCGTTTCCGAAGTATTTTCTCTACATTACTCAGCGTAAAACCCTTTGCCTGAAGAAGGATCAAGTAATGAAAAAGCAAATCTGCGCTTTCTCCCAAAAATAGTTCGTCATTGTTGTCCTTTGCTTCAATAACTACTTCTACTGCCTCCTCACCTACTTTCTGGGCTATTTTATTAATGCCTTTTCTGAAAAGCGATGAAACATATGAATCCTCATTTTCAGCGTTTTCTTTTCTATTTTGAATAATGTTTTCCAACTCTGAAAGAAAGCCGAAATCTGAAACATTTTCTTCTTGCCAACACGTATCAGTGCCTTTGTGGCAAACAGGACCTATAGGATTCACCTTAATCAATAAAGCATCATTATCACAATCTACCGCAATGGAAACGAGATTCAAAAAATTACCGCTTTCCTCCCCTTTTGTCCAAAGTCTTTGCTTGCTTCTACTAAAAAAAGTAACCTTTTTAGACTGGTTCGTTTTCAAAAAAGCTTCCTCATTCATATACCCAAGCATCAGCACTTTATTGGAAGTATTATCCTGAATTATCGCTGGAACAAGTCCATCATTATATTTTTTAAAATCTATATTCATCGCTTCTTTTTTTTCTGTTCTTAATTCGTAATTCGCACTGGAATTCCCTGTATTTGTAATTCGTTTTTTAAATCTGATATTGTAATTTCTTTAAAGTGAAAAACGCTGGCAGCCAATGCGGCATCCGCTTTTCCTTCAATAAAAGCATCTGTAAAATGCTGCATAGTTCCCGCCCCGCCAGAAGCGATTATTGGTATATTTAAAGCAGTTGAAAGTTTTGATAAAGCTTCATTTGCAAAGCCATTTTTGGTCCCGTCGTGATCCATCGATGTAAAAAGAATTTCTCCAGCGCCGCGCTGTTCTACTTCTTTTGCCCATTCAAACAAATCCAACTCAGTTAGTACCTTCCCTCCCACTAAATGCACTTTCCAATTAGCGTCAATCTGCTTTGCATCAATCGCAACTACGATGCACTGCGAACCAAACCTTGAGGCCAGATCATTTATTAATTGCGGATTTTTTACTGCCGAAGAATTTATAGAAACCTTATCAGCTCCATTATTCAATAAAATTTCCACATCTTCCACAGAAGAAATTCCGCCTCCCACTGTAAAAGGAATATTGATGGTTTCTGCTACCTTTAAAACTAAGTCAGCCAACGTTTTTCTCCGTTCTTCAGTCGCTGAAATATCCAAAAAAACCAGCTCGTCCGCTCCGTTTTCAGAATAGAATTTTGCAAGCTCTACAGGATCTCCAGCGTCACGCAAATCAAGGAAATTGATTCCTTTCACGGTTCTGCCGTTTTTTATATCCAAACACGGTATTATTCGTTTACAAAGCATTTAAAATATATTTTTCTAGTTGTTTTAATGAAATTCGATTTTCATAAATTGCTTTGCCGATGATAACTCCTTCGCAGCCAATCTCAGCTAATTTTGGCAATTCTTCGAAAGTGGAGATTCCCCCGGAAGCTATAAGTTTGATTTCTTTTCTATTAGGTCTTCGACTGCGCTCAGACTGACATTCGACAATAATTTTCTTGTATAATTCAAAGGATGGACCTTCTAACATTCCATCTTTACTGATGTCTGTGCAGATTACGTAACTAATGCCCTCTTCTAAATACTTTTGAATAAAAGGAATTAAAGCTTCATTTGAATCTTCAATCCAACCACCTATTGCAACTTTTTCATCTTTTGCATCAGCACCTAGAATTATTTTTTCACTTCCAAATTGGTTTAACCAACTTTTGAAAGTAACTGGATTTTTTACGGCTATACTGCCACCAGTGATTTGGTTGGCGCCGCATTCAAAAGCAATACGTAAATCCTCATCAGTTTTCAAACCGCCGCCGAAATCTATTTTTAATAATGTCTGCGAAGCGATTTCTTCCAAAACCTTATGGTTTACTATGTGCTTACTTTTGGCGCCGTCCAAATCTACCAAATGCAAATATTGGATTCCGTGAGCTTCAAATTGTTTGGCTATTTCTAGTGGATTTTCGTTATAAATTTTTTTCGTGCTATAATCGCCTTTTGAAAGGCGCACACACTTTCCGTCGATGATATCTATTGCTGGTATTATTCGCATGCTATAGTTCTAAAAAATTCTTTAAAATTTGTTCTCCTGCAGTGCTACTTTTTTCAGGGTGAAATTGCACGCCGTAAAAATTGTCTTTTTGCAAAGCCGAAGTATAATGAATACCGTAATCGGAAGTCGAAATAGTTTCTTTACATAGCGGCGCATAGTAACTATGCACCAAATACATAAATTCTTTTTCTGCAACATTTTGAAACAGCTCTGATTTCAGATTCTGAATTTGATTCCACCCTATTTGTGGCACTTTTACTTCGTTAGAAAATCGTATTACATCAACATCAAAAACGCTCAAGCCTTCTGTATTTCCTTCTTCAGAATAATTACAAAGCAATTGCATTCCCAAACAGATTCCCAAAACAGGCTGTTTTAATGTGGGAATAACTTTGTCCAAGCCACTAGCTTTCAACTTTTGCATCGCGCTACTCGCCTCGCCTACACCGGGAAAAATTACTTTATCTGCATTTCGGATTTCAGTTTCGTTGTCGGTCAAAATAGCTTCCACGCCTAAGCGTTTCAAAGCAAATTTGATACTTTGAATATTACCTGCTCCGTAATTAATAATTACTATTTTCATTTACAGCATTCCTTTAGTAGATGGTAAAATCATTTTTTCGGCATCGCGTTTTACTGCCATCTTTATTGCTTTTGCAAAAGCCTTAAATATAGCTTCTATTTTGTGGTGCTCGTTGGTTCCTTCCGCTTTAATGTTGAGGTTTGCTTTTGCGCCATCGGTAAAGCTTTTAAAAAAATGGTAAAACATTTCCGTTGGCATTTGACCAATCATTTCGCGCTTGAAATCTGCATCCCAAACCAGCCAATTACGTCCGCCGAAGTCAATCGCAACCTGCGCCAAACAATCATCCATTGGTAAACAGAATCCGTAACGCTCCATTCCCAATTTACTTCCGAGAGCTTTATTGAAAACTTCACCCAACGCAATAGCGGTATCCTCGATAGTGTGGTGCTCATCTACTTCCAAATCGCCTTTTACGGTGATCTCTAGGTCCATTTGACCGTGTCGCGCCAATTGATCCAGCATGTGGTCAAAGAATGCAATACCGGTACTTATATCGCTTTTTCCGGTTCCATCAAGGTTTAACTTTATTGAAATGTCAGTTTCGTTTGTTTTACGGACGATTTCAGCAAGACGTTTATTAAGTTTCAGAAATTCATAAATATGTTTCCAATCATTGGTTTCCAAAGCGATGTATGTTTGAAGCTCTTCAACTTTCAATGAAATTTCGCCCGTACCCAAATTAGTATTGTCGTTGATAAAAATTCCTTTGGAGCCTAGGTTTTTGGCAAGTTCTATGTCTGTCAATCTATCTCCAATTACAAAGGAATTTTCAAGATCATAATCTTCTGAGAAATATTGCTGCAAGAGCGCAGTTCCTGGTTTACGAGTAGTTGCATTTTCGTGTGGAAAGGTTTTGTCAATAAATACATTTTTAAAAATAACACCTTCATTTTCAAAAGCCTTCATAATGAAATTATGCACGGGCCAAAAGGTTTCTTCTGGAAATGCACTTGTTCCCAAACCGTCTTGGTTGGTAATCATCACCAACTCAAAATCCAGCTCCTTTGCGATCTTGCCCAGATAGGTGAACACTTTCGGGTAAAAAATCATTTTATCAAAAGCATCAATTTGCTCATCCACGGTTTCTTTTATGATAGTGCCGTCGCGGTCTATAAATAATACGCGTTTCTTCATTATTCCAATGTTTTTAAAATGGTAATTAGTTTTTTATTTTCTGAAGCTGTACCAATAGTTATACGAAGGGTATTCACGCAAAGCGGTTGTGAACTTCTATTTCGCACTACGATGCCTTTTTGTAATAATTGTGAATAGCGTTTTTCGGCATTGTCCACTTTTATGAGGATGAAATTCGCATCTGTCGGATATACTTTCTCAATAAAAGTAACTTCAACTAAAGCTTTAAGTAAACCTATTTTTTCATCATTTAGTAAGGATATATCGGATTTAATTTTTATAATATTTTCTAGTCGCTCAATTGCGAATTTCTGAGTCAATTCGTTGATATTGTAAGGAGGTTTTATTTTGTTTAAAACTGCAATTATTTCTGCGGAAGCATAACAAACTCCTAAGCGAATTCCTGCCAAACCGTATGCTTTTGACAAAGTTTGGGTAACAATTAAATTGGGGAATTCATTCAGTTTTTTAATCCAACTTTCTTTTGATGCGAAATCAATGTAAGCTTCGTCAATTACTATTAAACCATTAAAGGTTTTCAACAGTTTTAAAATCTTTTCCGAAGTAATTAAATTTCCCGTTGGATTATTGGGAGAACAGATGAATAAAAGTTTGGTGCGTTTATCCGCAGTTCTTGAAACTTCATCTAAATCAGGCTGAAAATCTGAATCTAGCAGTACTTCTCTATTTTCAATATTGTTCAAATTTGCCAAAACGCTGTACATTCCATAGGTTGGCGGCAAAGTTATAATGTTGTCTTTTGCTGGTTCGCAAAAAGCTCTGAAAATTAAGTCCAGTACTTCGTCACTTCCATTACCCAATAGAATTTGATTGGATGGAATATTCTTTTGTTTTGAGAGAATACTTTTCAGTTTTTGTTGCTGTGGGTCAGGATAACGGTTTACGTTGGTTTCAAAAGGGTTTTCGTTAGCGTCTAGGAAAATCATTTCGCTATCAAAATCCTTGAATTCATCGCGCGCGGAGCTATAAGGCCTCATCTTGGCCACATTTGGACGAATCAAACTATTAATATCAAAATTGTTCTTATTCATCGTCTTTCTTTTTTAAACTTTCCAACCTCAATGTCACAGCATTTTTGTGCGCCTGCAATCCTTCGGCTTCTGCCATAATTTCTATTGCTCTGCCAATATTTTGGATTCCCTTTTCTGAAATTTTCTGAAACGTCATACTTTTCATAAAACTGTCTAGATTTACGCCGCTATATTGTTTTGCATAACCGTTGGTTGGCAAGGTGTGATTGGTGCCGGAAGCATAATCTCCAGCGCTTTCAGGGGTGTAATTTCCTATAAAAACTGAACCTGCGTTTTGGATGTTTTCTACGAAAAACTCTTCGTCTTTCGAAACAACTATAAAATGCTCGGGGCCGTATTCATTAATAAGATTTATTGCTTCTGAATTATTTTGAACCAATATCAATTTTGAGTTATCAATAGCTTGTTCAGCCGTTGATTTACGTGGTAACACTTGAAGTTGTTTTCCAATCTCAATTTCCACGGAATTCAATAGCTTTTCCGAAGTCGTAACCAAAATTACTTGGCTGTCTGCACCGTGTTCCGCTTGCGACAATAGATCGGAAGCCACAAAGGAAGCATCAGCGGTATCATCTGCAAAAACCAATAATTCCGAAGGTCCCGCGGGCATATCTATGGCCACGCCATATTTTGTTGCAATCTGTTTTGCGACTGTTACAAATTGATTTCCCGGTCCGAAAATTTTATAGACTGCGGGAATTGTTTCTGTTCCAAAAGTCATTGCCGCTATGGCTTGAATTCCACCAATTTTGAAGATTTTTGTAACGCCACACAACTTGGCAGCATATAATATAGCCGGATTAATATTACCATTTTTATCTGGCGGGGTGCAAAGAATTATTTCATTGCAAGCTGCAATATTTGCTGGAATAGCCAACATCAAAACTGTAGAAAATAAAGGCGCGGAACCACCCGGAATGTAAAGTCCCACTTTTTGAATTGGCCGCTTTTCTTGCCAGCAAAATACCCCCTGAATTGTTTCAACTGTAATTCTTTCCGTCTTTTGTGCGCTGTGGAATTTTTCAATATTTGTCTTTGCGAGATAAATGGCGTCTTTCAATTCAAAGGAAACTTCTTTTTCTGCTGCAGCTATTTCTTCATTGGAAATCAAAAATTGATCAATTGAAATTTCATCGAAGCGTTGGGTGTATTTTTTCAAAGCTTCATCACCTTTTGTTTTAACCTCAGAAAATATTTCGTTTACTGTAGTTTCAATATCGGCAATAGTTTGGGTGGGCCTTTTTAAAAGATCGCTCCAGCTTTCAAGTTTTGGATTATTTATTTTTTTCATCTTAAGTATTGTATTTAGAACTTACATTTCATCCCTCTTCGTTCGTACTTTGTGATTCACATTTCGTATTTCGCACCTCGTATTTCAAACTATCATTTTTTCAATTGGACAGACTAAAATTCCTTCGGCTCCCGCTTCTTTGAGTTCTTCAATTACATCCCAAAAAACATCTCTATTTACTACAGAATGAATGCTGCTCCAGCCTTCTTTTGCTAAGGGAAGTAAAGTGGGGCTTTTCATTCCTGGAAGGATTTTAATAATATCTTCAATTTTATCGTTTGGAGCATTCAAAAGAACATAGCGGGAATCGCGGCCTTGTAAAACAGATTCAATTCTGAAACGAAGTTTCTTTAAAATTTTACCCGTATTTTCTGAAATAGTCGGCGATACAGCTAACACTGCTTCACTTTTAAGGATAACCTCCACTTCTTTCAAATTGTTTTTAAAAAGTGTGCTACCGCTGCTTACGATATCGCAAATAGCATCGGCAAGACCAATATTGGGTGCAATTTCCACGCTACCATTAATAATGTGGAGCTCTGCCTCTACTCCATTTTGTTTTAGGTAATTCCGCGTTGTTTCGGGGTAACTAGTCGCGATTCGCTTTCCATTTAAATCCTTAATAGAATCGTATTCAAAAAACTTTGAAACAGCCAGCGAAACCCGGCATTTTGAGAATCCCAAGCGGCCGGCTATCGTGATGCCATCTCCTTTTTCAACCAATAGATTCTCGCCTATAATAGCGCAATCTATAACGCCATCTTTTAAATACTGAGGAATGTCGCCATTTCGCAGGTAATAAATTTCCAGTGGAAAATTGGTAGCAGGGGCTTTCAATTGGTCGCGACCATTGTCAATATAAATTCCGCAATCCTTTAGAAGCGCAAGGGATTCATCGTGAAGACGACCCGATTTCTGTACAGCGATTTTTAATTTTTTCATTTTTAAAAAACTATTTAGTTGAGTTATAGGAATAAAAAAACCCGTTTGATTGCTCAAACGGGTTTAGAATATTGTTGGATTTACACAATAACCATATCACCTCGCGTGAGCAAAGAATTTAATATGGTGATGATGTAAACTTGTTCTGTTCATAATTCTGGAGACAAATCTAAACAAAAATTATGTTTAAAAAACTGTGAATATTAAATTTAACGATTTATTAATTTTTGATTCTATTTATTTACTTTAACCGGAGCATTTATAGAACCCCGTAAAAACAAGACTTTTTATGCATTTAGCCACGCTTGATTGGATTTTAATCATTTCATTTTTTGTTATTTTCTTAGTTATTGGGATTGTAGTAGCAAAAAAGTCTGGAAAGAACACGCAGGAATTCTTCCTTTCTGGCAGAAATATGCCTTGGTGGTTGCTGGGAATTTCTATGGTTGCCACAACCTTTTCTGCAGATACACCCAACTTAGTTACAGATATTGTTAGACAGAACGGTGTTTCGGGAAACTGGGTGTGGTGGACTTTTTTGATAACCGGAATGTTGACCGTTTTTGTTTACGCAAAGCTTTGGCGAAGAAGTAAAGTTCTTACCGATCTTCAGTTTTATGAAATGCGCTATAGTGGAAAACCTGCCGCTTTTTTACGGGGGTTTAGGGCAATTTATTTGGGGGTTTTCTTCAATGTGATGATTATGGCTTCGGTATGTTTGGCAGCTATAAAAATTGGCGGCGTACTTTTTAATCTTGCGCCTTGGGAATGTGTTTTATATGCTTCTATTGTTACGGTTATATACAGTTCAATCGGAGGTTTACGCGGGGTTATCTTTACAGATTTTCTTCAGTTCATTGTTGCAATGATTGGTTCTGTTTGGGCTGCTTATTATATTGTGAACTTACCAGAAGTTGGTGGCTTACAAAAGCTTTTAGCAAATGAAAATGTTTCAGATAAATTAAATTTTCTACCAGATTTTGGAGATACAAACACTCTATTAGTGCTTCTTATTATTCCTATTGCGGTGCAGTGGTGGAGCGTTTGGTATCCCGGTGCTGAACCAGGCGGGGGTGGTTATATTGCGCAACGGATGCTTTCCGCCAAGGATGAAAAAAATGCAATTGGCGCTACCCTACTTTTTAATATTATGCATTATGCACTACGCCCTTGGCCGTGGATATTAATTGCTTTCGCTTCATTGGTCGTTTATCCTCAACTGTCGGATATCCAAGCTCAATTTCCAAATGCGGTTTTAGGACACGATCTTGGGTATTCCGCGATGCTAACAAAATTGCCCGCGGGTCTTCTCGGCTTGGTCGTGGCTTCTTTAATTGCTGCTTTTATGAGTACTATTTCAACGCATCTCAATTGGGGCTCTTCTTATATATCACTGGATTTTTATAAAAGATTTGTGAAACCAGAAGCTTCTGAAAAGGAACTTGTTCGCGTTGGGCAGCTCTCTACAGTTTTATTAATGGCTTTTTCAGCTTTGCTTGCTTTGGTGCTAAGTAGCGCTTTGGAAACCTTTGCAATCCTTCTTCAAATTGGTGCGGGAACTGGATTGATTTTTATTCTTCGCTGGTTTTGGTGGCGCGTAAATGCTTATAGTGAAATTACCGGAATGGCGGTTTCTTTTATCGTGGCGATTGTTTTTAATTTTGTAGAAATGGGACTGGAACCTTATGAGAAATTGGTAATTGGAGTAGCCATAACAACTATTAGCTGGATTGCCGTTACTTTTTTCACGCGCCCTACTGATACAAAGACGCTCGCTAATTTTTACAATGCTATTACACCTTACGGAAATGGTTGGAAAAACTTTAAAAGCGTTGCTGCAAAAGCAAATATTTCTCTAAAAGAAAGTCACGATGTCTTTACCATAGACTTTGCGTCTATGCTACTGGGGATTGTTTTTGTGTATACATCTCTATTTGCTACGGGTTATGTAATTTACGGAAACGTAATGGGCGCGACTATCCTTATTGGCATCGCTGTGATTTCGGCCTTTTTCATCTTTAAGCTTTGGAAACGGAAGTGAAGAAAAAATTAATGAAAGACCTGCAATTACGCCATAAAAAAAACCTTCCGCGATGGGAAGGTTTCTTTATTTATGGTTTAATTTTCTATTGAAAACTTAGTTATTTCCTAAAATCAAAGGAAGTCCACTATCGCCCGAACCAACAATCACTACTTTAGCATTTGGTGATTTTGCAAGCTCTAAAGTGGCGTCAATACCTTTATCCTGAAGAACCTTGTCTGTTAGTGATGCACTTAAAATTGCATTTGCATCTGCTTTACCTTGAGCTTCAATACGCACCTTTTGGGCTTCTTTATCTGCTGTTACCAGTCTAAATTCATATTCCAAAGATTCCTGCTCTTGCTTTAGCTTACGCTCAATAGCATCTTTTATTGTTGATGGAAGCGTTACATCGCGAACCAAAATTTGGTTTAATTGTATATGTTGCTCGTCCAAAATTTTCTTTGTTTCTTCAAAAATTTCTTCTTGTATTGCATCACGCTTTGTAGAATATAATTGTTCTGGAGTGTAACGTCCCACCACGCTTCTTGCAGCACTTCTAATAGCTGGTTGAATGACACGTTGCAAATAATCCTCTCCTTTTTCTTGGTGAAGTTTAGCTACATCCTTGCGTATAGGTTGGTACCAAGCAGAGGCATCTAATTTTATTTCAAGTCCGTTAGAGGAAAGTACCTGCATTTTTTCGCTAAGTTCCTGCTGACGTATTTCGTAAACAAAAACTTTGTTCCAAGGAGCTATTATATGAAAACCTTCACCCAAAGGTGGTTCGTCTGTTACCACACCGTTGCCGAAAGTTTCATAAAGCACTCCAGCGTGACCAGAATTAATAGTTACAGAAGATTTTGATACTAAGATAATAAGCAAAATAACCCCTACGATTACGGGTATTGTGAGTTTAGGTAATTTTTCCATATATTTTTTTCTATTGATTAAATTTTTAGATAAGTCCGTTATATTTTCTGATAAACCATTCTGCAGCGAGGGCTAGAACAATAAGTGCGAGGAGATATTTCCAATCGATCAAAGGTACCACTTTTTGTTCGCTTCTTTCAATGTTTTTATAGTTAGTATTTGAAACTAACGCATTAATTAAAGAATCGCTCTGTGTTGAAAAATAAGCTATTCCATTTGTGTTTTGTGCTACACGGCGAAGTTTTGCTACATCTGCATTGAGGAATTGTTGTTCCACATTAAAATCTAACATGGTGAAGTTACCACTGCTGGAAACTGCCTCATTTAAAACCGAAACAGTATAGTTATATTCCCCGGCCGGAATACTGTTTAAATCAACTTCGAAATAATTGTTTCGCAAAAGCATTGGAAATACGGTTTGCTTTTCGGTCTCCTTATTTTTAACCGTAATATTAAGCGATGCACGATTGTCGAAAATATAATTTTTGTCGAAATACTGAGCCGAAATTTTTATTGGACTGTTATTGTAATAAAAGGTTTCCGAAGACACCTCCAGCCTGGTTCGGCGTTTGTTTGAAGCGAGATACTGCACAAGATTCCCTATAAAATCATCGAAACTTTGGAAGCTTTCCGTTTCAACAAAACTACGTGCGCGCCAACGCCAAAACCCTTCGCCGTCCCAAATTGCATCGCGCTTGGCATTTATCTCCATTGTAGCGAGCAACGGATTTCCGTTTGCAATTCCGCTTACAGTCTGTTCTAACATTACCTCATTGGGAACGCTGATTGTCAATGCACCAAAATCAGTATGTAAAGGCGGAAAATTATCAAATCCAATATCCTCCACCGCAAAAGTGCCGTAATTAGTATTGAGCACAGCCTGCACATCATCACTTTGGTTGGAGGCTTCTTTTTTGAAGTTGTCTTGGGCGCCGTTTAAAAAATACCAATCCGTTTGAAGGCCAGAGATTACCCAAGTGTTTTTGTTGCTCTTTTCAATTTCTGAAAAAATCGAGGCGAAACTTCTGTCGGGCTGATAAAGGATAACAAGTTGAAAATCATTGAGAATATTTACCGCTTCAGTAGGTTTTTTAAAAGTAACGGTGCGTCGCTCATTTTTAGTAATAGCCTTTTTTAGCGCACCCAAATCTGGATGGGTAATTTTACTTACTACCAAAACATTTGTAGCTTGATCAATTACTTCAACAGCGAATTGTTTGTTATTATTCTTTTTGTTCTTTTCATCCGCAAGCGGAAGAATTTGAGTATTATATTTTTGGAGCCCTACTGAGTTTGCGGGAAGTGTGAAATTTAACGTTTTTGAGTTTTCATTTTCGCTGAACGAAATATTTGAACGATATACGATTGCAGCGCCCTGTGTAACTATAAACTCTGAATTTACAGGGTTTGTTCCGCTATAATTTAGAATAACTTCTATCGGAAATTGATTTTTTAAAAAAGCGTAACGATTAGTGTTTAGCTGTTCAATTTTTAGATCGGTATATTTTATTGAATCGCCAAGAATGACGGGATAGATTTGATTTTTGATGATTGCTGAAGAAAATTCGTAATCGTTGCCCAGGGTTTGATTGCCATCTGTAATTAGGATGGTTGGAGCCGTTTGGTTTTTGAAAAGTTCGTTTACAGAAGATAGTGCTTTGGAAATATTGGTGTTTTTTTCGTCAAAAGAAAGAGAATCGGTTTCACGAAAATCATTTCCGAAGGAATAATAGGAAACATCAAATTTATCGTTAAGTTCGTTATTATCTTTAATTTTTTGAAGTAAAGTTGAAACATTTTTCTTTTGGTTCAACTCCCCTACTGACGCGGAATTATCAATAAGAACAGGTAGTTTCGGCTTTTCAATGGTATATGTTTCACTTTTAAATTTTGGATTAATAATTAAAAGTAGGATTGAAAAAAGCGTGATGAAACGAAGTATCCCAAAAATCCACCGTAATGAGCCTTTTTGCTTTGACTTATAACCATACATAAAAACCGCCAGAGCAATTGAGATTACTCCGGCGATAATTATATAAAGTATGGTTTCTGTGGTCACTTAAAAATTTTATAAGTTTAAAAGTTGAAGGGTTTATAAGCTACTGATTAATGCCACTGAACACTTTTTTAAGTAAGCATTCCACCATCTACATTCAATACTTGGCCAGTAACATAAGCGGAAAGGTCGCTTGCAAAGAAAACACAAGCATTCGCAATATCTTCGGGAGAGCCACCGCGTTTTAACGGGATGGCTTCGCGCCAGCCTTGTACCGTGGCTTCATCCAGTTTTCCCGTCATTTCAGTTTCAATGAAACCAGGTGCAATGGCGTTACAACGTATATCTCGGGAACCTAATTCCAAAGCAACGGATTTCGTAAAACCTATAATACCTGCTTTTGAAGCTGCGTAATTTGTTTGTCCAGCATTTCCTTTTACTCCCACAACAGAACTCATATTGATGATGGAGCCTTTGCGTTGTTTCAGCATTGCCCGCTGCACAGCTTTGGTCATATTAAAAACCGACTTTAGATTTACTTCAATTACTTTATCAAAATCTGCTTCGGAAATACGCATCAACAGATTGTCCTTCGTTATTCCGGCGTTGTTTACAAGAATATCGATGCTCCCGAAGTCTTTTAAAACCTCTTCAGCCAATTTTTGGGATTCGTCATAAGAAGCTGCATCACTTTTATA
The DNA here is from genome assembly GCF_900489465.1 of Aequorivita sp. CIP111184. GTDB lineage: Bacteria > Bacteroidota > Bacteroidia > Flavobacteriales > Flavobacteriaceae > Aequorivita. Next base: position 62,360 of record NZ_UEFQ01000029.1, on the reverse strand, counting down.
TGCTTTTGCTTTTACGCCAGTTTTTGAAACTTCATCTGCTAAAGCATTTGCTGCTTCCGCCGAGGAGCTATAAGTAAAAGCCACATTGGCGCCATGTTGGGCAAATGTTTCAACGATTCCTTTTCCAATTCCGCGGCTACCGCCTGTGATAATTGCTGTTTTTCCTTCCAGTAATTTCATATTAATATATTTCGATTTAAACTAAAAAGGTCTCGACTCTGCTCGACCAGACATTTATTAATTAAAAAACCGCAAAAGGCGGGGATTCAAATATAACAAAAGGTTGCGGGTTCTCCATAAAAAAAGCCCTGTGAATTTCACAGAGCTTTTATTAAATATATTATAGTGTTAGCCTAATACTTCCTTTACCTTTTTTCCTATTTCTGCTGGGGATTCAACAACATGAATACCACATTCGCGCATTACTTTTTTCTTAGCCTGCGCAGTGTCATCACTTCCACCTACAATTGCTCCCGCGTGCCCCATAGTACGTCCAGCAGGCGCAGTTTCTCCAGCAATAAAACCGATTACAGGTTTTTTAATACCGCTATTTTTATACCAATTGGCAGCGTCAATTTCAAGTTGCCCACCAATTTCACCTATCATTACAACAGCTTCGCTTTCGGGATCCATAATCAACATTTCCAAAGCTTCTTTTGTTGTGGTTCCAATAATTGGATCACCACCAATTCCAATGGCTGTTGTAATTCCCAGACCCTGCTTCACAACCTGATCTGCAGCTTCATAGGTAAGCGTTCCAGATTTTGAAACAATACCTACTGTTCCTTTTTTGAAAACAAAACCTGGCATAATACCTACTTTAGCTTCGCCGGGTGTAATAACTCCAGGACAGTTAGGGCCAATAAGACGACAATCTCTATCTTTTATATAATCTGAAGCAGTAATCATATCCTTTACGGGAATTCCTTCAGTAATTGTAATAATCACTTTTATACCAGCGTCTGCTGCCTCCATAATGGCATCTGCGGCAAATGCCGGCGGAACAAAAATTATAGTCGTATCAGCACCCGTTTTTTCAACAGCCTCTGAAACGGTATTGAAAACAGGTCTATCAAGATGTTTTTGACCACCTTTTCCTGGGGTTACCCCTCCGACAACATTGGTACCGTACTCAATCATTTGTTCGGCGTGAAAAGTACCTTCACTACCAGTAAATCCTTGAACAATTATCTTTGAATTTTTATTTACTAAAACGCTCATTTTTAATTATTTTCTTATGATTATTTTTATTTATTATTGAAGCAAAACCTTTTCTGGAATTTTTAATAATTGCGGCAAAGATACGGCTTTTGTTGACGGATTTAAAAGATATTAAACCTTAACTCTATGATAGCTTTCGTGAGTATCGTCTTTATCAGTTACCGGTTGACTCACTTGATAACCTCTGTAAATTTTATCGTCCTTTATTTCCCAAATGGCGATAAAGTGTGCTATTCCTAATTCTTCATCTGGATTTTCCATAGTGCGAATGTAATATTTATAGCGAATGGTAACGTGGGGACCGTCTGCCAATAAATGACTTATCTCTACCCTCAAGTCGTTATAAGAACGCCTAACCTCTCCAAAAAAGTTTACAATATCGTCATAATGCATAATAGACATGCCATTTGCGCTGTTCCAAATAAGTACCAAATCTGGATGAAAGAAACGCTCCAAGACTGTTTCATCTCTTAATATATCTGACTTATAAAAATCCTTTACTATTTCTTTTGCCTTTTTACTCATGATAATTCATCCAATTTTTTTATTATATCGGGAATAAGCTTTATGGAAGCTAATTCTTTGTATTTAGTTCTAAAATCATCCGCAGGGGTTCCAAAATACGCCTTGTTTCCTGGCAATGATTTACTCACTCCGCTTTGTGCGGAAATAACTGCTTTCTCACCAATCGTAATGCCGCTAGTGATACCTACTTGACCCCAAATTGTTACAAAATCCTCAATCAACACACAGCCTGCAATACCTACTTGCGAAGCAATCAAACAACGTTTGCCGATGATTGTATCGTGCCCCACCTGAACCTGGTTGTCCAATTTTGAACCTTCGCCAATGGTTGTTGAAGCCGTTACACCTTTGTCAATAGTGCAAAGTGCACCAAGGTCAACATTGTCTTCAATTACTACGTTTCCTCCGCTTAAAAGCTTATCAAATTTTTCGGGACGATTTTTATAGTAAAAAGCATCTCCACCTAATACCGTTCCTGCGTGTATTGTTACATTATTACCTATAACCGTATTGTCGTATATACAAACGTTAGAATGAATAAGACAATCGCGGCCTATTTTAACGTTATTTCCGACAAAAACATTAGGTTGAATTACAGTGCCCTCTCCAATTTCTGCAGATTCTGAAATGGCGCTATTAGCGTTTTGGAAGGGCTTAAAATGATGTGTTAATTTATTAAAATCGCGAAACGGATCATCGGAAATAAGCAATGCCTTTCCCGCGGGACAATCAACTTTTTTATTAATAAGAATTACTGTCGCCTGAGATTGCAAAGCTTTATCATAATATTTAGGATGATCCACAAAAACAATATCACCGGGTTGCACTACATGAATTTCATTCATTCCAAAAACTGGAAAATTTGCTTCTCCAACATAGTCAGAGCCAATTATAACTGCAATATTTTCAAGAGTTTGGGGAGTTGGAAATTTCAAGGGTTTATTGTTTTTAAGTTTATTATAATCCTAATATCAAATTATTCCTTCATTCGCTCTTGATACTGACCTTTTTCTGTATCAATTCTAATTTTGTCACCTTCATTTATGAAAAGAGGAACATTAATTTCGGCACCTGTTTCAACAATTGCTGGTTTTGTAGCATTTGTAGCAGTGTTTCCTTTTACCCCTGGTTCAGTTGAAGTAACTTCTAAAACTACGTGCGCAGGCATATCAACAGAAAGCGGTGCTCCGTCTTCGGTATTTATAAGCACGGTAACTATTTCTCCTTCCTTCATCAGTTCTGGAGTATCTAAAATTTCTCTCATTAAACGAATTTGCGAATAATCTTCCGTGTTCATAAAATGATAGAATTCTCCTTCAGCATAAAGATATTGAAACTTGTGGGTTTCAACTCTAACATCATCTATTTTATGACCTGCTGAAAAGGTATTATCTAAAACTTTTCCAGAGGTAACACTTTTCATTTTAGTACGAACAAATGCAGGTCCCTTCCCAGGTTTTACGTGAAGAAATTCAATAATTTTATAAATGTCGTTGTTATAGCGGATACAAAGTCCTTTTCTAATATCTGATGATGTTGCCATTAGTTGGTTTGTTATTTATGATTTTATATTTTTGAAATATCTATTTAGTTTGAATTGAAATAACCTTTCATAATTCCTCTTTTAGAGTTTTTTATAAATTGAAGAATTTCGTCTCTCTCTGGAGTGGCTTCCATTTCGGCCTCAATGATTTCCGTTGCTTGCGTGGTATTATAATTTTTTTGATAGAGTAGTCTGTAAATATTCTGTACTTCGGTAATTTTCTGTGATGTAAAACCTCTTCTTCGTAAACCAATAGAGTTAATACCAACATAACTAAGTGGCTCGCGAGCGGCTTTTACAAAAGGCGGCACATCTTTTCGTACTAAGGAACCTCCAGTAACGAAGGCGTGATTACCAATCATACAAAATTGGTGAACAGCAGTCATTCCTGCCAAAATCACATAATCGCCTACCGTTACGTGTCCAGCCAACGTACTGTTATTGCTGAAAATACAATTATCACCCACAATACAGTCGTGCGCAATGTGGCAATAGGCCATAATCCAACAATTTTTACCTACAACGGTTTTCCCACGATCTGTGGTTCCGCGGTTAATAGTTACGTATTCACGAATGGTTGTACCGTCTCCAATTTCAGCAGTGGTATCTTCATCCTTAAATTTTAAATCTTGCGGAATTGCCGAAATTACCGCTCCTGGAAAAATATTACAATTTTTTCCAATTCGCGCACCTTCCATAATGGTTACGTTACTTCCAATCCATGTTCCTTCACCAATTATTACATTGTTATGTATGGTTGTAAAAGGTTCAATTACAACATTTTTAGCTATTTTTGCGCCCGGATGGACGTATGCAAGTGGCTGATTCATTTCTCTTGTTTATTGTTTTTTATAGGTGAAATGTGTTTACGCATTATCATATTCTTTTCGAAACAGTTTTTCACAAATGCTACATTCATCTATAAGTTCTTTGTTTTTACCATTTGGGCCATCAACTCAGCCTCGGTTACCAATTTATCATTTGCATACGCGTTACCTTGCATATGCACTATTCCACGACGAATAGGAGAGATTAATTTCAATACAAAAATTAAGGTATCACCAGGATTTACTTGTTGCTTAAACTTCACATTGTTTATTTTCATAAAAAACGTAAGATAGTTTTCTGGATCTGGAACGGTACTTAATGCTAAAATTCCTCCTGTCTGTGCCATTGCCTCAACAATCAAAACACCGGGCATTACTGGTGCTCCCGGAAAATGACCGACAAAGAATGGTTCATTCATTGTTACATTTTTGAGACCTACAACGTGAGTATCGCTCATTTCCATAATTTTATCAACCAATAAAAATGGCGGTCTGTGCGGAAGCATTGCCATAATTTGGTTTACGTCTTTTACGGGTGTTTTGCTGATGTCAAATTTTGGAATATTATTTCGGGCTTCCAACTTTATAATTTTTGAAAGCTTTTTAGCAAACTGAGTGTTTACGAAATGCCCAGGTTTGTTAGCAATTACTTTTCCGCGTATGCGTGTACCTACCAAAGCCAAATCGCCCACAACATCCAAAAGTTTATGTCTTGCAGCCTCATTTGGATAATGAAGTGTTAGATTGTCTAAGATTCCATTGGGCTTAACGGAGATTGAATCTTTTCCGAAAGCAGTTCGAAGCTTATCCATTGTGCTCGGGGAAAGTTCTTTGTCCACATAAACAATAGCATTGTTTAGATCGCCTCCTTTTATTAAACCATTTTCAAGCAACATTTCAATTTCGTGAAGAAAACTGAAGGTTCTTGCATTGGCAATTTCATCCTTAAAATCTGATATATGTTTTAATGAAGCATTCTGTGTACCTAAAACCTTTGTGCCAAAATCTACCATAGTGGTTACTTGGTATTCATCAGATGGCATTACGATTATTTCGCTTCCAGTTTCTTCATCCAAATAGGAAATAACTTCTTTTACAACATATTCTTCTCTTGGCGCTTCCTGTTGCACTACTCCTGCCATTTCCACTGCTTCAACAAAAAACTTTGAAGAACCGTCCATAATAGGTGGCTCGGAAGCATTAAGCTCCATAATGCAGTTATCCACTTCAAGTCCAACCAGTGCTGCTAGAACATGTTCAGATGTTTGAATTTTAACCCCACGTTTTTCCAAATTGGTTCCACGCTGGGTATTAACTACATAATTTGCGTCTGCTTCAACTACAGGATGTCCCTCCAAGTCTGTTCTCACAAAAGTATATCCGTGATTTTCGGGCGCAGGCTTAAAGGTTATCGTTACCTCTTTGCCTGTATGCAAACCGACTCCAGTAAGTGAAATCTCCTTACCAATTGTGCGCTGTTTTACAACACTTTCATTCATTATCGAGCTTTTTTTCAACTATATTGAACCTTTCCATTATTTTAGGAAGGTTTTTAAAATATACATAACTTTTATTAAAATCGCCATAATTTAAAGCGGGAGAACCCTGCAACGTTTCATCATCTTTCACATTTCTTCCTATACCACTCTGTGCTTGAATTTTCACATTGTTACCAATTATAATATGACCGGCAATACCTACTTGACCACCAATAATACAATTTTTTCCAATTTTGGTAGAGCCAGCAATACCAGTTTGAGCAGCAATCACAGTATTTTCTCCAATAGTAACATTGTGCGCTATCTGAATTTGATTATCCAATTTTACACCCTTTTTAATTACCGTTGACCCCAAAGTAGCACGGTCAATAGTTGTACCTGGACCAATATCAACGTTATCTTCAATAACTACATTGCCGGTTTGCGGAACTTTATTATATTCTCCTTTTTCATTAGGAGTAAACCCAAAACCATCCGCACCAATAACAACCCCACTGTTTATTACACAAGATTCACCTATTAGCGTTTCGGAATATATTTTGGCGCCTGTAAATAAAATGGTATTATTTCCGACACTAACATTATCACCTATATATACATTGGGATAAATTTTTACATTATCACCAATTTTTACATTTTCTCCTATATATGAAAAAGCGCCTAAATACAAGTTTTCACCGTACTTGGCACTTTCTGAAATGAAAACTGGATTTTCAATTCCGGTTTTATTCATTTTTACCTGGTTGTAATATTCTAGCAATTGTGAAAAGGCCTTATAAGCATTTTCTACTCGAATAAGTGTAGTGGACAAATCATTCGATGCCACAAAATCATTATTTACTATTGTAATTGAAGCTTGGGTGGAATATATATAATGGGTGTATTTTGGGTTAGCAAGAAAGGTTAGACTGCCTTTGCTACCTTCTTCAATTTTTGCAAGTTTCGAAACTTCTACTCCTTCATCGCCTTCTACCGTACCGTTTAGAATTCCTGCTATTTGGGCTGCTGTAAATTTCATCGAGCGTGTTGGGTTTTAGTAACCGAACTGCAAATTATGGTCACCCACAAAACAGTGTTTTTTAAATGAATTAGATATCGGTCGAAAGTTTTCATTCTTGCAAAAATAGAAAAAAAGGATTTAGCCTCGATAGCTATCCTTATTGTTTTTTGGATAGCACATATAGTATTTGACCACAGACTTTGAAAGCGCCTCCAAATTCAGTTGGTCGCTAGCTTTTGCAACGTCAATAATCTTTCCGTTTTTCTTCAATAAATTAATGGTATCCTTTTTCATGCTGTAAGCTTGGTTTTCCAATTTGCCTGTAAAAACAAAAAAGGACGCCTCTTCTTCGGAAATTTTAAAAGTTTCAATCAAAGTACTTCTTTTTTCATCTAATTTTAGTAAAGAAAATGGCTCCGGTTTTACTTTCACTTTTAGCAAATCTCTATTAAGTAGCATTTTTGAAAGGTTTTTCAAAACAAAATCATCATTTCCTACCCATATTTTCATTGCTGATATAATATCGTAATCGTCTAATTTTGAAAAGGTGTTCAGCACTTCTTCAGAAAAATCTTTCAAGCTAATATTGTTTTTCAGAAAAAACCGTAATCCTTCACTAGCCGGAAGATCCACTCCTTTGGCGGTCAATTGCTTTGCACGTTTTAGAACTCTCACCAAAAGCTGTTCTGCCACAATCCCCGTTTTATGAAGGTATACTTGCCAATACATCAATCTTCGAGCAATTATAAAACTTTCAACGGAATAAATTCCTTTTTCCTCAACAACCAATGCGTCATTTTTCACATTCAGCATTGCTATTAAACGCTGCGCATTTACTGTTCCTTCTGGAACACCAGTGTAAAAACTGTCGCGTTTTAAGTAATCTAAACGATCCATGTCCAGCTGACCAGAAACTAATTGATGCAGAAATTTTCGTGGATATTCATTTTTGAAAATTTGAATAGCTAGCGTTAATCCCATGTTAAACTTTCTGTTTAACGCTTCCATAAAAAGCAAGGATATTTGCTCGTGGCTTATGTTTTCAACAATACTATTTTCCATAGCATGGGAAAAAGGACCGTGCCCAATATCGTGTAAAAGAATTGCAATGTACAGCGCATTTTCTTCCTTTTCAGAAATCACTACTCCTTTAGAATGAAGCACTTGCACAGCTTTCTGCATTAAAAACATGGCGCCTAACGCATGATGAAAACGAGTGTGGTGAGCTCCAGGGTAAACGATATATGAAAAGCCCATTTGTGAAATGCGGCGTAGCCTTTGGAAATACTTGTGCTCCATTAAATCAAAAACCAACCTATTGGGTATGGTAATAAAACCATAGATGGGATCGTTAATAATTTTAAGCTTGGGAAGGGTTTTCAAACTTTAACTTTAAATTAATAGCTTCAAAAATTTTTCGGAATAATTCAAGCCTATTTTTGAAGAAAATTCTTCGCTACAGTGCAGAATTATTTATAAATTAAATTTAACAATACTCCTTTGCTAAAGCTTCGGAGTATGAAGACAAATATACATATATGAGCGAGATAAAAGTACTATGGGTAGATGACGAGATTGATTTGCTTAAACCACACATTATATTTCTTGAGAATAAAAATTATAAAGTAACTACTGCACAGAGCGGTACAGAGGCTTTAGAAGAAATTAAAAAGGAAACTTTTGATATTGTTTTTTTAGACGAAAACATGCCTGGTTTAACAGGACTAGAAACTCTAGCGGAAATAAAGGAACATCAAGCTTCCATTCCCGTAGTTATGATTACCAAAAGTGAAGAGGAATATATAATGGAAGAGGCCATCGGCTCAAAAATTGCCGATTATCTTATAAAGCCTGTAAATCCACATCAAATTCTTTTGAGTTTGAAAAAAAATCTGGATCACAGTAGGCTGGTTTCAGAAAAGACTACTTCAAATTATCAACAAGAATTCAGAAAGATAGCAATGGATCTTTCTATGGTAAACAGCTTTGAGGAGTGGAAAGATCTGTATCAAAAATTGATTTATTGGGAACTGGAACTTGAAGATATTGAAGATTCTGGAATGTTCGAAATTTTGGAGTCACAAAAAACTGAGGCCAACAGCCAGTTTTGTAAATTCATCGATAAAAATTATCCAAAATGGTTTAGTGATCCAAGTGAGGCTCCTATTATGTCCCACACTCTTTTTAAAGAAAAAATACAGCCGCAATTGCAAACTGGCACCCCTACTCTTTTAGTAATTGTTGACAATTTAAGGTTTGACCAATGGAAAGCATTTGAACCCACGGTTGCAAATATTTACAAAAAAACATCAGAAGATCTTTTTTGCAGTATCCTGCCCACTGCAACCCAATACGCCCGTAATGCAATTTTTTCTGGATTGATGCCCAGCGATATGGAAAAACTTCATCCAGACTTATGGTTGAACGATACCGAAGATGGTGGGAAAAATATGAAAGAAGAACAATTTCTTGCAGCACAATTAAAACGACTTGGATTAAATCTTAATTGGAGTTATCATAAAATTTCAAGTTTGAAGCAGGGGAAAAAACTAGTAGAAAATTTTAAAAGCCATAAGGATGAAGATTTAACCGTAGTGGTTTATAATTTTGTGGATATGCTATCTCACTCCAAGACAGAAATGGAGGTTATTAAAGAATTGGCATCCAATGATAAATCGTATCGTTCATTGACGCAGAGTTGGTTTAAAAATTCTCCATTGCTGGAAATTATTCAACAGGCGGCACGATTGGGCTTCAAATTAATAATTACTACAGATCACGGAACAATTAATGTGAAAAACCCTTCAAAGGTGATTGGAGATAAAAATACCAGTCTAAACCTTCGATACAAGACAGGAAAAAGTTTGACCTATGAGGACAAAGAAGTGCTCGCTGCCAAGGACCCTAAGTCAATCAATCTGCCAACAATTAACATGAGCAGTTCCTTTATTTTTGCCAAAGGAGACTACTTTTTTGCTTATCCGAACAATTACAATCACTATGTAAGTTATTATCGTAATACGTATCAACATGGAGGTGTCTCTTTAGAGGAAATGATAATTCCTTTTGCAGTCTTAACACCAAAATAATTTTTTTTAAAGCTTTAAAGGTTTGCGAATTGATAGATAATTTCGGTTTTAATTTATAAATTTTCTATATTCGTTCCGTTTTTACCATGGAACTTACTTATACCCAGACCGAAATTCCCAAAGTTGCTGAACAGATCTTAGTCTCATCCGTCTCCAAAATATTACTTTTCTATGGTGATATGGGAGTGGGAAAAACTACATTGATTAAAGAGATTGTTAAACAACTTGGTATTGATGAAATATCAAATAGTCCATCATTTTCGATTGTAAATGAGTATCATACTTCAAAAGATACTATATATCATTTTGATTTTTACAGAATTAATAATATTGTTGAGGCTTATGATATTGGAGTAGAAGATTATCTATATAGCGGGCATTATGTTTTTATAGAGTGGCCAGAAAAGATTGATAAACTATTGCCTAACAATACAGACAAGATATACATTACAAAAAATAATAACGGAAGCAGAACCTTAAAATTAAAGCTAGTGAAATAAAGTTGCAACGTGAAATATAATGTTTATAAAATTCTTTTTAATCGTTTGCCCCAAATCGCAAAAATTATAGAGCAGGGATATTATTTTTTAAAAAAACTTATAAATGTATATTAAAAATAGTTAACGTACTTTTATTTTTTCGTATTAAGTTTGGCCTATTAACCTCACAAAAACTTATATATTATGAAAACTCTAAAGTACCTTTTTATCGTAGCAATTTTTTCATTAGGAACCTTTGCTTCTTGCACCCCAGAAAGCATCCAGAATGAACAAACACCCCAACAAATCCACAAGAGCAAAATCATCGTACCTAGTAACGGGTAGTATTATAGCCCTAATAATAGCGGCTAGTCCATATTTATTTTATTCATATGAAAGTTTCCCACAAACAAAATCGTGGGAAACTTTTTTGTTTACATACCATGCAAATTGGTACCAAGAAGTATACGTCTCTGTCTGGACAATGATGGGCAAGTTTGTTCCCATGCTTCTTTTAGTTATTTGGTTTATTACATGTAAGCACTGGTGGTATCACGTTATTCTTATTCCAATTGGAATGTTCGCATTCCAATTATTCAGTGTGATAAATGATGATGTAGGTATTACAGATGAAGTTGAAATATGGTGGCTTTTTCCTATAATGTTGGTAATCGTGCCCTTGGTTTACCTAATAAAAGCTAAACTTTCAAACAAGTTAATAGGCAAGGATCTGAAAAGTTTTGAAGAGGAATTAGGCACACAAAAAAACTTCTGGCAACAGATTAAGGATCTTTTCTGATTTTCTTAATTTTTAAAATGATAAATTAAATACGTACATTCGTTCGTCTAAGTAAAAGTTTTACCTTTTGGATGATTAAACACATTTTCTTATTTTTATGTGAAATCAAAAAAATATAGAAACAATCCAATCTCAAATCGAACTAATAAAACAAATAAAGTACTGAAGTGAATCTTTAAGATACTGCAGACAAATATGAAATAATAGCATAGCGTTTATAGGAATATTAAAAAATTAACTTTAAAATATCATTAAAAGTGTATTTCAAAGTATTTAATTGCATTATAACCTGTAAAGATACAATTAACATAATTAGTAGACTTAAGTTTTTTGAGTGTAAGTTTGACCCAGTATTAACCTCACAAACACTTACATTATGAAAAACTTAAAATTGATTATCGTAGCAGCTATTTTCGCAGCAGGACTTTTTGCTTCTTGTACCCCAGAAGGAATTCAAGATGAAAACACCCCACAACAAATCGACGTTAGAACGGTTCAAGTTCCGCCAGCCGGATAAAAAAAGCCTTATACAGGGAGGCATTATCGTTTTTATAATGGCGTGTACTCCTTTTATATATTATGCATATGAGAGTTTCCCAAGCAACACCCAAGTTTGGGAAACTCCTTTTTTTACATTCACTACTGAATACACATCTTTATATCATTATGCTTGGTTTCTTGCAGGTAAAGTAATTCCAGTAATTTTACTGCTTATTTGGTTTTTCACTTGTAAACACTGGTGGCATTGGATAATATTGGTTCCCTTATCTATGTATGTTTTTCAATTGTTCAACATACTTAAACAAAATTTAAATGCTGACGAGGTTGAGATCATTTACGTAATACCAATAATGATGGTATTGGTTCCATTTGTCTATTTAATACGCGCCAAACTTTTTAGCCAAATGCGTCAGAATGATTTAAAGTCTTTTGAGGAAGAACTTTTGCACAAACGATCTTTCTGGGAACAGATAAAAGATTTATTTCGGTAATATTTACCTTATAATAAAGTGGGAATTATTCCGTAAATTGAAATTGCAAGATTGAACTATGCCACAACCAAAATCACCCTTCACCAGAGCGCAATTACTTCCGCAGGAAGAAACTCTTGAAATATCAAGACAAAAAGGAGAACTTTACATAGGTATTCCAAAAGAAGCGTATTTCCAAGAAAAAAGAATTTGCCTTACCCCAGATGCTGTAAACGCTATCGTTAGCAACGGTCATAGGGTTTTGATTGAAAATGGCGCAGGAGATGAAGCTGGCTTTTCTGATAAAGATTATTCTGAAGCGGGAGCGCAGTTAACCAATGATACAAAAAAAGTATTTGGTTGCCCCATGGTTTTAAAGGTAGAGCCCCCTACCCTTGAAGAACTGGAATTGATTAAACCAAAAACAGTACTCATTTCAGCATTACAATTAAAAACACGTCAAAAATCTTATTTTGACGCGCTTGCCAAAAAGAAAATTACTGCCCTCGCATTTGAGTTTATAAAAGATGAAGACCACAGTTATCCCGCCGTTAAAGCCCTGAGTGAAATTGCCGGCACTGCATCTGTACTTATTGCTGCCGAGTTAATGGTAAATGCAAAAAAAGGTAATGGGCTTCTATTTGGAAACATTAGTGGCGTCCCTCCTATTGAAGTTGTTGTAATTGGCGCTGGAACAGTTGGCGAATTTGCAGTTCGTTCCGCACTTGGCCTAGGCGCCAATGTAAAGGTTTTTGATAGTTCCATTACAAAACTAAGAACTATTCAAACAAATGTGGGCCGTATTCTATATACATCAACAGTACAGCCAAAAAATTTGATGAAAGCACTTTTACGTTGCGACGTTGCCATTGGTGCTGTACGCGGCCATAATCGGGCACCAATTATAGTTACTGAAGAAATGGTGCGAAATATGAAAAAAGGCGCCGTAATAATTGATGTATGCGTAGATATGGGCGGTTGTTTTGAAACTACCGAAATGACAAGCCACGATAACCCAACATTTATAAAACATGAAGTTATACATTATGGCGTACCCAATATTCCCGCACGATACCCAAAAACAGCTTCGATTTCAATAAGCAACATTTTTACACCTTATATATTGGAAATAGCCGAAAGTGGCGGTCTTGAAAATGCTATCCGTTTTGATAATGGTTTAAAAAATGGTTTGTACTTTTACCGCGGAATTCTTACTAATAAAGCCGTTGCAGATTGGTTTAATATGTCATACAGCGAAATCAACCTTTTGATTTTTTAAAAATTATTCCAAAAATCAATACCCTAATAACAAATTAATGAAGTTAGCATACCGATTGGTCTATTTTTCAGGTGGATTTATAATAGGAATAGCCCTTTTATTTTTTATTCTCAGCGGAAAAAAAACATCTTGCGCCTATGGCCCCGAGTCTAGAACACTTAAAAATATCAAGTTAAAACAACGGGCTTTTTCTGAAGAGTCGCTGAACGTTTTGCGTGAAAATCAAATGGACACAGCCGCAGTTTCAGCCTTACTTGAAGATGGTGATGTATTATTTTCTGAAAGCAATACCAAACTTGATTCTTGCAACATTTATGTTATTGAAGGAATAATTTCAGAAAAAAAATTAAAGATTACAGTTGAAAATTGTGAGAAAACAGCTACCATCATGAAGGCCAAAGTCAATAAAGAATAACTTTAAAAAACAATTACATTTTCCTTCGCTCTCTCTCCTTTTTCAAAAGAGTAAGCTCCCTACTGGTTTGACCAGCAACAGAAGTATTTTCTTCTGCACGCCTAATTAGATAAGGCATCACATCTTTTACAGGGCCAAAAGGAATATACTTTGCAACATTATACCCCTCATCACCAAGATTAAAAGTAATGTGATCACTCATCCCAAAAAGTTGACCGAACCAAACCCGTCCATCACTCTTTGAAATACCTTTTTCATTCATTAAATCCATAGTTAAATACGTACTGGATTCGTTATGGGTACCAACGAACAACTCAATATCATCAAGATTGTCCATTATATATTCCATTATTTGATTAAAATTATCATCTGTAGCTTTTTTACTTACGCAAATTGGAGTTTTGTAACCTTTTTCAACTGCTCGCTCATTTTCTTTTTCCATATAAGCACCACGAACAATTTTAAAACCTAGCTTGTAGCCTTTAGTTTTAGAGCGTTGGTGTATTTTTTTTAAATACTCCAATCTATCCCACCTATAACACTGCAATGTATTAAATACAATAGGGCTTTCCTTGTTGTATTTTTCCATCATCTTTTCGCAAAGATCGTCTGCTGCGTCTTGCATCCAAGATTCTTCACCATCAATCAAAAGACTAATTTTACTTTCATATGCCTCTTTTGAAACCTTTTCATAACGTTCTTCAATTCTTTTCCATTCTTCTTCTTCAGATTCTGTTAATGGTTGTTTTTCAGTTATTTTCTGCCAAATTTTAAACCTACCAAAACCTGTAGGCTTAAAGACTGAAAAGGGCATTGCTTCTTTATTTTTTGCAAATTTCGTTAATTCAATTACCTTATTTGCAGTAGCATCAAACTGAGCATCTTCTTCCTTTCCCTCAACCGAAAAATCCAAAACTGATGAAACGCCCACATCAAAAAGCTTATCAACTGTGGACATGCAATCCCTTTCATTAACCCCACCACAAAAATGATCAAACACAGTAAAGCGTATAATTCCTTCTACGGGAAGATTTATATTTAAAGCGAATTTTGTTACGGCCGTTCCAATTTTTACCAATGGTTCCTTGGATATCATTTTAAAAAGAAAATAGGCTCTTTCCAATTCAGAGTCGCTTTTAAGTTTAAAAGCTGTTTCTGTATTATCAAAAAGGGAATTTGATGTCATAAAATTTAAAATAAAGTGTGCAAATATAGTTAGATTTGAACTCTCAATATATCGGAAAAAGCAACTAATTCATGGAAAAAAAACTAAAAGAAAAAGGTGTAGTTTATAAAGATGAAATCGCGTGGGAATTATTATCAGATAGCATACTCAATTTAAAATTTTCAAAAATTTTCATAATCGTTGATGAAAACACGAAACAGTATTGTTTATCATATCTTTTTAAAAAGCACCAGTTTGAAACTACTCCTGAAATAATAACTATTTCCGTAGGTGAAGCTCATAAAAATATTGAAACTTGTTTAAAAGTTTGGGAAACACTTTCAGAAAAAGGTGCCGACCGAAAAAGTTTAATTATCAACTTGGGTGGCGGTGTAGTCACAGATTTGGGAGGCTTTGTAGCTTCAACATTTATGCGGGGAATTTCATTCATAAACATTCCCACTTCCCTACTCGCAATGGTTGATGCTTCAGTTGGCGGTAAAAACGGTGTTGATCTTGGCCACAAAAAAAATCAAATTGGCATTATTAATCTTCCAGAGATGGTAATCCTGGACACAGAATTTTTAAAAACTTTGCCGCAGGAACACATTATTTCTGGTCTTGCCGAAATGTTGAAACACGGACTTATCTATAATAAAGAATATTGGGAACGCGTGAAAAATGCCGATTATTCAAAAAAAATAGAGTTTGAAAAACTGATTTGGGATTCAGTTGAAATAAAAAAAGGGATCGTGACTAAAGATCCTTTAGAAAAGAATCTTCGAAAAACCTTAAACTATGGACACACCCTGGGCCATGCCATAGAATCCTATTTTCTAGAGAGTTCTGATAAAAAAAGCTTACTTCATGGAGAAGCTGTTGCTGTTGGATTAATTTTGGCTACCTATATTTCAACGGAGACTTTCAGTTTTCCAAAAGATACTTTGAAAGATGTTTCACAAAGCATTTTAAAATATTTTCCAAAACAATATTTTACTGAAAATGATATTGCAGCCATTATAAATTTGTTGGCATTTGACAAAAAAAATAGAAATGGAAAGGTATTGTTTGTACTTTTAGAAGACATTGGCAGCCACAAATACAATTGCGAAGTTAATAACAAGCTGATATATAGTGCTTTCGAGTATTATAAAAATTTATAAAAATTTTCTTTAAAATATTTTTATGTCATCAATTTTTGAATAGTTTTATAACCACAAACCAAAAGATTGAATATTAAATGAAGCGAATCATAGTAGATTACCGAAAGTTAACCCCCGAGATACTTTCTCTATTAGTTGAAAAATATCCCGATGGGTATGATGATGACCATGTTATCACCTTTAAGAATGCTAAAAATGAAACAGTGGAAGCTGTTGAAGTAAGAACAGATGATACTATTTATTTGGTCAAAGTAAGCTCCCGCTTGGAAATAACTATGGCCAATTTTGATGAAGATGATTACGATGATGCAGACTTCAATGAACCAATAAGCGAAATCCCAGATAAGAAGAAATTAGAAGAAGAGGAATAATTTAAATTCCATTTCATAAAAAAAAGAGGCTTGTATTAGCCTCTTTTTTTATGAAATTTGCTCAGCTATTATATTAAGCGTGCTGAAGTGTATGCTTACCTTCTTTAATTTCTTCAATCAATTTTGAATTGAAGGCAGGCAAATCATCTGGATTTCTACTTGTTACAAATCCTTCATCAACAACAACTTCTTCATCTACCCAATTAGCTCCTGCATTAATTAAGTCGTCTTTAATAGAGTTGAATGATGTCATTTTCCTTCCTTTAACAACTCCTGCAGAAATTAAAGTTTGTGGTCCATGACAAATTGAAGCAACAGGCTTCTTTTGTTCAAAAAAATGTTGTACAAATTTTAAAGCATTTTTGTTTCTTCTTAATTTATCTGGGTTAATAACTCCCCCAGGAAGGACCAAAGCATTATAGTCACTTGCATTTGCATTTTCTATAGTCTTGTCAACTTTATATTCATTACTCCAGTTTCCATCTGCCCAAGCTTTTATAGTTCCTTCATTCTCGCTAATAATTTCAACGGTAAAGCCTTCTTTTTCCATCGCCTCTTTAGGTGATTTCAATTCAGATTCTTCAAATCCGTTTGTGGCTAAAATTGCTATTCTCTTATTCATAATATTTCTTTTTTAGTTAAACAATTAATTTAGAATGAAGATAATAAGCAAGAAGGGGCTTATCAATTTTCTGATATTAATTTTTTACTAATCTTTGTTAAGAAATCTTAAGAGAGTTAATTATTCTCTAATTTTTGAGCTTTTTTTTTATCTTCTTCAACTTTACGTTTGTATTCGCGAAGTTCTTTCATTTCAAGTTCGTATGAAAGGGTAGCATTGCTGGTGGGCTCAATTTTAATATTTCTGAGCAGCGCCCAGTTTACGGTAAACTCCGCACCAAAAAAAAGTATGAGGCACGTATAATAAACCCACAGTAAAACTAAAACCACGCTTCCCGCAGCTCCATAAACGGAAGCCGGATCTGATTTCGCAAAATAAAAACCTATTAGGTATTTTCCTGCCAAAAAAAGTAGAGAGGTCATAAAAGCACCAATAAGATTTGTTTTCCACTTTATTTTCACATCTGGAAGAATTGTAAAAATAGCTGCAAAAAGAGCAGTGACTATAATTTGTGAAAACAAGAAATTGATAAAATGTATAAACCCAGAAGAAAATTCGGTATAATAATTTCCAATAAAATCACTGAGCGCATTGATTGCAGTGCTCAATACTAATGAAATGAGCATTAGCAGCCCAATGATTAAGACCATCCCGAAGGAGACTACTCTTCGCTTCAAAGTGTCTATTATGGTATTCTTTTTTGATCGAACGCTCCAAATATCGTTTAATGATTTCTGAAGTTGGAAGAAGACACCCGTAGCTCCAAATATCAACATTCCAATACCAAAAATGATAAACAAAAGTGAACTTTCTGAAAGGGCTGAATTGATTATCATTGCTTGAATTAATTCTGCACTACCTTGCCCAATTAATCCACTAATTTCACCCGTAATTCTCCCCTCTACTGCTTCCTTACCAAAGAAGACCCCCGCAAAATGAACTGTTATAATAAGCAAAGAGGGTAATGAAAAAAGAGCGTAATATGCAATTATAGCGCTTTTTGCCCAAGGATCATTTTTGTCCCAACTTAAATAAGTGTCCTTTAAAAGTTTAAAGAATTTCATAATAGATAACGTTCATTTATAATATTACAATGGTGAATTTCATGTCCGCAAATTATAAAACCAGCAGCAGCTACAGACATATTACTTCCACTGGCCATGCCTATTTGTTTTAATTGAATTGTATTAAAACTCTTAAAAAGACAAATCGTTGAATTGCGAACAGCCAAGTGTTCCTTCAGAAGTTCATCTACTGCCCTGTTATTTGCCAAAGAATTAGCTGCAAAAACATTTTCATCAAAACCTTTAAGTTCGGCCTTCAAGCTTCTTGAGAAATATAAAGCTCTGTACGCGAAGATTCTTTCGGTATCTATAATATGCTGTAAAATATCTTTTGGCGTCCATTTTCCTTCTGCATAACGGTAATCCCATATCTCATTTTGCAGGTTATCATAAAATGATTGGGTAGTTCTTAGCCCATTTTCCAACGCATCAAGCAGGGGAATATCTTCAACCAAATCTATGTAGCGTTTATAAAAGTGATTATATTCAGTAGTTTGAATTTCAGAAGAAGCCATAGTTTTCCTATAAAGATAAAAAAAACCTTTGCTGAATAACAAAGGCTTTTTCTAAAATACATCTAAAATTATATTTCCTTAAATATGGAATGAAGCAAACGTTTTTTATCGTTGATACTTTCTTCCATGGATATCATGGTTTCAGTTCTACTAACGCCCTCTATATCATCTATTTGATAGATAATATCTTTTGCATGAGACGTGTTTTTGGCTCTAATTTTGCAAAAAATATTGAATTTTCCGGTAGTGACACTCGCAACGGTAACAAATGGTATTTCACTAATACGTTCTAACACAAATTGAGTCTGTGAGGTTTTAAAGATAAATACACCTACATATGCAATAAAGGAATATCCCAATTTTTGATAATCAACTTGTAGGGAAGAACCTGTAATAATACCAGCCTCTTCCATTTTTTTTACTCGAACATGAATAGTACCAGCAGAAATTTCTAATTTTTTTGCAATATCTGTGAAAGGAATTCGGGTATTATCGATTAACAGGTCAAGTATTTTGTGATCGGTATCGTCTAATTTAAACTTTGGCATAACATTTAATTTTTGTGCAATATTAGTAAGTTTTATGGTATAATGAAACCGATTTATTGAAAATATATTGTTGAATTGTCAGATTTATCAAAAATTTTTGAAATATTTTGACCTACTGTTAAATTTTCTTGCGAATTTGTTAAAATTTCTCTGCCATTTACATTTTCTTCCTTGTGACCAAATGTATTATCCAATTTTCCTATTTCTTCAATTACTGGAATAAAGGCTATTTTATTATTTTTTAATACTTCTTTATATTGAACCGCAATAGAAACTACTTCAGAATAATCCGGTAATTTTACATCTCTAAGTACGAAATCATTATAATTTTTAAGGTTTTCAGGTATTTTAAAATAATCTTTATACTCTATTTGAGTAGCATCTTCTTCAATAATATCAAAAAGTGAAAGTAGAGAATAGAATATATACGCTCTTGTTTTATCCCGCTGATAGTCTTGTTCGTAGTGACCTGCTTCAAAAAGTATGGTAGGCACCCCTGCCATCTGAAATGTATCTCCAACACAATCTTTATTAAAGCCATCATCATATCTGCCCACCTGTCCAGGAATGTAATTTTGTAGTGTATTGCTCATTTTAACAATAAACTGCATAGCCGTCTTTCTTGAGCTGGTTACACTTCTTTCTTTATCTGCAGAAGGTGCCAAAAAAGAAACCGTTGCAGGCTTACCGTTTTTTAAACCATAAATTGAACGCTGATCGTGTAGATTTAAACATAATGAGGGAGATAAGCTTTCAAAAATATCTCTCAAACACCTACTCTCTCTTTGCGATAAATTTTGCGCATCGCGATTAAGATCTATCCCATTTGCATTTTCACGTGTATAAAGTTGAGCGCCATCTGGGTTCAGAATAGGAAATATATAGAATGTATAGTTTTTTAAAAAAAGTTGGATTTCAGATTGGAAAACATTTTTTTGACTTATAAACTTCAAAAAATCAAAAACAGCCTTCGTTGTTGTCGATTCATTTCCGTGCATCTGCGACCAACCCAAAACAATTTTAGGACCTTTTCCAATTTTGATTAAAGGGATGTCTTTTCCACTTTCTGAAATCCCAGGTATTGAAATCTCATAATTTAATTTATACATATCTAACAATGGAAAAATGCTTTGCAGCGTGATATATCTTCCAGTCAATTGAAATTCAAAATTATTAGTGTACCAGCTTTCTATTTTCATATTCTAATTAAAGTTTACAAAGTTAAACATTGAATAGTTTACAGATGTAAACAGGTAAATTAATCAATCAAGGTTACATTAGTAAACAGATATCTTTCATTTATAGTAATAATAACACTAGAAATAATAATTTCTATATATTTAAGTTTAAAATACTTATTATTAGATATTTATAATATTTTATATGAAGTTAAATTTTAAAGATTATTATTTCTTTTCATAAACTTATTGCTTGCTATTTAATAATATTTTACATTTGTAACCGTTCTTGAAAATAGAATGACGCTACAATGGTAAACAGTATGGATTTTGTAAAAAGGCTTGAGAAAATATTAGATTATTACAATCTAACAGCTGCTGCTTTTGCGGAAGAAATAGCTTTTAACCGCTCCACTATTTCACATTTATTATCTGGAAGAAATAAACCAAGTCTTGAATTTGTAATGAAACTTTTACAAAAATTTCCAGATGTAGAAATGAATTGGCTATTATTTGGAAAGGGAAACTTCCCTTCTACTTCGGAAAATAAAACAACCACCGTGTCTTCAAAACAAAAGATGGCTATTGAGACAGAAAAACCAAAGGACCTTTTTTCTGAGGAAAATAATATAATTGAAAAGAAAACTGCACAACTTAATCAAACTACAAAGCAAATTGAAAAGATTGTTATTTTTTACAAGGATGGCAGTTTTAATGTATACGAAAATTGAGTGGTTTCGCTAATTTTTCTGAAATTTGCCAAAAATCAAACGATGCGCTTTTTTATAATAATTTTTTCTTGCCTTTTTTTAAGTAGCTGTTATGAGACCGATCGAGATTGCTCAGATTTTAAGACAGGAACATTTGAATTTGAAGCGCTTTCAGGTACAGAAGTTTTCAAAACCACCATTATTAGGAATGACTCTCTTGAAATAGATTTCTATCAAGGCAAAACTGACTCATCAACTATTAGATGGATCAATGACTGCGAATATGTCTTGAAAAAAATAAACCCAAAAAATCAGGCTGAAAAGAAAGCGATTCTCATCAAAATTCTAACAACTAACAAGAATAAGTACACCTTTGAATTCAGTGAGGTTGGCAAAATCAAAACGAGTAAAGCAACTGCCAAGAAGATTGAGTAAGGTTTTATGCCCTATAACAATATTAGGCATTGTTTTCATTGATTTTGTTCCTATGAATTCTAAATGTATGGAATGAATAAAAAACCTGTCTGTAGTGATTTTATAACTGCTTCAAGAAAAGTATTTGTTCATAATATTGAATAACGTTTCCTGTTCAACTGGTTTAGTAAGATAGTCGTTCATGCCTGCTTTAATCCCACGTTCAATGGCTTCTTTGGTTACATCTGCAGAAAACCCAAGTATTACTGAAGTATTATCAATCTTTCGCAAATGTTGTACAATTTCAAATCCATCCTTTCCAGGCATGTGAACGTCCATAAAAATAAGATCGTAATGGCGGGAAGCGCATTTAAGTAAAGCATCGTCCCCGTCCGATGACAGATCAGGAGAAATTTGGTTTTTTGAAAGTATCTTTGCCAAGATTTTTTGGTTCAAAAGATTATCATCAACAATTAAAACATTTAAATGACTTAAATTCCTGTATTGCCTTAATTTTTTATTTTCACCTCGATTCTTAACTTTGTGGAAATCTAGTGAAACCGTAAAAGTAGATCCTTCCCCCTCTTTACTTTGTACTCCAATTTTTCCTCCCATCAACTCTACCAAAGTTTTTGTTATAGCTAAACCTAGGCCGCTGCCTTGATGTTTTTTGGTGATTCCAAAATCCAGTTGCTTAAATCTTTCAAAAATAGCATCAATTTTGGAAGGGTCAATTCCTATACCCGAATCAGCCACTTTCAAATTTATTTTCAGCCTACCATTTTGTAACTTTTCCTCGTAAAAAACTTCGATACTCCCTTCTTCCGTAAATTTCGTAGCATTACTTATAAGATTAGTAAAAATCTGTTCGGTACGCGAAACGTCACCGAGTACGTTTTTTGGATTTATAATACTCGCAAAATTTGTTTTTACTTCAATGCCTTTAATTTTTGCGGTTGGAGCGTAAATATCCACAATTCTTTGGAGTGTAATAAAGGGACTGAAAACTTCCTTTGACAGCTCTACAGTGCCAGATTCAATTTTATCTATATGAAGAATATTATTGACCAGATTCAATAATATTCTTGATGAATTTTGCATTAATTTTAAAAATTCTTTTTCACTCGTTGAAAGTTGTTTGCCTTCTAATATTTCAGAAATACTTAAGATCGCACTTAATGGAGTTCTAATTTCATGGCTCATGTTTGAAAGAAACTGTGTTTTTGCCACTGAAGCATCTTCCGCCCTGCGTCGTTCTTTTTCAATTTCTTCATTAAGCATCTGGAGTTTCTGATTCATGAGTTTATACCGATGAGATTGCCTTTTTGCCAGTAAAAAGAAATAGGCTAATAACCCAATAAGAAATGATAAAAAAATACCCAGTGCCAATATGTAATTCTGCAATGTAGTCGCTCTTAACTCTTGATTGGAATAAAACATAAATTCAAATTTCCAATCACCAACAGTCCTACCCACAATTGGATTTATTCTTTGTGTAAATATTTGATCGGTTTTGAAATCTTCAGTTTTTGGATTATTATAACTGTAAAAAATATTTCCCACATCATCTTTAATCAGGACACTGAAAAGATTTTGCTTTGAACTTATATTATCAAATTGGCTTTTAAAATCCATGCCTGCGGATATTGTTCCCTGAAAACTGCTGTTATAATAAATAGGAACATCTACCAAAAAAGCCTTGCCGTGCTGGGTGAGATTGACCCAAGAAGTTATATTTACTAAAGTATCTTTAGAATTTTCAATCCAACTTTGGTAACGATAGCCTACCGATTTTATGTCTAAATTTAGGACTTCTCTATTTGGATAATAAGGAGCTACAAAGTTTATAACTCCAGTGCTATCTATGTACTCTATAAATTTAATGGACTGGTTTTGTTTTATAATCCTTTCCGTATCAGACTTCAAGTAGGTTTTGAATTTGCCATTGCTCTCAACTATACGGTCACGCATATCTTCCAGAGAAATAATATTGTGACTAATTATTTTTTTAAAATCCTGATAGGTCAATATGCCAGCAATTTCCAATTGCCTGAGCTTAGCTTGCTTTTGATCAATAACTGTTCTATAATAACTTAGAACACATAATGCAGACATGAATACAAACAAAATTATAGAAAGCAACGCAAATTTGCATTTCCGGAAACTAGCTATAATCTTTTTTGGGAACATCTTTAAAGTTACTAAAAGATTGTCTTTTATTATTATAAAGATTTGTTTTTAAGAAACTTTAAAAAAATCTATTTTGAAGTAGTGCTCTTGGACTTTAAAAAAGAATTTTGCTCTTCCATCAATCTTTCAATATTTGATAAAAGCTGAATATCTTTTGGAGTTTCTACGGTTTTGTCGTGCGGGTCTTCTGACTTTTTCTTAAAACGATTTATAACTTTTATTACAAGAAAAATAGTGAAGGCAACAATAAAGAAATCAATTAAAACCTCCATAAACTCACCATAACCAATTGCAACTTCTTCAGCAGAATCTGTTGCAGCACGAAGTATGTATTTTTTGTTTGATAGGTTTACATCATCAGTAAGCAAAGATAGCGGCGGCATAACTATTTTCTTTACAATCGTACTAATAACATTGTTGAAGGCGGTACCAATAACAATACCCACCGCCATATCGATCATATTGCCCTTTATGGCGAAGTTTTTAAATTCTTGTAGAAATGAACCCATTATAATATTATAAATTTTTGAAGATTCAAGTATAGAAAAGATTTCAAAAAGAGGAAAGGATTTTTTATAAAAAGTATCGACTTTAAACGCGGCCAGCAATTCGGTCTTTTGCCAATTGCAACACTGTGTGAAATTGATCTTCAAGGTTCATTTCAGAATTATCTATTTCAATGGCATCCGTAGCTTTTACTAATGGTGAATCTTGACGAGTTGTATCAATATGGTCACGCTCCTCAATATTTTTTAAAACATCATTAAAATTAATAGCTTCTCCCCGTTCTAAAAGTTCTTTATAGCGCCTTTGGGCACGCTCTTGTGCGGAAGCATTCATGAAAATTTTTAATTCAGCTTTTGGAAAAACCACGGTCCCAATATCTCGACCATCCATAACAACTCCTTTTTCAAAACCCATCTGTTGCTGCTGGGCAACAAGCTTTACACGTACTTCGTGAATAGTAGCTATTGGACTAACAAATTCGGAAACTTCAAGATTCCGAATTTTTTTTTCTATATCATTTCCGTTAAGATAAATATGCGCTTTGTTCCAATCGTCATTTTTAACAAATTTCAGATTGATTAGAGGAAGAGATTCTATTAGTTTTTCAACATTAAAATATCCTTTGGAAATAATGTCGTTTTGCATTGCATAAAACGTTACAGCTCGGTACATTGCCCCACTATCCACATATAAATAGCCTAAATAATCTGCAAGTTGTTTAGCAACCGTGCTTTTTCCAGTGGAAGAATATCCGTCTATGGCTATGGTAATTTTTTTCATTACTGAAGGTCTATGTTAAGCCCAAAAAAGCTCGATGATGCGGCTGTGCTATATTTTGAATAGGAATAACTCAACCGAAGTTTATTTAGTTTTATGCCAAATCCCGCGCTTAAACCCGCAAAAGCACGTTTTTCAGCAATCCGCAATTCTTCTCCTCTTCTAAAATTATAGCCCAAACGGATGTTAAAACCGCTTTCGGGGAAAAGTTCTATTCCAGCAATCATATGCCGAAAAGAGTTATCGATAAAATTAATGTTTTCTTTTTGAGTATTACCCTCAAGATCTGTTTGTTCTCTTGATGGGTTTGAAAAGGCAACATTCCACTGCTGCATATTTTCTAAGGTGAAATGCCAACGGATAGGAACATTCTCCAAAGTTTGTGAAATTCCAAAAATTAGTTCGAAAGGTAGTGGTTCATATGTTTCAAAATAAGGAGTAAACTGGGTTCCAATGTTTCTGGCTACACCGGTAATTTGAAGATCCCAATCTTCATAAACATACATTAAGCCTATATCTAAAGCTCCACCGAAGGAGGAATAGTTTTCAAGTTTAGAGGAAATAAGTTTTAAATTTACACCTACGTGAAAATTTGTAAATGCAATGTTTCTGGCATGGCCAATAGACAATGCCACTTCTCCCCCACTAAAACTACTTGTGGGATTTCCTGCTTCGTCATAACCGTCAAACTTTCCGTAATTAACATAAGTAACACCCGCATGCAAAACCTGTGTCCTTCTGTCCCAAAGGTAGGCGTATGCAGCTGTGCCGTAATTTACGTCGCCTATGTAATTAGTGTAGTTTAGGGATAATTGATTGTCCATCGCCGGATTTATAGTTGCCGGATTGAACAACGGCTGTGTGGGGTCATAATCGTAATTTGTAACAACCTTCCCGCCCAAGGCTGCCATTCGGGGGCTATTTACCAAATTCAGAAATTGATAAGTTGCTTTACCCCCTATCTGGGCCGTTATAAGGTGAGATAAAAAAAGTGAAACAACTAAGAAAACCTTTTGGGTCATAGACGCGAGTTACCGTAACTAAAAACTAAACGAATGCAAGTATAATTTATTTTTGCAAAGGAAAGAAACATCGATGATTAATTTTTAAGAACATATCAAAATCTGCATGAAGTTCCATCTATTCAATGAAAAACAAATACTGAATGATAGAAAATAATTGGTGCTTAAAGTATAATTAAACTTTAAGCACCAATTAAAAAATCATCAATTAAAAAAGGCTAAAGCTTTTTAGCATTTTTCACTTTTTCTTTGGTAAGCGCTAAATCTAAAACATCACTCATATCTTTTACATAATGAAAAGTGAGTCCTTTCAAATATTCGGCATTTATCTCTTCTATATCACGTTTGTTATCTTCACAAAGAAGTATTTCCTTAATTCGGGCGCGTTTTGCTGCAAGAATTTTCTCTTTAATTCCGCCTACCGGCAATACTTTTCCACGAAGTGTAATTTCACCGGTCATCGCCATAGATTTTTTTACTTTTCTTTGTGTGAAAAGAGAAACCAACGAGGTAAGCATCGTTATTCCCGCACTCGGTCCATCTTTTGGTGTCGCACCTTCAGGCACATGGATGTGAACATTATAGTTTTCAAAAATATCCGGATTAATTCCAAGTTTCTCCGCGTTAGATTTAATATACTCAAGTGCAATAGTTGCAGATTCCTTCATCACTTTTCCAAGATTTCCGGTCATGTTTAAAGTGCCTTTCCCTTTAGAAAGTGTAGATTCTATAAACAATATATCTCCGCCAACCCTTGTCCAAGCAAGCCCTGTAACCACACCAGCAACATCATTATTTTCATATTTATCACGTTCCATTTTAGGAGCGCCAAGAACTTCAATAATAACTTTGTTGGTTACTTTCACTTCATATTCTTCTTCCATTGCAATTTTCATTGCAGCATAGCGAACCATTTTCGCTATTTGCTTTTCCAAAGAACGCACCCCACTTTCGCGCGTATAGCCTTCCACAATTTTTTCAAGCTGTGGTTTGGCAATTTTCAGTGCGTCAGGATTCATTCCATGTTCTTTCAATTGCTTTGGAAGCAAATGGCGTTTTGCAATTTCAACCTTTTCTTCAACCGTATAACCAGTAACATTTATAATCTCCATTCTGTCTAGCAACGCAGGCTGAATGGTGCTTAAACTATTTGAAGTAGCGATAAACATAACTTTTGAAAGGTCGTAACCAAGCTCCAAAAAGTTATCGTAAAAAGAATTATTTTGTTCTGGATCAAGAACTTCAAGCATTGCTGAAGAAGGATCTCCTTGATTGCCCGCCGAAATCTTATCTATCTCATCCAAAACAAAAACAGGATTGCTAGTTTCTGCTTTCTTTATACTCTGTATAATTCTACCAGGCATTGCCCCAATATATGTTTTTCGGTGTCCACGGATTTCGGCTTCATCGCGAAGTCCGCCCAAACTCATACGTACATATTTTCTGCCCAATGCTTCAGCAATAGATTTTCCCAGAGAAGTCTTTCCAACTCCAGGAGGGCCATAGAGACAAAGTATTGGAGATTTCATATCGTTTCGCAATTTCAAAACGGCCAAATATTCAATGATTCGTTTTTTTACGTCATCAAGTCCATAATGATCACGATCCAAGATTTTTCTTGCGCGTTTTAAATCGAATTTATCTTTACTGTATTTATTCCACGGAAGCTCTAAAAGTAAATCCAAATAATTACGTTGAATGCTGTATTCCGCGACCTGCGGATTCATACGTTGCATTTTTGTAAGTTCTTTTAAGAAATGTTTTTCCACTTCCTTACTCCATTTCTTGGCTTTTGCACGTTCGCGCATATCCTCAATTTCTTCTTCAGAAGATGAACCGCCCAATTCCTCTTGAATGGTTTTCATTTGCTGGTGAAGAAAATACTCTCTTTGTTGTTGATTAATATCACTCTGAACTTTAGACTGAATATCATTTCGAAGCGAAAGCTTTTGAATTTCCATATTCATATACCGAAGCGTTTCCAGCGCACGATCTTTCAGATTGTTTATTTCCAGTAGTGTCTGCTTCTCTTCAACATCTATATTTAGGTTTGAAGAAACAAAATTGATAAGGAAACTAGAGCTTTCAATATTTTTAATGGCAAAGGCAGCTTCCGAAGGAATATTTGGGCTTTCCTTAATTATTTTAAGCGCCATTTCCTTTATGGATTCTATAATCGCATTGAATTCCTCACTTTCCTTTTCGGGACGCGCTTCTGCAACTTCACGAATGGTTGCGGTCATGTAAGGTTCGGTGGTAATCACTTCCGAAACCTCAAAGCGTTTTTTTCCTTGAATGATAACTGTAGTATTGCCATCGGGCATTTTCAATACACGAAGAATCTTTGCCACAGTTCCAATAGTGTTTATATCGCCTATTCCTGGTTCCTCTTCATATTCGTCTTTTTGCGAAACAACACCAATTACTTTGTTTCCCTTATTGGTTTCATTTATAAGTTTAATAGATTTATCTCTTCCAGCTGTTATAGGGATTACAACTCCTGGAAATAAAACTGTATTCCGCAAAGGCAAAATGGGGAGTATTTCGGGAAGTTCCTCTTTATGCATTGCATCTTCGTCTTCTGCTGACATTAAAGGAATGAATTCTGCATCTTCCTTTAAATCCTGAAATGACAACTTGTCTAATAATGTAACTTTTGAATTGGCCATATATTTGTTTAGGACATTGTGTCACAAAGGTAACACAGGTAATGTCTTATTAATAAATTGTTTATGATTAATTTATGAAAGAACACTGGCTATCAAACGTTTTGCCTGTTCCTTTATACTATATTTCAAGAGTTATGCCAGTTATATAATTTTTTATTCAGTGAAAGTGTAACATCTTTATAAAAAAGCTGTCTATAAAGGAAATAACTATACTAAATCAAAAAATCAAAATTATGGCCAGACTGACTAAATTCTCTTTCGCTTTGATGTTTTTAATTATAGGGAATCTTCAAGTAGATGCACAAAACAGAAATAATAATTCCATAAAAGGAAGTGGGAATATAATAACGAAAACTTTAAACACCCAATCATACAACGCTATTAATGTTTCAGGGTCAATGGACGTTTATCTTGAAAAAGGTACTGAAGGAAACATAAGTATAACCGCTGAAGATAATGTACAGGATAAGATTGTGGTGGAATCTGATGGAACTACACTTACAATCTCAATGAAAAACAATACATCCCTTCGAAATACAGAAAAAATTAAGATTACTGTACCTTTTGAGGATATTTCAGAGATCTCCCTTCGTGGATCTGGAAATGTTGAAGGAAAAGATATATTGAAAAATAATACACTTACCTTAAACCTTCAAGGTTCGGGCGGTATAAAAATCTCCATTGATGCTACTTCTTTAGATGCAAAGTTAAATGGCTCAGGCGATATGAAACTTTCTGGAAAAGCCACAGATGTTGAAGTGAAAACTACTGGAAGTGGAAACTTTGAAGGAAAAGAACTTATTTCTGAAAATGCACAAATTTATATTTCTGGTTCGGGAGATTCAACAATATTTGCAAAAAACAGTCTAAAGGCTCGTATTCAAGGATCGGGTTCTATTTTTTGTGCGGGAAATCCTTCTTCCAACGACGTAAAAGTAATGGGTTCCGGAAAGGTAAAATCTATTTAATTGAACATTTTTCTGAATTAAAAAAGCCGCTTTTAGAAAACTAAAAGCGGCTTTTTTATGGTTTATAATTTCTATTTACGGTAAAACTATCAAAAATTCCCCTCCGGTTATTTGATAAATTGAAGGATCTTGACCTGAACCATCTCTTCCGGTAAAGTTAAAGGTTCCTTCTATTAACCCGCTTGGTATATCATAATTAGTAATAACCAAACTTCCTGGACTTGAAACGTACGTAATAGAAGTTCCAACCTGTGGTGTGTAATATGCAACAATTTCATCTCCATCAATAACTTCGGTCCCCATATCAAAAGTGCCTATAGTAACTGTTGCTGGGAAAGTTAGCTCCATTCTTTGGTCTCCTATTGTTGTTGATATAGTAATTCTAGGATATTGGTTAACAATAGAAGTTGTTATAACAATTTCATCCGGAGTATAAGAAGCGCCATCCACATTTGCCGTAAATGCATTATTTGCCCCGGGAACACCTTCAAAATATACAGTAAAGCTTCCTTCTGTAACTTCAACAGTATCGGGAACCTGACTTAATGGATCATTTCCTGTAAATGAAAAAGCAGCTTTTAAAATACCCAATTCAAGGTCAAACTCAGAAATAGTAATCATTCCTGGATTTGAAGTAAGGTTTTCGGCTCCATTTCCAGCATTGTAAAGCGCAATTAATTTTGTTCCATCTGAAATGTTTACCATATTAAAAGTACCAATCCCTAGAGAACGTGGAATATCAATACGTATAAGTTCACCTGTATTAGATTTGGCTTCAATTTTTATCATATGTACGTCCCCCACCATTGGTTCGCTAACGTATATACTATCTGCAACAAAATCAACACCCTCAACTTTTGCGAAAAATTCATTGTTGGGATCGCCGGTTCCGCCACCACCACCGCCGTTCGTGTCGTCAACTATGTAAGGTATTGCATTAAACGCCCCATTTGAAATTGCTATATCTTCTATAACTGGATCTCCATTTCCATCGAGAATTGGGTTTCCGTCTCCATCAACTTTTTCACGTGATCCTACAAAACTAAAAGTTCCTGTAATTGTTAATGCACTGGCATCCAAAGCCGTTATATTCATAAGGCCATAGCCACCTAAAGAGTCTGCAGAAACATAAGGACTTAAATTGGTTGAACCGTCAAAATAATATCCCCCATTATTATTAGCTCCCCCGTGTGACAAATTAAAAGAACCAACTTCTGGATTATCAACCTTCAGGGTTATTTCTTCTCCTCCGGGTTTTAAGCCGCTAATTATCAACTTGTTATCTGTAGTGTAAAGTGTTGCGGTAACAGAATTTGCAATAAATTCTTGACCTTCAATTTGGGCTATGAATTGTCCTTCATTTGCATTATTCTGCTCTTCTTGAATAAATTCGCCTGTAAGAGGCTCATTTTCACAGGAAAAAAATTGAAATGCCAGAAATGCCAAAAGCACTCCCTTTATAAAATACATTTTCTTCATATTATTAAGTAGTTTGTAGGTAATAAACGCAAACATAATCAAAAATTGTTTAATTGGTTTTATTTCGTGGCACTCTTAGTAACAAAAATACGCCCGTTATAAAAAATACCACAAGAAACAATATGGAGTTTCGCATACTCCCTGTTATTTGGTCTATAAAACCATAGATTAACATTCCTATTACAATTCCTATTTTTTCGGCAACGTCATAAAAACTAAAATATGACGTAGTATCCTTTGTTTCTGGTAAAAACTTTGAATATGTAGAACGCGAAAGTGACTGTATTCCACCCATCACTAAACCTACTACACCAGCGGTAGCATAAAATTGAATTGGTGATTCTATAAAAAACGCAACTATACAAATTAGCACCCAAATTATATTAATAACTATAAGAACGGGGATGTTTCCGAATTTCTCTGAAGCACGCGACGTTAAAATCGCCCCACCAACTGCAACTAATTGGATAATCAATATGCTAACAATTAAACCCATGGTTTTTGAGTCATCACCGCCCCAAGCAATTTCCTGTTCCCCAAAATAAGTTGCAACAAGCATCACCGTTTGTACGGCCATACTGTAAACAAAAAATGCGGCCAAATATCTTTTTAACTGTATGTTTTCGGAAAGCGAATTGTAAACACTTTTTAATTCCCTAAAACCGTTTAGTACTATTTTAGTACTAACTTTTTTTCCACTTTTATTTCCCTTCGGAAGAAAATAAAAAGAATACTGGCTGAAGAGAATCCACCAAATACCAACGGTTACAAAAGACCAACGCATGCCTTGCATACTAGCCTCCCCTCCTTCTCCGAATCCAAAATATTGGGGAAACATAACCATTCCCAAATTAAACAACAACAATATTACGCTACCTATATATCCTAAAGAATAACCACGAGCGCTAACTCTGTCCTGTTGTTCTGGAAATGCCACATCTGGTAAATATGAATTGTAGAAAACCAAACTTCCCCAGAAACCTATCAATCCAAAAAAATAAAATAGTAAACTTATTTTAATATTTTCAATACTGAAAAAATAAAGCCCCATACACGAAAGCGCCCCCAGGTAGCAGAAAAATTTCATAAAATTCTTCTTATTACCCACATAATCTGCAATTCCCGAAAGCAAAGGCGAGATAACTGCCACAAGCAAAAAAGCAGCTGCCGTGGTATAACTAATCAAAGGAGTGCTACGAATAGTTCCACCAAATAAATAAACTGTAGTTATATTTTCCGATTTAAAAAGTGCCTGATAATAAATGGGGAAAATTGCTGAAGCAATTACAAGACTGTAAACCGAATTTGCCCAATCGTAAAAAGCCCAAGCATTTAGCAATTTTTTACTTCCTTTAAGTAAGTTGGGCATATTGAAGGTTCAATTTTGAGATTACTAAACTAATAAAAAATCCCACTTGAAGTGGGATTTTAAAAATATTCAATAAAATATTTATTACTATTATTTTATCTTTTGAATGAAGTTACACCAAATTTTCTGGCTTCAGCTTTAGCTTCAGGAGCCCACGCTTGAATATTTTGTATTCTTGTGGTGCTAGAAGGGTGTGTGCTCAAAAATTCTGGCGGCGCGCTTCCATTTTCCTGTGCTTGCATACGTTGCCATAATTCTGCTGAAACTATTGGGTCATAACCAGCTATAGCCATCAAAATTAGTCCAATATGATCTGCCTCGGTTTCATGACTTCGGCTGAAAGGAAGCATAACCCCTAAATTTGAACCTAAGCCGTAAGCTGTATTAAAAATCTGTTGGTTTTCAGCGCTACCACTCAATGCAACATTTCCTGCAACGGCTCCCAATTGTTGTAATTGGCCGGCACTCATACGCTGCTGACCATGATTTGCAAGTGCGTGAGCAACTTCGTGCCCCATAACTGCCGCTAAACCAGCTTCATCTTTGGTTATTGGTAAAATACCAGTGTAAACTACAATCTTTCCGCCGGGCATACACCAAGCATTTACATCTGGACTTTGCACAAGATTATACTCCCAACGATAATCAGTTAAATAACCCGCATAGCCGTTGGCTGTAAGATATCTTTCAGCGGCTGAAGCTATTTTTTGGCCTACATTCTTTACCATGTTTGCATCGGATGTTCCCTTTACAACTTTATTTTCAGATAAAAACTCATTGTATTGCTGAAATGCCATTGGTAATATTTGCGAATTAGGAACCAATGCTAAAGTCTGTTTCCCAGTAAATGGATTGGTGCTGCATGCAACAACAAATATTCCCATTAATAATATAGCTAAAGATTTTTTGAATTTCATAAGAAGATGGTTTTTTGAATTGTTAAAATTAGAGATATAAATTTACTATTGTATTAAAATTATTCTAAAATTAATTTTCAATTATTGTTCCATAAAATTTAAACTTTAGTGTTTTTTTAGTATAAAATAGCTTCCGAAGCCTTTAAATTTATAGCCTTTTAAAAGTTGGAACGACTTTTGTAAACTTTCATTAAACATTTAAAATATCTATTATGAAAAACATACTTCTATTTTTAGCACTTTCATCAACTATTTTATTCACCTCTTGCGAAGGAGATCCAGGACCTCCGGGAGAGCCGGGTGGATTGGTTTATGCTAACGTTTTTGAGGTTAGCCCCACTTTCAGTTATAGCGACTATCCTGATAACCAATATTTTACATCGGTTTATAATTATCCTTTTGAAGTGTATGAAAGCGACGTTGTATTAGTGTATCGTTTATCAGGTCTGGATGATACAACATCGCCCCCTGCCGATATTTGGACGCAACTTCCTCAAAATAAATTCTATCAAGATGGAACAGGCGACTTTATACAATACAATTATAATAGCACATTTATAAGTGTGCAATTCACCATTGAGGGAAATTTCGATTTAACTAATATAGATCCTTTTGATTTGAATGGTCAAACATTCCGTATTGCTGTAGTTCCTGCAGAATTTGCGAAAACAAACCCATCAATGGGAGATATTTTGGAAGTGATGCAGACTGATGGATCGCAAATTGAAAAAATTGAGCTTTAAAATGAAATTTTTAAGTGCATTTATAATTTTAAGTACTCTGCTTTTTAGCTGTAATTCCCCAGCTCAGAAAAAGGATACAAAGCAAGAAGCTTTTAAGGTTACCAAAACTGATGCTGAATGGAAGTCACAACTATCTCCATCAGCATATAATGTGATGCGCCACGAAGGAACAGAGCGTGCTTTTACCAGTGATTTAAATGACAATCACAAAGTGGGAACCTACCTTTGTGCTGGCTGCGGAACTCACGTTTTTGAAAGTAAACACAAATTTGATAGTGGCACAGGTTGGCCAAGCTTTGATAGGGCTATTGAAGGAAATGTAGCTTATTCTACTGACAGAAATCTAGGTTATACCAGAACCGAAGAACACTGCGCTACTTGCGGCGGACATTTGGGTCACGTTTTTAACGATGGCCCAGAAACCACTGGAAAAAGACACTGCATTAATGGAGTTGCATTAAACTTTATTCCGAAAGAATAAATCTGTTTGAAAAATCAAGAATTGAATTAAAGCACCACAGTCCAAAAACAAGATTGGAATTTGGTGCTTTTTTCATTATTTGGAATTTGGGTTTTCTGTTTTGGGATTTTTCCTTTTGAATTTCGTAATTTCGTTACCTTAAAAATTCAGACTTAAACACACAAAATGAGTAAATACGACGTAATAGTATTAGGAAGCGGTCCCGGCGGCTATGTTACTGCCATAAGGGCTTCACAGTTAGGGTTAAAGACCGCCATTATTGAAAAGGAAAGCCTTGGAGGCGTTTGTTTAAACTGGGGATGTATCCCTACAAAAGCACTTTTAAAGAGCGCGCAGGTTTTTGACTATCTTAAACACGCAGACAGTTACGGCCTTATCGTAAAAGATTTTGATAAAGACTTTGGGAAAGTTGTTGAACGTAGTCGCGGCGTTGCCGACGGAATGAGTAAAGGCGTTCAGTTTTTAATGAAGAAAAATAAAATTGACGTTATCAATGGTTTCGGAAAAATTAAACCTGGAAAGAAAATTGACGTTGACGGAAAGGAATATTCCGCAGACCATATAATTATTGCAACGGGAGCACGTTCACGTGAATTGCCAAACCTGATACAGGACGGCAAAAAAGTTATTGGTTACCGCGAAGCAATGACCTTAAAAAAACAACCCAAAAGTATGATTGTAGTGGGCAGTGGCGCCATTGGCGTTGAGTTCGCACACTTCTATAATTCTATGGGAACTGACGTTACAATCGTTGAATTTTTACCCAATCTTGTTCCTTTGGAAGATGAAGACGTTTCAAAACAATTTGAGCGTTCCTTCAAAAAAGCGGGAATAAAAGTGATGACTAATTCTTCTGTAGAAAAATTAGACACTTCAGGAAAACTAGTAAAAGCCACAGTAAAAACTGCTAAAGGCGAAGAAACAATTGAAGCTGAAATTGTACTTTCCGCTGTGGGAATTGCTACAAATATTGAAAACATCGGATTGGAAGATGTGGGTATTGTAACCGACAAAGGAAAAGTGATGGTGAACGATTGGTACCAAACCAATATTCCCGGATATTACGCTATTGGCGATATAACTCCCGGTCCTGCCCTAGCCCACGTTGCTTCAGCTGAAGGAATAACTTGCGTTGAAAAAATTGCAGGACTTCACGTAGAGCCAATCGATTATGGAAACATTCCGGGCTGTACGTATGCTTCGCCAGAAATTGCAAGCGTTGGTATGACTGAAAAGCAAGCCAAGGAGGCTGGTTATGAATTGAAAGTTGGAAAATTCCCTTTCTCTGCCAGCGGAAAAGCAAGTGCTTCTGGTGAAAAGGATGGATTTGTAAAAGTAATTTTCGATGCCAAATATGGCGAATGGCTAGGCTGTCACATGATTGGCGCCGGCGTAACCGATATGATTGCTGAAGCCGTTTTAGGAAGAAAACTTGAAACAACAGGACACGAAGTACTAAAAGCAATTCACCCACACCCAACAATGAGCGAAGCGGTTATGGAAGCCACGGCCGATGCTTATGGAGAAGTAATTCACTTATAATAGTTTAGGCTTTAGGCTTTAGGCTTTAGGCTTTAGGCAAAAATAAAAAAACCGCAATTTTTGCGGTTTTTTTATACTCAATACTCAATACTCAATACTCAATACTCAATACTACTTCAAAAAACTCAGCAAAGCCAATTCGTAACTCTGCAGTCCAAAACCAACAATTACCCCTTTTACATTGGGTGATATATAGCTTTTATGCCTAAAATCTTCTCTTGAAAATGTGTTGGAAATATGTACTTCAACTACAGGCGTGGTTATTGCTTTCACAGCATCTGCAATACCTACAGAAGTATGTGTATATGCAGCGGCATTCAAAATAACCCCATCATATTTGTATCCAACCTCCTGAATTTTATCAATCAGTTCGCCTTCAATGTTGGATTGAAAATAGGAAACTTCTTGGTTTGCATACTTCTTCTGTAATTTTTCAAAAAAATCGTTGAAAGTTTCGTTTCCGTAAATATTGTTCTCCCGCCTGCCAAGTAGGTTTAGGTTTGGACCGTTGATTATTATTATTTTCATTTCGTAAAGATATAAAATAAAAAAAGCAGAAGTTTTATCTTCCGCTTTTCTACAGTATTATAATGTTTCTTTCAATTAAAGAAATAACCAACCGAAAGACTAATTACTGAATTTTTGGCATCGAAACTTTCACCATCAAAATCTTCAAAAACTGAGGTAAGCCCAGTAACATATCGAGCTTGGAAAAATAAATTCATAGGAAGGATATATTGAGCGCCTAAACCAGCTCCTATATCAACAGTTTGAACTCCCTCTGCATCTTCTTTCTCACCATCAAAGTCCACTTTACTGCTTAAGTTAAATCCTACTTGTGGGCCTGCTTGAAGGCTAAATCCTTCCGCTAAAGTGAAATCAACCATAATTGGTAAATTAATATAATTAAGGTTTACTTTTAAATCATCGTCAAGAGAATATCCTTGTAATGAATAAACAATTTCAGGTTGAATGGCGAATAATTCAGAAATACCAATACGTGCTACGGCACCTACATGAAGACCTGTAAGCATATCAACATTGTCAATATCGCTTCCATTTAAGGAAGAAAAGTTTACCCCAGCCTTAGCTCCAAAACGTACATTTTGTGATTGAGCTGCTGTAAAGGATAAAGTTGCTACTGCAACAAAAAGTAATAATTTTTTCATTTATATAAATTTTAGGGTTAAAGGACGCAAATTAACAATAAACCTGTAACCTTTACAATGATAAAATCATATTCCTTTATATAAAAAAAAGACCACCCTCAATCAGGTAGCCTTAATAATATATAGTTTATACAATTCCTAAATTAAAACGAATATCCAGCTGAAATTTGGAATACGTTATTGTGCTGTTTATAAGAATAGTCAAATCCAGGAATTGGATCACCTTCTTCAATTACAGAATAATCAAGATCCTCATTTACTTTCGTAATTCCTTTATTGAATCTCAAACTGAAAAACACACCATTATTTAAACGATAACTTGCGCCAATGCCTATTGCAATATCCAGGGAATTATAAAAATCTTTTACATCATCATCTCCAGATTCATCTCCTCTAAAGCCAGAAACCTCATACTCGTTTTTTGCAGAAATTAAAAACCCAAATTGCGGACCTGCCTCAACACTTAGTCCATTAATAATATAATATTTCGCCATAATGGGAATATTTATATAATCTAATTTCAGTTTTTCTTTACCAATAACTAAACTATCGCCAAAACTATTATCATATTCTGATTTTGCACCTTGTGAGGAATATAAAAGCTCTGGCTGAATGGCAAATTTTTCAGAAATTGGAATTTCAACCAAACCACCTATGTGAAAGCTTGTTCTTCCATCATAATTATCTGTGAAATCGCCACCAACTGAAGAAAAATTAACACCTCCTTTAAATCCAATGCGAAATTCACTTTGAGCATTTGCTGTAGTGAAGGTGAACGCTGCAAAAGTGGCAAAAAGTAATATTTTTTTCATAATAAATTATGTTTAAAGATTGTTGACAATATTGTCATTTCAAAGTCTTAACACCCGCAATAGTTATTAACCAATGTTACAAAAACTTAAGTTAATATTACAGAATACTCCGTCAATATATCAATAAGCTAATTATATTTTGTTTAAATACAAAATATATTAAATGTTCCGCAAATAATTGGGAAAAAACAAGCTCATAAAAAAAGCAGGAACATAGTCCCTGCTTTTAATATTAGTTACATCCATTATTATTAGAAAGAATACCCTGCTGAAACTTGGAAAACATTACTTTGGTTTTTATAACTATAAGTAATTCCACCATCTTCATAATCCTCATTTACATTTAGCAGACCTTTATTATATCTCAGGCTAAAGAAAACACCCATACTTAAACGGTATGAAGCACCAATTCCAAATGCAGCATCAAAGGTTTTAAAGCTATCTTTTATATCATCGCCATCATCATTTTTTGCATTGACCAAAACTCCAAATACAGGACCTGCTTCTGCGCTTAAACCTTCAATAATATAGTACTTTGCCAAAACAGGAACTCTAATATAATCCAAATTAATATTATCATCGCCTAGTCCAAAACTCCAGTCAGAGCCTTCCGAAGAATATAATAATTCAGGTTGAAGCGCAAATTTACCCATTAATGGAATTTCCGCTAAACCCCCAACGTGAAAACTTGTGCGGGAGCCTAAGCTACCAACTCCGTAACTATCTCCTCCTAAAGAGGCAACATTTAAACCAGCTTTCGCTCCAAGGCGAAATTCTTGAGATTGCACAGACGTTAATGCAAATAATGCTACTGCAGTAAATAGTATTAGTTTTTTCATAATAAAAAAGTTTTATGATTAATTTGGTTGACAATATTGTCCCAATAAAAATATTAAAACTTCTAAATTGTAAATATCACTTATGTAACAAAACCTAGATTATATGTAACTATCATCTCGGATTCAACATTTATAAAACGTTATACATTAGAATTTTAGACATTATGCTAGAAAAACAACTTTCAATACAAACTCTAATACATTATTTTAAATAAAAAAAGCCGTCCCAATGGAACGGCTTTTATAATCAATATTGTTTTTTTATTATAGGAAGGAATAACCTAAAGCGATTGAAAATACGCTGTTTTTACCTTCAGAACCCTCTACCTTGGAAACATTTGTTAATCCAAAATTATATCGGGCATCAAGTCTTACGCCAAATGGAAAATCATATCCAGCTCCTACTACACCTGAAACATCGGTTTTTTCTGCTTCTATCTGGTTCTCAATATCACCAAATACCGTTTTTATATT
The DNA here is from genome assembly GCF_900489465.1 of Aequorivita sp. CIP111184. GTDB lineage: Bacteria > Bacteroidota > Bacteroidia > Flavobacteriales > Flavobacteriaceae > Aequorivita. The sequence goes on along the minus strand of NZ_UEFQ01000029.1, from coordinate 23,005 downwards.
ATCGTCCACAATAAAACCAAACTGCGGTCCTGCTTGAATATTCAAGCCTTGAACAAGATAATATTTAAGCACTATGGGTACATTTACATACGTTAAGTCAAATTCTCCGCCATCAAATTCAGCTCCCTGCTGCGAGTAAAGCAAATCTGCTTGAATCCCTACTTTATCAGTAAACTTGATACCACCAAATATACCTGCCTGAAAGCCTGTTTTGTTCGATAGTCCAGATGCGTCAGTAATATTCGAAAAGTTTGCCCCAGCTTTCACACCAAGATCGATCTCCTGCGAAAAAGCGGTTGTTCCTAGAAATAAAGTAATAACTGCTACAATTAATTTTTTCATAATTAGTGATTTTTCTATTTAAAATTAAAACGCAAAGATACCTTTAATGTTATGCTTTAATATATATTTAGTTTTTTGTTAACTATTGTTTTTAGTAGTAATATAGCAGTATGAAGTGGCAACAGAGTTTAAAGGATTATCAAAATTACCTACGTTTGGAACGTGGCCTTTCTGAAAATTCTATTATAAACTATTCTTTAGATGTAAAGAAACTAATGCGGTGGCTGGAAACCAATGAAATGCAGATTTCTCCAATTGAAATTTCTGAAGAGACGTTGCAACAATTCATTTATGAAATTGCTAAAGCAGTGAATCCGCGTTCCCAGAGTCGCCTAATTTCTGGGTTAAAAGGTTTTTTCAATTACCTGATTTTTGAAGATTACAGAAAAACCAACCCCTTGGAACTAATTGAATCCCCAAAATTGGGAAGAAAGCTTCCGGACACTTTAGCTATTGAAGAAATTGACTCCCTTATAAACGCTATAGACTTAGGTTCAAAACAAGGAGAACGAAACCGTGCCATTCTTGAAACTTTATATGGCTGCGGACTCCGTGTTTCAGAACTTACGTATCTAAAGATTTCAGATCTATATTTTGATGAAGGTTTTATAAAGGTAACAGGAAAAGGAGATAAACAACGTTTGGTGCCCATTGGCCCAACCACAGAAAAGTACATTACTATTTATAGGAAGGAAATTCGCGTGCACCAAAAAATTAATGCCACAGCAAAAGACACACTCTTTTTAAACCAACACGGCAGACAATTAACCCGGGCAATGATATTTACTATCGTGAAACGCTTAGCAGAAAAAGCAGGTATTCGCAAAACAATAAGTCCGCACACGTTTCGTCATTCCTTCGCCACCCATCTTCTTGAAAATGGCGCCGATCTACGCGCCATACAACAAATGCTAGGGCACGAAAGTATCACAACTACAGAAATCTATACACACATAGACCGCAAACATCTCACAGAAGTTATAAATCGCTTCCATCCAAGAAAATAATTGATGGGTTCAGAATTCGATTAATTCAACTTTTATATCCTCGGAACGTTGAATACAATATTAAAATTGATCTTTTTTAAGATTTCACTTCGGTTAAAAAAAACCTAAACTTTCCTAAATCCTTCTTGGTAAGTAGACAGTTTTGTAATTTGAAAATAAAAATTTCAAAAACTATGAAATGCCCACTAAAAATTTATAAATCAATAGAAGATGAATATTGGGGCATTCCATCTTCTTTATCAAATATATAATACAGATGAAAACATTAAAATTCAGTAACGGTGATACTATGCACGCCATTGGCCTAGGTACTTGGAAGTCAACCGGCGGCGATGTAAAACAAGCCGTAAAAGACGCCTTGCAAGCAGGATACAGACATATTGACACGGCCGCTGCCTATGGAAATGAAGATGTAATAGGTGAAGCTTTAGCGGAAGTTTTTGCCGAAGGCGAAATATTCCGTGAAGATGTATTTATTACTTCTAAACTGTGGAACGATTCACATGCCGAAGGACAAGTAATTCCAGCGTTAGAAGAATCTTTAAAAAAATTAAAGCTTGATTATTTAGACCTCTATCTTATCCATTGGCCAGTTGCTTTTAGAAATGGTGTGGACTCTCCCAAAAAACCGGAAGATTATCTCACTCCCGAAGAAGCACCCATTATAGAAACTTGGAAACAAATGGAAAAGGCAAAAAATGACGGTCTTACACGTCACATAGGTGTTTCTAATTTCAGCGAAAAGAAATTAAAAGATTTAATTTCAAAAGCGACTATAAAACCTGAAATGAACCAAGTGGAGCTTCACCCACTGCTTCAGCAAGATTCTTTACTCGCTTATTGCAAAAGCGAAAACATCAACGTTACCGCATACTCCCCACTTGGGTCGGGAGATAGATCTGATTCTATGAAAGCTGAAGATGAACCAAATATGATGGACATTGAAACTTTAAAGGAAATTGCCAGAGATCGAAGCGCCATAGTGCCACAAATCTTAATCGCTTGGCATAATCATAGAGGTTGTGCGGCAATTCCAAAATCTACAACCAAAGATCATATTATCGCAAACTTTAAATCGGCAGATGTTTCTTTAACAGACTCTGATATGAAGAAAATAGCCAAACTTGATCGTCATTTTAGATACATTACCGGTAAGTTTTTTGAAGAACCTTCTAAAGGTTATGAAAATATTTATGATGAATAGGTTTTAACTAGCAACATCCAACAGTTAGTTGATAGTAAAATAAAAAGCCGCAACATAATTTGTTGCGGCTTTTGTATAAAATACTTGTTTAAATTATTTAGCTATGTTAACCGCACGTGTTTCACGTATCACGGTAACTTTTACTTGCCCAGGATAGGTCATATCAGTTTGTATTTTTTGAGAGATTTCAAAAGAAAGTTGTGCTGCTTTTTCATCACTCACTTTTTCACTTTCAACCATCACTCTAAGTTCACGTCCGGCCTGAATTGCATAAGCTTTGTTAACCCCTCCAAAACCGAAGGCGATATCTTCTAAATCTTTCAAACGCTGAATGTAAGAATCCAATACTTGACGTCTTGCTCCAGGTCTTGCGCCACTTATAGCATCACAAACTTGAATAATTGGAGAAAGCAAACCAGTCATCTCTATCTCGTCGTGGTGAGCACCAATTGCATTGCACACTTCAGGTTTTTCACCATACTTTTCGGCCCATTGCATTCCTAAAAGTGCGTGAGGCATTTCGGTTTCCATTTCTGGAACCTTTCCAATATCGTGAAGCAATCCGGCGCGTTTTGCTAATTTGGCATTTAAGCCCAATTCAGCTGCCATAACCCCACAAAGTCGTGCGACCTCTCGCGAGTGATGCAATAGATTTTGTCCGTAAGAAGAACGATACTTCATACGGCCCACAGCTTTTATAAGCTCTGGGTGTAGGCCGTGAATTCCTAAATCAATAACCGTACGCTTTCCAACTTCAATAATTTCCTCTTCTATCTGTTTGGTTGTTTTTTGAACCACTTCTTCAATTCGAGCTGGATGGATACGACCATCTGTCACTAATTTGTGAAGTGATAAACGTGCAATTTCCCTTCGTACCGAATCAAAGCAGGAAAGAATAATGGCTTCGGGAGTATCATCAACAATAATTTCAACGCCTGTAGCAGCTTCAATGGCCCGAATGTTTCTACCTTCGCGACCTATTATTCTACCTTTAACATCATCGCTTTCAAGATTGAAGACCGAAACACAGTTTTCTACCGCTTCTTCTGTACCAATACGTTGAATTGTATTTATAATAATTTTTTTAGCTTCTTGCTGGGCAGTCATTTTTGCCTCCTCCATAGAAGTTTGAATAAAGGCCATTGCCTGGGTCTTGGCTTCGTCTTTAAGACTTTCCATCAACTGCCTTTTGGCTTCTTCTGCGGAAAGACTACTTATCACTTCTAATTGTTCTATCTGGCTGCGGTGAAGTTTATCCACATCGTTTTGTTTCTTTTCCAGTATAGAAATCCTTTCGCTATAATCGGTTTGTTTTTCCTCTAATTCTGAATTTAATTTTTTTGATTTCGCCAGCTCGCTTGATACTTGTGATTCTTTATCACGGGTTCTTTTTTCAGCTTCAGTAATCTTTTTATCACGATTCAATATAACTTTTTCGTGCTCTGACTTTAGTTCCAAAAATTTCTCTTTGGCTTGAAGTATTTTATCTTTTTTGAGCGTTTCAGCTTCAGATTTTGCTTCTTTTAATATTGAAGATGCGCTCTTTTTTGCTCTTATTATAAGTTGGGACGCGTTGTTGCGCTCCAGTATTTTTGCAATAAAAAAACTAACCGCAATTCCAACGACTACGCCTATTACAGGTATTATTATTTCCATTTTTTAGTTGAATTATATGTATAAAAAAAGCCTACATCAATATATTTATTTTGAATAAACTCCTTAAAATGAATGTTTAGGGCTAACAAGCTGATCAAGTATCCGCTCAAAGACGGCTCGCTTTTACAACTTCAACTCACCCTTTTTAAAGAATTCGTGTTGAGTTTACCAAAAATGAATATTAATGTAGGCAGTAACCTTATTTAATTTAAAGAACGTTTATGATAATTGCTCCTGCAATAAACGGTCCAAAGCCTTAAGCTTTGCCTCTGTTTCATGCGTATCGCTTGATTTATCAATTTGTTTTTGCTCTACCTGGGCGGCAAACTGGAGGGCACACATGGCCAATACATCCTGTTTGTCACGTACGGCATAACTTTGCTCGAATTTCTTAATCATTTGTTCTATCTTTTTGGTCGCCAACCGCAATCCCTCTTCCTGCGAGGGGTTAATGGTTAAGGGATAAACCCTGTCTGCAATTGATAGCTTTATTTTTAATGATTCGGCCATTGTTATATTTTTATTCGGAAAGTTGGGTAATGCACTGGTCAATTTCCCGAATGAGAGCGTTTATCTTGAGTTTAGTTTCTCGTTTATGCTGGTCGCTGCCAAGCATTGAATTTGCTAACTTTAATGAATTGCACTTTTCGCTCCAAATTTCAATTTCTTTTTGAATTTTTTGCTGGTTCGTTTTTAAAACGGCGACTTCTTCTTCCAATTCCGCATTAGCCTTTTTTAATTTTTCGTGCCTGTTGAGCAGTTTGCTAATCCTATTTTCAAGAGAATCAACTATTTCAGAAAGATTACTCATTAAACTTTATATTCAATACTTCTTTCACAAAGTTAGCATACCATACCTAATAAGCAAATAGTTTTCCATTATTTTTTTAATATTGAATTTTACACACAATAAATTGCCTCTCCCTCCATTTAGTTATAGTGTATTCTTATTTTTGCCCTATGAATAAAATTTTTATGTTGCTCCTTTTTTGGGGAGGTATTGTACAATCACAGACAGATATTCCAACCGATTATTTTTCGAACCCACTAGATATTGATTTAGTGTTGGCGGGTAATTTTGGCGAAATGCGCGCTAATCATTTTCACAGTGGCCTCGATTTAAAAACACAGCAAAAAGAAGGACTTCCTGTATATGCTCCAGCCGATGGTTACGTTAGCCGCATACAAGTACAGCATTATGGTTATGGTAAGGCTCTTTATATTCTTCACCCAAACGGTTACACGACTGTTTATGGACACTTGCGCAGTTATGCCGGCGAAATTGAAAAATATGTAAAAGACACCCAATACAAAAAAGAAACTTTTGAATTGGAACTTTTTCCAGATAAAACACTTTTGCCCGTAAAAAAAGGAGATATAATTGCCTATTCCGGAAATACCGGTGGCAGTGGCGGCCCGCATTTGCATTTTGAAATTCGCGATTCTTCCCAGCGGCCAATGAACCCACTTCTTTTTGGATTAGAAATTCCAGACACAAAAACACCAATAATCAGTGCGTTATTTGCGTATCCTATAAGTGAGGATGCCCAAATAAACCAAAGCCAAAACAGAACAAAATTAAGGCTTACAAAACAAAAAGACGGCAGTTATAAATCCGAAAGTCTTACTGCTTTTGGAAAAATTGGTTTTGGAATCACTACGTATGACCAGCAAAATGGGGCTTCAAATAAAAACGGTTCCTATAAAATAAAGACAACCTATAATGGCACAGAAAAGTTTGAAGTATTATTTAACAAATTCTCCTTCTCCGAAACACGCTATTTAAACCGCTATACAGATTACAACTATTACGAAACCAATAAAAGTATGGTTCAAAAGCTTTTCAGAGAAAAAAATAATCCGTTGAGCATTATTACTAAAGAGGACGAAAATGGGTTTGTCACAGTGGCAGATAGCCTCAATTCAATTTACACTATTGAAGTTGACGATTTTAAAGGAAATAGTATTTTGGTTTCCATCCCCATTGATGGAAAAAACCTTGAAATATTGGATCCAAAAAAAGAAGAAAAGACCGATGACTATATTTATGCAGATCACGCCACTTCCATAACAAAAGGAAAGTTCAGTATATATATTTCTGCAAATAGTTTATATGAAGACACCTATTTAAATATTGAAGCCAAAGGTGACACCCTCAAATTTCATGAAGATGTAATTCCTATCCATACTAATATTTCAATCACTGCAGATATTTCAGCTTATAATGAAGCTGACAAAGACAAACTTTATATTGGGAGATTAAATTATAGAGGCGTGCCCTATTACAACTCCACTACCCGCAATGGCGACAAACTAACTGGTAAAACTAGAACCTTTGGAGATTATACAGTTGCCGCAGACACCACGCCGCCAAAAATAAAATCAGTTAATTTTTCTGAGGGAAAATGGATCAGCAACCAAAATTTTCTAGAAGTAAAAATAACTGATGACCTAAGTGGTATAAGCTCCTATCGCGCAACAATCAACGGAAAATTTATATTGATGGAATATGATTACAAAAAAAACGTTCTAACATATAATTTCAATGATAATGTGAATCTTGAATCTGAAAATAATTTGAAACTTATTGTTATAGATAATGTTGGAAATAGTGCTACATTTGAAACAAAATTTTTCAGAAAACAACCCTAACCCTTGCTTTTGAAAACAATTAAACTACCGCTTGCATTCCTTTTCTTTTTCTTCGCTACCGTTGTATTTGCTCAAAAAGCTACAATACGAGGAGTGATATTGGACGAAAACAACACGCCACTTTCTGGAGTAAACGTGACTTACGATGACATTGGAACAATTTCAGACTTTAACGGATATTATCTACTGGAAATACCTTCCAATCAAGAGGTTATAGTAACCTTTTCACACGTAGGTCATAAGTTTGCAAAACTGCGTTTCAACTTAAGTCCAAACGAGGATTATGAACTAAACCCAGTTTTAAAAATTGATGTTGAGCAAATTCCCGAAGTAGTAATATCTGGTAGGGAAAATAGACGCATTGAGGGCCTAGTTAGTATTCAGCCGGAAGTGATTCGAAAAATGGTGGGTGCAAACGCGGGTGTAGAAAACCTACTGAAATCGCTTCCCGGGGTTAACGGGAATGACGAGTTGAGCACACAGTATGCTGTTCGTGGTGGAAACTATGATGAAAATCTTGTATATGTAAATGAAATTGAAGTATATCGTCCTTTCCTTATTAGAAGTGGACAACAGGAAGGTTTAAGCTTTGTAAATAGTGACCTGACCAGCAATGTTGATTTTTCCGCAGGTGGATTTCAAGCAAAATATGGCGACAAACTTTCTTCCGTTTTGGATATTACCTATCGCCGGCCCGTTGATTTTGGAGCTTCCTTAGATTTAAGTCTTTTAGGCGCAAGCGGTTCTGTGGAAGGTATTTCTAAAAATGGACGCTTTTCTGGAATTGTTGGTCTTCGCTATCGCGACAATAGTCTTTTGGTAAACGCCAAAGAGACCGAAACTAACTACAGACCAAAATTTGCCGATGCGCAAACTTATCTTACTTATAAATTCACAAATAAATTTGAGCTTAGCTTTTTGGGGAATGTTTCAATAAACGAATACAATTATAGACCACTAACCCGTCAAACAAATTTTGGGACTATTACTGATCCAATCGCACTACTCGTATTTTACGAAGGCCGGGAGGAAGACCGATACAACACCTACTTTGGCGCACTAAAATCTACTTGGGTAGTTTCAGACAATTATACCGCAAAATTTATTGCTTCCTTATACCAAACCACAGAACAGGAATATTATGATATTTTAGCCGAATACCGTTTGGGGCAAGTAAACACCAGTATTGGTGACGAAAATTTAGGCGAAGTGGAATTTACCGAAGGCATTGGTGGACAACTTACGCACGCCAGAAATGACTTAGACGCCTTGATTCTGAATTTAGAACACAAAGGAAATTTGAATATTGAAGAAAATAATATTGAGTACGGCATTAAATACACACGCGAAGATATTCGTGATCGTGTGCAGGAGTATGAAGTAATTGACTCGGCAGGATTTTCAATACGCCCTCCTATCTTTTCACCAAACAACCAACCTTACGAACCATATTCTTCTCCCATTGAACCCTATACCAATGTTCGCGCAATTAACGATGCGCAAATAGACCGAATTTCGGGTTACGCACAATGGAGCAGAAAAACAAGTCTTGGCAGTAGTGATTTGTGGCTAAACGCAGGTGTTCGTGCCCATAACTGGACCGTAAGCGGAAAAGATATAACAAGTACAACACAAACTGTTTTCAGCCCAAGAGCACAGGTATCCTTAAAACCAGATTGGGAAATGGATATGCTTTTCCGTCTTTCCGGTGGGGTTTATCACCAACCTCCTTTTTATAGGGAATTACGCGATTCCTCGGGAACAGTTCGTCCGGGTGTAAAAGCGCAGAAATCAATTCACATTGTTTTCGGAAACGACTACAGTTTTAAAATGTGGGACCGTGCGTTTCGACTAAATTCTGAAATATATTACAAGAATTTAACCGATGTAAACCCTTATACTTTAGAAAACGTCCGCATTCGTTACCGCGCCACAAACAATGCTGTTGCCTATGCGTACGGACTTGATTTACGTTTGGCTGGTGAATTTGTTCCAGGCACTGAAAGCTGGTTGAGTTTCGGATATTTAAAGACTGAGGAAAATATTGAAGACCAAGGCTACATCTTTCGCCCAACAGATCAACGTTTGAAGTTTGGAATGCTTTTTCAGGATTATGTGAAAGTTATTCCTTCTCTTAAAATGTACCTAAACCTTACCTACAATACGGGTCTTCCCGGTGGTTCGCCCAGTTATGCAGATCCGTACAAATATCAAGTACGTTTGCCAGATTACAAGCGTGCCGATCTTGGCGTGAGTTATGTAATTGTGGATGACACAAAACTAAGGGAAAGTGGTTGGTTAAAACCGTTTAAGGAACTAACTATTGGCGCAGAGATATTCAATATTTTTGATGTGCAGAACTCTATTACAAATACATTTGTAAGGGACGTTTACACCAAAGTGCAATACTCTATTCCAAACTATTTATCGCCCCGTGTTTTCAACGTGAAAATTACTTCCAGGTTTTAATGGTTCTAGTTTCTAAGTTGGTAAAATGAATACTCAATACAGAAACTAACCAATAAACTCTTTCAGTACTTCCACCAAATAATCAACTTCTTCCTTTTTGTTGAAACTGGAAAATGAAAAACGAATGGATGGTTTTTGAAGATCTTCTTCGGAAAGGATAGCACTCAAAACATGCGAACCTCCTTCAGCCCCACTCTGGCAAGCACTACCTTTAGAACAGGCAATACCCTTTAAATCCAATTGAAACAAAAGTAACGTTGCTTTTTCTGGAGAAATAGGCAAACAAACATTTAATAAGGTATACGTGCTGCTTGTATTATCACCACAGCTGCCGTTAAATTTCACACCTAGAATATTTTTGGAAAGCTGTTCCTTGAAATAACTTTTCAGCTCAGTTATATATTTTCTTTCGTTTTCAAGATTTTGATAGGATAATTTTAAAGCTTCTACCATCCCCGCTATTGCGTAAACAGCTTCAGTTCCAGCACGGAGACCTCTTTCCTGTTCTCCGCCATGAATTAGAGACCGAAGCCCAGAATTCTTACGTATAAAAGCAAATCCCGCTCCCTTTGGCCCATGGAATTTATGTCCCGCAGCAGCTGCAAAATCTATAGGTATTTCCTTGAAATCAAGTTCAAAATGGCCGACGGACTGAACTGTATCACTATGGAATAGTGCTTTATATTTTTTACAAAGCAACGCCGTTCCCTTTATATCTAATACATTACCCACTTCATTGTTCACGTGCATCAAGCTTACTAATGTTTTTTCCGAAGTAGCTGACAATAAACTTTCCAAATTTTCATGGTCCACGTGTCCACAATCATTCAGTTTTACAAAATCTACTTGAATATTGTATTCTTTTTGAAGGAATTCTAAAGTATGCAACACAGCATGATGCTCTATTTTACTCGAAATAATACGCTTTACGCCCAAGTCGCGAACTGCGCTAATAAGTATGAGATTATCAGCCTCAGTGCCTCCAGAAGTGAAAATAATTTCACTTGCGCTTACATTTAATATCTTTGCAACATCCTTTCTGGCGTTTTCAAGTAATGATTTGGAAGACCTACCGTAAGAATGTGTAGATGAGGGATTTCCATATTCAGTTTTTAAAACTTCAGTAATACAAGTGATTACTTCACTTCTAAGTTGCGTAGTTGCCGCACTATCAAAATAAACTTTCTTCATTGACAAAATTTTTCATAAAAAACGGGTAGCATCCGAGTTCTATTACATTTGGAGCAAATTCTACTCCGTAATTATGGTTGGCAAAAATACATATTAAAACAGTTTTGCCGGCGTTTCAGTTAAAAAGAAATGCGTTACTTTGTAACCGTTGATGATTTTAATTTACGATGAAAAAAATTCTTTTCCTTTTTATAGTTTCCCTCATTTTGCATAGCTGCAATGACGGCGATATTATTGTAACAACTTTTAATTTTGACGATGCCGAATTAAAATCGTGCGGCAATGTTGGTAATTATGTTTTTTATAAAGTGAACCCGGAAGCACTGGAAAGCCTTTCCTTAAAATTGGGTGTTACGGATAGCATTTATAAAACCGCAGAAACCAAATCCTATATTTTGAATGGCACTACAAATTTTGTAAACTACAGAACTTATGACGGTATTTTGGGCACCACCTATTTTTGCAGTAGCATCCCGCCTACATCGCCAAACGTAACGGTAGATTATCTCGCCGCCTCCGGTACAGCTGAATTTGCAACAACCTTTGTTTATGATGACAATGATGGCGTGCCCGAAGAAAAAGAGTTTAATGGAGATACCGATGGCGATGGACTTCCAAATATTTATGATTTGGATGATGATGGAGATAACGTACCTACGGCAAGGGAGCTGGACACTGAAAATGCTGATGGTGATAACGATCCCTTTACAAACCCTAAAGATACCGATGGCGATGGAATCCCCGATTATCTTGACGCTGATGATGACAACGACAATGTACTAACCCGTGACGAAGACAAAGACATGGACTTAGACCCCACCAATGATGTTTCAGATACTTCAGTAGGGCCAGATTATTTGAATCCCGCTGTGTCTGAAACGTATGAAATCACCCAATACCGCGTTCACACTTATAAAATTTTTAAAAGCGTTAAAATTACCCTGAAAAATGTGGTGCTAATAAATGGTGAAGAGGAAATTACTCAGGAAACACTGACTATGGGGACTATTGAAAACGTGGAAACTAAAGACAAAACAATTAGACCGGAATTATAAATTAAGTATCAATTAGTGGGAATTTGTTTGGCATAGGACAAACTGAAAGAAACAATTATAGAAATTATTAGAACTACTTGAGTCTATATTTAATTTGGTTTTCTTAAAAACAAAAGGCTCCCACACTACCAAATACTCACTTCTCACTACTAACTACTAAATTCTAATTACCACTATTCTGAAAAATATAAACTTCGGTCGCACCACGACCGTATTTTTGAAAATCGGCATCATAGAACTTTACATTGTCGTAGCGGTTAAAAAGATATTCCAGTTCCGTGCGCAAAACGCCTTCACCCACACCGTGTATAAAAACCACTTTTTGAATACGTTTTGAAATAGCAAAATCTAACTGCCCTTTTGCAGCATCAAGCTGAATGGTGAGCATTTCATAATTGTTCAGCCCGCGGGTTTTTGGCACTAATTGATTTATGTGCAAATCTACCTCCATAGGCGGCAAGCTTCGCTCCTTTGGCTTTATACGTTGGGTTTTTCCAGGTTTTTTTTGCTCTTTTTCAGAAATTATAGAAGAAACATCCATCTGTGCCAGTTCTCTTTTTGAAAGAGAACCATCCATGATGATAAGTTCATTTTTTAAGAAATCCAACTCAAAACCATCTGTTGTTAATATAGTTACATCATTACCTTTCACAGCAGTAACCACGCCAGATATGGCATCATCAAGCACTGAAACCTTATCACCTTTCTCCATAAAAAAATTACTTTATTTTTTATAATTAAAAAAATCCTTCCTTAGGCACGAATTATAGGGGCTAAACCTCTAAAAACGAAAAATTTGCGTATTTTTGTAACTTATAATATGCATATTAATTTTTTATTTTTAAATTTAAGCCTTCTAAAAAGGTTTGTTGCCCCACATCAAATGCTTTTATAAACCGTAAAAATATGAAAAACCTACTACTCTTTTCTACATTACTTTTAACATCTTTTGGCGCTTTTGCTCAATTAACCGTGAAGCCCACTACTGCTGGTGCTGATTCATATGTCTATGTGAATGATCAAGTACTTTATGTAAAGAACGAAATAAATCTGACCAGAAATCCTAGTGGCCCAAGTAATACAGAAGCAAGTATCTACCTTCGCAACAATGGACAATTAATACAGTCTGGAGTTGCGTCTACAAATACTGGTAATGGTCAGCTTTCAGTACAGCAAAATACGCTTGAGACTAATAGATGGGGATATTATTTATGGTGTTCTCCAATTGGTAACACAGTTATTGGGTCGAGCATAGGTAATACGAATTTTGGTATTGGTAGCGTATATCAACCAACATCTGCCACATCTGCAACATTGGCACTAACCACAACTGGACCTGATGGCATTTTGAGTCCCTTTACCGTTTCTACGAGATGGTTATATACTTTTGAAACTCCCGGTACGGAGATAGAAAGCCATTATAGAAGAATTAACGGAGGCAATAGTGCACCTCCAGGATTTGGCTATACTATGAAAGGAGTTGGCAACTATTTACCGGGTGACAACTTTAACTATGATTTTAGAGGAAGACCCAACAGTGGTGATTTTAATATTCCAGTAGGTATTGATTTAATGACACTTTCCGGAAACCCTTATCCTTCTGCTTTAGACCTTAACAAACTTTTTTACGATTCAGACAATACTGAACTTAAAACGTTTTGGTATTATGATGAAGACAGAAGTGTTGGGTCCCATAATTATAGTGGAAAGCCCTTTGGATATGGAGTATATGCTGTAGGCCCAGAAGATACGGATAACGATCCTTCTAATGGAAACAATATGGGTATTTATACTTCCTCACCTTTTAGAATATACACTTCAGGGGGAGGAACTTCCCCTCCAGGAAGTACACCGTCCGCTGTTCAAGGTAAACGGTTTGCTCCAGTCGGACAAGGTATTATGCTTGTGGGTGATGCTGTTGGTTTTATTACCATTAAAAACTTACATAGAGTATTTGTAAGAGAAGGTCTAGCAAATGGTTCGGTTTTTCAAAGGCCAAACATTGTTGATAATACCGCAACTGAAGAAAACCTAAATGGAACCCCAACTTTATCAACTGATTCAGAAACAACAGGAACAGTAGATTATCGTACGCCAATGATGCGTTTATGGACCGTTTTTGATGATGCAGTAACCAGAGATATGGTATTAGCGTTTTATGACCAAGCAACAGATGGCTATGATCGCGGTCTAGATGGGTTAAGCGCACAAGATTTAAAAACGGACGCGTATTTTCCTATAGGCAATGACAATAACCGTAAACCATATGTTATAAACGGAATAAAGTATAATAAATACAAACAAGTGCCAATCGCTTTTAAATTAAATAAACAAACGAATATAGCATTGCGCGTTCAAGAAGAGATTAAAAAACCATATCAACATGCTTATCTTTTTGACAACCAAGAAAATACTTATAAAGAGTTAGGCTTAGCAGCTACTACTCGACCTACTCTAACTCTGCCAGCGGGTACTTATGACAACAGATTCTTTATCGTTTTCCGCAATCCGAATATTAAGAGTGATATACCTAAAACTGAATTGGAAAGAACAGTGGTTGTTCGTGAAAACGTAACTTTTTTCCAAAACAATCCACAACAACAATTGGAAGTTGGCAACCCAGAAGGCTATACCATTAAAACTGCTTTAGTATATGATATGAGCGGTAAATTGGTGATCTCCGAATCAAACTTGGGTGATAATAACAAATACAGTTTCTACACCGGTAACTTAAGTGATGGTGTCTATTTAGTGAAACTAATGACTTCGGAAGATATTGCAATAGACTATAAAGCTATTGTTCACAATCAATAAGAATTAAGCTCTTCTACCAGAGAGTTTAAAATTTCCCATAATAAAAGAAACGGCCCCGATATTCTCGGGGCCGTTTTTATTTGTAACTCTGTTTGAACATATCAAACTTCGTATATGAAAAGTGTTTTATTTTTCAAACTCCTTTAAAGTTTTAATAATTATAGAAACACAATCCCTCAACTGTTCTTCGTTCATAACCAACGGTGGTGCAAAACGAATAATATTTCCGTGGGTTGGTTTTGCAAGTAAACCATTATCGCGAAGTTTTAAGCAAATGTTCCAAGCTGTGTCGCTGTCTTCAGAATCATTAATTAAAACCGCATTCAGCAGACCTTTTCCGCGGACAGATTTTGCAATGTTACTAATTTCTATGTAATTGTTCAATTCACTTCGGAAAATTTTTCCAAGGCGTTCCGCATTTTCAGCGAGATTTTCATCACGAACAACGCTGAGTGCGGCAATAGCTACGGCAGCAGCCACAGGATTTCCTCCAAAAGTAGAACCGTGTGTTCCAGGCTCTATAACACTCATTACATTATCATTCGCAAGAACGGCAGAAACTGGATACGCGCCACCGCTCATCGCCTTTCCAAGAATTAAAATATCGGCTTTTACATCTGGTGTGCCGCTACAATTTTTATCTGGACAACTACAATCTCCGCAAGTGGCCAATAGTCTACCTGTTCGGGCAATTCCTGTTTGCACTTCATCTGCAATAAAAAGTACGTTGTGCTTTTCGCATAGTGCCTTGGCCTTTTTTAAATATCCTTCGGAAGGAACGAACACACCCGCTTCCCCTTGAATAGGTTCCACAAGAAAACCAGCAATGTTTTTATTGCTTTCCAAATGTTGTTGTAGCTGTTCTATATTGTCGTATTCTATTTTTATAAATCCTTTGGTATATGGACCAAAATGCTTTCTCGCTATAGGATCGTTACTAAAAGATATAATAGTAGTAGTTCTTCCGTGGAAGTTGTTTTCACAAACAATAATTTCGGCTTCATTTTCATTGATGCCTTTCTTTTCATACGCCCACTTTCTACAAATTTTCAAAGCAGTTTCCACTGCTTCGGCACCAGTATTCATTGGAAGTAATTTATCATAATTGAAAAAGTCGCAAGCAAATTTTTCATACTTTCCTAGCATATCATTATAAAATGCACGAGAAGTTAATGTAAGCGTTTTTGCTTGTTCATTCATCGCATCCACAATTTTTGGGTGGCAATGCCCTTGATTTACCGCAGAATATGCCGAGAGAAAATCGTAATATTTCTTGCCGTCAACATCCCAAACGTGCACACCTTCTCCCCTGTTCAAAACCACGGGTAACGGATGATAGTTGTGGGCTCCGTATTTGTTTTCCAATTCGATAGCTTTTTGAGAAGCTGTTTGCTCTAAAACTGACATAAGATTGTAATAATTTAAAGTAAAATATAATTGATTCCTGCTTTTCGGAGCGGAATCCTCCGTGGCTTGCAAATTACTAAATTAATCCCACAATTTTTGAAGCTTCAAAAGGTTTTAAAAGTTCCATTTATACTATTTTTGCGCCTATGGCTAGAAAAAACAATAGAGTGATTTTTGAGAACCTTGAAGTGATTGATGCTGGGGCAAAAGGAAAAGCCGTTGCCAAAGCGCCGGATGGCCGCGTGGTTTTCATAAATAATGCAGTTCCGGGCGATGTGGTTACGGTACAAACTTTTAAAAAGAAAAAAGCTTTTTACGAAGCTAACGTACTTTCAATTTCAAAATATTCCGAAAAAAGAGTGGAACCCGTTTGTCCACACTTCGGGACTTGTGGCGGCTGTAAATGGCAAAATCTTGGCTATGAGCATCAACTTTTTTATAAGCAAAAAGAAATTGAACAAAACCTACAGCGTATTGGGAAAGTAGAATTGCCGGATTTTCAACCAATCCTCGGTTCCGAAAAGCAATATTTCTATCGCAACAAGATGGAGTTCAGTTTTAGCGACAACAAGTGGCTAACGCTGGAACAGATTAAAAGCGACAAAATAATAGGAAATCGAAATGCACTAGGTTTTCATATTCCTGGAATGTGGGACAAAATTTTGGATTTAGAAATCTGCTATCTGCAAGCAGACCCGAGTAATGCAATCCGCGATTTTATTAAAGCCAAAGCAGAAGAACTAAAGCTATCTTTCTTCAATACTAGAAATCAGGAGGGATTTTTGCGGACTTTGATGATCCGCACTACTTCTATTGGCGAAGTAATGGTTTTGGTGCAGTTTTTTCACGAAGACGAAGCAAATAGAAAGTTATTGTTGGAAGCTGTTGCTGAAGAATTTCCACAGATTACATCTCTTTTATATGTAATCAATTCCAAAGGAAACGATACGCTGTATGATCAGGAAATTGAACTTTTCTTTGGAAGGGATCATATTTTTGAAGAAATGGAAGGTTTACAGTTTAAGATAAATGCTAAGTCTTTTTACCAAACCAACAGCGAGCAAGCGTATGAGCTTTATAAAATAACCCGTGATTTTGCAGGTTTGAGCGGAAATGAACTAGTTTATGATCTTTACACAGGAACAGGAACTATTGCACAATTCATCGCTAAAAAAGCGAAGAAAGTAATTGGTGTAGAAGCTGTGCCAGACGCAATTGAAGCTGCAAAACAAAACGCGCAATTAAATAATATTGAAAACGTTGAGTTCTTTGTAGGCGATATGAAAAAAGTTTTCAATGAAGAATTCATAAATACACACGGAAAACCAGACGTAGTTATTACAGATCCCCCGCGAGACGGCATGCACGCCGATGTTGTTGGGCAATTATTGAATTTGGGTGCCGAAAAAATTGTGTATGTAAGTTGCAACAGCGCCACCCAAGCACGTGACTTGGCGCTATTAGATTCAAAATATAAAGTGACAAAGGTGCAACCAGTAGATATGTTTCCACAGACGCATCACGTGGAAAATGTTGTACTTTTGGAGAAGCGCTGATTTTTTCTGAAAATGAAAATTAAAATATGATCAAAAGAATAATTGTACTCATCCTTATAATATTTGCCTTCAAGGGCTGTACAAAGGATGATATCTGTCCGGAAGGAACTGCCACTACTCCTAATTTGATAATTACCTTTAATGATATTGTGAATCCTGCAAACCGCAAGCAAGTGGAAGGTTTAAGTATTGTAACAAATTATGCTGACACATTGGAGGTTTTGGCTCGGACTACTACAGATTCCATTGCTATTCCGCTTAACATAAATTCTGACACCACAAAATACAAGTTTATTCGAACCACAATAACAACTACAGATACTATTAGAAATGTAGATAGTATTGTTTTTGTTTACCAACGTAACAATAGCTATGTAACCCGTGCCTGTGGTTTTAAAACGGAATTTGACAATCTGGATACAACTTTGGAGGAAGAAGGAACCGAAAACTGGATTCAAGATATTATAACAATTAGAGACACTATTAATGATGAAAACGAAGCTCACCTTACTATTCTTCATTAGTCTTTTTTGTAGCGCCCAAATTTCTTTGGCGCAAAAGAAAAATGAAACAACTACCGATACAGTTCCTAAAATTGAAAAATACGGGATACGTGTGGGAGTAGATTTAGCAAAACCCATAAGAACGCTGATTGAAGATGGTTATTCCGGCTTTGAAATTATGGGCGATTTCAGGGTGACAAAAAAGTTCTATGCAGCTTTGGAACTTGGTAATGAAAAGAAAGATTGGATAGAGCCTTACGTTACATCAAAAACCAGTGGAAGCTATGCTAAAATAGGTTTTGATTACAATGCTTATGAAAACTGGTTGGGAATGGAAAACGCAATTACACTTGGACTCCGCTATGGTTTTTCAACTTTTAAACAGGAACTTTTAAGTTACAGAATCTATACTGATAATCCTGCATTTCCATCTCAAGTTATAAATGAGCCACAAGAGTTTAGTGGTTTGACCGCACATTGGGCCGAAGTTATTATTGGCGTAAAAACCGAAATATTCAACAATGTTTATCTTTCAATAAACGCTCAAATTAAAAGAAGAATCACAGAAGACCAACCGGAAAATTTCGCCAATTTATATATTCCCGGTTTCAACAGAACCTATGATTATAGTAAATTCGGAGTAGGATATGGATATTCAATTTCCTATCTAATTCCAATTTTTAAGAAAACTGAAGCTCCAAAAGAAGAAACCCAAAACCCTTAAACTAAGTAAATACTATTAATTAGCTAATTACTTATTGTTTACTCGCTTTTTTGCTACCCTCATACATTTCGTAACGCACCAATTTCGCTTCCAATTTTCCATTGAAGAGCTTAATTTTTTTTGAAGGACGAAGTCCAACAAATTTTAATGCTTCCATATTTGAAGTGATCATCCACGCCTGCGTTCCGGAATAGCTTCGTTTTAAAGTGTTACCGATGGAACTGTAAAAATTTTCAACATCACTTAAAGAAATACGTTCATCATACGGCGGGTTAAAAACAATATATAGTGGTTTGTCACTTTCCTTTTCACTTTCGAAAAAATCCTGTTGTTTCACTTCAATGAAATCCTGCAGGTTAGCACTTTTAATGTTTTCTTTAGCCTTACTTATTGCTACGGGATCAGTATCAAAACCATAAATTTTATGTGGAAAATCTCGAACTTTCGTAAGTGCGGCTTCTTCAATTTTTTCATAAAGATCCACATCAAAATCTGGCCAATTTTCAAATCCAAATTCCTCGCGGTTCAGATTTGGAGGAATATTGCAGGCTATCATCGCCGCTTCGGTTAACATTGTTCCACCACCACACATTGGGTCTAGAAAATTACACTGTCCGCTCCAGCCTGAAAGCATTATAATGCCCGCGGCCAAAACTTCGTTAATTGGAGCAAGAGTACTTTCTACTTTATAACCACGTTTATGTAACGATTCTCCAGAACTGTCAAGTGAAACGGTACAAATATTTCTATCAATATGAATATTGATACGAAGTGTGGGATGATCTAAATCTACATCTGGACGTACCCCTTCCCTATCGCGAAAACGGTCAACGATTGCATCCTTTGTTTTTAAAGCAATATACTGTGAATGGGTAAAAACATCAGAAAAAACAGTTGCGTTTACAGCCAATGAGCCTTTTACATCCATATAATTTTCCCAAGGCATTTCGTAAATTTTCTTGTAAAGATCTTCTTCAGTAAAAATATTGAATGCAGTTATTGGTTTCAGTATTTTAATAGCGGTTCTGCAACATAGATTTGCTTTGTACATAAACCCAGTATCACCTTCAAAAGAAACATTTCGTATACCAATTTCAATAGAAGAAGCACCCAATTGGCGAAGTTCCTGTGCAAGAAGTTCTTCCATCCCAAAAAGGGTTTTGGCTACCATTTTAAAATTCTTTACCATAATATATAAACAGATTTCCTGCAAAAATACAGTATTTTAGCAGGGCGAAACGAAAACTATGCAAAAAGAAAAACACAATTGGTACGCTTCGTGGTTTAACACGCCTTACTATCATCTGCTTTACAAAGATAGAGGCCACAGGGAGGCTGCGCTATTTATGAATACGCTCACCAATTTTTTAAATTTACAGAAAAATGACACTATTCTAGACCTTGCCTGTGGGCGAGGGCGGCACTCCAAATATTTATATAAGCAAGGTTTTAATGTTACTGGAGTTGATCTTTCCGAAGAGAGTATTAAAGACGCCAAGCAATATGAACAGCCAAAACTTCATTTTGAAGTGCACGATATGTGTTTACCCTATCCACAGCAATTTGATGCAGTTTTCAATCTTTTTACAAGCTTTGGATATTTTGAAAACGAAATTGATAATCTACGAACTATCAAATCTATAAAGACTGAGTTAAAAACAACTGGGTTTGGCGTGATTGATTTTTTAAATGTTGAATTAGCAATTAAGAAGTTAGTTCCTTCAGAAAAAAAGAGAGTGGGTGATATTGTTTTTCACATCGAAAAATATGTTGAAGATGATTATATCGTAAAAAACATACGTTTTAATGACAAAGGAAAAGACTATTTTTATACAGAGCGTGTAAAAGCTTTGACTTTGGAAGATTTTAAAGTCTACTTTAATGAGGCAAATGTTGAATTAAAAAATGTTTTCGGAAATTATCAACTGGACAATTTTGATAGAAATACTTCCGAAAGATTAATATTAATTTTCAATTGATGAATTATTTATTTCTTTTTTTGGCCGTGGCCGTAGGTTATCTGATTGCGTTATTTTTAAAGAAAAAAGAATTACGCAATATGGAAGTTTTCCTTGCTTTTAGTGGGGCGTTCCTTTTATCAATTACTGTATTTGAGTTATTGCCGGAAGTTTTTGAAACACCCTCGAAAAATATTGGCGTATATATAATGCTCGGTATTTTATTGCAGATATTCCTCGAATTCTTTTCAAAAGGCGCAGAACACGGGCATGTTCATTTACATTCCGAAACAAAGCATTTTCCCTGGATTTTGTTTATTAGTCTCAGCATTCACGCCTTTATGGAAGGTTTTCCCATCTCGGAAGAAAACAATTTATTACTTGCTATTATAATTCATAAAATTCCGGTAGCAATAATTTTATCTTTCTTTTTTATAACAGCGGGCTATCGTAGGTCAACAACTTTATTCTTTTTATTCTTTTTTGCATTGATGACTCCATTAGGAAGTTTTATTTCTACAAACTACAACATTGTTCACCACTATGAAACTGAAATAACTGCCGTTGTTATTGGTATATTTCTACACGTTTCAACCACAATTCTTTTTGAAAGCTCTAAAAATCATAAATTCAATCTTACCAAAATGACAGCTGTGGTAGTGGCAGTTCTTATAGCTTATTTTTTATAATTTAACCTTTATATTCTTTACTAGAAACTTAAGAATATTTCATGGTTTAAGAATTAAAACAAAAGAGCATTTGCTTCAATATTTTTGCCTACAAATATTTATAAAAAAAAGCTGCCAGTAAATGACAGCCTTTTTTAGTTCTCAATATATTGCTTACTCTTTAATAATCTTAATCGTTTTCCTATTTTCACTTGCACTTACGGTTAGTAAGTAAATTCCTTTAGGCAAAAAGGATAAGTCTAATTCTACATCAGAATTTTGAGGGTGCAAATCAAGTATATTCTGTCCCAATAAATTACTGATAGAAATTTCAGTAATTGTAGCAGTATGTTTTAGCATCAATTTATCGCGGGTTGGATTTGGATAATAGCTAAAATTAGCATCGTTAAACTCGGTAGTGCTTAAAGTAACTGTTACAGTTACAGCAAAAGGATCGCTTAAACATCCGTTAACAATATTTACTGCGTAATAAGTTTCCCCGTTCTGCAAAGGAGTATTTGAAGGTAATGGATTGGTATTGTTTATTGCATCTACTTCAGTAGCAAACCAAGTAACATCTGTTGGATCTATAACTATATCAGCCAAAGTTGCTCCCTGCACAAAAGTTTGCATAGAATCTCCAGTAGGAGTAGCTGGTGTCACACAACCATCCAAGTTGAGTTTTCCAAAATATTGCGCAGAAACACCACTTATTACAACACTCACTCCTGTATCTGGATTTAATTTATTTATTCCAGCACCGCTAGACCACAAAATATCTCCATTCCCGAGTTTGGCAACTCCCCTTAAATTACCCAAACTCCAATAATCAATTATAGAACCGTCAGTTTCAGAAAAACGATATAATCCATTCTGATTTCCACCACTTACAATACTAAATACGGCAGCCAAAATCACACCTGGCTCTTCAATTTCTATTTGTTGGACAAAATTAACTACACCCTGCTCAACAATATTTCCCAAAAAAGCACCACTATAATCCCGTCTCTCAATATTACTAGTTCCGCTATATGAAATATATACTTCTCCATCACCATTATCTATAATATCAAATGGGGAGTCTGACTGTGGTGTGGTAAGAAAAAATCCTAAATTATTACCTTGAAAATCAAAACGAATAATAGCTTCACCAGGCGCACCATTATTAGTTCCAGAATTACAAACCCATACTTCAGTTCCATTCACTACTGATAAACCTCGAATATTGTCCATTCCAGTATCAATTGTAGCAATTAGGTTTCCATCAAGATCATATCGTTCCATTTTGTCTGCCAATTGATATGCAATCCAAATTTCGTCCGCTACTTGAATTAATGCTTTCGGGGTTCCAGCATCAAGCGCAATAAATGTTGGATCAATAATGTCACCGGTAGTAGAATCAAGCAAAAGTACTTGTCCGTTTTGTATTACAGCAATCCTTTCTTGTGCGGTCAAAGACCCGACAAAGAATATTAATAATAGGACAGCATTTTTGAAAAGAGTAGTTTTTTTCATAATAATGAATTTTATTTAGTTAATATATAAAATTTACTCTTAGGAAACAAAAAAAGACATTTGGTCTGTCATTATAAATTGTAAATATTAAAGAAAATCTTAATAAAATTTTTATGTGTAAAATCCTTAAGAATAAGATTTTACAAAATATTTCACTTTTTCACATAAAAAAACCCCCTCCATTTAATGGAGGGGGTTTTAAAGGAAGGCGGCGACCTACTCTCCCACAGGATGCAGTACCATCGGCGCAAACGGGCTTAACTTCTCTGTTCGGAAAGGTAAGA
>NZ_UEFQ01000030.1 GCF_900489465.1 Aequorivita sp. CIP111184 | reverse complement strand
TCATTATAATCTATATCTAAAAATTCCTCAATTTCAGTTAGGCTTTGAAACCCTTCAATTGTTTTTAATTCGGTATTATAAGCAATATATAAGTTTTTAAGTTTTACGGAATCATTTAAAATATTTAAGTCTGTAATTTTTGATCCCTCAAGTTGAAAACCTCCTTCAAAATCCCTTAAATTTTGAAGTCCGTTTATATCTTCTAATACTAGGTTAGAATAGAAGATTAAATCACCACCAATATGATTTAATGATTGAAGCGAATTTAAATTTTTAACTTCCCGATTGTAATAAATCTTTAAATTATTTCCTACAAACTCTAAATTATTCAATCCTTCAAAGGTTTGCGCTTGTGTATGTCCAAGTTCAAAATAACCGTGTACTTTTTTTAAATCTATTAAGGGAGATAAATCATATATTTCTGAGCCTACTACCGTTAAGTTATATAGAAGCTCGTTATAATGATGCGTGCCAAACTCATTTACCTGTTCTTGAGTGTATAAATAAACATTACTGTTATTGGTGTTTGCTAAATATTCATTAGTATTGAAAAAATATTCCACGGTAGCAATTTGATTACCATCAGTAGCTGTAATTTTTCCATTGTAAGTTGTTTCACTAGAAAGGCCGCTAAAAGTATAAGCGGTTAGGCCAAAATTATCTTCTATCATTTCATTATTTAGAAATATTTGGTAGCTTATATTTGAACCTTCGGGTCGTGTCCAGGTTATTGTTGCAGCCCTATCTGTGACATTCTGAACTTCTACTTGAAATGTAAAAGTTGTGTTTTCATCATCGCCACTGTCTTTGCTACAGCTTAAAAGATTGATAGCGAAGAATAAGGCTAAAAATATTTTAGTTTTCATAAATAAATTTGAATTTAAATATAATTAAAAAAATTACAAATCATTACTCTTCTCCTTCTGCCCAGCCATCATTAAATACGCTTTTAAAAATCCATCAATCTCTCCATCTAGCATTGCATCTGTATTTCCAGTTTCGTGGGCGGTGCGAACATCTTTAACCAGCTTATAAGGGTGCAAAACATAATTTCTAATCTGTGAACCCCATTCTATGGCAAGTTTGCTGTCTTCAATTTCGGCACGTTGTGCTAATTGTTTTCGAAGCTCAATTTCATACAACTGCGATTTAAGCATTTGCATTGCCTTTTCACGGTTGTCCAACTGACTTCGGGTTTCACTGTTGTGTATTACGATTCCGGAAGGATGGTGGGTAAGTATGGCTTTTGTTTCAACCTTGTTTACGTTTTGTCCTCCGGCGCCACTACTTCGGGCAAATTCCCACGAAATATCAGCGGGATTTATGTCAATTTCTATAGTGTCATCAACTAAGGGATAAACATAAACGCTCGCAAAACTAGTGTGTCTTTTTGCATTACTATCAAACGGAGAAATACGCACCAAGCGGTGAACGCCGTTTTCGCTTTTTAGCCAACCGAAAGCGTATTCGCCTTCAATTTCCAAGGTTACTGTTTTTACCCCAGCCACATCGCCAGCCTGAAAGTTCAGTTCCTTTACTTTATAACCGTTTTTTTGTGCCCACATTAGGTACATACGCATGAGCATTTGTGCCCAATCGCAGCTTTCCGTTCCTCCAGCACCTGCGGTAATCTGTAGCACTGCACTCATATCATCACCTTCCTCGCCCAGCATATTTCGGAATTCCAGTGCTTCTATGGCATTCTCAGCTTTTTCATAAGCCGCATCTACATTTTCAGCCTTGCCTTCGCCTTCTTTATAAAAATCGAGCAGAATTTCGGCTTCTTCAGTAAGATTTGTAGCTGTTTCATAATCTATAACCCATTTCTTTTTAGTGCGCAACACCTTCATAAAAGCTTCAGCTTCGCGCGGGTTGTTCCAAAAATTAGGGTCAAAGGTTTTTTCTTCGTCGTTTGTAATCTCTATGCTTTTGCCAGCAATGTCAAAGATAGCGCCTTAAGGCATCCAGCCGCGACTTAAGGTCTTTGATTTGGTCTGTTGTAGTCATATTTTGGTATGAATTTGAGCAAAAATACTATTAACTTCGCAAGCGGAAAGTATTTTTCGGCTAATTTTATACTTTCTGAAAAATATGCAATTTCAAATCGCCAATGTGTAAAAAATTACTTCTTATGAAAAACTTATTTTTCCTTTTTATTTTATTTGTTACCTGTATTGGTTTCGCCCAAAACGATGAAGCATTTGTAGATTCACTTGTTTCCCAAAAAATGGCCGAACTTGAAATGCAGGAAAATCCTGAATATTTTTTTAGAAAAGATTATTGCGATGGTAATATTCAGATGTTTACTATGCCCGATGGAAGTTTATGTACTTCTACATCTACTTATTACTCCGTTTATCTTTTTTGGAAAGTAGAGGAGGAAAGAATGATGGTTCAAAAATTTGACAATTGCGGAAGCTACATGCCTTTAACAATTGGCATTAGCAAAACGATTAAGAAAGTTCTAAAAGACAAGGAACCTTTAAAGAAAGACGAAGTAAAACCTTATGAAGGTGAAAAAATTGATGAAAATGCATTCGGAAATCTGTCCGTTAAATCATGCCAAAAGGAATATAAGTTTGTTTTAAACAACGATGTTTTTGAAAAAAGCTTTAAGGAATTTGATTTAACCAACGATTCAAAATATAAAAACGTAAATGCAGACCACAATA
Source organism: Aequorivita sp. CIP111184 (assembly GCF_900489465.1). Taxonomy (GTDB): domain Bacteria; phylum Bacteroidota; class Bacteroidia; order Flavobacteriales; family Flavobacteriaceae; genus Aequorivita. Next base: position 162,503 of record NZ_UEFQ01000030.1, on the reverse strand, counting down.
AATCACTAGAATTGATTAAACTTGATAACGATATATCAGAAATGATAAAACATTTTGAAGAAAGTGGAAGATTTTTCCGTGAAAACTAAAAGTATGACAATAGATTTAAGAAGTGATACTGTAACAAAGCCTACGCAAGGAATGTTACATGCCATTATGAGTGCTGAAGTGGGCGATGATGTTTATAAAGAAGACCCTGCGGCAAATAAACTGGAACAGAAGTTAGCTAATATGTTTGGGATGGATGCCGCACTATTTTTCCCAACGGGAAGTATGGCAAATCAAGCCGCAATAAAAATGCACACCCAGCCCGGAGAACAGCTGATAGCTGATAAGTGGGCACACGTTTATAATTACGAAGGTGGCGGAGTCTCCTTTAACAGTGGGGTTTCGTGTAAACTGATTGACGGTAATCGTGGAATGATTACAGCTGCCCAAGTAGCAGAAAGTATAAACCCCCCAGATTTTTATCACAGTCCTTTAACCAGCTTGGTTTGTCTTGAAAATACTACAAATAAGGGTGGGGGAGCATGCTATGATTTTTCCGAAATTGAAAAAATCCGTCAAGTTTGTAACAATCATAATTTAGGGTTGCATTTAGATGGTGCGCGAATTTGGAATGCCCTAGTTGCAAAAAAAGAAGATCCTAAAAATTATGGAAAAGTGTTCGATACTATTTCCGTTTGTTTGAGTAAAGGTATGGGCACGCCAATGGGCAGTGTGCTACTGGGGAAAAGTGAAATTATGAAAAAAGCCATGCGCGTCCGTAAAGTTTTGGGTGGCGGCATGCGGCAAATAGGTTTTATGGCTGCTGCCGGTATTTACGCTTTAGACAATCATTTGGAACGTTTGGCAGAAGATCATAAAAAGGCTTCTGAAATTTCTGAAATGCTTTCACAACAATCTTATGTAAAAAAGGTTGAGCCCACAGAAACAAACATTATTATATTTTATCTCTCGGAAGAAATTTCCGAAGAAACGTTTATGAAGGATTTGCTTCAGAAAAATATAAAAATAAGCAGCATGGGTCAGGGAAAGCTAAGAATAGTAACCCATTTGGATTATACGGATGAAATGCATGAAACATTTCTGAAAGTTCTAAAAAACTACACTAAATAATTCTTTCTATGCTTCATATTTCAGCGTCATATACAGACTTGTATCAATTGACAATGGCTCAGGTATATTTTAAGACAAAACCTAAAAGTGAGGCAGTTTTCGATTATTATTTTAGAAATAATCCCTTTGGCAGTGGTTACAGCATTTTTGCTGGTTTAGGGAATATACTTGAAATTCTAGAAAATCTTCGATTCACAAATGAAGATATTGATTATCTAAAAATTCACGGTTTTGAAGCAGATTTTTTAGAATACCTACGAGATTTCCGATTTCGGGGCAGAATTTTTTCTTCGGCAGAAGGAGATATTGTTTTTCCCAATAGACCCATTCTGCAAGTGGAAGGAAATATTATGGAGGTTCAGATTGTAGAAACTGTTTTACTGAATATACTTAATTTCCAAACGCTTATCGCAACAAAAGCTAGCCGTATTCGCCATAGTGCGGGAGATAAATTTTTGCTGGATATGGGTTTAAGACGCGCACATGCAACTGGCGGTTATTATGCTACCCGTGCAGCAGCAATTGGCGGTTTTGATAGTACGAGTAACGTAAAGGCTGCTGAAGATTTTAATATACCTGCTTCGGGCACTATGGCTCATTCATTTATACAGAGTTACGAAAATGAACTGCAGGCATTTCAGGATTTTGCGCGAATACGCACAAAAAAATGTGTTCTTTTAGTAGATACGTACAACACTTTAAAGAGCGGCGTGCCCAATGCAATAACGGTTGCAAAGCAGATGGAAAGTAGGGGAGATCTTCTATTTGGTGTGCGTTTGGATAGTGGCGATTTAGCGTATTTAGCAAAAGAAACACGTAAACTTTTGGACAATGCAGAGCTGAAATATGTAAAGATAGTAGCGTCAAACCAGCTAGATGAATATGTTATAAAAAGTTTAAATGAACAGCATGCTCCCATCGATATTTTTGGGGTGGGTACCAATCTGGTTACCGGAAAGCCTGATGCTGCGCTTGATGGAGTCTATAAACTTTCTGAATATAATGGCGAACCACGAATAAAGCTTTCAGAAAATATCATTAAAGTTTCCCTCCCTTCCAAAAAGCAGGTTTACAGAATGATAGATGAAAACGGAATGTTTTACGGAGCTGATGCTATTGGGCTTGCTTCCGAAGAAGGAATCTCAAAAATGCTTCACCCTTTTGATGCGACGAAAAACTTAGAACTGCAAAGATTTCAGAAAGAGGCGCTATTGGAAAAAGTAATGGAAAAGGGAAAAACCGTAATTGCTAAACGAGAAGTTTCTGAAATAGCAGAATACTCCAAAAAAAGATTAGCTATGCTTCCCGAAGAATATAAAAGGTTCCAAAATCCACACACTTATAAAATTGGTTTAAGTGAGCAATTAAAAACAATTCGAGACAAGCTTGTTTCGGGTCATTCCTTTTAAAAAAAACGAATAATCCCAATACTCAAGTTTTATTAAATAAAAACACAAGCTCAGTAATATTTTTTTGAAAAAATATTACTGAGCTTGTGTTTAAGGTAAGTGATAAGATAATTTTTATTCTACTTCTTTCACGCTAGCCCCTGGAGCATTTTTTCTTACAGATTCAATTCCATTTTTGGCGCCGCTTTCAGCAGTATACATTTGGCTGCTACCAATTATTTGTCCATTTGTGGCTTTAATATTGAAATGAATTTTTCCGTTTTTCGCAGTTTTCATTTCAAAACTTTCGTCCTTTCCACAATTTTTCTGGACTGACTCGATGCCGTTTAGGGCTGATGCTTTTGTGGCGTACATTTGACTGGTTAAAATTACCTGTCCATTAACTGCTTTTAGCACAAAGTGAAACTTATCACCACTTTTTTTAAGTTCAAACATAATTAGATATTTAAGGTTTAATAAATCATTGAACTCTCAATATCGTGAAAAACAATAAGTTTTAAAAGTAAGCGAATGTTTTTTTTATAAGTATAGCCTTCAGCTATTTAAACATATCCATTCCCGGTATGTTTGGCATTCCTTCTTTGGCCACTGCTGCAATTTCAGTTTCGTTTACGTTTGTAGCTTTTTCAATGGCTTTGTTTAAAGTGAGAATTAAATAATCTTCCAGTTGCTCTTTATCTTCCAAAAGACTGTCAGCAATCTCAATTGTTTTAATTTTTCTATTTGCTGTGAGCGTAATTTTTAAAAGTCCGTCGCTACTAGCTTCGTCAATCAACACAGTGTCCAAGCGTTTTTTAGTGTCATCTACTTTCTGTTGGGTTTCTTTAAGTTTGCCCATCATTCCCATTAAATCTCCAAACATATTTTTTTTATTTTAGTTTGCTGCAAATTTACTAAATTGGATAGCTATATAACAACCTTCAATTATGAAAAAATTTGTCTTTGTTTCAATTGCAAGTCTTACTTTTGCCGCATCAATAAACGCGCAGGAAACTACAGAAGTTATTATGAAAATTACTCCCCCTAAAGCCGAAAAAATTGCCAAGGAATTAAAAGCCAATGGCGATGTTCGCATTGATAATTACTATTGGCTCAATAATCCCGAAGATGAAAAAGTAATTAATTACTTGAATGATGAAAATACGTTTTACGAAGCAATGACGGAACACACCAAAAAGTTCAAGTCAGCTCTTTTTGAAGAAATGAAGGCGCGAATTAAGGAAGATGATGAATCGGTTCCGTATAAATTCAACGGATATTACTACATAACACGTTATCAAACAGGAAAAGATTACCCAATCTACACGCGAAAAAAAGGTTCGTTGGATGCAAAAGAAGAAATTCTTTTTGATGTTAACGAAATGGCGAAAGATTATTCATATTATAATCTTTCGGGTTTGAATGTATCAGAGGACAACAATTTGGTTTCCTTTGGCGTAGATACCCTAAGCCGAAGAAAATATGACATTTTTGTAAAAAACCTGAAAACTGGTGAAATCTATCCTGAAAGAATTCCATTGACAACCGGCAGTGCAACTTGGGGCAGTGATAACAAAACACTTTTTTATACCAGAAAAGACGATAAAACCCTTCGTGCAGATAGAATTTACCGCCACACTTTAGGTACAGATCCAATAACTGATGAACTTATTTTCACAGAAGAAGATGATACTTTTGGCACGTATGTTTACAAAACGAAGTCGAAAAAATTTATCGTAATCGGCTCATATAGCACACTTACTTCAGAATACAGAGTTTTGGATGCTGATAAACCAACGGGTGAATTCAAAATATTTCAACCTCGTGAAAGAGGGTTGGAATATAGCATTTCGCATTATGGAAACAATTGGTATATTTTGACCAATAAAGACAAAGCGCTCAATTTTAAACTGATGAAAACGTCGGAAGACAAAACTTCCAAAGAAAATTGGGTTGATATGATTCCGCATCGCAACGACGTTCTGCTTGAAGATATAGATATTTTCAAAGATTATTTGGTAATCAGCGAGCGAAACAACGGTCTAACAAAAATTCGTATAAAAAAATGGAAGGGAGATACAGATTATTATCTTCCCTTCGACAATGAAACGTATACGGCATTCGCAACCCAGAATCCTGAATTTGACACAAAAATATTGCGATATGGCTATAATTCTTTAAATACGCCAGCTTCTGTGATTGATTTCAATATGGAAACCAAAGAAAAGACGCTTTTGAAAGAAACCGAAGTTTTGGGTGGCAAATTTGATAAAGATAATTATGAAACCGAACGTTTATGGGCAACAGCCGCAGATGGAACAAAAATTCCGATGTCGGTAATTTATAGAAAGGGAATAAAAAAAGACGGGAAAAATCCGTTGCTAATTTATGGCTACGGATCATACGGCGCTACAATTGATCCTTATTTTTCATCGGTACGCTTAAGTCTTTTAGACCGTGGGTTTATATTTGCAATCGCGCATGTTCGCGGTGGGGAGTATATGGGCAGACAATGGTATGAGGATGGGAAACTGCTGAAAAAGAAGAACACATTTACCGATTTTATTGATGCATCAAAATATTTGATAGCCGAAGGTTATACTTCCAAAGAACACCTTTACGCTTCTGGAGGTTCTGCTGGCGGGCTTTTAATGGGAGCTATTGTGAATATGGCGCCTGAACTATATCATGGCGTTATTGCTTCTGTTCCCTTTGTTGATGTTGTAACTACAATGCTTGATGATTCAATTCCACTGACTACAGGTGAATATGACGAATGGGGAAACCCAAATGAAGTAGATTATTATAATTATATGAAAAGTTATTCACCGTATGATAATGTAGTGGCAAAAGAATATCCAAATATGCTTGTTACAACAGGCTTACACGACAGCCAAGTACAATATTGGGAACCAGCAAAATGGGTTGCCAAGCTAAGAGATTTAAAAACCGACAAAAATACTGTTCTTTTGCAAACCAATATGGATGCAGGCCACGGCGGAGCTTCCGGGCGTTTTGAAGCATTGAAGGAAGTCGCTATGGATTACGCCTTTTTATTGGATTTGGAAGGAATCACTGAGTAATAAAAATATTTCCTTACCTTTGTCCGGTTGAAAAATTCAGTTTCAAGCTGAGTATTTTTTATAACGAACTACCTCTTTATGAAAGAAGAAATAAAAGCCTATAATAACGTGTTGGAACTAATAGGCAACACGCCATTAATAAAGCTTAATAAGATTACCCAGAAAATGAAGGGTAATTATTTCGCAAAGGTTGAAGCATTCAACCCCGGACATTCTACCAAAGACCGCATTGCACTTTATATTATTGAAGAAGCCGAGAAAAAAGGCATTCTAAAACCTGGCGATACTATTATTGAAACCACCAGTGGAAACACAGGTTTCAGTATTGCAATGGTGAGCATCATTAAAGGTTATGATTGTATTTTGGCAGTAAGCTCAAAATCTTCGGCAGATAAAATTGATATGCTTAAAACTATGGGTGCCAAGGTTTATGTATGTCCTGCTCACGTTAGCGCTGATGATCCGCGTTCATATTACGAAATAGCAAAAAAAATACATAGCGAAATTAAAGGTTCGGTTTATATTAATCAATATTTTAATGAATTGAATATTGATGCGCATTACCAATCTACAGGTCCCGAAATTTGGGAACAAACTGCCGGAAAAATCACTCATTTAATAGCTTGTAGCGGAACAGGAGGAACAATCTCTGGAACTGCTCGTTTCTTAAAAGAGCAAAATCCAAATATTAGAGTAATAGGAATTGACGCTTACGGCTCAGTTCTTCAAAAATATCACCAAACAAAAGAGTTTGATGCAAATGAAATTTATCCATATCGCATTGAAGGTTTGGGTAAAAACTTGATTCCAACTGCTACAGATTTCAATATAATTGACAAATTTGAAAAAGTAACCGATGAGAGCAGCGCACATACAGCTCGTGAACTTGCTAAAACGGAAGGATTATTTGTAGGTTACACTAGTGGCGCTGCAATGCAAGGAATAAAGCAACTTGAGGAAGAAGGCGAATTTGATGAAAATAGTAATATTGTTGTCATCTTTCCTGACCACGGTTCACGCTACATGAGTAAAATTTACAATGATGAATGGATGAGCCAGCAAGGATTTTTTGATTCTGAAACTGCAGAAATTCAACAAATAGAATACATAAAGTAAAATGGTGTTTATAAAATAGAAAAAATCCCGTTAGCGATACGCTTTCGGGATTTTTTCGTAATAAGATTATTACAATCTAAAATCTAATGCACAAAATCCAAAATCTTATTATAATTTAATTAATTTTGTCCCACATTTTTAACAAAAGATTTAATGAAAGATTTATTCGATAAAATCTATAAAGATAAGGGCCCGTTGGGAAAATGGGCCGAACAAGCGGAAGGCTATTTTGTTTTCCCAAAACTGGAAGGTCCTATTTCCAACAGAATGAAATTTAAAGGCAAAGATGTAATCACTTGGAGTATCAATGATTATTTAGGCCTTGCAAATCATCCCGAAGTTAGAAAAGTAGATGCGGAAGCAGGTGCAAAATGGGGATCTGCCTATCCAATGGGCGCTCGAATGATGAGCGGCCATACTGATCTGCACGAGCAGCTTCAACGAGAACTTGCGGCATTTGTAAGTAAAGAAGCAGCTTACCTTCTAAATTTTGGTTACCAGGGAATGGTTTCAACTATTGATGCATTAGTTTCAAAGGATGACGTTATTGTTTATGATGTTGATGCCCACGCTTGCATTATTGATGGGGTTCGTCTTCATTTGGGGCAACGCTTTACTTACAGGCATAACGATATGGAAAGTATCGAAAAAAACCTTCAGCGCGCTACTAAGGTTGCTGAAAAAACAGGAGGAGGAATTCTTCTTATTTCTGAAGGTGTTTTCGGAATGCGCGGTGAGCAAGGAAAATTGAAAGAGATTATTGAACTTAAGAAAAAATACAAATTTCGCTTTTTTGTAGATGATGCGCACGGTTTTGGAACACTTGGTAAAACAGGAGCCGGAGCAGGTGAGGAGCAAGGCGTGCAGGATGGAATTGATGTGTATTTTGCCACTTTTGCAAAGTCAATGGCAAGCACAGGAGCATTTATTGCAGGTGATGAGGAAATAATGAATTACCTAAAATACAATCTGCGTTCACAAATGTTTGCAAAATCATTACAGATGGTTTTAGTTGAAGGTGCATTGAAGCGTTTGGATATGCTTCGCACAATGCCCGAATTGAAAGAAAAACTTTGGGAAAATGTAAATGCATTGCAAGGCGGACTTAAAAAGAGAGGTTTTGATATTGGAACAACGCAAAGCTGCGTAACACCAGTATATTTGAAGGGAAGTATTCCAGAAGCGATGGCATTGGTAAAAGACCTTCGTGAAAACCACGGAATTTTCTGTTCAATCGTTGTTTACCCAGTAATTCCTAAAGGATTGATTCTTTTAAGAATGATTCCAACGGCTTCACACAACTTACAGGACATTGAAGAGACTTTGGAAGCTTTTTCAGCGATCCGTGAAAGATTGGAGAATGGAACCTACAAACGTCTTTCTGCGGCTGTTGCGGCGGCGATGGGAGAGTAAATTTAAATTCTAAATATTTATATATTGAAAAATCCACCTTTTTGAGGTGGATTTTTTTTAAATATTTTTCCTAAAAGTACTCCGCTCTTTATGCTGCACAGGATTGTAATCCTTCCAAAGCAATTGCACCGCAGTATTTTCCTTTAATTCTGGATTGGTTTCAACAGTGTGAATTCCTTTCGAATTAAAGAGATACTGCATTTCTTCAAAAATAATTGCAGTAACTCCTTTTCCTTGATATTCGGGGTCAATTCCTATTAAATAGAAAGCAGCAGTATCATTTTTTTTCTGTGCTTTTAGTATATAATTCCAGCCAATTGGAAACAGTTTTCCGTTTGCTTTTTTCAATGCTTTTGAGAAAGAAGGCATCACGATGGAAAAAGCAATCAATTTCCCGGTTTCATCTTTTATACAACAAATGTAATCTGGGTGAATGAAACTGAAATATTTCTTTTTGTAATAATCAATTTGATATTGCTGAATGGGTACAAAAGTTTGAAGATTGTCATATGTTTTATTCAACAGACCAAACATAGCATCTACATAAGGTAGAATTTCTTTTTTATCCTTAAAACGAATCACGGAAAGTTTATAGCGTTCCCGTATAATTTTAGAAAATTTCGCCACCTTTTCAAAAATTTCTTCTGGGATTCTTAATCTGTACTCCACCCAAGTAGCCTGTTTTTCATAACCAAGTGTTTCCAAATGCTGGGCGTAATAGGGATAATGATACCAAGTAATCATAGTATTCATTTCTTCAAAACCCATAGTGAGGATTCCAGCTTTTTCCATATTGCTGAAACCCACGGGGCCTTCAGCATATTCTAAATTGTGTTCGCGACCTTTTTCGTAGGCTTTTTCAAGCAGTGCTTTGGTTACCTCAATATCGTCCACCATATCCAGCCAACCGAAGCGGATTTTTTTCTTTCCTTGTTCGTTTATTTCAAGGTGATTTAAAATAACTGCAATCCTACCTACAATTTTATCATTTTTATAAGCCAAATAATACCAAGCTTCGGCATTTTTGAAAACAGGATTTTCTTTAATATCCAAGGTTTCCATTTCGTCTTTAATAAGAGATGGAACCCAATATTTGCTGTCTTTGTATAGCTTAAAGGGGAAAGTGATAAATTTTTTAAGATCACTTTTAGAGGTGGTTTGTTTTACAGTAATCATATAATACTATTGTTCGCCGTTATCTTCTGGAGTTAATTCTTCTTGACGTTCCTGCTTTTTATCTTTCTTCTCTTTTTCATCTAACTCTTTGTTTACCTTATCTTCTAAATATTCATCCTTGTTGTGCATATCAAAGCGATAAGCCATACCAACACGACCATAAAATTTTGAAGGTGTATCTTTAAAACTGTACGTTAGCGAAAGATCCACTTGTAAATTTTGGTTGAGCAATGCCGCAGCACCCCCACGAAGTAATTGGTCTGAATAGAAATCACTTTTCAGTCCTTGATTTTCGAGAAAAACAGAAAAATAACGGTTAGTTGCGTGTGTGAGTGTAAGAATATAACCATACGTTGGAAAATCTGTAGTAACACGATCTACAATAATATTGGTTACAAAAACCCACCCGCCAATAAAGTTATTTTGAGTTGAAAGAACTAATTTCGGGCTGATGGTGCTTTCAACTTCTGGCGTGAAAGGATTATCGGCAAAATCAAAGTTAGCACCTGCGTAGATTGAAATAGCTGGAATTAAATCTGCCCATTGAGTTCTATTATTAGCTTTCCAGCTATAAAGATTGGGGCCTTCAAGATCACGTTTTCTATAGGGATCGTAAATTAAATATTTGGCTCCAAGAGTGTTGCTTTTGAAATTAGAAAGTTTGTATTCCCGTGATACTGCAGAACGATTATCTGTAATTTTATTAGATTGATATTCGCCCATAAGACTTACTTCTAGCCTTTCCTTCCAAAAACCATATCGAATGGAATAGTCTATGGCTAAGCCATTTGTCTCGGTTTTTAAAAGTTCGTGTTTTTCTTTTCCGTAACTGAACCCAGTTTCAACCTGAAGCACATTAGTACCTACCGAAAACGCTCCTTGCGATCCGCCCGGGCGATTGGTATTAATCATTTCGGTATATTGTGCAGAAGCATTTAAATAGGTTATAAAACAGAGTAGGAATAGAAAGGGAAGTTTAACGTTCATGGAATGCTGGGTTTAGTTCAAAGATATAAGATTTTACCATTAATTTAATAGTGAATATTCGTCTTTTTATGCACCAATCCTTATTTTTGGAAATAATTTGACCGTTATGATGACATTCCTAAAAACGATATTAATCATTCTTTTGGTATATTTTGGGCTTAAGTTTTTAATTAGGCTCGCAACTCCTTATTTAATGCGCTATATTTCGAAAAAAGCTGGGCAACAGTTTGAGCAGTTTTTTGGAAACAATTCAAATATGAATTCGCAGCGCGAGAAGGAGGGAAGTATAACCATTGATAAAAATCCAGCCCAAAATTCGCAATCCAGCAAAAAAGTTGGAGAATATGTGGAATTTGAGGAAGTGGAATAAATTTGACGCTTGAACCACGATTTTTTTGAATCACGACTTATAGACATTTTTTTTAGTCGTATATCAAAAAGTCGTGGTTCGTGTTTCCTTTTAGCCGTGGTTCGTGTTTCCAAAAAAAGCCCTAATTTCCCCACTTCATATTTACAAGTAAAATTATGCAGTCCAACTATAAAAAATTTCTTCCCCATTTAGTTGTTTTTATTTTATTTATCGTTGCATCCTTGGCATATTTTAATCCTGTTTTGCAGGGAAAAAAAATATTCCAAAGTGATATTGTACAATACACCGGAATGGCAAAACAACAAAACGATTTCCGAAATGAAACAGGTGAAGAAACCTATTGGACTGATGGGGCTTTTGGCGGAATGCCAACCTACCAATTAGGCGCAAAATATCCAAACAATTACATTAAACAACTCGATCTGGCCATTCGCTTTTTGCCCAGACCTGCGGACTATCTGTTCCTTTATTTTATTGGAATGTATATTCTATTTTTAGTGCTTAAAGTTGATTATAAATTGGCTTTTCTCGGTGCTTTGGCATTCGGTTTTTCTACGTATTTAATAATTATTTTAGGCGTTGGTCATAACGCAAAAGCACACGCAATAGCTTATATGCCGTTTGTTTTAAGTGGAATTTTTCTTACATTTCGAGGAAAATATCTTTGGGGTTTTTTACTGCTGACGGTTTCTATGGGATTGGAATTGGTAGCAAACCACTTCCAAATGACGTACTATTTAATGCTTTTGGTAGTAATAATAGGTATCGTTTATTTGATTGATGCCTTCAGAAAAAAGGTGCTTCCGCATTACTTTAAAGCGGTTGGTATAATGGCTGGAGGAGTCTTGATAGCCGTTGGTCTGAATGCCACAAATATTTTATCAACCAAGGAATATGCAGATACTTCTACGCGAGGCAAAACAGAACTGACCATAAATGCAGATGGAACGCCGAAGGATAATAAAACCGGACTCGATTTCGATTACATTACTGAGTATAGTTATGGAAGGCTGGAAAGTTTCAATCTTTTCATTCCTCGTTTTATGGGCGGTAGCTCTTCGGAAGCATTTCCAAAGGATTCAAAAACAGTTGAAAGTTTAATGCGTATGGGAGCTTCTTCACAGGAAGCTAACAATGTTTTGAGCCAAATACCGATGTATTGGGGGGATCAAAGTTTTGTAGGTGCTCCTGCATATATTGGTGCAATTATGATTTTTCTAGCCGTTTTGGCCCTATTTTTAATACGAGGAAGATTGAAATGGTGGACGGTTTCCACTTTCGTTTTAATACTGCTTTTGTCGTGGGGAAAAAACTTTAGTGGTCTCACAGAGTTTTTTATTGATTATATACCGATCTACAATAAATTTCGAGCCGTCTCTTCTATACAAGTGATTATTGAATTGATTCTTCCTATACTTGCCATCGTTGGCCTGCATCACTTTTTTAGTCATTTTGAAAGAGAGGAAGAAAAGAAAAAAGCTTTGCTTTGGTCCACGGGAATTGTGGGGGGAATTACATTATTGTTTATTCTGTTTAAGTCAGCTTTATTTGATTTTGCAAGTCCGTACGATAGCTATTTTAGGGATGAAATGGGACTTCCTTTTTTAGACACCATTCGCGAAGATAGAATGTCACTGTTCACTTCTGATGCAATCCGTTCTTTGATATTTGTACTTTTAACCGCTGCTGTTTTATGGTTTTTTATGAAAGGAAAACTGAAAAAAGGATTTGCAGTTGCCGCGTTGTGTGTTTTGGTATTAATTGATTTAGTAGGTGTTGATAGAAGATACGTTAACGAGGATGATTTTGTACAAGCTAAATTAGTAGATGAACCTTTTCAAAAAAATGGTGCAGATGAACAGATTTTGAAGGATGATGGCCATTACCGTGTTTACGATGCTTCCACAAATGCATTTAATAGTGGGCGCGCAAGTTATTATCACAACGCGTTGGGAGGTTATCATGCTGCGAAGCCTGGCAGAATGCAAGATTTATTTGAATTTTATATAAGCAAAGGAAATATTGGGATTCTTAATATGATGAACGTTCGTTACATTATTACCCAAAACAAAAATGGCGGCCCAGTGGCACAGCGCAACCCATATGCCAATGGCGATGCTTGGTTTGTTGAAAATGTGCAACCAGCTGAGAATGCAAATGAAGAAATTCAGCTTTTAGACAGTTTGGATACCAAAAAAACTGCGATTATAAATAAGGAGTTCCTTTCAAAAATACCAAGTAAAAAAATTGAGAGGGATAGCACTGCGACCATTGAACTTTTCAGTTACCAACCGAATCACCTGGTTTACGAAGCTTCCACAAAATCAGCTCAATTGGCGGTCTTTTCAGAAGTTTATTATTCAAAAGGCTGGAATGCATACATCAATGGTAAACCTGCGGAATATTTTCGTGCTGATTATGTTTTAAGAGCAATGGTAATTCCATCCGGAAATAATAAAATAGAGTTCAAATTTGAGCCGAAAGTAATTCAAACAGGAAGTACCATCTCTTTAATTAGCAGTATTATTTTTCTCTTAATTTTATTGAGCGGCTTGTATTTCGCCTTTCGAAAAAAAGAATTGAAAGAATAAATGAAGCGCGCCCTAATTATTACATATTATTGGCCTCCAGCGGGCGGTCCAGGCGTACAGCGATGGTTAAAGTTTGTAAAATATTTTCGAGAATTTGGTGTGGAACCTATAGTCTACGTCCCGGAAAACCCAAACTATCCCTTGATTGATGAAAATTTTTCTTCTGAAATCCCTGTTGATATTGAAGTTATAAAACAGCCTATAAGCGAGCCGTATCGTTTCGCAAAGCTATTTTCAAAAAAGAAAACTAAGCAAATAAGCAGTGGCATTATTTCAAAAAAGGAAGCTTCTGCAATGGAAAAGTTGATGCTCTACGTTCGCGGTAATTTTTTCATACCCGATGCACGCGTGGGTTGGGTAAAACCTTCCGTTGCATTTCTTTCAGAATATATTGCTAAAAATCCTGTGGATGTTGTAATAACTACCGGTCCGCCGCACAGCCTTCATTTAATTGGGATGCAACTTCAAAAAAATCTAAACGTAAAATGGATTGCAGATTTTCGCGACCCATGGACTACGATCCATTATCACAAATCACTTCGCTTAAACAAATCTTCGGAACGAAAACACAAAGAGTTGGAAGCATCGGTATTAAAACTGGCAGACATAATCACTGTAACCAGCCCGACCACAAAGAAGGAGTTTGAAATGATTACCGAAACTCCCATTGAAGTTATTACAAATGGTTACGATACTTTGGAAGAAATCCATTTTGAAAAGGATAAAAGCTTTTCTATCTCACATATAGGTTCGCTTTTAAGTGAACGAAATCCCGAAGTTTTGTGGAAAGTGCTTGCTGAAATTTGCAAAGAAAATAATTCCTTCAAAAATGATTTGCGACTTAAATTTGCTGGTGCGGTAAGTGAAGAAGTAAAGAAAAGTCTTGAAAGTTTTAAGCTATTTTCAAATTGTGAATTTTTGGGTTATGTTTCTCATCAAGAAGCTATAAAATTGCAGCATCAAAGTCAAGTACTATTATTAGTAGAAATAAATAGCGCCGAAACTCGGGCTATTATTCCCGGAAAACTTTTTGAGTATTTAGCCGCCAAACGCCCAATTATTGCATTCGGACCAAAGGAAAGTGATATTGAAGAAATTATTTCTAAAACTAAATCTGGTACTTTTTTCAGCTATTGGGATGATGATGAATTAAAGCTTGAAATCCTTCGTCTCTATGAACATTTTCAAAATGGAGATTTAAAAATTGCTTCTGAAGGTATTGAGAAATACAGCAGAAAAGAATTGACAAAACGAATGTCATCCTTAATTCTAAGTTTAAAAAAGTAAACCCCCGATCTCCGCCAAAAGCAAATCACGGAGGTTTAACCAACCAACCAAAAAACTATTTTTATCCGCGTCCTCCTCGTGAGCTAGTTTCCTTTGCGGAACTACTTCTTGAAGTTTTTGCACTTGAATTACCTCGTGATGGAGCGCTGGACTTATTTACTGTACTGCGGCTCGCCGTTTCTCTCTTGGGAGCCTGTGTTGTATTTCTTTTTGCCGAACTATTTTTACTATTTGAAGAAACAGATCGTGTTTGTTGTTTCTGAACTGTTCTATCAGTTGACACCTTTTTTGAATCATTTGAGCGCGATGTGTTACCTCCTCGAGAAGTAATGGTATTAGTACGAGAAACGTTTCCGGAATTGCGGGTATTTCGGTCAACTCTTGTAGCTCCTTTACTGTTGGTACTGCTACTTCTTGTAACTGTATTACTTCGCACATTATTTTTTCGGATTGAGCTATTGTTGCGTCCATTGTTAGAGGCAACCATTGTGTTTGTTCTGTTAGGATTATAATCTTTATTTACGGAAGCTCTTCCTTTTTTATCATAAACACGGCTACCTGGGCGATAGAAATCCCTACGGCCATTGTGATAAGCTACGTGATTTCTTTTTTTGTAGTACACCACGTGATCGTGGTAACTGTATCTAACAGGGCTGTAATATCTTCTGTAAGGCATATCATATACTACACAATGGTTGTAAATAGGCCTCGCATAATAAGCATGCCAAGGGCGGTATACATAATATGGATTGAAAACATTTATAACACCTGTGCTATGTGAAAAATAACCGTAGTTATTATATATTACGTGAAGACCACCAACGCGAACAACTCTTCTGTCGTTATATTGAATATCTACATTTCCCGCTTGAACGATACGTCCATACTCATCATAATATACTGGAACGTCTTCAACTTGAATCACAGCACCGTAATCATCATATTGAACATAAGCTTCATAATCATAACCTGAATTAAAACTTACATTCACATTGGGAGTATTAATCACAACTTGTGAACCTGTTTGTGGCCCAACATATACAAAGTCGAATTGGCCATCGGGAAAAACGGAAAATTCTACATCGCCTTCAACGAAGATGTAAGCATCTCCATTATAACCTCTCCTGAGGTTGTTTTCACTTTCGGTGGAATTTGCATTTGCTGAAAATCCCATTAAAAGGATACTGAAAATAAATGCTATGTTTTTCATAAGTTTCAAAATTTAAGAGGTTCGTACTGCTTTAAATTTTTTGGTAAGCTGGGTACGATTATAAACAACCAACGACCGTGCCAAGTTTTTAAGTGTTTGATTTTCAGTAGTATTTGTAGAATTTAACAAAAACTACAGCTATTTTGAAAAGCTATTAAATAAAAAATCCGTTGAAGTGGTAAACACTTCAACGGATTTTAAAAACTAACCAACCAAAAAACTAAAATCTTATTTTTCAATTAACAGTTTTCAATTATTGTGCCAAAAAAATTTATAATCTCTTAAAGTTTTTCATTTAAATAGGTAGCGGTAAATGATTTTTTACTTTTTACAACTTCTTCCGGAGTACCTTCGGCAACAACATGCCCACCGTTTTCACCACCTTCTGGACCAAGATCTATAATATAGTCTGCACATTTAATCAAATCTAAGTTATGCTCAACTACAATCACCGTATGACCTCTATCCAATAAAGCATAAAAAGAAGCTAACAATTTTTTAATGTCGTGAAAATGAAGTCCCGTAGTGGGTTCATCAAAAATGAAAACAGTCTTTTCTTTTGAAGTTCCTTTTACTAAAAACGATGCAAGCTTGATACGCTGTGCTTCACCTCCAGAAAGGGTGGAGGAACTTTGTCCCAATTGAACGTAACCAAGTCCCACATCCTGCAATGGTTGTAATTTTGCCGCTATTTTATCTTGCTTGTACTCTCCAAAAAATGCAACAGCGTCATCTACTGTCATCGTGAGGATATCATCAATGTTTTTATTTTGAAAAGTTACTTCCAAAACTTCTTTTTTGAAACGTTTGCCGTTGCATACATCGCAAATTAAATGCACATCGGCCATAAATTGCATTTCAATAGTAACTTCACCTTCACCTTTACAGGTTTCGCAGCGGCCGCCATCTACGTTGAAAGAAAAGTGTTTCGCTTTGTATCCACGAATGTCCGAAAGTTTTTGTGAAGCATACAAATTCCGAATATCGTCATACGCTTTAATATATGTTACAGGATTACTTCGGCTGGAACGTCCAATGGGGTTTTGATCAATAAACTCGATACTTTTTATTGTATCAAAATCTCCCTTTATTTCAGAAAATTGGCCAGGCTTTTCTCCATAACCTCCAATTTCACGAGATAGGGCGGGGTATAAAATTTTCTTAACTAACGTACTTTTCCCACTGCCGGAAACACCTGTAACTGCGGTGAAAATATTAAGAGGAAAAGTGACATCAATATTTTTTAAGTTGTTTTGTCTAGCACCTGTAATAGTGACTTTGTTTTTTGAAATACGCCGTTTTTTGGGTACTTCAATTTCCATTTCCCCGTTCAAATATTTAGCAGTCAGTGAATCTGACTTCAGTATTGCAGCATAATCCCCTTGTGCGACCACCTCGCCACCAAAAGTCCCAGCCTCTGGTCCAATATCTATAATTTCATCAGCGGCTTTCATTATATCTTCATCATGCTCCACCACAATGACGGTATTTCCTAGATCGCGGAGGGATTTTAAAACCACAATAAGTCTTTCGGTGTCTTTTGGATGAAGTCCGATGCTTGGTTCATCTAAAATATACATAGAGCCAACAAGGCTACTTCCCAGAGAGGTAGCCAAATTGATTCGCTGCGATTCTCCGCCTGAAAGTGTATTCGACATTCTATTAAGTGTTAGATAGCCCAGACCAACGTCTTGCAAAAACCTCAATCGATTGTTTATTTCCAACAAGAGTCTTTTTGCAACTTTTTCATCATAGACGGAGAGTTTCAGATTTTTGAAGAATTCAGCTGCTTTGTCTAACGGCAGTTCTACAAGTTCCTGAATTGCTGTACCATTTATTTTTACGTATCCGGCTTCAGGACGTAAACGTTTTCCATTACAGGTAGTACATTTGGTTTTTCCTCGGTAGCGCGAAAGCATCACACGATTTTGAATTTTATAACTTTTCGATTCCAAATAGGAAAAGAAAGAAGTTAAGCCTTCAAAATGTTTATTGCCGTTCCAAACCAATTGTTTTTGTTCTTCGGTAAGTTGAAACCAAGGTTTATGAATAGGGAAATCAAATTTATAGGCACTGTTAACTAACTGATCCCGATACCAACTCATACTTTCGCCACGCCAAGGAAATATTGCATTTTCGTAGATTGATAAAGCTGTGTTTGGAATAACCAAATCCTCATCAACACCAATTACATTGCCATAGCCTTCGCAGGTTGGGCAAGCACCGTATGGATTGTTAAAGCTAAAAAGATGCACGTTCGGTTCTAAAAAGACCATTCCATCCACTTCAAAGCGGTTGTTAAACTCTGTAGTTTTTTTTGAAGAGAGTTCCTCAATATATAATTCTCCTTTGCCTTCAAAAAAGGCTATTTCAATAGCATCGGCAAGACGGTTATAAAAATCTTCATCATCCTTTGTAATGATTCGATCAATAACTAAGTTAATTTTTTTCGGAAAAGACTTCGCATTTAATTCATCTATACGTAAAACTTCATCTTTAATTTTAATTCTGGAATAGCCTTGTTGAGCAAGTGCTTGTATTTTGTTTTCCATAGTTCGTCCTTCTTCCAAATGGATAGGGGCGAGAAGGAGCACTTTTTCACCTTCAGAAATTTTTTTTATGAAATTTATAACATCTGTGGTGGTATCTTTTTTAACTTCTTTACCAGAAATAGGAGAAATTGTTTTCCCAATTCGTGTGAAAAGAAGTTTCAAATAATCATAAATTTCAGTAGATGTACCCACGGTTGATCTTGGGTTTGTGGCGTTCACTTTTTGCTCGATTGCAATGGCTGGTGAAATTCCCTTTATTGAATCAACCTTTGGCTTATCCAGTCTTCCTAAAAATTGTCGGGCATAACTGGAAAGGCTTTCAACATAACGGCGCTGGCCTTCTGCATAAAGTGTGTCAAATGCCAAACTTGATTTTCCGCTACCAGAAAGTCCGGTTATAACCACCAATTTATTGCGTGGTATGGCAACCGAAATGTTTTTAAGATTGTGTAGTTTGGCACCCTGTATTAGGATGTTTTTTTTTGTGTCTATCGTTTCCGTATTCAATTTCTTTTTTCCTTTTTTATAGCTTTTTGCAAAGATACTATATCGAATTAAGCAATGCACCTTAGAGCTTATTATTATTTTTTAATGAAAATTTTAACCTTTTTTTTGCATTTGTTATTTCTTTGTTGTTATATTTACGGCTCTTAACGTCATATAAAAAAAATATTGCCTATAGCTGATCATTACTTTTAACAAATAAACATTTTAACTAAGCAACCAAATCCATAGTTGTTTATTTTTTAAAAAAAGTATTGATATGAAGCAAAGCACAAGCTCTGACGCGTTTCTAGTAAGCGCTTATATGAACGGAAATGAATCTGCACTTAGCGAGTTAATAACTCGACACAAGCAAAGAATCTACAGTTTTATTTATTCTAAAGTTTTTGATAGGGATGTCGCTGAAGATGTCTTTCAGGATACTTTTATTAAGGTTATTAAAACCTTAAAAAGAGGTGCATACAATGAAGAAGGTAAATTTCTTCCTTGGGTAATGCGAATCGCCCATAATTTGGTTATAGATCATTTCAGAAAAAATAACCGAATGCCAAAATTTGAAAGCAATAACGATTTTAATATCTTTTCAGTCTTAAGTGATAATGCGCTAAATATTGAAAAGCAAATTATTAAAGGGCAAGTTGAAAATGACGTTAGGAGGCTAATTGAAGAACTTCCAGACGATCAAAAAGAGGTTCTAATGATGCGTATCTATAAAGACATGAGTTTCAAGGAAATAAGTGAGCAAACTGGCGTTAGCATCAATACTGCGTTAGGAAGAATGCGATATGCCTTGATTAATTTACGCAAAGTGATTGATAAACATAATATTATATTAACTAATTGATACAATAAAATAATTTTTGTTGCGTTATTTGAAAATAAACCTCAAAAAAACGCTTTATGCAAAAATTTTACTCTAAAACCTCACGGGTGGACGACGTGAATAAAAACCTTGTTCCAAAAGAAGAAACCATAAAATTTCTTCTGGATTATTCGATGGCTTTAAGTGTTATAGATTACCATAAAATGAAGTTTGAAGCACTTCTAAACTAAACTTTGGAGAAACCCTGGAATTAGCTTTTCGGGGTTTTTTTTATCTAATCTCAAAAATTTAACTTACCGCTTTTTCTTTTTCAAATAGTCATTGATAACTGTTTTTCTGCCAATATTTGTGGTAATAATATCCTTTTCCAAATCCCATCCTCGGGCGGGAGAATAATGTCTTCCATACCATATAATTTGAAGATGTAGTGTATTCCATAAATCTATCGGAAACAAACGCTTTGCATCCTTTTCAGTCTGAACTACGTTTTTACCATTAGTAAAACCCCATCGATACATCAATCTGTGAATATGCGTATCCACAGGAAAAGCAGCAATGTTGAATGCTTGGCTCATAACGACACTTGCAGTTTTATGACCAACGGCCGGTAAAGATTCCAAAGCTTCAAAATCAGCTGGAACTTGTCCGTTATATTTATTGATTAAAATTTCAGAAAGCCCGTGAATTCCTTTTGATTTCATCGGGGAAAGCCCTACTGGTTTTATAATTTCTCTAATTTCCTCTACAGTAAGTTTTACCATATCGTACGGATTATCTGCTATTTGAAATAGAAGTGGTGTAATCTTGTTTACTCTAACATCTGTACTTTGGGCAGAAAGCAAAACAGCAATCAATAATGTGTATGGGTCTTTGTGATCTAACGGGATTGGAACTTGCGGGTATAATTTATTTAACGTATCAATAACGAAAGTTACCTTTTCTTGCTTGGTCATTTTAAGTACATTTATAAAAAATAAAGATAATGAAAACATTAAAGGCAGGTGATAAAGCCCCAGATTTTAAAGTGAATGATCAAGATGGAAATACTATTTCATCAGCAGATTATAAAGGGAAAAAATGGATTGTTTTTTTCTATCCTAAAGCAAGTACTCCCGGCTGTACCGCTGAAGCTTGCAATCTTCGGGATAATTATAGCGAACTTCAAAAAGAAGGTTATGAACTTTTAGGCGTAAGTGCTGATAGTGAAAAACGTCAAAAAAACTTCAGAGAGAAATACAATTTTCCTTTTCCGCTTTTAGCTGATGAAAATAAAGAAGTAATCAATGCCTTTGGAGTTTGGGGCCCAAAAAAGTTTATGGGGAAAGAATTTGACGGAATTCACCGAAAAACCTTCTTAATAAACGAAAAGGGAATTATTGAAAACGTAATAGATAAGGTAAAAACCAAAGATCACGCTGCACAAATATTAGATTAATTATCTACTTTTTCAGCCGTTCCTTTATAATTGAAAAGGTGCTTGTTCTTTATAATTTCAGAAACTCCAGCTGGAAGCATTTCTTCCCAACCTTCGTCACCATTTTCTATTTTTGAAAGGACTTCGCGTGAAAAAATGTCAAGAATTTTAGGATTGTAATCTGTAATATCTACGACTTTTCCATTGTATTTAAAGAACTTATATAGTTCCTTCATACGTGGATGTACTTTAAGATTCTCACTGTTGGTATATTCTCCCGTTTCAGGATCTTTCATTGGGTAGAGATATACTTTCAAATCTTTAAAGAAAAGTTTACCGAATGCCTCTAAAATTCCACCACTTAGATGACGATAGTATTTTTCATCAAAAATATCCACCAAATTATTTACTCCCATTGCAAGCCCCATACGCATTTTTGTATAGCGGGAGAAGTATTCAACAAGTTTGTAATACTCCTGAAAATTAGAGATCATCACTGTATGCCCGAGCGAACAAAGAAGTTTTGCGCGGTCCATAAAATCCTCTTCATCAATCTCTCCTTCAGCTCTAAGATTAGAAAGTGTGATTTCAAAAATAACTTCGGTACGCTCTTTTTCTACCCTGTTTTCTGCTAGAAACATTTCATAAGAACGTTCAAACATATCAATATTAACCTTTGTTACAGGTCTAAAGCTTCCGCGAAGTGCTAGTATATTTTTCTTATAAAGTATTCTTGCAGGAAGAATGTTATGGCCATCGGAACCAAACATAACCGCATCTGTCATTCCATTTTTAATTAGCTGAAGACTCATTAAACGGTTGTCAACATCTTTAAAACGGGGACCAGAAAAGTTAATGGTATCTATTTCAATCTTGTCTTTATCAATATGATCGTACAAATATCGGAGCAATTTTTTAGGTTGATCATATTTGTAATAAGCGCCATAAATTAGATTTACGCCCAATATTCCCAAGGTAACTTGCTGCAATTGCGCATCATTTTCGTGAAAGCGAACGTGAAGGGTTATTTCATTGTAAGCTTCTTTTGGATCAACTTGATAGCGAATACCCACCCAGCCGTGGCCTTTGTATTGTTTTGCAAAATCTATGGTAGCCACAGTATTTGCGAAGGCGAAGAATAGTTTATTTGGATGCTTTTGGCGGATAATACGTTCCTCAATCAAATTTATTTCATGAGAAAGCATCTTTATTAATCGTGCTTCGGTTACATATCTGCCGTCTTCCTCAATGCCATAAATAGCATCGCTAAAATCTTTATCATAGGCAGACATTGTTTTAGCGATAGTTCCTGATGCACCACCAGCTCTAAAAAAATTACGAACGGTTTCTTGCCCGGCTCCAATTTCGGCAAAGGTGCCGTAAATGTTTTCGTTCAGATTAATTCGTAAAGCCTTACTTTTTATGGAAGGAATGTTTTCAAATTCCTTGTCACCTAATATGGTTTCCGGCATAGCAACGTTCTATTTTTCTTAATAACAAAGGTAGCAAATACAATAGGTAAACAAAAAAAATACCAGTATTTTTGCGAGAATGGATTCAACATTTACCGTTACATTTCTCGGCACTGGAACTTCACAGGGAATCCCTGTAATAGGTAGCAATCACCCGGTTTGTAAAAGCTTAGACCCAAAAGATAAACGTTTAAGAGTTTCAGTTTTATTGCGTTGGGATGATTTTACTTGTGTAATAGATTGCGGCCCAGATTTTAGGCAGCAAATATTGCGCGAAAATGTTTCAAGAGTTGATGCAATTCTATTGACTCATGAACATAGCGACCATACAGCTGGATTAGATGATATTAGACCTTTTAACTTTATGCAGGGCAATATGCCTTTTTATGCTCATAAACGCGTTTTTAAATCATTGCATGAACGGTTTGCCTATATTTTTGAAACTGTAAACAAATATCCTGGTGCGCCTAGTGTAGAAGAAATTGAAATAGACAAAGACACACCTTTTATAATAGGAGGGAAGGAAGTAATTGTAATTGAAGCTTTTCACGATAAACTTCCAGTTTTAGGGTTTCGAGTAGAGGGTTTTACATATTTAACAGATGTGAAAACCATTACTGATAAAGAAATTGAAAAGATAAAAGGCACCAAGGTTTTGGTGGTTAATGCACTCCGTGAAGAGGAACACTATTCACATTTCAACCTTTCGGAAGCACTTGATTTTGTGCAAAAAGTAAAACCAGAAACAACATATTTTACACACATTAGCCATATAATGGGCTTTCATGAGGAAGTGGAGAAAAAACTTCCACAAAACGTGCATTTGGCATTTGACACACTCACTATAACAATTTGATTATGAGGAATAAAATTTTTATGTACCTGTTTTTTTTCGCTTTACTTTTTATCATTTATCAATACATGAACGAAAAAAGTATTTTTGAGTCGCAAGAAAATAAAATTGAAAATCTTGGAGTAAAAGTTGAAAAACAGAACGATTCTATTGAAATACTGAATAACCAAATTATAAATCTTGATTATTTTACCCTGCAGGGAAATGAGAACGCAATGACTTATTTGGAAAATCAAGGTTTTGAAGCAGCTGCCGTAGAAGCTACAGTTTACGACGCCATCTACGAATATAATTTTGAAAAAGGCAACAACCCTTTGGTTCCTTTTGATGGTATGAATGGTGATATGAAAATCAACAAGTTGAAATTTCTAAATCACAAATGGATATTGGCAGATTTTACTGACGGAAAGTATTGGGGCGAAATGATTTTAGAATACTCTTTCAATGAAAAAAAGGAGCTTGTTTTAAATACAATTGCTTCTTTTTTATATCCTCAATAAAATTATTAAGCATTTTCTTCCAACCATTTTTTTAATTCATGAAAATTTTGTGGTGCCACGCCGTGACCAACAGGAAATTCTGAATAAGTACAATCAATATTCAATTTTTTAAGAAAAGGCTGTGTTTTTCGAGCCCATTCCACCGGAATTACTTGATCAACATTTCCGTGGGAAGTATATATATTGAGGTTGCTGAAATCGTTTTCAGAATAGCCAGCTTTTAAAATTTCTTCATTGATGTAACCGCTTAAACCAATCACATTTTTTACTTTTTCAGGATAGCTCAATGCAACGGCAAAACCTAAAATAGTGCCTTGGCTAAAACCGAGAAGTGTAATATTATTGCCATCAACTTTATATTTCTCAACAATTTCATCAATGCATTTCGTCACTAATTCTCGTGAAGCGATAGCTTGCTCATCATCACTGAACTTTCCTTGGGAATTATCAAAATAAATGTTGTACCAAGCATTTCCGTAAGGTTCCAATCTGATGGGTGCTTTTAACGAAATGATAGCGTATTTTTCAGGCAATTCGCTCGCGAAGGAAAACAAATCGTTTTCATCACTCCCAAAACCGTGCAGCATTATTATAGCTGGTGGATTTTCCGAAGAATTTTTAGCGGGTCTATAATTATGTTCTAAAAGTAAAGTTTGCTTTTCCATAAGTTGCAAAAATAAACAAGACCTTTTAAACTGAAGCTTTTTCAGTATAAAAGGTCTTGTTAAAATATTTTAAATTTTTAAATGCCTTTAAACCAGTCTTGAAATTGTTCACCGAATACAGGGACGGGTTTCATTTCACCTTGAATAGCACTTATCAATCCTAAAAGCCAAAATACCACTATGGCGAGTTGAACAATCCAACTGAGGACTGATATGCCAACAAAACTTATAATTATACTTAAAATAACGCTCACGCAAATTATCCCAAGCGATTGTCGCACATGGAACGAGCCTAGAGCTGTCTTGTTTCCGTTGTTCATTATAAGAGCAATTATCCATCCAATAAGTGTGATATAAGAAATGATGGCCACGGTTTTGCCATTGTCTGTAGTTGTTTCCATTTTTTTTGAGATTAGGTTAGTTATTTTTATAAGCTAAAGGTAGCCATTACTTTAATTTAAAAAAGTAAACCATTTTTGAAATAGTTCACTTAAAAACGGGATACCTTTCCTTTTGTTGAAGAAAGCCATAGTCCAAGAATAGAGCCAAATTACAAGACAAACAAGCCATAAAATATCTCCGATCCTTACATTAATTTGAGATTGCACTATAAGCGAAACAATAAAAAAAATGGAAAGCCCGAACATGTTTTTAATATGCCAAGTTGCAAATTCATGGCTTTCATCTCTATTGATATAATATGCAATCAAAAATCCCACAAAAGGTGCGTAGGCTATTATTGCGGTAGATTTTCCTGCAGGTGAATTCTTCATTAATTTTTTAATACTATTTTGTTATTTGCTAAGATTCCGTACGTTTTTCCTTTTAGCTTTGTTCCAAGAAGAGCTGCATTTTTTGAAGTTGAAATAATATTTTTTTCAGAATATTCCCAGTTTTCATCAGGATTGAAAAGTGTTAACTCAGCAGAATTTCCCTCTTCAATTTTTTCCGAAGCAATTTTGAAAGCTTCTTTTAGCCCTGTAAGCGCTGTAACTGAATGCTCGACTCCTAAAAGCATATTTAACACTCCGAAACACCCTTCCAAGCCAATGCTTCCGAAATAGGCGTGGTCAAACTCGGTTTTTTTGTGTTCCACATCAATCGGGTTGTGATCGCTTGTAACACCATCTATAATGCCTTCTTTTAGGCCCTTTAGCAACGCTTTATTATCATCGGTGGTACGCAAGGGTGGAAGTAATTTGTAATTTGTATCAAAACCTTCCAAAACGTCATCTGTTAAAACGAGGTTGAAAATTGCAACGCTACAAGTTACATTTAATCCTTTTTTCTTTGCTTCTTTAATTAATGCAACCGATTTTTTGGTTGAAATTGTAGGAATGTGAAGTTTTCCGCCGGTATATTCCAAAATATACAAATCACGTATTATTTGAAGTTCTTCAGAAAGCGCTGGAATTCCTTTTAAGCCTAAGCGTGTGCTGTTTACTTCTTCATTTACCATTCCGTTTCGGGCAATGGATTTTTCAAAAGGAAAAGATTGTACCAATCCTTCAAAATTTTGGGTGTATTGAAGTGCTATTTTCAGCAGATTTACATTCGCTATCGGGTTTTTGTAATCATAAAATGAAACCGCTCCTTCATTTTGCATATCGTATAATTCGGCTAAATCAATCCCTTTGCTTCCCATTGTGAGCGCGCCGATAGGGTAGAGATTTACAGCATTTCCTTCAGCTTTTGATTTTAAAAATTTTATATGTCCCTTGCTATCTGTTACCGGAAAGCTGTTGGCGTTTACAGCAACACTTGTAAATCCGCTAAGAGCTGCAGTTTTTAAACCATTTTCTATTGTTTCTCGTTCTTCAAAACCCGGTTCTCCAAAGGATACGCTACTATCAAACCAACCTTGCGAAATGTGAAGGTTTTTCAGGGAAATCTCTTTTACTTTTTCTGAAGATGGAATGGTTACAGCGATTTTCGAAATTTTACCATTCTCTATTAAAACATCCCGTTTTTTTAAATGATGCTTGCTTGTAGCATCAACAATGGTCGCGGATTTCAGTAATATCTTCATTTGTAGAATTTTAAAATAAGCATTTCAAAAAGTAAAAAGAGCAGTGCAAAAATAGCAAACCATTTCCAAAAACTATTGATGGAATTTGCTTCAGTGAGAGAATCAAAAAGATCTTCTACGGTTTTATATATTTCAGCACCTTTCCAATCTTCAATATTTAGGTATTGTAATTCACTTTCATTTCTATTGAAATTATAACTTATATTTTCCAAAAACTCACTTTCCTTTACAATTTGATAATTGTTCGCGTTGTTAGGTTCGTCCGTTGTTGTCATTAAAACGTAATTGGCTTTTGTTTGCTGAAGCGGGATGAACCTTGCGGTACTGTCTTTAATAGTAAGAATTTCGTCTGGCCCTAATTTAACCGGAACTGCGATAGAATTTTGTGTACCAATTGTATAATACAAGTCTGTCAATGGCAAACTCTGGATGGCCATATTATAAATTGTGGGAACAACTAAAGGCGAATTCTGAAAATTTGAGTTTTCTTTATTGATCGCCGAAGTGAATAAATAGGTATTATTCTTTTGAAGTAAAAAAGGTTGGTTGTCTTCAAAAGCAATTGCGGGTGTTGCACTTGATGAAATAGTATAAAAAGAATTAACCTTTGGATATTGAAAATTTGCAACTTCCTTTTCAAAAACATCTTTAAAAAGTGGATGCGAAAAGATAATATTTGTAATTTTTTTTTCTTGAACCTTTTCTTCCGTAAGCGTTCCTAAAGCCGTAGGTAATAAAAAATTATTGTAGCTGTTTAAATCTGCTTTTACTGCTGGAATAATAAGAACACTTCCCCCGTCGTCGCTAAAAGCCTTTAGCGCAGTTGCCAGTGATGCAGGAATTTCTTTCAGCTCGTTCAAAACTATGAAGTTTTGTTCGGGAATTTCGTTATAATTAAGTGTTTTAAAAGTTTGCTGCGTAAATTGGAATTCCTCTTTTTCAAAAAGACGACGCAGAAAATTTCCATCGGATTCATTGATAGCCAAAACCTTTATTTTTCCAGGCTTATTGATGCTGAAAAACAATTTATTATCAAAGGGCAAATTGGGGTCGTTTAGTTCCAATTTACCAATAAATTCTTCGGAATTATCGATATCAAAAGTTACGGTTCCATTTGAATTTACAGAAAAGTCTACTGCAGTTTTTGCAATTAATTTTTCTTTGTTGAAAAGAGAAATCGGCGCTTCCGAAGTTGCATTACCGAGTTGTGAAACAATAACTTTTAGCTGCGTAGTTGAAGCATTTTTTGAAGCAACATATACACTATCAATAGAAATATTTGAAGTTTTAGCAGGTTTTAATTGCACAGCATCTACAATTAAATCTTCAGGAATTTCTGGAAAATCTTCTTTCTGCTGAAAATCGGACAGATATACTAAACGTTTAAACACACCTTTTTGGTTAGAAAAAAGTTGATTTGCCTTCAGCAAAACTTGGTTTGGAGTTAGCTGGTTTTGCGAATATTTAACTGAAAGGATTTCGTTTTTAAAATCTTGTGGGGATGTGTTTTTCCGTTCAGAATTGTTTGTGAACCAGCTCAATTTTTCTGCACCACCAGATTTATCGAATAAATCCTGTAAAGCCCGTTCCAACAGTGGTCCTTTTGCACCCCTCGCTTGCATACTGAACGAATTATCAATATAGAAAACGGTTTCTTTTTTTGTATTCAATGCTGTTTTTGAAGCAGTGAAGGGTTGTGCAAAAGCAATGATTATAGATGCCAACGCCAACATACGTATCAACAAAGTGAGCCATTTTTTGAGTTGTGAACTCTTTCGGGTTTGAATAGTCACTTTTTTAAGAAAAGCAACATTAGTGAATTCTACTTTTTGAAAACGGCGAAGTTGAAAAAGATGAATAAATATAGGGATGAGCAGTAGGAAAAGAAAGTAAAGAATTTCTGGGTTTTTGAACTGCATTCCTATAAATATTGTCCAAAGATAAAAAATGGAACGTAATTAAAGCTATTTCTCAACTGTAAACGTAAAGGTACTTCCTTTTCCGGGTTCTGATAATAAGAAAATACTTCCTCCAAGCTTTGAAACTAAGCTTTTTACAGTTGCTAGACCAATACCCGTACCCTCTTTTCCGTTACGATCTTTAATGCCTGTTGTTTTAAAAAGATTGAAAATTTCTTCCTGTACGCCAAAATCAATACCCATTCCATTGTCTTTAACAGAAAACTTATGAAAGTCATTCTCCTCGGTATAACCTATCTTAACCATCCTTTTATCATTTAAATTATATTTCAAGCTGTTATCGACCAAATTTAAAAATATTTGTGACAAGGCGGCCTTGTTTACATTTTTCAAAGTGCCTTCTTTTGGGAATTCAAAAACGATATCATCTGTTACTAAAATTTCGCTTATTTCATCAAACAACTCTTTTAGTTCAACATCCCTTTTTTGGGTTTCTAATAATTCATCTGATTTGTAAAACTTTAAAATACCATTTATGTAATTCTTTAAAGTTGAGGACGACTCTTCAATATAATTGAGGTACATCTCTGAATCTTTTGAGAGATTTCCAAGATTTTCTTCCCTAAGAAGTCGTGTGAGTGAAATTATATTGCCCAATGGTGATTTTAGATCATGTGAAACTACGTGGGCAAAATTATTAAGCCGATCATTTCTTGCTTGCAGTTCTTTTTGAAATTCGGTTAAAAGATTGTTTTTCTTTCTAAGCTCAAAAAGATTTACCACTTGTTTTGCTAAAGCTTTCAAAGAGATAATTTGAAGTTCTGTAAGTTTTCGTGGTTTATGGTCAAATACACAGAGAGTTCCAAGTTTGAAACCTTTTGGATTTATAAGAGGAACGCCTGCATAGAATATTGCCTTAGCATCATTTATAAGCGGATTGTCCTTAAAACGCTTATCTTTTCTTGCGTCTTCCACCATAAAAATATCATCATGCTGCAATATTGCATGACCGCAAAACGAAATATTTCTGGGTGATTGGTTGTAGTCAAGACCAAAATGAGATTTGAAAAAATTTCGGTCTGTATCTAAAAGTGTTATTAAAGAAATAGGTACTTCACAAATTGCGGCGATAAGTTTTGTAATATTGTCAAAATCGTTTTCGGATAAAGTATCGAGTAAATTGTATTTTTTTAATTCGGCAATCCGTTCTTTATCATTTTCTGGGAATTTCGGATAAATCATAAAAATATTTCAATGAGGAAATTTTATGTCTATAAATATAGGTTGATAAAGTTCGTCGGAAAAAGGAATTAACAGGATTTTACAAATAATGATTTGGTGCTTAGTTCTTTTTTATAGAAAAATGAAAAGTAGTGCCTTTTCCCAATTCTGAAGAAACATCTATTTCACCATTAAGTTTTTTAATGAGCTTTTTAACTGTGGATAGCCCAATGCCGTTTCCTTTTTTTCCATTTCTGTCCAATTTACCGGTGGTTGCAAAAAGATCAAAAATACGGTTCAATTTATTTTTTGGAATACCCATGCCATTGTCAGCAATGGAAAAATTATAAAACCCGTTTGCCTCGGTGCATTCAATGTCTATTTTTATTCTCTTTTTGTCATTATATTTTAAACTGTTGGTCACGAGGTTAAGAATAATTTGCTCCAAAGCAGATCTATTGGCGTGCATTTCAATATTTTTTTCTGGCAGATTTATCTCACAATCAATATTGATGTTTAGCAGCTCTATCATCTCCTCTAAAAGATCGTGACTGTCAAAAACCTCATCAGTTAGAGATGCTGTTTTATCGCTTTCGTAATGTTCCAAAAGTCCAGTAATATATTCGCTTAAAGTAAATGAAGATTGTTTTATGTAATTTAAATATTCATTTCCTTGATCATCCAAAAGATTACCATATTTGCTGCGCAACATATCAGAGGTTATAATCATATTTGCAAGAGGCATTTTCATATCATGTGAAACAATACCCGCAAAATTCTTAAGTTCTTCATTCTTTTCTTCCAATTCCTGCTGAACTTCCATTAATATTCTATTGCGTTTTCGGGCCTCAAAAAGGTTGACAACTTGATATGCCATAGCGATAAGCGCCTTTTTCTGTGATTTTGTGAGAGACCTTGGTTTTACATCAAAAACACAAAGTGTTCCCAAGGGGTAACCTTCAGGATTAATTAAACGCACACCTGCATAAAAAATGGCATTCATGTCTTTTACTAATGGATTGTCCTTAAATCGTGGATCTTTTCGAGCATCTTCAACGATAAAAATATTGGTTTCGTCTAAAATTGCATGTCCGCAGAAAGAAATATTGCGAGGCGATTCGTTAAAAGGGACACCAAAGTGTGATTTCAAAAAATTTCGGTCAGCATCTATTAAAGTTACCAAAGATATTGGCACATCACATATGCTTGCTATTAATTCTGTAATATTATCGAAATCTTTTTCCGGTAATGTATCCAACATATTGTATGACTTTACTGCGGCCATGCGGTGTGGTTCATCAACTGGGAATTGTGGTGCTATCAAGGCTTTATCTCTAATTTTTCTTAAATCCGACAGAGGTCGAGATTTATGGATTAAACGTAAATGTACAATATTTTAAATTGAGTTGATAACACAAAAAAAATAATGCGAATTGGGTTAGTTTCTTTATTAAAAACGTTCAAAAACACCTAATCCGAAGAGGGCAAAATCATATTTTACAGGATCGTTTGGGTCTAGTTTTCGAAGTGAATTATCCAGCTCAGCCAAAGCCTTGCCGTCGTTTTGTTTTCGGTTTAGCAAACCAAGTTTTCGGGCAACATTTCCACTGTGTACATCTAACGGGCATGAAAGTTGTGCAGGGGAGATGCTTTTCCAAATACCAAAATCCACACCAGCATTGTCATTGCGTACCATCCACCTCAAAAACATATTTATTCTTTTGGCAGCTGAATTTTTCAACGGATCGCTGACGTGTTTTTGTGTTCTAGAAAGATGCGGAAGTTCAAAAAAGATTTTTTTGAAATGATGGATTGCAGACTGCAGAGAATCTTTTTCGCCATACTTTGCAAAAAGGCTTTCCATTCCCCCGTGATTTTTATAGATATTTTGAAGGGCTTTAAAAAAATAAAAAAGATCTTCATTATTAAAGGTTCTATGTACGAAAGGAGTAAGTGATTCAGCATTTTTTTCTGAAAAATTCATAACAAAATCATACGGCGAACTGCCCATAATTTCCACTAAACGATGACCGTTATTTATGATGCTCTTTCGGTTTCCCCAGGCGATTGTGGCCACGAGAAAGCCCGCGATTTCAATATCTTCTTTCAGCGTAAATAAATGCGGAATTTGAATGGGATCGGATTCAATAAAATTTGGGTGGTTATAAATAATTACTTTTTCGTCAAGAAAATCTTTAAGTTCGCTTTTCTTCATGTATTATTTTACAATTTTTCCGTCTTGCATAACAAGCTTTCGGTCGGCCATATTCGCAAGTTCTTCATTGTGGGTAACGATAACGAAAGTCTGCCCAAATTCATCACGCAATTTAAAAAAGAGATTGTGTAGATTTTCGGCGCTTTCCGTATCAAGATTTCCGCTGGGCTCATCAGCTAGAATTATTGCTGGATTGTTTATTAAAGCTCTAGCTACAGCCACTCGCTGTTGCTCGCCACCGGATAGTTCATTAGGTTTATGGTCTTCGCGGTGCGAAAGCCCTAAAAATGACAACAATTCTTTGGCTTTTTTGATAGCTTCGTTTTTTGGGGTATTCATAATAAAAGCCGG
This sequence comes from Aequorivita sp. CIP111184, assembly GCF_900489465.1. Taxonomy (GTDB): domain Bacteria; phylum Bacteroidota; class Bacteroidia; order Flavobacteriales; family Flavobacteriaceae; genus Aequorivita. Next base: position 130,245 of record NZ_UEFQ01000030.1, on the reverse strand, counting down.
AATACAAACGTTTTCAAGAGCAGTAAATTCAGGTAATAATTGATGAAACTGAAAAATAAAGCCCATATTTTCATTTCTGAATTTTGCCATCTTTTTCCCCGAAAGAGAACCAATATTCACTCCGTTAATTTGCAATTTACTTTTGTTATCGTGCAAAGAATCCAGTGTTCCTAAAATTTGAAGCAGTGTAGTTTTTCCTGCGCCTGAAGCACCTACAATTGAAACAATTTCACTTTTCTTTATATGAAGGTCAACACCCTTCAAAACGTGGAGATTGTCGTAATATTTATGAATGTTTTGTGCCTCAATCATAGCAAAATTTTAATTTGTGAAAGTACTATTTATAGTGCTATAATGCAATCCAATTAGTTATATAGTTTTTATTCAAACTTATGTGTTTACATTTGAATTTAAATTCTTGAACAAAAAAAATGTCATCATATAGATACCTTGAAGAATACGACCAACCCGTAACCGACAATTTAATTGAAAACTACAGTAAGATTTTAAATACTATTGGAGAAGATGTTTCTCGCGAAGGAATAATCAAGACGCCTGAAAGAGCAGCTAAAGCCATGCAATTCTTAACTTCGGGAAATGGACAGGACCCTTCAGAAATACTTAGAAGTGCAATGTTTGCGGAGGCTTATCACGATATGGTAATTATAAAGGATATTGAGCTTTATTCTTTATGTGAACATCATATTCTTCCTTTCTTCGGAAAAGCACACATTGCATACATTCCCGATGGCTATATTGTTGGATTGAGTAAAATTCCACGTGTTGTTGATGTTTTTGCGAGAAGATTGCAAGTGCAGGAACGTTTAACCCACGATATTTTGGAATGTATAAACGATACATTGAAACCCAAAGGAGTAGCAGTTGTTATTGAAGCTTCGCATATGTGTATGATGATGCGTGGCGTTCAAAAACAGAACAGTGTTACAACAACTTCTGGCTTTAGGGGACAATTTGAAGCCATTGAAACAAGAAATGAATTTTTAAAACTAATAAGTAACGATTTGTCATAGTTTTTTTGGAATGTTTTTTGCTCGTAATAATTTAAAGACAACAAAATGAAAAACGAAAAATATAAATTACTACGTCAAGGAATCATTTATGATGTGTTAGGTATGGCTACAATGGCAATACCAGTAGTAGGTCCATTTTTAGACATACTCTGGGCACCATTTGCGGCAAAAAAGATGAATGATATGTATACAGGAACAGAAGGAAAAATTGCTTCCGTTTTCGTATTTCTTGAAGAGATATTGCCCTTTACAGATATTATCCCAACTTTTACACTTATGTGGCTTTACACATTTGTCTGGAAAAAACAACCCATACCACGAACTATTAAAATTCGAGTAAATGAATAAAAAAAGCCCCAATCGGGGCTTTTTTGTTATATCTCTATTTTTAAGTTTACATTGATGCTTCGCCCAATGTTTAAAATTCCATCGGGTTTAAAACGCGAAAGATGTGAAATATATTCCTTATCGGTAAGATTCGTTCCATTTACACCTAGTTTGAAGGCAATTTTTTGAAGTTGAAAACTACTTTCAATACCAGCGCTTAAAAGAGAATATCCGCCAGTTCTTGTTTCAAAATTGCTCACATTTTTTTGATCGAGTGTGTTTTCAAGTGTTATAAACGCAAAACTCTTTTTTCTTGTTTTGCCATCGTTCAATTCTACACGAAACGTATTCCGAAGCGAGTTTGCTGGTATTAATGGTAAATACTTGTCATTGCTCAATTTTCCGGTAACCGTCTCAAAACTGCTTTCCAAATGTAACCAATCCAAAGGATGGGGGTGTAGGTGAAACCCAAATTCCCCCCCATATAGCGTGGCATCATTTTGAAGATAATCATAAACTTGTGTATCTTCAATTGTTTCATTGGTGGGTGAAAGAAAAATATAATTATTTACCGCATTGTAAAACCCGTTGACGAAAAACTCAACGTGTTCGTTTCTGTATTCAAAAGAAAGATCTGCTTGAAAGTTTTGTTCGTTATTTAATTCTGCATTTCCTTTTTCATATCTATTTGTGCCTTCGTGAATGCCATTGGAAGTAAGTTCAGCCAAATTGGGAGCTCTAAAACCGCTAGCCAAATTTACACGAGTGGAAAAATTTTTAAATAAATCCATTTTTGCCCCTAAAGCTGCAGTGAAGCTTGTAAAGGTTTTATTCAAAGCTGGAATAAAATCGTTATCCAAAGGATTGCGAGCTGCTTCACTTTCAATTTTTCGTGAATCAAAACGGATTCCTGCTTGCAAATCCACTTTTTCTAAATGGTAGTGCGAAGTCGCCAAAAGTCCAACGTCGGTAGTGTTTGCATCAGGAATTAAAATTTCTTCACCTTCGTTTTTGTTGTTTTGAAACATTCCTTGTAAACCAATTATAGTTTCAAATCTACCCAATTCTGGTAAGTTATATTTTACATCATAATTGATAGTATTCAATTTTAAGCGAAGGGCGGCTATGGCTGGATCATCTTCAAACTCACGGCGATCATTAAATAAATACCCAGCTTTCACATCTAAACTTGAGTTATTGAAAAATAAGGTATTGTCGAAACTTAAAATGTGGTTATCGACTTCCTGAAACGGAAGTTCCAAACTCTTTGAACGTGTTTGCTCGCCAATTTCTTCGGCAATTCCAATATTGGAACGGTTATAATTATAACGAAGCGTAGACTTAAATTTCGTTCCCAAATATTGTACTCCTGTTTTCAAATCCTTTTCATTGAATCGCGAATTTGTTACACGATAACCAGCTCCTGTTTTATAGTCACTAAATTCTGAAAAGGAGCCTCGTGCCAAAAATTTCAGTTTTTCACCAGAGGTTTTCATCCCCAAGTTTGTTGAAGTTCCTAAAGTATTTGAAAAGTAGGTGCTGCTTAAATCGCCGTGGGTTTCTCCAGAAATCGCAAATCTTTCTGGATTTAAGTAAAGAACTCCACCAAGAGCATCGCTTCCGTAGAGTAGGGAAGCAGGTCCCTTTATTACTTCTACACTTTCAATTCCAGCTTCATTAATTCCCAAGCCGTGTTCATCACCAAACTGTTGGTTTTCCAGTCGGACGCCCTGAGTATAAGTTAAAACCCTGTTAGAGCTCAAACCACGAATAACAGGCTTTCCAATACCAGTTCCTGTGGTAATTAGATCTACACCGGCAATATTTTTAATACCATCTGCAAGGGTGACCGCACCAGATGAATTAAGGTCTTCTGTAGAAATACGTTCCACCTTCATTACGTTATCACTCTGTAATTTATGAAAAGGAGTGGAAACAATTACTTCTTCCATTTCTACAGCGCTTTCTTCTAATTGAAAATTTTCGGTAACGCTTTGATTGTTCGAAAAAGTAATTTTTTTCGAAATAGTGGCATATCCCAGAGATGAAAAAACCACGTTGTAATTTCCGTCGGGTATATTATTTAATGTGTAATTTCCGTCAAAATCTGCAACAGTCCCTTTTTCTAATTGTGGAATGTAAATGTTTGCCGAGACAGGTTCATTTTTTTCTTTCGAAGTTATTTTTCCTATTAAGGAATTTTGTGCGCTCACTGCTGTATATAACAAAAATACAGCAAGCAAGCATAGAATGTTTTTCATGCTTTCTTGATTTTAAAGATTGATTTTTTTAAAAAATTATGATAGAAAATCAAGAAATTGAGGAGGTCCTCTTAAGAAATAATGAACGGGGTTTAGGTTGAATTCTGGCAATAAATAAACAGTTTCTGTTTTTTGAAAACCATTCAGTATTGCAAAATCCGGAAGCTCCGAAGGAGTAAAATTAAAAATTGAAAAGTGAAAATCACAAATAGAACAATCCAATTGTTTTTTGTGAATATGGGTAGAAAATTCTGTGCAGGCTTTGTGTTCGTGGCCTTCAAAGGTGTGAGCGAATTTTACGGCCGTAGGAAATAGCAACGCCAACGAAAAAAGTGTCGCAGAAAAAATTCTTATTATTTCCTTTTTAAAAAAATTCATTTTTTAATTATAAACCGCAAGCCCATACCGCGGAGCATTTTTTTTTCAAATTTCCAAAAAAATGTAAACTCTCCAAATACCCAACCGTAAAAAACTAACAATAGCTGATAAATAGGGAAAATTATTAAAATTCGAAAAGGCCAGTAAATATACCAACCCATTTCTTTTTTTATTTCAAAAAACTCAGTTACTGGAGCTGCAAGTTTTGCAGCGGAACTTCCTGTAATGGCGAATACCAGAAATACTATAAAAAGTTGACCGTTGGATTTTATGTTCCACCGTTTTTTTAATTTTTTCAATTTCTTGCGCCAATAAATTTTTGATTGTACTTGTCCTGAAAATATACAAAGTAGTTGTAGAGCAGATAATTTACTTCGTAACCATAGTCAACAGAAGAATCATAGTTTATTTGCTCAGTATATAAATTTCGTGAATATCTGGCGGGCTGCAGTACACGGTTGTTATATTCTGAAACAAACAAACGGTTTTTAGATTCCAAAAGGGATTGTCCATAAAATCCGCGTGGTGGTTGGGAAATGAGCCAAGACTCAAAGCCAGGCTCAATAATAAGTATTTCGTATTCTAGGCTATCATTTGCGATACGGATGGTATCATTTTTTACTGTTTCTGAAGAAGAATCGTTCATTGCGCTATTGCCAGTTCCACAACTGTAAATGAGAACCGAAAGAGCGAGGATGAGTAAAAAATTTTTCATAGAAATTATTTTTACAAAGTTAAACAATGTAATGCGAAGCAGAGGGTTTTTAACTTTGATTTAAAATTATGTAGTCTTTTTATTTCCCAAATAGACCCCCCAAAAGTCCGCCAAGACCGCCTTTTTTCTTGCCGCCCATAACCATTCCAGCAACATCGTCAATGATGCTACCATCACCATCAGCATCGAGAAGGGTTTCAATAAATGATTGATCGTGGTTGGTGTTTTTTCCTAAAACTGATCCCAGCAAATCACCTATGCCACTTTCCCCGACATTATCTTTTCTTTTTTGGTTGCCTAAAACTCCCATTAAAATTGGGGCTGCCATTTTAATTATTTTTGCGACTGAACTGGCGTCAACTCCGCTTGTTTTACTTATATTTTGTTCAACTTTTTCTTGATTTCCTCCAAGTACGTGTTTTAATATTCCTTCACCATCAATCAACAAATTAGAATCGGGACCTCCATTTCCTAAAAGTCCTCCTAATTGATTTAAAATAGATCCATCGTGACGCTTGTCTTCCAAGGCATTACTCAAACTTTGCGCTCCCTGCGGAGTTGTTGCATTGCGTTGCATTGCGCTCAAAATGACGGGTAGCGCCATACTCAATACATTTGCAGTTTTATCTTCTGACTGACCAGTTTGTGCACTTGCACCACTAATGAGCTGTTTGCCCATGTCACTACTTAGTAAATCTAATATTGAAGCCATGTTCTTTACAATTAAGAAATTAGGTAACTAAGTTAGTTAAAAATGCTAAGCATTGGCCATTATATTAATTATTTGTTCAGCTAGTTCGGCACCAATTCTGTCCTGTGCTTCATCTGTGGCTGCGCCAATATGTGGTGTTAACGAAATTCTGTCATTCATCAAAACTTTAACTGAGGGAGTGGGTTCTTCCTCAAAAACATCTAATCCTGCAAAGGAAATTTTTCCACTTTCAAGACCTTCTAAAAGTGCTTTTTCATCAAGAACACCACCACGAGCAGCGTTTACAATCCCTACGCCATTCTTCATATTAGAAATTTCATCTTTACCAATCAAATACCCATTTTGTGATGGTACATGAAGAGTTATAAAATCACTATGCTTTATCAATTCTGAAACGGGTTCAGTCTTTATTTTTAAAATTATTTTCTGCCCATCATAAAAATCGAGTGTTATGTCAGCTTCACCAATATTATTATCGCTGGCAATTACTTTCATACCACAGCCCAATGCTATCTTTGCTACTTCGCGTCCTATTCTTCCGAAGCCCACAATACCCAAAGTTTTTCCTCGGAGTTCGCGACCTGCTCCATAATTCTTCTTTAAATCTTTAAACTTAGTGTCGCCATCTAAGGGCATATTTCTATTGGAATCGTGTAAAAATCTTACGCCACCAAATAAATGCGCAAACACCAATTCGGCAACTGAGGCAGAGGAAGCTGCGGGTGTATTTATAACTTCAATTCCTTTTTCGCGAGCATAGTCTACATCAATATTGTCCATGCCAACCCCACCACGACCTATAATTTTCAGCGAAGGGCAATTGTCAACGATATCTTTCCGGACCTTTGTGGCACTGCGCACTAAAAGCACTTCAATTTTATGCTCATTGATGTAATTTTGAAGTTGTTCTTGTGCCACTTGCACGGTTAATACTTCAAATCCAGCTTTTTCTAAAGCAGTAATTCCACTTTCTGAAATTCCGTCGTTTGCTAATATTTTCATCTATAAAAATTAATGAGTTATTGTTTATTTCGTTATGCGCCCTTTTCAACTGCTTCCATTACATCTACCAAAACTTGCACGCTTTCCAGTGGTAATGCATTGTACATAGAAGCGCGGTAACCTCCAACACTTCGGTGACCATTTAGACCCGTTATTCCGGCTTGTTTTAGGTGATCGTCAAAGGTTGCCTTCAATTCATCATTTCTTAAATTAAAAGTGGCATTCATTTTAGATCGGTCTTCTTTATTGGCCACAAAACCTTCAAACAGTGGGTTTCGGTCTATTTCGTTATATAAAAGTTCCGCTTTTTGATTATTTATTTTTTCAATTGCAGAAATGCCGCCTATATCTTTCAACCATTCTAGTGTTAACATAGAAACATACACAGGGAAAACTGCGGGTGTATTAAACATACTTTCTTTATCAATATGAATTTTATAATTCAACATAGAAGGAATGGAACGTGAAACTTTACCTAAAATATCTTCTTTTACAATAACCAATGTTGTTCCTGCTGGCCCCATGTTTTTTTGTGCACCAGCATATATCAAACTGAATTTTGAAAAATCCAGCTGTCGTGAAAATATATCACTGCTCATATCGCAAACCATTGGAATTTCCGTTTCTGGAAAACTTTGCATCTGCGTTCCAAAAATAGTGTTGTTACTTGTGCAGTGGAAATAATCTGCATCCTTTGGCACGTTGTAATTTTTAGGAATAAAGTTGAAATTTTCACTTTTTGAAGTAGCAACTTCAACCACTTCGCCAAATAATTTGGCTTCTTTTATGGCTTTATCACTCCAGGTTCCAGTGTTTAAATAGGCTGCTTTCTTTTCTAAAAGATTGTAGGCAACCATTAAAAACTCAAGACTTGCTCCGCCTTGAAGAAATAAGGCTTGGTATCCTTTATTTTGCAGCCCTAAATGCTCCAATGCGAGATTACGAGCTTTATCCATTACTTCCACAAAATCCTTGCCTCTGTGTGAGACTTCAATTAAAGAAAGATTTGAATTATTAAAATTTAAAACTGCTTCAGCAGATTTTTGCAATACGGATTGCGGCAAAATGCAGGGCCCTGCACTAAAATTATGTTTTTTCATTTCGATGAAAATTTATAGTACAAAGATGTGAATTATGCCACGAATTATGTGGCAATTATGAATAATTTATCAAGGAAGTTTCAACAGGAAATCAACCGTATCTATTCCATCTGCATAATCTGATAATTCTGGATGCTGCGCTTTTCCGAAATTAATTTCATTTGGTAAACCTACGGTTGAAACGATGCATTGAATATTTTCTGACTGTGTTTCTAGTTCTTCTTTTAAATTATTTAATGAAGTATATTTTTCATAAAAGATTACAGAAATAGGAGAGGAGAACCCATTATCTTCTTTCAGTAGCATAAATTCGTTGTCCAATAACGGAAAGCTGTCCATCAAATAAACTGCTTTGTTATAATCGTAATTATTGATGTATTTGTGATTGTGAATAATTTCTTTCCAACTGAACATGGCTTTAAAAAATGATTCAAAATCATAATTTTCTGGGATGTATAATTTTGAAACATTGCGACAACCAAGACCGAAATAACGGAAAATATCATCAGCCAGTTTTTGTAATTCAGCGGTAGATTCGTTTCCAGTTAATACTGTTATAGAATTTCTGTTTTTACGAATTATATTTGGATATTTTCCGAAGTAATAATCAAAATACCGTGAGGTATTATTACTTCCTGTTGCGATAACTGCATCAAAATTCTCCAGTCTTCCTTCGGTAAATACAATGTAATTTTTAAATTCCGGCTCCACTGAAATTAAATATTCAGCAAGAAAAGGAAGAAGTGATTTATCATTTGAGGAAAGTTTCGCCAAAACTTTATTGCCCGTGATTAAAACAGAAAGAAAGTCGTGAAAACCAACTAAGGGTATATTTCCCGCCATTATGACTGCAATAGTTTTCGGTTCGGTTTCTTCAATTTTATAATTTGAAAGCCATTGTTGGAGGTTTTTTTCTGACAGGGCGTTACTCCAACTGCTTAAAGCAAATTTTATATTTTCTTGAATGAACCATCCATTTTCTGCTTCAGCTTTTCTCAAAAAAGATTCGTGCATGTATGTATTTTCTCCCGAAGCTTCTGAGTCAATTTCTCGGAGAAATTTTCCTAAACTGACAAAAGCGTTAATTCTTTGTTTTAATTGCATACTTAGTTTGGAGTTGCGATTGTTAGGCATTAAATTTGCGCAAAGTTAGAAAAAGTAAATCCCATGGCAATTATTATAACAGACGAATGTATAAACTGTGGTGCATGTGAGCCTGAGTGCCCCAACACCGCCATCTATGAAGGAGCTGACGATTGGCGCTACGCAGACGGAACTGACCTTGATGGTAAAGTTGTATTGCCAAATGGAAAACAGGTAGATGCCAATGAAGCGCAGGAACCAGTTAGTGATGAAATTTATTTTATTGTAGCAGATAAATGTACCGAATGCAAAGGTTTTCACGATGAACCGCAATGTGCCGCCGTATGTCCTGTGGATTGTTGCGTGCCAGACGACGATCATGTGGAAAGTGAAGAAACACTTTTGGCGAAGCAGGCTTTTATGCACAAAGAATAATATCTGAATTTTACGTATAAAAAAAGCAACCTTAGAAGGTTGCTTTTTTATACATTAAATTGGAAGTATGTTATTTAATTATTGTAAAAAAATTCTCTTTATTGCTTACTACATCCCATTTCAGTTCACCATTAAACCAAGTTTTTATTACTTGAATTAAACGGTCTGCTCTATGATATTCTGCCTGTAAAGTGTCTGTATCTTGATTGTTCCATTCAACATAAGTAATTGGAAGTGCCTCGGTTTCTGCAAGGTTTTGGAAAATACGTATTCTATATTCAGACTCATGTTTAAAAATAAAAAAGTTTCTGGGATAGTCCATATTTGCATCAAAAACCTCCTGTTTTTCACCATTTATCAAATAATATAATTTAATATCCTCGGCTTTGTAACCATTGGGATTGTTCGGGTCTAAAAGATCTTCTCCGTTTGTACTTTTTAGGGATAATTCCACATTTACATCAATAACATTTGCTTGTTGTTGTGGCTCGTCATCATTGTTTTTGCTACAAGATGTTAAAATTGTCAATAATATTAATGTTGCAATTGTTTTCATAATTTTTAGGGGTTTATATTATATACCATTTGTAAATCACTATTAAAATTGTTACCATTGGGATTGAAATTATCGTAATAATAATAACCGTTAAAGCTACCACCCCAACCCCAATTCATTCGAAGCAATAAATACCAAGATGCTCCACCTTCAAAACAGATCTTACCATTTTTAAAACCATCACAAACCCACATATGCCCACCACCAGCTAATATTACTGGTTTATTTGCACGAATATTAGATTTTATAGTAGTAGTGTTGTAGTTTCCTTGACCTGCTGATGAATAACCAAAAGAATTTCTTAACAAAGCACTTTCGTCATAGGTATTATAAACTCCCGTACTGTTGCAATGATAATTTATATTACTACCAAGGGCATCATGAGTGTGTTTCATAATACAAAAATTTGAAGTTAAATAATAAATTTTTGTATTGTAATGTAGAGGTGCACCAGAACAATTACTAATACTTAACAAATGTTAAAAAAAAAATGAATTGTAGGAATTTTACAGGTTAAATTTTTAAAATAATTATTTCTTTTCAAGCAAAATATTAAAAATAGCCCCTCAAATTATGCTTGAGGGGCAATTTCTATTGTGGGGATTGGGAATATTTAATTTTTATTCATCTCTAATTTATAGATATTAGAAACAATTGCATCTTTATCTGCATCATAATGTTCTACAACAAAGTTGCCATCAGCATTAAAATAACCAAAAGAAGAAGTTCCATCTTTAGCTAAAATATAATAGCCCTCTTGTGAAGTAGGCTTTATAATGGCGTATTCTTCTTGTGTAGCGTTGTCTTTAACCGTCATTAACCTATATCCATCTTCATCTTTTTGGCTAATAAATTTAAATCGATTTCCTTCATAACCATAGCTTACATCGCTACTAACCTTCATTGGCTCCATCGTCATCGTTTGATTTGTTTGGTTAGAATCGCTGTCAGCTAGTGTAATCACTTGTTTTTCGGTTTTTGTTACTGCTTTTGTGGAAACATCGGTTCCTTTTTCACTTTTCACCGCGGTTTTTGTTACAACGGTTTCCTTTTTTTCATTTTTATTTTCCTGTGCAATACCAGTTGTAAATGCTGCTAATGCTAAAATCATCAATACTTTTTTCATAATGGTTTGTTTATTAGTTTAATATCACAAAGGTACCATTCAAATGAGTTAAAGTCGAATAATTAATGGTAAGAAATTCATAAATAATTATATAAATTTCACTCTTTTTTATAAAATTTTAAATTTAACCCTGTCATTTCAATAACAGGGTTAAATTAAATTCTAAATTTTAGAAATTGTAATTAATGCGAGCATAATAAAACGCACCGCCAAAGCCCATTTGAACAGAATCCCAATATCCGCCTCCTTCCGTCCAATCATCTTGCTGGTCTGGATATATATTGAAAAGGTTATTGGAGCCCACGTTCAATTTTATATTTTCTGAAACTGTAAATCCAAGATTAAGATCAGTTACAAATTTAGCTGTGTAAGTATCTGTTGCGGCAATAATTTGATTTTCGAAACCACCGTAATCTGCAGAATCTTCAAACATTTGAAAATCTAAAAGTTCAACTTCACTGAAACGTGTAATGGTAAGTCCGGCACTTAACCAATTTCTTTCATAGGTAAGAATTCCTACCAACTTACTTTCCGGGGCTGATGCCAATAGAAAAGCTTTATCTCTTTCCCCAAAAAATGTTTGTTCGTCAAGATTGCCGTTTTTCACATCTTTAATTACCATATTATTGATATTCGCTAAAACCGAGACTCCAATAATATTATCATCAAAATTGTCTTTATAAGTTAGTACAACATCAAGTCCTGTGGTTTCTGTATCTACTCCATTCACGAAAAATTGTGCAGAATCTACATTTTCTATATCTGGAGCAGGGAAATTTCCTGTTAAAACAATCCTGTCTTTAACATCTATATAATAAAGATCTGCAGTAGCAGTAAATTTTGAAAAGTTTGCAGTAAAACCCAAACTAGCGTTTATAGATGTTTCTTCCTTTAGCTGTCCAATACCAAAAGAAGCTGTAACTGGACTATTGTTTGGAGATAACAATTGATCGCTTGCTTCGCCACCAATAAAATTGGTGAATCGAAGATTGTAATATTTCTGAGCTAGGGATGGAGCTCTAAATCCAGTACTAAGCGAACCTCTAACGTTTATGTTATTTGTAGCTTTAAATCGCATTGCAAGCTTTCCATTAACAGTGCTTCCGAAATCGCTGTAATTTTCAAAACGTCCCGCTGCGCTTATTAAAAAAGCTTCACTTAAATCAAATTCTCCGTCTGCATATACAGAAACATTTGATCTACTTCTGTCCACCTCATTTGTAGGACCATAACCTGGAAACCCTTGAGAACCTCCCGGTCTTAATATTTGATTGCCGTCATCGTCTAAAATTGGGTTGCCTTCATTGTCTCTATAAATTACAATGTTTGCTTCGGGCGTGTTTGCATTTACAGCAACTCCGTTAACATCATATGTGGCATAAGAGCCTTCTTCGCCTGCAAAAATCTTAAAGTTTTCGGTTCTGTATTCTGCTCCAAAAGCCAAGTTCATTCCGCTTAAAACATCATCATAATATTTAGAAAAATCCAAATTTACCGTGTTCTGTGACAAGGAGTGGCCTCCGGCATCAAATTCATTTGGAGACAGACCTACCAATGAGGCATTTAATGTCCCTTTTATATAATAGTGAAAGTTGTTAATACCATAAGCGTTGCTAATATCCACTTTCCATCCAGAATCGGCTGTGGTTTTAACACCGGCAACTACTGAATTATCTGTAATTATCGAGGTAATTCTTGGAGTGTAACCATTTGGATAAATTGATTCAACAACACGATTTCCATCATTTCTTGTGAAAGCATATGCATCGGTATCTCTATAATTTCTTCCGCCAAAAGCATAAACTTCAGTTTTTTCACCTACGGGAATTCCAACATTTCCCATTAAATTAAAACCTTCAATAGCGGCTTCGCCAAAACCTTTTCTGAAATCGAAAGTAGGGCGTAGGGTTTTATTTTTGTTGATATATTCAGTTGTAAAGTTTGCGAAACCTCCTTTTTCGCCAATCGCAAATCCGTAATTAGCGCCAAATTTTAAAGAGCCCCCATCGAAACTTTTATCCTTTCCAATTGCATTTCCATCCTTTTCGGTGTCAAGACGATACCCGTCTGTATTCCAAAGTCCGTAAGCATCTTCCGTAAAATCACTAGTGTCAACATCTGCATTGTTGCTATATGCTCCGTAAGAAACGCTTCCGGTTAATTCATCAACATTGTCCTTGAGCACTATGTTTATAACACCTGCAATAGCATCGCTACCGTATTGTGCGGAAGCGCCGTCGCGTAATATTTCTATTCGCTTAATGGAAGTAGCCGGAATGGCGTTTAGGTCAGTACCTGTATTTCCCCGGCCGCGAGTTCCAAAAACGTTTATAAGTGAAGATTGGTGTCTTCTTTTACCATTTATCAAGACCAAGGTTTGGTCAGGTCCTAAACCGCGCAAGGAAGCAGGATCAATGTGGTCTGCGCCGTCTGACCCAGACTGTTTGCTTGCGTTGAAAGACGGAGCTGCATATTGCAAAAGTTCGTTTATTTCCACTTTACCTACTTGCATTGTTGTGGCTTCCACATCAATCACATCAATAGGAACTGCGGAATTTACAGCGGTTCTTTTTGGGCTTCGCGAGCCTACAATCATTACATCTTCCAGTGATTCTCCTTCGGATAATGTAACTTTAATATTTGTTTGTCCATCTACTTTAATTTCTTGGGTGTTGAAACCAACATAGCTAAAGGTTAGTGTAGCATTGTTTTTTACCTCGATTGTAAAAACACCATCTATCGTAGTAGTGGTTCCATTTGCTGTGCCTTTTTCAACCACATTTACAAATGAAAGGGGGACTCCAGTGTCATCCGTGACCGATCCAGAAACGGTGACTTGCGAAAAAGCAATTCCGCAAATAAAAAATAATAGAAATGTAATTTTCTTCATTGTTAGTTGTTTTTTGTGTTAGTTATTTGTTAAAGTTAGGTTTTTAATTTATTTATTCCTCGATTTTGTTTTGAATTTATAAACAAGGTTTTGCACATAACTTTCTAAATAAAAAATTTATCCTAATCACAAAATTGTGACGGGAATATCAATTCCAAACAATAAAAAATACATATTAACTTTTCGCGAAATTTTTGAAGAAAATAATTTGCAAAAAAACCGCCTCAATATAATTGAGACGGTTTTTAAAAAATGTAAAAAATATTTAGTCCTTTTTCAATTTAGACATTCCTTTCGGTCTTGATTCTAATTGTGCTCTTCTTTCTGCAAGTTCTTTCTGCATCTGGGCTTGTTTAGCTTCATATTCCATTTTTTTCTTGGCTGCCAATTCTGCCTGTTGCTTTTTTGAAGCTTCAAGCTGTTCCTGCTGCTGTAATTTTTTTTCAGCAATCATAGCTTCATTTTGTAGATCAACGTTTGTTTCATCTACCATTATTTTTTTATCAGAATCTTTTTTTGTGGTTTCGCTGAACTCTTGGTTAGTTTCATTGTTATCTTTAACAATCACAGCGCCACTTTCGGTATCAGTATCTTTAATCTCCTTAATTTTCACATCACTTCCTTCTTTGGTAATAACACGTTTTACGGTAGATTCTTCTTTTACAGTTTTATTTACTTGTGCTTGGGTTGCGGTTATTGATAAGGCAACAACAGCAATACTCATTAAAATACGTTTCATAATTATTGGTTATTAAGGTTTATCTTGTAAACATAGTGTTACAATCGTTAAGTTCTTGTAAAATTTTAGTGAAATAAAACCTAAACTTTTTTATGAAAAGCAGTTTAATCAATTGCGAAAAGTCAGTTTTGAAGATGTATATTTGCGCCTTCGTAAACCGAAGCTATTTTAAGCAAAGGTTTGCCCTAAAAAATAAACTTAATGAAAGCAGGTATTGTAGGATTACCAAATGTGGGAAAATCCACTCTTTTCAATTGTTTGTCTAACGCAAAGGCACAAAGTGCCAATTTTCCATTTTGTACCATTGAGCCTAATGTAGGTGTGGTAAACGTGCCCGATCAGCGCTTGTTAAAATTGGAAGAATTGGTAAATCCCGAACGTGTACTTCCCGCAACTGTTGAAATTGTTGACATTGCTGGGCTTGTAAAAGGAGCGAGTAAAGGTGAAGGTTTGGGGAATCAGTTTTTGAGTAATATTCGCGAGACAGATGCTATTCTTCATGTGTTGCGATGTTTTGATAACGATAACATTGTACACGTAGACGGGAATGTAAACCCAATTCGCGATAAGGAAACCATAGACATTGAACTTCAATTGAAGGATTTGGAAACGGTTGACAAAAAACTTGAAAAAGTAAAACGTGCCGCACGCACAGGCAACAAAGAAGCCCAAAAAGAAGAAACTGCTTTACTAAAAGTAAAAACTGGTTTGGAAGCCGGAATTTCAGTCCGCGCAATAGATTTGACAGAAAGTGAACGTGAAGAATTTATTGTGAATGCACAATTTATTACAGACAAACCTGTAATGTACGTTTGCAATGTGGATGAAGAATCTGCCGCTACAGGAAATGCATATGTTGAAAAAGTGAAAGCAGCCGTTGCTGGAGAAAATGCCGAAGTATTGGTTTTAGCAGTGGGCACAGAAGCAGATATAACCGAATTGGAAACTTTTGAAGAAAGACAGATGTTCCTCGAAGATTTAGGGCTGGATGAAGCAGGTTCGGCAAAATTGATTCGTAGTGCTTATAAATTATTGAACCTTCAAACCTATTTTACAGCAGGGGTAAAGGAAGTGAGAGCTTGGACAATTCCCGTGGGCGCAACAGCACCACAGGCAGCTGGAGTAATACATACAGATTTTGAAAAAGGTTTTATCCGTGCTGAAGTTATTAAATATGAGGACTATGTAACTTACGGAAGCGAAACTAAAGTAAAAGAAGCAGGAAAGATGGGGGTGGAAGGAAAGGAATATATTGTAAAAGATGGAGATGTGATGCACTTCCGTTTTAATGTATAAAAATAAAAAATCCCGCTCTTGCGGGATTTTTTTTTAATTTATTCGAAGTAGTTAAAAATCTAAAAAGTATATCTAAAAGCCATTCCGTTATAACTATCGCCATTAAAACTGGTCCCAGAGCTCGGGTAAACATCTAAATTATCTACTTTTCTCTTGTGTAATTCAGGGACTAAAATTCCAGTTCCCGCACCCAAAACATATCCTATAAGTACATCAGATAAAAAGTGTTGGCCCGCTTCCATTCTAAAAACTCCAACAGCTGCGGGAAGAACGGCAGCTCCACCCCAAATAAATATTTTTCCATTGGCATCTGGATTGAAATCAGTATAAGCTTTGGCCGCAAAAAATGTAGCTGTGGCTGTAGCTGCAACATGACCGGAGTAAAAAGCACGCTGGCCATTATTTTTAAACCTTCTATCGTTTGAAGTATCGCCACTATTGTCATAAACATATGGACGACTTCTATCTACTAAACCGGCAGTAATTGTGTATAAAGCTGCGGTCGTAGCCAAACTTTCAATATACAAACCTATATATTGTCCAGTATGATCATTAATTTCATCATCAAAAAGAAATGCAAAAGGTGCGACAAATGAAAGGGCAAAAGGAATATCACTTATACTATTTGCACTTTCTGAGTGTTTACCCGCCACCCATTTATCTAAAAAGGGTAGATTGTCAATTTTATCTTGCAGCAATTGTGGGTCAGTGAAATTGATTTCTTTTTCTGAAGGGAAATCTTCTTTGTTTTTTATTAAAAGTAGTCCGTAAGCGCTCGCTCCAAGTGCTGCTCCGGTCCAGATTCCATCTCGAACCCACTTCCATTCGTATGGAGAAATGCTTTTATCACTTTTAGTTGAAATATTTTTCGAAAAATCAGTATTGGGTGATTTTACGGTTGAAGAATTTGTTTGAACAAGACCTGCATAAAAATCATTAAATTGACTATCTGATTCTTGTGAAGCTAAAGCTTTCGAATTAAAATTATAAATTGTCTTAGTGACCTTTAAGCTGTCTTGAGCGTAGGTGTGCGCTATAAATAATAGCGCTATTAGGAAGGTGGTTTTTTTCATAGGCGCTAAGATATATAGATAGCCAATAGAGAAAATATCCTTTAACTTATATTTAAAAATTATTTATAATGGTTTTTGGATTTTTATTCTTGATAAAGTCTCAGTTGCTTTTTTAGTAAATCCATTTGTTTTTCCATCTTTTCCATGCGTTTAAGCATCTGTTTTATTGCGTCCAGTCCCTCAAAATTAATCCCTAAGTCGTGATGAAGGCGAAACAACTTCTCTATTTCCGTTATATCTTTTTCACCCATGAAAAGATCGTTTTCCCTTTTTTCAAATGTCACCAGCCCATATTCTTGAAGATTCTCAACAAATGAAACTTCAATCTCTGTATGATTACAAAAATGACTTACCAATATATATTTTTCTCTTGCCATTATCTCAGTTTTGAAAGTTCATTAAACAATTCTATTTCTTTTTCTGAAAGGTTTTTAGGAATTTCAATCTTGTAAGTAATGTACAGATCCCCGTGTTGTTCTTCTTTTTTGTATATGGGCAATCCTTTGCCTTTCAATTTAACCTTGGTGTCGTTTTGGGTTTCAGGCTTTACTTTCAATTTTACTGCACCATCCAAAGTGTCAATGGTTATTTCGGCGCCCAAAAGTGCATTGTAAAGACTTATATTTTCTGTTTTGTAAAGATCGCTGCCAACCCGCTTAAAGGCTGTATTATTAAATATCTCAAAAGTGATTAATAGATCGCCTTTTGGGCCCCCATTTCTTCCTTCGCCACCGTAGCCTTTTATTTTAATAGTCTGTCCATCTTCAACACCAGCAGGAATAGTCAATCGAATCTTTTTATCACCAATGCTGATTGTTTGCTTCTGGTTTTTAAGAATATCGGTTAAATTCAACCGAAGTGTTGCATTCAAATCCTGTCCCTTAAACTGTGATGTCTGTCTTCGGCTGCCGCCACCGCCGCCAAACATAGATTCAAAAAAGTCTGAAAACTGACTTTCGTCAAAACCCTGTCCGCCACCAGAATAGGTTCGTTGTCCGCCGAATCCTTGCGAACCCTGTTGTTGTTTTGCTTGTTCATAGGCATCTGCGTGCTGCCAATCTTTTCCATATTGGTCATATTTTTTTCTCTTTTCAACATCGCTCAATACTTCGTTCGCCTCATTAAGCTGTTGAAATTTTTCTTGCGCTTTTTTATCGTTAGGGTTTAAATCTGGATGTAGTTTTCGCGCATGTTTTCGGTACGCTTTCTTAATGTCTGCTGCAGTTGCGCTTTTGTCAAGACCAAGAATTTTGTAATAATCTATAAATTCCATTGATGTTTTTATTTACGCAATGAAATTATAAAAAGAATTATAAGGAATCAATGATAATGCTCATTCTTCACAAAAGTTTAGTAATTCGTTTTTTTATACATTAAGCTTCTTCTTAATTTTACTAACAATCCCGGCCATTTTATTGTTAATTACTTTCCCAAGTATTGGTTTCACAAGTGCTACCGTATATTTATATTAGCAACCCTACACCAAATCTTTATGGCCGAAACACAATATACCGAAGACAACATACGCTCGCTCGACTGGAAGGAACATATCCGCATGCGTCCAGGTATGTATATAGGGAAACTTGGGGACGGTTCTTCGCCAGATGACGGTATTTATATTCTTCTAAAAGAGGTGATTGATAACTGTATTGATGAATTTGTAATGGGTGCCGGAAAAACCATTGAAGTTCGAATAAAAGACAAAGAAGTGAAAGTTCGCGACTACGGTCGTGGCATTCCACTGGGAAAAGTGATCGATGTTGTCTCCAAAATGAACACGGGTGGAAAGTATGACAGTCGTGCGTTTAAGAAATCTGTTGGTTTAAATGGTGTGGGAACAAAGGCTGTAAATGCACTTTCTTCATTTTTTAAAGTTGAATCGGTTCGCGATAATCAGCTGAAAGCTGCTGAGTTTTCATTGGGCGAACTTAAAAATGACCTTGCGGTTGAAGAATCTACAAAGCGAAAAGGAACAAAGGTAATTTTCATTCCAGACGAAAGTATTTTTAAAAATTTCAAGTATCGAAATGAGTATGTAGAAAAAATGCTGAAAAACTACGTCTATCTAAATCCGGGATTGACGATAGATTTTAATGGCGAAAAATTCTATTCTGAAAATGGCTTGAAAGATCTTTTGATGGAAACCATTTCTGAAGAAGACAGTGCATATCCGATAATTCATTTAAAAGGTGAAGATATCGAGATTGCGATGACACACAGTAAAACCCAGTACAGCGAAGAATATCACAGTTTCGTGAACGGGCAAAACACCACGCAGGGTGGAACGCATTTGGCCGCTTTTCGCGAAGCTTTGGTAAAAACTGTCCGCGAATTTTACAATAAAAATTACGATGCCAGCGATGTGCGAAAGTCAATCGTTTCGGCGATTAGTATAAAAGTTACCGAACCTGTTTTTGAAAGCCAAACCAAAACCAAATTAGGTTCTACTGATATGGGCGACGGACTTCCAACAGTGCGAACGTTTATAAATGACTTCGTTAAAACACAGCTCGATAATTACCTTCATAAAAATCCTGAGGCTGCAGATGGAATTCAGCGTAAAATAGTCCAAGCTGAAAGAGAACGGAAAGAACTAAGTGGCATTCGTAAACTCGCTAAGGATCGAGCTAAAAAAGCCAATCTTCACAATAAAAAATTGCGGGATTGCCGTGTGCATTTGGCAGATATAAAAAATGAACGAAATCTTGAGTCAACCCTTTTCATAACCGAGGGAGATTCTGCGAGTGGAAGTATTACCAAAAGTCGTGATGTAAATACGCAAGCGGTTTTCTCACTCCGTGGAAAGCCCCTAAATACGTACGGAATGACCAAAAAGATTGTTTATGAAAACGAGGAATTCAATCTTTTGCAAGCCGCATTGAATATTGAAGATTCAATGGAAGATTTGCGCTACAACAATATTGTTATAGCAACTGATGCCGATGTGGATGGAATGCACATTAGATTATTGCTGATTACATTTTTCCTTCAGTTTTTCCCTGAATTGATAAAAGAAGGGCATTTGTATATTTTGCAAACCCCGCTTTTCCGTGTTCGAAATAAAAAGGAAACTATTTATTGCTATTCCGAAGAAGAAAGGGTTAATGCAATAGAAAAATTAAATCCAAAACCCGAAATCACCCGATTTAAAGGTTTGGGAGAAATTTCACCGGATGAGTTTGTACATTTTATTGGGAATGATATTCGTTTGGATCCTGTGATGCTCGATAAATCGATGAGTATCGAAGAATTACTTTCTTTTTATATGGGCAAGAACACACCCGACAGACAGGAATTTATTATTGAGAATTTGAAGGTTGAACTTGATAGGGTTGAGGAGTAGTGAACAGTAATCATTAGCAGTTGGCAGTAGGTTCGCGAATTATTGCGTGCATTATATTCGGAAAGTCTAATTTATATTTAACGAAATAAAAATTTTATGAAAAATAAGATTTTAATAGTTTTAAGTTGCCTTGTAATATTGTCTTGCAATAAAAATGATGAATGTGAAAGTATACAACCCTCACAGCCAATTGCATTTATATCTATTATAGATGGAGATGGTGTTTCTTTAATTGGAGAAGATAACGTTTATAAACCTTCCGAAATTTCTTTGGAAAAAGATGGCCAACAGATTTCTGCTATAGATTTTTTTGAAGATGAATCCATAGGAATTACGGTTATTCAAATTTATTTCGATTTATTGGAATCTGGACAAGATTATATGTTGAAGCTGAATTCTGAAGAAACGGATATATTAAATATAGATATAGCAAGAAATGACGGTTTTTGCTTTGATACTTATGAAATTGAGAAATTTCAGGTCAATGGACAAGCAATACAACCTGATCTTAATACGTATGTAATTCAAAAATAAAACCTTTGTGAATCTCTGTGAAACCTTTGCGCAACTTGTCGTAATAGCTATAACACAGAGTTACACAAAGAATCACAGAGTTACACAGAGAATAAAAAATAAAATTAAAGAATAGGTAATAAATAATGAGTGACGAACTCGACAATAACGAAGAACAAGAAATCACGGGCCCAGACTACTTGGGCGTAAATGACGATACGTCTGGCGAATCCATAAAAAAGGTAACTGGAATGTACCGCGACTGGTTTTTGGATTATGCAAGTTATGTAATCTTGGAACGCGCAGTACCTGCAATTGAGGACGGGTTTAAGCCTGTGCAACGCCGTATTATGCAGTCTATGAAAGATTTGGATGATGGGCGTTATAACAAAGTTGCGAATATTGTTGGTCACACCATGCAATACCACCCGCACGGGGATGCTAGTATTGCTGATGCCATGGTGCAAATTGGTCAAAAAGATTTGTTGATAGATACCCAAGGAAACTGGGGAAACATTCTCACGGGTGATAGTGCTGCAGCTTCACGATATATTGAGGCACGACTTTCAAAATTTGCCTTGGATGTAGTTTATCACCCAAAAGTAACTAGGTGGCAGGCTTCTTATGATGGACGAAGAAAAGAGCCAATCAATCTTCCTGTTAAATTTCCGCTATTGTTGAATCAAGGTGGAGAAGGGATTGCCGTTGGACTTTCTACTAAAATTCTTCCACATAACTTTCTTGAACTCATTGATGCTTCCATCAAGCACTTGCAAGGGAAAAAATTTCAGATTTACCCAGATTTTCCAACGGGCGGGATTATGGACGTTGCCAATTATAACGATGGTTTGCGAGGCGGTAAAATTCGCAGTCGAGCCAGAATCAACCAACTGGATAAAAACACACTTATAATTACCGAAATCCCATTTGGAACCAATACTTCGTCGCTGATTGACACCATTCTGAAAGCGAATGAAAAGGGGAAAATAAAAATCAAAAAAATAGAGGATAACACTGCTGCTGAAGTAGAAATCCAAATTCATTTGCCTAGCGGTATATCGCCAGATAAAACTATTGATGCGCTTTATGCATTCACTGCTTGTGAATCTTCAATTTCGCCATTAGGCTGTGTTATTGAAGACAATAGACCTTTATTTGTAGGTGTTTCCGAAATGCTTCGCGTTAGTACGGACCGCACAGTAGAATTGCTAAAAAGCGAACTCGAAATTCAATTGGGTGAACTTGAGGAGCAGTGGCATTTTGCTTCCTTGGAACGTATTTTCATTGAAAACAGAATCTATCGCGACATAGAAGAAGAAGAAACTTGGGAAGGTGTAATTGCCGCAATTGATAAAGGTTTGCAGCCACACATTAAGCATTTAAAGCGCGCCGTTACCGAAGAAGACATAGTGCGCTTGACAGAAATTCGCATTAAAAGAATTTCTAAATTTGATATTGATAAAGCGCAGCAAAAGATTGATGCGCTGGAAGATAGCATAGCTAAGATAAAGCATCACTTAGCGAATTTGATTGAATATGCGATTGACTATTTCAAAAGGTTGAAAAAGGATTACGGAGCCGGAAAGGAACGTAAAACCGAAATTAGAACATTTGATGATATAGAAGCAACGAAAGTTATAATCAGAAATACAAAACTGTATGTAAACCGCGAAGAAGGCTTTGTGGGTACAAGTTTAAAACGCGACGAATATGTTACTGATTGCAGTGATATTGATGACATTATAGTTTTCACCGAAGATGGAGTTATGATGGTCACCAAAGTGGACCAAAAAACTTTTGTAGGCAAAGGTATTATCCACGTAGCGGTATTTAAAAAGAAGGATAAGCGAACCATATACAACATGGTATATCGCGATGGTGCACGTGGTGCAAATTATGTGAAGCGCTTTGCGGTAACTTCTACGACTAGAGATAGAGAGTATGATATGACCAATGGAAATAAAGGCTCCAAAGTACTTTATTTTACGGCAAACGCTAATGGTGAAGCCGAAGTTGTCACCATTTATTTGCGCCAAAGTGGAAGCATCAAAAAACTGAAATTTGATCTTGATTTTGCCGATCAGTTGGTTAAAGGAAGAAATTCCAAAGGAAATATTGTCACCAAGTATTCCATTAAAAAAATTGAGCTTAAAGAGAAAGGACTTTCCACGTTGAAACCCCGAAAAATATGGTTTGATGATTCTGTGCAGCGCTTAAATGTTGATGAACGCGGGGAGCTTTTAGGTGAATTTAGGAAAGAAGATAGATTGCTTATCGTAAATCAAAAAGGCATTGTTAAAACAGTAGTTCCCGATCTTCAGCTACGTTTTGATGACGACATGATTATTCTTGAAAAGTGGGATCCCAAAAAACCATTAAGTGCCATTTATTGGGAAGGAGAAAAGGAACTTTTTTATGTGAAGCGCTTTTTGATTGAACATCCAGATAAAGAAGAAACTATTATCACTGAGCACCCCAATTCATACCTCGAGAAGATTTTTACAGATTACCGCCCAATGACACAGATTGTTTTTGCCAAAAAAAGAGGGCAGGAGCGTGATGAAAATATGGAGCTTAATTTGGAAGAATTCATCGCTGTAAAAGGAATTACCGCAATGGGCAACCAACTGACTAAGGAAAAGGTTTTGGAAATAAACACCTTAGAACCTTTGCCTTACGATCCACCTCCAGCTATTGAGCCAGAAGAGATGGACGTTGTGGATGAGGAAGATATGGCTTCAGATGAAGAAGGGCCTGAAGTCGAAAATAATTCAGAGGCAAACGATTCAAACGACGATAATGGCTCCAAAACAGATGAAGGCGGACAAGGGTTGTTGTTTTGATGTTTCTAAACAAAGCCTGTTTTAATTTATTTCTTCAGAAGAAATCTTACTTTCTGTTTCCAAACCTTTTGATTTTCAAAAGAAAAACATTATTTTTGCACCCCTTTTAGCGACGAGTCAAGAATAAGAGGAATTGAAACAAAACAAAAACAAACCCTTCTGTGGGATAGTCGCATTAAAATCTTGTAACAAAGCAGAATACAAAACATTGGTTTTTAAAGGTATTGCCGAAACTTCGGAGCTGTAAAAAATCAATTCTACAAACAAATGGCTGATAAAGCAAACAAAGAAGTAGCTGAAGAAAAAGCTGCAAAAAAACAAGAGGAAAATGCAGTTGCAGAAATGGCAACTGAAGAAACTCAAACTGAGGAAACTAAAAAACCTGCAAAGGAGGTTTCTTTAAAGGAAAGCAATCCTGAAAAATTTCTTGCAGATTTCAACTGGCACAACTACGAAGAGGGTATTGATCCTATTGACGATGGTAAGCTGGAAGAATTCGAAAAACTAGTAGCTGCGAATTTCGTAGACACACTTGATGACGAAGTTGTTGAAGGAAAGGTGGTTTTCATTACAGATCGTGATGCAATCATTGACATTAACGCGAAGAGTGAGGGTGTTGTTTCTTTAAATGAATTCCGTTACAATCCAGATTTAAAAGTTGGTGACAAAGTAGAGGTATTGATCGACGTTCGTGAGGACAGTACTGGTCAATTAATTCTTAGCCACCGTAAAGCTAGAACCATTAAGGCTTGGGATCGCGTAAATGCGGCTCACGACGAAGCTACAATCGTAAACGGTTACGTAAAATGCCGTACGAAAGGTGGTATGATCGTAGATGTTTTCGGTATCGAAGCATTCTTGCCAGGTTCGCAAATTGATGTTAAACCAATCCGTGATTACGATGTTTACGTTGGTAAAACAATGGAATTCAAAGTTGTTAAAATTAACCACGAATTTAAAAACGTTGTTGTTTCTCACAAAGCGCTTATTGAAGCGGATATTGAAGAGCAGAAAAAAGAAATCATCGGCCAACTTGAAAAAGGACAAGTACTTGAAGGTGTTGTTAAAAACATCACTTCATACGGAGTATTTGTTGATCTTGGTGGTGTTGATGGACTTGTTCACATTACAGACCTTTCTTGGTCACGTATCAACCATCCAAATGAGATTGTTGAACTTGATCAGAAATTGAACGTTGTAATTCTTGATTTCGATGAAGATAAAACACGTATCCAATTAGGTCTTAAGCAA
Source organism: Aequorivita sp. CIP111184 (assembly GCF_900489465.1). Lineage (GTDB taxonomy): Bacteria > Bacteroidota > Bacteroidia > Flavobacteriales > Flavobacteriaceae > Aequorivita. The sequence continues at coordinate 105,571 of NZ_UEFQ01000030.1, read as the reverse complement.
TTGAATCCTCACCCATGGGAAGCTCTTGGAGAAGAGTTGAAAGTTGGTGATAAAGTAAAAGGTAAAGTAGTTGTTATTGCAGACTACGGTGCATTTATTGAAGTTGCTGAAGGTGTTGAAGGTCTTATTCACGTTAGCGAAATGTCTTGGTCTACACACTTACGTAGTGCACAGGATTTCGTGAATGTTGGTGATGAGGTTGAAGCGGTAATCCTTACAATGGATAAGGAAGAACGTAAAATGAGCCTTGGTATTAAACAAATGACTCCAGACCCATGGACTGATATCACTAAAAAATACCCAGTTGGTTCACGCCATAAAGGTATTGTTCGCAATTTCACCAATTTTGGTGTTTTTGTTGAATTGGAAGAAGGTATCGATGGGCTTATCTACATAAGCGATCTTTCTTGGACCAAGAAAATCAAGCACCCAAGTGAATTTACCAATATTGGTGACACACTTGAAGTGGTTGTATTGGAATTGGACGTTGAAGGCCGTAAACTTAGTTTAGGTCATAAACAAACTGAAGAAAACCCTTGGGATAAATACGAAGACGAATTTGCTGTTGGAACTAAGCACACTGCTACAATTGCTGAAGTAGTGGATAAAGGAGCAACAATAAACTTTAACGATGATATCGTAGCTTTCGTACCAAGCCGTCACCTTGAAAAAGAAGATGGTTCTATGTTGAAGAAAGGTGATGAAGCAGAATTTCAAATTATTGAATTCAACAAAGAATTCAAGAAAGTGGTTGCTTCACATATGATACTTCACAAAGAAGAAGAAGCGAAAATTGTAAAAGAAGCTGTTAAAAAACAAGCATCTTCACAGGAAGAGGCAAAAACCACTTTAGGTGATGCTAACTCTGCGCTTCAAGCACTTAAAGACAAAATGGACGGTAAAAAATAATCGTTACATTTATAAATAAAGAAAAGCCTTTCGGAAACGAGAGGCTTTTTTGCTTTCTGGATTTAAATCAATTTTAAATACATCACTTTTAAAAGCCAAAAAAAATGTATTTTTGCTTTCTGAATACAATTCAGAACTTCCTATGAGCCAAAAAGTGTTACTAAACGCAACAGAGATAAACATTGCGCTTAACCGTTTGGCTTGTCAATTGATTGAAAAACACGACGATTTCTCCAAAACCGTACTTATTGGAATTCAGCCTCGAGGTGTATTTTTAGCCGAAAGACTTAAAATATTACTTGAAACCGAATATAAAATTAAGAACATCAAGCTTGGCTATTTAGACATTACCTTTTATCGCGATGATTTTCGAAGAAGTGAAAAACCTTTAGAGGCCAATCAAACCCGGATTGATTTTATTGTTGAAGATAAAAACGTTGTTTTTATAGATGATGTACTTTTTACGGGAAGAAGTATTAATTCTGCATTAACGGCCATGCAATCTTTTGGAAGACCTTCAGAGATTGAACTACTTACATTAATTGATCGCCGTTTTAGTCGTCATTTACCTATTCAGCCAGATTATCGAGGTAGGCAGGTAGATGCATTTGATGGGGAAAAGGTACGGGTTTGTTGGAAAGAAAATGATGGAGAAGACGCTGTGTATTTAGTTAAAAGTTAAAATTTTCGCCACAAGCTTTAGGCAGTATGCAATAGGCGGCCTAAAGCGTAAAGCATCCAGTCTATGGCGTTTTTAATAAAAAAACAATGAGCGAACTAAGTGTAAACCACTTATTGGGAATTAAATATATTACCGAAGCTGATATTCAACTCATCTTCGAAACGGCAGATCATTTTAAGGAAGTTATCAATCGGCCTATTAAAAAAGTTCCTTCGCTCCGCGATATTACCATTGCCAATCTATTCTTTGAAAACAGTACAAGAACCAAGCTTTCATTTGAACTTGCAGAGAAGCGATTGTCTGCAGATGTTATTAATTTCGCTTCGTCAAGTTCTTCTGTAACCAAAGGCGAAACATTAATTGATACCGTAAACAATATTCTTTCTATGAAAGTGGATATGGTAGTGATGCGCCACCCAAATCCGGGAGCTGGTGTATTTCTTTCAAAACACGTTGATGCAAGTATAATTAATGCCGGCGACGGAGCTCACGAACATCCCACACAAGCCTTGCTCGATAGTTATTCAATTCGAGAAAAGCTGGGAGATGTAGCAGGCAAAAAAATTGTAATTGTGGGTGATATTTTTCACTCACGAGTTGCTTTATCTAATATTTTCGCACTTCAAAAACTTGGAGCTACTGTTAAAGTGTGCGGTCCTAAAACACTTATCCCTAAATATATAGAAAAACTTAATGTAGGTGTTGAAACCAATCTTCGCAAAGCTTTGGAATGGTGTGATGTAGCAAATATGTTACGTGTTCAAAATGAACGGATGGATATAAGTTATTTCCCAACAACAAGAGAGTACACGCAGCAATTTGGAATAAACAAACAACTGCTAGATTCATTAAATAAAGAAATTGTTATAATGCACCCAGGCCCAATAAACCGCGGTGTAGAAATAACCAGCGATGTGGCAGACAGCAAACAGTCCATCATTTTGGAACAGGTACAGAACGGCGTTGCCATACGTATGGCAATAATCTATTTATTGGCATCAAAAATTAAATCATGAAGATTGAGAATCACCCGAATTTCGTGGTCCTTGAAGATGAAAAGGACGATATTATTGACTTCGCCTCATTTATCGAGAGCCAAGTGCCTTCCAAATATAAAGGGCAGAATGTAGTTTTGAACTTATTGAAATATGATTCATTAGAACTACCACATTTATTACAGTTTATTAAAACCTCCAACCTTCACCGTAAAACAAAACAATCATTTGTAATTGTGAATGACGCCATCGATATTGACGAAGTTCCTTTTGAAATGATCGTGGTCCCAACACTTCAAGAAGCTGGCGATATTGTGGAAATGGAAGAAATTGAGCGGGACTTAGGGTTTTAAATTTTCAGCAGTAATTGCAGTTGCAATTTTCTTTTTGAACACTGTAATGCCCCCCTGAAATTACCCACTGAAAACTTGAATATGAACTTAACAATCCTAGGATGCCATTCTGCAACACCAACAGCCTCAGCACATCCAACTGCACAGGTTTTGGAAATGAAGGGGCATTTATTTTTAATTGATTGTGGTGAAGGCACACAAGTTCAGTTGCGAAAATATAAAGTTAAGTTTTCAAGGATCAAACACATTTTCATTTCACATTTGCACGGTGATCACTTTTTTGGATTACCTGGTTTAATTTCTACTTTTCTTCTTTTGGGAAGGGAAGCAGAGCTTCATGTTTATGGCCCTAAAGGAATAAAAGAAGCGATTTTATTACTCTTAAAGCTTGGGAAAACATATACCAATTATCCACTGTATTTTCATGAATTGGAGGAAACTTCTCCCCAAATAATTTTTGAAGACGATAAACTTAGTGTGGAAACAATTCCTTTAGCCCACAGAGTCTATACAAATGGATTTTTTTTTAAGGAAAAACCGGATGAACGTAAGCTGAATGTGGAAGCAGCTAGAAAACTCAATATTGATTTGAGCTACTACAATAAAATAAAACAAGGCTTTGATGTTGAGGATAAAACGGGAAAACTAATCCCGAATAATGATATAACTTTTGATCCGCCACCAACAAAATCCTATGCATATTGCAGTGACACTGCCTACAACCCCGAGATGATTCCGCAAATTGAAGGAGCAACAGTTTTATATCACGAATCTACCTTTTTGGAGGAACACCATCATCTTTGTGAGAAAACGAAGCACAGCACAGCAAAAGAGGCTGCTGTTATAGCCAAAAAAGCAAAAGTTGGAACTTTAATTCTTGGCCATTATTCTGGACGTTATGGTAATTTGGAACTTTTCAGAAAAGAGGCGCAGGAAGTCTTTGAAAATGTTGATTTGGCCGAAGATGGCAAACGTTTTTCTTTTTAAATTTTAATACAGATTTAATAGGACACTGTTTTAAAGATTATTTAAAACTCTTAACTTGCGTTAAAACTTTACCTATGGCTGAAAAGCTTCACGATTATAGAAAATCTTATGAAAAAGGCACGCTTTCCCAAGCTTCTGTAGATGAAAACCCGATGCAACAATTCCGTAGTTGGTTTTTTGAAGTAAAGGAAAACGGAGGTATAGATGAAGTGAATGCCATGACAATCTCCACCATTGGAACAGATGGATATCCTAAAGGTAGGGTGGTTCTTCTGAAAAAATATGACGAAAACGGTTTTTATTTTTATACCAATTATAACAGTGAAAAAGGCAAGTCCATAGCTAATAACAACAAAGTTTCACTTTCCTTTTTTTGGCCAAACATGGAACGTCAGATAATCATTAAGGGAACTGTTGAAAAAACTTCAGAGGCAGATTCCACAAATTATTTTCATTCACGCCCAAAGGGAAGTCAGTTAGGGGCAGCGGTTTCGCATCAAAGTACAGTTGTGGAATCTCGAGAAGTTTTGGAGAAAAATCTCGAAGATCTTGAAGAAAAATACGAAAACAAAGAAGTTCCAAAACCTGATGATTGGGGTGGTTTTTTGGTAAGACCAATTTCAATCGAGTTTTGGCAGGGCAGACCCAACAGACTCCATGACAGAATACGGTATACTTTGAATAATAATGATTGGATTATTGAAAGATTAGCCCCCTAATAATTTTAGAATCACGAACCACGAATCAAAATAAATGAAAACATTATATTTAGTCAGGCATGCAAAATCATCTTGGAAACACGATGTTGACGATCATAAGCGCCCTCTAAAAGATAGAGGTGTGCGCGACGGAAGATTGGTTTCAAAAAAGGTGAAAGCAGAAGTTGAGCCACCACAAAAAATAATAAGCAGTGATGCAACGCGCGCATTTTTAACAGCACAATTCTTTAAAAAAGCATTGAATATTTCGGATGCAAATTTTGAAACAAACCACGAGCTTTATGATTTTAGTGGACAAAACGTTATGCGAATTATAAAGTCGTTAGACGATAATCTGGATACCGTTATGATAGTTGGGCACAATCATGCGTTTACTTCCGTTGCAAATATGCTCGGAAACAGCTATATTGAAAATGTTCCCACTTGCGGCTTTGTAATGCTGCAATTTGATGAAAAAAAATGGAGCGATATAACTACGGGCAAAACCGTAAAAACAATTTTCCCTCGGGATCTTAAATAATGACCGAAAAAGTAGTACCACATCCTCATGTTCGCAATAAATACAACAATAGGGAATTAAGCTGGTTACAGTTTAACGCTCGTGTATTGCAGGAAGCGAATGATAAAAAAATCCCTCTAATTGAGCGACTTCGTTTTTTGGGTATTTTCTCAAACAATCTTGATGAATTTTTCAAAGTGCGTTATGCCACAATCAAGCGAATTGTGGAAGCCGGAAAGATGGGGCGAAATTTTTTAGGAGGTATTTCCGCTAAAGATCTTTTGGAAGAAATAACCCAAACAGTTATAGAACAACAGGCACACAGTTTAAAAATACTTAGTGATATTCAGAAAGAACTTCGCAAGGAGAATATTTTTATAATTAATGAAACTGAGGTTACGCCAGAACAAAGCAAATTTATTTCTGAATACTTCGTTCGGTACGTAAGCCCTGCGATGATGACTATCATGATTGGAGAGTTGGAGGAATTTCCAAGCCTGCGCGATAGTGCGGCATATCTTGCCATAACAATGGTGATGAGCAAAGAAGATGATACATTTGAAGCAAAACATAATTATGCGCTTATTGAAATCCCCCGAACTATAGATCGTTTTGTGGTATTGCCACAGGAAGGGGATAAGCAGTTTGTTATTATACTAGATGATCTTATACGTCATTGTTTACATAATATTTTCAGCATCTTTAAGTATGAAACTATTTCTGCGCATATGATAAAAATAACACGCGACGCAGAGCTGGATATTGATAGCGATTTGAGCCGAAGCTTTATAGATAAAATTTCAAAAAGTGTAAAAAACCGAAGTACGGGCGATCCCGTTCGCTTTGTTTACGACAAAAGTATTGACAAAAAAACGCTTAACTTTTTGCTCAACAAAATGGGCATTGACAAGACTGATAGTATTATTCCCGGTGGGCGTTATCACAACCGTCGTGACTATATGGATTTTCCGCGTCTGGGAAGACCAGATCTTCAGTATGAACCAAAAGAACCTCTTCCTATACCTGGCTTGAGTTTACAGGGAAGTTTATTTGATAAAATTGTAGCCAAAGATTATTTGTTGCACACGCCTTACCAAACATTTATGTATGTGGTGAAATTTTTACGTGAAGCTGCACTTGATCCAAAAGTAAAATCTATAAAAATTACTATTTATCGTTTGGCGGAGGTATCGCACATTGCCAGTTCGCTCATAAATGCGAAAAAGAACGGAAAGGATGTAACCGTACAGATTGAACTACAGGCCCGTTTTGATGAAGAGGCAAATATTGAATATGCCGAGTTATTACAAAGCGAGGATGTGCGACTTATTTTTGGTGTGAAAGGTTTGAAAGTACACTGCAAGGCTTGCGTTGTTGAAAGATTAGAGAACGATAAATTGGTTCGGTACGGCATTATTAGTACTGGTAATTTCAATGAATCTACGGCACGACTTTATACAGATTATACACTCTTTACTGCAGACCAAAGAATATGTAAGGAGATAAACAAGGTGTTTGATTTTTTTGAGGTGAATTATCAAGTGAAGAAATACCGTCACTTAATAGTTTCCCCACACTATACCCGAAATGCCATCTATCACTTAATTGATGCTGAGATAAAAAACAAAAAGGCAGGACTCCCTAGCGGTATTAAATTAAAGCTAAACAGTCTTTCAGATTTTAAGATGATTGATAAACTTTATGAAGCGAGTCGGGCAGGAGTGAAGATAAAAATGATTGTACGCGGTATTTGCTGTTTAATTCCGGGCGTGAAGGGAATGAGCGAAAACATTGAAGCTATTAGCATTGTGGGGAAATATTTAGAGCATCCGCGTTTGTTTATTTTCGAGAACGCAGGCGAGACGAAAGTGTATATTTCTTCCGCAGATTTTATGGGAAGAAATCTTGACAATAGGGTAGAGATTACATGTCCTATTTATGACGCAGACATTAAGCAGGAAATTCTCGAAAACTTTGAAATTGGGTGGAGCGATAACGTGAAAGCACGTGTAATAAGCATCAAAAACGACAATGCCTATCTTAAAAACAACAAGACACCCGTGCGCTCTCAATTTATGATGTATGATTATTATTTAAAAAAACTTGAAGTAAACTGATTGATTTGTTAAAAATAGAAAAATATGGTGCTGTGGATATTGGTAGTAATGCCATACGTCTGCTGGTGGCCACTGTAGTTGAGCAGGAGGGAAAGGATACACTTTTTAAGAAAACTTCATTGGTGCGAGTCCCCATTCGTTTGGGAGCTGATGTTTTTCTAGAGGGAAAAATTTCCGAAAGTAATGCGAACCGAATGGTAGATGCCATGATAGCTTTCAAACTTTTAATGAAAACCCATAATATCAAACGTTTTCGCGCCTGCGCAACTTCAGCAATGCGCGAAGCTTCCAATGGTCATGAAATAGCTGCGATGATTGAAGAAAAAAGCGGACTACACATAAATATTATTGATGGAAATGACGAAGCTGCGATTATTGCTTCCACAGACTTAAAGAGTTTGATTCAGAACGATAAGGCTTTTCTTTATGTAGATGTTGGCGGAGGAAGTACAGAGTTTACCGTTTTTGCGAATGGACATATTGTAGCTTCACAAAGTTTTAAATTGGGTACTGTGAGACTTATAGAAAATCGTGTGGAAGACAGTATGTGGGAAGATGTGGAACGATGGATCAAGAAAGAAACCAAGGATTACCATAAAATCTCCATGATTGGAAGTGGTGGAAATATTAATAGTATCTATAAAAAGAGCGGAAAGAAAATAGGGAAACCGCTGAGCTATTTTTACCTTTCTTCATATTATGAACTTATAAAATCGCTTTCTTTTGATGAGCGTATCACGGAGCTGGACATGAATCCAGACCGTGCAGATGTTGTAGTTCCTGCAACTCGTATATATCTTTCTGCAATGAAATGGAGTAAGGCAAAGAATGTGTTTGTTCCTAAAATTGGTCTGAGTGACGGGATTATAAAAAGTCTTTATAATGAAAAAATCGCGGCGGAAATGGAGGTTAATTCCTAGGTCAATATTTTTCAAGTTTTATTCTTTACTAATGATATTCTAAAAATTTAGTATTCTAAAATATTACCTTAATGACCGGTGTGATTTAAAACTTCCTTTTGAAGCAGATATCTTTCCCGCATCAAGATAACGTTTGGTTACGGCAGCTCTATTTTTAGCATCAGTCATAGGTGATGAGCCATAGGTTTCGCGTATATTGAGGTATTGATTGATTACCTTCATTTCTTCCCTGTTTCCTCCATTTTTTAGTTGATCGTAGGAAAGTCCAGCTTTGCTAACAGCCTTTGCAACACTAGGCCAAAGATAGGCTGGCCTATTTACGTGATTATCCAGGAACAAAGCAGCTGCATATTCTGAGGAGAGCAAATCAAATAAAGCATTGCCGCCTAATTTATTGGTTCTGTTGAAATAAAAAAGGTTGAAACGGTTAATGGCGTGCAAAACTTCTATAGCACAAACTCGATTGTCCATGCCTGCAGCAGCGAAACGATATGCCACTATATCACTTCGGAAAAATTGTTTATCGGCAGCGGAGTTTACTTTTTTGTTTTTATAAATTAAATAACCATAGGTATCATTGGTGTCTGCAGATACATCAACATCAAACTGACCACAAAACTGCTCAAAGGCATCAGGATATTTTTCTTTTACTAGTTTAATGAGGGCTGGCAATTCACCTTGGGCGGTTGCTGCGCCAAGTGTCCATTGAAACATGCCGAAACTCATAAAGGAATTGTCCCAAGTGTTAACGGCATCAAGATTGCCTTCATTTTCTGAGGTGGCCAATAAAGCACTTACTTCTGATTTGCTAATTTTGAGGCCAGCCAAGAGTGTTGGGTTTTCCTCAATAAATTTTTCTGTAGTATGAACACCACGTCTATAAATTCCTTTTCTGAATTTTTTACCTAAAAAGTTTTTGGCGGGATTATTTTGATATTGATAATATACCCGAGGATCTTCTTCAATAATAACTACGTCAGCTCTTTCGGTACTGGCTTCGGGTTCACTTTCTATTGGTAATTGTAATACTTGGCCCACTTCAATTTTACTGGGGTTTACAATATTGTTCAATTCTGCAATTTCACGCCATTTTGCTGTAGCTCCTAATTGTTTAAATGCTATTGAACCTAGGGAGTCTCCGCTTTTAATTATGTATGTTTTCATAGTAATTTTTAAATGAAGTTGCACTTGCGTTCAAACTTCATTTGTTTTTGGTTAGTTACTATCAAATATACACAATATCAATGGTTTATGATTTTTTGTTGTCTAGTTGTGGCTTTGAATACTTAAAGGTATGAGGTGTGCAATGAAAGTAATTTTATGTGTAGTTAGATTCTGTTTATAAAATTAACAAAGCAGAAGATGTGAATCTAAATGGTTGATTGTTTTTGGGAACACGGACGGGACTGCCCACTCTCTAGCATTGGTTGAATTATTGAAAATATTGAAATACTGTGAGCAAAGTTTGTTGGTAATGGTTAGTTGGACAGCTTATAAAATTTTAAATGTGACCTATTGATTGGATTATAAAGTCAAATCCAACATTTACTGCGCTTTTATATTCCGGATGCCTTCATAAACTACTATGCTAACTGCATTGGCCAGGTTTAAACTTCGAATATGAGGACTGTAAATAGGGATGTTATATACTAAATTGGCATTTTCTGCTACTATATTTTCAGGTAAGCCAACTGATTCTTTTCCAAAAACCAGGAACATGTCGTCTGTGTAGTCAATAGCGCAGTAATCTTGAGTTCCATGACTCGAGAAGTAGACAAATTGTTTCCCTTTATTTTTGGCGTAAAAGTCATCAATGCTTTCATAAATAAAGAGAGTGATATGCTTCCAGTAATCTAAGCCGGCTCTTTTTAATCGAGTATCGTTTATTTCGAATCCGAATGGTTTTACGAGGTGTAATCTTGAGCCAGAGGCTAAACTCAATCGACCAATATTTCCTGTATTCATAGGAATCTCTGGTTCAAATAGTACAATATTAAAAGCCATTATATATAATTTTTACTTTCAAATATAACCTAAAAACCCTTCTTTAAAAGGTTTCAAAACTATGGGGTTTTTAGGAAGATAGTATTGAAAAAAATAAACTTCTTCTTGTTTTTTCCATTTATTTTAATGGATTATAATTCTGTTTTAGATTTATCCTTATCCTTCTCCTTCCCCTGTTCTTTTCTTGGAGACAACTTATAGATTAACCAACCAAAGCCGGCAATTAGGTGAAGTACTATTATACTTATAACAATAATTGAAAAGGTACTCATAGCACTGTGATTTAAGTTTACTTATTTTTCTTTGCTTTTTTCAGTTCATTTTCTTCCATTTGCGCACTAATAAACGGAATGCGAGGCGCCAGAAAATAACCAGTTAAACTCGCGAATAGTATCGGGATAAAATAGGTGAAACCCGTGAGCGTCGCCAGTAGAATGGTAGTGCTCATAGGTGTTCGCGTAACGCAGGCATTGATGGCAGCCATACAACTTACAATAGTGAGTGATAAACTTATAGACGGAAAGATGCTGTGAATTAATAACCCAAGTGCAGTTCCGCAGAAAAAGAGCGGAATAATAAATCCACCGCGCCATCCAGAAGTTACGGTTATGGCAATGGCAATAACTTTAAAAAATAGTACGGCAGCCAGAAACTCCATGGTAAGATCGCCTGTAAGCAGTTCTTCAATTTCAAAATGGCTGAAATATCTTGTAAGCGGAATATAAAAAGCGATGGTTCCAAGTAAAAGCCCACCAATTAGCGTTTTTACATAAATAGGAGTTTTCAGTTTTTCGAAGAGATTTTTAAAGAATTTGGTACAGAAAATAAAACACCAACCTATAAAAGTAGCAATTACAGCAAAAAAGACCGCCCAAACAAAGTCGAAAACCGTAGCCATTTCGTAAGCGGGTAAATGCCAAGCGGGACCAAGCCCCAAATGTACAATAAGCGCGAAAACAACATAACTGAAACCACTGGCAACAAGTGCAGGGATAATGGCTTTATAATATTCTACTGCATGTTTGTGATGAAGAATTTCTAAAGCGAAAAGACTCCCGCCTAGCGGGGCCCCAAACAAAGCGGTAAAACCTGAAGCCATACCAGCAATACTTAAGGAGCGTAATTCTTCACCTTTTAATCTAAAAATTTTGCCCAACCAACTTCCCGTTGAACCCGTAACTTGTACCAATGGTGCTTCTGGACCTAAACTTCCACCCGAAGCAACGCAGAGTAGGGAGGAAAGGATCATTGAAGGATTATTTTTAGGATCCAGTTTACCTTTGTTGAAGCGAATGTTGTTAACAATGAGTTGCATTTCGCCAGGATCACCAAGAAAATAGATAATTAAACCTGCCAAAAGACCACAGATTGCCATTACGGGAATTACGAGCCAACCTTGATAAGCTCCTAAAACTTCGGTTAGAAACATCAATACCATCCAATAGCTACCAGAAATTATACCACCAATCAGACCAAGAATTGCCCAAAGAATGAACATTCTGCTAAAAACAAAAGGGTTGAACCGAATGGGACGATCCAGAATGTCTGTGTATTTAACGATTTTTCTTCTTCTTTGTAATTTCATTTCGAAGAATTTAAAAATTTTTACCCGTGAATAGATTGATGTTTGCCCAGATCTTTCATTACTTCAGCTTCAAAGGAAAGAAGGTCGTTCCACTTTTGGTCAACCTCTTTTCTGTCGCCGTATTGACGCGCAAAACCTAGAAACATTGTGTAATGGTTTGCCTCACTAACCATCAGTTTTCGGTAGAATTCTGCTAGTTCTTTGTCTTCCAGCTCTTCGCTTAAAAGCCGGAAACGCTCACAGCTACGGGCTTCAATTAAGGCTGCGTACAATAATCTGTGAACTAATTGTGTTGTTCGGCTTCCCCCTTTTGGGAAGAATTGCACAATTTGCATTACATACTCATCTTTTCGGTCGCGCCCTAAAACCCAACCATTTTCAATGATTTTATCGTGAACCATTTTAAAATGACTGATTTCTTCTTTTACCAAAGCAATCATTTCCTCTATAAGATCTGTGTATTCTGGAAAACTAACAATTAAAGAAATTGCTGTTGAAGAAGCTTTTTGCTCACACCAAGCGTGGTCAGTAAGAATATCTTCTATGTTTTTTTCAACAATATTTACCCAACGTGGGTCTGTGGGAAGTTTTAAACCAAGCATTTTAGTTAAAAGTTTAAAGTTATAAGCTTAAGTCTTTTGGCTTAAAGCTATATATCCAAATCAAATTCCTTCCGTAGTTTTTCAATCAACGGATTCATCTCTTTCATCTTATCAAATTTTTCACGGGTAGTGTAAGCGTATTTTTTTTCTGAGGTTTCGTTTACGGTTATATCGAGATCTATATTGTAATTCTGAAGTTTTTCACGCAGAAATCCGAGGAGTTCATACTTTGCGCGTTCCACTTCGGTTTTTATAGTTTGGTTTGGAAATTCAAGGTGAATAATAGCGCCATCTAACCTTGGAACGCCCATCGTTAAATGTGAAAGAAGATTAAATTTCCCGTCACTCTCAATGTTCGTAGTGTATTCCGTCCAAGCTGCTTGCATATCTTCTTCAGAAAAATCGTTGACGGGAAGGTTTTCAGCATCGGGTTGATTAGCAACCATTTCCTGCTTAATCTCCTGTTTTTTTTGAATACTTTTTAGTGAGAGCGCAGAGACTTTTCTAGCATTTCTTTCAGCTAATATTTGTGGGCGCTCAATTACTTTTTGAGGCTCGCCACTGTCTGGATTTACAGTTACTTTTTCCTGCGCCTCCCCTGAAGTTTCAATCGGTACGCGGGTGGAAGAAATATTTTCTGAAGTATTTTCCGCTTTTGAAATTTCTTCGGAAGATTCTCTTAAATTGCTTTTATTTGTTTCTGCTTCAACGTCACTATTCTTGTGAGATTTAGGTACAGCACTTCCTGCAGAAGTAATCTTTTCCGTAGTAAATTTTTCACTCTTAAAATAGTAGGGAGGTATTACGAAACGGTCGCTATTGGAGTTTTTTTTTTCGCCCTGAAAAGTCAGAGAAGCAAGCTGCATTAAGCATAACTCAACCAAAAGCCGCTGGTTTTGACTGTTTTTATATTTTAGATCGCAAGTGTTCGCAATGTCGATGCCATCAATTAAAAACTGCTGATTTGTTTTCTGCGATTGCTCAAAATACATTGTTTTTACTTGTTCACCAACTTCCAATAAACTAATTGTTTCTTGATTTTTGCAAACCAACAGATCCCGGAAGTGGGAAGCAAGGCCCATTATAAAATGATGCCCATCAAATCCTTTTGAAAGTATATCATTATAAGTAACCAAAACCTGTGGAATATTGTTCTCCAAAAGTAAATCTGTAATTTGAAAATACCAAGTATAATCAAGTACGTTCAGATTTTCCGTAACTGCTTCTCTAGTAAGATTTTTTCCGGCAAAACTTACAACTCTATCAAAAATTGAAAGCGCGTCACGCAATGCGCCATCGGCTTTTTGGGCGATTATGTGAAGTGCGTCGTCTTCTGCTTCTATTCCTTCAGCTTTGGCAACATCTGCCAAGTGATCTTTTATGTCACGAACGCCAATTCTTCTAAAATCAAAAATTTGGCAACGCGAAAGTATGGTTGGAATTATTTTATGTTTTTCAGTAGTAGCTAATATAAAAATAGCGTGCTTTGGCGGCTCTTCCAATGTTTTCAAAAAAGCGTTGAAAGCCGCAGAAGACAGCATGTGTACCTCGTCAATAATATAAACTTTGTATTGTCCAACTTGGGGTGGGATTCGAACTTGATCTATCAGATTACGAATATCATCTACCGAATTGTTGGATGCCGCATCGAGTTCAAAAATATTGAAAGCGAAATCTTCGTCTTCCTTTTCGGTGCCATCTTGGTTTATTTTTTTGGCAAGAATTCTTGCGCAAGTGGTTTTACCTACACCTCGAGGACCCGTAAAAAGCAAAGCTTGGGCTAGGTGATTGTTTTCTATGGCATTTTCCAAAGTATTGGTAATGGCTTGTTGCCCAACAACGTCTTTAAAAACGGCGGGGCGGTACTTTCGGGCTGATACAATGAAGTGTTCCATAGTGCGGAAACAAATATAAAGATGTACAACGGGTTTTAAAAAAATAGATGTCCGTATTTTCCCATATTTATTAACATTGGAGTACTTTTGCGCAGCAGGCCGCCTTATCGCTGCCGAAGTTAATTCGGGAGAGGAAAGTCCGGACACCATAGGGAAGCATAGCGGCTAACGGCCGTCGGGATTTCTGCCTTCGCAGGAATTTTAGGACAAGTGCAGCAGAAAGTATGTACAGGTAATGCTGTAGTGAAACCAGGTAAACTCTATGCGGTGAAATGCCACGTAAACCTGTGCTTGAGGGTGCCCGCCCGATGCAGGAGGGTAGGCAGATGGAGTGTTTTGGTAACGAAATACCTAGATAAATGATAAGGATTCGTCTTTTTGATGGATACAGAACCCGGCTTATAGGCCTGCTTTTTTTATTGAATTTACCCCGATAATTCGCGCATCCATTCTTTTGCTTCAGACAAAGATTGGAAAGTTTTAAAAGGCGCTTTTATAAAGAATTTTTCAAAATTCGCAACCCTGAGAGAAGTATCCGTTTTATAAACTATTGCAAATGCAAACATAGTTGGCAATTGAATATTATAAGATTTTGGTGAAAGATTTCTAGAATAATCATTTACCCTATTTGAGATGTAACCGAATGGCTTGTCTTGGTAAAATCCTGCAGCAAGTTGTTGAATTTCGTATACATCTTCATTGTTTAATATCATACCTTCAATAAAGGTTGAAATCATATAGTGTTCATAAAACTCAATTTTCACAAACTCGAGTTCAATGAGTTTTAAGGGGAGTTGAATCATAAGGGCAAACTAAGCAAAAAAACTAAAGACTGAGCTTCCATATTTACGGGCTTCAACAAAATGAGGAAATGAAGAAAGATCATTTTGTTTTGAATGCTCAATAATAAGCAATCCTTCAGTATTCAACGAAGAATTATTGAAAATTTCTTCTGTCAAATCTTTCAAAACTTCCGCAGTGAAATCATAGGGCGGATCGGCAAAAATTACGTCATATTTCCCTGAAGCTTGCTGCAAATACTTTTTTACATCAGATTTTATTGCTGTAATTGGAAAGGAGAATTCTTCGGAAACTTTATTAATATACTGAATACAACCGTAATGTGCATCAACTGAAGTTATATTCTTAACACCCCGAGATGCAAACTCAAAACTGATATTTCCTGTTCCGCTAAAAAGATCTAGTACCGTAATCTCTTCAAAATAATAGCGTACACGTAAAATATTGAAAATTGCTTCTTTTGCAAAATCGGTAGTTGGCCTTACGGGTAAGTTTTTTGGAGCAGTTAATCTTCTTCCTTTATAGATGCCAGAAATTATACGCATTTAGATTGTGTTTTGTAAAATGAAGTGACGATGGCGATTATCTTCTGAATTGATCTTTATTTTAGAATTACTTGTTTTTGCAAACTCAATATTTCGAATGTAAGTGTAAGCAATTTTGTAGTTATCATCTTCTCTTTCAATTTCGCCACAAAATATTACGGGGAGATTTTCGGGATTCAGGTTTAACTGTTCCATGCAGAAAAGAGTGTAATAGATAAAATCTTCAGGCGTTTTGTATGTATAACTGTTACAAAGTTGAAGTTCGCCGTTTTTTAAAACAATACAGTCAAAACTATTTTTCTGAAAGTGTAAATACATTTTCGGAAGTGAAAATTTTTCCTCTTCAATAATTGTTTTCAGCAATACTGTTGTGGAATGGTAATAATTAAAAGCACCATATTTTTCAAAGAAAAAATTATTGATGTTCATAAAAGGTACATACACTATAACAATATCTAAGTTTTCCAAAACATCGTGCGCCATATAATCATTCGCCAATATTTTTGAATTGAATTTCAAATATTCGCTAGCTTTTGTTTCATCAAAAAGAGAAGCAGGGACCAGGCTATAAACTGGTGTTGAATAGATAATGGATACTTCTGAAAAGTGTGCGTTTAGGATATCGTTTGTGAACATCACAGATTCAATATCCATCAATAATTCTTCTGGTGTAGTGCTGTGATCCAATATTTTTTTGAGAAAAAATACAGTTTCTTCATTTTCAGGGTTTGTTACCAAAAAAGAAAGCCCGTTCAAAGAAATTTGAACGGACAGTCTATGTTGTAATGTATTTTGTATGTTATTTGTTTTTTGCAGCATCATAAATTTTTGGCCAGTTTCCAGAAGTATTAACATCTTCTAAAGAGCCTACTTTAATATCTGGGCCATTAACGCCATCTACAGATTGAACTTGTTTTTCCTGAGCCAAAAGATCTTTGTTAAGATCGCTCAATATAACGTCTTTTGAAACTTTTGCTTCAAATACAGAATATGTAGCGTCATTCTTAACAATTTTTCCGGCTTTAAGATCAAACTTAGCGTCTATACCTTTCACAGGTACATTCATCATTGTTTTGTATCTATCCGTTTTTCCAAAAAGTGAGTCCTTTACAGGAGTAAAACCTAGGGTGTCAATTAAGGATTTTTCAAGAAAATAACCTTCGCTAATACCAAAAGCTTTGTTTTTAGCAACATCAGCATAACTTGTGTCGCGTCTTTGGGTAATGGCAAACTTGGCAGTATCAAGAAATCTAACAAGACTATCCCAATCTCCGGTAAAGTTTCCGGTGATTTCTTTATGCGCAAGCTCTGCCGCTTGAATATCTTTTAAATTCTCAATTACTTTGGCGTATCGAGCCTCTTTAACGTTATTAAACTCTACCGGGCCCATAACGGAGTTATACAGTTTCCAGCCCAAAAAGACGATGACAATCCAAAGAACAATCTGAATTACTAATTTCATTATTGATATTATTTAAGTGTTGATTTACTAAAAGGTCTATCGCAAATCTACAATTTTTTTTTGTTCGTAAAAGTATATTGCGAAAAAATCATACCTATCTTTAAACCCTCATTGACAGGAGCAAATGATGAATGTACCAGAATTTTACAGTTTTTTAAAAAATGATTTCCCTCATACTACCACTACAAAGCAGGATATTGCACTTCAATTGTTAGCAAAATTTGTGCTAAGCACGAACAAAAATGAAACCTTTTTACTGAAAGGATATGCCGGGACCGGAAAGACAACCATTGTAGGTTCTCTAGTGAAAAACTTAACAAAAGTGAAAAAACGCTCGGTACTTTTGGCCCCAACGGGAAGAGCAGCTAAGGTTATTAGTAATTATTCCAATAAACAGGCTTTCACAATTCATAAAAAAATATATTTTCCAAAAAGTGAAAAAGGTTCTGTTTCCTTTAATTTACAGGAAAATAAACACCGCGACACTATTTTTATTGTAGATGAAGCCTCGATGATCCCAGACATCAATCAAGATTCAAAGCTTTTTGAAAACGGATCACTTCTTGACGATTTGATGCAATATGTTTACAGTGGAAACAATTGTAAGCTACTGTTGATAGGAGATTCGGCACAGTTGCCGCCAGTACATCTTTCCATAAGCCCAGCATTAGATGCACGAGTTTTGGAAAACCAATACAACCGTGAAGTAATAATGCTTGAACTTGATGAAGTGGTTCGTCAACAAAAAGATAGCGGTATTTTAGAGAACGCCACAAGAATCAGGGAGCGTTTGGATGATGAACTTTATGAAGCTTTTAAATTTTCAGGAACTGATTTTCCCGACATCATTCGCCCAACTGATGGACAAGAAATTATGGATGCTATTAATGACAGCTACTCTTCCTTGGGAAAGGAAGACACAGTTATAATTGTACGCTCCAACAAAAGGGCAAACCTATATAATCAAAGCATACGCGAACGCATACTTTTTCAGGAGTCGGAACTTTCGGCGGGCGATTATTTAATGGTCGTGAAGAATAATTATTTTTGGGTGGAT
This sequence comes from Aequorivita sp. CIP111184, assembly GCF_900489465.1. GTDB lineage: Bacteria > Bacteroidota > Bacteroidia > Flavobacteriales > Flavobacteriaceae > Aequorivita. The sequence continues at coordinate 87,439 of NZ_UEFQ01000030.1, read as the reverse complement.
AATGCAAGTGAAGCTGGTTTTATCGCCAATGGTGATATTATAGAAGTTTTGGAAATATTTGCTTTCAAGGAATTATATGGTTTTCGATTTGCTGAAGTAAAAATGCGAATGGTAGATTATCCAAATATGAAACCTTTGGAAACTGTGCTTCTTTTAGATACGCTTACTTCCGAAAGCCCTTCGCTAACGTATGATGAGTCAAACAAACTTTATCAAGAAGTGATGAAGGATTATGTAAACGAAAAATCAAAATACAAGAAGTTTTTGGCGGTAAAAAACAACAAATATTTTAACGCGCTTCAAGTTAAATTTAGCTATGCCATCACCTGTCATAAATCGCAGGGTGGGCAATGGAACACGGTTTTTGTTGAACAGCCTTATCTTCCCAATGGAATAGATAAAGAATATCTGCGCTGGCTTTATACAGCAATAACCCGTGCCCGCGAAAAATTATATCTAATAGGTTTTAAGGATGAATTTTTTGTAGATTAGTTTTTTGAAGATTTACTACTAAGTAAGTAAGAATTGTAACGTTGCAGTTTTCAGCATTCATTTTTCTATAATTTTATAAATTTCACGACTAACTTTTGAAATAGGCAATACCACAGTTATGGCACTCGCTTCTATTTTTGTGGCAACAATAGCTTTTATATATGTATTGTTCCTGTTTTTCGTAATTTATAGGTTTTATAAAAAGCTTCAAAAAAAACGATTGCTAAGAACTTAATCTTCTTATTTTTGAATTCATTTTAAAAACTTTGCCTTGAAAATAATAGCAATGATTCCAGCGCGATATGGCGCATCTAGATTTCCAGGAAAATTAATGCAGGATTTGGGTGGAAAGCCCGTAATAGTTAGAACTTATGAAGCTGCAAAAGCCACAGATCTTTTTGACGAAGTTTATGTAGTAACAGATAGCGACGTTATATTTCGGGAAATTGAAATGAATGGCGGGAAAGCCATTATGAGCCAAAAAGAACACGATTGCGGTAGTGATCGTATTGCAGAAGCTGTTGAAAATATGGACGTTGATATTGTTGTGAATGTTCAAGGAGACGAACCTTTCACAAGTAGGGAAGGACTGGAAAAAGTTCTTGCAGTATTTAACGAACCAGATGCAGACAAAATAGATTTAGCATCTTTAATGACCGAAATTCACGATTGGAAGGAAATAAGTGATCCAAATTGTGTAAAAGTTATTGTTGATAAAGATAATTTCGCGCTTTATTTTTCCCGTTCACCAATTCCATATCCTAGAGATAAAAATGTAGACATTCAATATTATAAGCACAAAGGCATTTACGCTTTCAGAAAGCAAGCAATTATGGATTTTTATCATTTGCCAATGCGTTCTTTGGAAGCGGTAGAAAAAATAGAATGCATTCGCTATTTGGAATATGGGAAAAATATAAAAATGGCCGTTTCAAATACAACGGGGGTTGAAATTGATACACCCGAAGATCTTGTAAAGGCTAATAAAATTCTAAAAGAAAATAAATCTGAAAGTGTAAACAACAAATTCCGAAATTTCCCGATGGTTCCAAAAGTGGTTTTTGGCGAAGGATGTTTTGATCAACTTTCACATATTCTTTCCACCCAAAAGCAAGAGAAAGCTCCATTTATATTCTTGGTAGATGCTGTTTTTAAGAATAATACCGAATTTTTGGATAGAATAAACCTTCGTTTTAATGACAAATTAATTTTTGTATCGGCTGAAGAAGAGCCAAAAACTTCTCAAGTAGATAATTTAGTAAATGATATTAAAGCAGAATTCACACATACTCCATCGGGAATTATAGGCATTGGCGGCGGCACTGTTATGGATTTAGCAAAGGCAGTTTCCATAATGCTTACAAACAATGGAAGCGCTGCTGACTACCAAGGATGGGATTTGGTAAATAAAAAAGCCGTTTATCACGTGGGGATACCAACAATTTCTGGTACTGGAGCCGAAGTTTCTCGTACCACTGTTTTAACAGGGCCCGTGCGTAAATTGGGTATTAATAGTGATTTCACCCCATTTGATCAAGTAATACTTGATCCAGAGCTTACCATAGGCGTTTCAAAAAACCAATGGTTTTATACAGGAATGGACTGTTTTATTCATTGTGTTGAATCATTGAATGGCACATTTTTAAATGCTTTTAGCCAGAGTTACGGAGAAAAGGCCTACGACCTTTGTATGGAAATATTTCTTGGCGATACCCTTTCTGAACAAGAATCACGCGCCAAATTAATGATGGCCTCATGGCATGGCGGAATGAGCATTGCATATTCCCAAGTGGGCGTAGCACACGCTATGAGTTATGGTTTGGGTTATGTTTTGGGGACCAAGCACGGAATTGGTAATTGTATTGTATTTGAACATTTAGAAGAGTTCTACCCTAAGGATGTTAAATTATTTAAGCAAATGGTAACCAAGCATGGGGTTGAAATTCCGAAGGGAATTTGTAAAAACCTTACCGAAGAGCAAATGCAAACAATGATTACTGTTGCATTAGGGATGGTTCCCCTTTGGGAAAATGCGCTCGGAAGCGATTGGAAAAAGATAATAACACCAGCAAAGCTAAGGGCCATGTATTTAAAAATGTAGTCCCAAATACTAGTATGGGTTTAACAAAATTTATTTTTGAAAAATTAATGGGTTGGAAAATTGAAGGTTCTTTTAATCCTTTAGTTAAGAAAGCCGTTATAATTGTAGTTCCTCATACGAGCTGGCACGATTTCTATCTCGGATTATTTACGCGTAGACTAACGAAAGTTCAAATTAATTACATTGCAAAAAAAGAACTTTTTACATGGCCAATTGGTTGGTATTTTCGTTGGACAGGGGGTGTTAAATTAGACAGAACACCTGGTCAAAATAAGGTAGAGGCCATTGCGGAAATTTTTAGGAAAAAGGATGAATTTCGACTGGCGCTTTCCCCTGAAGGCACGCGAAAAAAAGTAGCTATCTGGAAAACAGGATATTATTATATGGCTATAGCGGCCAACATTCCAATAATTAGGGTTGCATTTGATTATCAAAAGAAAAAAATAATTATAGCCGAACCATTCTATCCTACCGGTAATATAGAAGAAGATACACCCAAACTCCGCTCTTTCTTCGAAGGTGTTGTTGGAAAAAATAAGCACTATTCTTGAAATAATTTGTTAAAAACTACGCTATAGGATAATTATAACACACTGAAAATCAAACTCATGTTGTTAAAAATTAGTTAAGCATTACCAAATCGTTTTATGTATTCAAATCTTAAGCTTAAATATGTATAAAAATCTAAATTAATTATGAAAAAAATAAAACTAATCATTCCTGTGTTAGTTCTTGGACTAGTAGTTATATCCTGTACAGAATCTGACGATCAAGGAAGCGGCGAACCATTGCCAAATACTGTATTTGCAAATGTTTATGCCACCAGTAATTTAAATAATTCAATCGCTGCTTTTGATTTTACAGCCAATGGAATTCAGCTGCGACAATTTTCAACATCTTCAGATGATAACGAAGGTATTTTTTATAACAAGGAAGCAAATGAACTTGTTGTGAATTCAAGAGCACAATCTACTATAAACACTTATAGTGACATAGACGAGACTGCTAGTGGTAGTTCATTGAGTTTATTTCTCTCAAGCGATACAGTATTAGAAAGTCCTCGTGATATTGCAGTAAAGGATAATTTCTATATAGTTTCAGATAACGCAGATGTTGATGGTAATCCTGACACTCCAGACGGAAGATTTTTCATATTTACACGTGATAATTCAGGCTATACCCTAAGAAATATTGTAACAGTTGATTATGCAGTTTGGGGAATACAGCTTATAGGTAATGACCTTTATAGCGTAGTAGATAAAACTGGTGATGTTGCGGTTTTGAAAAACTTCATTATAACTTATACAACCGATGTAACAGCAACTCCTGATAAGCAAATTACTATTGGAGGAATTACGCGTACCCATGGTATAACAGAAGATGAAGGTTTTGTTATACTTACAGACATTGGTGATGCAACAAATGAAAGTGATGGTGGTTTCCAATTTATTAACAACTTCGTTTCAAAGTTTGATGCAACTCCAAACGGAGGTACTCTAGAATTAGCTGGAAATCAAGTTAGGGTTTCAGGTTCTTTAACTGGTTTGGGAAATCCAGTTTCAGTAGCGTATGTGCGCGCAGACAATTCAGTGTTTATTGCAGAGCGAGCTAGTGATGGCGGTAAAATTTTATTTTTCTACAATGTTGGAGCAGGTGGTAATTTAGTACCAGACTTAAGTACTCCATTTCCTGGAGCTTCGTCTCTATATTATATCAATAGATAAAATTCAGTTTTAAACATAAAAAAGCCACCTTATCGGGTGGCTTTTTTATGAATTTATATTTGGTTTATTCTTCTTCCGAAGATTCTTCCATTGTATGATAAACGTTCTGTACATCATCATCTTCTTCAATTTTTTCTAAAAGTTTTTCAACGTCAGCAGCTTCTTCTTCAGTCAATTTTTTTGTAACCTGCGGAATACGCTCAAAACCCGAAGAAAGAATTTCTATTTTATTTTCTTCCAAATAAGATTGAATTGCACCAAAACTCTCAAAAGGAGCGTAGATCATTATTCCATCTTCGTCCTCAAAAATTTCCTCAACGCCGTGGTCTATTAATTCTAGTTCTAATTCTTCAATATCCAACCCTTCTGGATGTATTCTGAAGTTACAAGTATGATCAAACATAAATGAAACGGAACCAGAAGTTCCCATATTACCATCACATTTGTTGAAATAGCTTCGAATATTCGCAACGGTACGTGTGTTATTATCTGTAGCAGTTTCTATTAAAATTGCAATACCGTGTGGTGCGTACCCTTCAAAAAGAACTTCTTTGTAATCGCCTAAACTTTTGTCGCTGGCGCGTTTTATAGCGCGTTCTACATTGTCTTTAGGCATATTTACCGCCTTTGCGTTTTGGATTACAGCACGCAATCTAGAATTTGCATCTGGATCGGGACCGCCTTCTTTAACGGCCATTACTATGTCTTTACCAATGCGTGTAAAAGCTTTGGACATTGCAGACCAACGCTTCATTTTTCTTGCTTTTCTGAATTCAAAAGCTCTTCCCATATTTAAAATATTTATGAAGTTCTCTACTGCAGATCTAATAATGTTTTCTTTAGCGAAGTAGAGAGGTTTTTAATTAGTACAAATTTAAAAATTTGATTGGCACTGCAAATTTTAATTTAAATTATCCAATAAGATCATCAATAATCTTTGCCAATTCAAAATCCTTTTCCGTAACACCATCTGCATCGTGGGTTGAAAGGTATATTTCTAATGAATTGTAAACATTGCTCCACTCTGGATGGTGTTGCATTTTTTCGGCTTCAAAAGCAATTCGGGTCATAGCGGAAAACGCTTCCTTAAAATCTTCAAATTCGAAAATAGTATGCAATGCACCTTCGTGATAATCCCAACCTTCAAATTCATTCAATTTTTCGTTGATCTGTTTTTCTGATAAAGCTTTCATTTGTTTGTAATTTTGTTTTTTAATATATGATGGAATGTCCTAATAGCCCATCTTTGTTTAATTTATATATGGGGAAAGGACATTTCATAATTTATTTTTTTATTTAATTGACATAATCTCTTCGTTTAGACTGCACTCTTCAATAACCTCTGCAACAGTCATTTGGTGTGGATTTTTTAATTTATTTTCCTTCGGAAGTATAGCATTGTATCTATCTTCATTACTGTTAAAAACACTTTTAAAGATAGGCATTTTATCGCCCATTTTTGAAGTGATTTCCCGAAAAAGATCTTCGTGATGAACCATATCAATGCTTGCTAAGTGAAAAATTCCTCGAAGTGATTGGTTGACTATGTAATGAATTTGTTGGCACACTTTATTAATGGTCGTGGTGGTAATCACTAAATTAGGAAATACCTCAAAAGTAGCTTGGTGCCGTATGCACTGTCTTAAATGCAGAACCTCGGGTGAGTTGATGCCAAGAACCATTGGTAGCCTTATAATTGCTGTTTGTTGGGGAATAGTTTCCAACAATAATTTTTCGACTGAAATTTTAAATTTCCCAGAAGCAGTCTCAGATAATGTTATATCATTTTCATACGAAGGATATCTAAACTTCCCATCAAATACTTCTGAAGAAGAAATATAAAGCACCGAACAACCCGCATTTATCAATGCATAATTAACTATTTGTTGATACGCTTCAAATTGACTTTTATAATCTCCGTTAATTGCCGAAATTATAATTGTAGGTTGGATTTTGTTAAGCAATAAAAGCATCGAATCTTCTTCCACACAAAAATTATGGAAAACTTGATTTTCCGAAAAAGCGCCGTATTGTTTACAGTAGGTACAGTGAACTTCAAAATAGGAGAGAAGCTCTTTATAAATAGCATTGCCAATAAAGCCACTACCGCCCAGAATTAAAACCCGTTGCTTTTCTACTTTCTTCCTCATTAAAATCAGTTCCTAACTTTTAAAATATGGATAACTTTGTTTTGGTAGTAAATTGCTCCAAAGCCTGCATACCTAAATATGAATTTCCTTTTGGGTTTAGTGCTGGCGCCCAGGTTGCAATGGTAAAACAATGTGGCAATAAAGCTACAATTCCTCCACCAACGCCACTTTTTCCAGGCAAACCCACTTCAAAGGCAAACTCACCGGCTTCGTCATAGAAACCGCAGGTTAGCATTATTGCATTAATTCGTTTTACTTGGCTGGCTGTTAAGTGTTGAATATGTTTTAAACACTTTCCCCTATTTGCAAAAACGAAAAAAGCGTTGGTAAGTTGCCTGCAATCCATCATTATTGAACATTGATGGAAATAGAATTCTAAAACATCTTCCACATCATTGTGAAGATTTCCATAAGCCTTTAAAAGATTGGCGGCAGCGTAATTGTTGAAACCAGTCAATCTTTCTGATTCGGCTACTTTTTCACTATAAGAAATGGTTTCGTCGTGGGCCAATTCCCTCACAAAGTTCAAAAAATCTTCTTTTGGGTTTTTAAGATGTGAAAGCAAAATATCAGCAATTACAATGGCTCCAGAATTAATCAGCGGGTTTCTTGGAATTCCATCTTCTAGTTCCAAAAGTGAAAGTTGGTTGAAAGGGTGTCCCGAAGGTTCCACATCAACACGTTCCAGCAAATCATTGCCCACTAGCTGAAATGCTTTGGCAAGCGACAGTACTTTTGAAATACTTTGAATGGACAATTTTTCCGAAGCATCGCCAACCGAGTAATTTTCGCCAGTAATTAGGTGTAAATGTATTCCGAATTTATCTTTGGGTACATTTGCCAATTCTGGAATATAAGATGCAACTTCCCCCGTATTTTCAACTTTTTTAAGTGACTCGTGAATTTCTTCTAATATAGCTTGGTAATCCAACATTAACCTTTGTAAAATGGGGTTTTCACCACTGTTGCCGCAACGGGTTTGTTTCTTATCTGAATGAAAATTTCAGTGCCTGGAGCGCTGTTTTCATTGGTAACATAGCCCATCCCGATTCCTTTGTTCAATGAAGGTGCCATTGTTCCACTGGTAACAACACCAATATTGTTGCCGTCTTTATCTGCAATTTCGTAATCATGTCTCGGTATTCCACGTTCGTTAAGTTCGAAACCGATGAGTTTTCTTTTTACGCCTTCTTCTTTTTGCTTTTTCAGATTCTCTGAATTGACAAAATCCTTAGTGAACTTTGTAATCCAGCCCAAACCTGCTTCCAAAGGAGAAGTAGTATCATTTATATCATTTCCGTAAAGACAGAAGCCCATTTCAAGTCTAAGTGTATCGCGTGCAGCCAGTCCAATCGGCTTAATGCCAAACTCTTTTCCGGCCTCCATCACTTTGTTCCAAACTTGCTCTACTTCGCTGTTTTTGCAATAAATCTCGAAACCACCACTTCCGGTATAGCCAGTTGCGCTTATAATTACGTGATCAATTCCTCCGAAATCAGCAACTTTAAAATGATAGAATTTTATGGCGCTTAAATCTTCAGAAGTTATTGATTGCATGGCCTCTATAGCTTTTGGACCTTGAATGGCTAGTAATGAATAATCTTCTGAAAGATTACGCATTTCTGCACCCATGGTGTTATATTTAGAAATCCAATCCCAGTCTTTATCAATATTTGAAGCATTTACAACTAGCAACCATTTTTCAGCTTCCAGACGGTACACAATCAAATCGTCAACAATACCTCCTGTTTCGTTGGGAAGACAGTTGTACTGTGCCTGCCCATTAACAATTTTTGAGACATCGTTACTACATACTTTTTGTAGTAAATCCAACGCTTTTGGTCCAGTAACCAAAAATTCTCCCATATGCGAAACATCAAAAACGCCTACATCTCTTCGGACGGTTTCGTGTTCAGCATTTACCCCTTCGTATGAAACGGGCATATTATAACCTGCAAACGGAACCATCTTGGCGCCTAATTGTTCGTGTATATTTGAAAGTGCTGTATTTTTCATTTTAATAAGATTTTCGCAAATGTATTACAATACTTAAAAGTTAACGATTGTTTCAAAGGATTATTTTCAACAATTTTCACGTTAAAATCATCTTAATCGCCTTCGCTGTTCTCAATGTTTTCAATACTTTTAAAAGAAAAACGATGGCAACTACAATCTCAATGAATCCCTATACAGGCGAGGAACTTAAAAGCTATAAAAACCATACAAAGAAAGAAGTTCCGGAAATTATAGATAAAGCCGATAAACGCTTTTATAGCTGGCGAGAAACCTCATTTGTTGAGCGGAAAAAGTTGATGCTTGCTGCTGCTTCAGAATTAAAGAAAAATAAAAAAGAATACGCCGAAACGATGACTTTAGAAATGGGTAAACCAATTTCTCAAGCTATTGCAGAGGTGGAAAAATGTGCTTGGGTGTGTGAATATTACGCCGAAAATGCCGAAAAGCAACTTCGAAATGAAGAGATAAAAACTGATGCCTATAAAAGTTATGTGAGTTACGAGCCTTTAGGAGTTGTGCTCGCAATTATGCCTTGGAACTATCCCTTTTGGCAAGTTTTCCGTTTTGCAGTTCCAGCACTTATGGCGGGAAATATTGGTGTTTTGAAACATGCTTCAAACGTTTTTGGAAGTGCTTTAAATATTGAAAAAGTTTTTAAAAGAGCTGGATTTCCAGATAATTGCTTTACTACATTATTGATTGGGAGTGATGTCGTGGAAGAAGTTATTAAAAACGAAAAAGTAAAAGCCGTGACACTTACCGGTAGTGGTCCCGCAGGTTCTTCCGTAGCTTCCATTGCTGGGAAAAATATAAAAAAAACTGTTTTGGAATTGGGTGGAAATAATGCCTTGGTTGTAATGAAAGATTGTGATATGGACAAAACCATAGCAACCTGCTTACAGGCGCGTTTTCAAAATACGGGGCAGAGCTGCATTGCGGGAAAGCGTTTGATAATTGATGAATCCATTTCGGAAGAATTTGTTGAAAAATTGCTTGTAAAAGTGCGCGAACTAAAAAGCGGGGATCCAATGGATGAGGAAACATATATTGGAACTTTAGCTCGGGAAGATTTGGCGAAAGATTTAGAAATGCAAGTAACCGCTTCGATAAAAGCTGGCGCAAAATTGGCAATAGGAGGAAAGCGACAAAGGGCTTATTTTGAACCAACGGTATTGACAAATGTTTCCGAAAAAATGGTTGTTTTTAAAGAAGAAACCTTTGGTCCTGCACTTTCTGTAACAACTTTTAAAACAGTAGAAGAGGCCGTTGAACTATCCAACAATTCAAAATTTGGATTGGGAGTTTCCATCTTTACTAAAAACATTGAAGAAGCGGAGAAACTTGCCTTCCAATTTGACGATGGTGCCGTTTTTATAAATGAATTAGTAAAAAGCGATCCACGTTTACCTTTTGGAGGAACCAAGGAAAGTGGCTACGGGCGTGAGCTTAGTGAACATGGAATCCATGAATTTCTGAACAGGAAAACTGTTTTTATCAATAAATAGATACAAATATATTTTTGTCCGCTATAACGCAGTCGAGAATTTTTAGATATAAATTCTAAATTTATTTCTCGACTGCGTTTAACTAGACAATTTTTATCCTTTCTTCAAAAAATCTTCTTTAGTTTGAAGTTCAACTTTTTGGATATTGTTTTTTTCTAAAAACAAATTGAATTTCTTCCCTTCTTTTTCCATGATTTCGGAGTAGTTCTTTTTCTCTTTTGAAAAATTGTCGGTAATCAATTCAAAATTGGCTTTTGAGGCGCCAGAAACTTTATTGAAATTTGAAGCAATGTTGCTATAAAGATCTGCCATTTTTTCCCGTAGTTCAGGATCAGCTGATGCTACATAGTTATCACCTGTTGTAATTACCAAATCTTTCCGAAGGTTTTCCAATGCATTGAATAATTTTTGTGCATCTTTTTTTCCTTTAGGATTGTTTTCCATTACTTCATTAGCTTTTTCTTGGGTTTCGTTTATTTCATAAACCATATAGGCCAAATCTTCAACCATATCATAAAGTTTTTTGGTGAGTGCTTCCTGCTCTTTACGTTGTTCCAAAGTGGTGATGGATTTTTCATCGTACTTCACATCAATCTCGTGACTGTAGGTTTCTTTTCCCTTCGTCATTACAACTTTGTACTTTCCAGCAGGAACTCTTGGAGATGCAAAACCACCGTAGGCAAGGGTTTTAGCTTGCGCAACTTTTGGATTTGTCCCGGTGAAATTCCAAGAAACAATATTGATCCCTTTAGATTTTCCAGGAGCAATGGAAGTGATTCTATTTCCATTCATATCTTGGATTTCCATTTCCATCTTTCCAAAAGTGTGACGTTTTTTCAAATAGTAAACAATTTGGGCATCGGTATTTTTATTTTCTCCAACAAACTGTGTTTCTGCGCCAAAACTTCCGCTGAAGCCGCTATCTTCAGTCATTGTGAAAGGTTTGGTTTCAAAAAAGTGAACTTCTTCATTTAAAATTTCTGGAGTTAGTTCCCGCAATGGGCTTATATTATCAATTATAATAACGCCACGCCCGTGGGTACCCATCACTAAATCATTAGTGCGTTTTTGAAGATCAATGAAATGTACGGCGACAGGAGGCATATTGTTAGTGAATTGAGACCAGTTTTTTCCGCCGTCAATAGTTATATAAAGACCGAATTCTGTTCCGAGGAATAGTAAATCTTCATTCACATAATCTTCTTGAATATTTCTCACGAAGGATTTTGAATCGATATCTGCTGAAATAATTGATTTCCAAGTTTTACCGTAATCAGTAGTTTTTAAAGCATATGGTTTCATATCACCCGAACTGTGTCCTTCAAAAACCGCATAAGCTGTTCCTTTACCATGAATACTAGCTTCAATGTGATAAACCCATGTGTTTTTTGGAATACCTACCAGGTTTTCGGTAAGGTTTGTCCAAGTTTTTCCACCATCGGTTGTAAGCTGAACGTTTCCGTCGTCTGTTCCAACCCAAATTATGTTTTGATCCAAAGGCGATTCTGCAATCGTAAAAATCGTAGTATATTTTTCTGCTCCGCTATTATCAACGGAAAGACCACCGGAATTGGCTTGATCCTGTTTCGTTTTATCGTTTGTAGTTAAATCTGGTGAAATAATTGTCCAACTATCTCCCATATCGTCTGATCGATGCACAAATTGACTTCCCATATAAAACCTATCTGGAGCGAAGTTGCTCACGGCCATTGGCGCATTCCAGTTAAAACGTAATTCAGGGTCTCCCTTTTTCGGTTGTGGTTGAACGGTTGTTGTTCTATTTCGATCTACATCATAGCGCCAAACATTTGCCGCACCCTGCATTTCGGAATAGATAATATTTTTTGTAGGATGCTTCAAAACCCTAAAGCCATCACCATAGCCAACACTATTCCAATCGCGTGCAGTTACACCGCCTGGAGCAGAAGAAGGACCATACCAACAGCCATTATCCTGTAAACCTCCGTAAACATTATAAGGTTCAGCGTCATCTACACTTATGTGGTAGAATTGTGAAAGTGGAAGGTTTTCAACTATTTCAAAAGTTGAACCGCCATTCCAAGAACGGTATATGCCACCGTCAGTTGCAGAATATATAATATCACTATTATTAATATCAAAAACAATATCGTGAATGTCGCTATGCATATTTCCGAGATTCTTGAAGGTCTTTCCGCCGTCACGACTTATGGAGCCTGTAAGTCCACCTTTGGCAATAATGTCTGGATTTTTGGGATCGATTGTAATTCTTGAAAAATAAAAAGGACGCACAGTCAGTCCAAAATCACTATTTAAATGTTCCCAGGAATTTCCGGCATCGTTAGATTTCCAAAGACCGTTAGTGTTTTTTTCTCCTGTTTCAATTACGGCGTAAATTATTTTGCTATCGCTTGGTGCCATTGCAATTCCAATTCTTCCTAAATTACCTTTTGGAAGATCTTTTGTCAATTTATTCCAAGTTTTTCCACCGTCTGTAGATTTGTAGATTGCGCTATTTTCTCCTCCAGAATTGAATCCCCAGGCAGTTCTACGGAATTGCCACATAGAAGCAAGCAAAACATTTGGGTTTTTAGGATCCATCAAAATATCTGAAACACCCGTTGATGGACCTACATATAGAATTTTATCCCAAGTTTTTCCGCCGTCTGTAGTTTTATAAACACCACGATCTTCACTATCGCTCCAAAGTGCTCCCAGAACGCCTACATAAACTTCATCTGTATTGTTTGGATTAATAACAATAGATGCAATTCTTTCCGAATTTTCAAAACCTGGAATTTCTTTCCAATTGTTACCACCATCGGTAGATTTATAGAGTCCATTTCCAACAGACACTGAGTTTCTAGTCCAAGTCTCGCCTGTACCAACCCAAATAACTTCGTCCGGATTTTTAGGATCTAATTTTACAGCGCCAATAGATTGTGCGTGTTCATCAAAAATAGGAGCGAAGGTAGCACCGCCGTCGCCAGATTTCCAAACGCCACCACCAGCTGCGCCAATATAAAGTATACGAGCATTTGTGGGATGGTTTTCAATGTCGTTAACACGGCCACTCATAAGTGCTGGACCTATATGCCGGGCTTTCATATTGCCAAAGAGCTCTTTTCCTTTTAAAGAGTTTTCTTGAGCATGAACAAAAGTTAGTGATGAAACAATTGCAAGAAATGTAATAATAGAGGTTTTCATAATGGTCGGTTTTTGGTTATTCAGTTGAAATGGCAGAAATCATTTAAAAAAAAATCCCCGAGCGAGCAGGGATTTTTTTCATATGTAATATTGTTATTCTTTCTTTACTGAATCGGTTTCAGTAGCGGGAAAAGCAAACATTGCCTCATTTATTTCAGGATTTAATACCACTTCCTTTAATTGAATTCCTTGTCCAGCCATTGAAAGGGCAAAAGGGAAGTATAAACCATCAACCTCTTGATAATCACTCATAGTGCTCACATTCATTTGGCCTTTCATTGGACCTTGTTTGATTTCGCTCTCAGTTACAATTGGCACATAATTTTCTGTATCAAAGTAATAATATGAAACATTTGGCTGCTCAATTCCATCAACCATAATAGGTGATTGGGTAAGTTTTATTTTGTAAGTTTCAGTACCTTCTTTGGTTTCTTTGCCCATCATTTCAACAGCAAACCCTTTTTCTTTGTAATTCATAAAAGGAGTTGGAAAATCCTTCATTTGCTTTTTCATATTCTCTGTAGTTTCTGCATCACTTTTTTCTGGAGCCATAGTCATAAAGTTAGTTGTCCACATTGTGTTTCCGTCAAATGCAAGTTGGGTTATTTCCTGTCCTTGAAAATTAATTTTAACCAACTGTTTACCGTCATTAGTTTGATAAATTTCAACTGGAATTTCCATTCCTTGGGCATTTGCAGTAGCGGTCATTTTTACACCTTGTAGTTTTTCCCAAGCAGCTTTGCCGCCTGTGTTTTCAAGATAATTGCTTATTATTTCATCTGCCGTCTGGGCTGATACTGGCGAAATAGCAATTAATAAAAATACGATGGTAAGTGTTTTTAAGATTTTCATAAATAAAATTTTAAGTTTTAGTAAAGATAAGACTAACAGCATATATAAAAGTTACAGCAATTTAATTTTTTGAAGATAAATTTTAAGAGTTATCTTTACTTAAACATAAATAAATATGAAATTTGGAAAAGTTGATCATCCTGAAAACATAGATTTTACCCTCCCAAAAGATCATCCCGGAACTAAGAAAATTCTCTTAAAACATAAGAAGGCTGAAAAACCAAATCTTTATGTAGGCTGCGCAAAATGGAACAAAGCTGACTTAAAAGGATTTTATCCGCGAGGCACAAAAGATGAATTGACCTATTATTCAACACAGTTTAACAGTATTGAACTGAACGCCACATTTTATAGAATTTTTTCAGCTGATACCTTTGCGGGTTGGTATGAAAAAACACCCGAAGATTTCAGGTTTTTCCCGAAATTTTTTCAGGGAATATCACATTGGAAAAGACTTCAGGATTGTGCAGATACTTTGAATGAATATATTTTAAACGCTTCAAATTTGAAAGAAAAGCTGGAAATGCCTTTTGTTCAGCTTCCGGACAATTTTGGACCAAAAAATATTGACAGGCTTGAACCGTTTTTCAAAATGCTTCCAAAAGATATAAAACCTGCAATTGAATTTCGACATACAGACTGGTTCAATAATGAAGAAGTTGCAGAGGAGCTTTATAAAATTCTTGAGAAATATAAAATTACAAACGCCATAGTTGATTCTGCCGGAAGGCGTGATTTGCTTCATATGCGGTTAACAACTCCAACAGCTTTTATTCGCTATAACGGTGCCAACCACGGAAGTGATTACACACGTCTTGATGATTGGATTGACAGATTGGAAACTTGGATTGATGAGGGTTTGCAGAACATTTATTTTTTTGTACATCAAAATGTTGAAAAAGCTTCCCCTTTGCTTTCGGCACATTTTATAAAAAAAGCGAATGAACGGTTTGGAACGGACCTTCATATTCCACAAATGGATAACCCAAATACTTTATTTTAAATGAATTTTCACACAAGAAAATGGATTAAACCCGAAGATTTAAATCCCAACGAAACACTTTTTGGCGGCCGGTTGCTGGAATGGATTGACGAAGAAGCAGCGCTTTATTCAATTATTCAAATAGAAAACCCGCGAACGGTAACTAAATTTATGAGTGAAATAAACTTTAGAAGCTCTGCGAAAAAGGGAGATATAATTGAAATAGGTTTAGAAGTTATAAATTTTGGTAGAACTTCTTTGACACTTGCCTGTGAAGTTCGAAACAAAATGACCCACGAAGTTATTGTTAGTATCGATAAAATTATAATGGTAAGCTTAGATGAGGCTGGAAATCCATTGCCACATGGTAAAATGGAAATTGAATTTGTAAAGGACCGATTGGCAAAATAACATTATGCCAAAGCTTGAATGTCTTTTCCTGTGGGCAGCTCAAAAATTTCCAAGTCAAAATAAGGGATAGCAGCCAATAAATGGTCAAAAATATCTGCCTGAATGTGTTCGTAGTTTACCCAACTCTTATCTTTACTATAGCAGAATATTTCAATCGGAATTCCTTTATCAGTAGGTGCTAAGTGGCGCACCATTAAAAATAGATCTTTATTGATGGCAGAGTTTTCATTTAAAAATGCATCTGCATAATAGCGGAAAACTCCAAGGTTTGTTTGATTTCTGCCGTTTATCAATAATTCTTTATCAATTTCATTTTTCGTATTGAACTTGATCACATCTTTTTGGCGATGCTCCAAATAAGGCTTAATCAATTGGATTTTCTTTAATTTATCGATATCTTCTTCAGAAAGAAAATGAATGGAAGATTGTTTAATAAATATAGCACGTTTTATTCTTCTTCCATCGCTTTCCTGCATTCCACGCCAGTTTTGGAAAGAATCTGCTATTAAACTGTAAGTGGGAATAGTTGTAAAAGTATTGTCGAAATTCTGGACGCGAACTGTTGCCAGATTTATTTCGGTTACATAGCCATCTGCACCAAATTTACTGAACGTGATCCAATCTCCAATACGCACAATATCATTCACTGAAACTTGAATACTTGCTACAAAGCCAAGGATAGTATCTTTAAAAATTAACAAAATTACTGCCGAAGCTGCTCCAAGTGTTGTAAGACTTACAATTGAAAATCCTGTAAGAAGTTGAATTATCCAAAAGATACCTACGCCCCAAGCAAAAATCATCATCACCTGCACATAGCTTTCCATTGGTTTATCTTTAAACCTTTCGCTTTCTTCAAGAAATTTGCGGGTGCTTCGCAGAATACTTCGAAAAATATAGATAAAAAGGATGACCGAAAAAACTTTTGCTATAATCAACAAAAGATTTGTCATTAATGGTGACTCAATAAAAATTATTGGAATCAAGTGCCACAAAATGATCAAAGGCACAATATGGGCAACAAATCTCGGAAAATTGCTTTTCACAAGATAATCGTCAAAAGTAGTTTTGGTTTTATTGCTAAATGCCTTGAAAGATTCTATGATGAATTTTCTAAAAACGATATCAAGAATAAAAACACCAATAAAAACTATAATACAGTTTACAACTACATTAAGAAAAATAGCCCATTCAAGAGTCATTCCCTCACCAATAAGATACTCTTGAAGTAAACAACTGTATTTCTGTATCTTTTCTGTATTCATTATAGATATTTACGTTCTACA
This sequence comes from Aequorivita sp. CIP111184, assembly GCF_900489465.1. Classification (GTDB taxonomy): domain Bacteria; phylum Bacteroidota; class Bacteroidia; order Flavobacteriales; family Flavobacteriaceae; genus Aequorivita. The sequence continues at coordinate 70,734 of NZ_UEFQ01000030.1, read as the reverse complement.
TAAAATGGACCAAATGGCAGTACAGAGCACATAATAACAATGATTAAATCTTTAATTGACCATTTCAATTTATTGAACATATAAATTGCGCCACCAACGTAAAGCACAAATAAAACACCGTGAGCCATCCCCACAATCTGAACCATTTGCGGCATATTCCAAATATATTTTAAAGGCATTGCAATACCTAAAAGTACAAGAAAAGATATAGCCTCTAAGGTGCTGATTAATCGAAATGATTTTATTGAAAGTTCCAATGTTTTTTGGTTTTTGGCAAAGATACACCTTGCATATTTGTCTGCTAAACTTTAAGATTAATTTAAACGAAGATTTCTTTTGGGAAGAATGATTATCTTTAAAAGAAAAAAATGCTCGCATTGCTACAATCGCCTACAGAAACAATCCAAAATTCTATAGAAAACTATTACGATGAATTTTTAAAGATACTTCCACGTGTTGCATTGGCAATATTGGTTATAATTTTGGGCGTTTTGCTGGCTCAGGTATTGACCAATTTTTATAAAAAACAATTTCAGAAAAAATCTGAAGACCCTTTAATGTCCAGATTTTTGGCGCAAGCAGTAAAAATCGTGCTTATTATTATTGCAATTATGCTCGCATTGCGAATAGCAGGATTGGATGGAATTGCCACGGGGCTTTTAACAGCAGTTGGCGGCGGGGCAATAATTTTGGGATTTGCCTTTCAGGATATTGGGAAGAATTTTTTAGCAGGAGTTATTCTTGCTTTCAATAGACCTTTTAATATTAACGATACCATTAAGGTTGATGATATCTTCGGAAAAGTGAAGGCTTTGAGTTTTCGGTATTCCCACATAAAAACATTTGATGGTCGCGATATTTACATTCCCAATAGTGATGTACTTACAAAACCGGTTGAAAATTATACAGCAGATGGTTTTTACAGAGTAGATTTTACTGTGGGTATTGGCTATGAAGACGATATAGAAGCGGCTAAAAATGTGATACAAGTAATTTTGGATAGCAATAAGGAAATTATTAGGGATGAGTTTCATGAAAACTTCGTTATTGAAGATGAACTTGCTGCAAGTACCGTAAATTTAAAAGTCTATTTTTGGGTTGATACGGTTGACTATCGACGCGCTTCAAGAGTTTTACGTGGTTTGGTAATCAAAGAAGTAAAAGAGGCTTTAGCCGCTAAAGATTTCAATCTTCCATCAGATGTTATTGAATTAAAACTTTATAAAAACACGCCCGAAATTCCATTTAGAATGAGCAAAGAAGTTAAAAAGGAACTTCCGAAAAAGGAAAATTAATTTAATCGCACGGAAGAGGTACATTCAACGTTTTATAGCTCCAGTTTTTTCGGAAACTGAAATGCCACCATTCAGTTCGAATGGTATTAAACCCAAATTTGCGCATGCCTTCAAAAAGCAATTTTCGGTTTTCTAAAATATCTTTTGAAAAATTGTAATTATCAATATGCGCTTCCTTTCCAAAATAATCATAATCACTGCCCATTTCAACATAACACCCATCTAAAGTTTCCAGGGTAATATCTACGGCCGCACCTTTATTATGAATAGATCCGTTTCCATAAGGATTCCCAACATAAGTTGGTCGTGGAACTTTAGCCCACATCTTTTTTTGCACGTCCAACGGACGATAGCAGTCATATAATTTTATTCTGTAGCCTTTTTTGCAAAAATATTGATTGGCTTGTAAAAGAGCTTCTGCAACGTCAGGCTGGAGCAGACACTTTGGACAGTCATACAGGGTTTCACCTATAAAATTGTTTGGAGTGGCGTAGCGTATTTCATAGTTAAATTCAGTTGAAAGTGTTTCAAGATTGACCAAGGGGGCTTGAGATTTTTCTTCCGAAGAAAAACTGAATAGCAAAACCGTGAAAAGTAGAATAATTAGCAATTTCATTTCTCAAATTTAAGCAGAATTTAATAACATTCGCTTTCGCTATTTGTAACTTTGGTAAAAACGAAAAAACATGAATGATTTAGGAAAAAAATCCGCACTGGTTACAGGCGGTACAAAAGGAATAGGTTATGGAATTGCCGAAGCTTTGCTAAAAGAGGGCATTAACGTTGCTATAACCGGAAGAACAAAAGAAACAGCTGATGAAGCCGCAAAACAATTAAACGCCAATGGAAATGATAGGGCACAAGCCATTGGTTTGGAAGCAGACGTCCGTAGTTATGAAAGTCAGCAAAAAGCAGTTAAAGACGCTGTTGATAAATTTGGAGGAGTTGATATTGTAATTGCAAATGCTGGATTGGGACATTTTGGCTCTGTTGAAGATATTACTATAGAAGAATGGAAGGAGACCATAGACACGAATCTTTCTGGACCATTCTATTCTTTGAAAGCGAGTATTGACCAACTGAAAAAAAATAAAGGGTATTTTATAAGTATCTCCAGTTTGGCGGGAACCAATTTCTTTAAAGGTGGAAGTGCGTACAACGCGAGTAAATTTGGTTTAACAGGTTTTACACAAGCTGCAATGCTAGATCTTCGCGATTATGGGATAAAGGTGAGTACAATTATGCCTGGTTCGGTTTCAACTCATTTTGCTGGTAATGAGCCCGATGAGAAAGGTGCTTGGAAAATACAAAAGGAAGATATTGGTGAATTAATAGTTGATTTACTGAAAATGAACCCGCGCACGCTACCAAGCAAGATAGAAGTGCGACCAACTATGCCTCCTTCAAAATAAATTACATATTTAAAAATAGCGTATAAAAAAGGCGATTCATTTTAAAATGAATCGCCTTTTTACCATAGTTATTTACTCTCTATTTTTAGTTTGCAGAAAGCAAGGCCAAAAATTTGTCAAGATTTGGCAAAATTACAATACGTGTTCTTCTGTTTGAGGCACGACCTTCTTTGGTTTCATTTTCCGTTAATGGATGAAAACTACTACGTCCAGCTGCAATCAACTTTTCAGGAGCCACGCCATATTTATCTTGTAATATACGGATAACGGCTGTTGAACGATCAACACTCAACTCCCAGTTGTCTTTAATATAGGCACCTGGCTTTACAGTTTGGCTATCGGTATGACCTTCAACCATAACTTCCAAAGCAGGTTCGCTGTTGATTACATTTGCAAGACGCTCTAAAAGGGGATTAGCTTTAGAGTTAACACTTGCACTTCCTGATTTAAACAATAATTTATCAGAAATGGTAATCATTACCACAGTTTCATCAATATCAATTTTGATATCATCTTCTTCACCTTCGCCAACTAAACTGCTGTCGAGATTCTTTTTAAGATTGTGCGAAACAATAAGATTCATTGAATCTTTAAGGGTTTTAGCTTGTGCCAATTCTTGGGGATCTACATTGGCAAGGGCTTTCCTCATTTTCTCTTTATCGTTTTCTGAAATTACAACACCTTCAATTTCTTGCAGGCGGCTGTTATTACTGTCAGTTAACGATTGAATCTTTGAATTGTAGCTAGCAACGCGCTCTTCAATCTTGGCGTATTTGGCTTCAATTTCTTCTTTTTCAAGCTGGGTTTTAGAGAGTGTAGAGCGGGTATCATTGTATTGATTTTCCAGTTCTACATACTTCTTTTTTGATACACACGAAGTAGCAAAAAGTGCTCCTGCCAGCAGGGTTAGTGCAATAGCTTTTTTCATAATACTTAAGTTTTAAAGGTTTGTTATGCAAATATAACCGCCTACCTCACCAAAAAATTAGTTAATGGATGCTATTGTTTTGTTAAAAGAAATTCTTCAGAAAAGTTTAAAAACGTATCCCAAAAGCCAATAGAGTATAATAAATACCACTATGGTTCCAATACAGCCGCATTTTCCACCACCAATTTTTTTGGCGCCCCAACCGGCAAGCAATATCCTGAGCAATTTTTTCATAATTATAGTTTATGGTTGATTTAACAATTTATTCTTTATTAGCAGAAGTAACACTTGAAGATTCTTCCCGTGGAGCCATCTGCAATTTGTTTTTTCCGAAATCCAAAGTGCGGATAGGGAAAGGAATGTTGATTCCAGCTTCATCAAAATTCTTTTTAATAAGTTTTATGGCTTTGTGTTGTGCTTCTAATTTTGGCTTTGGTTTAGTGCTTTCAACCCAAAAACGAGTTACGAAGTTTATCGAACTATCACCAAATTCAGTAAAAAAGAATTCCACGCCCTCATTTTCCTTTTGCTCAAAATTCTCAGACATAGCTTTTACCACCAAATCCTCTACCTCTTGTAAATTACTTTCATAACCTACACCGCAGCTTACATCTACTCGTGAACGATGTGACCATGAATAATTGGTAAAGGGGTTTTCTATAAAAACTGAATTGGGAATTACAACATACTCATTATCCGTTTGGCGAATTGTTACATTTCTAAGATTTATTTCATCAACATAACCGCTTTTTCCTTGTGCATCAATAAAATCTCCAATTCGAACTTTGGGCAAAAAGGAAAGCATAAGTCCCGAAAAAGTGTTGCTAAGTGTTCCCTGCAAAGCTAAACCAATAGCCAGCCCAACTACACCCGCACCGGCAAGAACAGAGGTAAGTATTTTGTCCAGCTGCATTACACCCAAGGCCACAAAAAAGCCAATGAGAATAACCACAGCCTTTACTATTTTCGCAAGCATCTGTTTTACGGATTCATCTACTATTTTCCTAAAAAGTATTTTATATGAAAGTCTTTTTAATCCTTTGGCAATAAAATAAAATATAACCATTACCAATACTGCCACAGCGAAGTTGGGAAGTTTTAGAATGATGGCATCAAGCCAACCGTCAAGCTTGTTCCATAAATTTGAAATTGAATCGTTTACTGAAAATTTTTCTGACATATTATATTATTTAAAAAAGAGTGGAAAGCATAAAAGTACCCAAAACCCAAAGAATCAGGGAAAGAATGCCTCCAATTATAAAAAAATGTTTGAACTTATAAAAGCCCATTCCATATATTAAAGTGTTTGTTTGATAACCCATTGGGGTGAAAAAGCTAAAGTTGGCACCGAACAAAACCGATAGAATAAACGGTTTCATGGCTAAATCGAGACCTACGGCAACAGCAATGGCAATTGGGGTCATTATAATTGCCGTAGCGTTGTTGCTCACTACACTACTCATTAACATTGTTATTAAAAATATTAAACCAATAACAATAAGGTTTGATTGGCCGCTCAGTATGTTGAGTAAATGGTCTGAGATCCATTTGTCTGCTCCTGTATTATTCATTGCTATTCCAAGTGGAATCATTCCCGCAAGTAGAAAGATTACTTGCCAATTAATGCGATGATACACATCATTTAAATCTAAGCAACGCGTTAGCAGTAAAAGACAGACACCTGTAAGCGCGCTAATTAAAATAGTTAGAATTCCGCTTGCGGCCAATGCAACAACCAAAATCAATATAGCGAAGGAGATAGTTCTTTTTTTGATATTTACTGATTTGGTTTTGTGTTCCCTTAAAATGGCTACGTTCTCCATTTCATAGAGTTGGCCAATTTCATTTTTTGGAATTTCTACCAGTAATCTGTCTCCCGGTTTAAGCGTTATTTGGTTTATGTTTTTACGGATAAGTCGTTCTTTTGTATTTCTAATATTTCTTCTTTTTTTAATGGCTATAGGTAATGCATTTTGAAACGTTTGTTTCCTTAATTGTTTTAATGTTTTACCTATTAAAATTGATCCTGGAAGAATAAGTACTTCAACAAAACCCCAATCTTCTGATTTTTTTTGTATTTCTGTTTCTTCTTCATTTAAAAGTTGGCTTTTATCTATATCTTCTTGCGTTTTATGTATGCTCAATCCTTGTGAATCGTTAAGTTTTGATAAATTTTCTAAATCGCACATAAGTACTAATTTATCATTTTCCTTTAAAGTAATATATCTTCCGGGAGCATTAGTATTTTGCTTATTTCTTGTTAGTTTTAGTATAGAAATTTCAGGATTAGTATAGAGGAATGTGTCCTCAATTTTTTTATCTATTAAATCTGAGTCTTTATTGATTACTACCGTTGTTACATAGTTTTCCAAATCATAAGCTTCTTGCAAATTTTCCTTAGAATCATTCGGAAGCCATCTTGAGGCAATGGTTACCACAATTATTCCAACAATTAGAAAGATAAGCCCAAAGAATGAAAATTCAAAAAAGCTGAAACGTTCCGCGCCCAAATCTTTTGCAACTGAATTTACAATAAGGTTTGTAGAAGTTCCCATCAGTGTGCAACTTCCTCCTAAGATTCCCGCGAAAGAGATGGGTAAAAGTAATTTTGATTGGGGAAGATTAAATCGCTTAGATAATTCTGAAATGATTTTTATAAAAACAATTACCACCGCCGTAGTATTTATAAATGCAGATATACCACCCGTAATAAACATAAGGATAGGCAATAATAGAAAGAGGGGGAGAATATGAAGATTTTTAAGAAAACGCGCCAGCGAAGCTATTACACCATTGTCTTCTAGCGCTAGGGCAATAATCATTAGGGAAAGTACTGTGATTGTTGCTGTGTTTGAAAAACCTGAAATTGCTTCTTCAGGTTTCACCAAACCCGTTAAGGCTAATGAGGCAATAATCAGCATCGCTATTTTGTCTACTGAAAAGACTTCAAAAGCAAATAGAATAATAGTTATAAAGAGAATAGAAAAAACGAGTATTATTTCTGTGGTCATTTTGGTTGATGGTTGATCTTATAAAGATAACCGCAGAAATAAAACCCGTTCCTAAGAAATTCATAAAATATTGACCTGTTCAATATTTTAACTTTTTTGTTTATCCAAGATATTTCTTCAATATGTGGCTTTTTGAGGTTTGACGTAACCTGCGAATCGCTTTTTCACGAATCTGACGAACGCGCTCACGGCTCAAATCAAAAGTATCACCTATTTCTTGCAAAGTCATTGGCGGTTGTCCACAAAGGCCAAAATTTAATTTTACCACATCTGCTTCTCTAGGTGCCAAGGTATCAAGCGCACGGTTTATTTCGATGCGCAAAGATTCGTGCAACAAATTTTTGTCTGGATTAGGGCTTTCGCCGGAACTAAGAACATCATATAAATTGTTGTCGTTCTCTCCTTCTTGAAAAGGGGCGTCCATGGAAAGACTTCTCGTAGAGTTTTTAAGCGAACTTTTCACTTTAGACTCACTGAAATCAAGCTCTTTGGCAATTTCAGCAGCAGTTGGGATCCTTTCAAATTTTTGCTCCAAATGGATTGAAGCCTTTTTTATTTTATTTATATCACCAATTTTGTTCAACGGCAACCGAACCACACGTGACTGCTCTGCAATAGCTTGCAAAATAGCTTGACGGATCCACCAAACAGCATAAGATATAAATTTAAACCCTCTGGTTTCATCAAATCTTTTTGCAGCTTTTACTAAACCAACGTTTCCTTCGTTAATAAGGTCAGGAAGACTAAGGCCTTGGTTTTGGTATTGTTTTGCCACGGAAATCACAAATCGTAAATTTGCCCTGCTCAATTTATTTAGAGCAGCTTGATCTCCTTCACGAATTCGTTGGGCCAACTCAACTTCTTCTTCGGCCGTTATCAAATCTATTTTGCTAACATCCTGTAGATAACTGTTTAAAGATTTGGTTTCTCGGTTGGTTACTTGCTTCGTGATCTTAAGTTGTCTCATATATTCTTTATGTTTTTAATAATAACACGGCATAGTAAGACATTTTGTTTTAATTTCCAAATAGTTAACACAAGTTGTTAAAATTTGATAGTCCAAATAATTTTAACTATTTTCAAGAAAAAATGAAAATGAAATTTATGAAAAATATACTTTTTGTATTATTTACACTTCTAATAACTACATGTTATGCTCAAAAACCGACAGAAGTTCCTAAACCAAGCGAAAAACCAATTGATTTAGGTAATCCCGCAGATGTAATTATATATATAGTTTTGCCATTGTGTGCCGTGTTATTTTTCTTTATTTGGCGCGGAAAAAGAAATAAAACAAATAAATAATCTTTTAAATTATTTAACAGCAACTTATCTTTTTTGCTACTATTTTTGGTGCAATTGTTGTAACTCCAATTATTAAATTTCATATTATGGTGAAGCATTTTGTTGCTCTTGGTTTTTATATAATTTGCGGAACTGCATTTTCCCAAATAGACTTATCTAATAGCTCTGTTCGTTTTGATTCCTCCGAATCTAATATAGAAAATACTACAGGTTTTGAAATTCCTGCAGTAAAAGCTCCATCACTTTCTAATACAAAAAATCCAAACACGTCGAATAATTCAGATCTTGGAAAAGAAAAAGAAAAGCAGATTGACATGGAGAATGGGGATGGATTGTTGGAGTATACAGGAACTAACAAGGCTCCGAAGTATTTCACAAAAGATAAAGAAGAAAAACCCGAATATGGAAAAGACCAATATCTTGGAGATTTTAAAACAACTGCAAAAACGGCGACTTTCATGTACCGCGATCACGAGTTTGTGGATGGAGATATGATTCGTGTATATGTTAATGGCGATATTGTAATACCCCAAGCCAGATTAGAGGGTAGTTTTAGAGGTTTTGACCTTCCTTTGAAATCAGGTTTCAATAAAATAGATTTTGAAGCATTAAATCAGGGTTCTTCTGGGCCCAACACTGCCCAGCTCAATATTTACGACGAAATAGGCACTCTTTTGGCTTCTTATGAATGGAATCTTCTCACAGGTAATAAAGCCACTGCAATTTTAGTTAAGCAATAAATCCCACAAACTTTTAACTTCAAAATAATGATGTAAATTAATTTTTTATGATGTAAAGTGTATTTTACAAAATAAATAGTATGTTTGTCATATTGTTAAGTAAACTTACATTAATAAAAAACCCAATACTATGAACAAACAAAAATTTTGTGAAGCGGAAGAACGCAGATTAAACTGGCTCATTAATTTTAAATTGCCTAATTATTGGAAAAAGATAGGCTGGAGTATTCTGTTTGTATCTCTTGCTTTAATTCTATTTATAAAATTTCTAAATGATGATTTTGATTTGCTGAAAAACATCTTAAAAAAGTCAATGCTAATTGGCCTTTTGATTGTTACAATTTCAAGCGAAAAAATTGAAGATGAATTCATTGAAAGTCTAAGAAGCAAATCCTTTACATTGGCTTTTATATTGGGGGTTATTTATGTGTTAGCTCAACCTGTGGTAAATTATTTTGTATCGCTTATACTACAATCTGAGAATACAAATTATGAGGATTTGGGTGATTTTCAAATCCTGTGGTTCCTTCTGGTTGTTTATTTAACGGCATTTTGGTCATTAAAAAGGAGAAACTCATGAAAAACACTTTAAAAGTAGAACGTGCTATTCTCAATCTAACACAGGATGAACTTGCTAAGGAAATTGGAGTCTCCAGACAAACAATTAATTCAATTGAGACAAATCGATACATTCCTTCAACTCTTTTATCCCTTAAGTTGTCAAAGCTTTTCAATAAACCAGTAAATGATTTTTTTAAACTTGAAGAAAAAGATTAACCAGCTTATATTTTATAACCGATTTTTAAATTATTAGTTTTCGGCTCAGTTAAATTTCCCTTAATTAAACTGAAATAACTCTACATATCCTTTAAATTTCTTTTGAAGCGCTGTAATTTTATGGAAAATAACAGCTTTATGAATGTTTCTCAACAAATACTCGAAATCCTTAAAGACGTTGGCGTAACTCAGATTTGGGGTGTAACTGGCGATGCCTTAAACACATTTACAGATGCTCTTCGGGGTGATGACCAAATAAAATGGAACGCAGTGCGTCATGAAGAAAATGGGGCATTTGCAGCCTGTGCTGAAGCCCAAATGACGGATAATCTCGCTGTTTGTGCAGGAACAGTTGGACCGGGAACACTTCATCTAATTAATGGTTTGTACAATGCTAAAAAAGAACGCGTCCCAGTGCTGGCAATAAGCGGACAAGTAGCTCGTGTAAATATTGGAACTAACTATTTTCAAGAAGTAGGACTCACGAAAATATTTGACGATGTGTGTGAGTATCAAGCCGTAATACGATCGGCTGAAGAAGCACCTAGAGTTGTTTTGAAAGCCATACAAATCGCTTTGGAACAGCGTGCAGTTGTTAGGGTTGAAATCCCAGTAGACATTGCGATAGAGGAAGCAAAAGGTGATCATTACACACATCCAGTATTTCGCGGAAATGCAATCTTGGTTCCATCTGATGAAGATGTTAATAAAATTGCAAATGCTATAAACGAAGCTGAAAAAATAACAATTCTTGCTGGTGCTGGTTGCAGAAACAGTAGGGAGGAAGTCTTAGCACTTTCAGAAAAAATAAAAGCACCAATAGTACATACACTTCGTTCATCGGACGTAATTCATAATTATGACAAAAATGTGGTGGGACTTACGGGACTTATTGGAAATCCATCGGGTTATCACGCAGTGATGAAAGCAGATGTACTATTGATGTTGGGAACTGACTTTCCGTACAGTAATTTCTTGCCTGAGGATTCAAAAGTAATTCAAATTGACAAACGCATAGAAAATATTGGTAATCGCGCTAAAGTTGACATTGGTGTTCAAGGGGATTGTTTGGCAACACTTCAGAAATTAGATTCTAAAATTCTACCAAAGAAAAATTCTGAATTTTTGGATAATCTGCTTGAGAACTTTAATAAATGGAAAAAGCAAAAGGAGGAAAGCAGTAGTTTAAAAAATAACGAAGAGCCTTTGCACCCTCAACTTTTTATGAATGTTTTAAACCGAAAAGCTTCAAATGATGCATGCTTTACCGTTGACGTTGGCGAAAGCGCTATTTGGGTAGCGCATCATTTAACGCTTCATGGAAGGCGAAGACTGTTAGGATCCTTTAATCACGGTTCAATGGCCGTCGGTTTTCCCGCAGCAATGGGTATTCAATCTGTAAATCCTGGCAGGCAGGTTTGGGCTATAGTTGGCGATGGGGCTTTCGGGATGTGTATGAATGATTTTATTACCGCAGTTCGTTATAATTGGCCCGTAAAGATTTTAGTTTACAATAACAGTCAACTCGGTTTCGTGAAAATTGAAATGGAAGAAGCGGGCTATGCAATGTCTGATGAAGCCCTAAATCTTCAAAACCCAAATTTTGCAGAATACGCTAAACTTTGTGGAGGCGATGGAATAAGAGTAGAAAAAGCAGAAGATATTGATAAAGCTTTTGATATGGCTCTCGCTTCGACCAAACCATTTATTATTGATGCCGTTACAAATCCTGGAGAACTTTCATTACCGCCTCATATTACATTTGATGAAGCTTGGGGCTTTGGGAAATCAAAAGTGAAGGAAATTCTACTTTCTGTAAAAGGCGATAAAAATCAAAAAAATAATTTGATGGATGAAATAAAAGCATTCTTTCACAATTCAAAATAAATTAAACATACTTTACAAAATGAGAGAAGCAATCCAATTTACATTTATAGTTTTAATAATAATTGCAATAATCACTTTCACCGCCATTTGGCCAATTTACGGTTTTTCTATTTTAGCGGCTTTAATCTTCGGAATTGGTATTTACGATCTGTTTCAAAAGAAACATTCTATTCTCAGAAATTTTCCCGTTCTGGGACATATGCGTTTTCTTTTGGAAATGATTGGGCCTGAAATCCATCAATATTTTGTGGAAGATGATACAGACGGAAAGCCGATAGACAGAAATCACAGAACCTATATTTACGAGCGGGCAAAACTTCAAAATGAAACCCATCCTTTTGGAACTGAACTGAACGTGGAAGCCGAAAATTATAAATGGATGAAACACAGTATTTATCCATCAAAACTTCTGGAAGAATCACCACGAGTTCTTGTTGGTGGACCAGATTGTAAGCAGCCATACAGCGCGAGTATCTTTAATATTTCAGCAATGAGCTATGGAGCGTTGAGTAAAAATGCTGTAATGGCACTCAATCTAGGAGCTAAAGCTGGAAACTTTTTTCACGATACAGGCGAAGGCGGAATTGCAGAATACCATTTAAAAGGTGGCGATTTGGTGTATGAAGTGGGCACGGGTTATTTTGGCTGTAGAACGGAGGATGGAAAATTTTCTCCTGAAAAATTTAAGGAAAAGGCAGCACTTCCAAATGTAAAAATGATTGAAATTAAAATATCGCAAGGTGCAAAACCTGGACATGGTGGTGTTTTGCCTGCGGTAAAAAACAATGAGGAAATAGCCGAAATAAGAGGTGTAAAACCACATACAACAGTGTTATCGCCTCCCGGACACAGTGCGTTCAGTGATGCCGAAGGACTTTTAAAATTCGTAAAACAAATGCGTGAGCTGAGTGATGGAAAACCTATAGGTTTTAAACTATGCATAGGCAGCAAGCAGGAATTTATTGACATTTGCGAAAAAATGGTTGAAACGGGTATAAAACCAGATTTTATAACTGTTGATGGTTCAGAAGGTGGAACAGGAGCCGCTCCCATAGATTTTTCAAATTATGTGGGAATGCCTTGGGAAAAAGCGCTTGTTTTTGTTGTAGACACATTAAACGGGTATGGTTTGAAGGAGGACATTAAAATTGTTACAGCCACAAAAATATTCACCTCCTTTGATATTTTTAAAGCACTCTGCATTGGTGCTGACATTTGTAATTCGGCACGCGGAATGATGCTTGCTTTGGGGTGCATACAGGCTTTAAGATGCGACACTAACAAATGTCCAACAGGTGTAACCACAAACAACCCAAGCTTGATGCGCGGTTTGGTGGTGGAAGACAAATGGAAACGTGTTAAAAACTATCAGGGTCAAACGGTAAAGGAATTTTTGGAACTTTTTGCAGCTGCAGGTTGTAAAACCCTTTCAGATTTGAATAGAAGTTATATCTTTAAGCAAGTAGAAACTGAAATAAAATGCTACGAAGAAATTTACCCTACAATAGTGAAGGGAAAATTTCTAAAAGAAATATATAACGCTTACTGAACCTAAACAAATTTACAATGAAAAAAGTATTGATTACTCTCGACTATAATCCAGATTCTGAAAAAGTTGTGAATATGGGTTATGAACTTTCCAAACTAATGAATGCTGAAATCTGTTTATTTCACGTACTTTCAGAAGTGAGATATTATGGAATGCAATATGAACCTTTTATGGGTTACGAAGGGTATGCTTTTCCTGTTGATTATAGAATTCAAGAAGAATTTGTGAAAGTAGCCCAAGATTATCTTGAAAAAACTAAACAGCATTTAAATAACGGAAACAATATTTCAACCCATTTGGCAGAAGGCGACACTGCAAAAACGATTTTGGAATACGCTGAAGAATGGAAAGCAGATTTAATTGTTATGGGAACCCACAGTCACGGAACGCTGGAAAAAATATTCTTGGGCACAGTTGCTTCAAGTGTTTTAGAGCATACAAAGATTCCAGTTTATATGGTACCAACGGGAAAATAATCTAAAATTTAGTATTCTTTACAGCGGTTTATCCTGCTCTAAATTTTCATTGTCTTCTCCACCTTGGCTGAAAAGTTTATTTTCTTCGTCACGCAGACCATTTCCATTAGATTTTTTTGCCTGGTTTCTCCCCGGAACATCTAAATCTTTTCCTTCAAAGTCAACTTTTTCATTACGGTCCCGAAGTTGTTGATCGTCACCACCATCTCCGTGAATGTTTGTTTGGGAAAGCATATCTTTATCGTGTTCTGTCACATTAGGATTATAAGGAAGTTTTTCCTCTTTAGATTTTTTATTTGAAACGTTTTTTTCTGATTTTTCTGAAGTTTTCATATATTAATATTTTTAAAAGGTTTATAATTTAAAGATATTTGAAATAATAAAAAACCGGGATCTATTTAACACATGTTAAATAAAAAATAACAGGTATTTAAGGATTATGGCTTAAATTGATACCTTCGCGAACAGAACGTTTCATTTTAAAAACAAAGTATGGCTTTAACCAATAATGATATAATGAAAAAACTACGCGTGGCCCACAAACTACGCGATGAGGACATTGTAAAGATATGTTCACTGGTGGATTTTGCAGTGACTAAAAGCGAGTTAGGTGCAATTTTTAGAAATGAAAACCATGAAAAATACATGGAATGTGGCGATCAGTTTCTTCGTAATTTCTTAAATGGTTTAGTGATTCATTTGCGGGGGCCAATGCCAGAAAAGAAGACAAGTAAAGTTCAGGACAAACCCAAACCCAAACCTATTCGTAAATATAACCCCAATCCTAAAAAATAAAAAAGCTGAATTAAATTTCTTTAATTCAGCTTCATTCACTTTTCGGGGTCTTAATTTTTAATACACGTATCTGCATGTTTTTCTGATTGTAGGATCTTCAAACAGATGATGATTTCCGTTTAAATAGCTTAATGTATGCTGTTTTTGCGATCCACATTTAATTCTCTTTTGAATATTTCGTAAGGTTTTCATAATTAATTGTATTTGGTTTTAAGAAATGGTGTTATTTAAAACGCCTTTTTAAATTCCAATTATACGCTTTGGAATTATTTGGTCTGTGCTGTTTTTCGTTGTTGTCCAATGTTCTCAATATTTTAATTTTTAATTGTTTAGGATTATTTTTAGCGATATCTTCTTTTCATATTCCAAGAATACGCTTTTGAAGTTTTCATTTTTTCAGTTAAAAGGTTGCTGTCTAAAGTTCTCATTGTAATTTGATTTATTGGGTTATACTTAAAAGACGCAAGAGTTTTATATTTGTTACAGTACTATGCAATACAAAGTAATGATTTAACGAAACATTAACTTTTATAAAATTTTTTGGGATAAAGTAATGGGAATAAATGTTTAACATACCATTAACCCCTAAAGCGTTGCCAATTGGTTGCAGGGTAGGTGGTTTCATCATATATTTGCAGCCATATTAAAGTTTTATTACCCAAAATCTCAATGAATACCATTAGAAAATCCGAAACAAATAAATTGAAGCGTGCCCATTTGTATTATAAATACACTGGGTTCTATTCCTTTGTGGGACAAAGTCTTAAAAAAGCTATTATTCCTATAGTTTTGGTTATTGTTGCATTAATAGTTCTGGATCTCTACGTTGTGGATTTCAGTAATCTCTTCACTTATATTACTAAAACCTATGCGCCAATAAATATTCTGTTAGTTTTTCTTGCTTCTGAATCATTATTGGGTCTAGTTCCACCAGAAATATTTATCGCTTGGAGCGATAAGATGCCGGAACCTATACTTTATTTGTCTCTCTTAGCAACTTTATCTTATATAGGTGGAATTATTTCCTACTTTATTGGAAAATGGATTTTTACTATTCCTCGTGTTTATGCCTATATGGAAGGAAAAATGAAGAAACATCTGAAGCAAATACGCAAATGGGGTGGTTTTCTTATTGTTGTTGGCGCATTATTGCCCATTCCATATTCCATAACTAGTATGGCGGCAGGCACCATTCATTATAAATTTAGAAATTATTTATTGTTTGGTTTGCTTCGTTTTGTGAGGTTTTACCTTTATGCCATTGCCATATTCAGTTTGCTATAGTACTTTTGGTATTCCAAAGCAGCTTGCTCTGGATGTTAAATCTTTATATTTTTAAAATTCCAATTTCTTTTAAATGAAGAAAAACGATCCCTACGCTGCATTAAGATTTCGGGAGTTTAATATTTTTCTTTTGGTTCGTTTTGCGATGGTGTTTGCATGGAGCATGCAGTTTGTCGTAATTGAATGGGAAGTATATAGTATCACTAAAAATCCACTTTCTTTAGGGATAATTGGTTTGATGGAAGTTATTCCTGCAGTCTCGATGGCTCTTTTTGCTGGTCACATAGTGGATCAACGTGAAAAACGAGGTTTGTTGTTTAAATGTATTTTTGGTTTTTCTGTAGTGAGTCTTGGACTTTTCTTGCTTACTTGGCCCAAGGTGGTTGGTGACCTTTCAACTAATACAGTGCTTTATGCGGTTTATTTTTTGGTTTTTCTTGGCGGAATTGTTCGGGCTTTTTTAGGGCCAACTATCTTTTCACTATTTTCTTTATTGGTTCCAAAAAAAGTGTATCCAAATGCCGCTACTTGGAGTAGTTCTGCATGGCAAATGGGATCTGTAGTTGGTCCTGCAGCGGGAGGTTTCTTTATTCATTGGATTGGTGTACATTGGTCTATGTGCTTTGTTTTTGCTTTTTCATTAATGGCTTTATTGCTGTTATTGCAGATTCCGAAGAAGCCTATTTTAAATCCGAATATTGGAGAACCAATAATGAAAAGTTTGAAAGAGGGAATTAAATTTGTTATGAATACGAGGGTGATTTTGGGAGCTCTTACTTTAGATATGTTTGCAGTGTTATTTGGAGGAGCAGTGGCTTTATTGCCTATTTATGCACAGGACATTCTTAAAGTAGGCCCTGAAGGTTTTGGAATACTTAGAGCTGCTCCGGCAGTTGGTGCATTGGTAATTATGTTTACCTCAGCACATTTTCCACTTAATAAAAATGCTGGATTGAAACTACTCGCAGCGATTTTGGGATTTGGTATCTGTATTATAATATTTGGCGTTTCAACGTGGTTTTGGGTTTCTGTAATAGCACTTTTTTTAAGCGGTGCTACAGATGGCATTTCAATGGTTATCCGCTCTACAATTTTACAGCTTAGAACTCCAGACGCTATGCGTGGCCGTGTAGCTTCTGTAAATTCTATGTTTGTTGGTTCTTCTAATGAATTGGGGGCTTTTGAAAGTGGGCTTACCGCAAAATTAATGGGAACCGTAACAGCTGTTGTTTTTGGCGGTGGAATGACAATACTTACCGTATTAGGTACTGGCGCATATTTTCCAAAGCTGCGAAACCTTGATTTAAGAAAGGATTTGGAAGAGCACGAGAGGGAGTAATACCAATTAGTTCCGTAAATTATTTTTCTTAAAAGTTAAACTCGCAGCGATCCTCGAAAATCTCTTCCCCCATAATAGGATTCCACGCCGTTGTGATAGATAAAATGTAAATAATTTTAGCAACGGTATTTAAGCATTTTTTTTTTAATGTATAAAAAAATCAACCTTCTGAATCATAGAACCATTCCTCAGCCTCTACAATTGCCTGCTGTATAGCTTTTTCTTCTGAAATGCCCCCTTTCTTCATTAACTGCTGTGCAATTTCTAAAGCTTTTTGTTTTACTTGTGGTGTCAACCCATCGAGTGCTGGCTTGAAATTTTCGAATATCCAGTTTATGTTACTCATTGAAAGTATTAATTTTCTTAAAAGTAATACTTAAATAGTTCATTTTAAAAAAATTATAAAGTCGATTCAATAATCCTTAAAGGATATGCTTCCTTCATTTTTTTCAAATCTTTTTCAGTAATTTCCTTTGCAGTGATTTTTAAAACTTCTGAAACATATTTTTCACGCAACTCAAAATATGCTTTCGCAATTTCATCCTGTACGGAAATGAATTCTTGATAGGGCACTTCACGGTGGATTGATAAAGAAATAGAAGCTTTTTTAGAATTGTCTGAGAAAGTTGGAAGCTTTCTGCCATTACAATATAAACAAGAGTTATCGGCATTATTATCGATGAAAACTTTTAGGGCATCTTTTAGCTCTTCGAGAGTTATATAGGTTTCATTAGCCATGATTTCACCTTTTTCATTTACGCTGATGGCAAAAATATTATTCTGTTTTATGAGAATATTACAATCAGCACCGGGCGGACAAGGTTGAGGAAGGTTACTTGCGATTCCTTTATCATTAGGAATCATTGAGGTTACTAAAAAGAAAATCAAAAGTAAAAAAGCGATGTCGGCCATACTACCGGCGTTTACGGAGGGCATGTTAGAATTTCTCATAATTAAAATGGTTTTTGTGTTCTCTTTTCAGAAAACAATAAAAGTGCCACAATAAGATAGTTTTGAGAATTTCCTAATTCAATAAAGAAAACTATTAAAAGAATTATTTGAATAGTTCAAGTAAAAGAAGTGATGATTTTATTATAAAAAATTTAAAAACCTGAAGGAGGAGGAACCGTTTTGGTTTCTTGATTGTTCATATCTACACTTACATCTTCCAAGGATTTAGCAATAAATCCATTTCTGAAAATAATCAAATTTATATAAAGATCAATAGCTGTGTCAACATCTGCATTATTTCTAAATGTGCTGTCATTTATAAAGCCTTTTATATGCCAGGTTTGAGTAGTATTATCTATATATGCGTAGATTTGATATCCCTCAATATTACTTTCAGCCAAATTACTATGGATTGTAATATTAGTATCGTTTGTTCCTGTCACTAAAAAATAAAATCCCTGTACAGTAACTAGATAATCATTTGCTGAAATTTTGGAATCATAATTTTGAAGTCCAATTGCATTGGTATTTTTAAATACGAACTGAACATAATTTATGGGACCATATTTACTTTGATCAATATCATATTTAACAATTTGCTCATCTGTTTTTTTAATCAGTAGTTTAGATCCTCTAATTTCGGGATAATCTCCAGGATTTTCCAAATACAACTTCTTTCCCACCAAAACGCTTCCCGTTACATCAAGCATAGCAGAAGGGTTTGGATTGTTAATACCTACTTGTGCTATTATAATGGCGCTATTCAGCAGACAAAAAAATAGCAGAAAACAGTTAATTTTAAGCATCATGTTTACTTATAAGTTAGGTATTGAGGATGCTACGCCTGTATTTGATCCATTCAGATTTGTTGTTATGACAGGCAGGTTTCTGAAATAAGATTTATCATAAATAATAAACGTTACATGATACTTTATTCCTTGGGAATTATTTGTAAAATCTAGAAATCTGTTTCGAATCTCTAAATGCCAAGTGCCATTTTGTATAAAAGTTCTCGTTACAAAAGCTCCTATTGAGTTGGTAGAACCAGTTGGGGTTTTCTTTACAGCATCACCCAAATATCTAAAATTTGCTACACCAACAATATATTTATTGGCATCAAACTGTAAATCTACATCGGTAAGATTATCTAAATGTATGTTGTCGAATTTATAATTAACTACATTAATAGGGGCTACGGTAAGTGAATCTACGTTGAGTACAGTAATTTCCCCAACTGGAGATGAATTTGTAAGACGTGTCAACAATTTAAAGTTCTCGTCAGTGATTTTCACCGTAGGTAAAAGCCCAGTTTTAAATTCTTTCTGTACTAAAAGGGAACCATTAATATCTAATTCGGCTTGTGGATTTAACGTACCAACGCCTACTTGAGCAAAGCCGATATTTATAATAAAAAGAAGTAGAAATGTAATTTTATCCATATTGTTCAATTTATAATTGGAGTGCTTGCACTTCCGTTAGAACCATTATTCATAGGTATGTTTACTGTTCCAAATTGTTTAGAAAGATCTTTTGAATAAATGAGAGTGGTTATTGTCCAAGTACCAATTTCCGAGGGGTTTTTATTATTTGCAGAAGGGTAGTCCGCAATAATATGCCAAGTTCCATTTTTTATAAAAGCCGAGGTATATGGTATGCTGGAGTTGCGCCCTTGGTTTGTATTCATAATAAGCTCCCTATTAAAATGGGCTGAAATAGTATTTAATACATAATCATTGGCATTTACCCTAGTATCAAAATCCAATACCCAATCTAGGTTTGGGTTTTCAATTAAATATACTTGTATATACCCCAAAGCAGTACCTGTGGGATTACTTACATCCAGTGTTTTAAAAAATTGTTGATTATCTTGAATTAAAAATGTAGAGGTATCTAAGTCTTTGAGCGCATTGATTTCATAAATTTCTATGGAATCAGAAATTTTCATATTCCCGGCAACCTCTAAGGCTTTACGCGGTGATGTTGTATTTATACCTACTTGCGAATGAACTTTACAAAAAGCGCACATCAATAACCCTAGGAAAAAATATGTGTTGTAGGTCATTTCATACAGATTTGGGTCACAAATCTATACACTAATTTGAATAGTAACCATTAATTATTGTTAAATTTTGTATTTAATCGGAATTAAAGCGCTTATTATCGTAAAAATACCAATTAATTGATATAAATGTTAAAATATTTAATTTCTAAATTAATGAGATGAAAAAAAATCAATTAATAATTTAATTATCAAAAAAATAAAAGATTAATGGTAATTTTAAACTTTTCAACCTTTTATAAATGATAAAGACCGAAAGTCATACAGCCCCAAAAGATTTCATTTCCTATTTGATGACTAATGGTGGTTTACCAAAATCTGAGGCGGAGGAATTGTCATTTCCGCTAAAGCGAATGCACTATAAAAAAGGAAGCATTCTCTTAAAAAGAGGAGATGTCTGCAAGCATTCTTTTTTTGTTGAAAAAGGCCTTCTAAGATCCTATATGCTGGACGAGGAGGGTAAGGAACACGTAATACAGTTTGCTCCCGAGAATTGGTTTATTGTAGATAGAAGCAGCGTTT
Organism: Aequorivita sp. CIP111184; assembly: GCF_900489465.1. Lineage (GTDB taxonomy): Bacteria > Bacteroidota > Bacteroidia > Flavobacteriales > Flavobacteriaceae > Aequorivita. Next base: position 50,404 of record NZ_UEFQ01000030.1, on the reverse strand, counting down.
ATTTTAATGATCCTTCCGAAAGCTATATTGAAGCGATTGAAGATACTGAAGTTGTTTTTATTGGTGAAGATTTTATGTGCCATGCAGCCACGGTGAGTTCTATATTTGGACGTTATAATGATAAGTTATTGCATAACCACATTCGGCAAATGCAAAAACGTATCAATCTATTATTAGGAGCCACTGCTGAAAAGAGATACCTCAGTTTTATTGAAATGTACCCAGATTTATTGCTTCGCGTACCGCAATGGATGATCGCTTCCTATTTAGGAATTACACCCGAAAGTTTGAGTCGTGTTCGTAAGGAATTAGCTCATAAAAACTTTAAACCAAGTTAGTCGGGAAGGGGTACAAATTCTGTTTCTCCGGGTACTTTTGAAAATCGTTGCGCTTTCCAATCCTCTCTCGCTTTTTCAATAGTTTCTTTTTCAGAAGCTACAAAATTCCAGTGAATATGGCGTTCTTCGGGAAAAGGATCGCCTCCGAAAATGTAAACTGTAGTATTTTCTGCCATTTCAAATTCGCAGAGTTTACTATCATTTGCCACTAAAATTTGTTTGGGTTGGTATGTAATTCCCTCACTATAAATATTTCCTTCCAAAATATAAAGACCGCTTTCGCCAAACAAATAGTCCCCAATACGTACTTTCCGTTTTTTTCCACTTTTCAGTTCAAGAAAATACAAATTGCTGTGAACGGGAACGGGCGATTTTTTGCCAAATACTTCCCCAGCAATAACCTTTATGGAAACACCATCTTTTTCAAAATGTGGGATTTCCTGCTTATTAGTGTGATGAAATGAAGGTTCCATTTGTTCCAAGTGCTTCGGAAGCGCCACCCAAATTTGTAATCCATGAAGTGTTTTTTTTGTTCTCCTAAGACTTACCGGAGTTCTTTCAGAATGAACAACGCCCTTGCCAGCTGTCATCCAATTTACTGCGCCCGGTGTAATTTCCACTTCTGATCCTAAACTGTCGCGATGCATAATACTGCCTTCAAAAAGATAGGTTAAAGTAGATAGCCCGATATGGGGATGTGGGGGAACATCAAGATTTTGAGTTTCATCCATTCTTACAGGGCCCATATGATCTATAAATGCGAATGGACCAACCATTCTTTTTTCGCGGAAAGGCAACAACCTACCAACCATAAAGTTACCAATGTTGGCGGCGCGTTCTGGAATTATTGTTTTAAGGTTTGACATAGTTTTAAATTTAAAAAGGATGTTTTGGTAGGTCTAGACTGGGCTAGACTTGTCAAAAACATCCTCTAAGATAATTACTTTTTTATTCTAAATATCCAAATTTACCCATGTTGAAATCACTTATAGCCTGTGCAAGTTCGCCACGAGTGTTCATTACAAATGGCCCTTGGGCAGCAATCGGTTCATTTATGGGTTCGCCGCTAAGTATTAAAACCACTGCATCATCTGTTGCTTCAATGGTAAATTCTTCTCCTTTATTTGCAAGCAGACCCAAACTATCAGTTTTTATTTCATCTTTATTGTTCACTTTTATATTTCCTTCAATCACTAAAACTGTGGTATTGTAGCTCTCAGGAAAACTGAAAGTTGCTTTTCCGCCATTGTTCAACTTTGCATTTAGCATGTTAACTGGAGTAAAAGTAAAAGCGGGTCCTTTTTCTCCCTTATAATCACCTGCAATTACTTCAATAATGCCAGCGTTATCGGGGAGTTGAACTTTTTTCATTTGAGCATTTGTTATACCCTGATATTTTGGTGCGCTCATTTTGTCTTTTGCCGGAAGATTTATCCACAATTGAACCATCTGAAAATATCCCCCAGCTTTACTAAATTCTTCTTCGTGATATTCTTTGTGAAGAATTCCCGAAGCAGCCGTCATCCATTGCACATCGCCTTCACCAATCACACCGCTATTACCAGCGCTGTCGTGATGAGCTACGCTTCCTTTATATGCAATAGTAACGGTTTCAAAACCTCTGTGTGGATGCACGCCCACCCCACGAGGCTGATCAGTAGGAGGAAAGTAAAACTTACTGTTATAATCCATCATTATAAAAGGATCCATCCGTTCAAAACCTTCCTCTATTCCGGAAGGAATATATTGATGTACCCTAAAACCATCTCCAACCATGTGGGGTCGGGGAGGTGTCAATACGCGTTCTATTTGTCGTGTTTTCATTTTTAATTATTTTTATTTATACTGTAAAATTACATTGTAAATTGCTGTTTTACATTGATGTATGATAAGAAGTTTATTGGTGAACTAAAATTCGAAAAGAGTGATTAGACCGATAAAAAAAATCGAGATCTATATTTAAATTAATATAGCTCTCGATTCTTAAAAGGGGAGTACTGAATTTTAAAATTATTGTTTTATAAACTGAAGCGAAGCAATTAACTTCACTTTATCACTTACAACAACATTTCCTGCCTCGGTAACTGCGCTCCAAGTAAGATCGAAGTCTTTTCGGTTTATTTGACCCTCAAATTCAAAACCAGCTTTTGTTTGTCCGTAAGGATCTACAGCAGTTCCATTGTATTCGGTGTCCAAGGTTACTTCTCTTGTAATGCCTTTTATAGTCAAATCGCCAACTATTTTTTCACCGTCAAAAGATTTAGATTTGAAGATTAGTTTTGGATTCTTTTCAGCTCCAAAAAAATCATCACTCTTTAAATGATTGTCACGATCTTTATTATTGGTATTGACCGAGTCAATATCTGCAGAAAATGAAAAAGCTCCATTTTTGAAATCATCGTTGGTAGTTTCTACTTTTCCTTCGAACTTCTCAAAACTACCGCTTACGGTAGAAATCATCATGTGTTTTACTTTAAAATTGATTTCGGAATGCGTAGTATCAATATTCCAAGTTGTTTTTGTGTTTTCCATATCTTTAAATTTTAAGTTATTAATTATTTACACTGCAAATTTATGGTTCAGAATAAAGTCTCGCATTGATGTATGTTAAGAAATGAAATGTGCTCAATTTCAGAAATTTAATTTTCAATATAAAATTCGATTTTAAAAATTTGCAATGATTTTTTAACTGATAGTTTTTAACAGAAGTTTATGGCAAATGAGCAATTACTTAAACGTATCGCAGAATAGAGTATAAAGGAATTTTCATACTTTTGAAGACTACCAAAAATTGCGTTGGAAAAAAAAGAAGAAAAAAAATCAAAATCGAGAAAGTACAGGTTTTTAAGAATCATTGCGAGGATTTTCGCGGTTCTTATAATCCTGTTCATTTTGCTTGTGCTTTTCATCCGCAGCCCTTGGGGGCAAGATATTATTGTGCAGCGCGTCGTAAATTATGTTTCTGGAAAAACCCAAACCAAAGTTGAGATAGATAAACTCTTCATTACATTCGACGGAAATATTATGCTGAATGGTCTTTACTTGGAAGACAAAAAAGGCGATACTTTAATTTATTCAAAATCTTTGGAAGCAGATGTGCCTTTGCTTCCTATTATTCGCGGGAACGGAATTGGTGTGAATTATCTGGATTGGCAAGGTTTGCGCGCCAACATAATTCGGAAGGATTCCATACATGGTTATAATTTTCAATTCTTAATTGACGCTTTTGCTTCAGCAGATACTACAACGGTTGCAACAGATAATACTTCGACGCCTATGAAAATTATTTTGGGCGAAGTTAATTTTAAGGATTTTAATATTGTTTTTAACGATGCGGTTTTGGGTATTGATAGCCAATTTCAAATAGGCAGACTCGGACTCCAAATGAAGAAAACCGATTTGGAAAACATGGATTTCCGCGCTTCCGAAGCTTCCATTGCCAACGCCCGCATTAAGTATATTCAATCTCCCGTGCCGCCAACGCCAAAGGAAGATACACCTTTGCCATATTTGGCTTTGGATGAACTTTCTCTAAAAAATGTATTTGTTGACTATCAATCTTATGGGGATAGAATTGCTGCAAACCTGGAGGTTTCAGATTTATACCTTGAATTGCCGAAAGCAGATTTAACAAATAACGATATTGAAATTGGTGATTTCCGTTTGAAGAATTCAATTATCAAAATAAATACAGAAACCGAAACTAACGGTATTACTCAAAAAGCGGAAGAAGTAAAGGATAAAGTAAAAGAGGATATTCAAAAATTTGAGTGGCCAAACTTCAATATTGGTGTTGCAAATATTAATTTGGAGGGGAATAATATTAGCTATTTTGTTGGGAAGAATGAAGTGAAAAAGGACGTTTTTAACCCAAATGCTATTTCACTTCAAAACTTTATCTTGAAAGCGAATGATGTTTTTCTAAAAGATAAAAAAGCAGGTTTGCAATTGGATGCATTAACTTTTGAAGAAGGTTCTGGATTGAATTTGAAAGAAATGGCTCTGAATCTTGAGGTTACAGATAGTTTTCTGGAAGTAAATGATTTAAAAATTGCACTAAATAACAACCAGCTTAATGGCAAAGCGCGGTTGGATTACTCAGCATTGGCCAATTTAATTGAAACGCCAGACCAATCAAAAATTGCTTTAGACTTTCCTTCCTTTCAATTGGATTTAAAGGAAATTTTCAAATTTCAGCCAGAGCTTAAAAAGAATGAATATTTAAGAACCCTCAGTAAAAAATATGTTTCCGGAAATGTGGAAGCTTCGGGCTATTTGTCTGCAATAGAAATTCCAGATTTGAATATTCGCTGGGGAAATACAACGCGCATTTCCGCAAATGGATTTATTCAGAATGCTACAAATCCTGATAATTTAAAATTTAATATTCCCCGTTTTTCCGCACAAACCAAGCGAAACGATCTTACACAGTTTGTAAGTGAAAAAGATTTAGGCGTCAGTTTGCCACAAGACGTTTCACTTAAAGGAAGTGCAAAAGGAGACTTGAAAGATGTTTATGCAAAAGCGAATTTAACAACCTCACAGGGAATCGCAACAATTGATGGCCATTTCAAAAACGATTCGCAAATTGCTTTTGATGCCGATATTGAAATAAAGGAATATAAGTTGAATGAACTGCTGAAAAATGATCAACTCGGCACATTGAGTTTAATCTTAAAAACAAATGGTTCTGGAAACGACATAAATACCTTGGATGCTACTTTGGATGCAAATATTTCCAGTTTTCAGTTTAATAATTATGCCATTAAAGATTTGGCGATAAACGGAAAAATAAAAGAAGGAAAGGGCGATGTGGTTTCAAAATATAAAGATCAAAATCTAAATTTAGATTTGAAAGCCGATGTAATTTTAGATTCTGTTTCTCCAAAAGTGAGCGCACATTTAAACATCATTGGCGCAAATCTGCAATCATTGGGATTAATAGATCGCGATGTGCGAACGGCCCTAAAATTGGATGCCGATTTTGAAGGTAATAAAGATGGCTTTGACGTTATTTCAACCATCGGCGATGGAGTTGTGGTTTATGATGATAAAACTTATTTACTTGGCGATGTTTTGGCTACCGCACACGTTAGGAGCGATACCACTTCTATTTGGCTCGATAATAAAATGGTGCAACTTAGTTTGGAAAGTAATACAGATCCTGCAACTTTCAGTACAGCCGTTCAACGCCACGTTTCCAGTTATTTTTCTAAAAACACAAAACTTCCCGATAGTATAAAACGTCCCGTAAAACTAGATATACGTGGTAAAATTGTTGAATCCCCAGTTTTAAATGATGTGTTTTTAGTTAATGTGAAAAAGCTCGATACCGTAAAAATTGCTGTAAATTTTAATGAAGCTGCCCGAAAATTACAGGCAGACATCCGCGCGCCCAAAATTGTTTATGGAGGAAATGAGTTGGATAGTTTGGCATTCACGATGAATACAGACAAAGAAAAATTTGTTTTCGATTTGGGTTTCAACAATCTAAAAGGCGGCCCTTTGGATATTCCGAAAACAAAAATTACTGGAAACCAGCAAAACAATGAGCTTAGTTTGAGCTTCAATTCCACTTATAAAGACAGTACTTTAATTAATATTCAATCACAGATTAGCGGCACTTCGGAAGCACTTCGTTTTCATATTTTACCCGAGGATCTAATATTGGATAGAAATCTTTGGGAAACTCCCGAAAGCAATGAAGTTTTAATAACAAAAAATACTATTGAATTTACTGATTTTCGGTTTAGCAGAAATAATTCAGTAGTGGAATTGACACATAAACTCATAGGCGTTTCGCAAAACCACGCGGCAATTACTTTTGAAAATTTCAAATTAAGTGAGATTTTAAATTATTTAAATCCGGAAAAAGAATTGGCACACGGAAATTTGAATGGAAGTCTTACTGTTGTTGAACCCTTCGGAAATTCTGGGCTTTTAGCAGATCTTACTGTTGAAAAATTTAATTTACTAGATACAGATATGGGGAAACTTACGGTTGATGCAAAATCAAAGGGAGGGAATAGTTATGATTTTGATTTAGCTTTAAAGGAAGGTGATATAGATTTAGATCTTACCGGTGATTACATCGCTACTTCAACTGTAGCACAGCTCAATTTGGATTTGAATATAAACGAATTTAAAATGCGAGCACTTGAAGGACTTTCTTTAGGCGAAATAAAAGATGCTGATGGTAGTTTTTCTGGAAAATTCGATGTCTCCGGAAGTCCCACTAAACCAAAATATGAAGGTAATTTAAAGTTTAGCAATGCAGATTTTACTGTAACAAAACTCAATGCGCCTTTCACATTGGCAAGCGAAACCTTGAGAATAGATAATCAAGGGCTTTACATGGACAACTTTACCGTTCAAGATGAAAATAGTAATGAATTGGTACTATCTGGAAAAGTTGGCACGGAAAGTTTCATAAATCCAACATTTGATTTAAAGATAAATGCGGAAAAATTTCAAGTGTTGAATGCCACAAAAGATGATAATGATTTTCTATACGGTACAGCGTCATTTAACGCAAATGCTACTTTAACTGGCGATCTAGATATTCCAAAGTTGGATGCGAAAATTACTGTTAACGATAACACAGATATTACTTATATTTTACCTTCATCTGCAGTTGCAATTGAAGAGCGTGACGGAATAGTAGTTTTTGTAAATAGAGAGAATCCAGACGCTATTTTAACACGAACAAAACAAGAAACCGCTACTCTCAGTGGATTTGATGTAAATGCACTTCTTAAAATAGGAAAAAAAGCAAAAGTTACTATTATTATTGATCAGGAAACTGGTGATAATTTTGAAGTTTTTGGAGATGGCGAGTTTGATTTTACAATGAATCCGAATGGAAGAATGTCGTTGAGCGGAGTGTATGATATTGCTGGCGGACATTACGAAATGACTCTTTATAGTCTAGTAAATCGCCGTTTTGAACTTTCTGAAGGAAGCCGCGTTAGTTGGTCTGGAGATCCTTTTGATGCCAAGCTGGATATAAAAGCGATTTATAAAGTTGAAGCCTCCGCGTCTGCGCTGATGGCACCTATTAGTTCTGGATCAGATCCTTCCGTAAAAAGTAAATATCGCCAAGTATTGCCATTTTACGTGTATTTAAATGTAGATGGGGAACTTACCAAACCTGTAATTTCCTTTGATCTTGATATGCCTAAGGATGAACAGGGGGCGATTGGCGGACAGGTTTATGGTAGATTACAACAAGTAAACCAACAGGAAGGCGAATTAAACAGACAAGTTTTTTCACTTTTGGTATTGAATCGTTTTTATCCAGAACCCGGAAGTGACGGTAGTGGCGGCGGTTTTGCAACGGTAGCTCGTGATAATTTGAACGACGCGCTTTCCGATCAATTAAATACTTTTTCGAATAAGCTTTTGGGAAGTTCTGGTGTAGAATTAGATTTTGGTTTGGATAGTTACACTGATTATCAAGGTGAATCTCCGCAAGAACGCACCCAGCTTGATATTGCAGCACAGAAAAAACTGTTTGATGACAGGTTGATTGTGCGTGTGGGCAGCGAAGTAGATTTACAGGGAAGCAGCTCCACAGATGAACCGGCACCACTAATTGGCAACGTGAGTCTGGAATACTTACTAACAGAAAATGGCAGGTATAGGTTAAAAGGATTTAGGAGAAATGAGTTTGAAAATGTTATTGACGGTCAGACAATCGTTAGTGGAATAGCACTTATTTTTACACAGGAATTCAACAAATTTGATGACTTGTGGCAAGCCATTCTTCGGGGTGAAACAGAAAAGGAAAAAGCAGCTAGAAAAGAGGCCGACGAAAAAATGAAAGAGAAAAAAGCACAAGAAGAGCAGAAGAAGGAAAGTGAAAAAATTGAGCAAGTAAAAAAGAAGGATTCTGTTATAGAAACGAAATAACAGAAGTAGTCATTTAGCCTAAAAAAGTGATAGTTGCAGGTAATATATAAAGAAAAATTAGAGTGAAATTTACATATAAAATCGGTATTATTTGTTCAACAATTTTTATGTTGTTGCAGTCCTGTGCAATAGATAAATACATTTCAGAAGGAGAAAAATTATACACTGGAGCAACGGTAGAAATAAAATCTGATTCCGTTATTCAGAATGTAGATCAATTGAAATCGGTCCTAGAAGAAGCTTTGCGGCCAAAACCTAATAAGAAATTTTTGGGAATGCGCTTAGGTCTTCATTATTATTATAAAATGCAACAAGAAAATCCAGGTTTTATAAATCGGTTTCTATATAAAAAATTGGGAGAGGAGCCAGTTTACAAAAGTGATGTAAAGCCTTATGAAGTTGAGGAAATATTAGTAAATAGAATGGAAAACAGAGGTTTTTTTTACAGTGATGCAACCTCAGAATTTGATGAAAAGGAAAAGAAAGCTTCTGCAAAATATGTTGTTACTGCACCATCACCGTATACAATTGCACAATATCAATTAGATACCCTACCACAACCTATTTATTCTGAAATACAAAAAAGTGTTTCCCAAACAAAGCTTTCCAAAGGAATGCGTTTTGATCTTTCAAATATGAAAATGGAGCGCGAACGAATTGATAGCGATTTAAAGAATAATGGCTATTACAACTTCAACCCAAGTTTTTTAATTTTTGAGGCCGACACCAATCAATACGATAAAAAACAATTTGATCTTTTTCTTCGATTGAAAGATGAAGTTCCTAAAAAATCAATTGTTCCCTACAAAATTTCAAAAATAAATGTTTATGCCAATTATGATGTGCAGGATTCTACAGAAAATGATACCGTACGTTTTAACCAAAAGAATTATATAAATAGCGAAGACTTTTTCAAACCGAAATATCTTGACCCGTTTATCACCTTAGAAGAAGGACAGTATTACAGCCCTGAAAATTCAAAGAATACCGCTAGAAGGCTTTCCTCTATTGGTGCCTATAAATTTGTAAATATTCAGTACAAAGAGCAAGATTCATTACTTTCTGATAGCTTGGGAATATTAGAAGCCAATATTTTTCTTTCACCGTTAAATAAGCGAGCCATACGAGCGGAATTGCATGCAGTATCCAAGTCTAATAATTTTGCTGGGCCGGGATTGGCCTTCACTTTAAGCAACCGAAATTTATTTAATGGGGGTGAAACAATAAATACCACTGCAAATGTTGGATATGAAGTTCAGGCCGGAGGTAGCGGTAATAGTGGTAAAACAAGTATCGATCTGGGTTTAAAATCGGAACTTATTTTTCCTCGTGTAATTTTTCCATTAAAAATAAACAATAACTTTTTTGAGTATGCTATTCCGAAAACAAAAACTAGTGTAAGTATCGATTATTTAAGTAGAACGAAACTTTATGCACTGCTTTCCGGAACGGCACATTTTGGATATTTGTGGCAGGCCAATCGTTATGTTACCCACGAAATAATACCAATTTCTATAAACTATACAAACCTCTCAAATACAACTCCCGAGTTTGATGCCATTTTGGAAGCTAATTCATTTTTGAAACGCAGTTTTGAGCAACAGTTTATTTCCGGGCTCAACTATTCCTTTACCTACAATGGGATGGTTGATGCCACAAAAACAAATCAGTTTTTTGTGAACACCACACTGGATATTGCAGGGAATAGCGTGAGCATTTTTGGGAAAGATAATGGTACTGGTACAAAAGAGTTTTTAGGCCTCGAATATGCACAATATGCCAAAGCAGATATAGATTTAAGATATCATTTTAATTTTGGAAAAGAACAAGTTATTGCCACAAGACTTTTTGGTGGTTATGGGGTTCCCTATGGCAATTCAGAAGTAATGCCGTATGTGAAACAATATTTTTCTGGCGGACCTTATAGTGTGCGAGCTTTTAGGATTCGTTCACTGGGGCCTGGAACTTACAATGATGAGAACAATCCCGATAGTAACTATTTTGACCAAACCGGAAACATACGTTTAGAGGCGAATATTGAATACCGCTTTCCAATTATTTCCTTTTTTAAAGGAGCTGTTTTTGCAGATGCTGGGAATATTTGGAATTCAAAGGCAAATCCATCTTATGATGGTAAAGACAAATTTACTTCCAATTTTATTAATGAATTAGGAATGGGAGCAGGGGTAGGACTACGTGTGGACGTTCAAGGATTTGTTATTCGGTTTGACTTTGCGGCGCCTTTCCATGATCCTGCAGATTCGCAAAATTTCAATTTTGACATAAACGAAACCGTCTTTAATTTTGGAATTGGCTATCCTTTTTAACGAAGAATAGGTTTTTTATTTGTTAAGTTCTTCTAGTAATTGATCGTAATCTTCAATTTTTACATGAAGAACACCGCCCAAGCTAATGATTGGTGTAGTTAACGAATCTATTTTTACTGTAGAATTTACAAATGCTGGAGCAAGTTGGCTTTTCAATTCAGGTTTTTCAGAAAAGCGATAGGAGGAATATAAATAGCTGCTTTTGTCAAGATTTGAAATAAGGCTGTCGCAAGTAACACAATTTTCTGGTATATATACAATCACTTTCTTTTTAGGCTCTATTTTTATAGGTTCAGATTCTCGTGGTAAAGCTCGGCGCGAAAGGCTATCATTAACTTCCAAATTATACGTATAGTTTGCTTTTTTTCCTCTATCCACAAACAAATTAGTAAGCAATACTTTAGAAGCTGCAGGAACGCGTATCAATCGTGGCTTACTCTTACTTTGACGGAAGTTAGTTCCCTCTACGGTTATCATAACATCCAAATCTTGTTCATTTTTATTCAAAGCATAAAGAAATAAACGATTTGCTTTTGTTTCTTCAACAATTTCTATTTGTCTTTCTTGTGAAAATAGGGGAGTGCAGCTAGTTAAAATAACAAGTGCGAAGAGTAATCTTTTGAGCATTGAGAAATGTTTTTATGGTTTCCGAAGATATAAATTTCAAGGGGAATTCAAAAAATATTTATTTGAAATGCCAAATTTTTAAAAATACCGAACAGTAGAATTAAATATGCTCTGTTTTTATTAATAAAATACGTGGCAACTTTGTGAAGCTTTTAAGAAAGTATATAGAAACCATACCGACATATTGTGCGTATATATTATGTATTAAAAATATATTATTTTAAAATAAACCAAAAAAATTATGAAGAGCTATTTATTAAAAACGATTACGGTATCTTTTGGATTATTGGTAGGGCTTTCACAGGTTTCCTGTCAAAATAAAGAAAAAAAAGATGCTGATAAAGTAATGAACAATACAGAGGAATTAATGGATTCATCAAAGGAAATGGCTATGAATACGGAATTTCCAAAAGCAAAGTCAGATGCCGAATGGAAAAAAGAACTTACACCTAATCAATATGAGGTAATGGTAAAAAAAGGAACTGAAACTCCTTTCAACAATGCATACAATGATAATCACGAAAAAGGTATTTATGTGAGTGCTGCAACTGGCGAACCATTGTTTAGTAGTGATGATAAATTTGAATCTGGAACAGGATGGCCTTCGTTTTCAAAACCTATTAATGATGATGCGGTTATTTGGGTAAAAGATAACAGTCTAGGAATGACCAGAGATGAAATTGTTGAAAAATCCACTGGATTACACTTAGGTCACGTTTTTAATGATGGACCTGAACCAACAGGTTTAAGGTATTGCATGAATTCCGCAGCCTTAAAATTTATTAAGCAAGATTAAATACTTTTTCAATTTTAGTAGTGCTTGAAAGTTTTTCTAGGAAGGTTTTATTAGAATAATTATCCTTTTTGAATTTCTATTTATTTTATAATTTATCAATTATAGTAATAATATGATCACTTCTGAAATATGATAAAATTGCAATAACTATTAAACTTCAAAGGCTTAAAATTTTATTTTAGCTGGCAAAAGTGATATAAAATGTTATTATTCCTTTACTTTAACCATTTTTATGATTTTAAGTATTTAATTTTCTGTACCTTTGACCAACTCGGATGAATTACAATTAAAATCCACCTAGGTACACCAATAAAACTACAAGTAACATATAACTAATTCAAAAGTCATCCGCCTACCGTGGATGGCTTTTTTTATTCAAAAAAAAACAAATGGCAAAGTCGCAACAGACATACAGTAAGAAAGAAAAAGAGAAAGCTAAGATTAAAAAGCGTGAAGAAAAACAAAAGAAAAAGGAAGCCCGAAAATCTGAAAAAACACCGGGTATTGATTTTGTTTATGTAGACTATAATGGAAATTTAGTTGACACTCCGCCAGATCCTTCTATGAAAGTAGAAGTTGACGCGGAAGATATTGTATTAGGAATACCTAAACAAGAAGAGGGTGATCGTGAAGCTTTTGATCCTGTTAGAAAAGGAAAGGTTTCGTTTTATGATTCTTCGAAAGGTTTTGGCTTTATCGTAGATAATGAGAACAGCGAAAAATATTTTACCCACGTTAGTGGAATCATTGACGAAATTGCAGAAAACGACAACGTTTCTTTTGAACTTGAAAAAGGCCAGCGCGGAATGAATGCCGTGAAGGTTACAAAAATCTAGACATCGTTTTTATATAAAAAAAATCCCGCAATTGCGGGATTTTTTTTTAACCAAATCAATATCTATTTTGTTAGATCGCTTGCTTGATTTTTAAGATCTGTTGCTTCTCTTTTTGCAGCATTTTTAAGCTGATCATATTTGTCTGAAATTGTACCTTCAACTTCTCCGGCTTTTTCTTTTAACTTTCGGCCAGTTTCGTTTGCTTTATCTTTTAAATTTTGTTTTTCTTCTGGCGACATATTTTTATATTTCCAAAATGCAAATGCGCCACCTGCTATACCTAGCAGAGCTAATAATCCTTTTCCTTTATTGTTCATGTTGTTTTTTTTTAGTTTATGTGAAGGTACGGTTTTCGTCGCCTCTTGAATAATTCTAAAGTGACTTTAATATTTATTTAATACTAAAGGATGAAGTTTTAAAAAGTATTCCCAATTTTTTTTCTTTAGAAACCTACTTTAATTTAAGTATTTGCTTGTATCTTATTTCTAATCAATTTATTGTAAATTTAAGAAACATTTTTAATAAGCACTTCAGAAATGCAAAAAAATACTCTCAAGCAAAAATGTATTTGCTATATTTTTCTAATAAATTTAATAATCTGCCCACCTATATTTGGTCAAAATTTTAGAGAGAGATATCATGAAATTCTAGATGATCCGTATATCCAAGTTAACTCATCATCCATGGAAAGAAATTCGGCATATAACATACAAGGGCCTAATTATTTTACCCGTCAAGTAAATGTGGATGAAAACGGAAATAATATAGTTGGCGATGCTGGTAATGAAACTTCTATTGCTGTTGACCCCACAAACCCAAATAGGATAGTAATTGGTTGGCGTCAATTTGATTCCGTAACTAGCAATTTTAGACAAGCGGGTAATGGGTATTCTTTAGATGGGGGATTAAGCTGGACTTTTCCTGGTGTATTAGACCCAGGAATATTCCGTTCAGACCCTGTGCTTGATTTTGATAAAGACGGTAATTTTTATTACAATAGTCTGACAGGTGATTTTACCTGTGAAGTTTACAAAATAACAGATGGAGGTAATGATTGGGGGTCGCCTGTGTCTGCTAGAGGAGGAGACAAGCAATGGATGCGTATAGACCGCACAGATGGTATTGGGGAAGCAAATAATTATTCTTACTGGAATGGAAACTTTTCAAATTGCATTGGTGCCTTTACGCGTTCCACAGACGGCAGTGAAACTTTTGAGGATTGTATTTTTATTGATGATGATCCTGTTTGGGGAACACTGGCGGTAGATGCTGAAGGGGCACTATATTTAACAGGAACTTCAAATTTAGGAATTATTCTTGTAAAATCCACATCAGCTAAAGATCCGTCCAGCAATGTTATGTGGGATATGGTTACACAGGTAGATCTGGATGGAGATTTAAGATTTCGAAGACCTGTAAATCCAGAGGGATTAATGGGGCAAGCTTGGGTAGACGTCGATGTTTCTAATGGATCAGGGCAAGGAAATGTCTATGTGGCTGCTTCGGTATTTCGTTTTTCAAATAATGATCCTGGTGATGTTATGTTTGCAAAAAGCACAGATGGTGGTAATACATTTCTGCCCCCTGTTAGAATTAATACAGATTCGGGAACGGAAGCTTATCAATGGTTTGGAACTATGGCGGTTGCACCAAATGGTCGTATTGATGTAGTTTGGCTGGATACACGCAATGCAACCAACGGAATTGATTCAGAGCTCTATTATTCTTTTTCTGAAGATGAAGGAGAAACCTGGTCTGAGAACGAGTCTATTTCTGAAATTTTTGATCCTTCTGTTGGTTATCCGCAGCAAAACAAAATGGGAGACTATTTTGATATGGTTAGTGATGACGAATATGTCCATCTGGCTTGGGCTAATACTCTTAATGGTGGACAAGATGTTTATTATACCCGCATATCACCCTCAGGTATACTGAATGTGGAAACTATAGCGGTTAATAACTTTCAATTAATAAGTTATCCCAATCCTTTTACTGATAAGATATCCTTAGAGTTTACATTAATAAATTCTGAAAAGGTACTGATAGAGGTATTTGATGTTCGGGGTAGAAAGCTTAACACATTGCTGGATGAAATTGTGTCCTGGAAACAAAAAATATTATGGAACGGAACTTCAGAAACTGGAACGAAATTAGCATCGGGACTCTATTTCATAACCTTAAAATCTGAAACAAAAAGCGCAACGCTCAAAGTTATATTGAAATAAGTTTATTTTTTTATCAATTTCGTATTATAGATTTCTCCGTCAACTACTATTTGCAAAATATACGTTCCGGGATCTAAGAATTGTGTATTAAATTCTCCATTACTAATTTGTTGGTCTTTTATAACAAACTTTCCAGAAAGATCAATGATGCTGATTTTCTCAATAGTTACTTTTTGGGGTGAAATAATCTGAATGCTTTCTTCTGCAGGATTTGGATAAACTTGTACTTGATTTCTTATTCCAAAATCTTCAATTGCCAATAAAGGACACGCAATTTGAACAGGTTCCAGTCGGTCTATTGTAGTTCCATCACCCAGTTCTCCAAATTGATTTCTACCACAAGAAGACAAAATATTTTCATCGTTTATTACAAAGGTATTGTAAGCACCCAATGCTGTGGTTTCCCAGTTAGTATTGGTATCAAAAAGAGTAGGTTCTAAAATATTGTCTAAGGTTCCGTTCCCTAATTGTCCAAAATTATTATATCCCCACGTCCACAACGTGTTATCAATCTTTTGTGCAAAATTGTGGTGATAATAGGTTTTTATATTCTTCCAATCAGTATCTGCACCAATCTGTATAGGCAAAAGTGTAAGGGTTTGGCTAGAGGTGCCATTTCCTAATTGTGATTTATCATTGCGCCCCCACGCCCATAGTGTACCGTCATTTTTAAGTGCAAGCGTATGGTCCCAGCTAGCATTTACTTTTTCCCAATCATTACCTGTAGCAACTTGTGTTGGAGTTAACTGGTTGGTGGTAGAACCGTCTCCAAATTGTCCATAACCGTTTAAGCCCCAAGCCCAAAGGGTACCGTCTGTTTTTATTGCGAGTACATGAAATAAACCTACTGAAAAGCTTTCCCAATCATTATCCAATCCTATTTGTTCAGGCGCATTTCTATCATTTATGGTATTGTCGCCCAATTGTCCATGATCGTTTAAGCCCCAGCTCCACAAGGTTCCATCATTTTTTAATGCAACCGTAAAAAAATTCCCTACACCTACAGCTTGCCAGTCTATATCAGTATTTATTTTGATTGGCACAGTAGTATCTATGTTTGTTCCGTCTCCTAATTGTCCCTGAACATTTGAACCCCAAGCCCAAAGTGTATTATCGTTTTTAAGAGCAACTGTGTGATAAAGCCCCCCTGCTGCAAACTTCCAGTCGCTGTCCGTTCCTACTTGAATGGGTGCTAGCATATCAGTAAGGTTACCAATTCCCAATTGACCTTTTTCATTAAGACCCCAACTAAACAGCTTTCCATCTTCTTGAATAGCGACTGCATGCCAAGCTCCTTTTTCTATTTTCGTCCAACATTGAGCAATGGTAGTATTTCCAATAAATAAAAGAATTAATAATAAAAATTTACCGCTGTATGGTTTAGGCTTTTGTGAGGTTAGTATTTTTTTCATTGGTTAAATTTTAATAAATATACATTTTTTTGTTTTTATTGATCGGATTGGCAAATAAGAATGATTTGTAATAAATTTTTCGCACGTTCAAACTGTCACTATATTTGCCAAAATATTTTTTATGTCACAGCAGGTTTCTGAAAAGGAAACTTCCGAGCGGGAAGAAGGGGTTAATTCAAAGCAGAATATACCAAGTATTGAAAACAAAGAAATCAATTCCGAAGAAATAGCGAAATGTATTGCTATTCTTGAATACTTGAACACCAATACCGATCAAATTTTTGAAATTCCCAAAGAACAGCGTACAGCTTTGATAAAAGCTTCCGGACAACTTTCAAGACCTGATCGCGATGAGTTTTCACGCAGAAAAAAAGATGCAAAGAAAGCAGTAAAGCGTAAGCAGGCAAACAAAGATAGAACTGCGCGAAAAGAAACTGGGATTAGAAGCGCACGTGAAAATGTGGTGTTTGTAGCTCCCAAATTACTTCAAACTTCAGAACACTCTTCTAAAAAAGAACTTGAGCTCGAAACCCCGCGTAACTGTTATGTTTGCAAAACCCTTTTTACAAAACTTCACCATTTTTACGATACTATGTGTATTGAGTGTGGTGATTTCAATTATGCTAAACGTTTTCAAACTACAGATTTAACGGGTCAAGTAGCTATTATGACAGGCTCCCGCTTAAAAATTGGTTATCATATTTCTTTAATGTTACTTCGTGCGGGCGCCACTGTTGTTGCTACAACACGATTCCCCGCAGATTCGGCGTATCGTTTTGCACAAGAGGAAGATTTTCACCAATGGGCAGATCGTTTAAAAATTCACGGTTTAGACCTTCGGCATATTCCAAGTGTGGAAATTTTCTGTAATTATATAGAGCAGAAATATAAAAATCTCGATATTCTCATAAATAACGCAGCACAAACTGTTAGAAGACCCGCAGGATTTTATCAGCATTTAATGGCGAAGGAGGAAATGCCTTTTGAAGAACATCCGCAGTTTGTGAAAGATTTATTGCACGATCATATAAATTGCTTGCAGGAATTGAAAACCCTCACAGCTGATATTGGCAAAAATCCAAACAAGAATTTACCTGTAACTTGGCATGGTTCTGAACCTGGAATAGGTATTCGTGCTTCAGCTAAACTTTCACAAATTCCATATAGTTTTGATAACTCCTTAAGCGCGAAAGAGGTATTTCCAGAAGGAAAATTGGATGCAGATTTGCAACAAGTTGATCTTCGGAAAACAAATAGTTGGCGTTTAAGGCTTGGTGAAATTGAAACAACTGAAATGATTGAGGTTCAACTAGTAAACTCAATCGCACCTTTTGTACTTTGTAATCGGTTAGGTGAGATTATGAAGAAGGAAAATACAGGAAAGAAACACATTATAAACGTCTCGGCTATGGAAGGGAAATTTCACAGATTCTTTAAGGAAGATCGTCATCCACATACAAATATGGCAAAGGCAGCACTCAATATGTTGACGCACACAGCTGCGGGAAGTCTTGCAAAAGAAGGAATTTATATAAATGCCGTAGATACCGGCTGGGTAACCGATGAAGACCCAATAGAACTAGCAAAACGCAAAATGGAGCTTCATGACTTTCAACCACCTTTGGATATTGTTGATGGAGCTGCCCGGGTTATGGATCCATTAATTGATGGAATAAACACTGGAAAACATTGGAGCGGAAAGTTTTTAAAAGATTATAGACCTATTGATTGGTAGTTTTCAGAGAATAGACCTGAAGGAATAAAGAAAAAAGACTTTAAAAAAAGAAGTATGAATAGCGAACAACTCAACAATCCTTTACACGGTATTAAACTTGCAGATATAATGGAATATCTTGTGGATTATTACGGGTGGGAAACTCTGGGTGAAAAGATTAGAATAAATTCTTTTAACAGTAATCCATCAATAAAATCTAGTCTCACTTTTCTTCGGAAAACTCCTTGGGCGCGTGAAAAAGTGGAGCAACTTTATCTAAAAACTAAGTCCAAATAAAACATCAGAAAATTCGTTCGTAATAAATCTTCCATTTATTCGTCCAAAACCTACAAAAGGACGTAGTTTTGCAAACCTTCACAAATGGGGATTTTATGACTGAGGCTAAAGACGCGATACAAGAAAAAAAGACTGACAAAGAACTGTATAGCTACCAAAAAGGAGCTATTGACAGGATTTTTGAGAAATTTGAAACAGCCCCTGATGATTATCATTTGCTTTACCAACTTCCAACCGGAGGTGGAAAAACCGTTATTTTTTCTGAAATAGTCCGTCAATATTTAAAGCACCACAATAAAAAAGTGCTTGTAATGACCCACCGTGTGGAGCTTTGCAAACAAACTTCAGATATGCTTAGTAGCTTTGGGGTAGTTAACAAAGTAGTAAACAGTACCGCAAACCTTTCAGATCAAGCAAAATACAGCTGTTTTGTGGCGATGGTTGAAACCTTGAACAATCGCCTTAATGATAACAAACTTGATATTTCAGATATTGGGTTGGTTATTATTGATGAAGCTCACTATAATTCTTTCACCAAACTTTTTAAATTTTTTGAGAAATCTTTTATTCTCGGTGTAACCGCAACGCCGCTAAGTTCT
The DNA here is from genome assembly GCF_900489465.1 of Aequorivita sp. CIP111184. Taxonomy (GTDB): domain Bacteria; phylum Bacteroidota; class Bacteroidia; order Flavobacteriales; family Flavobacteriaceae; genus Aequorivita. The sequence continues at coordinate 31,322 of NZ_UEFQ01000030.1, read as the reverse complement.
AACAGAAACCTTCCTATGAAGGACAATTACAATGAGCTAATTGTGGGTGAAAGTATTCAGTCTTTGATTGAAAACGAATTTTTGGCTGAGGTTGAAGTTTTTCAGTACAATATGGGGTTAACGTCCTTGGAGATCGGCTCCAATGGCGATTATACCGTGAAATCTTCAGATGATCTGTATTCAGCAGTGGGAATGCTGGATCAATTGTACCAAGCGTATTTGAACCATTCCAAGGGAAAGAAAACATTGATTTTCAACAATGGGATAAATACTTCTATCCAGGTATATTATCATTTAAAAGCTGAAGGATTGCCCATTATGCACTTGGATAATACAGCTACAAAAAAACAACGAAAACAAATATTAAGATGGTTCCACGAAACTCCAGATGCTGTCTTGACTTCCGTGAGTATTTTGACTACAGGTTTTGACGAACCAACCATTGATACTATTATTCTTAACCGAGCAACGCGTTCCTTAACCCTTTATTTTCAGATGATTGGTCGTGGATCTCGAATTTTGAACAACAAATCAAGATTCTCTGTAATTGATTTGGGGAACAATTACCAACGTTTTGGGCCATGGGAAGCACCATTAGATTGGCAAGCAATTTTTAGATCTCCAGATTATTACATGGACAGATTGCTTACAGATGAAGATCTGGAAAGCAATTTCCGTTATGAGATGCCCGAAGAACTTCGCGCGGAATTCGCAAAAAGCAAAGAGGTTTATTTTGACATAAAATCTACATATCAAGAAGCAACATTTCGGGGTGAATCTTCAAAAGTAGTGTTAGAGCGTTCCATTGCGCATCACGCTTATATTTGCATTGAAAATAGCGAAGATGTTTACGATGCTTTGGGCTTGGCAAAAATGCTTGGCGATGATATTGATCACCGCATCGAAAAATATTCGCAATGTATCAGCAAAAGCACCCACAATTTTATAAGTTGGTTAAAGGACGATTATCGTTTAAAACTTCGTAGTTATCTACGCGATAATTTTGATGAAGTTTTTGAAGAAATCCACGGTCATCCCCCAAAAGATTAGATTTTCGACTTGATGATATTTAATTTTATCTTTTTTTTTCGCTATAATTTATAATAATAGCTCTTTTCTCATTGTAATTTATTAAATTTAAAACTGAAAATATATCTATAATAAAATGATTTACAGTTAGTAGGACATTTATTATTGAAAACTCAGTTTTTTTCCTCACTAGATTATTTCCAAGATTAGTATAAACTTTTAATTAATCTGACTTACTATAAGTTCAGGTCTATTTGAATATTAATTTAAAAAATAATTTTATGAGCACACTTTTTTTAGGTAGTTGTGATGTAGGCAAAGTACCTGCAGACCGCAAAAAATTTCTTTCTCCATATCATAAAGATGGATTAACATCTTCTGCAGTATCCTTTAGGGATGACGATAGAACTACTTGGCGTTCGTTTAGGGCAGGTGAAACAAGTGAAGTAGCAGAACTACAACAATTTCTTTTTAAAGCTGGATTTATGCCTAGAGGGGTTATTGATGGAGTTTTTGATTATGTAACACAAGCAGCCGCCAGACTGTTTCAAGAATATATTCGCACGATGGATCCAGAAGGTGATAAAACCATGGTTCCAGACGGAATAGTAGGTAATGGAACAATGCAACACGTACAACGCTGGAAAAGCCAAGGAAAAGTAGCAGATTGGGGTAAGTCATCTACCGCCAATTCAACAAAGGAATACAATGATTGGATAAAACTGCTAAATCAAGCTAAAGCACACTACAAAGCAAACCCAGGGCCCATCATGCAGGCCGTGAACGCTCTTCCCAAAACATATTCAACCATAAAGGTAAACGACTGGAATTTTTCAACAGATGAAATTCATTTAATAGGAATACGTCGTAAACAAGACGCTAGAGCTGATGTACGTCGCGCTAATGATGACCTTTTTGTTTTACTGGTAAATGGTATGGTATTTAAATTTTGGGGCTCTACAGATCCAAGTAAGAATATGGTTAAAAATAATATTCCTCCATCACTCGTAGAAGGGCAACATAAATATAGATTTGGCTGGCACAAAATATCTGAAGAAAAAAAGATCTATCGCGCATTAAAACCTTATGATCCATCAGGAGTAATCATTTTAAGGGACTTAGACAGGGACAATGCTTTAACACCTAACGACTTAAAAATTAGAGGTAATAACAGTTTGGAAGTAAATAACAGCATTAACATCCATTGGTCTGGAGTTGGCACCTCTAATTGGTCGGCGGGATGTCAAGTGATTGCTGGTAAAAATTATATCAATAATCAAAATCAGTTTGTGGATTGTTCAAAATTTGCTTCTTCAGCTTACAGTGAGCTAAACACTTCATCCAAAAAAACAAAAGGAGCCTATAATATTTTGGCAGATTTGATAGTATGTTATTCTAAGCCCGGAGTGGATCATGTGCTCTATACTTTGGGTAGAGAAGAGTCACTAAACCTTGACGCTAACTTTGGTTCCAATTATGCAATCGATGCTTTAAAAAAGATGAACCCGAGCGCTGTATAATAAACAACCAAATTTTAAAGCTGTGCTGACAACCTAAAAACGTTAAGTTTTAAGAAGCTGTCCCGTAACTATAAATTTTAGGAAAAATGAACGGAGATAAAGACTTATAGAATCAATAAGTACATAAATGTGGATTATTAGTGCTTGAAACGCTACTTTTGCAGTAAATAAAAACAAGCATGGAATCATTCAATGAGCTTAATATATCCAAACAACTGCAATATGCCATTGCAGATTTGGGTTTTGAAAAGCCTACGCCTATACAAGCACAGTCTTTTTCGGTAATTATGTCGGGAACCGATATGGTTGGGATTGCCCAAACCGGAACCGGGAAGACTTTTGCGTATATGCTTCCTATTTTGCAGGATTTGAAGTTTTCAAAACAAGTTCATCCACGAGTGATGGTATTAGTACCAACACGTGAATTGGTTTTGCAGGTAGTAGAAGAAATAGAAAAATTTGGAAAATACTCTTCAGTTCGTGTAGTAGGGATTTATGGAGGTACAAATATCAATAATCAAAAGGAAGCTGTTGCGCAAGGTACTGATATAATCGTTGCTACTCCGGGACGTTTATATGACTTGATAATCAGCCGAGCCATTCAATTGAAAACCATAAAAAAAGTTGTAATTGATGAAGTAGATGTAATGCTCGATTTGGGTTTCCGATTTCAGCTTACAAACATTTTAGAGCTGCTTCCCGCGAAACGACAAAATATTATGTTTTCGGCAACAATGACCGATGATGTGAATGTTTTTATTCATGATTTTTTCGTTGCACCAACCACCGTTTCTGTGGCGGTTAGTGGAACGCCTTTAGAAAATATTTCGCAATTTGCGTACGCGGTTCCTAATTTTTATACAAAAGCCAATCTACTAAAACATTTGCTTCAGAATGAAAGTGATTTTAAGAAAGTGTTGGTTTTTGTTCCAAATAAGAAAAGTGCCGATATGCTTTTTGATATATTGGATGAATTCTTCGGAAGTGAAGTTGCGGTAATCCATTCAAACAAAACACAGAATTATCGAATACGTTCCATAGAAAACTTTAATGCAGAAAAAACGAGAATTCTTGTAACTACAGATGTCATGGCGCGGGGTTTGGATTTAGACCAGATTAGTCATGTAATCAATTTTGACACACCTGTATTTCCAGAAAACTATATGCACCGAATTGGTAGAACAGGAAGAGCAGAGCAGGAGGGAACCGCTATTTTACTATATACTGAAAAGGAAAAAGAAGCTAAAGAAGCTATAGAAACCTTGATGGATTTAAAAATTAAAGCCATTGATTTTCCAAAAGAAGTTGAAATAGCAACACAACTCACCTATGACGAACAACCGCAAATTATAGAGATAAACAACCCCAATAACTTAGAGGAAGTAGGTCCTGCTTTTCATGAAAAGAAAGAAAAGAACAGAAAGGAAAATCAAGGTGGTTCGTATAAGCGTATTATAAAGCAGAAATACAAGAAGCCCAAAACGCGAGGAGATAAAAATTACAACAAAAGAAAAAAGGGAAAATAAAATTTACGGATCGTAAATAATCTCAACAAATACAGCGTTTGCCTGTAATACAACGCTTTTTATTAAATAGGTTTCATTTATTTTAAGTGTATGGCCAGATTTTCTGGTTACTGAAAGATCACTATAAATATATCTTGTTTTCAGGGCTCTTACAATGTCATTTGCGCGGAGAATATCATCATTCTTGAAGCCACTTTCATTTCTATAAACCAGATCGAATACCGGTTCGATTATTTTTGTTCCTTGTATTTTTCCACAGTACAAAAAGCCTGTTTTGCCTATTTCGTGAAGTTTTACAAAAGCTAACATATCATAATCGCCTGTAATTTTTTCATTCCGAATGTATTCCAAATAAGAAGTAACGCTATTTTCAGCAGTTGCTTTTATCCAAGCCGCTTCGTCAAGTTTTGAATTGTTTCCTTTTAATTTCAGTGAATCTATTTTTTTTAGGGCAGTCAAGGTATCTTTCGCCATTTTAGAATATTCAAGGATTTTATTGGTAGAATCCTTTTCAATTGCGGCAAGATTTAAATAATTTTCATAACCTTTTACATTATCCTGGCTTTTGGCATCAATCCAAGCAAGCTCTAAACTTTTTAAATATTTCATTGAATCGAGCGAATCTTTTGCTGTTAGCGCGTAGATTCCACGAGGATAGCTATCTAAATACGCGGTATAACTTTCAATTGTATATTCTGAATTGGCCACTTTCCAAGCCTTTTCATCTTCACTGGGTAATGCGAAATAATAAAAAAGGCCAATAAAAGCAAAAGCGATTACCGTGTAAAGAGTAATTTTTTTAATTCGCTTTACGTTTTTCGCATTTCGCTTTTTAACGTTGTAAACACGCGCGCTATCTGAAAGATATTTCATTCCTTCATCAAAATTATCATTATAGCGAGCCGCCCAGGTTTTTGTGGGTTTAAATTTTTCAAACCATTCTTGAGCAATTTCAAATTCCCTTCCAGACAATAAATCTTTCCTATTCTCCTTGTGGGCTACATAGGCATCGCAAAGACGCATGTACTGGAGAGCTGCTTCACTTTCCTCGTCAACCCAAATGTTTAGGGTTTTCCAATGCCTAATGAGGCTTTCGTGAGATATGTCTATAAGTTTATCGTCAGAATCGGCTATGCTGTCAATAATTAAAAAGGAACGGTTTTTCTTTATAAAGTTATTTATTACGCCCAATAGCTTTTCTTCATTGGCGTTGGTCAATTCCAATAAATCGCTCATTTTTGCAGGCCTGCGTATTTTTCTGCCGTTTTCATCAATGGTAGTTAGGGCTTGAAAAAGTGCTTTAGCCAGTGGCAATTCATCAATTTTCAATTCTTTTAGAGCTTCATCAGCATGCATTGAAAGCGCATTTTCTATTCCGCCAATTTGCTTATAATCATGTAGATCGAGTTCTCCACTTTTATCTGTTTCGTTTTCATATTCCCACATTCTCATTAAGGCGTGTTGAACCAAAGGCAGTTCATCCTTTACTTCACCTAAATCGTTTATGAGCTGAGAAGTTAGCGCAGTATTGAATTTACCTCCATATAATTTTGCGGGACCTTCAATCACTTTTTTAAGTTCCAATCTATTTAATCGAGGCACCAAATATTGACTTCTATTCAAGGCTTCTGGAAGGCCGAAAAATTGTGCGCAGTCGCCAATAAAATCGGAACGCATTGTTAGTACTACGTAAAAGGGAATACGTTTTTGTTCTGAAAGCTTTAAAATTATATTTACAAAATCTATAGCTTCGTTTTTATAGGAAGGATCCTTTTGTTTTAAGGAAAAGCGAAAGAGTTCTTCAAACTGATCTACCAATAAAAAGAAATTGGAATTTTTAGTTTTCCGAAGTGGTTCTATAAAATCTAAAATAGCAGAAACACCTTCTTTTTTAATTCGTTTGACGAATTTCTGGATTTCTGCAATTTCTATTTTAGGATTAATTTGTTGTATAATAGTTGCAGCCAAGTTATACATCGGGTTTTGTCCCGGTTTCATAATTGCTATTAACCATTGGCTACTATTTTCCACAAGAAAACCACCTTTTAATGCAGGAATTAACCCTGCTCTTATCAAAGAAGACTTTCCGCTGCCCGAACTTCCTACTACTGCAACAAAACGGTTGGCATGTAGACGCTGTAATAATTCTAGAGTCTGCTCGTCTCTTCCGAAAAATAATAAGTTTTCATCATCTCGAAAAGGTCTAAGTCCCACATAAGGATTAAAGGAATTACTCATAGATTCTCAGCTTTTAGGTCGTTTAAAAAAGCTTCCAATATTGACTGATCAATGGGTGCATTATGACTATGGTCTACCAATTTCACCATCGGGTTTTGGGCTACTTTAATAGATTCCATATCTTTTTCGGGAGGGGTTACGTATATAAAAATGTCTTGTCCGTAGCGATCGTAATCCATTAATTTTTTCAGTGTATTCTTAACTCGAATATCTACCCAATCTTTATGGGTTTCATTCCCATATAAAAAAATAAATTTTTTGGCTTCGCTAATATTTGAGTATAATGATTTAATATTCTCTTGCGGATCACCATCCTCTGGATTAAAGATTAAATCTACATTATAATCGTTCAAGATTTTTTTCAGATTAAAGGCTTGTTTAAAATCATCGGTATGCGTGTCCAGCAATACTTTTATAGGAGCTCCCTTTGAATTTTTTTGCTCTGAAATTTTTTGTAAATGTGCTTGTTGTACCTGTTTGGCATAGTCATCAATCAGCATTGCCAATTCACCTTCGTTACCACGTACAAATTCATATTTTTTAGATGAGAGCGTTGCATTTTCCAAGCCTCTAAGAAACTGCTGATATTCCTTATTTTCTGTTTTATTGAAATCTGTACCTCTTGAGACCCAAATTAACTGTGGAGTTGCAGATTCTAAACCTATTTCTGTCTGTCTTTGAATGTAGCGCGCTTCAGTTTCTCCAGAAATTTTACGGCCCGGGAAGTTTCCTAAAATATGTACTGAAAATTGTGATTGGTCAATAGCTTCTTTTGTTAAGCTATCATGGGTTTCAGCATCGCTGGTAGAAGGATCGCCTGTTATAATTTTATATCCTTTTTCTTTTAAATCAGCAATAATTCCATCACGTCTGTCTATGAGAGAATCATTCACTTCAGCCATAAAAATAGTGAAGTCATTATCTTTTTTTTCTTCTTTAGGAAGTATTTTTTGTTCTTCTACGGGGGTAATTTCTTTTGAGAAATCATCAAAAATTCTCACTAGGGCATTACGCAGCTGGATCATCTGAGTACTAAATTCTGGACTGGTGTTTTTTAAGGGATCGCCGTAATCATCATTGTCGTGAAAAGGAAAACCGCTAGTGCCGGTAAGTTTATCCAGCCAGTCAGTATGTGGTATATTCGACATAAACACAGGAATAATACGTGAACGGTTACCCACTGTTAAGCCTACTTTTTCTTTCGTTACCTTTTTATAGAAGTGGTCCAATTCTTTTTTGCAATATTCAGATTGAGGATAGAGTCTGGAATACAGACAGATCATAATAGCAGATTTATCTATTGCCTCTGCTATGGAATTGTCAAAAACCTCGCTGCGATCGAGATTATTTGAATCCCACCAAATTTTAATGTTTTTGGAGTGTTTGTTGAGTTTAGTATCTAGATATTTATAAAATTGATCTATCCACCCTTCTTCCTCAAAGGTTTCAGATTCATTATCAGCGTGCACATAGCTGATGAAAATATCATATTCATATCCGGGAATTAATGCCATAGTATATCCTTTTAGTTATAATAAAATTGGCCCAAAGTGTAGTGAGGATAGACTAATATTTGCACTAATTTACAAATTGTCAGCTATTTATCTGTCTCATTTCCAATAAAATCCTAATATTAATGCTAAAAAAGAAGTAAAGAGATTATTAAGGTACACTAAGCTAGAAAAAATCTATTTTTATTATGAATTTATAAATGGCATATAAAAAGTCCAAAATTTCTATCTTCACAACTTCAAAATTACATGCTCAATCTGGATGAAAGTAACCAAAAATACGAGTCTAATAATCCTTGCTTTTTTCTCCATCTACGTTATTTGGGGATCAACCTATATGCTTAATAAAGTGTCCGTGGGCGAATTGCCACCTTTCTTTTTAGCATCCATACGTTTTACCAGTGCAGGTTTGTTAATATTTATAATTTCCAAAGCAATGGGAAAGAGTCTTGCCATTACTCGAAAACAGTTTATAAATGCTTTTATAGTGGGTGTGCTATTTCTATCTTTCGGGAATGGCATGATTGTCTGGGCACTTAAATATGTAGACAGTGGTTTTGCGGCATTGGAGATTTCTGCACAACCTTTGGTAGTTTTATTACTAATGTGGCTCTTGCAGGGTAAACGTATTAAGCCTATGTCTTTAGTGGGTGTTGGTTTTGGCATTGTGGGGATTTTTCTTCTCGTCGCCCAAAAACAGCTTATCACTAAAGAAGGTACCGTTATGGGAATGATAATGATATTTGCCTGTATGTTAAGTTGGGCTTACGGCAGTCTTTTTGTGGGAAAAGCAGATCTGCCCAAAAATTTCTTTGTCAACACGGGTTATCAAATGTTTACCGCTGGAATAACACTAGCACTTGCAAGCTTGATTTTTGGTGAAGAATGGATTGCACCAAATAATTGGGGCCAACCCGTACAGTTGAGTATGGTTCTGTTGATTCTCTTTGGAAGTATAGTGGCCTTCACTTCCTTCAATTATTTGCTAAAGACAGTTTCGCCAGATAAGGTTGCTACTTCTACTTATGTTAATCCTATTATTGCTCTAATTTTGGGGTATTACATCTTAAATGAGCAAATTACTCTACAATCAATAATAGCTGCAGCAATTCTTTTAACTGGGGTTTATTTTATCAATACTACCAAAACTACACTTACAATTCCCCGGTTTTCTGGAAGAATAAAAAAAGGGAATAAGCCTTCAATTTGATTAATATCTAGCGGGATATTAATTTTGCAGAAAAAAAAGGACGTTTTCTTACATTTTCATGACTTTGCTATGACTTTGCTATGGAGTATCCGTGGCTGTGACCCGTCCTAAAAGAACTATACATCTGTTTTTCATAGTTAAAATATTTGTCGTTGTTTCTGGGGCAGTTCTCATAAGAGCCTCCATCAATTCGTGCCGAAAAATTTCACTGAATATGGCAAGATCTGTATTGTTAGTATCGTCTAGTAGCAAAAAATCTTTAATTTTATAATTCTCAACAGTTTCACTATAGGGCGATATTTTGTTTTTATTATTTAAAATACCTAAAGAATAGTTGCCGTATTAACCAACACCAACATAAAGCGCATAAAAAAGGCTTTCAATTACATATTGAAAGCCTTGGAATTTTGAAAATAGGAAAAAACTAAAGACGTCTTCCAGTAAGCAATTTATAAATTATCATAATTACAGCTATTACCAAGAGTATGTGGATTATACCACCTATTGCTGGAAATAGAAAAAAACCGAATAGCCAACCCAAGATGAGTAAGACTACAATTAACCATAAAATGTTTCCCATTGTTTTTTTGTTTAAGTTATTAGTTGCGTGAATTTAATTTTTTATTCGATATGTATTTAACTGATATGAAAATAAAAGTAGCTCAAATGGTTTTTTGTGATTCTATTTAGAATTAATCATAAAGAGTTCCCAAGTTATTAACAGACCCTTAACCCGAATTGGATAGGTAACTTAATATCTTTACATAAATCAAAAAACTTGTGGGGACATTTATTAATCCCTACGAAATTTAATAAAAAAATACAAAAGATAGATGGCTACAAGCACAAAAGCATACGGCGTAAAAAGCGAAAAAGACAATTTAAAACCCATGGACATCCAGCGTAGGGATGTAGGCGATGATGATGTAAAAATTGACATTACCTATTGCGGCGTTTGCCATAGCGATATCCACACAGCTAGAAATGAATGGGGCGGTTCCACATATCCGGTAGTTCCTGGACATGAAATAATTGGTCATGTTACTTCCGTTGGGAAAAATGTGAAAAATTTTAAAGAAGGCGATGTGGTAGGAGTAGGGTGTATGGTAGATTCCTGCCAAGAATGTGCCCAATGTAAAAACAATTTAGAGCAGTTCTGTGAAAAAGGCGCAACCTTTACATACAATAGTGAAGATAAGCATATAAAGGGACAACAAACATTTGGGGGATATTCAACAAGTGTTGTAGTGAATCAAGAATTTATTCTTAATATTCCGAAGAACTTGGATGAAGCTGGCGCAGCACCTTTATTGTGTGCAGGTATAACCACTTGGTCTCCACTTAGCAATTGGAACGTTAATAAAGGTGATAAAGTTGGCGTTATTGGTTTGGGTGGTCTGGGTCACATGGGCGTTAAGTTTGCAAATGCGTTGGGTGCTCATGTTGTTATGATTACCACCTCACCATCTAAAGCAGAGGATGCTAAGAAACTTGGAGCCCACGAAGTACTTATTAGTAAGAACGAAGAAGAAATGGCAAAACACAATGGTACCTTCGATTTTATTTTAAACACTATACCCGTTGGTCACAAGATGGATCCATATATTGGCCTTTTAAAAGTTGATGCCACAATGGTGCTTGTTGGAGCAATAGAGCCTTTAGAACCATTTAATGGCGGTGGTATTATTATGGGACGTAAGCGCATTGCTGGATCTTTAATTGGTGGTATTAAAGAAACACAGGAAATGCTCGACTTTTGTGGGAAACACAACATTGTTTCTGATATTGAACTTATAGACATCAAATATATAAATGATGCCTATGAGAGAGTGATAAAAGCAGATGTTAAATATCGCTTTGTAATTGATATGGCTTCACTTAAAAATTAGAAGTTAAACTTTTAGAAAGCAAGTAAATTAACACCCCAAAAATTATTTATATAAATAATTTTTGAGGTGTTTTTATTTTTAATTACTTAAGAGGATTATAGACTATGATAATCGAACTACTCTCATATTGATTAGGTAGAAAAAAGGAAGAAGATATTTATTTTTTTAATACGCCTAAAACTTTCACCAAACTGATTTTTAAATACCTTTGAAGGAATAAGTAGTATTTCTCTTTCTCGCACATATCTTTACAATGATCAAACTTTATCCAAATGAAAATGTATGTTTAGACATCAAGGAAAAAGTAGAACATTAAAGCACAATCTACGAATTGCTACCGTATTATCTTTCGTTGCGGGAATTGTAAACGTAACCGGCTTTTTAGCCATCCAACAATTAACTACAAATGTTACAGGGCATTTCGCTCTTTTTATATTTGACTTTGAGAATTTTAAATTTTGGAAGGCTGCCATATATTTACTGTTTATTCTGTCATTCCTCTTTGGTTCTTTTGCTTCGAGTTTTTTGATAGAAAAGTTCAAAGAAACCAAACGATTGAATGTTTTTGTTTTGCCCACCTTACTTGAAGTTGCCATTTTATTGGCGGTTACTGTATTTTATAATATTACGGGAGTCAGCTATCCAGCAGTAATAGCTTGTTCGTTGCTTTTCGCAATGGGACTACAAAACTCATTTGTCACCAAAATTTCTAACGCGGTCGTTCGTACTACCCACTTAACAGGACTTTTTACAGATTTGGGAATTGAGCTATCGCAACTGTTTTTCCCCCACACACATCCTAACATTGATAAAATTAAAGCGACAATTAAACTTCGTATTTTCATTATTTCCTTTTTCTTTTGCGGAGGAATCACGGCTGGATTTCTTTATTCGGGGATAGGTTTGAAGGCCAACACTTTAATTCTGGCTGCGGTTATTTTATTGGCAAGCCTCTTTTATGACGATTTTAGGTTCGGTTTAATTAAGGGCAGAAGGAAATATATACAAGGAAGATAAGTTTACAAATAGAAGTCTAATTTTTTTTTTAGAAACAACAAATCATTGCGAATAAAACGCAGCAATTTCATGAAGCTACTTTTTATCATACTTAAAGCTGCACCCTGTCAAATGGAGCAACCTCGAAAGAGCTCAGGGCAGACAGCCATGTTTTCTTTATTATGAGGTTATCCTGTAAATTATTGGCTTTTAATTCCTTCATTGACTCGGAATCTCATACGATTTGCTATCTTTCGGCTATTATGAAACTATTTATATAGAATATTTTAGGTGCTTATTAAATAGAAATTTCAAGTAAAAGAAAAATATAACATGTGGTGGCAATATATATTAGTTTTTTTAGGTGCTTTATTGTTTGATATAGTACCTTTTCCTTTCCCACCTGCGTTTACGATAATGATGTTTTTTCAGATCATTTACGAACTAAATGTTTGGGCTGTTATTTTGGTAGGAGTAGCTGGTTCTGTACTGGGTAGATATATTTTACTTTTGTATGCGCCACTATTGGCTACTAAATATTTAAAAGAATCAAAGAATAACGATATTCAGTTTCTTGGTGCTAAAATGAAAGAAAATAAATGGAAGGGACAAGTTATAATTCTTGCCTATTCATTGTTGCCATTGCCTACTACACCGCTTTTTTTATGGGGTGGCATCTCCAGATTAAAACCCATTTATATTATACCAGCTTTTATTATTGGTAAATTTACAAGTGATACAGCTGCATTACATCTAGGTAAATACGCATCCGAAAATATAGATAATTTAATAGAGAACACGTTTTCTTGGCAATCAATTGCAAGTTTTGTACTAAGCTTAGTACTTCTTTTCTGTCTGTTATTTATAGACTGGAGAAAACTGATTCAAACAAAGAAGCTGGTTATAAATTATAAAATATGGAAGTAAGTCCATCATTTTAAGCAGATAGGAAGTACCATAGGGCTAAATAGATTATTTCTTCAAAAAAAAAATGAGCAATAAACGTTCAGAATATGTTGACAGAATTAGTTTCACCAAATTGCTAAAATCCGGGATGCAGGGTTAATACCACATACCGGATTTTTAACATTCTTTTACTTGTAAAAAAAAGTATTTTTTAGGTTTAAATAAACACTAACTGACAACCTTCTTGATCGGCTCTATTGTAGAAATCACCAATGGTTAAGATGCCATCTAGTTCATCAATTAGATCTTTTCTTTCAAGGTGAAACATATCCACAGCCAACTTGCATCCCCATAGCTTACAGCCAGAATCGGAAAGAATCTCTAAAAATTCACCAATGGGTGGCATATCCAGTTTCTCCATTTCTTTCTTCATCATTTTGGTTGCCATGGCTTCCATACCGGGTAAGCCTCCCAACATGGTAGGTATATGCATAGCAGGATTACCAACCGTTGCTACATGTAAATGTGCTAGTTTTTTCTTTTGAATTACCTCCAACCCAAAAAACGTGAAGAATATTTCTGACTCTATGCCCTCCATACGAGCGCCATTTGCCATTATGAAGGCTGCATATGCATTCTCAATCGTTGCTTTCGATAATATGAAAAGCATTTTTCTAACTTTTGTAGCCATTTTATTTTAGTTTAAAGGTTTAAATACAACTTTTAGGTTTCGGAATTCCAGCGATAAGGGTCGCTTTTTTTAATGGGCCTCCGGGGAACAGGGCGTAAAATTCTTTTACATCAAATTCCCCACTTTTCTTAATGCCGCGAATAGACAATGGCTCTTCTTTATTGTATTTATCGTGAATGTATTCAATAAACTCCCAGTGTCTAGGGGTTAAAACAATATCGCACTCTTCAGCAAGACTATTTCCAACTTCTTTATTCCATTGTGTGAAATCTAGAAGGTATCCCTCTTCGTTTACATCAATTTCCTTGTTTGCTAATACTTTTTTCATCGTTTAAAAATTTAGGTTCAATTTATTTAGCTTCTTCATAATTTTTTCCTTTTTCAGTCATTGTTGCTGAAACAAAGGGAATGTGTATGCCTTTAATTAGCATATTCCAGTAAATCCACCGGAATGCCATTTTCCCCATATGGTTGGTTCTGCTTTCTTTTAATAAACTCAAGGGACCAACGCCTGGGAAAGGAAATGTACCTTCCACCGGTTCGTGGGTATAATTAAAATCAATTAAAAGCGCTTTCCCGTTTCCTGTTTCAATAAAACAGTTGGCATGACCATCAAATTCCTCTTTTAAGGGTTCTCCATTTATATAGCGAAGAATATTATCGGTTAATATTTCAGCTTCAAAATGAGCTACAGAGCCTGCCTTTGACGCTGGTAAATTAGTAGCATCTCCAATGGCAAAAATATTCTCATTGTCAATAGATTGAAGCGTTGCTTTATTAGTTGGAATATAATTGAGATCGTCTCCCATCCCAGAGCGTTCTATTAAAGCATCGCCCATATTAGTGGGAACAGTGACCAACAAATCGTATTCAACTTCAGTATCTGCGTAATCTATAATCTTGTTGTTTTCATAATCCACGCGTTCAATATTGAAATTGGTTACTTCCTTAATGTTCTTTTCTTCCAATAAATAATGAAGTGCAGCTGTTGCTTTCGGTTTTGTAAATGCACCATCCAGAGGAGTAACAAAAGTGATATCTACCTTGTCGCGCATGCCTTTGTGTTTAAAAAATGAATCAGCCAAGAAAGCAAATTCTAAAGGAGCTACGGGGCATTTAATAGGCATTTCAGTAATATGAATCACCAATTTACCACCTTCCCATTTGCGTAATTTATCCCTTAAAGCTTTTGCACCTTCATAGGTATAGAAATCAAAGATGCTTTTGTACCATTCGGGACCATCCATACCTTCAGTTTCGTCTGGTGCAGTTTTAGTACCCGTGGCTACAATTAAAATATCATAGTTGAGGTCTTTACCACTTTCCAGCGTCACTTTGTTCTCGGCCGGCAAGATGAGTTCAATTTTCTCCTGTACATAGTTTACGCCCTTCGGAATGAACTTTTTACCTTTCTTTTTTACTTGTTTGGTAGTGTAAATATCAAAGGGTAAAAATAAAAAACCGGGTTGGTAGTAATGCGTTTCGTACTGATCAACAATCGTGATATTCCAATCCTTTTTATCCAGCTTAGAAACCAGATGATTGGCCATCATTGTACCCGAAGTACCTGCTCCTAGAATAATTAATTTTTTCATTATCTATCTGTTTATAAACAAATTTAAGGAGGTATGATTATAAATTTTATGATAAAAATCAATTATAGGCAGAAAATTTAAAAAAATTTGATTTATCAAGAAGAACGAACTACTCTTATCAGGGAAGTTCACTTAGATTTTGTTTTGAAAAAGTAATATTGAAAAGCTATAAAAAAAATACAAGAGGTTAAAATTTTATAGAAAAACTAATAAAAACCCTCTTGTTACTGTGTTAAGTTCCTGCCACATTTAACTTTTACCACCAAAAGCCTAACTATCTTTGCCGAAAATCATTTTATGCCCAATACCTTTTCACATTTAGGAATCAATACCCAATTACAACAAAGTTTAACCGAATTAAACATTGCTGTACCAACGGACATTCAAGAAAAAACAATTCCAATCATTCTAACTCAAACCACGGATGTTGTTGCATTAGCAAAAACTGGAAGTGGGAAAACGGCTGCCTTTGGCTTGCCGCTCCTACAGCTTATTGATCCTAAGAACACTAATATAAAAGCCATAATTCTAGCGCCTACGCGCGAACTTGGCCAGCAAATACACGCCAATTTAGAGGCTTTTGCCACCCACAGTCCAGAAATACGCATCGCTTCACTTTGTGGCGGTATCCCTATAAAACCTCAGATAGAAAGGTTAAAAAACACTACCCATATAGTTGTTGCTACGCCAGGACGTTTGGTAGATTTAATAAACCGAAACGCTATTGACCTGAAAAACGTAGCCTATTTGGTGCTGGACGAGGCGGATGAAATGGTAACTGCCCTAAAAACTGATTTGGATAGCATTATTGGGGAGATTCCAAAAAGTAGAAGAACGCTTCTATTTACCGCTACCATGCCCGGCACGATAAAACAATTGGTGCAAAACTATATGAGCAAGCATGTGTTGCATATAGAAGCAAACATGGAAACGATGGGCCATCAAGGCATTGACCATCAATTTATGGTGGTAGACCCCATTGAAAAGCTTGAGGTGCTGCTACATTTTTTAAGTAGTAAGGAAGGGGAACGAGGTATTATTTTCTGTAAAACGAAAGCTGCCGTCAATAAACTGGCAAAAAATCTAGCTATCAATAAATTTTCTTCCGGTGCCATCCATGGTAGTTTAACTCAAGCCATTCGTGATAGGGTGATGGGGCAGTTTCGGGAAGGAAATATAGACATACTTGTAGCAACAGACCTTGCCGCGCGGGGACTGGATGTTAAGGAAATCAGTTATGTAATCAATTATCACTTGCCAGATACCTATGAAACGTATGTGCACCGAAGCGGTCGAACGGCTAGGGCAGGAGCCACGGGGCTTTCGGTAACTATTCTTCAACAAGAAGAGGTTTTTGAAATACCAGAATTTGAAGAAGAGTTAGGTATTATTTTTAAAGAAATGAAAAAACCCGACGCCCAAAGCACGGAAGAAAATAATACGCTGCTATGGGCAAAGAAAATATTTAAAACAAAACCGAATAGAACTATTTCAGCGGAGTTTAAGGAACAAATAAGTACAGTATTCCACCATTTGACTAAAGACGAACTTATAGATAAAATATTAGCGTACCAATTAGCACAAACTACTGCTGTACCGCCAAAAGTGGAAGAGTTAGTAAAGCCTATAAAGAAAAAGAAGAAACAAAAGTAATGGCAAACGAGATAAAAGATCAACAGGATATTTTAGCAAAGCTCAACATAGCGGCATTAAACCCTATGCAAGAGGAAGCTATTGCCTTAATTGGAAAAACAGCAAACACAATCCTGTTATCCCCAACGGGAACGGGTAAAACATTGGCTTTTCTGTTGCCTATAATTAAAAGTTTAGATATAGATAATCCAGAAGTACAAGCTTTGATTGTGGTTCCCACACGCGAACTTGCTATACAGATAGAACAGGTAATTAGAAATATGGGTTCGGGATTTAAAGTGAATGCCGTATATGGTGGAAGAGCTAAGAGCAAAGACAAGATTGAATTAAAACATACTCCAGCTATTTTGATAGGTACTCCAGGAAGAATTTTAGATCATTTTGACGATGACCGGTTTTCAAAAGCGAGTATAAAGACTTTGGTGCTTGATGAATATGACAAGTCTTTAGAGATAGGTTTTGAAAGTGAAATGAGTGAAATACTTGTTGAATTGTCAGGTGTAAGTAAGCGCATATTAACATCTGCAACACAAGGAGTTGGGATTCCAAAATTTGTAAAATTAGAAAGCCCAACAGTACTCGATTATTTATCTGAAAAGATAGATCCTAAACTGGCAATTAAAATAATTATTTCTCCTGATAAGGACAAGTTAGAAACCTTGTTGAAACTTGTTCATTACCTCGGCAATCAACCTGGAATTATCTTTTGCAATTTTAGAGACAGTATTGAAATGGTGAGTGATTTTTTGAATAAAAACAAGATAAGCCATACCTGTTTTTCAGGTGGAATGGAACAGAAAGATAGAGAACGGGCTCTTATAAAATTTAGAAATGGCACTAGCCAGATATTAGTGGCCACTGATCTTGCCGCTAGAGGAATTGACATTCCCGAATTAAAATTTATTATCCATTACGAGCTGCCTCATTCGGCAGTAGAATTTACGCACAGAAATGGCCGAACAGCGCGCGTTAACGAGAAAGGTACTGCCTATGTGCTGAAATGGAAAAACCAGTTGTTGCCAGAGTTTATTGAAAAAACAGAACCAATAGAAATTCCCGAAGCAGCGCCATTGGTGTCTCAATATTGGGAAACGCTCTTCATTTCGGGTGGAAGAAAAGATAAGATTTCTAAAGGCGATATTGCAGGCTTATTTATTAAGCAAGGAAATATTACAAATGAACAATTGGGTTCTATAGAGCTAAAACAGGATTGTGCGTTTGTTGCTGTGCCGTTAGCACTTGCCAATCAATTGGTTGGTAAACTTAACAATAGCCGTCTTAAAAAGAAGAAAGTGCGAATTTATATCCTTTAGTTACTAACCGTCATTATGAGCCCGCGTGGCAATCAAATGGAGCTGTTTGCTATGATGGGAATTCCGCCTTGGGAGATTAAATAAGTCGAATTTTCAATTTACTCATATGGACTGCGCTGAGTACAGACAGTCGTTTTTACTTCACAATGTTTTCAATGATTATTTGTATGAAAATCAATTCTTTAACATATAAAATAGAGCGTGCCTGTTAATTTAGTCTACATTTGTAACTATAGACGATTTAGTCAGCTTATCTTTTTTTAATCTCCACCGAATTTTAATTAATCCTTCGCTTTCTACTATACTTTAACAGTCGTAGTGCAACAGGTGTTTTATGGTTAAAACCAGTAGGATTAATTACAATGGTTCTCTTCAAAAGGTTTCTTCATATACAATTTCCTGAACACTGCACCATTCATTAATAAATGCTAAGACCCTATATTTCTAGGACTTATTCTTAGCTTCGGAATGTTAGCAATTGAATCCATGAGTAAGAAGATAAATAACCCAAAATTTTCGAGGGAGCAGAATGCCACCTTTTCAAAAACCCTGAGGAGTAGGGTTAATGCCTATTTTAAAAAAAATGACATCAGCAGGAACGCTAATACAAATATGGTAACCAAGACTGTGGTTATGCTTTCTTTCTTTTTTGTCCCAATCATACTTCTATCTACGGGTTTAATTACATCTGTATGGTTACTTTTTGCAGCCTATTTAATAGCAGGCCTTGGCATGTCTGGCATTGGAATGGGTATTATGCACGACGCGATACATGGTTCCTATTCCAGAAATAAAAAGGTGAACACTCTCTTAGGCTATACTTTTAACCTTATTGGTGCAAATGATGCGGTGTGGAAAGTACAGCACAATGTATTACATCACAGTTATACAAACATAGAGCACGCAGATGACGATATTAACGCACCATTCTTTTTACGATTTTCACCTCATGCAAAGCATTATTGGCTGCACCGTTTTCAGCATATTTATATCTGGTTTTTTTACGGGATATCTACCATATCGTGGATTACCACAAAAGATTTTGTGCGACTTATACGCTATAAGAATATGGGGTTCTTTAATAAAAAAAATGAATTCAAAAAAGTGCTTAGCGCTATGATAGGGTGGAAGTTGCTATATTATACTTACGCATTAGTATTACCAATGATAATGGTTCCCCAGGATTGGTGGTTAATACTGCTGGCATTTTTTAGCATGCATTTTGTTACCGGTCTTTTGGTAAGTACAGTTTTTCAAGTAGCCCATATTATGCCTGAAAATGAATTTCCACTTCCCAATGGGGAAGGACATATGAGTGACGATTGGTACAGCCATCAATTTAAGACAACTACAAATTTTTCACCTAGAAGCAACTTTTTATCGTGGATGATTGGTGGCTTAAACTACCAAGTGGAACACCACATATTGCCAGATGTATGCCATATACATTATAAGCAACTAACTAAGATTGTTGCAGAAACTGCTGAAGAGTACGGGATGGAATATCATGTGAAAAAAAACTTTGGCCAAGCTATAGTGGACCATATTAAGATGCTTCAATTATTGGGAAAAAAACATACGGTGGTAACCCCATAAATAGCAAACAACAATTTTTATATAAAATACAGAAACAATGTTTAAGAAATTTATAAATAAATTAATAAATACTAAAAAAGTAAATGTAATGAAAGAAGGTACAGTAAAATTTTTCAATGAAGCAAAAGGCTTTGGTTTTATAAAAGTAAAGGACACAGATCAAGATATTTTTGTGCATTCTACAAATTTAATTGACAATATTCGTGAGGATGACAAAGTACAATTTGATGTGGAGCAAGGAGACAAAGGTCTTAGCGCTGTAAAAGTAAGGTTACTATAACATAATTACGCTTAACGTAAACAACCAAAAGACCATCTTAACAGGTGGTCTTTTTATTTTACTAGCACCCAAAATGTTTAACGCAATAGGAATTTCAAATAATAGAGCTATAAAAATAGTTCTTTCTTCAATATTAAACATTACTTTCGCGGCCGCAAAAGATACACGCTTATGAAACGCATTAATGAATACAAAAAACTCTTTGGTGTTGAAAAAGACATAGAGTTAAAAGCCCTAAAAACCAGTTATAGAAATTTGGTTAAAGAGTGGCACCCCGACAAGTTCCAAGATGGTGATGAAATGCGTGAAGAAGCTGAGGTGAATAGCCGCAAGATTATAGATGGCTACCATTTTCTGGTAAGCATTGCGCCTGAAACAAAAGAAGCTAATCTTGAACAATACACGGAGACTATCACGAACTCAGGCATTGCCGACTTTCAGCACAAAGGAATGCTTTTAGAGATTACTTATTTAGATGGTAACACCTATGAATACTTTGGTGTAACCAGACAAATTTATATAAAAATGGTAAACAGCGATAAGCTGAACCGTTTTGCAAAGCGTACTATTTATCCAAATTATCTTTATAGAAAATCTAAACGCACTATGGAGAATGCTTAAAAGCACTTCCAGGGCAATTTGAAATCAATCTTTTTAACGAGATAATAAAAAATCAAAAACTTTTCCCAAAGCATATTTAGACCTAAAATATTTTGTCATAGATTTGCCCTTATAATTATGAAACAATTTCGCTCATATAATATTTGTAAGATGCACGGAGAAACTTCCGGGGTATAGGGCGATTGTATTATAAAAAATATAAAAAAGCGTTCCTCCCCAAAGAGGAACGCTTTTTTTATATAACACATATTAAAAAATGAAAAATACAACACATTCAATTTATTTTAATTGTCGTATGCATAAGCGTAGTCGCAAGCATATACCCATACCTCAAAGTGAATGATAAAACATAATAACCGTTTTAAAGTCCCTTTGATAAATACAAAATTAAAGGGACTTTTTTTTATAATATAATCAAGATGAAAAGAGTTTTCTCCATCAAGTTAGAAAAACAAATTGTGCTCACAGAGCTAACAAGTTATACCTATGTGTTTCTGGGTTCTTTATTATTATCGGTTGCCTACGCTTTGCTCATTATTCCGCATCACATCGTGCCTGGGGGTATTTTAGGTTTAAGTATTGTTATCAAAGAACTTACGGGCATTTCTGTAGGCTGGATTGCGCTGTTGATTAATATTCCATTATTACTTTGGGGAACAAGGGTTTTGGGAACCAAAACAGGATTGAAAACCCTGTTCTCTATGATCTTGGTTTCATTCTATATAGATATTATAAGCTCCATAACTGGAGGAAAAGTATTTATAAATGATGTTTTGATGTCTTCTGTCTTTGGGGGTGTAATCATAGGTGTGGCTGTGTCTATTGTGATGAATGCAGGTGCAACTACAGGCGGAAACGACATTTTAGTGCGTATTCTTTCAACTAAAATAAGGTTGCCATACAATCAACTTATCTTGATTGTTGATGGTATTGTAATTCTTTTAGGAACGGTTGTTTTTGCAGATTTTACTATGGCGGCTTATAGTATTGTTGCCATTGTTGCCATCAGTAAAACTATTGAATATTTTATGAAGAAATCTGTTCAAAATAAAACCATCTTGGTGTTTTCAAACAAAAACCTGTTAATACAGGAAGAGATTCTGCTAAACAAGAAAAGTACTGATGGAATCTTAAAACTGATTCACCACGACAGCAATGAAAAGATGATTTTGGTAACCCGAAATACCA
This sequence comes from Aequorivita sp. CIP111184, assembly GCF_900489465.1. Lineage (GTDB taxonomy): Bacteria > Bacteroidota > Bacteroidia > Flavobacteriales > Flavobacteriaceae > Aequorivita. Next base: position 9,560 of record NZ_UEFQ01000030.1, on the reverse strand, counting down.
AGAAGCTAGAAGTAGTAAAAAATATAATCTACAAAATTGATCCCAATGCAAATATTACTGTCTTGGAGTCAAATAATGTTATGGCTTAATATTTTATGAATCAATAGCACAGATAAAAAGCTTTGGATAGACACTAATTTTGTTTCTCCAAAGCTTTCTTTATGCTGTTCCTTTAAATTATTGTAGCCACCCATTTCGTGCAGCTCCTTTGCTATAGAAATATTCAAAAATAGCAATGGCAATAACAATAATAGGCATAATCATTGATCCTGGGCCCATAACGCCGACGATGTCCATACCAAAAATCCAGTAACCTTGGAGAAGCAGAATGGCCAATAATGAAATTCCAAAAATACCCACAGCTATTTTTTTGCGAATCAAAAGCAATATACTTGCCAATAAACCACCAAAAACAGCAATTCCATAAACATAGATTCCCCAAGATGGGGCACTGTTTATTAATTCAAGTTCTTCAGGAGGATAGGCAGCTTTCAATTCTTCGGTCATGAAAAAATGTTCCATTAACCAGAAAATAACGCCTACTATGTTCCATAATAGTGCGAGCACAGTGATTATCCAAAATGCCGTGTTTGGTTTTGTTGTTGCATTCATAATATATTGGTTTTACGGTTGTTGTTATAAATATACAATATAATATAAATGAAATCCTGACAGATTTCTATTAAGCTCATTATTTCAAATGTTATCAAAATTTACTTTTCAGGATTTTATTAAAAGCTAACTAAAAAGTCTGGATGAGGAAAGAAAGTTAATTTAGAGTCTCTCTTTTCCTTTAGCACATTAACCTTTATATTTACTAAAAAAAGATGAATTCTACCATTCCTAAATCAGCATTTCAATTCCTTTTAAAACTAAAAAAGAATAACAACCGCGAGTGGATGCAAGAACACAAAAAGGAATATTTGGCGAATGAAAAAGCATTAAAAGAATTTTATGCAGCTGTTGAAAATGGTTTAAGCAGAACTGATGAGATTGGCCAAACAAAAATATTTCGAATAAACCGAGACATTCGTTTCAGCAATGATAAAACACCTTATAACGTTCACAGAAGCGTTAGCTTTAGCAGGACAGGAGCACAAAGACGCGGAGGTTATTACTTGCGTTTGGAATCGGGAAATAGTTATATGGCTGGAGGTTTTTTTGATCCAAATGCTTTGGATTTACTCAGAATCCGTAAAGAATTTGAAATGGATAGTTCTGAAATAAGAGCGATTTTAGCTCAAAAAGAATTTAAAGAGTCCTTCGGAAATTTCAATCAGGAATATGCCGTGAAGACAGCCCCAAAAGGATTCAGTAAAGAAAATCAAAATATTGATTTAATACGACTTAAAAGTTTTTTTGTAAACCATAAGTTCACCGATGAAGAAGTATTTGCCGCAGATTTTAAAGATAACTTAATTTATCATTATCAACTTCTACGCCCGTTTTTCAATTACATGAGCGATGTATTGACTACAGATTTAAATGGTGTCTCACTTCTAGAATAAGTATAATAATACTGAAATATAAAAAGAGCCTCCAATTTGGAGGCTCTTACTTTTGTTAATATTCTAAATTTTCTATTTCAATCTGAAAGTTACTCTGCGCACCAACTGTCTTGCAGGAGATGAAGATTTATCAACGGTAGAATCTTCACCGCCTCCACGGTAAGTCAATCTACTTTCGGAAATTCCAGATGCAATTAAGATGTCATAAACTCTTTTTGCTCTTTTTTCTGAAAGTGTTTGGTTGTATTCCGGATTACCAAGTTCATCGGCATAGCCAATTAATTCAGCTTTTGCAGAAGCATTATCTTTCATATATTTCATTAAATAATTGATAGCTTCCAAAGAGTAGGTTTCTGGCTTATCACTATTAAACTTGAAATAAACGTTTACATATCCTTTATTTAAAAGTTCTTCTACACTGTTATTTTGATTCGCTACATCACCTTTTTTCAAGTAACGATTATCTAAAGGAGCTTCAATTTCATCAGGAATACCATTTTTATTTTTATCTACGGCCACACCTTTACTGTCAACAGCTACACCAGACATAGTGTTTGGTTCGCGGTCCAGATAATCTGGCACACCATCTTGGTCAGAATCTATAAGATCTGTTTCCAGTTTTACCAATCGTTCTTCAAGATCAACAAGTCTTTCTTTCAAAATATCTTCCTGTGGAGACCAATCAGCGTGTTTTTCATTTGCACCAAGATAAAAAGTTAGTCCAGCCGAAAAATTAACTATCATTCCATCAAAACCTCGATTTGTGGTAGATTGGGTTCCATCCCAAGTATAATTTTGGCCAACATTACCAATAACGGAAAGGTCTGTGTTCAAAGCAACGCGGTTACCAAGTTTAATTTGTGGAGTAATACCGGCAATAATGTTCATCATACCGTCATTATCGTCAAGCTCAAAGGGTTTTTTAGGGCTCAATTGTGAATATCCACCCCCGGCATGAAATAGAAGTCCGATAGTGTTGGTCCAGCTTTCAAATTTCATAATAGAGCCAAGATTAGCAACTCCCTGAAGAGAGCCGCGGTAATAATTGGCTTCATAAGGAAGGCTGTTATCTCCTTCTTTTAGGGTGCTGTACCCAAAATCTAATTTAAGACCGAAGCGATTGTTGAACATATACCGTGTTCCTACACTCACTTGTCCAAAACTTGGTGTATCTGAATAATAGTTATCTGCAAACGGTCTTGAAGGTTTGTGGAATCCACCTGAAACTTCAATAGACCATTTATTGAAATCATAATTTTTTTCTTCCTGAGCAGAAAGAAAATAAGCGCTTAAAAGTAATAAAGGAAGTACTAATTTTTTCATATTTGTAGGTTTTTTTGGCGAAAGTACCTACAAATATAAATGTGCCCAAATGATAGACGGACTTTACAAAACATTTAACAAACCCTTATAAACACTGAGGTTTGTAGACTCCTCTTACTGAGCGATTAATAAATTAACGCTGTCCAAGTATAGCAAATTATCTTTTAATCGTTCTTTAACAATATCCATCATCCTTTTGTTTAATGCAGATGAATTTTGAATGTAAATTTCAAATTCATCAATTGTAAAATGCCCAATGATAATTCCTTTTAGCGAATTTCTAAACTTAATATCCTTTTGAATCGCATTTTCAATATAATCCAACTTCTTTTCAACATTAAGATCATAAAATACATTCTTATGCTTCGCAATGTAGTTTCTAAAAGCCGCCAACAATAAATTTTTCTGCAGTTTTACAACTGGCCGTAATGTTTTATTTTGAAAACATTCATCGGCAGACATATTTGTTGTGATTTTGGCGGAAGGGATTTCGGGGCGCATACTAAGAAGTATACTATCTCTTGTTTCCATTATGTATTTTTTTTAAAATTATAAATTATCTATGGTGTTTTCGAAGGATGAACAATTAGTTATAAACCTTCTTTTCAACAAAGCGAGGGAATGTTATCTTTGACTTAATGAACAACAAACCTGCCAATTTGAAATTATTATAATGAATTTTTAAAATAAGTTATAGATGAAAATATTTTCTGCAGAACAATTCTATGAAGCCGACAAGGCCACCGTTGAAAAACAACAAATCACTTCAGAAGCATTGATGGAACGCGCGGCTACGCAAATATTCCAATGGCTGCACCAACGGCTAAAGGGCGCACCTGTGCCCATCCGCATTTTCTGTGGTATTGGCGATAATGGAGGTGATGGATTGGTTCTTGGAAGGCTGCTGATTGAACATGGCTATAACGTGATTGTGTACGTTGTAAATTGTAGCGACAAGCGTTCCAAAAACTTTCTGCTCAATTATGATAAAATTAAAAATGTGACCAAGAAATGGCCCATTTTGATGAAAAGCGAAGCGGATTTTCCAGAGATAAATAGTGAAGATATAATTGTAGATGGAATTTTTGGAATAGGATTGAATCGGTGCCCCTCAGGTTGGGTAAAAAAATTGATACAATATCTTAATGAAAGCAAAGCCTTTAAATTGGCGATTGATATTCCCAGTGGTCTTTTTTCCAATTCGCCTTTGAAAGATAAAGAAGCAGTTTTAAAAGCAAATCACACCTTGACTTTTCAAGCGCCAAAACTCGCATTCTTTTTGCCTGAAACAGCTAGTTTCGTTTCAAATTTTGATGTTTTGGAAATTGGTTTAGACATAGAATACTTTCAAAAAACAGAACCTTTGGCTCAAATAATTTCAAAATCGGAAGCGCAGCGATTTTATCAACCACGAGAAAAATTTGGACACAAAGGAAACTATGGTCACGCATTTATAGTTGCGGGAAGTTATGGAAAAATTGGTGCTGCTGTACTTTCAACAACCGCTGCTTTCAGGATTGGTGCTGGAATGGTAACGGCTTTTGTTCCGAAATGTGGCTACAATATTCTGCAAACCACTATTCCGGAAGCGATGGTAATTACAGATAAAGAGGAAGAATTTATAAGTAAAGTTGCAGTGGATTTTGAACCTTCCGCTATTGGAATTGGCATGGGGATCGGAAAAAATAAAGCTACAGTGGAAGCTTTGAAGAGCCTATTCAAAGACAGCAAAGTTCCTTTTGTAATAGACGCAGATGCACTAAACAATATTTCTGAAAATAAAGAACTGCTAAAATTACTGCCAAAAAACTCCATTTTAACACCACATCCTGGCGAGTTGAAACGACTTATTGGAGCATGGAAAAACGATTATGACAAACTTGAAAAAGTAAAGAAGTTCTCAGATAAACATCAAGTTGTAGTGATCATAAAAGGTGCTTATACAATCACAGTTTATGGCGATAAGCTCTATGTAAATTCCTCTGGAAATCCTGGAATGGCAACGGCCGGAAGTGGCGATGCGTTGAGCGGTGTAATTACTGGTTTGCTTTCCCAAGGGTACGATCCTTTACTTGCATCGGTTTTTGGGGTTTATATGCACGGTCTTGCGGGCGATATTGCTGCGGGGCAGATGGGACATGAAGCTATAATGGCGGGTGATATTATAGAAAGTATTGCAGAAGCATATTTAGATCTATTTGCAAGAGAAGAACATGAAGAATAAACAAATAATTAATTTAAAAAGTTAGCCACGAATTCACGAATGATTTCTTCGTGAATTCGTGGCTAAAAAATTAATCTAAAAGCTGATTACATCAACCCATCAAAAGTTTTTCTCAACTCAGGGTCTGAAGGTCTCGGCGCATCGGCAGAAACTATATTTCCCTTAGGATCTATCAATATAAATCGTGGAATTCCCATTATGGCGTAGTCTTCTACAAATTTTGATTTCCAATTGCTATCTGCCATTAACTGTATTCCACCTAATTGCTTTTCAGCAACCATAGCTTTCCATTTATCATAATCTTTGGCTTCATCTATGGAAATGCTCACAAATTGAACATTTTTATTATTGTAATCTTTTTCAACTTCTTTCAGTGAGGGTATTTCTCGAAGACAAGGTCCACACCAAGTGGCCCAAACATCTATATAAATATATTTGCCTTTTAAGTCGGCCAATGAAGTGGTTCCACCTTTGTGGTTTTCGTAATTGAAAGTAGGAGAGGGGCTTCCTTCCGTAATTTCTTTCAACTTGTTGTAGTGTTCTGTAATCTTTGCGAGATTTTCAGGATTTGGATTGCTATTCTTATAGATGTTATATGCTTCATTAAGAGAACTATCTGGTTTTAAAGAAAACTGTAAATAAGAACTCATTATTTTATCTTTCGCATATCCATTTGGCAATGTTTCATTTACCTTTTTTAGATACATTACGGTTTGGTTATTATTTCCGCTTTCGAAAGTTTCTTCGTTTACTAACCTAGTAAAATGTGCATCCAGTAAACTCTGGTAAGCTACTGAATTTCTATATGCAAGAGTATCTTTATAATTTATGTTTTTCAATTCATCATAAAAATCGCTGGAAACCCTAAAACTTTGATCTCCTATATAATAGCGATGTGCGTCTTTATAATTTTCTAACATAATTGCACGCGTATAATTGTCTTCTTCCGCAAGCTTATTCTTAAAATCATCATTGGAGATTTTGCTTGCTGAATAAAGACTATCAATACTTGTCTGATTGCTGTTCAGTTGCTTTAAAAAGTTTTCTTCATCCATAGAGAATACTTCTTTAAAGTCAAGATTTGTTTCGTTCCAAAGATATTTTGCCGCTAAAAAATTATTGATGTTAGCTAAATCTCCAGAATATTTAAGTGTTTCGTCAAATTCATCTGCATTTAAATTTACGGAAAGATTTTTTCCCTTTTCAAGATAGATGCCAGTACGCTCACGCCCCACATACATCTCATAAAAACCATCTTCACTTATACGAAGGGTATCTGCAAATGTTCCATTTTCACCAATCTGAATACGGGATTCAAAATTATTTCCGCGAACAAAAACGGTCTGAGCGATATTATTTTGAACAGTTCCATTAATTATAGAATACGGTGGTTTTTCTTCCTGTTTGCAGGAAATGATAAATAAAACCAAAACGATTAAACTCAATTTTTTCATTACTTTTTAAATTTTAATTGATTAGTGTAAAATTACATATAGCGTAAATATTTCTTTCCATTACGCATTGTTAATTTTTCGATATAATTTTGTTGTTGAACCTATTTTAGTAGAAATTAAACAGAGTGCTTTTGGGTGAAAGAAAGAGTGGCTGACAACTAAAAAATACTATTTTTGTGGAAATCTTACCTTCCAAATGCAAGAAACTCATTACATAAGTTCAGAAATTTTGGACTTGTCTTCCGTTAAAGATATTGTTGATAAACACAAAACTCTGGAGCTATCTGAAGAAGCACAATTAAATATAAAAAAATCGAGAGAATATCTTGTTCATAAAATGAAGGACAACGAAACTCCTGTGTATGGAATAAACACAGGCTTTGGCTCTTTGTGCAATGTGAAAATTTCAACCGAAAACCTTTCCCAGTTACAAGAAAACCTAGTAATGTCTCACGCTTGTGGCACAGGTGAATTTGTTCCAAAACCCATTATTAAATTGATGCTTTTGTTAAAAATACAATCGCTAAGTTATGGATACAGCGGGGTACAGATTGAAACTGTGCAAAGGTTAATTGATTTTTACAATAACGATATTTTACCGGTAATATATTCGCAAGGAAGTTTAGGCGCTTCGGGCGATTTGGCTCCATTGGCCCATCTTTCTTTACCCCTTATTGGGAAAGGCGAAGTTTATTCTGGCGGCCAAAGAATTTCTTCAGAAAAAATGTTGAAAAATTTTAATTGGGAACCCATTAAGCTACAAGCAAAAGAAGGATTGGCATTGCTGAATGGTACTCAATTTATGAGTGCTTATGGAGTTTATTGCCTTTTGAAAAGTTATAAGCTATCCTACTTGGCAGATCTAGTTGGTGCAATTTCAATAGATGCTTTTGATTGTAATATGAGCCCCTATAATGCTTTGGTACATTTAGTGCGACCGCACAGAGGTCAGGTAAAAACTGCCGAGCAGATTTTAGAATTTCTGGAAGGAAGCGAGTTGGGTCTTTCCGAAAAGAAAAATGTTCAGGATCCCTATTCTTTTCGGTGCATTCCACAAGTTCATGGGGCAACAAAAGACACCTTGCATTTTGTACATAAAACATTTAAGACAGAAATCAATTCAGTAACAGACAATCCCAACATATTTGTAAAAGAAGACCTTATTATTTCTGGTGGAAATTTTCACGGACAACCTCTGGCGCTCGCATTAGATTATTTAGCGATTGCGATGGCCGAATTGGGTAATATTTCAGAAAGAAGAACCTATCAACTTGTTTCGGGACTCCGTGATTTACCAGCTTTTTTAGTAAATAATCCCGGTTTAAACAGTGGGTTTATGATTCCACAATATACCGCTGCAAGCATTGTTAGCCAGAACAAACAGTTGGCTACTCCAGCTTCAGTAGATTCCATTGTTTCTTCAAATGGGCAGGAAGACCACGTGAGTATGGGCGCTAACGGAGCTACAAAGTGTTTACGTGTTATTGACAATATAGAAACAATTTTATCTATTGAATTAATGAACGCCTCTCAGGCACTTAGCTTTAGAACCGAAAAAAAATCTTCACCATTTGTTGAATCGTTTTTAAAGCCTTACCGTTCGGTAGTTTCATTTATAGAGAACGATAGAATCTTGGCTGATGATATTCACGCGAGTGTAGCATTTTTACAATCTTTAGATATAGATTCAGAAATATTATTTGGATAATTTTTATAATACAGCTTATGAAAAGAATTTTACTATTTTCAATTTTTACTTTTTTTAGCTTTAGTATTTATGCGCAAGCATACAAACCATTGTTGGACAATTTGAATGAATGGCACGTAACTTCATGTTTTTCGGGCTGTTTGACAGACGTTTATTATACAAACGGAGATACAATTGTTGATGGTAAGAATTATAAAATTTTAGACGGCTTTCATTATATCTCCCGTACTTTTTTGCTTCGCGAAGAGGTTAACAACAAAAAAGTTTTTTTGAATTTTGTAGCTCAGGGCCAAAATGAAGAATTTCTGCTTTATGATTTTTCGTTGAATGAAGGAGATACATTCAATATGCTAAACCCCTATAGCCCCTTTCCGCAGGATGGAGGTAATTTTGTACTTGATTCAATAATTGAAAGGCCTTTAGCGGATGGTAATGAATACAGGCATTTTTATTTTTCACCTGCGCCAGGAAATACAATAAGTACCGAAAATTCTGTTTGGGTAGAAGGAGCTGGGTCTTTATCTATAATTAATGCCCCCGGAGGTAATCCCGATATTAATGGTGCCGGCCACTTAAGTTGTTTTTTTAAAAACACCGAAATTTTTTATGCAAATTTAGATTCTATCAATGACTGCATACCGATCCATCTGAATGTAAAAAAACATAATTTAGATGAAGTAGTAATTTCAAAACAGAACAATACTGGCATTTGTGTTTTAAGTAATGCACAAAACGTGAAGAGTGTTAAAATTTTCAACCTGTCTGGGAAACAACTTAAATTAATAACCAATGATAATCAAAAGTCAATTAATGTTGATTTATCAAATTATCAAAACGGTATGTATATTCTTTTAGTAAATGGATTGGGGGATAGCAAAAAATCTTTTAAAATAATAAATTTTTAAAGTTTAGGAGATAAATCCTTAATCATTTTGTTGACCCAATCTTTTGCGTCATCTAGATTATTGAAATGTTCAAAAGGCTTAGTTAGAAATCTTCTTTCCACCTCAAGATTCCTGATTCTAAGGGCATCATCCGACACAACTGCAAATGCTATTAAATTTTCGATTTTGGAAGTTTTTAAATAAACCATAGGATTAACCGAATAGGAATTTTTTCGATACGTTATATATCCAAATGGTCTGTCCCTAAAATAATTTTCTGAAATAGCAATCAAGTCATCATTATATTCGGGTTTAACCGTAATTCCCTCATTCATGACAACCACAACGAAGTTTTTAAAAACCCGTATTTCACCAAATTCAAAATTCAACGTTTTTATCATATAACAGGGTTTATATAAAGTAATTTACGAATTTTTAAATTTTCATCCGTTATTTAAC
>NZ_UEFQ01000039.1 GCF_900489465.1 Aequorivita sp. CIP111184 | reverse complement strand
TGAAAAAGAAAAATAATAAGTAAAATTTAAAAATTCGGCTCTCGCTCAATCGAATAGTAGTTTCTGTTTTCAGCCCTACTATTTTTATACAAGACCGTTAGGCAGCATAATTTTATCGAGCTAGGAACTTCTAATTTTTTACTTATCTTTGACGTTAGTAACGTAAAACGAATTTATTTGTGATAAAATCATTTGCAGACAAAGAAGCTGACAAAATTTGGGAAGGAACCCAATCAAGAAAGCTTCCTGCTAATATTCAAAATGTAGCTAGAAGAAAACTAAGAATGATAAATAATGCTCAAAATATAAATGACTTAAGAATTCCTCCAGCGAATCACTTAGAAAAGTTGAGTGGAAATTTAGAAAGATTTCATAGCATTAGAATTAATAAACAATGGAGAATAATATTCAAATGGGAAAATGACAATGCCTTTGAAGTTCAAATTGTTGATTATCATTAAACTTTAAAAAATAGAGAAATGAAAAAACTTGAAAATATACATCCTGGAGAAATACTTAAAGAAGAATTTTTAGATCCAATGGAAATTACTGCTTACAGACTTTCCAAGGAAACCTTTATTCCGCAGACGAGAATAAGTGAAATTATAAAAAAGAAAAGAAGAATAACTGCTGACACAGCTCTCCGACTTTCAAAATATTTTGGAACGACTGCAAAATTTTGGTTGGGATTACAAGATGATTATGATTTAGAAGAAGAAAAATCTTTAAAGGAGAAAGAATTCAATAACATAAAACCGTTAGAAAATAACGCAGCCTAACAACGGTTATCACAAATAACGGGTTTTATTGAAAAAGTGTAATTTAGTATCCTAACAAGAATACAACTAAGCCGACAAGTTCGCGTCCCTACTCCCGCAACTTGTGTTAACCGAGACCGTTAGCAAAAATTATTTTATAAAAATTAGTTATATAATTATGAATGGAAGAATCTGAAAATTTTAATAATGCAAAAAAGGCATTTTCAAATTCCTTATTAGAAATTTGCCCTGATTTGGCAGAAAAAGAATTAGAATTTATATTAAAGAAAGTTTCCCTTACTCAAATAAGAAGTAAAACATTTTACCTAAAAGCTGGAATAGTTCAAGAAAGCTTAGGATTCGTTTACAGCGGCCTTTTGAGAAGTTACTATTTGACCGATGATGGAAAGGAAGTTACCACAGCTTTCCTAAGTGAAAATAGCACAGCCACGGACTATCGTTCATTCATACAGCAAATACCTTCAAAATTTTATATTAAAACTTTAGAACCTTGTATCTTCATTAATCTATCATACAATTCAATTCAAGAATGCTATTCCAGGTTTAAAAATTTTGAAAAATATGGTCGACTCATCGCTGAATATTTATTAATTAAACGCCAAAATAGAATTGAAAGTTTTTTATTTGAAAATGCAGAGCAAAGATATCTCAATTTCATAAAAAATAATCCGAGATTAATAAATCGAATAACTTTAACCCATCTATCTTCATTTCTTGGAATTGAAAGACAATCACTAACCAGAATAAGAAAAAATATTTAAAAAATAAAAATTGACACAAATGTGTCAGTACGCTCTAATCTTAATTAAATACTTTCGTGAGATTAATAATAAATAAGCCAAGTTAAATAATTATGAGAAAGTTTACTGCCATTTTAATAATGCTACTATCAACACTAACCTATTCACAAGAAAATTCAGTAAATAAAACGAGTATTCCATTTACCTTGACTCAATACGGTCATATAGTAATTCCAGTTGAAATTAATGGTGTAGAAGGAAAATTTATATTTGATACTGGAGCAGGAATAAATATAATATTTAAAAATTTTGCAGATAAAATTGAAAATCTACAGCAAACTGATAATTTCTATACGGGACATAGAGCTACAGGTGAAGAATTGCAAGTTGATCTATATAATCTAGAATCTTTATCATTAGGCAGTTTTAATTTCAAGAATGTAATTACTGGAGTTTACGATATAGATTTTGAATATGACGGATTGATCTCCTTAACATTATTTACAAAGACACCATTTACCATAGATTTTAAGAATAAAGTTATTACAATTGAATCCAAATCATCTTTGAGAGATTTAATTAAAGATGAAGATTTCGAAATGCCTATTCAAATAACTAATGACAGGAATATAGATGTAAGTATATCTACTAACATAAAACTAAACAATAAATTAAACTTAAATGTTGGATTAGATAGTGGTGCAGGATTTGACGTTTATAGATTTAATTCGAGATATTTAACAGATTTTAAAATTGATTCAACATTAATAAAAAAGGTTTACAAAAAAAGTTATTTTAAAGAAGGTGAGGGCAATAATTTTTTTATCACGAAAATACCTGAATTAATAGATGATAATAACAATGTATCAGTTAAGGATTTCGACGCTATTTTTATAGAGGGCCTCATATATGAAGGTATAATGGGCATTAATTGGATTGGAGAAAAATTTACAATTGATATTGAGAATCAAAGAATAATAGTGCAAAAATAACATTTGCTAACAACGGTTATCACAAATAACGGGTTTTATAGAAAAAGTGTAATTAAGTATCCTAACAAAAAACAACTAAGCCGACAAGTTCGAATCCCTACTCCCGCAACTTGTGTTAACCGAGACCGTTAGCAAAAATTATTTTATAAAAATTAGTTATATAATTATGAATGGAAGAATCTGAAAATTTTAATAATGCAAAAAAGGCATTTTCAAATTCCTTATTAGAAATTTGCCCTGATTTGGCAGAAAAAGAATTAGAATTTATATTAAAGAAAGTTTCCCTTACTCAAATAAGAAGTAAAACATTTTACCTAAAAGCTGGAATAGTTCAAGAAAGCTTAGGATTCGTTTACAGCGGCCTTTTGAGAAGTTACTATTTGACCGATGATGGAAAGGAAGTTACCACAGCTTTCCTAAGTGAAAATAGCACAGCCACGGACTATCGTTCATTCATACAGCAAATACCTTCAAAATTTTATATTAAAACTTTAGAACCTTGTATCTTCATTAATCTATCATACAATTCAATTCAAGAATGCTATTCCAGGTTTAAAAATTTTGAAAAATATGGTCGACTCATCGCTGAATATTTATTAATTAAACGCCAAAATAGAATTGAAAGTTTTTTATTTGAAAATGCAGAGCAAAGATATCTCAATTTCATAAAAAATAATCCGAGATTAATAAATCGAATAACTTTAACCCATCTATCTTCATTTCTTGGAATTGAAAGACAATCACTAACCAGAATAAGAAAAAATATTTAAAAAATAAAAATTGACACAAATGTGTCAGTACGCTCTAATCTTAATTAAATACTTTCGTGAGATTAATAATAAATAAGCCAAGTTAAATAATTATGAGAAAGTTTACTGCCATTTTAATAATGCTACTATCAACACTAACCTATTCACAAGAAAATTCAGTAAATAAAACGAGTATTCCATTTACCTTGACTCAATACGGTCATATAGTAATTCCAGTTGAAATTAATGGTGTAGAAGGAAAATTTATATTTGATACTGGAGCAGGAATAAATATAATATTTAAAAATTTTGCAGATAAAATTGAAAATCTACAGCAAACTGATAATTTCTATACGGGACATAGAGCTACAGGTGAAGAATTGCAAGTTGATCTATATAATCTAGAATCTTTATCATTAGGCAGTTTTAATTTCAAGAATGTAATTACTGGAGTTTACGATATAGATTTTGAATATGACGGATTGATCTCCTTAACATTATTTACAAAGACACCATTTACCATAGATTTTAAGAATAAAGTTATTACAATTGAATCCAAATCATCTTTGAGAGATTTAATTAAAGATGAAGATTTCGAAATGCCTATTCAAATAACTAATGACAGGAATATAGATGTAAGTATATCTACTAACATAAAACTAAACAATAAATTAAACTTAAATGTTGGATTAGATAGTGGTGCAGGATTTGACGTTTATAGATTTAATTCGAGATATTTAACAGATTTTAAAATTGATTCAACATTAATAAAAAAGGTTTACAAAAAAAGTTATTTTAAAGAAGGTGAGGGCAATAATTTTTTTATCACGAAAATACCTGAATTAATAGATGATAATAACAATGTATCAGTTAAGGATTTCGACGCTATTTTTATAGAGGGCCTCATATATGAAGGTATAATGGGCATTAATTGGATTGGAGAAAAATTTACAATTGATATTGAGAATCAAAGAATAATAGTGCAAAAATAACATTTGCTAACAACGGTTATCACAAATAACGGGTTTTATAGAAAAAGTGTAATTAAGTATCCTAACAAAAAACAACTAAGCCGACAAGTTCGAATCCCTACTCCCGCAACTTGTGTTAACCGAGACCGTTGTACCGCATAAATTTTTAAAATAGCCGAACTTACTCGGACGCTTTAAAAAATTAATAGTACACTTCATCTTGCTTATTCCAATTCATCATATTATTAACGCAATGTCCGCAACAATTTGAGTGCTTTTTTTCTGAACCTTTAAAAACAGTACTTGGACTATGATAAAATTCTCGTTTACAATTATCGCAATTAAATGTACCGTAATCTGCTCTTAAACTTTCAGACATAAAATGTAAATGAACTCTATAATTTTGCTCGAATTTCAATCTTCTTTCTTTTTTTATTTCGGCTCTAAATTCCTTAAATCTTTTTCCGTCCATTTCAAACCATTGTCTTCCGTCGCCAAATTTTTCATTACGTCTTAAAGAGAATATTAATTCACTTGCTCTATAACTAAAATCACGATACATTTTATAGGTTTCAAAATGTTTGTCAATAGTTTCCATTTTTCTCGCTCTATTCCATTTATCGTTATAGAATTTAGCTTTGTCATTTATGTAATTAAATACTGCGATAGCATTTATTAATTTTGGTTTTTCCATAATTGTTTCCATAATTGTAATTTATCATTAGTACGCTGTTTGGGTTCGTGCCTCACCCACGGCTATTTTAAAAATTAACGACGGTACAACACCGTATAAAAATAATTGCTGGTATTGGCTTAATTCTGTGGTCGTTGCTTATTTGCCAACATCTGAAATTCATTCTGAATTTCCTCGTTATCAAAACGCAACTATTCTTATACAATACCGTTAGCAGCAACATAATAAACTCAGATGAAATCGAAATTATTTATTGTTCTCTTATTATTAATTTTTAGTTGCAAAGAAAAATCATCCTCAAAAATCTCATCTGATTTAGTTTTGGCTAATCTAAATTCTGGAGAATTAATAAATATTGACTTTTCAAAACCAGAGTACAGCGATTTAAAAATATACACAAATGACACCATAACATCTGATGGTTGGAAAATTAATTATTTAGTTAAAAACGATAGTACTGGATTAAGAGATTTATACATTAAATGGTCAAAAGGAGATAATTCTGAAATATTTTTAATGGAAGATGTGTTACTTATGCGCAGATATTTCATTCCTGTTTTAAATAAGAATAATGCCAATTTTATTTATATGACTCACGGATGCGCTACAAGTTGTTCTGGAGTTTTGACATTATCAAAAGAATCGAAACCTATAGCAAAAGATTTTCTTGAAGTTATAGATTATAATACTGATTTCGACCAAATTGTCTACATACCTGAAAGAAGCTATAGCCTTGATACTTTTGAAATAGCAGTGTCGGATTTAAAAAAGGGTATTGATAAATCTGTAAAATTCAAAAACAAATGCAATTTATCACCCGAAAATGGTTGTATTGACCGTATTGATTTTAACGAAAAATACATTGACATTTTTGCTACTTTATTGAATTCAGAAACAGGAAAAGCAATTAAAGAAAATAATAGAATAAATATAACTGAATAAATGCAGCTGCTAACACAGGTAACCGTTGCACAACCCCATAATTTATAAAAACCCAACCCATATAAGCCTCTTTAAGCAGCTTTGTTTTTTTGATCAGGCTTGAAAATGTGTCAAATTTGGAGCTTTTAAAAAAAGCCATGCTACATTCTGGAGCAACGTTTTGGACGAAAAAAACAA
>NZ_UEFQ01000043.1 GCF_900489465.1 Aequorivita sp. CIP111184 | reverse complement strand
AATTAGTTTAGGTTCTGCAGTTACTGGATTGTTTACAGGTTCTGTATTCACTCCTCGCGTTTGGAACGGTACTGTTCATTATGAAACAGTTGCTAGTTCTGGTCTAGATTTCACTTGTGCTGATCTTGGCGAAAACCTTGTTGAGGTAACCGTTACCGATGACAGTGGAAACGTTTCTACCTGTACAGCTGTCGTTAATGTAATTGACATTACA
>NZ_UEFQ01000031.1 GCF_900489465.1 Aequorivita sp. CIP111184 | reverse complement strand
TTTAAAAAATTACTATTTGCAGCATTTCTGCTTTTTGGCACTGGTGTTTTTGCACAACAAACCTTTCCCCCTGATGAGGTAATTGTTGGAACTTTTATTGGGAAGACAATTCCCTTACGCGAATTTGCTATTAAAGAAGAAAATATTAACCAAAGTGTTAAAGAAATAAAAGTAGTACAAAATGGATCGCGTTATCGCGAACAGGTAAATGCTGATGCATTACCAAATGGCTTTGACCAAACAGCACAAAAGGATTTTGGAAATATCCAAACCCGAGCTATTGAACAAAACTTTATTGGAGCTTCTTCCTCAGAATCGGGATTTGTTCCACCAGATCCAACAGGTGCCGTTGGACCAAATCATTATGTGCATGCCGTAAATTCAATCGTAAAAATATTTGATAAAACGGGTAATTTATTAGTTGGGCCTGTAGCATTGGGTACTTTTTTGGGAATTGGTTCCAATTCCGGAGACCCGATTATACTTTACGATCAATTGGCAGACCGTTGGTTTGTGAGTGAATTTGGTTCAGGGAGCAATTCATTGGCGATAGGTGTTTCAGAAACTGGAGATCCAACCGGAGCATATAATGTTTATCAATATTCTTTTGGAAGCTTCCCAGACTATCCACATTACAGTGTTTGGCACGATGCCTATTATCTTACTGCTAATATTGGTACTACAAACAAAGTATACGCTGTTGAAAGAGACGTAATGCTTGCGGGTGGTCCAAGTCCTAAAATTGTTGGGTTTCCTCTTCCAGGAGGAGTGCAAAACACTAATACTGTATTAAGCCCTGAGCCTGCAAACTTAATAGGAACAACATATCCAGCAGATGTTCCCGGCTATGTTACTTATCTTCAAGATGACGGATGGGCTGGAGTTACATTTGACCATTTGAAAGTTTGGGAAATTGTATTGGATTGGAATACAACAAGTAATTCCACAATATCAGCACCTTTAGAAATACCCACAGCGCCATTTAATTCAGTATTTGCTCCTTTTGGAACAGGGGATGTGCAACAGCCTGGTACAAGTCAAAAAATTGATATGATTGGCGGCATAATTTCATACGCTCCAAATTATAGAAGCTTCACTGACCATAATAGCTGGGTAATTACATTTAACACAGATATTGACAATAACGACACATCAGGTGTAAGATGGATTGAGCTGCGAAATGATGCTGCAAACCCTTGGTCCATTTTTCAAGAAGGAACATACGCCCCCGCAGACGGAAATAGTCGTTTTATGGGTAGCGCAGGTATGGATGCTGCGGGAAACATCGGTTTAGCATTTAACGTTGCAAGTGCAACAGTTAAGGCAGCAATTAGATATACAGGCAGATTTAATGGAGATCCCTTAGGACAAATGACCGTAGCCGAAACTGAAATTATCCAAGGGGCCGGAGTACAAACTTTCACCAATAGATTTGGAGATTATTCACATCTTACTATGGATCCGGATAACTTCACATTTTGGCACACTGCGGAATACTTTTCCTCAGATAATAACTGGAGAACACAAATAGCAGCCTTTACATTATCGGGTGGCTTTACAAATGACGTTGGTGTAAATGCACTTATTCAGCCTGTGAATGGTATTTTAACAAATAATGAAACAGTCGAAATAAGTATCCGTAATTTTGGAAGTAGCACTCAAACAAATATTCCTTTAGAATTACGTGTTGATGGCAATTTGGTAGCCTCTGAAACCTTTACTGGTACTGTAACATCTGGCGCAACAGCAACTTATACATTTGCTCAGACAGTAGATTTATCAAACGCTGGACAAACTTATAGCATTGAGGTTAGAACAAATCTTGCAGGGGATGAATTTCCAGCAAACGATCCGTTTACAAAAAACGTAACCAATCTTTTAGCTAATGATGTAGGTGCAATTGAAATTACCGCGCCAGTTTCTGGTCCAGGTTTAGGGAACGAAACTATAATCGCAACAATTAAAAACTTTGGTGCAGCCACACAATCAAATTTTAACGTACAATATGTAATTGACGGGGGAATACCAGTGATTGAAACTTTTGCAGGCCCCATTGTCTCGGAAGAAGAAGTGAGTTACAGCTTTGCACAAACTGCAGATTTTTCTGCATTAGGAATTTATAACGTAACCGTTTCAACTTCTTTGGCAAGTGATGCGAATGCCGCCAACGATGCAGTTACCGCTGTAATTGAAAATGTTTTGTGCCAACCCAATATAGATTGTTCCTTTGGCGATGGTTTTCAACTCTTTTCAGTAGCTGATATCAATAATCCATCGGGTTGCGAGGGTTATGCAGATTTCACAAACCTAGTTGCCAATTTAGCGCCCGATAGTACAAATCAATTAACGGTTACAACTGGTTATGGTGATCAATATGTAAAAGTTTGGATTGATTATAATGACGATTCAACCTTTACTGCAAATGAGGTGGTTGTGGATAATGTTGTTATAGCACCAGGACAAGGAGCTGGAACTTATACACAGACAATGGATTTAGTTGTTCCTGCAGGAGCTGCAATTGGACCTCACCGAATGCGCGCAAAAACAAATTGGGACGCGCCTGTACCTGCAGATGCCTGTGAAGAAACTTCTTTTGGAGAAACAGAAGATTATACCGCAAACATTGGCACGCTTGGAGTTAATGACTTTTCAATCAGAAATGGGGAATTGATTATTACTACTGAAGGCGATAAACAATTTGAGATAACTTTGTTCACTGCTTATAATGGGCAGGCTTACATTTCTGTTTACAACATGTTAGGCCAACAGCTTAAAGTAAAAATGATTGACAAAATGGGAGATTCCTTTAAAGCTAAACTTGATATGAGCGAAGTTGCAAGCGGAGTTTATATTGTGAGAATTGGAGGAAAAGAAACAAAATCCTTCAAAACAGGAAGAATTATTGTTGAATAATTTTTAAATATATTCTATTAAAAAAGAGCGGGGTTTTCCCGCTCTTTTCTATTTTAAAATATAATATTTACTCTTTTTTCTGAAGTAAT
Organism: Aequorivita sp. CIP111184; assembly: GCF_900489465.1. GTDB lineage: Bacteria > Bacteroidota > Bacteroidia > Flavobacteriales > Flavobacteriaceae > Aequorivita. Next base: position 28,481 of record NZ_UEFQ01000031.1, on the reverse strand, counting down.
GAAATATAAAAGCCGTCAAATCCGCTTTTGCTGGGCATTATTTTTTCTTCACTCAACAATGTAAAGTTTTTTCCTTCTTCTCTAGCCAAAAAAGCTTTCACTTGCATTTCGTTTTCTGAAGGAAGTATTGAACAAGTTGCATAAACCAATTGCCCTCCAGGTTTTACCATTCGGGAATAGCTATCCAGCAATTCTTTTTGTGTTGCGCGAATCTTATCCAAAAATTCAGGTTGTAATTTCCACTTTGCGTCAGGGTTTCTTCTTAAAACACCCAAGCCGGAGCAAGGAGCGTCAATCAAAACCTTATCGGCTTTGTCAATTAATTTTTTTATCACTTTCGTGGAATCGATAACGCGCGTTTCAATATTGAAAATATCATTTCTACGTGCACGGCGTTTTAGTTCGTTGAGCTTGTTCTCATAAATATCCATCGAAATTAGTTGCCCCTTATTTTCCATCATAGTCGCAATGTGAAGACTTTTACCACCAGCTCCAGCACAAGCATCTATAACACGCATGCCAGGTTTCGCATCGAGAATTTCTGCAACTTTTTGCGAAGAAGCATCCTGCACTTCAAAAAATCCATTTTTGAATGCATCGGTTGTGAAAACGTTTCCACGTTCTTTCAACTTTAAGGCATCTGGATATCCTTTTAAAATTTCGGTTTCAATCTCTAAATCAGCCAATTCATTTTGAAGGCTTTCAACGGTAGTTTTTAAAGTATTTACACGTAATACTACATCGGCTTGCTGGTTTAAAGCTGCAATTTCCTTATCCCATTTTTTGCCCAATTCCTTATGGCCCAAGTCATCCAGCCAATCAGGGATGGATTCACGATACTTTCTAATTTTTGACAGCTCGTCAAATCTTCCTTTAATTCTACGGGTTGGCGTATCTTCAAACTGTTTCCATTCTGGAATGGCAATTCCATTAAGCGTGGCCCAAACTGTAAATAATCTGAAAAGGTTTGGACGGTCAAATGGTTCCCGAACTTCGGCAATTTCCGAATACAGCCGTTTCCAGCGAACAATATCATAGGTAGTTTCAGCAATAAAACCGCGGTCGCGAGCGCCCCAGCGTTTATCTCGTTTCAATGTGTTTTTCAATACTTTATCTGCTTGCTTGTTTTCATTGAAAATCAAGTCAAGAGAATCTATTGTGGCGAATACTAAGTTTCGGTGTAATTTCATTTTCTGCGTTTTGCGGTTGCAAAGGTATCACAATTTTAGACGTGAGATTTTAGATTTTTAGATTTAAAGATCTGAACTTGGGTTTTATTACTTTGAATTTAAAGTTATTGTTACTTTTACAAAAAAAGAATCCATGCGTTTTTTAATTGCATTATTTGCCGTAACTCTCCTTTTTTCCTGCGAAAAGAAAACTGAAGTTGAGTTTAATTCTGTAGAAATAACTCCGGTTTTTATAGATAGTTTAAGCATTCGCGCCATTCAGCCTTTGGACGAAAGCAGAGTGTGGTTTGCGGCCGACAAAGGAAAAGTTGGCCTTATAGATGGCGATACTCCAAAACTTGCCGTTATAAAATATGGAGATTCGTTGCTTCATTTTCGATCCATTGCTGTAAATAAAGATGCTGTTTTTGTTTTAAGTATTTCAAATCCGGCTGTGCTTTATAAAATTGGTTTCAACGGTACTGATGCTACCAATATAGAAGAGGTTTATACGGAAAAAGGTGATAATGTTTTTTACGATTCCATGAAATTTTGGAATGAAAACGAAGGTATTGCCATTGGTGATCCCATTGAGAATTGCATGTCAATAATAATAACCCGCGACGGCGGAAACACTTGGGAAAAACTTTCCTGCGATAACCTCCCGAAAGTTGAAAAAGGTGAAGCAGCCTTTGCAGCAAGCAATTCTAACATCGCAATTTTTGGCGATAACGCTTGGGTTGCAACGGGTGGAAGAAAATCACGTGTTTTGCACACAAAAGATAAAGGCAAAACGTGGGAAATCTTTAACACACCAATTGTTCAAGGTAAAGCAATGACAGGCATTTTTAGCATTGATTTTAGAGATGAAAACAACGGAATTATTTTTGGTGGAAACTGGGAAGACAAACCTTATAATGAGGGCAACAAAGCAATAACGAAAGATGCCGGAAAAACTTGGAAACTTATTGCCAATGGGAAAGAACCTGGCTATCGTTCTTCAGTAAAATATATTCCCGGGACTGAAGGTCAGGGAATTGTAGCAGTTGGCTCGCCCGGAATTTCCTTTAGTGGCGATGGTGGAAAAAACTGGAAAGAACTCTCTAAAGAAGGCTTTTTCGCAATTGAATTTGTAAGCGATAGCGTTGCTTTTGCTTCGGGAAATAATAGGATTTCGAAGTTGGTATTCAAAAAATAAATTGTGTCCGTTCGTGCGCAGTCGAGAACTAAGCTTCGGAAGTTACAATTTCAGTATTATCATTTTTCGGCAATAAAACCTGCAATAAAATTGCAATTCCCATAACAATAGCACAGCCAACTAAATTCAGCCACAGATAAGGCATTAGGTCTATATACCAGAAATAGATGATAATTATTTGCGTTATTAGCGCAGCTATAAAAACAGCTTTGCTTCGAACGTATTTTATAAAAAACGCAAGTAGAAAAATTCCTAGAACATTTCCGTAGAAAATGGAACCGATAATATTTACCAACTGTATAAGATTGTCGAAGAGGTGTGCAGAACAAGCTACTATTATTGCAATTATTCCCCATAAAAGTGTAAATCCACGAGAAGCTGTAACATAGTGCTTTTCTCGTTTTCCGGGAACATTTCTTTTGTATAGGTCAATAGCCGTAGTGCTTCCCAAAGCATTTAGCTCTGAAGCTGTTGAAGACATAGCTGCACTCAAAATTACCGCCAATAGCAAACCAATTAGTCCGCGTGGAAGATTGGTTAAAATGAAGTGGATGAAAACATAATCCTTGTCGTTGGTTTCCGCATTAGGATTTGCTTTTTTGATTATTGTAACTGATTGTTCGCGTAACTTATTTTCAGAGGCATTCAGTTCTTTTATTTTTTGAACATAGTTTTGTTTTTCAAGCTCGTTTTCCGCTTTTGAATAATCAATTTGTGTTGCAGCAAGCTCTTTGTCTATTGCATCTTTTTTTACTTCCAAAGCCTTGTATTCCCCGGCATATACTGAACTATTAACGTCCTTTACTGCGGCGGGATTAAAATGCAGTGGAGAAGCATTAAATTGGTAAAAAACGAAAACCATAATCCCTACCAGCAAAATGAAAAACTGCATAGGTACTTTTAGGAGTCCATTCATTATCAAGCCCATTTGGCTTTGTTTTACACTTCTTCCCGAAAGATAGCGTTGTACTTGGCTTTGGTCGGTTCCAAAATAGGAGAGTGCCAAAAAGGTACCCCCAATAATTCCGCTCCAAAAAGTATAACGGTTATCAAAATCGAATGAAAAATCGAGTATGTCCATTTTCCCATTGGCCCCGGCAATTTCAAGCGCTTTGGTGAAAGTAATATCGAGCGGTAAATAATTAAGGATCAATAAAAAGGCAATCAACATTCCAAAGAAAATAACAGCCATTTGTTGCTTTTGGGTAACACTTACAGCTTTTGTGCCGCCGCTTACGGTGTAAATAATTACAAGTACACCAATGATTATATTTAAATAAACCAAGTTCCACCCAAGTACGGCCGAGAGAATAATAGAAGGTGCAAAAATAGTAATACCGCAGGCAAGTCCGCGTTGAATTAAAAATAGGATAGCGGTAAGTGTTCTGGTTTTTTTATCGAAACGGCTTTCTAAATATTCATAAGCTGTATAAACGTTGAGCTTGTGATAAATTGGTATAAAAACCAAACAAATAATCACCATAGCAATAGGAAGTCCAAAATAGAACTGCACAAACCCCATTCCGTCGTGAAAGGCTTGTCCCGGTGTAGAAAGAAAAGTAATAGCGCTAGCTTGGGTAGCCATGACACTTAAGCCAATAGTCCACCAATGCGCGTTACTTCCTCCCTTTAAATAATCGCCCACGTCTTTGTGCTGACGCGATTTCCATGTGCCATAAAGCACGATAAAAAGAAGGGTTCCAATTAAAACGATCCAATCAATCTGCTGCATTTAGGCGAAGTTTTGCATTAGTAAATAAAACAGATAAATGTAAACAGCATTAAGCAGAAGCACGACTGTATACTTCCATTTCCAAACAAATTTTTGTTTTTCTTCGTTCACCTTTTTAAAATTATTTTCCGATTGAAAGCATATTTGCGAACAATCTATAAGCTCCCGGAACTCCGGCCGGAAGTTCGCGGAAAAAGCTCAATCCCGTATAAATGTAATATCCTTTTCCGAATTTGGCTACAAGTAGCGAACCTTTTGTTTCGGCTTCGCCTTTGTCTTTCATTCCTAAAATTGGTGTGAATTCTGTGGCCCACTCATTGGGAAAATAAAGCCCGCGTTCCTGCACCCAACCTTCAAAATCTTTCTGGGTTATTTTATTGGGTGTGTTTAAAAGTGGGTTTTCGGAAGCAAGAATTTTTACTTCTGAAAATTCATCCGTAACGCGATCGCGACTAAGTTTTAGGGAATAGGGGGCGAGATTTTCGGTTACCAAACTGTGATTGGTATTGTATTGAACAATCATAGTTCCACCATTTTCAACGTATTTATTCAGAATGGGTTGTGCAAAAGCGAGTTCGGGAACTGTGTTGTAAGCACGGATTCCGACCACAATTGCGTCAAAACTTTGAAGGCTTTTTTCTGAAATGGTTGAAGGATTAATAGTTGTTACCGAATATCCAATCTGTTTCAAGCTTTCAGGAATTGCATCGCCCGCGCCGTTTATATAACCAATATTTTGTCCTTTTTTCTGAATATCAATCTTTGCTACTTTCGCTTCCGAAGGCAAAAGAACACTTTGATACGGAATATGCTCGTAATCTATAACCACCAATTCTTTATCAAATGTTTGCCCTTCCGCGCTCACTACCGGTTTTAAATAACCTTCGCTTTGGCCGTTTGGAGGACTTACCGTGAAACTGAAAGTTTGTGTTTCCCCATTTCTAGTAAGCTGAAATGCTTGCTTTGCAGGCTCAACTTTCCAACCCTCGGGATGTTGTAAATTTACGTTTCCTGAAATACTGTCTTTTCCTGCGTGCACAACTACCGAAACAATTTCTGAAGTATTGCTGGCAAAAATCAAGACCTTTTCAGGGATGGAAGCCGTAACTTCCGGAAGCACTTCCAGCGGGCGATACACTTCGCCTTTAACGGGATCGTTAAATTTATAAACTATATTTTTTGTGAAAGGAATTGTTGTATTTCCAAATTGCAATTCAAAAACCAATTGCTCCAAAGGCGGCGTTTCTGGTAGGCCAATTAATTTTTCTGGCGCCGCGTACATTCCTACGGTTCCCTTTTCATTTAGCCAATAGGGCGAGGAGTAGGGCGGGTTTTGTTTTGCGGAATTAACGGTGACTTCTATTTTCTTGTCATCATTAAAAGGTAGCGCTTGGGGTTCATTCCAAAGTATTTTTCCTTCGGAATTTTTTATTGATTTTAAGACAACATCGCTTTTTCCGCGATTAATAGCTTCAATATTAACTTTAAAATTTTGGTTTGGATTTACTGAATTTGCTTCGGAAGCAGCTTCTATAAAGATTCCGCCGCAATCTAAAATAAGTTGCTTCAGTTGTTCCAGTTTTATTTTTTTCCAATGCGCATCCTTTAAATTTGAAACTAGGGGATAAGCTTTCAACAATTGTGGCAGCATTTCCGAAGGATTTTTAAAGTTGAATTTTTCTTCCAAAGGATTCAAAATTTCGCCAATTGCATTGCCGTCATCCAACCTTGACCAGTTCGTGTTTATATCTTCAAATAAATTATTTTCCGAAGGTTTGTTTCCTTCTAAAATTTCTAAATATTCGGTTTCAGCACCTCGCGAACCCGTACTGCCAAACCCTTGCGATTTGTGCATACTTCGGCTTAACGAAGCTATTTCACCATTGGAAAGACCAAGTTGGGGGAAATAATTTCCTGTTTCAACCGCAACGAGTTTTGATTTGTCAGCATTATCAAATTTTTCTTTGCTTCCATAAAACCACCACGAAGTATTAAAAAACAGTCGCTGTGGTTTCCAAATACCGTATTCTTCAGCAGATTTTGGAAATTTTGAAGTGTTGCCAACCAAATCAAAAGCCTCTACGCTTAACATTGCAGAAGCGGTGTGGTGCCCGTGGGTACTTCCGGGACTGCGATGGTCAAATCGATCAATTATAATATCTGGTTTGAATTTACGAATGGTTTTTACTACATCACTCAAAACATCTTCGCGGGTCCAAAACTCAAAGGTTTCGTCTGGGTTTTTGCTGTAGCCAAAATCATTGGCGCGTGTGAAAAACTGCTGCGCTCCATCTGTTCTTCGCGCCGCCAAAAGTTCCTGTGTGCGGATAACGCCTAAAAGTTCGCGCAGTTCTGGCCCTACAAGATTTTGTCCGCCATCGCCTCTGGTTATTGAAAGATATGCGGTGTTTGCGTGCACATCGTTTACCAAATAGGAAATTAAACGGGTATTCTCATCGTCGGGGTGTGCTGCAATATAAAGTGCAGAACCAACAAAATTGAGCTTTTGAAGGGAATGATAAATTTCGGAAGTGGTAGGTTTTTTAGGGGTTTGTGCGGCGGCAGCTATTGAAAAAAATAAAAATAGAAGTCTGTAAAAAAATGATTTTTGCATAAAATTGTTGATGATTTATTCGAAACCTTTCAAAGATACTTATTTGTAAAAATTAATCGTGCGGTAGATCTTCCTTATTTTTGTCAGCTTCGTTCAGCTGCTGTTCATAAAAATCATCTGCCTTTATGATACTTACTCCTTTTTGAAGCATCATACTATTGGGGTAAGTAACAATTTCATTTTTAGTGGTGTGAAGAATAATATGAAAGGTTTTAATATCTTCAATAATTCCTTCGCAGGGCATTTCTTTGTCGTGTATCTTTATATAATCGCCTATTTTGTATGGAAATGTAAAGAACATAATTACGCCACTGGTAATGTTGCTCAAAATGGACCACTGCGCAAAAAAGGCTATTCCAATTACTGCAAACACTGAAGACATTACTAGTCCCAGATTTCTAAAGTCAACGCCCCAAATTAATATAAGTCCTAAAACAATCAAAAAAAAGGCAGCGAAATCTACGTGTTTCATAATTAGCCCCGTACGGTGTTCAAGCCGTTCAATTTTTTTGGCAAAATTGCGAACGGTTTTTTTTAGGATTAGTCTTAAAACTAACAACCCCAGAATCAAAACACCAGATTCTATTAACTGTAACGAATATTTTTGCAAATCTAAATCGATCATAATTATAAATATTAAAGCCCTAGGGAATCCCGAAGATGCGCAAACTCATTTCCGTTTTTGTTCCAGTAGGGAATTCGCATACGCTTCATTTTAGTTGCTGTGGTTTTAAGCCTTAAGGTGTCATTTTGGTCGGCTGCGTTCACTTCTTCCCACTTTTCAATTTCATAGGGAAAAGTACTATTAAAGAAAAGCATTAACTGTCTTTGTAAATCTGGGTAATTTAATGTGTAAATAGTAATTGAATCTCCCTGTTTTAAACTTGCAAAAGCATTGTGCTCCTTTATTTCTTTGTGCCGAAGTCTTAGATATTCAAACGAAGGGATAATCATTACATCCCCAGTGGGCAGTTCATCAGGGTTTATTCTTACTAGGTTCCACAGTTCGTTTTCCAACCAAGTTTTTGGCAAAGAAAGGGTTTGGTCCGCTTCGCCTTCAAAATAGGAATGGCTTTCTATCTCAAATTTATCGCGATTGTTGAGCTGCATATAAACCTGTCCGCACCATTCTTGGACACTATTGCTCACTTTTATAGCGTGTGTAGTATTCGAAATAGGGCTAAAAGTACTACTCATTATAGAATACGGATAGATGCCCGTATTGAAATTCTTCATTTGGTTCAGTTTTAAAACTGATATAGTTTCATCAGAAGTGTTGTTTGCTTTTACCTGTTCATTTGGCAGAAAATCTTCCGTCACAAAAATGTTAACAGCAGTGCCTTGGCGGATTTCCCCGTAGCGCTCCTGCATGAGCTGATAAGAGGTGAGCTCCGCGTTTCCAGCGTACCAATAATCTTTAAATTCTTTTGAAACAGTTCTAGGTACCGCAGTTTTAGTTTCTTTTTTTTTATCTGAAACGGTTTCTGAATTGCTTTTTTCTACAGAAGAATTGCAGCCTGCAAAGACCACAAACAGGAAAAAAATAGAAAGTATTTTGAAATTGTTCATTCTGGCAGATTTTACTCAAAAATACCAAAAATTCAACGGTCGGCAATCTCGGTTAACGTTTTATAAACAAGACGTGTGGGAAGGCCCATTACATTAAAATAACATCCTTCAATTTTCTCGATGCCAATGTAGCCTATCCATTCCTGTATGCCGTAGCTTCCTGCTTTATCAAAAGGCTTATAGTTTTTTAAATAGTAAACTATCTCCTCTTCGGAAAGGATTTTGAACCAGACTTTGGTAACATCATTCACGGTTTTTTGAAATTCCTTTGAAGTAAAGCATACTGAAGTGATTACCTCGTGCATTTGCCCACTTAAACTGTGGAGCATTTGTTTTGCTTCTTCAAAATCTTTCGGTTTGCCGAGCGCTTTTCCATTAAGCCAAACAATGGTGTCACTTGTAATAAGAATGTCATTTGTTCGTAAGTCGGAAAAAATAGATGCTTTAAGTTGCGAGAGATAATCTGTTATTTCTGAGTATTTTAATTCTGAAGAATATGTTTCTACAACCTCTTTCACTTGAATTGTAAAATCTAAATCTAGCTCCTTGAAAAAAGCTTGTCTTCGCGGCGAACCAGAAGCAAGGATGATATTGAAATTTTTTAGTTTTTCGCGAAGCATACTTTAAAAAATTGTAAATGAAAAAAGCGGTATTGAACAAATGCCTAAAAATATTATTATTTTCAAAAGATTTGAAAGAAACGCATATTCTTTTGGTGTTTCCGAACCCCAGGCTTTTATGCAAAAATACATTAGTGGGGCAACGATTGCAAATAAGAAATACAGTAATAAAACTTGCTGGTTGTAGAGGTATTCATACATGTAAAGCACAACTCCCAAAACCATGAAAACGCCCAAAAGAAACACAATCATTATCGTTCTTTTTCTGCCTATGGCAATGGCTAACGAGTTCATTCCGCCGTTTTTATCACCGTTAATATCCTGCAAGTCTTTTACAATTTCGCGAATTAGATTGATGAAAAATGCAAACATAGCATAGTGTAAAACGATTTTGAAAACCGTTGATTGCGCAGTTTGATTTTGTGCAGTAATAGCAGGAAGAAGATCGAACAAAGCCACAATTATCAAACTCATAGCCACCAAAAAGGAAACTAAAACATTGCCAATTATTAGCATACCCTTTAAATAGGAAGCATATAAATAAAGCAATGCCGAGAAAACTATGAAAAGTGCCGCAAAGCCAGATTTTCCGATGGTGTTAGAAAGGTAAAAACCTATCACAACTCCAATAACATTTAAAATTATAAACAACCGATTTGCAGTTCTTTCTGAAATCTTTTTGCCAATCAAAACTTTGTTTGGTTTGTTAATTTTGTCAATTTCTACGTCATAAATATCATTGATTATATTTCCAGCAGCGGCAATACAAAGTGTAGCAATAACAAGAAGGATAAAATGAAACGTATTTAACGTAGTTTCAACGCCCAATGAATAGAACAAGCCGTATTTGATAAAAACTTGCACCAAGGCAATGAAGAGTAGGTTTTGGTAGCGAATTAGGTTTAGGTAGTTCAAAGTTTATGCTTCAGATTGCGGAGTTTCTTTTTATTGAATGTGTGGTTTAATCATACTTGGCGCTCACAACATTTGTTGCCATCCATTTATCCTGAACTTTAAGCACTTGTTCAATAACATCGCGCACGCAGCCCTTACCACCTTTTTTATGCGAAACATATTTTGAAATTGCTTTAATTTCCTGAACAGCATCTTGTGGACAAGTGGGCAAACCTACTTCCTGCATTATTTCAAAATCGGGAAGATCGTCGCCCATATAGAGAATATTTTCTCTTTTTAGGTTATTCTTTTTTAAGTAATCCTCTAAAATTTTTGTTTTGTGATGCGCTCCCAAAAAGATGTCTTTTATTCCTAAATTTTGCAACCGTACGCGAACACCTTCATTAGTTCCGCCCGAAATAACACAAACGTGAAAACCTTGTTCAACTGCAGTTTTAAGTCCGTAGCCGTCCTTAATATTCATTGTTCGGAACATTTCGCCTTGCGTATTCACTTGTATGGTGCCATCTGTGAGTACACCGTCAATATCGAAAATAAATGTGCTTATATGCTTTAGGTATTCTTTATAACTTTTTTCCATAATTATGCTTTAATTCCTCCGTAAACAATTCATAAAACTTTCGGTACGGACTATCGCCTAACAAATGTAAATGTTTTTCAATTGTTTTTATATCGTTGCGTTTAGCTGGGCCAGTTTGTGCTTCTTCGGGTGAAAGGGTTTCAATTTTGGAAGCAGTTTCTGAAATCAATGGTTTCAACAAATCGAACGGCAAATCTTCATTTTTTAAAATTTCGCGGCCTATTTGGTATAAATAGTTGGTAAAATTATTCACAAAAACTGCCGCAAGATGTAGTTTGGCTCTTTTTTCTGAAGAAATTTCTACAACGTTTTCTGAAATTGTTTCTCCTAATTTCCGTAATAAATCCAAATCTTGCGAATTTTCGGTTTCAATACAAATAGGAATTGTTTTAAAACTAACAGCACGTTCCTTTGAAAATGTTTGCAATGGATAAAAAATACCGCGTCTGTTTTTATTTGAAAGCGTATCTATCGAAACGCCTCCCGATGTGTGAACTATCAATTTATTTTGAAAAGGAAGACTTTCAGAAAACGCCGAAATTGCATCGTCGGGAATTCCTATTATGTATACATCCGCTTCTTCAATTTTTGAAATGTCATCCGTGAAAGGAATGTTTTCAAAAGGAGAAATCATTTTAATATAATTTCTATTAAAAACCTGTTTTACAGTAACTTCGTTTGCGATGTGTAAAGCTTTGAACAAGTTACTGTTCACGTTTCCAAATCCTAAAAAAACCACATTTATCATAGTAAGAAGTTATCGTTTATTAATTTTTTCAACGGTACACTTTGTGTTTTATGAGTTTTATTTCGCCGTCCTGTTCCAATTGTTTTATAGCACGGATTACCGTTTCCACCCTCAGGCCAGTTAAATCTGCTATTTGCTGTCGCGTTAACTCTACTTGAAAAAGTTCTTCGGAACCGTATTTGCCTTTCAAAAAATCTATTAAAGTAAGAATTCTATGTTCTGGAGGATGTACCGATATTTCTTTTAAAATCGTCGCTTTATAATAAAGCCGCTTTGCAAGTGCCTTGGTGAATTTTAAATTTATTTCGGGATTATTGGTTAATAATTCGAATAATTTGGATTTTGATAATCTGTAAAGTTCTGTAGCTTTTACTGCCGAAGCTGAAGCCGGATATTTGAAATCTGCAAAAAGAGGTGGCTCGCCAAAACTTTCACCATTGTAAAAAATACCTTGCACAAATTCTTTTCCGTTTTCGTTGAGATTGAACATTTTCACTTCCCCGGTTTTAATCTGAAAATAGAAATCTGCACGCTTTTTTTCTGAAAGGATAACTTCGTTAACGTCTATTTTTTCAATAGTCGCGCCGTAATCCAATAATAAATTTTCAGGAATCATAAGTTTATGATTTGCCTCATAAAATTGGGCGTGTTTGGGATGGTAAATTTACACCATTAAAAACAAAACACTATAATATTATGAAAGTACTATCTATAAAATCATTGCAAGAGGAGTTTGAATACGACTATTATATGTACATTCCGCTGACCATTATTTTAAACAGTTGTATTGGTTCTATCGCCGCAATGACTGTTTTGGCGCAGGGCACGGGAATTATTCCTGGAATTGAACTAACGCTTTGCGTTTCGCTTTGCATGGGTTACAATGCCGCTCTGCTTGCCGGATCAAATAAAAAAATTGCATTTTGGATGCTTGCTATTAGTTTGGTGGCAAACCTGTTGTTGATTTTAATAACTTTGCTATAAAAAAATGGCTAAAAAGAATATAGAATCTCGTGAAGATGTGTCTTTGCTTGTCAATAAGTTTTATTCCAAAGTGCGAAAAGACGAACTTCTCGGACCTATTTTCAACAGAATAATCACCGACTGGGAAACCCATCTTGAACTACTTACAGATTTTTGGGAAACAAATCTTTTCTTTGAGCGCAAATACTTTGGAAATCCATTACATACTCACGTTGAAGTAGATAAAAAATGTGGCAACACCATTAATGAACTTCACTTCGGAACATGGATCAATCTTTGGCTGGAAACCATCAACGAACTTTTTGAAGGCGAAACAGCACAAATTGCAATAAACCGAGCTAGAAATATGGGGACTTTTATGCACTTAAATATTCATAATGCTCGAAAATAAGTAATGTAAAAGAAATAATACTTAACACATTTCCGTAGATTAAATGGGCGTTATTTATTATTTTTGCGCCAAAATTCCCTGTAATGCAAAAAAAGATTATTTCCGTTCTTTTCTCCACTCGTTTAACTGCTTTTTTATTTATTGTTTTTGCTGTCGCGATGGCCGCTGGAACCTTTATGGATGCATCAGCCCAAAAACCTCCAACCGCTTATTCAAGAGAGCTAATTTATAACGCATGGTGGTTTGAGGCCATAATGGCGCTGTTTGTTGTAAATTTTATAGGAAATATTTTTCGGTACAATCTTCACAAGCGTAAAATGTGGGCTTCGTTGATACTTCACTTGGCTTTTATTTTTATAATTATTGGTGCTTTTGTAACGCGTTATATTGGCTATGAAGGTATTATGCATATTCGTGAAGGACAAACTGAAAGCTCTATACTTTCAGATAAAACTTATTTAACAACCTTTATTGACGGAGATTACATGATTGACGGGGTAGCACAAAGGAGACCTTTGGAGCCAAAGAAATTAAATCTTTCTGAAAAGCTGAATAACGATTTTACGATTGAAACAGACTACAATAAGCAGCCCGTTACCATTAAATATAAAAATTATATAAAAGGTGCAACGGAAGGCTTAAGCCCAAGTGAAGAAGGCGAGCAATATTTAAAAATAGTAGAGTCAGGTGATGGGGAACGTCATGATCATTGGGTAAAAGTTGGGGAAGTTTCAAATATCCATAACATTCTTTTCGCAATAAACAAACCTACAGAGGGAGCTATAAACATCACTTATTTAGAGGATGGAACCTATACTGTTTCTAGTCCTTTTGAAGGAAATTTTATGCGAATGGCAGACCAAATGAAGGGTGAAGTTGTTGCAGACAGTGTGCAGGCTTTTAATTTGCGATCACTTTATAGAATGGCAGGTATTTCCTTTGTGATTCCAGAACCTGTTACAAAAGGAATTTTTGGTGTTGTAAAAGCTCCAGCAGGCGAGCCTTCAAATCAAGATGCGCTTATTTTAGAAGTTTCTTCAAAAGATGAAACAAAAACTGTAGAACTTCTCGGTGGAAAAGGAACTTCGCCAGACCCCGAAGAAGTTGAAATTGCTGGATTGAAAGTTTATTTGAGCTACGGTTCAGAAAAAATTGATATTCCTTTTAGTATAACTCTTAATGATTTTATTGCTACAAAATATCCTGGCACTGAAAAAGGTTATTCTTCCTTTAAAAGTAAAGTAACTGTTATCGATGCAGATAAATCACATTTCGATGCAGATATTTTTATGAATCATGTTTTGGATCATAAGGGCTTTCGCTTTTTTCAAGCAAGCTTTGACCCCGATGAAGGCGGTACTATACTTTCCGTAAACCACGATCGTTGGGGAACCTGGATTACTTATTTAGGTTATTTTCTGTTGTATTTTGGTCTAATGGCTATTCTTTTTAGTAAACACAGTCGTTTTGGTAAACTGGAAGAAATTTTAAATCGCATTAAAAGGAAGAAAAAAAGTATGATAACAATCTTAGTATTGTTATTTTCTCTTTCGGGTATAGCTCAAGTAGCAAAGGAACCTGCACATACCACAGTTCCAAAAAAACAAATAGACTCAGTAATAAAAGTAAATGCTGTCAGCAAGGAACACGCTGCAAAGTTCGGTCATTTAATAATTCAGGACAATGGGCGTATGAAGCCCATCAACACCTTTGCGAGCGAGCTTTTACGAAAAATAAGTCGCAGTGATAATTACGAAGGGTTGGATGCCAATCAGGTTTTTATTTCAATGACTGAGTTTCCGAGGCTTTGGGTTGAAGTGCCTTTGATTGCGCTAAAGCGAGGTAACGACAGTATTCGTCACGTTGCAGGAGTTCCAGACGGACAAGAAGATATTGCGTTGCTTGATCTTTTTGATTCAAAAGGAAACTACAAATTGGAACCGTATTTGGAAGCAGCCACTCGGACAACCAATCCAAACCAGTTTCAAAAGGATTTTATTAAAGCACACGAAAACTTTTCATTGCTGAATGCTGCTTTAAGTGGAAGTATTCTGAAAATATTTCCCATTCCCGATGATGAGGGAAATAAATGGGTTTCTTATCCCGAACTTAATGAAACTAATTTGAAAGGAATGGATTCATTGTACGCCAAAAATATTCTTCCGCTGTATTTTGACAGTTTAAAAAAAGCACGGGAAAGCGGCGATTATAAACAGGCCGATGAACTTTTGGAAAGTATAACTAATTTTCAAAAAAAGTACGGAGCCGAAGTAATGCCATCTGAAAACAAACTTCGCGCCGAAACTATTTATAACCAAGCCGATATATTTAATAGGTTGTATAAATATTTTGCAATCTTTGGTATTTTGATGTTTGTCTTTATTATAGCACAACTTTTTAAAGATCGAAAAATATTACGAACACTTATAAAGGCATCGAAAATCATCATGTGGGGTTTCTTCGCATTAATGACTTTAGGACTTGCGCTGCGTTGGTACGTTAGTGGTCATGCACCTTGGAGTGATGCCTATGAATCTGTAATCTATGTTGCTTGGGCAACCATTTTCTTCGGAATGGCTTTTGGACGTAGAAGTGATTTAACAGTTGCATCCACAGCTTTTGTAGGTGCAATTATTCTTTGGGTTGCTCATGAAAACTGGCTAGATCCATCTATTGCAAATCTTCAGCCCGTTTTAGATAGTTATTGGTTGATGATACACGTTGCTGTGATTGTGGCTAGTTATGGCCCATTCACTTTGGGGATGATTCTCGCGGCAACTTCTTTGTTTTTGATGATTTTCACAACAAAAGGAAATTTGAAAAAAATGGAAATCAATATAAGTGAATTAACTGTGGTAACAGAAATGGCACTTACGGTTGGTTTGGTTATGCTTACTATCGGGAACTTTTTGGGCGGTCAGTGGGCCAATGATAGCTGGGGCCGTTATTGGGGCTGGGATCCAAAAGAAACGTGGGCGCTTGTCAGCATTATGGTCTACGCCTTTGTAATTCACGCCAGATTGGTTCCCGGATTGCGCGGTCGTTGGATTTTTAATGTTTTTGCACTTTTTGCGTATGCTTCTATTATGATGACCTATTTTGGAGTGAATTTCTATCTAAGCGGCTTACATTCCTACGCAAGTGGTGATGCTCCTGCAACGCCTACTTTTGTTTGGTGGATTGCAATTTTTGCAGTGATTTTAAGTACTGTGGCTTATTTTAGGTATAAGAAGTTTTATGGGAAGAAAAAGAAAGTAAAGAAAATTGAATAAAAAATAAAACCACGAATTCACGAATATTTTAGAAAATAATTCGTGAATTCGTGGTCAAAAAAACTAAAATATTTTAAACCATATCTTCTGGTTTTACCCATTCATCAAACTCTTCGGCAGTTAAATAACCGAGATTCACCGCTTCTTCTTTTAGGGTAGTTCCGTTTTTATGAGCGGTGTTTGCAATTTCTGCGGCTTTGTAATACCCTATTTTTGGATTTAAAGCAGTAACAAGCATCAAACTGTTATTCAGTTGCTTTTTGATTATCTCATAATTAGGCTCAATTCCCTTTGCGCAATGCACGTCAAAAGAAACACAAGCATCACCAATCAATTGTGCGGATTGAAGAAAATTGGCAGCCATAACAGGTTTAAAAACGTTCAGTTCAAATTGTCCCTGCATACCGCCAACGGCAATTGCCATATCATTTCCAATTACTTGCGCGCAAACCATGGTTAGTGCTTCACACTGCGTTGGGTTCACTTTGCCGGGCATAATAGATGAACCTGGTTCGTTAGCTGGAATGCTTATTTCACCAATTCCGCTGCGTGGGCCGCTGGAAAGCATGCGCACATCATTTGCTATTTTATTCAATGAAACGGCCAACTGTTTCAAAGCACCGTGACTTTCAACCAAAGCATCGTGTGCCGCAAGGGCTTCAAACTTATTTTTTGCAGTTACAAATGGCAATTCGGTAAACTTTGCAATGAATTCAGCAACTTTTACATCATAACCTTTTGGAGTATTTAAACCTGTTCCCACAGCGGTTCCCCCCAAAGCAAGTTCTGCTAAATGCGGAAGTGTATTTTTCAAAGCTTTAATTCCGTATTCAAGTTGTGCGGCATATCCACTAAATTCTTGCCCAAGAGTTAGGGGAGTGGCGTCCATAAAATGGGTGCGGCCAATTTTCACTACGTTTTTAAATTCCTCAGCTTTTTTTGAAAGTGTTTTTTGAAGTTGCTCAACTCCGGGAAGCGTGGTTTCAATCAATTTTTTATAAGCGGCAATGTGCATTCCCGTGGGGAAAGTGTCGTTAGAAGATTGTGACTTGTTTACATCATCATTCGGTTGAAGCGTTTTTTCGCCTTCACCAATGGTTTTTCCAGCAATTTGGTGAGCGCGGTTTGCAATTACTTCGTTCACGTTCATATTGCTTTGTGTGCCGCTTCCTGTTTGCCAAATTACCAATGGAAATTGGTCATCGTGTTTTCCGTCCAAAATTTCATCACAAACCCTGGCAATCAAATCTCTTTTTTCTTCGGAAAGTACACCGAGCTCACAGTTAGTATAGGCCGCTGCTTTTTTTAAATATGCAAAGCCATAAATTATTTCCAAGGGCATGGAAGCCTTCGGACCGATTTTAAAATTTTCAAAAGAACGCTCCGTTTGTGCGCCCCAAAGTTTATCGGCTGGTACTTTTACCTCGCCCATCGTGTCTTTTTCTATTCTATATTGCATTGTGAAATAATTATTATGAATTATTATCCCTCCTTAATTTTAAAGCTGAGAGTACAAAGGCAAAGGTAATGAAAAGCCAAAAGTTGTTCAACCCGCACAGATGTTTATTTGTTGTGAATAAATCGAAAAATTTTATTGTCGTTTCTCAAAAAAACCTTTTATCTTTGAACCATCAATTTAAAAACGCCACACCATGTTTACTTTTGAACAATATTTAGGATTTCTTGCATTTTTAATGATTCTTACTTTAGGATTTTGGTTAATGATCTTCTTGGTAAGCATTCTTCCTTATTGGATTGGCGGATCGCTATACGAAAATTGGAAAATGAAGCGTGAGGAAAAGAAAAACAAAGAATTGAAATAATTTTTAAAACATATTTTATATAAAAAAGGGAACCAATTTGGTTCCCTTTTTTTATGCTTTATGAAGAAGAAATCTATCCTTCAAATCCACCTTCATCATCACCACTTCTTTCAGGGCGTTGGCGCTGTTTCTTTTGGTTAAAGCGGTATGTGAAAGTTAATGTTACTTGACGTTGTCTCCATTGAAATTCGCTTTCGCTGGTAAAGGTATTTGTTGTTGTTAGACTGTTTCTTTTTCTAGTATTGAAAAGATCGCTAACGCTTAATGCGAGTGTTGCATTATCATCAATTATGTCTTTACTCATTGCCATATCTACCGAAAGTATTCCGTCTGTTTCTGTTTGGGAATTATTTGAAGGCCCTCTGTAAAAGGCATTTGTTTGCCATTCAATCTTTGCGGGTAGTTTAAATTTACTGCTGAATCTACCAAAATAGCTGGTGTTTTCTGCGCCATAATCCACATTGTTATAAAAGCCTTCCGTTTTGAAAAGGAAATAATTAAAGCTTCCGTTTAAATTTAACCATTTTGTTGGATTGTACATAAGACCAGCTTCAAAACCGTAGCGCTCATTTGTGGAAAGGTTTATAGGTAGTGTGCGGATAATGGGTATTCCATTGCTGGTTTCATCACCAGTTTCTTCTTGCACTCTTTCAAAAGCATCTGTTTCATTTTGATAGTATACCGAAGCAGTCAATGTGAGTTTTTTCCAACGTTTTAGGTACCCTAAATCGAAAGCGCTTGCATAAGCTGGATCTAAATCTGGATTTCCTTGAAAAATATTAGCCTCACTGGAGCGAGATGGAAAGGGATTTATATACCAATTTCTAGGTCTGTTGATACGTCTGTTATATCCAAGAGTAATATTTTCGTTATCTTTTATTTCGTAAGTAAGATTTACGGTTGGGAATAAGCCAGTGTAACTTTTGTCGAAATTTAAGTCGAAAGGCGCATTCTCTGAAACATTTTCAGCGGCTACTTTTCCTTTTAATTGTGTGTTTTCAAGGCGAAGCCCGAGTAAGAAAGAAAACTTTCCAAATTTATTTCCATATTGTGTATAAAAGGCATTCACATTTTCATTGTATGTAAAAACATTTGAAAGACTATCATTTCTAATAAAATTCCCGGACGTACCAGCTTCCTCAAGCAAAGTATAATCAGTAATGTTTTCTTCAAAATTACCACGGTAACCTGCCTCAAATTGTGCATTCTCTCCCATAGGCAAGACATAATCTACCTGCGCTAAATACTCTTTTTGATTTTCTTTATTGATAATATCTTCAGAAGGAAGAACTTCAAAATCTGGCAGCGTTCTTTGATTAGTAATTAATGAACGCTCCGTGTCTTTACCTCGATCATACTGAAGATCTGCGGTTAATTTGTGGCCTTCGTCATTGAAATTGTTTACATAATTTAATGAAAACTGATAATTTGATCTGTCTTCAATTTGGTTCTCAAGTCTTCTGCTCTGTTCTTCAAGTATATTATTGTTATAATTTGCGGTATTGTTTGTAGTTTGATCATCGCCATCGTTTTGGCGGTAAAAACCACTTGCGGTAATTGAGGATTGGTCAGATAAAAAATATTCAATACCCAAATTTGTGTTGAAGCCTTTACCCATGCGGTCGTATTTTCTATCTTCAATCACTTGATCAAATTCAGGGTCTATTGTTATCGGTTCCTCATCATCGTCCAATACTGGTTCTCCATTTTCGTCCAAGAGTGGACGTGGGAAGTAGTTATTATTGAAAAAAGCCTTTCCGGGACTATTTCTGTAATAAACCCCTGTGGTATTAAAAATATTAAATTTATCCGTTCGAAGATTTATATTTCCAGTTGCGTTGCTGTTAAGAGGAACGCCAATGCTGGTACTAATAGAACCGTTAAGACCAAGTGTTTTTTCTTTTTTAAGAATGATATTCAGGATTCCTGCGGTTCCTTCGGCATCATAACGAGCTGACGGAGACGTAATAACTTCAACACGTTCAATAGCTTCTGCAGGAAGTTGGCGTAGGGCATCCGTAGAACCAAAACCAGCAATAGCTGAAGGTTTTCCGTTAATAAGGATTTTTACATTTTCGTTTCCACGTAGGGCTATCGCCCCATCAACATCAACTGTTACCGAAGGTACATTGTTTAATGCGTCACTAACTGTAGCACCACCCGAAGTAAGATCTTTACCTATATTATATATTTTTTTGTCTAGCCTAACCTGTACCTCGGTAGTTTCTGCGCGAATTACTACTTCGTCCAGGCTTGCCGCATCTAAGGCCAAAGAAATATTGGGAAGTGTTGTGTTTTTTGTGAGATTTTGATTAGTGAGTTGTTTTGTTTTGTATGAAATAAATTCAAACTGTACTGTATATTTTCCTTCGGGAACTTCAATACTGTAATTACCTTCTGTATTGGTTATTCCTCCAGTAATAGTTTTACCTTGTGGGTTTATGAAAGAAACCGTAGCGTATTCCAAAGGATAATTAGTTCCTTCTTCTAAAATGGTTCCTTTAACGGTAATTTGTTTTTTTTCAGGTTGTTGCGCAAATAAGGTAGAGGTCGCGCATAGTAGCAGTACAGATAATAAAAACTTCATAGAATTCTTTAGAAAATTTGACTCACGAAAATAGCCGTGGTTTAATGATGATTTGCCAATTTTCTGTTAAATAAATTAAGTTTAATTATAAAATATCGAGAACTTTTTGAGGTGGTCTGCCAATAATGGCATGGGTCCCTTTAATAGCTATGGGACGTTCAATAAGTCTGGGGTTTTCAATCATAGCATCTATAATCTCCTCATCGGTGAGATCTTTACCTTTGTAATTTTCTTTCCAATCGATTTCCTGGGTTCGAACAAGCTCTATAGGCTTTATTCCCAAAAGTTCAATTACTTGCTTCAGCTCTTGGTGTGAAGGCGGTTTTTCAAGGTATTTAACTATTTCAATAGTTTCGCCTTCCCGTTCCAAAAGCATAAGTGCTTCGCGGGATTTGCTGCAGCGGGGGTTGTGGTACAAAGTTGTCATATTATAATTTAAAGTTCAGAGCTCAAAGTTCAAAGATTTTTTTTGAATATGGTTGTAAATACTTAATGCAATTCGCTACATTTTTCCTAATTCATCTAGTTCCAATTTATAATCATATTGTAAATCTTCGTGTAATGTCTCTACTTTTTTTGAAATGTAATCCAGTTGTCTATTATATAAATTGGTAAGTGTAGTATTTCGTTTTATAGCCGGTTTAAAATCTTTTAATTTTTGGCAAAAATAAAGCAAAAGCTCCACTTCGGTTTCCTTATTCTGTGAATAGCGGATGAATTTTTTTAGTTCACGCAAAATTTTTCGAATGCTTTTTTTAATATAGAAAAAAGTTTTTGTGTTTATAGTTTCAAAATCGGCATCCACTTTTGTTTTTATACTTTGAATGAAACTTTCTTCATCTGCAGATTCAAAAAGTAAATAGGTGAGCAGTTCTTTATTTTCCTTTTTAAATTTTGAAAGTCGAAGGCAAAGCTCTAATAATTCTTGAGTGGAACGATGATTCAGTTCCGTTTTTATTTCTTTTAATGAAGCAGCTTTCATGGCTTTTATTTAAAGTAAAAATACATTTGATTTTTAGTTAATAAAAAATTTCTAGTGGTAAAACACTAAAAGTTACTTAA
Source organism: Aequorivita sp. CIP111184 (assembly GCF_900489465.1). GTDB lineage: Bacteria > Bacteroidota > Bacteroidia > Flavobacteriales > Flavobacteriaceae > Aequorivita. The sequence goes on along the minus strand of NZ_UEFQ01000031.1, from coordinate 7,217 downwards.
AAAATCATTTAATAAATTCAATTTCCAAACGAGAACTTTTTTTGTGTACATTTAAAATCGCAAAAAAATAATATGGCGTCAAAAAAAATAAAATTTACCTTTTCGCTCTTCGCTATTATATGTTTTGGAGCTTTTTCCCAAAACAACCCACAAAATAATATATACGAAACTTACGACAAAATTGTTGGTTTGGATAATACAGGACTTTATAACGGAACTGAGTTTGCCGACCCCTTTTTAAATACGGACGGAAGTTATAGGTATTTTAATGGTTTTGATTACTTCAAGGGTTCCGTAGAATACAATGGGCAATATTATGTCAATGTTTTTTTGAAATATGATCTTTTAGCAGATAATTTATTAGTCCGTTCTGATGATAATTTGAGCATATTCAATGTGAATTTAATTCCTGAATTTGTAAAAGAATTTTCTATTTATAACAAACATTTTGTTCGATTGACCAAAACCAATCTAAATTTTTCTAAAAATGGTTTTTTCGAGAAAGCTTATCTCGGTAATGATTTAAGCATTTACATAAAACACACAAAAAAGAAAAAAGAAAAGCCATTAAAAAGTGGAATTCAGTACAGTTTTACTGAAGTCAATTTTTATGTGCTTCAAAATGATGAAACCTACTATTTAATTGATTCTTCAAAAGATATTGAAAAGATCTTGCCTGAAAAAAAAGAGCAGATACGCAGCTTTCATAAAAGCTACAAAACGCTCTATAAATCTAACCCGGATAGCTATATGACAAAACTTGTGAAATATTTAGACGGCTCAATAGATAACATAAAACAACCCTAACCTGCAGGTAATTTATATTAGATGAAAAATAACTATTTAGTACTTATTTCGCTTTTATTAGTTTCTTGTAGCATGTTGGGACAAAACAAAACTATAACAGCATCTTTTACCAATACTCCTTTAGAAGAAGCAATTTTGAAGGTAGAAACTCTTTCAGATAATACTTTTTATTTTGATGAAATTTGGTTAAAAGGCCATTTTGTAACTAAAAACTTTGAAAACGAACCGCTGCGCGACGTTTTGGATGGTTTGTTCGCGAACACCAATATAAATTATGTGCTACAGGAAGGAAACGTTATACTTCTTAACAATACCTATGTTTATACTGAATTGCCTTCAGATTATTTTAATGAAGCAAAACCAGACGAAAAGGTTATAGAAGAAAACAATAATACCCCCATTTTTCAGGAAGAATATGCTTCGCCACAAACGGTACGAAATAGAAAAATGGTTACTATTGGCAAACAACGGCCCAATGCAGCTAATAAAACCTACACGCTCACGGGAGTTTTTAAAAACGCCAAGACAGGAGAACCTCTTCAAAGTCTTTCCATTTCTACTACAGACCGCACCAAATATGCTGTAACTGATTCTGATGGAGGTTTTAGTATCCGTTTGCCCTATGGTTTGAATAAATTGGAAACGAATCTTTTGGGGTATGAAAAAATAAGACAGGACGTTATTATGTATGGTGATGGCACACTGAATATTTCATTACAGGAAAACACAGAATCACTTGAAGAAGTAGTAGTAAAATCAAATAAAGATGCCAATGTACGGGATGCAGTGGTTGGCGTAACCAATATTGACATAGAATCAATCAAAACAATCCCCTTGGTTCTGGGAGAACGCGACATTTTGAAGGTTGCCACAACAATGCCGGGAATTAAAACAACGGGTGAAGGTTCTAGCGGCTTCAACGTTCGTGGTGGTCGTTCAGATCAAAACCTTATTTTATTGGACGATGCAGTACTTTATAACCCGTCTCACTTTTTAGGTTTCTTTTCTGCTGTAAACCCTTTTACAACGGGAAGTTTAGAAATTTACAAAGCAAGTATTCCGGCTGAATATGGGGGAAGATTATCATCTGTTTTTGATATTGAAACAAAATCTGGCAATATGGAAAAATTTTCTGGGGAAGGTTCCGTAGGCCCAATTACAGCCAATCTTGCAGTAGAAGTTCCTGTAGTTAAAGAAAAAGCTTCTTTAATTACTGGCTTCAGGGCTACTTATTCCGATTGGATTTTAAGAAGTCTTAACGAAGATGAACTTAAAAATAGTCAAGCTTCTTTTTATGATGGAATTGTAAAATACAAACACAATATTGATGCTAATAATACGATTCAAGGTACTTTTTATTACAGTAAAGATCGTTTCAGTATAACTTCAGATTCTGTTTTTGATTACAACAACAGGTTGATTTCTTTAAAATACGGCCACAATTTTAGTGAAAAGAGCAGGGCAGAGCTTATTTTGGTAAACAGTCAGTATAAATACGGAATTAATTATGAAGCTGATGCCAACGAAAATTTTGATTTTGGTTACGAGCTCAACGAATATCAAGCAAAACTTAATTTAAATTATAAGTTAAGTGACAAACACAAATTGAGTTACGGACTTAGTAGTAAACTTTATTCTATAGATCCTGGAGAAATTACTCCTATTGGTTCAACTTCGGACGTTAGCCCAAAGAAAGTTGATCGAGAAAAAGGCTTAGAATCTGCCATTTATCTTGCAGATTTGTTTGAAGTGAGCGATAAATTTTTACTGGATGTGGGATTGCGTTATTCAATCTACGCAGCATTGGGGGAAGCTAGCCAAAATGTGTACGCAGAAGGTGTTCCCAAAAGTGAAAGCTCTATAGTTGAAGTTAAAAATTATGGTAAAAATGAAGTAATTGAAACGTATGGCGGTCCAGAATACAGAATTTCTGCCCGCTATTTATTGGGAAATGATTTCTCGGTGAAGGCTGGCTTTAACCGTACCATTCAATATTTGCACCTTCTTTCCACAAATACAACACAGTCACCAACTGATATTTGGAAGCTTTCAGATTTAAACGTTGAGCCACAGCGCGCAAATCAATATTCCTTAGGATTCTTTAAAAATCTTCCTGGGAAAGATGTGGAATTCAGTATTGAAGGCTATTACAAAACAATGAACGACATACTCGATTATAAAATTGGTGCCCAATTAATATTAAACGATGATCTTGAAACCGAACTATTACAAGGTGAAGGTAAAGCGTATGGTGTAGAATTTCTTGTAAAAAAGAATGCAGGCAGATTCAATGGCTATTTTGGATATAGTTATTCGCGTTCCCAAGTAAAGCTGGATAGCCAAATTATACAAGAGCGCGTAAATAATGGAGAATTCTTTCCAGCAAACTATGATAAGCCACACGATTTTTCAGTAGTGGCGAATTATAAACTGACCAAGCGTTTTAGCTTTTCTGGTAATTTCACATATCAAACGGGAAGGCCTATTACATATCCAATTGGGCGATATGTTTTTGCAGGCGAGGAACAAGTGCTTTACAGTGACCGAAATCAATTCCGAATTCCTGATTATTACAGACTTGATTTAGGAGTAAATATTGAAGGAAACCACAAATTGAAAAAATTAGCGCACAGTTTTATTAATATTTCGGTGTATAACGTGTTGGGTAGAAACAATCCATACTCGGTATTTTTTGTTACTGACGAAGGACAAATAAAAGCATACAAAACTTCAATATTTTCAGTACCCGTACCAACAATAACATATAACTTTAAGTTTTAGGAAATATGAAGACAAAAATTTTATATATAACGCTTTTTTCAATTTTGGTTTTTCAGATGGGCTGTACAGAACCTTATGAAATAGAAACGGTGGACTATGAAAAAGTGTTGGTAGTGGAAAGCACCATTACAAATGAAATGAAACCCCAAGTGGTAAAGTTGAGCAGAACTTCAACCCTTGAAAACCCTCAAATTCTAACAGAGAATAATGCAACGGTAACTGTTTCTGGCATTAATGGGGAAACGTATAGTTTTTCACAAGATAATGAAACTGGTTTTTATATTTCAAATGAAGCTTTTAGCTCCCAGCCAAATATTGCTTATACGCTAGAAATAAAAACTCAAGATGGAAAGAGCTATAAATCATCTCCTGTTACCTTACCGCCCGTTATAGAAATGGACGCGGTTTATGCAGAGCGTATTGAAGATTTAAATGAAGATAAAGATGGAGTGCAAGTTTTAGTTAATACTGAAGATCCTACTGGCAATGCAAAATATTTTAGATACGAATATGAAGAAACCTATAAAGTTGTAGCTCCCAACCCTTCGCCCTATATAGCCGAGATAATAAATTTTGATGTTAGTAATTATACTTATGATGTTATTTTAACTCCACGTGAACCCGAAGAAATTTGTTATTCTACCGAATACTCTACGGGCATTAATCAAACCACTACCAAAGAACTCAACGAAAATAGAGTAGTGCGATTTCCTGTTAAATATCTTTCCAAATTAGACGCAAAAATTCAGACCCGCTATAGTATTTTGGTAAAACAATACATTCAAAGTGTAGAAGCATATACCTTTTATAAAATATTGAAAGAACTGGGAAGTTTAGAAAGCTTGCTTTCACAAGGGCAACCAGGCTATGTTGCTGGTAATATGGTTTCTGAAATGAACCCCGATGAAAAAGTTTTAGGGTTCTTTGAGGCGTCTTCTATGACTTCAAAAAGAATCTATTTTAACTATGCGGATTTTGGGCTTCAAAAGCCTCCTTATTTTGTGGATTGTGATGTGCTGGTACTGGATTATCGTGATAATACAACATTCGATAATGATGCTAACGAACGGGAAGTGATTTTTACATATTTAAGCTATTTTAATTATCAGGTTGTAAATTATGGACAACCTTATTTGTTTACGCTAGCTAAACAAGAATGTAGTGTTTGCACTTCTATTTCATCAAATGTAAGACCCGATTTTTGGGAAGATTAATTATGATAAAAACATCAATATTTATAGTATTTATACTGTTTGGATTTTTTGCTGCTGCACAAATTCCAAACACGGAAGTTGCCGTTGACACAAAAATTTTTCCAAAAGAAACTGTGCAGCTATCTATTAACTCAAACCTGCTTTTAGCAGGCGAACTGCTGCAGTATAAAGCGTATATCCTTAATGCTACAAACAGAGAAACCAGTTTAAGTAAAGTGCTCTATATTTCTATGCGCAACGAAAATGATTCCGTAGTTTTTACACATAAACTGAGAGTAAAAAATAAAACAGCCCAGGGCGATTTTTTTATTCCCTCTTCATTAAAAACAGGGGTTTATAGACTTATAGGTTATACTAATTTTTCAAGAAATAACACTCAAGATGCCATTGTGGAAAAAAGCATTAATGTGATAAATTCTTTCGTAAAAACTAAAAAAATAGCTGGGAAGCAGGTAGATACCGTATTTGTGAAAATGGTAACTGAACCGGGTTCAAAAGAAAGGCTGAGCTCCCCATTAGGGAAGGTTTTAATTACTACAGATAAATCCTCCTATAACCATCGTGAAAAAGTTACTATAAGCATTGAAAATCTAGTTGGCAACAATCCTGAAAATTATGTACTGTCAGTCCGGAAAATAAATCCACTAGAAATTTCGGATAAACCTGAAAATAATCAAAAAAACATAGTTTCAGAAACATTTTATGTACCCGAAGTACGGGGAGAGATTATTTCTGGAGTGGTATTCTCCAAAACGGATAATAAACCTGTTGCAAACAAAGAAGTTTCGCTTACCATTCCTGGAAAAGATTATGTTTTCAAAATAGCAAAAACCAACAGTAACGGTCGCTTTTTCTTTTCAGTGTCTGAAGGATATAATGCTGAAAAAAGTGTTATTCAATTAAACGAAACCAAAACTAACGCCGCAAATTTTAATTTAGTTTTAGATAAAAAAGATTTCGATTTAGGCAAAAGCGATGCTTCATTTTTAAAATTTGATCCTGCAATAAAGGAGTGGTTGCAGGAGCGAAGTGTGCAAATGCAAATAGAAAATGCATACTATGACGCTAAAAGAGATAGTATTATTAAAAATGAAACTAATGCCCAATTTTATAGCAATTTAGGGACGCTATTCTTATTAGACGATTATACTAGATTTCCTAGTGTAAGAGAAACTTTTACCGAAGTTGTAACTCTTGCTGCAATTAGGGGGACGGGTAGCGAAAGCAGATTTGTAGTCAATAATGAATACGATCCAAATGGAACTGCAAACTTTAATGATATACCACCATTGGTGGTTATGGACGGGGTGCAAATTTTGAATAATGAAGATTTGATAAACTATAATTCAAGGGAAATTGAAAGCATCCGTATAATAAATAAACCCTATCGTTTTGGTCCCAAATTATTCAGTGGCATTATAGCTGTTGAAACAAAAAATGGAGATTATTTTCCAATCAATAATAAGGAAAATGTTGAAGAATTTAGCTTGCCGCCTGCTGTAAAAGATAAAAAGTATTTCCGTCTCAATTATGGCCAAAATTCTGCAAATGTAAGAATACCTGATTATAGAGTTCAGCTATTATGGCAACCAGATTTTGATGTTTCTAAAGGTTCAGGTTCAACCACATTTTATACTTCAGATGTAGGGGGAGTTTTTGAAATTTTATTGGAAGGTTATTCGGAAGAAGGTATTCATATTTTATCCAAAAATTATATAACTGTTACAGATAATTAAGGATTTTTGTTAAAATTAGGAAATATTTGTTAAAATTATCCCAAAAATTGTTTAACTTTAGTTGCTGCTTTTTAAACAACCTTAAACCTTCAATATCATGCTTCATTGGAAAGCAACCTATATTATACTCGCAATCGTATTTGCTGTTATAGGTTTTATTGGCATTGGTGAAGGAGGATTAGAGCCTGCAAAATATATTAGCGGTATTTTTATATTATTACTTTTTGTTTTGTGGATAAGTGATTTTGTAGGGAGAAAGAGAAGATAATTCCAACTAAAAAATGATTTGCAAAGGGAACATAGATTTTTTTAAATCTTGTTCCCTTTGTATTTTTATAAACTGCAATCGCCGTTTATGAAATCCTGCAATGTTGGGTTATAGAGATTATTTGTTATATCTAAAGGCTTGTTCATATTTAATACTGCTGTTGTTAGTCCACAAAAATCTGTGAGAGTTTCGTTTGCCCAAATTGTTAAAACACCACCAAAACTTTGTAAATTACTTAAATCGTTGAGGTTTGTAAGGTTTCGACAAAATGTGATCATAAAGTTATCTCCAACAGAATTTAAACTATTTAAGCCAAGTTGTGAGATGCTAGTAGAACTAATAAGAACATAAGTTCCTACGGAAGTAATAGAACTTAGTGGTTGAAGACTTACCAGATTATCATTATAATCT
>NZ_UEFQ01000038.1 GCF_900489465.1 Aequorivita sp. CIP111184 | reverse complement strand
TCGCTCAAACGGAAATCGTTGAAGAGCTTTTCTTGGTAGATCTTTTTTCCTTGCATACCATGAAATTAAGGAAAATTGCTAACTTGTGCAACAGGCACACCGTATAAAAATAATTGCGGTTTAGTGCTTAATCAAAGGTCGTTGTGTGTTTGTAACGTCTGATTTTCCTGCGGAAAATCCTCGCGTACAAACCCGCAACTATTCTTATACATAAACGTTGCCATTAATACGAAAAAACTTTGCGGATTAAATAATTTGTACTAACTTTGTAATTACATATATAGAATTATGGAAACAGCAATTATAAAAATCGGAAATTCTAAAGGTCTGCGTTTAAGCAAGACTATTTTGGAAAAATATAACATAAAAGACAAGGTCGAAATGATTTTGGAAAAAGGACAAATAATCCTTAAACCAATTAGTAGTCCGAGAAAAAATTGGGGAAAAGCATTTGAAGAAATGCGTGAGAATAATGATGACCGATTATTATTCAATGATGTGTTTGAGGACGAAGATTTTGAGGAATGGAATTAGAACAGTATTCAATCGTACTCGTAAATCTTGACCCAACAATTGGTAGCGAAATTAAAAAAACAAGACCTTGTGTAATTGTATCACCAAACGAAATTAATAAGTTTTTAAGAACAATAGTAGTTGCACCAATGACAACGAACTTGAAAAATTATCCGACCAGAATCAAAGTAAAGCATAACGGAAAAAAAGGAATGATTGCAATCGACCAAATTCGGACAATTGACAAATCTCGGATATTAAAAACGTTTGACCAATTATCGAAATCTGAAATACAGAAATGTAAAGAAATTATAAAAGAAACTTTTGTGGATTAAAACTGAATATTGAACAAAAAAGCAAAGTACTAATGGCAACACCGTATATAAGCTATGGCTTGGTCTGTCCTCACTTGGAAAATCCTGCGGATTTCCCAAAGCCAGTTTTTATTTGGAGAGGTTTGTGCCGAAACACGCCACAGCTCATATACAAACACGTTGTGCAACATTAAAAAACAATAAAAATGAAAAATCTTTTAATCATTTTGGCTGTAGTATTCTGCAATATATTATTGGCTCAAAATTTGACACTTAAGGATTTAAAAATTGAAGAATTTTATACTATTGGAGAAACTAATAATAGTGCAATTATAAATATTGGGGAAATTGAAACTTTTTTTGATAAGGATGTTGATGTTAATTTCTCCAATTTTAAGGATCTGGAATTCCTGAAAAAAATTCCCCAAGAGAATAAAATTATAATGCTTGGAGAAACACATTACTCTAAAAGTATTTCAAATTTTAGAAATAGAATTTTCTTCGCTTTAAACGCGTATGATTATTATCCCTTAATAATAATTGAAAATTCATATTCGATTACAGAATATTACAATCACTATATTCATATCAAAAATGACCAATTAGCACAATCATTTTTAGAAAATGACCTTTCAAATTTCCTTTATACAGAAGATGATTTAATTTTTTTAAACACGTTAAGGGAATGGAATAAAAGCAATAGCATCAAACCATTAAGTATTGGCGGCTCTGATTTGGAATTTACTTATGAAAATATAATGGAGAAAATTTTAAAGCCATTTTTTTATAAATTAGAAAATGTCGACAAGACAAAAATTGATGATATTATTGAATTAGGTAAAAAACAAAGCAACGATTTCTTTATTGATATTAAGCCATATTTGACTCAAGCGAAAGATGAAAATTTAACAGGCGATTATCCATTTATCACACCACAATATATTAGTAATGTAATTACAAATTTCAGTTCAACTAACAACGCTTTTAGATATCAATTTGAATATTACAGACAAAATTCAATAATCAGAAATATAACAGATGATTCATTTTTTGGTACTTTTTTAAAAAATCACAAAATTTTAATGTATGGTGGTGGAGAACATATGAAAAATCATTTTAATTATCCATATAATGCAAATTTCTTAAGCGAAGGGTCTTATTT
>NZ_UEFQ01000032.1 GCF_900489465.1 Aequorivita sp. CIP111184 | reverse complement strand
ATTTCATGATTTGTTTTTTAAAATTTCTGAATTTTAAAGGTAGTTGATATAATCTGATTTTTAAAAGCTTAAAACCAGAAGTTTAAACTAATTTGAACGCAAATAAATTTTGATTTTTTGATTATTTTAAATAAAAAAAGCGGGCACTGCCCGCTTTTAAATAATTATTTAATTAATGTTATTTAACAATAATTCTCGCTGTTTTTATTGCTTTCGTAAACTGACCTCCAGCTTTTACGATATACACTCCGCTTGCAGCGTAAGACATATCAAGTTTTAAATTATAAGAACCGTCAACTTTTCCCACAGGCTTGATACCTAACTCCTGACCCAGCATATTATAAACAGATATATAACCCATTCCATCGTAATCTGAAACAAGAGAAATATCAAAATGTTTGTTATCTGCACTTGTAATAATTAGCTGAGAGTTTCTAATTGATAGATCATCCACTCCTAAAGTACCAACGTTTGCAGTATAGTCTTCAGTTTCGCCAAAATCGGTTTCTTCACAAGCATCTGCAGGAACTGGTGCTTGCCAATTGCTTTTGGCCCTCATTCTATGTTCACCAATGGCTGCGCCAGAAGGAATTACCAAATTTACAGTTTGAGTATATGTTCCGGCACCTTGACCAGGAGCTATAACAAAGTTTGGAACAACAATCTCATCATTTGAAAAAGTAGAATCATCATTAAAATCTATCCAAACTTTTATGTTTTGATCTCCATAACCTGTTGTAAATGTGATACTATTCGTGCTCCCTGGAGCCAAGTTTGCTATTTGGTCTGTAAAATCTCCATACCCTTCGCATTGAGAAACGTTGTTTATTTCAGCAATAGATACTAATCTAAATCCATCTCCAAATGAACAGTCTAAAACTGGTTGGCAAAGTAAGTTTTCAACAACTGCTGACACAGAGTTATTTGACGGGTCTTCATCACCCACCAATAAAGTAGAAACTGTTAAGTTATATGTACCTAAAGTAGACAAATCAGCAGTTTGTGTGAAGCTATAAGTAACCTCTTCCTCTGAGTTAATTGTATTCGTAAAGGTTTCAACAATTGGTGTATTGCCATTAACTACATATTGAACATCAAAATTAGACTGTGGCAGAGCGCCGAAGTTTTTTAAGACAACAGATACTGTTTCATTACCTAGACCAGTGCCAGATACCGGAGCAGTTATTTCAATTGCACCCACATCGTTTGACAGTAGATTTGTAACTTCTTTAGTAAATGGGTCATTAGGAGTAAATTCATCCCCTACTAAAGCTGTTTTTGCTTCAATGGAATAAGTTTGCCCAGACGCAGATAAATCTACAGTTTGAGTAAATGTATAGGTGCCAGTTTCATTTTCTAATAACGTACCTGTAAAGGTTTCGCTTGCAACAAGATTTCCATCTACCCGCAATTCTAAAGGAATATTAGATTGTGAAGCAGAGCCAAAATTACGAATACTAACTTCAACAGTTTCTGCATTCGTCAAAATTCCATTTTCAGGTTGAATTATTGCATTTACTCCCACATCATTTGCAAAGCCTCCCGAAAGTCTATAAGATGCTATTTGTGTTCTCCAAGCATTATTAGAAGAAAAGAAATCTGCTGTATGCCAAAAAGTAAAGTTATCAGGATCCATGGTAGTATGCCCATAATCGCCATATCTGTAACTATTTGTTCTTACTCCAACTCCATTAACAATAGTTTCTTCGGCAACGGTCATCGTTCCCAATGGGTCCCCATCAAAGCGGCCTGTATATCTAATACCTACTGGAAGTGTAGAACTTCCAATACTATAAGCCAAACCAATATTTCCGGCAGCATCCATTGCTGAACTGCTCATAAAACGACTTTGTCCATCTGCAGGAGCATAGGTTCCTTCTTGATAAATAGTCCAAGGGTTTGATGCATCATTTCTTAATTCTATCCAACGAATCCCACCGGTATCATTATTATCGATAAAAGTGTTAAAAGTAATTAACCAAGAATTGTGGTCTGCGAAACTTCTATAATTTGCTGCGAAAGAAACAATTCCTCCATGACCAGCAAGCTTTTGGTTCGTTCCTGGTTGACTTATGGCACCTTGGCCAAATATCTCCCCTGCATTAAAAGGAACTGTTGCAATCTCAAGAGGTGCAGATATAGTTGAGTTTCCTGGAGTAGTCCAATCTGTTTCAATTTCCCAAATCTTTAAATGATCAAAAGAAACTCCTGCCCAAGCATCATCTTGAAGATACGTTATATAACCTGGTGTATTGGGTGGAATTGTAGTTCCTAAAAGGTTTGCTGCCTCAGGACTCTTTACTTGGTTCGGGTTTACCACAACTCCAGGCAGTGAAAATATTATTATTTGTGGGTTTGGACCACCTGCAATTATTTCATCTCTATCCATTGCAAACGCTCTGGTTGTTTGGCCGTCAAGATTTATAGTTCCATAATATGCATCCGGCCAAACAGCATAGTGTGGATAATCTGGAAAACCGCTGAAAGAATATTGATAAACATTGTATGCTCCTGTAGGATCATTTGTTACCGATACACCAACGGCTAATGAGTTTCCTCCATTAATACTACCAAATTCACTAACCAACCATCTGTCTGCCAATTGATCGTAAAGAACTATGGGGTCACCACTATTTCCACCAAAACCTAAAAAGGTACCTAATGAAACGGGGCCCACTAATAGATTTCCTGTTTTATCAAAAATCTTAACAAGTGAATTTACCGAGTGAACATAATGATTTGGCCCAACAGCACCTGTGGGATCAGGCGGATAATACCCAGATTCGGAAGAAGATGCTCCAATAAAATTTTGTTCTATGGCTCGAGTTCTTACTCCTCCAAGTTTAGTTTGAATGTTATCAATGATTGTTGGAGGGCCTTCATTAATTTCAATTTGTGTAGTAGATTCGTTTGGAACAACCGTTAATGTCTTTGGATCTAAATTAAGATTTTCTGGCAGGGTTGGAAAATCTCTTAAAGGCATTGTTTGTCTAACAAGAGTTCCCGTTATAATTTCTTCGGGCGGAAACTTTTCTTGTGCAAATAGACCAATACTCAGCAATAATAGAATTGCCGAAAGTAATTTTGTTTGCTTCATTTTTTTAGCGTTTAGGAATTAGTGAATAAAGTTCCACAAGGTACTATTAAATTTTAGCTTTTAAGCTTAAAATAAAGTAGTTAAAAAAAATTATTTACTTTTCTTTAATAGCGATTTTGAAATTTAAAATATCTTCAAAATTGGTTACCTTTGCACCTTTATTCACCCAAGCCTTAGCGAAGGTGAATCTTTAAAAATGAACTAATACTTTAAAGGATGATTCACTTTTTTGGGAACGTTGAAAACACAATTTTCGCAGTCCAAACCCACGGAAATATTTCAGAAGAAAATAGTAGAAAGTTGGAGTGGCTTTTTGGCAACCAACCTAAAATAAATCAATCCGTCCTGTCACCAAATGCGACGGATTTTTTTATTGGCCCTCGTGCCGCAATGGTTACACCTTGGAGCACAAATGCTGTTGAAATCACTCAAAATATGGCTGTGGAAGGAATAGTCCGTATTGAGGAATTTCATAATAGCACTTTTGAAAAAGGAACTTTTGATCCGATGCTTTTGCAGAAATTTACAGAATTGAATCAAGATATTTTTGATATTCATGTGCAACCGGAAGCCATTTTGGAGATTGAAAATATTTCAGAATACAATCAAAAAGAAGGCTTGGCCTTAAACGCTGAAGAAGTTGAATATCTGGAAAATCTATCCAAAAAACTGGGAAGAAAACTTACAGACAGTGAAGTTTTTGGCTTTAGCCAAGTGAATAGCGAACACTGCCGTCACAAAATTTTCAACGGCGTATTTGAAATTGACGGCAAGGAAATGCCCTCTTCCCTATTCAAACTTATTAAAAAGACTGCTGCCGAAAATCCAAACGATATTGTTTCGGCATACAAAGACAACGTGGCTTTTGTAAAAGGTCCAAATGTAAAACAATGGGCCCCAAAAAGTGGTGATAAGCCCGATTATTACGAAGAAAAGGATTTTGAAAGTGTAATTTCAATAAAAGCTGAAACACACAACTTCCCAACCACCGTTGAGCCATTTAACGGAGCAGCAACTGGTAGTGGTGGTGAAATACGCGACCGTTTGGCTGGTGGAAAAGGTTCGTTGCCATTGGCGGGAACTGCGGTTTATATGACCTCCTATTCAAGATTAAACGACGAAAGACCATGGGAAAAAGGAATGAAAGAACGCGAATGGTTATACCAAACGCCACTCGATATTTTAATAAAAGCTAGTAATGGCGCTTCAGATTTTGGAAATAAATTTGGGCAACCATTAATTGCTGGTTCCGTTTTAACATTTGAACACGATGAATGCTTCGACAAGCTCAGCATGACAAATGCGAGAAAACTTGGCTTCGATAAAGTAATAATGCTTGCAGGCGGAATTGGCTACGGAAAAGCGAGCCAAGCCATTAAAGGCAAACCGCAGGAAGGTGATAAAATAGTAGTTCTTGGTGGCGATAATTACCGAATTGGGATGGGTGGTGCTGCAGTTTCTTCAGCAGATACCGGTGAATTTCACAGCGGAATTGAGCTGAATGCAATCCAGCGAAGTAACCCAGAAATGCAAAAACGTGCCGCAAACGCCATTCGCGCAATGGTTGAAAGTGATGAAAATCCAATCGTTTCCATCCACGATCACGGTGCAGGGGGACACTTGAACTGCTTGAGTGAATTGGTGGAAGATACTGGAGGTAGAATTGAATTGGATAAACTTCCTATTGGTGACCCTACCCTTTCTGCAAAAGAAATTATGGGTAACGAGAGCCAAGAACGCATGGGCTTGATTATAAACCAAGAAAATATCCAAAAGCTAAAAAAAGTTGCCGATCGTGAACGTTCCCCAATGTATGAAGTTGGTGTGGTTACTGGCGATCAACGTTTCTGTTTTGAAAATAAAAAAGGTGAAAAACCAATGGATTTCGCCTTGGAGGATATGTTTGGCAGCTCGCCAAAAACAATAATGAAAGACAAAACCATTAACAGGAAGTATAAAAACCCTGATTATGAGGTTTCAAAAATAAAAGAATATGTAGAGCAAGTGCTTCAATTGGAAGCCGTGGCTTGTAAAGATTGGCTTACCAACAAAGTGGACCGTTGCGTAACTGGTCGTGTTGCTAAACAACAAACCGCAGGACCGTTACAACTTCCGTTGAATAACTGCGGGGTAATGGCGCTTGATTACAACGGAAAAGAAGGCGTTGCCACTTCTATAGGGCATTCACCATTATCGGCTTTAATTGATCCTGCTGCAGGTTCGCGAAATGCCATTACTGAATCCTTGACTAATATTGTTTGGGCTCCGTTGAAAGATGGTTTGAAAAGCGTTTCGCTTTCCGCAAACTGGATGTGGCCTTGTAATAATGAAGGCGAAGATGCTAGACTTTATGAAGCAGTGAAAGCAGTTTCCGAGTTTTCAATCGATTTGGGAATCAACGTTCCCACGGGGAAAGATTCACTTTCAATGAAGCAGAAATACAAGGATGGGGAAGTGATTTCTCCCGGAACCGTTATTATTTCTGCCGCTGGAAATTGTAATGATATTAAAAAGGTTGTGGAGCCCGTTTTACAAAGAACTGGCGGAAGTATTTATTACATCAATATTTCGCAGGATGCGTTTAAATTAGGCGGCTCCTCTTTTGGACAGGTTCTGAATTCCATAGGAAATGTAGCTCCAGATGTAAAAAGCGCAGACTATGTAAAAACTGTTTTCAACACTTTACAGGAACTCATTAGAGAAGGAAAAATCCTTGCGGGGCACGATGTGGCGTCAGGAGGTTTGATTACAACATTGTTGGAAATGTGTTTTGCCGATGTTAACTTAGGTGCAAATCTGGATCTTTCAAGTTTAGGCGAAAGTGATATGGTGAAAGTATTATTCGCTGAAAATGCTGGCGTTGTGCTTCAAGCCTCGGAAGATATTTCTGTAGAAAAAATGCTTTCTTCAAAAAATATCGACTTCAAAAAGATTGGCACGGTTTCAGAAAACGAAACGCTTCAAATAAAAAACAATTCCGAAGAACTTAGCTTTAGTATTCCTGAAATGCGTGATGTTTGGTATAAAACTTCGTATTTATTGGATAGAAACCAAAGCGGTGAAACTTCAGCAAAAGAACGTTTCAACAACTATAAAAACCAACCGCTGAAGTTTGAGTTCCCTATTAATTTCACTGGAAAATTGGAATGTCACCCTGAGCGCAGTCGAAGGGCTGATGAGCCAAAGATAAAAGCCGCAGTAATCCGCGAAAAAGGAAGCAACAGCGAACGCGAAATGGCTTATATGCTGCACTTGGCAGGTTTTGATGTGAAAGATGTGCATATGACTGATCTTGTGGAAGGTCGCGAAACATTGGAAGATATAAAATTGATTGTTGCCGTTGGTGGTTTCAGTAATAGCGACGTTTTAGGAAGCGCAAAAGGTTGGGCTGGTTCATTTTTATACAATGAAAAAGCAAACAAGGCGCTAAAGAATTTCTTCGCAAAAGAAGATACACTTTCATTGGGTGTTTGCAATGGTTGCCAACTTTTTGTAGAACTTGGTTTACTTAATCCCGAAGACGAAGAAAAGCCGAAAATGCTTCATAACGATACCGGAAAGTTTGAATGTGTATTTACTTCGGTGAAAATTCAGGAAAACAATTCAGTGATGCTTTCCTCTTTGGCGGGAAGTACGTTGGGAATTTGGTCTGCACACGGTGAGGGAAAATTTAGTTTTCCAAACAAGGAATCGCATTATAACATCGTGGCGAAATACGGCTATAATGCTTTGCCAGCAAACCCTAACGGAAGCGATTTCAACACTGCAATGATGACTGATAAAACTGGACGTCATTTGGTTATGATGCCGCACCTGGAACGCTCTACGTTTCCATGGAACTGGGCGTATTACCCAAAAGATAGAAAGGATGATGTGGTTTCGCCTTGGGTTCAGGCATTAGTTAATGCCCGTGAATGGCTTGAGAAAACAAGATAATTTATTTTATTTATTTGTTTTTTTTAAAGAAATTCTTACTGTACACAGGCCGAATTCCCTCGCCAGTGAAGGGCAGAAAGTATTATTCTTTCACCAATTCATATTTATAGAATCCAATGTTGTTTTTATTTGCAGAAAGCACTAATTGGTTTCCATTTATGGAATAATCATATTCTTCATTTAATATTAAATTCCAATCAAAATCTGCTGTCCATATATTAATGTCAGAGAAGTTTATCTTGGTCGTGCCTTTTTCATAAGTTCCACTTCCTCCGGCAGGAATTCTATCGGCGTTTCCGCTACTTTGATACTTGTTATTTTCGTTAAAAATAACTGTTACGGGTCTTGAAAAGCTATCTCCGTTTAAATATTCAACTGTAAACATGCCACTGTAGGTGCCCTGAAGATTTTCATTTGCAGTAGTGTCATCGCTCTTGTTGCAAGCGTTGAATGCTAAAACCGCTATTGCAATTACAATTACTTTATAAATTCCATTTTTCATAATCTTTATTTATTGGTAGATGTTATTTTAACTAAAAGGTTGCGTTCTAAAATTATACTGTGGTTTCCTCGGTTTTTGACAAGATTGCGAAATGCACGAATTGCAAACGCACCTCAGCGAAAGCTAGTTATTGAATCTTTTCATCATCGCTAATTCTGTAGTTGCCATATTGGCAATTAAAGAATACCCTTTTGGTATTGACTCACTATTCTTTAATAGTTCCTTAAGTTCTTCAAGTGCTGCTTCTGCCTTTATCAAATCATTTTGCAACAGCCAATATTCCCCTAAATATAGATAACCGTAAAGTTTCTCTATGTCTTCTTTATTAGATGCAAGCAGTTCATCTAGAAGTGGTTTTACTTTGTCGTCATTTTCAAAATTGTCATCAAAGAGATACATTCCTATTAAGGAATACGAATTGCTTTCCCGGTTTTCCATTTCTGCTTTTTTTGAGTATAAATCCTTTCGATAAACCAATTTCCCGTGGTCTATTTTATACCATCTATAAATCGATTCTTCCGAATCAACTTTTTCTTCAAAAACGCGACTCTTTTTATTAAAATTGGTAGCAAGCACCAGTATGTCTCCCAACTTTTCTGTATTGCCCATAAAATTGAAGGCTAAACGTGCAGGGGGCCCACTTGGCTGTTCTATCATCACCAATACTTTTTCATCTTTTGTAACTGAATAATATGCATTGTGTAAAATTGCATACATTTCATCATCACTAAGTTGCTTGTATAAATCTGTCATATAAAAAGCATCTGCAAATGTTTGATGCACAAAGTAAAATTTATCAATAACTAATTGATTTTCTTGAAAGAGCTTCCCTTTTTCATAGCTAATCTGGTTTTGGGCAAAGGAGTTGAGAGCTATGGTAAGCAATGTAAATGTTGCAAGTAGATTTTTCATAGGTTTTAATGTCTAATTTTTATATTTTCTCCTCATAAAGACTCTTTATTTTTAAGTCTTTATCCCAAACAGCGTGTATTTTTAAATGATAAATGATGTCTTTGCCTTTGTTTTCTTTTAGCAATTTATAAATCATATTGTAGGTTACGGAATAGCTATCATTCAAAGGTGTAACTGTAAAAGTATCCCACTGAATAGCTGTACTTGTTGCTGGATACTTTTTAATGTATCTTTTAGTGTCTTCTTTTATTTCCTCTAATGTAAGTTCAGATTGACTGTACCATTTATCCACCCTCGGATTAATAAAATTTTCTAAAGCATCTATATTTCCTGAATGAAGGGTGCTGTAATATTCTGTTGTTTTTTGTTTTAATGTTTCTTCTATGGAAGTATTATATGCATTAAACAATAAAAAAGCCAATAAAATCATGCCAATACCAGAGGCAGCTAATACTTTTTTATTTTTGAAAAATGTGATTGAAGTTTCTTTAGCTGGTGTTTCTTGTTTTGCAGGCTCGTTTTCCAAAGGCTTTTCAGATTCTTCTTCAGTTTGTTTCATTTGAAGGTTTAAAGTATTGCTAGCAATCAGTCCCTTATTAATATTGAAACGCTTTAAAAATGTTGGGTAAAGCTCTAAATAGCTTAACTGGTCTAAAGGAATTAAACTTACATTCTTAGGATTGTCAGGCACACCTCCATAGCCAATTGCTATAAAAATAGGAATGTTTTCTTCTTTTTGGAAAACCTTAAACCGTTCTATTTGACCGTAACTTATTACCTCAATCTTTTTATCTGCTTTAAACCGGGAACGGTATTTGGCTTCTACATAAAACTCTTGCTCTGTTTTTTTACATCTAAATTTAAAGTCTGGTCTTAAAGTATCTTCCGCATACCTAACTTTATTTTGATCATAATTATTTGTTCTAGATACTAGAACGTAAACCGTAGCTTTAAATAATTCAGTTTCAACAAACTTTTCGAATAAATCTCCTTTTTTAAATGACTCTGGCTGCATTATTTATTAGTTTGGTAGTTTTAAAAATATTGGGGGTTATATTGGTTGTTGGTCACACGTTGGAAATGTATGCGAGCTTGGGGGAGATTCTGTTTTAATCAATGGCAATGAAATCCCTAATTTAAATACTTTATAATAGTCATTTATTGGACTCTCACGCATACTTTTATTTACATTCTCCAAAGAGAAATCAAAATCCAATGAGGATTCCAAATTAGGATACACAATTAAACAATCAATAATTTTATCTTTATCATCTCCTAGTTTTAATTCTTTCCTAATTTTATTTAATCTAGCATAACCTGAAACCTGACGGATGTCTTTATGAACACGTGAATGTTTGTATTGTAACTTATACTTTGTATCCACAATCATTTGGTAATCTGGATGAGAGATCAAAATATCAAGTGAATTGCCATAGGTTGATAATTGATAATGAATACATTTTGCCTGACTTGGATTATGTTTTATAAGTTGATGATAAAAATAAAGCTCAAATAAAATAGGCATATCAATCCAGAAAGGAGGCGTTGTTACTTGATTTTTTGACGTGTTAGAAATATTATAAGCAAATTTTTTAAGTATATAACTTCCTATTTTAACGGCAGATTTATATTCTTTAAAAAATGGGTTGTACTTCATGTTTTTTACTTCCTGCTCTTTAATTGCATTCGAAACATGTTCAAAGGCAGGACGGCAATAATTAATAATTTCCATTAAAGCATCCTTGTGGGCTGTCAAAAGCACTTTGTCATTTTGCACATACTCAATAGCAAAGAGGAAAACTTTTTTCAAGAATCTATTTTCTATATGGTCAACTCCAAACTCTTGGTATTCACAATAGGTTTGAGTAAAACGATTTTTAAAAACGTTTTGCTTGATATGCTGACCAACAAGAATTTTCCCCTTTACTCTGTTTTGAAGATTCTCTTGTACTTTATAATACGATTTCCGCAACCCTTTGCGTACTATTGTTTTTAGTAATTTCAAAAATTGAACAATAAGGAAAGGTGTTAAACGATCATCCTTTTGTTCAATAGGAATTTGTGAAGCCTCCCAATCTATTGTGAGTATTTTTGGAATTTCATCAGTAATTAGAGGATTAGAAGATATTTCAAGCAAGATTTTCAGATAATCGATTTCGATTAAACTGCTTTCTTCTTTAATCTCGTCTTTCGCTTTTGAAGCGATGTCTTTACTTTCTTTTATATCTTCTACTGAAACTTCAGCTTGGGCAAGAAAGGCCTTTACAACTGCTCTATTGATCTTAGGTTCAACCTGTACAAACTTCTCATCTTTAACTAACCAATCAATACCGACGTAATAATCTGCATTTAACACATATGCATTTTCCTTGGATTGAAGTTTAAAAGGAAACAGCTCTTTACCAGAACGATCCTTCTTAATAACTCGGATTTTTTCCGGATTAATTTTAGTAAAGGCATCTTCTGAAAAATGAAAATGATTTTTTAATTCAGATCCTTCAGTGAGTGATATCCGACACGATTGATGCTCAGAGAGTAGAAGTTTCATACGTTTATTTCAAGGATTTCACGTAATCTTTAATACTCAAACCATCTACTTTTCCAATCAATATACCATCTTTCACATATTCTTCTAAAATAGGAACAACTTCGTAGTCCATTTTCATTTTGAAGATAGCATCTCGTTCTGACTCATTTTTAGCCTCAGATTTCTTTGCTATAAAGTAGCTGTGCCCAATTTGAACATCATTAACGTCAAACTCTGAACTTACATTGGCTTCATTAAACAATTTCGCAATGGTATTAAACCCTTCTGTATTAAAGTAAATTTCATCGTCTTCTACTAAGCTTTTTGGTAGAACATCTACAAATGCAAATCGTCTACGTATTGCATAATCAATATGCCCTACACTTCGATCAGCAGTATTCATCGTTCCTATAATGTAAAGATTTGGAGGTAGAATTAGTTGATTTTTATTTTGTAAAATTGAGTTTTCTACGGCATACATACTTTCCACAGCTTCATTCCTATATTCTAAAGCATAAATTAATTCACCTAAAACGGACGATAAATTTGCTCGATTTATTTCGTCGATAATTAAAACGAAATTCTTAAGTTCTATTTTAACTTCCTGACTTTCATTAAAACCATATCCTTTTTCCTTGATAAACTCTTGAAATTGATTAACTACCCTGATAAAATAACTTGCATGCTGTCTTGCCAATCCAGATACTTTATCATTTTTTTTGATATCTTGACGAACTTCATTACTATCGTTATAAGCTTGAATGATATCTTTAAACAGCATTCTATTTCCATTCTTCAACCATCCGTCATTTTTACCTTTATATCTAAATGCCGATTGGTCATCCGTTGAAATTAATCCTACATTCTCTGTCAATTCATAGAACCCGTTTGATTCTTCAATTTTATCGAATATAAATTCTTTAAATTCATCAAAATAATTATCCAAAAGAATTTCAGTTGAAACCGTTTTAGTATCTTTTTTACTATCTCGATAATTCTTTAAAGCTTCTTCTGCAAATAATCCGAACGTCTTATTCACATTTTTATATTCTATACTCTCCCCATTAGATTCAGCAACAATCCCTCTAACAAAATCTTCGTACGAGTAGGATGGATGGAATTGGATTAATGTGTAAGGCTTATCAGCGTGTAACAGTTGATCTTTTTTCTCAAAAAGGAATTTAGCAACTGCTATTTCATAAGGGTCAGTACCATTTACGTTAGTAGGTTTGTGATTGTTTTCAAATTGCTTATATTTCTCAATTATCTTATCATATTTAGCGACCCACGGTTGGCTTTTTTCTGACTGAAGCGTTATGCCATTATCATCAATTTTTGTTATCGTATAAAAATCCGCTTTTCCACTTGCATTCTTAAGCGTTCCTTCAACCTTCACTTTGCTTTTTATTAATTCCTTCGTTATAGTTTTTTCAGTATATCCCGTTAGTACTTCTGCCATTTTTTTAGCAGTATAGGTTTTTCCTGTACCTGGAGGGCCTTGAAGTATGATTTGCTTTTTGTATTTGAGTATATCTATAGAATCGTTCATGCTGCTGTTCTTTAAAAAGTTTTTGTACCAAGTGTCAATAAATTTATACGTGTCTGTATGTTTTCCAACAGACCTGTTTAATGTTCCTTGAGGTTGCGGAAATGCCTCAGAGCCATTATAAAATTCTAGAACATCTACATATCTATAATGTTCATTGTAAAATTTTTGTTGAAGAAATTTGTCCTTAAATGGATCGCTTTTTACCCTACATAAAGCAATAGGGCTTCCTCCATCTTTAACGCATACAATAGAATTATCATTGAGCTTTTCTAAAAAATAGCGACATTGATAATCAACCCAATCTCCAGTACCTATTACAGGTTTAGCTAGTTGAAGCATCTCTTTAGCATCAATCCGCTTTCTTCCACTGCGCCCTTCGGGCTTACTCATTTGTATATGCCAATAATTGACGTTCATATCTTGATGTTTTTTTAATTTGAATGTCTACGAGATTAGTTTAAGCTCAGCTAAAATATCCTTTTTGAATTTACTGAAAGGTCTCTTATGAAAATCACGAATATCATATTCAGTTCCGAAAACTAATCTATAAGTTTCCTCATATGAAAGGTTTGCATTAGGATATGCACTCATAAGACTTTTTATATAATTGACTGAATATGAATTTTTTATTTCTAATAGATCAGATAGTTCAGACAAATGCGCATTATAGATTTCCTTAATATTTAAATCGGTATAAGTTTTAATTGATTTCGAGTTTCCTAAGGCAAAATTTATCTCAACTCTATAAGTATTAGTTGACTTATCTTGCTTATAACTAAATGTGAAGTTATTTAAAGCGTCTAGGGAATTATAGGGGTGTAAATGAGTATTGAGCAAAAAAATCGTATTACTCTTAGCTGTACTATTACAAATCGAACAACTTGGAATTAAATTATAAAAGGATAATGCCAGTAAAGGAAAAATACTTTTTGGAAACCAATGGTCAAACTGAGGCCTCATTAATTTTCTTCCTTCTTTTGAAACCATTGTATTTGTATAAATCCTGTTGCAATAAGTACAAGTGCTTCGATCGAGATTCTTTGCTAAAGTATAATCATACTGTTTATATGAAGAAGTAAACCAATTATCATAATTTACAATAGGTTCTATTTTACTATTTAAACTTTTATACTTTAAATATTTTGTTTGTTCTGCATCTGTCCTTTTAGAAGGTTTGAGAGAGCATATTCGTAAGTAATCAATAAACCCTCGTCTTGTTGAATTTGGAATTGCAGCATAAAACTTAAGGTTCAAATCATAAATTTCTTGAGGGCTCCCATTAATAAGAACTTCCTTGTTTTTTATTATAAATCGTGAAATCGGTGTGTCTTTTGAACGATGAATATTAAGATATTTTAAGACGATTTTTGAATGTTCTTTTTTCGCCTTATCTATGTTTTTGAAAGAACTATCTATAAAAATCATCTTTTCTTATCCTTAAATTCAACATCTTGACCAATTTGTGAAGCTAACTTCTGAATTTCCTCTTTGATGGCCTGATCTTTTACATATATTGAAAAAACATTTTCAAACATTGAATACATTTTTGCTTTAAGAACTGGTTCGTCCACTATTTTTAAGATACTCTCATAATCTTCTTTATTATACACTCCTACTTCATTTCTAAGCTCATCAAGTAAAATTTGTTTTGCCTTTATTTCTTGCTTATTTAAATTTCCTGTAAATTTTTCTAGTGAATTTTCACGGTTATTAATTTCTTTAAATAAGGCTTCCGCATTAATCCATTTAATTGCCCTATTAATTTTCTCTTTAGCAAAGTCACCAACAAGACCATTATCAACAAAAAAGGAATCTGCTAGTAAATCTATTATGTTAGCTCCAAAAGATCTATTTGGCCTGCCTTTTTCATTTACCTTAAAAACTTTTACACTGGAATCCTCTAGCCTTTGCAAATATGTAATATTATCATTCGGTATGTCCGATAACGTTAATGCATCGTGAGTTGAAAATATTATTTGGATCGAAGGACTTTGCTTTAATTCATTGAATAATTCAGGTAGTATTTCCGTTATAGACTTTATAAATTTCTTTTTCCATACAGCATGGTATCCTGTCTCTGGTTCATCAAGTATGAGTAGATATTGATTGTATTTCCGTAGATGATTTTCACCCTTTCTAGCAAACGCATAGATAGCACTATAAAAGTTTAAAAGGGATTGCTCTCCTGTAGAAAGCCTTTTTTCAGGAAATATATTGAGTAGCCGGAATTCAAATGTGATATATTGTAATGATTCCTGAACATCCTGGTATAATCTGAAAAATGTTTCTAAGAATCTTTTTGATGTATCCTGTTTAACGGATATCTTAATTTCATTTGGTTTCTCAAAAATGAATGTTTTATCTGCATTAGAACTTATAAAATCGTAAAGTTCCCATATACTTAAATATCGAATTATTGTTAGTATTGAATGATTTTTCATTTGATCAAAATCAAATCCTCCAGCAATTTTGGATATCTTATTTTCTTTTATTTTTTTAATTAGCTTATTAGCATTCTCAAATCTAACTCCAATTGAATCTTCTAATATTTCATATAATGCGCCATCAATATTGCCTAATCGTTTCTTTAGAAAAACTTCTAATTTATCTTTAAACTTATCTTCATTTAGAACATCTTTAAAACTTATAGTATAACCGTTCGAGTTTGTTTTGGCGAAAGTGTCATCGGAGACTAATAATGAAAGAATGAATATTTCAAAATTATTAATAAAATTGAAGTC
The DNA here is from genome assembly GCF_900489465.1 of Aequorivita sp. CIP111184. Lineage (GTDB taxonomy): Bacteria > Bacteroidota > Bacteroidia > Flavobacteriales > Flavobacteriaceae > Aequorivita. Next base: position 81,618 of record NZ_UEFQ01000032.1, on the reverse strand, counting down.
ACCGTGAATAGTTGGCTCATTAGATACGGCATAATGATTCCAAAGCATTCCTAATTGTTCTTTGATGGACTTACCAATTGTCGCATCCTTATAAAAATCTGACCCAAGAAACTTTGATTTATCAACCTGATTTACCTTAATAGTTAGGTTTTCATAAAAAGGTAAATCTTTAAAATTTTTCTGAAGAAATTGTGCTTTTTGATTTAGGAAAAACACCTGTCGAAGAATAGTATTGTAATAATAATCTTTAATGCTGTCATCAATTAAATTAGACTGACTGATTGGACTATGGAAGGTTTTTAAATTATAATCAACGTGGGTAGAATAGTATAATGGATATAATTCATTTTTCTTGTCATATTTCTTATAATCAAATTGAGCACTAATTTGGATTTCCGATTGACTTCTTATTATGATGGTTTGCCCATCGATATATATACTAACAATTTCGTGATTTGGTTCTTGATTCAAAACTCTCATTATAGAAGATTTACCCACACCGTTATTACCTACAATAGCACTGATGTTAGATATATTACCTCCGTAAAAATTCTTTATGAATTTGGGATTTTCCGCTTTCTCAATGTTTAATACATTATCCTTTAATTTAAACTCAAAAATAAAGGCTCCGCCAAAATTGAAATACTCCGGCTGTCCAAATAAAAAATGATCTTTTATAAAAAATGCTAGTAACTCCATTTCTATTCTTTTTTATAGTTAACGCTATCCTCAGCAACCCTACCCAGCATTTCATCTTCAACTTTATATGTTTTCGACTTTTTACCTTTTGGCTTTAAACTCTGCTTCCTCAACCCCTCAATCTCCTCCAACAACTCCCTCGCATCCCCATCACTCTCCAATTGAGGGACAAGCTCTCCTTTAAAGGCTTTGTGCAAAATGGCTTGTGGCAAGTTATCTATTTTTTGTTTTAGGGTTTGGTATTGTTGCTCGATGGCGTCTGCTTTGACAAAGAGGGATTCTACTCTCTTTATAATTTCTTGTTGTTCTAATTGTGGAGGGATGCTTATCTCATATTTTTTAAGAAAATCGCCTGAAATACTTGGAAAGGTGCTTCCTGTTCCCATACTTAAGATTTTTGCATACTGCAAACGCATAAAAACATTAACATAATCCTGCAGAACTTTTTCAGCTTTTATAGCCGCTACTCCCCTTCCTATACAAGCTCTAAAACCAGAGATATTTATTCTTCCTGTGGTACTTCCTCTTACGCATATTAGTAAATCATTCAACTCACAAAACTTTGTAGGTTTAGTAGTGAATTTTACTTTTTTAGTTTTAGAGAAAGGATCTATTCCTCCAAATTCAACAGGTCCATTAATTAATGGAACTCCTTCTCCAATATCATTATATGTTGAACCTGGAGGGCTTTGACCCATTGTAATTTTACAGCATTTTCCAAGTAAACTAGGGCTCCATTTATCAAGATTACGCCCCTCTCTCCACTCCTCCGTCAACTTCCCCGTAACCGCCTGCGTCAAAACCTGCTGCCTAAAATCTTTTAAGAGTTGGGGGATTTTATCCAAGCTTTCGTTTATCTGTTCCAACTGCCCAAATAATTGGTCTAGTTTGGCAACGATTCGGGTTTGCTCGGGTAATGGGGGAAGTGGAAAATCAAGATCCCACAAAACTGTTGGGTCAACGTGTGGTATTCCTATCCCTCTTGTATTAGTATTTAAATAATCAAACTTAGATTCAAGAAACCTATATAATAATTCCGAACTAACTATTTGAGGCTTCAGTATTGCAATAGTTGAACCCACCGCGCCTTTTTTGTTTTTAGAAACCCATCCACTTCGAGCTCCATCCCAAACTATTCCTATTTCATCTTTTTCAATTAGTGTAGATGATTCTTTATCTGCATATCTTCTTATTTCATCTTTTTCAAATGCCCTAATATCTAAATATGGTACTGAACCTTCAAATTCTACTTCAGATAGAATTTTTGGTTTTTTTCCTTTCTGATACTTAACTATTTGTTTTAGCTTAGGTAAAACCCAATTCTTCGGTAACTCTTTCCCCATTATTCCAACTCCTTTATCATCGCATTTAGCTGTGCTGTAATGCTGTTAATTTCTTTCAAAGCCTCTTTAGCAATGTCTATTGGTTCGCCCATATCTTCAGCATTGCTAATGCTATCATCTGCAATAAGGCCTAAATCTAAACTGTCATTCTTTTTAGCTATGGTTTCCCTGCTAATGCATTGCCAGCGTTCGTCTTTTATGGCTTTTCGTTTTTCATCACTTATTTCGCCGTTATATTCCTTCTCCACTTTATCCACAGTTATTCCTCCTGTGTAGGCTTTTACAAAACCTTCAAAAGCATTTTCTATAAAAGGGGTGCGCTTGCCGTAGTTGGGGGTATTGGTGCGCATATCGTAAAACCAGACGTTTTTAGTGTTGTCTGTTTCAGTAGCACCACGCGTAAAGAACAGTACATTAGTCTTTACACCCGCTGCGTAAAAGATACCCGTGGGCAATCTCAGTACAGTGTGCAGATTGCATTTGTCCATAAGGTCGCGGCGTATTTTTTGGCCGTCGCCATCTTCAAAGAGTACGTTGTCTGGCAATACTACTGCGGCTCTTGCTTTGCCATCTTTTTTAAGGCTTCGGTAAATATGTTGTAAAAAGTTTAACTGTTTGTTGCTTGTGGGAAATGTAAAATCGTCTCGCGTGGGGCGTTCGCCTCCTTTTTTAGTTCCGAAAGGTGGATTGGCCAGTACGCCATCAAAATTGTTTAGGCTTTTCCCAAACTCGGTTAAGGTATCTGCCAAATAAATACGGCTTTCCATGCCGTGCAATCGTGCATTCATCAAGGCCAAACGATGGGCATCGCCTACTAATTCTACACCGCTAAAGGCTTCTTCCTTTTGGAACTTGCGGTCTTTTTCGTTTAGTTGGTAATAGTTGTCGTATTTATTGCGCAGGTATTCATCTGCCGCAATCATAAACCCAAATGTTCCTGCCGCTGGGTCGTTCCAGCGTTCTTTAAGTTTTGGTGCCATCAAGCTTACCATAATATTAATAAGAGGTCGTGGTGTAAAATACTGTCCTGCTCCACTCTTTTTTTCACCTGCGTTTTTCTCCAATAGGCTTTCGTAAATATCACCCATTACATCGCGGTCGCTTTCTTCGTACCAGTCCAGTTTGTCTATTGCCTGAACAAGCGTATTAAAGTTTACTGGTTTGCGTAAGCTTGTGGAGGCATCTGCATATATTTCTTTAATGCTGTCGCTGGTGGTTTCGGCGCTAATTTCTGCAAGGAATTTGCGGTAACGCAAAAAGGCTTCGTTGTTATCGTGTTCGGTAACAAAACTTTGCCACCGGTAGCGTTCGGGGATGTGTTCTTCAAAGTCTTTTACCTCGCTTAGCTTTAGGAATAGTATAAAGGTAAGCTCGTTGAGGTATTGGTGATAGGTTACGCCATCGTCCCGCAATACGTTGCATAGGTTCCATAGTTTTTGGGCAATTTGGTCTGCGCTCATTTAAATATTGTTTATTTTTTATTGTTATTTTTTATTAAGGTTTTGTACTAACTAAGGCCTTCGACTGCGCTCAGGCTGACATTCTGCTTTTATTTTCATAAAGGGTTCGACTTTAGTTTATCCTGAGCTTGTCGAAGGGCTCACCCTGACATTTGGACTTTTAATTAGCAACCTACTGTCACACTGAGCGCAGTCGAAGTGCTCGTTAGTTAAAATGCTTATGCCGAATACAAATTATCATTTATTGCTTTCAATATCTCTTCTAGGTTATTTTCAAATATTTTGTCTATTCTTTTAAAGCCGCCTTCTTCTTTGAAAGGGTCTTTGTCCAGATCTTCTTTTGTAAGAACTGTTTCGGCAATTAATTGAGCGTGGAAGCGCTCTAGCCATTTTTGTTGGATTTTGTTCCACGTTCTCATTGCGTAGACCTTTTGAAAGGCGTTGTCAATTCTATCTCTATGGGCTACCAAATGGACATCCAAGGCAAGGGTGCGAATGTATGATATAATATCTGCGGCAATATCCTCATTTTTGGCACTCTTCCAAGCTGTTTGTAGCGTTCTTGCATTAAAGCCCTCTTGGTCTAACAATAATTTTAGTTCTTTTAGAGATTGCCTGTCTAATGATGTTGGTCTGTTACAAATTACTTGAATAGCGGCTATTTTGTTTCTGTTTTCCTCTATGAATTTCTTAAAGTTCTCAATATAATCTTCAGGTTTATTTGCCTTTCCGTAATCGCGTTCTATTCCGTAAAATTGGTCTTCATGATCAGAAACTAATTGGCTTTTTGGACGATATACTTTAGTATCTAAATAGTTCCAAAGTGTACCATAACTTTGTATTATTTGCTTTGCTTCGTTTGCTTTTATTTCTTTTAATTTTTCTATAAACGCAGTTGGGTCAAGACCATCTGCTGCATACATAAAACGTTCTATATCCTCTTCTTCTATCTTTCTTCTCTTGCGTTGTAGTTTCGCTATAATCTGTTCTATCTGACTTTGAATGCGTTCTTCACTTTCTATATGTTCGAATTCCTCAGCAAGTTGAGCAAAAGAAGTAGAAGGTTTTTCAACAGAAGTCATTTGCGTATAATCGCCCAATGCCTCGTGAACACGAACGGCATCATAGATACTGAAATACTCCTTCCCTATTTCATCGCATTTCCTGGTGGCGCGGCCTATCATTTGTTCATATAGAATACGAGAACCTACTCTTCTTAAAAAAACAAGATTGCATATTTTTGGTACGTCTATGCCTGTGGTCAACAAATCTACAGTTACGGCAATGTTTGGGTATTTTTCGTTTTTATACTCTTTTGTAAGTTGTTCAGGATCGTACACCGCACCTGTTATTTTTTGGATAGCGTCTTGGTGCACATCCATTCCGATTACTGCAAATTCCTCTTTTAAGATTTTTACAATGGTATCTGCATGTGAATCCCTAACTGCGAAGATGAGTGTCTTTTCATCACTATCCGGGTCTAAATGTTTTACTAATTCTTTACAAACTGTTCTGTTGAAAGATTCCGTAAGCACTAATTTATTGAATTGTTCAATTTCTATTAAAAGATCGTCCTCCAGTTCAGCGAGTTCTTCAATTTTATTGGTTTCAGGATTAAACACTTTAGGACGCTCTCCCTTTTTCCAAAGAATTCCTTCTTCACTCAAACGCGTTTTTATACGGTAAGGTGGCTCGTGGTCTGCTAACCAACCTTCCAAAACAGCTTTTCTATAGGAGTAACTAAACACAGGTTTTCCAAAAATTTGTGTGGTGTGCAATGCAGGTGTAGCCGTTAAACCAATGATGTAAGCATTAAAATATTCAATTACTCTTTTGTATTGGCTTACATAATCGTCTTGATCTTTGAAATGGAGGTCTTCGTCATCAATTTCCCTATCTAAATTATACCCTCGGTGGGCTTCATCTATAATTATACAATCGTATGTATCAATAGGCAAAGTGTTGTCTTCTGAATAAAATAAGCGCTTTACCATACTCTGCACAGTGGCGAAATGCAAACGTGCTTCAGAATCTGGGTTTTTTGTTTTTAGCTCGTCTATCTGGTAAACTTCTCCAAAGGTGTTTAGGCGTTCAATTTTATTGTCCTTGTAATTTCCTAAGGCTTGAATAGCCAACAATCTTCTATCTGTGAGAAATAATATCCTTTTAAAACGGTCTGCTTTTATGAGACGATACGTAAGGCCAATAACAGTTCTTGTTTTTCCCGTTCCAGTAGCCATAACAACAAGGGAACGTTTTTCTTCAGGTTCATTTATTAGTTTGCTCTCTATTTCCTGAATCGCCTCTATTTGATAATCACGTAAGCCAAGGCCATTTTTATCTTTCAGGTATTCATAATCACTTTCTTCAAGACGCGTATTTATTTTATCTAAATCTTTTTCATAAAGATCCTTCAAACCTTGTGGTGAAAACCAACCCTTTAATGCGGTTGCTCGATTTCGCTCTTTTCGAACATCTAAAAACCAAATGCCACTTTTGGTTTTAATTTGTTCCAAATATTCCCGACCATTTGTTGAAAAAAGAAAGGGCGCTTTATACCTATGCCATTCCCCTAAAAAACCAATAGCATCATTTTCTTGAAGTCGTTCTGCATAGATTTTAGACTGTCTTAAATCGGTAGAAATATCACTTGCATATTTTTTGGCTTCCACTACTGCATAAAGCGTTTTACCAATAAACAAAGCATAATCTGCCCATTTGCCATCACAAGGCCATTCAGCAATCGCCATCATTCTACCTTTTTCAGGTAATGTTTTATTGGATTTATAATTTAAAACTTCGGTATCACAGTCCCAACCTGATGCACGTAGTTGAGGGTCTATTAAAATGAGTCGCGTATCCTTTTCACTGAGATCAAGATTTTTCGCGATACTTTCTCCTCTTCGTTTACGGGCTTCGGTTACTTCTTTGCTTTGGTTTAAAGCTTGTATTTTGTTTTCGTAATCTACAACTTGCTTTGAAAGTATTTCTAGTTGAGCTGTAAGTTCATCTACATTGTTTTGTGAGGCCTCTGGTAGCTTATATTCTTTTTGTTCAACATAATCGTTATTATACGTTTCAAAAAACCATTTAGCTAGCTGGAAGCACTTCTTCAGAATAAATAATGCTTCTTCTTTAGAACCTATTCCATCGTGACTAGCTTTATTCCCTGATGTACGGATAGTATGTAGAATCCCTTTTACAATTTCTGGAAGTATGTTTTTGTAATAAAGTTGATTGATTCTGTCAACCTGTGTTCCATGTAAATCGCCCATTTGCTCGAAATCCCAGATTAACAAACTGACCTTTTCGGAAAATAGCCGTGTCTTGGAAAGCGTGGAGCTCGGATCAATTTGAATAAGTTCTTCTGCTATTTCACAGATAGTGAATACTTCCGGGTAGTCTTTTTGGAGGAAGGAGAAACTGGAATTCATTAATCTTGAAATATTGGGTTGGTTAATCTTCAAATATAAAACAATACAAACGCATCCCATTGTGGGATTCCGCATTTGGAGTAAATTTTGTGGTTCACCTTTGCTATAATTGATAGCTATGGTGACCTAGGGGATAGAACCAAATATATCAAATCTCCAAGCTACTTGCTCTTTAAAACAGCTTTTCTCGATTAAAAGTCAATAAAAGCAAAGCTCAAGACTTAAACAACAAAAAACAAATTACCCTAAAACATTAACTTACAGGGTTTTTCCTGTTTATTAATTTAAAAATATGTCTTATCTTAGCTACCCCGCTACCGCGCGATTGCATCGCGTGGTCTTCGGTCTTCCCAAACTTCCTTAAAACGCAATATCCCTTAACCAAAATACTAGAAAATTACAATATTATCCAACAACCCCTTTTCATCAGCATAATCCACGGCACTGCTGTAAACATAATCTTCCGCTCTAAATACCAAACCTGCCGCTACCGGGTTATTGTGTATGTAACTTATTTTTTCCTGTATCACCTTATTGCTCCAAAGTTCTATTGGTTTGTTATCATGCCTCCAAAATTGATAGTCGTTTACATTAGAGGACTTTTGGGCTGCTTTCTCAAAACGTTCCATTAAAAATTCCTTTCTGCTTTCGCGGGGGTTCTCTTGTATGGCTTTTACAATTGCTTTGCTCGTAAAACGTTTAAAATCGCCCAATAGCAAAGAAGGTAGTTGGCCTTTTACACTCCTGAAAACCAGATGGACGTGATTGGTCATGATGCACCAAGATACTATTTCCATTCCTTTTTCTCTCTGGCAAAAAGACAAGCTTTTAACCAAGATGTCCTTGTATTCATTTCTTGTAAAAACATCAAGCCATTCAATTACTGCAAAACTTACAAAATACAAGCCCTCAAGATTATGGAATTTATAATTTCGACTCACGTTTTAAAGTTGTTTATTTTTCCTTGTTGAAAAAATAGTACCGAGATTACCGTATAGGAACGCGATGCAATCGCGCACTAGCATAGGAACGCGATGTAATCGCGCACTAGCATAGGAACGCGATGCAATCGCGCACTAGCGGAGTAATCGCGCCCTAGCGGGGCACTAGCGGGGATTTTTAAATTTTCTCAAATATAAAATAATAGTAATTCATCCCATTACGGGATTCCGCATTGGGAAACAAATTAAAAGGGGAGAGCAGTAAATATATTAAAATTTAAATCACCTCACCCAAAAAAAAACTTTTATCGATAAAGCGTAAATATAAGAACTGTGGGTGGTTGATCATATTTTGTAAATTGTATATTCTTCAAGTTACCCACTACCCTCCTTCTCAAAAACCCCTTTTTCGGAAACCACAACTGAACAACACCAAACCAACACTAGAACAAAATCACTAAAAAAGTGCTTCACATGGTCATTTGCGGTCATCTTCGGTCAACATGGGTTATTTGCGGTTATATGTGTGCATTTGCCGTGGGTGGTGGTGTTTTTAAGGCTATTTCGGTCATTTATATGCGAGCGGAAGTAGTTTCGATTAATCTCGGTCAGTTGCGGTCAAGTATTTGTATAACAGTATTTTGCGTATTACTTTGGCTATGATTAGTTCAAATAAATGTTTAATTTAAATCAAAAATTATGGGATCTTACAACAAAGGTATCCTTGGCCCTTTTAGAGGGAAGGTTGGTAGCGTAATTGGGTATTCCTGGAGAGGGAAAGACCTGATGCGTGGACTGCCAAAAGAGACAACTACTGCCGCAACAGACGCGCAGCTGGAACAACGTGCAAAATTCCGCACGGTAATTAAATTTTTAACACCTATTAAGGAAGTGGTAGGCACTTACTTTGGAAAGGAACAGAACTCCAAGTCGCCATTCAATCTGGCTACGGGCTATCTTTTAAATGAAGGCTTATTGCCCGGGCCGGACGACACTTGGTTAATAGACTATCCAAAAGTACTCATTAGCCGAGGGCCACTACGCGGTGCGGATAATGCAATGGTTACCGCCGGAGGGCCTAATGAACTTAACTTGAGCTGGACAGATAACAGCGGACAAGGTTCCGCCAGCGCTACCGATGTTTTAATTGCGGTAGTGTACTGTACAGAAATGAACGAGTTTGTAATTGTGAACCCGGCCGCTACGCGTGGCGATGCAGCTACTGCACTTAGAATTCCAGCCTATTTAAATGGAACGCTGGCAGAGGTATGGATCACTTTTGTGACAGCTGATCAAAAGTATGCTGCTATTAGTAGCTATGTGGGCGCTGTTACTGTGCCATAAGTGTTGGCTACAGTTTAATGGCTGTTCACTTTATTTCAGCTTTAGCTTAGTTTCAAGAGCTAAGAAAAACCAACTTTGGTGTTTGCACTGGAGTTGGTTTTTTATTGGTAGATATTGGTAAGGATTTACATTAGATAACCAAATCATTCCAATCATCCAAATCATCTTCGCCGTCAAAATCATTGGGGAGTTTCCCTGCACCTAAATAGAGCATTTTAAGAATTACATGTTCCACATAGTAATTAGTATGTCCAATTTTTTTAAATGGAATGAATCCATTTATTCGCCAGCGGTATAAACAAGATCTGCTTATACCAAAGAGCTCCATAATATGTTCATCTTTTAGTAGGCGTACTTTTCTAGGGTCTTTAGCCCTATTTTGAATAGGCTTTTCAGACATAACAATACGGATTTACTTAAGGGGAGAAGACTAAGATATAAAAAAAATGATTATTTTCAAAATTACCTTTTGATGATTAGTGAGTAGGATTGGTAGTAACAAATACTTTTAAGTTTTAAATAAATTTAGAAAAAGAAGCCAAATGATTCAATTAAAAAATAAAATAAATCTTTAAATTTATAAAAATGGCATTTAGGGTCATTCCTAATTTCTTTTCAGAAGGAAACTAAAATAATTTTGCTATTTTCACTTCCTTAACAATACTATGATGACAGATCCAAAAAGACTCTTTGACTTCCCCTATTTTCAACTTGAAAAATACCCACAGGAAAAAGCGCTAGTAACCAAATATAACGGTAATTGGAAAGCTATTTCTACACAAGAATATATAGATAAAGCCAATGCCATAAGCCGCGCTTTACTGCGCATGGGCGTTAAACCAAATGATAAAATTGCGATTATTTCCATGACCAATCGCACCGAATGGAACATTTGCGATATCGGGATTATGCAAACAGGCGCACAAGATGTGCCAATTTATCCCACAATTTCTGAAGAAGAATACGAATTTGTGCTAAACCACAGCGAAGCTATATATTGTTTTGCTTCCTGTAAAGAAGTGTATGATAAAGTTAACCAGATACGGAGTAATGTCCCTTCGTTAAAAGAAGTATATACTTTTGATGAAATAGAAGGTGTGAAAAACTGGAGTGAAGTTCTTGAAGAAGGAAAAGATGATAGTAATCAAGATGAAGTTGAAAAAAGAAAAGAAGCCATTCATGAAGATGATCTTGCTACCTTAATATATACTTCCGGAACTACCGGGAAACCGAAAGGCGTGATGCTTTCCCATAAAAATATTGCATCAAACGCTAAGCACAGTGCAGAGCGTTTACCTATTGATTTAGGAAAATCGAAAGCGCTTAGCTTTCTTCCCGTTTGCCATATTTACGAACGGATGCTTCTGTATATGTACCAGTTTTGTGGTGTGGAAATTCATTTTGCCGAAAGTTTGGATACTATAAGCGAAAACTTAAAAGAAGTTAAGCCCGAGGTAATGAGTGCCGTTCCACGTTTGCTGGAAAAAGTGTACGATAAAATTTACGCAAAAGGTGCCGAACTTACAGGCATTAAGAAAAACCTTTTCTTTTGGGCCATAGATTTAGGGCTTAAGTATGAACCCTACGGCCAAAATGGCTGGTGGTACGAAACCCAATTAAAACTTGCCAATAAGTTAATATTCAACAAATGGAGAGAAGCCTTAGGTGGTAATTTAAAGGCTATTGCTTCTGGTAGCGCAGCGTTGCAACCGCGCTTGGCACGTGTATTTAATGCTGCCGAAATTCCTGTAATGGAAGGCTATGGACTTACTGAAACTTCTCCTGTAGTTTCAGTAAATGATATGCGCAATCACGGATTTAAAATTGGCACTGTAGGAAAGGCATTAAATGAAACTGAAATAAAAATAGCTGAAGACGGTGAGATATTAATAAAAGGCCCACAGGTAATGTTAGGGTATTACAAAAATCAAGAACAAACTGATGAAGTATTGAAAAATGGGTATTTCCACACTGGCGATATTGGTGAGATTGACAGTGAAGGTTTCTTAAAAATCACAGACCGGAAAAAGGAAATGTTTAAAACCAGTGGCGGAAAATATGTGGCGCCCCAGCTTTTGGAAAATGCCATGAAACAATCCCGTTTTATTGACCAAATAATGGTGATTGGCGAAGGTGAAAAAATGCCCGCAGCCTTTATCCAGCCAGACTTTGATTTTATTAAGGAATGGGGAAACAAAAAAGGAAGAAACATTCCTGCAGATCCAAAGGAAATGGTGAAAAATCAAGCGGTAATAGACAGGATACAAAAGGAAATAGATTTTTATAACGAGCGTTTCGGGCAATGGGAAAAAGTGAAAAGATTTGAATTGACTCCTGATGCTTGGAGCATTGAAGGTGGACAGTTAACCCCAACAATGAAAATGAAACGTAAGGTTATTAAGGAGCAGTATAAAGATTTGTATAATAAGATTTATGAGCATAGTGGTGAATAAATTTTCCTTTTTCTATATTGCGCGTTTTAAAAAGAATTTATGAAATTACAATTATCATTTAAAACTTTATTCAAAATAGGAATTCTCTTAAATCTTATTTTTATATCATCGTCATCTATAGAGGCACAGTCCTGTTTGCCGAATGGTATTTTTTTCAACAACCAAGCTTCTATAGATAATTTTGCCTCAAATTATCCAGGTTGCACTTCTATTGAGGGAGGGGTAACATTAAATGGTTTCAGCAACATTACTAATTTAGATGGACTTTTTCAAATTCAGGAAATTCAGGGAGATTTATTAATTCAAGAAACTGATAATTTAATAGATTTATCGGGATTGGTTAACCTACATACTATTGGAGGTTTTTTAAAAATCGCGGGAAATGATGATCTAATTAGTCTTGACGGATTGGAAAACCTCTCATCCGTAGCGAGCTACGTAATTATAGAATCAAATAGTAGTCTCGAAAATATTTTAGCTTTAAGTAATATTACTGAAATTAATATCGATTTGAGCATACGTGGTAATAATGTTTTGAATTCTCTAAGCGGTCTAGAAAATCTTACAACTGTTTTCGGAAATGTTACTATAGAAAATTCTACATTAGAAAATCTTTATGGTTTAGAAAGTTTAATTACAATTGAAGGCAGGTTGCTCATTGCGAGAAACGATTCTTTATTAAATTTGGGAGGGTTAAATAATCTAAATGCGGTCGGTTGGGAACTTATTATTACCGAAAACCAATCATTATTGTCATTGTCTGGCCTTAATGAAATAAGCACTATTGATGGCCAATGTATTATTAGCAATCCCAATCTTATGGATATTAATAGCTTATCAAATTTAACTACCATTAATGGGAATTTTTACTTTAGCAGTAATTATGCAATTCAATCTTTAACAGGTTTGGAGGGATTGACCTCAATTAATGGAACTTTAAACATTAATTCAAATTTTCAACTTTCCAATATTGAAGGAATCAGGAATATAGATGCTACAACGATTACAAATCTCAGTATAATTAATAATGATTTACTTTCAGAATGTGCCGTTAAATGTGTGTGTGATTTTCTGCAAATAAATCCCGCAAATACTAATATTTTCTTTAATAATCCTGGATGTGAAACACGTCAAGAAATAGAAGCAGCCTGCATCCTTGGCACTGAAGAAAACCAAGTTGCTGAACTTAAAATCTATCCAAACCCAACCAACGGCACTTTTGAAATTTCAGGATTAAAAGATGGAATTATTGAAATCATTGACAGCCAAGGCAGAACCGTTAAACAGATAGTTCCGACTGAAAATAGCTATTCAATTTCAGAATTATCTTCCGGAATCTATTTCGTAAAAATTACTTCTGAAAAGGCTTCCATTACAAAACAGCTTATAAAAACATAAAGTGAATTGGATTCTACTTATAATCGGCGGTCTTTTTGAAGTTGGCTTCGCAGCTTGCTTGGGGAAAGTAAAAGAAACCACTGGCTGGGAAGCAAAACTCTGGTTTGGTGGTTTTCTAATTTGCCTTTTTATCAGCATGTTTTTGCTCATCAAAGCTTCAAAAACACTTCCCATCGGTACGGCTTATGCAGTTTGGACGGGCATTGGCGCGGTGGGCACCGTCCTTGTCGGTATCTTCTATTTTAACGAACCTGCTACTTTTTGGCGGGTCTTTTTTCTTTCAACCCTTATATTTTCCATAGTAGGTTTAAAATTTGTAGCTAATTAAAGTTCCGTTAAAGCAATAGCTATCCATCTTTAAGCAGTTCTTATTCCTTATCTTTAAATGTAATTTATTCATTTAAAAATGAAGACTATTTGGACCATAGGTCATTCTACCCGAACATTTGACGAATTTATAAAACTGTTGAATTCCTTCAACATACAAACACTCGTAGATGTACGGCATTATCCGGGTTCTAAAAAATTTCCCCAATTCAATAAAGATAGTTTGGAAACTTCACTTCCCAACAACGGAATTAAATACAAACATCTAGTAGATTTAGGAGGCCGCAGAAAACCGGAGCCAAATTCAAAGAACGATGCATGGCGGCTTGATTCCTTTAAAGGATATGCTGACTATATGGAAACAGAACAATTTCAAGAAGCTTTAAAAATTCTTAAGAAAAAGGCGAAGGAAAATCGTACCGCAATTATGTGTGCCGAAGCCGTTTGGTGGAGTTGCCACCGCTCGCTAATTGCAGATGTTCTGAAAGTTGATGGTTGGGCAGTACTGCATATTATGGGTGAAAATACCGCAACCGAACATCCTTATACTGCTCCAGCAAATGTGGTGGATGGAAAGTTATGTTATTCTAAAAAATAATAAAAAGACGTAAGATTTAATGACGTAAAACTTTTAAGTCCTAAGTCCTATATCCTACGTCTTATATCCTATGTCCTACAGTCATAAATCATTAGTCAAAAAACACGCCTATATACTATGCACGCATAATAAAATTTTGTATCTTTGATATTCTACTTTTTCAAAATATATTAATGAAAGAAAAGACAATAGATTATATGTTGCGATCCACTTGGATGAACGTAACAAAAATGTACAATGAAGAAGCCGGAAAAAAAGGAAGCACAATGGCCACAGGCTTTGCGCTTATAAGTATTGATCCTGAGGAAGGAACTCCATCTACGGCTCTTGGGCCTAAAATGGGAATGGAAGCTACTAGTCTTTCCCGCACATTAAAAACTATGGAGCAAAAAGGGTTAATAGAGCGCAAACGGAATCCGGAAGACGGTCGCGGTGTTTTAATTCACCTAACACCTTTCGGTAAGGAGATGCGCGAATTTTCAAAAGGCGTAGTGTTGGGATTTGATGAAGCCGTCCAAAAAAATGTTTCCGAAGAAGAGTTACACACATTTAGAAAAGTGGCAAATACCATTAATGAGTTAATAAACTCAAAAAAAATATACGATTCAGAAAAATAATATAATATGTCAAAAAGAAGAATTAACAAAGTAGCAGTAATCGGTTCCGGAATTATGGGAAGCGGTATTGCTTGTCATTTCGCCAACATTGGCGTGGAAGTGCTATTGCTGGACATTGTTCCCCGCGAACTTACTGATGATGAAAAGAAAAAAGGACTCACTCTAGAAGATAAAGTAGTCCGGAATAGAATTGTGAACGGCGATCTTCAAAAAGCTATTAAAAGCAACCCTGCCCCACTCTATCACAAAGATTTTGCAAAACGAATTTCCACTGGAAATTTAGAAGATGATATTTCAAAAGTAAAAACTGCCGACTGGATTATTGAAGTTGTGGTGGAACGCTTGGATATTAAAAAACAGGTGTTTGAAAACCTTGACAAGCACAGAAAGCCCGGAACGCTTATTACCTCGAATACTTCCGGTATTCCTATTAAATTTATGAGTGAAGGCCGCAGTGAGGATTTTCAAAAACACTTCTGCGGAACCCACTTTTTCAATCCGCCGCGATACTTAAAGCTTTTTGAAATTATTCCCGGTCCAAAAACTTCAACTGAAGTATTAGACTTTTTAAATGGTTATGGTGAGAAATTCCTCGGAAAAACTTCCGTGGTTGCAAAAGATACTCCTGCATTTATAGGAAACAGAATTGGAATCTTTGGCATCCAAAGCCTTTTCCACCAAGTGAAAGAAATGGGACTTACTGTTGAAGAAGTTGATAAGCTAACAGGCCCAGTAATTGGCCGTCCAAAATCTGCAACCTTTAGAACTGTAGATGTGGTTGGTTTAGATACTTTGGTTCACGTTGCAAAAGGAATTTACGATAACGTTCCCGATGATGAAGAACACGGTATTTTCCAAATTCCAGGTTTCATCGATACCATGATGGAAAAGAAATGGTTGGGAAGTAAAAGCGGCCAAGGTTTTTACAAGAAAGTAAAAAATGATGATGGCAGCAGTGAAATCCTCACGCTCGACTTAGATTCTTTGGACTATAGAAAAAGTAAAAAAGCATCTTTTGGTACGTTAGAAAAAACAAAATCCGTTGATAAAGTAACGGATCGTTTTCCAATTCTTATAAAGGGTGAAGACAAAGCTGGCGAATTCTACCGAAAAAACTTCGGAGCGATGTTCGCTTACGTTTCAAAAAGAATTCCTGAAATAACAGACGAGCTTTATAAGATTGATGATGCAATGAAAGCAGGTTTCGGCTGGGATAATGGTCCCTTCGAAATCTGGGATGCCGTTGGTGTTAAAAAAGGAATTGAACTAATAAAAGATTTAGGAAAAGAACCCGCAGCTTGGGTAAATGAAATGCTTGAAGCTGGCGTTGATTCTTTCTACACTATAAAAGACGGAAATACCTATTACTACGATATTCCTCAGAAAAAGCACGTAAAAGTTCCTGGACAGGATTCATTTATAATTTTAGACAACATCCGCAAAACTTCTGAAGTTTTCAGAAATAACGGGGTTGTAGTTGAAGATCTTGGCGATGGTATTTTAAATGTAGAATTCATCAGTAAAATGAATTCCGTAGGCGGTGATGTTTTGGCCGGAATCAATAAAGCCATTGATATGGCGGAAAAAGATTACGATGGTTTGGTTATTGCCAACAACGGTAAAAATTTCTCAGTAGGCGCCAACATCGGAATGATTTTTATGATGGCCGTAGAGCAGGAATACGAAGAACTGAACGCTGCCATAAAATATTTTCAAGATACTAGCATGCGTATTCGCTATTCCTCTATTCCAGTTGTGGTTGCACCGCACGGAATGACCTTGGGTGGCGGTTGCGAATTTACGCTTCACGCAGACAGAGTTGTTGCAGCTGCTGAAAGTTATATTGGTTTGGTAGAATTCGGCGTTGGAGTAATTCCTGGCGGTGGTGGTTCCAAGGAAATGGCAATGCGTGCAAGTGATCTATTTAGAAAAGATGATGTTGAACTCAACACACTTCAAGAATATTTCTTAACTATCGCTATGGCAAAGGTATCTACTTCAGCCTATGAAGCATACGACACTGGAATTCTTCAGAAAGGAAAAGATATTGTAATTGTAAACGAAGCAAGACAAATTGCGGCCGCGAAAGCGATGGCTCGTTTTATGGCTGATCAAGGTTATACAAAACCAATTCCAAGAACTGATATTAAGGTACTTGGAAAACAAGCCTTGGGAATGTTCCTTGTTGGAACCGACCAAATGAAGGCTGGAAACTACATCAGCGAACACGACCTTAAAATTGCAAATAAACTGGCTTATGTTATGTCCGGTGGAGATTTAAGTGAAGCAAGCTACGTGAGTGAGCAATATTTGCTTGACCTTGAAAGAGAAGCATTCTTAAGTTTAACTGGAGAAAGAAAGACTTTGGAAAGACTTCAGCATATGATTCAAAAAGGGAAACCTCTTAGAAATTAGAATTGAGTAGTTAGTATTGAGTATTGAGAAAATGCACAAGTTAGAAGATTTAAAGATTTGGAATAAAGCGATGGAAGTTGCTGAAGAAGTCTATCTACTAACAGAAAATTTTCCAAAGGAAGAAAAGTTTGGATTAATTAGTCAACTTCGAAGAAGCGCTGTGTCAATTCCTTCCAATATTGCCGAAGGAGCAGGTAGAAATACCAATGGTGAATTTAGAAACTTTCTCGGAATTTCAAATGGTTCTTCATATGAACTTTATACTCAATTATTATTATCAATTAAATTGAATCTTAGACCAGAATCATTAGTAAATCCAATTTTATCTAAAGTTATTGAATTACAAAAAATGAGTTACGCATTAATAAAATCGTTAGAAAAATGAGCATCTCAATACTCAATACTAACATCTAAATTCTAAATAAAAATGAAAACAGCATATATAGTAAAAGCATACAGAACCGCAGTAGGTAAAGCCCCTCGCGGAGTTTTCCGCTTCAAACGCCCAGATGAATTGGCTGCGGAAACCATTAAATATATTTTGAACGAATTACCGCAACTCGACAAAAAACGAATTGACGACGTAATCGTTGGTAACGCAATGCCTGAAGCGGAGCAAGGCCTAAACATGGGTCGCTTGATTTCGTTAATGGCACTGGATATTGTTGAAATTCCTGGTATGACGGTGAACCGTTATTGCGCTTCGGGATTAGAGACTATTGCTATTGCAACAGCAAAAATTCAAAGTGGAATGGCAGATTGCATCATTGCTGGTGGCGCTGAAAGTATGAGCTATATTCCGATGGGTGGTTATAAACCTGTACCAGATTATAAAATGGCGAAAGAAGGCCACGAAGATTATTACTGGAATATGGGTTTAACTGCTGAAGCAGTTGCAAAAAAATACAACGTCTCTCGTGAAGATCAAGATGAGTTCGCGTATACTAGTCAAATGAGAGCGCTGAAAGCTCAAGACGAAGGTCGCTTTGATGATCAAATAGTTCCTATTGATGTGGAACACACTTTTGTAAACGATGCCGGTAAAAAAGTTACCGAAAAATATACGGTGAATAAAGACGAAGGCCCAAGAAAGGGAACCAATGTTGAAGCACTTTCAAAGCTTCGTCCAGTTTTTGCTAATGGCGGGAGCGTAACTGCAGGTAATTCTTCACAAATGAGTGATGGTGCTGCTTTTGCTGTGATTATGAGTGAAGAGATGGTAAAAGAATTAAATCTTGAGCCTATCGCCAGATTAGTAAGTTATACCGCCGTTGGTGTGGAACCTAGAATAATGGGTATAGGTCCACTTCACGCAATTCCAAAAGCATTGAAACAAGCTGGGTTGAAACAAGACCAAATGGAACTAATTGAATTGAATGAAGCCTTTGCCTCGCAATCCCTTGCGGTTATTCGTGAATTGGGATTAGATAAGGAAATCGTTAATGTAAACGGAGGTGCAATTGCTATGGGTCACCCACTAGGTTGTACCGGAGCCAAACTATCAGTTCAACTTTTTGATGAAATGCGCAAGCGAAACATGCAAGGAAAATATGGTATGGTAACAATGTGCGTGGGAACTGGGCAAGGAGCTGCAGGGGTTTATGAATTTTTGAAATAAGGGAATTAAGACGATAGGACGTAGGACATAAGACCAAATTCTTTAATTATTAAACCAAATAATATGGCGGCAAGACATAATTTTAGAAAACTTACAATTTGGAAAGAAGGTATTGAATTGGCAAAAGAAACCTATTCAACAACAAAAATATTTCCAACATCTGAAACCTATTCCTTAACCAGTCAAATGCAAATGTGTGCAGTTTCTATTCCTTCAAATATAGCCGAAGGAACCGCTAAAAGAACAGGCAAACATTTTTTACAATACTTAGATAATTCTTTGGGTTCAGCCTTCGAATGGGAAACTCAACTTATTATTGCTTTTGAAATTGGTTATGTTTCAAAAGAAACGTTTAAACATTTGGAACGAAAGGTCCAATCAATTCAAGGAATGATTACTCGATTTATAGAAAATATAGAAAAGAATATATCTTAAAAATAATTTTAAACCAAATCAAAATAATAAATAGTGACGGCGTTTTAAGTCCTACGTCTTATGTCCTACCGTCCTAAGTCAAATTTTAAAAAATATGAGCACAACAGAAACAAATAAAAACGAACTTCTAAGAGGCGGTCAATTTTTAGTAAAAGAAACAAAAGCTGAAGACGTATTCACCCCCGAAGACTTTTCCGAAGAACAAAAAATGATGCGCGATTCTGTGAAGGAATTTGTAGATCGTGAAATCTGGCCAAACAAAGAACGTTTTGAGCACAAAGATTATGCATTAACGGAAGAAGTAATGAGAAAGGCAGGCGAAATGGGTCTGCTTGGTGTTGCCGTGCCAGAGGAATATGGCGGACTAGGAATGGGTTTCGTTACCACTATGTTGGTTTGTGATTATATCTCTGGTGCAACAGGTTCTGTGGCTACAGCTTTTGGAGCACATACAGGTATCGGAACGCTTCCAATTACTTTATACGGAACAGAGGAACAAAAGAAAAAATATGTTCCAAAACTTGCCACTGGCGAATGGTTTGGAGCTTATGCATTAACTGAACCAGGAGCTGGAAGTGACGCTAACAGCGGAAAAACAAAGGCAATTCTTTCTGAAGATGGTAAGCATTATTTAATAAGCGGTCAGAAAATGTGGATTTCAAATTCAGGTTTTTGTCACACTATGATTGTTTTTGCCAGAATTGAAGACGATAAATACATTACTGGATTTATTGTTGAAAACGATCCTGAAAATGGAATCTCAATGGGCGAGGAAGAAAAGAAATTAGGTATTCACTCCTCCTCTACCCGTCAGGTTTTCTTTAGCGATACCAAAGTTCCTGTTGAAAATATGTTAGCAGGTCGTGGCGAAGGATTTAAAATTGCAATGAATGCCCTTAATGTTGGTCGTATTAAACTTGCTGCAGCAAGTCTTGATGCGCAACGTCGCGTTATTGCAAACGCTGTTCAATACGCAAATGAACGTATTCAATTTAATGTCCCTATTTCTTCTTTTGGAGCAATAAAATTGAAGCTTGCGGAAATGGCTACCAATGCTTATGTAAGCGAAAGTGCTAGTTACCGTGGAGCAAAAAATATTGAAGATAGAATCGCGCTTCGTATTAAAGAGGGCAACAGCCATCAAGAAGCTGAATTGAAAGGTGTTGAGGAATATGCTATTGAGTGCTCTATATTAAAAGTAGCTGTTTCCGAAGATGTTCAAAATTGTGCTGATGAAGGAATACAGATTTATGGCGGAATGGGTTATAGTGCAGATACTCCAATGGAATCTGCTTGGCGTGATGCCCGTATTGCACGTATTTATGAAGGTACCAACGAAATAAACAGAATGCTTGCCGTGGGGATGCTGGTTAAAAAAGCAATGAAAGGTCACGTAGATCTTTTGGGACCTGCACAAGCCGTAGCTTCAGAATTGATGGGAATCCCTTCTTTTGAAACTCCAGATTTTTCCGAATTACTTTCCGAAGAAAAAGCGATGGTGGCCAAGTTGAAAAAAGTATTTTTAATGGTTGCTGGTAGCGCCGTTCAAAAATATGGAACTGAGCTTGATGAACATCAACAAACACTTTTAGCTGCTGCAGATATTTTGATTGAAATATATATGGCTGAAAGTGGAATTTTGAGAACCGAGAAAAATGCAAAACGTTTTGGCGAAGACTCCCAAAAAGAACAAATTGCAATGTCGCAGTTATACCTTTATCACGCCGTTGATATCATTACCGTAAAGGCAAAAGAAGCAATTCTTTCGTTTTCTGAAGGTGACGAACAACGCGCAATGTTGATGGGTCTTAAACGTTTCACCAAATACCAAAACATGCCTAATATTGGCGAATTAAGAAAGACTATTGCTGCCAAGGTAATTTCGGAAAACAATTATCCCTTTTAATATTGAGTAGAAACAAATTCCAATAAATATACTGGATTTTACAAATATTTGACCTGACAGATTTCTAATATCTGTCAGGTCTTTTTTTTTTAAATTAATTATTACCTTTAAAATCAATCTTTTTTTAATGATGAAGAAAATTTTAGGGATACTATCAATTTTAGTTTTGTGTATCGCATTTTCTTTCAATTCTGGTTTGAAGATTTTAATTCTCAATCGACTCAACGAATACACTACAGAGAAATATCCAGAAAAAATATACATTCATACAGACAGGCCTTACTATACCGCCGGTGAAAATATTTGGTTTAATACATACCTCGTTAATGGTGTGACTCATAGAAAAAGTGAAAAAAGCAAAATAATTTATGTAGAACTCATAAATGAACAGAACGAAGTAATAAGCGATAGAAAACTTTTTACAGAATCAATGAGTATCAACGGAGATTTCAAATTACCCATTGATCTGCCAGAAGGTACTTATCTGTTGCGTGCTTTCACAAATTATATGCGCAATCAGCCAAGGGATTATTTTTTTAATAAAGAGATTCCTGTTTTTGCGATTAATTCAGAAATTCCAGATTCAGATGGAGAGAAGAATTCCAAGGTAGCGGAAAATTCTGAATTGCCCGAAATTGGGTTTTATCCAGAAGGAGGATATTTGGTTGAAGGTATCAGTAATAAAATTGCTGTAAAAGTTAAGGATGCGGCATTATCAGCAAGTCCCATAGTAGGAATTATTGAAGATACCGAAGGAAACAAAGTAACCGATTTTAAAACCTTTGAGTTTGGTCTCGGCACGTTCTATTTAAAACCAGAACAGGGTAAAGAATACCGCGCAGTAATCACAAATGGTGATGAGAATATTCTCTATCCACTCCCCACCCCACTTTCAGAAGGTTATGTTTTAAATACTTCTGTAACTGATAAAGAAGTATTAATAAACGTATCCACAAACAAAAAAGAAGGTTTAAAAAATGTGCTAATAATTGGCCAACAAAGAGGAGTGGCCGCTTTTGATTACACACATTCCAAAGAGACAAATACAATGTTGGTAAAAATACCAACGGTAAATTTGATTGAAGGTGTTTTGGATATAGTGGTTTTCAATGAATCTGAAAAACCTGTAGCGGAACGATTGGTTTATATCAAAAAAGAGGCGAATATTTCTATAGCGGTCAAAAAAACAAATGGCTCTTCCGCAGGCATTCGCGATCGCGTAAACTTGGAAATTGAAGTAAAGAACAAATCAGGAAAATTGATAGCAAATACGCTTTCCCTTTCAGTAATTGATGCCGAACTGATCAAAACAAATCCCAATGCTGAAAATATTAAAACCTATTTATTGTTGAACTCAGATTTGAGGGGCAAAATTAAATCCCCAAACTATTTCTTCACTGCGGGAGATACTATTAAAAAAAATCTACAATTAGATTTAATAATGCTTACCCACGGCTGGCGACGCTTTACATGGCAAGAGTTTTTAGAGAAAGGTACGCCTCAGCAATTTCAACCGGAAGATGGAATTTACATAAGCGGCAACACTATTAATGCACAATCTCCCTTTCAAAATAAAGTGAGTGAAACTAAACTCACGTTCAGAAAAAAAGGATTTTATCAAGAAACCAATAGCACCAATAATATTGGCC
Organism: Aequorivita sp. CIP111184; assembly: GCF_900489465.1. Taxonomy (GTDB): domain Bacteria; phylum Bacteroidota; class Bacteroidia; order Flavobacteriales; family Flavobacteriaceae; genus Aequorivita. The sequence continues at coordinate 58,981 of NZ_UEFQ01000032.1, read as the reverse complement.
ACTTTGCATATGGTCCTTTTGTTTTTACTGATACCATAGATGTGTTTTTACAAGCAGGGTCAGGACTTACTTCAGAAAAACCAAATTATAGCGATACTAACATTAAATTGGATCCACCTGCCCAAAGACCAACAATTATTCCTGATAGAATTGTAAATCCATTTAATCAAAATCTTGAAATTGCCAATGTTGAGAATTATAGAAAAAAAACACGAAATAATGTTTATAGTGATTTTCAATTTGACAAAGAAAGAGAAGTATTGGAAGAGGTGAACATTAGTGGAAAAGCAGCAACAAAAGAAGAAGTTGAAGAAATTAAAAGAGAAAAAAGAACGCGATCCTTTGCCCCTTCACATCGAATTGTGGTTGATGAATTCGGAGATAATGGAGCTGGTAATTTTATGGATTTAATTATGAATGTTCCTGGCGTTCGAGTGGGCAGTAAATACGGGGCCGAGACTTCACAGGATTACGAAGTAAATCTCAGAGGTTTAAAACCTACATATTATGTTGACAATGTTGAGGTGGACTTAGGAATTGCACGTTCAATCCATCAAGCAGATATTGACTTTATAGATGTTTTAAACATTGGGCCCGCAGCAGCAGCGTATGGGTTAAAGGCTCAAGGTGTTATTGCTATATATACAAAAAAAGGTGCAAGAAATAGATTTATAACTGATAGAAAACCAGGCTCTATCAACTTTAAATCTGAAGGATTTTATTTAGCGAGAGAGTTTTATGCGCCAGATTATTCTTTGGTAGATAGAAACAGAAGCCGTGAAGACAAGCGCACAACACTTTACTGGACGCCGAATGTTGTTAGCAACGGCTATAAAAATGCCGAGGTTAATTTTTACACGAGTGATGAAAAAGGAAGTTTTCAAATAGAAATTGAAGGAATTACCGATACGGGCATACCGTTCCATACAACGGCTTTTTTAGAGGTTGAATAATACAAAAATTTTAGCGCATTCACATTTCTCAATTTATGGCGCAGAGTTTGCTATTTTTGAAGAAAACTATTTACAATGAAAAAACTCCTTTTCCTTTTCACACTTACAACAACCATTTTTAGTTTTGCCCAAGAAAACACCGAAATATATGTTTTTGATTTCGGCCCGGCTTACGAAGGTCTAGAATTAATGAACGTCCAAAATATTTCAAATAACGAAGGTTACGATAACCAACCATCCTTCATCTCAAATGAAACCCTTGTTTTTGCGGGAAACAATGACGGGCAAACAGACATTTCAGAATATAACCTGACTTCAAAAATTCAAAAATGGGTTAATAATAAAACCGAAGGTGGTGAATATTCCCCACAAAAATTTCCTTCTAATAATGATTTAGCTGCCGTTCGGCTTGACAAAGATGGTTTGCAACGTTTCTATCGCTATAATTCAGAAAAGGGCAATTCAACCGAACTAATTGAAAATCTACAAGTAGCCTATTTCACCTTTTATGATGACAAAAAAATTCTTTCTACAGTTTTAGACGGTGATAATATGGATTTAGTAATGATTGATTTACCCTCAAAAAAAGTAGATACCTTGTTTTATAATGCTGGAAGATCTCTCCAAAAAATACCAAACACCAATTCCTTGAGTTATTCTTTGGTGAATGATGAAGGAAATTTAGACCTCTATCTTTTGGACATGAACTCCTATGAAAGCTTTTTTGTAACCGAACTGCCTATCGGAATTAAAGACTGTGTTTGGATCAACGACACACAAATTCTTGTTGGGAGCGGCAATAAACTTTATATGTACGACACCTTGGGTGAAACGGAATGGAACAGAGTAGCATCTTTGGAGGAATATGGCCTAAAAAGCATAACCCGCATGGCTATAAGTCCTAATGGAAAAAAACTTGCTGTAGTAGCAGAGCCGATGTAATTCCATTTTTACAAAGTTTAAAAGTTTTTAGACGTTGTAGCTTCTTTTGAGTATTTTTAGGGAAACTTTTTTTAAAATGAAAACATTATCCCTTTTAGTAGCATTATTGATATTTTCTTTTAGTTATTCCCAAACAGATCAAAAAATCTACGACATTATTAATTCCGTTTCTTCGGAAAGAATTAAGACCGATATAACTACACTTGCAAATTTCGGAACCCGGAATACTTTTAGCGATACTATTAGCAATACCCGTGGAATTGGCGCTGCGCGACGATGGGTTAAAAATGAATTTGAAAATATTTCCCAAAATTGTAGTAACTGCTTACGTGTTATTTACCAAAAGGATTTGGTAAAAGCTGAAGGAAATGATCGTGTTCCAACCGATACGTGGATTGTGAATGTGGCAGCAATTCAGAAAGGTACAAAATATCCAAACCGTTATATCATTATGAGTGGCGATATAGATTCGCGAAACAGTGATGGCAGCGATTTCACCAAAGATGCTCCCGGAGCAAATGATAATGCCAGTGGCTTGTCCGGAACCATTGAAGCTGCCAGGGTTCTTTCAAAATATAAATTTGAAAATAGCATTATTTATTTAGGGTTAAGCGGAGAAGAACAAGGCCTTTTCGGCGGTAAAGGTTTTGCGGAATATGCAAAAAAGAACGGTTGGGAAATTATAGGAGTTTTAAATAATGATATGATAGGCAATATAAAAGGCGTGGACGGTGTAATCAGCAACCGTGATTTTAGGATTTTTTCTGAGCCAGTTCCGCCAACAGAAACAGAGCGCGAACGTGAAATGCGCCGTTTTTACGGTGGCGAAGTGGACGGCGTTTCTCGCCAACTCGCACGTTACATTTTTAAAACCACAAAAACCTATATGCCTGAAATGAACCCTATGATGGTTTACAGACTGGATCGTTTTGGTCGCGGTGGTCATCACAGGCCATTTAATGATTTAGGTTGGGCTGGAATTAGAATAATGGAATCGCACGAAGATTACAACCACCAACATCAAGATATAAGAACTGAAAATGGTATTGAATACGGCGATAAATTAGAATTTGTAAACTTTGATTATGCTGCAAAACTAACCGCTGTAAACGCTATAAATTTAGCGAGCATTGCCTCCGCCCCTCCCGAACCAAATAATGTTGCCATTGGTGGCGTTGTGGAAGCTTCAGCAAAATTGAAATGGGACAAAGTGGATGGTGCTACGGGCTATAAAATTTATTGGCGAGACACCACTTCGCCCACTTGGGACCACAGCCGTTTTGTGGGCGATGTTTCAGAATTTACTTTAGAAGGAATTGTAATTGATAATTCATTTTTCGGAGTAGCTTCAGTTGGAAAAAATGGTTTTGAGAGTGTGGTGGTTTTTCCAAATTCGGTATTTAGATAAAACTATAAATTATGAAAGAAAAAATTTGCATTGTAGTTTTATTGCTTCTTACTTTTTCTGTGTTTTCCCAAGAATTTACTCGTGCAGACACCCTTCGCGGTAGCATAACTCCTGAAAGGGCTTGGTGGGACGTTACATATTACGATTTAAAAGTTGCAGTAAATCCTTCCGAAAAAACCATTGAAGGCAGCAATACCATTTCATACAAAGTTTTGGAGCCAAATGAAATTATGCAGATAGATCTGCAAGCCCCAATGAAGATTGATAAAATTATTCAAGACGGAAAAGAAATTTCATATACTTCTGAAGGAAATGCACACTTTTTAAAACTTCAAAAAAAACAGATAGAAAACACGGAACAAAAACTAACAATTTACTTCTCAGGAAAACCAATTGTAGCTAGACGTCCGCCCTGGGATGGTGGTTTCACTTGGTCCAAAGACAGTAATGGTAATGATTTTATCGCAACTTCTAACGAGGGTATTGGCTCCAGCGTTTGGTGGCCATTAAAAGATCATCCTTCTGATGAGCCTGATAATGGCATTACAATTTCTGTAACTGCTCCAAAAGATTTAATGGACGTAAGCAACGGAAGGTTAAAAGAAGTAATTGAAAACGACAAAACAAAAACCTGGGTGTGGCAAGTTGTAAACCCCATAAACGCTTACGGTGTTGATATAAATATTGGCGATTACGTATATTGGAGCGAAAAATACAAAGGCGAAAAAGGAATTTTAGATATGGATTACTATGTGCTCCGTGAAAATGAAGCCAAAGCAAAAAAACAGTTCAAACAAGCACCCATGATGATGGAAGCTTTTGAGCACTGGTTTGGTTCCTACCCTTTTTACGAAGATGGCTATAAATTGATTGAAGCTCCTTATTTAGGAATGGAACATCAAAGCAGCGTGACTTACGGAAACAAGTTTGAGAACGGTTATTTGGGTCGCGATCTTTCAGCAACCGGTTGGGGAATGAAGTTTGATTTTATAATTATTCACGAAAGCGGCCACGAATGGTTTGCTAACAATATAACCAGTAAAGATGTGGCAGATATGTGGGTTCACGAAGGGTTTACAAATTATTCCGAAAATCTGTATTTGGATTATTACTTCGGAAAAAAAGCTTCCTCAGAATATGTTATCGGTACCCGAAAAAAGATATTGAATGATCGTCCAATTATCGGGCAGTACAATGTTGACAATTCTGGAAGCAGTGATATGTATTACAAAGGCGGGAACACGCTTCACATGATTCGTCAACTTATTGAAGATGATGAAAAATGGCGCCAGATTCTTCGTGGTTTAAATAAAGAATTCTATCACCAAACCGTTACTACCAAACAAGTAGAAGGTTACATAAGTGAAAAAAGTGGCATTGATCTTTCCCAATTCTTTAATCAATATCTCCGAACCACAATGATTCCAAAAGTGGAATATAAAATTCAGGGAGAAAATTTAAAATTCCGTTATGTTGACATTGTCGAGAACTTTAATATGCCAATAATTGCTATAATTAATGGCAAAGAAGAATGGATCTCTCCTACTTCAGAGTGGAAAATAAAAACGACTTCTTCGCCAATTCAAACTTTTCAGATAAAAAAAGACTTCTATGTGAATACCGAACAAGCTCAATAAAATAATTACTCCACATACTTTAATACTCAGATTTAGAAACAAATTAAATATGAAAATACTATCAACACTAGTTCTTTTAACGTTTACACTGACAATAGCAGCCCAAAAAAAAGAAAAAAAGGACAAAGAAAAAGAAGAGCCAAAATGGGAAGTTGCCAACCCCGGGAAAGATTTCAACTATAAAACCCATTCCTTCACCACAAATGAAGGCACTTGGATGAACTTAGACGTGAATCCGGATGGCAAAACCATTGTCTTTGATATGATCGGTGATATTTACACTATGCCCATTTCGGGAGGAACAGCAAAAGCAATCAGAACAGGAATTCCTTTTGAAGTGCAACCAAGGTTCAGCCCAGATGGAACAAAAATTTCGTTTACTAGTGATGCCGGTGGTGGCGACAATATTTGGGTAATGAATATAGATGGGAGCGATGCAAAACAAGTTACCGAAGAAGATTTTAGACTGCTAAACAATGCTGTTTGGAGTGCAGATGGTAATTATTTGATTGCACGAAAGCATTTTTCATCAGAAAGAAGTTTGGGAGCTGGCGAAATGTGGCAGTATCACAAATCTGGTGGCACAGGTTTACAACTTACAAAAAAGAAAAACGATCAACAGGACGTAAATGAACCCTTTACTTCTCCCGATGGAAAGTATCTTTATTACAGCGAAGATATGTATCCCGGTGGTTATTTTCAATACAACAAAGACCCCAACGATCAAATCTATGTAATAAAACGATATGAGTTTGCAACCGGAAAAACCGAAACGATAACAGGTGGTCCAGGCGGCGCAGCAAGACCTACCGTTTCTCGTGACGGAAAAAAAATGGCATTTGTAAAAAGGGTTCGTACCAAAAGTGTATTATTTATTCAAGACTTGGAAACGGGTGAGGAATGGCCTATTTACGATCAATTAAACAAAGACCAACAGGAGGCTTGGGCTCTTTTCGGGGTTTATCCAAATTTTAGTTGGATGCCCAATAACAATGAAATCGTTTTTTGGAGTGGTGGAAAAATCAATACGATTGATGTTAAATCTTTAGCTGTAACCAACATTCCTTTTACTGCAAACGTAAATATTGATTTAGCGGAAACTGTTCATTTCAATAATAAAATTGAAACTGAAACTTTTACCCCAAAAATGATTCGCCACGCAGTGACTTCACCTGACGGAAAATATATTGTTTTCAGTGCTTTGGGCCATTTGTACAAAAAAAAGTTGCCCGACGGTAAACCACAACGATTGACCAACAGCAAAGATTTTGAATTTGAACCAACCTTTTCGCCAAATGGTTCTGAAATAGTTTACGTTACTTGGAATGATTTGGAAAAAGGCGCGATTTATAAAATTGCTGCTAGCGGTGGAAATTCAGTAAAATTAACATCAAAAAAAGGTATTTATAGAACTCCTTCCTTTTCTCCCATCGGATCCCAAATAACCTATAGAAAAGAAAGTGGAAACACCGATCAAGGTTTCACTTTTACAAAAAATGACGGTATTTATGTAATGGATGCCAATGGGAACAATGAAAAGTTTGTTGTTGATAAAGGAGAGTATCCAATGTTTAGTAAAGACGGAAAACGAATTTTTCTACAAACTGGCGGAACCTATTTTGGGGATATTGAGAAAAAATTGATAAGTGTAAACCTTGACGGAAATGATGAAAAAATACATATAACTTCAAAATACGCCAATAGATTAATCCCAAGCCCAGATAACGAATGGATCGCTTTTACCAATCTTCACAAACTATTTGTGGCTCCCTTGGTACTTAACGGACAAACCATTGATTTAGATAATAAAACAAAAGCGCTACCGGTTTCACAATTAGCCAAGGATGCTGGAATAAATATACATTGGTCACCGAACAGTCAAAAAGTAATGTGGACATTGGGTGATGAATATTTCAGTAATGAGTTAAAAAACAGATTTACTTTTTTAAATGGTTCCCCAGAAAAAGTACCCGAAATGACATTGGCTGGAACAAAAATTGGTCTGCAAGCTCCCATGGATAAGCCTAGTGGAAGAATCGCATTCACCAATGCACGTATTATTACTATGGAAAATGACAACGTAATTGAAAACGGAACTATCGTCATTAACGGCAATAAAATAGAAGCGATGGGCGAAGCCGACAAGGTTTCTGTTCCTTCGGGAACAAAAATTTATTCCGCTGAAGGAAAAACTATAATGCCAGGAATGGTAGATGCTCACGCTCACGTAGGAGCTTTCCGCGATGGACTTCCCTCACAACAATATTGGCCTTTTATGGCAAACTTAGCGTTCGGTGTAACTACATCGCACGATCCTTCAGCAAATACCGAAACTGTTTTTACGCTTTCTGAACTTCAAAAAAGTGGGGAATTAGTTGGGCCAAGATTGTTTTCAACAGGATTCATTCTTTACGGTGCCGATGGCGATTTTAAAGCCGTTATAAATAACTTAGAAGATGCTAGAAGCAGTATTCGCCGTACAAAGGCATTTGGAGCAAAAAGCGTGAAAAGCTACAACCAACCACGTCGAGATCAGCGTCAACAAGTGCTGCAAGCTGCCCGGGAAATGGGTATTAATGTGGTTCCCGAAGGTGGTTCCACATTCTATCATAATTTAACGATGGTTATTGATGGACACACGGGCGTAGAACATAACATTCCCGTGGCTCCCGTTTATAAAGATGTTCTTGAATTGTGGGGCCATAGCAATTCTGGCTACACTCCTACTCTTATCGTAAACTATGGTGGAATGAATGGTGAATTCTATTATTATGAACGCGACAATGTTTGGGAAAATAAAAAACTACTCACATTCACACCTCGAAGTATTGTAGATAGCCGTTCACGCCACAGAATGAAAACGCCACAGGAAGAATACAAGAATGGGCATATTTTGGTTTCTGAAACCGCAAAAAGTTTAAGTGATGCTGGAGTAAAAGTAAATATGGGAGCACACGGACAGTTACAAGGCTTGGGCGCACATTGGGAAACTTGGATGTTGAAACAAGGTGGAATGAGTAATTTGGAAGCTTTAAAAGCAGCTACTATTAATTCTGCGGAATACATTGGAGCTGGAGAAGACATTGGATCATTAAAAGAAGGAAAGCTTGCTGATTTGATTATAATGGATAAAAATCCATTAGAAAATATTGAAAATACTCAAACCATTAAAATGGTAATGGTTAATGGCCGATTGTATGACACCGAAACAATGAATGAAATAGGAAACAACCCAAAAGAGCGACTTCCCTTTTTCTGGGAAATGGACAAATACAATCAGGCTTTTCCTTGGCACCAAGAAACACACGGATTTATGGACGGTGGCTGTAGCTGTCAATAATAGAGAATAGAAATGTACCGAGCTTACTGGCAATTTTATAAATCAATATTTCCTTTCATTACAGTTTTTTCAATTTTAAGCGTATTGGTTTTGGGGTTGCTGTGGGGGTTTGTTCTTTTTGCAACAATTGGCTTGTTGTTCGGTTTTATTGGGTTTCGAACATTTTATAACGATCAATTTTATTTTTATTACAATATCGGGTTAACAAAATGGAAGCTTGTTCAGACTTCTTTTATTATCAATCTTTTAGTAGGTATTCCCATGTTTTCAGTTTTAATTATTTTCATCTTTTTCTTATTTGGCAATTTTCAAATTACATAACGCCACCATAAACTTTGGGGAAAAAGAAATTCTTAAAGAGATTTCTTTTTCTTTAAAAACTACTGATATCGTTGGAATTTTTGGGCGTAATGGCTGTGGAAAATCTACATTACTTAAAATGATATTTGGAACACAGACGAAGGGTTCAATAAAAGTTTCGATTGATGAAGTAGAGTTTAATCCTTCAAGAAATGTTTCCCTGAAAAGTATTGCTTACTTGCCACAAAATTCTTTTTTACCTAAAAACTTGAAGGTTCGCGATGTAATTCCTATATACTTTTCTGAAGAAAAAAAGCAGGACATCATTTTCTATGACGCTTTGATTGCGAAACTTACAGCAAAAAAAATTGGAGAATTATCTTTAGGTCAAGTTCGTTATTTGGAAGTTTTATTAGTGGGAAATCTAGATCATCAATTTATAATGCTAGATGAGCCTTTCTCTATGGTTGAACCTTTATATAAAATTGAAATAAAGAAATTATTAAACAATATTAAAGTTAAAAAAGGAATACTAATAACCGATCATTATTATGAGGATGTTCTTGAAATAACTAACAACAACCTGTTATTAAAAAACGGCATCAGTCATATTGTAAAAAATAAAGAAGACTTGCGGAAACTTGAATATTTAAGTAACAATTCTATATAAAAAAAGCTCCATTTCTGGAGCTTTTTCTTTTAATTCATTCTAAAAATGAATTACATTTTTGGCATTAGCACTTTGTCAATTACGTGTACAACACCATTTGATGCGTCCATATCAGCACTTGTAACAGTAGCTGTATTTCCTTTAGCATCTTTTATCATTACTTTACCATCTTTTTCAGATAAGGTTAAAGTTTCTCCATTCATTGTTGTTACATCAAGCTTGTTATTAGCAGCTTTAATTTTTGTTACAACATCGGCAGCATTCATTTTACCTTGAAGCACGTGATATTGAAGTACTTTTTGAAGTTGAGTTTTGTTTTCAGGCTTCATTAAATTATCCATAGTTGCTTTTGGCACTTTGCTAAAGGCTTCGTTTGTTGGAGCGAAAACAGTATAATCGCCTTCTCCTTTCAAAGTTTGAGCCATATCAGCAGCTTGAAGAGCACTTACCAAAGTAGAAAGATCTGAATTACCCATTGCTTTTGCAGCAATTGAATTAGCTTCCATCTCGGCCATTTTGTTTGCATTAGTTTCTTCAACTTTCATTAAAGAATCTTTTTCGCGTTCCATACGCATTTGTTCAGCTTGTGCTTGCGCTTCAGCTTCTTTCTTCTTAGAGTCCTCACAGCTTGCAAAAAGCATTGCTACTACTGCTAGAGACATTACAATTGTTTTTAGTTTCATAATAGTTTTCGTTGATTTAAATGTTTGCATCAAAGATATTCTAAGTGCTGTGAAGTTTTTATTAATTGTAATTAATCTTTAGTTAAATTTTTGATAATTTTTTTACATATTATCATTATTCAACCCTTTAATATTAAAATTTTATTAATCCCAAAATCGAATTGCCATAAAATTGTATCTTTAAAAATAAATTTTTAAAATTTCGTAAAATGATAAAGTCAAAATACCAAAGCGTTCTGGATTTAGGTGAAAAACTAAACATTCAAGACGGTGATGTAAAAGAAGAAAATGGGCAATTAAAAGTTTGGGGAACTGCAAAGAACCAATATGAAAAAAACCTTTTATGGGACGAGATAAAAAAGGTTGGCGGTGAAAACCCAACCGATATTATGGCCGACATAAAAGTAGCCGATTCTTCTGTGTTTGCACACCATACTGTACAAAGTGGAGAATCTTTAAGTAAGATTGCTAAGCATTACTATGGTGATGCGAATAAATACAATGCTATTTATGAAGCGAACAAAGGAAAATTGAAATCCGCAGACTTGATTCACCCAGGTGATGAATTGGTGATTCCAAACATCTAAAATCAATTAATAATTAAAAAACCGTCAGCTTTTATATAAACTGACGGTTTTTTTATTGAATAAAATTTAAAGTCCGCTAATATAGCTTCCGTACATGTCTTTAAAATGAAGTCCATTCCCCAAACTGAATTTGCTCAGTTTTTTGTTCTCAGCCAATGACCAAAGAATTACCTCTTTTAAAAAATAACTATCCATTTTAGAAATTTCCGGTTGGTATTTTTCAATCAATTGTTGCAGTGGGATAATTCGATCCAATTCATTTTTATATTCTTCATCAGTATATGAATCCAGCAATTCAAAATCATTTTCTTCAAAGAACCAAGCTACTATTTCAGCATATGGATCTGCGTCGCCATCTTTGGTGAGTTTTTCAATTTTTGGAAATCGTTCCTTAAAAGTTGTATTTACTGCATCCACAATCAGTTGCTGAGCAACTTGGGAAACGCCTTCCTGCTCACCTTCGTAAACCAATTCTACTTTCCCAGTAATAGAAGGAATAATACCTATAAAATCTCCCAAACGTACACTGGTTTTTTTATCTCCACTGTGCAATGCACGTCTTTCTGCGGTACTCAAAAGGTTTTCAAAAGCGGTAATACTTAAACGTGCACTTACGCCACTTTTGGCATCTATAAAATCATTTTCACGTGCTTCAAAACTTATTTGCTCCAAAACATCTTTCGCCAATTCGGGTACGTAAATATTCGATTTTGCTTTAATCGCTTCTGCCGTTTCTTGCTCGGTAATTGTGCGAGCGGTTTGAATATTTTCGGGATAATGCGTTAAAATTTGAGAGCCAATTCTATCTTTCAGCGGAGTTACAATGCTGCCTCGATTTGTGTAATCTTCTGGGTTTGCCGTGAAAACAAATTGTATATCCAATGGCAAACGCACAGCAAAACCACGAATCTGTATATCGCCTTCCTGCAAAATATTAAAAAGTGCAACTTGAATACGCGGCTGTAAATCTGGCAATTCGTTAATCACGAAAATACATCGGTTACTTCGGGGAATCATACCAAAATGAATTACACGGTCATCCGCATAAGTCAGTTTTAAATTTGCCGCTTTTATCGGGTCAACGTCGCCAATTAAATCGGCAACCGTTACATCTGGCGTTGCAAGTTTTTCAGAAAAACGATCATCGCGATGCAACCAACTAATAGGTGTATCATCACCTTTTTCGTGCATCAAGTTTTTAGCAAAGCGGGAAATAGGGCTAAAAGGATCATCATTTATCTCACTGCCTTCCACCACTGGTATATATTCATCTAAAAGGCCAATCATTTGCCTCGCCAATCGGGTTTTTGCTTGTCCGCGAAGTCCTAAAAGGTTAATGTTGTGTTTTGAAAGAATAGCGCGTTCCAATTCAGGGATCACTGTAAGTTCGTAACCATGAATACCCACAAAAGGTGTTTCCTTCTTCATTATTTTCTGAAGCAGGTTTCTTCGTAATTCTTCTTTTATTGATTTAGGTTCGTAACCCGCTTTTTTGAGTTCGCCGAATGTTTTGATTTTTTCTATATTCATCATTTATCTAATTCTTTTCTTTCTATTTGTTTCGTAATCGCTAAAAATCATTTCGCCCAAACCTTTAAGGCCAGTATAAAATGCCTTCCCTTGATTTGCTGCGGTAAAATGCTCTATAAACTGCATTAAATATGGATCCTCAGCAATCATAAAAGTTGTAATAGGTATATGAAGTTTTCGTGCCTGAGAAGCCATTGCGTAACATTTATTTACAATATAACTGTCAAGACCGTTACTGTTTTTATAATAACGTCCATCCGGAAGCCGCACGCAGCTAGGTTTTCCATCGGTAATCATAAAAATCTGTTTGTTCGTGTTTCTTTTTCTTCGCAATAAATCCATCGCTAATTGAAGTCCCGCAACTGTGTTAGTGTGGTAGGGTCCAACATTTAAATATGGTAAATCTTTAATTTTAATGGGCCAAGCATCATTTCCGAACACCAATATATCTAATGTATCCTTTGGATAACGGGTTGTAATAAATTCTGAAAGAGCCATGGCTACTTTTTTGGCGGGAGTAATTCGGTCTTCACCATAGAGAATCATACTATGACTAATATCAATCATTAACACGGTGCTCATCTGGGTTTTGTACATGGTTTCTTCAACCACCAAATCGTTTTCAGAGAGTGTAAAATCTCCCATACCGTGATTAATCTGCGCGTTCTTGAAACTCTCAGTCATCGAGATTTGTTCTAGCGAATCGCCAAAACGATAATCGCGAAATTCTCCAGCTTGCTCATCACCCCTACCCGTTTGTTTGGTTCGATGATTGCCTGCGCCATTTTTCCTTAGTTTTCCAAAGATCTGTTCTAAAGCTCGCTTCCGAAGTGCTCTTTCTGTTTTTTCAGTAATGACCAATCCGTTTGAACCATCCATCTTTATTTCTTCACGGAGGTACCCTTTCTTTTTAAGGTCTTCCACAAAATCATCTAAGGTATAATCTTCTGTAGTAAGCTTATATTCTTCATCTATCTGTTTCAACCAGTCCATTGCTTCATCGAAATCACCAGAAGTATGGGTTATCAATTCTTGAAAAACATCAAAAAGTTTTTCGAATGGTGATTGGTCTTTGGGAGTGTGCTTAGTGAAGATAAATCCGCTTTTGGCATCTTTCTTATTCATAATTTAAAATTAAAACATTCCTTGTTTAAAAAAAAAACCGAAACGTTAAACTAATACCAAAAAAATAATCCATTCAAATAAAACAAAATTTCATAGATTTGTTTTGAAAATCAACAAGATAACCGCCAAAATATACCTTTATGAAAAATCTTAGTTTAATCGGTATCGCATTATTACTTTTCGTTGCCTGCAAAGACAAACCAAAAGACGAGACTAAAGAAGTCGCTGAAGTAAAAACCTACAATATAGAGCAATTTATGGGTAATGAAAAGGCTTCGGCAAATGGTTTTTCTTCAGACAAATCCAAGGTTTTAATAACCAGCAATCGCTCCGGGGTTTACAATATGTACAACGTTTCTGCAGAAGGGGGTGAATTTATGCCTATCACTCAGTCTGACAGTGCTTCAATTTATGGTATTTCCTATTTTCCTGATGACGATAGAATTCTCTTTAGAATTGACGGGAATGGGGATGAGATTTTTAAAATTTTTGTGAAAGACAGCAACGGAATCAAAAGATTGACTCCTGAAAAAAATGTTAGGGCATTATTTCAAGGTTGGGCAAAAGATGGTAAAAGTTTTTATTACAACAGCAATGAACGCAGCCCACAAATGATGGATGTTTATGAAATGGACATTGCGACTTTCAAACCGAAACTTATCTTAAAGAATGAGGATAATATGGATTTTGGAGGGATTTCAGCAGATAAAAATTATTTGCTATTATCGAAAGACATAAATACGAATGACAACGATATGTATTTATTAAACAGAAAAACGAATGTAAAAACGAAAATAAATGAGTCTGTGTGCAAAAATACTCCTCAGGATTTTTCTCCAGATGGAAAATCATTCTATTACACTACCGATGATAATTCTGAGTATAGCTATTTAATGAAATACAATATTGAAGATGGCTCAAAAGAGAAGGTTATGGAAAAAGATTGGGACATTAATGCTTTCTATTTTACCCACAACGGAAAGTATCAGGTTCTTTTTTCCAATGAAGACGCCAAAACAAAGATGTACGTAACGGAAGTTGCCACAGGAAAAGAATTGAATTTTCCTGAAATTGATGGACAAGCAATTGATGCCGCTAGCTTTTCAAAAGACGAAACAATGGCGTTGTTAACCGTTGGCAGCTCACAACTTCCCACAAACACTTACTCATATAATATTGCATCTGGAAAATATAACAAACTTACTGATGTTTTGAACAAAGAAATAAATCCTGACGATTTAGTGGAAGCAACTGTTGTTAGGTTCAAATCATTTGATGGTTTGGAAATTCCTGCAATATATTACCAACCAAAGCAAGCCAATCTAGATAATAAAGCTCCCGCTCTTGTATGGGTTCACGGTGGTCCAGGCGGCCAATCAAGGCAAGGTTTTAATTCTTTGATTCAATATTTGGTAAATCACGGTTATGCAATTCTGGCTGTCAATAACCGCGGAAGTAGTGGGTACGGAAAAAGTTTCTATAAGATGGATGATCAAAACCACGGAGATAAAGATTTGAAAGATTGTATTGCTGGGAAAGATTGGTTGGCAAGTCAAGACATCATTGATAAAGATAAGATTGGAATTTTAGGTGGTTCTTATGGCGGATTTATGACAATGGCCGCCTTGACATCTGCTCCGGAGGAATTTAAGGTTGGCGTTAATATTTTCGGCGTGACCAACTGGATGCGAACTTTAAAAAGCATTCCACCCTGGTGGGAATCTTTTAAAGATGCACTTTACACAGAAATGGGTAATCCAAATACCGCGGATTCTGTTCGCTTAAAGCAAATTTCACCATTGTTTCATACCGAAAACGTAACCAAACCCTTAATGGTTTTGCAAGGAGCCCAAGATCCAAGAGTTCTTAAAATTGAATCAGACGAAATTGTTGAAGGTGTTAAAAAGAACGGTGTTCCTGTGGAGTATGTTGTTTTTGAAGATGAAGGGCATGGCTTCGTAAAAAAGGAAAATGAAATTGTAGCTTATGGAAAAATCCTGCATTTTTTAGACCAATACTTAAAGGGTGAAGGGCAGACCTCATTAGATAATAACAAAATGGAATCGACAGAAGTAAAATAGTGCGGTTTTACAAAATTCCGATTTTTTCAGAATGTGCAATCGCTTCTTCACTTTTGCTGAAATAGCAAGTTGATACATTCATGGATTCAATATTTTTAAGAATCACTGTGGTTTGTTGTTTCTTTCTTCGGGAAGTTTGTCTAATGTAAATGGCTTTAATATTTTGCGGAAAAATCTTAACGATTCTTTCGTATAAATGCGGATCCTTCTGCGAATCATCGCCTAATAGAATATATTCAAGTTTTGGGTAGAACATAATTATATCCTTAATCTTTTCGAACTTATGGTCGTGGCTTCCCCTTCCGGTAAAAAGAAAATCAGAAATTCCCGTTTTAATTTTTTTTAATTTTACAACAGCTTTTGGAAGTTTATGCAGTCGCGCAAAAGAATCAATAAATTCATATAAATTCCATTCGCTGCTGGAAACATAGAAGAATGAATTTGAAGCCATCTCATTCTCCTGCCCTGCCCTGCTCAAGGCTTGGTAATATGGCACTACATCTTCAAAAACCTTACGCTTGTTGATGTTTTTTAGAAGAAGCACGTATAATTTTTTTAAAAAATTTCCGCTGTGTGAAACTAAAAAGGTATCATCAATATCTGAAATAACACCAACTTTACTCTCAAAAGGTTTTAATAATTCAGAATTTTCAACAATGCCGTATTCGTAGATTTTACAACTCACTTCGTAAGGATGCCAGCCACTTTCAAGCTTTTCAGAATAAGGAATCGTAAAACGAAAGTAACCATCGGCCAAAGTTTTGGTAGTAACTTCTATATTTTTAAATTTCAGCTTCACTTCCACATTTTCCAGCGGTTTAATGCGAAACATATGAATTACTGAAACCGCATGACGAATTCCTTTACGATCCAATCGATATTTATCTGGTGCCCAGGATTTAAACACATGGCCAAAAACAACTAGTTCCTCGTCATTTACATAACCACGGTAAAGATTTAAATCAAGCTTCACTTATTGAGATTTCGTTAACGGTTTAGCATTTCCAAATTACTTAATTTTAAAAACAATCTATACCAATGAATTCAGAAAATTATATTTTACTTGTAGTGAACCCTATTTCAGGCGATTGCGATAAATCTCCCATAATATCATCCGTAAAAGATGAAGTTAAAAAGAGAAAATTTAAGTTTAAACTTTTCGAAACTAGCGGAAAAAAAGACAAGGAAAGCATTGAGTCGCTAATAAAAGAATTAAAACCATTGCGAATTTTGGTCGCAGGTGGCGACGGAACAATATCGTTGGTAGCACAGTGTATTTTGGGAACCGATATCTGTTTGGGAATAATTCCCGCAGGTTCGGCTAATGGTATGGCGGTAAATTTCAACCTTCCCGAAATCCTTTCAGAACAAATAGAAATTGCATTATCAGATTTCACCATGAAACTAGATGTACTTTTTATCAACGAGAAAATTTGTCTTCACATTGCAGATATGGGTATTAACGCAGAACTCATCAAAAATTATGAGAGTGCTGGTATTCGTGGAAAACTTGGGTATTTTTTACAATCTATCCCCACACTTTTTAAATCAGAATCGCCTTTTCAATTTAGTGTTGAAACTGATGAGGGCACTATTGAAGAAACTGGAATTCTGTTAGCCATTGCAAATGCTAATAAATATGGAACTGGCGCTAACATTAACCCCAACGGCAAAATAAACGATGGTAAGTTTGAAATTCTTATTTTCAAAGATCTTGATTTCATTGAAATTTTTAAGACAATAAACGACCAACCTGAAATGTCACCAGATTTTGTGCGTGTTATTTCAACAGATAAAGCTGTAATTAGCTCAAGAAAAAAAGTGCCTTTTCAAATAGACGGAGAGTTTCTTGGTGAAATCAATAAGGCCACGGTAAATATAGAGACAGAAAAGCTTTTGGTGGCATTGCCACATTCTTTCTGTAGATTGCATAACAAACAATAAATATGAACATTCATAAAGTAACCTTTACAAATAAAGACGAAGAAAAATTGGCGGGCCGGTTGGAACTTCCCTTAGATCAAAAACCACATAACTTTGCAATTTTTTCACATTGTTTTACGTGTACCAAAAACTTGACAGCCGTAAAAAATATTGGACGTGCTTTAACCGCTGCCGGTTTTGGAGTACTCCGTTTTGATTTTACAGGTTTGGGTGAAAGTGAAGGTGATTTTGAAAACACAAATTTTTCCGGAAATGTTGAAGATCTTGTTGAAGCCGCAAACTTTCTAAAGGAAAAATATATGGCTCCCACCCTGTTGATTGGCCACTCTTTGGGAGGTGCTGCAGCTATATTTGCAGCATCAAAAATTCCCTCAATAAAAGCAGTGTCAGTAATTAATTCGCCTAGCCATCCTCTACACGTGATGAATCTTTTAAAAGATAGCACTCAGGAAATTAATAAAAATGGAAAAGCAAAAGTGAATTTAGGGGGAATAGATTTTACAATTAAAAAACAGTTTTTGGACGATCTTGAAAACAATTCACTAATTGATATTATTAGTAATTTTGATAAAGCACTTTTAATTTTACATTCGCCTCAAGACACTATAGTAAGTATAAATAACGCGGAAGAAATTTATAAAGCAGCACACCACCCAAAGAGTTTTGTTTCCTTGGATGGTGTGGACCATATGCTTTCGGAAAAAAAAGATTCGAGTTACGTTGGACAAGTTATTGCTGGTTGGGCAGCACGCTATGTTGAAATACCAGCACCTGAAGAAATAAAAAGCAATAGCAAAGTTGCAGCAAGTTTAAATAGTGATGATAAATTTTCAACAAATTTAAAATTGGGAGACCATTATTTTATTGCTGATGAACCAACTGAATTCGGGGGAAACAATTTTGGACCTTCGCCCTATGAATTTCTTTCCGGAGGCCTTGCCGCTTGCACTGTGATGACCATTCAAATGTATGCTAAAAGGAAAAAGTGGGAAGTTGAGAATGTTGTTTGCCACATCAATTATTCAAAAGATCATGCATTTGATTGTGAGCACTGTGAAAAGGATTCTGCAAAGATTGACACCTTTACACGTGAAATTAAATTAGAAGGAAACCTTTCCGAAGAACAGAAAAATAAACTGCTTGTAATTGCTGATAAATGTCCCGTACACAAAACATTGCATTCCAAAACACAAGTAATTACTAAGCTTATTGAATAGCTTCAGTTAATTTGTAAATGATTGATAGTTATTTGAAATGCTAAGATTTGTTTAAAATTTTGCTAACGGCGAATTGAAATCTTACCTTTAAAAATCAAACTAGAACCAACATTAACTATTAAAACTTTATAAAATGAAAAAATTAGGAATATTGATTGCAGCTATTACAATTACTGCATTTGTAGGCTGTAAAAATGAAAAAAAGGACATGGACAAAACGGACGGAATGAGTGATTCCATCCAAATGGATTCCAATTCGGAACAAGACAATATGAAAGAAGCTCCGAAAACGGTTACTGTTTCCATGCAGTCTAAAAGCGGAAGCACTGTTTTAGGCGAAGTTTATTTTACCGAAGAAAACGGAATGGTAAAAATGGATGGTAAATTTAAAGGTTTAAAACCAGGGATGCATGCCATACATATTCACGAAAAAGCAGATTGTAGTTCCGAAGACGGAAAATCTGCAGGTGGTCACTGGAATCCAACCCATCAAAAACACGGTAAGTGGGGCGATGCCGAAGGATACCATAAAGGTGATATAGGTAACTTTGAAGCCGATGCTGATGGAAATGGAAAAATTTCAATGCAAACAGATGAATGGTGTATAGGTTGTGGCGATGAGAATAAAGATATTCTTGGGAAAGGATTAATTGTTCACGAAGGAACAGACGATTTCACGACCCAACCTACTGGTGATGCCGGAGGAAGAGTGAGCTGTGGTGGAATTATAAAATAAAATTATAATTTAGTTAAAATAAAAAGTCCCGCAAAAGCGGGACTTTTTTATATTTAAGAAATTATTTTCTAAACGTGCAAAGATCTATTATCGGTGGCAGCAAGAGCGGCTTCTTTCACAGCTTCTGCATACGTTGGATGTGCGTGGCTCATTCTGGCAATATCTTCCGCACTTGCTCGGAATTCCATTGCAACAACAGCTTCAGCAATTAAATCGGCAACTCGGGCGCCTACCATATGTACTCCCAATACCTCATCGGTATTCTTGTCGGAAAGTATTTTTACAAAACCATCGGTATCGCCACTGGCTCGGCTTCTTCCCAAAGCACGCATGGGGAATTGACCTACTTTATATTCAACATTGGCATCTTTTAGTTGCTCCTCCGTTTTTCCAACAGAAGCAACTTCTGGCCAAGTGTAAACTACTCCAGGAATAAGGTTATAATCAATATGAGGTTTTTGTCCAGCGATAATCTCAGCAACCAAAACCCCTTCTTCCGAAGCTTTGTGCGCAAGCATGGCGCCGCGAACCACATCGCCAATGGCGTATATGTTTTTAATGTTTGTTTGCAGGTGATCATTTACGTCAATCATTCCACGTTCGGTAATTTTAACGCCCGCATTTTCTGCTTTTAAACCATCGGTATAAGGTTTTCTTCCAACTGAAACTAAGCAATAATCTCCTTTGAAAGTTACTTCTTTATCATTTTTATCAGTTGCTGTAACAGTAACTTCTTTTCCTTTTTTGGAAACTGCAGAAACTTTATGTGATACATAGAATTTAATGCCTTGTTTCTTCATCACTTTCAATAATTCCTTGCTTTGTGCGGAATCCATTGTTGGAATGATTCGGTCCATATATTCCACCACAGAAACTTCAGAGCCCAAACGGTGGTAAACTTGGCCAAGTTCCAATCCAATAACACCACCGCCAATAACAACAAGATGTTTGGGAACTTCTTTTAAACTTAAGGCTTCGGTTGAAGTAATCACTCTGTCTTTGTCCAATTTTATAAAAGGAAGCGTTGCAGGTTTACTACCAGTAGCAATGATTGTGTTTTTGGCTTCAATGGTCTCTTTCTTTTTGCCATTGGTGATTTCAATATGGGTGGCATCCTTAAAAGCACCTATTCCCGTGAAAACGTCAATTTTATTTTTATCCATCAAAAAAGCAATTCCTTTAGTAGTTTGATCCACTACTGAAGCTTTGCGTTCTATCATTTTTTTGAAATTCAATTTTATTTCACCTGGTATTTCAATACCGTGCTCCTCAAAATGCTTCATGGCATCTTCATAATGATGTGAAGAATCCAACAACGCTTTGCTTGGAATACAGCCTACATTTAGGCAAGTTCCGCCCAAAACATCATATTTTTCAATGATTGCGGTTTTCATTCCCAACTGTGCGCAACGGATTGCCGCCACATACCCGCCGGGACCCGAACCAATTACTGCTACATCATAAGTGCTCATAAATTATTTCTTTTAAATTGAAGTGCAAATTTAACAGTTAAAGCTTAGATAGTAAAAGTTATAATCAATAAAGTTTTTGCTAATCAGAAAACAAAACTTTTAAAAGGAAAGCGTTTATAATTTGACCACTCATTTAAATTTTCGCAAATTTGCCAATCAAACACAAAATATAATTATGGCTTTTAAACCAGCAGACAAAATTCAGGATTTACAGTACTTCGGAGAATTTGGAGGCGTTAATCCTTCCATTTCCGATTCTTCCACATATACTTTTCTTTCAGCAAAAACTATGTTCGATACTTTTGAAGGAAACGCTGATGGCTGTTATTTATATTCACGCCACTCTACCCCTTCCAACCTTTATTTGGGTCAAGCTCTGGCTGCAATGGAAGGTACCGAGACCGCAAATGTTGCCGCAAGTGGAATGGGCGCTATAACTCCAGCTATTCTTCAACTTTGTAAAGCTGGCGACCACATAGTTTCTAGCCGAACGATTTACGGAGGAACCTATGCTTTTCTGAAAAACTTCGCGCCGCGTTTTAATATTGAGACTTCATTTGTAGATATTACAAAAATTGACGAAGTTGAAGCAGCTATTTCTGAAAACACAAAAATCATTTACTGCGAAACCGTAAGCAATCCACTTATGGAAATTGCGGACATTAAAGCTCTTTCAAAAATTGCAAAAAAACACGGATTACAATTATTGGTTGACAATACGTTTTCGCCCTTGAGCATTTCTCCAGCGGAATTGGGAGCAGATGTTGTATTGCACAGTTTAACAAAATTCATAAATGGAAGCAGCGACACTATGGGTGGCGTAACTTGTGGTAGTCAGGAATTCATTGATAGCCTTAGAAGTGTAAATGATGGCGCCAATATGCTTTTGGGACCCGCGATGGACAGTTTGCGAGCGGCTTCTATTCTTAAAAATTTACGAACCCTTCATATTCGTATAAAACAACACAGTGAAAATGCTTTGTATTTAGCTGAAAAGTTTGAGGCAGATGGTTTAAAAACTGTTTACCCAGGATTGAAATCGCATTCGGGGCACGCACTTTTCAAAAAAATGATGAATGAGGAATACGGTTTTGGCGGAATGCTTACAGTTGATGTAGGTGGAATTGATAAAGCCAATGAATTGATGGAAATGATGCAAGAACGCAATCTTGGTTATTTGGCCGTGAGTCTTGGTTTCTACAAAACTCTTTTCAGCGCACCGGGCTCATCCACTTCTTCAGAAATTCCGGAAGAGGAACAAAAGGAAATGGGACTTAGTGATGGATTGATTCGTTTTAGTATTGGTTTGGACAATGATATTGCCCGTACCTATGCAATGATGAACGAATGTATGAAAGAGGTTGGTATTTTATAATTTGAAATTTCTTCAAAAAAAAAACTCCTGATTAACAGTCAGGAGTTTTTCTTGGACAAATTTTTAGTATTCCTTAAATTCAATAATGGAAATATAGAATTTATGAGATGGACTATTGAATGTTTGAGAGGTTGTATTTATCAATTTAATTCGCACTGTCTGGGTTCCATTTAATTTAGACCAAGCAATAGAAAGATCATCTGACATAGAATTATCAGGCGTAACTATTAAACTTGCTGCCACTGTGGAAGGTTGTAAATCACTAGGAATGTTAATTGTTAAAATAACACTACCGTTTGGTTGAATAGTACCGAAATTCATTTCTTTACTAAAGCTCATAAGGTTTTTTTGAATAGAGCCTTTATTTCCCAATTTGTAATTTCCATTAACATCTAACTTAGTATTGATATTTGGAGTACTCGTTCCAATACCAACGTTGGCGTCAGTAATATTTCCAAGTACCACCGCATTATTTTGGGATGCTACTGCACCATTACCTATAGCAGTTGAATTATAGTTTTTTGCTAAAGAACTATTACCAATTGCCGTAGAATTTTGTGCTTCGGCCTTAGCTCTTTGTCCAATGGCCGAGCTATTTTCTCCTGTAGCTTCACTATTTGTACCAACTGCCAACGTATTATTACTAGTAGTTGCTTTGGAGTTAACACCAATTGCAGTAGCCTGAAAACTCGATGCAGTTGATGAATTTCCCAAAGCTAAGGTGCTATTGCTTGTTATTGCTTTTGCATTATAACCTAGCGCTGCCGACTGAAATCCAGAAGCTGTTGCAGAAGCACCAATTGCGGTTGCTTGATTGCTGTTTGATGCGCTTGCATTTGTTCCTATAGCTACAGAATTATTTTCGTTCGCCACAGCTCCGTACCCAATAGCCAATCCACCATGTGGATCAAATAAAGCCATTTGGCTATTATTTACTTTAAGTTTGAGGGCATTATAATTTGTGGTACCTAAGAATTTTGAGTTATCAATACTATTTCCAGCCAAGGACCAGCCATCGCTATTACCTCCCCCACCTCCACCAGAAGTGTCAGAAATGGTATTCCATTTATTACCACTCCAAAAATAAAATCCAGGAGTAAGACCTCCGTTTGATGAGGTATTATAAACAAGCAGGCTAATTGCGGGATTTGAAATTGTGCTATTATCTCCTGAACCATTTAAAGCCACCCGCGGAAGCAGCATACCTTTATTGGTAGCCGAAACATCAAGAATACTGGATGGATCTGGAGAAGTGGTATTAATACCAACTTGGGAAAAACTTAAAAATGAATAAAGGGAAAAGGCAAGAAAAAAGTAGGTTTTCATAAGATTTAATTGATTTGGGTGTGCAAACGTAAGATGCATTTTCGATACCCTTAACTGTTTTCGATATAACCAATTATATACTCGTTGTAATACATAATTTTAATTTTCTACTATTTTTAAAAACCACTTATCTTCAAAATTGACAGATATACGAATTTGATTATGCAACTTAGTTTACAACCTATTTTTAATTTGCATAGCTTTTCACAAAATCGTAACATTACATTCCATTTTAAAATTTCCCTATGCAAAGCCAAGATATAAAGCCAACCGAACCCAAAGATGATCAAGTTGTAGAAAATGTAGAACTGAATATTTGGGAGGCATTGATCCCTGTCTTTGCGCTTATAGGAATGCTTGCTTATAATGTTTATACATATGGTAGCGATGCTTTAAGTGGCTCTAACCAGTTTGTGCTTTTATTGGGGGGTGCCGTAGCTGCTATAGTTGGGTTTTTCAATAAAGTAAGTTTTGAGCAAATGCTGGAAGAGGTAGCTGTAAATATAAAATCTACCGCAAGTGCTATTTTAATTTTATTAATGGTGGGCGCATTGGCAGGAACTTGGCTTATTAGTGGCATAATCCCAACGATGATTTATTATGGCCTTCAAGTGTTAAATCCCACAATTTTTCTAGCAGCGTGTGTTATTATTTGTGCCATTATTTCGGTTGCAACTGGAAGTAGCTGGACAACTTCTGCAACTGTTGGTATTGCTCTAATAGGTATTGCTGACGCATTACATGTTCCTTTAGGAATGACTGCCGGTGCCGTGCTTTCGGGAGCTTATTTCGGAGATAAAATTTCGCCAATGAGCGACACAACAAACCTTGCGCCTGCCATGGCGGGAACAGATTTGTTTACGCACATACGGTATATGCTTTACACAACTACTCCCACAATTATAATTACTTTAATCGTATTCATAATTATAGGGCTCAATTTGGATACTACGGGCAAAGCAGATACTCATTTAATATTAGCTGCCGTAAATGACGCCCTAAATGTTAGTCCGTGGTTATTTGTTGTGCCAGTTATTGTAATCGGTCTTATAATTATGAAAACTTCGCCTTTAATAGCGTTGTTAATAGGAACTCTTTTAGGTGGTATAGCTGCATTAATATTTCAGCCAGAGATTGTGACCGCAATTGGTGGAGGAACGCATTTAGATTTTCAAACTGCCTATAAAGGAATTATGAATGCAATTACGGTTGAAACTTCCATCCCAACCGACAATGAAGCATTAAAAGGCCTTTTCACAGCCGGTGGAATGAGTAAAATGATGGGTACTATCTGGCTTATACTTTGTGCGATGACTTTTGGAGGAATAATGGATGCTATTGGTGCATTGGCTACAATAAGTAAAGCATTGCTAAAAATGTTTCACACGGTTTTTGGCCTTTTTGCAAGTACAGTTATTAGCTGTTTGGCTTTAAACGTAACGGCAAGCGACCAATATCTTGCAATTGTAATTCCTGGAAAAATGTATGCCAAAGCTTTCAAAGATAAAGGGCTAGCTCCTGAAAATCTATCAAGAACGCTGGAGGATTCCGGTACCGTAACATCAGTATTAGTTCCGTGGAATACCTGCGGAGCATACCAAAGTGGGGTTTTAGGAGTTGATACCCTTCATTATGCAGGTTACGCAATTTTTAACTGGCTCAGCCCCTTTATGACTCTTCTTTTCGCTGCTTTCCGAATCAAAATCAGACAGTTGGCTTCTCCAGAAAAAGCATGATCCACATCTATAGTTTTTATTTATCGTTAAAAATTTAACCTATTGTATAAATCTATTGGTTTATAGATTAATCCATTCGGTAATTTTCCTTTGTCCATAAGGAGTTTTTATCTTTGCAGCAGAAAATTATTAACTTATAAAATAAATTAAACTATGTCATTAGTAGGAAAAAAATTCCCAAACATTTCAGTAGATGCAATGAACGAAATGGGGGATACTTTTAAACTAAACGTGCTTGAAGAAGCAAAAAAAAACAACAAAAAAGTATTACTTTTCTGGTATCCAAAAGATTTCACTTTTGTTTGTCCAACCGAAATTCACTCTTTTCAAGAGGCGCTTTCAAAATTTGAAGATAGAAACACAATGGTTATAGGTGCTTCATGCGATACTCCTGAAGTACATTTTGCTTGGCTGAACACACCAAAAGACAATGGCGGAATTGAAGGTGTAACATACCCTCTATTGGCTGATACCAACCGCAATCTTTCAAACGCGTTAGGAATTCTTGATATCACAAACGAGCGTTACGATGAAGAAACCGGAATTCTCATGGTAGATGGCGATAACGTTACTTACCGTGCAACATATTTAATTGACGAGGAAGGAAAAATTTTCCACGAAGGCGTGAACGATATGCCATTGGGAAGAAACGTAAATGAATTCCTTAGATTGGTTGATGCTTACACGCACGTTCAGAAAAACGGTGAAGTTTGTCCAGCAAACTGGGAAGAAGGAAAAGATGCGATGAAAGCAACTCGCGAAGCAGTAGCAACTTATTTAAGAAATTAATTATGTTACTTGAATTAAAAGACGATAGTCTGCAACAGCTAATTTCTGAAGAAAAGAACGTAATTGTTCAGTTTTCAGCAGGATGGTGCGGCAATTGCAGAGTGATGAAACCGAAATTCAAAAAGTTGGCTTCGGAAACTGAAGGTTATAAATTTGTTTTGGTAGATGCCGAAAAATTTCCTGAAAGTAGAAAAATGGCAAATGTTGACAATTTGCCAACCTTTGCAACCTTCAAGAATGGTGAATTGGTAAACCAAGTGCAGACCAACAAATTTGAACTTTTAAAAGATCTAGTAAATGAAGTTGCCAGTAATTAGACATATTCAACGAAACAATTCTACGGCACAGATTGAAAACTGTATCGAAGTTTTGGAATCGTTTAGTGAATACAACCGGATTACGGAAGATGAGATGGACATCATTGGCGAGCTAATCACCAACCTTTGCGGTGCAGTGGAAGTTCACAAAATGATTGAGGACGGTATGCCGGAGCGCGATGCTGCAAATACTTTTGCGCAGAAAGTTATTGGCTCCATAGACCGATAGAAATTTAAACTACATTATAAAAAGTCCCTTTGCAATTTATTGTTAAGGGATTTTTACTTTCAAAACATTTTCTTTAAGAAGTTGTTTGCATTTTAAGCAAATCTGAATCCGTATCTTTATACTTCATTTTAAAAACAAGATAATGGCAACAATAAAACTAGGAGGAAATAATATTGAAACTATTGGAACACTTCCAAAAGTAGGCGATACAGCTCCAGATTTCGATTTAACTGCACAAGATTTAAGTTCAAAAAAATTATCAGATTACAGAGGGTCGCGAGTGGTGATGAATATTTTTCCAAGTATCGACACAAATGTTTGTGCAACATCGGTACGTAAATTCAATGAGAAAGCAACCGGTTTGAAGAATACAAAAGTGCTCTGCATTTCTAAAGATCTTCCTTTTGCCCAAAAACGGTTTGTAAGCGATGAAGAAATAAACAACGTTACCAACCTGTCAGATTTTCGCGACGGGAACTTTGGAAAAACCTATGGGGTAGAAATGAACACTGGAGCATTGAGAGGTCTTCACTCTCGCGCAGTCGTTGTTTTGGACGAAAACGGAAAAGTAATCCACAGCCAGCAAGTACCAGAAATAGGAGAAGAACCAGACTATCTTTCTGCATTAAAACCACTTTTATAATGTGGAATTCATTTTTAGGAAAGCGCCTTAAAGGATGCGGCTACGCGTTCAAGGGCGCTTTGCTTTTATTGCGCCACGAAGCAAGCATTCAAGTGCAAGCCCTCATTGCGGTAATAATGACTATTGCTGGATTTTATTTTGAAATTTCTGCTACGGAATGGATCCTTCAAATTTTTGCAATTGGTTTGGTTATAAGCATTGAAGGACTAAATACCGCAGCCGAGGAAATCGCAGACTTTGTACATCCAGATTTTCATAACAAAATAGGTTTTATAAAAGATATTGCAGCCGGGGCAGTTTTTTTTGCGGCGGTTACTGCTGTTATTGTAGGTTGCATCATCTACATTCCTAAGTTTTAAAGCAATTAAAACTTATTTGGAATTTGTTTTTTGTAATTTGAAATTTTACACGTTGATATTTGTATTTTTGCTGAAAAGACAACCGCTCCATTAATGGCCAAAAAGAAAAAAACAACCACTAAAACACCGCGCAAAAAAATAAGCTTTTCGCTATCCAAACAACAAAAAATTCTTTTGGGTAGCTTTTTGTTTTTGTTGGGGCTGGCACTTTTATTTTCTTTTGTTTCCTACTATTTCACCTGGCAGGCAGACCAAAGCGAAATTGGTAATTTGGCTGAAAGGGAAATACAGGCTAAAAATTGGCTTAATAAATTTGGCGCCAATGTGGCTCATTTCTTCATTTACGACGGTTTTGGAATCTCCGCCTTTATTTTTGCATTTCTTGTTACCCTAACGGGAATTTACTACTTCTTTGATTATGCCAAGAAACAATTGTCCAAGTTTTGGTTTTGGGGAATACTTTTAATGCTTTGGATTTCAGTATTTTTCGGCTTTTTCGGAAAAAAAACAACCCTTTTTAGCGGAATTATTGGCTATGAAACCAACGATCTTTTACAAGATTATATAGGATTGGTGGGCGCAATGCTTATTATGATTTTTATATTGATAATCTACTTGGTAGTTAGATTAAAACTAACCCCCGAAATGGCCATTGATGCTTTTAGAAGCTCTAAAAAACAAATTGCTTCAGAATTTGTTGCAAAAGAAAAAACAGACACAAGTTCCCAAAGTTTTTCTGTAAGTGATGTTGAAGAAGAAGAAGAAATTCCTGAGCCTTTTATTGAAGAAAAAGTTAAAACTACCCCTCCTCCTATTGTTGAAAAATTAATTTTGAAATCTGACATAGAGGGCGATGTGGAAATGGAAGTAGAACAAGCTCCAGATGAGGAAGAGGAAATTGAAAACCTGAGCGACAAGTTGGTTAAAGATTATGGCGAATTCGACCCAAGATTGGAATTAAGCAACTATAAATTTCCAAGTATTGAGCTGCTTCGAGACCACACTGTAGGCGCTGGAATAACAATAGATCAAGAAGAACTTGAGGAAAACAAAAACCGGATTGTTGAAACACTTAACAATTATAAAATTGGGATTGCAAATATTAAGGCAACCGTTGGACCAACTGTTACGCTTTACGAAATTGTACCTGATGCCGGTATCCGTATCTCAAAAATAAAAAACCTAGAGGATGATATTGCACTTTCCCTCTCGGCTTTGGGCATTCGTATTATAGCGCCAATTCCGGGTCGCGGTACAATTGGTATTGAAGTACCAAACAAAAATGCAAAGATCGTTTCCATGCGCTCGGTAATTGCTTCTGCAAAATTTCAAAATGCAGAAATGGAGCTACCCATAGCTTTCGGAAAAACAATTAGTAACGAAACTTTCGTTGTTGATCTCGCTAAAATGCCACACATGCTTATGGCAGGTGCTACCGGTCAAGGAAAATCTGTTGGTTTAAATGCTGTACTTACTTCGCTTTTGTATAAAAAACATCCCGCGGAAGTAAAATTCGTATTAGTAGATCCAAAGAAGGTGGAACTTACGCTATTCAACAAAATTGAACGCCACTATTTGGCAAAACTTCCTGATACCGAAGAAGCTATTATTACCGATACTACAAAAGTAATCCATACTTTGAACTCGCTTTGTATTGAAATGGACGCGCGATATGATTTGCTAAAGGATGCAATGGTCCGTAATATTAAAGAATACAACACTAAATTTAAAAATAGAAAACTGAACCCGAATGATGGGCACCGTTATTTGCCATATATTATTTTGGTAATTGACGAATTTGCCGATTTAATTATGACTGCCGGCAAAGAAGTAGAAACACCTATAGCTCGATTGGCTCAGCTAGCACGTGCTATTGGAATCCATTTAATAATCGCTACACAACGACCTTCGGTAAATGTAATTACAGGTATTATAAAAGCAAATTTCCCTGCGCGGATTGCTTTTAGGGTAACAAGCAAAATTGATTCCCGTACCATTTTGGACAGTTCCGGAGCAGATCAACTTATTGGTCGTGGAGACATGCTTTATACACAAGGAAACGAATTGACACGAATTCAATGTGCTTTTGTTGATACGCCGGAAGTTGCTGATATTACAGAATTTATAGGCTCCCAAAAAGCATATCCCGATGCGCATTTGCTTCCTGAATATGTGGGCGAAGAAGGTGGCACAAATGTTGATATTAACATCGAGGAACGGGACAAAATGTTTCGTGAAGCCGCAGAAGTATTGGTAATTGCACAACAAGGCTCTGCTTCTTTATTACAGCGAAAGCTTAAATTGGGGTATAACCGTGCAGGACGTATAGTTGACCAATTGGAAGCGGCCGGTATTGTTGGGCCCTTTGAGGGCAGCAAGGCACGGCAAGTTTTGGTTCCAACAATAGATGCATTAAACCAACTTTTAGATAATGAAACGCCAAATGATAACTAGAAAGACAAATGCAACTGCATATGTGGCATTCCAATCTTCTTATTTATTCAATAATAACTACAGATCAAACTAATGATTATTAAAATGAAAAAATTCAGTATTATTTTATTTGCACTTTTTGTTACTTCCTTTTCACAAGCACAAGATGCAAAGTCTATGCTTAAAGAAGTTTCCGCGAAGGCAAAAAGTTATGATAACATTTCAATAGATTTCAAATATAATTTGAACAATACCAAAGAAAATGTAAACCAAGAAACGCGTGGCGATGTTACGCTGCAAGGCGATAAATATGTTTTAAATATGCTTGGCACTACTCGTATTTTCGATGGAAAAAATATTTACACCATCGTTCCCGAGGATGAAGAAGTTACAGTTTCTGCTTACAATCCCAGTGACGACAAAGAAATTACACCTTCAAAAATGTTGACTTTTTATGAAAAGGGTTACACTTACAAAATGGACATTGAACAAAATGTAAAAGGAAGAAAAATTCAGTTTATAAAGCTTATCCCAATCGATTCAAAAGCAGAGATAAAAGACATTCTTTTGGGTATTGACGTCCAAACAAAGCACATTTACAAATTAATTCAGACGGACGCCAAAGGCACAAAATATACCCTTACCGTAAATTCTTTCAAAACAAACCAACCCGTTTCCAAAACCTTGTTTACTTTTGACGAGGCTAAATATAAAAAAAGCGGTTATTACATAAACAAAATCTAGCCGCACGCAAGTGAAAATACTGGACAGGTATATATTAGTTAGTTATTTGAAGACGTTCTTGAGCGTCTTCATTATTTTAATGTTCATATTTGTCTTGCAGACAATTTGGCTCTACATATCTGAACTTGCCGGAAAGGATCTTGACGTCTGGATAGTCCTTAAGTTTCTTTGGTATGTTTCCCCAAGATTGATTCCCCTAGTACTTCCACTCACTATTTTGGTTACTTCATTAATGGTTTTCGGGAGTTTTGCTGAAAAGTACGAATTTGCTGCGATGAAATCTACTGGAATTTCATTACAGCGCGCTATGGGCAGTGTAATAGGTTTTATTGTAGTACTTTCCATTACAGCATTCTTTTTCGCAAATAACGTTATCCCCTATTCCGAATACAAATGGCAGAACCTGCGGCGGAATATTTCGCAGTTTCAACCTTCCATGGTTATTTCCGAAGGGCAGTTTAGCCAAATTGGAGATATGTTCAATATTAAGGTTGAAGAGAAAAGTGGTGACCGCGACCAATATTTGAAAGATGTGGTGATCCATAAAAAGAATGAAAACAAACCCAATGGAAATTTCACAGTAATCATAGCAAATAATGGGGAACTTGCCAGTGAAGAGGGAAGCAATACACTATCACTTATTTTAAAAGAAGGAAATTATTACGAGGAAATCCAAAACAAGAATCCTGTAAAACAAAAGAGTGAGCCCTTTGCAAAAAGCTACTTTGACGAATATTCCATAAATATTGACCTTACTGAATTGAACAATAAAGATGTTGATAAAGAAAACAATCTGAACAACCAAAACATGTACAATATCAGTGAATTACGAGTAGAAATAGATTCGCTTTCACAGAGTTATTCCACCGATATTGAATCCTACACCAAAAACATGTATTACCGAAGCGGTGTAGAAAAATTTAAAGAGAATAAAATTAGTGATACTATTAAATCACCCACTGTTGCTACAATTCTTGACATTTACAATCCAACCCAACAGTTACAGATTGTTAAATTAGCATTAAACAACGCTAAAGGAACACTTCAGACTGTTGATGCAAAAAAGGAAGAATTTAAAAATAAAACCAAAAGATTAAATAAAACAGAGATTGCATTGCACGAAAAATATGCACTCGGCATTGCCTGTATTATTCTCTTTTTTGTTGGGGCACCATTGGGAGCAATTATTCGCAAAGGAGGAATGGGCTTACCTATGGTTGTTGCAATTATGCTTTTTCTAACATATCATTTTATAGGTATTTTTGCAAAAAACAGTGCCGAGGATGGTACGATGCACCCTTTTATTGCTACTTGGCTAAGTACCGGAATTATGCTTCCTCTTAGTATTTGGCTCACTTATCGCGCTACGACAGACCAAGGACTTTTTGATTTTGATTCCTTTATGCAGCGAATTGGAAGATTATTTGGAATAAAAAGAAAAAAGAAATCCAAATAGGAAATCTATAATCCAAATCCTGTTTTAGCCAATTCCAACTGTACATTTTATATCTTTGCAACACATATTTATAGCTATGATTTCCACACAAAAAGAAAAATTCGTTCAACTTAATACAATTGAAGAAGCCATTGAAGATATCAGCAATGGAAAAATAATTATTGTAGTTGACGATGAAAACCGAGAGAATGAAGGAGATTTTATCGCTGCAGCCGAAATGGTTACACCAGAAATGATCAATTTCATGGCTACTCACGGTCGAGGACTTATATGTGCGCCATTGACCGAAGAACGCTGTAACGACCTTGATTTAAATATGATGGTAGAAAACAACACCGTGCTGCACCACACACAGTTCACTGTGTCTGTAGATTTGATTGGCCACGGCTGTACTACCGGAATTTCTGTTCACGACCGTTCAAAAACCATAAAAGCACTTGTAAACGATGAAACCAAGGCTTCTGATTTAGGAAGACCTGGACACATTTTTCCATTGCGTGCAAAAGAAGGTGGCGTATTAAGAAGAACAGGCCACACCG
The DNA here is from genome assembly GCF_900489465.1 of Aequorivita sp. CIP111184. Taxonomy (GTDB): domain Bacteria; phylum Bacteroidota; class Bacteroidia; order Flavobacteriales; family Flavobacteriaceae; genus Aequorivita. The sequence continues at coordinate 26,410 of NZ_UEFQ01000032.1, read as the reverse complement.
AGGCTGCTATAGATTTAGCGCGACTTGCAGGATTGAAACCTGCTGGGATTTTAGTTGAAATTTTAAATGAAGATGGAACCATGGCAAGGCTTCCACAATTAATGAAGGTTGCCAAAAAGTTTGATCTAAAAATTATCTCCATTGAAGATTTGGTAAAATACCGAATGGAGCATGATTCTTTAATTGAGAAAAAGGAAGATTTCAAAATAAATACAAAGTTTGGAGATTTCAGACTTCGCGCATACAAACAAACTACAAACGATCAAATTCATATTGCGCTCACAAAAGGAAGTTGGAAAGAAAATGAAGCCGTTATGGTTCGCGTAAACGCAACCTTGGTAAATGGTGATATTTTGGGAACCCTTACCAATAATACTGAACAGAAACTTGATGATATGTTCAATGTAATCAATAATGAAGGGAAGGGCGCCATTGTTTTCATAAACCAACAGAGCCAATCACTAAACCTTTTAAATCGCTTAAAAGACTTGAAAGAAGCTCAAAAACCTAATGAAATTGCTAAAGCATCCCGAATTGAAATGGACAGTAAAGATTTCGGGATTGGGGCGCAGATTCTCCACGATTTGGGAATCCACAAAATTCGACTTGTTTCAAATAGCGAACAGACCAAACGTGTTGGAATGATTGGATATGGATTGGAGATTATGGAGTATGTTAGTTATTAAGAAATTTAGGAGCAAGAATTTCCCTAATCCTTTCCGGGTTTTCTTTTTCAAATAATTCCTTTAAAATATCGAAAACCTTTTCATCGTCTTTTTGGCCATATCTTTTATACAATTTATATAGATCAGGAAATTTTTCATCTAAAAGTATCTTCATTTTATCTTTTGTAATTCCGTGAAATATTCCAGTAGATAAATCTAAAATGAAGCAATTTCTGGCTTGCATATAAGGGAATTCAGATTTTCCCAATACAATACTGAGATCATTCAGATAAGATATATCTTTCAAAAACTTTTCGTTGAACAATAAAAAATTGTCAATTTTATACGTTTTTACAAAATAATCTTCACTAGAATACAAGTTAGAATTTACATAAATATTACTTCCGTCGTAATATGCCATATAATTAGAAGGTAAACCATCTTCTTTTTTTATAATAAGCTTATCCGTTTTATTTCTTTCTTCAGGTTTAGTTATTACAACTTTATCGTCATTTATTGCTCTATTATGTTGCAATTCAAAAAAAGTATAGAAAAAACCTTTCTGAATAGGCTCCTTTAGAATTGGAGTGCCATTAGGTTCACTCTGAAGATTTAACATCCCTTTCGATTCAAAATTTGGATTTTCTTTAAAAAAAGAAAGCAAGCTTTCCTTTAGAACATCTTGAATTCTTTTGGAGTGACTGCCTGTTGCATCAATTGTAGTTTTTATAGAAACACTGCTGTACCTACCAAGCAATTCATACATATTGTTTCCTTTTGGTTTTAAAACTTCAAGCACCACTTTTGCCTTTCCTTCTTCTGTAAAATTCTCTGGATTTTCAGATATTTTCAGTTCATCAATGCGAATTGTAATAGGTTTTGATGTTGTTTTATTTGGGAAAATAACGTCAAAATAATCTTTTAATTCTTTAGAAAAACTTTGCTCGAAAACAAGAGGCGTTCTCGTGTTATTAAAACCTATTTGAACAATGCCAAGATAACTTTTGGAAAATCTATTGTCAATAATATTTTCAACATAAAAATTTACACCTTCAATAGCTTCAGATTTTTCCGGTTTTAAAGAGAGGGTTGCAACCTTTATATCCTGACAAAAGGAATTTTGAAAAAAACAAATTACCGTAAAAGCAAGTAGAACACTTCTTTTAAAACTCATAAATCTGAATACTATTTATTTAAAACTTTTTTAATTATTTCAGACATTAGTCTTGCCCTATCTTTAACTTGCTTTTCGGTCCAGCCAATTTTTATGAGTGAAGAAATTGTTCGGCTCATCCAAGCATCACTTTTTGAGAAATCTGTAGCATTTAAATCCTGCATTTGATTTTTTACTTCGGAGGAAAGATTGCCCAAAGATTTCAAATTATGCAAGTGCTCCCAGCCGTTTATGTAGTGCCAATTATTGGTGTACCAATAAAAACAAGCATCTATGCCCGCTTCTGATAAAGCTTTGTGCACTTTTTGTGTCAATTCTTTGGTAGGAAGAAAGAAATTTAAAAACGAATAATTTTCCTCACCGCCTTCTGGAACTCTTCTGAAAGTAACACCCTCAAGACTTTGCAGGGCCTCTCTAAGAATTGTATAGTTTTCTTTTTGCGTTTTTAAAATTCCTTCTAATTTTTCAAGCTGTGCCAAACCAACAGCCGCATTCAATTCTGAAATTCTAAAATTATAGCCCAAAAAAGGATGGGTTTCTGCTCCGCGATCCTTGCCCACATGGTCGTGGCCATGGTCTTGGTAATGATCTGCATGGAGTGCATATTTTTCAGTATTGGTAATAATGCCACCGCCTTCCCCGCAGGTAATGGTTTTTACGTAATCGAATGAAAAACAGCCCAAATCGCCATAGCTTCCCAAAGGTTTTCCTTCGTAAGTACCGCCTATTGCTTGGCAGGCATCTTCTAAAAGAATTAAGCCGTGTTTGTCGCAAATTGTTTTTAACGCTCTTAAATCGGCCATAGAGCCGCACATATGCACTGGCATTACACATTTGGTTTTTGGAGTGATTGCTATTTCAACCGCTTTTGGATCTAGGGTTAAAGTATCGTCAATATCTACCAAAATTGGAATAGCGCCCAAGGCCAAAATAGATTCAAAACTCGCCACGAAAGTGAAAGTTGGCATTATAACCTCATCACCTGCGCCAATTCCCGCAGAAGCCAAAGCAACTGTTAAAGCAGCTGTTCCGCTGGAAACTAATTGACAATATTCTGCACCCATTCTTTTAGCAAAAGCGGTTTCAAATTCTTTTGCTTTCCAATGGGTGTTACGCATTCCGTCAAAACCGTAGCGCATCAAAACACCTGTTTCTAATACTTCATTTACTTGTTTGCGCTCTTCGGCGCCGAAAATTTCAAATCCAGGCATTTTTTATTGTTTATTATTATTTATAATTATCTATTGGGGCTTTACTGAAGATGGTTTCCAAAGGTAAGAGTTGCGTGTACAGTTAAAAAGTCTGCTGATTAATTTTAAAAAATTAGTTTATCTCCACAATAAGTTCATCAACACCCCGACGCACTTTTTTTAAATTGATGAAAAAATCTGATTCGTCGCGATAACCTACAGGTAATACAATTATAGACGCTAAATTCTTTGCATCCAAACCGAGAAGTTCATCATATTTTTTTGGTTCAAAACCTTCTATGGGGCAGGCATCAATATTTTCAACCGCGCAGACGGTTAAAAGGGATCCCAGTGTCAAGTAAAGTTGATTTATCATCCAATCTCTTATTTCTAAGGTATCTTTTTCGGTAAAAGATGCAATAAGGTTTTTCTCGAATGGCTCCAAAATATTTCGCGGTGTATTGCGAGTGTTCGCCACTCTTTTAAAATGATCTACAATAAAATCTTCATCAATATTTTTTTCAATACACAAAACCAAAACGTGCGAAGCATCGCGAACTTGTGGCTGATTGTAGGTAAGTGGCATTAATTGTGCCTTTAGATCGGTATTGCTTACAATTACAAGCTTTAAAGGCTGCAGACCATAAGAAGTTGCGGTAAGGTTGAACGTTTCCTTTAAAATGTTCAGTTTTGCTGCTGATAGATTTTTTGAAGAGTCAAACTTTTTAGTAGCGTATCGCCATTGTAGTTTTTCAATTGTTTTTGAAGGCATTTAGGAAAATAAATTAGTATTAGATGCAAAAATAGCGATAAAAAGTTTGAACTTCTTATCGCTATACTTTTGCTACTAATTAAACATCTAAAAATTACTCATTGGCACCAAGCTTTAGGTTAAAACAGTTTATTTTAATAAGTTGAAACACTAAGCAATTGCCGTAAGTTAATTAATTTACTGTAGTCACTTTAAATTTATAAGGAGTGTCCCAATGATCTGGAATAGAGTCATCTTGATTTATCACAGTATCTCTCGTTCCATCGACATCAACTTTTACAAAATAAATTCCTGGTTGTAATACTAAATTTGAAGTAGTACTAAATACACCACCATCTTGATTTAAATCACCAGAAATCACTTCATAATTTACTCCTAAAATTACACCATCAGGCTTTAATAGATTTACTCTTAATTTAACGGAAGTTGGCACTTGCATCAGTTCCATTTTTAATTTTGCTGGTTCAAAAACCTGTACTTTGTAGTAATCGAAAGTTGGAGATGATCCCGATTGATTTGAATTCAATATATATCCAGTAATTGCATAAGCTTCAATAACTTCATTTTTAGGAATAGCTTTTGCTTCTTCTATATAATCGTTTGGTTCGTAACAATCCATTCTTCCCGTGAATTTATAATCAATGGTATAGTTAACAGGATGATTAACGTTTATGTATGATGAATAAATTGCCTCAACATCATAACTTACACCTGGGTATACTAGAAAACTTGATTTTCTTACTGTTGGTGTATTAGTGCCTGCTGCGGTGCCACTGGAAATAGCGCCAGAATTATCATTAGAGGATTTTATTATTAAACCAGGAATAATCCCACTGTCGTTAGTTAAAGTTACAGTATAATACCCACCGCCAGCATCTGTAACTGAAGTAAGCAATCCTGGGTATGAATCCGAATCATTTACAGCTTGCCAAGTTCCATTCTTAAAGTTAGAAAAATCTCCAACTTGATATGGGTTGCATTCGTTCCATTCAGTATATACGCGAACCCATTTCTGTTCATTTCCCACGCCACTGTTACCTACGGATATTCGGAGTGTGTCATCTATCCCCAATTTCATAGAAGCATCATAATAATTAGAATCGCTTCCTAATTCTTTATAATTAAACGATTTATCTTCTTGTCCGATTATGTCTTTCCACTTAATATCTCCGATGCTAAAAGCCGATCCGGATGGTATATTTACGGTACCAATATTATTAGCTACATTTACTAACATACCATTATAATCAGGGTTGTTTCCTCCTACTCTATACCAATTTCCTTGAATATTGTCAAGACTATACTGTTGTGGTGCTGGATCATTGTCTTCTGAGGAGCAACTTAAAAAGAGAGAGAGAAAAAGCAAACAGACGAATTTCATTGTAGTTTTCATAAATTTAAATTGTAGGATTAATTATTTTTTTTTTAAATATTCTTAAGCCACTCTTCATATTTTTTACCCAAGAGTGGTACTGGGCTTTGTTTTTCGTTGATAGCGTTCATAAGTCCCATTACCCACATATAGATTATTATAAAAAAGCCAACTATATTGATGATCCAACCCAAAATAGGTATCATTCCTATGACTCCAAGTGCTAAGCCCGTTAGCGCAAGGCCCAATGATTGCCGAATGTGGTATTGGGCAAATTCGTTTTTCTTTTCGCCGTTCATCACAAAAGCTATTATTAAACCAATAATGGTTAAATAAGCTATTGTTGCAGTGGTTTTTCCTTCCGCTGTTGAATTGTTTGTTTCAGGTGTAATTGGTTTTGTTTCTGCTGTTTTCATTCCTTTAAAATTTTTATGGATTTCATTACTTTGTTATTCAATAGGATTTTCAATTCATACTTCCCCTGTTTCAGGTGATCGATGCTCATATAAATTACATCGTCTTTTTTATTGCTATCAAGGGAATTTTTCATTGGTACACCTTTTACAGCTAACGAAATTATAAGGAAAGACGATAAATGGATAGCATCAATGTTCCAAAACATAGAAGATATGTTTCAGCAATAAAAATTAATTTGATTTAGAGTTTTTAAAGGTTTTTTGAAAGATATTCGTTGGGGGTGCAATTGTATACTTCTTTAAAACATTTACTGAAATATGAAGGCGTATTGAAACCAACTTGATACGCTATTTCAGAGATTGAAGCATCAGACTCTTTTAACAAACCTATAGCCAGTTTTAAACGCTGTGAACGTATAAACTCACTGGCAGACATTCCTGTAATAGCCTTAAGTTTTCGGTGAAGTTGTGTACGGCTCATAAACATCATTTTGCCAAAACGGTCACTAGAAAATTCAGGATCTGTAACGTTTTCGTTTAAAACTGCCTGTAGACGTTTTAAAAAATCACTTTCTGTGGAAGTAATAGCCAATTCTGGATTTATACTTAACGTTTTGCTGAAATGTTTTTGTAGTTGCCTTCTGTTCTCAATAAGTTTTTCAACCCTAATTTTCAGTTTTTCACTATTGAAAGGTTTTGTTATATAAGCATCAGCGCCAGTTTTAATCCCTTCAATTTCGTTTTCATCACCCACTTTTGCCGTGAGGAGGATTATGGGAATGTGGCTGGTAAGCTCGTTCGTTTTAAGTGTGTTGCAAAGCTGAATACCGTTAATTTCTGGCATCATAATGTCGCTTATAATTAAGTCTGGCATTTCTTTTAATGCGTTTTCTATTCCTATATTTCCATTTGCAGCTTCAATAATTTGATAATCATTTTTCAAAATTGAAATAATAAAGGCTCGAATATCTACTTCGTCCTCAACTACCAACAAGAGTGGTTTTTCTTTATTTGAACCTTCTATTTTGTGTTCTGTTTCGAATTCAGCTATTGAAATTTCTTCATTTATAATTAAATCCTCATCTTCGAAAGCATCTTTATTGATTGGAAGCGAAACAGTAAACTGAATTTTGTCATTATCAATATTATTGGCAATAATGGTTCCTTTTGAAAGTGTAACCAACTCCCTTACCAATGCCAATCCTACCCCTACGCCTTCTGAGAGTTTATTATCCTGATAAAATCGTTGAAAGAGCTTGCTTAGATCCTTTTTCCCAACATGATCACTTTTATTAATTGTTGACAATACTAAATTCGATTCTTGTTTATTTGCTTCAAAAACAATTGTGCTGCCTTTAGGCGAATATTTTATAGCGTTCGACAAAAGGTTTGAAGTCACTTTTTCAATAACGTCCCTATCAAACCAAACACTTTTCAAATTTTTGATGCTACTTGAAATAGTTATTTTTTTATCAGAAGCCTTATATTGAAATGCACTAATTAATTGTTTTAATACAACAGAGAGATTTCCTTGTTTTATAGCTAATTTTCGTTGCCCAGAATCTATTATGGATAAATCGAGCATTTGATCAACCAAAATCAGCAATCTATCTGCATTTTGTTTTACCAACGACAATTCTTTTTTATCTTCTTTGGAAATTTTAGTTTTCACAAGCTGGTTCTCAATAGGCCCTAAAATGAGCGTCAATGGTGTGCGGAATTCGTGTGAAATATTGGTATAAAGCTTTGTTTTAAATTCATCCAATTTTTTTAGACGGGCAGTTTCCTCATGCTCCAACCTCAGCTGGTTTTTTATTTCCCACCGCCATTTTAAATATTTATAGAGATAAAACGCCAACAAAAGAAACAAAACCAAGTATAAAACTTTTGCCAAATTAGTAGCGTACCAAGGTTTTAAAATTGTAAATGAATACGTTGCTGGTTCTGTATTCCAAACGCCATCATAATTACTGGAAATAACCTGAAATTTATAGTCGCGGGGCGGTAGATTTGTGTAATGGGCAACGTTGTTGTTTCCTGCAGCAATCCAATCTACATCATTATTTACCAATTTATATTTGTATTGATTACGTTCTGGCTGTGAAAAATGTAGGGATGAAAATGTAAAGGTCACCGTATTTTCATTGTATTTAAGATTTTGGTTTGGCGTAAGTTTTTGGTCTTTATTGAACACTTTAAAACCTGAAATAACCGTTTTAGGTTTTATAGGGTTAAACGATAATAGGTTTGGGTTAAACCAATTAATCCCTTCCAATCCACCAAAATAGAGCATCCCATTTTTGTCTTTATAATACGCTCCCGTGTTGAACTCAAATGCTTGCAGGCCATCGTAATTGCTGTAATTGTCAATAACAGAAATTGTATTGTCCTTAAATTTCAATTTAGAAATACCCTTATTACTGCTAATCCATAAAAAACCTTCATTATCGGGAAGAATTCCGTAAATAACATTATTGGGCAGCCCTTCTTTGGTTGTGAAATTTTGAACAGTTTTTTTCATCGGATTAAAAACTTGCAACCCATCGCCATTTGTTCCAATTAAAAGAACCGAATCGTTAAAGTATAGTGATTTTATATTACTGTTTATATTATTTACTTTTTCAACAGAATGCTTGTTTATGTTGAGTTTAAACAGCCCATCGGTTTCTGTTCCAATCCATAACTCACCTGTTTTCCCCTTCTCAATGGTTCTTATATTATTTGTAGTAAGATTTGAATTCTCCGTTGTGAACTGTTGAATAATTCCATGTTTCTTATCAAATTGGATAAGTCCGTGATCCCTGGTTCCAAACCAAAGCATGTCATTTTCATCTTTATAAATTTTCCAAATAGTAAATGAAGCTGTTTCTTTAAAGGAAGTGATTTTCCCCTTAGAATCCATTAACTGAAGACCGTGGGTTTGATGGCCAATCCAAAGCCTGCCACCATCAATCAATAAGCTCATTATTCTATCTCCCAAAAGATTGGAGTTTTGGGTGGTGTAGGTATAAAAATTCTGCTTGTCTATATTTAAACGGGTCAATCCTTTTCCGGAAGTTCCCACCCAAATATTGTTATCAGCATCTTTAGTTATCGCCCTGATAACGTCCACATTTACATTAAGCGGAACCTGATCATTAGTTAGCACATTAAACTTCACCAAATATTCATCATAATAACTGATTCCCGTGCCGTCAGTTCCTAACCAAATGGTTCCAGTATTGTCTTCAAACAAACAAAGAACATCGTTATAGTGCAGGGCATATGGGTTATTTTTGTTTTCTGTGAAATTCTGGATTGTTTGTTTTTCAAAATTTATTAAATATACTCCCTGCCCGTAGGTTGCAACCCATAGATTATTTCTTTTATCAACCAAAAGATCTTGAATAATTAAATTTTTAGGCAAAGAGGCCGAAACAAATCCACTAAATTTTGAAAAATTGGCTTCATTTTGATGCTTTATAAAAAGACCTTCACCAAAGCTTCCCAAATAGAGTGTATTGTTTTTTGATTGCGAAATTGTGCTGAAGTTTGTATTCTGATAAACTTCATTAAATTTATAGTTGTCATTCTTAATTTCGAAAAAACCATTATTCGTTGTAGCTAAAATGACATTATCATTCGTTTCAAAAAAATTATATACTGTACGGTTTGCATCTTTTGGTTTTAAAAACTGTACGGTGTCCTTGCTTTGATGGAGAATTTTATATATCCCTTCTTCATACGTGCCCAAATAATAGTCTGAGTCTTTGTTTTGAATAAGCGTGCTTATAGGACTAATATTTAAAACGGTTTCGAAGTTTTCATTTTCCTGATTGTATTTTTGCAACTTTCCTGAGTTGGAAACAATCCACAGTTGACCTGATTTACTTAAATATATTTTACCCAATTTACTATATGTTGGGCGTGTTACGTCTTCAAACTGAATATCATAATGTGTAAAATCCCGTCCGTCATATTTGTTTAAACCATCCTGGGTGGCAAACCACATAAAACCTGTACTGTCTTGTTTAATACTCACCACACTGTTTTGGGATAAGCCATGTGCTACAGTAAGTTCCCGAAAAGCTACCTGTTTATTAGTTTGTGAAAAAGCAAGTAAGGGAAACAATAAAAGGAAAAGTAGATTTAAAGGTTTCATTAAAAATTAGTTGGGTAATTAAAAGTACTATAAATTTAATAGTTGAAGCCACTAAAATATCTATAGAAATTTTATCAATACTAATACAGTGTTTTTAGACAGATTAATTGATATGATATTTGAATAAAAACATTAAAAAAGAAAAGGAATATTAAAAAAAGCTTTATATATTTGCACCCGCTTACGCAAACTATCTGTTTGTTTTAGGCACGCATACCACTGGAGAAATGGCAGAGTGGTCGAATGCGGCAGTCTTGAAAACTGTTGAGGGTCACACCTCCGGGGGTTCGAATCCCTCTTTCTCCGCTTAGAGATTATCAAATCTCACCAAAACCTGATAAACATTATGTTTATCGGGTTTTTACATTTTCTTCAATATCGAACAAAATCATCTAATATCAAATAAAAAGTGCGGGATTCGGTGTGTAAATTTTTAGTTGAATTTACGCACCGAATTATTTGTTAAATGTTGCTATATAACCTTTTATGTGGCTTTCGAATAATTATTTTTTGTATCTTTAAGGATAGCAAAAAGTACGCACCGATGCAACCTACATTCTCCATCCTATTTTACCCAAGAGGAAATGATATAGATAGAAACGGCAACACCCCTATTTACGCAAGAATAACTGTAAATGGCAAGAGAAGCGAGTTTAGTATAAAGCGTAAAGTGTTGTTAACTAAATGGAATTCTGATGCGGGAAAAATAAGAGGCACCACTTCAGATGTTCGTGAATTAAACAAATATATGACCTCAATACGAAGCAAGATTAATAAAATTCAAGAGCAACTATCGGAAAAAGAGACTTTAGTTACGGCTCAAAAAATTAAAAATACTTACTTGGGGAAAACTATTAAGCACAAGATGCTTTTAGAGATTTTTCAAGAACACAATAATAAAGTTGAAAAACTAATTGGTAAAGATTTTGCCGCTGGTACAGCAGAACGTTATAAAACCGCCCTAAAGCACGTTAGGGATTATATAAAATTGGAATATTTGTTAAGCGACATCCCCGTTAAAGATGTTGACCATAAATTTATTTCTGGATTTGAGTATTATCTTAAAACTATACGGAATTGCTCACACAATACTGCTATAAAGTATATTACTAATTTTAAAAAAATAATCCGTATTGCGTTTGCTAACGATTGGATTTCCAAAGATCCATTTACAAGTTGGAAAGCTAGACTTAAAATAGTTGATAGAGAGTTTTTAACTGTCGGGGAAATTCAGACGATGGTTGAAAAAGAACTACACACTGAAAGGCTGGATCAAGTTAAAGACATTTTTATATTCTGCTGTTTTACTGGTTTAGCCTACTCGGATGTAAAAAAGCTCTCTGCAAATAATGTTGTAATCGGTATTGATGGTGGAAAATGGATAAAAATTAATAGATCAAAAACCGACACACGAAGCAATATTCCAATTTTGCCTACAGCTGAAGCTATTTTAGAAAAGTACGCTGAAGATTCAGAAATTCAAAGAAACCAACTTCTATTGCCAGTGCTAAGCAATCAAAAAATGAATGCCTATTTGAAAGAGATAGCAGATTTGTGCAAAATCAACAAAAATTTAACCTTCCATTTAGCGCGTCATACTTTCGCAACAACTGTAACCCTCTCTAATGGTGTTCCCATAGAATCAGTAAGTAAAATGTTGGGGCATAAATCTCTTAAGACAACGCAACATTATGCTAAAATTTTAGACAGAAAAGTTAGCGATGATATGCTGGCGCTTAAAGTTAAATTGGCAAGTTATTCCAATACCGTTAGTTCATCAGAGGGCGTATAATTTTATATGAAAATAAATAGTTGGAGTTTTCATAATCGCTCTAATCAACTCATCTGTATACATCTCTGCTTCTTCTGCGCCAAGGTAAGTATTAGAGTAGAGAGTCTTATACTCCCCCTTGATTAAGGAAAATACAGTCAATAGTGAGCTTAACTTATATGAGGAAAATAGAGTTAATTTTATTTGGGATTTATAAATGATGTATTGCGTTGGCCAAAACTCAATTGGGAATTTAAAAATTATATTTGTAACATCTGATAAAGCAATGATTGAAAACGCACTTTCTAACAATTCAAGAAATGTAGTGTTTACTTTCGATGAATATATGGAATATCTCGGTTTAAAATAAAATTATGTCAATACCAATAGTACTAGATAAATCAACTTTTCAAGGTCTTAATTATGAAGATATAATCGAACTTCATAAATACTATATTGTCAATATAACACCCCTGTTGGTTTCAGAAATTTTGGGCGACCTTGCAAAAGAAGAAAAGAAAGGAAAGAAAGCACCCAAAGACCAAGTTACTGACTTAGCTAAAAAAATGTTCCCTTACAATGCTTATGTAAATATGGATTTTAGGGTACTGGTTGAAAAATCCTTAACTGGCGAATTTACGAATGCTGATAACAGACCTTTTCTTAACGCTAAAAAATCTATAAATACCCCAACCAAAAAAGGGCTGACATTTGTTGAAACACCAGAAGAATTATCGATAAAGCGTTGGAAAAAAGGCGAGTTTGATACAATGGATGAAATCATTTCTGAAGTTTGGAGGACAGAATCCATGGATAAAAATGCAGTTGAAGGATTCAAAGCAAAATTTGACCATCTCAAAGACATCAAAATAAAAGATCACAAACCTTCAAATGAAGAAAAATTTCAAGCTTTAAAAGAAAGATTACAAGAACGGCTATATGTTGAACTTGAACCTGAAGAAACATTGAATCTTGTAATGGATTACTTTAAAGTAAATTCCAATTTACGAGATAATATTCAAGCTCGATGGAAAAATGAATCTCATCCAAATTTAGAAAACTTGGCAAGTTATGCAATGTATTGTTATGAAGTCGTCTGCCTCTACCATATTGGGATAAATAATTCTTTATGTGGCAAAAGATTGACGAATCTCTTGGATTTAGAATACTTGTTCTACGCACCTTTTGCGAGAGTATTTAGTACGAATGACAAATTTTTAAAAAACCTTTTCTTCGCTGTTCAACCTGCTGATACTTTTTTTGTCACATTACAAGAACTGAAAGATGATTTCCAAAAATTCAGAGCAGTAAATGATGAAGTGAATGTATTTGATGAGCCGCCAGTAAAAGATTCAGAAACATATCTCATATGGGATAAAGTCTTTAATTTGGAACTTACGAGAAAACTTAAACCATCCGCTGATGAATTAAAAAGGAAGGAAGCTGAATTAGAAGAAATTCTCAAAATTGCGGAATCTGGCACAGAAGGTAAATTTGAAGGGGAAGCTGATTTTGTTGTGAAGGAAATGTTTATGTCTCCAGATGACCCCTGTCCTTGTAAGAGCGGGAAACCTCTAAAGGATTGTCATTTTCCTAAACCCTAAACTAATTAAAGTAATTACAAACTTTCTCCACAAAGACAGTGATGATACCCTAGATAGCACAGTAAATTTTAATTTTCAGAAATTTCAAAATTCTGTATTTGCCCTATTTATTAACATTTATAGTAACTTTATAGCTTATTTAAGCATAGCCATTAAACTATAAATGAAATACATTATTGAAGAAAATCTAAAAAAGTTAAAACTGCTATTACAGCACTATAAAAAGCCACTCTATAACCATCGAAATTCTGCAATAGAAGATGCAGAGAAACTCTGGAATTCATCCTTGTTTTTTGCTAACCTTATTATAGCAAGCGATTATTCCGGACCTGATATTTCAGATAAAGAACTAAATAAATTTACTGCCGAATACGAAGTTCAAAATAAAGAAACAATTGACCTAGAAGAATTGCTTTCAAAATTTTGGCTTCGTAATATTTTTGGAAATATTTACATCCCCAGTTTAGTTAGAAAAACGGGAAGGAATTATGAAGATAAAAAAGATAAGTACAACGAACTACTTTTTATTAGGCATCTAAAAACTAAATTAAAAATTGATGAGGCAACATCTAACGAAATTGATAAGCAAATTAAGTCCTACGAGTCCAGCCATAAACTTAAATTAGATAAAGATTGGCTATTCCATTCCCAATATTTTAAAGCAGAAAAAGATAATTTAATTATAAAAGTTGCTGGTATTGAATACCACACGAAATTATTAGATTATTGGGCAACTTTTAAATTTATTAATGAGCTTCTAGAATATAAGCAGACAAAATACAAGGATACCATTTTAGTTAAAAAGGCTGCCTTCAATAAAATTTTTAAAAAACACAAAGATCTCTATCCCAAAACACCAGATAGTAAGAATTTAATTGAGAATAAGATAATCGCAGATACGCCAAAAGGTTACGTTTTCTCCACACGTTCAGGAAATCCAAATTATATTTTTGAATTAGCGGGTCCAATCAAAGCTATTATTTGGCAGAAACTAATTGATGATAGGACTTTTAAAAACGACACTCAACGGGTTTTAAAATTCTTGTCTTATTCGCAATACGATGGCCATAGACATGACATTGCTTCACATCTTTCGATGGAAGCAAAAACCAGGTTTAAAAAAGCTGTGTTGGAAATGGTTTTAAACGAACCAGACCTATCTTCCATTGAGCAGGAATTTGATAAGGTGTTTTTAGAAGATGAAATTCATTCTAGGAATAGTTGGAACTACTACATTAAACCAAACGAGGACAATTTAAAATCCACAGATGATATTTATGAGCTTTATACCCAGATGCTTGAGATTTCAGACAGTTATAACGGAAATCTATTCTATATGCAAGGAAGTCGAGCAGATATATCCCATTTAGTTAATGAGCTGCTCGTCTTGGATAACGATTATCCTAAAAATAATAACTTAAATAATTTTCAATATCCGCACTACCCTATCACAAAACAACTATTATTAGAAGGTCTTTCCAAGCCATATCTGCTATGGAAAACTGCCCGCTTTTTAAAAACCAAAGGTCTTACCCGATTGCCATATCTTTTTATAGAGGAAAATTTAGCATGCTTATCCTTCAGATTATTAGACAATACGGAAATTGAAGTTTTAACAGATGAAACTGTCTCTCAAGTAAGAACGAAGATGCTAAAGATTGCAATTCAGTTGATTTTTGATGAAATGACTTCTACTTATAATTTTGATAAAGGAAGGTTCGCCGAAATAATTTTTCAACTATTCAAGGAAATCAACAGGGATAAGTTTCAATTGACACAAAATTATAGAACTATTGAAAGGTATGAGCAAGGTATTGCTGATGAAAAAGAAAGGGAAAAAATATTATTGAGCACAATTGAGATATATTCTCAAGATGTCAACAGTTATCCAAGAAAAGCAAGGCTCTCTATTATTTCACAACACCTAACATTACTTTTAGAGTGTGTCCACTCCTATGAACCCACCCAAAAATTATCAAATGGCATTTGGCATTTACCATTAAATAAGCTAAATTATTTAAGTTGGTTATCACAGATTGCTATTAATTCCCAATTGATAAAAGAGAAACTTGAAAAAAATATTGACCAACAAATTGCAGAAGTTTTTTTAGAAACATATCTGTCCGCTATTGAAAAAGTTTCTATTACTAAAACAGATTATCCTAGTTTAAAATTAAAAGATGCAGTTCCGTCTTGGTATTTGGATAATGAACACTTGGAAAATATCAATTGGATTTTTCCTTTTATTCTTTTAAAGCGGAATAATATGTTTTCAAAATTTTTAAATCCCTTGATAGAATTTAATTCAGAAGAAGATATCTATGACGATTTCAACAGGTATTCGGCAAAACGACTACGCTCACATTTATTTATTTACCTATCTGCCTTAAATTCAATCAACAATCAAAATCCAAATCTTTTCAGATTGAATAAGGAAACCCAAAAGATTAAAAACAGTTTAGAAACTGGAATTGTGAATATTCTGAAGGAAAACGCCATTCAGCACGGAAAAAATAAAATAGATATTCTCGATGAATTTTTTGAACGTAGTTTTAAAAGTTCCAATATAAGTGAATTGATCCCGCAAATAGCCAATAGCATCAATTGGTTTACAGATAAAAAAGAGATAATAAATGTTCTTACTAAAACGAGTGATTTAACAAGGCTACTTATAATAGTAGATTGGATTACAGCCGAAGGACTGAAAAAAGAGTTAATCAAAAAGATTAAGAAATCTAAAATCACGGAATTCATAAAGTCGAAAAGATGGATTCCAGAAATTGAGTTAATCATTACAAAGCTTACCTATCATCAAAAACTGGTAAAACAGACAAAAGAAGCTTTGGACTATTGGAAGAAGAATGTGACCACTCACGGTAAGAAGGATTTAGAAAAGGTAACCTACTTGGTAGAGTTAATGCTGGCTTATAATGATAAAAATGAAGTTGTCCTTGATAACATTGAAGCCCCCGAACATACCTATTATAAAGTACATAAAGAATTTGAAGTGGATAGTTACAAACAATTCTTTAGAGGATTGATTCGTTTTGAGACAAATCCAGAATCGGCATATCAAATATTTGACAATTTACATCATCAGTTTCCCGAACATTCTACCATTGCATTAAATCGTTTCGCTGCTAAAGTAAATTGGGCATCAAAAACCCATACAAATGTACTTTTTGAAGAAGCCCTTGATGAATGGAAACAAATGGAACCGAATTTACCCGAAACCTATTTAGAAAACATTAAAGATAGCATCTGGACAAACCAACTTACGGCATATTATCATCTAGATGATAATACTGAATTTGATAAACTTTACTTATCCATTCCTTTCCCTTATCAAATGAAAGAAGATATGGTTGAGCTAAAAATAGAAATGTTATTGAAGAATCAATTACGAGAAGATGCAAAGAAAGTTTTGTTTAGAGCCACCAATTACCACAAAGACTCTGCTGGAAGGATTCCAAAATTTATTAGAAGGTTAAAAGCTAAACTTGATGATGAAACAGATATTAAGTTCCTTCAAAATAACTTCAATGAAATCTTTGCATCCCAACCCAAAACCCTCATTCAAATATTCCCAGATAGATTAAATGCAGAAAATAAATTGGGAAGTTTTATTACTAAAGAAGTGGCACTAGCCAGTAGCAAAATGCTTGATAAAATTAACTCAGTTCGTGATGTTGGGTTAGAAGATAAATACAATGATTTGGTACAACTAGCTTTAGAGGCAAGAGTAGCTCAATGGGGATGGCAGGTCAAAGATCAAACCAGAGGAGGTTTTTCAGCTAATAAGAAAGAATACAATCCTGGCGAGAGAGATATTATTGTATGTGATTCCAATAGCGATGCTTTAATTGTTTGCGAAGCGTTTATATGGAAAGATAGACGTACCGCTGAGAGCCATATCAAAAAGATTTTTAATTATCATCATAAACGAAAAAATTTCATAATCTTAATTTATGACAAGAGACAATATAAAAATTTTAATTCTAGCTGGATAAGCTATAAAGATGATGTATTGCCGGATATATCTTACCCCGTGGATTTTGACTTAAAAAAAACCAAATGGAAAGAGCTAACAAAAAGGTTTGGATATAACGTAACTGGAATTAAAGTAGGCTCTTCCAAACACGGAAAAAACACAAGAATTTTCCATATAATGGTCAATCTAAATTATAGAGTAAAATAATTGAACCGAGAAGAAATATGTAGGAAACGACCTTAAATTATCAAGCAAATTTAATCCGCAAGGATGCAGATGATGCTCTGGATAATGCAGTGAATTTTTTAAAAAAATTCAAGCCCTAACCTTAATTTTATCAAAATTGAATTTAATTCTTTATAATTCGAGTCACGAGACTTGTCCTATTTTTAAAGGTAACTTTCAAAATATAAACCCCTTGGGATAAACCAGTCAAATTGATTGAATTAACAATCGCATTGGATCTATACACAATAACCCCTAAAACATTTCGTATTTCAATAGAAGAAAATGTTTGGTCGGTTTCCATATATATTTCGTCACTAAAAGGGTTTGGATAAATAGTCACAATATCTATCTCTTTATCAACTATACCCAGCGGATTACAATCTTCACTGAATTCTGCTTGGGGATCTACATCTGGCCAATTTGCCTCACTATAAGTTACATCATCAACCTCAATACAAGTTAGGCTAGGATTCTCCAGTGCATTAAAATATTGGAAATTCGTATTATTTCCGTTTTTCACATTTAGTGATTCCAATTGATTTCCTCTGCAGGACAGTTGTTTAAGGTTTGGATTTAACGATACATCCAATTGCTCAAGGACGCCATAGTCCGTAACAAGATATTGTAGCATTGTATTTTGTGAAACATTAAGACTTGAAATTTGATTACTTCCACATCTTAACGAGATTAAATTAGGATTGTTACTTACATCAATTGCTAAGAGATTATTTGAATTAAAATCCAAATACTGCAAATTGTTATTTAGTGAAATATCAAGAACATTGATTTCATTTCCTGTACAAGACATTCGCTCTAGATTCAAATTTTGTGAAATATCTAATGAACTTAAGGAATTAAAATCGCAGCCTAAAATTTCTAATTTTGAATTATGGGAAACATCCAATTCATTCAATTGGTTTTGAGATAATAAAATAGAAATTAACTCTACATTCTGTGAAAAATCAATCGCTGTTATCTCATTATTAATAATATATAATTCTTCTAAGAGAGCATTATTTGTAACATCCAGAGAACTCAAATTATTCTCTGTACAAGCTAAATATCTTAAATCTGGGTTTTGGGTCATATCTAAAGAAAGGAGATTATTAAAATTGCACGATAGCTTTCTTAACGCACCATTATTAGCAACATCTAATTCAGTTAAATTATTAAGATTTACAAACAACTCCAATAAGTTGATATTTTGACCAACATTGATGCTCAATAAATTATTGTCGTTGCAATATAAAATCTCCAAAGCGTCAAAACCCTCAATTCCCGTAAGATCATTAATTCCAGCTCCATTTAGATTTAGCATAACCACATTTTCAATATTTGCAGTCAATACAAAATTATCCAAAGGGGGTGAATCGTACCCTAAGTCAATGAGCGCTTGTTCAAAATTATCATCAGGTACATAGGTTGTCTGTGCAGTAGTTTTGCAAATTAAGAATACAAATACCAGAGTTGTAAAAATCCTTCCCATATCTTCCATTAATTTTTTATAATCTTAAAATTTTGAAAAGCACCATTCTTGTGAATAACTTTTAGAATATAAACTCCTTGCGCTAAATGATTTAATTCCAATATTTTTTGTGTGGTTTCCAACTCCAGCTTTCCTAACATATCATACAACTGGATAATCTTAATATTTTCAGAGTATTCTATAAATATTTTGTCATTAAATGGATTGGGATAAATGGTTAAATTGTCAATTTCATTATCAATTATAGCGAGTGGATTGCAATCCTCACTAAACACTACCTGTGGATCCACATCGGTCCAATTTGCTTCGCTATATTGGGGATCGTCCACTTCTATACATTCTAAATTTGGGTTATTTTGAGCAAAAAAACCAGAAATATTTGTATTGTTCCCATTTCTAACATTCAGGGATTCCAAGTTATTAGTATCACACATTAGATAAATTAATTGGGATGCATTAGAAAAATCCAAAGAATCAATTTGATTGTTGAAAACGACAACCTCCTCCAATTGATTATTTAAAGTGACATCTAATTCCAAAAGATTATTGGAGAATAAGTAGAGATATTCTAAGCTTAAATTGTTTGTAATATCAATTGAGTTAAGATTATTCTCTGATAGATCTAAATGTGTCAAATTAATATTATTAGTTAGATTTATAATAGAAATTTGGTTAAATGGGGCTAACAAAAATCTTAGATACGTATTTTGGGAAACATCCAACTCAATTAAATTATTTGCATAACAATAAAGCATTTCCAATTCCGCATTTTGTGTGACATTTAAACTGCTTATATTATTACCATAACAATATAATGCTATCAAATTATTATTTGCTGAAGTATCTAATGAAGTTAATGCATTGCTTGAGCAATCAATAATTTGTAATTCTGGATTATTTGATACATCCAATTGAAAAAGATCATTTTGGCCACAGTAAAACTCTTTTAATATAATATTCTGTGAAAGATTTATTGAACCAATTGAATTGTTTTCGCAAATCAAATACTCAAGCAATGTATTGTTACTTACATCCAATGAAGCTAAAAGGTTATTGCTGACAATAATTTTTTCCAAATTGAAATTCTGTGATATATCTATGCTAGTCAAATTATTGTTCGTAGCATAAAGTATTTCAAGAGCACTAAAATCCTCTATTCCTGTTAGGTCAAAAATACTTAAGCTTGAAAGGTTTAGTGTGGTTATATTTTCAATATTGGCAGTGGGCACATAATTGTTCAGAGGAGGATTGTCATATCCCATATCTATTAATGCTTGTTCAAAAATATCATCCGGGACAAAAGTGGTTTGTGCATTCAAACTTATATTTATTAGAAAGAAAGCAACTAGTAATTTTTTATTCATAGCAATAGAGATTATTATCAACAGATTATTGATATCTATGGTTAAAACATTAAAATGAGATGGAGAGTTAGTTTGTTACAAATGTAGGGAAATTACCTAATACAATATCAATTGACTATTATTCTCTATGCTTAGTAACTATCCGGGTCTTTTGACATATAACAAAAATTTTAGTTTATTGATTTTCAATATTTTAATTGAAATTGTTTTTTATTTAACAATTATTTTATGTACTGAGTTATACAACTTATTGATTTATTTCGGTTCTTTATAATGTACGAAATCAGCATATTTGATTTTGTATAGCTAAATAACTCCCCCCTTAATAAGTTTTTGTCAAGACAGAAGCTTTCTTATTATCAACCAAAAAATTGATAAGGAAATATTTTCTTATCTCGTTTTATAATATAGTCTTTAGACTGTTGATTCATATCAATCGTTAAACATATATCGTATGAGTGATTTTCATTTTTTCACAGAACCCTCAAAACTAAATTCACAAACTTCAGGACAGGAGTTTGGGGCGATAGATGATAATCAATTTCGTTTGGGCAACATGTTCACTTCTAGTGCAAGCGTGGATCCAAAGGCTTTCGCAGTTTCTGATGGATTAATTTTGGTTCAAAAAATTGATGGGGTCGAGAAATATAATATAGTTTTAAAACCTACAAATCAACCAGATTTAAACCTTCCTAAAATCGATTATATTATCTATAAAGGAATTAAAAAGGAAAGCATTATAAATGGCACTAAGGTTGCCGTCTCTACCAACAATGACTTAACAAGAATAATCCACGAAAATGCAATCTTATGGTATCAGAATGAGGGGGAAACAATGCCCTCTTCGGAACCTGTGGCTGATACTTCCTTAGGTCTCATCTATGCCTCAAATGCCTCTGAGCAGGAATATAAATTAGAAAATACCGATAGCCTAAATAAAGCATTCTATTCAACCAATCCGGTTACACTTCCGTTAGTTTATTCAGGAAACTATATTGGGGATTTTGATAAAAGTGGAGATTTTGGTATAGTGATTATATTCGAAAAAATAGGTTTTGAACCTAAATTTAAGTTGGCTAGAGAATTGGACTCTATTTTGAGCTTTACTGCACTCCCAGGCAATTCATCAAATGCAGATATTTTTAGGCGGAAGCATCACAAAGAGGATATTCTCAGTTTTATCGATGGAGCAGCTTTTTTCGGCTCATTCTTTAACTTGGGCTTGATCGTATATGATGGAAATGATTTTATAAACCGTGTGGAGGATGAATTATATACCGATGTGATTTCCAAATTTTTTAATAAAAACAAGATATATATTGATATTCGAAATGAAACCAATGATTCCTTTAATTATTATGAAAATTATGATGATGTCATTAAATGGAGCTTGGATAATACAGATGTTTTCACAGATATAGATTACTATAGAAACTTTGATTGGCCTTGTTTGATAATTAATGATGGAGCTCCAAATAGTGAATTTGACCCCTTAAATACTGAAAAAATTATAAAACTTGCTATTGTTTCAGGGGACAATACCTCGCCCTTATTTTATTATAAAAAAGCATATAAAGAAAAATTGGGATTTGAATTTCCAGAGGGAACTGACTCATTTTTGACTCCTCTTATTCAAGAGGATATTATTAGAATTGAAGATTTAATTGTACCAAAGTCCTCAGACAGATTAATCTCCAATTATTATCAAATAAGGGTATTTAAAAAATTGAGACTCGAAAACAATCCAAACCCAATAGGTTATTCTTTGAATCAAGAGGTTTATCTAGACACTCTTTTTCCGCTTTTTGATTTAGTAATCCCATTTGACGATAGTACGGGGAAAAGTTATTTGAAAGTATATTATGACGCTAATTTTATTGATAAAGCAAGAATTAACTCTTCCAATTACACCACAAATATTGGCATTGCAAAAGACAATAATTCTTTTACTTTTATTGCTTATCCAAATAAATATAATTTAAACATTAAGGCAAATATTGATGACAAAATTACTCTTAGCAGTCTAGAGGGATCAACTGATAGCCTCTTTTTATTAGAGCTGGATAAGCTTGTAGATTCCGTTAAATTAGTAAGAAGTAATTTTTTAATTGGAGGTATAGAATATGGTTTTTTAAAATTTATTGAACAGGAAGTTGAAAAACAAATCGAAAAATTTACATTCAAAGATGTAACTATTATTTCCCTTTCAAACCAGCAATATCAAACCCTTTTCCAGTTAAAGCAGCAAGAATTTCCTGAAGACTATAAAGTATATCTTTCCATAGAAAATATAGAAAATGCTATTGATGATAATGGAGTCAGTTATTCCAAATTTGAGTGCAAGTTAACAGGTCTTGTCGAAAATGCAGGTGAAATAGAAGTTCATTCGGCAAGTCCTTCCACACCTATTGTATTATATACTGATACTAAAATTAAAGGAAGTGAGTATGTACGCAATTATGAGGAGAAAATAGGTTATGAAAATTTTCAATCTGGAAATATCAGATATGAAGATTATTTTATCGCAAAACAACCAGATATTAAATATGTCGCAAATGAATTTATTGATAATTTAAATAATATCAATGCCTCTACTACCTATATATTAGGAGCAATAAAATCATTGATTAAAGATTCAGCATCTCTACTTTGGACCAATGCGGTCGATACGGTTCAAGCACCTCCTCCCAACAATTCTAACCCCGATGATAGACCTCTTTATTGGGCACGTCTGAAAATGGAAGTTGCCTTAAAAAAACACCCTTATTTTTTAGGGGATATTGATGCAAATTCTCAAGTCATTGTTAATTCTGAACTTGATGAGATGCTTACATTATTTGAAGAGAAAAGTAGAAACTACACAGGTGTTAATTTCTCCAATGCTCCTTCCGGTGCCAAGAAGATTTTGATTACTGGGTTTGATCCGTTTAATTTAGACTCAAATGAAGAACAATGGAATCCAAGCGGGATTGCTATTTTGGCTTTACATGGAAAAATAAAAAATAATGCTTTAATACAGTCAATGATATTTCCAGTCAGGTTCAAAGATTTTGATTTAGGATTTGTGGAGAATTATATTAATCCTCATATTCAATATGTCGATATGATTATAACTATTAGTCAAGGTCGAAACAGGTTTGATATAGAAAGATTTGCAGGTAAAAAAAGATCAGCTACATTGACGGACAATTTAAATGTTTCCGGAATTGCACCAACATACTATCTTCCAATAAATAATACTACCATTCAAGTTATCGATTCCTCCTCACTATCAGAATTTTTAGAATCCACTTTGCCATTATCCTCAATGATACCAGGAACATTAGGGAATACCAAAGTTGTATATAATCAATCCTATTTAAGTAATTTATCATCTTTACCCTATTCACCCCCAGAATCAGGAATAACTAAATTACCTGGACCTGCTGTTGGAGAGATAGCTATTGAAGGTTCTGGTTCAAATTATTTATCTAATGAGATTTTCTATCGGGTTTGTGTAATGAGAAACTATCTAAATCTTAATACAACATTAAATTCAGGCCATTTACACGTTCCTATTCTGGCTGTACCTGTAAATAATGATTATAGTGAAGCTGTGACTTTTATTACTGAAATGACAAAAATAATTGAAGATGCAATACAAGGTTTATAAAATAATTTTATTCATATGGTTTTTAGGAGGGGCTTGTGGTGTGAAGGCACAAGTCTATGGAGGTAATTTCTATTTAACCTATGACAGAAGCCATTATGACATTACAGCTTATGGGATTGATAATAATAGTTTAGAAAATAATGAAAAATTAAAATTGAATACTGAGGAGATTAGAGGTGTGAGTTATGACAAAATAAATTTTATTTCTTTCCAAAATGATAAGAATAATATAAAATTAAAAGGCAAGCAATTTTACGAAACAATAGCTTTACAAATAACCGGAAAAAATAAAAAAAATGAAGTTATGTTGGTTTTTATTACGGGTCGTTTCGATGACAGATTAAATTATGAATTAAAGATTGATTTTGAAGAAGGTAGTTATATTGTTTTCATTCCTATCTCAGAGAAAGCTCAACTAAATTTAGAAAATTCCTATATAGCAGGAGGATGCAAAAAAATAACGGAGTTAATAACACCAATGTAAAAAACACGGATAAATAATGGTTTGACTCCTTTTAAAATCTAAACAGAAGATGGCACAATTAGAATTGGTTATTTAAAAGCCACGATTGAGAAAGCTTTCAATATTGATCCCAAAATATGTGATACACAGGAAATTTCTGATGAAGATGGAGGAAGTAACCACTGGTTCTTTTTTGAAAATGACCTATTAAAAAAAATAGTGCTAATTAATAATATAAATTGAGATGATAGCGATAACAGACACTAGCGGTTATTCAGGTGTGGAGTTTTTAGAAGAAAACAGCCCATCTATTTTGCCTAAAGAAGCCGAAATTCAATTACTTATTGGCGCAAGTGAATTTGTTAACTCTTCAATTACATCTGCTTTTAAGGATTTATTAATTCAGATTATTAATGAAACTCAAGATCAAACAGGAACGATTTTCTTTCAACCAGCAGAGGTTGTTCAAAATATTAGTGCTATGTTTCTTTCAATTGGATTTAAATATAACGGGAGTATATTAACCTTTTCTATCGCGGATGATGCATTAAATATAGGCACGACTCGCATAATTGACAAATTGCACACCTATAATAATTTTAAAGATATCGCTAGAAATGCTTTTGTGAGTGTTGACAATGATTGGGCTTTAAAGGCAAACAATATTAGGGCGTTTGCAGATACAGGATTAAGAAAACTACATTACATCACAGTACAATATATCCGAGACAACACTTCAATTCTTTTTAATACAAGGAAAGAACACAGTCGGATTTCTACAATTATGCTTAATACTACAGCAGATGATACTATGGATGAGTATCGAAGCCCTATCATGCCTGCTATAACTGTTTATAACAATTCAAATGTTCCTGTGAGATTGAGGTTAAAAGTTGTATATGAAAATTTTTCTACGAGAACTGATTCACAGTATGGGCCTCAGGAAAGTTTTGATATTAATGAAAATGGCACATTAGAGACTATTGGACTCAATAGAAAAGACCAAGAATACTTTCCTGAAGAAGGTGAAATATTAAGCACTCCGTATGAAGATGACCATACAATTGCAATCGATCCTTTACAATCAAGAGAAATAGATTTTGGTGTTAAAATTCGAGGTGGAAAGGGAATTCTTGAATTTGTTCCTGGACCAATTCAAAATATCCCAATGAATGAAAATGAAATACATGGATTTAATTTTTACATTCAAGGAGAAAACCCAAGTTACGATGATGTTATATGGTATTTAAACAGAGATAGAATTGAAGGTGGCCAAACAATAAGCTATTTGGAAAGATTTTGGTTTTTTATAAGATTGATTAGGGAAGAATCTGGATCGGGTGAAGGAACTGGAGATGATTATCCATTTCTAAATTTTCAAGAGACTGAAAATAATCTTAATACTTCTTATGGTGTTAAATGGATTAATGAGAATGGTACTACTCAGTTAAGGGCGACAGGCTTTCCAACATTTGGTTTTCCAAAGGGTTTGGGAATGGTACAAATTGATAATTATGGTAGTATAGATAATTTAGGAGATATATTGAACATAGCTCCTAATTTTCAAAGTACTCCACTTGGCAATACAATTATCGCAAATAACGGGAAAATACTATTAAAAACACAAAGCGCAGAAGCATTCATTGTTGCTTCATCTGAAGATATTTGGAATTGGAAAAAAAATATTGATGCGGCTTATAAATTTTTAGATAATGAGAAAGTTGCTATTGCCATTGATACAACTAATTATCGCGGAATATCATATATAAGAAATCAGGTTATTGCTTGGAATAGTGCCCACCCAAATGATCTTGTAATGGTTCCAGTAAACCAGAACTATCAAACTATACAATATTCTTGGGTGCCAAGTAATATAACAGAGTTTATTACATACAATAATCTATTTGGGCAAGGTACAATACCAATAGTACCAAATGCAGGTAATAGAGAAATTAAGTCTTTTTTTGATGCCATGTTGATTAAGGCATATAACGGAATAAGCAGGGGTCAATATTTAAGTATCTCATTTAGTTCTGGGACTAATAAACCCATATTATCAATATCTGATACTAATAATCGTAACGAAAATTATGTTAGAAGAGTTTCTAATCATAGTGATTA
>NZ_UEFQ01000034.1 GCF_900489465.1 Aequorivita sp. CIP111184 | reverse complement strand
ATTTGACACATTTTCAAGCCTGATCAAAAAAACAAAGCTGCTTAAAGAGGCTTATATGGGTTGGGTTTTTATAAATTATGGGGTTGTGCAACGGTTACCATTGTTGTAAGCAGTATTTTTTATCAATTAAATTTTTATCTGTTTGTCTTTTAACAAATACTCAAGGTCATAAGGTATTTCTATTAAGTATGCAGTTTCCTTATTTAGCTTTTTAAGTTCAGAATATTGATTTATAATAAAGACATAGTCATCATAAATCAGATAATAATCAAATTTTAAAAAGACAATGTCATTTTTGGTAAAGATTTCCTTTAATAAATCCAAATCAATATTTTTTCCATTGTAGGCAATATTTTTTTCAGGTTTTAAACGAATAGAGGAGTAACTCTTTTTTTCTAAAATACTATCAATATTTTTTTTATTACCTGAGTAAATTATGTTTTCAAAATCGTGATACCAAACATTCGGGAGTGGTTTTGGAGGAGGAGTATATTTATATTCTGTCGCATTTAACTTTTCGTTTCTTAATACTTGCTCTAATGTTAGTATATCGGATGAGTTTTTGTGAACGTCTAAAAGACTGTTAAGGTAAATTGGAATTCCTTTTAAGGGATTTCCAATATTGTCCGTCATTAGGTACATTTTCTTTTCGACTAATGCTATTTCTTTTTTGACTCTTTCTATAAACTCAAATCGGGTATTCTTGTCAGCGTATAATAGAACTCTTGGAGGGTTTGAATAATCGAATTGATTTATAATTGAGTTTGATATGTCGTCAAAATAAAGGAAAGTTTTATTGTCAGTTGAAACATTTTGATTTTTGGTGACGTAAATATTTGTTGTGGCATAAACTGAAACTTCTTTTCCGCCTTCAGGAAGCGCAATGGAATCTTTTATTTGGGAAAAAGAAGAAATAGGTAAAATAAGTAAAATTAAGACCGATAAAATTTTTTTCATAATTTTTGTCAAGATTGCTTACAACGTTGTTGTGTATGGACCGTTGCGTTTCTCACACACGAACCATTCCAAGTAAAAAACTGCGCTGGAAAATTCCCAAGAATTTTCCAGATGATCACAGACCCAGCAATGGTTTATACACGGTGTTGTGCAACGTATTTTATTTATTATTTTCTTCAAGTCCGACGATATCTTTTCGAATTTTTTTTCTCCATTCCTTTCCGTATTTCTTATCCAAATACTCGAATACAGTTCTATTATATTCATTAAGACTTTCCGACGCAACTGCTTCACAGCCATACTCCACAAAATTCACATTATATTTTTTCGCAAATTTCGTGTCTGATTTATAGAAAACAGGTGCGATTCCACTTGATTCCAAAATGTTTACTTTGCCGTTTTTTATGTCTTCAAGTGCTTTTTCTCGGTTAAGTCCAAATCTTGGTTTCATTACAAATTCAAATCTATATTCTCTTGGTTTATCAACTCGAATTATTGTATCAATATTTTCATAACCCAATGCAGTTAATTCAATTGTTTCTAAACTATCTTTTTCTCGAATTTTGTATTTATAATCAAATTTTCCTTTTTCGTCGGTGGCTGAATATTGGTATCTCGATTTATAATTCACGTAGACATTTTCGAGAGGTTTTCCATTCACTTCTGACAAAACAATTCCATTAATTGCAATTTCATTCGATTTTTCATTTTGTGAAAATCCGATTATTGAATTCAAGAATAATATTGTCAGGATGAGTTTTTTCATATGTTGCACAACGTATTTGTGTATGATTAGTTGCGTGGTTAAGCACGTAATTTAGCAAATAAAAACTGGATAGAAAATCTGCGAGGATTTTCGTAAGTAGGCGAGAACCAAGCAATTAATTATACACGGTGTTGGCAACAGTTTTTTCAATTAAATATAGCTTTAGTCCATAAGCCAAGCATCAGCATCTTTTTCCGTATACAGGAACAGGTTTTCATTTGCGCTAATTCCGAATAATACTTTTTTTGTTGAATTAGGAATGAAAATCAAAGTATCCTTATTATTAATTTTTAAATATACTTTGACTGAATCAGTTTTCGGCCTATAATTTTAATGTATATCCGTTTTCAATCATACTGCTGTAATGCTTGCTATTATTAGTCTGTCGAATAATTTTTCTCCAAAATACCTTCTATTTAACTTATATACAAACTCATCTAGGTAAAGTTGTAGATTCTTGCGCTTTATTTTATGATAGTTTCCTAGCAAATTTCTTTTTGCATTACTGATGAAAATATGAACCCA
This sequence comes from Aequorivita sp. CIP111184, assembly GCF_900489465.1. GTDB lineage: Bacteria > Bacteroidota > Bacteroidia > Flavobacteriales > Flavobacteriaceae > Aequorivita. The sequence goes on along the minus strand of NZ_UEFQ01000034.1, from coordinate 1,122 downwards.
TTTTAATGTTTCTTTTGTAGTTTCTTTTGTTGATTTTTCAGAAATATGTACTTCTACCAAATCTGCAATATCAACATATGAGGTACTTTGATCCGTAAATACTATACTTGATTCTTCAATTGATTTTTTAACGGTTTCATTAATTCCTTCAGCCCTATGATCTTCAAGTACTTTAGCCTTAAAATATCTACACGATTTGGAAGTTTTTCCCGTTTCAATATCTTCTAATGGAGTAGATTCTGCCATTACAGCTACATTTTGTTTGCCTGGCGCACCTCTTCCACGAATCCCTTTTTCTTGTTCTATTTCGGCAGATTCAACCGTAAAATAACCTTCATCCATCTCAATCATACCTTCCAAAGTATATTTTTCATCTCTTCTGCCCATTGCTTTTCGCAATTTGTGCATCATTGACCAGACTGGCTCATAGCGCTTCAAACCTAATTGTTTTTGCATTTCTTTAGCAGAAAAACCTTTTTTAGTAGCACTCATAAGAAAAATAGTTTTGTACCAAATCAAAAAGGATAAATTTGAGTTTTCCAGTATAGTTCCACTCTTTAAAGTGATACGTTTTTTACAACTCTTACATTCATAACTGAGCCTGCTCTTTATCCAGAAAAAATCTGTCTTTTTACACTTGCAGGTTACACCAATTTTGTCACGCTGAGCCTTAAAATGTGCGATACAATCTTCTTCACTGCTAAATTCTACTCCAAAACTAAAAATATTCATCTCAAATAATTAATTATCAAACAAATATACAAAATTATGATTAGTTACGGATATACATTATAATTTTTAATGAGTTCTAAATTACCTACACTATAATTTTCATTAAACTTTTTCTTATACACATAATCTCCATCATTTAAATTTAATTCCAATTCCTGATTTACTTTAAAATATTGTCCTTGAAAGAAAGAAATTTTTTTCGAATCACAAGAATTTGTGAGAATAAAGATTAGGAGCAAAAAACTAATTTTGTTGTTATATGACACTTGTTGCGATTTTTTAATTGTTGCCAACGGTCTTGTATAAAAATAGTAGGGCTGAAAACAGAAACTACTATTCGATTGAGCGAGAGCCGAATTTTTAAATTTTACTTATTATTTTTCTTTTTCA
>NZ_UEFQ01000036.1 GCF_900489465.1 Aequorivita sp. CIP111184 | reverse complement strand
CTAATATTCTGTTCTATACATTGTAATTTTATTATGTTGCATAGTGTATCTAAATTAATATTTGAAGGGTAATATGCAAATAAAACCTTACAAGTATTTTTTCTTATTTGAAGTACTAAGAAACCGATGCATGTTTCTTTTAAACACACTTTTATATAATATATATTAAACCGTTTATCATACATTGAAAATGCATATCTATCTTTATTGGTAAATGATAATAATGGCGCTTCTTGGACCCAATAAAAATTCTTAAGCCATTGAAAAAAAGAAATTTCCTTATGCGAAAGATTGTTTATATTTTGATTGGAGATTAAGGCAAATGATTCAGTATCGGGTTTGATTAGATATTCCAATGTTACTTTTCTAAGTTTATTTTTAATAATTATTTTACTAATACCTAATTTCACATTAATAAAAAGATTCATTACTCCATCAAAAAAATTAAAAATGTCTTCATACGGTTTAGTTGAAGGAAATATTAAAGGAATTGTTTCACTTAAATTACTTCTTAAAACAGCTTTTATCCCTTTACTTTTTTTGAGGGTCGTAAAATAATTGGACCTATCATAGACTCTTTTTGCACTTTCAGTAAATTGGGAAATACCGATCTTACCAGAGTTTAAATTATACATTTTGGTCAACAGTTCTCTACCAATACCTTTCCCCTTAGTTTTTGGATGCATCCACCAGGTTGAAAGCCAACCAATTTTTTCTTCAATATTATCCAAAGTAATTTTATCCATAAAAACGCCCATATAACCAACCATTTCATCATTAAGATAGGCTATCAACAAAACAACATCGTTGTCTGCACAATTGGGATTTTCATAGTGAGCCCAGAGTCGATGCTTACTGATTGGCAAAAAATCTGATTGCCAAATGGATTTATTTTCAAATAAATAAGGAATATCTTTTTTCAATATTTTCTTTATCTCCATCATTTCCTTTTGATAACATATTTGCCAATAAATCTATTATATTGCTTATATAAATTTTCTGTTATAATTTGGCGACTTCCTAGTTTATTAGGTTTTTCCAAAGAAAAACGTTGTATTATACGATCGCTAATATCTTTTTTAAGACCAGAATTACCAAAAAGCAATAAATCTTTATCATATTTAAACAAATCATTTATTACTTTTTTTGAAATCTTTTTGTCTGAAAATGGAAAAGCAAAAAAAGAATATTTTATATCAAAATTTGATTTTAACCATTCAATTGAATTAATTATTTCTTTTTTTTGTTCAAATTCTGACAAAGCAGTAAGTGGAGGATGCGACATTGTATGACCCCCAAAATAAAATCCGTCTGCTACCATAGTTTTAATCTGATTTTTTGTGAGGTAGGGCTTAACATTTTCTAAATAAGCATCAATATCAATTTTAAATACTGAAAGCAATTCATTTATTTTGTCTCTTTCTGTATATGATATTTTCTTGATTTTATCAATTAAATCTTCTTTGGAATTGAAGTCTAAATAAATCTTATCTCTTGCTTGAATAATAAAGTTGTCATCCGCTTTGAGGGTTTTAAGTTTTTCTAGTAAAAGGCTCAACCCATGCTTATACATTATAGTCTTATTATCAATATAATCAGGGTTTATGAAAAAAACTGCCTTTATTTTTCTTTCTTTTAATATTGGATATACATCAGTATAAACTTGACTCAGTCCGTCGTCAAAACTTAATAGGAATGAGTTAGGCGGTATTTTTTTTCTAATAATATCCTTAGGATCTAATTGATGATAATTTTCAAGTAGGAAGTTTAAGTCCTCTATAAATTGTTGTCGATTTTTAAATTTGTAAAGATGCTTTATATGAAAAATTTCTTTATCATCAACAACATGATAATACGGAAAAATTGGTTGACTTTTAAAATAATTAATAAATTTTGGATTGGAAAAAGTGTATAATGTGTTTTTTATTATTCCCATTTTAAGACAATTTAAGCCGTTATTTATATGTCTAGTCCTAAATAACCGATACAGGTTATTTAGGACTAGACAAAATAAACTATTTAAAAATTATTTGCTTGCTATCAACAACCTTACCATTGACAACGAGGGCTAAAATATATGTTCCTGATGAATAATTCTTTCTTTCTATTATTTTTTTTACGCCCCGATTCCTTTCTTGTATGTTAATATTACTTAAAGTTATGCCTGAAATGCTATTTAATAGCAACTTAACATCTTGAGCCATTGCATCAATATTTAGAATAACATTCACATCATTCATTGTGGGATTAGGATTAATAGATACAATTTTAGAATAGAGATATTTTTCTTTCTCATTATTCTTTAAAATGCCATTTAAAATATCCTGAAGTTTATTTATTTGTTCTTGTTGTTTTTGAACAACGCTTGATAAATTCTCAATTTCCTCTTTTAAAGCAGAACTACCGTCTCTTTTTTTATACACATAACCATCGTTATCGATTCCGAGTGTAAAATTGGTTTTATCACTTGGTAAATCTTCAAAACGAGCTGATCCTTTTGAGTGTAAATTTGCCGATGGTGTTAGAGTATTAACACCTACATAACCATTAGAGTCATCTACAAAAATTCTCGTAACTCCATTGGTTTGAAGTTTTAAATCTTTATCTGCGGGTACTATGGAATTTGAAGAAGTAAGAATACCTCCATTTATTTCAATTTTTTTATTAAACCTAAAGGCAGAACGATCAGTATCAAATCCTGAATTTTGAGAATTCTTTGGCCCTATGTCAATATAACCCGCTGTGGTATTTATACGTAATGCTCCCGAGGTTTGATTTCCTCTAATATTTCCATTAATATGTAAAACTTCCTGTGGATTGTTAAGACCTATTCCAATAAAACCATTATTACTATCCGCAAAAATTCTGGTAACACCATTTGTTTGAAGTTTTAAATCCATATCTGTTGGTACAAAGGAAGCTGAAGAAGTAAGTGTCCCGCCATATATTTCGATTTGTTTATTAAATCTGAAAGCAGAACGATCTGTGTCAAATCCTGAATTTTGAGAACTTTTTGGTCCTATATCTACGTAACCATTAGAAGTTTGCACGCGCAATGCACCTCCGGTTTGATTTCCTCTAATATTTCCATTAATATGTAAAGCTTCTTGTGGATTTGAAAGTCCTATTCCGACATTTCCATTATCAAAAACTGAACTACACTCTAAACCTGTAGATCCATTTTTTGTTAGAAAATTTAAGGAAGAACAATTATTTGTAGTCCCTCCACCGATGGTTGATATAAGTTGTCTTTTAATATTTCCATTCGAGTCGCTTGTTAGTACATAGGGATCTGTTGTAGTATTTGTAAGTCCTTCAAAACGAACAGTTCCATCTACATGAAGCTTGGCGGAAGGGTTTATTGTTCCGATTCCCAGGTTTCCATTAGCAATCAATCTCATTAATTGAGTATCTCCATTTTCCCAACTGAATAGTGGTCTAGTTGAAACATTACTGGAAGTAGGTCCCCAAGGAAATACTGAATTTGAAGAAGGCGCACTTAAATTAATATTGTTCCTTATTTCAGATCTAAAAACCATCAAAGGTAAAGATCCATTATCATTAGAAGATGTAGTGCTAGCAAAAACTCTTAAGGAATATCTGTTGTCAGATTGTTGATGTGCCCAAATGCTGGGTATAAATGAATTATCGTATTGAGTGGAGTTAGTGATTTCAAGAAAATCATTTGTTACATCTGTAACACGAAAATTTGCAACTCTTTCAGCACTGCCATTTGATGTTGCAATGTGAGTGTAGGGGATTTGCGAGTAGATAAACTGACTCATTGCGAGGGTTAAAATAAGAATAATTTTTTTCATAATTTTAGATTTAGGGTTATTTATTAAATTCAATTATAGAGTGAATATAATAAAAATTAGGCATAAATATTAAAATTATGTTAACATTATAGTATGTTTTTGGCATAATATTTAAAAATGTAAAATATTTCCTGTTTAAAATTGTAAATGCTTAAACTGAATGAGAATGTTTCTTTGGCCTCAGAAAACTTTGGTAAAACAATAGGGGAGGGAGCGTTAAGCACTTTAGGGTGTTAGTACTACATATTCTTAATTTGATAAAAGTTTAATGGCAGTTCAAGGCAGTCTTAAGACATTCCAAGCTTTCCTAAAGTGTAGCGAGCGACCCGTACATTGTTTCCAAAGTATTCTGAAGCCTTGATTTTTTGTTTCTTTTTCATCAAGGAAAAAGAAAGGCTAAACAATAATGTAGTAACAAGTTTTCAATTTTAGTTCCAGAATTTAATAAATGTACTAAACCAAAAAAATAATCAACAAAAGAACGAAACGAGTAAGGGTAAAGAAATTTATGATTGGATGGAGTGCTGGGATAAATTTTTTACTCTTACGGGAAGCTATCCCAAATGTTCCTGAAAACTTTTTATAGCTATGTAATTCTTAAAAGAACTAAATAATCAGTTAAGACGAATGTTTGCTTTTGTGCGGCTGTCTGGAAAGTAACAAATAATAAAACCATTTCTGCATAATCTGAAAGAGCAAAATTATTCAAGCAAGCACAATGTGCGCGGCAATTTTACATAGCGTCTAATTATAGAACATACCAACGGACACTTGAAATCAGACGAAAACCAAAAAGTTTAATGACCCCCAACGGATTTTAAATGAAGCGTACTGAACATTCTGGGATATTTTACATAATATAGAATTATAGCAACATAGCACAATCTTTAATGGGAATTACAGAATAACCTTTTTGTTCTATAATGTCTGCGTTATGTAACTTTGCTTTGGAAAAAAGCAAAGTTTATCTGCACAATGTTTCTTTAAAAAAGTTTTCTTTCCAAAAGTTTCTTTTAAGATGTAGTGGAACACTCTTTTTTGCGTAGGGCAGAGGTCGGGAGGAAAAGTGTGTGGAATGGGATATTAAGACCAATGCCTTTTAGTGAAGTATCTATGGAGTATGTATGGAGTATCTATGAAGTATCTATGGAGTTGTCCCGTCCTAAAATAACTAAACAGGTTAAAGAATAGAGTGACCAAATTATTTATAATTGAATATTGACTTGTTTTTAAATAGAGTTGTTAATAGGCTGTATTGCTATCAAGTTGATGGCTTGATAAGCTAAAATTCCGAAACCTATCAATGTCAAGAAACGAATCATCTCGTAAAACCCGTAAGACATTTTTAGGAGGCAGACCAAAAGCAGGATTGCGAGAATTAATATGATAATTTTAAAGAGCAAATGATTATTTAAGTTTAAATTCCATAAAAATGGGTAAATGATCTGAGATTCCCCGAGTCCTTTCAAGTTTTTGACAAGAACCGACAATGTCTATACTTCCCGACTGTATTCGCTCGATACTTGAAGCGAAATAAATATTGTCAATAGCATGATTAAGATAGTTGTCGTTTTTGCATTTCATTTTTAATGTGGTGGGCGTATCTTGTAAAGCACTTTTAAAACCATTTCTATAAAAGGGCTTCCAAACTTGATGTTTTTCGTCCAAGTTAAAATCACCAGCAATAATAATTCGATTTGATTTTATACGATCCGGATAATCCAAGAAATGAATGATTTCCTCTTCCGGTCTGTCATTGAACTTGCGTGAATGAAAGGTGATGACATAAAAAGGATCTGATTCCCCCTTAAGTTTAAAGGTGGCGATATAAGGTTCGCGGTTACATATATCTTCCAGTTCTTTATCTAAATAGGCCTGATGAATCAAGCTTACTTTTGATGTCTTCCAAAGGAAAGCATAGCGTTCGCTTATATAAACTGAGGGACTCTTGGTAGGGTCACTTACTTGATAATCCCATTTTGAACCCATTCGATTAAGTTCGTCGGCAATTTTTGCAACAGCTTGTGCACCAGCAGGGTCTTTAGCTACTACTTCCTGTATTGCTACTATATCAAAGTTTCTTAGGATGTTTGCAATCTCATTTAATTCCACTGCGTTTTTTGTGCTGCCTAGATCCTGAATATTCCAAGAAGCTAGGGTCAATGATTTTGATTTTAAAGAATTTTCTTTTCTAATAGGTTCAACAATGAATGTTTGTTGAACATTCTTAATGCTGTCGTTGTTAGCGGCGGTGGCCTTTGAGTCTTCATTACGCCCATTACAACCAGAGCTTAAGAATATAATGACTAAGAAAAATAATAATCTATTTAAAAACAATTTCATATACGTTAAATATATTATCAATTTGTAAAATTTATAAATAGTCAACACAACATTTAATGAAGATGTTTGAAGGTTGTCTATTAATTCACTCCGTATTTTTTTCTTATAATATCACTAACCTTTTAACATATTATTACACCAAATATTCCAAAAGCAAGAGGTATTGTTAGTCTCGATGGTAATAATCCATGACTGCCACAGTAATCATTCTAGTTATAATTGAAAGTGTTATAAAAGTTGTTCCAATTTGAAGTTTCATAACAATGAGATTGGAATCCATTTTGAAATTTAATAGCAATAATGCCACTAAAAAAACATCAAGCATACTCCATTTATCTAAGGAATGAAGAATATGGCTAATTTTTTTTGGTACGGCATAAAAAATTAGATTTCTATTCAATAATTCTAAAAATTTTATAATTGGTAATATTATTGTAAATAAAAATATAATAGCTGCCAATAAGTAGTCATTATTTTTATAAAATATTTTAACAGAATCAAATAATTTAATTTCTTGATATTTTAGTATAACCCCAAACACTTGTTGTTTTGTTACTAGAAGAGGGTATGTAAGTCCAAGAATAAAAAAAATTATTGAAAATGATAGAAATAAAGTTATAATATATTTAATCCTCATCTTGTAGGTTAGCTTCGTTTAATTCTTTTAAAATATCATCAAATGCTTTGGAAGCTTCACTCCCAAATTTATCCGCTTGGTTTTTAAGATTTTCGATATCTGCTTCCATTTCATTATCGGAGTAGTATTTTAATTGCTCTTTTAGTTTATCATAATCTTTTTTATTAAAAAGATTAATTAACGCAGATGCATCTTCTTTATATCTAAAAAAATTGTATTGAATTGCATATTTTTTCAGTAGCATTTTTTCTTGAAAAGTTAAATCCTCTTGATATTCATCATATAAATCTCCAGAATAATTTTCATATTCTTCATCCATTTCAATCCACTCCTCTTCTGTATATTCATTAGTATCACTACTAATCTCGCTGATAAAATCTTTATAATTATCTAAATAAGATTCTTTAGATTGAGAAGAACAAGAATTTAATAATACTAAAAGAGATAGTAATGATATTTTACAAAATAGATCAATAATGTAGTTTCTTTTTACCATAACATTCATTTTTCTAATAATTAATTTTTAAAATAATCTTTATTATTTCAAATATATAAATTACAATAAGGTAATATCTATCTGGTTAAAAATTATTATTTTAAAATACATATTCATACTTAATTTCTCTTAATTTATTTATTTCTTGAGAGAATTAAATAAATTTACTTTTTGATTATAAATTTCATTGGAATTAACTGTTAGGGTATTTAGATTATTATAATTTTTGACAAATTTGTTATAAAGCTTATTAATCTTCATACAATCCTCATATATGGACTCAGGTACTGTTCCTCCGCATCCTTTCTCGGTAATGACTATTTTAAGGGAATCTAACACATGGTTCATTGAAGATTGTTCATCTTGTAATGAATCATTTTTTAGCGCTAACATTTGCATTTGTTCTAATAGGTTTTTGCCTTTTATTGATGTTGAAAGATATTCTTCTCCATACATTTTAGTTAGCTTGCTATAAAATAGCTTTAAATTATTAAACTCATTATATGTATTATCTCCGTTTTCCTTAGGTAATATTACATTAGGAGCTTCGTCTATTTTTATTCCACCAACTAATTCTGTCGGAATTTCTCCGATTGGAATTATTGCTGTAGATTCTATATAAATGTACCCTGAATTATAAGAATCTTCATTTTCATCAACTTTTAATCCAACAGACATGTGTTTTGCTTTGTCATAAGAAAAAAGACAGACATCATATCCCTCGAGAATAAAAAGTTTACATAAAAGAACTGATTTATCTGAACAGTCACCCTTATTAAGATAAAGTGTTTCATATGGGTATTTTTGAGGTTCCGCAATTTCATAGGGTAAGGACTGAACGAAGGAAGTTATTAATTGAACCATGTCATAATCATTACCAATATTTCTATTTCTTAAAGATTCTAAAATACCTTCTAGAAGGGCGAGGTCATTATCATCATTAAGAAAGATATTATAAAATTCTTCAGTAGCATTCTCAGGTTGTTCATCAGTATAATATTGTAAATTTCTTTCAGCATTATTAAAATGATTTAGAATGTCATTTTCGAATGATAACTCTAGTGAGTATTTCATTTTATACAATTCGAATTTTAAAATTTTATCCACATCTCCTTTTTCTCCTTGAAAAGTAATCGCTTCTGTTTCTTCCTTCAGTGGTAGATCAGGGTTAAATTCGACAGTTTTACCATTATCTAAACAACTTGTTAGCGTAATGAAAATTAAAATAATAAAGATTTTTACAAAACGCATATATAAAACCTTTTTTCAAAACTATGAAATATCATTAAGATTCTTATTTGCATAGATATAACTTTAACCAAAGAATTATGCAATTTTGGATCAATAGTTCCAAAAATCAAAACAAATCTAAAATAACTTCCTAAGAAAACTTTACGGAAAACCGTAATCAAGTTATTTATTTTTTTAAAGGAGTGAAGGAGCATTTCAAGGCATGTATCACGGCTATAATCATTTGTTTGGGTAGGTAAAAATTATTTTTTGAAGAGATCAAGAACCCAATTTCTAATAAAATCATGTTCTCATCAAAAACCGAATGATTTTCACGAGAATTTCTGCAATAATTTTCTTTTTAGTAAAATTGGTTCAGTTTTGAGGATAGAAAGAAATTTTTTCCTAGGACAGAAGATTTTTATTCCAATTTACGGTTTCCCGTAAAATTGTGTGGAATTCGTTTTTTAAATTTGGAGATTGAATTAAAAAAAATTTAAAGTTGGGTGATTTGGATTTGTATAAAACAAATTAACCAACCCCGAAAATTTCCTTCTTATGGTTTATTATAATATGATAGATAATAATATGAATTATACTAAATCAAGTAATTACTTAAATCACTAATTTTTGAGTTTAAAAATTGTCTACAATTAATCCATCAAAAAAAAATTATCCTAATAAAACTTCTATGAAAGAGTGGTTTATCATTAAAATTTAGATGTATATCATATTTATTGGAAATAGTCATTAGATTTTATATTTTAAATTGTTAAATTTAACGCCACAATATGTTAACAAAATATTAAAATTCTAAAAAATTATTTTATAACTAACCATAATTACTGTTCAAATGAGATTTAAATTATTTATTCCATTAAGAAATATTATACGGATCTTTTCTTTATTTGTTATATGTCTTGTAATCACTAATTGTGCTTCAAGTTCAGATGAATGCCCCAATAAATCATTAGATGATATTGTTGAAACTAAAATTATCGAGCAATATCATTCAGAATTTTTTCCAGATGAAAATGTATCTAATAGTAATGATAGAGTTGGTGTATATGTAGATTTTAGTGATGGAATAACCAAGTTTTGTTTAAATAATGAAAATAACAAAAATGTTTACAAAAAGTTTTTTGCTAGTATTTCTAATTTAAACAATAGTACTGATTATTTTGAGCTAAGTAATGATTCTTTAATACAGTATCCCAAAAATAATATAGTAGACTATTTTCAAGGTAGTGGTTTTAAAACTGCTGATGGAAAATACAAGATAGGGGCTCCTATTGATAAGGCTATTAATAAGATTGTTGATAGTGATAATGTGGGTGTATTAATTACCGATGGAGAGTTATACGACAAAAGGGTAGGTGCGGTAAGTAAGGAGATGTGGGCGAGTAAAGCATTTGCTAAATGGTTTAAGAAGGGAAATAAAATAGAGATAGTATATACCGATTTTATTGAAAATAATAATGGTAAAGAATATAAGAAACATATGTACATTATGTTCTTTATACCAAATAATTCTGAAAATAAAATATTAGAAAATTATTTGGCAGATTTAAAAGCAGATAACCTTGACTATAAAACATTGTCTTTTTCTACTAATATTTCGAATATGTATGTTAGAGAATATAAGAATGCACAAACACCAGGAGCTGATAAATATTTAGAGTATTTTACAGAAACGGAGGCATATTACCCATCTCCTAAAAGAGCATTTGAATTTATTGATTTTTCAGTAGCTCCCTTTAGTCTTAATGATGATGGGTTGGTTTATTATCTAAGAGATTCGGGTGATGAAAATGGTAAGAAAAAAAATTACCCATTACTTGATAAATTATTTTTCCGTTTTGACATGCTAAATAATTATGATGTTAATAAAATTAAAATTGTGGTGCACGACATTAATGATGATTTTAATAATTTTAAAAGAAACCTATTAGCAAAAGAAAACCCACCAAGCTTGGTAAAAAATTCAAATGGGAAAGATAGTTTAACAGTTGAAAATTATTTAGTTTTTGATTGCTTGACGACCATTGATGAAGAGGAGCCTTACAATATTATTAACAAGAGTCAACAAGATACTATTAACAACTTTAGGTCTATTTTAAGTAATGATTTTGTGTATGCTAAAAAAACTTTCGATATTTCAGATTTAGGAGTTCAGGATTTTCTTTTTCTTGACCAAACCGCTGGGGAAGTAAACCAAGCCAACGACTCAGGTAAATATGAAATAGTACTAAAATTTAATGACCAATTAAATGAAAATACTAAAGGACTTAATAATGATCGACCAAATCTATTTAGAGTAGATATAATTTTAGAAGAAGCTGTTGTTGAAGATATGGATGAAACTGCCTTAACTTGGGATAAAATTGATAATTCTGGTAAAGATGAAGCATTGTATCTTTCATTAAAAAACACCATGAAAGATAATATTCCAAAAGGCGTAATTTATAGTTACTACCTAAAATTTGGACCATTTAATCAATAATTTTAATCACAAATAAAATAAAAATGAAAAAAACAATTACTTCGATGTCACTTTTAGCTTTGCTTAATACAACTATAGCATCAGCAGCCTCTAACACTATCAATTTAAAAGATGTGCCAGCTAAAATAACAGAAACATATATAGTTGCATTAATTTTTATAGTCTTCTTTATTGCTTTGGCTATACTTATTGCTAATCTCATAAAATTTCAAGGAGGCACAAATCCAAAAGACCCAGGAAAAAGGAGAGTGTGGTTTTGGATTTTAGCAATTTTAGCACCTTTAACTTTTTATTTATATAATTTCTTTTTGGTAATTCCCAACGTAAAAACTGGTCCTGCACTAAATAAATTTTCAATGCATCCACCAATAGCTTCAGGGGTCGTATTGGTCGTTTATATTATCTTAGGTTTTGTATTAGCTAAAATGATGAGTAGAGGAAAAGTCGGTAATTGGTTTCCTTCAAAAAGATAAATAATAAAAATTATGGCGAGTACAGATAAATATTTTGTTATTGCAATTGGAGGCACAGGGATGAGATGCTTAGAGGCGTTTACCCATATGTCTGCAATGGGTTTATTCGATTCAAAGGAAATTGATATTTTAACTTTGGATACAGATCAGACAAATGGTAACAAACAAAGAGCTGAAGAGCTTATAGGTCTTTATAATAGAATTAAAACAACCCCCGGGAAAATTGGGGGCTCACCAAATACTGATACTTTTTTTAGCGCAAAGTTAAATTTGTATCGGTTTTGGACGGATTACAATAATCCCGCGAGAACAAGATTTAAAAATATAACTAAACTAAATTCAGTAGATTCTGATAATAAATTATTGTCTGATTTATTTTTGGAGGATAGTGTTCAAGATTTCAATTTAGCACACGGTTATAGAGCTCAAACCCATTTAGGCTCTTATTTAATGTATCATGCTATAGTTGAAGCAGCCCGAAACTTGCAGACAGGAAAGGATTTGAAATCTGAAGAAGAAGAATTTGGAGTGTTTTTCAACAAAATTTTTACTGCTGGTGCTGATGCAAAAATATTTGTTTTCGGTTCTATTTTTGGCGGAACAGGAGCCTCCTCTATCCCTGTCTTGCCCAAAGCTTTAAATGATGCCATTAAAATTCGAGATAAAAACATGAGTCTTCATAAAGACGCTAAATTTGGGGCAACATTATTAACAGAATATTTTTCATTCAAAAAGCCTGATGCTGCTCAAAAGGCAAACAAAGATAATAGCATAATTGCAGATAGTTCATTCTTCACACTAAATAGTCAAGCAGCACTTCAATTCTATCAGGGAGATCCAACTGTACAAAGAACCTATAAGAAGATGTACCATATTGGTTGGCCAATAGATTCTGAAGACTTTTCTAAAGATAAAAATGATAAAAAAACCGTTACAGGTGGAGGAGAACAAAGAAACCCTGGTCATATAACAGAGTTTTTATGTGCTTGTGCAGCTTTTGATTTTTTTAATAATGATAAAGGAATGGATGTTGTTAAAGCTGAATATTTATATAAAGCTGTACATTATAAAGATGGTAAATTAGATTTTAATTTCAATGATTTTATAGGTGATGGAGAAAATGGTAAATTATTTGCGCGAAAATTTGGAGCATTTGTTTCTTTTATGCATTTGGCACAGACTATAAACAAAGGTGCTGAGGGTGATAATGGAGTACAAGGGTTCTTAAATAGGTTAGAATCACAAAGTATATTAGATTATAAATCAATAGAAGAGCAATATACGCAGGATCTTAATAGATATCTTGAATATTTTGGTTATACAATTGAGAATAATATGTTTATTCCTGGTTGGCTTTATCAATTGAAAAATACTATAAGTGGTAAATTTGTTTTGGATGATAAAGCATATACTAGAAATTTAAAGGAATTAGATAAAAAATTTGATGCTGGTAAAATATTCACTGAAAAAGAATATCATTGGAAGACAACTGTATTTGGTGATTCTTATGATCCTTTTGTGAAAACACTATTAGATATAGATACCAAGCCTAAAGTTGAAGAACAAAAAGTTTCAGAAACAAATGAGAAATTTTTGGCTCATGTTTATAATGCTATAAAAAAATCTCAAAAAATTTAATTAATTTTTTAAAAACAAATTATGTCTTTAACATCACTTGTAATAAAATCTAAATCTAACCCACCTGCTGCAGAGTACACTTGGGAGAAGATAGGAAACATAGAAACTTTTACTAAAGAAATAATTACACCAGCAATTGGTGGTGAAAATGAAGGGTCTGGTAATGTCGGTTCAATAATTTCTGGTGTTCCTACTATCTATGCAAGAGCAAACATGTTTAGAAATGCTATTGATAATGTAGTAGATAAGGACATGACTGGAAGTGGGTTAATTCATTTTTATAAATATTTAATTGATGAGTGGAGAGGTTTAATTACCTGTATTGCTTTAAATCATGAAAAAATAGAAGTTAAAAGAATAAGTTTAACTTATTCTGATAAAAAATCTACAGAAAATACTGAAAATATATATGAACCTAAAGGTTCTTTCGGAAATATGCTTTTTGAAAGAAAACCCCTTTGGTCAAATCCTAATGAAATAGATTCTACTCCATATATTGATATACTTTTATATACGAAGTCAAACGGAAAACAAATTGTAGTAGGTGGTACTACACCTGATAGTTTCTTATTCACTTCTGTTGCTTATGATATTTCTGGAGAAAGTTCTATATATGTAAAAGAGGAAAAAAATGAAGGGAATGTTGTTGGTAAATTTACAGATCCCTTAAAAAGATCCATAGACCCTCAAAGTTTAAATAAATTAAAAAGCTATGTAAATCATATTGCAAGAGGTACAAATAAATTTAAAGAATTCTTCTCTAAAGTAACTATTCCTTTTGAATTTGAGAATGTAATTGGAAATTTGACAACTTGGGTTTCAGAAATGGACAAATATGCCATTGATAAAGGTTATACGTCATCAATAACCGAAGATATACCTCAAGTGAGTAATTTTAAAACTCCTTATAATATTTTATTCAATTATTCTACAAATCTTGCAGGATTTAATGGAGTTATTTATGCCGAGGATGCACCTGAAGATGCTATTGAATTTAATCCAAATGAATTATTATTACCTGAAGATACTGCTATTGCCTGTGTAGATGATGATGGAAACCCTAATTTTTTACAAAATAGACCATTATTACTATTGAAGGCAGATGTTAAAAGTGAGCCTAATGAAATTAGACATTTCATGTTGCCTTTATCACCAAAAGGAATAAAAATTTTCGGGAATAGATTAAGTACTGTTCTAGGCATTAACAACGCAGCTGATATTAAAACTAGAATTACTGCTACATACGATCCAAGTACATCAAATTTAACTGTAAAACTTAATTTATTCTCTCAAACAAGTCATTTAGGAGAAATTAAAAAAGTTTACAAAACAACTGCTGATGATATTTTTGGCAAGGATATTTTATTATGGCCAAATTTTGTAAGTAAAAAATGGAAGAAATATTTTTTATATTCAGAAATGCCACATAATAGTTCTAATTGGCAGGCTATTCCGTTTTGTGGAAATTTAGAAACACAAAATTTTGATGTCATTATGAGTGTCGATGATCCTGAAATTCCAGCATTAATAGCAAAGGGAGGGAAAGAGACAGATATGAAATCGGCACATCTGAAAGTTGAATTATCCAGAAACGTTGATGGTACAAATTATGAATATGAAATATTTGAAAGTAAAAATCCATTTAAAGGTTTTCAAATGTTACATCAAAACAAATTAGTTGGTTATGCTATGATTGAATATGGAAATTCATCCAATGATTATTTACAAATAATAGATGATTTAGAAAATCTAGATGAAGCGCATTTAGGGGTAGATTTTGGAAGTACGAATAGTGCAATTGCTTACAGAAAGGGCGTTGCGGGTGAGGCCATAGGATTTACATTCAATAACAGAAGAGTTTCACTTTTGGATTCGGATGAAAAAGATAATACTATTAAACCTGCAGGGGAAGATGAAATATTTTTCTTTCAAAATGATGAAATAGAGAGCAATCAAATTAAATCTATTTTATCCTTACATGATACGAGAAGAATGAAAGATGATAATGGGCAAGGTAATTTATCTGCACTTGCCTCAGAGTATGTTAAAGGGGGCTTTCCTTGTTTTGAAAAAAACCTACCTATTGAAGATAGTACCGACTCAACTTATATTTTGAACTTTGGAGATGCTAAAGGTAGTATTGGTCAGTCAACTTTAATACACAACATGAAATGGTCTGGAAATGGAGATAATAATGATATGGAAGAATCACGAAGAAAAGCATATTTAAGTTCCTTATTGTTACAGGTGTATGCTGATCTTTTTGCTAAAAAACTATATCCGTCTTCATTAAAGTGGTCATATCCTTCGGCAATGGGTCAAAATTTAATAGATTCATATACTCAGATTTGGAGTGGATTAGAAGTTGTAAATCCTTTGATTGAAGGTCATAATCTTAAAGTAAAAAAAGGGGTAGGTAATTTTGATATTAAATCAGATGGAAATGGCTGGAGTAAAGCATCAGATGGTGTTGATAAACAGATTAACACAGAAATATCAGATGATACTGGATGGGGAAGTGTTACAGAATCAGGAGATTGGGGAGAATCAGTAAGCAAAAAAACACAATCTGAACAAAATCTGGGAGGATGGGCGGATGAGAAAATAAAAATAGCTAAAATTGAAGATATACTCATTGATGATAATCCAATTACATTTGATTTTCAAGAGATTGATGATGATTATGCAATGACAGAGTCTTGTGCAGTTGCAAATTTCTTAGCACAAAAAAAAACCGTTAGCACAGAAACAAATACATTAACAATTTGCTTTGATATTGGAGGTAGTACAACTGATATCTTAGTATTAGGACAAATGAAGGGACCAGCAGGAATTGGTTTATCTATGGTCAAACAAAGTTCAATTCGTTTTGCTGCACAACGTGTTGCTCAAGCTACCAAACACTCTCCAAATTTCAAAACGGTATTAATAGAACTTTTAGATAAAAAAGGCATTAAACTAGAGGGTATTAATAAAGGAGCAAATAAATATACCGAAAATACTGCTCCTTATTATTTTGAGCAATTAGTAGATAGATTAACTGATAATGAATTTGATGAGTTTTACAGATTACTTGGAGCAAAGTGTAAAGAGATGGTTTCGGTAAATGTTTATATAACAGGTCTTATTGTTTATTATGCTGGTCAAATTGCCAAGAAAGTGAAGTTAGAGATTGACAAATCACCAAATAGAACAACCGATTGGAGCAGTCCTAAGATTCAGATCCAGTTTACAGGGAAAGGGTCAAGAATTATGGATTGGTTAAAAGCAATAAATCCGCAGGCTGATAAGAAGTATTATATGGATATGTTTATTAATGGGTTTGGTGGAATGGAGGCGGCTAAACAACATTTAGGAGGCCCTCCAATCTTTCAAAGTAGAGATAATGAAAATCTATCTTCTGATGTGAAATATGAGGTAGCTAAAGGATTGGCATCAACAACTGGTAAATTATACATTCCAAAAACTGATGAAAAACCACTTGAAGTAATTGGTGAAGATGGCTTTGAATTGATTTCTTCATCAGGACAAAGTACTAAACTTAATTCAGAGTCATCTATTAATGCTTTACTGATGGAAAATATAGGAAAATTGTTTTTGCTTAGACCAGAGAATAGTCAGAAACCTTGTCCTAAGTTTATGCAATTTGCACATCTGTATTTTCAATTAGCTACAAATTATCTTGGCTTAAAAGCTACTCAACAAGATTTCATGAATGGATTTCAAAGCATGAATATTTCAGATTATATTCAACAAATGCCTGAATTTAAAGTGGCGCAGAGAAATCCCAAAGGGTTTGATTTTGTAGCGCCTATAATAATTTTAGAAGGGATGCAGTTTTTTGAAAATGTTATTTTAAAAAAGATAGCCCAAAAATAGATGAATTTTGATATTGCTATATATATAAGTAGAAATAATTTGTCTTTTTATTTTAGTCAAAATAAAGGAGAATATAAGATTTATGAATTTGAAAATGAACCAGTAATACCTTTATACTTTTATTGTGAAGAGTCAGATTTTAAAATTGGTCATTCCGCAAAGCTAAAATTTGAAAGGTCATTTACAAAAACATATTTTGATTATTTTAAATTAATAAAAGATATTGATTCATCATTTAAATTTTACAGTAAAGAAAAAAAATACAAGGATCTACTTTTATTGGGTATTGAATATCTAATTAATAATTTCCTTAAAGAAGTTTTAATGTCATCAAATAATGTTGCTGATATTCGTGAAAAAATAAATTTGAATCTAGTTTTCGCAAGTGATATTATGCAAAATGAGATTAATTTCGTAGGAGATTTATTTATAGCCGCGAACTATAAGAATCTTAAACTTATCTACTTGAACTATTTATTAATTAATTATTTAGATAAATACAGAAGGATTGGGGCGTATAAAGATATTCAAGGAAAAATTGGAGCATATAAGGGATATCTTCTGATTGATGGTTTAGATAATAATCTTTATATTGATTTTTATAATGAGCTTAGTTCCAAAACGCCTAAATTCAATAAAATTGGTAAAGATCTAGCTAATGATCCAAAAAATAGAATTATTGCTAAAATACTTTTTGATTTAGCCGTGCTTAAATCAGGCTCTTTAGTAAATGAGAAAAATGAATTAATTAGGTTACTTCCTTTAGCGAAAAAGTATAGTAATACTACTAAATCTGAACCCCTTATAACTGTTGAACTTTCTGATGGAAGTATTGAGAAGGTTAGGCTAAAAATGAAAAAAGTAAAAGAGGTACTTTCCTATGAAGCTAATTTCACTAAAGATTTCGATTTAGTTAAAGAGTGCGAACAAAATGCTAAGGTTGCAAATTTAGATTTACTTGTAGTATTTAAAAAAACAGTAACTTCTTTAAATTTCCTAGATAAAATCAAATCTCATTATAATAACGTTTATCATTGTAATGAAGAGATTGAAGAAATATTTGAATTATTTATTTCATCACCGGATATAATAAGTATTGGAGATTTTTCAACTAAAAAAGATTTAAACAGAAAAGAGACTTCTATCTCAACAGCATCTTTGAAATCAGGAGAAACAAGTGGTGAAAATCAAACATCCAAATTGTCCGATCAAAAACTTAAAGTTTCTGAGCCCTCTATAATAGACAAAAAAAAATCGGATTCATTTGTGATTTCAACGCCAAAACGGCCGCCACCGCCTCCTCCAATGAAGGTTAATGGAAATAAAACATTAGAAACCAATGAAAATTCAAAACCAAAACCACCGCCACCGCCTCCTCCACCAATAAGGGTTAATGATAATAAAACTTCGGAGCCCAAAGCGATTTCAAAACCAAAACCGCCACCGCCACCACCTCTATTGAGGTCAAGTAAAAAAAAAACGAAATAAATATTCGATGAGAATTTAAATATTAATTAAAATAAAACATTTAAATATTATTCCAATTTAAAAAATAGAGTTATGAGTATAAATTTAGTTAAAAGTCAATCAATCGACTTAACAAAAAAAAATCCGGGTTTAAAAAATCTGCACATTGGACTAGGCTGGGACGCAACCGATGCTAATGGAAATGAAATTGACTGTGATGTTTCAGTATTTATGATAGATGAAAATAATAAAATACCCGGAGACGGCTATTTTATTTTTTACAACAATTTAAAAAGTAGTGATGGTTCTACTATTCATCAAGGTGATAATAGAACAGGCGAGGGAGATGGGGATGATGAAGAAATAAAATTGGACCTTAGTAAAGTTGATTCTAAGGTTCTACAAATGATTTTTGTTGTAACCATTCATGAAGCAGATTCAAATAATCAAGACTTTTCAATGGTTAAAAATGCTTTTATAAGAATTCTTGATGATGCTAGCGGAAATGAATTGTGTAATTATAATTTATCAGAAGATTTTACAGGCTCAGATTCCGTACAGATTGGGAGAGTATACAATTATGAAAATGAATGGCATTTTGAAGCTATGGGTGATGGATTTTCAGGTGGTTTAGGAACACTATTATCAATGTACAATTAATACTAATTTTAAAACAATATAGTTATGAGTGGATTTAATTTATCAAAAGGGAGTTCTTTTAATCTATCAAAAGCAGCTCCAGGATTAAAAATAGCAGGTGTAGGATTAGGTTGGGATGCCAATGAAGATCAAGGTGGTCCTATTTTTGACCTTGACGTATCTGCATTTTTGTTAGGAGAAAACGGTCAAATTCCTGAAATGACGGACTTAGTGTTTTATGGTTCAGAATTAACCACAAAATATGAAGGTGAAGATGATGAAAGACCTTATTCTACTGATGGATCTGTCTTAGGAGCCATTGATCAAATCGGTGGTGGGGAGGATAATGATAGTGATGATGGTGATGACGAAGAAGATATGAGAATTTATTTTGACCGTGTAGCTAATAATATTAAAGAGATTTTAGTAGTTGTAACTATTACAAAATTCCCTAATGATGAATTAAAAGATCGAAGGACTTTAGATCTCGATTTTAGTAAAGTTGAAGGCTGTTATGTTAGGGTATGGGATGAATCTACAGATAAGGAATTATGCCGATACACTCTAAGTGAATCTTTCGGGAAAGAAGATGCTGTTGAATTTGGGAAATTTGTTAGAGATGCTTCTGGAGAATGGAATTTTACGGCTATTGGACAAGGCTATGAAGGAGGCCTTCCTAAATTTATTTCTAAATATGCTAAAAGATTTTAATTATGAATAAAAAAAAATTTAATCTATCCAAAGGAGAATCACCCTCACCAGAAAATAAAGGTTCATTTAACTTAGCAAAAGGAGAGTCTTCTCCATTTGAAAAAAAGGAAAGTTTTAACATTGCTAAGGGTGAAAATTCAGCTTCATTAGAAAATGATGATTCAATTGATATAGCAAAAGTAGATACTTCTTCAACTTCATTAGGAAAAAAGGAATCATCAAATATTTCCAAAAAAGATGCTTCTTCTTCTAATGAAAAAAGTAAAGTAATGCCATACTTACTAGTAGCTGGTTTTGGAATTATAGCATTATTAATTTATATATTCTACCCTTTTAATGGACCAAATGCTGTTGTTAAGCCTGCTGCTGATAATTTGGCTGATGTAAATACCGCAATTATTGATTCTGATAATGATGGAGTTTCTGATATTAAAGAAAAAGAATTAGGAACAAATCCTGAGAATTCTGATAGTGACGGTGATGGTCAGTCTGATGGAGCAGAAGTAGCTTCAGGATCTGACCCTACAGATGCTACTAGTATTTATAAAGATACTGATAATGATGGATTAAGTGATGAGTTTGAAATAGCGAATAATTTAAATCCTAATGATGTTACTGATGGGAATGCAGATAATGATGGCGATGGTTTGTCTAATTTAAACGAAATGATTGCAGGCTCTGATCTAAATATAGCAGATAGTGATGGTGATGGGCAGTCTGATGGGGCAGAAGTAGCCTTAGGTTCTAATCCTACAGGTGCAAACAGTACATTTAAAGATAGTGATAATGATGGATTAAGTGATGAGTTTGAAATAGCGAATAATTTAAATCCAAATGATGCCATTGATGGTAATGCAGATACTGATGGTGATGGCCTATCCAATTTAGATGAAATGATATCAGGCTCTGATTTAAATAAAGCTGATAACACTGTTAAAAGTCAGTTGAATGAAGAAGTAGTTGTTTCTGAGTCTAACCCATCAGAAGATACTAATAAGTTAAATAGCAATAAAAAAGATGGAATAACTAATACATCTGAACCAAAAAAGCAAACTTCTAATTCAATGTCAAATTCCGATTCTTCTATAAAACAATCTTCGGGTAATTTAGCTCAAGGCAGTATTGAAGAAAAAGTTTTACAAGTTATTAGAGGTAATTTTGGTAACGGTATTGATAGAAAGAATGCACTTGGAAGCGAATATGCTGTTATTCAAGCCAAAGTGAATGAATTGTTACGGAATAATAATTTGTAGATAAAACACAAGTATATTATACACTTAAGCAAATAAAAAGCGGGGAATTTCCCCGCTTTTTTAGGTTAATTTTTATATTTATTTCCAAAATCTAAAACCATCAACATATTGGTTTATTTGATTTAGCCAAATACTAACTTCATTAGCAGAATCAACATTCATAGAACGTCCAAGAATATATAATGTAAAAACAACGTATATTAATAGTAATAAAAATGCACTAACTCCACCCATTTTGCGTCGTCCAATGTAAATGAAAAAAGCAATCAGGGTTAGAATAAATAATAATATCCGCAATTCCGAGACATTTACAACTGTTTCTGGAGACATCGTAATAGGTCCATAAATAACGGTAAATAGAAATAATGGAAATCCTAACGCAAAACAAACATCAAAAATGTTACTACCAAGTGCATTGGATACTGCATCATCATAATTACCCTTTTGCGCGTCTTTCATAGATAAAATTGTGTCAGGAACACTCGTAGCCGCACTGGCTAGTATTACTGCAATAAAATAAATTGGAATTCCTAAATCATCACCTAACCATTCACAAGACTTTACCAATAATAGGCAAGCGGAACCAATAACAAGCATAGCAGCACACAAAAGAGTCCAAGCTTTTGTTGTATTGATTTCACCCTTTATAAAAATTGGTTCAAGATTAAGTGTGACAAGGTTCAACAATATATTTCCAGAATTTTGTTTTTGATCCTCATCTTCTTCTTCGTCAATATCGGCTTCCTCTGAATTACCTTCTACATTAATGTTCGACTTCATAGAAGTAAGCATATATGTTGCATAAATTGCATATAAGCTCATTAGAATCAATCCATGAACCCAGGTCAAAGTATTCCCTCCAAGAAGGAAAATTAGAACAAATTCACAAATCAAAAGGGAAATTCCATCTCGTAACAGGACTTTTCTGGAAACCACAACTTCTTTAGTCATTCCTTTAAAAATAACTACTAATATTACAACAGCTGGAATAATCATTCCATTAAAAATTGCACTTCCAGCAGTGGTACCAATACCTCCAGCAAATCCATCGCGATTCTTAAGAACGAATAAAAAAAACATTGTCGTAAAAAGTTCTGGCATAGAAGAGCCAATAGCGTTTATTGTTGCACCTCTTACTCCTTCACTCAAGTTACGGCCTAGAAATTCTGACGCTGCTTCAAAACCATCACTTGCTCTCCAAATGATAATACAACACAATGCTATTAGTAAAGTAGAAATTATAATCATATAGTTTTATATTAATTGCCATTTTACATCCATTATATTAGAAGGGGAGATGACAGTTGGGTTTTATAAAATGTTTATATAAAAATTCTTACAAATAACCACTGTTAAATTTAAGAGGTATGTTTTAAACTTATCAAGGATGGTTTATTGACGATGTATTCCAGCAGTTCTTAATATCTATTTTTAAGCGTTATTACTAGAGTCTATAATTCAAAATTACCTAATAAAAAACATTAGTTTGATGATCCATATTATAACTACATAGAAATAAACAATACAAAACGTATAAAGAAGCTAATTTACTTAATGAGTTTCTCAAGAGATTGTGGAAGTGAACCTAAAATAGATTTCAAATTTTTCAAAAGTGCTAGTTCATTTGCATCTATTTGTCCATCTCCTTGGATTTGATTGACCAAATACTTAGCTTCATCTTCATCTATCTCTCCATTTGAAGCATCATCATCTAGTACAAAACTCGATAAAGCCTTCACGAAGAGATCTTGCCAAGAAGAATGATTGTCCTTTCCTGAAACCGCATCATTTAATTCAAACAAAAAATCAGCCTCTTCTTTATCGATTTTTCCATCTGCATAAATTACCTTTTCAATTTCTTTTACTTCGTTTGCGTCTATTACGCCATCTTCTAAAATTTCTCTTTTTAAAACTTCTAATGATTTCATATATATATTATTTTTAAATTTTACTTCTCTATATTAAATTATTATTTATTGTACGTTCAATTCCGATGTTTCAGTTAAAAAATATCCACAACAGATTACTTAAATGTATAGCATACTATTCTTAATATTAACTTTAATGATATTTTATTTGTTTATATTATCTATATAATAGTGTAATTTACAAGTTTTCCAAATATAAAAAAAATATCAATAAAATGTTAAAGAAAAAATTTTAGCCTCTAAAGAATAACACCAATATACACTAATTTGTTTTTTACCTACTCACACACAAAAAAACAAATATAAAATATGCTGTATTAATTTGATTTCGTAAGGAGTTAATAATAAAGCTGATTTTTAGGTTTCAATTTTTATTTAGTAGCTAGTCTTCTTGGAATAGGTCATTAAAATATTATCAATATGATGCATTTTGGCACATTATTTGAAATTCTAAAAAACAATCGCAAGATTTCTTTCCACACAAATCCCTTCCAAAAAATAAAGCGGTAGCAATTTAGGCGCCTATATTGTCTGTCGGTTTACAATGAGAAGATTTCCGCCTTTGCGGGGATGAAGTTTAACCAACCCTCTATTCGTGTTTCCAATTTTGTTGGAACGGTAGGGGGTTATTAATACCTAGAAATCATGGCAAATCAGAAAGGATTTATCAAGTTGAGAGGTTCATTGGGAGGTCTTACCTTCTATGAGAACAAAGGAAAGGATGTTGTGCGCACCACTGGTGGTGTGGAAAAGGACAGAATACTAAAAGAACCTGCCTTTAAGCGTACACGCGAAAACATGTCGGAGTTTGGAGCTTCGGCAATTGTAGGAAAGGCATTGCGAATGGGCTTTGCCAATATCATTAAGAGTATGGCTGGCAACTATATAGTCGGACGGATAACAGGATTGATGAAGCGCATCAATTCTGTGGGGCCAGGCATTCGTGGCCAGAGGGAATTTGAGATCTTGAACAACAAAAGCCTGTTGGAAGGTTTTGAGTTCAACAAAAAAGCACCTTTGGATTCTATATTTTATGCTACGAGCGACCCGCCATCTTTGGATGCAAACAGAAGTGTGGCCACTTGGTTGGTTCCTGATTTTAACACCAGTAATTATATAAATCCGCCCGAAGGTGCTACGCACTTTCGATTGGTACTTGCAGTTACGGTGTTGAGCGATTATGCTTACGCTAACGCAATAAAAGGGTACGAACCCGTTGCTCCCGATGAAAATGAAACCAATGGCATCGCCTTTAGTGCCGAAATACCCATTGGTGGCATGGTTGGTAGCGATACTACACTTAGCGTTGACCTTGGCTTTGCTGCCGCATTGCCTTTGACCGTGGGAGTTGTAACTGCTGTGGGTATTATCTTTTATCAAGAGATCAATACTGCGTTCTATGAACTGGCAAGTGATAATGCTCTGAAAATAGTATTGGTAGGGTAGTGCCCATATCTAAAATGGATATTAACTTAATGGTAGGTTTTTTTGGAAAGAAAACCTGTGTAAGGAAACAGCTTCTTCTTTTAGGGAGCTGTTTCTTTTTTTGTTGACTTTCTTATTTAGAGTTAAAAGCTTGAATTGAATGGGAATGTTTCTTTGGCCTCAGAAAACTTTGGTTAAAACAATAGGGGAGTTGAGCGTTAAGCACTTTAGGGTGTCAGCACTACACATTCTTAATTTGCTAAAAGTTTAATGGCAGTACCAAGCAGTCTTAAAAAGTTCCAATCTTTCCTAAAGTGTAGCGAGCGACCCGTACATTGTTTCCAAAGTATTCTGAAGCCTTGATTTTTTGTTTCTTTTTCATCAAGGAAAAAGAAAGTGCAAGAAACATTTATCTTTACAATCTTAAATGCAAGAGCCAGAATTTCAAATACTAGATTTCGTTATAAATGAACTTGAAAAAATCAAGTTAACAATTACTCCTGATAAAAGTAGAGTAGTGGGTTTAGACTATATTATTACTGCACCAACTGGTAAAATCATTCAATTACATTTACGTTATATCAATCTAGATTCAGATCGAAAAATCAAAATCCAAAAGCAGGACTTAGGAAATATAACAGCTAATCAGTATCTAGGATTGGTTTTGGTAAATGAAAATAAGCCAATATTATTATATGCATTTCCCTCAGAAATTATTTCAAATCCAGATGGAAAAATTTTCTTTAGCAATGATGTGAAATTATTGCCATATCTGAGTAATTGGGAAATCAAGATATTCATAGCCATAATTCCTGAGCTTGCCAAATATGAAGTGAGTAATTTCTACTTGACATAATGTAAATGCTCTAAACAAAAAAATATTCAACAAAAGTACTAAACGAGTAAGTGTAAAGAAATTTATGGATTGGATGGTGCGCTGGAATAAATTTTTTACTCTTACGGGAAGCTTTCCTAAATGTTCCTGAAAACTTTTTACAGCCTGAGCATTCTTAAAAGCACAAAATAATCAGATAGGACGGATGTTTGCTTTTGTGCGGCTGGCTGGAAAGTAACAAATAATAAAACCATTACTGCATAATCTGAAAGAGAAAAATTATTAAACCCAGCACAAGGTGCGCGGCAATTTTACATAGCGTCTAATTATAGAACATACCAACGCGAACTTGAATTCAGACGAAAACCAAAAAGTTTAATGACCCCCAACGGATTTTAAATGAAGCGTATGGAACATTGTGGGATATTTTACATAATATAGAATTATAGCAACATAGCACAAACTTTAATGTGAATTACAGAATAACCTTTTTGTTCTATAATTTATATTATGTAAAATAGAATATTTTGAAACCTATCAATTAGTCCTGCAAATCACTTTATTATTATTTTTAATTAGTCCCCATAACTTCTACCCCCAACTTTTCAGTAAAAAAAATACACTGCTCCAATCTAAATAGCCAAATGTACCCAAACCACATTATTTGAATCCGTTAATACATCCATCACCAAATAAAACCTACCGGGTTGAACATAATAACCTGTGGGCAAATTATTTTGCCATATTTCGTTTTCCATTTTGGGTGAAATAAAATCACCCTGTACTGGTATTGTCAATTCATTACCTTCAAAATATAGTGTTTTGTGAAAATATTGCTCCACGTTTACAATGCCGTATTTTACATACCCATTTTCAGAAAACATATTCTTCATCCGTGTGTAGGCATCATTGTAATACGCATTATTTTTACCGTACATTTTTACGAATTGTATATAAGCTTCAATGTTATTTGTGTTGGTTGCATACGCCCAATCCTGAGCTATCGCCGATTCCTTATTGGTTGGGTTATCCTGGGTTTTTATAATTTGGTTGTTGTATTGACCTTCAGGGGTATCCGTTACTTTTTCATCTGTATTGCTACCTATGGATAGTATTAAAAGCACAGCCAATACTGTTATAACTGCTAAGCTGCTCAGTATATATATCCAAGCATTACTCTTCTTTTTAGGTCTTTGATTGTTTGATAGGTTTGTTTGTACTGGGTTTAAGGGTTGCGCGGGTTCGGGTTTTATGGGTTTTGGTTTAGGTAGCATGGGTAATTCGGCGACGTCTGCCAACTTGTTCGCTACGGTATCATCCAATTTAAGCGCACTAACTAAGCTGTCTATCCCTTTTTTATGTCCTTCCGTAAAGGTGGCGTACTGTAAGCGTCTCAATCGGAATGGTATCTTGCAATCCTCTAAAAGTACTGGGACCACTTTTTTATTTTCTTCCAAGGCATATGATACCTCGTCCATTACATTATTTGACTTTACGGATGATTCTGACAATACAACCAATAATGTATGCGAAGATTTCAGCGCATTTTCTATGCTATTGTCCCACCTATGGCCGGGTTTTATATCCAATTGGTCCAGCCATACTTTTGCGCCCGCTTCGCGAAGACTTTTGGCAAGACTAAATGCAAATTCCGAATCATCCCGGGAATAACTAAAAAATATAGTGTTTTCTGCCATAACTATTTACTTGTGTTATATACGCTAATGTACTGAAAACTTTTGTTTTAACTTGAGGATGAAGCTGTTATCAAAAAAATTAGACTGTAAGTTTTACACCATTAATAATCATAATATCCAGGTTCTGCTGATAAGTAGTAAGCCATAATTATAAAAAATAAGATCGCAATAAGTACTAGAAAAAGACAACCACCCAAAATATAATAGTTAGTAAAGTTTTTCTTTTTGTACGGCATTTGAGGTGGGCGTTGCACATTTTTTGGTTCCTGTGGTGGAACAGTCCGTGATTTGGGAGTTATTGGTGTAGGTTTTGGATTGGGATGTTCTTTTTCCTTTTCCACCAACTTCTTGGCCACTTCTTTCCCTAATTGTAGGGCATCTATAAGCGTTTTTAAACCCGTTTCCCTGTTGTCACTAAAATCTGCATACTGCAATCGGCGTAACCGAAAAGGGATTTCGCAATTTTCCAAGAGTACGGGGACAACATTTTTATGCTCTTCCAGTGCGAACGCAACTTCATCCAATACATTATTTGATTTTACCGAAGAACATGAGAGAATCACCAAAAGCGTGTTTGATTCCTGTAATGCTTTTTCTATTGAACTGTCCCAGCGTGAGCCAGGTTGAATATCCAACTGATCTAACCAAATGGTAGCTCCTGCCTCCCGCAAATCTTTGGCAAGCATCAAAACAAAATCAGAGTCATCCCGCGAATAGCTGAAAAATATTGTGTCTTGAGCCATTTTTTATTGGTTATTGGGTTTCTGTATTTTATAGTATTTTTTAATATTTATTCCTCATCCTTACACAGATCATACGTTTTCTCAAATATCGCTGCATCACAGCAATACACCTCTCCATTAACCCCAACCATTAGCCAGTCGCCAGGTTTTCCTTTCATAACTCCTTCCATGGTTTCCACTTCAAATTCCTCGTCAACTTGCACACATTTTATAGCAATTGGTTTCTTTTTTGCTTTTATGAAATCCAACTTTGGGATTTTGTCTTGAAAGAATTTCAGCATAACATATAAATTTGAAATTAAATTACGATAAAAAATTGGTTTTCATAAATTTGATGAATGGATCTTCGGGATTGTCTGTTTGCATCAGGCTTACGTAAGCGTTGTAAGCATTTGAATGGATTGAAATCTTTTCACGCAATCCGGCCATTGTAGCTGCTTTTCCATAATTTTCTTTTGACTTTTCGAAGTCGCCTTTGTATAAAAAAGCTTCAGCTATAGTGGCAAATTTCCAAAGACTTGGAAATGGGTCTTTTTGAGTGGCTTCATGGGCTTGGTCTGCAAAAGCAGTCATTTCTCCTCTTTCTCCTTTCATTAAACTGAGAAAAGCCAAGTTTATGGCGTGATAATAAATTTGTGAGTAATCCTTTTTCCCCTCTGAAATTTTAAGGGCATCGTTATAGTGTTTAAAAGCCATTTTTAAATCTTCAGCCAAATGTGTTTTTAAATACTGGCGTTTGTATCGCCCTCCCATTATTCCTAATAATACTGAATTATTTTTTGCCGTTGGATGCTCGTTCATTATTTTCATCGCCTCCTCTTCCCTACCCGCACCTTCCAAAGCGTAAATTAACTGTTCTAAGCCTTTGCTGTCTAGGTCTTTAAAATTGGGCAACAAGGTGTTAATAACGGCATTGTATTCGCCAAGCGCAATATTTATTTCCTCTTTATTTGAAGATTTATTCAAAAAACTCTTATTCATCAAGGTATTTAACAAAAGCTGGTAACTATCATTTTCTTCCTTTTCAATATGGACAATTGAAAAATGATCTCCCTCTATCATATCTTGATATTGCTTTGAAAATGGTTCCAAGCTAGAAGAAATGGGTACATATTGGTCTGCGGTAGCAGCAATGGTTTTTAATGTAAAAGGATATGTATTTTGAAACCTATCATCCCACCGATTTCTAAGCTTCCGCATATATGGACTTCCCTCTTTAAGTTCTTTTTCTTCATTGCTATAGGTAAAGAAGTTTTTCAATTCTATTTCAGGTAATCCGTTGCTGGGTGTACCAAAAAACATCACGTGGCTAATTCTATCCATATCTTCTTTTTGAAGCTCTAACAAAGCTTGCTGCACTACGATACCACCTAAATCGTGTGCTATAATCGCAATTCTCTTATACTTGCTAAACTTGTTTTTGATAGAAGTGACCAAAAAGTCTGAATTCCGTCTGATATCACTGGCGCAGGCCCAAATATTCTTACCCATCTCTGGCACAACATTACCACTATATCCTAAAGGAAAGAGATCCCAACCAGCTAGATTATCGTTTGCCATAAGCAGTTTTGGAGCATCACCAAAGCTATTTTCAGCTTCTCCGGAAAACCCGTGCACAAACAATATAGCGCTATTGGAGCTTTCAGTTTCCCTAAATTTTGTAACTGGCTCTTTTTTAAGTGTATTGGATGCTTTTACTAAAGTTTCAATTTCATCATCATTAATGTTATTATCCATTAAATTTGAAGCAAAACTCACTACATAATCTTCAAATACCTGCAGATTTGCATATGGGGTTTGCTTTGGATATATTTCGGGAACTCTTTTGAAAAGGTATTTAACCACGTCAAAAATGCGAACAAAAGCATCATCGTTTTCATCTTTGGTATCTCCTCTTAAAACCTCTATCATACATTTGGTGAAAAGACTGTTTTCATCTCCTTCCAAAACCACACTCAACTGTTCTGCACGACAGGCAGAAACTATGGTCATTCCCCTGCCATCGTCTAAATTTTGTGCAAGGCCATCTGCATTTGTATGTCTGGGCTGATTTGCGCTGCTAAGACCTGAAAAACCAGCGGTCATGCCCGCTGCGTGGCAACAGTCTAGAAAAAAAATCAACCTTCGGGATTTTAGTTTTGATATTTTAAATTTTATCTCTTCAGCCTTAATCCAAGTTGTTTCGTAATTATCTGGATCATAATCATTAGGGCACAGATGAAAATACTTTTGATTTTCTGCATCTGGTTTCTTCTTGGTTTTATCCTTAATAAATGTATTATCGCTATACATGCCACCATGCCCTGAATAAAAAAGAAAAACCGAAGACTCTTCATCCGTTCTTTCAAGTAAATCATCAAAGGCTTTTAAAATCCCTTTGCGTGTTGCATTTTTCTTTGTAACAATTTTAATGTTTTTTTTATAGTAGCTACCGTGTTCCTTGTCGCCCAATATTTTATATAGGGCTTTAGCATCGGCTACCGTTTCCGGTAAATCATCACTACCTACCCCAATTAAAAGCGCATGAGCATTTTTAAGTTTTGCCATGTTTTTGAATTTTTTAAAGAATTGAAGAGCTGAAAAATATTATTTCCAAAAGTTCATTACTTCCTCAAACTCTTTTGATTTATTATAGTTTTTGAATTGGGGATCGTTTTTAAAGTATTTCCAGTGGTATAGATGTCCATTGGCCACTGCCTTTAACAGGTGTTTGTATAGTTCAGGTTTGTTATTGGTTGCTGCATAATATTGCCCAAGGGCATAATCCACTTCTCCGAACTGATAATCTGCTCGTAAATTTTCTAAAGAATTGATATTTTTTTCGGTATCGGTTCTATAATCAAGCTTCATGTTGGATATTGCAAGTTTTGTCAAAACTTCAATGTTGTCTGGCTCTTTAAGGTGAATTTTTTTTAATATACTCTTCGCCTTGGCATATTCCTCTTTATAAAAAAAGGCATCAGATAACTTCCCAGATACTGTTTCGGATTCAGTATTTATTATTTTGTTGAAAAATTCATTAGCTTTTAGAGTATCGCCTTTCAATAAATATTCTTTACCAGCCTGTAGGTATAATTCCTGAGTATCTTCTGGGGTTGCGATAATATTTATTTTTCGAAGAAATTGTTTTAAGGCCTCCTCCTTCCCTGCTCTAACGTAGGCGATTACCAAAGGTCTATTCAGTATTTTGGCTTCGGTTTCTTTCTGTGCACTTTCAATAGTTGCTATAGCTGTACTGTATTTGGCCAATTCTATGTCGGCATAAACTTTTACATAGATCCGTAAAACACAATCAAAGCAATTTTGAAGGTTCATACTATCCATGGCTACTGTTTTATAGATTGCTTCTACATCTTCTGGGCGATTCACATGCTGAAGGGCAACCACCATTGCTGTTTTATTGGTTTGTATATCGAAAGGAGCTATTTCATATTCTTTTAAAATAGTTTTATAAGTGGTCCTGTTATCGCCCTTTAACAATGCCTCATACATATTAAGTAGGTTCAACTGCCGCTTGTTAGTGTAGGAATCTGGTTTTATTAATTTAAGTAGCGAGTCAGATTTTTTGAACTCCTTTTGATTGTAATAATGAGCAACGCGCAAAACCTTAGGCTCAAAATAAGTGGAATCTGCCGTAATAGCTTTGTTTAGAAGGTTTATATATTCATGGCTGTCATTACTGTATTTTGCTTCTAGTAAGGATTTATAGGCGTCATATTTTGGTGGCGTTTCCTGAAGCATAAGTTTTTTCTTGTCTTCCGTAATGAAATAACCTGTAATAGACTCGTTAAGGTCTTCAATGCATTTTAGTGGATTATTTGCATCACATAGTGTGGGCTTGAAGGAAAAATTAATTTTGTTGGTTTTTCCATCATTCAGCATTCCCTGGAAAAGAAGACTTCCATTTTTCAAATAGAAATTTCCCGAAATGATTTTACTTGGCTTCAAATACTCCTTGACTATGGTCGTTTCATCCTCCTCTATTTTTCTTCCCTTTAAAATAGTTTTGTATTCATCTATCAAATCTTGGGTGATAACTTGTGCTACATTATTTTCTGTTATTCCGTGTATAATCCAGTCTGAAGCCATTTTGCTTACAATATCATACTGTGGATCGCCCGTATTGTTTCCAAATTTGAGCACTGCAATTTTATCACTCTTAATTATCTTGGGAAGATTATCTGCATTATTTTGGGAAAAATTTTTTGTAACGATTAAAAAAACGGAGATAACACAAAGTGAGGTGATTATTCCCAAAGAAGAAAAATACATTTTTTTAAAAGCAGTCCTTTTCTTTTTTTCCTTTTCATCGAGCTCGATTTCCGTTTTCTGCGATGGCACTATTCGAAATTTCCATAGAAAGAAAATATAAAGTGGAAAGCAAAGAAGCAGAACGATAATTAGAAATGCAACGGATTTTTGAGGAAGTCCCAAGGGCTGCCAAGTAATGGAAAGTACCTGCAAAATTACCCAAGCAGATACTACATAAATAGACAACATTTTAAATACCTCCTTTTCGTGGCATTGCTTGAAAAAAGACTTTAGCTTCATACTATTTGGTTAGCCTCGCTAAGTTACTCAAATTCAAAAAGGTTATTCGTTTTTTCAATATAATAAATTGAAAACTATCGATAAAATGCTTATCTTTAAGCATTGTGTAACTAAAATCTTTCAATTATGCCAACACCGCCAGATATGAAATCGACGCCAGATGACAAGCCAAAAAAGAAGCCAGAAGCTTCTTCAAAACCTGCAAAAAAGAAAGCAAAACCAAAAGTTAAAACTAAACCAGGAGCAAATATTAATCCTGGTTAAATGAATTCTACTTTTTATAAGTAAAACAGAAAATCCCTTTATTTAATGGGATTTTCTATTTTATATAAATTCCGAAAGTGTAGCGCTTTATTATTCCACATCATAAACAAATGCTCGGTATTTCAGCAGAGCTACAAAGAAAGCTCCACCTAGGGCATTTCCCAAAAGTGCCAAGCAAATAAATACTACATACTCTATAATGGTTATTTCTGGAGAACTTATTAGGCCAGCAAACACCTCTACGTTCCCTACTATGCTATGGTGCAGCCCTGTAAATGCCAAAACTGCGGTAATCATAAATATTAAAACTATTCTACTAAGTGTGCTTTTTGAAGCTGCAATAAGCCAAGAAAGTAAACCCATTAACCAACCAGCTAGAATTGCACTTACAAAAATTACTGTATTGTCATAATTTGTGACGTGTATAGCTATTTTTTCAACAGTTTTTAGGTCAAATATTCCTAAATGCGGGCCTATCCAAACCAATGAAAATGCAATAGCATAGCCACCAATTAAATTTCCCAATATTACTAAGCCCCACAATTTTAATAAGCTATGCAATGTTCTTTTTTTATTTAGAACGGGAAGCGTTAATAAAGAAGTGTGTTCTGTGAACAAAATAGATTGCCCTAAAATCACCATAATAAACCCAACAGGATAAACAAAAGACAATAATTTAATTATTGTGTCTTCTTCTACTTTACCTTGGAGAAAGAAAAAAAGCGTGCAAATAAGTAGGTAACTGAAACCTATCTCAAGACCAGCGGTAAATGAACTTAGCAAGATACTTATAGGATTTTTATCATAAGTTTCCTGCCCCTCAATTATTTGTTGTTTAAGGATTTCACCGTGCGATTTTGCATGCGTCAGTTCAGAGGACTCTGATTTTTTCAATTCCTCATCAATGTTTTTCTGTTCTTCGGTTTCGTTGTTCTTTTTTTTTAGCATATAGTGTGTTGATACCAAAAAAGGTTTCGTTCTTCGAAGATAAAATTTTTTAGTTTATCAAAAACGAAACCTTTCTTTTTATAAGGCAATGATTTTATTTTTTAATCATTGCTTCTAAATGTTCTCTATTGGTGGATTTTCCATAAATTTTTTGATCGGGATCCATAATATGTGTGTTTTCTAATCCGCCAATATATACAGCCTCAAAACCGATATCTTCAATGAGCTGTTGCGTTAACTGTTTGCTTTCTTCATCTTGGGCTGCAAATGGGATTGCCAGTTTATCAGTATCCCTAAATGCTCTATCCTTTAAGTGTTCGGCATAAATAGTATTGAACGCTTTGGCCGTTTTGGCTGTTCCAAATTTCATGGCGGTATATTCCGAAGCATTTCTATTACTGTCCCGAACTTCCTGTGCCATCTCACCATCTCTTTCGGGGTATGGATTGGTAGCATCAATTATAACTTTGTTGCCGTATTCACCAGCATAAAGTTCAGATAATTTATCTATTGCCTTAAAAGGTACAGCCAATAGGTATACGTCTGCATTTGCTTCCCACGCTTCATCGAGGCTTACTGCTTTTGCCTTTCCTCCTGCTTCTTTTACCAAAGTATTTAATTGTTCAGGATGCCTAGAAGAAAACAAAACTTCGTGCCCAGCTTTTGCCCAATGTTTTCCAAGATTACCTCCTATATTTCCACTTCCTATTACTCCTATTTTCATGATTTTTAGTTTTATTCTTCTTCTGAATTGATTTCCTTAAGTGTATCTGAAATCTTTTTTTGTTCAGATTTCAATTTCATTTCAGTATCATTTTCAACCTTTAATTCTCCATCTCCTTTAATTTTGAGATTTTCATCTTGTTGAAGTTTTCCAAAATTTGATGATTTTCTGTATTCATCTTGAAAATCTGCATGTTTTTTTTTATCGCTCATAATTATCTGAATTATTATTTTTTATCTTTAAAATTTCCGTTGAAAGCAAATTCCTGCTGGGGTTTCCTTTCCCGCATTTTCTCTAATTCCTGTTTTTTCAAATCGTCGGGTAAATCTTCGGGATCACCTCCAAAATATCCAAAAGCAACAGCCGTAGTTACGTGGTAGTCTTCTGGAAAGTGAAAATCCTTTTGGGCTTTTTTAAACTGAACCCCTGCCATTTGGTGCACACCAATGTTCATACTGTGGGCTTGTTGAACTATATTTCCCATAAAAAGGCCGAGATCGTGCAGGGCATGAAAATTTTCCTTTTCGTTCTTTTCCATTGTTTTTTTGAAAGCATTTATCCACAGCATTTGTGAATTTACTGCCCAACTTTGGTTGAATTCGTCTAAACAATCAAAAATACGATCGTACATTTCAGTTCCTTTAATTCCCCAAATTACGCGCCACGGCTGAATATTAGAAGCACTTGGAGCCCAACGGCCAGCTTCCAGTAACACCTTCACTTTTTCTTCAGTGATAGGGGTTTCTGCAAAATTTCTAGGGCTCCATCTATTTTTTATATTATCTAAAACAGGGTAATCTAATGGGGTGATTTTTTGAATTGTAGTCAATTTTTCCATGTTTTTTATTTTAAATGTACCAAGTTTGTATTGTCTTAAAAAGTTTTTAAAAAAGATTTAACGCTCTATTCTATTATTAACATTTTCCTATATTTTTAAGACAGTATTTGCACTTATTTTTGTTCAAAATATTAATTAATGATTGTCTGGGTAATTTTTATTGCTTTTATTATATTATTTCTGGCTTTGGACTTGGGTGTTTTTAACCGAAATCCACATGTAATAAAAACTAAAGAAGCTGCTATTTGGACCGCAATTTGGGTAACTGTAGCGCTTAGTTTTTCTGGGGTAATTTATTGGCTCTTTAAGGATGGTTTGATTGAGAATCCAACAGATCTTACACCAAAACTTGCAGTATTAAAATATATAACAGGCTATTTAATAGAGCTCTCATTAAGTATTGACAACGTTTTTGTAATAGCGGTAATTT
This sequence comes from Aequorivita sp. CIP111184, assembly GCF_900489465.1. Lineage (GTDB taxonomy): Bacteria > Bacteroidota > Bacteroidia > Flavobacteriales > Flavobacteriaceae > Aequorivita. The sequence goes on along the minus strand of NZ_UEFQ01000036.1, from coordinate 63,474 downwards.
TTTCTTCCTTCGCTATTCCGAAGAAGTACCAACACGAAGTTCTGTTTTGGGGAATTTTAGGAGCAATTGTATTTAGGGCGTTAATGATCTTTTTTGGCGTTGCTTTAATCAATAAGTTTGATTGGATAATTTATGTTTTTGGTGGTTTTCTTTTGATTACTGCTTTTAGAATGTTGTTCCACAAAGAGGAGGAATTCGATCCTAAAAAATCAAAGATGTTCCGTTTCCTAAAAAAGCTTTTTCCGATAAGTTACAAGATGGACGGGGATAAGTTTTTCATCAAACGCATGGGTATTCGCGCTGCTACTCCACTTTTTGTTGCACTAATAATAATTGAATTGACGGACATTCTTTTTGCCCTGGATAGTATTCCTGCCATCCTTGCCATAACAGCAGATCCGTTTATAGTTTTCAGTTCGAATATTTTAGCAATTTTAGGACTACGATCTATGTATTTTTTAATATCACGGATGTTGACCAAGTTTAGATATATTAATTATAGTTTGGTAGTAATACTAGCTTTTGTTGGTGTAAAAATGATTCTTTCCCACAATATTGAAATCCCTGAATGGCTTTCGCTTAGTGTAATTGGTTTTTCATTGGCGGGAGGTATAATTGCCTCTCTCCTCATCCCCGATCCAAACCCGCAGCCCGCTGAAGAAGATTAATTTCACAAAATCCTATTAAAAGTTTGGAATGGATTTTTGGCTATTGTATCTTTAAAATTGATAAATAAAACCAACGATTATGAATATAAATTTTGAATACCACGAGGTGGCAGGGAGTCCGAGATTGGAAGCTTTTGTAGCTGAAAAACTAAATAAACTTGAAAATAAATATGATGCAATTGTAAGTGCAGATGTTTATTTTAAAAAAGAAAATACTTCCAATCCTGAGCTCGGAAAAATATGCAGTATTCGTTTGGCTATGCCTGGCCCCACTATTTTTGCCGAAACATCTTTAGGCTCTTTTGAAGCTTCTGTGGCAAAAGTTATTACAGAACTTCGTTCACAACTTCAAAAAAGAAAAGAAAAACTGAATTCACATTAATTTAAAATGCCAAATAACATTTCGTAAAAAAATATGTAAATACTACTTGGCACTATACCTTAAATAAAAAAAGACTAATACAGATGAATGATATGGGAGTGATAGCAAGAAATGAAAGGCAGTTAACCCTTATTTACAGTAGCAATACCCGCGTGGGCAGACATACTTTAAGTTATTTAACGGGACTTAACGAAAAATACTTGGCCATAGATATAGCGAAAACTAAAGTTTCAGATACACAATGGGCAGAAATTGCTGAGGCTCTGGGGGTGAAAATTGGAGATTTGGTAGATAAAAGAGAACTCGATTTGAGTGATGAGAGTACTGCAGAATTTAGCTCCAACGACTGGCTTAAGATCATACAAAAAAATGATTGCGTAATTTCAAGACCTATTGCTATTAAAGGAAAACGAACCAAACAAATAGATAATCCCCCAGAAATTATGGAATTTTTTGAGGTAGATTCAGCTGGTTTGGAACAAAGCCCAATGGACGGTGACGATCCAGATATTGAGAGCACAACAGAAGATGAAAATTTTATTGAAAAGGACGAATAATTATTCGTCCTTTTTTACTGTTTCCAATGGTTGAATAGTTGGTTTTACCTTTTTGTAGACTTCCATTTGCGGAAGTGTAATTATGTTATTCATTTCATCAGTTTCTTGCTGTTGAAGTTGATAGAGCATGTTGAGTTTTTCTTTTCCTTCAAATTCTGCTTCAATTTTATATCTTCTAATCAAAAATTCCTCAACTTTTTGTTGAAATAAAAGCTGTTGCTTACCAGTTAAGGCAAGTTTTGGAATATAACTATTTGTAATTTTAACAGCTTCCTTTTTTGATTCTGGATTCGATTTTTGCAAAAATGGATCTTGTGAGAATGCCGAAAACGTAGTAAAAACAAATAATAATAGAAATAATTTTTTCATAATATTTTAATTTACTTAAAATTAATCATTCATAAAGGCGAAACAAAAAAATTAACCCACTTTAACTGGTTTATAAAGAAGAATTAACAAAATGATAAGACAACTGTTTAAATAATTATTTAGCCAGAAATCTTTTGTTGAATGAGTGAAATTGCATCGTTTACATTGCGAAGACTTTCCATATCTTCATTTTTGAATTCAATATTGAACACATCCTCAATATCTAAAACTATATCTACAAGATGGGCCGAGTTTATATTCAGTTCTCGGGTCAAATCACTGTTTCTATTTATTTCTTTTGCTGAAATGTCCTCAGGCAAGTAGGTTTTTATAATAGGTTCAAGAAGCCTGTAAATTTCTTCTGAATTCATAGTTTTAAATTTTTTTAAAGATAGCACAAGCATTTACATCACCAAAACCAAAACTAGCCTTGGCTATGGTATGTAACGAGGTTTTAACTAATTTCGTCGAAATTCTTTCTTGAGAAATGACTTCAGTAATTCTTGGATGCAAATTTTCACAATTTACATTTGGAAAAATAAAGCCCTCGTAAAGTTGAAGAATTGCTGAAACAATTTCAATACTTCCACTTGCCGCCAAGCAATGACCTACCATTCCTTTTAGAGAATTTATATACGGAAAGTCATTCCCTTTTCGATCCAATGCAATGCTCCAGTTTTCAATCTCGTCCGGATCTTTAATTGTTGCAGTTAAGTGACCATTTATATATTCAATCTCCGATGCGGAAATATTTGCATCTTTCAATGCGTGTTTTATACATTTTTGAATTGCTAAACTATTGGGTGCCGTCATACTTCCTCCTCCTCTTTGGCCTCCATTGTTTATAGCTCCGCCCAAAATTTCTGCATAAATAGTGGCACCGCGATTTTGCGCATTTTCCAATGATTCTAATAAATAAGCCCCTGCCCCACTTCCAGGAACAAATCCGCTAGCATCTGCGCTCATGGGGCCTGCAACCTTTTTGGGAGTATTATTGTATTTATAGGTTGTAACTTTCATGGCATCAAAACCGCCCCAAATATACGGTCCTTGATCACTTGTACTGCCGCAAAGCATATAGGTAGCTTTTCCATTGGCAATGTGCTCATAACCCATCAAGAGTGATTCTGTGCCAGTTGCGCAAGCAGAAGAATTGGCTGTAACCATATTTCCAGCGCCAATGAGCCCACCTAGATAAGCGCTTACCCCACTTGTCATAGTTTGGGCTACGGAATTGCTTCCCAGTCGCCGCACGTTTTTATCGTCAATTTTATAAATTGCTTCGCGAAATTTTTCAACGCCACTTGTACCACTTCCAAATATTATTCCCAAATCCCAGAGTGGTTCATCATCATTTTTTGCAGGTTCCAATTTTGCATCTTTAAATGCATCCATTCCTGCTATTATTCCATATAAAATCCCACTGCTATTAAAATTTCGAAGTTGTAGCTCTGAAAGATATTCCCTTTTTTTTTCTTCGGAAATAGTTGGCATTGCACCCAGCTGACAAGAAAAATTGAGATCGCGCAGTTCGGGGAAAAACTGGATTCCAGAAACGCCCTTTTTAATTGCTTTCGTAAATGCTGGAATCCCTACCCCATTTGGAGAAACAATTCCCAGACCAGTAATTACAACGCGTTTCTTCATTTGGATTTATTCTCTTTCAAAATCATTCCGCTAATAGTTCCTTTAGCAATAACTTGCTCTTTTGCATTTAGCATTTTTACTTTACACTTTAATTTTTGAAATCTAAAATATATTTTTTCTGAAACAACGGAAACTTTTTCACCTGGATAGACAGGAAGATAAAAATCAATTTCAGTACTACTCAATGCAAATGTGGATTTCTCTGAAATAGTTTTTCCATTTAAAAGATAGATTCCAAAACATACCAAGCCAATCTGTGCCATACATTCCGTTAAAATTACACCCGGTGTAATTGGATAGTCCTTAAAATGTCCTTTATAAAAGTAAGCATCGTGCTCAAATGTATATGTTCCCTTTATAGCATATTCCGACACAGAGAGTATTTCATCCACAAACAAAAATGGTTCGGAATACGGAAGTGAATTAAGAATATAGTTATGTTTCAAAATTTAAAATCGTTAATCATCTCAGGCTTTCCCCGCCATCTACTTTCAGTATGGTTCCATTTATCCAATCGGCTTCATCTTTGCAGAGCAAATACAATACATTCGCAACATACTCAGGTTGTGTTAGTTTCTGAAAAGGATTCCTCTTTTTTGCCATTTTTGCAAGTTCATCGCTACCCGGAATTACTAAAAATGAAGGAGTTTCTGTGGTTCCAGCCTGAATGCAATTGGTCGTTATTTCCAGCGGAGCTAATTCCACAGCCATATTTCGCATTAGTGCCTCAAGTACAGATTTTGCTGCTGAAACCGCGCCGTAACCTGGCCATACTCTACTATTTCCTTCACTGGTGAAAGCAACATTTCTCGCTTTTTTCGTGAATATTTCGTTATGTATTAAAGCTTGGCTCCATTCATACCAACTTGTGGCCATGGCGTGAATGGTAATGTCAAAATCCTGTTTTGAAAGTAATTCTTCCTCGCTTCCATTCATTTTTTTTAAACTTCCCTTGGCGATACTGTGCACCAATAGTTTAACGCTATTCTTTGGAAATTCTTGAACAATGGCATTTCTAACATCATTGCTTAAAGCATCTTGATTAAAAGTTTTAACCCTTACTCCATACGATTCCATTTTATTTACTTCTTCATCAAATGCGGCTAAATTACTTTTTCGATCTCTATGGACAATGCAGATGTTCATTCCGTGGAAAGCAAGTTTTTTGGCGCTTGCAAGTCCAAGGCCGCTACTGCCTCCAAGAATAATTGCCCATTGATTTTCGAATTCTTTCATAAATATTATTTCATTTGGAATAAAGAAATTTTAAAATTTCAGTAAAACGCGCTGTGCCGAAAATCCAGGACCAAAACTTAGCATTAAACCTAAATCTCCTTTTGTAGGTTTTTGGTCCATAAATCTTTCCAAAACATAAAGTACGGTCGCGCTGCTCATATTTCCGTACAATTTAAGCACTTCTTTAGTATCTTCAATGTTTTTGCCCAAACTGCCGAATAAATCCTCAACTGTTTCTAGTATTTTTCGTCCTCCGGGATGAAAAATGAGGTGATCAATATCCTTAATATCAAAATTATTTTTTTTCAAAAATGGATGTACAATAGCAGGAAAATGTTCAGCAATTTTTTCAGGTACTCCTTTATCAAGAATCATTTGTAATCCTGTATTTACAAGCTTAAAGCCCATCATATCTGTAGAATCATAAAAGTGGTACATTTCTTCAGCAAGTATTTCGGGACCGGTATCTTCTTCGTTGGAAGATAGTAAAACACAAGCTGCGCCATCACCAAAAATTGCTGCGCTCACAATGTTTACCATTGAAAAATCATCTAGCTGAAAAGTGGCAGTTGGTGCCTCCAACGCAATTACTGCAGCGCGTTTCCCAGGGTTTGCCTTTAAAAAATTATTTGCGTAAATAATTCCCGAAACACCTGCGGCACAGCCCATCTCTGTTACCGGTAGCCGAACGATGTCCTGTTTCATTTTAAGTTCGTTTATTAAATATGCATCAACAGATGGAATCATTATTCCCGTACAACTTACGGTAATTATAAAATCAATATCTGTGGGTTCCCAATTCGCTTTTTCCAATGCTTTTTCAACGCATTGTTTGCCAAGCTTAGTAATTTCTCGGATATAAATATCATTGCGTGCCTCAAAACTTGTATTGGTGAAAACCTCTATGGGATCCATAATGGAGTAGCGTTTGTCCACCCCCGCACCTTCAAATATTTTTATCACTTTTCTCTGAAAACGGGTATCTTGCTCGTGCATCCATTGCTTTACAAATGGAATTACTTCATCGGTATTTCTACTGTACGGCGGCAGTTGTTTTGCTACGGTTGTTATTTTTACGTTCATATATTTTTTTTAAGTATCCACTGATAACGGAAAGCCCATCGCCATTGGATTTTGCTTTTTTGATTTGGGATTTTTTTTGAAATATTCTCAAGCTCATCTTTCTTGAAGCCTCTGGCAATGGAAACCAAACCATCGTGTTGGGCAGTTTTTGTTTTCAAAAACATTTGACTAACAAATTTAAAAAGTTTAAATGCGGTTAGGCTTCTCTGCAAATCGTTAATTATCAATCCTTTTTTAGATTTTTCAAGAATTATTTTTAGTAGTGTTTCAATTTTTTCACTGCTGAAATGATGTAAAAACAATGTACATATTGCAATATCGCAATTGGGAAGTAATTCCTCTTCTAAAAAAACATCAATTTTTTTAAATTTTATGTTTGGATAGTTGAAACTCTTTTTTTTGGCGAATTCCAAAATATTTTCGTTGAAATCTATTCCTATACATTCAAAATTGTAATTATTATTTTTTCCGTAGTCTGCACATTTACGAAGCAACTCTCCATCTCCACAACCTAAGTCTAATATAGTAATTAAAGAATTTTTTGAATAGCCATTTAGGAGTTTCTCTATTCCGTCAATAGTTATATTGTTGCCGCCAAGCCATCTGTTTACGTTTTTTAGATCGTTTAATACATTTTTCATTTCTTCCCCTTGAAAATCCAAATCGTCCATTATTTCTATTTGATGGGATCTTTGTTTATTGTTGAAAGTTATCATAGAGATTTGGTTCCGTGGGTTTTTTTGATAATTTTTGGCACAATGGAAGGTACGGCTCTCGCCATTGAAAATCCTATTTTAGAAGCATAAGGATTCAATAGGACTCGCTGAATTAATCTTCCTGTTTTTAAGCGTTCGCCGAATTCATTTTGCCATTTCTTTGTGTAGGCTTCTTCCAATTTTAATCTATCAAAACTGTTATTTTGGAAAGCTTTTAAAAATATATTTGAAAAAATCTGAGCGCTTTTAATGGCCATTGCCATACCATTGCCGCACAAAGGGTGTATTAAACCAGCACTGTCTCCAACCATAAAAATATGATTTTCAACAGGCATCTTTTTATTGAATGAGATCTGACTAATGGTTAATGGGTTTTTAAAAATTGGGGTTGCTTCTCGAAAGAATTTTTCTAAAAAAGGATTTTTTGAAAGTTCCTTTTTTTGAAAATTTTTAATATCTCCATATTTTTTAAATGATTTGAAAGTAGTAAGATAACAGGCATTAACTGCATTAGTTTCTGTTTTGCTTAAGCCACAATAACCGCCGTTAAAATTATGAAGGGCAACAGTATCTTCTGGCAAATCATATTCATAATGACTTTTTACAGCAAGCCAAGAAGAAGTTTGCTTCATAAAGTCTCGTTTTAAAAAGGAATCAATATTAGAACGTTTTCCGAAAGAACCGACAACAAAGTCTGTTTTATAAACAGTTTTACTTTGTGTGGAAACAGTGAATTGATTTTTATCAAAATCAATTTTTTCAACGGTGTCAAAAACAATTGTTGCTTTGTTTTTGAGGGTTTGATATATTAAATTGTCAAAAGCATATCTACTCAATCCAAATCCGCCCAACGGTAGATTTACGTTTAAGGGGAAACCGCTTTTATCGGTAAATTCAAATTTATTTATTTTTTTGGCCCCAATTGAAAAAGGATCAATTCCTAAAGATTGTAAATAGGGCAATACTTCATTGCTTACATATTCACCGCAAACTTTGTGATGTGGGTAATCAGTTTTTTCAATCAAACAGACTTTACAATTATTATTTGCTAGATGTAATGCAGTGCAGAGACCGGCAAGTCCGCCCCCTATTACAATAATATCCCATTTTTTTAAGTTTGTCATCCGTTCCTTTAAAACTAAAAAAAATCCCGTCCAATTATGGTACGGGATTTAAAATTTATTTTTATTTCAATATTATTCGCCAGCTTGTTGTTTAGCCTCGTTCTTCATTTTTTGATTTGGAACGATTGCAAGGTTAACACGTCTGTTTTTTGCACGGCCTTCAGCTGTTGAGTTATCTGCTACTGGAGCAGTTTCTCCATACCAGTTAGTAGTAAATCTTCCGGAACTCAATCCTTTGTTTTGAACAAAATAATTTGTTACAGATTGAGCTCTGTTTTTAGAAAGTGTTAAATTCATCTCTTCAGCACCTACGCTATCTGTATGACCTACCACAAGAACATCAGTATCAGGATATTCTTTTAGCACATTTGCTAGTTTGTCTAACGTGTTTTGTGATGCTGTGTTGATGTTATATTTAGCTGTATCAAAATAAACACCGCTGTTTTCATCAAAAGTTACAACGATTCCATCATCTACTCTTACTACTTGAGCACCAGGAATTTCTTCTTCAATCTTTTGAGCTTGCTTGTCCATTTTGTTTCCGATAAGAACACCTGCTCCACCGCCTACTACACCGCCAATTACAGCCCCAAGCTCTCCGTTTCCACCTTTTCCGACATTATTACCTATAATGGCTCCCAAAATAGCTCCGCCGGTAGCGCCAATTACAGCACCTTTTTGTTTATTATTTGCATTACGGGTAGCTTCACAGCTCCCTAAACTAACAATAAGGGTTAAAGCTAAAGTTACTAATGCAGTTTGTTTAAAAAATGTCTTCATAATTATTCTTGAATTTTAGAAAAGTTCATATTTATTTTGAATGGTTTCCCGTCCAAATTTACTGTTTGCTCCCAACGCATCGAAGATTCGTTTAATTGAGCAAGACGAAGTCTGAAACCAACATTTGTATCTGATTTACCTTTGGCATTTGTGGGTTTTAAAAGGAAATCATACAAACCAGTTGCGGGGTCAATTTCTTGAATTGTAAAGATAAAATCACGTTGTCCCGTTGGACAATTTGAATTTTCAATAGTATAATTACCTGTATTATTATTTGGTATAAATCTCCAGTTACTTCCTTCAAAACACTCTACTGAAGTGTCATTAAATAAGGTAACATTATATTTTCCTGAAGAGTCATAAGAGATACTGTTTAAAGCCCAATAGCCTTTAATAACTTTTCGGGATTCTTGAACAGTCTTAGGTGTTCCACACGAAAAAGCTGTGACCGCAATAAGGGCCAAAATGAGGATTTTTTTCATAAATGATAGTTTGTTTTTAAAAAAGGGTTAAGTAATTTTACTTTCTAAATAGACTTGAAAGTAACGATAGTACTAATAGTACAATAAAAATGTAAAAAATAATTTTGGCTATATCAGCTGCACCTTCTGCGATGCCTCCAAATCCAAAAACTGCTGCAATCAATGCAATGACTAGAAAAATAACAATCCAGCGTATCATAATAATGTGTTTTAATGATTAGTATGATACTAAAGTAAACAACAATTTTAACATTTGGATTTCCTTTATCTAAAGTTTAACAACGAATGTTAAAATACTAGTAAGAAAGCAAATCTAATAGGTTTTCTTTGAATTTATTCTTAGGAAGATAGGCAGATTCTAAATTTGAAGCAAACGGAACAGGCGTTTCCAAACTGGCAACTCTTTTAACGGGAGCGTCTAAGTGTTCAAAACAATTTTCCATTATCAATGCTGAAATATCTGACGCAATACCTCCAAACAAAGAATCTTCTTGAAGTATAATAACCTTTCCTGTTTTTTCAACAGATTTATAAATAGTTTCAGTATCCAAAGGTATCAATGTTCTTAGATCAATTAAGTCTGCGCTAATTTCCTGGTTTTGATCTAAAGTTTCTAAAGCCCAATGAACACCTGCGCCGTAGGTTATAATAGTGACATCTTTTCCTTCTTTTAATAAAGATGCTTTCCCCAATGGGATTGTATAATAATCAGTAGGCACATCTTGACGTATACTTCTATATAGTGCTTTGTGTTCAAAAAACATTACGGGGTTTGGGTCTTCAATGCTCGTAGCTAATAAACCTTTTGCATCATACGGAAATGCGGGATAAACTACTTTTAAACCTGGTGTATGTGTAAACCAAGCTTCATTTGTCTGGCTGTGAAAAGGTCCTGCGCCTACTCCTGCCCCGCAAGGCATACGTACAACCACATCAGCTTTTTCGTTCCAACGGTAATAATTTTTTGCCAGGTAATTAATGATTGGGTTAAAACCAGAAGTAACAAAATCTGCAAACTGCATTTCTACCACAGCTTTAAATCCATTTATTGAAAGACCCATTGCTGCAGAAACAATAGCAGATTCACATATAGGTGTATTACGTACCCGCTCTTTACCGAATTGCTCTACAAAACCTTCAGTAATTTTGAAAACACCCCCGTATTCAGCAACGTCTTGACCCATTATCACAAGATTGTCATGACGTTCCATGGACTGTTTCAAACCGTGAGAAATCGCATCAATTAAACGTATATTTTCTGTTTCTAAATTTTCCTTAACTTCTTGATATTTAAATTCTTTGTAAACATCATTTAATTCATTAGCTTCAGTAGATTCTATTTTTGGTTCTGCAAAAGCTATATCCAAATTTTCATCAATCTCGTGCTTAAACTCATTTTTAAACTGTTGGATCTTTTCATCAGAAAGAATTCCTTCGGATAGCAAATAACTTTCAAAATTTAGAAGGGGGTCACGTAAGCCCCATTCGTCAATTAAATCTGTTGGAACGTATTTTGTCCCACTAGCTTCTTCGTGGCCACGCATTCTAAAAGTTTTGAATTCTAAAAGCACAGGACGTGGATTTGTACGTATGCTTTCCACTAGATCTTTCAATTTTGTGTAAACTTCCAAAATGTCGTTACCTTCAATAATATGTGATTCCATGCCGTAGCCTTTGCCTCTATCTGCAAGGTTCTCACAATTATATTGTTCATTGGTGGGGGTTGAAAGTCCGTAACCATTATTTTCAATACAGAATAAAACCGGGAGTTGCCAGACAGAAGCAACGTTTAGTGCTTCGTGAATATCTCCTTCGCTTGTTCCGCCTTCACCTGTAAATACGGCACACACTTTATTGTTCCCTTTTAATTTGTTAGCCAAAGCAATTCCATCAGCAACGCCAAATTGTGGGCCTAAATGCGAAATCATTCCAATAATATGGAATTCCTGAGTTCCAAAATGAAAACTTCTATCGCGTCCTTTTGTAAAACCGTTGGCTTTTCCCTGCCATTGCGAAAATAATCTGTGAAGGGGAATATCGCGCATAGTGAATACTGCGAGATTTCTATGCATAGGCAATATGTACTCGTCTTTGTCTAAAACAGCCGTGATTCCTACTGAAATTGCTTCCTGCCCTATTCCACTAAACCATTTTGACACTTTTCCCTGACGCAACAGAATTAGCATTTTTTCTTCTATCATTCGCGGCTTCAACATTCCGCGATAGAGTTTTAGCAAGGTTTTATTGTCAAGATCCTTTCGGTTATAATCAAAAAAAATATGTGGAGTTGTTTCAGGTTTCATCATTAGTAATTAGAAGATTCAAAAGTAGAAAAAAACCATTGTAATACGGATTATTAAAGCAAATTTTATCTTCGGAAAAACTTTTACAATTTGGTATCTTTGTACCCTAAATTTAATTGCTATGAATAATATACCCAGCGTAGATTTGGCCGACTTTATTTCCGAAGACCCAAATAGAAAACAAAAATTTGTAAATGAAATAGGCTCCGCTTATGAAGATATAGGCTTTGTTTCGCTTAAAAACCATTTTCTCAGTGATAATTTGGTGGACGAACTTTATAAAGAAGTAAAAAGTTTTTTTGCCCTGCCGATTGAAGTAAAGGAAAAATATGAAATTGAAGGACTTGGCGGCCAGCGAGGTTATATTTCTTTTGGAAAAGAGCATGCTAAAGGAAAGAAAGAAGGTGATTTAAAAGAGTTTTGGCACTTTGGACAAGAACCTACTGCCGATGCCAATCTTGAAGAAGAATATCCGAAAAACGTACATGTTAAAGAATTGCTGGATTTTAACCATACAGGTATGGAAGCATACCGAATGCTTGAAAAAACAGGGATTTATGTGCTTAGGGCCTTAGCTATATATATAGGTCTGGATGAGTTTTATTTTGACCATTGGGCAACAAATGGAAATAGTATTTTAAGACCAATTCACTACCCACCTATAACCGAAGAACCCAAAGGCGCAGTGCGTGCGGGAGCTCACGGAGATATAAATTTGATTACATTATTAATGGGCGCATCTGCTGGCGGACTTCAAGTGTTGCGAAAAGATGGCGAATGGATTGACGCAATCCCAAATGAGGATGAGTTGGTTATAAATGTGGGCGATATGCTGGAACGACTTACTAATAATAAATTGCGTTCTACAATCCATAGAGTTGTAAATCCACCTCGCGAGGAATGGGGCAGTCCAAGATATTCCATCCCTTTCTTTATGCATCCGCGAAGCGATATGAAACTGAATTGTTTGGAAGAATGTATTGACGCTGAACACCCAAAAGCCTACGAAGATATAACCGCAGGTAAATTTTTACACCAACGTTTAGTAGAAATAGGACTCATAAAGAAGTAAGCAGTGCCCAAGACAGTTTATAATTAAACCTGAAATCTAATACATTGAAATCTCTAGAAGACCAATTAAAAAACCTTTTCCCCGATCACGAACCAAAAGAGGTTCCTGAAACCGAGGAGGAATCTACTATTTGGATGCAAGATGATCCATTGATTTGTAAATATGAAAAGCGAAAAGGCAAACCGATAACTATTATTGAAGGCTATACCGGCGCAGATTCAGATTTTAAAATTCTTGCAAAGGAAATAAAACAATTATTGAGCGTTGGCGGAAGTTTTAAAAATGAACAAATAATCATTCAAGGTGATTATCGTGATAAGATTATGCAGTTTTTAAAAGATAAGGGCTTTAAAGTAAAAAGAGTTGGTGGATAAAAATGATAAGATGAGAATAGAGGAATCTGAATTAATATTGACTCCAGAAGGAAAAATCTACCATTTGGATTTGGAACCTTCACAACTTGCCCCAACAATAATTACTGTTGGTGATCCTGACCGTGTGGAAATGGTTTCAAAATATTTTGACACTATTGAAACAACTGCACAGCATAGAGAGTTCAAAACCCACACCGGAACTTATAAAGGAAAACGAATTAGTGTGATTTCCACAGGAATTGGTCCAGATAATATTGATATTGTATTTAATGAGCTGGATGCTTTGGTTAACATAGATTTTGAAAAACGTCAACCAAAAAAAAAGCTAATATCTCTTGAAATCATCAGAATTGGGACTTCAGGAGGGTTAACGCCAGAGATTGAAGTTGATAGTTTTCTAATAAGTAGTTTGGGTATTGGCTTGGACAACGTAATGCATTATTACGACAAGACAGACAAAATTTTTAATCGTGAATTTGCACAAGCTTTTATAGATCATACCCAATGGAATCCTGACAATTCTGTGCCTTATGTTGTGGAAGCAGATAAAGCTTTATTTAAAAAATTCTCTTCAGAAAAGACATATTCTGGTATAACTATTACCAATGTTGGATTTTATGGGCCACAAGGCCGCGTGCTTCGCGCAAAATTGAAGGATATAAATTTGAATGAAAAACTGACTTCCTTCCGATATAAAAAGAAAAAAATAACCAATTTAGAAATGGAAACGGCCACAATGTACGGAATGTCTAAATTGCTTGGGCATCGTGCAGTTTCAATGAATGCGATTATCGCAAATCGTGCTTCGGGAAATTTCAGCAAAGATGCAGCAAAAACCATTGAAGCGCTTATTCAATACACTTTGGGAAAAATTACAGAATGAAAAACTTTTTAATTGGCGGCGTGCCGGAACATTTTAATTTGCCTTGGTACATCGCACTTCGCGATAAGAAATTTAACGAAAAAGGAATTAATCTGCGATGGAAGGATTATCCCGGCGGAACAGGTCAAATGTGTCGTGCTTTGCGGGATAAAGAAATTGATATGGCTGTAATTCTAACCGAAGGAATGGTACGCGATATTATTAATGGCAATGAAAGCAAGATTGTCCAAGTTTTTGTAAAATCTCCGCTGCTTTGGGGAATTCATGTGGCTGCAAATTCAGATTATGAAACGGTTTCAGATTTAAAAGGAACAAAAGCCGCAATAAGCCGTTTTGGTTCTGGTTCACATTTAATGGCTTTCGTGAATGCTGAAAACCTTGAATGGGATTTGAAGAACGATTTGTATTTTAAGGTAATAAAAGATCTGGATGGGGCTTTAGAGGGGCTTCCAAAAGGAAACGGTGATTATTTTATGTGGGAAAAGTTTATGACCAAACCACATGTGGATAATGGTACGTTTCGATTAATTGGCGAATCCCCTACTCCGTGGCCAAGTTTTGTTATAGCTGTTCGAAATGATGTTTTGGAAAATGATACCGAAAGTGTCAAATATATTTTGGAAGTAATAAATTCCATGACAGAAAATTTTAATACACTGCCAAGTATTGATGAAATGATAGCCAAACGCTACGGTCAAAAAATTGAAGATGTGCGTGAATGGCTATCGTTAACTGAATGGAGTGACCGTCAATTAACTTCAGAAGAGCTGGAAAAAATTCAACAAAAACTATTGGAATTGGATTTGATAGAAGGTAAAATTCAGGAAAACAACATTTTACAAAATTTCTAAAAAAAATCTTAATTTTTACGCAACCCGAAAGTGTTAGCTGCATCTTATTGATATAAAATCAAATATTATGACTACTTTTTTAATCGTTTTGGGAGCGTTGTTAGTCACAAACTTCTTGCTATTGCAATTTAGCTGCAATGACGCAACCGAATCAGAAGTACCGGAAGAAGAATAAGAAATATCCCCATTTCTTTTCTTTTCCTAAAATCACCAATCAATTGGTTTTTTTCCTTTCCCTATTAAATATTCATTTGTTTTACTGAAGTGTTTGTTTCCAAACCAATAACCCCTATTTGCTGCTAATGGTGAAGGATGGCCACTTGTTAATACCAAATGTTTTGAAGTATCCACCTTTGCCCCTTTTTTCTTTGCGGGTCCACCCCAGAGCATAAAAACCAATCCCTCTCTTTCTTTTGAAAGCTTTTCAATCACTGCATCCGTAAATTTTTCCCAACCTTTATTTTGATGGCTTGCAGCTTGATGGGCGCGAACCGTTAGTGTTGCATTCAAAAGTAGAACGCCTTGATCTGCCCAACGTTCCAAATTTCCATTGTGGGGAAGTGATGAACCAATGTCTGTTTTTATTTCCCCAAAAATATTTTTAAGTGAAGGTGGAACAGCAACATTTTCACCAACAGAAAAACAAAGACCGTGCGCCTGTCCCGGACCGTGATAAGGATCCTGCCCAATTATTACAACTTTTACTTCCTCAAAATGAGTGTGGTTAAAAGCTGAAAAAATCTCCTTCGCTGGTGGAAAACATAGGGTTGAAGCATACTCATCTTTAACAAATTCGGTTAAATCTTTAAAATAGGGTTTCTCAAATTCATCCTTTAAAATCGCCTTCCATGTGGGTTCGATTGTTACCTGCATTATTATTACTTTTGTATGATTGCTGAAAAAGTAAAATTAATGGAAATAAAACGGAAACTCCGTATAGACAGTAAAACTTTAGAAGACCTTGAATTCCCTTCGGTGTTGCGTCAAGTCTCGGAATTTTGTGTAACCGAACCGGGGCGTGAGCAGGTACTTGAAATAGCGCCATTTCAGGATTTTGAAGAAATTGAACCTGAGTTACAACGTGTAAAGGAATTTACGGCTTCGTTTGATGGAGACAATAGAATTCCAAACCACGGTTTTGATACAATTTTTAGAGAGTTGCGATTGCTGGATATTGAAAACAGCTCGCTTGAAATTTCAGGTTTTCGAAAAATTCTTTCCATTTCTGAAACTACTCGGATACTTTTAAAATTTTTCAAAAAGTTTGAAGAGTTTTACATTCACTTGAATTCTTTTTCGGAAGAAGTAAGTTATACTTCAATCATTTCTGAAGAAATAAACAAACGGGTTGACAAATACGGCGAAATAAAAGACGAAGCTTCTACGGAGTTAGGGATGATTCGCAGAAGATTGAATGTGGTAAAAGGAAAAATTAATTCCTCTTTTACAAAAGCACTTTCGCAATACATTCAAAATGATTATTTGGATGAAATTCGCGAATCTGTTGTTGAAAATCGTCGTGTTCTTGCCGTAAAGGCGATGCACCGAAAAAAAGTAAAGGGCGCTGTTTTGGGTAGTTCAAAAACCGGAAGCATTGTTTATATTGAACCACAGGAAACCCTTGAATATGCTAATGAACTTAGCAATTTGCTTTATGAAGAAGACGAAGAAGTAAAGCGAATATTAAAAGCTTTAACTGAATTTGTCCGACCGTATGCATCACTTTTAGCGAGTTATCAGGAATACTTGATAACAATGGACGTACTATACGCGAAGACAAAATATGCTCTAAAAATAAACGGTGTTTTGCCAATTATAACTTCAGAAAAAAAGATTTCGCTTCAGAAAGCATTCCACCCATTACTGTTGGTTTCAAACAATAAAAGGAAAGAAAAAACCTTTCCGCAAAGCATTGAATTGGTTCCCGACAAACGAATAATTGTTATCTCTGGGCCAAATGCTGGTGGTAAAAGTATTACACTTAAAACAGTTGGGCTTTTGCAGGTAATGTTGCAAAGTGGTATGTTGATTTCCGCTGAACCGCAAAGTGAAATGTGCTTTTTCAAAAGGATTTTAACTGATATTGGCGACAATCAATCCATTGAAAATCATTTGAGTACCTATAGTTATCGCTTAAAAAAAATGAATCAATTTCTGAAAAAGTGCAACAATAAAACACTTTTTTTGATTGATGAATTTGGAACTGGAAGCGACCCCGAACTTGGTGGCGCATTGGCAGAAACATTTTTGGAAGTTTTTTACGAGCGTGAAGCTTTCGGGATAATCACAACGCATTATACCAATTTAAAGCTATTGGCCAACGAACTGCCAGACGCGATAAATGCCAATATGCAGTTTGACAATAAATCTTTGGAGCCCTTGTATCATCTGCATTTGGGCGAAGCGGGAAGCAGTTATACGTTTGAAGTTGCTCAGAAAAACGGTATTCCCTACAGTCTTATAAATAAGGCAAAGAAAAAAATTGAACGCGGTAAAGTTCGCTTTGATAAAACGATTGCCAACCTTCAAAAAGAGCGCTCAAATCTTCGGAAAACTTCAGAATCTTTAAAAAATGAAGAACAAAAAGCTCGAGTTGAAGGCAAACAATTAGAAGAAGTAAATGCTCGCGTACAGGAAAAACTGGAAAGCTATCAAGAATTATTTGATGCCAACCAAAAACTAATCAGTTTAGGCAAAAAGGTGGATGTACTTTCTGAAAAGTATTTCAACAACAAGCAGAAAAAACAGTTGATTGATGAGTTGATGAAGCTGGTAATGATAGAAAACAGCAAGCGAAAAAAGTTGACTCCAAAAGTAAAAAAGGCTGTAAAAGTTAAAGAGCAAAATGTTATTAAGGAAGTTGAGCAAAAAGTTGAAATAATTCGTGAGCGGAAGAAGGAAGAAAAAGAACAAGCAAAAAAATTACCTTCCCCAAAACCGAAAGTTGCACTCAAAATTGGCGACAGGGTTCGAATGATTGACGGAAAGGCTATTGGAACAATTGATACTATTGAAAAAAACAAAGCAATCGTTAATTATGGAATGTTTACGACTAATGTAAGTCTGGAGGAATTAGAAAAAGTTTAATTAATTCTTGACTGCACTCGACAGGATATTTGTCTCCTTAAGTTTAGCGAGAGATTATTATGAATGCAAAACACAAAATAATATTGTTCGACGGCGTTTGCAACCTATGCAATGGCGCGGTTACATATATCATTCAACGAGATAAAAAAAACATCTTCAAATTTGCGGCGCTTCAGAGTGAGATTGGGAAACAATTGGTTGCAAAATTCAAAATTGATACAAAAAAAGTAGATTCCATTATTTTTATTGATGGTGAAAAACATTACGAAAAATCTACCGCTGCCCTTCGGATCTCTAAAGATCTATCTGGAGCTTATCCTCTACTTTTTGGGTTTATGATTGTTCCAAAATTTATTCGCAACGCTGTTTACGATTATATTGCCCGTAATCGTTACAAGTGGTTCGGAAAAAAAGAAAGCTGTATGATTCCAACTGCGGAATTGAAGGAAAGGTTTCTTTAATTCAGCAAACTAAATAAATTCTCAATTAATATTTTGCCCCACATTCAAATCTCCTGGAGAATCATCTGTAGGGGCATTCCAAATAAAATCGCCATAAAAATCTCCAGTTCCAGTTAATTGAATGGAAAGCCCGGCAGAATCAGTTCCATCCTCGAAAACTACTATATCAATTGAAGTCATTCCATTAGCTAAATTCTCTGTAGCTGTAAAAGAGCCTTCATAACTAATAAACTGTATGACTTGACCATTTGATCTTTTGATTAGAGCGATTCCTTCCATTTCATTTTGAATAGAAGGAGGAGAAAAACTTAAAGCCCCAAAATTGTTCGATTCATTATCAATTATTCCAGATAAATTAAGTCCGTAATAAACAGATCCATCAACCCCATTATAAAACAATAATCTATAATTACCTAAATCCAATCCAGTAGGCCCAGCGATTTCTACAAATTCACCAAGGTCTGCACCAATATTGTCATAATGAAATTCGTTTATCCAAGGCTCAACCGCTATTCTATCGAGACAATTGATGTTTTCCCAGTTAGTACCGTTCCAAATTTGTAGACATCCAATAGATTCCACAAAAACCATTAAACCAACATCGTTTACCGAAGGGTTTATTAAATCCCGCTGTGCAGCAACATCAACTCTAGGCGGCATAAAACCTTTGTAAGTAGTGCCTCCATCAGAGGTACTGCTAATTTCAAGCATTGAAGAATTAGTGGGATTTACGGTTCCAATCCCCACCTGGCCAAATACATTTACTAATGTACAGCCAGCACAAAATAATAAGATAATTTTTTTCATAACTATGATATTTAGTCATAGCTAAATAGGTAAATTCAAGAAAAAAAATTAGATCGGGCATTTGTTCCCGGGGAGAAGTAATAATCTAAATTACTGAAATTTAATCTTTTTTCAAAAAACTAAACTGTTAAAATATAATCATATAAGAAATTCAAACCTTTGACGCATCATTATTCTATTAAATGATTAGTCATAAAAAAAGTTTAATGAACATTAAATTATTTAAGAATCTAAATCGAATGTTTCAGAAGGATTTTCCTGTGGATCGTAATTAAGCATGCCTTCGCCATCAGCAATTATGGTACAAACGGTTGCATCTCCCGTAACGTTTACAACGGTTCGGAACATATCTAAAATTCTATCTACTGGAAAAATTATAGCAATCCAAGCCGGATTTAATCCAACAGATTCCAGAACAATTATAAGCATTACTAGACCTGCACTCGGTACTGCGGCTGAACCAATTGAGGCCAATGTAGCAGTAAGTACGATAGTTAATTGTTGTCCGAATGTTAAATCAATCATATGCAGTTGTGCGAGAAAAACAACAGCAACAGCTTGATACAAGCAAGTTCCATCCATATTTACTGTTGCTCCAATTGGCAAAACAAAACTAGTTATCTTTTTATCAACCCCAAGATTTTCTTCCACACATTCCATAGTTACCGGTAGTGTGGCGGCGCTACTTGAAGTTGAAAATGCCAAGGTCTGTGCGGGAGCAATTGCATTAAAAAACCCTTTGTAAGGTATTTTTTTAACAAAAAGCTTCATCAATAAAGGGTACACAATAAAAATCATCAGCATCAATCCTAAAAAGACGGTTAGTGAATACCAGCTTAAGCCTTTAAATATTTCATATACTTTTCCAATATCATCTCCAGCCATTTTACTTACAACCCCCGCCAATAGTGCAAAAACGAAAAAAGGAGCTGCCTGCATAACCAAGTCTACCATTTTTAGGAAAACTTCCATTGCGCTATCCATAAAGTCTGTTACGGGTTTTGATTTTTCATTCGGAATAAGCAAGAGGCAAACCCCAAAAAATATTCCGAAGAATATAATTTGAAGCATCAACCCATTGTTTGTCAACGAGAAGAAAAAGTTTTCAGGAACTAAATCTACTAAAGGTTGAAGGGGTGTAGCTTCTTTTGTTTGTTCAGCAGTCTGCATTTTATCGCTTACAGCGGCATCTCTCAGTTCCCCCTTTGAAAGGTCGGTTATTTTTTGGGCACGTTCAAAGAATGCAGGATCCTGTAAATAATTAACTCCATCTTTTATTTCGTAGCCTTCAGATGCGGCCCAAACCTCATAACTAATACGGTTGTCAATTCTGCTTTGTTCATCAATTAATTTTCCAGGTTGAATAATGTTAACAAGCGCGAGACCTAAACCTACTGCAAAAAGTGTTGTAAGCAAATATGCAAGTAGTGTCTTCCCTCCCATTCTTCCAAGGCTTGAAGGATCTCCAATGTTTGCCACACCTGTAATAATTGAAACCAACACCAAAGGAACAGCTATTAGCTTTAGGAGATTGATGAAAATTTTTCCAAAGGGTGCTATCCAATCAATAGTAAATTCGCTCCAGCCCAATTTACTTGAAAGCAATGCCCAAATTATACCTAAAACAAGTCCGATGATTATCTTCCAGTGTAGCGCTAGTTTTTTCATAGAAATATTAAATTGTTCCGTATTTTGAAATTTTGTTTAATAAATAAAAATCTGCCAAAACCAATGCTGCCATGGCTTCAACAATGGGTACAGCACGTGGAACCACACAAGGATCGTGACGGCCTTTGCCCTCAGCAACGGCTTTTTCTCCTTTGCTGTTAATGGTTTCCTGTTTTTGCATAATGGTAGCTACAGGCTTAAAGGCAACTTTAAAATAGATATCCTCGCCATTACTTATTCCGCCTTGAATTCCGCCGCTGTGGTTGCTTTTCGTGGTTCCGTTTTCATTAATCGCATCATTATGCTCACTACCTTTCATCTTGGTTCCTGCAAAACCGCTTCCGTATTCAAACCCTTTTACGGCGTTTATGGATAGCATTGCTTTTCCTAATTCAGCATGTAATTTATCAAAAACCGGTTCGCCTAAACCAATAGGAACATTTTGGATAACACAGGTAATTATTCCCCCAACAGTATCGCCTTCCTTTCGAATGGACTTTATATAATCTTCCATTTTTGAAGCCATTGCTGCATCAGCACACCGAACAGGGTTTTTTTCGATTTCAGAAAAGTCAAGTTCGGAATAGTGTTTTTTCAGTTCCATTTCACCCACAGAAGAAACGTAGGCGATGATCTTTATATTCTTCAATAATTGTTTTGCAATCGCTCCGGCAACAACCCTGCAAGCAGTTTCACGTGCAGAAGAACGCCCTCCACCGCGGTAATCACGTATTCCGTATTTTTTATCATACGTAAAATCAGCGTGTGAGGGACGATAGATATCTTTTATGTGGCTGTAATCTTTGCTTTTTTGGTCAGTGTTTTCAATTTGAAATCCAATGGGCATACCAGTTGTTTTACCTTCAAAAATTCCTGAAAGAAATTTTACCTCATCTTCTTCTTTTCGTTGGGTAACAATAGCAGACTGACCTGGTTTTCTGCGCTGCATTTCAGCATGTATCGCTTCAATATCTAATGAAATACCTGCTGGACAGCCATCTATAATTCCACCGATAGAAGGACCGTGCGATTCGCCAAATGTTGCAAGTTTAAATATTGTTCCGAAGGAATTTCCCGCCATATAATGGTTTTCAACAAATGTAAACGATAGGGACGAATAATGAAAATAAACACTATCCTTAATATTTTAGAAACATACTACAACCCAAATAACCATAAAGCACAGCAAACGTAACATTGACGTAAAATATTTACTCTTTAAATTTTAGAAGTTTGTAGTATAAATATTTTTGATTGAAAAGAAAAGTTGAGCTAGTTGTAATATCAGACGTCCACCTTGGGACCTACGGCTGCCACGCTAAAGAATTACTAAATTATTTAAATTCCGTAAAGCCAAAAAAAATAATTTTGAACGGTGATATTATTGATATCTGGCAATTCCGAAAGCGTTATTTTCCAAAAGCACATCTGCTAATAATAAAAAAACTACTATCACTTGCCACCAAAGGCACCAAAGTGTATTACATAACTGGTAATCACGATGAAAAGTTGCGCAGATTTAGCGATACCAAAATGGGCAACATTCAAATTGTAGATAAACTTTTGCTCAATTTGGATGGTAAAAGAGCTTGGTTTTTTCATGGTGATGTATTTGATGCTTCTATACAACACGCAAAATGGATTGCAAAACTTGGTGGTTGGGGATATGATCTTTTAATTCTTTTCAACAGATTCATAAATTATTTTCTTGAAAAAGCGGGGCGTGAAAAATATTCTCTTTCCAAAAAAATAAAAAACAGTGTAAAAAGTGCCTTGAAGTTTATTGATGATTTTGAAACTACAGCTACAGACTTGGCAATTGACAATGAGTTTGATTACGTTGTTTGCGGCCACATTCATCAGCCGTGTATAAAAAAAATAAAAACTGCTAAGGGAAGTTGTGAATATTTAAATAGTGGCGATTGGATTGAAAACTTAACTGCTCTGGAGTATAATAATGAACGCTGGACTTTATATTCATACCAAGACCGGCAACATCTTTTAGCTCCTGAAGAACCTTTGCTTGAGGAAGAAAACGGAGGATTTGAAGTAATGTTAGCCGCGATGAAAGCATTTAAAACAACACTATAACTTACTTTTTTAATGCATTTTTTAAAATAGTGACAGGATGTAAAACTTTCCTTCCAGTTCCATCCAAAATTTGATGCCTACAACTTGTGCCATTAGCTGAAATAATCGTTTCTTCGGTTGTTTTTCTCACTGAGGGAAATAGCTTCAACTCCCCTATTTTCATACTTACTTCGTAATGTTTCTTTTCATACCCAAAACTTCCGGCCATCCCACAACAGCCAGAAGCAATGATGGTGGGTTTATAATTTATGGGAAGATTTAAAATATCAAAAGTCACTTTTTGGTTACTCAATGATTTTTGGTGACAGTGTGAATGAATTTTAATATTTTTTGCTTCAGAAGTGAACTGTGCTGCAGAAATAGTTTTATTTTGGATTTCAGATGCCAAAAACTCCTCTATCAAGAATGCATTTTTTGAAATATTAGCTGCGGCTAATTTATCATCCGCCAATCGCAAATATTCATCGCGAAAAGAAAGAATTGCAGACGGTTCAATACCTACCAACGGAATCATTTCTGAAACCTTGTCTTTTAAATAAGAAATATTTTTATTGGCTTCCTTTTTTGCTTCCTCCAAAAACCCTTTTGAAATCAATGCCCTACCGCTATCTAAAGTATCAATAACTGTAACTTTGTAACCTAAACCCGTTAAAAGTAAAAAAGAATCCAGTGCTATTTCGGCATCCAAATAATTACTAAATTCATCAACAAATAACAATAGATTTTTATGAAATTTAGTTTCGATAAAATTTTCTTTAATATGTTGTTTTTTAATGGATTGATGTATTTTACTAAAACTATTAGTTGAAATTATTGGCAAGGATCTATTTTGATGGACTCCACTTATATTTTTAATAATATTTGAAGTAAAACCATTTGAAAAAAACCAATTTGATAACTTCGGAATACTCGATGCCATTCTATTAAGCTTTGTGCTTTTTCCAAATAATTTATTGGAAAGTGAGACGCCATTTGATTTGTTGTACTGATATAAAAATTCTGCTTTTGCAGAACTGATATCCACGTTACTTGGGCATTCACTAGCACAGGCTTTACAGCTAATACACAAATCAAAAACTTCTTTTAACTCCTTAGAATTAAATTTATTAACAGCTTCATTATTTGTTAATACCTCCCGCAATGCATTGGCTCTTGCACGAGTTGTATCTTTTTCATTTTTTGTAGCGTGATAACTGGGGCACATTGCTCCAGCAGCGTTTTCACTTTTTCGGCAATCGCCACTACCATTACATTTTTCTGCTAACCGTAAAATTCCCTCAGAATCACTGAAATCAAGTAAGGTTTCAATAGTTGGCTCCTCTCTATCAATTACATAACGTAATGACTCGTCCATTTTAAAAGCATCGACAATCTTTCCCGGATTAAATATATTTTTTGGATCGAAGGCAGATTTAATTTCTTTTAAAACTTCATAATTCTTTTCCCCAATCATTAAAGGAATAAATTCTGCGCGAACAATGCCATCACCGTGCTCGCCGCTAAAGGACCCATTATATTTTTTACAAAGCTTTGCAACATCAGTGGTGATTTTTCGGAAATAGTCAACCCCTTCTGTTTCTTTCAAATTAAGAATGGGTCGCAAATGCAACTCACCTGCCCCAGCGTGTGCATAGTAAACAGCTTGCTGATCGTACTTTTTCATCAAAGCGGAAAATTCCTGTATGTAAGCAGATAAATCCTCCAAAGCAACTGCTGTGTCTTCAATACAAGCAACTGCTTTTTTATCACCAACCATATTCCCCAAAAGTCCCAAGCCAGCTTTTCGAAGTTCGAGCGCCATATCAATCTCTTCGCCTCTTAAAATGGGGCTGTGGTAGCTATGTGCAGAAATCTTTAATGATTCCAATAAAGCTTCTGTCTGTCTATTTAAATCTGCTTCTGAATGGCTTTTAAGTTCTAAAAGCAATATAGCCTTCGGATTGTCTTTTACAAAAAAACGATACGGTTCGTAGGTTTTGTTTTTTTTCGTACAATCCAAAATTACATTATCCATCATTTCGCAGGTATGCAGATTGTGCTGCATAGCGATTACCACATCGTTCAAACAATCCTCCAAAGTGTGGTAATGAGTAGCCACCATGGCGGTAAATTTTGGTGGCAATGGATCTAATTGCAGTGTGATTTCTGTTGTAAAGGCAAGAGTCCCCTCGCTACCGCACAGTAAGGAGCAAATGTTTATTTCATCGTTACATTCACCAAAAACAGAAGTATTGAGTAAACTATCTATTGCATACCCTGTATTTCTGCGGTGGATTCCGAGCTTTGGAAATTCCTTCCAGATTTCTTGCTGTGCTTCTTTGGAAATTAATTCATTGTAAATTGTTTTATAAATTTTTCCTTCCAAAGAATCCAGTTCCGTTTTTATTAAAAATTCTTCTTTTGAAAGGGGGGCAAAAATTGCTTCACTTCCATTGGAAAGAATGGTTTTTAGTTTTAAAACTTTGTCGCGTGTAACTCCATATTGAATAGAGGTTGTGCCGCAGCTGTTGTTTCCTACCATTCCGCCAATCATACACCGATTACTGGTGGAAGTATTCGGCCCGAAGAAAAGTCCAAAAGGTTTTAAATATGCATTCAATACATCCCGAATCACTCCAGGCTGAAGCGTAACAGTTCTCTTTTCTGTATCTACCGAAAGAATTTTAGTGAAATATTTTGATACATCCACTACAATTCCATCGCCTACACATTGTCCGGCCAACGATGTACCTGCAGTTCTAGGAATTAGCGATGTATTATTTTTGGCAGCAAATGAAATTAACTGTTTAATATCCGCTTCATTTTTTGGATACGCTACAGCGAATGGTATTTTTCTATATACGGATGCATCCGTTGCATAAATGCTTTTATGGAGTGAATCTTTAAAAAATTCACCTTCAAAAGTATTATTGAAATCTTGGAGTTCTTTTTTCATAGCACAGACTGTAAATGTAGAAAATTCCTTAACAAAAATTTGTAGATATTTAATTAAGGATTGGCACGCTATTAACTATTGCTACTTAGTAATAGAGTTACTTTTACAGCTTATTAACTAATAGAATAATTATGAAAAAAGCAATTTTTTTAATGTTTATGGTTTCTGCATTTGGATGGCAAGCTAGTGCACAAGAAATTTCAAAAAATGCCATTGGTATTCGCCTAAGCGAAAGTGATGGTTTTGGCCCAGAAGTAAACTACCAACGTGCGGTTGGTGATGATAACCGGCTGGAACTTGGATTGGCGTTTCACAGTAAGCGTTATTGGGATGCCGTAAAGCTTACCGGAATCTATCAATGGGTTTGGAATATTGATGGTGGGTTCAATTGGTATGCTGGTCCTGGTTTGGGTGCAGGTGTTGTAAGTTATGATCGTAAGAATAACGATTACCCTTATGACGACAGGTATAATGATTCTGAAGCATTTGCCTTTTTAACGGGCGATGTTGGGATAGAATACAATTTTGATTTCCCGTTACTTATTTCTTTTGATTTCAGACCACAGGCAAACTTGGGGTACAGAGATGATGTTAGTTTTGATGTAGGTTTGAGTGCTCGTTATCAGTTTTAAAATTAATTCAACATATTATTTTACAAAAAATGCCCCTTTTTAAAGGGGCATTTTCCTTTTAAAAAACAGGAAAAATCCTGTTTTGTAGCTTTAAATTTTATTGCAATTTTAAAAGTTCCATAAAATAAAGGATTATGAAAAAGAATTATGTTGATATTCATTGCCACCCCTCGTTAAAACCTTATAGCAAAAGTTTTAAGAATAAACCAACCAAACAAAATGCGCTAGATCCAAATAGAAAAAACTCAATTTGGCATTATAGTCCTCCCAATTTCCTTGAAAAATTTGTCAATCGAATTGTTACTCTTACCAAATTCACTCAAACTGATTTAACTGCTTTAGCAAAATCCAAAACCAAAGTAGTTGTTGTTGCCCTCTACCCTTTTGAAAAACATTTTTTTGGCAAAGAAATCATCGGAATAAAAGGAGTTACAGACGTATTAGTTAATCTTGCTGCAAGTATTAGTCAATCCAGGATGGATTATATACGAAGTAATAATGACTATTATCTGGATTTGATGGATGAATATCATTATTACAAACAGCTCCATAATCAGGTAGAAAATATTGATGGAGTAATTTACACCTATCGAATTGTACGAAGTTATAAGGATGTAGAAAAAAATCTTTCACAGGAAACTGATTCAAAAAAAATTATAAATATTATCATCACCATTGAGGGTGGTCATAGTTTTAATACTGGATTAGACTTAAACAAAGACATGGCAAGCCGTACCGAAGTAATTGGAAACATAAACGCCATAAAAAACTGGGAGCATCGCCCGATGTTTCTTACGCTAGCCCATCATTTTTACAATGAACTTTGTGGGCACGCACGAAGCATCTCTATTGGTATGCTCAAAAAAAATCAAGATAGAGGTTTAAATACTGGGATTACGGATCTAGGCTTTGATGCGATTGATTTGTTACTTGACAATACTGACGGCAAAAGAATCCCGATAGATGTAAAGCACTTGAGTACTTCTTCGCGAAAAGCATATTATAACTTATTGGACACAAAATATGTTTCTGAAAAGATACCAATAATCGCAAGTCACGGAGCGTGTAATGGCAAACGTTCTATTGTTGAATGGAATCTAAGGGATTTTATGGGACACGAAGATTGGTTTTGTGATATTGACATTAATTTCTATGATGATGAATTAATTCGAATTGCAAGAAGTAGTGGAATCTTCGGAATACAGTTGGACGAAAGGCGCATTGGTAGTAGTAAAGCCATTTCAGAAAGTAAAATGATTTTCCCTAACAAACGCAAACAGCTAAATAAAAAAGCACTGTTGGTTTGGCGGCAAGTGCAACATATTGCAGAAGTTCTTGATAGAAAAGGTTTATTTTGCTGGGGAATACAAAGTATTGGTAGTGATTTTGATGGAATTGTAAACCCTATCAATGGCTTGTGGACTGCAGAAAATATGAAGGATCTATCCGAAGAATTACTTAATCATGCTGAAAGTTACCTTTCAAAAAATTTAATTATGCTCAATGACTTTAACAGGATCAACGCTGAAACTATTGTAGAGCGAGTGATGCATGATAATGCAATGGAATTTATAAAAACAAATTATTAAAAATTAGAACTGTTTCATTTGAAGGATTGCTTCTTCATATAATTTTTCATACAAAGGCACTATTTTCTTGGTATCATAAATCATTGCAGATTCAACGGCCTGCTTTTTAAATATACTTAACGATTCATCCGAACTAAGAATTTTTAATGCATTTTCGGCCATCTCGTCAACGTTACCTACATCGCTTAAAAATCCACTTACGCCTTGAATGTTTACTTCAGGAAGACCTCCAGTGTTGCTTGAAATTACCGGTACTCCGCAAGCCATTGCTTCTAGAGCTGCAAGACCAAAACTTTCTTTTTCCGACGGGAGAATAAATAGATCTGTAAAACATAAAATTTTATCCACTTCATTACTATTTCCCAGAAAAAGTACTTTTTCTTCTATTCCTCTTTTTGCACACAAGTTTTCGCAAGCTTCGCGTTCTGGACCTTCGCCCACAATTATCAATTTTGATGGAATTTTTTTCTGAATACGGTAAAATACTTCTATTACATCTTTTACCCTTTTTACTTTACGGAGATTACTTACATGTGTTATTATACGTTCATCTCTAGCCGCCATCATATCCCGCTGACAATCGGTAAACGTATTTATTTTTTTTGGGATGTCTATAAAATTGGGAACAACGTGTATTTCCTTTCTTATGTCAAAAAGGTGCAAAGTATCATCTTTTAAGCTTTTTGAAACTGAAGTTACCACATCACTGTTATTGATACTGAAAGTAACTGCAGGTTTATAAAATGGATGATTTCCAACCAATGTAATATCGGTTCCGTGAAGCGTGGTAACCATTGGAATATATATATTTTCTTCTTCCAGCATTTTTTTCGCCATATAGCCTGCATAGGCATGTGGAATAGCATAATGCACGTGGAGGACTTCAATTTTATGAAGTTTCACCATATCTACCAATTTGCTGGAAAGAGCAAGCTCGTAAGGTTGATAATGGAAAAGTGGATACATTGGAACAGAAACTTCGTGAAAGTGAATATTTTTTGAAAGCAGTTCTAATCGCACAGGTTGCTTGTATGTAATAAAATGAATTTCATGTCCATTTTCGGCAAGTGCCAAACCAAGTTCTGTGGCTACTACCCCACTCCCACCAAAGGTTGGATAACATACTATTGCTATTCTCATAATTTTTCTATTTTGAACTAAGACCCAAAACTAAAGGAAACAGGACAATTTGTTATTTAATTAAAATTTGTTGTGGGAGGTGCAGCGAAGTGGTCTTTTTTCCTGTTTCCCTTTAATAATCAATTGCATCATAAATAGCTTCCTGAATTTTGCTTCGCAAATCGCTCTGGATCAGTTTTCTATTTTCAGAGTCGGGAAAAGTTCTATTTGATAAAAATATATAAACAATTTCCTGTTCAGGGTCTGCCCAGGCAAAAGTACCTGTAAAACCACTGTGTCCAAAACTAGTCATAGACACACAACCACAAGTTGGACCCGAGGTTCCCAATTGTGGTTTATCAAAACCAACACCTCGTCTTACGTTTTTATCACAATAATAGCAGGTGTTAAAAATCTCCATGGTTTCTGGTTTAAAATATCGTTTTCCTCCATAAAATCCCTCCCAGAGATACATCTGCATTATTTTGGCTACATCGTTAGAATTACTGAATAATCCCGCGTGACCACTCACACCGCCCAGCATTGCTGCTCCTTGGTCGTGCACATACCCTTGAACTTTCTGCTTTCTGAAAAGATCATCTTGTTCTGTCGGGGGAATATTATCTTTTGAAAATTTTTCCAAAGGATGGTAGCCTGTATAATTGGCTCCCAAAGATTCATAAATATTCTCTTGTACAATGATTTCCAAAGGTTTTCCATATTTTCGCTCAAAATACTGCTTCAAGATATAATATGGTAGATCACTGTATTTGTATTCTAATTTTGGATTCAAATCACTTTCACGGATATCTTTAAAAATAGTATCCATATAATCCCTTCGCATATATAGATTTTCGGCCACTTGCACGTTGAAGTCTTTCCCGGGAATATCTGAATAGTATTTTGAGGAAATACCTGTTTTTTCTTCATTAAAAGTATGGCGATAAAAAGGAATCCAAGCTTTAAGGCGAGCGTAATGCGAGAGCATTTGCTTTAAAGTTATGTTTGCTTTGTTTGAATTTTTATACTCCGGAAGCATATCGGAAAGTTTGGTGTCTAAACTCAATTCCTCTTGATCTACTAGCTGCATTATTAACGGTAAACTGGCAAGAATTTTTGTAAGGGAAGCAAGATCGTACACATTGGTGTCACGAACTGCGAGATTTTTATCATATTCATGATAGCCAAAGTCCTTCTGATAGATAATCTTTCCTTTACGTGCTACTAGAATTTGAGCTCCGGGATACATTCCTTGACTAATACCTAAGTTTGCAAGAGAGTCTATTTTTTTTAGCTTATAACTATTTACACCAACACTTTCGGGGGTTCCGTATTGAAGTCTTTTAAGTGATTTTGTTTTTAAACTACTATTTAAAGGAAAATCCGCACCCAATGAAACAGGTAATTTTCCTTTAGCCTCCCGAGCGCCAAAAATTAACTGTGCCGATATTTGTTGTGAAATTTTGCTGTTTTGATAAGACATAATTACACCTTCAAAATTAGAGGTAGTTTTCAAATCTAACATTGCATAAGGCCTTGCAAAAACATCAAGAATAACAGTGTTGGTTCGTGCAATTTCATAAAGCCAAACAAGTTCATTTTCAGAAAATTCAAACTTTTTCCAAGGGTTATCATTTGATTTATGAAAACCAATAATTACATAATTATACTCTTTTAAATTCTGAACATAATCGTCCAAACTATTTGCCTTTACCCAAGTAACATTGCCATATTTTCTTAATTCTTCTAAAAACTCTTCTCCAGAGTCATCTCCAAAATTTATATAGGCAATTTTCTTTTTTTGAAGATCTTTTATGGGAAGAATGGCGCGATCATTCTTGATCACGGTCAATGCATTATCCATAGCCTCTTCATAGAGCGCATTGTCATTAACCGAATTTAAATCTTCTACCAAATAAGTAGTATT
This sequence comes from Aequorivita sp. CIP111184, assembly GCF_900489465.1. Lineage (GTDB taxonomy): Bacteria > Bacteroidota > Bacteroidia > Flavobacteriales > Flavobacteriaceae > Aequorivita. The sequence continues at coordinate 32,631 of NZ_UEFQ01000036.1, read as the reverse complement.
TACGGGCTTATAGTGATTTAAGCCTACTTTATATTTGGCATAAAGAATTTTCTTTACGGAATAAGCCAATCGCTTTTCACTAATAACGCCTTCATTAAATGAATTGATTAGAAATTCCATTGCCTTCGGAATATCTTCAGAAATCAAAAGCACGTCATTTCCGGCCAAAAAAGCTGCCAATTCAATTTCGCCAGGTTTTTTAAAGTTAGAAGCACCTTTCATATTAAGCGCATCGGTAAAAATAAGGCCATTAAACCCCATTTCATTTTTTAAAAGATCTGTCACCACTTTAGCGGAGAGCGATGAAGGGTAATTGGCTTGTTCTTCCAATGCAGGGACATTCAAATGTGCGACCATTACACTATTTAATCCTTCATTTATCAATCTTTTGTAAGGAAACAGCTCCAAGGTGTCAAGTCTTTCTCTAGAAAAATCAACAGTGGGTAGAGCTTTGTGGCTATCCATATCGGTATCGCCGTGACCAGGAAAATGCTTTGCACTGCCCATAACCCCAGCACTCTGCATTCCTTTCATAAAAGCGAGCGCTTTTTCTGTTACATTATCCCTTTCTTCTCCAAAAGAACGGTTCCCTATAATTGGGTTTTTAGGATTTGTATTTATATCAACAACTGGCGCAAAGTTTATGTGGACCCCCAAGCGTTTAGACTGTTCGCCAATGCGATGTCCTATTTTTTCAATTATTTTGTTATCTGTAATTGCACCCAATGTCATATTCCACGGAAAAGCATATGTTGAATCGAGACGCATAGCTAGCCCCCATTCTGCATCCATTCCAACTAGTAACGGAATTTTTGCGAGTGATTGAAACTCGTTATTTAATCGGGCTTGCCGAACTGGACCACCTTTTGAAAAGATTACTCCTCCAAGATTGTAGTTGCTAATTAAGTCTTTTATTTTATCAGTTTTTTCCTTCGGGTCGCTGCTGAAAATATCAGCCATAAACAGTTGGCCCATTTTTTCTTCCAAAGTCATATTGTCGTAAATACTATCGACCCATTTTTTTTGGTTTTGAAAATCTTTTTTAACGATTAATGGGTTTTTATCCTGAGAAAAAGCAGGAAAACACAGAATAAAGAATGCAAGTGCAAACAATAATTTTTTCATAATTTTAAAATGTTTTTTATGATAAAAATCTATTGTGCCAACTTTCGTTCGCGGGAACTTCCCAATTTTCAAGATATTCTGCTTTTGTATTTACAAGGTTATTAAAGACAACAGTGTTTTTTGATACAGATTTGTCTTTCGCCATTTTTCTAAAATCGGCCAAAGTTTTATACGCAATATATTCGCCAGAATAGAAAGTAACATTCATTTTATCAAGTAAATCAACATCAAATTTTTCCTGAAGCGATTGAATAAAATGTACAGATGAATCTATGCTACAGCCAGAAGCTGAGGCATTTGCTTGATTTAATCCTAAAACAATAAAACGATTGTATTTTATTTCTAAGCCCGCTTCCAACTCAGCGCCGTGGGCGGTCCATTTAGTTAAGAAATCTTCTGTTAATTTGGAGATTTCAGCAACTTCATCGTCACTTAATTTTCTATTGGCCTGATAAATCCATACTCTTGAATCATCGGGGAGGTTTTTAAAATCTGTCAGCATTTTTATAAATCTTCTGCATTTGCAATCATTTCCGCAATGTCCAAAACCTGAACATCTTCTTCGGCGTGTTTAGCCTTAACTCCATCTGTCATCATGGTATTGCAAAACGGGCAGGCCGCCGCAATAATTTTAGGAGCGGTTTCCAAAGCTTCTTCTGTGCGCTCCACATTAATATCTTTATTTCCAGCTTCTGGCTCCTTAAACATTTGGCCACCACCAGCACCACAACATAATCCGCGGCTTTTACAGCGTTTCATTTCTACTAGCTCTACTTCAAGTTTTTGAAGCAATTCTCGCGGTGCTTCATACTCCCCATTCGCTCTTCCCAAATAACATGGATCGTGGAATGTAATACGTTTTCCTTTGAATTTACCTCCCTCCACTTTCAAACGTCCTTCTTCCATCAAAGATTTGAGGAACTGGGTGTGATGCATTATTTCATAATTGCCACCAAGACCAGGATATTCGTTTTTTATTGTGTTGAAGCAATGCGGACACGCAGTAACTATTTTTTTTATTTCGTATCCGTTAAGTACTTCAATATTGGTCATTGCCTGCATTTGGAACAGAAACTCATTCCCTGCTCTTTTTGCGGGATCACCGGTACAACTTTCCTCAGTTCCAAGAACGGCGAAATCTATATTTGCTTTGTTGAGCAACCTCACAAAGGCTTTGGTAATTTTTTTTGCACGGTCGTCAAAACTCCCTGCACAACCTACCCAAAATAAAACTTCGGGTTTTTTGCCTTGGGCCATATATTCGGCCATTGTTGGGACTTTTATTTGTTCAGTCATTTTTTTAAGTTTCTATTTTCAACCCTTCAACTGCGCTCAGGGTGACAATTTATATTTCTATCTAATTAATCTTCAAAAACTTCGATAGTTACTTCTTTTTCTACTAGATCTGTAAATTTTCCTTTGTACCTCGTGGCTTTCACCAAATGGTTATCCACCCAATGATAGTTTCCACCGCGTGGTTTTCCCATCAACATACTATGATATTTAAAGCCGTGTTTGTTTAGCCAATTTTCGGTTACTTCCCGATGGGCTTCTGTGCGCGATGTAAAAAAGCATATAATATGGCCTTCGTCATACCATTTATTCAATGTTTTTAAAGCATCGGGAAACGGTTCACATGTTGCCATTCTTTCAGGCTCTTCGTTTGGAATATCATCTGTAATGGTACCGTCTATATCAATCAAGTAGTTTTTTGTTCCTTCGGGAAGAATAGGGCTTACGTGTTCGCCTTTTTCTACTTTCTCGTGCAGCATTTTTTCTACTTCTTCTTTCTTCATCTTGTTTAATTTTTAATTCAATAAATTGAATTAATTACTAGTTTTCATCTTTCCAGTTTAAACGATCCATTTGGTTGTAAGGCCAAGGGGCGCCATTGTTTTCAATGTTGGTCATTGAAACATTCAACTCTGTGGGTGCTGCAGATTGTTCCATTACCAAATACTGGCGCATATCCATAATAATACTCAATGGATCTATGCTTACAGGGCAAGCTTCTACACAAGCATTACAAGTGGTGCAAGCCCAAAGTTCTTCTCTTGAAATGTAATCGTCAAGCAATTGTTTTCCGTCTGGTTTGAACTCCCCATTTTTATTGATGTTCTCCCCTATTTCTTCTAAACGATCACGGGTGTCCATCATTATCTTTCTGGGAGAAAGTTTTTTGCCAGTAATATTTGCGGGACATTCACTGGTACATCGGCCACATTCTGTGCAGGTATAAGCATTCAACAATTGAATTCGGTTTAAATCCATCACATCGCTGGCGCCAAATTTTGCAGGTGCTTCCGCTACTCCTTCCGCGGGCGCTGCAAATGGATCTACATTTGGATCCATCATCATTTTCACTTCATTAGTAACGGAATCAAGGTTTTTAAATTTTCCTTTTGGAACTACTTTTCCGAAATAAACATTTGGGAACGCCAAGATAATGTGAAGGTGTTTTGAAAAGTACAGGTAATTAAGAAACACAAGTATTCCTAAAATATGCAACCACCAAGCACCGCGCTCTATTGCAATTAATGTCCCTTCAGAAAGTCCGTTGAAAAGTGGAGCGATAAATTGACTTATAGGAAATGATCCAGCTTCAACATAATGGCTTGCGCCCAATGATTGTAAAGATTGATCAGCCGCATTCATTGTTAGAAAAAGAACCATCAACACCATTTCAAAATAAAGGATGATATTTCCGTCGTTTTTTGGCCAGCCTTTCATTTCATTAGCCCAGAAACGTTTTAATTTTTGAATGTTTCTTCGAGTCCAAAAAAGAATAACTCCTATTAAAACGAGGAAAGCAAGAATTTCAAAAGAAGCAATCAAAAAGTTGTATAAACCAGTAGGGAGTATTGAAAAAAGAACTCTGTGCGTTCCGAAAATACCATCAATAATTATTTCGAGTACTTCAATATTTATAATGACAAAACCTACATAAACAAAGATGTGAAGCAATCCAGGAATTGGGCGAACAACCATTTTTGACTGCCCGAGGGCAATTCGGAATACGTTGCTCCATCTTTGGGCTGTATTATCTGAAGCATCAATTTCATGCCCCAATTTTATATTTCGGATTATTTTACGAATGTTAATGGTAAAATAACCAATACCCACTGCAAGGGCGATTGAGAAAAGTATATTCGGAATGTACTGCATGGTTTATTCGTCTGGGTTGTCCGGCGTTTCGTATTCTTTGTTCTTTTTTCCGAAAACAGAAATGTGAACGTAACGTTTTGGATTCAATTTCACGTCTTGAAGAAGTTGTTCCAACTGTCTTGAAGCACCTTCTAGATTTTCGTATAATTTATCGTCTTTTAAGAGCTTTCCAATTGAACCCTCGCCATTATCAACACCAGACACAATCTTGTCCATTTTATCTACTACATTTTGCAAATCTGTTACAAGTTTTCCTGTATCTAATTGCGCTAAAGAATCTGTCAATTTGGAAAGATTACCTGCGGTTTGATCTAGATTGGTAAAGGTATTATCAAGTTTACCTGTATTATTTGCAAGAATATGATTCAGGTTTTCTGAAACACCCGAAAATGAATTTAAGGTATTGTTTAAATTTTCAATAGCTTCTTTTAAATTTTGACGGGTTTTTTCATCAATTATTGCGTTTACGTTTAGCAGTAGTGTATCAACAGTAGCCAAAGTATTGTTTACTTTTTTCTCTAACGGCCCCAAAGCCTTTGAAACCGCTGTTAGCATGCCGTCTTCAACATCCCCACGAAGCGTATCACCACTTTTAGCGATATTTTTCACATCGTATTCGGGGAAAATTCCCAAGGATTTTCCGCCAATAAGCCCTGTGCTATAAATTCTAACTACACTGTTTTTTGAAAATTCGAAATCCTTCTCAACAGTAAATTTTACTATCAATCCACCTTTTGAATTTGCAAATGTAATGTCCTGAACTTTACCAACGGTAAGACCATTGATAGTAACGGGAGCTGCTTGTGCTAAACCTTCAACGTTATTATATTTCACAAAAAATTCTCGGTTTTTGTCCAAAAGGTTAGTTCCCTTTAAAAAACTGTAACCAAAAATCAATAATAATATAGCGCCAATGGCGAGGATTCCGGTTTTAACTTCTTTCGATAGTCTCAAGATTCTATTTTTAGATTTTCAACAAATTTAAGTGATAAATATAAAGAAAGCCTATTAATTGGCTTTGGATTTTAACACTTCCGATACATTAACTTTTTTCCCACTTTTAAATGCTACTATATATGCAGAGGGATATCCTTTTTGCTGTGCAAATGTTTTCATTACCTGAATTTTATTATAATCTGATGTTTCCCCATAATAGTATTTATAAAGTTTATCCTCCTTTTCACGATTTATTTCTTTAATACCTCTGAAGTTACTGGGTTTAGGATCTATCTTTTTACTGGTAGCTGCGAGTTGAACCTTAAAAATTACGCCTTCATAAACATTTTCCTTCGTAGTTTCGATGGTTTTCTCAACTTGTATCTGTTCTATTTCCGGATCTTTTATTTTTTCAGTGGCAACTGAAAGGCTACTAATATATGTTTTAATAGCATTGCCTATCTCTCGTGACATTTCTGACTGTCCTTTTGCAGAATTTAGATATGCTCCTTCATTTTTATTTGTAAGAAGCCCCGTTTCAATTAATACGCTTGGCATGTATGTATTGTGTAAAACCCAAAATCCAGCTTGTTTTACACTTCTGTCATTTTGCTTTAAGTTGTTTACGATATTGTTTTGCACCAAACTTGCCAAAAGGATACTTTGGTCTAAATATTCTTCCTGCATTAATACCATCCCTATCAATGATTCTGGAGCATTTGGATCAAAACCGCCATATTTTTCTTTGTAGTTATCCTCCAGATAGATAACTTCGTTTTCCTTTTTGGCAACTTCAAAATTAGCTTGGCTTTTATGAAGTCCAAGTACAAATGTTTCAGTACCATATGCTTGGCTTTTGTGAGCGTTGCAGTGCACCGAAACAAAAAGATCTGCATCTGCCCTATTTGCAATGGCGGCGCGTTCACGCAATTCAATAAAAACATTGGTTTTACGGGTGTAAATAACTTTTACATTTGGAAGCTTTTCCAGTTCTGCACCAACTTTCAGAACAATGTTTAGTGCTATTTCAGATTCCTTGTAACCATTGCCTATATTTCCCGTATCGTGTCCACCGTGCCCTGCGTCCAAAACTACAATAAATGGTTTTATGGGATTTTCAGCCGCAGAAGCAGTAAAACTGGTTATTGAAAAAATTATTATTAATACGAAAGATGAAAATATTTTCGTTTGCATAAATCTATTAACGATTGTTATTATTGATTAATATTTTAAAAATTGACTATATGGACCAAGACCACATTTATATACGATATATAAGGGATTTTATTTTATGTAAAAACTATTAGGTAAAAAAAATAAATTATAAAGCATTTTTTATTTGTTGTGATTCCTTTTTGTCCTTGTGCCTGGTTCAATTTCAGCCACATTTTCTTTTTTCTAAAAAAATCATTTAAAAAAACGTACCCGAAAAAATATGTTTATTTTTGACCGTTTCAAATACTGAGCCAAAACTACAAAATAATAGCATCGTAGCATTGCAGACTAACAGGCATTACTTAACAATCTTCTTAACATTCCTGCTTCTTGGCAGCGCTGTTATACATGCACAAGATATTCCGCCGAAGAATGAAGCGAATATTCAAAAAACAACTAAAGACGATACTCTCTCCGTAAATTTAAAACCTGTTATTGACGAAATAAATGAACAGGTCCGAGACACTGTAAAAACTGATTCCATAAAGCCTGCCAAAGAAACCTTAACTGATGTGGTAGAATATTATGGAGAAGATTATGTATTTCTAAATAGAAAGGAGAATAAAGTATATATGTACAACCAAGCCTTCATAATTTATGGAGATATGCGCATAAATGCTGGGTTAATAATTCTTGACTACAATAAGAACGAAGTATATGCCAAGGGTATTGATAGTTCTGGTATTTACAGTCAGCGGCCTATTTTTGTACAGGGAGCCAATCGTGTGGAGCCAGATTCCATTCGGTATAATTTTAATAGTGAAAAAGCACTTGTATATAATAGCCGAACGGAGCAAAATGGATTCAAGGTGATTGCCGAAGTAACTAAAAAAGTGAATGATTCTGTAGTCTATCTGCGAAATGTGAAGTTTACCACTTCAAAAAATATTGACGATCCCGAATATTATTTCTATACCCGAAAGGCGAAATTTGTTCCAAAGAAAAAAATTGTAACCGGTCTTACAAACATGTATATTGCCGATGTACCAACGCCCATCGGACTCCCTTTTGCATATTTCCCGTTGACGGAAGATCGTACTTCGGGGGTTATTATTCCATCATTTGGGGAAAATAACAACCGTGGTTTCTTCTTACAAAATGGTGGGTATTATTTTGCCATTAACGATTATCTGGATTTTAGTTTGCTGGGCGATTATTACACCAACGGAAGTTATGCATTGCGTGGAGAAACCACGTATGCCATTCGCTATAAATTTAAAGGAAATTTAAGTGCGCGGTTTGAAAGCCTTGTTAATAGTGAACGCGGTTTCCCCGACTTTAGCGAAAGCAGTATTTACAACATACGCTGGACTCACTCACAAGATACTAAAAGCAGCCCAAGCTCCCGTTTTTCAGCTTCTGTGAACATAGGGAGCAGTAAATATTTTACGCAATCCATCAACCAAACAAACAATGCAAGCGCATTGGTAAATACACTGAGTTCCTCCATTTCCTATTCAAAAACGTTTGAGGGCGAACCGCAGGTAAATTTGTCGGTAGCAGCTACACATTCACAAAATACGAGAACACAGGAAATATCCATGTCTTTACCAAATTTGAATACCAGTGTTTCAAGAATCTATCCATTCGCACCAAAAGATGGTACCAAAAAAGGGATTATTCAAAATATAAACTTTCAGTATGATCTTACTGCTGAAAACCGAATCCTGACCACAGATTCACTTTTCTTTAAACCAGAAATGTTCAATTCGGCACAGATTGGCGCACAGCACAATATTCCTCTAACAACAAACTTTAAGATTTTAAAATATTTAAGTGCTTCTGCAGGAACTAATTATCGTGAAACTTGGGTATTGAAAAGTACGCGAAAACGCTATGATGAAACCGTAGACAATGGTTTGGGGGGCATTGTGCAGGATACTCTTTCAGGCTTTGAGAGTTATAGAACCTATAATTTTTCAACCAGTTTAGGAACCACTCTTTACGGAATTTTCAACTTTGGAAAAGACAGTAAAATACAGGCCCTAAGGCACGTAGTTCGTCCTTCCATTAGTTATAACATCAATCCATCTTTTGATAGATATTATGATGAATTTATTATACCTGCCACCGCAGATGAGGCAGCGCAGGTTGTAGAATACTCCAGATTTGAAAATACGCTTTACGGGCCTCCAAGTAAAGTTTATTCAAGTAGCATCGGGATGTCGCTCAGTAATACTTTTGAAGCTAAAGTACGTGATAGAGATACTACTGCTTTAGAACCCAAAAAAGTTACTTTACTGAACAACCTTAACTTTTCTACAGCTTATAATCTTGCTGGTGATTCTTTACAATGGAGTCCGTTGCAATTTACGGGAAGTATTCCAATTGTAAAAAAGCTGGAATTCAACTTTAGTGGAACTTTAGATCCTTATGCTCTCGATAGCAATAATAAAAAGATTGATGTTTTTAATATTGACAATGGGGGAAGTCTTTTTAGGCTTACAAATGCCAATGTTAGTATAAACTATTCCTTCTCCAGTAAAGATTTTGAAACAAAAACAAAAGATACAGACCGAATAGAAAACGAAACCTTCCGAAATGGTGGGCGACCCGACGACCTCTTTGGTGAAGCTGCAGATGTTTATGAAGGGCAGATTTATAAGAACGATGAAAACGAAGATGAAGACAAAACCAATATTGAATGGTACAATTACAGTATTCCGTGGGATGTGCGCTTTGCATACACAATAACCTACGGAAACAACCAGCGACAGAATGAAATTTCCAGCCAATCGTTTATGATGAGTACCAATATGGAACTTGCACCGCGATGGACCGTGGGCGTTTCCTCTGGGTATGATTTTAAAAACAAAGGGGTTACACTTACACAGTTCCGTTTCCAGCGCGATTTGGAAAGTTGGCAGATGAGTTTCAATTGGACACCCATTGGCAGTATTAACACCGCCTGGTATTTCTTTGTTGGAATAAAATCGTCAGTGCTTAGTGATATTAAATATGACAAGCGCCGAGAAAGCGACAAAAGACTTTAATGAATTATATAGTTTACTCATAGATTCACAAATTCAACTTTCAATGAAAAAAATAATCACTACACCCAACGCCCCTGCTCCTATTGGCCCATATAACCAAGCGGTGCTTAATGGAAATATGCTTTATACTTCTGGGCAGATTGCTATTGATCCAAAAACTGGAAATTTAGTGATTGATGATATTAAAACCGAAACCAAGCTGGTAATGGAAAACCTAAAGGCTATCCTTACCGAAGCCGGCATGACGTTTGAAAACATTTTAAAAACTAGTATTTTTATTAGCGATATGCACAATTTTGCTGCTATTAACGAAGTATATGCCACCTATTTTAACGAAACCACTGCCCCAGCCCGCGAGACTGTGGAAGTTGCAAATCTACCCAAGTTTGTAAATGTGGAAATTTCAGTGATTGCATCATTATAAGTTATTGTAATAGAATTAGAAAATCCCCAAGTTTAGACTTGGGGATTTTTTTGTTAAAATACGGTATTATAGCCTAATAGATTATTAAATAAATAGAACCGTCTGTATCAAAAGCTACAAAACAAATCATTCCTAACAATTAGTTTTGATTAAAATTTAAGAATGATACAAAGAATTATAATACTCCTAGCAGCAACGTTAATTTCATATTTCAGTTTTTCGCAAACAGCTCCTTTTGAAATTAGCATAGAGCCAATAAATATTAATGGTTTAGGCGGAATTCAATCGTATGTCGTTGGTCAAGACAATGGCAAATGGCTTATTGTTGGGGGCCGTTTAGATGGATTACATCGAAGACAGCCTTTTGCCGCTTTTGATATCGCGGGAAATAATAACCAATTAATAGTTGTAGATCCACTCACAGAGCAAAAATGGTCAGCACCACTTACTTCATTGCCCACATCAATCCAAGAACAATTAAGCGCCACTAATATGGAGTTTTTTCAAGAGGGAGATTATTTATATTGTTTTGGTGGTTATGGATATAGTGCAATAGCGGGTGATCATACAACATATGCAAATCTTACCGCTATTAAGGTTTCTAATGTAATTAATGCCATTATTACAAATTCAAGCTTTACAAGTCATTTTAGACAAATTACAGACCCAAAATTTCAAGTTACGGGTGGTGGATTAAATAAAATTAATGACATCTATTATTTGCTTGGAGGGCAAAAATTTATAGGAAGATATAATCCAAATAACCAGCCAACATTTGTACAGGAATATTCTAACCAAATTAGAAGATTTACAATTTTGGACGACGGAACTTCTATAACAATTAATCATTTGCCTTCCTATACAGACATTGAAAATTTTCATCGAAGAGATTATAATGCAGAAGCTCAAATATTACCAAATGGAACTGAAGGAATTACTATGTTTTCCGGCGTTTTTCAACAAAATATAGATTTACCTTTTTTAAATTCTGTTACAGTAGATTCCCAAGGATATGCCGTAAACAATACATTTCAACAGTATTATAATCATTATCATTGTCCCGTTTTACCATTATATTCTACAACAGAAAATGAAATGCATACTGTGTTTTTTGGCGGGATTGCTCAATTTTATGATAGCAATGGCACCTTGGTTCAGGATGACAATGTGCCTTTTGTAAATACAATCGCAAGAGTTACACGAGATGCAAATGGTGTAATGTCTGAGCATAAATTGCCAATAGAGATGCCCGCACTACTTGGATCTGGCGCAGAGTTTATTCCAAATTTAAATTTTCCACATTTTGACAATATGGTTTTTAAACTAGATAACATCACCAACGAAAACACTTTAATAGGATATATATTTGGTGGAATTAGTAGTTCTCAGCCAAACATTTTTTTTATTAATGATGGAACTCAAAGTATTGCAAACAACCAAATATTTAAAGTTTTTATAAAAGCGGCCTCTCCACTATCAATTGATGACTTTAATACCGCTAGTACAGATGCGCTTAATTTAAAAATTTATCCAAACCCGAATGATGGAATTTTAAATCTACAGTTCAATTTAACCCAAAATGATGATGTGAAAATTTATGTTTTCGATGTTAAAGGAATATTGGTAGATAAAGTTGTTTTAAAAAATTTAAAAGAAGGTAAAAACAAGTATTCTAAGGAGATTAAAAATCTTTCTAGTGGCAGTATATATCTTATCACTCTTGAAACTTCAGCTGGAAAAGTAACACATAAATTAATTATTGAGAAGTAAATAAAAATAGTGTAAAAAGTATCCTTTCGTTCCTATTCTCAAAAAAGGTTTTCGCATTTGCGGAAACCTTTTTTATTGACTCTATTCTAAAATTTTATTTGCTGGTTTATAGAAGAAGGAATTAGCAATAAGTTACTGTTATTAGGAAGTAATAGCTTTTATGTTATATTTGAAGCTAATGAATATAGACATAGAAAAATGTATATAATAAAAGACGAAAAATTAGTAAAATCAAGATTTTAATTTCTTATCAAAACTTGTACTTACACCAAATTTTTGAGCTTCGTAATCGTCCATTAATGGTTATGTATAATTTTAAAAATAAGTTATACCGATATTTGAATATTGAAGGATATTTTAAATTGAAGAAAAATGAAAATTTATACAGATAATATAAAAATATATGATGCCAGATTATTAAAGCTTAACAAGTTGTTAGCCCGTTTTTCATTTCTTAGATTATTAATTTTCGTTATTTCAATTGCCTTCCTTATAACCTCTTTTACCATCAAATTAATTACTCCTATTTTTATTGTTCTTCCTATTTTAATTATATGTTTTGCTTTTGTTATAAAGCACTATAACAAAATAGATTACTTAAAAAAGCATACTACATTCCTGAAAAAGATAAATGAATCAGAAATTCTAAGAGAAAAATGTGATTTGGAAGAATTCGATACCGGACATAAATTTATAAATCCAAATCACCCTTATACATCTGATCTAGATATTTTCGGACAACATTCCATTTTTCAGTTGCTTAATAGAACAACCACAGAGTCTGGTATGATTTATTTATCTCAATGGCTATCTGAAGCTGCACCTAATTCTGAAATATATGACAGACAAGAAGCGATAAAAGAATTATCTCCGAATTTGGATTGGAGGCAAGGTTTTCAAGCGTCAGGTATGCACTTTCAAAATAAAACAAGCGATTATTCTAAATTGATGGCTTGGGTAGAGAAACCTATAGTTTTATTAAAACATAGCTATTTATACATAACAATAGCAATATCTCTTCCAATTATTTTTTTGTTTGTCGCATACTTTTTTTATGCTAACCTGGGCTCATTAATTGTTGTTATTTCATTATCTCTAATGATTCTAATCTTGTTTATCAATCAAGTCATTTTAAGAAAGTTAAGACCAATTGCCGAAAATATTGTTGAAACCTCCACAGAAAATCTTAACACATTAAGGGGTTATCAGACACTTATTACTGAAATAGAAAGTAACAGTTTTAAATCTAAAAAATTACACGAATTACAGTCAATACTTATAAAGGGCAAATATTCAGCGAGCAATGAAATTAATAGGATATGTGGCTTATTGGACTTCTCACATCAAAGACCTATAAAAAAGATACCGATAAATGGAAATTATTTGTATCCACTATTAAATAGTTTCCTGCTTTTGGATATTTACTTGATTATTGGAACAGAAAAATGGAAATTAAAGAATAAAGCGTTTTTAAAACTATGGGCAGAAGTTGTAAGTGAGTTTGAGGTAATAAATAGTTTTGCAGGTTTTTGCTATTCCAATCCATGCTATGCATTTCCAGAGATAACAGAAAAGGATCACTACATACAATTCGAGGCGTTAGAGCATCCGCTAATAGACTCTAATAAACGTGTTTGCAATGATTTTCATTCAGAAGGACAAGGTGATGTCGTTATGATTACTGGTTCTAATATGGGAGGAAAAAGCACTTTTTTAAGAAGTGTTGGGGTAAACCTTGTATTAGCATTAGCTGGTGGTCCTTGTTGTGCAAAATATGGACAGGTTTCTAATTTGAAGTTATATACAAGTATGCGAACCCAAGATAATTTAATGAAAGGAATTTCTTCTTTTTATGCAGAATTAAGTAGGATTGAAAATATGCTGAAACAAATAAAAAGTAATAATAATATTTATTTCCTGTTGGATGAGATGTTTAAAGGCACAAACTCTGAAGATAGATATAAAGGAGGGAATTCATTGATTAATCAATTAAGTAAGCTCAGAACTTCAGGAATCATTGCCACACACGATATTAAACTTGCAAAATTATCAGGAAATAAAAAGTTAGTTACAAATTATAGTTTCAATAGTGAAATTAAAGATAATTCGATGATTTTTAGCTATAAACTTGATCAAGGTATATGTACTGACTTTAACGCAAGTGAGCTTATGAAAAGGAGCGGAATTGAAATTTTACCGAATATTTCAAAAAATGAAATCGAATAAAAATACAGCATGTAACTTTGAACAATTACTAGGGGCCATTTCAAAAAAGAATATGGTAAAAAAGTTTTTAAACATTGGGGATTAAGAACTTATTATTATCAATAGTACTGGCTAAGTTTTTTATTATAGAAGGAAGTCAATATCAAATTAAATAATGAAAAGTGAAAAAGGTGGAAAATACAGCCACTAGCTGGACTATTTGTCAAGAATGTCAAGGGCGTGGCAAAAAAAGCCAAAGAATTCGAAAGAAAGTGCGACTTCGTTACCAGAGGGAACTCGATCAATTTGAAAAAACAAATGGCGAAGGAGCAGTTCCAGTTCGTCCTAAGGGTCACTTATATTCTTGCTTAAACTGTTCTGGATCAGGTTTAGTTCCTTCTGCCAGTCCTCCTTTAGCAGATAAAGAAAATTACCCGCACGTTGCTATTATTGGTGCCGGTATAGGCGGAGTGGCTCTAGCTGTGGCTTGTTTGCACCGTAGAATACCTTTTACACTTTATGAACGCGATAGCAACTTTAATGCAAGATCTCAGGGGTATGGACTCACTTTGCAACAAGCTAGTAAAGCAATAGAGGGGTTTGGTATATTCTCTTTAGAAAAAGGAGTTATTTCAAAAAGACATCTAGTACACACTACAGACGGAAAAGTAATCGGTGAATGGGGTATGAGAAAGTGGTTACAGTCTGATGTAAAAACCTTTTCAAAACGCACAAATGTCCATATAGCACGGCAGTCTTTGCGTTTAGCGCTGCTTGAACAACTTGGCAGCCATGATGTAGTGCAGTGGGGCCACCAATTAATAAATTTTAAAAATTTTAATAATGAAGTTGTTGAACTGAATTTTGAAGTGAACGGAGAAATAAAAAGCGCTAAGGCAGATATTGTGGTTGGAGCCGATGGAATTCGTAGTTCGGTGCGGAGCTTATTGATGGATGAAAATATTTCCCCTTTACGGTACCTAGATTGTATTGTGATATTGGGTATTTGTTCTTTGAGTGCGCTCAAAAGTGTTGATAGTTCTTTGTTAGATTCGGCGACGGTATTTCAAACCGCCAATGGTAATGAACGTATCTACATAATGCCCTATGCGTCAGACTCAGTGATGTGGCAACTCAGTTTTCCAATGCCAGAAAAAGAGGCCAAGGCATTAAGTGCTAAAGGCGCTCGAGCACTCAAGATAGAAGCATGCAAGAGAACGCAGTGGCACAATCCTATTCCTCAAATTTTGGCGGCAACCCCAGAAGCTCAAGTTTCTGGATATCCTGTGTATGACCGAGAAATACTTAAGAAAGAGATATTAATAAAAGGCGGACCAGTGACTCTAATTGGTGATGCTGCTCACCCTATGAGTCCATTTAAAGGGCAAGGGGCGAATCAAGCGCTGCTGGATGCTTTGGCATTAGCTAGAGGAATCTCATTAGGATGCAGACCCTTATCTCAATGGAGAAAAGTTGGGGTAAGAGAAAGTGTGTTAAGTGAGTTTGAATCCGAAATGTTAGAACGCAGTGCATCCAAAGTGAAGGATTCAGCTGCCGCTGCACAGTTCCTTCATTCCGAAATTGTACTTCATGAGGCTGATGAGCCGAGAGGACGCTGTATTAAGAAAAAAATATCCTAAAAAGAAAATAGTTAAATCTTCAATTTACCATTAGAATTAAAACCTTTACTGCCCTTCCTCATCCGTTTTTATGCCTTTTGGTTTAAAATCCACTGGGTATGTATCGTCATCGGGCGTTACAGGCATTTCAGACTCTAAGGTCATTTTTTTATTGAAGAGTTTTTGGTAAAGTTCCCGGAACGTATTGAAATCTACGGAATACGAAATTCCTGTACCCTGTTCAAAAATTTGATCCTCCCCAATAAACTGAAGGTCTGCTTGTCGGTTAAAAAATTTCATACGTAGGCTTCCATCATCGTTTATAAGCCACTGTACCTCAATATCACCCGCAACGGAGGTTTCATTTGCTCCCCCCACGGGAACACCTACTTTTCCATTTATAAGAATACGTTCATTTATCTGTGTGGAAAGCGTAATGCCAAAACGGTCTGATGTTTCTTGATTTGGAGTCCTATTACCTACAGAATAATCTAAACCAACACGGAACTTTCCATCCTGATCAGCAAAAATATTATTTACCAATCCAGAAACCCTATCGGCCACTGTCCCCGCAAAAGCGTTGGAACCCGCATAATTGTCATTTACAAAAGAGTTTGAAGCCAATAAGAAAAGTGCCTGGTTCTGCATCTGCTCTTGATTTTGCAGCTTGTATTGCAACTCACTTTTTAATGTTGAACTTACTCTCGGAAAATCTATGCTAAAAGATAATTCTGGTTTTGCAAGTTCGCCTTCCAAACCTACATAGACTTCCACAGGTATTTTTGTATTTATGGAAGGATTGTCTAATAGAACAGACGGATTAGCTTGTGTTTTATAAATTGCGCTTAAGTTTAAATTGGCACGTTCGGGCGCACCGTCCCAAGTAATATTTCCGCCAGGCACTACTCCAATGGTTCTTTGTATTATTCCGCCATATCTAAAATCATATGTCCCTTCATACACCTGAAAATCGCCATACATTTGGAATTTTCCATTTGTATTTATTTCTATAAGAAGAATACCTGCCCCGCGGCCCTTTAAAGTAGAATTGTTCACTTTATCTACCACTACTTCTACTTCGGCATTTCTATTAATGTCAAGATCAAAGTTGAGGCTAAGTCCTTTCGCATCTTCTGAAACTATATCCTCTCCATTTATACGCGCCTCTTTTTCCTTGGGAGAAAGGAAATGCACAAATGAATCGTCACTGATGGATTCTGTATCACTTATTGGAATTTTAAATGTTGTTCCCTCTTCCGTAGTGGCATTCACATTAATTACAAGCTCATTAATTGGTCCTTTAATTTTGGCATCTCCGCTTATAAAAGCTGTTCCGTAATAAAGCGCATCTTCCTCGGGAGGCGTGTCCAAAACCAGCAATCGTTCGGGTGCGTCAATATTCAAATTCAGTTCCCAATTGCTGAAATTCGTGTGTGTAGCATTTCCCGATAGTAGTCCTTCAGTTTTGTATTTGGTATCGGTAATATTTGTATAGCCTATTTGAAATTTATTTTTGGTAACTATAATCTGTGCGTTATCTTCAATATCAAAATCTGTATTCAAATAAGGAATTTTTAATCCACTTTTAACCAAAGAGAAACGCCCTAAAATATCTGGAGATTTGTAACTACCTGAAATTTTTGCATTTCCAGAAATAAGTCCGCGAATATTGGTAATTACATCACCTCCAAATGGACTAAAAGCCTGCATGTTGAACTGATTTAAATCAACATTGAGCTGTATTTGGGGGTTTTTGGAAGAAACATCAATTTCACCCACGGCATTTATTGATTTAACATCATTGTTTGTTAAGGATGTGTTTATCCGGTATTTGGTTAAATCTTCATTTCCGTCTATTTTTAAATTCAAATCTCCGAACGGAATTTCATTGATATTAACGTTATCAATTGTTACGGTACTATTTGGATAATATGCGCCATTCTTTTGAAGAAAATCAAACTTTCCGTTCATATTTCCATTAAGACGCAAACTGTCTATTTCCGGCGTTATCTCTCCAATATTTACGTCTTTAAAGCGCACCTTTAAATCTTTATACGTTGAATCTCGCAATACGCCTGCCATTTGAATTAATTGGTCATTTCTACTTAAAACCAAGGAATCAATCCTGATTTCGGAAAAATTATCATCAAAAACAACTTTATTTAGGCGATTGTTGTTTTCGTTTAAATACCAAACATTGCCTTTATAAGTGATATCAGATTTTTTTACACCAATCACAGATTTACCCGAGGGGTTGATGGTATGGTATAATGAAAGGTTAAAAAGGTCTTCTTTTTTTGGACCTCCAGCAAATTCTGAACGTACATACATAGTATCGTTCAAAGTTTTATTAATTACGTTTAAATCTTTAATATTATAGAATCCCGTGTATACGGAATCTGCAGATATGTATATATTATACAATGGATTGTCATTATCTACTTGAATATTCAGTTTACCTATATAATTGTCAAAAAGAAGTATTTCCGGAGAACGGAAATCGAGCTTAAACTTTGATTCATCCGAAGAAACAGATCCTTTTACACGGGTGTTATCACCTAGTTTCAATTGGGGTACAAAAACATCAATAATTTTATTGTAAATAACAAATTCATAATCAATATATTGATTGGTGGTAACCTCTTGGGGAATGTAGTTTGTATAAATACTGGCAATCCCATTCTGAAAAAGATTGGGGATATCTGCAATTAAAAATTCGCCTGAAATTTTTCCATTTAAAATATCGGGTGAATTTATCTCAATGGTTCGCTTAGGGCCTTCAAATGATGAAGTAATATTAAAATCATCAAAATAATAATAATCTCGCTCGTTTTGATAAAAGGTTTGGTTGAAGTTGATGGTTCCAACAACGTCGTCAATGGTTTTTCCCTCCATGTCAACCACCACTTTCCCAGTGAAGACCGAAATACTATCACGCTTTATCAGGTTTAGTTGATTCAATTCTGCATATTCAACATTTGCCTCAAAATCTAATTGGTTGGTTTCTTTTGATGCATCTATCAAACCTTTAAATTGCATTTTTAAGTTTGGGTCGTCAATAGAAAGTTCACCATTAAAAAGAGGATTTTTAAGATTTCCCGAAACCACAATATTTTTGTAATTATAATCTTCAAAATTAAAAGAAGATATTTTTCCTGAAATCTCTGTATTTACTGTGTTTTTGCTAAAACCGCGACCGTCAAAATCTAAATTGGCGGTCATTTTTCCCAAAGAAGTTGTATTGGCAATTTTGCCCAAATTGAAGTTTATCAACACAATATTCCCCTTGTAATAGGCATTGTCAATATTATTGATATTGCCCATTTTTAAATCTACAACTGCTTGTCCTATTGTGCTTTGTAAATTACTTTTTGTATTTAATTCACTACCAATAATTGAAGTGTTTCCGCTAAGATTAAAAGATCCTAACTCTTTTAATTCTACTGGCACAACGTCGCCTAAAACACGCGGCATAAAGCGTCTGAGATCAAAATAATTAGTTGAAATATTGTGATTGGAGGCGGTAATAGCGTATTCTTTTTCTGAATCTAAAATGTTTTTAAAAATGTAATCTCCTTCAATATTTGTATCACCGGTTTGAAATTTCAGGTTGTTAGCGGTAAAGTTATTTAAAGTTCCTTTTAGCTCAGTATCTAGTAAGATTATTTGATCTGGGCCAAATTCGTTATAAAAACCATTTAAATCGTTTGATGCAATTTTAGAATCCTTGATGTTTGCTGTTATAATTACATCATTCACAAAATCTGCCATCCCGTTTTTTGAATAATCCAAATCAATTTCGCCCACAATTTTTGATTCTGTAGTTTCAAGATTCAAATCTTTTAGAGTAATATTTGTAGCAGTATAAGAGAAGTCTGCTTGTAAGTCATTAATAGTAATTCCACGGGCAGCAATCAAGGACAATTTCTTAATATTGGCACTAACGTCTTGGCCATTAATTTTGAAATTATCTGCAACTACGTTTACATTGTCTAAAATAAAAACATCAGGGTTTTCAAGATTTTCGTTAGTAATCTTAATCCTGCTATTGGTTAAGCTTACATCGTTACTAAATAGCGAAAACGGAGAAGTACTAGGCTTGCCTGTATCAAATTTTTTAGCGAAAATGGAAAGATTATCGGTTTCTTCGTCTTTATAAGTTTTAACGTACAATTTGGCGTAATCCAGTGCAATACTTCCAAAACCAAGATCCCCTTTAATTAAATTTTGAAAGCTAATTATATTGGTTTGCAGCTCTTTGCTATAAATTAATGTATCTGCGTGATGATCAGCAATAAAAACTTCACGGACGTCCACTTCGCCTTTCCAATTGAGGCCCAACCGTTTTATTTGAATATCAGTTCCGTAAGTTTCATTAAGATTTGTGGTTACTTTTTTAGCAGCCCAAGTCTGTACTGCCGGTATTGAAAAAATAATAATTATAAGCACGAGCAGCAATACAATGATCACGAATGTGCGAACTATTATTTTCCGAAGTTTTTTGATACGCTTTTAAAGTTTTAATTTTACAACCAATAAATATACCCCTTTTACTTTGACACAAAAAAATTGCTATATTCTCGGTATTGAATCTTCCTGTGACGACACGGCTGCAGCTGTTATCAACAACGGTGAAATACTCAGCAATGTTGTTGCCACTCAGGCAATTCACGAACAATACGGCGGGGTGGTTCCCGAACTTGCTTCACGCGCACACCAACAAAATATTGTGCCAGTTGTGCATCAAGCTTTACGAAAAGCAAATATCGACAAAAATCAGTTATCCGCCATTGCTTTTACGCGCGGTCCTGGCTTGATGGGTTCGCTACTTGTAGGTACCTCATTTTCAAAATCTTTGGCTATGGGTTTGGGCATTCCGTTGATAGATGTTAACCATATGCAAGCACATATTTTAGCACATTTTATTAAGACCGAAGAACAAACCGCACCTAACTTTCCATTTTTGGCGATGACCATTAGTGGTGGGCATACACAAATTGTAAAAGTGAAAGATTATTTTGAAATGGAAGTAATAGGCCAAACCATAGATGATGCCGTAGGCGAAGCTTTTGATAAAAGTGCAAAAATACTTGGGCTTCCCTACCCTGGTGGTCCCTTGGTTGATAAATATGCGCAAAAAGGAAATGCAAAAGCCTTCAAGTTTCCAAAACCAAAAGTTAGTCCTTTAGATTTCAGTTTTAGTGGTTTAAAAACCTCGGTACTTTATTTTGTTGAAAAGGAAGTAAATAAAAACCCGGATTTTATTTCAGAAAACATAGAAGACATTTGCGCAAGCCTTCAGTTTACAATAGTAGATTATTTAATGGATAAGCTAAAAAACGCAGTAAAAAAAACAGGGATAAAGGAAATAGCTATTGGTGGTGGGGTTTCTGCCAATAGTGGTATTAGAACGGCTTTAAAAGAAGCCGAAGCGAAATACGGCTGGAAAACCCATATTCCAAAATTTGAGTTCTGCACAGATAACGCAGCAATGATTGCCATTGTGGGCGAACTAAAATACAAAACTCAAAATTTCGCCGAAAATAATGTTGTAGCTTCGGCACGCATGAAGTTTTGAGAATATGAATCCAAATTCCGAGGAAATATTAAAACGCATTAGAACTGCTCTCAATCCTTGGAAAAAGGACATCGAAGAAAAGCGAATGTTCGGAGGTACTTGTTTTCTTTTTAAAGGAAAAATGTGTGTGGGAGAAACCAAGGAAAGATTGATGGTTCGCATCCCCGCTGAAAAAATGGCTGAAATAACCAAAAGTCCTTTCGTAAAACCAATGGACTTTACCGGAAAACCGATGAAGGAATTCATTTTTGTAACAGCACAAGGTTTTAATACAGAGGAAAAACTACAGCAATGGGTAGAAATAGGCGTTGCACACGCTAAAACAAAATTGAAATAAATGCAGCTTTTTTACAATCCCAACATTTCAGAATCCACAAAGGAAATTACTTTTGATAAAGAGGAAAGCCGTCATATTGCAAAGGTTTTACGAATGAAAGAAGGCGACACTTTCAAAATCACAAATGGAAAGGGTTCTTTTTTCGATTCAGAAATAATGAATGCGAATCCTAAAGCGTGTTTGGTAAAAATACTTTCACAAGATATTCAGCAACCACTACCCTATCAGCTTCATTTAGCCGTTGCACCCACAAAACTGAACGATCGTTACGAATGGTTTTTAGAAAAAGCTACCGAAATAGGCATAACAGAGATCACCCCAATAATCTGCGCCCACAGCGAACGAAAAATCATTAAGCCTGAACGGTATGAAAAAATCCTTCAAAGTGCCATGAAACAATCGCTAAAGGCGTATTTGCCCATTTTAAATGATTCCGTTTCATTTAAGGATTTTATAAATTTGGAAAATAATTCCGCTGATTTAAAATGTATAGCGCATTGCGAAGAAACCGATAAAAAATCCTTAAAATCAATCTTACTTCCAAATAAGAAAGTAACAATTCTTATCGGTCCCGAAGGTGATTTTTCATCTGAAGAAATTGAGCTTGCAAAAAAGGGCGGATACATTCCAGTTACCTTGGGTGAAAGCCGTTTAAGAACGGAAACTGCGGCTGTGGTGGCTTGTCACAGCGTAGCTTTTTTAAATGAATAAAACCCAACAGATTTCAATTTTTTGCCACCCGCCCATTGCGGAAGCTTCAAAATTGGAGGAAAACCTGTTAGGCCTTAATTATATTTTTTGTTGTGTCGCTGCAGTTATGACAAAATTCTGGGACTGAACGAATCCAATCAAAATAAGTTGATCCCCTTTTTCAACCAACTCTGGAATTTTGATGCTCATTGTTCCACTAGATTCAGTTAGTGAATTCTTTAACTGCTCTACTACAATATTTACGCTTGAAAGCTTTCGTCCGCTGTTTTCGCCGCGTTTAATACTAGTTTCTTTTTTCTCGATGGCAAGCGCAATTTTTAAATCTTTTCTGGAAATATCACCTTCCGTTTTATAGCTGAAAGTTATTTGATTTCCGGTTTTTTTAATTTCAGAAAGAGCTATTGTATTCTCAGGGTTTATTTTTAGAAATCTTGAAAGATTATCCTCCATTTTTGCTTCACTGGAGCCTACAAAATGAACATCGCCATTTACCACTGCCTGCGGAGTATAAACACTTGAGCCTCCAAATTTAGTACTATAGCGATACTGTATATCTGAAAATTCTTTCTTGCTAAAAACATCTTTCCAGCCCAAACGGTTCCAATAATCTACATGATAGGAAAGAACGAAAACGTTTTTGCCTCCATATTCCTTTTCAACTTTTTCTAACAGTATATCAGCACTTGGACAGCTGCTGCAACCTTGCGAAGTAAAAAGTTGAACTATGGCAAAAGGTTTATTTTCTAATTCGGAAGAGTCTTTATTAAAAGAGCAAATTGCAAAAATCACCGGAAAAATAAGCACTAATAATATCCTTTTCATACCAACAATTTTAAAAGTTTGTCCGTCTATTTCTTTAAAACTTACAGTAAGCCATTTTTAGAAAATTGTTTCACTTTTATTCTTTCTGAATTTGTACTTTTGAAGATATGCGAATAACAATATTTACAGTTTTTATTTTTATTTTTATCGGCAACATTTCAGCTCAGGAAATAGCTCTTTTGCAATACGGCGGTGGTGGTGACTGGTATGCAAACCCAACTTCGCTATCTAATTTGGCGAAATTCTGCAACCAACACATAGACACTTCTATAAAGGAAAAGCCAGAAACCGTTACACCTAGTAGCATTGATATTTTTGATTATCCTTTTTTGCATATGACGGGTCACGGAAATGTTTTCTTTTCCTCCGAAGAGGCTGAAAACCTTCGTAATTATTTGATGAGCGGCGGTTTTCTTCATATTGATGATAATTACGGAATAGACCAATATATACGCAAGGAAATTGTGAAAATCTTCCCCAACAAAGAATTGAAAGAGCTACCCGCTAATTATCCGATGTTTAGTTACGTTTATAAGTTTCCACAGGGAATGCCCAAAATTCATGAACATGACGGAGGGCGTCCACAGGCTTTCGGTATTTTTGTGGAAGATAGATTGGTCCTGCTTTACACTTTTGAAACAGATCTTGGTGATGGATGGGAAAACCCAGAAGTTCATAACGATCCGCAGGAAGTAAGACTTAAAGCCCTGCAAATGGGTGCCAATATTATTAAATACGTTTTCGAAAATTAATTCGCAGCATACTATTATTCATTAATCAACATTACAATCCCTTAACAAAACTTTGATTTTTTCTATAGTGGAATATAGTATATTTACTGCTTGAAAACTACTGCAAAAGCAATAACCCTAGGTATATTAAGAGCCCTCGCTGTAATGGTGGGTATCATAATTTTTATTTGGTTTTTGTATGAAATACAAGCACTCATTCTATATGTTGGCTTGGCTTTGGTACTTTCATTGATGGGAAGGCCGCTAGTATTATTTTTAAGAAAAAGGTTTCGTTTCGGGAATACGCTAGCTTCGGTTTTTACACTTCTTATTATTATTGGAACCTTTAGTTTACTTCTCAGTATTTTTGTTCCTATTATAATTGAACAGGGAAAACATATTTCCCAAATTGATTTTGAACAAGTAAAGCGCGATTTAAACGAACTGAACATCCAAGCCAGTGATTATCTTGGTGTAGACCATTTTCAGCTGGTTGAAGCAATCAAGCGTACTACCTACGTACAAAATATGGATATTGAAATTATTCCAAGTTTTATTGATATTTTCTTCGGAAATATTGCAGGTACTATTATTGGTATATTCTCGGTTTTGTTCATTTCTTTCTTTCTTTTGAAAGATGAATACTTAATAGCCCGAACAGTACTTTCCCTGGCAAAAACTGGAGATGAAGAAAAATTTAAAAGGATATTAATAAAAATTAAAGAACTGCTTTCCCGTTATTTTATAGGTCTGCTTTTACAAATTTTTATACTTTCACTTTTTTACTCCGTACTTCTGCTCTATCTAGATATTCGTGATGCAATTGCAGTGGCGCTAATATGTGCCTTTTTAAATATTGTTCCCTATCTGGGTCCAATAATAGGTTGGGGGTTAATGTTACTTGTAATAATCTCCAATAACCTTGGAGCTGATTTTTCTACAGGACTCTTGCCATTATTAATGATTGCTTCGGGAGGATATGCTATTGCCCAGGTTTTTGATAATTTTATATCTCAGCCTGTAATTTTTGGTCACAGTGTTCGCTCCCATCCGCTGGAAATTTTTCTTGTAATTTTAATAGGAGGTTTTGTTTTTGGCATTCCGGGAATGATACTTGCCGTTCCTACTTACACGGCATTAAAAGTAATAGCTAAAGAATTTCTATCGGAATACAAAGTTGTGAAACGCCTTACCCGAAATCTATAATATTTGATTAACTCTGCCCTTTTAAATACCGAAGTACAGAATTTTATAAAAAATTTTGAAGACGATATTTCAAAACTTGCTTTCGCCGGTAGTCCGTTTGAAGATGTTTCAGTCCATGAATTGATTCAGCAAATTGAAAGCCGAAAAAAGATTGAAAAAAAACTGCCAACCTGGTTTGAAACGCAAAATATTTTGTTTCCACCAAAATTAAATCTAGAGCAGACTTCTTCTGAAATAACTGCCGATTATAAGGCTTCATTGGTAAAAGGTGAAATTCTTGCAGATATAACTGGCGGCTTTGGGGTTGATAGTTTTTCCTTTTCTGAAAAAATTTCTACTGTGCATCACTTTGAAATTAATGAAGCACTCTCAGAGATGGCAAAGCATAATTTTAAAGTTTTCCATAAAGACAATGTCCAATGTTTTCCTGAAGATGGTTTAACGGCCGTTTTAAGCAAGAATTATGGCGTAGTATACGCAGACCCTTCCCGGCGCCATGAAAGTAAAGGAAAGGTTTTCTTTCTTAGGGATTGCGAACCGAATATACCTGAAAATATATCCAAAATATTAACTAACTGCAATCAATTACTTTTGAAAACTTCGCCTATGTTGGATGTTTCAATTGGATTGGCTGAATTGCAGAAAGTTTTCGAAATTCATATTGTTGCGGTTGATAACGAAGTAAAAGAATTGCTTTGGTTATTGAAAAAGGATGCTTTTCAGGAACCACATATTAAAACTGTAAATATCAAAAAATCGGGGATTGAAAGATTTGATTTTAAATGGAACGAAACTCCCACGGCTTTATATAGCTTACCCAAAAAGTATCTTTATGAGCCAAATGCTGCAATCTTAAAAAGTGGTGCCTTCGATTTGGTGTTCGAAAAATTTAAGGTGAATAAACTTCATAAAAATACACATCTTTATACCAGTGAAACTTTAATAGATTTTCCGGGAAGAGTTTTTTTGATTGAAAAGGCTATTCCTTATACCAAAATCGAGATGCGTGCCGCCCTATCCTTCAAAAAAGCAAATATTACTACCAGAAATTTTCCAGAATCTGTGGAAACCCTTCGTAAAAAGTGGAAAATTAAAGACGGTGGCGATATCTATTTGTTTTTTGTGACTAATTTAGAGGATAAAAAAGAGATGCTCATTTGTTCTAAGGTTTAAATCTATTTTTTATTGAATCAATTTGCCTAGCATTCCCTTGATTTAAACCGCTTTAAAAATTAACATTAAAAAAGGGCGTTTTTTGCTTGCGTTATTACAATTGAAAACTTACATTTGCAACCGCATTTTAGGATGACACGTTCATAAAAAATTGGAGAGGTGCCGGAGTGGTAACGGAGCAGATTGCTAATCTGTCGACGGGCAACCGTCGCCAGGGTTCGAATCCCTGTCTCTCCGCATTATTGAGTTAAAAAAAAACTCCAAAATTACAGTGAACAATATTGATTGCTGTTCACGGGGTGTAGCGTAGCCCGGTTATCGCGCCTGCTTTGGGAGCAGGAGGCCGCAGGTTCGAATCCTGCCACCCCGACAAAAACCGAACACAAAGTTCGGTTTTTTTGTTTTTTATTGGTCGCATAGCTCAGCTGGATAGAGCACCTGCCTTCTAAGCAGGCGGTCGAAGGTTCGAATCCTTCTGCGATCACATCGAATCCCCTATATAGGGGATTTTTTTGTTTTGTTCAATTGATTTATCTAACTGTAATATCAATAATTCCACTTACCTCAATAATCTTACCTTCGGCTTTGGCTAAATCAATTAGATTTGAAACTTTTTCTTGAGAATGTTTTAATTCTATAAGCCTTTTTTTATATCTGTCCGTATTTCCAAGATTACGCTCTTCCCTACTAAAAATCTGACGATTATTAAATTTAATCTTATCACCAATAATTGAAAATAATATTTCCGATGCCTCATCTGGCGTGAATTCTCCTTTAATTAGATCTACTGTTTCTTGTTTTTTCATTCAATTGATTTTTTAAATATTCACTACAAATATGAAGATGTTTACTCATATATTTTTATTTATATTTACTATGCAATTAATAAAATTAATTAATGAATTATACACTCAACCAACTCACTATATTTTTGAAAATAACAGAACTCAAAAGTATAACCAAAGCAGCGGAAGCCCTTTATTTAACGCAACCTGCTGTATCAATTCAGCTAAAGAATTTTCAGGATCAGTTTGAAATATCCTTAACGGAAGTTATTGGAAGACAACTTTACGTTACGTCTTTCGGTCAAGAAATTGCCGAAGCTACGAAACGTATTTTAGCAGAAGTGGAAACAATGAAACACAAAAGCCTCGCTTTTAAAGGACAGCTAACTGGCCGATTGACTATTGCCGTAGTTTCTACAGGAAAATATGTAATGCCATTTTTTCTGTCCTCTTTTTTGAATGAAAACAGTGGTGTAGACTTGGTAATGGATGTTACCAATCGATATCAAGTATTGGAAGCACTGGAAAAAAATGAAGTAGATTTTGCACTTGTTTCCGTATTGCCAGATAATCTGAAAGTTGAAAAAATGGGCTTGATGGAGAATAAATTATTTTTAGTGGGAAGCCCTGCCTTAACACAATCAATTTCAAAAAAGAGAACTGAAATTTTTGAAAATTTACCGTGGATCTACCGCGAGGAAGGTTCAGCAACAAGACAATCCATGGAGCGTTTTATAGCCAGCAACAATATTCAAGTGAATAAAAAAATTCAACTTACCTCAAATGAAGCGGTTAAACAAGCGGTTTTAGCGGGGTTGGGTTTTAGTATTATGCCTTTGATTGGTTTAAAAAATGAGCTGAACGATAAAGAAATAAGTATCGTTCCCGTAAAAGGGCTGCCAGTAAAAACCGCGTGGAATCTTATCTGGCTTAAAGGCAAGAAATTTTCACCCGCTGCACTAACCTATCTCGAATTTTTAAAGGAAAACATTGAAACTGTAATTGAAACACATTATAAGTGGCTTGAAAATTATTAAATCAAAAATTCAAGGATTGCAGTAATCACAAAATGTAGCATTTTGAAAATTTACATCTTCCTTTTTCCGTTCACAACTGAAATTACATTTTTGGCAAGAAAAAATATATCCCTTCAATCCTTTTGTGGGTAAATTGCAAAGCTCGCACCGAAGGCCACGAATGGCCTCAATTATTGAATAACCGGGCGCATTGCATTTTGGACAATTTGTATTTATAATATTTACAAGATTTTTTGTCGCCTGTTTTATAGCTTCCATCCGGGTTGGATTCTGAAATGCGCGCATATCTGTTTCAGCTTGAACTTTCTTTTCTTCATCCAACAGTTTAACAACTTGGTTATGCAACAAATCAAAACTTTTAAAATCCTTATAAATACTTTCTGAATTCTTTTCATTGGAAATTTTCAGAATAATACCGTGTTCAGGAAATCCTATTCTTTCCGAGAACTCCTTCAAATCATTTAAATTTTCTATTTTTTGATGGTTGAAGTTGGTCTTTTCCGTAAAATGCCTACCAATTATTTCGAAACCATTTTTCGTATCAATCAATATAACAAGTTCTTCATTTCCAATTATAAAGGGACTTTCGGGATGTGGTCCAAAAGAACCTTCACTCGCAATTGCCAAGTTTTCATTTGTTTGTAAAAGCGCTGCCAACGCTTTGGCGCGAACGGTTTCCAAAGGATTTCTTACACGTTCAATTTCTCCAGAAAATGTTCCAAATTGATCAGTATCAAAATTCTTTGGAGTTATAGCTTTCAATCCAAACTCTTGCTTTAAAAGTGGCTCGATAACTGTTTCCTTTTTGTGCATTGTTGCTATAACAACACATCTATTTCTAAAAATTTCGGAACCATTATATCTTTTCATTTCGGTAAGATTTAAAATTTATAGTTGAGAAACAACCGCCTCTTTCACTTCACTTTTTACCTTCTCAATTTTTTCAGAATTGGTTACGCTTTCCCATTGCATACCCTTGGAATATCTTTTTATATGGTTTTCATTTTTTGGATCCATTACCATTAAATAAATCCACTCGTTGTCCAACAAATTTTGAATGTTTGCATTCCGCTTTAAAATCCCTTTTATACGCTCGATGGGTGCTTGAATAACAACAGAAAGCCGCAGCGGTTGGTGATACATTTCAGTATCGCTTTGTTTTACCGATTGCAAGGGAAGTCCCATTTTTAAATCGCCACCGTTGCCTTGAACCACTCCAAATTTTCCAGTTACGTTATGCGTAATTTTTGAACCACCGCCGAAGGTTTCATTATCTACCGTAGAAAAGTAATAGTGATTGTTAATCCATTGTGTAACAACCATCGGGCCCTGCATTATTCCTTCCAGCGCGGCGCCTTCGGCATCTAATTCCCAATCATAGGAATGGAGAAAACAGCGTCCATCGAGATTTAGATTTTTAGTCAGTTTTCGTGGCGCAATTATAAAACTGGCATTTTTCGCTAGTCCCCATTCAGGTCGCGTTTCTGACCAATTGTTGGCATTTCCGTGCGCTATTTTCACGCTTTTATGCTTTGTATTTAATCGTTCTGCAGTAGCGGTTTGTTGCGCTTTTGCAAGATTTGCTTTCAAGTTTTGCAAAGCTAGCAAATGAGTTTTGGGCACTTCAGAGTCAAAAATTACAATTTCGTCCGTCGTAGTGTTGTGCTCAGCTCCTATAAATACAGTTTCTTCAGGAATATTAAACCCGTATTCCTTCCGCAAAATTTCTTTTACATCTTCTGAATTAGCTATTTTGGCGAGCATCCGCGCATTATGCCTTCCCGGACTCGCGGCACAAGCCCCACAATCCAAGCTAGAGCCGAAAGGGTTATTTGCAGAATGGCTTCCGTGGCCAACAAAAAGCACGAGTGGTGCAAAGTTTTTCCAACCTGTAAGATCGAAAGCCCCTTTCACTATTGCAACTTTTTCTGTCAATGGAATTTCTAAATGCGAGTGATTTCTTTCCGAACATTTATCAATTTGCGGCTCATAAACATTTTCATAATCAGTGGCATTTCTATTCTTCCATCTATAGGAATTTCCCGGAAAAACTGTTCTACCAACTAAAGAGAATCCATAAAAAAGACCTGAACCTTCCACGTATCCAAAGGCAGATGGAAGCATGTTTTTCATTCTTTTCAGAAAATATTCACTAAAAATTTTCTTTTGGTTTCGCTGGGTGAATTTTTTAGCGGATGCTATTTTAGTTTTCTGTGGAATTTCTGAAACTTGATACGCAGAACCTACAATTGGCGGACAGGATTTCCGAATCACGCCGTCATTTTCGTTTTTATAATCCATCGCAATTCCGAAGAAACCTGCATAACCAAAAGTCTCGTAGTTACCCGAATTCTCTATATGTCTTCGCATTAACTCTGAGCGCGTGTCTATGCATAAAGCAAATTGGGCATCGGGAATTTCTGAAGTTGAAACATTTTTATTCAATTCAGTTTTGTTCGTTTCAAGCGTTTTAGTCAATTTTTTCTGCCAGCTATTTTCCCAGGCTTGCAGCCAAAGATGGCGCAGCGAAACCGTTTCACTATTATTACTTGCAATTTTCTTCGGAAGAATTTCTATATTCAATTTTTTCGCAATAAAAAAGCGAACGGCTAAATAATCTTCAAAGGTTATTGGGTACTCTTTTTGCCATAACGTGTTGGAATTATTCCGATGTTTTATATAGCCTGTCCATCCGGGCAACGCTGCCAAATGCTGTTTAAAAATTTCAACACATTCTTCTTTTGAATATGATTTCAAAATACTTTCTAAAGTTTCTGAGGCTTTTTCAGGGATTTCATCACTGTTTTTAATCTGCAGTTTAGAATCGTACTTTGCCAATTTTCGCCAAGATTTATAAAAACCTTGATTTTTATTTGGCATTTCCCATTCAGCCAAACCTTCGTCCATAAAGGCAGCGAGCCATTTTGATACAATCCGATTAAGTTTTGGATTTTGATTTCTTTCAATTATAGGCGTTTCAATCTCCATCTTTTTAAGTGATTCGAAGGGCGATTCTGAAAAACCATTTTTTAAAAGTAACGTAGAAATTTCGGTTTCGTCAATCTCATTGCGCTCCCAAGCTTGGCGATAAACCGAAACTTCGGGAAAGGAACGTGCACCAAAAAGCGTTTTGGCTTGGTTTAATGCTTCAGAGAAATGATTTTTCTCAAAACCTACAAGCGGATTAGAAGTTACGAAACCGTAAAGCGGCCAGGTTGTACCGACAATTTCGGAAGCTTCATTTAAACTTTGCTGCAATTTTGAATTCATCATAAAGATTTCTGATTTGAAGTTAAAATGGTTTTTTTATAGGGTTGTGAATCATTCATCAGTTTTACGTAGAGCCAAGGTACTTTTCTGTAAACACCTAGTTTCATTATAAAAAAGCCAATCAAAAAGATGATTCCAAAAATGATATGTATTGCGGAAATGGATACCGGTGCGTCAATCATTGGCATATCTGCCATCAAAATGGTTACTCCATTATAAAGTAGCGCGTACAGCACAATGCCGGTTGTGAAAAGTATAATTGGGAAAAGGATTTTTTGGAACGATGTAAAAATTTCCTGTTTTACAATATTATAGGTTACCTGCCCTACTGTTATTGCGACAATCAGGGTAAGAATGATGCCACTGTCCAAAGTCGTGCCCTTTCCCGTGAGATAGGAAAACAATACGGCTCCCAATGCTCCGAAAATAAGTACTACCAAAGCTTGAACCGGTGTAATTACTATTTTATAAGGTTTGGATGGGTTTGTATTTTGAATTTCATCTCCGGCGGAAAGAAATAAATAGGCTTTATAAAACCCGTGTAAAATAAGGTGTGCAACTGCGGCATTGAAAAAACCGAGCCCACATTGCATAATCATAAATCCCATTTGGGCAATTGTAGAACAGGCTAATTTTTGTTTCACATTTACTTGTAGCAATTTTGTGAACTGCGCAGTAATGGCAGTAATTCCACCAATTACAAAGAGTAGCGTTAATGTATGCGAGTCAAAAAGTAGGGTTGAAAAAAAGGCTAGCAGAATACCACCACCGTTTACAAAACCAGCATGCATTAATGCTGAAGCTGGCGTGGGAGCGGTCATCGCCGAAAGCAGCCAGCGTTGAAATGGATACATTGCCGACTGGATTATTGCGGCCATAATAATACAAACGGACGCCATTATTTTTATGTATGCTGGTAGCGTTTCAAGATTTTGAATTATTTCTTCAATGGTATAAAAGTTTGTTTGGCTTGCTAAAAGAAATAAACCACTTCCCAGAAAAAAAGTGCCAAGCAAAAAGAATTTTTGGGCATATTCCGAAGCTTCTCGCGCTTCTACCCAAGATTTATCAACACCAATCAGTTGCGCCATAAATATACCCATCAGCAACCAAGAGCCTATAAAGGGAAGGATGTGGTTGGACATCACCAAGAGCATTACCACAAAAAGAAATCCAAAACTGTATATTGTGAATTGTGAATGGTTTAAAAAACCTTTTAGATAATTACGAGCATACGTGCTTACAATTGCGCTGAAAAATGTTACGGTTGTCCAAATTAAAAGCGTGAACCCATTAATTTTGAAGATGTTTTCCCAATGCCACGTTGGCGTGTTTGGAAAATAATAAATAAGCGCACCAAGATTGGCAAAAAAAAGTACCCAAATAAAGATGGGTACAATTGAATACATTTTTGATTGTTGAAAAGGTTTTTGAAGTGGTCGTGTTTTAGCAGTGTTAGTCTGGTTCAGGATGGCCTGCATAATTTTTAAGTTTTTTAAAATTTGAACTTTTGAATTGATACATTTTAT
>NZ_UEFQ01000040.1 GCF_900489465.1 Aequorivita sp. CIP111184 | reverse complement strand
GAAAAAGAAAAATAATAAGTAAAATTTAAAAATTCGGCTCTCGCTCAATCGAATAGTAGTTTCTGTTTTCAGCCCTACTATTTTTATACAAGACCGTTGCCACACATTTGAAAAAAACATAATGAACCAACAAAAAATCTGTACAATATGTGACATTCCAATTCAGGAAAATTATTGTAGCAGATGCGGACAAAAAACTTCTGAAGAACCAATTTCAACAATTTCGTTGATTACAGACTTTTTGTCGAACTTCTTTTCTATTGAAAGGTCTGGTTTTGCAACCATATTTAAAATCATTTTAAATCCAAAACCGATAGTCGAAAATTATTATTCTGGATTTAAAAATTATTACGCAAGTCCCGGAAAAATTTTGTTTTACGGAATCGCAGTAGTTGCTCTTCACATAAGTTTCGTGAATAATAAGATAATGGGAGTTTCTTTAGACGTACAGAATCTTAATTCCCAATATTTATTCTGGATTATTTTGTTCCCGTTTTTGCTTTTTATTTCATATTTGACATTTATTCGTAAAACAAAAAGACTTTCGAAACATCTCATTTCATTAATTTATATATCAAGTTCTTTGTTCATTATGTTGACAATATTAAATGACTTAATAATATTGTTAAC
This sequence comes from Aequorivita sp. CIP111184, assembly GCF_900489465.1. Lineage (GTDB taxonomy): Bacteria > Bacteroidota > Bacteroidia > Flavobacteriales > Flavobacteriaceae > Aequorivita. The sequence goes on along the minus strand of NZ_UEFQ01000040.1, from coordinate 483 downwards.
TAATGACAAACTTGGAATATGGGCATTCGTAATTTTTGTTGTCTTGATATTCCTGTGGAATAGTAGAGTTTTCACAGATAAAAAAAATTATCTATACATTGTTTTAAATACGGTAATTCAATTAACTATTTTTATGGGAATAGTAGGAATATTAATGTTAATCACAAACCAGTGAAACAGCGGATAAAAACGTGTGGCAACAACGTATATAAAAAATAGCACGAATCATTGCTAACACAAAGGTTCGGGCATTTTTGGAAAGTCGCCAAATTTTTAAATTTGACAAATTCCCAAAAATAAAATAATTAGTAAAATTTAAAAATCCGGCTTGTGTTTCATCCGAAAATTATCGCTTATTTTCAGCGCTACTTTTCATATACAAACCGTTAGCAAACACAGTACCTCAGCGAAATTTCGGTGTTTTAATAATGTGCATCGGACAAACCTCAACTTCAATTAAATATCATAAGTCAGAGCAATCCT
>NZ_UEFQ01000044.1 GCF_900489465.1 Aequorivita sp. CIP111184 | reverse complement strand
GGTCACCGTGTGCCCCCCAGGCGATACGTTTTCAAAGATATTGCTGTCTTGGAACGGACCGTCGTCCAGTTGGTACACGTAGGTACCCTCACCCACCGCAGTCACCTCGATGGTGTGGCTGTCGGCAAAGGCGCCATCCACCAGCACCGCACCATACTCAAAAGGTGGTGATGATACCGTAACCGTGGCACTGGTTGTGCTCTCGCAGTTG